>JBCNQK010000005.1:0-76515 GCA_039592855.1 Chitinophaga sp. | reverse complement strand
CCCCTAAACACCCAAAGAAACGCAGGAATCAAGCGCAGGCTTTCAGATGGTAAAGCGGACCTTAGCCCGTCCCCTGCACACAGCTAACGCCCACCAAAGTCCCCACCCACAGCCCATCACCAATGCCCAATCATGTACTTAACGGGCACCAGTCCGCGACACCATCTGAAACCGCAGCGTATCCCCCTGCCTATAACTCACCACCTCAAAACCCAAAAAGAAACGCAGGAATCAAGCGCAGGCTTTCGGATGGTAAAGCGGACCTTAGCCCGTCCCCTGCATACAACTATATCCTGAAAATCAACCCCTATCTAATTGTTTATCAATATTATAAGCACACACATAAGCTCATTCTCCGTATTACCTCCTTACTACGCCGTTATTACGCCGCAAAAGCTTCGTTCAAGAACGAGCAGATAACGGCTTAATAGCGGCGTAATAAGGGAATAGTCGAAGGAATCAATGATTTTAACGAAGAAGTAAGGCACAACCACGGTTAACCAACAATTAACAATGCGATCCAGCCCTGCCATCCACCGCACTTCCCCTCAAAGAGAACATCGTTAATCACATTCCTTTGCAGCAACATTTTTCTATTTCCCTAAATAGCCGTACATTTGCGTGCAATTATTTAATAACTGACAAATAGTTGCAACATGCCTGCCGGAAAATCAAAACCGAAATTTGTAGAGGACGGACTTACCTTTGATGACGTACTCCTGGTTCCAGCCTACTCTGAGGTGCTTCCCAGAGACGTAAACATCTCAACGCAACTTACCAAAAACATACGCCTTAACATACCGATGGTCTCCGCGGCCATGGATACTGTTACTGAAGCTAACCTGGCTATTTCATTAGCTCGTCAGGGTGGCATTGGTATTCTGCATAAAAATATGAGCATTGAGAAACAGGCAGAACTGGTGAGAAAAGTAAAGCGCAGTGAAAACGGCCTTATTCTCGATCCGGTTACCCTGCACGCCAATGCGACAATAGGAGAAGCGCTCCGCCTGATGAAAGAAAACAGCATCGGTGGTATCCCTATTGTGGATGAGAACAGCAAACTGGTTGGTATCCTCACTAACCGCGACCTGCGTTTCGAGAGAAATCACAAACGACTGGTTAGCGAAGTGATGACTTCTCAAAACCTGATCACTGCTCCGGAAGGCACCGACCTGAAGAAAGCAGAAAAGATCCTTCAGCAGAATAAAATCGAGAAACTGCCTGTAGTTGCCAAAAATGGTAAACTGGTAGGACTCATCACTTACAGAGACATTTTACAGGTATCCAACTACCCTAACGCAGTAAAAGACGCCTATGGCCGTCTGCTGGTAGGTGCAGCACTGGGTATCACTCCGGATGTTCTCGACAGAGCACAGGCCCTGATCACTGTAGGTGTTGATGTGGTTTGTCTGGATAGCTCACATGGTCACTCCATCGCGGTTATCAACAGTCTGAAGAAACTGAAAAAAACATTCCCGAAACTGGAAGTGATCGCTGGTAACGTAGCTACAGGCGAAGGTGCTGCAGCACTGGCTGCCGCTGGCGCTGACGCTGTTAAAGTAGGTGTAGGACCAGGTTCTATCTGTACAACCCGTGTTGTGACAGGTGCTGGTTTCCCTCAGCTGTCCGCTGTATTGCTGGCTGCTGAAGCACTGAAGAAAACAGGTGTTCCGGTGATCGCTGATGGTGGTATCCGTTATACAGGTGATATGGTGAAAGCCCTGGCAGCAGGCGCTTCCTCTATCATGGCTGGTTCTATCTTCGCTGGTGTGGAAGAAAGCCCTGGAGAAACGATCATTTACGAAGGACGTAAATTTAAGTCTTATCGTGGTATGGGTTCTCTGGAAGCAATGGTGGAAGGTAGTAAAGACCGCTATTTCCAGGAAGAAGATGATATCAAGAAACTGGTGCCGGAAGGTATCGTTGGCCGCGTTCCTTACAAAGGATTACTGTCTGAAGTGATTCAGCAGTTCGTCGGTGGTCTGCGTGCAGGTATGGGTCTTACCGGTTCTAAAGATATCAAAACGTTGCAGGCGGCACAGTTCATCAAGATCTCTCCTGCTACCGTAAAAGAAAACCACCCGCACGATGTGGTGATCACAAAAGAAGCACCGAACTACAGCAAATAATCTTTCGCTGACAACTGATGGTGAACGGACAATAATAATGTGCTGAAGTGATTGATGTGTGATAAAATACAATTGACAGATAATTGACGATTGACCATCGCAGTTCACAATAATGATAAAGCCTCCTGACTTGAGCAGGAGGCTTTATTATTATTTAATAATTTATTTGCCCGAGTACTTTTATATTCGCTTTTTCCCGGCCTGTCAAGCAGGCGATCTGACAACAATAACTATGGTCATCCATGCACCTGCATAGAGGTCCGCTCATAAAACAACTCGACTATGAAACGCTGGTTACCCATACTATTAAGCCTTGCCGGTGCTTTGCTGTTATGGGCCGCATGGCCAACCGCGCCCTTTACCTTCCTGATATTCATCGCATTTATTCCGCTGTTGCGATTGGCTGATATCGTTCCACACGGTGGCCGCTTCTATGGATGTATCTTCCTGTCACTGTTCTTCTGGAACCTCGCTACCACCTGGTGGGTAGGCAATACGACCGTACCGGCCAGCGGACTTGCAGCAAACCTCATCAACACGCTGGTTATGAGCGTTCCCCTTATGGGATATCACCGCTCAAGAATGAGATTGGGTAGAACAGCCGGCTATTTTGCCCTGATAGTATATTGGTTGACGTTCGAATATGTTCACCTGAACTGGGAATTCAGCTGGCCATGGCTCAGTCTGGGAAACGTTTTCGCCATGCATCCTTCCTGGGTACAATGGTATGAGTACACTGGTGTCAGCGGCGGTACATTATGGGTGCTGCTTACTAATATCCTGATCTATGAAACCTGGCGGCAGCGCAAACAATATCCGGTACCTTTTTCAACATTCTTGTGGAAAACGGCCTGGAAACCGGCTGCATTGATCGTCATTCCACTGCTGCTCAGTTCTCTGATTCAATATAGTTTTAAAACGCCTTCCGGTCCTACGGCCAAAGTGGTGATCGTGCAACCCAATATTGATCCTTACGACAAATTCGCAGAAGAGAACGAACAGGCGCAACTGGATAAATTGCTGACGCTTTCTGCAAAAGAAACAGATAGTACGACCAAATATATTGTCTGGCCGGAAACGGCTTTATTCACACGTGGCGTATGGGAACATAAGCTGGCTTATGAAAATGAAACGGAGCGTATCAGACAGTTCCTGCGCGGTCATCCACAGGCAACGCTGATCAGCGGCGCTACTACGCTGAAACGCTATGATGTGGTAGACGAAGCGCCTGTTATGTCGCGTAGTTCAGATGATGGCAACATTCGTTATGATGTATTCAACAGTGCTATACAACTGGATACATCTTACGCTGTACAGATATATCACAAGGCGAAACTGGTGCCAGGGGTAGAACTGATCCCTTATGCCCGCTATATGTCTTTTATGAAGTCACTGGCGCTGGATATGGGCGGCATCAGCGGTGGATATGGCCTCACACCGGGTGTGGCGTTACTGGAAGACGTACACACACATATTAAAGTATTACCTACTATCTGTTATGAATCAGTGTATGGAGAGTATGTTGCAGAACATGTAAGAAGGGGCGCCAATCTGCTGTTCATCATTACCAATGATGGCTGGTGGGGCGATACGGAAGGTCATCGTCAGCATGCACAATATGCCCGCCTGCGCGCTATTGAAACCCGCCGCTGGGTGGCCCGCAGCGCGAATACCGGTATTTCCTGTGTAGTAGATCCCATGGGAAGATTACAGCAACCACTCCCCTACTGGAAAGAAGGAGTTATCTCCGCAACTGTAACACCAGGGGATACTTTTACGTTCTATGTAAGATTCGGGGACCTGATCTCAAAAGCTGCCATTGTATGCTGTCTGATGATCATTTTCTATAGCTACTATCTGAAATTCACCAGAAAACTGAAGCTTCCCAATGGCAATTGAGCACATCGTATTTCGTCGTTTGTAACTAAAAAAATTAATTCTCGTGTCAAATAAACCTTCGACCCAAAATAACGATCTAAAGGACAAGCCGGCTGTGCTGCTGATCCATGGTTTTTCTGAGAATAACCAGATTTGGCAACACCAGCTGGATACCTTGAGCGAACAGTTTTATGTGATCGTACCCGATCTTCCGGGTACCGGCGACACGCCAGTCACCACTCCGCTGAGTATGGAAAGTATGGCCGATTACGTATACGGTCTTTTACAGTCAGAAGGTATATCGAGGGCAACAGTGATCGGACATTCCATGGGGGGATATGTAGCCCTTGCATTGGCAGAAAAGTATCCTGCACTTGTACAGGGACTTGGATTATTCCATTCCACAGCCGCAGCTGATACAGAAGAGAAAAAAGAAGCCCGCCGGAAATCAATAAATATGATTGAGAAGTATGGCAATGAAGCTTTTGTAAAACAGACAATGCCTAATATGTTCAGTCCTGCCTATAAAAAGCAGCATCCTGAACAAATTGAGTCGTATATTCAGATGTGTTTGCAGTGCCAGCAGTCGTCGCAGATCGCTTATTATGAAGCAATGCTACTACGCCCTGACCGCACTGCAGTTTTATCATCTGTCACCGTGCCCGTGTTGTTTGTGATCGGAAAAGATGATACAGCAGTACCCATGCAGCATGTACTGCCGCAGGTATCCATACCACGCATCAGCAGTATTTACATCTTTGAAGAAACGGGACATATGGGCATGTGGGAAATGCCCGAAGCCAGTAAACAACTGTTAGAACAGTTTATTCTTTTTTGCCAACACTATTGAATGTGAAAAGGACCCTTAGACTATTGCTATTTATTCTCCTGATCGGAAACGTTGCGAAAGCCTCCCACATTATCGGAGGTGAAATGTTCTATAAGTATGTTTCCCGCAATACAAATGATAATACGATTACCTACCAGGTAACGTTAAAGCTGTTCCGTATCTGCGGTAGCGGACAGAATATAGCAGAGTTGCCCGACAAGGTCTACTTTTCCATTTTCAATAAAGCAAGTAATACACCCTTCGATGCACCATTGGTGAACCGGGCAACCAAGGAAACCAAGAACCTTGGACAGGTAGATCCCTGTATCGTGAACCCACCGAATATCTGTTTTCAGATCGGTACCTATGTACAGAACATCACAGTACCGGTGACCGGAAGCGGTTATGTAGTCTCTTTCCAGAGCTGCTGCCGCGATAACTCTATGCAGAATATCGTGGATACACGTAACCCGAATAACGAACAGCAATTCCCAGGTAACGGCGCTACCTATTTCACAGAATTACCAGGATCAACGGGTATTCTGGACAACTCAAGTCCTTACTTCGCAAAAGATGAAGCTGTACTGGTCTGTGCCAATAAGAAATTCTCCTATGACTTTTCTGCCATAGACCCCAACAGCGACAGCCTGGTATATACTTTCTGTGATGCTTATGGTGGAGGTTATACTACCAATCAGAGTGGTATACCTGACCGCTCTGATCCACCGCCTTATTTCTTCATTCCATATAAGAGCCCATTCACCGGATCAAGTCCACTGGGTATCGATGCAGTGATCGATCCAAAAACAGGGGTGATCTCCGGTATCGCTCCCAACGCGGGTAAATATGTGGTAACCGTCTGCGCTTCCGAATACCGTAACGGTACACTGCTCGGCATCCACCGCAAAGATTTCCATATCAACGTCACCACCTGTGTGCGGGAAGTCGTTGCCGCCATGCCGGAGAAATACAATGACTGTTCAGGCTATACCGTCACATTTATCAACAACAGTACAGAGGGTAAAACATATGACTGGGATTTTGGCGACGGACAAAAAATAACGACTACCAGCACCGCTGACCTGCCACATACTTACACCCGGGACGGCACTTACACCGTGAAACTCTGGGTGGATAAAAACAGCAATTGCGGCGACAGTGCAACGGCGACAGCCTATGTATATCCGATGCTGCGGCCTGATCCCCGTATTAGCGGGTTCTGTACCAATACAACGACTGTCTTTACCGATCGCTCCACTACCTCCAGCAGCACTGATGCTATCAATTATTATCGCTGGGATTTCGGCAATGAATCAACTGACGCGGATACATCCCTCCAGAAGAATGCAACTTATCAGTATCCTGGCCCAGGCAACTATGACGTTGTGCTGCAAATAAAGACAGTACAGGGCTGTGAACGTTTCGATACCACCAACATCATTATATATGATAAGCCGCCGCTGAACACCACCGCAGATACCCTGCTCTGCATCCGTAACTCCCTGCAGTTATTTGCAGAGAGTCTGGTAGATGGGAATGTGGTAACCGGCACCTACGCCTGGACACCGGCCTATAATATCACAAATGCCAATACGGCGACGCCGACTATTTCGCCTAAAAGAGATACGACCTACACCGTCACATTTACAGATGCTACCGGTTGTACCAATTCCAGACAGGTGGCAATAGATGTAAGAGATACGCTTGTCATCAGGACTATCGCTGACAGTACAGTATGTACCGGTGATGAGGTACATCTGCGTGCATTCCCTGACGGTGATTACCCGCTTACCTGGCGCAACGCGGCCACCAATGCGGTGGTAGGCGAAGGTCTGGTCCTTAATATCGTGCCTCCTGCGCCTACGGTTACTTACATCGTACGTGGAGAACTGGGTAGCTGTGACGGTTTTGATAATGTAAAACTGACCGTCGTTGATCCTCCGGCTGCCTATGCGGGAGAAGACACGACCATCTGTTACGGAGAACAGATCATCCTGCGGGCATCGGGCGGTAGTAGCTACCAATGGTCGCCTGCCAGCACACTGAGTTCACCAGGAAGCGCCAATACCGCTGCAAGGCCTGTAGATACCACACAATATATCGTTACCGTTAGGGATGTACTGGGTTGTCCCAAGCCTGTGAGTGATACCGTACAGATCAATGTAGTGCCTCCGGTACCTGCCTTCGCCGGTAATGATACCATTGCCATACTGAACCAGCCATTCCAGCTGAATGCTTCCGGTGGTACCACGTATGTATGGACGCCGGTTGACGGACTGGATAATCCGAATGTCTATAATCCGACCACTACTATCAATCACGATTTTACTTATACCGTAACCGTCTATACGACTGAAGGTTGTGTCGGCAGGGATAATATTAAGATCCGCTTTATCGCAGGACCGGATATCTATGTGCCTACCGGGTTCTCTCCTAACGGGGACGGCCAGAACGACATCTTCCGACCACTGCCTGTAGGAATTGTACAGATGGACTTTTTCAGGGTCTATGACCGCTGGGGAAAACTGATGTTCAGTACTGACAAGTATATGCAGGGATGGGACGGCTACTTTAATGGTTCACCCGCTGCCGTTGGTACGTACGTTTGGGTAGTCCAGGGAAAAAATGTCAACGAGGAAACCGTGGTAAGGAAAGGTACAGTGACCCTTGTCAGATAGAAAAATCTACATCTAATTACATACTTTCAATTGTAAAGAACTATTCTACAGATAGTTCTAAAACCCGCGTGTACACTGGAAAAAATGATTGTTCAAACGGCTTTTTTTTTGTAAATTCCTATACGAAAGTCATTTTACAGATTTGCACCCCTTTGAATGTACAGATTCCTTATTCTGGCTATTTGCTGCACCTTTGTCCACGTTAGAGCAGATGCTTACCATATAATTGGCGGTGAGATTTACTACACTTATGTGGGGACTGCTGGAGACGGAATATTCCGTTATGAGATCGTGCTCAAATTATACCGGGACGCAGACTTTACCTGCGGTCCCATACAGGGTTGTCTCGACCACTTCGAAGACCCTGTCCCTATCAATATATATAACTCCAGCGGACAGCGTATCACCAACGCCCTGCAGTTGTATATCAAACAAACCAAACCCCTCCGGGATACCCTCAAAAATCCCTGCCTCGCTCCCCGAACGCAAAACCTCGAAGTCGCTTATTACAGAGATACCGTTGAACTGCCGGCAAGTCCGGGTGGTTACTACGTGACCTACCAGCGTTGCTGCCGTGGTGAAAAGCTGGTGAATATATATGACTCCGAACATGAAGGGTCTACTTTCTATACCGTCATCCCCGGCACCGACAAGCGGGCTACAAACAGCAGCGCACGTTTCAATCATGATGGCGCTATCGTGATCTGTAACTCCCTGCCATTTACCTTTAACTATTCAGCCACTGATCCCGACGGTGACAGTCTGACCTACATGCTTTGCAGCGCGCTCACAGGTGGCGCTACCCGCAGCGAAGCTATGTCCACGACACCGCCACCATATACCAACACGGTCAATTATGTGTCTCCGTATTCCGGGGCTAATCCCATGGGCGGCGCACCACAGATATCTATCGACAACAACGGTATACTGCGTGGTACCCCGAACCGGGAAGGTAAATTCGTCATCTCTGTTTGCGTCAATGAATATGACCGGCGTACAAAAGTGCTCCTGGGCACCCATCATAAAGACCTGTTACTGACCGTCTTTAACTGTAAGACCAATATCAAGGCAGGTTTTCCTTCTGTACTGATGAACTGTGTGGAGAATCCTGATCTCGCGGTCACTATTCCCAATTATAGCAATGCCGGATTTACCTCCGCCTATTACTGGGAATTCGGGGATGGTACCGATACCGTTACTTTCGATAAGACCGTCTTCTCTCACCAATACCCCGATACCGGCATTTATAAGGTTAAACTGGTCGTAAATCGCGGTTTGTCCTGTACCGACAGCGTAACCGGATTTGTACATAATTACCCCGGTTTAAAAGCCGATTTCACGATGGAAGGTCTGTGCCGGGGAGAACCCATCCGTTTCAATGATATCTCTTCCTATAGATATGGGAAAATAACCAGCCGCCGCTGGGACATTGGCGTCACTGATGCACCACAGTTTGCCAGTGCCGTCAGCACACAACTGAACTACGTTTACCAGGAAGGAGGCGCTTATACGGTCACACTTAAAATACTGACCGACCGATCGTGCAGTACAGAACTGACCAAAGAGATCACGGTGTATGAGGTCAATCCTTTTGCCGGCAATGATACCATCCTTGCCAAAGGCCAGAAACTGCAACTCAATGCCAGCGGAGGAGAGTTCTATGCCTGGTCGCCTCCACAGGGGATCAGTAATGTCAATATCGCTGATCCGTACGTTAGCGGAGACGTAGATATGACCTATCTGCTGAAAGTGTCCAACTCTCAGGGCTGCATCGGTTACGACTCTATTAGTGTGAAGTACTACGCCGGACCTGAAGTATATATCCCGACCGCCTTTAGTCCTAATGGCGACGGACAGAACGACCGCTTCCGCTTCATTCCGGTCGGCATCACCGAATATGAATACTTCCGCATCTTCAACCGGTGGGGACAGGAAATCTATTCTTCCACCGACTTCCGCCAGGGATGGGATGGCACCATCAAAGGAGCACCTGCGCCTGTAGACACCTACATCTGGATACTTGCCGGAAAAGATTTAACCGGTAAAAGTATTTTAAAGAAAGGCACAGTAACTTTGGTGAAATAAAATCGGATTTATGGCAATAGTTCTAGTGACCGGAGCTACCTCAGGCTTTGGTGAAGCATGCGCAAAGAAGTTCGCAGCGAACGGTTATGATGTGATTATCACCGGAAGAAGACAGGAAAGATTAACAGCATTACAACAGCAATTGCAGCAGGAACATAAGGTTGCCGTATTGCCACTTTGTTTTGATGTAAGAGAACAACAGGCCGTCAGCGATATACTGGGCAATATCCCGGAACAATGGAAAGCCATCGATATCCTGATCAACAACGCCGGCCTCGCACTTGGATTCAGCTCCATTGAAGATGGCGACCTCTCCGACTGGGATACCATGATCGATACCAACGTAAAAGGACTCCTGTACGTATCCAGAGTAGTAATGCCCTGGATGAAACAAAGACGTGCCGGCCATATCATCAACCTGGGCTCCACCGCCGCCAAACAGGTCTATGCCAAGGGACACGTGTACTGCGCGACCAAAGCTGCAGTAGATTCCATCTCCCAGGGTATGCGTATCGACCTCCTTCCTTATCGTGTCAAGGTGACAGCCATACATCCGGGCGCTGCCGAAACAGAGTTCTCAGAAGTACGCTTTAAAGGAGATAAAGACAAGGCAGATAGCATCTACAAAGGGTTTCAGCCATTGACAGGACAGGATGTAGCCGATACGATCTACTACTGCGCTACCCTGCCACCACATGTATGTATCAACGATCTGGTGATCACCTGCCTGCAACAGGCCAATGCTTACTACTTCGATAAAGAGTAAAAAAACATAATATAACACGTAAATGTGATTTCATATACAACACATTGTTTTTAAATTTGAAACAATTAACGTATATGAGGACTATTGTGATGTATGTAGGGTGAGGAATACCTCCGGACGGAGGTGATGCTAACTATGACCGTTTTTTAATGCTTTTTTAATGCCGACTATCTATCCTAAAAAACCATATCCCTATGCTTACATTTGCAACACTGTATTTGTTGCGCCTCTACTATCCAAGATGGAAAGCAGAGTGGCGCTTTTACTCCGACAGATCTAAAAGAAATAATTACGGTCGCTGGGTTACTCGCCAGGACGTGAATTGGGGCTTTTAGTACTGGAAAATGAAATCTAATTAAATCCCGCCGGTGCATGCCGGCGGGATTTTTATTTACTCTCTTATCAACATACAACGCACCTGTTGCAACTCTCCCACACGCTGTGTATATGCCATCAGCGCAGTGCCTTTATCCACACTCCTGATCACCGGAAAAGTGGAGTAGGCAGAATCAGACGTCAGCAATCCTGTATTCAATACCTTTCCTGCTCCATCTCTCCATTGAAAACCTACACGGCTGTTAAATGTGTTATTGGGCAGCTTCACAGGTTCATCCCATACGATCAGCACCTTGTCATCCGGTAAAGCGATGATCTGCGGATGTTTGGCCATTGGGGCTGAACTTACTTTCTGCTTTTGAGAATAGGTTTGTCCGTTGTCGGCAGACTGGCAATAATACACACCTTCTCCACCGCCCATCGTAAACCAGGCAAAGTGCATCCCCTCATTGTTCTTCACCATAGCCGGTCCGGTATGCGGACAGCCTCTCACTACCCAGTTGTCTGCACTGATACGATTCATTTTGGAAAAGGTAGTACCACCGTCCACAGATACCATATGCACCATATCTCTGATGGAATCATTGATGATGTCCCTGAAGGCAATGTGGATACCACCCTTATCATCCGTATACAGGTCGGTCCTGCAACACTGGCAAACCGTCTCTGCCAGTGCCTTCTCTTTCCGGAAACCATTATGTCCATCGGTCACCGCAAAGTAAAGCGAAGAGCCCTCTGCATCTACCGACTTTCTGTTATCCAGCCAGATGGCAGCTGCCTCTCCGCCGGGTAATAAAGCCACATCAAAATACCGTTGATCATAACTACCGGTATCTGTTACCAGGGGTGCAGCTGCCTCCCAGGTCTTCCCTCCATTCAGAGAATGCGTATAAAACACCCTTCCTGCGTATTTATTCCGGGCGTCGTCTTGTTCCACACCATAAATAGCGATCACCTCGCCATCGGGCTTAAAAACCATTTTAGGCATGTTCTCCGCATGTGGTAATATACCATTTGCAGTAGCGACCCTCACAGGTGCTGAAAAAGTAGTACCCTTATCCGTTGATACGGCATAATATAAAGTACCTGTATCCGCACCCTTTGCCGTCTCTACCCAACTGATGACAGTACGGCCGTCAGTGGTCGTTGTTACGAACGGACAGGAAGCATCCTGCGTAGCATGCGATAGTAACAGTTCTTTACTGTTTCCACTGTTACAGGCAACTGCACACATTGCCATAAAAACTATCCATCGTCTGATTCCCATCCTGATTATTTTTTACCGTTGAACGTATATCCGAAACCAACATTGAAAGTACGTTTAGGTCCCGGTCTGTATGTCGTACTGTAAGTAGTTCTTTCTGTAGTGGTAGAATAGATGGCATCTCCTGCATTACGGCAGTTCACCCAGCAATCAAATTGCCTCCAGCTATATCCTGTACGGAAATTGAGCAGATCGTAGCCACCATAGATACCTGTATTACGCGGGTCCATGTAGTAACTGCCCACATGCTGCCATTCTCCTGCAAGACGGAAGCCGTTCAGGAAACGCGGCTTCCAGGTGATCTCTGTATTAGTGATCACTTTCGGTGCGCCTGCCATTTTATTATCATCATAACTCACACCTTTTTCCACATACTCATTGAAGAAGTGTTCTGCGTATTGTCCGCTGCTGCGAATCCAGATAGATGGTAAAGGCGCATAACGCACATTCCATTCAATACCTCTGTGTGTCGTACGACCTGTATTGCGGTTCTCATAAGAACCATCATCGAGTTTTACACTGATGATCTCATTCGTACCCTGCATATCATACACACCGATATCCACATATCCTTTATCATTTGCAAAACCAAACCAACCACCTGCTTCATAGTTGCGATAAGTAGCAGGTTTGAGCACAGGTACTTTCACACCTCTGTATAATTCCGAGATATTCGGTGGAGCAAAACCCACGCTATAATTGGCATACATACCACGATTCTGTCCGAAGTCATATGTCAATCCCAGCTTTGGCGTCAGCTTATTAAAATGATTGGTTTCATCTGGTGCACCGGTGAATGCTGATGGCGCGAGATGATTGTCAAAATCATAATCCATACGGTCGTAACGTACAGCTGCAACTAATTTCAGATGGCTTAACAACTCCATATCAAATTGTGCATATGCAGCGGTGTTCAGTAAACCAACATTGTAATCTGTCAATACAGAATCTGTCGTTTTATAACTTCTGAAATAACCGGCGGCATCTTTTGTCACATCGATGAATTCAGCGTAGTAAGTCGCCGGACTATAATCCGCACTCACACCAGCAATGATAGACGCATGTTTCCAGGCAAACTGTTTTTTGTGTTGAATGATCAGCGCGTAACTATTAAAACTATCATCATTGATCTCACCTGCAGCCTTCAGCGGATCAGACAGATTTTTCAATGCATAGAAAGGGTTTTGTTCTATGGTATTGTTGCGGAAGAAAGCGGTCACTGTTGTCTTGTTGGCATTGTTCCAGTTCTTCTCCAGCGTGCTTCTATAGCGTAATGCATTTACCTTACGATAAGAGAAGGTCTGAAAATTACGATAGTCCTTTGCATAGAAATGTGCGCTGTCCAATCCTCCTACCTGGTCTGTATAATAATCGATCAGTGTCATTGAATTGATCCATTTGGTACGATCGCTGATCTGATAGTCTGCTCTTACTGTCAATGCCAGTTTATGAAAATCACTATGGTCCATATAACCATTCCGCTGATCGGCATAATAACCACCAACAACGATACCCAGTTTATTGAATGTGCTGGAGGCACTGAAATCAGTGCGCTTGTATCCACGATCGCTGATCTCTGCCTGTACTCTTGCCATCGGTTTTAACGAAGGAGCAGCAGTAATGAAGTTCACCGCACCACCTACTGCTTCACTACCATATAGCGATGATGCAGGCCCTCTTACAACTTCAATAGTACGTAGCGCCGCCATGTTGATCTCGATCAGGGCATTGTGATTGAAATCGCCGGTAGTACGGATGGGGATACCATCTTCCATGTATAGAAATAAGCTCTTGTAACCGATCGGCTGACGGATGGCCATCGTATGTTGTTCATTGCCCAGGTCCACCATATACACACCACTCACTTTATTCATTAATTGCTCCAGTGAAGTAGCTTTGGTATCTCTCATTTCCTGGGTGGAAATAGTGCTGATCGCGATCGGCGCATCCGTGCGTGATTGCTTATCGCGACTGCTGGTAACAATGATCTCATTCAGACTGGCAGTAGCCGGTGTTAGTGAAATGATAGCAGAAGGCTGCGAAGACAATGTCAGCTTCCGCGTCTGATAACCGACAAACGATACTTTCACAGAGTCGTCGGACTTACCCTGCTGTAAAGAGAAGCGGCCACGTGCGTCCGTCTGACAACCTTTATCAGCGTGCAGCAATTGCACCGTTACACCCGGCAACACCTCTCCTGTCTGCGCATCCACTACGCTGCCCTGCACCTGCGCGTGTGAATGCATAAAGAATAATACGCCCGTTATTATCAGTAATAAATATTTCATGATCGCAATAAGTTCCTTCCCTGGCGATCAGGCATAGCTACGCCGGACAGCTGATGATACATCACTGCCGGTACGCAACTGCCCATGATCACAGGCAATGGCTGTTGATTAGTAAATAAGGATGGATGGATACAAATGAGACCTGTCACAGCATACAGCCATGGCATCACTCATGATAAAACACATCAGATCAAATGCGGAGATATCCGCGTAATAAATGCAATGAAAAAGAAATAGCTGTTAAGCCTGGGGTGGATGGAAAAAGGAGAATAACGGGGTATGTATTGCAGGATCCTGATAATAAACAAAAAGGTCTGTTGACGGAGCAATAGGCGCAAAATTAAACTCCTGTAAAGCATCGATGTATGTCACTTCATACTTCTCTTTACCGATACTGCCGTTCTGCTGTTGCTGCTCGTCCTGTTTGAGTTGCTTTCTCAGATAACATTTACCATTACAATGCATGTCAGGTTTATCCCTGTTCTCACACAGTACGCTGGCAATGTACGCCTGATCTATCTTATACTTCACCATAATCACCACCTGACTGAAGTTTTGCAACAACAGCCCGAACAATACGGTTATGGCGAAAAGATATCTCACGGTGCAAAAGTATGTCAATAGATGACGAAATGCAAATGATATATGTCATGAAGAAACAGAACAAAAAAAATACCACATTGGATGCAACGCACCCTTTCACATTACCCACCTGCAATGCAGTCAAGCTTCCCCGACATGTTGACACTGATACATCGACCATGCCTTTAAAACAGAAAAAGCCCGATCATACTGATCAGGCTTTTCCTATAGCTTAATTCTTAATTGTTAATTCTTAACTGACTACTGTGCCAGCATAAACCGCAACGTCAATCCACCTCTTGTATTAGTGATCGGATAAGCCGTCGAAATAACCGGTATCGTTTGTCTGCGGTCATAGAAGAAACGCAGGTTCAGACGGTTGTTCACCACATAGTCGATGGATGGTGATATACCAATTACCTTCTGGCCACTGGTCGGTATCACCAGATCTGCATCCAGCCTGTTGTTCACCGTTCGGTCATCACGGAAGCTCATATCCAGTCTGAAGTTCATGTCATTCTGCACCTTCTTGCCATCCTTCTGTGTGCCAAGGAATGCAAACTGCACGTTACGCAAACGATAGCTACCACCCAGTGTCAGTTCAGTAGAACGTAACTCTGTCAGCTGGTAGTCGATCAGACTCAAGCTCAGTGAACGGCTCTTCTTGAATTCCACACGCAGGTTCAGACTACTTACGAAGGTTACGTCGATACCCAGTAATGGTGCGAACTGCTCGGTCATTGTCAGGTTCGGGATCAGGAAGTAAGGGATATAGTTACCGGATACAGTATCCACAAATCCCGGATAACCTGCCAGACGAGGGTCCTCATACAACATCGCCGTATTGTAAGAACTCATACTCAGCGTACCCACATAAGCATGTGTCAGTGATACGTTGGTGAAGAGTGATTTGAAAGGTTCCAGTTTCGTCAGACCGTTATAAGCAATACGCCAGTTCGGACGTGGTATATAGTTGCTGAATGGATTGCTACGCACATTGGACAGACCTGCACTTCTCAGTAATCCGATCTTATCAGGGTCTTTTCCGGTGTAAGCTGCCAGGAAGGCTGGTACCAGTACATCCTGTGCATAACGGCCATAACCATATCGATACTGCGGGTCTTTCGGATTATCTGTTGGCACACCCGGATCGCTATTGTATGGGTTCTGTGCAGCCAGACGGTTTGAAATATTCAGACGATAACGCTGGAAGTCATTGAACGTTTTGGTCGTACCCGTTTCGTTGTCAATGCCACCGAAGATCGTTTTTATCGCTACATAGGAAATCTCAAATCCACCTGCATCATACGGACTTAAGTGCTGGAAGCCGAGGCTATCGTTCACGTTCACATTCTTGAACAGTTCCGTATGTGTCTTGCTGAACGATTTGGTCATGCTCAGGTCAATACGCAGATCATTAACCGGTTCCAGTTGCGCCTGTAACTGCCAACGCTGTGTAAATTGCTGCTGGTACTGAATATTGAAAGTAGTATCCGGTGTGATCAGGCCTTTCTTTGCAAAATTATCCAGCCATGCCTTGGTAGGCTGCATACCGAATACGAACGGCACACCAGGATTCCAGCTTGCCCAGTTCATACCCAGGAGTTTGGTACTATCAATATAACCTGGTAAGCGGGTGCCGCCGTTCTCAGAGTAATCCAGGCTCACACGTTTCAGTGACAGTAAAGGTTTCATTACCGCTTTCAGGATCGGCGAGACTTCTATGCTCTTCTCCTGTTTGACCGGCTGCTTGTTCTGTCCAGGGGCCCCCGGTCGGGTATTGGTCGCCGGTTGCGGTCGCTTCTTCTGTTGCGTACCTGTAATGGCTCGCAGGAAAGGCGACTTGCTATATAGTTCTGCAAACTTGAACTCGGCCATCACTGTTTTCTGATTGGAGTTCTCGATCGCATTACCCAGGTATTTCGCCAGCAGGGAAGCACCTGTCCAGCGGTAGTCTGTTGAATAACCGATCGCGATACTGGTCCAGCTCAGCGCAGGTATTTTAGACGTTGGTAATGTATAGGTGATGTTCGCGGTATGATAATAGTTCGTCGTTCTGCCCAGTTTGAAGAAGTTACCCCATACGCTGTCTTTCTTCTCTTTTGAATTCAGACGGCCCTGCGGTTCATCGATACGTGCGTTATTCACGGCATTGAAGTCGATGGTCAGACTACGTGACAAATCCCATTTCAAACCATAGTAACGGTCAAATGTGAAGTACTTGTTGTACGTTTCCGGCAGTTTATAATTAGAGTCATCTCCCCCGACGTTACGGATACGGGTGGCGCCAAACTGACGGGTCACATCTATCCTGAAACTGATCAGTGAAGGGATGTAGTTAAAGTTGAATTCACGGATCAGGTCCAGCCATGGTGTTTTAGTCTTGAACAACTTCTTGAACGGTGTAATGAACTTACTCTGTCCGGTGAAGGTATAACCCAGACCAGCACGGTGCTTGGTCAGCTCGTCACTTTCAATGATCGGGTTATGGCTGGTTGTCTGTGTATAAGAATAACTGATGTCAAAGTTTTCGATATCCCACAACCTGTTGTGTTTTCTGTTCAGATTGAGGCGGCGAACGTTGGTAAAGTTTAAGCTCTTGATAGCGGTGAAGTCCTGTGCAGCTTTACGGATGGAATCACGCTCATAATCGCTGCGCGCCATTCTCAGCTTATCTTTCAGTTTAATGTCCAGGTCATATGGATCATACTCAGGTGTACTTACCGCCTGTGAATAACCAGCATATACCGGGATAGAAAGGCCTGTTTTCTTAGGCAGCAGTTTACCCAGATCAAGGTTAGCCGCCGCGTCATATTGCAGGTAGTTATCACGGAAGCGTTCGTTCACACGCTGATCCAGATTACCAAAACCTGCGGTGTGCATGTTACCTGATACGCTCACAGTACCCAGATCGGCCAGCTGTACGTCCACACGGCCCATACCGGCATAACCACCTTTTTCATCCAGGCCAGACAGACGCAGCTCGTTGAACCATACCTCACCACATCTCGGCAGACCGTCATCTTTCGGGTTGGTCACACCCAGCATGATGGTCCTTACATCACCAAGGTTCGGGTTACCCACCACACTCATATAGTTACCTAATTCATCCGTTTCTGTATACGGTACCTGCGGAGAACAGTTGTCACACTGGTTACGCTTTTGTTTGAGCGTGGTTAGTTTACTCATTAACAGGTTCACATCATTCACTTCCGGCCATATTTCCGTCGGACTTGCAGTTCCCCATTGTGTTACTTTCAGTGGTATCTGATATTCGTAGTAGTTTTCCACAAAGTCGCTACCCATACGGATGACAGCACGGAGCTGACCATCTTTCAATGAGTTAGGATCGCTTGTCGCTTCCGCATGCAGATACATCTGCAGGGTTTTGTACTGACGAAGGTCCATACTCAGGTTTTTAGAAACCCCACGGGTATCACCATCGTTCAGATCACATACCTGAATGGACATTGCCTGTTCATTCAGTTGCAATACAGTACTGTTGGTGCTGAGCGTATTCTGACGAACTACTCCCGGAGGCAATACATAGTTGATCGGCTTACGGGAAGAGTTTTCTTCGATGTTTACGGCAGAAGTATTGAAAATGGTATTGTCATCATTCGGGATAGGATCACCTGGCTGTAATTTATAGTTATACTGACGCCATTGGTTACGCACCAGTTGCAGTTTAGCGAAACGCACCACTACTGAATCTTCAAATCCTGTCAGGAACATACGCATGAAACGGATGGATTTGAAATCAGGAATGCTGCCTACTTTTTTATCAAAGTCGTTGATCGGAATTTTAAACTGATACCAGTTCTCTGCTCGCTTCTGTCCGTTTGCCAATGTTACCTCTGTCGTGATCTTATCCACAATGTAGTTGGTCCCTACTGCCATTTTTGGACGAAGGTTCACACGATACTGGAAATATTCTTCTGTTTCGTTCAGTGTATTATCTCTGTTCAGGTCTTCCGATTCAGGAATGTTGGTGGCGGCAGATGAATAAATACTATTCCCCGTAGAAACCGGAGAGTTACCTTCCGGATTGCTGAAACGTTTGTAACGTTGGAGGATGTCCGCATTATTATAAGCCGGGTCCCTGTAGTGACGATAGTCATCATTGGAAGGGTCAGCAATAGCCTGTTGATAGATAGCAGAAGTCGGTCCGAAGTTAGCAGCCAGTCTGTCCAGGTAAGACTTACGAAAAGCAGCTTCATCACCACTCTGTAAACCATCATAACCAACGTCCTGATAACGGCGGATTTCCGGATCATTGTCAAATGCCTGTGTGATCTGCTGTTGGAATTTCGGAATACGGCCCCATACAGAGGAATCTGTTTTATTCAGATCGGTATTCGGATTAGGTAATCCATTCTCAAAGAACTTACGGGAATCCTTCAGGATATCCTCTGATACGTTACCAAGGTTAAAATACAACTGACCGCCAGTGCCCGTCGAATCAGTAATGAAAGGGTCCTGTATCCAGAACTCGATGAACTCAACGTTCTGCGTCTGGAAGTCACTATTGTCAATGGCACGCATGATACCCGCCCATTTCTTTTTCGGATTGAGGAGGCGTCCTGCTGCTGTGATACTATCTCTGCCTGCGGTAAAGTTATATGGACCTCTTTCTTCCGGATAATAAGCCAGGTCAAGGGTACTCAGCTGGCTTTGTCCGAAATCGGTAGAACGGTTGGCGAATACCTCTGTCTGGTACACCAGACGCACACGGGGATCAGACTGCACCTCAGTTGTAATACCATCCGGCAGAGAAGGTGATTTTGGTATCTGGAGCGTAGGCTCGATGATATACCAGGCCAGTTTCGCCCTGTTGGCGCCATAGCTCAGCTGATCATTTCTGTCTGCTTCAGGGAAGAGGATCGCACCGTTACTATCAGAAGCCTCTTTTGGCGTAGACGCCAATGCCCAGGAAGTAGCCGGGAACTTCAGGTCATATCCGCTCTGGGAGCCTTCAAAGTCATCGATGAAGATCTGGCCCTGATTAGTACCTGCTGCGTTTACCAGTTTACTGTGCCCTGGGAACAACTTGGCCACCTCACCGGTGAACATGATGTTGGAAGGGGTAGTACTTTGGTAGTTAGGCAATTTATTGAGGAAGCGGGTCAACCCTTTCCATTCCGAGTTATAGTTCGCGTCCAGACCTATCACGGTGTTCTTGATCGGGTCTTCTCCATAGTTCACTTTCTGGTAGTAAGGTCTTTCACTCATCCTGGCGATGGTCGATCCCAGGGTCAGTTTATCATTGACGACATAGTCAAAGCGGGTACCAAAGTAGTTTCGGACCTGTGTACCAAACGCGGCATTGTTCTCAAACTGTACGTTGATCGCCACACCGGAGTTGAGGATACCGGCATTGATGATCTTGATACGGCCGAGGTTATAGTCGATGATATAGTCTACGTTTTCACGGAGCTGCTGTCCTCCGGCCGTTACGGTCACTGATCCCGGAGGAATATTGTAACCGCCCAGCTGTATTTCGGAAGAGTTACTGGACTTATAGGAACCTTTCAGGATGTAGCGGTTCAGTTGCGGGAACTGTTGTGCGACCACCTTAATGGAGTCGTACAATACCTTATACATATACTGCCGCTCCAGGGCGGCATTGCCATTAAAGGCTTTCTGTATACCCTGGGCGAACGGTTCAAGTACCGGGAACATCACTCTACCAGTCTGAGAGTTGATCGTATAACCTTCTACATAGTCAAACACACCATCCGGCTGCGGGTCATTCTGGTTATTCAGACGGTCCAGGCTCAGGATAGAAATGAGCGGAGCTCCTTCCCAGGAACCCTGTGCGTCTGGCAGATAACGTTTATCACTTGGAGCACGGGTATCAGTACCGGGGTCTTTATAATATACGTCCAGTTTAAAGTCGGCCCTGTTCAGCTGATAAGCGCCTGTCGCATAGATGTTTTTCATCATCAGGTCCCAGATAGGGAGGTTCGGACGGGCAGAAGTAGCTTTCAGCAATTTCAGGAACAGGATACGCTGGTTAGCGCTGTTATTCTGATCAGGGGGAATATCCTGGGAGAATTCACCCACGGTATGTACCTGACCATTGTAAGTATATTGATAGGCAACGCCCAACACTTCATCCGCCTGTAATTGCTGGTTCAGCGTGATAAAGCCGAGTTGCCGGTTGATCGTATATTCTGTGGAGTCCAGTTTTCGGGCAAAGGTCTTTTCATATTCCTGTACCGCTTGTAGTCCGAGGTTCTGCAATCGACTGACCACCGTTCCCGTATACCGGCTCATGGGGTCAGAAATAACTTTTGAGTAGAGATCGTTGACTTTGTTATCTGTTAATCTTGAGTTGGATAATACGTTAATAGAGGTATTATAGGGACGGTATTCACCAAGGTCCATCAAACCGACGATATCCCTGGTATTGGTGGTAGCACCTGTTTTATTGGTCACCCATACTTCCACACGGTTCACATAAGCCAGGGAGCGGATCACCGGGAGGTTGCTCATGGCATAGTTAAAGGTATCGCGGAAGAACTGACCGAGCAGGAAGTGCCGATTGTCCTCATATTCGTCTGCCCGCAGGTTAAAGTCCTGTACCTGAGTACCACCTTTGATCATCAGGTTCTGTTTCTGTGATTTCTGGTTGGACAGTACGCTGGTAACGGTCAGACGGCCAAACTGCAACTGGGTTTTGATACCGAAAAGGGATTGTACCCCTGAGATGAGCGAGCTACGTAAAGGAAAGCTCACGTTACCGGCCTCGATCTTTTTAATGATCTCATCGTCGTAACCGGTATATTCCAGTTTGATCTGGTTTTCAAAGTCGAAAGTCGACTGGGTATTATAGTTAGTGATCAGTTTCAGCTTGTCCCCTATCTTACCGGTCAGGTTCATATTGATATTCATATCAAATGCGAAACCTCCCGTTTTACGGGCCTGTTCTGTCAGCACGGGGTTCTTGATGTTCTGGCCTTCATAACCGAAGGTCAGTTCCAGGCTACCCTGGGGTTTGATATCCACTTTATTACCACCAAAGATCCTGTCAAACAGCTTGCTGCCTTTATAGAGCTCCGGTCCGTTCCCCTTCTGGTTCAGTGAACCTAGGGTGCTGGCGCGTTTCATCCAATAATCATCTTCGCTCTTTTTGGACTGGAGTTTGTAATATTCATCAAAGCTGAGGTAGGTAGGGTTACGGTAATAGTGGTCGCCTATCTTTTCTGTGACTGTGTATTGCTTTGTTACCGGGTCATAATCAACTGTACGGGAAATACCTGCAGGATCTTTCAGATCGATCTGGTTTTTGACGGGATCAGTAATACCGGTCCCATACCGGTCCTTTATCGGGTACTTGAGTGTATCCTTTTTGACGGTATCTAAAGGTGTGGTATAATTATTGTCTGGTTGCCAGTAGTATCTGTTAGTATAGTTGTTATTATAACCCGAACGATTCCTTGCCGCAGTATCGAAAATAAACAAAGAAACAACTCCTATTACTGCAATAGCACCATAATATGTCTTTCTTGACAAGAGAAATAGGTTTTTATAGAGGTCAGGGTAATAAATGTTTATAGACCTTTCAGCGACTTTTTGATAAGCGCTTCCAGGTCCAGCAATAGTGGTTCAGCTTTAAGCACCTTGTTTATAGCCTGTTCGGCCACGTTTCTGGCTATTCCCAAAGTGACTAATGCATTTAACGCGTCTTCCTGAATTGTATTGTTTGGTGTTACAGATATTTGGTTGCCGACGTCTTTTTGCTTCTTTATCTTATCTTTTAATTCCAGAATGACTCTTTTTGCCGTTTTGGCGCCGATCCCTTTTATGCTTTCCAGCATTTTTTCGTTTTCCATCGCGATAGCCCGCTGAATATCTTCTGGTTGAAGGGAAGATAACATCATCCGGGCAGTATTAGCTCCTATACCTGAGACACTTATCAGTAATAGAAACATCTGACGTTCCGCATCATCCGCAAAACCGTATAAGGTATGCGCATCCTCTTTTATATGGAGATAGGTCAGCAATTTGCAGCTTTCCAATCCCTGTATGCGGGAATAGGTATTAAGACTGATCTGCACTTCGTATCCAACCCCTTGTACGTCAATATGTACCATGGCAGGGGATTTATAGGACAGTTTTCCGTTGAGGTAAGCAATCATACAGGAGTAGAATAGTTTCTAATATTCGGCAAACCTAGTAAAAATTTAGCAAGAACGGGGCAGTAACTAACGTTATACTTACATTTACAAATTCTTATGTATTTTTACGGCTCGTTTAAAACATCTATTTTACTAATATGAACAAAATAACGGCCGCTATTACAGCGGTAGGTGGTTATGTACCTGACTACGTGCTCACTAATAAAGAATTAGAGAAACTGGTAGATACAACAGACGAATGGATCATCACCCGTACCGGGATCACTGAAAGAAGAATTCTGAAGGGAGAACGTAAGGGGACCTCTGAGTTATGTGTACCGGTAGCGCAGGAAATATGCCGTAAAAGAGGGATCAGCCCGGAAGAAATTGACCTGCTGATCGTGGCCACCGTTACGCCGGATATGGTGTTTCCCGCCACTGCCAATATTGTAACTGATAAAATAGGTGCAAAAAATGCATTCGGTTTTGATATCAGTGCAGCCTGCTCTGGTTTCCTTTACGCCCTTGATACAGGCGCACGCTTCATCGAAAGCGGCCGCTACAAGAAAGTAATGGTGATCGGCGCCGACAAAATGAGCTCTATTATTGACTATACAGACCGTACCACCTGCATCATCTTCGGTGATGGAGGCGCAGGCGTGCTGCTGGAACCAAACTATGAAGGTCTGGGTGTCGTAGACAGCATTCTGAAAAGCGACGGTCATGGCCGTGAATACCTGCACATGAAAGCAGGTGGTTCTGCACAGCCAGCCAGCATCGAAAGCGTTACCAACAGAGAACACTATGTATACCAGGAAGGTAAAATGGTGTTCAAATATGCTGTTGCTAACATGGCAGAAGCTGCTGCAGGCATCATGGAGCGTAATAACCTGACAGCAGACGATATCGCATGGCTGGTACCTCACCAGGCTAACAAACGTATCATCGATGCTACAGCACAACGTATGGGTCTGCCGGAAGAAAAAGTGATGATGAACATCCAGCGCTATGGTAACACCACCGCTGGTACATTACCGCTTTGCCTCTGGGATTACGAAAAGCAACTGAAGAAAGGCGACAACCTGGTACTGGCTGCATTTGGCGGTGGATTTACCTGGGGTGCGAGCTATCTGAAATGGGCTTACGATCCAAAGTAATTAAGCATAAATATCAAAAAATTATGAAGGACAGGTGCTTCTGCTACAGAAACGCCTGTCCTTTTATTATTTTATAGATTTACACTTTCCCCCTTATTTACCTCCGCTGCATTCCAATTCTTGATTCCCGATCAACTAAATGCAGGCAGCCCATACCTCACTACCATCCTTTTTCCCTCCACTTCCGCGCTGATCTGCCCACCCATCTTATCCATAAAATCCTTACAGATCACCAGCGTTACCGACAAATCATCTCCTCTCCTGTATTCAAACAGATGTGCCGCCATAGCCGGGGTGAAATCATTTACTTCGAATGTAATACTGACCTTTACCAGTTCCTCTTCCTCCGCATTCACCACTACCGTTCCTTTTCCACCGGAAAGCGCTGCTGCGCAATGTAACAGACTACGGTTGATGAACAACAGCATCTCCTGATCACCCGCCAGGCACAGTCCTTTGGTAATATTGAGCGAAACCTGCGGATGGTCCGTATGGTGTAAAGCCTGTTCAAACAGCAGACCAAGATCACAGGGCGCCGGACTATATACAAACCCTGATAACTGTGACCTGATCCAGCGCAGGATATTATCAAAGATCACCAGTGTTTTCCTGGATGAGATCACCGCTTCATCAATGATCTGCTGCATCTGCGCCTGCTCCATGTCCTTATTGCGGAATAACGCCGATACCCGGATAATATCATTCAGCGGGCCGCGGAAGTCCCTCGCCAGGATCGCGATCAGCTTATTCTTGAAATCATCATGCACACTCAGCTGCTGGTTTTTTTCCGAGATCGCATCGTTCATCTCACGCAGCAACTGTTCCTGCTTACGCAGGTTCTTATAAGACCGGTAACGCGCCAGTGTGAATCCTGCCATCAGCAACAGGAAACCTGCCAGGAAACCGATCAGCTGCTGACGGCTCTTCCGCTTTACAATGGTACGGGCGATCCTTTGCTCCTGTACCTTATTGCTCAGCTGCCATTCATTCAGCTCCTGTTCCTTCAGGAAATAATCCAGATAGTTCATATGGTTGCTGGACCGCAGCCGTAAACGCTGCCGGACGATCTCCAGCAATGCCTTACCGTAATAGGCCTTCTTGGCTTCATTATTACCATGCGCATAATGCCGGTACAGACCAATGACCGTTGGCAGCATCATATTCAGATAGCCTGCCTGCACACCAATAGCAAAGGCCCGCTCTTTCGCCGGTACGGCATCAGCAGGATAGCCGTGGTGACGATAGCTATCTATATGTTCCAGCAGGTCTATGGCCACCAATACCAATCCATCTTTCAATGCTTTTTCCGTCAGTTCACTGATGCGCTGGACTGCCCTGGCGCCTTCTCCTTCTTTCATCCACTCATCAGCCTCAAACGCCTGTATGTAGTAAATATCCCTGCTACCGGGGTATTTCCGGATGATCTCTTTTGACTTCTCCAACGCCCATTTCACAGAATCCCGGTGCGTGCTGTCGTCCTGAAAACGGCTGGCATAATTGATCA
The DNA here is from genome assembly GCA_039592855.1 of Chitinophaga sp. Classification (GTDB taxonomy): domain Bacteria; phylum Bacteroidota; class Bacteroidia; order Chitinophagales; family Chitinophagaceae; genus Chitinophaga. Next base: position 50,896 of record JBCNQK010000005.1, on the reverse strand, counting down.
GTACCAGACTGTAGATAGAATCCCGCGCCAGCGTCTTGCCCAGGTTCATCGCCTGATACAGGTACTGATCTGACTCCGGCTTCATACCTTCAAAGAAATGATAAACGCTGAGGTTCATCAGCATCTGACAGATATTCTGCTGATCTTCCAGTTCGCGGTACAACAACAAAGCTTTAAACCCATATTCGATCGCCTGTTTCTGGTTGTCTTTCAGGGCATAGAAAATACTGAGGTTGTTCAGGGCGCCTGCCAGTCCACGGGTATCATTATACCGGGTGGCAATCCCTCTTGCCTTTACAGCATACCAGAAACAACTATCAATATTGCTCAGGTGGTACTGCATACCCAGCTGGTTCAGCACATCCGTATAGGCAATGCTGTCTGTTTGCTGCAGCAGATTATCCCTCAGCTGACGGATCACCTTATCCTGTGCAGTCAGCCGCCCGCTGGTCAGCAGACCAGCAAACAGCAAGAAAATGATATGTAAACAGACGTTTCTCAAACTCGTATGCTATTGCTTTCTTTTGCCAGGGGTAAGGTATAACTGAACGTACTTCCTTTCCCTGTGTTGTTCATTCCTCTTATAACACCGCCCATTTTATCCATAAAGTCTTTACAGATGATCAGCGCCAGACCAGCTCCTCCCTTGGATTTTCCACTACCCTTCTCGCGATTACGGTATTCAAATAAATGCGGCAGCATCTCCGGATCAACCCCTCTCCCTTCATCCACCACAGCGATAGTAACATAGTCGCCCGTAATGGAAGATGTGATCTTTAGTTCACTTCCCGCAGGACTGAACTTGATCGCATTATGTAACAGATTACGATGTACGAACTGCAACATTTCCCGGTCTGCCAGTAAGCCTACCTCCGTGGGGATATCGACCGTCACCTGTAACCTTTTTTCGGTACAGTTGTCTTTCAGGATTTCCAGTGCTTCATGTATCATGTCTGCCGGCTGACAAACAACAGGCGTATACACAAACCCGCTTAGCTGTGACCTGATCCAGCGCAGGATACTATCGAATATATGCAGGGTATGCGCCGACTTGGTTTCCAGTCTTCTGAACAGGGCCATTGCTTCTTCAAAAGAAAGGGAATGATCTTTTAGCAGATTGGTGATATCGATGATATGATTCAGGGGTACCCGGAAATCATGTGCAATCAGTGAGATCAGTTTATTTTTAAAATCATCCTGTGTTTGTAAAAGGGCATTTTTCTCGCTGATCTCCCTGTTCTTCTCTCCCAGTCTGGCGGCGTTCTCGCGGGAACGGCGGTGAGAGCGATTAACATCTGCGAGCAGCAGGATGATCAGTACCAGCAGCACGGTCAGGAAGATGATGATCGCATAGCGGTTACGGCTTTCCATCGCCTTCTTATCAAGTATCTGCTGCTGATAGTCATGTTGCAGCTGTAAGGCCCGCAGCTTCTTCTCCTGCATATAATAATCGATGTAATCCAGTTCGCCCTGCGTTTTACTCTGCTCATCCTTTTCCACAATTTCCATCATCATATTCGCGTACAACTGGGCAGAATCTTCATCATGACGGGCGTCGTACCAGTTATATAGCTTGGCGACAACCGGCAGCGCAAGTTCCCGGAAACCACCGATAGTAGCCAGGCGGGCCATGTCCCGCTGTGCGGATATGGAGTCGGCCAGTTTGTTGCGGGCTTTATAAGAAGCCAGGTGGGAGTAGCCATACATAGCATGGTAGATATAACCCTTTTTTTCTGCCTCATTGGTCAGGGAAGTCAGGCTGGCCAATCCTTCCATAACGTCCATTTTGGCATATATCAGTTCCTGCGCCTGTAACATGCCGGTATAGATAAGCAGTCGCTCGTCTTCGGCTTTAGCAGCCAGACGGCGGGCGGTAGCCAGCGCGTGGTAGGCTCTTTTTCTATCAATGAAGTCACTGCTACGGTTCGCGCGCAGGTCATTGGCATAAATGAAGTAGTAATTGGCCAGCAGCATGCGAAGGATGGTATCATTTTTCAGGCGATCGCTCATACCCATGGCCCGTTTCATATAACTGGCGGCCTCCTGGTACTGCTTCTCGTACTGATAATATACACCGAGGTGCATACTGGTCTGACAGATACCGGCACTGTCGCCCAGCTCTTTATAGAGATTCAGGGCGTCGATGTAAAAACGAAAAGACAGATAACTATTGTCCCTGTAGGCGTAGTAGCTACCAAGTCCGCGGTAAGCTGCCGCTTCCCCTCTTTTATATCCCTGACGCTGAGCAACTTCCCTGGCGCGGCAAAGGTAAAAGAAACAGGTATCCAGCTGGCGGTGCTGGTATTGTCCGGCCAGCTGATTCATGAGATCGACATAGCGGGCACTGTCTGTAGTGGTGATGGTAGCGCCTTCCAGCTGACGGATGACGCTGATCTGTGCGAAAGCTTTTTCCTGCCGGATAAAAGAGCCGGCGAGGGCGATCATGAGACCAATTAATATATGCAGCTTATAAGAAATGTACAATAAGATCTGATACGCTATCTCCCGATAGTCGCTAATCAACGATGCTCAGGGCCGGACCCGCGAAAGACCGGTACCCATACGGGACAATTCCTGTTCACCAGTTGTTGTGATATAATAATTTTTGTTATCAGGGCCATTCTTTGCGATCCAACCTTTTTTAATAAACGTTGCTGGCAGCAACTGTCCCAATTGATCGCCGATATGCCCATTGCATGGTCTGGCGGGTTTGAGAAGCGCTGTTTCCGGTTTTTTCGTGACATAGCTTTTGCTGCTACAAGATACTGCTATATCTCAAAGACCAATCCTCTCTGCTTTAATTCTTCATATTTCTCTTTGTCAAAACGGTATAGATGCGCACCTTTTTTTGAGGTTGTTTTATCTTTTTCTTCCAGTTTTTCCAGTATGTTCATGGAAAGGATCTTCTTACGGAAGTTCCTTTTATCCAGTTCTTTCTGATAGATTTCCTCATACAGGCTACGCAGCTGTGAGAGGGTAAATTTCTCTGGCAGCAGTTCAAATCCGATAGGATGGAAATGTGCGTTATCCCTGAGTTTTTTGAGTGCATCCGCGATCATCTGCCGGTGATCGAATATAAGGTCAGGTATCTGATGCAATTCCAGCCAATGCGCACTGAAATGCTGGGTCGGGTTCTGCTCATGCTCACTGATGCGGATGAGGGCATAGTAAGCCATGGAAATCACCCTTGCGCCACTGTCACGGGTCACGTCCCCGTAACAGGACAGTTGGTCCATATAGATATTTTCGAGACCTGTTGTTTGTTTCAACACCCTTCCCGCAGCTTCATCCACGCTTTCATCATTCTGAAGGAATCCTCCCATCAGCGACCACTCACCTTGCATGGGGTCTACTTTTCGCTGCATGATCAGCAGCTTAAGTTTGCTGTTTTGGAATCCAAAAATAATACAGTCTACTGCTACCAGATGCTGAGGTACATTCGCGTAAAATGATTGAGCGTTCATTGAAAATATTATTGTCTGCCTTTGTGCTGACCAGCAGTCCGGAGGTTTACTTTTTGCCTCTCGTAAACTCGCTGTAATCAGTAACGGGAATTTTATTAATACCGGCCTGCCGCAACAGGGTCACAAGCTGGCCGCGATGATACGTGGCATGATTGAACACCTGCATCAGTATTTCTATAACGGTTGATTTACAATATTGTTTCCGGGTATCATAATAAGCCACCACATGTTGCAGCCTGACGGGCTGTACCGCCCTGACCCAGTCTGCGAGCTTCACCGACTGGTCCTGCCAGCGGGCACAGGCATCTGTAAAGGAGCCTTCAAATGCGGGTGAGGGTTTAACCGCCTGCTCTACCAGGTGTAAACGCTGGTACCACAGACTTTCCACATCCCACATATGGTAAACTGTCTTACGCAAGGTGCCGAAGCTGCTGCCTGTTTCCTGGTCCAGCTGTGTATCCGGTAGCTTTTTTAATACATCCGCTATCTTATTGTTAGCCCAAAGGTTATAAGCTGCATAGCTGAGCAGGATATCCTTCATGGATATAATTTTAGTTTACTATCTTCACCAAAATACCAAAAATATTGCACCTGCCACCAGTTGCAGTCAAATAATCCTGAAGGATCATGGAAAAAATTACTATCAGGGACGTACGAAAAGAAGATTGTCCGAGGATCATGGAGCTCATACAGGAGCTCGCAGTTTACGAAAAAGCACCTGAAGCTGTTACCGTTACATTCGAAGAATTCGAAGCTGCCGGATTTGGCGAGAACCCGGTATGGAAAGCCTTTGCTGCTGTTCATACAGAAAATGGTCAGGAGACCATCGTCGGATTTGCCCTTTATTATGTGCGCTACTCTACCTGGAAAGGTTGCCGTTTATACCTGGAAGATCTGGTCGTGACCGAAAGCTTCCGTGGAAAACGTATTGGCCATCTGCTGTTTGAAAGACTGTTCGAAGAGGTAAAGGAGAAGAAATTCAACGGTATGAACTGGCAGGTACTGGAATGGAATGAGCCGGCGATTAAGTTCTACAAGAAGCATAATGCCTCATTCGATCCTGAATGGTGGAATGCCAGCATAGACTTTTAATGAGGAATTAAAAATTAAGAATTAAGAATTATCTCCGCAGCAATCTTCGCTGCATTGCAATTCTTAATTCTTAATTTTTAATTCGTAATTTATTTAATTGATCCCGTTTACTACCGCATCCTTCTGGATTTTCACCACCAGACCCTGTAATACCTTACCCGGACCAACTTCTGTAAATGTTGTTGCACCATCAGCTACCATTGCCTGTACGGACTGTGTCCAGCGTACAGCGCCTGTCAGCTGATCGATCAGGTTCTGCCTGATCTCAGCAGGATCAGTTACTGCTTTGGCTACCACGTTCTGGTATACCGGACAGGATGGCTGACTGAAAGTAGTCTTATCGATAGCCGCTTTCAGCTCCTCTTTTGCAGGCGCCATCAGCGGAGAGTGGAATGCCCCACCTACCGGCAGCACCAGCGCTCTTTTTGCACCAGCCGCCTTCATTTTCTCACAAGCCACTTCGATACCCTTTATAGAGCCGGAAATTACCAGCTGACCAGGACAGTTGTAGTTAGCCGCAACTACTACCTCACCTGTTTCTGCGCTCACCGCAGCACTGATCTCTTCTACTTTCGCGTCGTCCAGTGCCAGTACAGCCGCCATAGTGGATGGCTGCAGTTCGCAGGCTTTCTGCATGGCCGTAGCACGGATAAATACCAGGCGTAAAGCATCTTCAAATGTGAGTGTACCATTTGCTACCAGGGCGGAAAATTCACCCAGGGAATGACCTGCGACCATGTCCGGCTGTGCAGCAGGTTCTGCGCACAGAAAAGCGATCACACTGTGCAGGAACACAGCAGGTTGTGTTACTTTGGTCTGTTTCAGGTCCTCTTCGGTACCGGTAAACATTACATCTGATATACGGAACCCTAATATCTCATTAGCTTTCTCAAAAAGTTCTTTGGCTTTTGGATTGCTATCGTACAGATTCCTGCCCATACCCGGGAACTGAGAACCCTGTCCTGGAAAAACGTAAGCGTGTTTCATCTGATTTGGTTTACAATGACCTGAACCCCATATGCATTATTATTTATACATATATCTTGGTCATTGGATTGCAAATATTCATACTCTTTATGATATATCAAAATTCCGGGCTCAAAAGCAGCTATTATTAACATCGGTTCAGTAAATTGCAACTGCTTACTCCCACCATCCCTACTCCTGCACTGTTCGCTATCATCTTAAGGAAAAATGCTATTTAAAAAGGATTAAAATGACTGAGACCATGATTACAGGAAATGATTACAGCATTATTTCAAACAAAGGATTTGACGAGTTCTTCTCGTCTTTTGTTGATGATCTGAAAGTAAACGACAGACAACTGATCATCGAAGAAATAGCTGCTATTGAAGAGGAGGTCTACGAGTACTTTCTTGCAAAGGACAGGGAGACCTACGACGATTATGAACAGCACGGCTATGTCACCAATGAACACGGGGAAGGTTGCTTCAGCATTATCGCAAGAAGGGTCAACAACCTGGAGTATAAAATGGAGATCGTCAACAAAGCAGAGGAAGAAGTAGAGGAAGCCATAGATCCTTATCCGGCCGTACTTATACTCCACGATACCTGGAACTATACACTGGTATTACCTGCTGCCATTGAAGACAGTACTTACTGCCAGCTGGTCTACGAGAAAGCGATCAGGGCATTGAAATAAATGGCCTTGCATAATAAGAAAAGCGCCCGACTACTGCCAGGCGCTCTTCCGTTTTTATTATAGCAAGAATGTTATTTCGTGATCAGTCGCATAAACTCGTTCCTGGTCCTGCCATCTTCGAACTGACCGGAGAATGCCGAGGTGGTGGTAACAGAGTTCTGTTTCTGCACACCGCGCATCATCATACAAAGATGCTGCGCTTCTATCACTACACCTACACCCAGTGGTTGCAATGTTTCCTGGATCGCGTCGAGTATCTGATGCGTCAGACGTTCCTGTACCTGCAATCTGCGGGCAAATACGTCCACCACACGCGCCAGTTTACTCAGACCGGTGATATATCCATTAGGTATATATGCAATATGCGCTTTACCAAAGAAAGGCAGCATATGATGCTCACATAAAGAATACAATTCGATATCCTTTACGATCACCATTTCGCTGTATGCTTCAGTAAATTTCGCGCCTTCCAGGATCGCTTTGGCATCCATCTGATAGCCTTCAGTAAGAAACTGCATAGCTTTGGCCACACGCTCCGGCGTCTTCTGTAAGCCTTCTCTCTGCACGTCTTCGCCCAATAACTCTATGCTGCTCCTGTAATGTTGAATAAGGTCACTCGTTACCTTTTCATCATACGTTTCAATCTTATTATAAGCCATTTCTATAATTAACTTAATCTGATAATCAACATTTCTGAATGCCCGTGCAGGTATGGGATTATTTGCTACCGCAACTTATTTTGCGCCGAAATATTCCACGTAGATACGGGGCGTCTCATATAACTTGATACAATGCAGCTCCACACCCTCAGGCAGATGCGGCGTTAACTGGTCCCAGATGCCAATCGCCAGATTTTCAGCAGAAGTAAATTTACCCACCATGAAATCCACGTCCATATTGAGATTGCGGTGGTCTATTTTCTCCACTATAAAGTCCTTGATAAGAACGCCCAGCGTTTTTGCGTTGAAGACGAATCCGGTTTCCGGATCAGGTGTACCTTTTACAGTTACGTGTAATTCGTAGTTATGACCGTGCCAGTTCTCATTAGCACATTTGCCAAACACCTCCTCGTTCTTTTCCTTACTCCAAGCGGGATTGGATAACTTATGCGCCGCATTGAAGTTCTCCACACGCGTTAAATAGATCATTATTAACTCTATATTTTCCGCAAAGTTACAATAATTCGATCATAGTCGATCGCTGCACCAAAAGCCCTACCTTTGCTGCATGAAAATTTTGGTCATCGCTGCCACTCCCTTTGAAATACAACCACTTATAGACCATCTGGCCGGTCGCCAATACCAGAATTGCCAGATAAGCACGCTCGTTTGCGGTATCGGTATGATGCACACTGCCTACCAGCTGGGCCGTCATTTCGCTGCCAGTAAGCCCGATCTTGTCATACAGGCAGGTATTGCAGGCTGCTTTGATCATTCGTGGGAAATGGGAAAAGTAGTGATCATTGACCGTGAACAGCTGGGTGATCTCGGTGTAGAAGATGATCAGGCATATAAAGATCTGTTCGATATACAGCTCTGGCAGCCTGACCAGCCTCCCTTCACCAACCGTCAGCTGATCAACACTTTCGAAGGCGTTCCTCACCTTCCTGAACTACAAAAAGCATCCGGCGTTACAATTAACACTGTCAGCGGTAGCGAACGTACACGTCAGTTGTTGCTCGATAAGTATGCTCCGGAAGTAGAAAGCATGGAAGGCGCCGCTTTTCACTATGCCTGTCTGCTGGAAGAAATACCTTTTTTCCAGTTGCGCAGCATCTCCAATTATGTGGAGGTAAGAGATAAAAGCAAATGGAAAATACCATTGGCTATACAGGTCCTGAATGATGCATTGATTAAATATATTGAACGATGGAACTAACACTGGGATTCTCACCGTGCCCGAATGATACTTTCATTTTCGATGCGATGGTGAACAACAAAATCGACACAAAAGGCTTAACGTTCACAACGCAACTGGAAGATGTTGAAACACTGAACAGATGGGCCATACAAGGTAAACTCGCCATTACGAAACTGAGCTTTGGCGTTTATCAGAAAGTAAAAGATCAGTATGAACTGCTCAACAGCGGTAGCGCCCTTGGAAGAGGTTGCGGACCATTACTGATCGCTAAAAAAGATATTCCGCAGGAAGAGATCAAAAACTGTAAGATCGCTATCCCCGGCGAAAACACAACCGCTAATCTTCTTTTCTCTATCGCATTCCCTGAAGCGAAAAACAAAGAAGTACTGTTGTTTTCAGATATCGAAAATGCCGTACTGGATGGCAGAGTAGATGCAGGTGTGATCATTCACGAAAACAGATTTACCTATCAGGATAAAGGTCTCGTAAAGATCATCGATCTGGGTGAATACTGGGAAAGCACCACCGGTAGCCCTATTCCACTGGGCGGTATCTTCATCCGCAAAGACATACCTGATGAGATCAGACAACAGGTCGATCAACTGATCCATGATAGTCTGCAGTACTCCTACAAACACTATCCGCAGTTATCCTCCTATGTCACCGAACATGCGCAGGAGATGGATGAAAAAGTAATGCGTCAGCATATCGATCTTTATGTAAATGATTTCAGTCTCGGATTGGGTGAAGCAGGTAAAGCTGCTGTAGACAGACTCATGTCTGTATATGCGTAAACGTTAGTATAAATACATTAGATAAAAAAGAGTCCCACAGATGCGTATATCTATGGGACTCTTTTGCGTCTTAATGGTATGTTAAGGCGGCTTCTTATTACGTTGACCCTATGAAGCCAAAGCTGCTTTGTAAACTTCCAGTACTCTCTTTCGCGCCTGTTCATGCACCACCATTGGTTTCACGTATGTGAGTTCCTCAAACTCAGGCACCCATTTCCTGATGTATGCAAAATCAGGATCAAATCGCTGTGTTTGTAAAGTAGGATTGAACACACGGAAATAAGGCGCCGCATCACAACCACAACCTGCTGCCCATTGCCAGTTGCCATTATTGGCAGCAAGGTCATAATCCAGCAGTTTCTTCGCGAAATAAGTTTCTCCCCAACGCCAGTCTATCAACAGATGTTTTGTCAGAAAACTGGCCGTGATCATACGCACACGATTGTGCATAAAACCAGTGGTATTCATCTCCCGCATACCAGCATCCACGATCGGATAACCGGTTTCTCCGTCGCACCAGCGCTGGAATTCTTTTTCATTGTTCCGCCACTGAATATTATCATATTCACGACGGAAGGCTTGTGTAACAACATGTGGGAAATGCCAGATGATCATCTGAAAGAAATCACGCCATATCAGTTCTCCGAGATAAGTCTCATTCAGCGTGTTTGCACGCTCTGCCAGATCACGGATACTGATGGTGCCAAAACGCAGATGTACGCCCAGGTGTGTAGTACCTTCTATCCCCGGGATATCACGTGTTTTGTCGTAATTTTTGATGATGTTGTCTTTTACATTCACAGGAGGAAAACCCCTGAACCCGGCCTGGAACCCAAGCGCGCGCAGACTGGGTATTTTCTTTGCTTTCTGTTTGTAAAGATTCCTGAAGTACTTTTCAACAGGATAAGGCTTTAAGTAAAAATCAGTCAACAGGCTTTTCCACTTTTTACTGTAAGGTGTAAATACCGTGTATGGTTGTCCGTTATCTTTCAATACCTCCGAAGGATCAAATATCACCTGATCTTTGTAGAGATGAAAGTGGATGTTTTTCGCCTTCAGCATGTTCGCGATGTCACTATCGCGCTTCACTGCGTAAGGCTCGTAATCGATGTTGGCAAACACTTCCTGAACATCGTACTCTTTTGTATAATGTTCAAATGCCTGCTGTGGCGTACCATAAAATACGTCCAGTGTGCTGCCCAGTTTACTGAGCTTTTCCTGTAGCTCTTCCAGTACATCGTGGATGAACGTTACACGTCTGTCGTGTTTATCATCCAGATCATTCAGGATATTGGTGTCAAACACGAACACCGGTACTACAGGATTCCCTGATTTCAACGCATGGTATAATGCTGCATGATCCAGCAAACGCAGGTCACGCCGCAACCAGCATAAATTTACAGTTGGAGGCATAAAGGTGGTTAGTTTTGCATTCACGTTAATTAGCTAGTAAGCAATCTCGGCACCAAGATAAATTGGAAAAATATAAAATAGTGCCGCTAAAAATGTGCCACTGCCATGCGGTTTCAGGCTTAAGTTGTATTTATGATAGCAATTGTCCCGGATTTATAATCCCTCATGTATGAGCTCGTGTAATATCACCGCAGTGGCATTTCCATAACTACTGTCACGAAATGAGCTGACCCATCTGACACCGGTCACCGCATTGGTGAGAAATATCTCATCTGCATTCTCCAGGTCCGCTACAGTAATGGGATTTTCTGACACAGTAAATGGAAGTTCCATGCGCAAAAGGTGTTTACGCATCACACCGCATACGCCTCCTTCCGATAATGGAGGCGTAATAATTTGTCGCCCCTGTACTATAAAAAGATTCGCGATCGTCGTATCCGCTACCCTGCCACAGGGGTTCAGCAACACTGCTTCATGAATGCGGTGTTGTTTGGCATACATGGCAGCCATTACATACGGCAGACAATTATTGGACTTAATGGAAGAATATTTATCGCTCGCTTTTCTGACATCCGGAAAGATATCCAGCACCAGCCCTGTCGCATTCAGTTCCAATACCTGCCTGTTTAGTTCCCAGCTCTGTATAATGAAGTTAGGCAGGTTATTGATCGGATCATACAAACCACCATCCGAACGGAATGCCGTCAGCCGTACCCTGGCCAGCCGCTCATTGCCGTTACGCATACAGAGCTCTGTGATCAGCCGGATAAAATATGCTTTTGTGAAATGCTGGGGAATATCAAAGTGCAGCAGGTGCATACTGGCCATCAGCCTTTCGAAGTGCAGGTCAGCTAAGAGCACGCGTCCCTGGTACACACGCATGGTCTCAAAACAACCATCTCCATAGCGGAAGGAACGGTTGTCAGCCGTTAATATAGGTTCGGACGCCCCGATAAATTTGCCGTTATAACATAAAAACCCCGATTGCACTTCGAACACTTTAGCGTTAATTGGACTGTTAAGTTACGGAAATTTCATGGGGTATAAATGGGTAGAGGTTACCCGGCAGGCAGCCGGATAACCGTCTTTTTTTTACATAGGACAGGGGTCCTTCCCGGCCCTGTGCCCGGACGAACGCCTGCTATGATAATAACCCTGTAATAAAGCTGTTGATGACACCATCCCGCACCGGGCCTGAATACGCAAGGGCAGCCATCCTGGCTGATGCGCACCGCTACATGTTAAACAGTATTACTTGATAAAATAAACAGTATAGGATAAATAGGACACTATGAACAGTCACATGACATGGACATATATATTTCTTCAATATATCCGTCCAAACTGATAACTATTCAATAATTTCTTTTCCTATTTTAAATTAGGTACATACGTGGTAACTCCATTATAGTGTTGCTTGATTCTTTCTAGTTCACTGACAGCAAACAATGCTTGCGCATTGTACGATTTATTGATTTTGGTTTACTACAGAAGAACTTTTTTCTCTGTTTACGCTAATAGTTAGAATGCTGTTTCTGTTTTATACTCAACAATTGCTGCTCTCGTTACTAACAATCGTTGACACAGCAAAGATGCTGAATTAGTTTTATTATACAATAGCAAGTTAAGGGTATTGCAAATATGAGGGATAATACTTATGAAGATTAAAAAAATTTGGAAACTTCCAATCCTCAATTACGAATTAGGAATTACGAATTACGAATTTACTTCGAGGCAATCTCCGCTGCATTCAATTCGTAATTCCTAATTCGTAATTCTTAATTCAATTTCATTTCCGGTATATCTCCCTCCACAACAAGTCTTCCAGCCGTTTTAGCCACGATCTCTTCCACACTGACGCCCGGCGCACGCTCCAGTAAACGGAAGCCCGCAGGCGTAATATCGAGTACAGCCAGTTCCGTTACCACCTTCTTCACACAGGACACGCCTGTCAGAGGTAACGTACACGTTGGTAGTAATTTGCTCTCTCCTTTCGGGTTCGTATGCATCATCGCAACAATAATATTTTTTGCCGCCGCTACAAGGTCCATCGCACCACCCATTCCTTTCACCATCTTACCTGGTATCTTCCAGTTAGCGATATCGCCCGCATCAGATACCTCCATCGCGCCCAGTACGGTCAGGTCTACCTTACCTGCCCTGATCATCCCAAAACTCTCTGCAGAGTCAAAAAACACGCCTCCCGGCAGCACTGTGACGGTCTCCTTACCTGCATTGATCAGGTCAGGATCGATATCATGTTCTTCGGGATAAGGCCCCATACCCAGCAATCCATTCTCAGATTGCAGCATGATGGATATATCCGCGGGAATAAAGTTGGCGACAAGTGTAGGGATACCGATTCCCAGGTTGACATACATTCCGTCACGCAGTTCCTGCGCTATTCTTTTGGCAATGCCATATTTATCTAAAGACATATTGATTTTCCGGTTTGAGGTTGCAGTAAACAAAAGGGATTAACCCATTTTAACGGTCTTCCGCTCAATGCGTTTTTCATAATTACTTCCCTGGAAGATGCGGTGCACATAGATGCCGGGTACATGTATCTGGTCAGGGTCCAGTTGTCCGGGTTGCACCAGGTGCTCTACCTCCACAATGGTAATATTGCCTGCTTTGGCCATAGAAGTACTGAAATTGCGCGTCGTCTTGCGGAATACCAGATTACCCATTGTATCGCCTTTCCATGCTTTCACAATAGAAAAATCAGCATGCAGGGCCATCTCCATGAGATAGTGTTTACCATTGAATTCGCGTACCTCTTTTCCGGCAGCGATCTCCGTACCGTAACCAGCGGGTGTGAAGAATGCAGGAATACCCATGCCTGCCATCTGAATACGCGTGGCCAGCGTACCCTGTGGGATCAGTTCTACTTCCAGTTCTCCGGAAAGCAGCTGTCTTTCAAATTCAGCATTTTCACCTACATAGGAGGATAACATCTTTTTGATCTGCCTCGTTTTGAGCAAAAGGCCAAGACCAAATTCATCCACACCGGCGTTATTGGAAATACACGTTAATTGCTGCGTACCTTTCCGTACCAGCGCAGCGATACTGTTTTCGGGGATACCGCACAAACCAAATCCGCCCAGCATCAGGGTGGCGCCATCGCGGATGTCATGCAATGCCTCGTCGGCATTAGCTACAACTTTATTCATGTTTTGGTGATGTTTATAAAGAGGGGATCAGCTGCGTAGCTTCACCGGCTTCGGTTCTGATAACCTGCTGGCTGGTGGAACAGGCGGCGGACTGATACTACTCTTATTTTTCTTAACAAATGGAATTACTGTGTCCTGTCCACTCCAAATTATGGTATTATTATTAACCGGCAAAAGGGAGTTGATATTGGTCGTATACTCTTTATTGCGCACATCGGCATCAAGCCCCTCTTTCTGTTTAGAGACCACCGCAAACATCATATCATATATTGCCTTGAACCTGTCGGGATGCGCTTCATAATAGGCATAACTGTGGTTAAATTCCTGTGGGGAGATCTTATGCAGATCGAGGATCTGACGGTAATAGACCTTCAGACGTGCCTTACGGATGGAATCGTTCACAACGATACTCACACCATCCTCTTCCAGACCGGCATAGGAATCCGCCATGTTCATATCGAGTAAAATGTCACGCATATCCTCCTTGGACAAAATGCCTTTCGGTGTCTTTTCCGCGTCCCCGCATGCTGCCAACAGCAATACCAGGCAAACCACTAATATTCTATACATACAGATTTTCTTCTTCAAGGATGCAAAGCTATTTCATCTGCTGATATTTCGCAGCATTCGTTACGTCCATTTGTGCCAGCAATTGTGCCGCACGGTTTTTTTCCTGTGGAGGCGCTTTCGCAAAGATTTTCTGCAACTCATCTGCCTTTGCACTGAAAAACACAGCCATCAGCATAGAGTTGGGGATATCCTGGTATACGGCATATAACATGTTCAGACAGTTCATCACCGCGTTACGGCCTTTGTTCATATCCTCATACATCATATCCATTCCCTGACGGTGATACTGGTACATCACATCATGGAAACGGCTGAATTTCACATTCAGGAGATTGTCCTGCAACCAGTAACGGTTACGGTTGCCTTCAAAAGGCTTCCATCCTGATATCTCCTTGCCATCAGGCGCATTGCTCACAATATTCAGCGCTTTCTTAAAATAGTCGTCACCTCCCCTTGGCGCAAAAGAATCAGCGTCCAGTCCGAGGATAATATAAGTATAATAAGCCAGGATCGCTGTCAGATTTGAAGCCAGCGGATCATTACCCACTACCCGGTTGTCACTGAATTCCAGCGGCTGGAACTCCACATAACGGAAAGCCACGTTCACATCCTGCATGTTCAGTGTACTGCTCAGGTATCCGGCGTTGTACACAGGACGGGTAGACTGGACGGTCAGCGTAGCCCGGAAAGTATTGTTACCCACATCCTCAGTAATGGTCAGCAGGAAGTTGCATTCTATACGCTCCGCAGGTGCAAAACCTTCATCTGACCATCTGCGGCCATTCAGGAATTCCTTCATCGCACTCTGAAGGGTGGTAAATACCTTTCTGCTGGTATTGTTATTCACCTTACCGCCGGTAGTGACGGTCACATTTGCACGCAGCTCCTGCGCCTGTACGGAAGACAAGCCAAGAAAAATGCCCATTATCGACATCAGCAGTGCAAAGCAGCGGGATTTATGCTTTGCACACCATAAGTAAGCGTTCGTTGCCATTGTGATCATTCTGAGTTATATAGCGCAATGTATTTATACGATCAGGGGAGCGGTGTTTGTATGCAGGATATCCACAATTGAACGTACAATATCCTGGGCCACTTCCTGTTTGGATTTCAGTGGTAGTTCCCTCGCATCGCCTTTTTTGTCGAACAAGGTCACTTTATTGGTATCATGATTAAAGCCGGCGCCTTTATCATTCAGGGAATTCATTACAACGAGGTCCAGGTGTTTTTCACGGAGCTTCTTTAATGCGTATTCCTTTTCGTTGTTGGTTTCCAGAGAAAAACCCACCAGCACCTGCTGCTCCGTCCGGGTGGCGCCCAGCGTACGCAGGATATCTTTCGTTTTCTCCAGTTCCAGGGTCAGGGCATCCCCCTCTCCTTTCTTCATTTTGATGTCGGCTACATGTTTCGGACGATAGTCTGCTACTGCAGCTGCCATCACGATGACGTCAGACTGAGAAAAATGTGCTTCACTGCCTTTGAACATGTCTTCTGCCGTCACTACCCGGACCGTTTTAACGGAGGGGTGAGTGGCTGACAAACCCGTCGGCCCGAGTACCAATGTCACTTCTGCTCCGGCGGCTGCCAGGGTATCGGCAATAGCGATGCCCATTTTACCACTGGAGTGATTGCTGATATAACGTACAGGGTCGAGCGGTTCTTGCGTCGGACCAGCCGTTACCAGCGCTTTTTTTCCTTTCAGTGGCTGTTCGGCGCCGTTAAATGATTGTTGATCAGCGGACTGTACACCAGTTGCTGATTTATCAGCCGATGACTGATTATTGAAATGCGTATGCAGGAATTGTACAATATGCTCCGGTTCAGCCATTCTGCCTTCTCCAAACAGTCCACTGGCCAGTTCGCCTTTTTCCACCGGCAGTTGCTGGTGACCGTATGACAGGAGTCTGGTAATATTGGCGCGGGTAGCAGGATGGTGCCACATATCTTCATCCATGGCAGGTGCGAAGAGTACCGGACAGGTTGCAGATAAATAGGTCGCCATCAGCAGGTTATCACAGGCGCCATTAGCCATTTTTGAGAGTGTATTGGCTGAGGCAGGAGCGATCAGCATCACGTCCGCCCAGCGGCCCAGCATCACATGGTTATTCCAGCTCTGGTTATCGCTGATCGTCACGGGCACTTCATGTTTGGAGAGCGTTGCCAGGGTTAGCGGCGTAATGAAATCACAGGCGGAGGGCGTCATGACCACTTTTACGTCAGCGCCTTCTTTTACCAGCAGGCGTACGAGGGTAGCGGCTTTATAGGCAGCGATACTGCCGGATACACCCAGTAATATTTTCTTTCCTTGAAGCATGACCGTATTGGCTATTAAACAAAAAAAGCGGCAGAAAATGTATTCTGCCGCCATGAAGTTAGATATTTTTCAGCCAAACTACTTAGCTATATAAGTCGTCGTCGTTTCTGCGGAAGTAGATCTTATCTTCCAGGAATTCCATGGTTGCCTGAATAGCAGGATTTGCCATTCTTTCATAGAAACGGGAGATTTCGATCTGCTCTTTGTTCTCATGCACTTCCTCCAGGTTATCTGTGTGGCTGGCAAATTCTTCCAGCTTGGAGTGCAGTTCTTCCTTCACAGATATGTTGATCTGGTTGGCGCGCTTTGCGATAACTGCAATAGACTCATACAGGTTGCCAGTTTTGCTCTTGATCTCGGTGGTGTTTTTAGTTTCAACCATCGGATTAATGCTGCTGGTGAGACCTCTTTTTATTTTGCTCATTCTCCAGGGAATTATTATGATTATTAATTGTTTTTAGATTCAGTACCCGTCTGGGTATCTTTTTCTGCCTTATTCACCGCTCTTTTGGCCTTTTTCTCTTCTTTTTTGCTACGGTCGGGCTTGTTATAGCTATCGATCGTCTTAATGTTACTCTGCGCTAAGGTATAATATTTTTCGGCATCTCCTTTCAGTTTGCTGGTCGTGTAATGGTCAGCAAAATCCAGGTACTCACTCAGCACATCCTCATAACGCTCTTTCTGCTTTTGCCACACACTATTCTTGGCATAGTTATAATAAGCCTTGATAGCCATGTACTTATAAGAATCACTCTTATCAGAGTCCGGGAAGTTGCGCATCAGGCTCTTAAAAGTGATGGCAGCCGCCTGGTAGTGGCCCAGGTTATAATATAGTTCAGCGTTGTTGTATTCTTTCTTTTCCAGTTTCCTGCGGGACAGCTCGATCACCAGGTTTGCTTCGGGCACCTTATCGGACGTTGGATAGTTGTTGATAAAGGTCTGCATGGCAGCGATCGCCTTCTGGGTATTGGTCTGGTCCAGCGCTACTTTAGGAGATTGTTTGTAATAGCAATAAGCCTGCATATAGTCCATTTCGGTCGCACGCGGACTGTTCGGGAAGTTATCCAGGTAGTTTTTGAAGTAGAAACCAGCCTGCACATAATCCTTCATTTTGTAGGAACAGTAGCAATAGTTATAGTACATCGGTTCGTACTTGTCAGTTCCTTTGTATACCTGGAATAAAGATTCATACAATGTCTGAGCAGTCATGTATTTTTTCTTCGCATACAGTTTATCGGCGTACGCAAGCTTCGCTTCGTAATCCTTACTTTTTTCAATTCTGCGCAGCTCGGTATTACATGACACCGCAGCTGTGGCCGCTACAAAGAGACAAATGTATAAAACTAATTTCCGCATAAAAGAGGGCAAAGTTAAGAATTAAATGTAAATGTAAGGTAGGGCAGGAATTGAAGCTGTTAAAATTTTGTAAAAACGGAGGTCCTGGCCACCGGAATTGCCACTTTTTTCCACTACAAACGCGCTTTTCCACATTTTACCACTGAAAGGCCATTTTGGAAGGATGACCAGAAAAATCAGGGTACGTTCCCGGTTTGTGATCGGTCTGCTATGGCTTAGATGATGTTCATCCTTCGTTGATCCTTCGTTCCATCAACGAAGGATGAATGTAGGATGACTAATACCTAACCAATATCAGACCGGGCCCAAAACAGGATTTTATCGGTCCCGCATACTATTTTATAAGCAATATCACCACCCCATTAGTGGTACTCCGGACTTTCTTCTCCTCTTTTTCCATCCAGATACACCCTGGAGGTGAATTTAGTAAAGTGCACTAAAAACTGCGCAAAAAAGTTACTTACATGCTACCTAAACCCCGTTAATCTCACTGTTACGCGAATGTGAAAAGTTCGAAAATGTGAATAACTGATGTTAAATATGGGCGAAATACGTAGAACTACGTACAGGCGGAGGCTATTGGGACTTTGAATATCCTATGTAATTCGAGTTATAAACATGTAATACACATTTATTCACACACTATCTACACGTTACTAACATTAACTCACAATCAATGCATAATAAATGCCATGCGAGTCAATATAATAGGCAAAATATTGCTGTGGAAAAAATTTATATTTCATTTTATCGTTAGAGAGTGGGAAAAAGTGTTATTTTGTGTTAGAAAATGTTTTTCAAGGACTTTCGCCCCCAATTATGACAGGCTTTCTCGGTGAATATGAGGCTACGTTGGATGCAAAAGGTCGCTTTCTACTCCCGGCAGGCTTTAAAAAGCAACTGGCAGAAGGCGCAGGAGAGCAGTTTGTCATCAACAGGGGTTTTGAAAAATGTTTGTCTTTGTATCCCATGAGTGAATGGCAGCCAATTTTTGAGAAGATCAGCAAGTTAAACGACTTCGATCCGAAAGTCAGAGAATTCAGGCGCTACTTTTTAAATGGGGCAACAATATGTGAACTGGACAGTGCGGGGAGATTATTAGTACCAAAAAACTTAATGGCCTACGCCTCACTCGAAAAAGACATTGTGCTGGCTGCGGCGACGAATAAGATTGAAATCTGGGATAAAGGTAAGTACCAGGAGTTCTTTGAAAATTTCTCACCAGGAGCATTTAGCGACCTGGCCCAGCAAGTAATGGGAGGCGGGGATAATAATATTTCGATTTAATTGACAGTATGGAAGAAGCTTCAGCATATCATCTGCCCGTATTACTGCAGGAAGTGATCACAAACCTGCAGATACAACCTGACGGTGTATATGTAGACGCCACTTTTGGTGGCGGGGGCCACTCCAGGGCAATCCTGGAAAAGCTAAATGAGAATGGCAGACTGATCGTATTTGATCAGGACGAAGACGCCTACAACAACCGGATAGATGACCCAAGGGTCACCTTCGTTCAGCAGAACTTCCGGCACCTGCAGCGCTTCCTCCGCCTATACAAGTCTGTACCGGTAGATGGTATCCTCGCTGACCTTGGAGTTTCCTCCTGGCAGTTCGATACCGCTGAGAGAGGGTTTAGCACCCGTTTTGACGGAGACCTGGACATGCGGATGGATAAACGCAATGCACTGACCGCCGCTTCTCTGCTCCAGTCGTCTACCGAAAAAGAACTGCACCTGCTCTTTCAGAACTACGGGGAAGTCACAAACGCCCGTACGCTCGCAAAGACCATCGTGCAGGAACGCAAGGCAAGACCAATGCGTACGATAAACGAATTCAAATCTGTAATTCAGCCGATAGTAAAAGGCAATCCGCAGAAATATCTGGCACAGGTTTTCCAGGCACTGCGAATTGTTGTAAATGATGAATTTGGCGCCCTGAAAGATCTGCTGACCCAGTCAGCGGAAGTGTTAAAACCCGGTGGAAAACTGGCAATTATCACCTTTCACTCTCTGGAAGACAGGCTGGTGAAAAATTTCATGAAGACGGGACAATTTGAAGCACAGGAAGACACGTTCTCTTACGAAACACCTCCTAAATTATTCAAGTTAGTCACCAAAAAACCGGTTACAGCAAGCCCCGAAGAGCTGAAGCGCAATACAAGGTCCCGAAGTGCAAAACTGAGGGTAGCCGAAAAAATATAAACTGATTATGAATCCGCTATGCCAATGTGCTTGTCCCACGACAGGTAACATTGGCTTAGCAGCATAAATGATATAACGTGTTGCAGGAACAAGAAGAATACATATCAGCCGAAGAAGAAACCCCGGAAGAAAAACCGGAACAACTATCGGAACAACCGGAACACAAGAGGGAATGGCGCCTGCGTATCAACTACAGGGCGATCACACAAAACATGCCTTTCATTCTGTTCCTCTCCGCTCTCGCCCTGATATATATTGCCAACAGTCATCTTGCAGAAAAAAAGATAAGACGTATCAATACGCTTGGAAGGGAAATCAAAGAATTAAAATGGGAGTACCTGAACGTTAAAAGTGATTTGATGTTCCAGAGCAAAATGAGCGAAGTAAGCAAAGCAGTCGATCCACTCGGATTAAAACCGCTAAGCTCTCCGCCACAAAAAATTGAACTGGAGAAAAAGGAATAAACCTTTTTAACATAACAAACAGTGGAAGTAAAGAAAGACATATTGTGGCGTGTGTATCTGTGCTTTATCGGCATGGGACTGTTTGGTGTGGCAATCCTGGTAAAAATATTCCTGGTACAGAACATCGAAGGCAACTACTGGCGCAGTATGGCAGATAGCCTGCATACCCGCTACGTTTCCCTCGAGGCAGACAGGGGTACTATATATTCTGAAGAAGGCCGTATGCTTTCCACATCCATTCCTTATTTCAATTTAAGGGTGGATTTTGCTGCTGATGGTCTGAGAGAAAAAAATGGCAAAAGGTTCACAGACAATGTTGATTCCCTGGCGCTCTGCCTCTCTCAGCTCTTTAAAGACCATACGCAGAATGAGTATAAGAATATCCTCAGAGAAGGATACAAACGTAAGGACAGATACTTCCTCCTCAAAAGAGATGTACTGTTCGTACAATATCAGGCGGTCCGCAACTTTCCCATGTTCAGACTCGGAAAGAACAAAGGCGGCCTGATCGCAGAAACGAAAAACAAACGTATTAACCCCTTCAAACTATTGGCTAACCGTACAATAGGATTATCAAGGGAAAATGCACAGAACGTAGGTCTCGAAAGGACCTACGATAACTTTTTAAAAGGCGTCACCGGTAAAAGACTGATGCGCCGTATCGCCGGTGGAACATTTGTTCCCGTGGAAGGATACGATATCGAACCTGAGAACGGTCGTGATATCATCACCACCATCGACGTGAATATGCAGGACATCGCTGAAACAGCCCTCATGAACATGATGGTTGGCAATGAAGCACAAAATGGCACCTGCATCCTCATGGAAGTGAAAACCGGAAAGATAAAAGCGATTGCCAACTTAGGACGTCAGCCTGATGGCAGCTACTGGGAGGATATGAACTATGCCCTCCAGGTAGGTGAACCAGGCTCCACTTTCAAACTGGCTACCGTGATCGCCGCCCTGGAAGACCAGTATGTCACCATGAACGATCAGGTAAACCTGAATGAAGGACGTCTCCAGATAGGTAAAAGAACTGTTTTTGATTCTGAGCCTCACCCGGGACAAACGAACGTAAGCATCAAACATGCCTTCGAACTGAGTTCCAACGTGGGGATGGCACAGCTGGCCATGCGGTGTTACGCAAAGAAGCCCAACGAGTTTGTGGCGCACCTGCGTAAACTGAACCTCGATAAAGCTACCGGCATCGATCTCGTAGGAGAAGGTAAACCGGTGATCAAAAGCACGAAGTCTAAAACCTGGAGCGCTACCAGCCTACCCTGGATGTCTTTCGGTTATGAAGTGCTGGTAAGTCCGCTGCAGACCTGTATGCTGTATAACGCAGTCGCCAACAATGGCAAAATGATGAAGCCTTACCTCGTAAACTCCATCATGGAATACGGTCAGCCGGTAAAAGACTACGATCCCGAAGTGATCATGGACAGTATCTGCTCACAGAACACCTTAAGACAGGTAAAATCCATGCTTGAAGGCGTAGTGACAAATGGTACAGGCCGCGCACTCTGGACGCCTTACTACAAGCTCGCCGGTAAAACGGGTACAGCGCTGGTAGCAAATGGTAAACTGGGTTACAAAGAAAAGATCTACCAGTCTTCCTTCGCCGGTTACTTCCCCGCTAACGATCCACAATTCACCTGTGTAGTCGTGATCAAGAACAAACCGGATGCGGTGAAGTTCTACGGAGGTGCAGTAGCAGGACCGGTATTCCGCGAAGTGGCAGATAAACTGTACGCGATCGCATTAGAAAAACAAAGACCCATGCGCGCCGCTGTTGCAATAGATACATTGCTGGCGTTTAAAACCGGACAGGGACGCGAATGGAAAACCATATTGAACACACTCGACCTGCCCATGCAGGGCGCTGTAGGGAACAGTAACTGGGTAAGTCCCAGGGTGAATGATAAGAAGGTCACCTTCGCCGCCGTTAAACAGGCAAAAGGTGGTGTACCGGATGTAAAGGGGATGGGACTGAAAGATGCGCTGTATCTGCTGGAGAATGCAGGAATGCGTGTGATCGTGAGAGGCGCCGGAAAAGTGACTAACCAGTCCATACCAGGTGGCTCCTTATTGGAAAGAAACCAGACTATCGTAATAGAACTGAGCTAAAAGAGCATGATGAAGACGCTGCGAGACATATTATACAATGTGAGCATCCGCGAAGTACACGGCAGCACAGACACTGCTGTCAGTTCGCTGAGCATCGACTCCCGGGCAGTTACCCAGGGAGGCGCATTTATCGCCATCAAAGGCGTACATGCGGATGGTCACCTGTTCATTGACAAAGCGATCGCACAGGGAGCAGCAGTCATCATATGTGAAGAGTTGCCGCAAAGCCTGGCTGATGGCCTTACCTATGTACTGGTCAACAGCAGCGCGACTGCTGCAGGAGTGATCGCTGGTAACTATTATGATAATCCGTCCCATAAACTGAAACTGGTTGGCGTAACAGGTACCAATGGCAAAACGACCATCGCTACCCTCCTGTTCCGCCTGTTCAGTAAACTGCGTTTCCATTGCGGATTGCTGTCTACTGTACAAAATCAGATCGGAGATAAGGTCGTACCGGCCACACATACCACCCCTGATGCTATCCACCTGAATGCTTTACTGGCAGACATGGTGGATGAAGGCTGTGAATATGTGTTCATGGAAGTCAGTTCACATGCGGTGCATCAGCAACGTATCGCAGGACTGAAATTCGCCGGTGGTATTTTCAGCAACATCACACACGATCACCTGGATTACCACAAGACCTTTGACGAGTATATCAAGGTGAAGAAAGCTTTCTTCGACGGACTGCCGGCAACTGCCTTCGCACTCACCAACCTGGATGACAAGCGGGGAAATGTAATGCTGCAGAACACAAAGGCGAAGAAACAGTCATACAGTCTGAAAACAGTGGCCGACTTCAAGGGGAAGATCCTGGAGAACAACCTGACAGGACTGATCATGACAGTGAATGAAAAGGAAGTACACTTCCGCCTGATCGGAGAATTCAATGCATACAACCTGCTGGCAGTTTATGGTACCGCCATACTGCTGGGACAGGATAAAGACGAAGTACTGCAGGCGCTCAGCGACCTGTCAGGCGCAGAAGGAAGATTTGATTACATCACCTCTGCCAAAGACAGGATCATCGGTATTGTGGACTATGCACATACACCTGACGCACTGCTGAACGTACTCGCTACCATTAAAAACCTGCGCAAAGGCAACGAGCAGGTGATCACTGTGGTAGGCTGTGGTGGCGACCGCGATACAGCGAAACGCCCGGTTATGGCAGCAGCAGCTACTGAACACAGTGACAAGGTGATCCTGACGTCTGACAATCCGCGTTCGGAAGACCCTGTAGCCATCATTCAACAGATGGAAGCAGGTATACCGGTGCACCAGAAGAGAAAGGCACTGTCTATCACAGATAGAAAAGAAGCCATCAAAACGGCCATCAGCCTTGCCAATCCGGATGATATCATCCTGATAGCCGGCAAGGGCCACGAGAAATACCAGGAGATCCAGGGCGTAAAACACCCCTTCGACGATAAAAAGGTATTGCTTGAGATGCTGGAACTAATGGGGAAATAACGACAACTGAGACAACTAACTAACAACACCTGTACGTAACGACTACAGGCTATTGACCGAGACTAACTAACGATATGCTATATTACTTATTTAACTATCTCAAATCATTAAACTTCAGCGGCAGCGGGATGTTTCAATTCATCACGTTCCGGGTGACCATGGCATTGCTGCTGTCGTTAGCGATTTCCCTGTTATTAGGTAAACGCATTGTGAAGTATCTCCAGCGCAAACAGATCGGAGAAACCATCCGTGATCTTGGACTGGCAGGAGAAAACTCCAAAAAAGGCACCCCTACCATGGGAGGTCTCATCATCCTGTCTTCCATACTCATTCCTACCCTGCTCTTTGCACAGATCAAAACTGTGTATATCTGGCTGATGCTGCTCTGTACAGTGTGGTTGGGACTGATCGGTTTCCTGGATGATTATATCAAGGTCTTCAAAAAAAATAAAGAAGGACTTGCAGGTAAGTTTAAAGTGCTCGGACAGATAGGTCTGGGCATCATCATAGGTAGCACACTGTATTTCAACGATAACGTAGTGATCTCCCGCGAGATCATCGGCGGTAAAAAACTCGCTCCGTATGAAAGAACAGTGAACCACCAGGAAAGGGTAACAAAAGATGGACACAGATTTGCAGATGTAAAGACGCCGATCACCACCATCCCTTTTGTAAAGAATCATGAGTTCAACTATGCCAAACTGATCTCCTGGATGGGACCAGGCGCAGAGAAATATACATTCATCCTCTACATCCTGATCGTGATCGTTATCATCACGGCAGTGTCTAACGGGGCCAACCTGACGGACGGACTGGATGGACTGGCAACAGGCGTATCCGCTGTAATAGGCGTGTGTCTCGGCGTCTTCGCCTATGTATCGGGTAACATACAGTTTGCAGAGTACCTGAATATTATGTACATCCCCAACCTGGGTGAACTGTCCATCTTCATTGCGGCCTTCGTAGGTGCATGTGTGGGCTTCCTCTGGTACAACGCTTATCCGGCGCAGGTATTCATGGGTGATACCGGAAGTCTTGCACTGGGTGGTATAATTGCTTCTATCGCGATTATCGTGAGAAAAGAGCTCCTGATCCCGATCTTCTGTGGTGTGTTCCTGGTAGAAAATCTCAGCGTGGTGCTGCAGGTCTCCTACTTCAAATACACCAAGAAAAAGTATGGCGAAGGCAGACGCATTTTCAAGATGTCTCCGCTTCACCATCACTATCAGAAACTGGGATATCATGAAAGTAAAATTGCGGTAAGATTCTGGATCGTGACGATCATCTGCGCAGCAGTATCAATAGCAACGTTAAAAATGAGATAAACATGCAAAAGAAACTCATCATACTTGGAGCCGGTGAAAGCGGTATCGGTGCTGCTCTTCTGGGTAAGCAGCAGGGGTATGATGTATTTGTATCTGATGGCGGTGCTATTAAAGACATCTACAAACAGGAGCTGGCAGTTAACCACATTCCTTTCGAGGAAGGACAGCATTCCTGGGATGTGATATTGAATGCAGATGAGATCATTAAGAGCCCTGGTATTCCTGAGAAAAGCGACTTGATGAAAAAGGTTCGCGCGCAACAGGTACCTGTGATCTCTGAGATAGAATTCGCTTACCGGTTCAGCAAAGACAGCAAGGTCATTGCCATCACCGGTAGCAACGGCAAAAGCACAACAACGGCGCTCACCTTCAACATCTTTGAAACAGCAGGTCTACATGCTGCAATGGTGGGAAATATCGGCCTCAGTTACGCGAGGCAGGTAGCGACAGCGCCGGCGGATTATTACATTGTAGAAGTGAGTAGTTTTCAACTGGACGATATCAGGGATTTTAAACCAAACGTCGCCATTCTGCTGAACATAACACCAGATCATCTGGACCGTTATGACTACAAAATGGCGAATTATGTGGCGTCAAAATTCCGCATAGCGATGAATCAGGGACCGGAAGATTATTTCGTGTATTGTATAGATGATCCTGAAATCACGAATTATCTGAAGGAACATACTATTTATTCAACAACAATACCGTTTACTATCATGGAACCATTAAAGCAAGGAGGATTTATGGCAAACGAACAGGTGAACATCCAGGTTAATGAGGAGCCAATGATCGTATCAATGTATGATCTCGCATTAAAAGGCAAACATAACCTGTACAATTCCATGGCAGCCGGTATTGCGGGGCGAACGATGGACATCAGAAAAGAGAAGATCCGTGAGAGTCTGACCTCTTTCAAGAGCCTCGAGCACCGGATGGAGTATGTGGCAACGGTACGCGGCGTGGATTTCATCAATGATAGTAAAGCAACGAACGTTAATTCCCTGTGGTTCGCCCTGGAAAGTATGGAACACCCGGTTGTCCTGGTGATGGGCGGTGTGGATAAAGGCAACGACTACAGTGCGATCCGCGATCTGGTAAAAGAAAAAGTAAAAGCGATCATCTGTCTTGGCGTTGATAATTCACCTATACAGGATGCATTATCAGGCTATACACCGGTGATGATAGATACACGTAGTATGAAGGATGCGGTAAATGCGGCCTTCCAGTATGCGGCCAAAGGAGATGTGGTACTGCTTTCTCCTGCCTGCGCAAGCTTCGATCTCTTCAAGAATTATGAAGACAGAGGCCGGCAGTTCAAGGAAGCAGTAAAAGAACTGTAACCAGCTTGTATCCGGGTCTTGCACCCGGGTAGACAGGCACCAAAAAAGTTGAGATGGATGTACTTCAGAGGACAAAAGGAGACAAAGTGATATGGACGATCGTGATCTTCCTGTCACTGGTAAGCCTGCTCGCTGTTTACAGCGCCACGGGGTCCCTGGCGTATCGTGAGCAGGGTGGTCATACGGAGTACTATCTTTTCAAACAATTGAGCGTACTGGGAATGGGGTTGCTGATCATCTATTTTGCGCACAGAGTGAATTATACGATTTACTCACGTGCGGCACAGATAGGGTTTATCATCTCAATTCCTTTGCTGATATATACACTGGCGTTCGGACATAGTCTGAATGATGCCAGCCGGTGGATCCGTCTGCCGGTGATCAATCTGACCTTCCAGACATCGGATGTGGCTAAACTGGCCATATTCATGTATGTAAGCCGCCAGCTGTCAAGACGCCAGCACATCATTACCGATTTTAAGAAAGGCTTTCTGCCGATCATTATACCGGTAGCTATAGTATGTGCGCTGATCATGCCGGCGAATATGTCAACGGCATTATTACTTGGTGCGAGTTGTATGATACTGTGCTTTATTGGCCGGGTACCTGTCAGGTTCCTGGCTTCCATGGTAATAGCCGGTATGGTGATGATCCTGTTGATAATCGGTATCGCTGTAGCAACAGGTAATCCGATGCGTCTGGAAACATGGAAGAAAAGGGTGGAACATTTCGTGTCGACAGACAAAGATGAACTGCCTTATCAGGTACAACAGGCAAACATCGCCATCGCAGGTGGCGGCGTTATAGGAAAAGGACCTGGCAACAGCACCCAGAGAAACTTTCTTCCTCATGCGTACAGTGATTACATCTACGCAACAATTATTGAGGAGTATGGTATATTTGGCGCCTTTTTGATATTGATGGCCTACATGTTGCTATTACTACGTAGTATCCGCATTTACAGAAAATGTCCCTATGCATTCGGCGCATTTCTGGCAGTAGGTCTCAGCGTCACACTTGCTATACAGGCACTGACCAACATGGCGGTGAACGTAGGGCTCTTTCCGGTAACAGGTGTTACACTACCGTTGGTGAGTATGGGAGGCTCTTCCGTGCTATTTACCAGTCTTGCAATAGGTATCATACTAAGCGTATCCCGCAACGTAGAAGACCTAGAAGGCAAAAGGATAGAACAGGAAAGGATAGCGAAAGTGATGGAACAGAACGGTATGCAACCAGCAGCTTAAAAGAACTAAATAAAAAGTAAATAAAAACAGATGCAACGCAGAATTATCATAGCAGGTGGCGGTACAGGAGGACATATCTTCCCGGCTATTGCCATTGCCAATGCGTTGAAGAAGATAGATCCGGAGACTGAGATACTTTTCGTAGGCGCCAGGGGAAAAATGGAGATGGAGAAAGTGCCGCAGGCGGGTTACAAGATCGAAGGACTGGAAATAGCTGGTTTCAATCGTAGTAACATGTTAAAAAACCTGTTATTACCGTTTAAGATATTAAAGAGCCTTGGGCAGGCACGCCGTATCATCGATCAGTTCCAGCCACAGGCAGTGGTTGGTGTTGGTGGTTACGCCAGCTTCCCCATCATGCGAAAAGCGCAGAGTAAAGGCATTCCGACACTGATACAGGAACAGAACTCTTTCGCTGGCAAGGCTAATATGTCGCTGGGTAAAAAAGCAAAGAAGATCTGCACCGGCTACGATGGTATGGAAAAATTCTTCCCTGCCGATAAGATCGTGGTAACCGGTAATCCTGTAAGAGGCAACATTACACAGTCATCCGTGACACGTGAAGAAGCAGCGCAGCATTTCGGTCTGCAAAGCGGTAAAACGACGGTATTTGCAGTAGGTGGCAGCCTTGGCGCAAAAGCCATCAACGAAGCACTGCATCCTATGCTGGCGAGCTTTGTGGAAAAAGACATTCAGCTGATCTGGCAGACAGGTAAGCCGTATTTCGAAA
Source organism: Chitinophaga sp. (assembly GCA_039592855.1). Classification (GTDB taxonomy): domain Bacteria; phylum Bacteroidota; class Bacteroidia; order Chitinophagales; family Chitinophagaceae; genus Chitinophaga. Next base: position 22,281 of record JBCNQK010000005.1, on the reverse strand, counting down.
CAGCGAAGAGCGCAGCAGCCGCATACGCATCACACGTAAAAGTGTTTGAGTTCATCAACCTCATGGACTTTGCCTATAAAGCCGCTGATGTGGTCATATCACGTGCAGGCGCGCTGGCAATTGCCGAACTGTGTGTAGTGAAAAAACCTGTCATATTCGTACCATATCCGTTTGCAGCAGAAGATCATCAGACCTTCAACGCGCAGAGTTTAGTGAATAAAAAGGCAGCCCTCATTATTAAAAATGATGAAGCGGCGACACAACTGGGGACAACATTATTCAGTCTGGTGCAGAACAAAGCACTGATGGAACAACTGGAAGAGAACATAGGAAAACTGGGCAATACCAACGCTGACATGGTCATCGCAAAACAGGTAATGGCATTAATAGGGTAAATCACGTATTGAAAGAAAATGGATCTGAACAAAATAAAACGCGTCTACTTCATTGGCATAGGAGGCATCGGCATGAGCGCTATTGCACGCTTCTTTAATGAGAAGGGTATGCAGGTAAGCGGCTATGACCGTACCGAAACGGCGCTTACGCGCCAGCTGGCAGAAGAAGGCATGCAGGTCCACTATACGGATGATGTGCAACTGGCAGACCAGCAGGCAGACCTGATCGTGTATACGCCTGCAATTCCTGCTTCCCATTCAGAACTGATCTGGTTCCGTGAGAAAGGTTTCGAAGTAGTGAAACGCAGTGACGTACTGCAGGAGATCACCAAAGAATTATACGCGATCACCGTTGGAGGTACACATGGTAAAACCACCACCTCTACCCTGATCGCTCATATACTCAGACACACAGGTTATGGCTGTAACGCTTTCCTCGGAGGTATCAGCGCCAACTATGACCGTAACTTCTGGAGCAGCGACAAACAGGTAGCTGTGATAGAAGCTGATGAATATGACCGTTCATTCCTGAAACTGCATCCCGACGTGGCAGTACTGACTGCCATTGACGCAGATCACCTGGATATCTACGGTACAGAAGAAGAAGTACAGGAAGCATTTATACAGTATACCCGCAACATCAAAGCAAAAGGCACACTGGTGGCAAAGCTGGGACTACACCGCGCAGCAGAACTGAAAGGGGACAACCATGTATGGTATCACCTGGAAGACAACAAAGCTGACATATATGCAGCCAATATACGCCCGGATGAAGGTGGATACAGATTTGATGTAATACAGCACAACTGGACACTGACAGACGTCTACCTTCCGATTGGCGGTACACACAACATCGAGAATACAGTAGCAGCAATTGCAGTAGCACACCTGTTAGGTATTGCAGATGAAAAGATCAAAGCAGCTATCGCTGACTTCAAAGGCATCAAACGTCGCTTTGAATACCTGGTGAAAAATGATTACCAGATATACATCGACGATTATGCACACCACCCGGAAGAACTGCGCGCGCTCATTAGCAGTGCACGTGCATTATTCCCTGACAGAAAATGTGTCGTACTGTTTCAGCCACACCTGTACACACGCACACGCGACTTTGCAACAGGTTTTGCAGAGAGCCTGTCACTGGCTGATGAAGTACTGCTGATGCCGATCTATCCCGCACGTGAACTGCCTATAGAAGGCGTACACAGTGAGATGATCGCAAAGATGATCACAAAACCCGTTCAGGTGCTCCAGAAAGAAGACGTGCTTTCCTGGGTAAAAGCGAACAGCGCACCACTATTCATCACAGCAGGCGCCGGAGACATCGATCAGTTCCGTGAGCCGGTTGAGGAAGTACTGAACGGAAAAGGTATCGTAGAGCACGAAGAAGTAAAAAAGAAAGCTTAAAACTGTAGGAAACACCCAATGCAAACAAAGACCCGTAAGGTATTAAGACGAATCGGAACCACGCTGCTCTGGATGGGTGTGCTGGCTGGTTTTGTCATCTTGCTGGTATCCGCAGTGCATGACAAGAACGATGGCAAGTGCACTGGTATCGTGGTGAAACTGCAGGGAGAAGACGATGCGAACTTCTTTGTAGAAGAAAAAGATATCAAAGCACTGGTAGCTGCTGACAAGACTAAAAACCCTGTCGGTAAAGCGATCAAGGATATCAACACCGCCAGCCTGGAACAGATCGTATCACGTGATCCATGGGTAAAAAAAGCGGAGATATTCATAGACAATCAGCGCAGGCTGAATATCAAAGTAACACAGCGTGAACCACTGGCGCGTGTATTCACGACAAGCGGGAACAGCTTTTACTTTGACAGGGACGGAGACCGTATACCGGTATCCACCCGTTACGCCGCCCGCGTACCGGTGTTCACAGACTTCCCTACTGATGCTGCAAAACTTGCATCTGCAGACAGCATGGTAGCAGCAGGGATCATGGCACTCGGCAGCTTTATTCAGGAAGATCCGTTCTGGTCAGCACAGATAGAACAGATAACGATCACTCCGGGGCGTGAGTTTGAACTAATCCCAAAACTAGGCGATCATGTGATCGCATTCGGAGACGGGACCGACGTGGAAAAGAAGTTCAGCAAACTGCTGGCGTTCTATAAAGAGGGACTGAATAAAGTAGGCTGGAACAATTACGCCAGGATTAATGTTGCTTATGACAATGAGGTAGTATGTACAAGAAGAACAGGAGAAGAGTTGTCGAAAAAACTGGCAGCAGAAGACAGTGCACGTATTGCCAGACTAAGTGATTCTTCCGACGGATATCTGATACACCGCGATGACGTAAAGCGCACGGAAACAACAACAAGTGCGAAAGCGCCGGCCAGAATAGTAACAGCAAGGCCATCGCTTTCCAAACCGAAAGTACAAAAGGAAACGGCGTCAGATAAAAAGAAGGCTCCGAAGGCTGTGTATAAACCGGTTAAAAAATCTGTCAACACAACAAAAAACAATAGAACGCCATGAATCAGGAAGCTCCCATCATTGTAGGTCTCGATATTGGCACTACAAAGATTGCTGCCATAGCAGGAAGAAAGAATGAATACGGGAAACTGGAAATCCTGGGATTCGGTAAAGCCCCGTCTTTCGGAGTACAGCACGGTATGGTGCTGAATATCGATCAGACGATCAAGGCGATCCGTCAAGCACTCGAAAATTGCTACGCTTCTAATCCGAATCTCGAGATCAATGAAGTATACGTTGGTATCGCAGGTCATCATATAAAAAGTTTGCAGACACGCGGCGACATCGTTCGTAGCGATACGGATGCAGAAATTTCGCAAAAAGACATTGATCAGCTGATCAATGACCAATATAAAACGGTTATCCCTGCCAGTGATCAGATCATTGACGTGATACCGCAACAGTATATCGTGGATAGCCTCCAGAACATCACCTACCCTATCGGTATGTCAGGTGTGAAGGTGGGCGCTAACTTCCATATCATTACCGGCGATAAGAACGCTATCCGTAACATTAACCGTAGCGTGGAGAAATCCGGTCTGAAAATACACGACCTCGTGTTGCAGCCACTGGCATCCGCAGCAGCTGTTATGTGTGATATGGACTTCGAAGCGGGTGTAGCGATCGTAGATATCGGTGGTGGTACGACAGACCTCGCCGTATTCTATGAAGGTATACTGAAGCACACAGCCGTGATACCGTACGGTGGTGAGAACATCACCAACGATATCAAAAACGGTCTGGGTGTACTGAAAACACAGGCAGAACAGATGAAGGTGCAATTCGGTTATGCACTGGCTGATGAAGCTAAGAGCAACGCCTACATCACTATTCCTGGTCTGCGTGGTCAAAGCCCGAAAGAGATCTCTGTAAAGAACCTGGCCCACATCATACAGGCACGTATGAGTGAGATCATGGACTTCGTGGTGTACCATCTGAAACAGATCGGTATGGACAATAAAATGCTGAATGGCGGTATTATCCTGACCGGTGGTGGTTCTCAGCTGAAACACCTGATACAGTTAACTGAATATACTACCGGTGTAAGCGCACGTATCGGTTATCCGAACGAACACCTGGCAAGTGGTCATATCGACGAACTGACCAGGCCAATGTACGCTACCTGTGTAGGCCTCATACTCAAAGGTTACAATGACTATGAGAACGATCGCAGAGCACTGGAAGAAAACTATGTAAAGATCAACACCAGCTACGTAGCGAAAGAGCAGGCAGCTAAAACTGTCAATCTTCCGGAAGAAAGCTGGGAAGACGATGAACCTACTGTTGAGCAGATTCAGGAGAGAAAAGCAAGAGAACGGAATGCTTCGCTGAAAACATTCCTGGACAGGATGAAGACAAAGATCATAGACATGTTCACGGAAGAAGAAGATGCGAAACTTTAACAGGGGTATTATCGGATATGGCGCAATTGTTGCAGCCACAAACGATTTAAAAATCAAATAATTAATAGCGGATAATTAATAACGTAAGATGAACTGTGGGGCGCATTATTAATTATACAAACTAACCCATAAAAGAGATAGAGTCATGATACATTTTGATCTTCCCAAAGAAAAATCTTCCATCATCAAGGTGATAGGCATTGGTGGTGGCGGTAGTAATGCGGTGAACCACATGTTCAACCAGCACATCGAGGGTGTGAATTTTATCATCTGCAATACCGATGCACAGGCTATTTCGAACAGCCCGGTGCCTAACAAGATTCAGTTAGGACCGCATCTGACGCAGGGTCTGGGTGCCGGAGCAAATCCGCGCATCGGTGAGCAGGCGACGGAAGAATCCTTTGAAGAAATCAAAAAGATCTTAGAAGTGAATACCAAAATGGCCTTCATTACTGCGGGCATGGGTGGTGGTACCGGTACCGGTGGCGCACCTATCATCGCACGTATATGTAAGGAACTGGGTATTCTTACGGTGGGTATTGTTACTACGCCCTTCTCCTATGAAGGGAAGAAAAGGATGGCACAGGCAGATGAAGGCATCTCCAGACTGAAAGAGTCTGTTGATACGCTCCTGATCATCTCTAACGACAAACTGCGCCAGAAATACGGCGATCTGAAATTCAAGGCAGCTTTCGAAAAAGCAGATAACGTATTAGCTACAGCGGCTAAATGTATCACCGATGTGATCAACTCAACTGGTCAGATCAACGTGGACTTTGCCGATGTATGTACAGTAATGCGTAATGGTGGTGTGGCCATCCTCGGCGCCGCTGTTGCAGAAGGTGAAAACCGTGCACAGAAAGCGATCGAAGATGCACTGACATCTCCGCTGCTGAACGACAACGATATTCGCGGTGCGAAATGGATCCTTATCAACATTGCTTCCCAGGAAGGTGAGTTCGAACACACCCTGGATGAAATGGATACGATCCAGGCATACGTTCAGAGCCAGGCAGGTGAGGATTGCGATGTGATCCTTGGTGTTGGCTATGACGATACGCTTGACCGCAAACTGGGCGTTACCATTATCGCTACCGGTTTTGAACAGAAACCGATCCAGCAGGTAAAAATGACGCCACAGGATCCTTCCCTCAACCAGCCCAAAATCGTAATGCAACTGGGCCAGAACGGTGATGAAAACAAGATGAACAATACCGCACGTCAAAGTACGCCGTTGTTCGTCGAACCAGCGGACCATATGGCTCCCCGCCTGGTAGAACCTGTGGTGACCCAGCCAGTAACGACTTACCCGCCAGTGCAACCTGCACAGCCGGAGAGACAAAACTATACGCTCAACGTTGAGCCGGTTAATACTCACCAGCAACCAGTAGCAGGTTACAACAGCGGCAACGTAAATGTGATACAGCCTAATCCGGCTGCCGGCGGATACCCTTCCGGTCCCGCTTACATTTACATTGAACCGGGTAACAACACACCTGCTTCCGACGCTGAAATGAAAATCGTTTTCAGAGAAGAAGATCAGGCGCCAGGTGCTCCTTCAGAAATTCATCTGCATGCATTTGAAGAACAACTGGAAGAGCAGAAACGTAAACAGGCTGAACGCGTGGCAAAACTGCGCAGCATCAGCTTCAACGTGAAAGGCATAGAGAATAATGCTGAGATGGAAAACATCCCTGCCTACATCCGCCGCAATATCAACCTCGATAACGGCGCAGGTTCCGCAGAGAATTTCTACTCCAACTATACTGTTTCCGATGGTCAGAATAACCAGGCAGAAATCAATACGATTAATACCTTTTTAGATGGGAAAAAACCCGATTGATCTATTCGGACGTTTGATTGTTTTTTAGTTGTGTTAAAGAAAGTCCTCCGGTTCCCCGGAGGACTTTTTTTATGCGCTTTCCACGAGATACACGATCAGTAACATACTCACCAGGAAAATAAAGGCCGTCAGCAATGTGATCAGCAACGACGAATGGTTATACACTCCCTCCATCAGCTGCTTCTCTGTTCGTTTATACCTGATATAGGAAAATACCGTCGTACTGGCGCCGACAGCTACCAGCAATATGCCCGCAATCGCAGAATAACCCCTGGAAGGGATGATATATTCCTTTCCCAATGCCAGAGACAGCTGCTTTACGAAAAGCGAAAATTTGACCACTACAAAGCCAAATGCCATGATGCCGATACTGGTCCTTGTCCATGCAAGGAGTGTACGCTCATTGGCAAGATGATCGCTTGCGCTTCCTTTTTGTCTGGTTTCAGGCATATGCGGGAGTTTTGAAGAAAGCAGCAAAGGCCGTTCCTGATTCCCGCCTAAAAGGGGAAAAATCCCCTGCGGAGGGACAGGATTTTTCCTTGTTAACAGCTGTTTAACAATTCTCCCCTGGAGATATCCTCACTTTTGATACCGTAATACTTTACCCCCACAACGGTTTAAACATATGACCTCACTATTAAAAAATACCTCCTATGGATTTTAAAGATCAGCTCAAACAACTGGGCGACAGAGTTGCCAGACTAAAAGATCAGATACAAACAGAAGAAGCAACCAAAAATGCTTTCATTATGCCCTTTATCCAATGCCTTGGATATGATGTCTTCAATCCCATGGAAGTCACACCTGAATTCATCGCTGACATTGGTATCAAAAAAGGTGAAAAAGTAGACTATGCCATCATACAGGATGGTAAACCCACCATCCTCGTGGAATGTAAACACTGGTCAACAGATCTCAATCCGCACAACAGCCAGTTGTTCCGCTACTTTCATTGCACCAGCGCAAGATTCAGCATCCTGACAAATGGCATTCATTACAAGTTCTACACAGACCTGGTAGAGCCGAATAAGATGGATGAAAAACCCTTCTTCGAATTCTTTATCGATGATCTGAAAGAGAATCAGACAGAAAAGCTGAAGGAGTTTCATAAAAGCTATTTTGACCTGGATAAAATACTGACAACTGCCAGCGAACTGAAATACACCAATGAAATAAAAAACATCATTGCAGGTGATCTCAATGAACCTTCTGATGAGTTCACACGGTACTTCGCAAAACTTGTTTATCCTTCCTCTGTTACAGCAAGAGTGCTGGAACAATTCAAAGGACTGCTCAAGAAATCCTATCATCAGTTTATCAATGACACCATCAATGAAAGATTGAAGTCCGCACTCAATACACAACAGCAACAGGAGGTAAAAGAAGAACCCGCAGAAACAGAAATGCTCACAGGTGAAGATGCAAAAATCGTCACAACAGAAGAAGAACTGGAAGCGTTCCACATCGTTCGCTCCATGCTCAGACAGAAAATAAGTGCAGGCCGTATCGTATTCAGAGATACACAGTCTTACTTCGGTATCTTACTGGATGACAATAACAGAAGACCTTTATGCAGGGTACATCTGAACGGCAAACGGAAATACCTTTCACTGTTTGATAAGGATAATGAAGAACGGATTGAGATCGGTAGTGTGGATGATATTTATAACTATGCGGAACAACTGATGAAAGCAGCGGTGAAGTATGATCCGGTGATTGCCGACGACAAAAATAACAAGTGACCATTTTGTTGACATCACCCAAATGGTCACCTTTTATAACACAAGGAAGGATGCCCGAAAATCATCCACCCTTTGCTGACTTCTATCCATTCCTTACGCTGTTATTCTGTCGTAAATTTGCAACATGCAAAAGACAGTAAACAAGGTTGTAAGCAACCATCCGATAAACGGCTCTACGAGCGATTATTACTTTTACAGTCCTTTGCCCTATCAGGACGGTAAGGCAACGGACCCATTCCTGTTATTACACCACCACGGCCCGATGACACTACCTCCCAATAACAGTGGTATGCCATTCGGACCGCATCCTCACAGAGGATTTGAAACAGTTACCTGGATCATCAGCGGACACGTGGTGCATAAAGATTCTCATGGCTATCATAGCAGGATAGATGAAGGCGGTATACAGTGGATGTCTGCTGCCAGAGGACTTATCCACAATGAATACGTTGAGAATTCTTTCAAGGAAGAAGGCGGTGATCTGGAACTTTTACAGTTGTGGATCAATCTTCCTGCAAAGTTGAAAATGACGCCCGCGAAGTATACAGGTTTGCAGCAACAGGATATTCCTGTTGTAAAAACGGATGATGATAAGGTACAGGTAGCTGTCGCCGGTGGTAGTTTTAACGGCCATAAAGGCGCTATCAGTTCACTGACGGATATCAATGCATCACTGATAAAAATGCAGGCAGACAGTAAGACAACTATTCAGGTAGCACAAGGCAGAAATGTGTTGTTCTATGTCCTGAAAGGAGATGTGACGGTAAATGGTAAAGCTGCAGGCGACAGAGCGCTGGTGCTGTTTGATAATGATGGTGATGAGATCAGTATTACCGCAGGTACTGACGCGATCATATTATACTGTGACGGCGAACCGTTGAATGAACCGGTAGCATGGCACGGACCGTATGTAATGAATACGCAGACGGAAATTATGGAAGCGATGCGTGATGAGAGAATGGGAAAATTTGGGTTCTATATTGACTAAAAAATAAGAAGGCCGGTATCACTTGATGCCGGCCTTTCTTTTATTAAAAATGTATGATCCGTCGCAATTGCAGGTTCGTGACAGGCGCCACAACCAGTGGATATTTCTCGATAGTTACATAACTGGAGTCCAGTCCGAAACCACGCTCTTCTGACAAACTGATCTTCTTCAGGAAGAAATACATACGCATGACCAGCCGCTCGTACAATGGCAGGTCGTTGTCATGTGACAGGAATTTCTCCATCACAATAAACTGAAAGTCCCCTACTACATTGTTTTTACTCAGCGATTCATAACGGCTGGTGATGTTCACTTCCTTGTTACGCACCATATCTTCCACCACCATGCGGAACATGAGGTTGATACGCTGCTCCACTTTGAAACCAAGTCTGAATTCCACCCTGATCACCTCGTTCGGGATGATGGTCTGTACAGAGTATTCACTCAGATAAGGTTCATCCACTACATCTACGTGTACAAACCAGTAGATATCTGCTCTCTTCGGCTTTTTGTTCAGGATGGAGTAGATGATCTTATGTTCAATTTCCTTCGGATTGTCGGCGCTACTCATATATACCAGGTGAGTGGCATATTTAGGGATCGTGCTGTCATTGCTCAGCTCCTGGATCACCGGCAGGTGGTCTTCCAGTCTGACAAACTCTACGTAACGGTTTTTGATCTTACGGGACTTGTACCATACCATCATGATCAGGAACAGTATTCCGGCCACGATAACGGTCACATAACCACCGTGCATGAATTTCACCAGGTTTGCGAAAAGGAAGGAGAATTCGAGCGTAAAATAGATCACCAGATAGATCAGGATGAGACTTAGTCTGACCCTTCGCGTATAAAGATAGAAGGCGAAGAGACAGGAGGTCATCAACATACAGATAGTGATGGAGAGACCGTAGGCCGCTTCCATGGCGCTGGATTCTTTAAAGATCAGTACGATGGCCACACAACCTACGAACAGCATGGTATTGATACCAGGGATGTAGAGCTGTCCCCGCATTTCCGTCGGATAGTTGATCTTTAATTTAGGCCAGAGGTTGAGTCGCATCGCCTCTGAGATGAGGGTGAACGACCCCGATATTAAGGCCTGACTGGCAATAATGGAGGCCAGGGTGGCGATCAATACCCCAAAGATGACAAACCATTCCGGCATGATGGCAAAGAAGGGGTTGGTATCTTTTGGAATGATCTGACCTTTCTGTGTCAGCAGCCATGCGCCTTGTCCGAGATAGTTCAGGATCAGGCAGGCTTTAACAAAGGTCCAGGAGATACGTATGTTACCCTTTCCACAGTGGCCGAGGTCAGAATAAAGCGCTTCCGCCCCTGTGGTACAGAGGAATACGGCGCCTAATATCATAAATCCACGGGGATAGGTAGTCAGCAGTTTAATAGCGTAATGGGGGCTGAAAGCCTTGAATACGGATACGTCGTCTACGATGTGTGACAGACCGAGCACACCCAGCATGGAGAACCAGATCACCATGATAGGGCCGAATAATTTACCGATGGAGACCGTACCAAACTGTTGTACTACGAACAATAAGGTGATAATAGTAAGTACGATCTTGACGATAGCCCACTGGCTAAGGTCTTTAAATACCTCCAGGGTACGTAACCCTTCAATAGCAGATGTAACAGTAATAGGTGGGGTAATGATACCGTCTGCGAGCAATGCGGCCCCTCCGATCATCCCGAATATGACCGCCCATTTGGCATGCCTTCTGACCAGCGCGTACAAGGAGAAAATCCCGCCTTCGCCTTTATTATCGGCCCTGAGGGTCAGGATGACGTACTTGATGGTCGTCTGTAAAGTCAGGGTCCAGATGATACAGGATATACCACCGATAACCAGGAGATCGCTTACGGGATTATTGCCTACAATGGCCTTGAAAACGTATAACGGAGAGGTTCCAATGTCACCGTAAATAATACCTAAAGCTACTACTAAACCGGCCAGGCTAATCCTGTTAATGTCTTTTCTCACGAAATATGTATTTAATAAAAAAGCCACCAAAGGTAGGTGGATTTGAGAAGAACTACAAAATTATCAAAAATATCGGGGCATTAAAAAACCCCGTCTCGATTTATACGAGACGGGGCCTTATATCTTCTTAGTGAGACACTATTAGTTAGCTGGAGCTAAATCAACAGTAGAGGACTCACCAGGAGTGTTTTGTTTGATGAAGCGACCGCGATCGATACCTTGTTTATCAGCCAGGTAGTCGATAACTGCGTCAACTCTTCTGCTGCTCAGGTCAACACCACCTTTTTTACCTTTAGCACCTGCGTGACCGGTAACCAGGATGTTGCAAGATGGAGCGCTTTTCAGGGTTGCAGCAACGCTAGCCAGGATAGCTTCGTTGTCAGATGCAACTTTAGTAGAAGCGCCTTTGAAGCTTACGCTAGGCAGAACCAGAGTAGCACAATTTGTAGCAATTACTGGGTTTTTGCAGCACTCAGGATCTGGGCATTTACCAACACCATCAGCATCAACTGGCTGGCAATAAGTTGGAGTTACCAGCTGTTTGTCTTTGTAGTCAGGAACACCGTCACCATCTGTATCTTTAGCTACACCGTGAACATCAACTGGAGCACCAGCTGGAGTGTTTGGTTCACGATCGAACTGATCAGTAACGCCATCACCATCAGCATCAGGCAGTACCGGAGTAGGCAGCTTCATGTGACGAGGAGCGCTCAGTTCGTTGTAAGCGTAATTCAGCGGATTTACCCACCATAATGGCTCAACGCGTTTAGAAGAGTTACCTAGGTTGAAGTTCAGACGAACGCTGGTGTAGCTGAACGCGTCTTTGTGATTGCTATATGGGCTGGAATAACCGTCCAGATAGTCATCAAAGTATAAAGTATATTTCTCTTCAATACCGATGTTGAAACGTTTAGAAACTCTGAAAGCGATACCAGTACCGAAATCAGCACCGTGACGCAGCAGAGCGTTATCATCTCTACGACCGATGTTACCTCTGTTACCCTGAGATGGAGCGTTCTGCTCGTAATCTCCGTCAAACAGGTTTTTCAGCTGATCTTTAATGTCCTTACGAGGAGCATTGAAGTTAATACCAGAGAAGCTGTAACCCTGACCGTTAGCGTTTAATGCATCAACGTCAACGTCGATCAGACCCAGGCTATAACCTGCAAACACGTACCAGTTAATTTTTGGCTGTGCTTTGTAGAACAGGATGTTGCTCAGGGAAGCGATCATATCCAATGACAGCTGGTGAGTAGCAGTTTTGTAGTTAGCTACGATGTTACCACCGTTCTGTGCTGCTGTTGCGCCCCATGCAGTGCTGTTGTTATAGAGTGCAGGTCTTAATCTGTAATCCATACCTTTATCAAAGGAACCAGTGTATTCACCTCTGATGGAGAAAGTATGACCCAGTGATTTTCTCAGGGAAACACCACCACCGAAACCTGGTCTAGCTGGGATAGTACCATTGATCAGGTGCAGACCACCGTGGAAACCTAATTCCCACATATCACGTGGTTTAGCTGGGAAGTCATACTGGTGGTTGGAGAAATTGTTCTGTTGCGCCTGTCTGGATGCTGGAACTTTGGTTGAATCCAGGGCATCATAAACAGGGGTAACTTGTGCAAAACTGGAGGACGCCGCTAGGAGACTCATAGCGCCAGCCAGTAATAAGTACTTTTTGCTTGCCATAATTGTTTTCTATTTAAAAACTGTTAAAAATTTACTAATAACCCGTTTTTTACCCAGCAAAGGTAAAATTCTCAGATGAATATTCAAATTTTTGTTACAATATTATTTTCATTGATAACTACTTAACTATTAGTGCGTAGGCAAAACAAATGTTATACCTTAACTTGGCCCGGCACATAACGAATAAGCATATTTGTTATAACTAAAACAATGTAATGTTAAAGTTATGTTACACCGATATATACAAATTAAGGGCCAATTTGTTAAAATTTGACTTTTAAAGCATAGCTTAGCAATCTTTTTAAAGCACCTATGGACGAAATTAAACACCTGATCAGTAAGGAATTACAGGATTTTGAAGGCAAATTCTCTGACGCTGTAAAAAGTCATGTCCCATTGCTGGACAGGATCATGCATTACATCGTTAAACGTAAAGGCAAGCAGATCAGACCCATGTTTGTGCTTCTATCAGCAAAACTCTTTAATAATAATATACAGGAAAGCACATACAGAGCTGCCGCCCTGGTCGAACTGCTACATACCGCCACCCTCGTTCATGACGACGTAGTGGACGACGCCAATGAAAGACGCGGATTCTTTTCCATCAATGCACTGTGGAAAAACAAAATAGCCGTGCTGGTAGGTGACTACCTCCTTTCCAAAGGGCTACTGCTTTCAGTAGATAATAATGAGTTCCGGTCTCTCAAGATCCTCTCCGAAGCCGTAAAGGAAATGAGTGAAGGGGAACTTCTCCAGATCGAAAAGACGCGTAAACTGAATATTAAAGAAGATATCTACTTTGAGATCATCCGTCGTAAAACGGCCTCCCTCCTGGCCTCTGCCTGCGCAGCCGGCGCCTGGAGCGCCACCAATGACGATGAAACGACCGAAAAGATGCGCCTGTTCGGTGAAAAAGTAGGTGTCGCCTTCCAGATCAAAGATGATCTCTTCGATTATGGCTCCGATAAGATCGGTAAACCTACCGGGATCGATATCCGCGAGAAAAAGATGACCCTCCCGCTTATCTACACCCTCGAACATGCAACGCCCGATACCCGCAGACATATTATTAATATTGTCAAAAATCACAACACCGACAAAGACCGGGTCGCAGAAGTGATCGATCTGGTAAAAAAATCAGGTGGTATTGAATATACACAGGAGAAAATGTTCCAGTACCGCGATGAAGCACTCGCTATCCTGCACAGCTTCCCGGCCAATGATATCCGCGCCGGACTGGAAACATTGGTTAGATATACAACAGATCGTACTTTTTAACCAATAAAAACCTATCTTCCGAAACTGAACTCATTCAACCACTTTAGATACTAACTCATTAATGCAGAAACGCTGGACAGTCCGATCTTATCAACCTAAACAGGAAGCATTGCTCCAGTCGTCTTTACGTATACATCCGCTGCTATGCCGACTCCTCGTACAAAGAGGCATGCACACCTACGACGAATCCAGGCTCTTTTTCAGACCAACGCTCGCCGATCTGCACGACCCATGGCTGATGAAAGACATGGATAAAGCAGTATCCCGTATAGAACAGGCTTTCTTCCACCGGGAGAAAATACTGGTGTTCGGAGATTATGATGTGGATGGGACAACCGCAGTAGCAACCGTATACGATTTTCTGCACTCCTTATATAATAATATAGAGTTTTACATTCCTCACCGGTATAAAGAAGGTTACGGTATCTCCACACAAGGCATAGAATACGCCAGAGATAACGAATTCACGCTCATCATCGCACTGGATTGCGGCATCAAGGCCATCGACCAGATAAAATGGGCCGCCGACCATGGAATAGACTTCATTATATGTGACCATCACCTCCCGGATGCTATTCTGCCTCCGGCCGTGGCCATCCTGAACCCGAAACAATACGACTGCCCTTATCCTTATAAAGAACTAAGCGGCTGTGGTATCGGATATAAACTGATTTCCGCCTTCGCGCAGAAAAAAGGTATCCCGGATGAACAGGTACACCGCTATCTTGATCTTGTGGCAACCAGTATCGCAGCCGATATTGTCCCCATGACAGGCGAAAACAGGGTACTGGCATTCCACGGGTTAAAAAAGGTGAACTCCGCTCCCCTGGCAGGTATACAGGCACTGATAGAACTCAGTGGTCTGAAAGAACAACTGACCATCTCCAATCTCGTATTCGTCATCGCGCCCCGGGTTAACGCTGCCGGCCGTATGGACGACGCCAGAAAAGCCGTGAACCTCTTCGTCGAAACCGACAAGGATAAAGCGATGGAGATCGCCAAAGTATTACACGCAGATAACTTCGACAGAAAGGAAATTGATGGCAACATCACCAAGGAAGCAGTTGAACTGTTGCAGAACGATCTGACATTAAAAGATAAAAAGTCTACCGTACTCTATAAACCCGACTGGCACAAAGGTGTCGTAGGCATCGTTGCGTCAAGACTGATAGATAAATATTATTACCGTCCCACTATCATTCTTACGCTCAGCAATGATAAAGTGGCCGGCTCCGCACGTTCAGTGACCGGCTTCAACGTATACGAAGCCATACACCAATGTAAAGATCTGCTGGAAAACTATGGTGGTCATTTCTACGCAGCTGGTATGACCCTGAAACCAGAGAATGTAGAAGCTTTTCAGCAGAAGTTTGAAGAAGTAGTGTCGACAACCATCAATCCTGATCTTCTCGTACCCGAGATTGTAATCGATACCGAAATTCAACTGAAAGACATTACACCCGCCTTCTTCAATATACTTCGTCAATTCGAACCATTAGGACCGGAAAACCTGCGTCCCGTTTTCCTTGTAAGGAACGTGGTAGATAGCGGATATTCACGTCTCGTCAAAGATGAACATATTAAGTTCTCCGTTAAACAGGGAAAATCTCCTAACGCATTAACGGGCATAGGATTCTACATGTCTGAAAAATTCCACATCGTGAGCAGTAAACAGCCTTTCGATATGGCCTTTACGATCGATGAAAATGAGTGGAATGGCAAGATGAACCTGCAACTGAAGGTCATCGATATCAGAGCGCATCACTAAGTAATACTACCTATTTCATATCGCAATTGAGACTGTTGCTACCGCAACAGTTATTTGTGTTGCTTCAGCATCCAGCTGTATAAAGCGGTATCTGCATAAGCTTTCGTCCAGGCGTCATGACCGCCAATTGGCGTCTCCGTATACTTCACCAGACTACTGCCGCATGATTTTAATGCGTTCACCATATCTCTGGACCCTGCTACCGTTACCGTAGGATCATCCGCATTATGAAAGGCCCATACCGGCATCTGCTTCAGCACGCAGGCCTGTGCTGGTGTACCTATCCCGCAGATAGGCACAATAGCTGCGAACTTCTCAGGACTTGTCTGTGCCCAGTTCCAGGTACCAAAACCACCCATGCTCAATCCTGTTAAATACACCCTGGAAGAATCCACATGGTACTTCTTCAATACTTCTTTATACAATTGCTGCAACACATCTGTATTCCACCACACAGCCGTACATTGCGGGGCGATCATCACAAATGGCTTTCCCTTCACCACCTTCGGTAATCCTACTTTTTTGATCACATCTATATTATTACCGATCTCTCCCACTCCATGCAGAAAGATCACTACCGGCCACTTGTAGGTCTTCATCTCATTATATGTGTCGGGAATGTACAACAGGTATTCATCGATGTTGCCCTGCTTATAATCAGCTGCCTGTACGGTGGTACCCGGCGTCTGTGGGGTAAAAACATCTTCTTTGGGTGGGTCAGGAATGGTGTCCGTTCCATTTCCGCCGGGTACTGCGGACTCATTCTTCTTGGAACAGGCTACAATATTGCCCAATACTGCAATAAGTAGTACATAAATAAATCTATTAATTGCTCTTCTTTTCATATGTGTAGGTAAAATGAAAAAATCCCGTCTCATGCTTGATGAGACGGGATTCCGGTTGCCAATTGTTATTGCAAACCTACTATAATGTTTCCTTTTTGAGTCGATTAATTTTTCTTTTCTGCACTCATTAACTCAACACTTCTGTTCACGAATGCGGTCAGATCGGCACCGGTGAGCAGGTTTTGTGATAACAGCGCCAGATCTGCCAGATTACGCACCTGTTTCTGCTGTTTGTCATTATCTGCTTCTCCCAGTATCTGCAAGTAGATCGGGTGATTTGCATTCACCGTCATGTTGATCTCGTCAGGCATATTTGCATACCAGCTCATGCCTGCGCCACCAACAGCGGCCATGTCTTTCATACGGCGCATAAACTCAGGGCGGGTAACGATCACTGGCTGTGCATCAGCGCTCAGTCCTTTCAGTTCCACTTTTACATGTTCCTGTGGAATATGACCGAACAGCTCTTTCAGTTTTGTTTCCTGATCTGTAGATAATACGCTTTCATTCTTCTCATCAACATTGATCAGGTTATCAGCGATATCAGCATCCACACGGGTAAACAGCATGCTATCCCATCTAGGCTCCATATTGTTGATAAACGCAGCATCCACAATGTTGTCCAGTTTCACGATCTTATAACCTTTGTTCTTCGCTGCCTGAATATAGCTGTCCTGTTGTACTGCATTTGTAGCGTACAATACTACCAGTTTGTTGTCTTTATTCGTCTGCAATGCAGCTGCCTCTGTCTTATATTCTTCCAGTGTATAGAACTTACCTGGTTCGGTGATTTCTTCCAGGAGCAGGAACTTATTCGCTTTCTCAGAGAATTTATCATCGGTCATCATACCATACTTGGCAAACAAACCAATAGATTCCCATTTCTCTTCAAAGCTCTTACGATCGTTACGGAAGATCTCCTCCAGTTTGTCAGCCACTTTCTTAGTGATATAAGAACTGATCTTTTTTACGTTCGGATCACCCTGCAGATAGCTACGGCTCACGTTCAGCGGAATATCCGGACTGTCGATCACACCGTGCAGCAGCATCAGGAATTCCGGTACGATATCCTTTACTTCATCTGTTACGAATACCTGGTTGGAATACAGGCTGATCTTATCTTTCTGTACTTCAAAGCTCTTACCGATCTTAGGGAAATACAGGATACCTGTCAGGTTGAACGGATAGTCAACATTCAGGTGAATCCAGAACAAAGGCGCTTCTGCATAAGGATATAACTCCTTGTAGAAGTTCTGATAGTCTTCAGTTGTCAGTTCAGAAGGTTTCTTTGTCCACGCCGGATTGGTGTTATTCAGCTGCTTGTCTGCAAACTTTACAGGTACCGGCAGGAACTTACAGAATTTCTCCAGGATGTTCTGAATGCGGCTGTCATCCAGGAACTCTTCACTCTCTTCATTGATGTGCAGTACGATATCTGTACCACGGCTTTCTTTGCTGGTTTCTTCCAGTTCATACTCCGGACTGCCATCACACTCCCAACGTACTGCAGCAGTATCTGGTTTGTGAGATTTTGTGAAGATTTCCACCTTGTTACTCACCATAAATGATGAGTAGAAACCAAGACCGAAATGACCAATGATATTAGCACCGTCTGTCTGTCCTTTATATTTATTCAGGAACTCTTCAGCACCTGAAAACGCCACCTGGTTAATGTATTTATCTACTTCTTCTGCAGTCATACCCACACCCATATCGGATATGGTCAATGTCTTCTTTTCCTTGTCTAATGTCACTGTAATTTCAGGGGTGCCCAGCTCACCTTTGAACTCACCAACACTGGCCAGTGTCTTTAATTTTTGAGTAGCATCCACAGCGTTGCTTACCAGCTCGCGGATGAAGATCTCATGGTCTGAATAGAGGAATTTCTTAATAATGGGGAATATGTTCTCTGTCTGAACACGTATTGCTCCTTTCTGCATGGGTATCTTATTTTTTTTGATTTCCGGACAAAGGATATGCCAGCAGACATTTTGCTGACAAAGTGTCGGCAACTGCATCCCAATATGTGCTTTTCTGGCCTAACCTTCTACATTGAACCTACGTTGCTGAACGTAGGTTGAACGTCTCCGGACCTATGTCTTACAAAATGGCAGTTCCGGTACCGGCTTAACAAATAAATCATACAGACAGGCCCTGAACTCTAACACAAATGTTGTAGATTTAATCTTCCTGACCCCGGTGAGTGTTGAGACCTAATGTTTTTTACCCGACACCCTTCTTTCTAAACCTCTTTGTACATGAAAAGACATCTACTCCTTTTCCTTGCTGTTACCAGCTTTGCCGGTGCGTATGCACAGACACAGCCTGCAACACAGGTACTGCCTTATCAGCAGTCATTCAATAGCCTGCCATCATCATCCACGACCTATCCTGACGGATGGCAGGGTTGGACCCTTTCCGGTTCTCCCTCCGGTAATTTCAATGTGCTTCCTCCGGCATCAGACAAAGTGCTGATAACAGGAGGGGCATCCAGTACCGCCAATGGCGTATATAATTACAATGGGAAACTGGGCTTTCTCAATAGCGGAAGTGTGGATAATAGTCTGGTACTGGCCGTGACGACCAGTGGTCAGACCAACGTCGCCGTACAGTACGACGTGATGACGCTCCGCAATCCGTATGACGGCACTTCTAATACCCGTATTAACGAAGTGACCCTTCAGTACCGCATTGGCGGCACTGGCAACTTCACCAATATTACCGGTATTGAATACCAGAATACGACCACTCAGCAAACCGGCTCAGGTGTAACAACACCGCTTGACTCTGCACATAGAACGCTTGTACTACCTTCTCTCTGCGATAATCAGCCACTGGTACAGTTGCGCTGGGTAAACAGACAGATCAGTGGCGGCGGTTCCCGTCCGTCTTTTGCTATTGATAATATCCAGGTTGGCAGCGGCGCGGCAGATGTAACACCGCCTGCTGCAGACAGCTTGTGGCCGGCAAACCGTAGCATTGACGTATCGCCAGGCGCACAGCCGATCATTATTTTCTCAGAACCTGTAAAAGCTGGCAGTGGCCGGTTGGTGATCCACAACAGAACTGCCGGTACTGAACAATCCATTCCGGCAGACAGCTCCATTGTGTCTTATGCTGCACAGTATGTGACGATCGCCGCCAGTCTGCAGCCACAGCAAACCTATTATATTACTATTGAACCTGGCGCCGTGCTGGACCTCAGCGATAATGCCTTCGCCGGACTGACAGATACCAGCGCCTGGTCATTCAGCACCGGGTTACAGCAGCTGTCTTTCGACTTCAACGGCTGTGCTACCGGTAATATCTCACAGGGCTTTAAACAGTATAGCGTGACGGGTGCACAACGCTGGGACTGCACCACTTTTGGCAGGAACAGCAATGGTATACAGATCAACGGCTATAGCGGCGGACCGATTGAAAACGAAGACTGGCTTATTTCCCCCGCTTTCGACTTCTCCGGTTTTGACTATCCCCTGCTGAACTTCTACAGCCGTACCGCATTCTCCGGTCCGTCCCTGCAACTGAAGGTCTCTACCAATTATGATGGTATCAGCAACCCGAATACCGCCACCTGGACGACCGTAAATGGCCGCTTCCCGGCATTATTATCGGATACCTGGACATTGTCTGACAGTGTTAACCTGGCAGCCTTTAAACAGGCCGGCGTTTATATCGCTTTTGTATATACTTCCTCTCCTGCGATCGGCGCTGCCCGCTGGACGCTGGACGATGTATTTATCACCAATAGTCCGGAAGCGCCTAAACCTTCCCTGGACCTGACCAGCAGCAGCATTGACTTTGATTATGTACCAGCCGGACAATCATCTGCTCCGCTGCCATTCACCTTCCAGGCCAATGATTTCACCAAAACACTGACGCTGACAGCTACCGGCAACTTTACCATTGCCCTTGACAGCAACGCCGCATTCAGCCATACGCTGACCTATCAGCCAGCTGCGCTGAATGCCGGTGCAAAGACCGTATGGGTGAAATTCCAGCCAACCAGCGCCAATCAGAACTATACCGGCAGTGTTACTTTTACTGCGGATAGCGTTGCGCTGCCAACGATCAGACTCTCAGGCACCTCCCTGCGTTCACTGAAAGTGGTGAACTGGAACATCGAATGGTTTGGTAGTCCGGTACAGAATCCGGCGAATGACAGTCTGCAACAGGCGAATGTGACCACCATCCTCAAAAAGATGGATGCTGACATCTTTGCGCTGGCTGAGGTAGTGGATACCGCCCGCTTCAGAGCAGTAGCTAACCAGATGCCTGGCTATAGTTATATTATATCTGATTTTGGCTCTTATGCTGACAGCATCAAAGATGTGGATTACGTATCAGCACAGAAACTGGCTTTCCTGTACAAGACGGCTGTTATTAAAGGACTTCGCTCTTATGGTGTATTACGCAAAGGTGGCAGCAGCAATGCCTATTATAACTGGTCTTCCGGTCGTTTCCCATTCCTGCTGGAAGCACAGGCGAAGCTGAACAATGACAGTGCCCTGATCCGTTTTGTACTGTTGCATGCCAAGGCGAATACCGGTACTGCTTCTGACAAGATCGAATCCTGGAACAGACGCCGGAACGGTGCGCTGGAACTGAAAGATTCCCTGGATGTACAGTATCCGACAGCCAACCTGGTAGTACTGGGCGATTTCAACGACGCATTCGACAAGACCATTACTACAGAACTGGCGCCTGACACTACCACCTCTTATATAGACTTCATTAATGACAGTGCTCATTATAAACCGGTAACTCTGCCGCTGAGCCTGCAGGGCCAGCAATCAACCGCTTCGTTTAACACAGTGATTGACAATGTGCTGATCTCTGATGAAATGGCGCTGAGCTACCTGCCAGGTTCTGCCCGTGTACGTAAGGAAGTGGAAACACTGGTGAACAGCTATAGCAGCACGACTACCGACCACTACCCCGTTCAGACCAACTACAATCTGCATGTACTGGCGCATCCGGCTGAGCTCGAATTTGCCGCATCTGTAGACACCGGGGACGTAAAACTGACCTGGAGCGCTCCATATGAACTTAATATCAGGGATTATATTATTCAGAGATCAAGAAACCAATCTCAGTTTGAATCCGTAGATACTGTCGCTGCACATGGAACTACATCACAGCCAGTTAGCTACACGATCTACGATACCCGTGCGTGGTTAGGCGTTTCTTACTACAGATTGAAGATCACCAGTCTGGATGGCAAGATTAGTTACAGTGAAAATCAACGGGTTGTGGTAACGCTGAGGGATCTGATCCAGAAACTGTTCTGGTGTATCATCGGTAACCAGTTGCAACTGTGGATCGATATACAGAAAGGCGGACCTGCCCAGCTGGAACTTGTTGATATGCAAGGCCGGACCAGGATCCAGGGCAGAACAAGCCTGAACAAAGGCAGAAATATCAAATCATTGGATATCAGTAATGTACCAAGCGGTATTTATATCCTTCGCATAACAAGCCAGGAAGGTACCCAGGTAAGCAAAATACTTGTTAGCCACTGATCTTTTTTGACGAAACCTTGAACGATCAGGCCGTTCTGTACTAAACAGAGCGGCCTTTTTATTTGCTGGTGTCGGCAATTTCAGTATCTTTGCAATCCTAATTTTTTCAAACAATTAAAAACAGGGAAATTATGAACTACGAATTGATGGTGATCTTTACCCCTGTGCTGTCTGAGGAAGACTACAAAGCTGCTCAGAAAAAATTCGCTGATCTCATTAAAGAGAACGGCGGAGAAGTAACGCACGAAAATCCCTGGGGATTAAGATCACTGGCGTACCCAATCCAGAAGAAAACCACGGGCATGTACCTGGTTCTGGA
>JBCNQK010000004.1:0-96595 GCA_039592855.1 Chitinophaga sp. | reverse complement strand
GCTTTACCATCTGAAGCCTGCGCTTGATTCCTGCGTTTCTTTTTGGGTTTTGAGGTGGTGAGTTATAGGCAGGGGGATACGCTGCGGTTTCAGATGGTGTCTCGGACTAGTGCCCGTTAAGTATATGATTGGGCATTGGGCGGTGGGCTATGGGTTGGGGCGTTGATGTGCATTAGCTGTATGCAGGGGACGGGCTAAGGTCCGCTTTACCATCTGAAAGCCTGCGCTTAATTCCTACGTTTCTTTGGAGTTTTGAGGTGGTGAGTTATAGGCAGAGGGATACGCTGCGGTTCAGATGGTGTTGCGGACTGGTGCCCGTTAAGTACATGATTGGGCATTGGGTGAAGGGCTATCGGTTGGGGCTTTGGTGTGCATTAGCTGTATGCAGGGGACGGGCTAAGGTCCGCTTTACCATCTGAAGCCTTCGCTTCATTCCTGTGTTTTTTTTGAGGTTTGGGGTGGAAGAGGCTTATGAGTAGGGGGTATGTTGTGGCTTTAGATGGTTGTGTGGATTGGTGCGTGGTAAGTACGTGGTTGGTTGATAAGGTATAGCACTGGTTGATAAAGTCTGATGCATGGAATGGTAAGAGATGGTAAGAGAGGGATTGGCGGGCATAGCTTTTCCATGCCGGAGATATGGTGATTCTACGGGTATCAGATCAGAGTGAATACAAGGGGAATTGTTGGGGATGTGTGATATTAAATGAATACCGATATCAAAATAAAGGTGATATCAATAGTGTATTGAGGTCACTTGAATATTGAAGATTAATATCAGTCGATTGAATACTGATATCAACTGATCTGTAACAATTGACCTGTATCAATTCACCAGCTGGTATTTCTGTCCGGGCAGGCTTTTTAATATATGCCGCATTTCCAGTTTTAGTACCAGTGAGTTTACCTGACTGCCGGGGAGATGACTTTCTCTGCGTAGTTCATCGATGTGTTTTTCTGTATCACCGGTGAAGAGTGTAACAATATGTTGTTCTGCATCATCGAGGGTGATGAATAATTCTTTCTGTGGATTGAACTTTACAGCAGATGTGGTGTTGTCAGCATACCATCCCATTGTTTGCAGGAAATCAGTGGCGCTTGTGATCAGCATGGCTTTATTAGTTCTGATCAATTCATTGCAACCGGCTGAGTGCGGATCATTGGCGCGGCCGGGAATGGCAAAGACATCCTTGTTGTAGCTGTTCGCAATATCCGCAGTGATCATCGAACCTCCCTGAGTACCGCTTTCAATAACGATCGTAGCATCTGCAATACCAGCTACAATGCGGTTACGCATGGGAAAGTGCTGTTTGTCTGGTTGTGTATGACTACGGAATTCAGTGAGCAGTCCGCCGTTATCGATCATCTCTAATGCTGTACTTTTATGCTGCTGTGGATAAATACGGTCCAGTCCATGCGCCAATACGCCTATTGTCGGAATACGCTGTTGTACGGCACGTTTATGTGCGATGATATCAATACCATAAGCCATACCGCTTACGATTACGACATTGTGGGCGGTGAGCGCTTCTACCAGTTGTGCACACATGGTTTTACCATATTCTCCGGGAGTACGTGTGCCGACAATACTGACTATCCTGGATGTATTCAGGTTCGTAGTGCCTTTGTAGTAAAGCATGACAGGGCTGTCGGCACAGTGACGTAGCCGTTGCGGATAATTTGTACTTGTATAGAATAGTGCCTGTATATCGTTTTTTTCCAGGAAATCAATTTCCTTATCAGCTCTTCTGTAGTCGCGGAACTGAAAGATCGCGTCCGCTCTGACAGTGCCGATGTCAGGAATATTACTGAGTTCTTTTCTGGAAGCGTTCAGTACGTCACTGGCTGAACCGAAGTGTGCCAATAGTTTTTTTGCGACAATATCTCCTATTTGTGGAATTTGTGTAAGTGCAATCTGGTGGCGTAATTCCTCCTGCATATTGCTTATTTTTGTGGTTAACATATCTAAGTTAAAACATCTTCTCATTACTCCCATGCAACACAAAAATATTTTACTCACATGTGTATTCTTTGCTGGTATGATCGCCTGCAAAACAACACAGTCGCCTGTTGCGACCACACCTGCTGCACCAGCTACTGTATTACAACCTTATGGTCCTGCCTGGGCCGCTCTGTGGCAACAAAGGTCATCAGAATATAAAGCGCTGTGTTTTCAGGCATATAATATTGCTAGGGTAAGATTGGATGAAAGTCTGTCACAGTCGACCTCACAGCCGCTGGCCATCGTAACGGATATCGATGAAACAGTGTTGGATAACAGTCCGTATACCGTACACACATCATTGAAAGGACAAGGATATTCAGAAAAAACATGGGCGGAATGGACCGCAAAAGCGAGCGCTGATACAGTGCCTGGCGCATTGTCTTTTCTGCAATACGCAGCCACTAAAGGTGTACATGTATTTTATATCAGCAACCGCGCAGAAACGGAACGTAATGTTACTTTACAGAATCTGCAACGCTGGCATTTTCCGGATGCAGATAATGAGCACCTGTTGTTGAAAACTACAGGATCAGGAAAGGAAAGTCGTCGCGCACAGGTCGCAAAAACACATCAGATCATATTGCTGATGGGAGATAATTTAGGCGACTTTTCAGAAATGTTTGATAAGCAACCTGTGGATAAACGTACGGCATTAGCACAACAATCAGCAGCGGATTTTGGCAACAGATTTATTGTATTGCCCAATCCGATGTATGGTGATTGGTTACCTGCCATGTTTGAGTATAATTATAAGCGGAGAGCAGGAGAGATGGATTCTTTGTTGAAGAAGCAGTTGAAAGACTATTGAGACAATTAGAAATTAAGAATTGGAATGCAGCGGAGATTAATTCGAGATGATTGTGATTTTTAGAGTTGCATTTTAACATAAAAAAAACGGCGCTTCTGTCTTTGAAGCGCCGTTCTTTTTTATGTTAAAATCTTAAGATGAATCAGTCGATATTTTCAGTGAAAGAAATTAATCAGCACGAATTCCTAATTCGTAATTGAAATTCTTACAAAGTAAGAATTTTCAGCTCTGTTCTTCTGTTTTCCGCTCTTCCCGCAGCTGTCATGTTATCCGCCACTGGTTTGGTTTCTCCATAACCTTTAGCTTGTAATCTTTCAGCAGGAATACCTTTATCCACCAGATATTTCACAACCGCCTGTGCACGACGTTCAGAGAGTAACACGTTGTCTTTGGTATTACCAATGTTATCCGTGTGACCACTGATCTCAATTGTAACGGTCGGATTTTCTCTCAGTAATGCAACGAGTCTGTTCAGCTCCAGTTCAGAACCTGTTTTGAGCGTGAACTGTCTGGT
Source organism: Chitinophaga sp. (assembly GCA_039592855.1). Lineage (GTDB taxonomy): Bacteria > Bacteroidota > Bacteroidia > Chitinophagales > Chitinophagaceae > Chitinophaga. The sequence continues at coordinate 93,271 of JBCNQK010000004.1, read as the reverse complement.
GTCGAAGAAGATGTTATGTAACACCAGTACGGCGCTTGTATCCAATGGTTGTAAAGCGATCTCTCTGTAGAATGATGAATCAGGAGAAACATTTTTCAGCGAGAAATTATCTGAATAGAACAGATAACCTTTGCGGTTTACACTGAACGCATAATCCTTTCCGGTTGGTAATGGCGCCATGAAGTTACCTACTTTGTCTGTGCGGATAGTCGCTGCTACCTGTCCTGTTGCCAGGTCATAAGTTTCGATATTGGCAACCAGACGTTTCTGTGTTTTAGCATCGTAAACAAACCCACTTACGTAGAGTGTTTTCAATGGTCTTACTTCCGGATACAGTTCGAAACTGTAGAGGTCCAGTTGTCCACGGCTGTCAGATCTGTCAGAAGCAAAATAAGCGGTTTTACCATCAGCAGCTACGATCAGACTTGCGTCTTCGTCCGCCGTATTGATAGGATAACCTAAGTTAACGGCCGGGCCCCAGCTACCATCAGCCTGACGGCGGGATACGAAGATGTCCATATCGCCAAAACCCTGGTGTCCGTTGGAGGAGAAGTACAGGGTCTGATTGTCAGGATGTATGAAAGGTGTTGCTTCACGTCCTGTCGTATTGATATTGGAATCGAGTCTTTCCGGATAACCCCATTTACCGTTAGGTTGCATTTTACTCATGAAGATATCAGAACCAGCGTCCTGTGTTTCACGGGCAAAGTAGAGGGTTTGTTTATCTGCGGATAGGCTTGGCTGTGATTCCCAGGCGCGGGTATTGATAGGAGAACCCAGGTTCATCGGGTCAACCCACAAGCCTTCTTCTGTACGGATCGTAAAGTAGATATCACAGCTTCCTCTGCCGCCGGGGAAGTCGCAACCGGTGTATACCAGCATGTTACCATCCAGGGATACATTCTGAGCGCCTTCGTTATTGGCAGAGTTTACAGGTGCACCGATGCTGTAAGCAGGCATCCAGCCAAGGCTATCATCTTTTTCGGACACATAGAAATCTTCGTTTTTGCTGTTTACACGTCGTGTAAAGACGAGCATACGACCGTCAATGGTGAGCGAAGGAAAATATTCAGGGTCTTTACTGTTGATGCTGTCGCCCAGGTTCTTTGGTTTGAAGGGAACCGGTTTGGCGGCTGCCTTGGCCGCAAAAGTATAGGTCCTGATCAGCGCTTCCGCTTTCTCACTTCTTGTTTTACCTGTCTGGCTATAGATCGTAACAGCGTTCAGCGCGTCAGCGAAACGTCCTTCTCCTGCCAGGGCTTTGGAATAAGCCAGCAGGGCAGGCCGGATAGATGGACTGTCCAGACTTTTAAGGGTTTCGAAATTAATGATTGCTTCTTTGTACTTTTTCAGCTCAACGTAAGTGATCACCATTTGTCCATAAGCATCTGTAAAACCGGGTTCCTGTCTTACAGCGTCTTTCAGCAGATCGATCGCATCCAGCATACGATATTCCCTTACGGCCATCTGAGCATCGTCAAAACTTTTCTGTGCTTTTTTCTTCGCATTGTCATAGGTTATCACCTGGGCATTCATCTCCAGGCCTAACACTAAGCAACAGCATATCAATAAGAGGACTCTCATCATAACTTAGATTGGCTTGACCGCCAATATATGAAAAAAAGCACAAATGTAATGTGTTAAAATGATGTATGGATGTGGATCTTAGGGAACATTGATGTATTTGTGCGTTTGCAGAGAAAGCTGCCACTTTGGATTTTCCTTGATGTAATCAATGATGAGGGGAGTGACCTGAGCGGACTTCTCCCATTCAGGCTGGAGGTATAGTTTACAATGCGGCCCAGCCAGTGCAGCATATTTTTCTGCCCAGGCAAAATCGCTTTTATTGAAGATCACCACTTTCAGTTCGTGGGCGACCTCGCATACTTCAGGTAGGGGGGCTTTGAACTTCTTGGGAGACAGCGTGATCCAGTCCCAGTGTCCGCTAAGCGGAGATGAGCCGGAGGTCTCCATATGTGTACGGAAGCCTTCTGCGTGCAGGGCATCGGTCAGTGCATCGAGATTGTGCATCAGTGGTTCACCGCCGGTGATAACGGCAATACGACCGGGGTGTACAGCAGCATCACGCACCAGTTCGCTGACAGCGATCAGCGGATGACGGGAAGCGTCCCAGCTTTCTTTTACGTCACACCAGTGACAGCCTACATCGCATCCGCCGAGACGGATGAAATAAGCGGCCTGCCCCTGGTAGTTACCTTCCCCCTGAAGGGTATAGAAACGTTCCATGACAGGAAGCTGGAGAGATGTGGCGGTATCGGCTGTAATAGTTGACATGTTACAAAGTTACGAAAATGCAGAACGCTTAACGCGCTTTGCCGGCGGCAGTATTCTCTTCCCGCCTGTGGCGGACAGTGAACCTATCCTGGCAATGCAAAAGGCGTTAAGCGTTTTACAGGATATTGTTTAATTCATATTTACTTTCTGGCTTGCAGCGTTGTATGTGTTTTTCAACAGAGCTGCAATGGTCATCAGACCTACTCCTCCCGGAACCGGTGTGATGAAACTGGTCTTAGGTGCTACTGCATTGAAGTCTACGTCGCCTACCAGTCTGAAGCCAGACTTTTTGCTCGCGTCTTCGATACGATTGATCCCTACGTCGATCACAACAGCGCCTTCTTTCACCATATCAGCTGTTACAAAGTTAGGGCGACCGATAGCTGCAACGATGATATCTGCCTGTAAGCAAAGCTCCTTCAGATTCGCGGTCTGAGAGTGCGTAAGCGTTACGGTGCAGTTACCCGGATTCGCGTTACGGCTCAGCAGGACGCTCATCGGCGTACCCACGATGTTGCTGCGTCCGATCACTACTGCGTGTTTTCCTTTTGTAGGAATGTTGTAATGTTCGAGCATCAGCATGATGCCATAAGGGGTCGCAGGAATGTAGGTAGGTAATCCGATTACCATTTTACCTACGTTCGTCGGGTGGAAACCATCTACGTCCTTGCTGGGATCAATTGCGTTGATCACCAGTTCTTCGTTGATATGTTTTGGAAGAGGAAGTTGTACGAGGATACCGTCAATATCTGCATTTTCATTCAGCAATGTGATATTGTCCAGTAAGTGTTTTTCAGAGATCTTCTCGTCGAAACGTAAGAGGGTGGAGTGGAAACCAATTTCGGCGCAGGATTTAACCTTTGATGCCACATAAGTTTCGCTGGCGGGATTACTACCTACCAGGATGGCTGCCAGGTGAGGGACTTTTTTGTCCAACGCTTTCAATTCAGTTACCTTATCTGCCAATTGGGCTTTAACAGCCGCTGAAACAAGTTTACCGTCTAAAATTTGCATGCGCAAAGGTAGGTATTTCCTTTCAAGTTCTGCAAAACAAGTTCCCTGCCATACATAATGAATAGGTCACTTGTTTTGCTACAGGAAAACCTGTACATATCAGAACTTGTAATAGTAGTGGAAATTTTAAAGGCAGGCTAAGGTTGCCCAATATAATTAAATTCTTGGAGATGCGGATAAAATTTCCGGTGTCGCCTGTGACGCATATTTCTCAAAATTACGTACAAACTTCACTCCCAGCTCATTAGCCCGCTGATCATAAGCGGATTTATCTGCCCAGGTATTGCGTGGGTCCAGTATGTCGGAAGGTACGCCCGGACAAGATTCCGGGATAGAAACGCCGAATACAGGATGGTCCTTATAAGCCAGTTTGTCCAGTTGTCCGTTCAGCGCGGCGCTTACCATGGCCCTGGTATAGGACAATCTGATACGCTGACCGGTACCGTATGACCCGCCGGTCCAGCCGGTATTGATCAACCAGACCGTCGCCTTATGCTGGCGCAGTTTCTCACCCAGCAGGGACGCATATTGCACAGGGTGCAATGGCAGGAAAGGCGCTCCGAAACAGGTACTGAAAGTAGTGGTCGGTTCTGTTACGCCGGTTTCCGTACCCGCTACCCGGGCAGTATAACCGGAAATGAACTGGTACATCGCCTGTTCCGGCGTGAGCCTGGAAATAGGTGGTAATACGCCGTAAGCATCGCAGGTCAGGAAGAAGATATTATCCGGTACGCCGCCTACAGAAGGTATAACAGCGTTGTCGATATAATGGAGGGGATAGGACACCCTTGTGTTTTCCGTGATACACTTGTCGGCGTAGTTAACGTCACTGGTACCCGGATGGCACATGATATTCTCCAGTAAAGCGCCTTCGCGGATCGCATGGAAGATCTGTGGTTCTTTTTCTTCGCTGAGGTCTATACACTTCGCATAGCAGCCTCCTTCGAAATTGAAGACGTTATTAGCTGACCAGCCATGTTCATCATCCCCGATCAGTCTTCTGTCAGGATCGGCGCTGAGCGTGGTTTTACCAGTACCGCTCAATCCGAAGAAAATAGCGGTATCGCCTTTTGCGCCAAGGTTCGCGGAACAGTGCATACTCAATACGCCATGTTCATGTGGCAGAATGTAATTGAGGATGGTGAAAATACCTTTCTTGATCTCACCGGTATAGGCAGTACCACCGATAAGGATCATTTTACGGGTGAAACTGACAACTGCAAAATTAGACTGGCGGGTGCCATCAGTGGCCGGATCAGCAAGACATCCCGGCGCCTGGATGATGGTCCAGTCTGCGTGAATGTCTTCCAGTTCTTCTTCTGAAGGACGCAGGAACATGTTGTAGGCAAACAGGTTAGCCCAGGGTGATTCTGTAATGACACGGATGTTGACGCGATAGGAGGGATCTGCACAGGCATGACCTTCCCGCATCCAGATGTCTTTACCCGCAAAATAACGGGTGATCCTGTCGTACAGTTTGTCAAAGTTTTCCGGGCTGAATGGAATGTTGAAATCATTCCAGTTGACAGTGGACGCTGTAAGCGCGTCTTTTACGATAAATTTGTCTTTTGGAGACCTTCCGGTAAATTGTCCGGTGTTCACTGCAAGGGCGCCGTTGCTAAGGATAGCGCCCTGTCCGAGAGCCACAGTTTGCGAAATAAGTTCTGTTGGCTCTAACTGATAATAAATATGACTCGTCTGCCGTATACCCAGCTCTAATAGGTCGGCAACAGGATTCCTTACACTGCTGACTTGCATGGTAAGATTGTTTTGGTGTAGTAAGCAAATCTAGTGCTTTTTTGATATTATCAAATTAAAGCCCGCAGTTTTGAATAAATTTAGAAAATGTAACTGCTAAATGGTTGTTTGTTTGATGGATTTCTAAAATGGATCTGTCTGTTTTGCAGGAATGAGTAAAAAATTAAGTGCGCGTCATACGCTTATTCCCGGGAAAGCCCCTGCATATTTCATTATATTACAGTCCGGTAGATGTTATGCTATATTTGTTATTATTAATCGTTCTTTTTCCGTGAGTAAATCCGGCTCGCTTTATCTGATACCAGCTAAATGACTAGCAAAGATTGCCAGACGAAGTGTGGACGAACTAGCGACTAATCTGCGACGGCCAGGCCGTACCCAAACATTAACAGTTTGACTACATAATAGACAGGGGGGCGTTTTGTGAAATTTCAGTAGGTTTGACGCGCATTTTTGAACGCCACCGTAAAAAAAGAATATGAAAAATTTACCATTAGACTCTCAGATCTTCATTAAGAATCGCCAGCGCTTTATTGCTGCCATGCAGCCGGATTCCATTGCCATCATCAATTCCAACGATGAATTGCCGACCAATGGGGACGCATTGCATAAATTCCAGCAGAATGCTGATCTGTATTGGTTGACCGGTATTGAGCAGGAGGATACGATGGTCATTTTATATCCTGATAATCCGGACCCGAAGTTCCGGGAAGTACTGGTACTGGTACGTCCGAATGAACTGAAGGAAAAATGGGATGGTCACAGACTGCGTAAGGATGAAGCATTGGCCGTTTCCGGTATCTCTACCGTGGTATGGCTGGATAGTCTGGATGCCATGTTGCAACCCTGGGTCCATGATGTTAGCAACATCTATCTGAATACCAACGAAAATAACCGTAAGTCAAGTCTGGTGCCTGTAAGGGACTATCGTTATGCGGAGGAAATGCGCAGCCGTTATCCTTTGCATAATTACCTGCGTGCAGCCGTTATATTCAAGCAACTGCGTGCTGTGAAGACCCCGGATGAAGTGAAAGTGCTGCAGCACGCGATCGATATTACAGAAAAAACGTTCCGTCGTTTATTACAGTTTATCCGTCCCGGCGTATGGGAACATGAGATCCATGCAGAGATACTCCATGAATTCCTGCGTAACAGGGCAGATGGGGAGGCATACGGCTCTATTATCGCAAGTGGAGACCGTGCACGCATTCTCCACTATATATTCAACAACCAGGAGTGTAAGGACGGAGAACTGATCCTTATGGACTTTGGCGCTGCCTATGGTGGTTACAATGCGGACCTTACCCGTACCGTACCGGTAAATGGTAAGTTTACCGCCCGTCAGCGTGAGGTATATGATGCCTGTCTGCACCTGCATAACTATGCTAAAACCATCCTCCGGCCAGGTATTACCATTGCGAAATACCATGAAATGGTGGGTGTGGAAGCAGGTAAGCAGTTTGTGAAGATCGGTCTGCTGAAAGAAGAAGACATTAAAAATCAGGACCCTGAAGTGCCAGCGTACCGTAAATATTTGTACCATGGTATTTCTCACCACCTGGGCGTAGGCGTACATGACCTCGGACCGTCTTTCCATCAGCCGATCCCTGAGAATTCCGTGATGACCATAGAACCCGGTATCTATATTGAGGAAGAGAAAATGGGTATCCGGATAGAGAACAATGTATGGTTGACAGCAGGTGGTAATGTGGACCTTATGAAGAATATTCCTATTACTGCTGACGAGATAGAGTCGTTGATGAAGAAATAGTATATATATTTACTAAATATTTAATGCTAAAATGTGCGATCGTCTATGGAGGACCCTTCATAGACGATCGGCTTGAATACAGATGAAGCAACTTCCTAATATCCTGACGCTCGGCAACCTGTTTTGTGGTGCTCTTGCCGTTATTTACATTCTGCATTCTCCTGAATACAGAGCGGAATTCAATGGGGGAGAGTATTTGGTTACGAACCCTGCACCTATGTACTGGGCATCTGCCATGGTGGTACTGGCGGCCTTATTTGACTTTACCGACGGACTGGCAGCCAGATGGCTCAAACTGCAATCGCCTTTTGGCCGTGAGCTGGACTCACTGGCTGATATGGTGAGTTTTGGTCTGGTACCTGGTATGATGCTGTTCCGCCTGTTGAGAAGTGCGTACATGAGTATGCCTGACGTATTTGATGTGTCATATGTGAACCTGGCGCCTGCTTTACTGGTACCTTGTTTTGCAGCCTACAGACTGGCGAAATTCAACCTGGACACCCGTCAGTCGGAGAACTTTATCGGTATACCGACACCGGCTGTAGGATTACTGGTGGCCTCTTTCCCGATGATCATCATGTACAATCCGTTCAATCTGGCGCACTGGTTACAGAACATCTGGGTGCTCTATATCATTATCGCACTGCTGTGTTACCTCATGGTAGCAGAGATCCCAATGCTCAGCCTGAAGTTCAAGAGCTTGCAGATCAAGCCTAACTGGGCCCGGTTCTTACTGGTGGTATTGTCACTGATCGCTATTCCTTTCCTGCAGTTTGCGACTGTTCCGTTCGTTTTTGTATGTTATGTTTTGCTGTCACTTGTAGCAAAACCTGCGACCGGAAGCGCCGCTAAGTAGTGGTTTTTTGCGATTTATGTCTTAGGTTTGCGTCAAATTTTTCCAAACATGACGTTTACTGCACATATAAATGTGATGCCGCTGAAAGAATTACTGGACCCTCAGGGCAAAGCCGTAATGAGTGGTTTAAAGAACCTGGGCATCGGTAATGTACACGACGTGAGAATTGGCAAACACATCACCCTTCAGATCGAAGCTGCTACTAAAGAAGAAGCGCAACAACTGGCGGAAAATGCCTGTCAGAAACTGTTGGCTAACCAGGTGATGGAATCTTTTGAAGTTAGCATCCACTAATAAAACAGCAATTACGAATTACGAATGTCGAATTACGAATGAGCTTATAGCATCTATCATCATCGCTGCATTTCATTCGTAATTCGTAATTTGTAATTCGTAGTTGTATGAAGTTATATCTTGTTCCTTCTCCCATAGGCAATCTGGCCGATATTACTTACCGTGCGGTAAAAGTGCTGGAAGACGCTGCACTGATACTGGCGGAAGATACCCGTACCTCCGGGTTCTTATTGAAACATTACAATATCAATAAGCCGATCACTCCCTACCATCAGCATAACGAACATAAGGTACTCCAGCACCTCCTGCAACAGTTACAGGGAGGCAAAACCATGGCCCTGATCACAGATGCAGGCACGCCAGGGGTATCTGATCCCGGGTTCCTGCTGGTACGTGAGTGTATCCGTACAGGCATACCGGTGGAATGTCTGCCGGGAGCCACTGCGTTTGTACCCGCACTTGTCAACAGCGGCATTCCTATGAACCGTTTCTCCTTTGAAGGATTTCCTCCACTGAAAAAAGGGCGGCATACTTTGTTCACACAGCTGGCTACGGATGAGCGTACACTGGTATTTTATGAATCGCCTATGCGACTGGTAAGGACCCTGGCCGATCTGATCACTTATTTTGGTCCGGAGCGCCAGTGTTGTGTAAGCCGTGAGCTGACGAAGATGTTTGAAGAAAATAAAAGAGGTACTTTACAGGAAGTACATGATTACTTCGCCGAAAAAGGCGTGAAAGGAGAAATCGTGCTGATCGTAGAAGGAAAATCATAAACCGTTAAACAACTCAATTAACATAAACAGAATTCAGGATGACGCAAACGACAGTAACAAAATGTCTGCTGGCTTGCCTGCTTATCGCGGGTTGGCAAGGTGCGAAAGCCCAGTCAGATCGCTGGCAGCAGAGAGTAAAATATACAATGGACATCAATATGGATGTTGCGGCTAACCGCTTCAGCGGTAAGCAAAAACTGCAATACACCAACAACTCTCCTGATACGCTTTACAAGGTATTTTATCACCTGTACTGGAATGCGTTTCAACCAGGCAGCATGATGGACGTACGTAGCCGCGAGCTCGGGCAGACTGTGTTGTACAGAGATAAGAACGGTAATGAAAGACGTGACTGGGATGGACGTGTTACCGATCGTATTTCTAAACTGCAACCTGACCAGATCGGCTATCAGAAAATACTTTCTCTGAAAAGAGATGGTGCTGCGCAGACTTACAACGTGATCGGAACGATCCTGGAAGTACCTCTGGCTAAACCGATCCTGCCACATGCTACCGCTACATTCGATATGGAGTTTGAATCACAGGTGCCTGTGCAGATCCGTCGTAGTGGTCGTAACAACTCCGAAGGCGTAGATTACTCCATGGCGCAATGGTATCCTAAAATGTGTGAATACGACTATGAAGGATGGCATCCTACGCCATACATCGCACGTGAATTCTACGGCATCTGGGGTGATTATGATGTGAAGATATCTATCGATAAGAAGTATGTAGTTGCCGCTACCGGTTATTTGCAGAACCCTAATCAGATCGGCTATGGTTATGAAATGACTGGCAGTAAAGTATTACGTCCTGCCGGTAATAAACTGACCTGGCACTTCTCTGCACAGAACGTGCATGACTTCGTATGGGCTGCTGATCCTGACTACAAGCATATCACACAGCAGGTGGATGGTTTCACCGCTCACTTCTTCTACATAGAAAATGAGACAACAAAAGAGACCTGGCCGACCTTCGCTAAAATGATCCCAACGGCTTACAAATATATCAAAGAACATTACGGTCCTTATCCATATAAAAGCTATTCTTTCATACAAGGTGGCGACGGCGGCATGGAATATCCAATGGCTACGCTGATCATGGGTAATGGTAAACTGGAAGGACTGTATGGTCTGGCTGCACATGAATGGATGCACACCTGGTATCAGGGCATGCTGGGCACGAATGAAAGCCTGTATCCATGGATGGATGAAGGTTTCACCACCTTCGCAGAAAACAATGTCGTGTATCATACGCTGGACTCAACAAAATCACCTTCTGCACAGACAAGCGCCTACAATGGTTATTTCGCGCTGGTAAGAAGTGGTTATGAAGAACCGATGAGCACACATTCCGATCATTATAATACCAACTATGGTTACAGTCTGACCGCTTACTCAAAAGGCGCTGTATTCCTGGAGCAACTGGGTTATATCATCGGTGCGGAAGCACGTGATAAAGGACTGTTGAAATACTATTGGGATTGGCGCTTTAAACATCCGAATGTGAATGACTTTATTCGCATCATGGAGAAAGAAAGCGGTATTCAGCTGGATTGGTACAAACAGTACTTTGTGTACAGTACTAAACACATTGATTACAGCATCGATAGCGTGTTTGAAAATAATGGTAAAACAGTTGTAAGACTGCGTCGTGTGGATAACATGCCTATGCCGATCGATCTGCTGATCACAGGTAAAGATGGCAAACAGGTAATGCACTATGTTCCGATGTCGCTGATGTTTGGTGCAAAACCAAATGAAGACGCAGCAGTACAACGCGTAGTTCATGATTACTGGCCATGGACAAACAGAACATACGATGTGGAAATTGATATGCCGATGAGTGAGATCAAAAAAGCGGAGATCGATCCAAGTGAACGTATGGCTGATCTGAACAGAAGTAATAATGAGTTTGAGCAATAGTATTGCTGATGATAAAATTGAAACGCTGCTTCGCAATGTGAAGCAGCGTTTTTTTATATAAGAAAAATGAAGTGATTAACTTGGCGTTAACCTGATGTAGGTGTGGATTCGCGTAATATTGTTATATCATAACATGTTAACCATATCATATTGCCTATGAGCCAGAACTTCGCCAGAACATTACAGGATCAGGACCAGGTAGAACATTTTTTGACAAAGGTCCTTGAGTTAGATTATTCTCAGTTAAGCAGTGATATTGCTTATAAAATAATTCAGGGAGAACATGGGGTAACCAGATTTAATGTAAAGTCCCAGACAATTGATGACACAAGATTCAGAGACAGGGAATACAAAGAAGACTCGAAAAGGAGGCCTTTGCGAAAGCAGATCATTGAAGAGTTAATGTCTTTGCACAGGCCTGATAGCGATGATGATATATGTCTTGGACATGGAGGTGCACTTCCACAAAATGAAATAAAAAGAGATAGTCAGGCATACATACTGATTGGTTTGCCGGCTTCTGGTAAATCGTCAGTAGCTGCTTTTATTTCAGAGCAAAATGGCGCGATCATTCTGGATTCAGATTTCGCGAAGCGAAAACTACCAGAATTTTCAAAATATACATGGGGCGCTACTGCTGTTCATGAAGAATCTAATCAGATCATTAATGGATTTGTTAATAACCCGAATGAAGTATTGTCAGTGCACGAGCGGGCAACAAAGTTGAGATATAATGTAGTAATCCCAAAAATCGGGCAGGATACAAATTCAATTCTAAGTATTTGCCAGCGTCTTAAAAGAGCTGGGTACACAGTTCACCTGACGCTTGTTTCTCTTTTTAGAAAAGAGGCGACGATTAGAGCATTACACAGGTTTAATGATACAGGAAGATATGTCCCATTGGGACTAATATTTGATGGATATAGTAATGATCCTTGTTTGTCATATTATATATTAAGGAATCAGGAGCAGGGTATTATCTCAACTTTCAGTGCGATTTCTACAGATGTGCCTAAAGGACAACCATTTGAAACTATTGATTTAAAAGGAGATAATCCTGCCGGATTGTATCAGATGCAAAAAGTCAATAAAAAAATAGCATATGAAGTTTCGTAAATTCAAAAGTACGTCTGGTGGTCGTTCCTCGGTCAGGAGACCTAAGACGCTATCTGGCACCAAAGCCAAAAAAGCATTGATATCAAGAACAATTCAGGACAGGAAATATGCAGAGGCAATGGCCTTTCTATATGATAGTGACGCAAGAGAGATAAAATGTATGATCAATTCGATTGATCGAATGTTGGCAGCAGAAAACAATAACGATAATTAAAAAAGATAAAGGCGGCACTTCACAGCGCCGCCTTTATCATGGAAACAAATGAACAATAGTCTATCTATCAAAAAAAAGAGCTTGTTATTCTAACACATCACAATCAAAGCCTTTTCCCTTCACAAAACTGATCACTTCATTTTCCTCGGCTTTCATTTCTGTGATACGTAATACCTTATCACAATCTTCAAGATCTACATGACATTGACCTACTTCAAACCGGCTACGGATCGCCTCAAGAATAGTTTGCCGGTCTTCCTTCGTCGCGATATTGGTTTTGAATATACCTATCATGTCAAACGGTATTAGGTGATTTATGGCTATGCTATGCATTACAGATTAGTTTCGGTTTTAGACTCCTGTTTTTCATCATCAAATGGGCTTTGTCCCCAACGAGGGCCTACTGTGCAGCGACGGAGCTTTTCACGCAGTTTCTCTCTTTCTTCTTCTGACATATGCTGCATTTTCTCCATCATACGTGCACGCCATTTTTGTTTGGCTCTCGCCCCCCATGGAGCTCCACCGCTACCATGCCAGCCGAAGATCAGTTTACCCAGCAGACAAAGGCCCAGCGCCTGCCAGAAAGTGATGACAGGGCCATGGAACAGTTCCGGGATGAGCCAGTTCCACAGATATTGTACAGAAAAACCGACTGCACAACAGAAGATGAAGGCCATCAGGATAAATTTGAATACATGTGCAATCTTGGATACATTGGGTGCACGTCTCATATATAATGTTTTTAATCTTGTAAAAGGTCTTTATACAGTTCCGCCAGCCGTTCCCGGAGGAAAAGCACTGCATATCTTTTTCTGGATAATAAGGTGTTGACGGACACACCAGTTTCAGCAGACATCTCCTTAAAGGACTTGCCTTCAATTTCATGTTGCAGGAACACAAAACGTTGCTCTTCCGGTAATTCATCGACAGCTTCCATAATAGACTCTGCTATTACTTTACGGGTCATGGGCGCATCACTCAGCGCACCCGGGTCAGCTATCACTTCTGAAAGGAATAAGGTTTCTTCTCCATCATATTCGCGGGTATGCTCACTGAAGGTGGACTCACGTTTTTTACGGAACCAGTCGGTAATTTTATTCCGGGTAACTGTAAAAAGCCAGGCAGTGATAGAATCTATCTGACTACCCACACGTGAATACTCTGTAAACTGGTAAAATACATCCTGCAGGATATCTTCTGCATCAGCTACATTATTGACCCGTTTCCGGATAAAATGAAGCAAGCGTTTGCGCTCCTGTCGCACCGTTTCCTGGATGCGCTCGTTTTGTTCTGCAGCCATAGCCAGAGGCGTTTTTTTAAGGAGCAATTCTTTCATCTTAATAAGGGAGACGAAAAAACAGTATCGATATTTTACAGTTTATTAAGTTTTTGTAAGATTTTTGGCGCTATTTCAGTATGTAGGTTGATTATCAGTTATTTATTTACCACAACAATGTGCTTCTCCTGGAAAAATTCTTCCGGGAACAGTTTAAAGATGTTGGTAAGCTGGGGACGAACAGTACTTTCTGCGATTTCTTCGGTCAGATCACCGCCTTTCAGACATATCAGTCCGGGTTGCTGCTCATGGGCAGGGGCTTTTTTCAGTACCGGCTTGCTCCAGCGCCATAAATCCTTCAGCGGGGCAACTGCACGGGATACTACCAGGTCAAACTTACGGTCTTTGATATCCTCCACACGCGAGTGCTTGAAGGTCACGTTCTTCAATCCCAGCGCTTCAGATACGCCTTCTACCACTTTGATCTTCTTTCCGATGGAGTCTACCAGGTGGAACTGTACCTCCGGGAAGAAAATGGCCAGCGGAATGCCAGGAAAGCCGCCACCTGTACCCAGGTCCAGTATCTGCATCCCGTTCGGGAAGTCGGCCACAGCGGCAATGCTCAGCGAATGCAACACATGTTTTTCGTACAGTGCATCAATATCCTTACGGGATATCACATTGATCTTCTCGTTCCATTCCTGGTAAAGCCCGCTCAATGCCTGTAATTGCTGTAACTGTGTATCCGTAAAGTCTGAAAAGTATTTAAGTACGATCTCCATGATATTATATACGCTGTAAATTGGTGCAAATGTAAAGAGCTTGCTGCAATAAAAAACGGCTGTCCTTGTTGAGACAGCCGTTCATATAAAAAATTTATAGCCTTCTTACCATCTGTTCTTGGACTTGAACATCAGGGCAGGCGTCAGGAACAGGTAATAAACGAACATGAAAAAGTCCATAAACCAGCTGAATTTAAAGAGGTCACCCTCGTCCAGCTTACGCATCGCCATAAAGGAGATGACAGACTGCAACAGCAGTTTTCCCCCGAAAACGCTCAGCGTATAGATGCGCAGTGGTTCATAGAACAGACAGCCGATAAATAGCGGATAGAACAGGAAATGCGTCAGTGAGAACAAGCCCAGCAGCACTTTGTGGCCAAAACGGTAGTGTTTGCCGGTGGACATATGCCTTGTTTTCTGCTGAAACCATTTTCTCCAGGTCGTCTTTGGCTCAGAGTAAGTAAATGCCTGCTTGTCGATTACCACGCTCACATTATGACGGGTGGCAGCTGCATTTACAAACAGGTCATCGTCGCCGGAAGCAATATGATGGTGGGCGGTAAACCCTTTATGACGGTTGAACAGTTCACGTTTGTATGCCAGGTTACGGCCTACGCCCATGTATGTGATGCCGCTGAGGGCAAAAGAGAGATATTGTAAAGCGCTGAAGTAAGTCTCATAACGGATCACTTTGTTCAGCAGACCAGGTTTCTTCTCATACGGGCTGTAGCCCAGTACGATCTCTTTCCCATCGGTAAACCCCTGGCTCATGAGCGACAGCCAATACGTACTGGACGGCTTGCAGTCTGCGTCGGTCAGCAGTATGTTTTCGTGTTTGGCGGTACGGATGCCCATGGAGAGCGGGAATTTTTTGCCGGGGATGAACTTGGCGGCTTGTTTGATCTCGATATGGCGATAATGAGGATAACCGGGTTCGATAGAGCGAAGGTAATATTTGGTGTCATCTTCGGAATTGTCATTGACGACAATCACCTCGTAGGCTGGCTTCTTTTTGCCGTGGTAGCGCTGTTGTAACACAGCCGGCAGGTTTTTCTGAAGATTCAGCTCTTCGTCTTTGGCGCAGATGATAACGGAGCACTCCGCGTCCGGCTGGACTTCACTTTCGAAGGTACGGCGATAAAAAGCTACGCGGGAAAAGAAGATCAGGTAATACAATATTTGTATGGCTGCCACGGTAGCAAAAGCGTAAAAGGCTATCAAGCCCAAGTTATACAACATAGCATAGCAAATATATACGTTTTTGATTATCTGTATAGTCCTGTGGAAAAAAAGATTTTTAGAGCCCGGCAGGGGCTTTTTCCAGATGACCGTCAGATTGCATGACAGCCTCCGATGCGGCGTTCTGCATAATTCCCCTTATTTTTGCCCCCTGAAAAACGGCCGGAACAGCCTCAAGCTTTCAGTATACCAAGATGATTTTTGAACTTACTACAACAGATAGCAACAGTAAAGCCCGGGCAGGGTTGATTACCACTGACCACGGGAAAATAGAAACGCCTATTTTCATGCCTGTCGGCACGGTAGGTAGTGTAAAAGCAGTGACGCAGGAGCAGTTGCGCGAAGATGTAAAAGCGCAGATCATTCTGGGTAATACTTATCACCTGTACCTTCGTCCGGGAATGGAGGTATTGTCACAGGCCGGCGGACTACACAAGTTCAACGGTTGGGAAAGACCGCTGCTGACGGATAGTGGTGGTTATCAGGTGTTTTCTTTGGCAGCTAACCGGAAAATAAAGGAAGAAGGATGCCTTTTCCAGTCCCATATCGATGGTTCCCGCCATCTTTTCACACCGGAAAATGTAATGGACATCCAGCGTACCATTGGCGCCGATATCATCATGGCGTTTGATGAATGCCCGCCATACCCTTCTGAGTACCGCTACGCCAAAAAGTCCATGGAACTGACCCACCGCTGGCTGGACCGTTGTATCAAACGCCTGGCGGAAACACAGCCTGTGTATGGTCATGAACAGACATTGTTCCCGATCGTACAGGGTAGTACCTATAAAGACCTCCGTACTATTTCCGCGACCGAGATCGCTGCCCGTGAATGTGCCGGTAACGCGATCGGTGGTCTGAGCGTGGGTGAGCCGGAGCAGGATATGTATGAAATGTGCGGTCTCGTATGCGATATTCTGCCAAAGGAAAAGCCCCGTTACCTGATGGGCGTGGGTACTCCATGGAATATCCTGGAGAACATCGCCCTGGGTGTGGATATGTTTGACTGTGTAATGCCGACGCGTAATGGACGTAATGGTATGTTATTTACCTGGAACGGGGTGATCAATATAAAAAATAAGAAATGGGCGACTGATTTCACGCCAATCGATGAAAACAGTCCCTGCTTCGCCAGCAACCGCTACACCAAGGCTTATCTGAGGCATTTATTCGCCGCAGGGGAGATCCTGGGTATGCAGCTGGCAAGTATCCATAATATTGCTTTTTATCTGGAACTGGTGCAAGAGGCCAGGAAACAGATCCTGGCAGGAAACTATGCCTCCTGGAAAAATAGTATGGTGCCGCAGTTGAAACAAAGACTTTAGATTTATATTATCTTGCCGTTATATGACAAAGATAGACTGGTATATCCTACGTAAGTTCATAGGTACCTTCATTTACTCCCTCATGATCCTGCTCGTCATTTCCGTGGTGATAGACGTGACGGAGAAGATAGATGACTTCATGAGCAACAACCTGTCTTTTTACACGATTGTGGTAGATTACTACTTCGGTTTTATCCCGCATATCGCTGCATTGTTGTTTCCCCTGTTCATTTTCATATCTGTGATCTTTTTCACTTCCAAAATGGCCTATCGGACTGAGATCGTTGCCATTCTGTGTAGTGGGGTAAGCTTTCGTCGTTTCCTGCGTCCATACTGGGTAGGCGCCTTCCTGTTTGGTGGTCTGTTGTGGCTGGGGAACCGCTGGACGGTACCGTTGGCCAATAAGATCAGGACCAAATTTGAAGCAGAATATGTGCATAAGAAAAAGGCGCAGCTCAACATGTATGATAAAACCATCCGTGTGGACAGCTTTACCTATGTGACCTTTGGTTCTTATGACCCTAACTATAAAAGCGGTAGCAACTTCCTCTATGAAGATGTACGCGCCCAGAATATCAAATTCAAGATGAAGGCTGACAGGATCAGCTGGGATTCAGTTGCTGGAAAATGGAAGCTGGACTACGTGACCATGCGTTCCATCAATGGCCTGAAAGAGCGCTGGTGGTCCAAAACGGATACCACGATCAAAATCCCGCTGAATCCGAAAGAGATGTATGAAGAGAAAAATATTCAGGAGGCGATGACAACGCCCGAACTGGATACCTATATTGCCAGGGAGGAACTGAAAGGAGCAGAGGGTCTGAATACATTCTACGTTGAAAAATACAGGCGTACCGCTTCCTCCGGAGCTGTGGTGATCCTGACCCTGATCGGCGGGATCATTGCTTCCAAAAAGGTGAGGGGAGGTAGTGGGCTGCACCTGGCTGTAGGGATCGTGATCAGCGCCAGCTATATTATCTTCCTGCAGTTTTCCACGGTATTTTCCATCAAGGCAGACCTGAATCCCTTACTGGCAGTATGGATACCGAACTTCCTTTTCGGCGGATTAGCCTTCTGGCTATACCTGAGAGCGCCGAAATAGAAAATTTCACATTTCTTTAATTTATTGTGTAATTATTAATATTCACTTATTTGTATATTGGTAATCAGTTGTTTGAAAGTTATGAAGTTTATTGCTACCTGTAAAACTATGATTGTAAGCAGCTAAGTTTTCAACAAATCATTACTTTTGAGACTTGATCCGATTTTTGTTACATTACCTAATCAACAGTTTAAAATGGGGTATATAAAAGAAAAATTCAAGGTAAAGGCCGATGAGCTCAATGCGGAAGTAAAGGACCTCGTGAAGAACCATGGCGATATGAAGATAGAGGATGTTACACTGGCACAGGTTTACCAGGGGATGCGCGGCATCACCGGGCTGGTGACAGAAACATCATTACTGGACGCAAATGAAGGGATCCGTTTCCGCGGATATTCAATCCCTGAACTGCGTGAGAAAATGCCAAAAGTAAAAGGCGGCGCTGAGCCATTACCGGAAGGATTATTTTACCTGATGTTGATAGGAGAGCTGCCTGAAGAGGCAGATGTGCAACACCTGTCTAACCAGTGGGCACGTCGCTCTCATGTACCTAATCACGTATTTGCCGCAATCGATGCACTGCCGGTGAGCGCTCACCCGATGACAATGTTCACCGTAGGTGTAATGGCATTACAGACTGAATCTACTTTCGCAAAAGCTTATGCGGAAGGAATGAACAAAAAAGACTACTGGAGCTATATGTATGACGATTCAATGGACCTCATTGCACGTCTGCCACGTATAGCCGCTTATATCTATCGCCGCAAATACAAAAACAACGTTCACATTCAGCCAAATGGACTGCTGGACTGGGCTGGTAACTTCGCTCACATGCTGGGTTATGAAGACGAAGGGTTCAAAGAACTGATGCGTCTTTATATGACTATCCATGCTGACCATGAAGGCGGTAACGTAAGTGCGCACACTACCCACCTGGTAGGTTCTGCACTGAGTGACGCTTACCTGTCTTTCGCAGCTGGTATGAACGGTCTGGCTGGTCCGTTACACGGTCTGGCTAACCAGGAAGTGATCAAGTGGATACTGGAAATGCGCGAAGAACTGGGTGGTGGTTCTCCTACCAAACAGCAGATCGAAGACTACGTTCGTAAGACCCTGTCTGAAGGTAAAGTAGTACCAGGTTACGGTCACGCAGTATTGCGTAAAACAGACCCTCGTTTCACTGCTCAGATGGAGTTTGCGAAGAAACACCTCGCTGACGATGAACTGGTGAAAATCGTATGGCTGGTGTACGAAACAGTACCACCGATCTTAGAAAGCCTGGGTAAAGTGAAAAACCCATGGCCTAACGTAGATGCACATTCCGGTGCATTGCTCGTTCACTATGGCTTGGTAGAATATGAATTCTATACCGTATTATTCGGTGTATCACGTGCACTGGGTGTACTGGCTTCCCTGTGTTGGGACCGTGCCCTCGGATTCTCTCTGGAAAGGCCGAAATCTGTTACAACCGAATGGATGAAACAGTTCGTTGCCGGTAAAGTAGAAGCTGAATAAGCGACATTTACCAATAAATTGCTGAAAGGTAAATAGCATATGCTATTTACCTTTTATTTTTGTAGCCTGCTTAAGAGAAACAGTTTGTGGATCGTAGACAATGGACTTTAGGAACGCCATATTATCCAACCCGATAGAATACCTGAAAGGAGTCGGACCGCAGCGTGGCGAATTGCTGCGCAAAGAGGTCGGTATACATACTTTCAGAGACCTGTTGTATTATTTCCCATTCAGATATGTGGACCGCACCAACGTGGAAAAGATCATCACGTTGCATATGCAGATGGATTATGTCCAGATCCGCGGAAAGATCACCCGTATGGAAGTGATTGGTGATAAACGGGCAAAAAGACTGGTGGCTACCCTGCGGGATGAAACCGGGGAGATTTCCCTGGTCTGGTTCCAGGGATGGCAATGGGTGGAGAAATCCCTGCAAACGAATGTGGCCTACCTCGTATTCGGCAAGATCGCCGTTTTCAATGGTTATCTGCAGATGTCCCATCCGGAAATGGACCTCGTGACGGAAGAAACAGCAACAGGGAAACAATTCCTGGAACCGGTATATTCTACCACAGAGAAGCTGAAAGCCCGCGGACTGACAGCAAAAGCGATCGGTAAGCTGACAAAAAACCTGCTCGAACAATTATCCCCGGGAGAGATCCCTGAAAATATTCCCACCTCCATCCTGCAGCAATACAGGTTGATGGACAGGGCAAAAGCACATTTTAAGATCCATCTGCCAGCCAATGAAGAGGACGCCAATCTGGCCCGCCGGAGACTGAAATTTGAAGAGCTGTTTATTGCGCAGATCAGGATTTGCCGGCTGAAGATCAGACGGCAGCAGTCCTCCCGTGGTTTTGTATTTAACACCGTGGGGGATGCTTTTACTACTTTCTATAACGAACACCTGCCATTCTCACTGACCGGCGCCCAGAAAAGGGTGCTGAAGGAAATTCGTCAGGATACCGCTACCGGTCGCCAGATGAACCGGCTGATACAGGGGGATGTAGGTAGCGGGAAGACCATGGTGGCCCTGCTGACCATGCTGCTCGCCGTAGATAATGGGTTCCAGGCATGTCTGATGGCGCCTACGGAAATTCTGTCACAGCAGCACTATAGAAGCATTTCCGAATTACTGGAGCAAATGCCGGTCAAAGTAGCCCTGTTAACCGGTAATGTCAAAGGGAAAGCCCGTAAACAAATCCTGAAGGCGGTAGAGGAAGGGGAAATTCACATCCTGATAGGGACACATGCCCTGCTGGAGCCCCAGGTAGTGTTCAAAAACCTGGGAATGGCCATTGTAGATGAGCAACATCGCTTTGGTGTGGCGCAGCGCGCCCGGCTGTGGCAAAAAAACACGATGCCCCCCCACATTCTTGTCATGACAGCAACTCCTATTCCCCGTACACTGGCGATGACCGTGTATGGTGACCTGGACGTCTCCGTCATCGATGAACTGCCTCCCGGCCGTAAACCGATCACCACCGTACACCGGACAGAATTTCAACGGCCGCAGGTAATGGATTTTATAAAAGAAGAAATACAAAAAGGACGACAGGCATATATCGTGTATCCGTTGATTGAAGATTCTGAGACGCTTGATTATGAGAACCTGATGAAAGGGTATGAAGAAGTGAAAGCCTTTTTCCCTGAACCTCAGTACTATATCAGCATGGTACACGGCAGACAGCCCGTGGATATGAAGGAAACCAATATGCAGCGGTTCGTAAAAGGAGATACGCAGATCATGGTCGCGACCACCGTGATCGAGGTAGGGGTGAATGTGCCGAATGCCTCGGTAATGGTGATCGAAAGTACCGAACGCTTCGGACTGTCACAGCTGCACCAGTTACGCGGACGTGTGGGCAGGGGAGCGGAGCAGTCATTTTGTATCCTGATGACCGGTAATAAGGTCGGCGCTGACTCCAAAGAACGGATACAGGTGATGGTACAGACAAACGATGGTTTTGTGATATCTGAAAAAGATATGGAACTGAGAGGCCCAGGAGATATCGAAGGTACCCGCCAGAGTGGTCTGATTGACCTGAAACTGGCCGATATAGTGGAAGATCGCCCCATTCTGGAAGCTGCCCGTGCCAGCGCAGAGAAATTATTGCAGGAAGACCCGGACCTGTCACTGCCTGAGAATCAATCCTTACAGCAGTTTCTTGCCGCACAGCAAGGAAAATCTCAGTGGAGTAAAATTTCCTGAGCCACTTTTACGTTTATTATTCAAATGCGCCCCGGTTAATTAGTATATAGACTTCTTTTAAACTCCGGCACGTTTCCGCCATCTATATTAATGCCGGTGTTTTTGGGGATGATACTACAAAGATGAACTGCAAACTGCATTGCAAAGTGAATTGGCGCTGTTATTGCGGTAACAAATGTACCGTCGTCTGCGTTATTACGTATTATAATAGTGATAAAGAACTAGGAATAAACATTTTAAATCTACTCCGTTGAATTTTACTTTCCCTATAGGCTGCTTAGCTTTCCTTTTTTCGCTTTTTACAGGCGTGACGGCTAGTGCACAGGCGCAGGTACAGGAATTTTACGATAATAAACCGCTTCAGTTCACAGAAAATAAAGGACAGTGGGATGGTGATTTCCTTTATAAGACTGATATGGGCGGAGGCGCTGCCTTCCTGAAGCGCACTGGTTTTACCTTCCTGTTGCAGGACAAGCAACAGCGTTACGACCTTGCAGAAAAAATGCATGGACATTCCCATGGTGGTGGCGATACCACCTGGCATCATGATCCTAGTCCGCAGAATAACAATGCCCGTACTACCGCTGCTGCCAGCAGCACTGAGAACCCTGGTGGAGAAAACGTTGATGTGCCGGTTCCCACAGTACGTGGACATGCTTATGAAGTGACATTCCTGAATGCCGGTAATCCGGAAATTTCTGCTGAAAAAGCGTCAGAGACCTATTACAACTACTTTGTAGGTAATGATCCTGCAAAATGGCAGTCCAATATCAGGTCTTATCAGCTGGTGAATTACAAAGGCTTATATCCCGGTATTGACATGCAGGTCTATTCAGAAGCTTCTGTACTGAAATATGATCTGATCGTGCAGCCAGGCGCTGATCCTTCACTGATACAGTTACAATATACCGGCGCCGACAAACTGGAGATCAAAAAAGAACAACTGATCATCACGACTTCAGTAGGTACTGTTACGGAACAAATGCCGTTTGCATATCAGTATATTGATAATCAGCGTGTATCCGTAAAAGTATCTTATGTGCTGAATGGTCAGAAACTCCGTTTCAAAGTATCCGGTAAGTATGATGAGAATTATCCCCTGATCATCGACCCTTCTTATATCTTCTCTACCGTATCCGGTTCCACTGCTGACAACTGGGGTTTTACCGCTACCTATGATGGTGCGGGTAACTTCTATGGTGGTGGTATCGTGTTCAATGTAGGCTATCCGGTTACACCGGGCGCCGTGCAGAGCACTTATGCCAATGGCGGATTTGATATCGGTATCAGCAAGTTCTCCTCTAACGGCCGTAACCTGCTCTATGCTACCTATATCGGTGGTGGCGGTAAAGAACAGCCTCACAGTCTGTTCGTAGACCCTGCAGGTAACCTGGTGATTTCCGGTAGAACGAATTCCGGCAATTATCCCGGACCAAACCGCGGACAACCGACATTAGTAGGTACGCGTGGCGGATGGGATATTGCTGTAACAAAACTAAATGCGACCGGTACCGGTATTATCGGTTCCATGATCATTGCCAGTCCGGGGGACGATGGTATGAACATGCGCGAAGACAGAACACTGGGTGCTTCTGTGCTGTTGCGTAACTATGGAGATGATGCCCGTAGTGAAGTGGTGATAGACGATGCAGGAAATATTTATGTTGCCAGCTGTACCCGCTCTGACAGATTCCCTGTTACAGCTGGTGTGTTCCAGCCGAACTTTGGTGGTATGCAGGATGGTGTACTACTGAAAATAGATCAGAACTGTGCTAACCTGTTATGGGCAAGTTATATCGGAGGTAGCAGAGAAGATGCTGCTTACGTACTCGCTCTGAACGGTACAAATACGATATATGTGGCAGGTGGTACCGCCAGTAACAACTTCCCCATCAGAGGTAATCCTGTATATGGTACTTACCGTGGTGGTATCTGCGATGGTTTCATTGCCCATGTCAGTGCAGATGGTGGTACATTGTTACAAAGTACTTACCTCGGTGCAAACACTGTTGCAGCAGATCAGGTATATGGTATTCAGCTCGATTCCCGCGGCTTTGTATACGTGATGGGTACGACAGAAGGCACATGGCCGATCGTGCAACCAACAGGTACCGCTACATTTTATAATAACGATTCAAGACAATTCATAGCGAAGCTGCAACCTAACCTCTCCGCTTTCGTATACTCTACGACGTTTGGTAAGGCTGCTTCGACGCCAAGTATTTCTCCGGTGGCTTTCCTGGTAGACCGTTGTGAAAACGTGTATGTTTCCGGATGGGGCGGTGGTATCGATGTACAGCTGCATTATCCGAACTCAAATACAGGTGGTTTGCCATTAAAGAACCCATTACAGCGTACGACTGATACACAGGATTTTTACTTCTTCGTATTACAGCGTGATGCGACAGACATTCTGTTTGGTAGCTACTTTGGAGGTAATGGTACTTATGAGCACGTAGATGGTGGTACCAGCCGATTTGATCGTAATGGTGTGATCTATCAGGGTATATGCGCATGGTGTCCCACTTCTGAGTCAGGATTCAGACCGCGTTACCCGACCACGCCAGGCGCTTATGCCACCAGCGCACCGCCAAACTGTAACCTTGGGGCACTCAAGATCGCTTTTAATCTGGATGGTGTAAAAGCAGGTATCAAAACACTGGAAAGAAGAACGAACTATTGTGTACCGGCTACGATCGAATTCATTGATACAACCGGTACCCCGGCACAGACATGGACCTGGAATTTTGGTGATGGTTCTGCTCCGGTAGTAGGTACTGCTGATACAACCCGTCATACTTATCAGAACGCAGGTAACTACAGGGTGACATTGGTCAAATGTGATCCTGCCAGCTGTAACGGATGTGATACTGCTTTCCTTGACCTGCGTATCCGTACAGACAGGGCCAATTTTGATATGGAAGCAGTACGTCAGCCGCCATGTGAAGCATTGAGCTATCAGTTCACTTTTACAGCGCCGAATCCACCAAGACCATTTACTTCAACTTCGTTTGACCTGAACTTCGGTGATGGTACGCCGACAGTAAAAGTAGGTCCGAATGACTTCCCATATCTGCACCGATATCAGGCAGAAGGTGTGTACAATGCCACACTGACATTGGTAGATACAAACTATTGTAATGCACCTGAAATAGATACAGTACCATTGCGTGTGGCTGCGAATGTGAGAGCTTCTTTCGTTGCGCCTGACAGTACTTGCGTACCGGCTACGATCGACTTCCAGAATACAACAAGTGGTGGTGAAACATTCAGCTGGACTTTTGGTGACGGAGGTACTTCTACTGATGTCAATCCGGTGCACACATATAATACTCCAGGTGTTTACACGGTAACCATGCAGGCGGTAGATAACAATACCTGTAACAGGACAGATGATACCTCGATGGTGATCACTGTATTTGCGCCGCCGACAGCAGACTTTACCTATTCGCCAACTACACCGACAGAGAATACGCCAACTACTTTCAGTAACCAGTCTTCTCCTGATGCCGTTAAGTTCCTCTGGGAATTTGGAGATGGCGATGGTTCAACAGCAGTAAATCCTGTATACCAATACAACAGGACCGGTGTATATGATGTGTACCTTATATCCACAAACAGCGCGGGTTGTTCGGATACCGCCCACAAGCAGGTGAGTGCTATCGTAATACCGTTGTTTGATATTCCTTCAGCATTCTCGCCAAACAGAGATGGCGTCAATGATGTATTCCTGGTAAGAGGATTTGGTATCTCCAGGTTCAATATGAAGATCTATAACCGCTGGGGACAAATGGTATTTGAAACAAATGACGCTTTAATAGGATGGGACGGAACATTTAAGGGATCGCTTCAACCTATGGACGCCTATGCATTTGTGATCAACGTAGAGTTTAGTGATGGTACTTCAGCTACTAAGAATGGAAGCGTAACCTTGTTAAGATGATGATATGAAGCATATTTTAAAACATATCGCCGGTTGTCTGATGTTGTTAGCCGCAACATTGGAGGGGAATGCACAGGACCTGCACTTTTCGCAGTACTTCAACTCTCCGCTTACGACCAACCCTGCTAATACGGGATTCATCCCGGACGGGAACTACCGTCTTGGTGTGAATTATCGTAATCAGTGGTCCAGCATCCCGGTGCCTTATAAAACAATGTCGGCCTTCGGCGACTTTCAGTTATTCCGCGACAGACTGGAATACGGCTGGTTAGGTGTGGGAGGTGTGATATTGAGAGATGTGGCCGGTAGTGGTAACCTGACCTCCACCAAAGTATACGGTTCCATTGCCTATCACCAGTTGCTCGGACAGAGCAGTTTGTTATCGCTTGGTTTCAACGTAGGATCGGCCAGTAAAAGAGTGGACGTCTCCAAACTGACGTTCGGGGACCAGTGGAATGGTAAGTTCTTTGATGCACAGGTACCTACCGCAGAACCTTTCAGTCAGACCAGCATCGGCTACTTTGATATGCAGGTAGGTATGAACTACGCTTATTTCCCTACTGACAATATTTACATCAATGCAGGGTTTTCTGCACAACATGTGAATACGCCAAGGGAATCCTTTTATGAGGGTAACAACCAGATTCCCCGTCGTTATATAGGGTTCCTGAACGCCAGCATAAAAATGAGCGATATGGTGATCCTGAACCCTTCTGCTTATTATGGCAGACAGGCAGGTGCGACAGAAACGGTATTTGGTGGTAACCTGGCTTATAATCTTTCCGGTGACGGAGAGAGCCAGTTGTACGGTGGCGCTTACTATCGTATGAAGGATGCAGCCGTATTCCTGGTAGGTTATCAGTTAAAAAGCGTGAAGATCATGTTCAGTTACGATGCGACCACATCCTCCCTGGCCCAGTTCAATGGCCGCCGGGGTGCTTATGAGATAGGCATCGTATACACCGGACTTTATCCCAACCGTAGCTTCTCCGGAGGCCGGAGATCGGTTATTTGTCCTTCGTTCTGATAAGCTGCCCCTGGAATATTTACAGGAAATAATTTTGCAGAGAACCTGGAAGGCCCTAAAGCTGTTAATGAGAAAGAGACATGATGATGTATGGTTATTCCTGACTGATCAGCAGTCAGTTCGGCCCGAACAATATACAGCACTGGAAGATTTTTTGATTGATGATAAAACCATTTAAAAGGAGCAGTACTATGAAACGTTTACTGTTATGTATTTTACTGTTATCAGCCGCTCAACTGACGCAGGCGCAGTATTATAAAACAGACACCGCAAGGAAGAAGGATTTTGACGCATCCCGTTTGATTATCGGAGGTTCTCTGGGCCTGTCATTCGGTGATTATACCAATATTAACGTATCGCCGCTGTTAGGCTACCGTATTTCGCAGCTGTTTGCCGCTGGTCTGGCGATTAACGCACAATATGGTTCTGAGCGTTTCCGTGATTACTATGGTAACACCGGACAGCGTAATCAATACAGCATATTCGGTGGCGGCCTGTGGGGCCGTGTATATCCGCTGGACTTTATCTTTGTCCATGTGCAGCCGGAATATAACTATGTAAGTCTGAAAAGCACTTATTACGACACCGATCCGAAAACAACTGTAAAAGACAGTTACGGCGTGCCTAGCCTGCTCATGGGAGGCGGTTACTCACAGCCATTAGGCGAACGGGCCTCTTTCAGTATAATGGCTTTGTACGATGTATTGCAGGATAGCAGGTCACCTTATCAGAATGGACTGATCCTGCGGGTAGGAGCGTCATTAGGATTGTAAAAGCTGTCCGTAACCCGGATGCTGTCAGGATGACGCGTCGATTATATTGAATAATTATTAATGTTTTATAAAAGGGAGGTGCTTTCTTCATGGAAGTACCTCCCTTTTTATTTAATGATTATTGCAGCCGGTGTTTGTGTGCAGGTCGGCAGTAATTCCTAAATCGTAATTATCTTGTTAGGAATTCCCAAAGATTATCTGTATTTTAAGTTAAAATTGGCCCTCTCCCCAATCAAGGGGCCAGTGAGAGAAACTAAACCACGTTATATGAAAACACTGTACTGTGTACACGACTGCTATTGCAGGCAACAATTATTACATCACTAAACTTGGAAGGGAACAAAAGCATTGAACGTTATGCGTTATGGCCAGCTATGGATAAAAATTATGTGGTATGTCAAACAACGGCAACTACATGTTCATAACGTGTTAAATGTTAAGCGGGTTTCTTTCAAGTTACCTGCTTCTTTTTAAACTAACCATTGGATACCCGTTTGCTGCAAGGTTTTGGCCATTGCCAGTACTGCTATTCCTCCAATCCGCCCTTTTCCTGTCATAAATCCCGGTAAGCCGGCCGTAGAAATACGCGGCAACACGACCACGGATCAGCACAGAAATTGACTGTATGATCGCTTATTACGACAATAACTTATCAGGCAACCCGGCGTGTTACCAGTGAGTTTTTCAGTATTTTAGCCCAATTATTGAACAAACAACTCTCAGTAATGAACGATCGTTTAATGCATTTGAAGGAGAGAGACTGGACGGAAACAAAAGCACATTCCAGCTGGCAGATATTCAAGATCATGGCGGAATTCGTGGATGGCTTTGAGTCTCTCGCAAAAATTGGCCCCTGCATCTCTATATTCGGATCTGCACGTACAAAGGCAGGTAGCAGATATTATGAACTGGCCCACGATATTGCAAAGCGTCTCGCAGAAGAAGGTTTTGGTATTATTACGGGCGGTGGCCCCGGCGTGATGGAAGCTGCCAATAAAGGCGCCCAGGAAGCAAAAGGGAAATCTGTAGGTGTAAATATTACACTACCGCATGAGCAATATCCGAACCCTTACATCGACCATGATAAGAACATGCACTTCGACTACTTCTTTGTCCGCAAGGTCATGTTCACCAAATATTCCCAGGGATTTATCATGATGCCGGGTGGTTTCGGTACCATGGATGAATTCTTCGAAGTAGCGACCCTTATCCAGACCAAAAAGATGACCGATACACCGATGGTGCTGGTCGGACGTGAGTACTGGAGCGGTTTGCTGGAATGGATCCGCACCACGATGATGGAAAAAGAAAGTAACATCTATCCGGAGGACCTAGGGCTGCTGAAACTCTTTGATACTGCGGATGAAGTGGTGGAATACTTCCGTGTATTCTATACTACCAATAAGCTGCGTCCCAACTTCTAAGGATTTATTGACATATTTTTGCAAAAATTATACAACATGGACATAATTCCTGCTGCTGTAGAAACGTTTGCAGAAAGATATACAAGTCCTGAAACAGAGCTGCTCAGGCGTCTGAACAGGGAAACGTACCTGAAGGTAGATCAGCCACATATGTTGAGCGGTCACCTTCAGGGACAGTTCCTGAGCCTGGTCAGTCATATGTTGCAACCGCAGCGTATCCTGGAGCTGGGTACATATACCGGTTATTCGGCGATCTGCCTGGCACAGGGACTGAAAGAAGGAGGTATCCTGCACACCATCGACATCAACGAGGAAAGAGAGGATATGTGCATCCGCTATTTTGAAGAAGCCGGATTGTCAGAGAAGATCAGGATGCATATCGGAAAGGCCGCTGATATTATAAACGGATTGGATGAAGTGTTCGACCTGGTATTCATAGATGCAGATAAAGCCGGTTACGAGCGCTACTATGACCAGGTATGGGATAAAATACGTCCCGGGGGGTTTATACTCGCTGATAATGTGCTCTTCCACGGAGAGACACTCTTAGAACCATCAAAACAAAGTAATAATGCCAAAGCAATGATCAGTTTCTGCGAAAAAGTAGCAGCTGACGGAAGGGCGGAACAGTTATTGCTCACGCTGAGAGACGGTCTGCTGATCATAAGGAAAATAGGCTGACCTCACAGACTAACCACACCCATTAAATTCACCATAATGCAACTAAGGAGAACCGTTTTAGTGTGCAGCTTTTTGTTGGGCTGCATGTCATTGCTGAAGGCACAAACCCAGACGACGCAACAGTATATTGCGAAGTTCAAGGGGATTGCCATCGATGAAATGCAGCGCAGTGGCGTACCTGCGTCTATCAAGCTGGCACAGGGTATCCTGGAAACACAGTCAGGTAACGGCTGGCTGGTACAGAACTCCAATAACCACTTCGGTATTAAATGTAAAAACAACTGGACAGGCGAAAGCGTACGATATGATGATGATGCCCGCCAGGAATGTTTTCGTAAATATGGCTCTGCAGCCGATTCCTATAAAGACCATTCAGACTTTCTGAGAAATAATCCCCGTTATGCGTTCCTTTTCCAGTTCCAGGAAGAAGACTATAAATCATGGGCATATGGTCTTAAACAGGCCGGATATGCCACCAGTACAACATATCCTCAGCAACTGATCAAACTCATTGAGGACTACGGTCTTCAGCAATATACCCTGGAAGGGGAAGGGGTGACCAAAGCTGGTACCAGCGGCGCCAAAACAGGGGAGGAAATGGTAGGTTACAAACCTGTTAAACCATCAACACCTGTTGCCTCCACGACCAAACCTTCCGGTGTTTCAGCGGCTAACTCTCCTAAGGGCATCTTCCAGATCAATGACCGCAAGGTGATCGTAGTACCGGCAGGTGCTTCATTGATACAGGTGGCCAATGACCGGGATATCAAACTCAGGAACCTGGTGCATTACAACGACCTGGAGGATGATAATCCGCTGAAAAAAGACAGTTACATCTTCCTGCAGAAGAAGGCTAAATCCGGTAAGAACGATTACCATACCGTTGCTCCGGGTGAGACCATGTACGATATTGCGCAGGCGGAAGGTATACAGCTTCGCTGGTTACGCCGCCGTAACAGGATGAAGGAAGGACAGGAACCTGAAGCAGGTGAGAGACTGGCATTGCAGGGTTACGCAAATAAAGCGCCTAAACTGGGTAAAAATCCGCCTCCTGAAGACCCTACCATCGGTGACCTGGACCCTGGTAAGATCATGGATGATGTAAAAGCGGAGATCGAAAGAGAGCGCCAGGAAGAAATGGCCATGCAGAAAGCAGATGAAGAACGCCGCCAGCAACAGGCTGCCGCACAGGGTGGTTTACCGGCAGGAATGATGGACGATCTCAAAAAGATCGGGGATGTGAAGACCAATGGTACGGCTGCGCAGGGTACTCCGGCAGCTTCAAAGCCGGCAACTACCACACAACCATCCGCGCCAGCGCAGACAACACCAACAACCACGCAACCGACACAGCCTGCCAATACACAGCCATCTGCGCCGGCACCGACGAAGCCGGCTCAGACCGGATCAACAGGTACGCAGCCGACGCAGACAACGCCTGCAGCGTCTCAACCTGTTTATTCATCAAGGCCAGAGAATACAACGCCTTCGAATACGGAGCCCGCTCCGCCTGTACAGACGCCGGCAACAACACCTGCCAGTACAACGCCTGCACAAACAACACCAGCACAACCGGTGAATCCTTCCCGTCCGGCTAATACGCCACCAGCAGAAGAACCAGCGAGTCCTGCGGGAACAACACCAGCAGCGCCAGCTCAACCGGCCAGCTCACAACCAGCTCCGGCTACCACACCGGCACAACCGGCAACAACGCCATCGGAAACAAAAGGACCGATCAGGGAAGGCAACTCATTGTATCATGAAGTGCAGACAAAAGAAACGCTCTATGCTATCGCCAAACGTTACGGTGTAACGGTAGAGCAACTGCAACAGTGGAATCACCTTGAATCATTTGATATCAAAATAGGACAACGGCTTTTAGTCGGCAAAATCTAAAACAATCGTAAATCGGAATCGCATGTCAGTTATCCAGGTACATGATAAACAGTTTGAACCTTACATCAGCGCTGAACAGTTACAACAGCGTATTAAGGAATTAGCAACAGCGCTGAACAATGACCTGAAAGGTGAAAAACCTTTGTTCATTGCCATTCTTAATGGCTCTTTCATGTTTGCCGCTGATATGTTCAAATATCTCACCATTGATGCGGAAATATCTTTCATTAAACTGGCTTCCTACAAAGGCATGAAGTCAACCGGTAACGTGGTGCAGGCCATCGGTCTTGATGAAGACCTGTATGGTCGTACCGTAGTGATCCTGGAAGATATCGTGGATACCGGCAAAACACTCAGCCAGTTCCTGCCGCAACTGGAACACCAGCAGCCTAAAAAACTGATGGTAGCAGCTTTGCTGACAAAACCTGAAGCGATGGTACACCCTATCAAGATCGATTATCTCGGGTTCTCTGTACCGAACAAATTCCTGTTGGGTTATGGACTGGATTATGATGGATTAGGAAGGAATCTGCCAGAGATCTACAAATTGGTGGAAACCAATAATCTGTAATTAAGAATTAGGAAATGAAGAATTAAGAATTGGAATGCAGCGAATTCCGTTGTGAATATCGCGTGGCAATAACCAGTTTTAAATAGGTTAATAGGAAGGGGTGTTTCAATATCTGAAACACCCTTTTTAGCTATAAGTACTTCTACCAGTCTTATTCATAGCTAATTAGCCACCAGCATACATTTTTATACTCCATTTCTTAATCTTTAATTCTTAATTGCTTATATTTATATTCAACTGATGCAAAACTGATGCAAAGGCTCCTTACGCTGCTTGCCAGCTTAATTATCCTTGTACCTGGGAGCGCTCAGAAGATATGGATTTCAGGGGCCGTAGAAGATAGCATCTCTCATAACCCCCTTGCAGGAGTGATCGTCACTGTCGTCAATGATACCGCCAGGGTTATTACCAATCAGTACGGGCTTTTTCGGATTGCGGTGCCCTCTCAGGACGCAACATTATTATTCCAACACAGCAAATACTTTCCCAAACAACTATCTGCGGGAGCTTACAGCCGTATGCTCGTGCAATTGAACACCCTGGAAGACCCGGCAGAAGATGCGGTGAAAAAGGCTAAGGCAATTGCGCGTGAACGCTCATCCAACGGGTCCAATCCCAACTATGGAAATGCCCTGATGGGTACCCGGGCTTTCTTTGATGAAACATATGGTACGTTGTATGAAAACAAATTCATCGCAGCGGAGACCGAAATACCGTCACTGTTCGCAGTAGATGTGGACAGAGCTGCCTATAGCAATATCCGGCGTTTTGTGAAACTGAAAGAGCGTATTCCTGCGAATGCAGTGCGTATTGAAGAAATGGTCAACTACTTTCATTATAACTATCCATTACCTCCGGCCGGACAAACCCTTGCTATTTACAGCAATTATGCGACCTGTCCCTGGGCAGAAAAGCATCGTTTGTTACAGATCGCAGTACGGGGAAAATCGGTAAACCTGGATAGCCTGCCGCCCAGTAATCTTGTCTTCCTGATCGATGTTTCCGGCTCTATGGCCATGCCGAATAAACTACCGCTCTTACAGGCCGCTTTCCGCATCCTGGTAAATAATCTGCGTAGCAATGACCATGTCGCCATAGTCGCTTATGCAGGTGTACCTGGCGTCATCCTTCCCAGTACGCCGGGAAGTGCAAAGAGTAAGATCCTGAATGCGATCGACTATCTCAGTGCGGGTGGTGCTACTGCAGGTGAAGCCGCTATTAAACTGGCCTATCAGATCGCGGAAGAGAACTTTATCAAGGATGGTAACAACCGGGTGATCCTGGCAACGGATGGTGATTTTAATGTCGGTCAAACCAGTGATCATGACATGGAACAGCTGATCCTGGGTAAAAAAGAGACCGGCGTATTGCTCACCTGTCTCGGATTTGGAATGAAAAACTATAAAGATTCCAAATTAGAGACGCTGTCCAGTAAGGGAAATGGCAATTTCGCCTATATAGATAACCTGGAAGAAGCCAGTAAGATATTCGCGCGTGAGTTTGGTAGCACCCTGTTTACCGTCGCCAGGGACGTACAGGCGGACGT
Source organism: Chitinophaga sp. (assembly GCA_039592855.1). Classification (GTDB taxonomy): domain Bacteria; phylum Bacteroidota; class Bacteroidia; order Chitinophagales; family Chitinophagaceae; genus Chitinophaga. The sequence goes on along the minus strand of JBCNQK010000004.1, from coordinate 59,940 downwards.
AGTGTTCAATCCGCGTACGGTTAAGTCATACCGTCTGATAGGGTATGAGAATAAGGTGATTAAAGATGATGATTCTGCCAGTCAGATAGGAGGGGGGATTATAGGCGCCGGACATTGTGCAGTGGCGATCTATGAGATTGTACCGCAAACCGGACTTACTCCCGCCGATAGTATGCTGGCCGCTGTACATCTTGCTTACAGGGAAATCTCAGATACGACCATAAAAAGAATATTCTATAACATACCAGGCAATCTGACCACCTTTCAGCAGTCATCCGATGATTTCCGCTTTGCCAGTGCTGTAGCCCTGATGGGCATGCTGTTGAGGAAGTCGGGTTATAAAGGCAGCGGCTCCTGCAATATGGTAATGGATATCGCCAAACGTTCTTTGGGTGATGACCCCGGAGGATACCGCCGGGAGTTCATCACACTATTGAAAGACCTGAAAAAATCAAAAAATTTAGAGCAATAAGACCCTTATCGCACGATCCTGTAGCACTTTCTGATCAGCTTCTGCTGAAAGTCGAAAGGGATGGTCTGCGAAGTAATGTCTTTGATCTCAGTCGCCAGTATACGGTCTGTTTCCAATACAAAGCGACGGTAGTTGTTACTGAAGTAAATGACGCCACCCGGTTTGGTAGCTGCCAGTACCTTGTTCAGGATGCTGACATGGTCACGCTGGATATCCAGGAACTCCTTCATACGTTTACTGTTAGAAAAAGTGGGAGGGTCGAGTACAACGAGGTCAAATTCCTCCGCAGGAAGGGTATCCAGGTATTGTAGTACGTCGGCGTGTACAAACTGATGTTTGCTCACATCAAAGTCGTTCAGTTTCATATTTTCTTCTGCCCAGGCCAGATAGGTTTTAGACAGGTCGACAGAAGTCACCTGCGCCGCATTACCTGCCGCTGCATATACAGAAAATGAGCCGGTATAACAGAATAGGTTCAGTACCTTTTTACCTGCTGATTGTTCTCTTACCATACCACGGGTGATACGGTGGTCCAGGAACAGACCTGTATCCAGGTAATCGGAGAGATTGACCTTGAATTTGAGGCCGGCTTCGTTCACGACCATTTCATGGCTTTCGAAGGACAGCTTTTCATACTGTTCCTGTCTGCTGGCCTTTCGCTGGCGTTGCTTGACGAATACCTTCTCCAGGGGCACTTCCAGTACTTTGGAGATCACTTCCAGACAAAGGTCCAGCCATTCTTCATGTGCTTCTTCTTCCATGCCATGCTGGCGATGGTATTCCGCCACATAAATATGGTCATCATACAGTTCAATACTGAAGGGGAATTCTGGAATATCGTCATCATATACCCGGAAGCAGGTGATATGTTGCCGGCGTGCGGTTTTACCAAGGTGTTTGTACACCTTTACCAGCCGGTTCTCTAGCATCTGTAATTTGGAAGGATCGAACATGTAACCTGTAAAAAGTAAAAGTGCAAAGGTAAGCTTAGCAGGGGGAAATGATAAAGAAAAAAGCTGCCTGCCTTTCGGCGGACAGCTTTCTATAAAGTGTAAAGTACAAAGTACTTAGCTGAAAATATCTCTTACCTTTTCGAAGAAGCCTTTTTCAGACTTTTCTGGGTTAGGTTTGAAGTTGTCGGATGACTGTACCTTTTCCAGGAATGCTTTTTCTTCACCGCTTACCTGCTGAGGCGTCCATACGTTTACATGGATCAGCTGATCACCTTTCTCGTAAGAGTTCACGGAAGGGAAACCTTTGCCTTTCAGACGGAAGATTTTTCCGCTCTGGGTACCGGCAGGTATCTTGATCTTCGCTTTACCATCGATGGTCGGTACTTCCAGGGAAGTGCCGAATACGGCATCAGGGAAGGAGATGTACAGATCGTAGGCAACGTTCAGTCCGTCGCGTTGCAGCTCCGGATGTGGTTCCTCTTCGATGAGTATGAGCAGGTCACCGGGAGCGCCGCCTCTTTCGCCGGCATTACCCTTACCGCTCAGGCTCAGCTGCATACCTTCCTGTACGCCTGCAGGGATGTCGATGTTCACCATTTCCTCACCATAAACGCGTCCTTCACCTTTACAGTGACCACATTTGCTGGTGATGGTCTGACCTTCGCCATGACAGGTCGGACAGGTAGTTACTGTCTGCATCTGTCCCAGGAATGTCTGGGTTACTTTCCTTACCTGACCGGAACCACCACAGGTGCCACAGGTCTGGAAAGCGTTTTTATCTTTTGCTCCGAGGCCGCTACAATGGCTGCACGGAACATATTTTTTAACCTTGATCTTTTTGTTGGCGCCTTTGGCGATCTCTTCGTATGTCAGTTTTATCTTAACACGCAGATTAGAACCACGGGTCCCTCTGCCACGTCTTCCGCCGGCACCACCGCCACCACGGTTACCACCGAAGAAGCTACCGAAAATATCGTCTCCGAAAATATCCCCGAAGTTGGAGAAGATATCGTCCATGTTCATACCAGCGCCGCCGCCAAAGCCACCGCGGTTACCCATTCCGGCATGACCAAAACGGTCATACTGTGCCCGTTTGTCGGTATCGCTTAATACTTCATAGGCTTCGGCTGCCTCCTTGAATTTTTCTTCCGCCTCTTTGTTATCGGGGTTCCTGTCAGGATGGTACTGCATGGCTACCTTACGGTAAGCCTTTTTTATCTCATCCTGGGAAGCGGACTTGGCAACACCCAGTATTTCGTAGTAATCTCTTTTGGTAGACATATATCACACTAAAGCCGGCAATTTGCCGGCATGGTTAATGAAAAGCATTTCTGTCAGATCGTCACCTATTTCCCCACTATTACCTTGGCGTGGCGTATCAATTTGTCATTCAGGTAATATCCTTTCTGCATATCATCGATCACCTTTCCTTTCAGGTCCTCAGAAGGTGCGGGAATCTCAGTGATGGCATCGTGGAGATCGGGATTAAATTCGGTGTGCAAACTTTCCATAGGTTTAAGGCCCTTAGCTTGCAGGGTCGACTTTAATTTATTGAAAACCAATGCAACGCCATCTTTTACAGCATTGACATCAGCGGCGCTTTCTATTTGTTTTGAAGCACGTTCGCTATCATCCAGCACATCCAGTAAAGAGATGATCACCTCCTTATTGGCAGTCTGCATCAGCTCAATACGTTCCTTAGCAGTACGTTTCTTGAAATTGTCAAATTCTGCAACCAGACGAAGGTATTTATCCCTCATTTCATTCAGCTCCTGCTGTTTTTTATCCAGTTCGCTTTCATCCGCCAAGGCATCGTTAAGGTTTGTGGTGCCGCCCAGGTTCTCTTCAGCGTTAATATCCGGCATGCCTTTACCATTTTCGGTGTCCTGTCCGTTTGTCTGCATATCGTTTTTATTTTCTGTTATGAAGTAATATTGTCTGCAAAGGTACACCAGACAATTAACTTGCCAAGCCGGAAAAGGAGACAAATTGACACAAGAACGCCCACATCAGTAATTCCCGCATGCGTAATTCTGAATTGTCCTACCTTTGCAGCCTGGAAAAAATTGTAATGACCAAAGTTTTTTTAAAGAAAAAGATACAAAACCGTGTGCTGCAGGGCCACCCTTGGGTGTTTGGGAATGAAGTCGGACAGATCGAAGGGCCTGTAACAGCCGGTGATACGGTAGATGTATTTACCCATCAGGGGTTCTTTGTTGGTAGAGGATACATCAATCCCCAGTCACAGATCCTGGTACGCCTGCTTACCCGTGACAAAGACGAGCAGATCGACGCGGAATTCTTCTACCGACGTTTGCTGAAAGCATGGAAATACCGTCAGCAGCTGGGATATGTGGAAAACTGCCGTCTCGTATTCGGAGAGGCGGATGAAATGCCAGCCCTGGTGATTGACAAGTTCAATGACCACTTCGTATTGCAGACACTGGCATTGGGTATGGACCGCTGGAAAGGCGCCATCGTGGATGCCCTGAACAGGATCTTCTCTCCAAAAGGCATCTATGAGCGTAACGATGTTCCGGTACGCGAACTGGAAGGCCTGGCACAGCAGAAAGGATTTCTGAGCGCTCCATTTGATACCAATGTGATTATCAATGAAAACGGCCTGAAGTTCCATGTAGATATCGAAAATGGCCAGAAAACAGGCTATTTCCTGGATCAGCAGGATAACCGCCGTGCTATTCAGCATATCGTGAAAGATGCAGATGTACTGGAAGCGTTCTGCTATACCGGTACCTTCTCCTGCCACGCCGGTCACTATGGTGCTAAAAGCGTACTCGGACTGGATATCTCTGAACATGCTGTGAACACTGCCCGCAGAAATGCTGAGCTGAACAACCTGCAGGATATCTGTAAGTTCCAGGCAGTGAACGCATTTGATGTGCTGAAACAGTGGACCCGTGAGGAGAAGAAGTTTGATACCGTGATCCTGGACCCGCCAGCCTTTACCAAAAGCCGCGAAAATATCCAGAAAGCGATCACTGGTTATAAAGAGATCAACCTGCGTGGTATGAAGCTGCTGAAACCGGGAGGCTTTTTGGTGACCGCATCCTGTACCAACCTGGTTCCGCCATCCCTCTTCCTCGAGATCATCGATATGGCTGCCAAGGACGCTAAAAAGAAACTGCGCCAGGTAACCTTCCAGACACAGGCGCAGGACCACCCGATCTTGTGGAATATTGAAAATACCACCTACCTGAAATTCCTGATCGTGGAAGTACAGTAATGGTGTATGACGATAAAAGAAAAAGGGCCCGTTTTTTAAACGAGCCCTTTTTTATATTCCTTAAGGAGAATTATTTAGTCATATTACTTGACGACATTGAACTTTCCCGACTCCACCAGGTTACCCTGCTTGTCCCTCAATTGGAAAATATATAGACCACTATAATATTTATCCAGTTCAACTGTAGTACGTGCGTTCAGGTTTTTTATCTGATCGATCCTCTTTCCGAGAAAATTGAATACAATAATCTCGTATCCTTGCTCGTTATTGTTCTGTAATTCGAAATTGATCCTGCTACTGGCCGGATTGGGATACGCTTTCACGATCTTACTGCCCCCATCGGAAAATGGAGTGGTTTTGGCGCTTTGTGCTTTACCTACGAGGGATAATAGGCAGAAGAAGCAAGAAAATAAGAGTGTAGAGGTTTTCCACATACTCGCAAAGATAAAGATTTTTTCAAATATCACCTGATTTATTCCACAATATCGTCTTATGTAAAAATAACAAATGGCAAGCCAAATAAGAAGGCTTGCCATTATTTTTTGAAAAAATTTAACGCTTCCGGTTATTTTTTATTGCAGACCGTTCAGCGTGTTTTTAACTGCTTCAAAATCAGGCAGGTCACCTGCTGACTCTAACACCTGCGCATATCTGACAACACCTTCCTTGTCTACCACGAACGCTGATCTTTTAGATACACCCTTCAGGTCCAGGACGAAATTCTCATAAAATGCACCATATGCCTGAGAAATGTCTTTATTGAAGTCGGACAGCAACGGGAAGTTCAGGTTCTGCTCAGCCTTGAATTTACCCAGGGTGAAAGGAGAATCCACAGAAATACCCACAACGGCTGTATTCAGGTCGTTATAAGTACCGATGTTATCTCTGATACTGCAGAGTTCTGCCGTACATACGCTTGTAAATGCTAATGGGAAGAACAGAATTACCAGGTTCTGACCTTTGTAGTCTTCCAGGGATACTTTCTGTTTTTCGGTATTCAGCAGTGAGAAAGAGGGTGCTTTTGCGCCAACTGTTACGTTCATCTGTTATTCGTTATAAAGGTTATGAGTTTATCAAGTCGGTGTAAAGATAGCAATTGGTACATAAGTTTAGAACCTTGGACAGTGTACAGCGTCCATTGTACTGTTACGGCTGTTCAGGAACCCTTTGAATACCAGTGACACTTCAAAGCCGCCAAAACCATTCGTGGCCGGTTTCAGACTCGAAATATTGACGTCATAAGTGAACCCTACCTCATACTTTTCCATATCCAGGCGGAAAGAAGGAATGATCGCATCCTTGTAACGCATATAGGCGCCTACGTAAAATGCCCGGGTGCTTTCCAGTCCCTCATCATACAGACTATAACCCAATAATGCCCCTCCCAGGTACTCGGCATACGTCCCCATATGTATCTCGTTATACTGTGCGATCAGTTTTAAACGCTCCTGTAAAGGAACGGTAATACCGGCGTTGACCGTAAACTTTGGGTCCAGCGCGACCGTCCCGTCTTTATAAAAGGACAGCTTTGGCCGGTTAAAGTGGAAAATACCCGCCCCGATATAATAATTAATGTCCTCATTCTCACCAAGACTACTGCTAAAGCTCAGACCCGCACCGGCATCCAGATAAGAATATCCTCTCAGGGCCAGCCGGCCTTCCTCTCCGGTAGGCGCCGTCGGATCAAACTGTCCGCCGGTATACTGGTTGTTAAATGTCACTTTTGTCTGATCGAACTGCCGCTGCACAATACCACCCGTAAAACCCACAGAAAGGAACATGTTCCTGTCCTGGCTAAGGGATTTGTGATAATTGACAGCCGGCAATACCTGTACGGATTGCAGACGGGCTGTACCTGCCCTGTCGTAGGTGAACTGAATGCCCCCCGTGACAAAGTCCTCACTATTGCCTACAGGAAATTTAAGCTCCGCACTTAAAGCGCCCGTCTGATAAGGAATCGTGACACTGTTCCACTGATTTCTGTATACGGCCTGGACACGGTAATCCCCATGGAATAAACCGATCAGCGCCGGATTGCGTAAAATTGGAGTTTCATAGAACTGGGACAGGTGTATATCCTGTGCGACCAGTGTTTGCGTGCTGCATAGGCACAGTGCCACTAACAATTTTCTACAATTCATTCTCATGCTGGCAAGTTTTATAGTCATATGGATTCGGGTGGCGGATGCTGACAGGTCATTACCTGATCAGCATCACATTTCCTTTTAACATAAATTCTTCATTGGAATCACATACCAGTTCTGCTACATATACAAAGACGTCCGGATTTGCCGGTTGACCGTTCATGCGGCCGTCCCAGCCGTAAGTCGGGTCTTCTATGTTAAAGTTGGTCCTTTCGAATACCAGTTGTCCCCAACGGTTATATATCTTAAATGATTTCGCCACTTTGATACCCTTACCTCTGATGTAGAACAGATCGTTCTGACCATCATTGTTAGGGGAGAAGGTGTTTGGCAGGAACACCACTCCGGAAGAACATACCAGGTTCACTGTTACATCATCCGAGCTCGTACAACCAAATGCGTTGGTCACCGTAATCAGATAAGTGGTATTCGTTCTTGGCGAAGCTGTTGGTGTCAGACAGTCCGCACAACTCAGGGTTGTAGACGGTGTCCACTCTATCTTGGTAATATCCGTGCTACCGGTAGCAGGCAACTGTATCGTCGTACCCACTGGTACAGAAAGGTCATCTCCCGCATTGATAATAGGCGCAGAATGCACTGTCACGGTCGCAGTTGCCGTATCCGTAAAGCAATTGTCATTGCCATAGCCGATGATCTGATAGCGGATGGTAGATTCCGGTGTTACCATCGGATTGTCCACATCCGTTTTGTCCAGGCCTGTTGATGGTGACCACTGGTAACGTACCGCCCCACTGGCATGTAACTGTACAGAACCACCTTCGCAGATATCTGCATTGCTGGCCTGTATAGTAAATGGTTGTGATACGCTGATCTTCACACTGCCTTTTGCCGCACAACCGGTCGCATTTACTACCGTCACACGATACGTCGTATCAATATCAGGTGTTACCACCGGGGTAGCGCTCTTCGGATCTGAAATATTATAGTTGGTCCAGGTGATATCCGCCCCTGGCTCTGTAAATACCTGCAGGTCCACAGATTCTCCACGACAGATAGAAGATTCCGTCGGCGTCGGTGTAAGGGTCGGATAAGGCGCTACAGTAATATCTCTGGTAACGGTAGCGCTACAGGTGCCTTTCGCACTGGTGATCGTCAATTGAACCGGATAAATACCTGGCTGGTCATAGGTTACTGAATCCGGCACCTGTCCAGGATAATCCTGTCCATTGGTCGTCCAGTTCCAGGTCGTTCCCGGCAGATTCCTGATCTCACGTCCTGACAACTGAATAGGCGTACCCACACATACGGGCGGCACGGTGTCAATTTCCGGATACGGACTTGGTTCAATAATGATCGTCATCGTTGTATCATCCACACAACCGTAGTAACTGGTTACCGTCATTTTCACGAGATAAGTACCTGGTGCATCATACAGGAAACTCGGATTAGGGCCTGTTCCCACATCATCTGTACGGTTTGGAATACCAAAGTCCCACAGATAGGTAGCCGGAGCACCGTCTTCTATAGATACGCCTCTGGTAGAATCAGAGAATTGTACGATACCACCGTCACAGGCGTTTGACAGGTCATATCCGAAATTGGCATTGATCTGATCTACCACCACCTTCGGATTACCAATAGCGGGTACGGTACATCCGCGCTGATCTACCAGTAATACTGCAGGGAAATAAATACCTGGCTGTGTATATGTATAGGAAGGTGAAGCTGGCGTAGGGGTCGTAACAGTATACCCATCTCCAAAGTCCCAGATGAATTTTTCTACGGTGGAAGATACCGCTGTCATAGAAGTGGTCAGCGGTACACAACCACTTTCTCTTGATATAGAGAAGCTACCATCCGGACCTGAAATGGAAATGTTCTTAGGGCCGGCTGTCGGACTGGCACATCCTCCTTCAGAGTAAACCGTCAGGGTTACCGGGAAAGTACCAGGTCTGATATAGTTGTGTAAAGCGTTGTCTTCGTCTGAGCTGCTGCCATCTCCAAATGACCAGGATACCTTCACGTAGTCAGAAGAGTGGTTGGTGAACTGCACTTTTACCGGCGGACAAATATCACCTGCTACGGCAGGTACATCAAAGTCAGCTATCGGGTTAGGTACTCTCAGGAAGTCTTTTGTTTCAATATGGCCGGTACAACCTGTCGTGCTGGTAACATCCAGCGTTACGGTATAGGTACCAGGTATTGTATAGGTATGCGTTGGATTTTTGTCGGTACTGACACCGCCATCACCGAATTGCCACGCATAGGTCAGTGGTTCTGTGATAGACTCGTTATTGAATCTGAATGGCGTATTCAGACAGGCAATACTATCAGGCGCACTGAATTTTGCGTTGATGTTGTCGATGGTGATCACATGCGTAACAGAGTCCATACAACCTGTATTGTCAGTTACGATGAGGGTAACCGGATAGTTGTTGATAACACCATAGCTATGTGGTATAGCTACCGGTTTGGTGATAAACGTCTGTCTTGGCGTACCATCGCCAAAGTTAAATGTCCAGGAAGTGATGGTATTACCGGCACGGGTCGTGGATTCATCGGTGAATGTAATAGCGGTGTCCCTGCATCGGCGCGCGGAAGCGGAGAACGCTGCAACAGAACCATTCACATTGATCGTTAGCGAATCTGACACGTGTGTACAACCATAAATATCCAAAGTGGTCAGCGCTGCTTTATAGGTACCTGGCTGATTGTAGGTATAAGCAGGCGTCGGTGAACCTACGTTTGTACCACCATCGCCGAATGTCCATTGGTAAGAAGTCGTCAGACCTGGTGTTATTGAGGTAGTGGCAAAATTCACAGTGGTGCCACGGCAGATCACGTTCTGATCAACAGTAATAGCCGGTTTGTCGTTCAGCAACCTAACAGTCGTTGAATAAGTAGACGTACAGCTACCGTTATCCACTGTCAGCACAACGGTATAAGTGCCCTCATTCGCCCATGTATGGGTTGGATTAGGCGTATTGTCTGTTGTACCATCACCAAAATCCCATGAATAACTTCTTGGCGTAGGAGTAGTGCCCCAGGCGGTAGCGTCTGTGAACACCCTTGTCAGCGGTCTGCTACAATCCACGTCAGCAATGGTAAAGAAGGCGGCAGGAGGATATACCTCTACGAAGGCCAGTTTGGTAATAGTACGTGTACAGCCATTGTTATCCACCGTCAGGATCACGTCGTGCGTACCGATGGTGCTGAATACATAAGAAGGGTTCTGTACGGAGGAACCGCCATTGGCAGCGCCATTCTCTACGAATGTCCATTGCCAGGTCATACCAGGCACCTGTGGTCTGGACAGGTCGGTAAAGTTGAAAACGGTCGGCTGACAACCATTAGGTTTATCAACAGAAAAATCAGGTATTACCGGTGTACCTACTCTGATCGGGTAAGTGGCTGTTTGTGTACAACCACCTCTGGTGGTAATATTCAATCTTACGACATAATTACCCTGGGTGGTGTAAGTATGTGTACCGACTGAATTGGTCGAAGTGCCACCATCACCAAAATCCCAGTTGTAGGACACGATCGGATCTGCTACATCAATATTGGCGGTCAGACTGGCATCAAAAGGTATACAACCGCGGTTGAGACCTGCGATGGTCAGTACAGGTTTTCTGATGGTGATGGAGTTGATGGCTGAATCGAGACAGCCGGCAGTATTACTGGCCACTACTTTTACCGGGAAGACGCCTTCTGTGGTAAAGTTGTGCAGTGGGTTCTGAATAGTAGATGTGGTGCCATCTCCGAATGTCCACGCCCAGCCATTTGCATTTGTGCTGGTAGTGGTAAACTGGATATTCACAGGGACCGCACACGCAGAGGTGGGGTTCATAGTGAAATTGACAGTAGGAGGTGTGGAAACGGTAAAGCTTCTGGTAACCAGCGCATCGCAACCATCCTGTGTTACAGCATGCATGGTAACGGTGTAGTTACCGGGATTGGCAAAAGTTCTTACTGCATTGACCGCGTTGATAACCGTACCATCGGAGAAGGTCCATGTTGCGGATACCGGTGCTGGCAGGGTGGTATTTCTAAAAGTGATGTTAGTGCCGGTACAGGTTTTTTCCAGGATATTGAAATCCGCCTGCATGGTGGCGATCTTTATATAATCAGGCATGTTGATGGTCTGGGTACAGCCATCAGCAGTAGTTGCCGTCAGTTTTACGGAGAAATTGCCGGTGGTGGTATAATCATGCGTAGGGTGCATGTCAGTACTGGTGCTGCCATCTCCGAAATCCCACAGGTAGTTCACTGTCGGTAGGGGCCCGGCGGTGGTCATGGTCGTAGTATTGGTGAAGTTGACAGTTACCGGCGTACGGCAACCACCTTGTGTGTTAGTGGTAAACGAGACCTGTGGCGTTGGTTTGATATCTAGGATCTGTTCGGCACTGGAAGTACAACCAAAGCTGTTGGTAACGATGGAAGTAGCGATCATGCCGCCGCCTTTGTTGTAGGTATGGCTGGCGGTAGCGCCATTGGCGCCGGTACCGTCCCCGAAGTCCCAGTTGATACCGGTAATCGTACCATCTCCCGCAGTTGACTGATCGCGGAAATTAATGGTCAGTGGCGTACATCCGTTAGTCGGAGTGGCGGTAAAGACAACATTGGGTCTGTTATAAACGTTTACAACATGTTGGGTGCTGCTTACTTGTCCGTTTGGAAAGGTGACGGTCAGTACTACGTTAAAAACGCCAGGTCTGTTGAATGTTCGGCTGGGATTCCATAACGTCGATCTTGCTCCCCCGTCCCCGAAGTCCCATGATGCGGTACCAACGGGTGTAGACTGGTTTACAAACTGAACGAAGGCGGCGCCGCAACCACTCCAGTTGTCGGCAGTAAAAGCTACGGTATTTTGTGCCTGTGTCTTAGCACTGCATAGCAGGAGAAGCACAACCAGGTATGCTGTGGCATGGAGGAAGCGCATAAAGTGGCTTAGGTAATGGTGTCTCATTTTCCGGATATGGCCGGGCCATAACGACCAGGCTCAGGTTGAAAAAAAGGAAAAAAGTATAAAAAAATAATTATGTATTAATATTGGTTGTCCGTAGCTCAAACGTAGTCTTTGCACAAAAGGTCGGGGGCTGTCCCTGCATCTCACAAAATTTATTCCAGCTTGTGCTGAAAATGAAAGACTTACGAAAATAAAAGCTCAACAATATAAAACAAAAGTATGATTTATAAGTATTATATATACCTAGTGTTCGGAAGCTTACTGTTTTCCGTTTCAAACAGTGTGAAAGCGCAGGAGGTAAATGCAACAGTTTTTAAGGACTCCATACAAAACGGGAATGTGCAGGTTTTTGATGTACGTACTGCTGGTGAGTACAATACAGGACATCTGTCCAATGCTTTACAGGCGGATTACACAAAGAAGGAGGAGTTTACGGACAGGGTAAAATATCTCGACAAGGACAAAACGGTTTATATCTATTGTCTGAGTGGCGGTCGTAGTGCAAAAGCTGCCAGCTGGATGCGCGACAATGGGTTTAAAAAGGTAATAGAACTGGAAGGTGGTATCAATGCCTGGAAACAGGCAGGTCAGCAGGTAGAGGGTGCAGCTGATGTGAAACAGATGACGGTTGATGCGTTCCGTTCAGATATTGGCAAAGGGGAAGTGCTGGTGGATGTAGGGGCTGAATGGTGTCCTCCCTGCCGCAAGATGGCCCCTGTGCTGGAGGCGTATCTGTCTGAACATAAAACGGTACGTCTGCTGAAAGTGGATGGTGGCCGTGACCAGGAGGTGATGCAGTCTATAAAAGCGACTTCCCTGCCTACTTTCATTTTATATAAAGACGGCAGGGAAGTGTGGCGCAAACAAGGAGTTTACGAACAGTTATAGTCCGTAGATATCTCCGAATTTCTGCGTCGCATAGTCCAGAAAATATTTGAAGTTCAGTGGTTGTCCCGTTATTTTCTCACACAGTTCATTGGAGGTAAAGCTACGGCCATGGCGGTGTACCTGTTGGCGTAACCATGTCAGCAACGCACTGTACTCACCTTTGGCGATCTGTCCGCTCAGGTCAGGTAACTGTTCCTGTGCGGCGGCAAAGAATTGTGCCGCATAGAAGCTACCCAGGGAATAGGTGGGGAAATAACCGAAGCTGCCATGAGACCAGTGTATATCCTGTAATACTCCCTGCGTATCATCTGGTACCGTTACGTGCAGGAACTCTTTATAATAGCTGTTCCATACATCCCGGAGGTCGGATGTTTTGTAAGTCCCGTCCAGTAAGCCTTTCTCAATTTCATATCTCACCATTACATGGAAATGATAGGTCAGTTCGTCAGCTTCCGTGCGGATCAGGGATGGCTGTACCAGGTTGATGGCCTTGTAAAAGTCTCTCAGGCTCACATTACCCAGGTTATCCGGGAATATCTGTTGTAACTGTGGATAATGATGTTCCCAGAAGGCGATGCTACGGCCTACATTATTCTCCCATAATCTTGATTGTGATTCATGGATACCCAGGCTGGTCGCTTCGCCGGATGGAAGTCCGTATGCTTCCGGGTCCAGTCCCTGTTCATATAATGCGTGTCCGCCTTCATGGATACAGCTCCAGGTCATGTTGCCAAAATCATTCTCATCGATGCGGGTGGTGACCCTTACATCCTGCGGACTAAAGCTGGTGGTAAAAGGGTGTTCTGATATATCCTGACGACCGGCGTTCATATCATAACCCATGGCTTTCAGCAGCTGAATGCCGAATTCCCACTGGCGGTTGCGTTCATATTTAAGGTACAGAAAGTCTTTTTGTATAGGTGGTTTTTGTTCGATGTTACGCAGCAGGGGCGTCAGCGCTGTTTTCACATCCTGGAAGATGGTGTCCAGCATTGTGGTGTTGGCGCCTTTTTCATATTCGTTCAGGAGGGCGTTATAAGGATGACCTTCATAGCCCAGTATATCGGCTTCCTGCTTTTTCAGTTCCACCATTTTCGCCAGTACCGGTTCGAATACAGCATAGTTGCCTTCTTTTCTGGCATTGATCCATGCGTGATAGCATTCGTTGGTGGTTTTTGATAATTCGGCCACGAAGCTGGCCGTGTATTTTGCGTTTTTACGATAGTCCTCCAGGGAGAGGGTAATGTTTTTGGCAGCGACAGTATCCAGAGTTTGTCTGTCCTTGTCCAGCGATTCCAGCAGTGTTCCCAGCTCGGCAGATGTAAAAAGCTCATGCGAGATAGTGCTGAGCGTAGTGATCTGTTGTCCGCGGAACGCAGCCCCTTTCTCCGGGAGATAGGTTTCCTGGTCCCAGCTGAGTACGGCGATCGCATTCCGGATGTCAGCGATCTGCTGCATCTTTCCCTTGTAGGTTTCGTATCGTTTTGCTGCAGAAGAGGTAGTCTGTGCCATGCTGTTGATTTTGTGCAAAAGTAGGGGTAAATTACCGCTCAATTATGAAGATCAGGGATATTACCAATGCCATAGCGGCATTTGCACCATTACAATACCAGGAAAGCTACGACAATGCGGGATTACTGTTTGGCAATGCCGACTGGGAACTGACAGGCGTATTACTGACGCTGGATACTACGGAAGCGGTTATCGACGAAGCCATCGAAAAGAAATGTAACCTCGTGGTGGCGCATCATCCGATCGTATTTGGCGGACTGAAAAAGATCAATGGGAACAATTATGTAGAGCGGGTGGCTATCAAGGCCATCAAAAACGATATTGCCATTTATGCAGCCCACACCAACCTGGATAATGTACGGAACGGTGTTTGCAATATGATGGCGCAGCGATTGGACTTACAGCAGTGTAGTGTGCTGTCCCCTAAGCGGGAGCTCCTGCGTAGGCTGTATACTTTTGTGCCCCAGGCAGATGCGGAAAAGGTAAGAGCTGCCCTTTTTGCTGCCGGAGCCGGACATATTGGCGCTTATAATGAATGCAGCTATAATGTGGAGGGCACCGGTACATTCAAGGCAGGAGCCGGTACAAATCCGCATGTGGGCAAGATCGGGCAACGTCATATGGAGCCGGAAACAAAGGTGGAGGTGATTTTTCCCGTATATTTGGAGAATGCGGTGGTGAAAGCCCTGCTGGGGAGCCATCCATATGAGGAGGTAGCTTATGATATCGTGAAGCTGGAGAACGCATATGCAGAAGTGGGTTCGGGACTGATCGGGGAACTGAAAGCGCCCATGGAGGAAGCAGCTTTCTTACGATGGGTCAAGCAGCAGTTCGATACAGGTTGTGTGAGATATACGCCTCTGAGAGGCCGTCCGGTAAAGAAAGTGGCATTGTGCGGAGGAGCGGGCAGTTTCCTCTTAAAAAGGGCCATTTCAGCAGGGGCGGACGCCTATATTTCTGCTGATTTTAAATATCATGAGTTTTTTGATGCTGAAAATCAAATTGTTATAGCGGATGTAGGACATTTCGAGAGTGAGCAGTTTACGGTTGAATTATTTTATCATATATTGACTGAAAAATTCCCTAATTTTGCGCCTCTTAAATCTACAATTCGTACAAATCCGGTAAATTACTTATAAAAACATACATGGCTACTGTAAAAGAATACTCCGTAGAAGAAAAATTGGCGTCTGTGCTTAGGCTACAGAAGATGGACTCCAGACTGGATGAAATCCAGGTGTTGAAGGGAGAGTTGCCGATGGAAGTAAAGGATCTTGAAGATGAGATAGAGGGTCTGAACACCCGTCTGGCTCACGTAGAGGATGAAATCCGTGGTATCCAGGACTTTATTGCCAATAAGAAAACGGCAATCAAGGACTCAGAGGCCCTGATGAAGAAATACGAGAAGCAGCAGGATAACGTTAAGAATAATCGTGAGTTCGAAGCCATCACAAAAGAGATCGAAATGCAGTCTCTGGAGATCAAACTGGCAGAGAAACATATTAAAGACGCGAACGAAGAGGTAAAGGATAAGAGCCGTGTCCTGGAAGGTGCAAAGAAACAGATCGCTGATAAAGAATCTAACCTGAAGCACAAGAAAGGCGAACTGGAAAAGATCATCGGTGAAACTGAGAAAGAAGAGAAAGCTTTCCGTAAGCAGAGCGATGAAGCGCGTACGAAAGTAGAAGCGCGTCTGCTGGGAGCTTACGAAAAGATCCGTACCAACTACCGTAACGGTCTGGCTGTAGTAACGATCTCCCGCGACTCCTGTGGTGGTTGTTTCAACGCGATCCCTCCTCAACGTCAGGCAGAAATCCGTCAGCGTAAAAAGATCATCGTGTGTGAACATTGCGGTCGTATCCTGGTTGATAATGACCTGGATGCTACAGTGACTATCTGATAGCGCTTTGTAAACAAACTTATTTTAATAGTGTAAAAGTCCCGGCTCCTATGCCGGGACTTTTACATTCCGGCAGGCAGAAATTGAAAATTTGGTTTGGAATTTGGTAGATAGGCCCGGAGTTATTAATCAGATATATTTTTGTCCATGCGCATATTATTCCTGCTGGGGTTATTGTTGAATATTACTATTTCTGTATCAGGGCGTCAGAAGGTCTATGACTTTAACACCCGTTGTCAGCAGGCTTACGATGCGATCATGCAATTGCGTCTCGATGCCGGAGCGGACCTGCTGGCAGAAGAAAAGAAAGCCAATCCCGATAACCTCATTCCTTATTTCCTGGAAAATTATGCTGACTTTTTTACCCTCTTCTTTAATGAAGACCCGGCGGAGTATGCCCGGAAGAAATCATTGAAAGCCGAACGTGTGGCCTTGATGGAAGAAGGGCCTACCAACTCGCCTTACTACCTGTATACCCAGGCAGCGGTCCGTTTCCAGTGGGGAATGGTGAGACTGAAATTCAACGAACGCTGGGATGCGGTATGGGAAATCAGGAAAGCCTATCAGTTATTGAAAGAGAACCAGAAGAAGTTCCCGCAGTTTTTACCTAACAATATGTTGCTGGGTTCCATGCAGACCGTATTCGGGACCATTCCCGAAGGGTATCGCTGGCTTTCCAATACCCTGGGTATGAAAGGTACGATCAGAGATGGTATGCAGATGGTGCAGCAGGTGATCGACAGTAATACGGAAGTAGCCCGCCTGTTCAAAGAAGAGGCCTGTTATTATTACTGTTACCTGAAGCTGTTTGTGGAAAACAAGCCGGAAGATGTCTGGACATTTCTCCAGAAACACCAGCTGGATACAAAAAATAACTACCTTTTCGCCCTGATGGTGGCCAATATTGCGATGAACAATCAGAAGGCCTCATTGGGTATCAAGGTATTAACAGAACGGAATGACAATGCGCAGTATGAAGAGATACCCTATGTATATTATGTACTCGGGCAACTGAAACTGTGCAGGCAGGATGAAGATGCGAACGTCTATCTGCAAAAATTCATTGACCGGTTCAAAGGGAAATTCTACCTTAAGGAAGGATTGCAGCGTCTGAGCTGGTATTATTATTTAAGGGGGAATATGGACGCGGCTAATAAATACCGCAGCCTGATCCTGACGAGGGGTAATACCGAAACAGATGCTGATAAACAAGCGTTGAAAGACGCGAAGAGTGGCAGATGGCCTAATCAGCTTTTACTCAAAGCACGTTTATTGAGTGATGGCGGGTTCTTCCCGGAGGCGTTGAAACTGTTACAGACGAAAAAGGCGGCTGATTTTCCGGTTATGGAAGAAAAGCTGGAATATGCCTACCGTCTGGGCCGTATCTACGATGAAATGGGGCAGGACGATAATGCGATCACGATGTATGAGGCGACGGTGAAGGCGGGCGCCAACAGAACGGAACATTTTGCCGCCAGGGCTTCCCTGCAAATGGGATATATTTACGAAAAGCGTAATGACAAAAACAAGGCGCGACAATGTTACCAGGCCTGTCTGGACATGAAAGGGCATGACTATAAGAACTCACTCGATCAAAGGGCCAAAGCCGGGATACAACGATTGACCGGCGGTTGAGGCCGTCACTACGCAGATACACTTCGTAGTACAAGTATTAATTTGCGGAATAATCCAATGTGATATATTCGTATTTCCAATACTCCTTATGCTACAGAAATTAACTATCAAGAACTACGCGATCATTGATCACCTGGAAGTAGATTTCTCCGGCAACCTGAATGTTATTACAGGGGAAACAGGCGCCGGTAAGTCTATCGTACTGGGGGCATTGTCATTAATACTGGGAGAGAGGGCTGATCCGGGAATGCTACTGGATAAGGGATCAAAGTGTGTGATTGAAGGTGTTTTCAAAGTCAAGAAATCCCAGGTGGCTGCTTTTTTCCAGGAGCACGAGCTTGATATGGAAGACCAGCTGATCATCCGCAGGGAGATCAGCGCAGCCGGCAAGTCCCGTGCTTTTGTCAATGATACGCCTGTCAATCTGGGCCAACTGACGGAATTAAGCCAGTACCTGGTGGACCTGCATCAGCAGTTTGACACCCTGGAACTGGAAAAATCCGATTTTCAGCGGGAGGTCATGGATGCCCTGGTCAATCAGCCGGCAGTCATGCAGCAATATCAGCAGCAGTACCAGCGCTATGCGCAGATACAACGTCAGCTGAAGCAGTTGCAGGACCAGCGCGACAACGCCAACAAAGAACTCGATTACAACAAATTCCTGCTGGATGAACTGAGCGACGCTTCTTTTGCACCCAATGAGATCGAAGATCTGGATGCAGAACTGAAGGTGCTGAGCCATGCAGAGGAAATCCGTAATACGCTCAGCCGGGTTTATTTCCAGCTGAACGAAGACGAACAGCCTATTTTACAACAGCTGAAACAGATCCAGTCTTCCGTACAGGCCCTGGCATCCTATCATAAAGATGCGCCTGCGGTCGCCCAGCGATTACAGTCCGTTTATGTAGACCTCCAGGATATTTCCTCAGAAATAGGTCATATGAATGACCAGGTACAGTTTGACGGCGCCCGTATAGAACAGGTGACTGAACGTGTGTCTTTAGGGTATAAGCTGTTGAAAAAACACGGTGTGCAAAATACGGCGGAATTGCTGGTCATTCAGGAAAAGCTCACCCAGAGTGTCGAGGGGGTGCTGAACCTGGATGAAAAACTGGCCGGACTGGAAGCGGAGATCGCGGTGCTTCAGACCGCTCTGCAGAAACTGGCCGAAACGATTACGGCTGCACGTGTGAAAGCCGCTGAACCATTTGAAAAGAAGGTCAATGCACTGCTGGCACAGGTAGGTATGCCGAATGCCCGGTTGAAAGCAGCGATCACACAGGGGGCCCTGAACCCATATGGTCAGGATACGATCGAATTCCTGTTTGACGCCAATAAGAGCGGACAGTTCGCGCCTATCAGGAAAGTGGCTTCCGGTGGTGAGTTGAGCAGGTTAATGCTGTGTATCAAGTCGCTCGTAGCACGCTCTGTGGCATTACCAACGCTGATATTCGATGAGATCGATACGGGTATCTCCGGAGAAGCGGCCAGACAGGTCAGCTTTATCATGGAAGATATGGCCCGTGGTCACCAGATCATCTGTATCACACACCAGCCGCAGATCGCAGGTAAGGCCGATGCACATTATTTCGTGTTTAAGGATGCACGTGACGGTAAGATCACTACGAACGTACGCCTGCTGACAAGAGAAGAACGTATTAACAAGATCGCCCAGATGCTGAGTGGTGAAAAACCAACGGCCGCGGCGCTTGAGAATGCCAGAGAGTTGGTAAAATAGCTAATCCGCTGACCGCTTTTCAATTAATCTTTTTTTTTCAACTATAACAGCTATTTTTGCCGAAATTAATTATTGAACCCAATGGCTCATAACTTATTAAAAGGAAAGAAAGGTATCATATTTGGTGCATTGGACGAGAAGTCTATGGCTTGGAGCACAGCATTACGTTGTGTGGAAGAAGGCGCCGAAGTAGTGCTTACCAATGCTCCTATAGCGTTACGCATGGGAGAGATCAACAAACTGGCTGAACAGTGTAAAGCTCCTGTTATACCCGCTGATGTTACCAATATGGATGATCTGAAAAACCTTTTCACTAAATCCATGGAGCATTTTGGCGGCAAAATTGATTTCGTACTGCACTCTGTGGGTATGAGTATCAACATGCGTAAGGGCAGATCTTACACCGACCTGGATTATGACTTCTCTCATAAAACATTCGATATTTCCGCTATGTCCCTGCACCGTGTGCTGCAGACCGCATACCAGCTGGATGCTTTGAATGACTGGGCTTCCGTAGTAGCGCTGAGCTACATCGCTGCACAGAGAGTATTCCCTGATTACAGCGAAATGGCAGATGCTAAATCCATGCTGGAATCAGTTGCACGTAGCTTCGGTTACCACTACGGTATCAAGAAGAAAGTACGTGTGAACACCATTTCACAGTCCCCAACCAAAACTACTGCAGGTGGTGGTGTGAAAGGTTTCGATGGTTTCATGGAATATGCTGAGAAAATCAGCCCGCTGGGTAATGCAACGGCACAACAGTGCGCTGATTACTGCGTGGTAATGTTCTCTGACATGACCAGAATGGTAACTATGCAGAACCTGTTCCATGATGGCGGTTTCTCATTTACCGGTGTTTCTGCTGCGATCATCGAGCAGATGGAAAAATAGTCGTCGTATAAACATATTAAGCGCCGTAAAAAAGGATGCAATAAGCCTTTTTTGCGGCGTTTTTTTATGGGTGATACTGAATCTCTATCCGAAGGATAATTCGTAAATTAGGTGATCAGCAACCTAGCCCGTCAGAAAGACAATGATTCCTTCCTGAACCATACAGATGCCGTTTAGATAATGCTTATCCTACGTTAATCCTACGTTCAGGAACGTAAGATTAACGTAGGATAAGCATTATCTAAACGGCGTATGAAACAGTCTAAGCACCATTAAAGCCAATAAGAAAGCATGACCGGACATCGGCCGGAAACAGGGAAAGATGATAAATGGAGTCGGAACGGACAGGGACAAAACATCCCCTTATCAGACCAGGCTATTCTTTTTTAAGTATAGGCATCTGAAATTACGCCGGTTTACCCGGCTCAGTATCCGCCGGTCAGGGTTGGTTTGCTGACCGTGGTACAAAAAAGCCGCTCCCCTTGATTAGAAGGAACGGCTAAGTTTTTTAAGCATAGGCGAATTGCTGAGGCAACAATAATGGAAAATATTCCGTCTAATACTCATCTTCGTTGAAGAAAAAGTCGTCTTGCGACGGATAATCAGACCATATATCCTCTATGCCTTCATAAATTTCCCCTTCGTCTTCCAGTTCCTGCAAGTTCTCAATCACTTCAATCGGTGCACCGGAGCGGATGGCGTAATCTATCAATTCGTCTTTCGTAGCTGGCCATGGAGCATCCTCCAGGTATGAAGCTAATTCTAAGGTCCAGTACATGTTATCGAAATTTTTACTTTCTGAATTTTCGCAAAAGTATTATTTAATTTGAAATAAACAACTATTACTATTTTAAAGGTTATTTTACTTTTCTTTGAGTATGCTAACCGCACGCAATCTTACCAAAAATTATTCCAACTTACACGTGCTGAAAGGTGTAAGTGTTTCCGTATCGAAAGGAGAGATCGTTACGATCGTAGGCTCTTCAGGCGCCGGAAAAAGTACCTTGTTGCATATACTCGGTACGCTGGATACGCCGACTTCCGGAGAAGTATGGCTGAACGATACCAATCTTAGCCTTTTAAAGGGGAATGCTTTGGCTGATTTCAGGAATAGGCACATGGGCTTCATTTTCCAGTTTCATCACCTTTTACCGGAGTTTACTGCCCTGGAAAACGTATGTATCCCTGGTTATATTGCCGGTACCCGGAAAACTGCCGTAAAGGAAAGAGCCGTTTACCTGCTGGAAACACTGGGATTGTCTGGCAGACTGGAGCATAAACCCAATCAGTTGTCAGGTGGTGAGCAGCAGCGTGTGGCGGTAGCCCGTGCACTCATCAATCAGCCGGACATTGTGATGGCGGATGAACCTACCGGCAACCTGGACTCTAAAAATGCCCGGGAACTGCATCAGCTGTTTATAGAACTGAGGGATAAATTCCGGCAAACCTTCATCATTGTGACACACAACGAAGAACTGGCGCCAATGAGCGACAGACAGCTGGTCATGAAAGACGGGGGAATAGTAGGGGAGATCTCTGCAGCTGCGACCCAAAAAACCGACCAGGCTTAAACCCGGGGTTTCCAGGGGATTTCTGCCACCTGGAAGCTGTGACCTACCCAACGGGCCAATACAAAGAGATAATCGCTCAAACGGTTTATATATTGCAGCACCAGCGGTTCAATGAACTGCTGCTGTTCCTGCAGTCCTACACAGAGACGTTCCGCCCTTCTGCACACACAACGGGCCACATGGCAGGTAGACACAGCTACGTGGCCACCGGGAATAATGAATGACTTCATTTCCGGCAATACCTCGTTCATTTTGTCAATACTGTCTTCCAGCAATGTAATATCTCCGGCATGGAGGTCAGGGATACGCATCTTTGTATCCTTTTCAGGATCACAGGCCAGAGAGGCCCCGATCGTGAAAAGGCGGTCCTGTATTTCCCTTAACAGGCTGATCGTATTAGGATAAGCCGTCAGGTAGTCACTGACCAGTCCGATATATGAATTGAGCTCGTCTACGGTGCCGTAGGCGTCGATGCGAAGGTCGCTTTTAGGTACTTTGGTGCCACCGATCAGGGCTGTTTTGCCCTTGTCACCTGTTTTGGTGTATATCTTGAAAGACATGAGGAAGAGTTAAGAATTAATAATTAACAATTAAAAATTAAGAATTTCTTCAGTTAATTGTCAGCATTAAACTTCAATAAGCTGCTGCTCACGGGCTAACCAATTCTTAATCCTTAATTTTTAATTCTTAATTTTTACTATTTCATTGCCGCTTCTGCGAGTATTTCCGAATTCAGTCTGTCAGATTCGATCAATCCGTCACGGAGACGTACGACACGGCGGGCATGTGCGGCGATATCTTCTTCGTGGGTGACCAGCACGACCGTATTACCGGAGGCGTGGATACTACCGAAGATATCCATGATCTCGATGGAAGTTTTGGTATCGAGGTTACCCGTAGGTTCATCGGCGAGTATCAGGGAAGGATCATTCACCAGGGCGCGGGCGATGGCCACACGCTGACACTGACCACCCGATAACTCATTGGGTCTGTGTTTGTAACGTTGTCCGAGACCGACTTTTTCCAGCATAAAGCGAGCTTTGTCTTCCCGGTCTTTTTTGTTGATACCGGCATAGATCAGCGGTACTGCTACATTTTCCAATGCGCTGAGACGCGGCATCAGGTTAAACTGCTGAAATACAAAGCCAATTTCTTTATTACGCACCCTTGCCAGCGCATCGTCTTCCATCTGGCTCACATCGTGACCGCTCAGGACATATTTTCCACTGGTCGGACTGTCAAGACAGCCGAGCATGTTCATCAGCGTAGATTTGCCGGAACCGGAAGGTCCCATCAGCGCTACGTACTCATTTTTTAAAATGTCCAGATTGATTCCTTTCAGTACAGGCAGTTCATTTTTTCCAATGAAATAGCTCTTACGGATGTGTTCTAAATGGATGACGGAACTTGGGTGCATAGATTTATAGCGTTGAAAGTTGATTCTACTTCTTGATAACTTTCGGTACTTTGAAGTACTGATCGTTCGCAGCAGGCGCATTCTGTAAGCCTTCTTCCCGGGTTATGGAAGGAACTACCACGTCATCTCTCAGCACGTTCCTGTCTGCTGTCATGTGTAATAATGGTTTTACGTTAGTGGTATCCAGCTCGTTCAGTTTATCTACGAAGGTGATCATACGTTGCAGATCGCCTTTAATTTCAGTCTTTTCCTGTTCGCTGAACTCAAGCCTTGCCAGGTCTGCCAGTTGTTGTACCAGCGTCTCATTCACTTCCATAAATCAAATTAAATGAAAAAATAATAATTATCGGACAGGGTCCGCGTTAAAGTTACCTTAAATAGTCGATAGTCCATAATTGGCAAATTCCTTATTTTGCACCCCATTATGGCTACATCAAAAGAAATAGTGGTAAGCGGGATCCGCTCTACCGGTTATTTACATCTAGGCAATTATTTCGGAGCTATCCGTAACTACATCAGGATGCAGGAAACTTTTAACTGTTATTTTTTTGTAGCTGACTGGCATTCCCTCACGACACATCCTGATCCTAAAGACCTGCGCTCCAACGTATTCCGGGTGCTGGCAGAAAATATCGCTTCTGGTCTTGATCCTGAAAAAGTGGCACTGTACGTACAGAGTGACGTACCGGAGATCGCTGAACTGTACCTGTTGCTGAATATGATGGCATACAAGGGCGAACTGGAAAAAGTACCGACTTTTAAAGATAAAGTACGTCTGCAACCTGAAAACGTAAACGCAGGTCTGCTGACTTATCCTGTGCTCATGAGCGCAGATATCCTGATCCACCGCGCGGTAAAAGTACCGGTAGGTAAAGACCAGGAACAGCATCTGGAAATGGCGCGTAACTATGCACAGCGTTTTAACAAACGTTATGGCGATCTGTTCCCTGAGCCGGTTGCATTCAATTTCGGGGACAACCTGGTGAAAATACCAAGTCTCGATGGTGCGGGTAAAATGAGTAAGAGTGAAAATCAGATGGCTACCCTGTACCTGTCTGACAGCGATGAACTGATCCGTAAGAAACTGAGCAAGGCAAAAACAGACAGCGGCCCGACCGAACCAGGCGCACCTATGGCAGATAGCATTGCAAATCTGTTCCTGCTGATGGAACAGGTATCTACGCCTGAAGTGATCAAACATTTCATGGATACGTACAACAACCAGTCTATCCGTTATGGTGATATGAAAAAGCAACTGGGTGATGATATGGTCAGTTTCATTGCACCTATCAGGGAAAAGGCGCTCGCATTGCAGAATGACCAGACTTACCTGAACCGTATCATGAAAGATGGAGCGGAAAAAGCAAGGGAAAGTGCGGCACAGACTTTGCAACAAGCGAGAAAACTCATAGGTATTCACTACTATTAATAAGCTTTGTGTCCTTTAGCGGCAGCAAGTTTTTTCAATTGATAATCAAATAATTTGTAAATTTTAGATCGTCAACTGATCGCTTGTTGCCACTAACAGGCTGCAAACGAAATGATTAGTGACCCCTGATTCATCATGACAAAACAAAACAAGATCAAACATATAGCTATCGCCGGTAATATTGGCGCAGGAAAAACCACACTTACTGAACTGCTTGCACGACACTATAAATGGGCTCCCCAGTTCGAAGATGTTGAACACAATCCATATCTGAACGACTTTTACGAGGATATGCCCCGCTGGTCATTCAATCTGCAGATTTACTTCCTGCACGGCCGTCTGAGACAATTGCTGGAGATAGAAAAAGGCAATCAGATCGTAATACAGGACCGTACTATATACGAAGATGCGCACATCTTTGCGCCGAACCTGTATGAAATGGGCCTGATGACAAAACGGGATTTTGACAACTACTTCAGTTTCTTCGAAACAGTAAAGTCAATGGTGAAACCGCCGGACCTGCTGATCTATCTGCGTGCATCCGTACCAACACTGGTGGCACAGATACAGAAAAGAGGAAGGGAATATGAAGAAAATATCCGTCTCGATTATCTGAAAAGACTGAATGAATTTTACAATAACTGGATTGAAAAATACGCTGAAGGTCCTTTACTGATCATCGATATCGACAAAAATAAATTCCCTGAAAGCGAAGAAGATCTTGGTGAGATCATTTCAAAAATAGATTCTCAGTTACATGGATTGTTCTGATCAATCTGATCTGATTTTTTTTAGTAAAGATTTATTTTCCTAATATTGTCTCCTCACGCAAGTGAGGAGATTTTTGTTTGTTAGCATGTTGACCTTCAGTACCACGATTTTTTTTGAAAAACCAACTAATCCACTACCATTAAATGCAAATGAAAAAGATCATTGCTACCATTGTTTGCACATTGTGCTCTGCTGTCATCTGTGCACAATTAGTCTGGCTGTCCGTCGATAAACAGCCTTTAGCCGGCGCTTACAGCCGTAATTATCACCAGCTTTTAACAACGTTACAGAATCAGGCTGCGTTGGCGTATATCCCTGTTGTAACAGCAGGCGTACGCACGGAAAGACGTTTTATGTTGTCCGCTATTCAGCAACATCATGTCATGATCGCATTGCCGGTCAGTAAAGGCGGATTCGGGCTGCATCTTGCACAAAGCGGGTTCTCTTATTTTCGTCAGCAGTCTATCGGATTTGCCTATGGGAGAAAGCTGGGAGAACGTTGTAGTATAGGCTTGCAGATGGACTATCTCTCGAAAACAATACCAAGGTATTTTAATGCAGGGACTATTGTGGGAGAGTTAGGTTGTCTGATACATCTTACACCGGAATTGCATGTAGGTATGCATGTGTTTAATCCGACCAGGAATAAGCTCCGGCGTTTGGATAATGAAGTAATACCCGCGATATATAGCGCCGGTATGGGATATGAAGTTTCAGCTGCATTTCTATTGAGTGTTGCCGTAGTGAAGGAGACGGCGACAGCGCTGTTGACGAAAGTGATGTGTGAATATCATATGCTGAAAACATTGTCGCTGCAATTGGGGATATGTACTGATCCGCAGTTAAATACAGCAGCGATAGGATTTACCTTACAGCAATTGTTTGTATTGCTTTCTGCCAATTATCATCCGCAATTGGGTATAACGCCTTCGGCGGCTGTTGTCTGGGCGTTTAAGAAGCAGTAATTGTCTTCCATCAGTTGATCATTTAGTTTGTTGCTTTTAACAGGTTTGTATTGTACAGGATTGTTGTGCAATGCCTGTGGGCAGTTGCAGTTTCATGGAGAGGCTGTTGGTATTGCTATGGGCTTAATTATTAGTCAACGTGATGCTGATGATGTGTGTATGTTGTCAGCATCATGTTGATTGGTAATAGTATTTGTGTTGTTGTGTGCATCGATTGAAACTGAAGTGAGTGTTTTTTTATTTTATTCACACCATTGTTAAATACGCCTTCAAATGATACTGAAGATCGCAGTGTTTATTCTACCGCTGTTCATACATATCCACAGTTATTCACAAACACTTCCTGAATTAACTGCCGCTGAAGAAAGCCAGTTAGAAGACTACACAGCACATACCGATCAGGTGCCTGAAGATGATATGCATTTGCAGCAATTACAGGCTTATACACGGCATAAAATTAATCTGAATACAAACAGTGTTGCTTTGCTAAAATCACTGCATATACTATCTCCAATGCAGATACAACAACTATTACAATACCGCCGGCAACTGGGCGATCTGCTTAGCATATATGAATTGCAGGCAGTGCCTGGTTTTGATGCACTATTGATCAGCAGGTTATTGCCGTATGTAAAGGTAGGGAAAGACCTGGAACCGCATTACAGCTGGAGAGATTATGTGAAAAAAGGAGAGCACACATTGTTATGCAGATATGGCCGGCAACTGGAGAAAAGCAGGGGGTACATACGCACCGATACAACTACTGCTCATTACCTGGGTAGTCCGGATAAATTGTTGTTAAGGTACCGGTATAATCTTACGCATTACATCAGCTGGGGCGCTGTGATGGAAAAGGATGCAGGTGAAGCATTTTTTAAAGGTGCGCAGCGAGGCGGATTTGATTTCTATAGTCTGCATTTGTTTGTAAGACAGTATAAATGGATAAAGTCACTGGCATTGGGAGATTTTACGGTGAATATGGGGCAGGGATTACTGAACTGGCAATCTCTGGCATTTGGTAAGGGCGCTACAGTGATGCAGGTTAAGAGAGAAAGTGAACTGCTGAAACCATATGCTTCAGCAGGAGAGTATAACTTCTTCAGAGGAGCAGGTATCACTATTGCAAAAGGAAAATGGCAGGCGACAACATTCATATCCCATCGCTTACTGGATGGTAGTATTACTGCGAATAGTGGTTATCATCGTACATTGACAGAAGCCGCCGGAAAAGGCGCTCTTACACAATTGACCGTGGGAGGGAATATGACCATAGAAGAGAATAACAGGAAACTGAGCTTTAATTTTATACAGCATCATTTATCTGCTCCGATACAAAAAGGCCATGCGCCGTATCAGTTATTTGGATTTGAAGGGAAGCAGCTTACAGGCTTTAGTACAGACTATGAGATCACCTGGAAGAATATGCATTTTTTCGGAGAAGCAGCGATGAGTAACAACGGTAAGACGGCTCTTATAAACGGAATATTACTCACTGCTACCAATCATGTAGACCTTGTGTTACTGTATCGTAACTATGACAGAGCATATCATGCATTTTATGCAGATGCCTGGGGAGAATTTTACAAACCCGTCAATGAGAGAGGTAAATACACAGGTATCAGTATAAAGCTCAGTACACGTGTGAAAATGACTGCCTATGCCGATCATTTTGCTTTTCCGTGGTTGCAGTACAGGGCTGCCGGACCAGGAAGAGGCCGTGACTTACTGGTGGCTATGACATATACACCAGATAAACAGACGGAGCTTTTTGTGCGGTACAGTTGTCTGGTCAAACAGGAAAACAGTGATGACACCAACTTCTTTTTACCTCCTCTGGTAACAGTGAAAAAGACAAGCTGGCGTATACAATCACGTGTACAGCCAATGGCAAGTGTTACGATGAAAAGCAGGGTGGAGTTAAGCCGCTATATAAAAGAAGAAAATACGCAACAGGGCTTTTTATTATTCCATGAAATATTGTGTCAATCTAAGCAACAGCCTTTACAATTATATATACGCTATACACGCTTTATGACAGATGGAAGCAGCACGAGTTTATATACCATCACATCGGGTATCTTATATGAATATGCGTTGTCACGCTTAACAGGAGAGGGGCATCAATTACAGGTACGTATCAGGTGGAAACCGGCTGCCGGACTTACTTTCTGGCTCAGATATGAATTAACTATATATGGGCAAGTGAATAGTATCGGCAGTGGGTGGGATGAAGTGAAAGGAAACAGGAAAAGCCTGATACAATGTCAATTTCAGCACTTATTCTAGCGATAAAATAGACAAATGTTAATGTTAATTTTTCTTTCATATGTGCTTGAAAAATATTTGTGTACATATGTGAATTTTCCTGTCTCTTAAAAAAAGGTTAAATTTTTCTTGGTCGGGAGAGAAAAAAATCTCTAAATTGTGCTTCTCAACCAAAATCTAAATCGTAATATGAAAGAGGCCGGAATCTCTTTATCCTGTGCTACTATAGCTAGTAATGCAATTATGTCAACCTGTTTTCGACGGTATAGTAATATTTCCGTTAACGGCATGGGTGGGATCAATTCCGCTTCACTACAAACAACCATCCAGGGTCTTGCCGCCTTCATCCCGGATGGTTCTTTAAGATTCAACAACACTTTAAATTTCAACAACAAACTTATTAGTAAACGAACTGTGGTTTAAACCCTGATAAAAGGTTTTTGCAATATTGCCGTGTCTGATATCGGCAGAACAAAGGGAACCCGTTAAAATTTTTATTGTCAACTAAATCTAAATCGTATATGAAGAAAAGAGCGTTACTCTTTTTCACCATGCTCATGGTGAGTGTAACCCTGACGTATGCACAACAGCGTCAGATTACGGGTAAGGTCACCAGTGCAGACGGGTCGCCTATACCTTTCGCAACAGTACAAATTAAAGGGACATCAAGCGGGACCACATCAGATCAACAGGGTAATTTCAAATTATCTGTAACAGGCGCAAGCCCTGTACTGGTAATCAGAAGCGTTGGTTATGCAACAATTGATTACACTGTAGGGGCATCTTCTGCATTTACTGTACAATTGAAAGAAGAAGATAAAAACTTACAGGAGGTTGTCGTTACAGCCCTTGGTATTACCAGAAAAAAGAATGAGCTGGCTTACTCAGCTCAGACTGTTCAGGCAGAAGAACTGAACAGAACACGTGATCCGAACGTTGTGAACTCCCTGTCCGGTAAAGTAGCCGGTCTGGAAGTTAGAAGGAACAGCACCATGGGTGGTTCTACCAACATCGTATTACGTGGTAACAAATCATTCCAGAACTCAAACCAGGCATTATTCGTAATAGACGGGGTCCCTGTGGATAACTCCGTTACAAACACGCCAGACCAGACTACCGGTCGTGGTGGTTTTGACTATGGTAATGCTGCTGCCGATATCAATGCTGATGACGTAGCTTCTGTAAGCGTACTGAAAGGTGCCGCTGCTGCTGCGTTATACGGTTCACGTGCTGCTAACGGTGTGATCATGATCACTACCAAAAAAGGCAGATCAGGTATGAACGTAACTGTGAATACCGGTCTGACAGTAGGTACTATGGATAAGAGCACTTTCCCTAAGTATCAGAAACAATACGGAGCTGGTTACTACGATGTTGACGATAATACTTACCAGTCTCCTGATGGCCATTTCTGGTATGCAGATATCGATGGCGATGGTACACGTGACCTGGTAGTGCCAATGAAAGAAGATGCTTCTTTCGGTGCTAAATTCGATCCAAACCTGATGGTGTTCAACTATCAGTCACTCGATCCAAGATCTCCTTACTACAAAAAAGCAAGACCTTGGGTAGCTGGTGAGCACGATCCATCTTACTTCTACAAGAATACACTGACTACTAACAATAGCGTTGCTGTTGACGGTGGTAACGATAAAGGAAATTTCAAACTGGGATACACCAAAACAGTTGAAAACGGTATGATCCCGAACGCCCGTCTGGTAAAAGACATGGTGAACTTCGGCGCATCCTACAAACTCACAGACAGACTGACTGCGAGTGCAAGTGTGAATATGTCTAAAATTGATGGTAAAGGCCGTTACGGTACAGGTTATGACGAATATAACGTGAACCAGGCTTTCCGTCAGTGGTGGCAGATGAACATCGATATGAAGGATCAGAAAGATGACTACTTCAGAGATAAACTGAACAAGTCATGGAACCTGACAAGTCCTACCAATCCGGTTCCGACTTACACTGATAACTTCTACTTCATGAGATACGAGAACTTCGAACAGGATGGTCGTATCCGCTACTTCGGTAACGTAACACTGAATTATCAGATCAACAGCTGGCTGTCTGTTTTAGGCAGAACAAGCATGGATACTTACAATCAGTGGCAGGAAGAGCGTAATGCTGTAGGTAGTAAAAATCCTTCTTCTTATTCAAGATATGATGGTTCTTTCGTAGAGAACAACTACGATCTGATGCTGAACATCGACAAACAGTTGAGCACAGATTTCAAATTAACCGGTTTAGTGGGTGGTAACATCAGACGTACACACGCTAAGTACATCCGTGCTTCCACCAATGGTGGTCTGGTTGTACCTCACCTGTATTCACTGTCCAACTCTGTAAACCCGCTGACTGCTCCTGAAGAAGCAGATAGCTTGATGCAGGTGAACGGTCTGTTTGCAAGTGCAACTATCGGTTATAAAAACATGTTATTCCTGGACCTGGCAGGTCGTCGCGATGAGTCATCCACACTGCCGGTTAACAATAACTCCTACTACTATCCGGCAGCTTCATTAGGTTTTACCTTCTCTGAAGTAGTAAAAGCTAAATGGCTGAACTATGGTAAAGCACGTATCAACTACGCTGAAGTAGGTAACAGTGCTCCTGCACAGGCGTTGTATGATCCGTATGATAAACCAAGTGGTTTTGGTAGTACGCCAATTTTCTCTGTACCTGCTATCAAGAGAAATCCGGACCTGAAACCAGAGCGTACGAAATCATTTGAAACAGGTGTTGAACTCGCATTATTCGATAACATCCTGACTTTGGATCTGACTTACTATTCTTCTAAATCTGTTGACCAGATCCTTAGATTACCTATCTCAAGAGCTACCGGTTACGATCAGATGTTCATCAACGCTGGTACTATCCGTAACAGAGGTGTGGAAGTAAGCCTTGGTGTAACGCCGGTTAGAATACAGAACTTCTCCTGGACAGTGAACGCAAACTGGTCCATGAACAGAAGTAAAGTACTGGACCTGCCAGCAGGACTTGACTTTATCCAGTTAGGCGCGCTGCAGAGCGGTATCACGATCGGTCACGCTGCTGATCAGGCTTATGGTGTGATCCGTGGTAAAGATTTTATCTATGACAAAGCTACTGGTCAACGTGTAGTTGAAGACCAGGAAGGACAGGCTGTTTTGCCAGGTTACTATAAAATGACAGCAACTGCTAATGAAGTGATCGGTAACTTCACTCCGGACTGGATCGGTGGTATTACCAACACCGTTCGTTACAAAGGTCTGGCACTCTCTTTCCTGATCGATATCAAGAAAGGTGGTGACACTTACTCCCTTGACCAGGCATACGGACAGTCAACCGGTATCTACGAAGAAAGCGTAAGACTGAACGACCAGGGTAAAAATATCAGAGATGACGTTGCACAGGGTGGTGGTATCATCTTCGATGGTGTGACTGCTGATGGTAAACCTAATACACAGCGTGTACGCGTGAGCGGTACCAGAGGTCTGGGTGTGAATGGTTATCCTAACAAAGAGTTTATCTATGACGCAGGTTATGTGAAACTGCGTGAGGTGAATCTGACATATTCTCTGCCAGGAAGTCTGGTTAACAACCTGAAAGTATTCAAAGGTATTGACCTGACCCTGCTGGGACGTAACCTGTGGATCATCCACAAAAATGTTCCTTATGCTGATCCTGAAGAAAACCTGGCAGCAGGTAATATCCAGGGTTATCAGAGTGGTGTTTATCCTACCTACCGCAACTTTGGTTTTAACGTAAGATTCCGCTTCTAAAAAAACGAAACAAGAAACATGAAAAAGATATTTGTATATATGTCAGCGCTGTTACTGGCTTCGTCCTGCTCTAAACTGGACAGTCTGAACAGCGATCCGAAGAAGGCGCTGGATGTGCCTGGTGAGATGGTATTTACTTCTGCAGAGAAAAACCTGTTTGACCTGATGACGTCAAACAACGTAAACCTGAACGTATTCAGGTTACTGGCGCAGCAACAGTCTCAGGTGACCTACCTGGATGAAAGCCGTTATGATCTGGCATCACGTAACGTACCACAGTTTTTCTGGCATTCCATGTACCGCGATGTACTGAAAGACCTCGATCAGGCGAGAATCCTGATCGAAGGCGTTGCTCCTTTGTCTGATGACCAGGCAGTGGTGAAACAAAACAAACTGCTGATCATCGACATCGCACAGGTATACTCTTACTTCGTACTGGTAACTGCTTTTGGTGATATTCCATACACCAGTGCGTTATCAACAGAAAATCTGTCTCCGACCTACGATTTACAGAGAACTGTATATGCCGATCTGCTGGCACGTCTGAAAAAAGATGTTGACGGTCTGAAAGCTACCCACGCCAGCTTTGGCGCACAGGACCTTGTGTATGCAGGTAATGTTGCACAATGGATCAAATTTGGCAATTCTCTGCGTCTGAAAATGGGTCTGGTTGCCCTGGATGATCAGCAGTCTGCCGCTATTGCAACTACCGCTATTAATGAATCAGCCGGTAATGTGATCGCTTCCAATGCTGATAACTTCCGTCTGAAATATCTGCCTGCTCAGCCAAATACCAACCCTATCTGGGTTGACCTGGTACAGAGCAACCGTGCTGACTATGTTCCGGCTAATACATTGGTGAACCTGATGAATTCCGTGAGCGATCCAAGACGTCCATTCTACTTCACGGCTGTTGGTGGCCAGTACGTAGGTGGTACTTACGGTTCCGGTGCAGACTATGAAACCACTTCTCACATCAGTTCAAAAGTTACAGCTGCTGATTTCGAGGCACTGCTGATCGATTATGCTGAAGTAGAATTTGCACTGGCCGAGGCTGCTGCACGTGGCGGTCTGACCGTAACAGGTACAGCGGCTGATCACTATAATAAAGGTGTAACTGCTTCCATCACCTATTGGGGTGGTACTACCGAACAGGCAAATACCTATCTGGCACAGGCATCAGTAGCCTATGCAACTGCTACCGGTACCTGGCAGCAGAAAATAGGTACGCAGAAATATATCGCTCTGTATAACAGAGGATATGATGCATGGACAGAATGGAGAAGACTGGATTTCCCTGTTTTCAACGTTCCATCAGGCATGACCTATGCTAATATCCCTGTAAGACTGACTTACCCTGCCAGTGAGCAGAACCTGAACAAGACCAATTATGAAGCTGCCGCTAAGTCTATCGGCGCTGACACATATGCGACCAAATTGTTCTGGAATACGAAATAGTTCTGTTTAGACTGCTCTGTACAAGATTTAGAATTGATAATAGCGCCTTCCTCAATCCTTCGGGGAGGGCGCTTTTTTTGTTAATACCCGAACCCTAATCAATTATGTTTGTTATAGCAGTAGAACCCGTTGTAAATCAATCAACAGAATATCGATTGGATTTGCTTGTAAGCATTAATCGTAACAGCACATAATGGATCTTATTCTTTCGCTTGTGATTCATTAACCACACCGCTCTGGTGTATAAATAAATCGGAACCGTTATGCAAAAACATTTACTGTGTTTGTATTTTCTCTTTTGTATCATGACAGGGCTTTACGCGCAACAGCGTGAAGTTACAGGCCGCGTAACAGGAAGCGACGGCGTCCCCATTCCATATGCTACCGTGCAGATTAAAGGTACTGCCAAGGGTACCACCGCTGACCAGAATGGGAATTTCAAACTGCTGGTAGACGGCAACAATGCCATTCTGCAGATCAGAAGTGTAGGATTTACCCTCAAAGAAGTTGCGGTGGGTACAGGTGCAGCGCTGGACGTTTCGCTTGCCCAGGATAACCGGAACCTGCAGGAAGTCGTTGTAACCGGTTTGGGTATCAAACGTGAGAAAAAAGCCCTTGGATATGCTGTCCAGGACGTAAAAGGCGATGACCTGATAAAAGCCAGCCAGGGCGATGCGCTACGGGCGATGTCAGGTAAAGTGGCCGGTATGCAGGTAATTGGCTCCGGTGGTACGCCCGGCGCCGCCACCTTTGTAAAATTAAGAGGTACCAACTCACTGACTGGTAATAACCAGCCATTGTTTGTTATTGACGGTATTCCTGTGGATAATTCACAGAACTATTCCGGCGACCCCGCCGATGCCACTAACAATCTGCTGCAAGGCGCCACCAACACCAACCGTGGAGCAGATATCAATCCGGACGATATAGAAAGCATCTCCGTGCTGAAAGGTCCGGCTGCTGCAGCTATCTATGGTATAGATGCGGCAAATGGTGCTATTATTATCACTACTAAAAGAGGTAAAGCTGGTAAAATATCAGTTGATTTCAGTACAGGTATCTCTTTTGATAAAGTAAACAGACTACCAAAGATCCAGAAACAGTTTGTTAAAGGTTCCGGCGGTATACTGGCGGGTTTCGGTTCTACCAACAGGTATTCCTGGGGCCCGAACGTAGACAGCTTATTCTGGACCGGCGTTCCTAATGAATACGACATTCATGGGGACGTGGTCGGGGCTTCCAATCCGAATGCCAGGGTGAAATTCGTTCCTTACGACAATACAGGTGATTTCTGGCGTACAGCCGCGACCTATAATAATACCCTGTCATTCACCGGAGGTACGGACGTTGCCACTTATCGTATGTCCGTTTCTCATAACTACCAGAACTCCATTGTACCGCTGCAATACAACCAGCGTACAGCCGTAGCCCTGGCAGGTAATCTGAAGATATCTGAAAAGATCAGGACATCTGCCAATATCAACTTTAACGTCTCTAATGGTAGTATGCCGCAG
This sequence comes from Chitinophaga sp., assembly GCA_039592855.1. Lineage (GTDB taxonomy): Bacteria > Bacteroidota > Bacteroidia > Chitinophagales > Chitinophagaceae > Chitinophaga. The sequence goes on along the minus strand of JBCNQK010000004.1, from coordinate 24,473 downwards.
AATGGTAGTAACCTGTCAGGTATCATGCTGGGTCTCACCAGAACGCCTATTTCATTTGATAACTCTAACGGCGGACTGGATGCTGATGATCCACGCACTTATCTGTTCTCTAACGGTCTGCAGCGTTCTTACCGTAATGGGATATATGATAACCCGTTCTGGACCATCAACAAAAACCCATATACGACAGCAGTAAACCGTCTGATAGGTAGTTTACAGTTTGACTGGGATTTTATCAAAGACTTCACGCTGACTTATCGTATCGGTACGGACGTGTATAGTGATAACCGCCACCAGTACTATGAAATACAGTCAGGCGCTTATAATGGTGGTCGTTTGTTTGATGACAGATACACTTATAAGAGCGTCAACTCAGATGCGATCATTACCTGGGCAAGACAGATATCCAAAGACTTCAGAATGGATGTAAAGGTGGGTAATAACCTTTATTCCCGCAGAATGGACGAACTGTACGTACAGGGTGATGGTCTGACCTCTCCTGGTTATGACAACATCAGTAATGCCACCGTACAGAAGTCTTATAATTATGTTACCCCTTACAGAAGGATTTCCGGTTACTTCGATATCAACCTCGACCTGAAATCCATGTTATTCCTGGAAATCACCGGACGTAATGACTGGACCTCCACATTACCTCCTGGAAACAACAGTTTCTTCTATCCATCTGCCAGCCTTGGATTTGTCTTCACTGAACTGGAAGGATTGAAGGATGGTAAAGTGCTGAATTTTGGTAAGATCAGGTTATCAGTCGCACAGGTGGGTAAAGACCCTGGTGCATTCCTGACCAAGTCCTTCTCTGTACCTACTACCTATCCTGATGGATATACTACCGGTGTGTCCTTCCCATATGATGGAAAGGGTAGTTTCTCGCTGAATAATGTGCTAGGTAATCCTAACCTGAAACCTGAAAAGACCGTTTCTTATGAAGCCGGCTTACAGTTACAGTTCCTGGATAACAGGATCGGACTGGACGCGACCGCCTACCATTCAAAAGGTACCGATCTGCTGGTAAGGTCTCCAATGGCAGGTTCTGCCGGTTATCAGTACGTGAACCTGAACGCGGCCTCTATCAGGAACAATGGTCTGGAAATGACCCTGAGCGCAAAACCATTGACCGGACATGCTTTTACCTGGGACCTGTTCGTGAACTACAGCATGAACCGTAGTAAAGTACTGGCTTTAGCGCCTGGTATCAATCAGATCACGGTGAATGGGTTCACGGGTACAGTGATCGCGCATTTGCCTGGTCAGCCAGCGGGTATTATTTACGCTTACGGATGGCAGCGCGATGCACAGGGCCGGATCGTGATCAGCGATAACAGCGGCGACTTTGGTTATCCGGTGGTATCCAATGTACAGACAAGGGTAGGTAATCCTAACCCGGTATTCCTGATGGGTATTGGTAACACATTCGCTTATAAAGGGTTCTCCCTGTATTTCCTGGTTGACTGGAAACATAAAGGTGACCTCTGGAATGGTACGCGTGGTTCCCTGCAGGCGATCGGAACATCTGCCTATACACTGGACAGAGGAAAAATGGAAGTATTCCCTGGTGTAATGGGACATCTGAACGAGGCGGGCCAGGTGGTACATAATGAAGGTGGTGCGGAAAAACCAGGCGGAGGTGCCGTAAATACGACGTCTGTGCCACTGGATGAAGCCTGGTATCTGGGTAATGGTGGTGGATTCGGTGCGCAGACAGAGACTTTCATAGATGATGGTTCTTTCGTGAAACTGCGTGAGATCACGCTGTCTTATGACATTCCCGGCAGTATTTTCAAAGATTCCAGGTTTGTGAAAGCAATTAATGTGAATGCATTTGCACGTAACATCATCATATGGACGCCATACAAGGGAATAGACCCTGAAACCAGTTTAACAGGAGCTACCAATGCCCAGGGTATTGATTATTTCAATATGCCGGGTACTGCGAGCTTCGGTCTGAACTTCAAGTTTAAATTCTAACCCTTTAAAAACGAATCACCATGTTACGGATAACCAAATATATACTCCCATTACTCTTTTTGCTGGTCCTCTCGCAAAGCTGCCGGAAGGATTATTTCTATAATGGCATTAACGATGACCCTTCACAGCTGAAGAACCCGACGGCGTCTTCCCTGTTGCCGGGTGTTATTTTGCAGAGTGCCTATACCTGGGGTGGGGATGCTTCCCGTTTCCCATCTATTTTCATGCAACAGGTAACCGGTGCAGCTAACCAGTCAGCCAGCGCCAATATCTACAACATCACCCCTGATGATGTGGATAACATGTGGTATGCAGGTTTTTACGGGTCTATTATGACGAATATTGACACCCTGATCGCGGTAGCTACAGCGGCAGGTCAGCTGCATTATGCAGCAGTAGGTAAGATCCTGATGGCGAATGACCTGGGTCAGGTGACTGATTTCTGGGGAGATGTGCCTTATTCTGAAGCTTTCCAGGGATTGAACAATACCCAGCCGAAGTATGACAATCAGCAGGCCATTTATGCCCGTCTGCATACCTTACTGGATGAAGCGATCACTGATCTGGGAAAAGACGATGGCAGCGAATTCCAGCCAGGGTCTAACGACGATCTGTTGTTTGAGGGCGACCTTGGTATGTGGTTAAAGTTTGCTCATGCGCTGAAAGCCAAGTTCTACCTGCATACTGTGAAGGTAGATGCGACGGCACAGGCAAAAGCACTGGCGCAACTGGCCAATGGATTTGAAGCCGGGGAAGGTGCGTTCGTAAAGTTTGTCGGCAGTAGCGCGACAACCACACAGGCGCCCTGGTATCAGTTCAATACCCAGCGTGCGGACATCATTTTCACCGGCTACCTGAATACCCTGATGAAAGGGGCTAATGACCCAAGGTATGCGGTGTATTATGACCCTTCTGATGAAAGTGCTTTAGGTGCACTGTATGGTTCTGCGAATTCTCCTGTTTACTTCCTGTCATACGACGAGCAGAAGTTTATAGAAGCTGAATTACAGTTCCGTGCAAGCAACCCTACAGCGGCTGCGACTGCCTATAATGAAGGGGTGAGGGCTAACCTGCTAAGGACGATCAATAACACCGCCTACCTGGCGACTGTATCCAAAACAGCGGCTACGATCACCATGAAGGATATCATCACCCAGAAATATATTGCCCTGTTCCTGAGTCCTGAGACATGGACAGACTGGCGCAGGACAGGCTTTCCTCAGTTGACCGCCCCCGATGGCAATGTATTGGGCGGTGCACTGCCACGGTCCCTGTATTATCCGAGCAGTGAGGTGCGCTACAACACCAATACGCCGGCTAATACCAGGCTGACCCGCCGCATCTGGTGGGATGCGCAGTAACAGTATATAGAACGCTCAGTGAACGATGTTTTAAAAAGAGACCTTTATTTTAAGGTCTCTTTTTTACATTTGTAGCGCAAAAGCGAAAAAATATGGAAAATCAGCAGGAAGAACAGGCGCAGCTCAATATTGAGCTGAGCGAGGAAATAGCAGAAGGTATTTATGCCAATCTGGCCATTATAACCCATTCTAACGCAGAGTTTGTGGTGGATTTTGTGAATGTAATGCCCGGTCTGCCTAAAGCCAAAGTAAAGTCCCGTATCATACTGACTCCTCAGCATGCCAAACGTTTCATGAGAGCGATGGTCGATAATATCAAGAAGTATGAAGCAGCACATGGCACCATTCAGGACCAGGAGCCTGTTTCTATGCCACTGAATTTCGGCGGACCTACAGCACAGGCGTAATCCACATTATTGAACAGGCTGTACGGTAAGCATACAGGAAACAGGATAATCGAATCATGAGCCAGATAGTCTCTTATCCCCATTTGCGGGAATTTACCAGAGCGGTTTTTATAAAAATGGGTTGTCCTCCGCAGGACGCTGAAACAGCCAGCGAGGTATTGTTATCAGCCGACCTGAGAGGTATTGATTCTCACGGCGTAGCCCGTCTGAGCGGATATGTACGCTTGTGGGAAGCCGGCAGGATCAATGCAACACCCAATGTGCGTGTGGTACACGAAACACCCAGCACTGCTGTAGTGGATGGCGACGCCGGTCTCGGACTGGTGGTAGCGCCCTTTGCCATGAAGGTAGCCATCGAAAAGGCGGCTGCTGTAGGTACCGGTTGGGTAAGCGTAAAGAACTCCAATCACTTCGGTATAGCAGGCCAGCATGCAATGATGGCCCTGGAAAAGGATATGATCGGGATGGCTATGACCAATGCCAGTCCGCTGGTAGCCCCTACATTCTCCACCGAGCGGATGCTGGGCACCAATCCGATAGCGGTAGTTATTCCGGCGAAAGAGCAACCGGCGTTTGTAGCAGATTTTGCGACGACCACAGCTGCCAACGGCAAACTGGAGATACTCCAGCGCAAAAGCCAGGAAGCGCCTACAGGCTGGATACAGGATAAAGACGGTCATTCCAGCACCAATCCGCATGAGCTTAAGTCCGGTGGCGCATTGCTGCCTCTGGGGGGCGATCGTGATCATGGCAGCCATAAAGGCTATTGTCTGGGAGCGATCGTAGACATCTTCTCAGCGGTATTGTCAGGCGCTAATTATGGTCCCTGGGCGCCTCCGTTCGTAAGCTTCCTGCCACTGGCGCCTGATCCGGTAGGAGAAGGACTTGGGCATTTCCTGGGAGCAATGAGGGTAGATGCTTTCCGTCCGGCAGACGAATTCAAGGAGCACATGGACAAATGGATCACCCGTTTCCGCCAGGCAACGCCTGTAGCCGGTGAGCAGGTGCTGATACCAGGAGATCCTGAGCGGGAAATGGAGAAGGAGCGGAGAGTATCAGGTATTCCCTTACTGGACCCGGTGGTGAAAGATCTGCAGGAAGTAGCGGGAAAATTTAAATTGGATTTTTAAAGTCGACATAAAGGCACGAACTTGCGGCTTTTTACGCTCAATCTTGTACCAGTCAAACATATAACAATTCAACAGTAATGAAGATCTTAAAATTTGGTGGCACTTCCGTAGGTAAACCGGAACGTATGCATGCCGTGGCCAGTCTGGTAACTGCCGATACCGCGCCCAAGATCGTGGTATTATCCGCGTTATCCGGTACTACCAACGCTTTGGTAGAAATCGGACAATCCCTTTCTGAGGGTAAGAAGGAACAGGCAAAAGGCCAGATAGATAAGCTGGAAGCACACTACAGGACTTTTTGCGAAGCCCTGGTCAAGCAGGAGGCTACCCGTGCAAAGGCGACCGCTGTTGTTGACGAGCATTTCGAATTCCTGAACATCATTCTTAAGATATCTTTCAACGAAGCGCTGAATAAGGATATACTGGCGCAAGGTGAATTACTGTCAACCCGTCTGTTCAGCGTATACCTGGAAGAAGCCGGCGTGAAATCCGTACTGATATCAGCACTGGATTTCATGAGCATCGATGAGTATGAGGAGCCTGAAATTCCAAAGATCAAGATCAAGCTGGGCAACCTGCTGGAAAAACATAAAGGTGAGACCGTATTCATTACCCAGGGTTATATCTGCCGCAACTCAAGAGGCGAAATAGATAACCTGAAACGTGGTGGTAGCGACTATTCAGCATCTCTGATCGGCGCAGCTATCCAGGCAAGTGAAGTACAGATATGGACAGATATCGACGGTATGCACAACAACGATCCGAGGGTGGTGAAAAAGACCTTCCCGATCGAGCAGCTGTCTTTCGACGAAGCAGCAGAACTGGCTTACTTCGGCGCTAAGATCCTCCATCCTGCATCTATATGGCCTGCACAGCATTTCAACATTCCTGTGAAACTGCTGAACACCATGCAACCGGAAGCGAAAGGCACTATCATTACCGAACTGCCAAGCGGTGACGGTGTGAAGGCGATCGCTGCCAAAGATGGTATCATCGCTATCAAGATCAAGTCCAGCCGTATGCTGCTGGCCTACGGTTTCCTCCGTAAGATTTTCGAAGTGTTTGAGAAATACCGCGTACCTATTGACATGATCACTACTTCTGAAGTAGCGGTTTCCCTGACAATAGAAAACACGCCTCAGCTGGACCAGCTGCTGAAAGAATTGCAGCCATTCGGTTCTGTTGAACTGGACCACCACCAGACCATCGTATCTATCGTTGGTAATGAAGTAGCGGCTACGCCTTCCATCCTGAAAAAGATCTTCGATTCACTGAACGAAGTGCCTTTACGGATGATCTCTTATGGTGGCAGCCGTCACAACATCTCCATCCTGATCGGTGGACAGCACAAAGAGAAAACATTACAGCTGCTGAACAAAGGTTTGTTCAACCTGAGTTAAGCAGCCGTTTACAGTTATAAAGAGAAATGCCGTCTTAGTAATTTAAGACGGCATTTCTCTTTATAGCATATCTGCTTAAAACGACAAGCAAAAACTGATGCCGCCATTATTGTATTTATATTTTTCGTTTGTAGTGGAGTGCAGGTAATAATGCTCAGCTGGCGCTTTCTCGTCTATTATAGCTGAAGCACCATCATCTTCACCTGTGATGCTGTTTAGATTGTATTGAATGCCTATTCCGATCCTTGTACGGGGAATGCGGACAATAGTACCAAAAGTGAATTTGGTAAGCAGGTACGGATAAGTTGGTGTTTCATCAACATAATAGCCCTGAGTCAATATCTTCTGACCAGTGGTCATCATACAATCGAAGCCATACATACCATATATAACAACGTTCCGGATAGGTATATTCAATCCTGCTGAAAGTCCGAGGGCTGCACTGCTCTGCTGTATGCGTACGGTATTGGCTGCAGGTTGTTTGTCCACGTCTATGACGTTATATTCATACACCGGCGCAACAACATAACCCAGTCTTGCTTCAAAGCTGAAAAACGTACGATGCCCGGTTACTCCTAAATAGATGCCCCTGGCAGCATGGTCATTGGGATTGTTGATTTTGCTGTAAGATGACAGTAGTCCGGTGTAATTTATAAAGAAATATGCATGACGCGTTTTTTTGTCCGGGTCAATTCTTTCAACACCTTCATCTACCTGTTTCATACCATCGTTGAGCGCTTTGCCAAGGTTAGCCATCGCATTGATATTGTCAATTTTTGCCTGCACTCTTGCTGAAGGAAAAGCCCGTTGAGCAGATTGATATAACTCAAGTGCCTGCATATAAAACAGGGTGCCCATCCTGTAAAGGGTATCACCTTTAGCTTCTAATATCGATGCTTCCCACATTTTTGCGTCAGCTTCTCTCTTCCATTTATCCGGGTCATCAGATGAGGTACTGCCGGAATTAGTACTCTTAGAATACGTTGAGGCGCCAGTCTGCGACTTTTTGGTACTTTCAATCACGATACCACCTGAAGTGTTTTGAACACTGCTGCCAATATTTGCAAGGAGGTTTTTGATATCCCCTGTTTTGAATGGGGGAATCCAAAGCGGGGATAATGGTTCAAGGTTGTCGAATTCAGTTTTTCGATAGGTACCTGCTTTTTCATCATAGATGCTATAGCTGGTTTGGTTAGCGCCATTTATTAGCGGACTAAAATTCACCTGATACACGCGGTATCCATTTTTCTGATAATCGTTGATAAGGGCAACACGTATTTTTTCCAGCGCGCTGAGAGAGTTATCATGCTGTGTTACTTCATCATGGTATTGACGCGTAGCATTCCACTGCTGATAATTACCATATAAGTCGTTTACCTTGACAGCGCTGAATTTGATATTATCATAGTCAGCAGGAAAAAGCTTTTCATCCCGTTCTATCTGAAGTATGGTGCTGCTGAAATCCAGCGACATGCCGATACTGATCTTGTCAGATGGAAAAGAGAAATTTTTAGCCCGATAAATATAGGTGCTTATCAGAAGGACCTTCAGCTTTTTATCAGTGCGCTCACCGGCGGCATAGATAAAATAAGCGGGACGTTCGGAAGCGGGAGCTGACTGTTGTGCAGACAGACGGAGGCTTAGTAACAGTAATACAGTTACGGTAAAAATCTTGTGCATAGGTTGATAGGTCGTTTGCTCATGCCGCGGTATAGGTAATTAATATCTTATGCAGCATGATAAGAATATTAAATTAAGGGCCTGCCTCTCGAATTAAATATTGTCCTCTTCGTGAATACTGATCTGAGGGATAAAAATAGTAAAAAACTAATTACTTGTATATTGTATTAAATATAATCATCACTATACTGTATTGGTTACATGTTATTTGTCTTCAAAGTAACCGATCTTCCGCATATAACCGATCTCTATAGAGAACACGCCATATTCTTCCGTGACCTTTCCCTGTAGCATATAAAATCCGCCCTTTTGGAACGGGTATTTACGTAGGATATCCGGGAAGTGGACCGTATCGATAAAGTCGCCGTTTACGTCCATAAAGGTGCCGAAACTCATCGGAATGCCCTTGCTGGTGTGGATACCTTTGGTACAGACAAGATAGCCCAGCGCGTTGATCGTCTGACCGGTGTAAAGTTTGAAATTATTCGCAGTAATATACCTGCTCTGATCATGCTGCAGAATGGTGAAAGGAGAGCACAAAGGAAACCCTAACAGTGCAATTTCCTCAAAAGCATTTTCATGTGCTGTATAGGCCAGCATGGGTAACTGACAGTCTGGTAATTCTTCGCGGAACAAGGGCTGTATATGTTCAGCATGTGGCGACTTTGCTTTCAGCAACAGGCTGCTTTTCCACAGTAATTCTTTCTTTGTATAAGCATCGAAGTTAAAGGCGCCTATTCTGATGAGAATATCCAGTTGTTCCGGTGGAGGTGCAATACGCGTGGTGAAGTCTTCCAGACTGGCATAAGGGCCGTATTGCTGACGTTCTTCCAATACCCGTTCCATCCACTTTACTTCCAGTCCTTCTACATGGATAAACCCTGTATATACGATGTCATCGTTGATGCGCGTCAGGTAATCACTGTTATTGATACAGGGCGGTTTAATGGTAACGCCGGTTTTCTGTAGTTCCCGGAAATACAGTTCCCTGTTATAAAAGCCGCCGAAGTTGTTAATAACTGCGACCATAAATTCTGCAGGATAATATGTTTTCAGATAAAGGCTCTGATAACTTTCTACCGCAAAACTTGCAGAGTGTGCTTTGGAAAAAGAGAAGCCGGAGAAACTGGCGATCTGTCGCCAGAGCTCTGCTGTCACAGCCTCTGGTCTGCCTAGTTTTTTACAGTTACCGAAGAACTGCTGTTCTATCTTCTGAAAATCTCCCTGACCACGGTATTTACCGGCCATCGCCCTGCGTAATATGTCTGCATCTGCCAGGTCCATATTAGCATATCTGCTGACGATCTTAATCACATCTTCCTGATAGACCATGATACCGAAGGTTTCACTGAGCACTTCTTTCACGATCTCATGGAGATAAACGACCTGTTCCTGGTGACGGTAGTTATGCACATATTGCCGCATCATACCTGATTGTGCCACGCCGGGACGTATCACAGAACTGGCGGCGACCAGCGTCAGATAATCATGGCATTCAAGTTTCAGGAGTAACTGCCGCATGGCGGGTGATTCGATATAGAAACAGCCAATAGTATTGACCGTCTGTAATGCATGTTTTACCCGTTCGTCGCGCATGAAGGCTTTTACATTGTGGATATCTATCTCATCGCCTTTGTTTTCTTTGATGATGTCGATCGCATCACGTATATGTCCGAGACCACGCTGACTGAGAATATCGAATTTGAACAATCCGATGGCTTCTGCCTGGTGCATATCCAGTTGTGCGGTACTGAACCCTTTGGGCGGAAGATAGGTACTGCAATGCTGATGAATGGGCGCTTCACTGATGAGGATACCACCCGCGTGAATGCTGAGGTGATTCGGGAATGCTTTGTTATCACTGGACATCAGCTGACTATACCGCAGGATTTTCTGCTGTACGTTATCGCCGGAGAGATCAGGATTGAAGGGTGTATCCAGTATCTTATCTATCTCATGTTTGGGCAGACCGTATACTTTACCCAGTTCACGGATAGTAGCGTTCTGCTGGAAGGTGGTTACAGTTCCTAAAAGCACGGTATGTGCATTCCCATATTTTTTGAATACATATTCAATGATCTCATCCCTGTCTTTCCAGGAGAAATCAATGTCAAAATCAGGCGGGGAACTACGATATGGATTGAGGAACCTTTCAAAATAGAGATTCAGTTCTATAGGATCGACGTCCGTTATTTTCAGACAATATGCGATAATAGAATTAGCGCCACTGCCACGGCCTACATAGAAGAAACCTCGTTCCTGTGCATAACGGATGATATCCCAGGTAATGAGAAAATAGCCATTGAAATGCTGACCCTGTACAACATCCAGTTCTTTTTCTATGCGCTCTTTTGCTTCTGCATTATCCGGTCCGTAACGTTCGAGCATACCCGCATACGCGAGTTTACGCAGCAGGGTATGATCCGCTTCTTCACTGGTAGTGAAGTATTTTTTATTCCGTGGGGATTTAAAGTCGAAGCTGATCTGACAGGCGTCCATGATACGCACGGTGTTGCCGATGATGTGCGGATATTGTTCAAAGCTGTCGAACAGATCGCCGGGTGATATGAACATTTCATCAGGCTGTGCGGCAGTATGGTCCTGCAACTGACTGATGAGGATATTCTGATCGACAGCGCGTAGTATGCGATGGAGCTGATAGTGATCTGCATCCTGATAGGTGACAGGGTGCAGGATGACGAGTTTATCCTGAAAGGATAACGTATCTACCCGGAATAGTTTGTTGATATCCCGCTTACGGATACCAACGAGTTCATGTTCGCAGAGGTCTTGTAACGGAACGGTATTCCAGGTATAGATCGCAAATACACCAGAAAATGCAGGTGCACGATCAGGGAAGGGAAGGTCTTTGTGCAGATGATCTGACAAAAATCTGTTGATGTAAAACCAGCCTTCCATATCACGGGCGAGCAGGATGTATTTAAGGTCGTGGTTGTTTCTGCATTCCAGTCCGATAATAGGTTTGATCCCATTATCCTGACATTCTTTTACGAAGTTCCAGGTATCCGAAGTGATATTGATATTGGTGAGCGCCAGCGAAGTGATACCCATCTGTCTGGCTGTTTTCACCAGGTCTTTTGTATCGATGGTGCCATAGCGAAGGCTGAAGAAAGTTTTGCAGTTCAGATACATAAGCGTTGGTTTATCTCACTTTCGGATATGGCATGATATCCCGCTGTTTTACGTCCGCTTTTTTCGACTGGGGAACTGCATTGGTGCCCCGCATCAGGTATTGCCATCCGAAGCGGTTTTTGATATTGTCTATGGCCTGATAAAGGGAGATCATTTCCTGTGTATCATCGAACAGACTGATCTGATGGTTACCATGTACCAGATGACTGAACCGTACGCCTATCAGGCGGATGAGCAATCGTCTGTCATATAGTTTGGTAAACAGTTCTTTTACTTTTTCCAGCAGTACATGATCGCTGCTGGAGTAGGGGATGGTCATCTGTTTGGTAACGGTTTCAAAATCCGAGTAGCGGATCTTGACGGTGACGCAGCCAGTGAGTTTATCCTGTTGTCTCAGTTCGAAGGCTATTTTCTCCGTCATACGCACGAGTTCCGCATGTATGAACTGCATATCGATGGTGTCGGTATGGAAGGTATTTTCGGTGGAGATAGACTTTTGTTCATGGTAGGGTACGACGGGCGATTCATCGATACCATTGGCTTTGTTCCACAGGGAGATACCATTCTTCCCCAGCCAGGCTTCCAGCAGGGAGAGCGGTATTTCGCTCAGGGTTTTTACGGTTTCTACTCCGCGACGGTGTAACTGGCTGGCTGTTTCCTTACCCACCATGGGGAGTTTTTCCACCGGCATAGGTGCGAGGAAAGATTTCTCATTTCCAAAGAGTATTTCGAGTTGACCATTGGGCTTAGCCTCGTTGGTGGCCACTTTAGAGATCATTTTGTTCGAGGCGAGCCCAAAGGAAACGGGTAGTTGTGTTTCCCGCATAATATGCTGGCGTAATTCGGCGGTCCATTTCATGGAGCCGAAGAATTTGTCCATCCCGGTGAGGTCAAGATAGAACTCGTCTATGGATGATTTCTCGTACAGGGGGGCTTTATCAGCTATGAGTCCGGTTACTTCGCGGGAGATCTGGCTGTATTTCTCCACGTCGCCTCTTCTGATGATAGCATGAGGGCATAATTTAAGCGCAACCTTCATCGGCATGGCAGAATGGATACCATAGCGACGGGCTTCGTAACTGCAGGCAGCTACAACGCCCCGGTCACTCATACCACCGACAAGCAGTGGTTTTCCCTTCAGGCTGTTATCGTCCCTGCACTCCACTGACACGAAGAAGCTGTCCATGTCGAAATGAGCGATGGACCTGTGTTGCAAAGAAATCATACAAGTTAATAATGGTCATGAAATGGTGGTCCTTGCGAACCCTCATGTCTGACAAATTTACTAATAATTTTAGTTGATGCTAATTTTATTAGCAGGATTAACAATTAATAACAAATTGGTGGGGATAATGGTTATTAACTATATGAGTGTCACAAGCGGGTACGCTATTTGTCACGATACTTTCAAACAAAACACTTTCTCATGAAAAAGCCTGATATTGGCCAGGAACTGCTGTTATTGTTATTATTGGTGCTGCCGATGGTTTATCTGGGAATCATCTGGCCTTCCCTACCGGGTGTTATGCCGACTAACTTCAGTGTAAATGGAGTGGCAGACCGTGTTGGCAGCAAGGGTGACTTTCTTTTATTAATGACCTTTTTATTCCTTACTAATCTACTGTTATACTTTCTGTTCAGGTACATTCCGCACGTGGAAGACGAGAAGGAACTGCTCCCCCAGGAAATGACCTTATTTCAGCGAAAGTACTATCAGATCCGGTTTATGATCCACATCTATCTGGCGATCTTTACGGCTGCCATCATCTTTATGGCCAGCCAGGGACATCCATTTGTGATAGAGCGCTGGGTATTTACGGGTACTGGTCTGCTGATCGGTGTAATCGGCCTTTTCCTGCGCAAGGTGGAGCCCAACTACTTTGTCGGGGTAAGGACACCCTGGACCTTGAAAAGTGAGGAAATCTGGCGGGAAACCCATGCTTTTGCGGGTACGCTCTGGGTATGTACAGGTGCGGCGACCATTGTTGCCGGATTCTTCCTGCCGGTGGTGACAGGTACTTTCCTGTTGATCTTTATAGGGGGGATACTGGCGGCGCTGCCATACATTTATTCGTATCGTCTGTTTTATACAGACAAGGGATAACAGCAGAAAGTGGTCTACAAATAAAAAGCAGAAGCCGCCTCCATATTATTGGAGGCGGCTTCTGCTTTTATATCTTGTCTACTTTTTCAGATTAGAACCATCCTCTGCCAGCACCCATTGCTGTCCATGGCCATGGAACGCGTGCAGCCAGTATTACCAGCGCAAGCAGGAAGAATATCAGGGACAGTTTATGTCTCTGTGCATCAGAAGTTGCTTTCTTTACTTTAGAACGGCCGATGTGTACCAGTGCAATAGCGATGATAGCAGCGAAGGCGTGTTCTACGGCGAAGTAACGATATGGCGCCTGGCGCATTACTTCTCCACCCATTGATTGAAATGCTTTCATCGCCATTGGGCTGATGAAATACAGTACGATCCCCACGAGTAACTGAATATCGAGAGAGATCATAAAGAAAAGGCCTGCTTTTTTATCAGCGCTGGTGTAAGCTGAATTGCCACTAACGCCTTTTATTGCGCGGATAATTGCCCAAATACCGGTCAGCACAATTGCCCATCTTAACAGCGAGTGAATAGTTACCAAGGTGTCCATAATAAATATTGAGTTGGATTTTACGATTTTACGGGGCAAAAATAAGTTAAGCTGACCGGAATATATTTGGTAATTATAAAAATTATATGCTAATTTTGTTAGTAATGTACTAAATTATTTAGATTATGTCCATAGTATGCCGCAATCTGAAGTTCCTGCGCAAGCAGAAGGGCTGGACGCAGCAGGAGTTTGCTGATAAATTAGGTATCAAACGCTCCCTGCTCGGTGCTTACGAAGAAGAACGCGCAGAACCCCGCACAGAAGTATTGGAACTGGTTAGTGACATGTTCCGTATATCCATTGATGATTTGTTACGTCGCGATGTAGGCTCTCAGAAGGAAAGCTTCCTGGAGAAACGCAGACAGCAGAAAATGGGCAGCGACCGTCAGGTGATTGAGTTCGTACCCGTAAAAGCAGCAGCTGGTTATCTCGCCGGTTATAATGATGATGAGTTCATCGAAGAACTGAACACCTTTACCTTGCCTATGATGGGCGCCGGTAATTACAGGGCTTTTGAAATAGCGGGAGATTCTATGCTGCCAACGCCTTCCGGTTCCGTGATCGTATGTCACAAAGTAGATGGCTGGGAAGAGATCCGCAACAATGAAGCGTATATCGTTGTGACCAACCGTGAGGGTATCGTCTATAAACGTATTCTGAAGACCAACCGTAGTAAAAGCAAGATCACACTTGTTTCTGATAATCCGCAGTATGAACCTTATGCAGTAGGTATGGAAGACGTGCTGGAACTCTGGCAGTCAGATGCTGTAATCAGCAAAAGTGGTCAGCAGAGCCGTCTTAGTGTGAACCATCTGGCTGATATGGTGAGCCATCTGCAGGATCAGGTGAGTATGCTGAAGAAGCGGATTAAGGACTGATGACAGTCTGAGTTATTAACAGCAATGTTCGTAGTAACCCCACAGCTTGTGAAATGATTCGTTAAAGATATTAACGGCGAATGGTTATCTGGATACAGATGATCGTTCGCCGTTTTTGTATTTGTATAGCTATCTGTCCGTTGCTATCTGTCCGTTGCTCACGACCTGAATGGCCGATTATACCGTCACTACGCCGTTATTATGCCTGTACCTATCCGTTCCTGAGCGAAGAAATATGGTCGTAATATCGGAATAATAAGGGTATACAACGAAGATACAGACACAGTCTCTGAGAGAAGTAAGGTGTATCAATGTAAATAATATGTATAAGGCAGTAAATACGAATGGTGAAAAGTAAGCGCCCTGCAATGGTTACGGGCACTACACCGGTAACCGTAAAGAAAACTATCAAAGGTTTGACAGCAGATACTTATGTATGTTCATTGACAGTAACAGATAATAAGAAGACTTTCAATACTGCATCAGTGAACGCAACCATGAATCCTGTGATTAACAAATTATCTGTAGGACATCCGCACAATGCGGCTATGATTGCCATGAATTACCCCCAAATCTCTGCCGCAGCCCTGAATGTATTACAATGCGCATTTACAATATCCCTGATCTCTGTCGAATATCCACCACCCATCGCTACGGCACAAGGGATACCATGTTGCTTTAAAGCGTGAAACACCATTTCATCCCGCTTACGACAGCCTTCGTGTGTCACCTGCAATTTTCCATAACGGTCTGTTTGCAGGATATCCACACCGGACAGATAAAATACAATATCAGGTTTTACTTTATTGATCAACACAGGGAGACAATCACTCAGCGTACGCAGGTAATCGGCATCATGCATACCATCCGGTAAGGGCACATCCCAATCGGATACTTCCTTATGGAACGGATAATTATGCGCACCATGCATACTGAAAGTATAGACCTCCGGTCTGCCTTCAAACAAAGCAGCCGTACCATTTCCCTGATGTACATCCAGATCAATGATCAGCACCTTTTTTACCAGTTGCTGATGCAGCAGATAGTTAGCGGCAATAGCAAAGTCATTCAGCAGACAGAAGCCTTCTCCACGATCTGCAAAAGCGTGATGCGTACCACCGGCCACGTTTAAAGCAACCCCGTGTTCCATGGCATGTAATGCACAGTCGATCGTACCCTGGCTGATAACGATCTCGCGTAAGGTTAATGCCGGTGATTGCGGGAGACCGATACGCCGTTGCTCTTTGTCAGATAAGGTCTGGTGTTGCAGCTGATGCCAGTAATGTGCGGTATGTGTCAGCAGGATAGTTGCTTCCGTTGCAGGAGCAGGTATATGCAGTTGTTGTTCGCTGATAATTCCTTCCCGTAACAGTTGTGCAGGGATCAGTTCATACTTGACCATTGGAAAGCGGTGGCCTTCGGGAAGCGGATGTGCAAATATGGGATCGTAGGCAACCAGCATTAATTGACTTTTAAGACGCTGTTTTCAGCAATAACAAATACTGCCTCATCAAGTGCAGGTTCTAAGGTCGCGAGGCCCGTAAAACGGCCGAAAGCAGGCAATATGCTGCAATGTTTTCCGAAGTAAAAGCAGGGCAGCCGTAGCCGTTGTCTGCCGGCGCCGGATACTACTACGCCCGGATGCAGGTGACCGGAAAAGGTGTACCCTGGTGTATCGCCTTCTTCGCAGGGCTCATGTACGAAATGTATATCACGGATGCAGAGCGTATCAAACACTTCAAGGTTCAACGTAGCATACACAGCGTCAGATAAGATATCGTGATTACCTTTTACCAGTTTGAACGAGATATTTGCAAACTGCTGCCGCCAGAGTTTGAAATAAGCAACGTCGTTGTTCTCACGACTGTGGAACATATCACCTACTATGATGATCTGTGAAGGATTGTAAGCCGTGATCAGTAATTGCAGCCGGTACAGGTCATTCTGCCCGATATTGGCAGGTACTGCGATCCCCGCTTTCCTGAAATGTGTGCCTTTGCCCAGGTGCAGATCTGAGACTATCAACGCCTGTTCTTCCTGCCAGAAAATAGCCCTGTGTGGCGATAAATGCCAGGTCTGGTCCTGGTACCTGTAAATCACGTCCTCCATATCTTCGGTAAAACTACATTATCCCTGTTAAACTAAAACTGCGGACGCATTTTTTTGATCCTGTCCTCCAGTTTTTCGCTGGTCAGGTTTTCTCTTAAACTATCTACTTTTATCGGGAAACAGAAAGGCGTGAGACTTTCCGGTTCTGTAATGATGATATTGCTGTTGTAAATACGGTCCAGACTTTCCCGTAAACGGGCTTCTTCCATCTGATAGAAAAAGGCCTCATTAAATGCCTGTCTTAACAACAGGTTCTGCGGATCATAATCCTTGAACACATTAAACAGTAATGAAGCAGAGGACTGCAGGTGCCGGCTGGCTTTATGCTTACCAGGATATCCCTGGAATATCAGTCCCGCGATCACGGCAATATCCCTGAATTTCCTGCGTGCCATTTCGGTGGAGTTCACGCTTGCCTGCAGATCAATGGTCAGATTCTCCAGTGAGAAAAGATCGTGTACATCTCCTTCACTGACAGGAATAGGCTGATCTGACAACAGTTCAAAGCCATAGTCGTTCATGGCCATGGAAAAGGTGATCGGCTGCCGTTTACTGATACGATAGGCCAGCAGCGCTGCCATTACCTCGTGTACCAGTCGTCCTTCAAAAGGATAAACGAACATGTGGTAGCCATCACGGGTAGTGATCATTTCGATCAGCAGTTCATTGTCTTTCGGTATGTGAGAAAGCCGTTCCTGCAGGTCGAACAACGGCTGTAATATTTTGATCTCCGGCATATCTGATTTGCCGGACAATGCTTCGTTATAAGTGCGGCGCAGCATTTTACCCAGATTTGCCGAAAGCGGTAAACGTCCCCCCATCCAGCTGGGTACAATGGCGCGTTTGGCGTTGGACTTACGTACCAGTACCGTCATGTCTTTGATCATGACAAATTCCAGTGTGCGTCCGCCGAGACTGAACGTATCTCCTGGTTGCAATCGGGCAACAAACCATTCTTCTATCATGCCGATGAAACCACCGCTCATGAATTTCACTTTCAGCATGGCGTCGCTTACGATCGTACCGATATGTAGTCGGTGCCGCATCGCCAGCATACGACTACGACAGATAAAAAAGTCGCCTTCTCTTTCGAGTTTTTTGAATTCATCGTAGCTGTAAAGTGCATCTCCACCGGTGCTTAAAAATGCCAGCATCCAGGCCCATTCGTCTGCTGTAACATCGCGGAAACAAAAGGTGTTGGTCACTTCTTCCCATATTTCACTCGCATGAAAGCCATCTGAAATGCCTAATGTCATCAGGTATTGTAACAGTACGTCGTACGCAAGTACGATGGGGATGCGGCTTTCTACCAGTTGTTCTTCCATGGCAGCCTTCAGTGCAGCAGCTTCCACCAGTTCAAGACTGTGGGTAGGCAGGAACCATATTTTACTCGTGGCGCCCGGCTGGTGGCCACTTCGGCCTGCGCGTTGCAGGAAACGAGCGACCCCTTTCGGACTGCCGACCTGGATAACGGTATCTACAGGACGGAAGTCCACACCCAGGTCAAGACTGGAAGTACAAACCACCGCTTTCAGTACGCCGGTATGCAGGGCCTCTTCCACCCACACCCGTAGTTCCATATCGATAGAACCATGATGGATCGCAATGGCGCCTGCCAGTTCGGGACATTGTCTTAATATTTCCTGGTACCAGATCTCCGTTTGGGAACGGACATTGGTGAATATGAGCGTTGTTTTACTGTTCATGATCACCGGCAGCGCCTTATACAGCAACTTTGTGCCTAAGTGACCCGCCCAGGGGAATTTTTCAATTTCATCTGGTAAGATGCTCTGTAATTCGATCTTCTTATCCAGTTTGGCGCGTATGATGACAGCTTCAGGGTCCGGCTGACCGAGCAGTACTTCCAGCGCTTCATCCAGATTACCGATCGTCGCAGATATACCCCATACCTTCAATGGCGGACGGCCGGCTTTTTTCGCCAGTCCACGGAGTCTGCTAAGACCGAGTTCCACCATAACGCCGCGTTTGCTGCCCAGCAGTTCATGCCATTCATCAGCCACGACGGTTGTCAGGTGTGTGAATACTTTAGGGTATTCTTTTTGCCCCATCAGCAGGTGCAGACTTTCCGGTGTGATGAGCAGTATTTCCGGCATCATCTTTTTTTGCTGCTGACGGGTAGAGATAGGCGTATCGCCACTACGGATACCTACCTGCCAGGGCATATTGAGTTCCTGCAACACTTCCTCCATGGCGCGGGCAATATCTTTTGCCAGTGCCCGTAGCGGAGTGATCCACAGCATTTGCAGGCCGTTCTTTGTTTTTTGCTGATAATCTTCCGGGTGTTTGTTGATCCAGTCGATCACAACGCCCAGGAAGAGAGAGAAGGTTTTACCGTAGCCGGTAGGGGCGTTGACAAGGCCTGATTTGCCCTGCATGTAATGTTTCCAGGCTTCTTCCTGGAATGTAAAGGGCTTTCTGTCTCTTGCAGCCAGCCATTCTATGATCACCTGCCATCCGCGCGCTTTGTTTTTCATCAGTTGATGAAATTAATGAAAAACGGAGAAATAACAGTGTACCTGGCTGATGAAAGTATTAACCTCTGAGTTCGTCCAGCTGCACTTCCTCTTTGCTGATCTTTAGCTGATGCATAATCCCGCACTTCAGCGCATAATTATCTTTCTGATGCCCTACCGGAAATCCAAAACAAACCGGATAGGTAGTGTCCTTTACTTTCTCCATCACAATGTCATATACAGTACGTCCGAACTCTTCTCCAGGATCGTCTGGTTTGATACGATTGAAACCACCGATGATCAGTCCTGCGAGATTGTCGAGTTTATGTGCGCGCTGCAGACTGTTAAGCATACGGTCAAGACTGTACAGGTATTCGCCTACCTCTTCGAGGAATAGTATTTTCCCGATGGTATCCGGTTCTGAGTTAGTCGCCAGTACGCTCTGGACCATAGACAGATTACCACCGATGAGTATCCCTTTGGCGGTACCTGTTCTGTTGCGGGAGTCAGAGAACGTTGTGTAATGCAGTTGTTGACCGCTCAATGCGTCTCTGATGGAAGAGATGGTTTGTTGTACGATCGGTTCAGCTTTGTTGTAGTCATCAGGAAAGCTGTTACACATTTTAGAATGCAGCGTAGCGATGCCGTACAGGCGGTTGATATGACAATGTAAGACGGTGATATCGCTGAAGCCGATCACCCATTTAGGTTGTTGTATAAAGTGGGAAAAGTCAAGCTGATCTACGATACGCGCACTGCCATAACCGCCCCTTGCACACATGATCGCTTTTATGGAAGGATCGTCGAGCATCGCCTGCATATCCTGCTGACGTTCTTTGTCGGTGCCGCCAAAACTGAAGTCAGATTTATTAACGGTATTACCTATACGTATTTTAAAGCCCCAGCTTTCCATAATGCGGATCGCCGGTTTAATTTCTTCCAGTGTAATGTGTCCGGCGGGGCAGGTAATACCGATCAGGTCACCCGGTTTAAGATAGGGAGGGATCAGCAGTCTTTCTTCATGTAGTGGTAGTGCTGCAGCGGCCTGTTGTAAACGCATCAGTGCGGGGAAGGTGGTAAGGCCCGCAGTGGTGGCCAAAGCTGACAGGAAGTGTTTGCGGTTCATAACAGAAAAGTAAGCATTATTTGAATAAGGAAGTGGCCTGTTTTTTGTCTTTCTTTGTGTAAAAGAAGAACTATGAAACACCTTTACTTTCTTGCGGCAGCATGTATGCTCATCACGGCGCCGGCCTTTGCGCAGAATGCCTGGAAGATCCAGCCTGGTGAATATATCGGGAATACGAAACTGGGTGAAAAAGTAGAAGATATGTCCAAGGAGCTGGGCAATGCAGATGGCGGGGACGCTGCTATGGGGAAAGCCTGGGCTTTCTGGTACAGTCGCAAAAAAGATGATAGTATTGATTCCTCCAGATTCCTGGCAGTTTACTCCGTAAGACAGGAAGCAGATGGCAAAGAAGCAATGGTTGTAAAACAGGTACGTGTGAATACCGCTTCCTTTAAAACTACAAAAGGATTAAAGGTCGGCAGTTCTTATATCGAGATCAAAAAGCTATTCCCTGCTATAAAAGTGGTGGCACAGTATGAAGACAGGGTCAAAGGAAAGAAGATCACCGTATACGATGTGCGTAACTCAGGTATCGCTTTTGAAATGACGACAGAGAAAGGCAGAAAGGAAATCTGTTCTGCCATTACGGTACATCCTAAAGGGGAAAATGTAAATGCTTACATCCTTTTTCCAGGGTATGAAGGTCTGAGACAATTATAAAACTAATAAACCACTCTGTGTGTCGCCTTGATGACTGACATCACGAACACACTCTCCATGTGACGGATATTATCCAGCTCGCCTAGCTTGTTGACATTGAACTCATGGTAGGCGAGCATGTCTTTTACCTGTACTTTGAGCATGAAATCAAACTGACCGGAGATATTCAGACATTCCATTACTTCCGGAAAAGAAGTGATCTCCTTGATGAATTTTGCACCCGCCTTTTTACCATGCTCTTTAAGGGAAATATAACATAGTACGGTCAGGGCTTTATCGATCTTGCTGGGGTCAACGATAGCGGCATATTGCCTGATAACGCCAGCCTGTTCCATTTTACGAATACGTTCATAGACAGGGGTCGCACTCAGGTTCAGCTTTGCTGCCAGGTCACGGATAGTCATTTTTGCATCTTCTTCCAGCAATTGCAAAATTGCTATATCCTTCTCATCCAGCGCAATGTTGTCGGTGGCACTATCTTTTTTGTTATTGCCCAGGTTGTTCATATCAGTATAGAATAATGTTCCAATTAGAATGCAATAATAAGTACAATATACTAATTCGATTCAATAATCCCTGTCTTTTTCTTATTGTTTGTGCATTTGCAGTAGTTGCTGTAAATCAGTGAGTGTATTGATCTCGGCGACCGGTTTATCCTTCCGCCAGCGTAATATCCGGGGAAAACGCAGGGCCACGCCTGATTTATGCCGGTTAGAGGCCGCAATTCCCTCAAATCCGATCTCAAACACCAGTTCCGGCTTTACCGTCCTCACCGGACCGAACTTCTCGATAGAATTTCGCTTCACCCAGTTATCTACTTCGTTGATCTCCTTGTCCGTCAGACCTGAATAAGCCTTTGTAAATGACACCAGTTGCTCTCCGTCCCGGACAGCGAACGTGTAGTCAGTGTATAGGTTCGACCGCCGGCCGTGTCCTTTCTGGGCATATATCATGACCGCGTCTATGGTCAGCGGGTCTATTTTCCATTTCCACCAGTCGCCTCTCTTCCGTCCTACCTGGTAGGCGGAGTCCCGCTTTTTCAGCATCAGTCCTTCACTGCCTTTTTCTCTTGCCTGGAGCCTGAATGCTGCTAGTTCCTCCCAGTCATGGAAGGTAATGGCAGGGGAGAGGCGGAGGGTAGGATGATTGATCTTTTCCACCAGTTGTTCCAATAGCTCCCGGCGTTCCTGGAGGGCGGTAGTCCGGATATCCTGTCGTTCCCATTCCAGCAGGTCATAACTCAGGAAAGCGACAGGCGCTTCCTGTAATTGTTTACGGGTGACGTTCTTTCTGCCGATACGGGTCTGTAAGGTCTGAAAAGGCAAAGGAAAGCCATTGGCGAAGGTCAGGATCTCTCCGTCCAGTACGGTGCCTTCAGGTAACAACTCCAGCAGCGGCTGATATTCCGGGAACTTCTCCGTGATCAGTTCTTCCCCGCGTGACCAGACGAACAGTTGTCCGTTACGTTTGATGATCTGTCCGCGGATACCGTCCCATTTCCATTCTGCCTGCCATTGCTCCGGCACGCCCAGTTCCGCAGGGCCTGTTTCAAGGGCATAGGCGAGGTAAAACGGAAAAGGTTTGGAAGCGTCCGCTTCGGTGATATTTTCGCTTAATAATGCCTCCATAGTGGTTTTCTGAGGGTCCCAGTTGCCGCTGATCATATGGGAGATGGTCGCCGCCGGAATATCGTAGGTCGCTGCCAGGGCATTGACCATCATTTTCTGTGATACACCGATACGAAAACCGCCTGTGATCAGTTTATTGAAGACGAAGCGTTCGCTGGTATCCAGTTCTTCCCATGCCTTCAGGATGAAGGTCTGTTTGGTCGTTTCGTCGGCTTTTTCCAGCTGTATAAGCTGATCGATCCAGTAATGCAGGGGATGCACCGAAATGCTTTTCCCCGGAGGGAGCAGCAGTGCGATGGTTTCTGCCAGATCGCCCACGGTATGATAACACTCTTCATATAACCAGGATGGTAAACCGGTCATCTGTAAACACCAGGTGCTGAGTTGCGTTGCATTGACGGTACGTTTGGGCCGGCGACCTGTAAAGAGCGCCAGTACCCATAGTCTGTCGGCAGCATCGGCGGTCGCCATATACCTGCTGAGGGCATCCAGTTTCTCATTGGTCTTGGTGCTGTTGCTCAGTATTCTGATGAGTGTGGCAAATTCTTTCATAACCTGGCTTTATTGCGCATTTGGGGTGGTTTCCGGTATATTGAGTTCCTCGTCTGTATCGCCATATTCTGTCTTTACTTCCTGTGCGGGAATGCCATTTTCGGTCAGATAGCGGGCGAACGCGCTGCTGAAACCATGGGTGGTATACACTTTCTCCGCCCCGGTAGCTCTCACGGCCTGTAGCAGGCCTGCCCAGTCGGCATGGTCGGAAAGGGCAAATCCTGCATCTGCGTTCCGGCGGCGCATATTGCCGCGTACCTGCATCCAGCCGCTGCATACGCCTAGTGCATAAGGGTTGAACCGTCGCATCCAGGAAGTGTCAGCTGCAGATGGTGGGCCGATAATGAGGTTGTTTTTATAGGCAGATGTGGGTGTTTCCGGGGTAATACGATGTATCTCCGGGAGGTCCCAGCCTTTTTCTCGTAGCAGCTGATGGGGAATGTAGATGGCGCCATGGGCCCATATCTGTTCTGTTACATCACGCAGATGGTATAACAGGCGTTGCGCTTTCCCAAGACTATACCCCAGTATGACGCTGTTTTTGCCCGCTGCCTGGTTGTCCTGCACCCATTGCCGGATGCTGCTGAAGATAACGGCCTGTGGTTGCCAGTTGTATATTGGCAAGCCAAATGTGCATTCTGTAATGAACGTATTGCAGGGCACCGGTTCAAATTGTCCGGAAATACCATCATTTTCCACTTTATAATCCCCGCTGAAGACCCATACTTCATTGCCCTGTTGCACCCTTACCTGTGCTGAGCCGATGATATGTCCGGCGGGATGCAGGGAAATACTGACCCCATTATACCGCACCACTTCGCCAAAGGCGACGCCCTGTACACTGATATCCTGACCAAGTCTGAGTTGCAGCAGGTAAACGCTGTCGTGCTGACAGAGATAATGTTTGCTGCCAGACCTGGCGTGATCGGAGTGCGCGTGAGTAATAACGGCCCTTTCCACGGGCTGCCAGGGGTCGATGTAGAAGTCGCCTGCCGGACAGTAAATGCCTTTATCAGTGAATTGGAGTACCATTTGAAGGAAGGAGCAATTTTCGTGCAAGGAAAGAAATTACGAATTACGAATTACGAATTACGAATTACGAATTTGTGGAACTATAAAGAGAAAGGGCGTTCCTGTAGGAAACGCCCTTTTGCGTGTGTCAGGCATGCCTGCCAGCTCTAGGGTGAAAGTCCCGAACACGCTTTACAGTAGGAAGTGTTAGCTTAAGGCAAGGGTGTCCAGCGTGAGTTGGAATCTGAAAGAAGCCGGCGGCAA
>JBCNQK010000003.1:0-444511 GCA_039592855.1 Chitinophaga sp. | reverse complement strand
GCTTTTACAACATAAAAACAGGGGGGAACATCCCCCTGTTTTTAAACAGTGTCTTTTTCGCCTGTAACTCTTTCCTGAAAAGAGTTACTGCAGTTTTATGACCGATTTTAGTCGGACAATAATGATTAAGAATTAAGAATTAAGAATTAAGAATTAAGAATTAAGAATTAAGAATTAAGAATAATTTTTTTCAAACAAATATCAAAATGAGAAGCGCTTCACTACTGAAGCGCTTCTTTTTCCTCTATATATACACATTGACAGCTAAGCAAACTTGTATTATACCATTCACACCATCTCCGCTGCATTACAATTCTTAATTCCTAATTGTTAATTCCTAATTTAATAAGATGCCGGTGCCGGTTGGTTGTTCCTCAGATTGATCACCGTTCTGTTCAAATATGGCACAAAGGCGATCATCAGTATGATCACAACCAGCGCACAACTGATCATATAGTAATAGTCCATGGAGTATCTTATCTGTGCCTGTATATCGGCTGAGCGGTATAGCAGTCCGTTGGCGATCTTTGTTGCCTGATCGGCCGGAAGCCCTTTTGCCGCGACAGCCGTTTTGTAGTTTACCAGCTTAGCTGTCACTAAGGGATCCAGCGAAGTGACCAGGTCCAGAAAACGGTTGTAGTGAACTTTTCTGGAAAACAGTTGAAAGTAATTGATCAGCGCAATAGAGATACAGAAACCGGTAAAACGGAACAGTACCCCTGTTGCGGAAGCAGTCCCACCCAGATGTGCAGGCACTGAAGAAATGGTATAGATGATCATGGGCGCCATCAGCAATCCCACACCTATACCCTGTAAGATCAGGGGTATGATAAAAGTGGGTACATCCGCCTGTGTGGCAAACAGGGTATGCATCCACAGATGAAATATCAGCAACAATGAGAAACCGCCCATCCAGATCCATCTCACGGAACGCTTCATCAATATCCATCGGGAAGAGTAAAGTACACCAAGTATGATACCGCCGATGTTTGCCAGCAGTATATAAGACAAATGTCTGGGATCGAGTCCGAGAACGGTTATAAAATAATTAGTAGTGATATTGAAAGCGCCTCTGCAAACGTATAATATCGTGATCAGGCTCACCCCGATGACATAGTTACGATAACGGAATACATCCAGACTGAGATAAGGTCTTTTTAAAGAACGTTGTCTGACAATGTGGATAACCAGCAATACAACTACCGCTATGCTGGCAGCCATAATACGCGCATCCTGCAACCAGTAATATTGCTGTCCATACAAAAGGATATATCCAATCAGACAGAGCATGGTGGTGTACACCACATAACTGGCCCAGTCCAGCTGATACAATGGTATTTTCCTGTTCAGGCGTATCCTGTTCATGATAATGACCAGTAATATCGCGCCTGGAATATAGGTAAATATCATCCACTTGTACAGTACGTTAAAATCAAAAGCATCTATGATCGGTGCAGTGACCAGTGTCGTAAATGCTGTAATACCGAGCAATACACCGTAGAACAAAGAATAACCGATCTCACGCGCACGGTTTGTTCTCAGGCGACTGAATACAAGCGTAATACAAACACTCGTAGTAACACAGTTTGCCATGCCCTGAATGAAACGCAGTGGTAACAATACATACAGATCACGTGTAATGAAACATCCGTAAGAAGTGACGATCTGTATAATAACACCGATCAGCAGATATTCCTTACTGGCAATGTAAATAAAGAACCTTCTTTCCAGTGCAAAGAAACCTGCCAGCGATGCATAAAACAACACCATCGAGTACTGTACGTCTGCTGGTTCTATACCGTAGTAGCCAGCGGCATTAGAACCGCTTGCGGTAGAGATACCGAACATCAGCATAGATGGCATCAGGTTCAGGAATATCACTGTTCTGATCAGCCATTCAGAGGCCCATGGTTTGAATATGGGAGTACTATTAGCCATTTTTCTTACTGATTGCTACAGTCGCATTCATACCGGCACGCAGTAAAGCAGTTTCTGTTACGTTGCTGGTGAGTTTGATACGTACAGGGATACGTTGTACGATCTTCACAAAGTTGCCTGATGAGTTATCAGGAGGCAATAATGAAAACCTTGAACCTGTAGCGGGTGATAAGGATTCTATGGTGCCGTTGAAGGTCTTACCGGGGAAGGCGTCAATCTCGATGTTGGCCGTCTGTCCGATATGCATATGGCTGACCTGTGTTTCTTTAAAGTTGGCAATGATCCATTTTCCGGTCGCCTGATTAACGATAAATGCAAGCGTTTGTCCGGCCTGTATCAATTGTCCTTCCTGGATGGTACGGCGTCCCATCTTTCCGTCATATGGCGCACGGATGACCGTATAGGAAACATCCAGTTTATTACGTCCCAGCATAGCTTGTCTGCGTTCTATTTCAGCAGCCAGTACTGCTTTCTGGGATTTAATATCGTTTATTTTTGATACGGCAGCGTCGTAGTTATTGATAACCGTCTGATAGTCTGCTTTCGCGACATTCAGTGCTGTTTCAACATTTTCCAGCTGTTGTTTCGTAGCGGATTCTGCATCATACAGTTTCTGGTAACGGTCATATTCCTGCTGCTGCTTCCAGAGTTTCGCTTTTGCAGCGGCTATCTGTGCTTCTGTTGCATTCGCGTTCTTTGCAGTAGTAGTTACATTACTCTCCAGCACCTGTACCTGCGCCTGTGCATTCGACAGTGCGGCATTTGCTTCCTGTTGCTGCAGCTGGTATTCGCTATCATCAATGATCAGCAGGGTATCTCCTTTCTTCACGTCCTGGTTCTCTTCGTAATTGATCCTGCTGATATAACCTGTCACTCTTGCGGTGATCGGGTTAATATATTCTTCTACCTGCGCATCGTTTGTTTCTTCATACTTACGCAGTTCGAATAATGTGCTTATTCCCCATATAGCCAGTGCTATCAGAATAATACCTGCCATCCATCCGGTGATGGTGGTAATTAATCTGTCTGTACGGGCATGGTTGTTCTTCTTAGCTGTCATACTAATTTATAAATTGCCTATAACTTTTTGTAACTGGTAATATCTGACGCGGGCAGCGATATTCGCTGATACCAGGTCAAATTTTGTCTGCAACATTTGTGTATCTGCATCTAACAGATCGGTAACAAGGGAGAGCTGGTTGAAATAGGTATTATTTACGATCCTGAGGTTCTCGGTAGCCTGTTTGATATTGGTTTCTGCTACGTCAATACGGGTAAGCGCTTCCTTATAACGCAGATAAGCTTCGTTCACCTGTTGTCTTACGATGTCACCTGTTTCTTTATGCTCCATTTCCTGTCTTTCCAGTTGCAGTTTTGCTGCTTTTTCCTTGTGCTTATTGTGATAAAATGAGGAGATCGGGAAAGCCGCTTTCACACCATACATACCTAATCCGTACACTGCATCACCATAAGGATAAAACTGTATCTGCGGGTAGGACCAGTTGTACTCTGCGAACAGCCCTATCTTTGGAGAGACGTTCGCTTTGACCTGTTTCAATGAAAGTTCTTTCAATGTCGTTTCCCTTTCTGATATCTTGTATTCATGTGCATGTTCTGCGGCAGCCGCGAGATAATCATCATAAGTACCCGGTACTGTCAAATCCATAGTCATTGTACTATCAGGCTGGATCAGTACATGCTCATCGATACCGATCATCAGGTCCAGTTTCTGGCTGGCGATAGCGATGTCATTTTCTATCTGTATCATGCCCATTTTCTGACGGGATAATTTCAGCGTAGCTCTCAGTACATCGCTTTTGAGCACAACACCATTTTTCTGTAATTCCTGGATGTGGGCCAGTTGTCTTTCCTGTTCTTCAATATCCTTTGCTATCAGTTCTTTAAACCGACAACTGCGCGCCAGGTCCAGGTAACAGACCGCCGCATTGAATTTTACTTCTGATACGGTCAGGTCTTTTTGTTCTTCTGCTATTGCATGTTCCGTTGCTCCCTTCTGTATTTCAAGATTCGTCTTATTGCCATTATAAATGTTGAAATAAGCTTCTCCGCCTACCTTGTAGAAATTGTGCAGTACGGGAAACTGATCTGGTGTATGAAAGAGGCCGTCTTCGTAAACAGGCATATTTGTTACACGGGCATAAGCACCGACAGCATTGATCTCAGGCAGACGTTCCGCCTTCGCATCTTTCCATGCTTCTTCACTACTTTCCACGCGCAAACGGGACATAGCTATCCTTTTGTTGTTCAGTTCTGCCTGTTCCCATATCTGCGCTAGTGTTAGATGTAACGGTTGGGTAGTGTCATGAGGTTGTTGTGCCGTTACGCACATTGTCAATAACATAAAAGGCAGCATCAACACCACCTTTCTTATATCAGTACACATAATCTTTATTCTATTGCAAAGGTACTGTGAGGAGATATGAACGCTTTTATCTAAATTGCCAATTATTTGTCCATTCAAGCCATTTGACGCTATGCACTTACTGGCAGACTATCTGAATGAAATAGATGTATATCCGGACTCAGTATATGTGATGCATGAAAAAGTTGAGCGTAAGTTTTCTATGCACTCACATATAAAAGGACAGCTTACCTATGTCGAGGGTGGTATCGCATTCTGTAACCTACCAGACAAATCCTATGTAATACCTGCACGCCATTATATATGGATTCCCAAACAGCAGGAGCATTATATGCAGATCAGGCATTCCAAGTCAACCACGACCAGGAACCTTTACTTCTATAGTCAGGACGATCATCTCACGCCGTTTTATAACAAAATGGGCATCTATCCTGTGAATGATCTGTTACTGGAAATGATCAACTATTCTGCCCGCTGGGAAAGGCATGTGTTACCAGGAGACCCTGGTTTCCGTTTTCTCAGTTCGATCAAGGATATCTTACCTGATATCAGTACAAGTGCTTTACCTGTTGCATTGCCGACCACACAACACGAGCGTTTACGTCCGGTGTTACAATATATTGCACAAAGCTTCGATCAGCAGCTGACATTAGAAACCGTTAGTAGTCAGTTTGATATGAGCCCGCGTACTTTATCACGGCTTTTCACCAATATCCTGGATATGTCTTTTGTGCAATATCTACAGACCTTAAGGGTGGTAAGGGGCATTGAAATGATCCTGCAAACGAACCAGACATTAAGCGAGATCGCTTATCAGACGGGGTACAGTAGTATTGCTGCGTTCAGTAAGGTTTTCTATCAGCTGACCAATAAGCGGCCATCCAGCTTCCAGCAGGATGTGCATTGATATAAGCCACCAATACTTACGTTTTAATACAATATTACCTCCATAATATACCGTTTATAGATTTTTCAGTTAATCCAATTGAATAAATCTGTGACCGCCTGACAACTT
The DNA here is from genome assembly GCA_039592855.1 of Chitinophaga sp. Lineage (GTDB taxonomy): Bacteria > Bacteroidota > Bacteroidia > Chitinophagales > Chitinophagaceae > Chitinophaga. The sequence goes on along the minus strand of JBCNQK010000003.1, from coordinate 439,175 downwards.
TTAACATTTTTCAATGCCATTAAAACTTTACCTTGCGCAACAGTAATTCCGTCAGGAGCACGGGTCAGAGCACTCAGGATTGGATGTAGCATTATTAACACACAATTCAATAAACCAACCCCAGCTAGTCATACACAGAACAGGACTACAGCTGATCAATGAACATTTTATCACATGAATATTTGTAAGCCAGCGGCAGTCATTGCCACACTATTATTGTCAGGATTCGTTGCGGATGCACAGAAACATAACTGGCAGAGCATGGACCTTCAGAAAGATTCAGTATTCGGTATCAGTGCTGAAAAAGCTTATTCAGAGTTATTGAATGGCAAGAAGTCAAAAACAGTCGTTGTTGCAGTTATCGACAGCGGTATTGACACGACGCACGAAGACCTGAAAAGCATCCTCTGGATCAATACCAAGGAAAAGAGAGGAAATGGCAAGGACGACGATAAAAACCACTATGCTGACGATATTTATGGATGGAACTTCATCGGCTCTCCCAAAGGGAATGTTGACTTTGACAACCTGGAGCTGACCCGTATCATCCGTCAACAACAGAAACAATTCGGCAGTCTGACCAGTGTACCAAAAGACACCGCCGGACTGTACCAGTATAAAGTACTGAAGAACAAATACGATCTGAAATTATCAGAAGCACAGCAGACGCTGGTAGGCATCAGCCGCTTTGTAGACATGCTGGATACCATGCTGGTAAAATTAGGTAATCCTAACCCTACAGCTGCAGAGTTACAGGCATATACGCCACAGAACCCTGCAGAAGCGCAGATCAAACAGGTGATCTCTGCACAGCTGGAACGTTACCCTGATTTCAAAACATTCAGGACTACAGAACTGGACGCTGCTGTAAAACACTATAAAGAGCAGGTAGACTACTCCCTCAACCTGGATTATGACCCACGTCCGATCGTTGGAGATGACTACAGCAATGCAACTGAAAGATATTATGGTTCCGGTGATGCTACCGGTCCGGATGCTGATCATGGTACACACGTAGCAGGTATCATCGGCGCCGGCAGAAATAACAGTATGGGTATTGACGGTATTGCTGACAATGTGCGTATCATGTCAGTGAGAGCGGTACCTAACGGTGACGAAAGAGATAAAGACGTAGCTAACGCGATCCGTTATGCAACAGACAATGGCGCTAAAGTGATCAACATGAGCTTTGGTAAATCCTACTCTCCTAACAAGGACGTAGTGGATGAAGCGGTAAAATATGCTATTTCAAAAGACGTACTGCTGGTACACGCCGCAGGTAACGACGCAGAGAATAACGACATAACGCCTAACTACCCAAGCCGCATATACCAGAATGGTGATACCGCAACTGCATGGATCGAAGTAGGTGCTTCCGGTCCTGAAGATAATGAGACACTCGCTGCACCATTCTCCAACTATGGTAAAATAAACGTGGACGTTTTCGCTCCGGGTGTTGGTATCTACTCTTCTACTCCGGGCTCCCACTACGAATATCACGATGGCACCAGTATGGCAGCGCCTGTTGTAGCAGGTCTGGCAGCCCTGATCCGCTCTTATTATCCAAAACTGAGCGCAGTACAGGTAAAAGATATCATCCTGAAATCTGTGGTGAAAGTTGAGCATCCGGTGACCATCATGGTGGAAGATCAGCCTAAATCTGTGCAGATGACTGAACTGTGTCGTACAGGTGGTGTTGTAAATGCTTACAAAGCACTGGAACTGGCTGCCACTTACAAATAAGACAATCAATCTCCGATTTCCAATAGAAAGTAGTTTCGCGTATGCGGAACTACTTTTTTCATTTTCAACGATTTATAAATTTTTTATAGATTTTTTTGGAAGTTATTAAGATTTGCATAATTTTGCCATCCCAAACACGCAAAGCGAAAGAGGGAAACAAAAAACTACCTTGCCTGATAGTATAACGGTAGTACGACAGACTCTGACTCTGTTTGTCTTGGTTCGAATCCAGGTCAGGCAACAAAAGAAACCGCTACAAGTAACTTGCAGCGGTTTTTTGCTTTTTACCCCTACACGACCAAAGCCCATAACTAAGGATCTATAATATTGGTGGTTACTCAATATGAAGTACGCCATCTTTTTTGTAATAAGATATTTTAATGATGTCAGTGGCGTTCTCTAAAAACTCCTCAATGGGCCTGCTTCGGTCAAGGCTGCCAGTGAAGATGCGGGAAGCTGTCTGAGGATCGTCAACAACAACAGTAAGCCCGTACCATCTGCTGATAACTTTTACCACTTCTGAAAGGGCCATGGAATTAAAGTAAAACATTCCTTCTCTCCACGCCAGTTCATCGGCAGCATCAAATTTTGTCTCCTTTATGCCGCCTGCTTTGGAAATGGCCTGATAGCCAGGTTTAAGCATTAATGAATCTTCACCCAATAACACCCTTACTGATCCACTTATAAGCGAAATACGGGCCTCGCTGGCCTCATAGGAGTTGACGTTGAAAGATGTTCCCAGTACCTCAACAGATGGACCTCCTGGACAATGGACAATAAATGGCTTTTGGGGATCTTGCGCTATTTCCATATATGCCTCCCCACGAATAGTGACTTCCCGCTTTCCGGCGAACTTGAAAGGAAACTCCAGCTTTGACTCAGCATTAAGCCATACCAGCGTACCGTCTGACAGTGTGATCCTATAGTTTTGGCCTGCCGGTACAGTAAGCGTGTTCATTACGCCCGCAGTGACGTTCTCCCCCCCTGTAAAAGTCAGAGAGCTATCTTTTGCCATGAGTGTAGCATTGTCGGTTACAATGCGCTTATTTCCAGCGATCGGAATTATCTTTCCCTCCGAGGTTGTTAAAGATATCTGATTTGCAAACTTCTTTTCATGCGTGGTCCGGCCTTTAACTAACATATAAATAAAGAACCCAAATACAACCAGGGCGGCAGCGGTCAACAGACCAACCATTACTACCCGCCGGCCACCACGGGGTCTGGGAGTTGCCAGTAATTCACTGAGCCTTTCGGAAGGCATTGATGATAAAGGATTATTGAAAAATTCCTGTGCCTTGGGGCTATTGTATTTTTCGACAACACTATTGTAGATCTCCACAGCCTTCGGATTTGTTTCAAGCTGCTGCTCCAGGTAGGCGTTCTCTTCAGGATCGAGTAGTCCGGTAACCCTGTCGTGGGAGAGTGATCGTATATATTCACAATATTTTTCTTCTTGCGGATTGTCCATAATAGATAAGTGTTATTATAACGATTAGTACTTGAGGGGAATACTAAAACAGGTGATCGGCTTTACCCATTAACTTAAATCGCAATGTTTTAAGACCGTTGTATAAATAATTCCTGACTTTCTTTGGACTTATTCCATATCCCAATGCAATTTCATCGACCTTATATTCATTCATATACCTTTCGGTAAGCATGTTCCGGGGCATCGGATTAAGGCCATTTATAAATTCCTGGATAACAAAATCTATGTCATCAATATTGTGAACAATTTCGACAGTTTGCTCGTCAGGTCTATGAGCCAAATGTTCTCTGCGGACCTTACTCTTCTCTCTATTAAAATGTCTTGCAGCCTGAATTCTCACAGCCTGCTTCATATATGCCTTTAGCTTAACATCTTTTCTATTACTCAGCGTCTGTAGGGTATCCTTCTCCAACCAGATGAGAAAAGTACTTTGAACAACATCTTTTGCTGATTCCCAATTACCTGTCAGGCACTCTGCCTCAAGGGTCAGCAGTTTAAAATACTTTCGGTACAAGGTGTCATACACCGAGTGATCGCCCCCCCGGAGTCGCTTAAGTAAAATTTCATCACTAATTTCTGACATAACGGATACCAAGTTATAAAACACCCTCTTTACGGGGAAGGTTGAATATACCACCACAAACATCTGCAATCCCCCTTTCGGGGAGACTCAATAAACTTTATGGATTTCAATAAGAACGTTCAGTATTATAATTGCTCCGTCCTCTTACATTGTCAAGTTGATTCTAAAGCTATGAGATCAAACATTCATGATGATGAACCTAGAATGCGTCTTCAGGCACACTGGCCCAGATCAGATAATTACAAAATACACAGTTTCACCAGTTATTCCCATTAATTTACGTGAAAAATACACATAAAGTTTTATTGGCATAATGAGACATTAAATATCTGACAATCTTTGTACGATAAAGTTAATACAGTTAGCTGAAAAAAAACTACGCTGAACTCGTTAATGCAATGTTATCGAGCCCACTTCCTGAGCAGGTTTCTCATCGCTTCCATGTTCCTTCCGAAGAAGTCTTCAAAAGAGGCATCCAATTCACCGACTTTATCATAACCCATCATAATTGCAATAGCTTCCAAACTATACCTGTCAAAAGAAAGTAGTGCAAAAGCTCTTGCCAGACGCTGCTTTTCAAAGTATACAGAGAAGGAATATCCAAATACTTCCTCAAACCCATTTTCGACCTCAGATGGAGACATCTTATACAACAACGCAATGGCGCCGACGTCATGTGTATTACTCAAATTTTTTGAGTAGTGCGCCTTCATTGAGTAAATATTAGCCAGGTGCTTACTGGAAATCTTTATTTTACTAAATATGGCATTCATAGCGGAGGTATAGCGTTCCGCAAATGCCATCAGCAGCTCACTGGCAAGTACGTCCAGAAGCTCGGCGCCTTCATCTCCTGTTTTTTCACAGCTGAGAATTCTGGTGATCAGCAGGTTTTCATCTGCCGAGATACGGAATGGACGAAAGTTTATCATACCGCCGAAGCTGGAAAGATTCCTACGAAAGAAATCAAAAAGTAAAAGCTTGTCAAGGTGATCTTTAATCTCTGGTTTCATATTTACATGAAAGCACTCATATACCCCTTCCTTAAGTCTAGCGAAGTGGCGCCTGCCGGGAACGACAAACATATTATACTCACCCTGGACCAGGCTTACCTGTGGTCCTTGCCTGAGTACACAGTCAATATTTCCATGAAGCATGTAATGCAGCGCAAGTATCTCTCCATGGGGATCCGGGCGGACCATCACATCATTTTCCGCATCAAATATGTGAAAATGAATCTGATATCTTGGTAGATCAATTACCTGAGAAAAGACTGTTAAATCTTCCTTCTGGTAGGTATATACCTGGGCAATGGGAATTCTCTGACTTCTAAATTTCTCAGGCACATACCCCAGACGAATTGTATCTGTCGAAATAAACTCCATGAGAGTAACGGGTTGATTTGATTTTGGCGTATAATTAATATCTTGTACAAATGTCGATATAATAACCGCATTCTGATCTCCCGGCCCCAAAATAAAGCGCAAAAAAAAAATTAAAACATTTTAGTCAAAACAGCGGTTAAAGTGAATAAGGTATCTAGGGAATACTATTACAAACTGTACTAACTAACTAAAATCGAGTAAAAAAGGTATCGTCACCAACCATTAGAACGTGCAAAAATTCTACTACCAGGGGTAGTGGACAGCTTATGTATTTAATTATTAATCCTTATCAACCATTACTTATGTCCGAAGCAACTTTACGCTTTCGTTTGGCACTACTAAAGGTGTGCCTTTTACTTACACTATTTGCTATAATATCGATAGCAACATTTGCACAAAACAACTCGGGGGGGGACCGAATAACGATGAACGTAAAGAATGCGAGTTACCGTGAAATATTTTCCGAAATAAAAAAGCAAACTGGAAAAACAGTCTGGCACGATGACAAGTTTGATGATACAAAGAAGCTAAATGTCTCCTTTACCAATTCACCTCTCAGTGAGGTGATGAATAAGATTTTGAAAAAGACTGATCTATCCTGGAAAACCCGTAATGACAATATCTTAATAAACGAAAAAGATATAAGCAATACCGTTGGTACTGCCCCCAAATCCATAAGCAATAACCAATCAGGTACCGATGTGTCAGATCCTGCCAACAACTTGATTGACATAAACGGTACAGTTACCGATGAACAAAATAGCCCCATTCCTGGGGCTACTGTGCTTATTAAGGGGACGCAGACCGGCACTGCCACAAACGGAGATGGAACATTTATTTTACGAAATGTACCGGGAAATTCAACACTTTCTATCTCAAGCGTATCTTTTGTATCCAGAGATATACAAGTAAAAAACAGGAGAAGTATCGGAATTACGGAACTTAGCAGATTGACAACGCATTTGGATGATGTAGTAGTTCTCGCGTATACTACGACTACGGGTAGACGACTTACCGGCAACGTATCAAAAGTCAAAGCAAAAGATATTGAGAATTCTCCTGTGAATAACCCTATACTGGCTGCGGCGGGCAGGGTGCCTGGTGTAACAATTACCCAGGCATCAGGCTTTGCCGGCAGCGGTGTAGAAATTATTATACAGGGAATAAACAGTCTCAACAACGGTGTTTCTCCATTTTATGTCATTGACGGAGTTCCATATACACAAACACTTCTACCAAACAATGCCAACGTACTTGGAACTTCTGGTAGAGGAAGTAATGGTCCTGTCACAGGTAACCCTCTTTCATATATAAACCCACAAGACATTGCAAGTATTGAAATTCTAAAAGATGCTGATGCTACAGCAATCTATGGATCCCGGGCTGCAAATGGAGCAATACTTATAACAACTAAACGGGGTAAGGAAGGTAGAATGAAATTAAGCGTAAACTTTCTACAAGGCTGGGGAAAAGTTGCAAAAAAACTTGACCTGCTAAATACGAAAGAATATTTAACAATGAGACATGAAGCAAAACAAAACGATAATACACCCATTGGGAATACAGACTATGACCTAAATGGAACATGGGACAGTACAAGATATACTGACTGGCAAAAATCTCTTATTGGGAACAAAGCATCTTATACCGACGTACAGATGGCTTTATCAGGCGGAAGTGAAAATACTCAATATATAATAGCGGGGAATTTGCACAAAGAAAAAACCGTACTCCCAACAGATCTCTCTGACACCAAATCCTCAATAAGATTCAACTTTGACACTCGGTCTAAAGATCAGAAATTCAAAATGAGCATATCATCAAGTTACTTAAATGATAACAGCAAACTACCTATTACCGACTTAACTGAGTCTGCAATGACTCTTTCGCCACTTTTCCCTCAATTACTTACTTCAAATGGTGAACTAAACTGGGAGCCAGATAGCAACGGAAACTCCACTATTAGTAATCCACTATCAAGCCTATACGCTTACTATTCAAACCAAACATCGAATCTCATTGGAAATTCGATATTATCCTATAACATTACAAATAATATTTCCGTTAAAGCTAATGTTGGCTATAATAGATTAAGAACTGATGAGATTTCGACATCCCCGGCGAGGGTTTTCGCACCAGAAGTAAGAAGATTCGCACAAAGAGGATCAGTACTTGGATTTAATGATATTAAATCATGGATTATTGAGCCCCAAATTGCTTTCTCAAAAAAGTTTACTTTAGTTGATCTGAATATGATAGTAGGATCAAGCTTTCAAAGATCAGATAATAGTAGAAAAGTAATCATTGCTTCAGGTTTCTCGAATGACGAAGTTCTTGAGAATCTAAGCGCCGCTACAAACCTCAGATCAGGAAATACAATCATTTCTCAATACAAATATGCTGCAGGTTTTTTCTCCATCAATCTTAACAGAGATGAAAAATACATTCTAAATTTAACTGGAAGGCGAGATGGAAGCAGTAGATTTGGTGCAGACAATAGATACCACAGTTTTGGTGCAGCCGCATTTTCGTGGCTGTTCACAAACGAAGATTTCATTAAGAATAGATTTACATTCCTAAGCTTTGGTAAAATAAAAGTCAGCTACGGCTCTACAGGTAATGACCAAATTGGAGATTATAATTATTTAAGCCTTTATCAGAACAATAATACGGACATACCTTATAGAGGGGGTGGTGCGCTTACAATTAACAGACTCAACAATCCTGGCTTACAATGGGAAGAAACTCGCAAATTATCAGCAGGTTTAGACTTAGCTTTTATAGACGAAAGAATTGTGGTTAATACGAATATATACAGGAATAGATCCTCCAACATGTTAGTACCGGGTAGTACTCCCGCCACGGCAGGCCCAATTAATAGCCTAACTGAAAACATCCCTGCATTAATTCAAAACAAAGGTATCGAGTTATTAATATCATCAGATAACTACAGGAACAAAAATGTATCCTGGAATACAAGTTTGAATTTGACAATCAATAGAAATAAAGTTGTTTCATTTGGCAATCTCGAAAACAGCACCTATGCCAATAGCATTGCTATCGGTCAACCTGTCAATTATATAAAAACTTACAGAGCAGCTGGTGTTAACCCTGAAACCGGCAAATATCAATTTCTTGATAAAGAAGGAAAAATTACTGAAAGCCCGGACTCAGACCCCTTAAATTTTAATCATATAATTGATCCCACACAGAAGGTTTACGGTGGCTTAACAAATACAATAACATTTCGAGGATTTGAACTTTCCTTCCTCATTCAATTTGTTAAACAGATGGGAAAAAATACGCCATCTACTAACCCTCCGGGATATGGTTTGGACAATCAAACAAAATTTGTCTTGAACAGATGGCAGAAAATCGATGATGTCAAACCGGTACAAAAATACTTCACTTCAGATTTCTCTTACTATTTCCCATACATCTATCGATTCCAAAGCGATGCTTACTGGGAAGATGCCTCCTATATTAGGTTAAAAAACATTTCGATCTCTTATAATTTACCCAAACACATTTTATCAAGGGCAAATATTTCAGGTTTGAAAATATATGCACTTGCACAAAATATATTAACAATCACATCATATGATGGTTTAGATCCTGAATCATTATCCAACTTTTCTTTACCTCCATTACGAGTAGTTACACTGGGAATTCAACTTACACTTTAAAATCTCTAAAATGAATAATTTAATATTTATAACACCGCATATAATTCGTCCCTTCTTAATATTAAGATTTCGTAAGAATGGACAATCTAATAATAGATCTCGAAATGTAGTCTACCTATCGATTCTATTACTTGGCCCTTTTCTGGCAATATCCTGCTCGAAATTAGTAGAAGTTCCTAGTCCAGTCACAAGTACAAATGCAGATATCGTCTATAAAAATGACGCCTCAGCTATTTCCACATTAAATAATATCTATGCAATGATGAGTCAAGATGGCATTAATGGAGGAATTACTTCTTTGTCCTTATTTCCGTCGCTTTCATCGGATGATCTATCAGTTTTTAATAATGTTTCCGATCAAGAATTCCAAACGTACTTCACCAATAATCTCAAAGCAAATTTTTATGGTTCATCAAATTATTGGATCAACATTTATTCAAAACAAATATTTCTAAGCAATTCAGCAATTGAAGGATTAATCAACAGCGAGTATTTAACACCTGCAATAAAGGACCAATTGCTTGGTGAAGCTCTTTTCATAAGGGCATTTAGCTACTTTTATTTAGTTAATCTTTATGGATCAGTCCCATTAGTGCTCAATTCAGATTACAGGAACAATTCACATATTGCCAGGGCAAATGAAGCAGATATCTATAAACAATTAACTACAGATCTCACATTGGCAAAAAGTAAATTGAGCGACAAATTCTTAGATGGTTCTCTGCTTCAACAAACAAGTGAAAGAATTTCTCCAACAAAATGGGCCGCTTCGGCATTACTTGCACGTGTATATCTATATAACAGTGATTGGAAAAACGCTGAAATCGAATCCAGTAATTTGATTAATGAAAAAAATCTTTTTGATACTGTGAGCTTATCAGAGGTCTTTTATGCGGATAACAAAGAAAGTATATGGCAACTACAGTCAGTTAGTAAAATAGTAACCAACACAAGCGATGCGCAAGAATTCTTTAAAGCTAAAACAAATCCAAATTTCGCTCGTGTATATGCCAATCCAGATTTAATATCCAGTTTTGAAACTGATGATTCGAGAAAAGTACAATGGTTAGACAGCACAACTATTTCAGGAAGGACTATCTATTTCCCATCAAAATATAAAGTCATAGAAATAGGGGTTCCTGTAACAGAAAGAACTGTCATTCTCAGACTAGCAGAACAATACTTAATAAGATCGGAATCTCGAGCTCAATTAGGGAACTTCCAAGGTGCTCTTGATGACCTAAACATCATAAGAACTCGTGCAAATCTAAAAGCGTTTTCTACAAGTTCCAAAGAAGATCTTCTTAAACAAATCACCAAGGAAAGAAGATCAGAGTTCTTTACAGAATGGGGTCATCGTTGGCTTGATTTAAAAAGAAACAAATTGGCAAATGACGTACTTAAAAAAATTAAAGGAAATGATTGGCAAACAACTGATGCTTTATATCCGATCCCATTTACAGAAATTCAACAAAATACCGCTTTGATGGGAGATCAAAATCCTGGATACTAACTCCAAACAATTTTAGATCTAAAATGACTCAAAAAGCAATGAGTATAAATAGGTAAATAAAAAAAAAAACGATGAAATATTTATTTAAGCTTCAAGTTAACCTGATCATAATTCTATGTCTATTCCTTTCTAGCAATGGCCAATCTTTTAGTTGGACTATAAAAAGTAGTCCGGTTTCCACAAGGTGGACAACAAATCTAAATCCCAATAATGTTCTACCAGAATATCCACGTCCACAGATGGTGCGTGAGAACTGGCAAAACCTGAATGGCCTGTGGCAATATACCATTACCCCCAAAGACGCCACCACACCGTCTGCCTTTGCGGATCAGATACTCGTGCCGTTTCCGCTGGAATCTGCATTATCAGGCGTAAAAAAGCCGCTGTTACCTACGCAAAACCTCTGGTATAAGCGCACATTTGTACAGACGCCCCTGAAAAACGGCGAACATGTGTTATTACACTTTGGCGCCGTAGACTGGCAGGCAACTGTCTATGTAAACGGCAAAGAAACCGGTACACATGTCGGTGGTTATCAGTCCTTCTCACAGGATATCACTGCTGCTCTGAAAGACGGAGAGAATGAGATCGTTGTGAAAGTATTTGATCCTACCAGCGAAGGTGTTGGCCCTCATGGTAAACAGGTGCTGAATCCTGCTAATATCTATTATACACCTTCTTCCGGTATCTGGCAGACCGTCTGGATGGAAATAATACCTGCTGCCTATATCGCAGGACTGACCCTCACTCCTGACGTAGACAAGAACGTACTGAACGTGAGCGTAAATGCGTCGGCTGGTACTAACGTCGAGCTGATCGCCACTGATAACGGTACGGAAGTCAGTAAAATAAAAGGCAAAGCAGGCGTGCCATTAAAACTGCCTGTAAAGAACGCAAAGCTGTGGTCCCCTGCCAGTCCGTTCCTATATGACCTTACTGTAAAACTGAGCAAAGGCGGCAAAACAGTGGACGAAGTAAAAAGCTACTTCGGTATGCGTAAAATCGCTATCCAGAAAGATGAAAAAGGTGTTGACCGTATCTTCCTGAATAATAAACCATACTTCAATCTGGGTACCCTTGACCAGGGTTTCTGGCCTGACGGACTATACACCGCACCGTCCGATAGCGCATTGATATTCGATATTGAGGCCATTAAAGCAATGGGCTTCAATACCATCCGTAAACATATAAAAGTAGAACCGGCCCGCTGGTATTATCATACCGATAAACTGGGTATGCTGGTATGGCAGGATTTCGTGAATCCTAACCAGGGACTACCGGAAGGCGCTAAAGCGGAATATGAAAAAGAAACCAAAGAAACGCTGGAGCAACTCCATAACTACCCATCAATCACTACTTGGGTGATCTTTAACGAGAAATGGGGTGCATATGATCAACAGCGCATCACTGAATGGATCAAAACCGCTGATCCATCGCGTATTGTAAATGGTCACTCCGGTGAAATGCTATATGTCAACAAACTATTAAGGAGCCCGTCACCGAATGCTTACATCTCATCTGATATCATTGACATACATTCCTATCCATATCCAATGTCAATCACTAATGAAAATGGCAAGGCCACCGTTCTAGGTGAATTTGGTGGGATAGGTGTTGCAATTGAGGGTCATGTATGGAATGATTTGGCAACAGGATGGGGATATGATGGATTAGGAACGCCGGAAAATTTGCATAAAGAATACTCAAAGATGATCGACACGTTAATAAGATTAAAGGCTAATGGTTTGAGTGGCGCAATATATACCCAGCCTTTTGACGTTGAATCTGAACAAAATGGACTTATCACTTACGACAGGCAAGTAGCTAAACTTCCCCTGTCGATAATTGACAAAATAAATTCAAAATTGACAAGCAATAACAAATCTTATACTCAAACGTCACTAATAAAAGCATTAACAGTAGCTGATACAACAAACAAAAGTTATATCTCAGAGGTGGAAACATTTAAATCAAACAAAGGGGATTCGCTATCTCTAAGAGTTCTCTCTTTCAAATCATTACATAAAAAAGACACGTCACTAACTTCGGAAATTGTTAAGCAATATTTATCAAAGATAAAGACTCCTCTATCAATAGAAAATATAAGCTATATAACAAAAATGACATTTCATACAACTGACTTAGGATTTGATTTAATTAATTTAAATAGGGAAAAAATAAATACGATAATGGGAAAGGATTTCTCAGAATCATTTTTAATGAATATTATTTTTAATGATGAAATTAAGCCTATACTAAATAGCAAGGAAAAAAACTGGAAAATAATTGAAGATTCATTGGTAAAAAAACACGGAGATCTGGCACAAGAAAAGCTCAACTCCGTACTGCTTATAGAGTATTTTCAGAAGTCAGATTGGCAGAATTATAGTAAATATTATAAACAATACTTTGAAAAATTCCTAAAAACAGGAAGAAATAACTTGCACATAAACAATTTAACTTGGCCAATATTTGAACATATAGATAACCTCGAAATATTGAATTTGGCCGAAAAGGTAATGAAATTTAACATCGAAAACTTTGATCAATCTGAACCCGATTCTTTTGATACCTATGCTAATATCCTGTATAAATTAGGAAAGAAAAAAGAAGCAATGGCATGGGAGGAGAAGGCTCTTGAGCTCTCTAAAAACGACAGCGGAATTAAAAACAATTATGAGAAGATGAAAAATGATATAAAAACTTGGAAATAAATTCTTGATATACTAACAAGAGTTAAATCTTCATATCGTAAATTGACTATCACTCAACTATAATAAAATATGAATAAAATCATACAGTTACTAGCAATACATTTATGTATTGCTAGTGTTGCTATTGGGCAAAAAGCAAATTATAAAACTAGTGACTTGGGGAACTGGGAAGAACTCAAAAACCCACTAATAAGCCCCAATGGGAAATATATATCATATTGCCTGGAAAATAGATACAATGAAACAACTAAGTTAACGGTTCAATCACGCGACAACAAGTGGTCGAAATCCATTATATACAAGACCCGATTTAATTTTTCTCAATTGGATAATCAACGAATGATTATCCAATGTGCTGAAGATTCACTAGCAATAATTACACTTGGTGGTAATATAGCCTATAAGCCTAGTTTCAATGGATACAAAGCTCCTCGAAATAAAAGTGATGTTATAGCTTTATCCAGAAGGGACAGTTTAATACTAGAAACCAAATACAAAAAAGAGGCATACGACAGCATAAGCAGCTTTTATTTTACGGACAATGGGAACCAATTGATATTGATAAAGAAAACATCCACCCCCAAAACACATGTAGAGACTATATGCTCTGTTGACCTTAATAACATGAAAGAAAGTATAATATGGAAAGGCAGTTCAATTCAAAATTTTAAGCCTAATAAGTCATTCGACAAAATAGCATTTATTACCGACGAAGGAGCAAACTTGTTAAAGAATCTTGTTGCAATAGATTTAAAAACTAATGAAAAAAAAACAATACAATTAAAAAGTCTGCCAAATTTTGAGTTTGATGAAATCAAATCATTTTACAATGATTCACTGATTATTGTATCGATCATGGGAAAAAAAAGTTTAGAGCCCATTAATAATGGGCTCGACTTAACCGTATGGAGATATACAGACGATAGAACAGCTATTGAAAATGAAGGGAATGGTGAAAAAAAATATTTGGCTGTTTTAAACCTTCGAGATGGTAGTCTGATTCAACTAGAATTTGATCGAGAAAATTGGAACGGAAATGGTCAAATTGAAGACTGGGGTAGATACTGTATTATATCAAAAACAACTGGAGATTGCTTTTATGCAGAAGTCGGATGGAATGAAGCATGCAAAAAAACTTTTTATCAAATTGACCTATTAAATGGAGAGAGAAAAGAATTAAACAAACTCAGCAAAAAAAATGTTTTCAATAACTATGAATATTCACCCGACAAAAAATTCGTTGTTTATTATGATTTGGACTCATCCAGATACTATTGCTTAAACATAGAGAAAAACACAGAATTTGAATTAACAAATAACAACTTAATTCGAATCTTTAACAATCGTAATACCGACATCCCAGGATACTTGAAATATCCACAAAGAGGCATTGCAGGTTGGGATATCAGGCACAATCGTGTATACATATATGACTATTATGATATTTGGGAGTTTGATATGAAAGGACTGGAGAATCCAAAAAACATCACGCAAGGATATGGACAGACAAATAACATTATTTTCTCTTTTCTAAATAATGACAGACCGAATATAATTAACGATTTTCAAAATGAAATACTTGTCGCACTAAATGATAATACAAAATTTAACGGCTTTTATAAAATTGAAATAAATAACATTAAGCCTAAACTTCTTACAATGGGGCCTTATCTTTACTACATGCCACACTATTCTGTAGAAAGAAATGGCATGAAACCCATAAAGGCGTCTGAATCTAATACTTTTATTGTTCAACGTGAAAGTGCTTCTAGTCATCCAAATTACTTTTTGACAGATGATTTTACAAAATTCACTGATATTTCCAATTACTATCCAGAAAAGAAATACAACTGGATTACTACGGAACTCCATACTTGGAAAACAAAAGATGGTATTACATTGAATGGTATTCTATACAAACCAGAAAATTTCGACTCCACCAAAAAATACCCTGTAATCTTTAATATTTATGAATTACAATCAAATGAAGTGAATAGCTACATTCCACCCGACTATCTTTGCAATGGGTGTAGAATAAATCCCGCTTTAACGGTGAATGAAGGATTTCTCGTATTCAAACCCGATATACATTACAAAGCCGATCTACCAGGAGAATCATCATTATTGGCGATTGAATCTGCAGCGAAATATCTTAGTGGATTCAAATGGATCGATAAATCAAATCTAGGACTTCAAGGTTGCAGTTTCGGCGGATATGAAACAAACTATATTGTTACTCATTCTACTTTGTTTAAAGCAGCATGTACAGCTTCTGGCGCCACTGACATTATGAGTTGGGCAAGTCAAATGTATAAATCAATCTTTACTTCATTCTTTTTTCAGCAATTTAGAATGAAATCAAAATTCTGGAGTGACTATAGTCCATTTTATGAAAACTCACCATTGTATAAAGCAAACGACGTATCATGCCCTTTGTTGATCTTTCACACAACTATTGACGGTGCGGTTCCATTTAACCAGGGTATTCAATTCTTCCTAACCTTGAGGAGATTAGGCAAACCAACATGGCTTCTGCAATATGGAGGAACTGCAAATCATGGGGTATCTGAACAAACGCAGCAAATTGATTTTAGCAATAAAATGATGGAGTTTTATAAACACTACTTAAAAAGTAATCAAACACCTGAATGGATGAGAAGTAAATAACCCCTCTTGTTTTGATAATAGAAAAAAATGAAGAAGCCGTCTCAATAGTAATTGAGGCGGTTTTTTCATTTTATATAGCGCTGGGCATCTCGCCATATATGCGATACTTTAATTTTATTCGGTAAATATTATAGTGGGTTTAGGTAGGTGAGAACAATTTTCATGGCTATTTCGGCCTTTCTTATGCAGTTTTCTTTCTTAGATTATGTGCAAGTGCCAATAACCCGGCCTCAATAGTTACTTTTTCGATGCCTCGTAGCATAAAACGTTTAAAATGATGATTGTGCTTGATGTTACCAAACACAGGTTCAACATCATAACAACGTTGTTTACGTTTAGCGATTCCTCGTCTGGTCTTCAGACGCTTATCGGCCTTATTTCGTAGATAATTTAGATGATGATTAATTGTTATAATGCGGTTGCCTTTTCCCTGATGACATTGTTCTTTTAATGGGCAGCTTTTGCATTTGCTGGCTCTATAGCGTGTAAGCGTTTGTTCAAAACCTGTTGATGTCCTGGATGTATAAGTGCCAATATTCTTCATTCTTTTCCCGGAGGGGCATATATAATGATCTTCTGCCTCATTATATGCCAGTTTATCAGCCCTGTAGGGGTTCTTGTTTCTTGTGCGTTTATGTTGATCTCTGTCAAAGTTTTGATGCTTTACATAGGCAGTGATTTGTTTGTTTGCCAACCACTCATAATTCTGTTCACTGCCGTATCCAGCGTCTGTCGTTACATTATTAGGCTTGATTTTAACCTGCTTTATATGTTCGCTTAAGTGATTTATTAAAGTATTGGTATCAGTAGTGTTTTGATGGATACTATAATGAGCAATGTATTGGCTGTTAGTACTTATCTGTAGATTGTAAGCAGGCTTTAACTGCCCATTTTTCATATGATCTTCTTTCATACGCATGAACGTAGCATCCGGATCTGTTTTGCTGTAGCTGCTTCGCTGACTGCCTATAATTGCTTCTTGCTGTTCATATCTGTCTAGTGCAGCCGGCCAATGTTTTCGCCCGTAATTCAGCTTCTGCTTTATCTCCTTACTGACTGGCTTATCCTTCAATGCTTCGTTTATCTTATCGATAGTGGCATTGACTTTCTCCTTATCTATTTTATCAAAACCTGAAGGGTCTGTATCATCCATCTCTGCTGCCGCGACAGATTGAGCATACTGCCATAACTCGTTTAGCTGAAGCTTTATTTTCTCCCGGTTCTTTTTAATGGCATTCCCCCACACAAAACTGTATCGATTAGCATTGGCTTCTATCTTAGTCCCATCTGTATAAAGTTCTTTAAGACTGAGAAGTCCTTCCTCACATAGCAATAATACTACCTGGGTGAAAATTGGTTGTAACGTTTTCTGAAGACGCTTACCCCGGAAGCGGTTGATCGTATTATGATCAGGCGTACTCATGCCGCTTAACCACATATAGTGTATATGCTGACTAACAACCTCCTCTATTTTACGACTGCTATACATATTATTGATGTAGGAATAAACCAGGATTTTTAACAACATACGTGGGTGGTAGCTACTTGTCCCGCCTGGCTTATATTGCTGGATTAACTTTGTAATATCAACTTTATCCAAAATGTCGTTGACCGTTCTAACTGGATGATTAGCTGGAACCAGATCATTCAAATCTGGTGGTAATAGCATCCCCTGATTTTGGTAATTGCTCTTAAATACGACTGATAATGTTTTGCCTCTTGCCATGCTTTCTATAACAGAATAGAAAGCATATGGTTGTCAAAAGGCTTCTTTTCTTATAAAAACTACTTAAAATAGAGAAGCTGCCTCAATTACTTTTGAGACAGCTTCTTTTAAATTACAGCGCATCAAATAAACTAACTGTTGGACATGTAGTTGAGTTTACAGTTGTCGTGAAATAAGGCAGATTTGTTTTTGTAATTGCCGTTGGAGAAGTAGTGGTAGTGCTATAAAACACCAAAGTCTGTTTAGTGCAAATTCTTGCAGTAGCAACTGGATTTGTAGTATCAACTTCATAAAGAATATGAGGTTGTCTTGCTGCTTTAAATGCAAATGCAGCACCCACAACTGCCATCAATGCTACACCTGAAAGGATCAATTTGGCTTTTAACATGGTTAAGATGTCTTTTCAGAAAAGACTAAATTTGATTTAAATTTCCCTACTCTTTTCTAATGGTTTTCGGATTCCCCATATTTAAAAAAGATATTTAGACTATAGTGCATGAAATAAAGTGACGGTTGGGCATGAATTTGCTGCGACTGTTGTAGTATAATATGAAAGATTTGTTAGAGGGACCGCGCTACTTACCGTTGTTACAGTTGAATAGGGTATTAAAGTAGGCCGGGTGCAAATTCTTGCAGTAGGAATCGGATTCGTTTGGTCCACCATATAGGCAAGAAAATTTCCCCGAGTCGCATTTCTAGCTAATACCGCACTAAACATTACTAACAATGTTACTGAAAGAATTATTATTCTAGCTTTAAGCATATATTTCTTATTAAGCATTTTAAAACTTATTGCGCACTATAAAATGTCGTTGCGGGACAAACAGTCGTATTCACTGGGCTGGTATAAAATCCCAAAGAAGTTATTGGTGGAGCACCTGGCAGGGCATCTATAAAGACTGTCGTATAAAAAGCAATTGCAGTTCTGGTACAAAGTCTTAATGTCGGAACCGGATGTGTGCTATCAACAATGAATACCGTTCGCGGAACTCTACTCGCTTTAAATGCATAGAGTCCACCCAATAGACTAAAAATCGAAACAGCTATTAAAATAATATTAGCTTTTTTCATTGGTCATTGTTTATATCAGTTTTACTTTGTTTCAAATTCAGCTTGATATATAGTAGTAGTTGGACAACTGGCAAATACAGGAGTTGTATAATATGAGTTCTGTATTATTGGTGAAAAATTCACGGCATGCAATATGTTGGTTGTATAAGGAACAAAAGTAAACACTGTACATAGCCCCCATGTGTCCGTTTTGTAGAATGGATGCAGTAGTGTTGGTGATTTAGAGCTGATCACTGGCACTGCTATTGCAACAACAACGATCATTGCAATTACCCATTTAGCCAGGTTCATAAAAAATTATTTTAGGATGAAACTAATTTGCGCTGTATATAGTCAAGGTCGGACATGGCCATGTTCTTACTGCTGTTGTGTAATAGGTCGTTTGTGTAATTGCCGGCGCTCCAGGAATACCAAAAGTTGTGTATGGAACAAATGTCGTTTTAGTACATAATCTTAAAGCTGTCACAGGATTTGTTGCATCACAACTATAGAATACATTTGGTATTCGTGCAACTTTTGCTGAAACCATCAAACTCACAAATGCCAATATCAAAAGCCCTGTTAAGTATATCTTTGCCATTGATTATAATCTTAATTGGGTAAACAATAAAATATCTTCCAATTTTCATCAGCGGCTCCTTACGTCCTGATCAGACATTATAAGGAGCCGGGAGCTGATGACCCTAAGTTTAGCATCTGATACTATGAAAAGGTAAAAAGGACCAAAATCACTGAAGGACAAGGTAGCTCATGAGGTAGCCCACTAAGGCCCCCAATCATCGACATAAGCCAATATGCTATTATATAATGGGTTACCTAAAAGCTATCTCAGAAACAGATAATATTTTTGAGATGGATCACCGACGTTAATAACATGGCATAATAGGATACCTTCCTTAAAGCTGACTTCATAATTCACGGTTAACATATCAAACTGCTTGTAACTATACTTTTACCTGGCTGTGGTTAACGCTGATCGTTCGGGTTATTTTGTTTCTCTGAATCAAAGATCGAAAGAACTTCTCTATTCCGTTAGGGGTGTTATATTCAATTCTGTATCTCCTAAATTCAATTTGTCCTATATGTAGCACTAACTCCGCGCCTCTCTTAGTTCTGTTGGTGTATAACCTGTAACCCTCTTGAAAAGCCTTGAAAAATAGGAGTGATCACTATATCCTACCGTCAGAGCTATATCTGCAACAGTAAGTTCCTTACGGTGTAATAGTAACTTCGCTTGACGTATCCTGGCCTGTATTACATAGGACATGAGCGAAGTTCCTGCCCTTTTCCGGAAAGCGCTTTTTAATACATTCTGGGCGATCCCCAGCTTTATAGCTGTATCAGCCAAGGATATGGGCGCCGCTGGATTTTGCAGGATCATCTCCATGAGAACATCTATTTTATCACTGGTTGCCTGCGACATTCTTTCATTATGGTACTCGCTGTGGATCTGATGGACATATCCGAGCACATAATCACTAACCCGGTTATGTAGGTATTCGTCCATACCAATGCCTGTGTATTTCACATTCTTCAGCTTTGTGAGTTCCTCCCGCGAGGTTTTACGAAACCTGGTAAAGGGTAACATCATATGGTGATGGTAATTTTTCCTAAAGGCGTCGAGTATGGCATCCAGCCGGTTAAAAGTGACAGCAAGTCTTGAGAGCAGGGATCTTTCCGGAGAAAGAATGACGGAGTGATAAGGCTTTCCTGCGCTGACACGTGCCAGGTGAATGTCTCCGTTAGGGATATAGTGCATGGACTGAAAATTTGGACGAAAGACAATATCCTGGTCAATAATCGTTACTATAATGCTTCCTTCATATACAGCATGTAGCGAAATAACCGTACTTTCATAGATAACTTCGATGGTTAAGTCAGTATTGCTGGTCACATATAGCTCGCTAAAATGGTTATCTCCAAGCGTTACTGACTGATGGATAATGATCCCCCAATCTCCGGTTTTCACAAACACTTTTGTTCCTGGTAACTGGATCTTGAGGCGTTTATACTGCGAGGGAATTTCGTTGAATACCTGCGCTGTAGATTCAATTTGTGGTGGTAAATGATAACTGATAGGCATTCCTCTGGGTTTAAATGATCAAACAATATCGGGGTATATGGTGGTCTTGTTAACTACCGAATCTTGCAGTCATAAATAGAACACTAAAGAGGAAAACTGCGCCATCGAGTACAAGATGCGAACGTGAGATAAGGTATGGCGCTTAGAGAAAGCCTGGACATGGTGCCAGTACTATAGAAAATTACAATGATTTTTCCTGATAAAAAACTTTTGGGCTATAGAATTTTTTCCTAATTTTTATTGTGCTTTGAGAGAGGTAATTACCTGTAGTAAGATTCCTTATGTCGATTTGGATATTCAGACATATCCCCTTAACTACAAGGAAACGGCTACAAACCCGCCGGATTTGACTAAGCCCCTCCACTCCCCTGCAGGTACCTTTGGTACATGAAAATAGTCATCACAGGTTCTTTAGGGAACATCAGCCGACCGCTTACAATAGCGTTGATAAAGAAAGGTCACGCCGTTACCGTTATTAGCAGTAATCCGGCAAAGCAGCAGGAAATTGAGCAAATAGGCGCCAAAGCAGCTATTGGTTCACTTTCCGATGCCACATTCGTCAATACAGCGTTCAGCGGAGCAGAAGCCGTCTATTGTATGATCCCTTTCGATTTTTCCATAGCAGATCAGGATGCACATATGAAACAGATACTTGGTAATTATGTGCAGGCCATCCGGCAGAATAGCATCAAAAAGGCAATATTTCTGACAGGATGGGCAGCGGAAATCGCGGGGCATGGTTTAGACCCTGTACTTAAAGACCTGGAAGGCGTCGCTATCTCAGAATTGCGCCCTGCCATCTTCTATACGAATTTCTATCAGATGATGGATATGATGCGTGGGAAGGGAATGATGGGCTTTATCATGGGCTTACAGGCATATGGAATCAGGGCATTGTTTGGGAGAAGAGGTTTGCTGATCGGGAATTATGGTGCTGATGACAGGATCGTACTTGTAGCGCCTGAAGATATAGCGGCAGCAGCGGCTGAGGAGTTTGATACGCCTGTCAGCGGGCATAAGGTAAGGTATGTAGGCAGCGATGAACTGACCTGTAATGAGGCAGCTGCCATTTTTGGCGCAGCTATAGGAAAGCCCTGGATGAAATGGATGCGAATCTCAGATAAACAGATGTTACAGGGTTATAAGATGGCAGGACTGCCGGAAGGGCTGGCGAAAGACCTTATAAAAATGCAGGCAGCCATTCATGATGGCACCATACTCGCGGAGTATGACCGCCACAGACCGGTATTAGGGAAGGTGAAACTGACCGATTTTGTCAAGGAATTTGCAAAGAAGTACATTTGAGTATGCAACCCTACAGAGTAAAATCAATTGCTGAGTTTTTGCAGCTGAGAGGGCTGCCTAAAACTCAGCATCCGCTGATCAGTGTGATCGATATCGGAAGTCTGACGGAAATTCCGAAGGGGCCTAAACTGGTAGTGACCGACTTCTATATGATCGCGTTGAAGAAAGGATTTGCCGGTAATATCAAGATCAGGTATGGTCAGGAGGAGTATGATTTTGATGAGGGCATTCTATCTTTTACAGGCCCGGGTCAATTGCTGGGATTTGAGATAGAAGGGCCTATCGAAGGACATCCCTCCGGATGGCTCCTGTTACTACATCCCGATTTTCTGTGGAATACGCCCCTGGCAAAGAAGATCAGACAATATGAGTTCTTTGACTATGCAGTCAATGAAGCCTTATTCCTATCAGAAAAAGAAGAGATCACCATCCGGCAACTCATTACCAATATCGAGCAGGAATACTATGCGAATATCGACCAGCTCAGTCATGATATTATTATTTCCCATCTGGAGTCCCTGTTCAATTATTCGGAACGGTTTTACAGAAGACAATTCTTAACAAGGCGCATATCCAATCATCAGTTACTGGATAAACTCGAGCGTATACTACAGCGATATCTTGATGAGGAAACCGGACTACCGACCGTATCTCATGTAGCAGAGGTTTTACACGTTTCTCCTGACTATCTGAGCAGTATGCTTAAAACGCTGACAGGTCTCAATACACAGCAGCATATTCACCAGAAACTGATTGAAAAAGCAAAAGAACAGTTATCAACAACCACTCTTTCTGTCAGTGAAATTGCTTATCAACTGGGTTTTGAACATCCGCAGTCATTCAGCAAACTATTCAAGACAAAAACCAATCTTTCCCCTGTCGCATTCAGAAGGTCTTTTCAATAGATGCGGGCTGATATCCTGCCTGTTTCCAGGTATTCCGGAAATGTACACTGATCCCCACCAACACCACACAAAACCCGATCTGTGCATATACGCCCGGGAAACTGGCTCCTTTTAACACCATCTCCCCTATCAGCGTAAAAAGTATTTCAAACGCCTGTGTCGCCTCTATTGCCGCCAGCGCCACGGTATTTTTACTGACGATCTGCGTTGCCTGATAAAAGCCTACTCCTCCAAGAAAACCAGAGAACAAAGCAGACAAAAAAGACGATTCACATTGCACCAGCGTCGGCAGACCGCTCTTAGCAAAGCCAATCACGCTCAATATGAGCAGTAAAGGCAGGCAACCGATACTCATCCCCAACACCCGCTGTAAAGCGTTTAAATGAAGCCCCTTTTGCTCAAGGTCCACCATTAACCTGCGGTTACCCAATGGCCATACGATCGCTCCGGCAATCACCGTTAAAATGCTTAGAATGGTATTTCCCAGGGAATGTAATTGCGTGAGCTTTTCCAGTTGCATAATAAACACGCCTGATAATATCACGATTGAGATAATCAGTGCTTTTTTCGGTATCACCTTCCGGTGATCGGGGTAAATGAGGGGCGCCAGTAAAATACCTGCCAGAATATTGATCTGGAAGGTGGCTGCGACCATCCAACCAGGTGACCATAAAGAGGCTACCGCCAGTAACGTATACAAACAACCAAAGCCAATAACTCCCCATTTAATAAAGGTAAGCGGCGCTTGTCTGATAGCAGATAAGGTCGATTTCAGCTGTCCTGCCAGGAGCACCACCACTCCCAAAATAGGAATAAGGAACAGGCTACGCAATGCAGCGGTCCATGCCCAGTGCCCACCTGCTCCGGAAATGAGACTATTGATAATGAAGGTAGAAGACAAAAACAGGGAGGCTGTAATGCCCCATAAGATGGCCTTTAAAACTTTTCTTTGTGCTGACATGCCACAAAATTAGATGGGCAGTCAACCCTATTCTGGTACTTTTCGGGTGATTTATGGCCTATAAGGACCGGCTTTGCCGGAAGGCTGCGGGTGTCAGTCCCGTATGTTTTTTAAAGAAACGACCAAAGAAAGCAGGATCATTAAAACCCAGGTCATAACTGATCTCTTTGACTGACTGCACGGAGGTCTGCAACAGAATTTTGCTTTCAGTGACCAGACGTTCCTGTAATAACTCAAATACGGTCAGTCCGGTGGATGCCCGGCAGATGTTATTCAGTTTCTTGATATCCGTCCGCAGATGCGTAGCATAGAATGCTGCCTGGTGTTCCTGCCGGAAGTTACGTTCGATCAGTTGTTTCAGTTTGTGGAGTAATTCACGCTGTGCAAGACTTGCCTGGGGAAGCGGATGTTGCAGCTGGTGCTGCTGATTGTATTGCAGCAGTAGTAAAGAGACATAGTGCAGGATGATATCCACATCCGGTTTAGCCCTGGCTAATTCAATGCGAAGTTGTTCTATGATGAAATTCGTTACTGTCGACAACTGTGGCTGCAGATCGATGTAAGGCCCCGAAGCATAGGCATCCAGTAGTCCTCTACCGTCTTCGTGCGGATGGATTTTCAGGAATCTCTTGAACAGCTCTTCTCCAAACATGATCAGCCAACCATCACGGTCGAAAGGAGCGATCAGGTGCACCTGTCCGGGATGTATAAAGTACAACCTGTCTGGCTGTATATCAAATGTCTTGAAATTGATCGCATGTGTGCCTGTACCCGCAGTTACCAGCATCAGTTCATAGTGATCATGACGATGGGGAATGACGGAAAGATGGTTGATATCTTTATGCAATCTGACAATACGAATATATTCTCCATCCAGTAACTCCTGGATAGGCAGATCACGTGACCTTCTGAATGATAGATCGTGTGTCTCGAACATATTCTCCCTGTTTAAATGGGATTGTTGCAAGATAAAAAAACTTCCCTAAGGGTAACTTATACCCTGCTGTAAATCACCAGATCACAACTCAGTGCAACGATAAAAGTATTCCCTGTATCAGAAAACCCAAAAGCCCTGAGTTCACAGGGGCCATCTTTATCAATAAAAATCTTTTGTTTCTTATCGGGTGAAACCAGGTATATTTTCTGTACCATAAATTTCTCAAAAGGCGGGTCTTCCGGTTCAGGCGCGCCCTTCACCAGTGCCCACCCATCTGCCGTCAGTTTTGACATATAATCGCCACCATATAGCCCACATGTCTGTATCCGTGTATCCGCCAAATGTGCGAAGCCTGTGATCGTATTTTCCTGCTCATTGAACCTCGTCCACCAATCTCCCTGGCTTTCATATCTGGCTATTTTTTCGCCTTTTACACAATCAAATATCCCCTCTCCCTGCGTGGATAAAACCAGCAACTGGTCCTGCATCGGTGCATAACCTACATTTTCAAGTCCGCCAATTGCGAAAGTATTTTTATGTACCCACATGATTTTATCAGATAAAATTACCAACAACTATTATCTGGTAAAATAATAATATATTCAGTAAATAATAGTCATGCGCTGTTATTCCGGGTATGGAAATTCCCCTCTCCCGCATCTCTATATAAACCCAAGGCCTTGAACAGATCACTATTGTTTTCTCTGCTGTTAGCCGCCTGCCAGACAAGCACTTCTCAGCAACCTATTACGGCTATCGCCCGGAATACGGACTCCCTTCCCGTCAAAAATGCTGCTTTTGACTCCGCCTCCCTGTACATACACGTCTTCGTCGCTCTCTGCGACAATGACAACCAGGGCATCGTTCCTGTACCCAAAGCAATCGGCAACGGCCAGGACCCGGATAAAAACCTGTACTGGGGTTGCGGCAATGGTATCCGCACCTATTTCAAAAACAGTAAAGAATGGAAGCTGATAAAACAGTACAGAATAGACAGTGTGCGACTGGAAAGGCTGATCTTCCGGCATGTGCAGTCGCCTGCTTATCTGATAGCAGATGCCTACGATGGCCGGTATATCCGGCAATGTACGGTTGACTTTCTAAAAAGCTGCGCCGGATTACTCAGGGATACTGCACAGGTAAAGGACAGGACATTAGGTATCAATGGTAATGCCAGATTACTAGCTTACATTGGTCATGATGGTCTGATGGATTTTGATTTGCAGGAGCGTTTTGCCGGTACGGACAGCATCAGCAGAGATGCGATCATATTAGCCTGTATAAGCAGAGATTATTTCAGACCTCATCTGGCGCCTACCCGGGCCCGTCCACTGGTATGGACGACTGGTCTGATGTGTCCGGAGGCCTATACTTTACATGATGCATTGAGCAGCTATATCAGAAATGAACCGGTAGAAAATATAAGGAGCAGCGCGGCTAAAGCCTATGCAAAATACCAGCGATGTAGTGAAAAAGCAGCGAAAGGATTACTGGTCTCCGGTTGGCAGTAATATCGGCCAGACAGTTTTACCTTTGTTGCATGGAAGAGCGGAAAAATGTTTTCAACATATACAACATCATCGCGGACTGGTTTGCGGCAAACCGTCCTCAGGAATTGATGGAGAAAGCATACCTGGATAAGTTGATCGAACTGACAGGGAAAGATGCCCAAATACTCGACCTGGGTTGCGGGACGGGGAAACCCATGATGCATTATCTGATCGGCCAGGGATTACAGGCGACAGGTGTCGATGGTAGTCATCGGATACTGGAAATCGCCAAACAGAACCTGCCATCTGCTGTATTTATACAGGCCGATATGCGTACGCTCCGGCTGAACAGGAAATTCCATGCTATCATCGCCTGGCACAGCTTCTTTCATCTCCCTGCGGAGGATCAACCGGCTATGTTCCAGGTCTTTAAGGACCATTTACACGATAAAGGAGTATTGATATTCACATCCGGTACTGAATACGGAGAAGCATGGGGCCTGAATGGCGGTGAAAACCTGTTCCATGCCTCACTCAATCGTGATCAATACCAGACGTTACTGGAAGCGCATCATTTCCAGGTGATAAGCTATCAGGAAAATGATCCGCAGTGTGGTCATGCTACGGTATGGATAGCGCAGCTGAGCCTTACCAGGCCAGAGACCGATCATTCATCTGCCTCAAATCCATGACCGTTCTTTCCATAAAAGATCAACCAACGGGCGGCAGCATACAGAATATGTACCTGACTTGGCAGTGAGCCAACCTCCGTATCAGGTGGTAAATGCTGATCTTTCAGATACTGCAGATCATGTTTTGCAGCCAGTTGATCAGCTACCTCGAGCAGTCGTTCGCCATACTGGAGCGTGCTGTCTGCCAGGTGGGTTTCCCAGGCCGCCTCATATAATTCCTTCCCTATCAGTTCTTCGCAGAAAGTTGTCAAAAATTTACCCCTGAACACGTTCTCATCCTGTATCTCTGATATATATACAGGTACACCGTCTGTCTCTTTCGCCAGCTCGATCACATAATATCCTTTATAATGCTGATACCAGAATTCCAGGCTATCGGATTTATCACTTTCTTCATACTGTGCTTTCACCCATTCATCTGCCTCCGGATCTCTCCCTACCATGGGTGCTTTGATGGTTTCATAAGATGGTATCTGTATCTCAAACCACTCTTCTTTCAGCGCTTCTCTTGAATATCGCTTCTTTGTGCCAGGAATTACAGGTATAGGTTCAGATCCATTGAGTATACGAAAAAGCTGATCAAACCTTTCTTTGCATTCAGGTTTGGGTTTACCCAACGGACGCCAATCTAGTCCCATAAGATATCTTAAATTAGAATTTCAAAAAATGAGGCTTACAATAGAGTTTATGGAGGGATAAATATATAAATTCGGGATGACTTAAGCCATTAAAAAAATCCACATTATGCAAACACTTGATCCTGCTGGCATTCTGGAGCAATTCAATCATACTATTACTACCTGGATAAACTACCTGGACGACTATACTATTGAGATGTTACACCAGCAACCGCTGCCAGGCAGCTGGTCACTGGGACAGGTGTATAACCATATTATAGACGATACAAAGTACCAGGTCGGACAAATGCAACTGGCCCTGTCAGATGTGGACAACAGCCTTGAAGATATGCACCCTAACGCCAGACAAATGTTCCTGCATAACAGCTTCCCTGATATGCTGATCGAAGGACCTGCCACCAATACGCCTATCAGGCAACCGCAAAGCAAAGAGGAACTACTGGAGGGATTATTACAGATAAAAGCAGATGTGAATAAATCAGCTGAAGATCAGCAGCTTTTAAAGGCAAAAGGGAAATCCCTGCATCCGGGGCTTTTATATTTCAGCGCTGCTGAATGGGTACAATTTATGGAGATGCATATGCGGCATCATTTCCGGCAGAAAGAACGGATAGACATGCGGCTATTCACCTGTTAATGAAATACTTATATCAACCAGACAGCCGCCGGCCCATTTAATTCGTATCTTTGCACCTCAAAATGTGAACAAATGGCTGGTATAGAAAACTATACGCTGTTCCTGATAACAGCGCTTTTATTTATTATGACTCCGGGTATTGATACTGTATTCGTATTGAATAAGTCCATTAGCCAGGGCAGAACAGCTGGTATATACTCCACTTTCGGCGTAAAATCAGGTATACTTATTCACACTTTATTTGCTGCATTGGGACTGTCAATGATAGTCGCGCAATCTGCCATTGCTTTTTCCATCATCAAGTATCTGGGGGCGCTATATCTGATCTATATGGGTATATCTGCTGTATTGTCCAGGAAAAAACTTGATTTTACAGCAAAGGCGCCTACGCCTAAAAGTAATATGCAGAACTATTACTCCGGATTTATTACCAATGTGTTGAATCCAAAAGTGGCGTTGTTTTTCCTTTCCTTTTTCCCGCAGTTTATAAAGAAGGAATATTTCAATAGTCCGGTACCCTTCTTTACGCTGGGTATTACATATGCAATATTAGGTTTGATGTGGTTCCTGACCCTCACCTATTTCTCTTCTATGTTTTCAGCACGTCTGAAAGATAATCCACGGTTTAACAACTGGATGAACAAGGCTTCAGGTGCGGTATATATCCTGATGGGTATCAAGATCGCCATGACTAAGAAATAACGATAAACAACAAAGGCAGGAATATTCCTGCCTTTGATATTGATATATAAACATACTATCTAAAGGTCCCTGTAACCACCATCCATCAGCAACTCCCCTCCTGTCATATAAGACGAGTCATCAGACGCAAGGAACAAAAATCCTTTTGCCATTTCGGCTATCGTACCGGCGCGTTTCATTGCTACCGCACCTTCAAAAAAGCCGCGCACCGAATTCGCATAATCCTCTGTATAGCCACACTTTGCTAAAAAAGGTGTGTCAATAAATCCAGGTGCTAATGCGTTCACTCTTATTTTCCGTGCTGCCAGTTCTGCTGCCAATACTCTTACCAGCGCCCTTTTTGCTGCTTTGGAAGCGACATATACACTACCTTCTACAAAGGCTTTATCGGATACTGTAGAAGTAGTAATAACAATGGAAGCGCCTTCATTCATATATGGCAAGGCATGTTTTACGGTGAAGAATGCTCCTTTGTAATTGATATCTGTTACTTTGTCGAATATCTCCTCTGTCGTCTCAGCGACCGGCGCAGTCAGCATGATACCTGCATTTACGATCAATACATCTATTTTCCCTTGTGTGGCATATACCTGTTCGAAGAGCGGTGCGAAGCTACTCATATCCCTGACGTCGCTGACAAACCCTGCAGCACCATCTCCTATTTCAACTAACGCACTGTTGATCGTCTCCGCATCGCGGCCAGTGATCACTACTTTCGCACCTTCCTTTGCAAACAACTTTGCCGTCCCTAAACCGATACCGCTGTTTCCTCCGGTAACTACTGCTACCTTATTTTTTAATTTCTGTAACATATCTCTCTGTTTTGTTGCCACAAAGCTCTCACAGAAATATCAGGGCAAAAATCAGGCAGATTAAAAAAAACAGTTAACCTGGATTAACTTTCTGGTGGTTTGAAAGCCGCTTTTTTGCTACGGATTTTAGAAATAAACTGTGTAGTTACTCCCAGGTAAGAGGCTATCGCATACTGCGGTACCTGCGCTAACATACCAGGATAAGCAGCGATGAAGTCGTTGTACCTTTCTTCAGCAGTGCGCGTCAGTGAGGCGATGATCCTGCGTTGGTGATAAGCAGCAAGCCCCTCTGCGGCAATCCGGAAGAAGGTTTCAATGTTATGGTATTCCCGTTTCAGGCGCTGTTCTGTTTCATATTCTATCTGCATCACTATACTGTCCTGCAATGCCTCTACAAACATCGTAGCCGGTTTCTGGAAAATATAACTGCTGTAATCACTGATCCACCAGTCATCTATCGCCAGCTGTATCGTATGGTCAGCGCCATCGGGCCCCACCACGTAAGCGCGGAAAGCGCCTTTGACAATATAGGTACGTACACGCGCTGTAAATTCAGGCTGGATAATAAACTGCCGCTTTTTGATACGTTTTATCGCAAAAGCTGCGACAAATGTATTCAGTTCATCTGCTGGCAGCAACATCCGCCTTAGTATATGTTGCTTCAATACTTCCAACTCGTTCATAGTGACAAATTTAATGCAGCTAAACACGCGATTGATCATCGAAGTTAATCCACTCCTGAAAAACAGAACAACATATATAATCTTCTCAACAATTTAAAAAACAGCATAATACTAACTCACTCATTTTAAAATATTTAGCGGCGTAAATTGATTTACTTGTCCGAATTATCTGTATATTTAAATTGCAGACCGCACCTCAAATAACGACTCAGAAGACCATAAACTATTACATCAACCAATTCAAAAATTGAAATCCTTATTATTTAGTGTAAGCCTTATCTGAAATCCACGCGACAATAGTCCAGCGTAGTGTACTGACATGTCATATCACAACAACTCATATGCAGGAGTGATGCCTGCCGGTGAAACTATTGTCTCATTTTTCCACACCATCACACCCAAATCCACATTGTAAAATGAAGTACATATTCAATAGAAAGATATGGCTGCTGATCATGCCTGTTACAGCTGTTATTTATTTCTCCTGCGCAAATAATGCTGAAAAGAAAACGCCAGCAGCGAATGCCGATGATGCCGGCTCCTGCCAATGTAGCGACAGTGTAAGTATTCCGTTCAATAACAATGTTCCCGGCGATCTTCCCTCAGGATTGTTTAACACCCAGGTGAATGCCAACTGCTTTGGCTGGTGGGAATTCATCACATTGAACTGGCCTACGCAGGGCGACTTTTTCGGTCAACCCGGCAGCACTGCTCCGGTACAATGGGAGAACTATATCACTTCTGAAGAACTATATCCATCTGATGGTGCAGCTCCCCGTGCCTGGACACAGTTGCGGGAACACTTAAACCTGCCGAAAGATGTACTGGCGAAGGACGAACGTATGAAGGAAGCCACACTCCTGCTGAGTATGACCAGCAAATTCGATGGTTTGCCGATGTTCCTGGATAGTATGAATACAGAAGAAGCACAACCTCAGTTCAGTCCTGCATGGCTGGGTGCACAGAACGGGACCAATGTATGGTATGCCATCCATTTCAACCAGGATGAGTATAACTATATCGTCAATAACAAATTTTACGACGCCTATAAGCAGCATGAAGCGGTGAATAAAGGCGTACCTATCGTATTTCCATCCGGCGCCTATAACGGCCCTACCGGTGCGGTAGAGGTGAAATCTGCCTGGCTGGAAGTGACAGATCCGGATAATCCTAAGTGGAAAACCTATAAATTATCCAAAGCAGTTGTAGAAGATATTAAAACAGGCACTTACCGTTATGCACTTGTAGCCCTTGTCGGATTACATATTCTCCAGAAAACCACCTCTCAGCCACAATGGGTGTGGACAACCTTTGAACATGAAGCAAATGCGCCGGATATGAATCAGGCGGATACGACCTCTATCGCGTACAATTTCTATAGTCCCAATTACAAGCCGCCAACCGTCAAAGTGATCAGCGGCTGTAATAATAAAGATACCACCGTTACCTTCTCATCACTGCCTAACCAGGCACCGCCCTACTATCTCTGCAGAGGCATGGGTCCTGTTCCGATTCAGGTGAAAAGACAGTTCCCGATAGACACCCTGGCGAAGCTGGTGAACAAAAAACTGCATGCGTATATCGACAAAAACTATGCAGGGTCTATATGGTCACATTACCACCTGGTGAATGTATTGTGGTCTACCAAAACACCGCCGCCAGCTATCCCGGAAAAGCCGCAGATACAGCCTTTACATCCGATAGCGATGGCGCCATCTCCGAAAGACCAGCCAGTTGCAAACACCACGATGGAGACTTACATTCAGTCGCAAACCTGTACCGGCTGCCACCGGTTCACACAGATTGCGCCTATTCCAGGTGACACTAATCCGAAGTTTGCGGCTGACTATACGTTTTCGATGTTCAACGCCAGCTATCCCGGAAAAAAGATCATTCAGAAAATTGGTAAACAGAAAAAGTAGGACGGTAATAAATGAGAAAAAACAAGTTACGGCCCGTTTTCGGGCTGTTTCTTTTTATACTCATTCTTAAGTCGTTATTGAAGAATACATTCAAAATATTCTATATTTGAACCGGAATTGAATTTCAAACCTATACCAATGGATAATTTAGATATCGTACAGATATTAGGAACCGGCCTGTCCGGATTTGGCTTTTTGTTGATGTATCTGGCATATAAACTGATCAGTAGTCTGGTGCCCCTACCCAACGTTAATCCCAACATCATCAAGATGATCAACCGTTATATGCTGGTTTGTTTTATCATGACAGTGACCGTCGGCGTTTTTACCTTCATGACGACTTCCTATAAAAATACTGTGATCTCCGATCAGGCGGCCCTGATCAAGAGTCAAGATACTGTGGTGAATATCCTGACCGCTTCCCAGAAAGCTAAACTGCTGTCTGACAGTCTTTCCCGTAATATGGACAGTCCGCTGGCAGGCGAAGTAAAAACCAGGCAGAATAGCTACCTGGATACTTTACAGAAGTATATTGATGGAGAACATAATCCGGCACAACATGAAAGGTTCAACCGGTATAAGGAAAGTCTGACCACTATCACGGATTCCCTGACCATGGAAAATCTTGATCACAGAAGAAAAGAATTCCTGAAGGAGAAATATGTGGGGATCAATGACTCCATTACAAGATTCTCGCTAAAACTGGCAGACGCGAAAAGCGTAGTTGCTCCGAAATAAGATTTTCTAAAACACAAACAGGTGTTGTATCTATATAGCAGATACAACACCTGTTTTTTTATATCCATGGAAACTGCGGCGTTTATACGCCGCCTGACAGTTTAGGCAATCTCAGCTGCCTCCACGTTTTTACTACTTTTCTTTTCCTTTTCTTTTTCTGGTTGTACATATGGACAGATGAACGGATATTCCGTATCATCGATCAGTGGTTCTATTCCGAAGAAGTCATTCAATACGGATTCCGCTGTACAATATGCGCCTTCTACCCAGGCCTGGTCATTGGAGTACGCCTCTCCTACGATGAAGATATTTGCGTCCTGACCCGGATTGAGTGACGATGGTTTACGGATTTTCTGCTGTACATCGCATACATCATAATGCGCTGCCCAGGCATGGTAACCGGCATTGAAAGGCGGTAAAGACCAGTCCATAAACCTTGTTTCCAATGGCTCAGGAACAGACGTATAATCTGACTGCGGACCAAAATGCACGGCTGCCAGTTGCGTACGCAGCATTTTGATCATTGCTTCGGATGGTTCCCTTGGTCCGTCCAGTGTCTGGAAGTCCTCAGAAGTAGGTTTGAGACGCGGCTGGTTCGGTCCCAGTTCCATCTCTTTCCAGAAGCTGGCATATGTTTCATCATCATAAGCGGCCAGCAGACCATACACTTTCTTCGCCTCTTTATTCAGGGCATTATCCCCGAAATAAACAACCTGTCGAATAGGCATATCTGTTACGCTTGGGCCGATCGTATTGCGATGTGCAGCCAGCAGCAATTGCTTTTCCTGCTCTACTGTCAGTCTTTGATTGATCGCCAGTTCCACTGTCTTCACAAAGGTATCAGTAGACGCAAATGGCGTTTCGAAGATGTTGGCATTCTTTTTAATATCCTTCAGATATTGCTCCGGAAAACCTGCTTTTCTCAGCTGCTCGATCACATCCTGTGTGATCTCATAACCATTGATCTGTGCGGGATAGGTCGGCGGGTTCTTTGCATTATCCGCCCACCATGGCTCATGGAAGAACATACCAATTTTGTAGGATGGCTGTAGGATAGCCGATTCCAGATAAAGCTGTACTTTGGAGGTGTTCAGTACATCCACCGCACCTTCATGTTCTTCATAACGTGTCGCCTGTGCTACTTTTTCGATCGGTGCACGGGACATCGCCATCCAGGCCGCGTCTGTCTCAAAGATGCCGTTCTTCTTATTGGGGTTCTCACGGGAAGCTGTCGTATACCTGATCTTATTGCCCACCTGCAAAATGGAATGCAGACGCGTATTGTGCTTATAATTCAGTATTACGCCCTTTTCCTTCGCCAGGTCTTCAATGGCGTTAAACAGGGCTGTAAACATGTAAGAATAGCCTTTTGTCAACGTCTTGTATTCCGTACCCGGTGTAAATTCATTGTTAGCCTGGAATGCGACGGCCGAGTTCCAGTTGATCACATTGGAGCTGTATCCGTTACCATCTGAAGTGTAATTGAAGCCTTCTGTTCCCAATTGATCGAACATCAGGTTCCAGTAGCCGATATCGCTTAATTTATCGCCTTTTTTGAAGGCGGAGCTATCCGGCATATTGACTTTGATAACGCCGTTGGCGTAGAAGTTACACCACTCGGCCCTTGTCTGCGGACCGGAATGCGCCGTCACCGCCAGATTTTCCACGATGTTAAAACCGGTATCAGGAGAAGCTGCTGCACCGTAGTTATCCACATTATAGGGAGCAGGGTTATTCGAAGATATCTGGTTCAGATACATATTCTTTGTACGCAGATAATACAGCGGGTTGGTGGATTCATTAAAAGGTACCGCGTATTTATCCAGGCCGAGTTTTTTGATCACGGTGGTTACCAGGCGGTGTCCACCTGCTTTGCCGTCATTATCCCCGTTCCAGTAGGAATAACGCATGCCTCCTACTTCCAGGTAGGAATTGTCCGGATCGTTTTTATAGTGCCAGGTACATACACGCGCACCTGGTTCTCGTGTACCTTTATTTTTGTCATTAAAGGCATAATGTCCGAAATCGATGAGGTCCAGTGTATCGCCGGCTGTCAGCTGCTTCGCTTTTGCACCGGTGTCTATTACTTTACCGTTCAGCAATCGCCAGGCAGTATAGAGCCCTGCTGCTCCGGCGCCAAAAATTGAATATGTTTTAGCCATTTTGTGTGGTGATTTGAAGGTGAGGAAATGTGAGCTAGATTATTCAAGGCCAAGACGACGCATCTGTCCAGGCAGGTCTTTCTGAGGAATAACGACTTCTACCAGTGCTGGCTGATCAGTTATTGCAGCGATAGTAGGGAGCAGGTCTTCCAGTTCCTTTACGGTAGTGACACGGAAGCCCTGTGCACCAAAAGCTTGTGCCAATGCGAGATAATCCCATTTCGGCAGGAGATCGAACGTATCGAATTTGTGTTCCGGACCCGGTTTAAACGCGTCCATATTCACGTATACCTGCTCGATAGCATATACTGCATTACTCATCACAAATACGACCGCATTGAGGTTATTTCTGGCCAATGTGGATAATGACTGGCATACCGTCATAAAGCCGCCATCACCTGCTACGGCCCATGCCCGTTTACCACTGCCCAGCTGTGCACCCGTAGTAGCACCGGTTTCATAACCGATGATCTGCCAGGCGGCTGAGGAGAGGAAGCTGTTCTGTGGTAATCCGTAAGCATTGGTGGCCACATACATGGCAGAGCTGATACCAAATGTCCAGACGATATCTTTCAGCATATTCTGGTCATTCAGGAATTTCATGGTATGCTGGAAGAAGCGGTTGTAGGTGAGGATATGCGGTTCTACATCAAAAACAGGATCGGAATTGGATACCCATGGTTCCGGGTAAGGCGGTTGTGGAGGAGCCGTTACAGTGAGCGGATAAGGGGCCCCGTGTAATTTGAAACGATCGATCAGTGCACGCATGAAATCTTCCATGGTCACTTCTTCATAAATGAAGTAACCCACTCTTACGAGTTCGGTAGTAGCCAGTACCATGTCCGCATACTTGTTCTCTATAAACCACAGATAGTCATCTGTGATGATGGTGCCCAGTGTCAGGAAGCAATCTGATTCCGCTACCAGGTTACGTACGCTTTCAATGGAAGCCTGATCGGAATAAGTACCGATAAACTTATCGCCACCTTCATCTAAAACTGTTTTACCAAGACTGGTAGTGGTGTAAAGGTATCCGCTGACGTCGATCAGTTCCTGTAAAAGCGGGGAAAGTCCGTGACGTAATACTTCCACGCCTGCAAAGATCAGGGGTTTCTGTGCAGCTGTCAGCTGTGCCCATGCTGTATTTACTGCGTTTTCCAGCGCCAGCGGTGCACTTTCGAATTTGATCGCCTCCAGTGGCGTTTCTGAAGGACGTTCGCAGGGTTCTCCCCATACTTCTTTGTAACACTCAATGAATACCGGCCGCTTGTAGGTCAGGGCAGCCACTATCAGCTGGTCGATCTTTTCCGCTGCACCCGCTGAAGTACTCAGCGTTTCTGAAGCAACGGTTACCTGATCATAAACTTCCTGGTCAGCAGCAAGATTACCGGTAGAGTGATGATACAACACATCATACATTTTGGTGATCTGCCTTGCATCAGCGCCGGGAGTAGCAGAAATAACCACAACAGGGCTCCGCTCTACAAAAGCGCCACCGATCGCGTTGAGCGCTATGAAGGTACTTACACCGTATTGCAGGGATACAGCTCCCAGTCCGCGGGTACGGCCATATGCATCCGCAGCATATGCAGCATCCAGTTCATTGATAGCGCCAACCGCATTCACGCCGGGGAAATGTTCCAGTGTTTGTGTGAAATGTTTTACATAATCTCCGGGGATCTGGAAGACTTCTGTAACATTCAGTTGTCTAAGCCGGGTTAATAAATAATCCGCGACGGTAAATGTTTCGTTTTGCATGAGTTGTGGTTTACAATGATCTTTCGAGGAATACTATGGGCAATAGCAAACATGTCCGGGCATATCATGCCGGTTACCTGCAACAAATAAGATTATTTTACCAGTTATTGAATTCCGCAGCAAAAAACACGAAGCGCCGTGGTGCAGCTACATCGTCTGTTCAAATGTGAATTGAATTGATTAATTCTCTGAGGTCGATCTTGCGTATAGTATAGATTATTCTGAGTCGTTGTGATTAATATCCCACAAACTGAAATTATGGCAAATTTGTTTAAAAACAAAAAACATCGTTTTATTACTCATTGTCTTATAACGACATTCCAAGGGAAGTTGCCAATACTGTTATTTTAGCTGGTGTATTCAGACTTTTTTCCATATCTGCTACTTTCAGATTACCCGCCTTGCTTTTAAACAGGTATGTTTTGAAAGCGTACTGATTGGCTACTATGGAGAACTGTTCTCCGTGTTTCTCCGTCAGCTGTTGCACGAATTCGGCTATACCTGTTATCAGCGCCGGGTACATTGCAGATAAACGTGCAGACCACGCTGCAATGGCGGACAGGTATTCCTTCACTTCCGGGACTTCTATATAGGCAAGTTTTTCCAACTGTTTCTGTATCTGCTCAAAGGTCATGTTCTCCCAGTCCTTTGATTTGAGTACCGGTATCTGCCAGACGGCCTGTTCTTCTTTCCAGTAATCACGTTCCACTTTTACCTGGTGCATGATAAACCCTGGTAATTCTATCGCAGTAAGGTAACCTGCATGACAAGCGCCGGTATCAATTCCCCAGGTATTGTTCT
Source organism: Chitinophaga sp. (assembly GCA_039592855.1). Lineage (GTDB taxonomy): Bacteria > Bacteroidota > Bacteroidia > Chitinophagales > Chitinophagaceae > Chitinophaga. Next base: position 401,375 of record JBCNQK010000003.1, on the reverse strand, counting down.
TTTTTTCGGGCAATGCACCTGTTACATGATGACCATATATCAGGGGTTTATGCCCCGGATACTGATTCACCCATTCCGGTGCGTTGCCGTATTTCTTTTCGAGGTAACGTTCTCCGGCGGTAGATCCACATAATACTTCTTCCCGTTGTGCTGATAAGGGCGCATCATGTTCAAATGCGGCATGTACAATGATGGCTTCCGGTGTTTCATGGAAATATGCCAATGTCGCACACCATTCCAGGAATGCCGGGTAACTTTCCGCGAACTGCAGTCTGACAATTTCCTGTGCATAACTGAGCACACCGTTCAGGTGTTTACGTTCGTGGTTACCCATCAGCACTTTGCTGTTTGGCCTGCTCCGGAAGTATTCATATACCTCGCGGGATTTTCCTCCCCGGTCTACGATGTCTCCTACGGACAGCAACAGGTCATCTGCCTGTAATCCCATCAGATCAGTCAGTTGTATCAGTTCATCATAACATCCATGGATATCTCCTACGACGAATGTGCGGCTCATATGGCAGTATAGGGTAAGGTTAGGGCCGGGAAATTACACCTTTCGGGAAAAATAATTTGTCTGTCTCAGGAAAAAGATTTCTCTTTGTGTCATATTAACGCAAAGATAAATTAACCCACTATGAACAAAAATGAAAGAGTGGCTATCGCTAATGAGACCCTGGATATTTTAAGCACGGGTCGGTATAGCAACCCTAAGAAAGAGCTGGTGGATATAAGTGCAGAACTGCAATACACAGTGGATAATACGGTCCATTATACCCCTGATGATTTTGAAAATGTGCTGACCGCGAGAGACAGGATGCTGAAAACTCCTGTTGCAGAGAATTGTATCTATGAAGTGACGTCAGAAACGACCTTTGGCGCTGCCGCAAGACTGGTCCGCGAGGAAGGGCTGGAAGATGTATGTTGTCTGAATTTTGCCTCTGCAAAGAACCCCGGCGGTGGTTTCCTGGGTGGCGCACAGGCACAGGAGGAGAGTCTGGCGAGGGCCAGCGGATTGTATGCATCGCTGAAAGCCAAACCTGAGATGTATCATTTCAACCGTGCAGATGGTAACCTGCTGTATTCTGATCATATGATCTATTCCCCGCTGGTACCGGTATTCAGGAATGATGGTGATCAGCTGATAGAGCGCCCTTATTTTGTATCTATCATTACTTCCCCCGCTGTCAACAGAGGCGCATTGATTGAAAATCAGCCGAATAATGCGCACCGGATAGAAGCCGTGATGCTGGAAAGAATTGAAAAGCTGTTATCAGTAGCTGTTATAAACAAACAAAGCACCCTCATCCTTGGCGCCTGGGGTTGCGGTGTATTCAGGAATAAAACGTCCGATGTAGCGGCCTGGTTTGCCCATCACCTGCTGCATAATGCGGTATTCCGACATGCCTTCAAAAGAGTCGTTTTTGCTATCTATGATCCATCAGAGAAAAAGCAAAGCAAAGATGCTTTTGTAAAAGAGTTCAGCCGTCCTTTCACCCCTGCTGTTTAACCCCTGCCCTTCCGGGCCGTATGCAGGTCGCACACGTGTATCAAAATGCACCCGCACTAACCCTGTATATGGGATATATACGACGCATATACGACGCATACACGACGCATCTCCGGAGTTGCCATATAAGGATCAGGAATCCAAAATGACCAGATTCCCTCCCTGACAGGTGTATTTTTCCTCATCTTCCGGGAAGCATTATCATCCATCAAACCCCAGAAAGGTGTATCGGTATATTCCCGGTACACCTTTTTCATGTAGCGATATTGGTTTGATGCCGCTTAGGTATTTAATATCCTTCATTGATCCTTCGTTGATGGAACGAAGGATCAACGTAGGATGATAAATATCAAACAAAGATCTGAACGGGAAACAGTACGCTCCTATGCCCTTGTTTTTCTTAATTTTAGTACTGCATCAAAAAGGCTGGTTATGAGAAACACAATCTACCTTATTTCCCTGCTTTGTCTCTTCACTACGGGAAATGCCCAGCAACGTACTTACTGCAACCCCATCAATATTGACTACGGTTTTACCCCTATTCCCAACTTTTCAGAAGCCGGCCGGCACCGGGCGACTGCTGATCCTGTCATTACTTTATTCAAAGGCGATTATTACCTGTTTTCCACCAACCAGTGGGGATACTGGTGGAGCAATGATATGGCTGACTGGCATTTTGTACCCCGGAAGTTCCTTAAACCTTATCACAAGGTCTATGATGAATTGTGTGCGCCTGCGGTCTTTGCGTTAGGCGATACGCTGCTGGTCATCGGATCGACCTATGAAAAGAATTTTCCTATATGGATGAGCACACATCCCCGTACGGATAACTGGACGGAAGCGGTCGATTCCTTCCGCGCCGGGGCCTGGGACCCTGCTTTTTTCCTGGATGATGATAATCGCCTGTATCTCTATCATGGTTCCAGCAATACTTATCCACTCTATGGACAGGAGGTAGACCGGCATGCCCTGCAACCCATAGGAGAACGCCATGATCTTATCAGCCTCCATGATGACGAACATGGCTGGGAACGTTTTGGGGAGTATAACGACAATAACTTTATGTCGCCCTTTATGGAAGGCGCCTGGATGAATAAACACAATGGTAAGTATTACCTCCAGTATGGCGCTCCCGGTACAGAATTCAGCGGTTACGCAGATGGTGTATATATCAGTGAGCATCCGCTGGGGCCTTTTACCTATCAGGCGCATAATCCCTTTAGTTATAAACCGGGCGGCTTTGCCCGGGGTGCTGGTCATGGCGCTACTTTTCAGGACAAAAACGGGCACTGGTGGCATGTATCCACGATCGTAGTGAATGTCAGGAATAACTTCGAAAGAAGGATCGGGATATGGCCTGCCGGATTTGACAGTGACGATATACTCTATTGTAATACCGCTTTTGGAGATTATCCACATTATCTTCCCGGCGAACCTGAAAGCGGACAATTTACCGGCTGGATGCTGTTGAATTATCAACAGCCGGTCACTGTCTCTTCCACTTTTGGTGCTTTTGCTGCGAATAATGCAGTAGATGAGAACATCAAAACATACTGGTGCGCCGCGACGGCCAATCCTGGTGAATGGATACAGACCGACCTGGGAAAGACCGCGACCATACACGCTGTACAGATCAATTACGCAGATCAGGATGCCGACATCCTGGGGAAACGCACCGACATCTATCATCAGTACCGTTTGTGGCATTCAACGGATGGCAAAAAGTGGCAGCTCTTACACGATAAAAGTCGCAATAAAACGGATGTACCGCATGACTATATTGAATTCACGCGACCTGTTAAAACCCGGTATATCAAACTTGAAAATATCCATATGGCGAATGGCAAATTCGCCATCAGCGGATTAAGGGTATTCGGTAAGGGAAATGGACCTGCGCCGGCAGCAGTGAAGAACTTCATCGTATTGCGCCAGCAATCTGACAAACGAAATGCCTGGCTGAAATGGTTTCCCTCCAGTGATGCCTATGCTTATAATATCTACTATGGCATTGCTCCTGACAAACTTTACAGCAGCATTATGGTGTATAATGCCAGCGAGTACTATCTCAAGGCACTCGATAAACAAACTACCTATTATTTTACGATCGAGGCCCTAAGTGAAAATGGGATTGGCAAAAGGAGTCCGGTGATTAAAATTGAGTGATTATCAATGATTTTAGTCAAATTTTAGTATCTTGGTCTTTCGAAGGACCAGAAAAGTTAAGACCAAAACAATCGCATCCGCAGACAGGACAACGAATTCGCACGTTACCATTTCAGCAATAAATACTTATTAGTGTTATACCTCAACGATGATCTTTTATCTAACGCTGCGTAATCGATTACACTGAGGCGGGAGTCTGATTCCACAACAACTAAAATCAATTAAAAACCAATTAATTACAACAATGAATCTGATTAAGACTGCTAGTGTATGTTTATTAGGTGTCGCGCTTGGTCAGGCCGTGATGGCACAGACCGGCTGGAAAGCACAGTCCGCAACGATCAAAACCCGTTGGGCGCAGGAAGTCTCCCCAACCAATGCCCTTCCGGAGTATCCCCGCCCACAGATGGTGCGTGAGAACTGGCAAAACCTGAACGGCCTGTGGCAATATACCATTACCCCCAAAGATGCCGCCACACCATCTGCCTTTGCAGATCAGATACTCGTGCCGTTTCCACTGGAATCTGCACTGTCAGGCGTAAAAAAACCGCTGTTGCCTACACAAAACCTCTGGTATAAGCGCACATTTGTACAGACGCCCCTGAAAAACGGCGAACATGTATTATTACACTTCGGCGCCGTTGACTGGCAGGCTACTGTCTATGTAAACGGTAAAGAAACCGGTACACATGCCGGTGGTTATCAGTCCTTCTCACAGGATATCACCGCTGCCCTGAAAGACGGAGAGAATGAGATCGTTGTGAAAGTCTATGATCCTACCAGCGAAGGCGTTGGCCCTCATGGCAAACAGGTGCTGAACCCCGCTAATATCTATTATACCCCTTCTTCCGGTATCTGGCAGACTGTCTGGATGGAAACAGTACCTGCTGCCTATATCGCAGGACTGACCCTCACTCCTGACGTGGACAAGAACGTACTGAACGTGAGCGTAAATGCACCCGCAGGTACTAACGTAGAACTGATCGCCACTGATAACGGTACGGAAGTCAGCAAAATAAAAGGCAAAGCAGGCGTGCCATTAAAACTGCCTGTAAAGAACGCAAAACTGTGGTCCCCTGCCAGTCCGTTCCTTTACGATCTTACCGTAAAACTGAGCAAAGGCGGAAAAACAGTGGACGAAGTAAAAAGCTACTTCGGTATGCGTAAAATCGCTATCCAGAAAGATGAAAAAGGCGTTGACCGCATCTTCCTGAATAATAAACCATACTTCAATCTGGGTACCCTTGACCAGGGTTTCTGGCCTGACGGACTGTACACCGCCCCTACCGATAATGCGCTGAAATTTGATATCGAGGCCATTAAAGCAATGGGCTTTAATACCATCCGTAAACATATCAAGGTAGAACCAGCCCGTTGGTACTATCATACAGATAAACTGGGTATGCTGGTATGGCAGGATTTCGTAAACCCTAACCAGGGATTACCGGAAGGCGCTAAAGCGGAGTATGAGAAAGAAACCAAAGAAACGCTGGAGGAACTGCATAATAATCCATCTATCACTACCTGGGTGATCTTTAACGAGAAATGGGGCGCGTACGATCAGCAGCGTATCACTGAATGGGTGAAAAGCGCCGATCCTTCCCGTATCGTAAATGGTCACTCCGGCGAAATGCTGTATGTGAACGAACAACTTCGCAGCCCTTCTCCTAATGCATGGGTAAGCGCAGATATGACTGACGTACACTCCTACCCTGACCCAATGAACGCACCTGCAGAACCAGGTAAAGCAAGGGTATTGGGTGAGTTTGGCGGTATCGGTGTATTCATTCCTGAGCATCAGTGGAATACCGGCAGCGCCTGGGGTTATATACAGGAAAAGCCAGCTGCATTGGCTGCTAAATACAGCATCATGAACCAGCACCTGAAACTGCTGGAAGCAGATGGATTGTCCGGCTCAATCTATACACAGCCTTTTGACGTGGAAGGTGAGCAGAACGGTTTATTGACCTACGATCGTGAAGTAGTGAAAATCCCGTTTGAACAGATGCGTAATATCCATGCGTCACTGAACCCTGATCTGGGTACTGTACCACAGGTAACCGCTATGAACGCAGACCTGACCGACCCGGTAGTTGCCTACAGTAAAATGCTGGAGGAATACGTAGGTGGCCGCCGCGATGCTTCATTCCTCTTCAAACTGGCAATGATGGCAAAACAGGCGGGCGACAAAACAGGTGCGAACCTGGCCGGCAGTGCCTATATCGCTTCATTACAGGCCCCTTATACGCCTGAACAGCTGGACCTGATCCTTCAGTTCACCAACAGTACAAAGGACAAAGGTTTCGCTGTATTACAGCAACAACTGCAGGCAAGCAATTCACAGTTGGAGAAAAGACCGGTTACTGTGAAACTGATGAATATCGTATTCAAAGATGTGATCGATCCGGTATTACAGAAGACCGCTGATCCTGACTGGTCAGCGATCGCCAACAGCATCAAACCTTATGGCGATCCGGGTGATGAGATCTATCTGCGTGCGAAAACTGTATATACTTTCAATAAACAGGACTGGGCTAATTATGCTTCCGCAGCAAATACCTACCTGGAAAAATACGGGCAGAACATTCCTGAACAGGAAAGAAATATGTTCCGTCAGGCTATTGACAACAATAAGAACCAATAATCATTAAAAGACAGTGGTTGCCTTCTATAATCAGCCTGTTACAGCAATGTAACAGGCAATTATCCCAGGTTGATCATTAAAAGACAACAACAGGAAAGGGCCGGTCCAAAAGGACCAGCCCTTTTTAATGCTTAATCTCTTTCACTTCAAAGTCCTCAAATACCACCTCAAACGATTCCTTCCCCGGAGCCGCCGCCACGATACCAATACCCGCTTTTACATCAGGAGGGAAATAGGCCAGTCGCAACATCTCATATTTCACGCCATCAAAAGAGTATTTTATTTCTACATAATCGCCCTTTCTGAGTAATGTAAGCCAGATAGCAGGCGGACTGTCATGTCTTGGCACCACAGACCAGTCAGAGACATCACGGGTAACGACTGCGCTTACATTCTGCACGCCATCGACATACTCAATACCGGTTTTGATCCAGTTTTTTTCGTCGATGCGAATCATCAAACCAGCCTGGTGAAACAGTTCTTTGTACTGTCCGCTGATCTTTACGCTGGCTTCGAAATCGCCTGCCATTTCTTTATAGAAAAAGGGGCCGTTATCACGGATAAAACCATAGTGCGTGATCCGCCAGTAGTCGGTGTCTGGTTCGATGGTACAGCTGAGTTTTGCTTCATCGCGTGACCAGTTTTTGGGTTCATTATTCCACTTCATCGGATTGTTTTGAGCGAATAAAAAAGTTGGTGAATAATAGAAAGGAACGGGTTACATCATTGCAAAATATTCAAATTTACGGGAACTGCAAAAGCGGTGTGGTATGCGTGGGAAGACCAACATTCAAAAAGCCGGCAGGCATACTGATGTGTGGATCAGCAGCCTGGCCGGCGTTGCATGGTATAGGGAGTGACAATCTTATCAGAACCTCATTAGCTGGTCCCAGTCAAAAATCCATTCGGGCGTATTTAATATTTTTCCACCATTATATTGATACCAGGGATTTTGATTCCTGGCAGGATTTTGCAATATGTGAATATCCTGTGCGGGCATATAACTCTGCGCCAGCAGAAAGGTCTTTTGACCTGCGTTATTGACACCCATGTCCATTACGATCACAGCATGACCAGGAGAACCTCCACGGATAAACACATCACCGATATTGATGGCAGCAGGACCATTGACAGCACTCAACTCTTTACTGAGTGATAAGGTACCGGCGTAAGAGAAAACGGTCTGCAGAAAATCAGCAAAACAAGCGTCCCCTTTACAAGGCGTAGCTGTCAGTTGTTTCTGTAAACGGCCCTTTTTTACAGGATAGCGATATCCTTTCATCCAGCTGTTATAGTCCATCAATGTACCGTCAGTCGCATGAAAAGCGATTTTCGTATACTGGTGCGATGCATATAAATACTCTGCATATAAGCGGATCACCGCATCAGCACATTGCTGTAAATCTTTTTTGCCAACAGAGATATCCAGCACGGCATATTGCGCGGTCTGATTCCCTTTTCGCTGCCCGTTATACAGGTACACGGTATTGTCTGCTTTTAAAGGGATTGTCCTGAGCCATTCACCAAATGAGCCTTTCGCTACAGCTTCTCTTTTAAAGCCGGATGGTAATGGCAACTGCCCTACTGTTTTAGCGGGAGCGGCGGCTATCGGAAGCGGTGCTTTAGCCTGTAGATATTGCCAGTACAGTACGGCAACCGCGATAACAAACATGGCCATAAAGACCCAGGATAAATACTTCAAGGCAGCAACGTTTTTAATAGGATGCGGGTAACAACGGAATTCCATAAACAGGTGTTAACTTTTTCTAAAACAGTCTGCAAAAAAAGAGCCCGCTTTTTATGCGGGCCCTTTCAATTAGTCTGCTCTATCGAGATCAGTGATCAGCAGCGGGTTATATTCCCGCATCTCATCGATCAGCTTTTCGACCTCACTGGTCTGTGGTTTAGCCAGTAAACGTTCAGTTTCTTTTTTTGTCAGTCCTACCATCTGCAGGAAGGTCACTTCACCATGTGGTGTATTGATCACTCCCAGTTCAGGATCGGGGACAAATGCCAGTCCTACTATATCCGTTGCCGTTTCTAATCTGATCGGCCCGTTTGCAGGTACAAAATGGTAAGGTTCAAACCAACGCTCGCTTTTGTATACATAGCGGGCCAGGTTATTCATCATCCGGATCGCCCATCCGGGATCGCCTTCATCTTCTGCAAATGGTTTTAAGCGGAAGGTAAATTCGAAGCCCCATTTACTGAATTCCTTACCAGCCTGCTCTTCATCATAATATAACTGTGACATGCCATAGCTGATGAGGTGTAAGTGTTTCATCTGCTTTTCGCTGTCATAGATGCTGGTGCCATCAATAGGGTCTTCTCCTCCGACCATAAAATGTAAAGGTGGCGCATAATGCCTTGGTTCCTGTCCCGGATAAAGGCTGTCCAGCTGTTTGTCAATTGCCAGCCAGCCCACGGCATCGTCGGCCGTGAACAGTTTACTGTACTCTTCCTTTGTCATAGGTGATTAACATTTAACAATTGGTGATTAACATTACAGTTATTACAGTTCCTGTCTGATCATTTTTCTCACCAGGTCCTGCTGGGTCTCACGTTCTCTGATGATATATATTTTGTCTTTATCGATCATTACTTCAGCGGGTCTCACATGCAGGTTATAATTGCTGGCCATAACCATTCCATAGGCGCCTACAGTAAATACGGCCATGTAATCTCCCTGCTGTAATGGTGGTAAAGCACGTTCTTTCGCCAGGTAATCGGACGATTCACAGATAGGGCCTACCACGTCATAAGTTGTCAATCCTTCCTGCTCTACCGGATAGTTCCTGTTTGCCAGCAGGTGCTGCGCTTCCGGTTTAACCGGCCAGATGAAGTGAAAGGCATTGTACATTGCCGGACGGATCAGTTCCGTCATACCGGCATCCAGTATGGCGATGTTCTTGTCGCCGGACTGTTTAACGTACAGCACCTTTGTCACGAGGACAGCCGTATTCGCAGAAATAGACCTTCCCGGTTCCAGGATGATCTTAAATCCTTCATTCTTTACATATGGCTCCAGCAACTCAATGATCGGACCGGCAAAGCTCTCCCAGGAGAAGTTGTCGTTATCCATATAATTGGCCGGGAAACCACCTCCGATATTCAATACTTTGAGGATGATATTCTTTTGCTTCAGCGATTCTGTCAGCCCCACCATCTTACGGATACATTCTTCATAAAATGTATAGGAAGATATCGGTGAACCAATATGACAATGCAGCCCCCTGATCTTTACGTATGGATGATCTGCATTCTCTTCTATCAGCGCTTCCACGTTCGCATAATCAATCCCGAATTTCGCCCCTTTATAGCCTGTGCGGGTCTTTTCATTCGTCTTCTCATCGGTGATATCGGGCTGTATGCGGATCAGCACACTCACCTCTCTTTTCAGTTCTCCTGCGAGTTCCTGTACCCTTGCCAGTTCCTGCTCTGATTCGATATTGATATAACCTACTTCGCTCAGGATAGCGTCAGTGATCTCTTCATCAGATTTACCGACACCTGCAAAAACCACTTTGGAGAGGTCGGCATTGCTCTGTTTTACGACAAACAGCTCTCCCCCGCTCACGATATCCATACCGGCGCCCAGGGCGGCCAGTTCATTGAGCAGATGTACGTTATTACTTGATTTTACCGAAAAACAGATGACCGGGGCCAGCTTCTCAAAAGCACTATAAATCTTTTTATAATGCAACCTGAGCGTGTTCGCAGAATACAGGTAAAAAGGAGTCGGAAGGCCTTTGGCCGGCAGACTGTCTACAGGAATATCCTCGCAATACAGTACGCCATTCTTATATTGAAACAGATCCATAAAAAATTATCTATAAAACATTAAGATAGCAGAAATTATTGTTATGAAAACATTATAAAATCGCTACGGTTAAAAATCGGGGAATTCCGATACCTTTGTACTATGGATCAAGTAGACGTTTTTAAGGCCTTATCCAACAAAAAGAGGCTCGAAATATTAGCCTGGCTGAAGGAACCGGAAAAGCATTTCCCTAAACAGGAATGTGGTGAGTTTGCGAAAACAGGTGTATGTGTAGGACACATTCAGCAGAAATCAGGACTGACACAATCCACCGTGTCCGAATACCTGTCTTTATTACAGCGGGCTAATCTGCTGATAGCTACCCGGTTAGGACAATGGACGCATTACAAGCGAAATGAAGAGGCGATCAGGAAACTGGCCCTTCATATCCAGGATGAGCTTTAATTCACCAGATATACCTTATTTCAGTTATAAAATGAAGATGCCTGATCGGTCTGATCAGGCATCTTCATTTTTTATTATCCAATAGTCACAAAACTTACTTTGCAGCAGGGCTGTAGTTCAGGGAAGAAGGCGGTGCTGCCTGCTCTCCGGTACCCCATTGTTTATTAGGCGATTCGTCCATTACCAGTTGCAATACGCCACCTTTCAGCAGGTCTTCGTGTGTAAACCAGGGTACATTGAGCGGCTGGCCGTTCAGCGTAGCACGCTGGATGTACTTTTTAGTTGCAGAGCTACCTGGTGCTGATACGGTAAATGTCTTACCGTTAGCCAGTTTGATCGTGATCTCTGAGAATACCGGGCTGCCGATGTTATACACCGGAATACCAGGTGTTACCGGACAGAAACCCATCATAGAGAATACGACAAACGCAGTCATACCACCACCATCTTCATCACCCGGAATACCAAACAGGTTATCTGTGTACCAGGTATCAAGCAGCATACGGATGCGTTTCTGTGTTTTCCATGGTGCACCGGTATAGTTATACAGATAAGGAATATGGAAACTTGGTTCATTACCCATTACAAACTGACCTACCATACCTGTCGCATCCGGGAAAGTGTACCAGAGACTGTATTTACTACGACCCAGGTCTTCACGGAATAACTCGTCCAGTTTTTCCTCTGCCTTTGCTTTTCCACCCATCAGGTCAAATAAGCCGGTCAGGTCATGTTTTACATCCCAGTTATAGGTGTAGGCGTTGTTTTCTGTGAAATAGTCACGTCCACCCTGTCCGCCGGAGAACTTAGGATCAAAAGGTTCTATCCAGTTACCGTCTGCATCTTTTGGCCACATAAAGCCTTTATCTGCGCGGTATACATTTTTGTAGTTAGTAGCACGTTTCAGGAACAGGGGAATATCTTCCGGATGACCTGCTGCCTTTGCCAGTTGTGCGATACACCAGTCATCATAGCTATTTTCCAGAGTTACCGCTACTGCCTGACGGCGTTCAAAGTCATGTACTTCCTTCACGGTTTCTTTCTCATCCGGTTTCAGGGAAGGCATATAACCATGCTCTGAGTAGAAAGCATCCAGAGAGGTAGCAGGGCCGTTTCTCCAGGGCAGTAAAGTAGCCTGTAAAGAGTTCTTTTTCAGTCCTTCGTATGCTTTTGCGATATCGAAATTGCGTACACCTTTGAACCAGGCATCTGCCATCCATGCCGCTGCGTGGTTGCCCGTCATACAAGGCATGTCGCCATGCGCTACCGCGAATGAAGGCATCCATCCGCTCTGCTCGTACATATCTACATAAGAACGGATCTTATCGGCTTCCATTTCCGGATTTAACAGTGTTTGGAGCGGCTCCAGCGCGATATAGGTGTCCCACAGCCAGTTATCCACATAGAAGGGTTTGTCGGAGGTATGTACTTTATGATCGTAGGCGCTGTAGTACTGACCGTACTCGTTGATATTCACCATACGCTCATAAGCGCGGTACAGGGAGGTATAGAATACCCGCTTCTGTGCTTCTGTCCCCCCTTTTACGTTGATCTGACCCAGTACCTTGTTCCAGGCTGCTGCGCCCCTGATAACGAGCGGAGAGATATTCCATAAAGGGATTTCTTTCTTCAGGTTAGCTTTCGCCTGTTCTACGCTGATGAAGGAAACACCGTAGCGTACCGCTACTTTCTGCGGATTGTTACCCAATGCGGCAAACAGGTGCTGCTTCTTATCCCCGCGGTATTCTGTACCGGTGATATCAGCATTCACTTCCGCATAAAAATAAGCGCTCATCCCATTGAAGGTTTCCCGGCCACTGATAGCGCGTTTACCATCTACGGTCAGTGCTCCGTCACGGTTGAGGATGCTTAATCTCAGGTAGTGAGGGGTATTACCGGCAAAATCGATCTCAAAATATCCGCTGTGTGCTGCGGGTGCAAATGTTATCTCGTCAGTATCATCCAGATATGCAGCATATTTGCAAGGTGATACTTTCTCCCGGTCATATACACGCGAACGTTTCCAATTCTCGGTCGTTACCTCACCGGAGAGGGGCATAAAGCCAAAAAGGCTCTGCTGACGATGGGAGGCTATTGTCAGTGGAAAAAAGTCGATCTGATCTTCCAGCTGATCTTTACGGGAAGGGAACACCCTCACCATACTGTTGGGCAGATACATAGCGGGCCTGGTCGGCTCCAGTATCAGTCCCACACTACCGATAGTAGGGTCTACATAAGTTAAATTTCCTGTAGGTTTCCAGATGCTGCTCGCACCCACCTGAGCCAACGCTGACGTGGTAATTCCTAAGAATAAAATGGCTGTACTTATCAAGTACCTGTTTCTTTTCATTACATTCCTTTTTGCATGATAGGACAGGTAAAGTACAAATGAAAAAAGAGACTCCAAAGCCGGAGTCTCTTTTTTATAACCTTTTTACTATTTCTTAGTCTTTCAGGTGCAGATAAGCTTTTACCTGTTTGTAGTCATTCCAGTCGATACCAGCCGCTTTACGGGCTTCAGCACCACCAGGTATGATCACATATCTGTATTGCTGATATTTTGCGGTACCATCTGTAAAAGTGTTGAACGGACCATTTGCCAGCAGTGTGATCAGACCAGTGGAAAAAGACGGACTGATCGTAGCGCCGGTCACCGGACTAACATATGGCAAAGGCGCGATATCTTTTTCTGCGTCAGAATAAGTATTGATAAATACTCTTACATCGCCGGTAGACAGGATCTCGTCGGTGATCTTTGCTGCTTCGATCTGTGCGCCGAAGAAGATCGTATCCAGTACGCCATTACCGTTGTCGTCTGTTTCTTCTTTTACAGCGGTGAAGGTTACGTCCAGCCAGTCAGAATAGATGATACCGGAAGTAGCGTCTTTACCAGGCGTACCAGCAGGGCCAGTTGCGCCAGTATCACCTTTTGCGCCCGCAGGCCCCGCTTCACCATCTTTACCACATGCACCGAAGAAAATAATACCGCATAACATTAAAGCATACAATGACATCTTTCTCATGTTTCGATTTAGGTTTTGAATTTTAAGTTAAAGTGATTGAATTATCTCCATCTGATAGTTTCCGTTGAAGCAGCTGTGCTGCATAAGCATTACCACATATTACGCGGACACAGGTCCGCAAAGCGATTCCCGATCATAATACCCAGGACAATTTCATGAGAACCATGGCTGGCAATGTTCAGGTTGGAAGTTGTATAGTCGTACGAATAACCGATGTTAAAGGTGGCATTCACATTGATCCCCACCATCGCGGCAACACCATCGTTATAGCGATAAGAGCCACCTACCCAGATGCGGTCACGGTATTGCAGTTTGGCATTCACATCAAAGCTGACAGGCAATGCGGTCACATATTTGATCATGACAGAAGGCAGCAGACTCACATCCTCATTTACCCACAAACGGTATCCCGCTGTCGCGAATAAATGGGGCACCAGTTTACCTCTGTAGACACTGTCTCCCTTTACCTTTCCATCATCAAAACCGATTCCCGAAGGCACGACGTTCTGGGCGGAAATACCGGCGAAATATTGCGCGGAATAGAGATACAGCCCAGCACTCACATCCGGCCGCCAACGGCCTAAAACAGTGCTGGAAGCTATAGCCGGATCGGAAGGGTTCTGGAATTGTAAAGCAGTCGCGTCCAGGGAGATACATTGCGCACCGACACTGATACCTGCACTCAGGCTGGTACCCGGCGCTATCCCGATATGATGGGCATAGGTACCGCTGACCGAAAACCGGCTCAGTGGCCCCGTCTTATCATTCAGAATGGTAAATCCTGCACCTGCATGTGAAGGAGGCGCTGAATAGGTTTCCCAGTAGGCTTTTCCCCGAGGATTGGAGCCTTCCGGATTAAACCCTGTTGCAGATGCCTGCGGATAGTCCGTTTTACGCAAAGGGCCGTGTACGGTCAGATAAGTAGTGACCGGACTACCATTCACTCCCATCCACTGATGACGGTGGCTGGCCTTTACATCCCAGTAATTCTCTATCCCCGCGACAGCAGGATTAATGATAAACGTGTTCAGTACATACTGTGTATAGTGTGGTTGCTGTTGCGCCAATACCTGTACCGGCCACGCCAGTACAAGTATTATCGCTGTTATCATGCCCTTCAGCTGCATACGCTACTGTTTTAAGATTCGCAGTTCGATACGTCTGTTCAGTCTTCTGCCTTCCGGATTATCTGTTCCGTCAGGGTTGGTATTAGGAGCGACCGGTTTGGTAGCGCCATATCCCTTGTATTGTAAACGTTTCTTATCGATGCCTTTTTCTACCAGGTAAGCCACACAGTTCAGTGCACGTTTTTCTGACAGTTGCTGGTTGTAGGCATTAGAACCGGTATTATCCGTATGTGCACTGATCTCTATTTCCATCTGCGGATGATCTTTCAGTAAGGTCACCAGTTTATCCAGCGCCGGATGAGAAGCTGGCGTCAGTATAAACTCGTTCAGTTCGTAGTAGATCTCCTGCATGGTAATGGCTGTATTCACCGGCGCATTCAGGATGGTGTCGGCCAGGGTTGGCGGTGGCGTTACTGCCACTACTGGTTCTTCTTTCACAGGTGGTGGCGGCGGCGCCAGGTGCAGACTGAATAACTCCAGACAACATTCTGCGGAACGGTCAGAAGAGAACCAGGCGTCTTCCAGGATATATTCCGATTTGCTACGGCTGAAGAAATACATATCGTCCTTCACATCGTTCACCGGATAGCCGAAGTTGACAGGTGTTTCCCATTTGGTCAGACTACCTTTTGCATAGTAGAGGTCAAAACCTCCCATACCTGTCCGGCCATTGCTGGCAAACACCAGGGTACCGGAAGCAGGATGGAAGAAGGGAGCTTCTTCATCTGAAGAAGTATTAATGGCTGGTCCAAGATTTTGTACAGACAATGGTTTACCTGCAGCATCCAGTTCGGCGCTCCAGAGGTCATATCCGCCGAGCCCTCCTGCCCTGTCGCTCGCAAACAACAGATGACGGCCATCAGCCATGATAAAGGGTTGTTGTGTATTGGCGCCTGCTACATTGATCACCGCATCCAGTTTCACCGGCTCGCTCCATTTATCCCCTTCCTTACGGCTGGTATAGATAGCGGCAGACTTCTTACCATCTGCGGTTGTCCACTGCGTGAGGTACATCACATTACCATCAGCAGCGATACTCACCGCACCCTGATGGGTCTTTGCTGCCTGTGGGATACCGGCGCGACTGGTAACAGCCGCAGTATCTTTTGCCAGATAGATGCGGTTGGTGTAATTCGATTCTTTGGTGGAAGTATATAATAACTGATCACCAGCCCATACAGGCGCATAAGAAGCGCCGCCGGCATTGAGCGCGGCGGACGCCTTTCTTATATGGTAATCGGACTGCTCTTTTTGCTGTAACTGTTCGCGGATAAAAGGCAGGTTACGCAGTTCCTGCGCTGCCGCAGTACTGTATGCATCCTGTTTATCATAGCGGGACAGAAAATCTCTGAACGCAGATTCAGCGGCATCATATCTTGCCAGTGAACGTAAACTTTCTCCGTAGTAATAAGCAGCCAGCGGAAAACGGGTACTATCAGCGGCTACTACCTTTGCAAACAAAGGTGCTGCCTTTTCATAATCATGTAAGTGACGATAACTGTCACCCAACTGATAAGCGGCCAGTACTTCATCCGAAGAAGGTACAGGCTTTGTGGTGCCACCGGGTGCTGTATACGGACTATACCCTTCTTTAGCAGCCACTTTGGTATTCACCGCCAGGTATTTTTCATAGTACATAGAGGCGGAATAATAATCCGCCTGTTTGTAATAGCTGTCCGCAGCTTTCAGATAACTTACTTTATGTTGCGCCCATGCCAGCTGCATAGCGGCCAGGCCTATCATTGTCAGAAATACTTTCTTCATGTTGTAATCTTTTTTTCTTTATAACCTTGGACAAACGAAATCACCGGCTGGTGTTTTCACTGATTTCCTGCCAATGAACGATAAAGAGAGTTCGAAGCTGTTATTACCCCTGGTGATCTTACCCAGATCGGAAGAGTTGACGTCATAGCTCAATCCGAGCATGAAGCTTTTATAGCTTACACCCGTATAGACAGAGAAGGCATCTTTGAGACGGTAGTTTGCACCCAGCATCACATCAGTTTCAGCGGATACAGCGTATTGACCATAAGCGCCCAGCATCTTCTCGGAAGCAGCGCCCTGTTTCATATACAGTACGTTTGGCGTAAGACTGAATAGCTCTGATATCGTTACTCTTACACCGGCATGTGCAGTGGTACGCATGGGTATACGCGCATCGCCGGTAGCGCTGAACTGGTCACTTGGTTTATTCAGGTGCATCACAGAGAACCCACCATAGAGGTTATATTTCTTACCTGGCTGCGCATCATAATATAGTACGCCGGCACCCGCATCAAATGCTGCTGAAGTTGTTTTGTTGAACATGTCATTGGTTGCCTGACCTGGATTGTAACCAGTGATAGGATTCCATTGATCACCAAAGTGAAGTTTAGCAGGATCAAATCTGCGTTGGATCAATCCCACCTGCATACCGAACACCACCCTGTGTTGTTCGAACGCACCAAAGCGAACACCGGTATAAGAAGCACTACCGTAGGCTGTCGTATAGTTATAACCACCATCGCCTGCTTTCTGATTGAGTACGCTTGCGCCGAAGTTGATATTATTGTTCGTCTTCACTTCCCCTGCAATACCATAGGTTTTAAAAGGACTGCTCACGCTTCCCCACTGAGAACGATAGATGGCAGATACACGGTAATCACCATCAAATACACCTGTCAGCGCAGGATTCAACCATGCCGGATACACATAGTAACCGGAGAAGTGCGGGTCGGATTGCGCCTGCAGCTTTTTACCGGTCAGGCCCACTAAGCACAGCATCAACAATGCTTTGGTAAAAGTTCTCATGATGTCAGCTTTTTTATTTGATCAATGTTTTTAAATAGTTGTTTATACTTATCTCACCAACACTACATAACCAGTCAGCGGCGCAGCTCCATTCTTTATTTTTATGACATAATAGTAAGTGGCCAGGGGCAGCGGATGCCCATTCATCATACCATCCCATGGTGTGTTATAACCGGTGGACTGGAATACTTTCTGTCCGTAGCGGTTAAATATCTCAACGGAACACTCCGGATAATCAGACAGGTTTGTGATTATCCAGGTATCGTTGATACCATCTCCATTCGGAGAAAAAGCATTAGGGATTTTCACTTCCTTAAACACCTTTACAGACAGGTCATCACTGGCAGTACAACCACCCAGGCCAGTCGCCGTCAGCGTGTATACCGCATCTGCGGTTACTGTCAGCATAGGTCTCAGGATATCCGGATTGGACAGATCAGTAGCAGGCGTCCATCTGAAAGTGAGTTCGTTCTCATTATTCACAACAGGAGCAAACTGTATCACAGACCCTTCTGCTACTACGAAAGAAGGACCAGCGTCTACTACAGGTTGTAAATACACGGTTACCGGTGTAGTAAATGGCTCGGAGATACAACCGGCCGTACTTGTTACGATTAACTGTACGGTATAATCACCCGGCTCCTGGTATCGCTTTACAGGGTCTGCGATATTATCCGAACTACCATCACCGAAATCCCAGGCCCATGCATTGATGGCGCCATTATCCACCGTACTGTTATCGGCGAAGAAATTGTCTGTACCCTGACATAAGGTATCAGGAGAGGCTGTAAAAGCAGCTGTAGGTTTATTGAAAAATGCGCTAAGTGTTTTTGTGGTATCATGTGTACAACCGAAAGCAGATACGACCGATAAGGTCACATTATAGTTACCTGCTGTTGTGTAAACATGTGAAGGATTTCTGTCAGTCGCAGTAGCACTGCCATCTCCGAAACTCCACTGGTAGGTATTCGCTGCTGTAGATAAGTTGGTGAACACCGCATTACCTTCCGGCATACAGATCGCTACAGGCAGATTGAAATTGGCAACTGGTAATACGTGTACAACAGCATTCTTTGTGGTCGTATCACTTACACAACCATTGTCGCTTACGACAGATAGTTTTACGGCATACGTTCCTGCGGCTTTATACAGCTGATCGAAAGGCGTATTGCTGTTTTGTGTAGCGGTCGTACCGTCCCCTAACTGCCAGTTCCAGGTAGTAATGCTACCACTGCTTACTGTAGATTGATCGGTGACAGTCACTACGCTACCAAGGCAGACATCCGCAGTAAGCGAGAAGTCAGCCGCTGGTGCGGGCAATACGTTCACGTTGGCGGTAATAGAGTCTTTACAACCGCTATCCGCAGTAAACACATACGTAACAGTATGTGTTCCGGCGCCTGCTGCCGACGGACTGAAATTGCCGGCAGCATCAATATACGGGCCCCGGTAGATACCGGCCCCGGTCACGCCATTCGTAACCCCGGCAAGCGCAATGGACACGGAGCCCTTTACGCTTTCGCAAACAGCTGGAATACTCGCATAGGTCAGTACAGGCTTCACATTGAAAGTGGCTGTTACCAACGTGTCTTTCACACAACCGTTTACGGTCGTCACACTGTGCCGGATTTTATAGGAACCATAGTAGGTATAGGAATGTAAAGGATTGTTGACAGTAGATGTATTTGGATTACCAGGTGTTGCATTGGCGTCCCCAAAGTCCCAGGTATAAGTTGCTATTGCCTGTCCGTCGGGAGCTGTTGCAGTACTTGTAAACTGTACCGGCGTACCCTGTGCGATACAATCATCCGGATAGGTAAAGGACGCTACCGGCGCTGCATATACAGTTACTGTTTTCTTCACTGTATCGCTCACACACAGGTCACTTACTTTCACTACCTGACTAACTGTATAGGTTTTATCATCGGTGTAGGTAGCTGTTGTCGCTGCGTTGGTCGTGTTGGTCGTATTGGTACCGTTACCAAAATCCCAGTTCCATTCTTTTATTGGCGCCGGACCAGCATAAGCCGCATTATCATTGAAAGTAACAGTACTACCAGCGCAGATTGCCGCAGTTGTAGCGGCAAAATCTGCCACCGGTTTGTTATAGACTGTCAGGTTAAAGCTTGTATCTGCTACGCAACCATCTTCTGTAGCTACCGCATATGTGATGACTTGTATACCGGCGCTCAGGCGTTGGCCTGTCTGCTGTAAGGAAGATGTCACGCCACCCGGGAAACCCCATTTCCATTGCGCCAGTTTATAGCCATTACTGCTGTCTTTACCGGCGAAATAAGCTGTATCCAGTTCACAGGCAGTAGGGAAAGTATAAGCAGCAACAGCGTCCGGCTTTCCTTTTACCGCTACGGTAAAGTTGACTTCTTCTGTATTGTTACAGTTGTCGATATGCGGCGCTGTGGATAATACGGTGATATCATAGTAACCTGCATTGGGAAATTTATAGGGCTGTGGTAATGTAAACTGATAGTACTGCACGCCTTCGATCACCAGTTGTTTAGCGGGCGCCGGTGAGTTTTGCACAACATCCACCGCAGGACTGATATTGGCGCCTGGTTTACTCAGCTGCCATTCCAGTTTTGTAGGCTGATAGGTCAGCAGCACAGAAAGGTCCAATGGTGTATTCACACAGGTGAATGGGTGCATTGGTTTTGATGTATCTGCCTGATTGTGTATCTGTCCGATCGCATTCAGGTTATTGATAAAAGTACCGGCATTATATCCGTAGCTTTCGAAGTCACCCAGGCCGTAGGTAGTCGCATTAAAGGCAGAATCACTCTGTACGGTACACTGTGCAGCAGCAGCTGTCCAGCGTTTTACCACTACGGTATATCCCGGCAGGTTTGGATGTGGATAACTCAGGTCAAAAGTGGGCTGACCATCTATTTTCAGTGAAGGGATACCGTTATCGGGGATAACGAGCAGGAGCCCGTTCACTTCGATCTTTTCCACATTATTCCTATAGAAGGCGACTTTCTTCGTGGCCTGTTCGATAGGACTGAGATAGATCATTTCAGGGTCTCCTATACCGGTGGTATTCGGACAACCACCCTGGGAGGCCATAAATTGCGCCAGCAATACTGGCTTGTCAGCTTCGATATAATCGGCAGTGTTGCTGATAAACTCGTAGCAGGAATGAGACAATCCTGTGAGCACAACACCGTTACGTTTTACAACAGTGGAAGGGTCTTTAACGACCACTTTATATAGGTTGGTCTGGAAACTGGTGGCAACTCTGCCGGAGATCGGCGCTGTCAGGTAACGTTTTCCCCATGCCTGATAGGGAAATACCTGCTGCATATTATTATCTCCGCTGGTGCCTGCGGTGCTACCCGGACAATTGATACTCGTACGGCTACTACCGGAAAATACGGCTATGGGGAAACATTTACCGGATGCATTGGCGATGGAGCGGACAGTCGTACCTGTCAGTTCTTTTCCTTTACCACCACCGAGTGGCGCACCTACCAGCTGGTAGATATCACCTTTGTTGAGTGTCACCGTAAACGGCACGTTAGCTGGACGACCGTTACGGCTCGACTCTGAGGGGTTAATCTCAACCATCGTATTGTCTTCCTTCGCGATGACGTACATCCAGGAAAAACAGTCATTTGCAAAGCTCTGCTGGCTATTTAATGAAGTATAAGAGTAGCCCCAGGTAGATACCGGCATCAGCATGGTAGCACCGGAGGATACGCTTCCGTAAATGTGTGCATAAGCTACGATCGGAACGTCGCTTATGATATGAATACCTTTGTTGCTGAAGACCCCTTCCCCACCGGTACCACCATAGGAAGGCGGTACAGAATACAGCCTGGCATCTACTGAGCCGGCCTTGGGAATGAGATCACTTACGATCACCGTGTTAGCGGGAATATTATATGTTCTTGACCATGCGGTCCCATCGATGCTTATGGTTACGTTGGCAGCTTCTTCTGCGCTCAGGTACACCACCATGTTCTGGTTATTGGTGAAGCCCGGTTCCATAAACTGATGGTGTCCATAACCAACCCAGAATTCCTTACCTCTGTTGGACAGTCCCTGAGCCATCGCGCTAACGCCGCACAGTGTGAGTAAGCAGGCAGCAGCGCCTGTACGGACCGCTGCCTGCATGTTTTTGAAAATGTTGGTTACGAATGTCGTCATGGTTATCTGATCAGGTTGATAATTCCTTTCTTATCTACCGTAGTGCCATCTGTCAGTTGCAGTCTGCATACATACATGTAGACGCCTGATGGCTGTGGCTTGCCTTTATAGTTACCATCCCATCCACGGTTCTGTATATCAGATTCGAACAGCTTCTCACCCCACTGGTTGAAGATCATCAGGTGGATGTCTTTTATGATGCTACCATACACTTTCAGTTCATCATTCACAGCATCACCATTCGGTGTGAAAGCATTCGGGATATAGATACCGTCCAGCAGTGTGGTGCCGCTTACCGGGCCTGCTTCTGCAGGTTTACAGCCAAGCGCTCTTACCCAGAGTTTTACTTCCTGTACTGGTTGTAAACCGGTGAGGGTGTGGAACAATCCTTTGCTGCCGGAAGAAGGAGCGGTCCAGTTCAGACCATCGGTCGATACTTCATATCCTGACGCATTTGGTACTACATCCCAGGTGAAACGCAGGGCGTTTACGCCGGTAGAATCGAGTGTTACGACCGGTGCTGTGAGCTGTGGCAATACCGTAAGTACTGCCGGCGTACGCACTGGTGAAGCGCAACCTTCTTTATTTGTTTCGAGGTAATAGATCACGTTCGCAGTAACATTGGTGACGCTCAGCGTACTGCCATCCGCTATTTTAGTACCTCCTGTCGCCGCATCATACCAGCTGTAGTCCACTCCTGTTGCAGGGCTTTGTACTTCGAAAGAAGCGTTCGTTCCCATACAGATGGTCAGTGAGTCATTCACCAGTAAACCTTCAGCAGGTCCTTTTACTTCCAGGGCTTTGGTCGTATCGGCCACACAACCATCTTCTGCTATCAGACCAATGGTCACATCATAGGTACCACCAGCGGAGTACAGGTATACAGGGGACTGTATGCTGTCTATCGCGCCATTGCCAAACTCCCATTTCCATTTTGTGATAGCCGCGTTGTTAGTAGTTGAACCTGTTCCTTCGAAGTGTACGGAGTCGCTTACGCATCCGTTGAAAGTGGCCGTATAATCTACTTTCGGTTTGGCTATTACATTCACCGGCAGGAAAGTTTCTACTTTGTTATCACAACCTTCGAATGACGGGTCCTGCATCACTACCGGTACATAATAAGTACCTGCTTTAGAGAAGGAGTAATCCGCATCGATCGCGAAACGGTAGTATTTCTTATTGTTAGCCATGAAGGAATCAACCGGTACCGGATCATCCTGGGTCACATCAGCAGCAGGTGTGATGTTGCTCACCTTACTGATGTTCCATTGTAAAGAGGTTGGTCTTTGTGTTGATATAAAGGTGAACCGGAACGGTGTATTCTCACAGGTGTAATCATTAGCAGCACCTGTACCGTTATTCACATTGGAGATCGAAGCACGGGTATTCAGGTTCCTTACCAGCGTACCGGCGTTATAACCATAGCTTTCAGCATCACCCAGACCGTATGTGATCGCGGTAAATGCAGAGTCACTGGTTACGTAGCTCTGTGCTTTCGTTGCATCCCAGCGTTTCACGACTACGGTGTAACCAGGTAATGCAGGGTGCGGATATTTATAGTCGACCAGGGTGCTGTTGTCTATTTTCAGACTGTTCACACCGTTTGTCGGAATGATCAGTGTCAGATAGTTGGAGACGATACCTTCCTCTGTATTACGATAGAAACCGAGTTCTTTGATACCCTGTTCGATCGGGCTGAGATAGATCATCTCCGGATCACCATAACCATCTGCATTGAAACATCTGCCGGTAGAAGCGATATACTGCGCTACCATGATCGGCTGATCTGCTTCGATGTAGCTCGGCTCTTCACTTACATACTGATAGAAACGTCCTTTATTAAGCCCTGTCAGTGTTACGCCATCTACCTTCACTTTTGTAGCCGCATCTTTTACCATGATCCTGTACACGTTGCCCATCAGTTTTGAAGGGTCTTCATCAGTAGATGTAGGCGCCGTCAGGTAACGTTTACCCCATGCCTGTGAAGGGAAACACTGCTGGATGAAGTTATCACCACTGCCACCGCTACCAGTAGGGTCACAGCTTACGCTGGTACGGCTATTACCGGAGAATACAGCGACCGGATAACATTTACCAGCTGAGTTGGATACTGATCTGAAGATGGTGCCTGTGATATCATAACCGGTCGTTTCGCTGACCCTTGCACCCATTACCTGGTATACATCTCCTTTATTCAGGGTTACCGTAAATGGTACGTTTGCAGGGCGACCGGTTGCTGTCGGAACAGACGGTGTGATCTCCACCACTGTATTTGGCTGGTCTGCGATCACATAAGCCCATGAGTAGTCAGCCGCGCCATATACCTGGTTATAACCCAGTGCGTAATATTCATATCCATAGGTACCTACCGGCAGGAGCATTGTCGCACCAGAGGATTGGTTACCATAAATATGCGCATAGGCTACGATCGGTTTATCACTTTCTATGCTGATACCTCTGTCAAAGAGACCTTCAGATACCAGACGGGCATCTTCCAATCCGCTTTTCGGTATTTTATCTGTGGATAATGTTGAATTAGCATCCAGGTGGTAATGTTTGATCCAGCTGGTACCATTCACTTTCACGGTAACGTCAGCTGCTTCCTGTGCACTCAGGTAAAGCACCATGTCCTGGTCATTGCTGCTGAAGAAGAAGTCGTGGTGACCATATGCCACCCAGAAACGGGTACCTCTGTTGGAGCTGTCTGCCGGAGGGATCACCACAGGAACAACTGCTCTTGCGCTATCTACCAGACCTGTGAATTTATCCAGGAAGCTCAATTTTGATTCCGTGATATAGTTATTGTATTCGTCTACTTTGCTGCTGTCGGTCACCAGCCACTTGTCAGCTGCATCTGTTCTACCCAGGCCCAGCTGTGACTGTTGTCTTACAAAGCCCTGCCATGGGTCCATATAGAAGGTCTTCACGGAGAAGTCATATGCACCGGTACCACTTGTTGTCACATCATTGTAGAAGTACATTTTTTCTACAGCTGCATCTACGTTCGGTGGTACGGTACCTGTATATCTTCTGATATCCACTGTAGCAGGAACAGGCGCACCAGCTGCCCAGGTGATGGACATTACGCTGTCAGACCCCATCATAAAGTGCTGGGTAGTACCGGCAGCAGGGGCCGCAGGCGTAGCTGTCAGCAGGGCTGGTGTGGAAGTTGGTACGAATTCATAGGCTCCCAGGTCAGGTACACCATCCTGTAAGGTGGTTGCTCTTGGCTGACCTTTGATATCCTGCTCATTGAAAGGGATCTGTACACCACGTCCATTGAGCGCCCATACGCCAGGAGCAGTTACTACCGGACTACCATCCGCCAGGTTCAGTTCCGGCTTGTAGAAGATAGAGTGTACATCCAGTCCGGTGTGCCCTACCCATGAAGCCAGGGTAGCATCTTTGTAAAGAGAAGTAGAAGCCAGTACTGCACCGGAAGAATAGATCAGGTTGTAGTCTGTATTCTCTCCTGTCACACTACCCATATCCAGCGCGACACCTGCTGCACCATGGCTGAAGATGTTATTTCTTACCACTACGCTGCTTCCCTCGTCATCTCTGAAGCGGGCGGTGATATTGGTGGTTTTACCTGACAGATCAGGAGAACCGTTATAGATCGTGTTGTTATAGTAAGTAGCGGCTTTATCACCATCTACATACAGGCCATACACTGTTTTATTGGCAGTTACCAGACTCACTACGTTATTCACGATACTGGTATTATTGTTATCGCCGGTATATAAACCATAGAGTGACGCTTTGTTGTTGGTCAACCCGATGATCTTGTTACCGATGATCTCAAAAGGAGCATAAGTCTCTGTATTACTCCATCTTGCCTGGATACCATAAATTTTATCGCTGGCTACTGTATTCAGGATGTTAACGGTATTCTGATTGATCTGCCATGCGGTATCAGATTCGAAGACATAGATACCATAGCCTGAGCTGCTCATATCACCATCCAGGTTGATGGTATTTCTGGTCATCTGCAGACGGCTGGTATACTGCGCATAGATACCCCATTTGAAGCTATTGTTGATAATGTTACTATCGATCACATGGTCCAGAGACTGGCTCTGATCACCAAGACCAAAGAAGTACACGCCGGCAGAACCATTTTCAATGGTGTTACCTTTGATCACGATGTTGTTACCCACATAGTTTTCCCCGATGATAGCGGCAACGTCTGTGCTGCTGTTGATCACATCCGGCGCAATGATCTTACAATTCAGGATGCTGTCATAAGCAGCTGCACCAGCGATCACCACTACTTTACCGTAGTTATTGTCTGTCGCCTTCATGGTGATGGCATTGAAGGTGATATAGCTGGCGCTGTCCAGACTTACTACATAGTTGGTATCGTAAGGAGAAGCATAGGTCAGTATAACACTTGTAGCGATACCATTGGCGCTCTGGAAGGTAATTCTTGCGTCAGGACCGGCGCCTGCTACTTCGTGCATGCTGATGTGTTCATTATAGGTACCAGCTGCTACATCAAATATGATGGCGCCATCAATACCACATTCCAGGGCTTCTACTGCTTTATTGAAAGACTGGAAGTTAGTTACGCCAGCTGGTTTTGCAGGATCGATCGTATAACGACCTGCTGCAAATGCGGCGTTCATATTTACTTTTACCGATGCAGAGTAAGTAGTGTCAGTACCACATACTACGATACAACGGAAGTAATTCTCAAAAGTGATCGGTGTAGCCAGTGTGGATACATATTGCCATTCACCAAAGTTTGTCCACGGACCGGTAGCTGCTTTTGCACGCTGCCAGTGGTAAGTCTGTGTACCACCTTTAGAATTACCTGTCAGGTCCAGTTTCACTGTATCACCGAGACAGATACCACTACCTGGTGTAGCAGTCGCTGTACCTGCTGTCGGAGGTGCGGTACATTTTGGAATATTGATCTCGTATGCACCTAAGTCAGGTGTAGTGGTACTTCTTGTCGTACCAATGATATCTTTTGTCACACCTACCGGTATACCGGCATTGTCAAACGGAGAGATCACCGGTGCATAGTTGCCATTAGGCGCATCTGCATAGATCGGTTCTACACTGATAGAAGCGATACCAAAAGGCGTAGCCTGCCAGGTCGCGATATCAGGTATTGTTACAGATTCTACTTTACCGATGTAAGAGCGACCTGCTGCTTTAAGATAGATATCGTTATTACCGATACTCAGGATCTGCTGACTGGCATTACCCAGTTTGATACCGATCCTGTCATATCTGTTACTTGTTGCACTTCTGAGGCTGATGATGTTGTTATTGAAAGCGAGGCTGTCCGCATTACCGTCCAGAGAGAAGCCCAGTACGTCTGCTTCAGGAGCACTTTCTATTTCGATCGTATTATGATAGATACCGGTTTTATTGGTAAATCCACCATAGATACCGGTAACAGTTGAACCGGTGCCACCTGTAGCGTGGATAATGTTGTTTCTCACCGTATTCCATATGCTACCTCTTGTCTGTTCTACAGAGATACCTACGAATCCACCATAAGCGGTACTATTACCACCATAAGGATTGATCACGCGGTTGTTCTCGATCAGGAGACCATTATGTGTAGAAGACTTGATACCATTAAAGTCACTCATGCTGCCACTACGTGTAGGACGACTGATGATATTACCGGCAATCGTTGTATAGAGCGTACCATCTGTCAGGATACCATGCTGGGTGAATTCGGAGATATTATTATTCAATATCTGGTTGTTCACAGCAGGGTATTCTTCTTTACCAAACAGTGTCAGCGCGGAATAACCACCTACGATGTTATTTCTTTCGATCAGGTTGTTGTTACAATAAGATGCATTATAACTTTCCCCTTCATCCGTACCACTACCATTGATCACCATCGCGGCTCCTTTGGAGTAATCTGTGGTGCTCACTATAATGTTACATCTGCGGATGATGTTGTTATCAGCATGGTCCATCAGCTGTATACCTACGCCGTACTGACCACTGCCGTCACCATTTACCGTCAGACTATCAATGATCACATAATCACTATGACGCAGTTTGATGACTGCTCTTTCTGAGGATACGTCAGCGCTGTAAGCGATGGTATTACCGTTACCATTGAAAGTAACAGTGTTTGTCGCGGATGCGCCTTTGATCGTATCCAGAATCATCTGTTCGTTGTAAGGGCCGGAACCTGCTACTACATTAAATACTACCGGGCCGGAGATACCGCAGGACAATGCATCAGCAGCGGATGTAAAGCTGGTGAAGTTGAGTGCGGAAGCCGGTGCATTTTTGTTGATCGTGTAGGTCTGCGGCGCCATAGGAGGGTTTACCGTCAGTAGTACCGGTACCGAGAAAGTAGTATTCCCGCTACAGGTAACTGCCAGGCGATAGTATTGTGTTGTAGTGGCCGTGATCGTTGTATCCGGGCCAGACAGCACATTACCAATGGAAGTGAAAGGACCGGCTGCTGTTGCGGCAGTCTGCCACTGATAGCTCTGACCAATACCGATAGAGTTGCCATTTGCACCCAGCATGACATCGGTATTCCGACATACCACTGGTTTTGACAGTGTCGCAGTTCCCGGCGTAGGCGGTGCTGTACAGGCAGGCGGTGTAAATTCATAAGCACCCGCATCAGGTGTAGTGGTGCTACGCGTAGCACCTGTGATATCCAGGGCTACATCTGCAAAGGTGCCTTTATCATCTACAGAACTATTCTGTGGTTTGAAGTTGCCCGTGGCAGGGTCTACAAATAATGGCGGCGCAAAAACAGAAGCCTGCTCACGACCTGAGATACTCTGCCATTGTGCAAGCGTTGCGGCGTCCTGTCCTTCATATCCTACAAACGCATTGGTTACTGTATTCGCGATGAAGAACACGTTTCTGTCAGATTCCAGTCCGGCGCCAGCGCCATCTGTATACATGGCGTGTTTCTTAAAGTTGCCTGTTCTGGAAATGTAGATCAGGTTGTTTTTAAACTGGAGACCACCCGCGCCATTATCAGCAGTAAACCCTTTTGTTACATAAGTACCCTGAGCGGCAGCGCCGTCCAGTACGATGGTGTTATGATACAACCAGATATTATTGGAATAGTAACAGGCGATACCGATAACATCAGCACCACTGTTCATATCATAGATCAGGTTGTTGGTAATTTTATTTTCAAGACCGGTGATCGCTACCACCATGTTGACGTTAATACCTGTAGCTGGTTGTTCAGTGCCAGGCATACCACCATATGGCGTATGGATACGGTTAGCGTTCACAATGGCTTTGGTGTTCAGGCCATTCAGTTCGATACCTGCGAAGTACCACTGGGTAGTCCTGGTTGGGTTACTGATCTCATTCCCTTCGACCAGTGTATTGAATGAGCCCTGTAATTTTATACCGGTATTGTGAACGTCGTATATTTTATTGTTGAGCACCTTGTTGCCGGATACAGATGTGAACTGACCGCCAAACATGGAGATACCGTAGTATCCACCGGTAATGGTGTTATTGCTTAAAGTATTGTTATCACATTTTGCGTCTTCCGTTGTTGCACCAGGGCCACCACTTAAAGTGATGCCCACGAACTGGTCGATGGTAGTGACCATGTCACTGGTGATCGTACAGTTGTTGATGGTGTTGTTATCCGCATCGTTGGTGAGGTGTACAGCGGTACCATATTGCTGGAAGCCGGTACCTTCTGCTTTTATCTGCAGGTTATTCACCGTTACATAATCGGCCCCATCCAGTTCGAGTACGTATTGTTTTTTCGCATCCGCGGAAAGGAAATGCAGTACAGCGCCATTTCCATTGAAGGTAATGGTACTGGTAGCTGATACCCCTGTAACCGCAGGAATGGATACCTGTTCGTTATAAGGACCCGAACCGGCAGCCACGTTGAAGATGACATTACCACTGATACCACATCTGATAAAGTTCACCGCATCTGCGAAGGAATGGAAGTTATTACCCGCAGTTGGTTGTCTGTTATCAATAATGAAAGTACCATTCACCGGCGCAGGCGTTACGACCTGCTGGCTGGCGGATGTGGCAGCGCTACCAGTTGTACAGGTCACTATACAACGGTACCAGGTACTGCCTGTCTGTGTTACTGTTATACTTGGTAATGTGGCGCCACTGATGTTTGTCCAGGTGGTATTATTAGCAGAAGACTGCCACTGAAAGGTCAAACCGGAGGCAAGAGAAGTGCCTGTCAGTGACAGGTATACTTTACCTGTTGCACAAAGTTCCGACGCATTCGCTACGACCGTTCCTGTAATCGGCGTACCCGTACAAGCCGCAGCCGGTGTCCAGGTAAACAGGATATCAGGACGTGTATTCAGGTCACCTGTATTGGCAGTAGACGTGGTGCTACATTCCGTACCATCGTTCCCTCTGAACGTATGCGCTGCTTTATAGGGCATCATGGTAGTGTAGGCCACTTCCGGGTTCTCATTGCTGGTACCACCGGAAGGATCGCCGTTACATACCTCGACGATGATATTATCAGAACCGTTCCAGGTAAGCGGCGTATTAAAAGCGAACTTATTATAACCCGCTACCGGCAGGTAGTGGTTAGGACCGTATACCTGGTTGGTCACGGTTTCCCATCTGGTTTCATCCAGGTTATTCAATGTCACGAAACCCACCTTTATTACATAGTTTTCTATGATGCTCATACCACGCAGGTTGAGCACATTAAAACCAAGGGCACTGATATTACCTGCGCTCATACCTGCTGCCTGCAGGTCGGATGCGAGGTAGAGATATTGTGCACGGGCGCCTTGCTTGTAGTCCTGCAAGGGGCATGGATACCAGCTGATCTCACTACCGAAAGTGCTGGAGCCCAGTTTAATATCCCTGGTCTGGGACTTAACAGGCAGTATACCCAGCAGTGCTACTGCCATGAGCAACAAACTCCTGTAAAAAGAATGAGTAGAATACCGTTTCATGTGAATAACTTTCTTTTTGGATTGTTAAAACCAGGATATCCAGGATTTTCCGTCTTTAGCGCTTACCATGTCGTAACCGCTGTTCGTTTTTACCAGGTAGAATCCGTTGGAGTCTGTGATCTTCGTAATGGTGTTGGAGACAGCAGTCTCTCCGTCGGGAAGTTCTCCGAGTATGCCCAGGTACGGGAATATGATGCGGCCGTCCGTCTTGAAAGTCGGCGCGCTGAATGCAGGTCCGTATTCGATGTATTGTCCGGCGTCAGTGCGGGTTACAAAACCTAAGAGGTCATACACTGTATTATCGCTTGTACCGAATTTCGGATAGAATACAACAAAGGAATAGTTAGGCAATTGCTGGATGCCATAGGCATCGTCAATACCGTCTACGTGGAATCCATCTACCGTTACCCAGTAACTGCCAGCATCTACCTGCTGTTGCCACCAGATCTTTGCCGCTTCTTTATCTACTACCAGCGGTTTAGCAGTTTCTTTGATCGTACCGTTATTACCATTGGCCGTAAAGCCCAGTGTAGTAGTGGAAGCGTTCCAGGTAACATTATCAAAGCCGGTCAGTGTTTCATTACCTGTATTGATCGCAGGAGAGAAGGCTACGCCGGTGGGTGTATAGTAAAAGCCAGTGCTTTCTGTATGGTTATTACCCCCTTCATCTACCCAGCTGATCGTGATCGTTCTGCTGGCAACATCAAAAGCCACATCATATGCTTTACTGTTAACCGTGAGGCGTTTGAAGTAGGTGAGGTAAGTACCTATTTTATCGATCAGGCGGTTGCTTTTTTCTGCGCTGTAGGCATTCTTTTCTGCTTCGGTCGCTTTTACCAGTACTGCTCTGCTACCGTGGTACCTTCCTTTGAGTACAATTGAGTCGCCACTCATTCCTTCGATGGAAAATTCGAAGTCAGAATATAGCCCCTCACCATATACACCACCATTTACGGAACCATCGGGATCGCTCAGCAGGTGGATATAGGAATAGGTGTCAAACAGCAAACATGGCTGCTGCAATGCCTTGAGGCGATAGCTGCTTTCTGCCATGGTCACCGAAGATGCAGAGTCAAAATCCGCATACATCTTCACCCTGTTGGAGTCATTGAACTGAAAGTAAAAGGAGAATATACCATGCTCCAGACCGGAAGGATATACCAGTCCTTTCCAGCCGTATGGCGCCGCCACCAGCATATCGCTATACTTTTTCAGGGTATCGTTCAGACGGGTATCGGGAGAAGCACCGAATAAGTCTTCATCCGACTTCTGGCAGGCTGCCAGCACGGAAAAGGTAAAACATATCAGGAGTAAGCGTTTATACATAAAATCTTGCGTCTTTTCTTTGTGTTTTGAAATGATTGTCAACAGCTGTTGTTAGTAGATCAGGGACTCTACAGCTTTCCGCTTCTTCGTCTGCAGACTGTAGAAATCTATTTTCCAGGCTGTTTTAAAGTAGGCCACCACCATGGCCTCTTTCTGACGCAGGGCGGAGATCGCCTGGGCCTGTGTCACACCGCTGGCAGCTGTACCTTCCGGTATGCTGGCGATCAGTCTTTCAAAACCTGCACGGCCGTCTGTCAGCATCAGGGAGATCATTTCCACAAAGTCATCATCAAAGCCTGACATGGCATATGGGGTGATAAAACCGTTCGCATGTGCCTCGTCGTCGCTGATATTCGTCCAGTTCGCAGAATAACGACCTGCAGAGATGTTTTTAAAGGCTGGCGGGTAAAGTATCGTCTGATGAAGAATATGCCCGAATTCGTGCTCTATTACGTGAAATATCTGCTTCAGGGTCGCTGAGTCAGAAGGCTTGTAATTCGGCATGCCTTTGATACGGAAAGAATTGATGGAATAAAGCACCACTTTACGGCCACCTTCCGCGGTACCCAAAGTGATAGTACCGTTATCCACATTCCAGCTGGCGCTACCGCAAAGGATCAGGAACTTCGGACTGTTCTGACGGAAGAACTCAATACCGGCTTCCTGTACATAAGTATCGATCCATACTTTTTTAATGGATTGCAGGGCAGGTTTTACCATGGCTTCCTGTGGCGGCACCAGTGTTTTGTTCAGGTCAAACTCAAACTGGTCCCATTTGTATTTGGCTTCAATGTTATACGGCACCACCAGGGTATCGTACAACCATTTGTCAAGCGCTGTCTTTTGCCAGGTATCTCCACCCAGTCCCGGAATATCTTCCAGGTTACTCAGATCGTCATCTTTGGCGCATGCGGCAAACAAGGCCACCGTCAGGAGAAGGAATAATGTCTTTATATTTTTCATGCTGTTTGCGGGATAAATCCTGATAAATGTTTAGCGGGGATTTAATGGAAGTCCGGATGTTTTTGTGGATAAAGGAATCTGGAAGACCCTGCGTGGATCGTCTGCTCCCAGTATCATCGTTTGTCCCTGACTGGTTACGTGCGTAACAGGCACCTTGTAGCGCATCAGGTCAAACCAGCGTGTACCTTCCTGTACGAATTCCGCTCTTTTAAAATCCAGTACGGTGTTTAACAGTGCATTTTTGTTATCTGAAAGACCATAGTAGCTTTTACACTTTGCCAGTGTCACAACATCCGCGCTTGCATCATAGTTAGTGATACGGGTGCTGGCGTAGGTATTCAGATCGGCCAGCACAGCAGTGGTATTACCCAGCTGCGCATTTGCCTCTGCCCTGTTGAACAGCACTTCTTCTGCTGTGAATAAAGGCACCATCGTGTAGATGTAACCAATGGTCGCGTTCACGGATTCCTTTACGAAATATTCGCTCAGCTTGGGAATGAAGTAATCAGCAGTACCATAGGTATATGCAGGAAAACACCAGTCACCACCAGTTACATTACTGCCCATGATGTTTCTGTACATCGGGTAGTTCATGCCAAAGCGGTACTGCGCCAGATTACGGCCATAGCTTGAATTGGTTTCTACGAGCAGGAAATTGGCCGTCTCACTGGAGTTGGAATAGATGTTGAACAATTCCAGCGGAGAGAGGAATACATAGGAAGTATTCCATGGACGCAGATAGCTCACTGCCTGACTTGTCGGGAAAGCCATATCTGCATAGGTGATCACTTTCTGATAATCGCGTTTGTACAGATAGAACCTTGCCGCAAAAGCGTAAGCGGCTTTCTGGTTGAAGTGGTACTTCGGTACTTTGTATTTATCATCACGGATCAACGGTAAACCTGCCAGCAGGTCTTTTTCGATCTGATCGTATACATAAGCGACCGTCTTCCTGTCATACTGTTTGAATACTACTTCTTCCGGCTCTGTAACATATGGAATACCCATATCGGCGTTAGCAGTTGTCGCATCATAGCTCCTGGAGAAGATATTCACCAGCATAAAATGTGCATAGGCACGGGCTACCAGTGCTTCACCTTTCTGGCGACTATAAGCAGCAGTATCCTTTGCATTTTCACAGGCGATCAGGGCATTGTTAGCCGCAGCGATGGCGGTATAGGCAGCTGCCCAATAGTATTCAGGAGAGTCCTGGTTGATGTTCTGCACATCATCGAAATAGAAAGGGTCTCTGTTGGTGCGTACGTCAACACCGGTACCTTTATCGGCCACGTTGTCGGACATCGCCTCACAGAAAGTCATATAGTTAGCCTGCGGATAAGCAGTACCCAGCAGCTGGCTCACCTTTTCAGGTGTATCCAGTTGTGTCCAGGTACTATCCGGCTGTTGGTCCAGATATTTTTTACATCCTGTTACAGATGGGAGAATGGCCAGGAGTATATATAGCGCTTTTCTTTGCATACGGTCTGTTTTTAAATGCCCACTTTAAGAGATAATGTAAACTGCTTCTGTATTGGCTGTGCCACACCTCCGGCGTTGAAGAACTCAGGGTCCTGTCCTTTCAGTTTTTTGTCTGAATAGATCAGCCACATGTTATTCGCAGCAGCTGTTACCACCAGACTGTTAAAACCTGTTCTTTTTAAGAAGCTGGCAGGCAGCAGGTAATTCAGGGATACTGTTTTCAGACGGACAAAATCTCCTTTTGCTACGCGCGCTGTAGAATAGTTGTAGTTATTATATGGATATGCACCACCGAGCAGCGTCTGCTCATAGGCATCAAGTATAGATGGAACATCTGTTTTAGTCTCATCTTTCGGCATTACCCAACGGTCATAGAACTCATTTGGCATGGCATCGAGGTCAGAGTAAGATGTTTTGAAAGCAGGATACAAACGGATCTTGTTGCCCCACTGGTAAGTCATGAAGACGTTCAGTGAGAAAGCTTTGTAACGGAAGGTGTTATTCAGACCACCTGTTACCGGAGGATCAACAGGGCCCTGGTAAACCAGTGTGCCGGTTGCATCATCCTGCAGGTCTACGTTTGAACTGGTCTTACCATCTCCTGTAACGAAAGTCGGCACACCCGTACGTGGGTCCAGTCCTTTGTAATCGAGAGAGAAAAGACTGCGTACCGGATAACCTTCCTTGTTACCACCTTCAGCAGCTACCAGGTCAAAGATCAATGGAGAATTTTTCGCATTGGTGATCTTATTGGTATTATAACCGAAGGTCAGGTTGGTCCTCCATCCCCAGTGTTTTTTACGGATGATCTCACCACCTACCATCACTTCAACCCCTTTGGAGGTCATATCTGCATAGTTGGCAGCTTTATATAATTCACCACCGATACCGCCTGTTTTGATAAGGCTGATCAGGTCAAAACTTTTACGGCTGTAAAGGTCGAGGGTCATGTTCAAACGTCTGTCCAGGAAACCTGCTTCCACGCCTACGTTAGTCGTATATAACTTTTCCCAGGTTAATTCGGTGTTCTTCAGGTGAGCCAGCTGGATAACAGATTCCACTTCATTCAGATGAGCACGGCGGCTGTTCACGGTCTGATAAACGATGTTAGAGTTGGTAGCAGGTCCCATACTTGCGGTCAGACCGTAACTGGCGCGTACGGAGAGATAATCTACATTACGGAGGTCACGCATGAAGTCTTCTCTGTCCAGGTTCCAGCGGCCGGCGAAGCTCCAGGTAGGTAGCCATCTTGCATTGGAAGAAGCACCCAGACGGTTGGAACCATCGTAGCGGGCATTGGCGCTGATGCTGTATTTATCGCCATAGGAGTAATCAGCAGTACCATAGAAGGCGGCAAACCTGTCATAGTCACGCGCCATTCCATAATAAGGGAAGTTGCTTTCAATGGTCTGTTTCAGTACACGATAGTCGATATAAGGCACGCCACCATTGTTGTACTGATAACCATAACCAGTGCTGGAAGCGTTTTGTCTGTCAGCATATTTCACCTGCTGACCAGCCAGGATATTCAGGTTATGATTGTCGCCGAAAGTCGTTCTATAGCTGAGCGTATTACGGAAGTCGTAGTTGACCAGCTGATCCTCTGTTCTGTTATAGAAGCCGCCTTCCGGTAATACGATCACCGGTGGTGCATCAGGGTTCTCCGGATCGCGGTACAGGAATTTATTATTCTGTGCGATGGTGGCATTGTCTGCTGCTCTGTAAGCGTTGGCCATGTTCGCATCTTCTGTGATCTGGTGTTCACGGGAAGACTTCACATAACGCAGTGCGCCTACAAATTCCCATTTCAGTTTTTCTGTGATTTTCCAGCTCAGATCTCCCTGCAGGCGGAGGTCCATTACGTTCAGTGAGAGGTAGTTGTTTTGCAATTCATTGATGATGTTGAAATCAGCGTAGTTGCGTCTGAAGTATTCCAGGTTACCCTTATCATCATATGCTCTCAGCGTACGGCTGGTATTCAGTGCGTAGCTGAAAGGGTTGATATCGAAGTCACGGTCGTATTGTCCTTCTACCGGGTTACTGTTACGCGTCAGTGCGCCTGGTGCTCTCTGCTGACGTACAGAACCGAGTGTAGAGAAACCGGCAGAAAACCTGTCGGAGAATTTATAGTTGTTACGATAGTTGAGGGTATAGCGATGTACTTTATCAGCTATTGTCCATCCGTTATCACCATAGTAACTGGTAGAGAAATAGGATTGGGAGCGGTCCGTACCGGATGATACGCTGATGGAATGTTCCTGTACGAAGTTGTTACGGAACAGGATATCAAACCAGTCGGTGTTGGCTCTGCCATATTGCATCAGGAAAGCTTTACGCGCTTCAGGTGTATTCTCCAGTTCGAAGTGACCATTCACATCGGTCTGCAGCATGTCGTACATCTTTCCGTATACGCCTACGTCGCCACGGGAAAGGATATCAGACGTGAGTACACCTTTACGCTCAAGCTCCGCCAGGACAGACATCTGTCTGGCGGAGTTCATGATATTAAAGTTTCCATAGGTAGGTTTCAATTGTGTACTGAAGTTGCCACTATAGGCGATAGTTGGTTTACCTGCACGACCTTTTTTGGTAGTGATCACCACTACGCCATTCATTGCGCGGGCTCCATACAGGGCCGTTGCAGCAGCATCTTTCAGGATATCGAAGCTTTCAATGTCGTTGGAGTTCAGGCCTGCAACAGCGGAACCCAGCAGTGTGGTAGGGTCTCCACTGGAAAGCTGATCATTGGAGATATTGGCTACGTCTTCCAGCACCACGCCATCCACTACCCACAATGGTTTGTTATCACCGTTGATAGAGGTAGCGCCACGGATACGGATCTTAGGCGCCGTACCAAATGTACCCGATACGTTCTGTACAGATACACCCGCTACACGGCCTTCGAGCATGCGGCTTACGTCCGCCACGCCATTTATCTTTACGTCTTCCGCCTTGATAGATACGGCGGAACCCGCGAATTTCTTTTTGTCAATATTCTGGAAACCAGTCACTACGACTTCTGACAAGGAGCCTTCCGTACCACTCAGCAGTACGTTCACTAAAGCCTGACCAGTGAACAGGACGACCTGTGCTTTTTTACCAATAAAAGAAAAACGTAAGCTGTCGCCTGCACGGGCGTTTAATGTGAAATCGCCATCAACGGTCGTCACTGTACCTTTTTTGGTAGAGAGATTGACCACTGATACATTGGGCAGCGCTACTTTCTCTTCAGCACCGGTCACTCTTCCTTTCGCCAGGCCCATAGGCATAGAATCTCTTACGATACGGCTGTCAGCCGCATAGTTTGTTCCGGCAGCATGTGCTGCGCCGGATAGTAATAGCAGTATTGTAACCGTAATAATTCCCCTCCGGCGCTTTTTGAGGGACGCCGGCAATTGATTACCATGTATAGGTAATGTCATATGTATAGCTGATTTACTGAAATGATCCTGGTTGTGAAAAATATCTTCGTTCTGGTTGCTCCTGACCTGATAGTTTGACGTACTATCCGGCTTTTACTGTTCCACGCGTTAGATTAGCTGTAACGAATTAACATTCAACTGTCAATCCCCCTTTAGAATGTTGCGCACTAGGTTCCTTTTTTCAAAAGCTAAAATTATTCAGTTGGGAAGGTTATTGCATCCGGGTAAACCGCCTTTATAGAAATTAGCGGTAAACCACTATTTAATTCTTATCTTACTCCCCGGAATCAACCATAGTTTATATTCGTAACGACACTATTTTATAGGAAATCCTTTGTTGCAACCAGAATCTATTTCGTATCCTGTAATAACTGTCAATTTTACAGGAAAAGTTTGCCATGATGCCACAAGGAGAATGAAATGACTTCTAATGATGGGTAACCTTAGTAACCTGTTCCACGGCAAGGTCCGTAGAACGCTGCTTTTCGCGCTGTTACTGCTGATGGGTAACGGCCTGTCCCTTAGTGCCCAGACGGTAACTGACCAGTTGTCACGGAGTGTCACGCATACCGGGACCAGTATCAGGCATGTGGACAGTCTGTTAAAGCTTGCCGGCACCAAAAAAGATACTGCTACCAGTAATGCCGTCCGCCTGTATTACATGGGGATGGAAGATGCCCGTATGTTGAAGTATAATAATGGCGTGGCGCATGCACTGGCAGGTCTGGCGCTTTGTTATAATAATAACAATGAGAAGGACAAGGCCTTGTCCTGTGAGCGTCTGGCCCTGCATTATTGTGAAGATAACCAGGAGGGCCTGGAGATGCGGGTGAACATTTACCTGTTTATGTCGCAGAGCTTCTATTATAAAGGCAAGTATGATTCTTCCGCCTACTACCGTTATGCGGCACTGGACCTGCTGGAAGCAAATAAGGTAACAGACAGGCGGATGCAGACCCGTGTATATTGCAGTCTGCTGGATTTCTGGCTGAATATTAATGAGAATATCCAGAACGACTCGCATATTCAGCAGATCATGGGGCATATCGACAACCTGATCGACAGCGCTAATATCAAGAGGGATACTACGGCACTGATGATGCTTTACTATTATAAGGCAGGCTATTTTAATAACATCGTTCAGAACGATTCTGCCCGTTATTACTGTGCATCTGCCATACAGATGGGGAAAGCAACGAAGATATCCGCCAGTATGGAAGCCGGTCTGCTGATCAATACCGCCCTTACTTACCTGGATGATAAGAATCCTGTACCTGCTATTGAATACCTGAAAAAGGCGAAGGCGCTATTTCCGGCGAACAACCCTATTCGCAACAGGCACCAGATCTTCGCAGATATCTGTACCGGTCAGGCCTTCGTAATGCAGCAACAATATCACAAAGCCATCACCATTACATTACCGGCACTGAATAATGCTGAGGAACGACATATGGTCCACCTGCTGGTAGGACGGGGAAATCAGGTACTGGCAGATGCCTATGAAGCTGTCGGACAGTATAAGAAAGCGGCAGAATACAGAAAGGCTTACACTGTTATCAGAGATAGTATGATGAAGGTGGAGAAACTGGAACTGGTGTTCAACCTGGAAATGAAATACCGTATTGCGGATAAGAACAAGGAACTGGCAGAGAAGCAACTGGCCATCACCCGTAATGAAAGCAGGATCAAGACGAAAAACATGTTGATTATTGCGGTGTCTTCCGGTTTGCTGCTGATACTGCTGATCAGCGTACTGATATACCGTAATAATCTGCATAAGCAGAAGTTACAGCTGGAGAAGATACGGAACCTGCGACAGGAATTGCAGATCAGTAATTTACAGGCGATGATAGCTGGAGAAGAGAAAGAGCGGAGCCGTATTGCCCGCGATCTGCATGATGGTATGGGTGGTACATTGGGAACGATCCGTACACGCCTCAGCGCTATTTTCCGCAGATATACCACGACAGATGTGACGGAAGATTTCAGGGAAGTACTGCACCTGCTGGAAGAAGCTTCTGTCGAATTGCGTAAAACCGCGCACAACCTGATGCCGGAAATACTGCTCCAGGAAGGACTGGCAAAAGCAACTGCCCTGTTCTGCGAACGCGTCAGAAAAGGACATACTTTGGAGATCACTTTCCAGTCCATCGGCACTCATACCGGATTAACATCCGCAGAAGAACTGACCGTTTACCGTGTGATACAGGAACTTGTCCATAATATCCT
The DNA here is from genome assembly GCA_039592855.1 of Chitinophaga sp. Taxonomy (GTDB): domain Bacteria; phylum Bacteroidota; class Bacteroidia; order Chitinophagales; family Chitinophagaceae; genus Chitinophaga. Next base: position 361,389 of record JBCNQK010000003.1, on the reverse strand, counting down.
GAAACATGCCAATGCAAAACATGCCATTGTTCAGATCGGCTGTCATGAATCACAACTTGCTGTAACTGTAGAAGATGACGGTAATGGTATGTTATCATCTGCACAATCTGATGGTATAGGATTGAAAACTATCCGGGAACGCGTAAATTCGTTAAACGGGGATTTACATATTGAAAGCGTACCTGGAGAGGGAACCAGTGTACATATAGAAATTTCGATTAAACATAATAATACTGCCAGACATGCCTATCAAACTAGCGATTGCTGACGATCACCCTATTGTAGCGAATGGCATCTGTAGCATATTACGTGATGCTGCCCATGTAGAAGTGACCGACATCTATACCAATGGAAACGCCCTTTTAAAAGGTATCAGGGAAAGACAACCCGACGTCCTGTTGCTGGACATGCACCTGCCGGATATGAGCGGCCCTGAACTGGCTGCGAGTATCCTGAAAAACTATCCGCAGGTACGTATTCTTGTACTCAGCAGTTCTGATGTACTGTTCCTTGTCAAGAAAATGCTGAAACTCGGTTGCATGGGATATCTGCTGAAAGAGTCAGACGATGTCACGATCCTGCAGGCCATTGAAACGATACAGAAAGGAGGCCAGTACCTCTCCCCTGCCCTGAATCAGCAGCTGATAGAGGATATGTTCCGGAACAAGAAATCGGAGAAGAAAAATACGGCCCTGACCCGAAGAGAGAAGGAAGTCCTGCAACTGATCATCGATGAACATACCAACCAGGAAATTGCGGACAAACTGTTTCTCAGTCTGCATACAGTAGAAAACCACCGTATCAGTCTCCTGCACAAACTGGAAGTAAAAAATACGGCGGGACTGGTTAAGGTCGCCCTACAGACGGGACTGGTTTAGAATGGGTTATGTGCTCATTATTTCGTAGTATCGTATAATGAGTAAACGGACCATCTTTAACAGTCTGCTGTTATTATTGCTATCCATAGCCATATCAGCACCTGCACAGAAAAAGAAAAAGGAACATAAGAAGAAGGAAAAACAGGAACAATTATCTTCAAAGAAAAAGAAAGTACAGCTCAACGAGTCTGTCCAGCCGCAGGTACTGGGCACCGTCAACAGTCCAGCCATTCAGGAAGCTTCCGGTCTTGCTGCCAGCAGGGCGCTACCGGGTTACTTCTGGACACATAATGACAGTGGTAATAAACCCGAGGTATATCTCCTTGATAATAAAGGACAACTGATCAGCACTATTCAGCTTGAAGGCGTTAAAAACCGCGATTGGGAAGACATAGCGGAAGGCGTCGGCCCGATTCCACACAAACAATATGTATATGTTGGCGATATTGGTAACAATATCCGTCTGGACCTGCATACCCATATTTATCGTTTTCAGGCCCCTTCCCAGACACCTGCCAGCAAGACGACCCTCAAGCCGGAGACGCTGCTGATAAGCTATCCTGATGGCCCCAGAGACGCAGAGACGGTTATGGTAGACCCGATTGACAAGTTTTTGTATGTGGTCAGCAAAAGAGAGAAGGCGGTAGGCATTTATAAAACGCCGTTGAACTTCAAAGATGGTGAAAAGGTGGTATTGCAAAAAGTGGGTACGGTGCCTTATACCTGGATCACTGCTGGTGATATTTCACAGGATGGTAAGCACATTGTGATCAAGGATAAAAGTCTGGTGTATTACTGGAGCCGGCAGACAGGAGAAACGGTGGAAGCGGCGATGGCCAGACCGGCAATAACATTGCCATATGTGCCTGAACAGCAGGGAGAAGGTATTGCTATAATGCCGGATAATTCCGGGTATGTGACCATCAGTGAAGGAAAGAAACCCGCGCTGAACTTTTATCCCCATCGGTTTTAAGTCGTTCAATCCTGATGATATATACTGGCCATCCTGCTGTAATTTATTAAAGCTGGATGGTCATTCTTTATTCCCTCCATACCCATTTCACGATATTCCCCATCCCCCTGAGTATTGTCCAGCCAAAATCTGTCATGAAGTTGTTGTTATTCACCTTCCTGTTATTAAGTGCTCAAGATAATAGTTTGGGCCATATCCACTGTTATGGCGGTAACGGTCACCTATCTACTATTTTCTATAAATCACATTCTCAACCCTTTATGATTTGTTAAAAAAATTTGTTCTCTCCTGCGCAAATAGGCTGCACACATATAACCGATATTTGCCATTGAAAACTATCAACATGAAAACTATAAAACATGAACAAATTCGAACGATTAAAAGCCGAATTGGAACAAACCGGCAAAGGAAAGATGAAGGCATTTGGCAGCTCGATGTTACCCATTCTTAAGAGCGGTTCGCAACTGACCTTCGAAAAAGCCAGCGAATACAAGATCGGAGACATTGTATTCTGCAAAGTTAAAGGCCATTACATTGACGCACATAAGATCATCAAAATGGACGCACATAAAGGGTATCTGATCGCTAACAATCATGGATTTGAAAACGGCTGGACCAGGAACATTTATGGCAGAGTAGTGATCGGAGAATATCAAAATCAGGTTATCTATGAAGCACCGTCCAGAAACAGGTAGTATTTATTCTTAATGGCATGCCCGTTCCCCTTCCCTCAAAATAATATACCATCTTCCTCTTTCATACCAGTTATCCACATCATTCCCCTGAACTTTCACCTGGTCATTCCCTTGTTAAACAATAGTTAGACTATACTTATTCTACGTTAGTGCTCCGTTTGGAAGCCAACATTAACGGAAGATTTATATAGGATCAGTACTGTATGATCATCAAAAGAAAAACGCCTGGTAGTGTTACCAGACGTTTTCAACTATTTATACTAGTTATCAACAACTTATTTCAGGTTAAATGTATATTTACCCTGTGTCAGTAAGATCTGATCAAACTGTTGTCCGTTCAAGGTAATACGCGTTGCGTTTTTATCAGCTATCATACCGGCTGGTAATCTAAGTGTTGCACGTGAAGGTATTTCAACAGACAACTTTACAGCATCTCCTTTACGTTTCCATTCCACTTTGATCATACCTGCACTGCTGGCATAATCCGCCTTTACAAAATTCAGTGCTTTTACAAATGCCGGTTGTATATAAAAATGCTGGAAACCAGGCGCTGCTTCATCAGGACGGATACCTGCAAGTGTTTTGTAATACCATGCACAGTAATCACCAAAGAAGATATGGTTATGGGAAAACTCTCCCGGCCAGTCTTCATACAAGGTAGTTGCACCGTTGGCGATCCAATGCGCCCAACCGGCGTAACCAGTATCCGTCAGCATTCTGAATGCCACATCTGCATAACCATAATCACTCAGGGTAGGTAGAACATATTTGGTACCCATCACGCCAAAGTCCGCATGGTAGTTACTACGCTGTACTTTTGCTGATAATTGCGCGGCTGTATTTGCTGCTGCTTCCGGAGAAGCCAGTCCGTGGAAGACTGCGGCACTTAATGCGGTCATTGTACTGTCTTTGTACACGCCGGTATTTGCATCAAAATAAGCACGGTTGAATGCAGCACGGATACTATCTGCTAACCTGGTGTAAGCCTGTTCATCGGCTTTATTACCTAATACACGCGCCATCTTTGCCACCAGCTCTGCATCCGTATAAAAATAAGCAGTGGAAGTAAGCGGTATTGGCGTTTTCACCAAAGACATCCAGTCGTCCAGTCCATGTTTGAACAGGTAACCTTCCGCTCCTTTTGCTACCGCATCTGTATACTTTTTAAATGCATCGTAGTGTTCTCTTACCAGTGCGGTATCGTTGTGATATAGATACATATACCAGGTAACAAAACCTAAAGCACTGCCCCATGCAGGACCGAAGGTAAATTCTTCATTACCCGGGCGATCATATCCCCATCCATTGGAAGGTGCAATGCCTGGCATAGCACCACTTGGTAATTGTGCATCGCGTACGTCATGCAACCATTTGCGATAACCTTCTGTCGTCTGATAATTCCAGAGACCTATCTCGGTAGAGATATGCGCATCGGCAGTCCAGCCATTCTTTTCACGCTGCGGACAATCCGTAGGAATGCTAAGAAAGTTACTGCGATAAGACTGACGGGCCGCTTCATACAGTTTATTGATCATTGGATCAGAGCTTGTAAAATGTCCGGCTTCTTCAAACGCCGTACTGTAGAAAAGACCTTCCAGTGACTGTACATTCAGGTCAAGCGGCTGATCTGTTTCTATCTGCACATACTGAAAACCGTGGTATACAAAACGCGGTGTAAACACTTCACGAGCGCCGCCTTTCAGGTAATATACATCCGTCTGGAAACGCAGTTCACCCGGCATGCTACGCATATGTTCTGTGTTATGCACCATATCCAGTTCACCGTTTTTCAACACTTCTCCATAGTACATGGTTACTTTGGTACCGGCTTGTCCTTTTACTTTCAGTGTAGCGACACCAGCAAAGTTCTGGCCCATGTCAAACAGGTATTTACCATTACCCAGATTCTTCATGGATACAGGTTTAATACGGCGAATCACTTTAATGGAAGGCATGATCTGCTCGTGTAATTCACCACCCGGAGAAGATGTCAGCAATACCTGCTTCCAGTTAGCGTCATTGAAGGTTGTCTGGTTCCAGCCAGCAACTTCCTGACGGGCATCATAAATCTCACCGGAATATAAACAGTTGAACTGGCTGGGGCCTGTTGCACATTTCCAGCTATTATCCGTAGCGATCGTTTCAGTCGTTCCATCATCATACCGGATAACAAGGTCCAGCAATAAACGCGGTGTTTTTCTCCATGGTGCGTTCTGGAATCCCCATACGGCATGCGACTGGATATTATACCATCCGTTGCCCAATTCGGCCGCAATGCTCTGCGGACCTTTGCGGGACAATAATGCGGTTACGTCATATACTTTGTATAACAGACGTTTGTCGTAGCGGGTATATGCCTGCTCCAATACAGCGTCCGTAACCGGTTTACCGTTTACAAACACAATATGATAACCCACACCGGCCACGTAGGCAGTCGCGCTGACCACCTTCTTATCCAGTGCAAATGTCTTTCTTAAATAAGGCGCCTTTGTAGCGGTTGTATCTTCCGTATTGGTGATCCAGCTGCCTTTCCAGGCGGTATACTGTGCGCTTACAATACTGGTGATCAGTAATAGCGCTGCGGTCAGAATTATTCTCAATGTCAAATGTTTTAAATTATGGTACAACAGGGAATGCGACAACCCTCACTTTTGTAAAACCATAGGGCACTAATGTGATGTTGTGCACAATGGTATCTACCTTCCCTTTATAAAGCCCTTCCCTGTCGGTCGGAGGCTGATAAGCCACTCCGTTCATTACCTGCCAGGATGGTATCTTTTTGGCCTTTGCGGTGATTTCCAGTGGCGCATGTTGCAGGTTCCATACAAAAGTGGAATCCAGCGGACGCTGTTTTGTCACTTTCATACTATCAGCAGCATGGCGTATATCATTGCGGCGCAATGCAAAGTTCCAGTCGTTGGTAGGATATACACTGTAATACGCGCCTTCTGCCGGATCGGCGTCTTTCACCCAACGTTCTTCCAGTTTTAAGGCATATACAAGCGGACCTCTTTCCACCGCACTGGAGTTACGCCCCCAGGTACCGGTTTTGATGGTCATCGGTAATTGCAGTGTCAGTTCGTCTTTATCTTTCCATTCACGTTCGATGGTGATGAGCTGACCACCTTTGTCTTTTCTCAGCGGCTGGCCATTGAGTAAGATCACGGCTTCATTACACCAGGCAGGTATACGTAGCTGAAGCGGGAATTCAGTTTCTTTTTTGATGGCGATCCGGAAGCGGATCTCTTCATTAAAAGGATAATCCGTCTCTTCTGTGATCGTCACATCTCTATGCTTTTTTCCTACTTCCGCCGTCATTGTACAGGGACCGTATTCCAGTGCCGCCAGCCCTTTACCGGCGGTCTGGTACCAGAGGTGAGATGTGTATTTCGTCCAGCCCTGGTGCATATTGGCGAGGCAACAGGTATAACCGCTGCGTGCGCCTAATACGTTACACATTTCGCGGTCGAAAGGCAATGAGAAATTGAACACCCCTCTGCTGATCTGCAGCTGATTGGCGACCTGGAAATACTGTTTCTCATTGTAGTCGTCCGTCGTCTGTGTAGGTAAGGCATTAAAGGCCATCTTTTCAAGTGCGTCCATATAGAACACATCTCCTGTGATCGCACTGATATTTTCCAGTGAATACATAGCTTCAACGATCGCGCAAAGCTCTACTCCCTGGGTAGGGTCATTTCCATTCAGGTCTTCATCTCCGGAGAAGATACCCATTGGCAGACCGTGAATGGTCATGAGGTCCTGCCAGCCTGTACGCAGGTATTGCAGACATTCCTGTTTACCCGTACGCTGGTAGTTGACCGCAGGCGATTTCAATCCCATGGCGACGTTCACGGCGTGTCTGTTCATCCACTGGGTATTATTACGATAGGTGGTCGTATTGATCACCCAATCCCTGTTACCGAACCAGGTCGTCCATGGAAAAGACTGCTGTTCGATCGTTTCAGCTAGTTCCAGCAGGTAATCATCTTCAGTAATGCTATACAGCCATTGTGCCATCATCACATTTTCCGCTCCGCGGGATTGGGCCCATTCTGTCCATTTACCTACCGGTGCTACTTTCAGCGCTTCCAGCTGGTAACGGAAGTACCTGGACATAAATTTGATCACGCGTTTGTCTTCTGTAGCGGAATAATACTGCTGCAATACTTTCAGCATGACCATTTTTGGCCACCAGTCCTCTCCTTCTGCGGCGTGCGCCGCATCTATATCCACCTGGCGGGTGACCTCAGCATTGGTCAACGGACCAAAATAGCCGCTTTTACGCTGGTGGTCGAGTGTCCAGTTGACATAATGCAGTACCTTGTCTTTCAGCACAGCGTCATCCAGCAGATAAGCGAGTGGCAATGCGCCATCCAGCCAGTAAGGAGTTTCCTCCCAGCCATCGCCACGACCACCGAGCCAGCCGTTATCATTTTTAATCTTGCTGTAATACTCATCCAGATGACCGGATGATCCTTTACGCATAATCTGTAGCTGACGTTTGAGCCAGCCTGTGGGTTTAACATTACCCAGGCGTACTGCTTCGTACGCGGGAGGAGTGTAGGCGCCGGGTGAGACCTGTTTAATGCCGGCTTGTGCCCCCAGTGGTAACATGAAAACCACTGGAAGTGCACAACACACCATCCATTTAATTTTCATTTGTTTGACTTGAGTAGTGAGTAATATGGAATTTTAACGTGGGCTACAAAATAGGAAATCCTGCTTAATAATACACATTAAAAAGCAATAGAAATCCCTGCTACTGTGGAGACAGTATAGGATAGTTACTCAGTAAAAATTACTGGTTATGGTTTACAGGGACGTCGCGTACAACAATGGCAGGATCTCTGAAATATTTCCGACCTGTCTGAAATTCGGGTTATCGATATGTACGTCTACATGTTCATGTTCCCAGGTGATGTGGTAGGGAATATGAATGGCGCTTCCACCGATACCCAGTACCGGCAATACGTCTGATTTCAGGGAATTGCCAATCATCAGGAACTGGTCAGGCGTGATATCCAGGTGTTTTAACAGTTTGCGGTAATCGCCTTCCTGTTTATCAGACATCACTTCCACATGGTGGAAATAATGAAGCACACCGGAATTACGTAGCTTACGCTCCTGATCCAGCAGGTCGCCCTTTGTAGCAACGACCAGGCGGTAATGATCTTTCAGTGTGGACAGTACTTCAGGTACACCATCCAGTATTTCTACCGGTCTGGCCAGCAGGGCTTTACCATATTCGATGATCTTTTCTACAGCACTGATATCAATGGTTTTATTGGACACTGTCAGGGCGGTCTCTATCATTGACAGCATAAATCCTTTAATACCATAGCCGTACAGAGACAGGTTCTTGATCTCTGTCTGTAGTAGTTCACGTGCGACGGTATGCTGTGGTAAATAGCTTTCCATCAGTTGGCAAAACTCAGCTTCTGTTTCGCGGAAATAGGGTTCATTGATCCATAATGTATCGTCCGCATCAAAGGCAATTACTTTTATACTCATATATCTTCAGACTAGGGGGTTAATGTAACAAAAGTATCCAATAAGTATGGGTTTTCCGTGTTTTTTAATCATAAAAGTTCACTGCAGTACTGGTGCAGATTTTGTAGTAATTAACCTGTCTATCAATAACATTCATAGTGAATATACTGCTCACAGGCGCAAATGGTTACATAGGTCAGCGATTGATTCCGGTATTACTGGAACAGGGACATCACATTACCTGTTGTGTAAGGGACAAGGACAGATTTAACCAGCAGCATAACTATCCGGTCGCTGTCATCGAAATCGACTTTCTGCAGCCACAGGCGGCAGTCTTTCCTGCTGATATCGATGTAGCGTATTACCTGGTACATTCCATGAGCAGTGGTGGACAATTTGAGGAAAAAGAAGCGGATTCTGCAAGAACATTTGTGCGGCTGATCAGTGCTACAAACTGCCGGCAGGTGGTCTATCTGACAGGGATAGTCAATCAAAAGGAGCTTTCCAGGCATCTTGGCTCCCGGTTAATGGTGGAGAATATCCTGAAAGAAGGCCCCGTTCCGCTGACAGCATTAAGGGCAGGTATTATTGTTGGCTCCGGAAGCGCTTCTTTTGAGATTATCCGTGATCTGGTGGAGAAATTACCAGTAATGGTCACACCCCGGTGGTTGAACACCCGTTGTCAGCCTATCGGCATCAGAGATGTCATTTTCTTTCTCTGTGGCGTACTGGGAAAAAAGGCCACCTATCATGCCAATTATGACATCGCCGGTCCGGAAGTACTTACTTATAAGCAAATGTTACTACAATATGCGGCTGTGAGGAAGCTGAAAAGATATATATTGACCCTGCCTGTCATGACGCCCCGGCTTTCTTCCTACTGGCTTTATTTCATTACTTCGACCTCTTACAAACTTGCGGTCAATCTGGTTGACAGCATGAAGGTGGATGTCACTGCACGTCCTAACGACCTGGCTAAAAATCTGGGGATACAGTTACTCACTTATAAACAGGCTGTTGAGCTGGCATTTGGCAGAATAGAACAAAACCTTGTAACAAGCAGCTGGAAAGATTCCTTTTCATCAGCTAATACCCCTCAGACCTGGATGGACAACATTGAAGTACCCAGTTTCGGTTGTCTGAAAGATGAGCAGTGCATTACAATCGAGCAGGATGATACCCTTGTCCTCAATAATATCTGGAAGATCGGTGGCAGTAACGGTTGGTACTATGCAAACACGTTGTGGCGGATACGCGGTTTTCTCGATAAACTTGTGGGAGGTGTGGGGCTGCGCAGAGGCAGACGCGACCCGATAGACATACATGCGGGCGATGCCCTGGATTTCTGGCGGGTGCTGGTTGCAGATAAAAAACAACGGCGGCTTTTATTATTTGCAGAAATGAAGCTTCCGGGTGAGGCGTGGCTGGAATTTCAGATAACGGAAAAAGACAATAGAACTATATTAAAACAAACTGCCACATTTCGCCCACGAGGCTTATGGGGCAGACTTTACTGGTTTACCATGCTTCCTTTCCATTACTTTATCTTCGGAGGGATGATCCGCCGGTTATCAAATGGAATTTCTGGTAAGCCGAAAAAACTGTAAGATTACCATCTTAACTTAATGCGAACTAAACATGGAAAGTATCTTTTCCGCTGAGGGCCTGTTTACAATAGACTCGCTGATCAGCCTTTTGACCTTAAGCGTACTTGAAATTGTACTGGGTATTGACAACATTGTTTTCATCTCTATTCTGGCGGGTAAACTTCCTGCAGAAAAACAGAAAAAAGCACGCCGTCTTGGTCTGACGCTGGCGATGTTTGTTCGCATCCTGCTTTTACTATCCATCAGCTGGATCATGTCCCTTACCACCCCTCTTTTTAACGTTGGCGAATGGATAGGTATTCATTCCGAGAAATGGCTGGAAGCAACGGCTATTTCCGGCAGGGACCTTATCCTGTTAATAGGCGGTCTGTTCCTGATCTATAAAAGCACTGCGGAGATACATGAAAAGCTGGAGGGTGGGGAACACAGCACCGGGTCAGTTAAACCGGCGAGTTTTACCCGGACGATCATCCAGATACTGCTGCTGGATATTGTATTTTCTCTTGACTCTGTGATCACGGCAGTGGGTATGGCCGATCATATCCAGATCATGATCGTTGCAGTTATTATAGCTGTAGGCGTCATGGTGGTGGCGGCAGAGGGTATCAGTAATTTTGTGAATAAACACCCTACGGTTAAAATGCTGGCGCTTTCGTTCCTGTTGCTGATCGGAGTGTCACTGATCGCAGAAAGCTTTGAACAGCATATCCCTAAAGGATATATCTATTTTGCCATGGCATTCTCTGTATTTATCGAGATGCTGAACCTGAAGATGAAATCAAAGAGTACGAAACCTGTACAACTACATCAGCCAAGGCTGAAAGACAGCGATCAATAGCACCGTCCACCGGGCCTATCTCCCGGAATTTATTTACATTAGCGTGTTATTCCAATACCCTACAACCTGAGAATAGTCGTACTGTAAGCGGCTTGCAGCGCAATGAACATTATGAGGTACCTGTTATATTTTATTTACATCGGATGGCATTGGGGCATAGACCTGGCTTTCTTTATTATCAGACATGAGATCCGTGGAGAGAAGAAGTATGGTATCCGTACGATCGGTACAGACAGTCTGGCGGCGGAAGTATCAGCAGAAGACAGGAAACATGTCGCCATGTATGAACCTGTGAATTATTATACAGCTACCTGGCTGCTTGACCATGTGCAACCTGCCGACCTTTCCACTACCCTGCTCGATGTAGGTTGCGGCAGAGGACGGGTGCTGGCGATGGGTGCAGCATATGGTTTTCAGGCACTGGCCGGCATTGATCTCTCCCCCCGCTTATACCAGGCATCTATCCGGATGCGTGATAGCTTATATGACCGGTATAAGGACATCCGGATCAATATATCCTGTGAAGATGCCAGGGACTATACCATTCCTGAAACAGTAGGCGTTATTTTTCTGTTTAACCCGTTCGATGAAACGATCATGGAAGCGTTCATCGGTAAAGTGAAAGAAAGTCTTCAGCGGCAACAGCGCCCCCTGAAAATACTCTATGCCAATCCCCAGTGTAAGCAGCAATGGTTGGATGCCGGTTTCCAGGAAACCGACTCCTTTGTCAAAATGGAAATCCTTAAAGGTTGTGTATTGGTAAATACACATTCCTGATATTATTCTTCCTCGCGCAGGCGCTCATCTGTGTAGGTGATCTTTGTACGACCATGCGGCCAGGGAGTGCCGTTTTCATCTACGCTGACAAATACCATTTTATCCACAGTAAGGATCACTTTCTGCGTGATCTTATTCCTGACCTGGCAGGCTAATGTCAGGGAAGTTCTTCCAAAATGAGTAGCTTTTATCCCCAGCTCTACAATATCGCCCTGTTTGGCTGAGCTCACAAAGTTGATCTCGGACATGTATTTTGTTACACATCTGTTGGTACCCAGCTGAATAATGCTATAGATAGCTGCCTCTTCGTCTATCCAACGCAGCAGACTTCCTCCGAATAAAGTTCCATGTGCATTCAGGTCTTCAGGTTTTACCCATTTACGTGTATAGAAATTCATTGCTCAATAATTTAACCGTCCCCGGATATTGCACGCAAAATTAAAATACAACGAGACAAAATACGAATCAATTTCAGGGGGAGGGTTCAGGATGAGAAAAGTACGGGCATAAAAAAACCGCTGCGAGAGCGGTTTCTTTCGTTGTCCTACCAGGATTCGAACCTAGACAGTCTGAACCAAAATCAGATGTACTACCATTATACTATAGGACAAACTATATCTTTAAAATATCTTCTTTCCTTTTAGCCTCAAAGCGATGTTTTCGTTTCCGGAAGGGATTAACAGATGATTACCTGTCTTACTCCTTTTGTACCGCGGCGCACCGTGATTTGGGATGGCGAAATTAGTATTTTTTCCTAATCTACAAAAAAAACTTTTAAAAATTTAGGATTCACCGACCACTTTTGTCACTTTCTCTGTGATCGCAGCGGGTGGAATCCACTCCATACAGGCATGATCGCCGCGAAAACAGGGCTTATTACCGAATATGGAACAAGGGCGACAGGAAAGGCTTTCCAATTGTACGGCGTTGTCTTCTGTCTGTCCGAAACCCATAAATCCTGCGAAAGGATGTGTAGCTCCCCATACAGAAACAACCGGTACGCCAAAAAGGGAAGCCAGGTGCATATTGGCGGAGTCCATGCTGATCATGGTATCCATATTGCTGATAATGGCCATTTCTTCCGGCAAGCGGAACCTACCTGCAACGATGATCGCTTCCGGATACTTTATGGCCAGTGTGGTCAGTTGTGTGACTTCAGCAGCGCCCCCTCCCATCAGCAGTACTTTTGTCTGCTTCTTTTTCACAAGTGCGGCCAGTACTTCTTCCATTTTAGCCAGGGGATAAGTTTTCTCCTTATAGGTGGCAAATGGCGCCAGTCCGATCCACTTATCGCCGTTTTTCGGTCCTGTAACTTCCAGTATGGCCGTTGTTAACTCCTGGCGGCCAAATACAGGCTGTTTTGGATAAATGGTGACCGGGAGCCCCAATTGCCTGAAAACGGCCGCATATCGCTCTATAGTGCTCGTTAAAGGTATCAGCATTTTTTCTTCCGGACGGGCAAGCGCTTTCTTTTCAGCACGGCCTTTATCGATCGCAGCTACTTTACGGCCGCTCAATCTGAAAAAAGAGCGTACGATCTGTGAGCGCAATACTTGGTGCAGGTCGGCAACGGCGTCAATTTTATATGCTTTGCTGATTTCCCGGAAAAGCCTGTATAAGCCTTTAAATCCCTTGTGTATTCCTTTCAGATCGGCCGGGAAAAAGATCAGGCGGGGAATACCGGCACAAAGGGCGCCCCAGTTCCTGTTAGATACAAAAACGATCTGTATACCGGGATTTTGTTCTAATACCTGCTGCATCACGGGAATGGTCATTGCCACGTCTCCCATGGCGGAAAACCGGATCGCCAGTATTGTTCTCAGTTTTTCAGGCATAAATTATTTTCCCTTGTAGAGCACCGGATTTAAGGAAGGATCGTTGTACATCTTCATCTGCTTGTAGACTTTCATGTATTTTCTACCGGCAGCAATGTCTTCCAGCAACTGCGTAATAGCGCTTCCCAGGTCCTGGCGTTGTTCCAGCAGAATATCCAGTTTACGCTGACAGGCTTCCCGGTGTTCAGGTGTTGCATCAGGACGGGTCGCTTCTTCACGCATGTGATAGATCTTGAGCGCCAGGATAGACAGACGGTCGATCGCCCATGCCGGACTTTCGGTATTGATCGTAGCGCCGGCAACCGGAGCTGTATTTTTATATTTTTCGAGGAAATAGCTGTCGACATATTCTACCACGTCGGTACGTTCCTGGTTGGAACGGTCAATCCAACGTTTGATTTCCAGTGCTTTTACCGGATCGATCAATGGATCGCGGATGATATCCTCCAGATGCCACTGTACAGTGTCGATCCAGTTTTTCAGATACAGCAGGTGTTCAAAGGCTGATTTTTCATACGGATTGTTGATAGGCTGGTGCACACTATTGTGCACATGATAATCAGCAATACACTGATCAAATATTTGATTGTACAATTCTGTAGACATGAGGCAAATGTATATAAATTGATGAAATTGTTTATAATAGACCGGTACTCCATCGTTTCCATCCGCTGAAATCCCCTGCTGTTCAAGCTTAACATTCAAGTAACATGTACTACTTACATTTATTTTCCATTATAGCAACCATATATCAAACTCTATGTCTGATAACCCATCCAGGATACTCTTTGGTCAATTATTTGAAGCCAACAGGGAAAAGGTGTACCGGTTCGCATTCAAACTTACCGACGACCGGCAACGGGCGGAGGAAGTGACACAACAATGTTTCATCAAACTATGGGAAAACATCCATAAGGTACATAAAGACCAGGATGTATTCCCACTCTTATTTGTATTTGTAAAACATATTGTGATCGATGAAACGAGAAAACTATACCGAGAAAGAAAGTCATTATCACAATTGTCATCCAACCAGGTGTCATCTGACAGGGGGGATGAAGACACACTGATGCGTAAAGAATTCACGGAACAAGTCCACAAACTGATCGAACAGATGCCGGAACAACGCCGGAACATCTATCTGCTTAGCCGCGACAAAGGAAAAAGTCATAAAGAGATCGCAGACCAGCTAAGTCTGTCGCCCACTACTGTAAGAAATCACCTTAATCTCGCCCTGCAATACATCAGGCGGGAAATGATGGCCCATTACGATATGTAATTCAATCAACCCAATCCGATATGTACCGCAAGCCCCTTACTGCCCTGACCTTATCTTTACTGTTAATTGCCTGTAAAAAAGACGATGTGGTCAAACCGGAGGTCCCTACCGGACCTGTTACCCGGCAGGAGATCAATACCTGGATACTCGATAGTATGCGGTATTTCTATCTGTGGAATAATGGACTGCCTGCCCTGGCTGACAGTCAGCCGGCTGCCACCGCATTCTTTGCAGGATTAAAAGACAAGGCCGACCGCTTTTCTGTGATCTATCAGCAGGATGATCCATCCAGCTTTCCAAAATACATGCTCTACTCTTTTGGCATCACCTTCAATGTCATCAGCTACCCTGCTGCACCTGGAGGCGCCATTGGCGTGACCGGACTCGTTGTACCTGGTTCCGGCGCCGCTATACTGGGCATAAAAAGAGGGGATTACTTTACTGCCATCAATGGCACTACCCTGACGACGGCCAACGCGGCTTCACTCAGTCAGGAAATACTCAATAGTGGTAACGCAGTACTGAGTATGGCAACCGTCAATGGCAATACAGTACAGAAAGGAGAAGATATCCCCCTCACTGCGCGCACCATCCGTGAACAGCCGATATATAAGCAAAGCATACAGCACATCAACGGAAAGACAGTCGCCTATCTGTTTTATAATGCATTTGATGATTATTACAATGTGAACGTACTGAATGTATTCAAACAGTTTAAAGACGCCGGCGCAACAGAACTTATACTTGATCTGCGTTATAACGCCGGTGGCAGTGTTGCCGGAGCGGCATTGCTAAATGCCCTGATCGCACCCGGGATCAATGAGAACAGTGTGTTTGCAAAATATAGCGGGAATAACAACATGGGACAGCGGACAGTTTCCTATAAATCAGCCCTTTCAGTTCCTGAAAGCGGTGGTCCGATAGCATTCGGTGGATTATCAGCTGGCAGACTTTCCCTGCAACGCGTATTTATCCTGACAGGGCCGCAAACCGCTTCCGCTGCTGAACTGACTATCAATACTCTGAAATCCTATATGCAGGTAGTCCAGATCGGACTCGGCACGCTGGGAAAAGATAAAGCGGCTGTTATTATTACAGACATGCGTTCACCGCAACGTATACCTTATACCATGTTGCCGCTCACCTACAATCTTGCCAACGCAAAAGGCGAAGGTGGTTATGTCAATGGGATCACACCTGATCATCGCATAGATGAATTGTCAGTCTTACCGTTGGCGCCTGTAGGAGATGTTGAAGACCCACTGATCGCCAAGGCAATTTCGGTCATATCAGGAGGAGGCAGAGAACGGGCATATCCGGAGACCGTGGTGCAAAGATATTTTGATGCGCAGGCGACAGTTGCTGATAAGAATGTGCTGAAGATACCAACAGCATTGAGATAAAAAAAGGTATGCTGTAGATACAACATACCACTTCGTGAAACATTCTAGGAGATGTTATCAGCGGATAACATCATATTGTATAAAGGGGTTAATGTCCGTCTTTTAAGTCGAGCTTTTTACCAGCATCGATTTTAATAAGCTGCGGCTTCTGAATAAAAACGCCATTTACCTCTTGTTTGTCTTCCTTTTACAGATACGATCTGACGCTGTCCAGGAAGGAAAGTAGTAGAGATATCTGTGAGTGCGAGACCATCGCCCAGGTATTCACCTGTAGTTCTGTTTTTAAGTCTGATAATATATTGGATCGGTACTTCATTTTCAGTAACCGCAATTGTTTTCTGTTGGGGGTGTAGTTTGTTCTTTTCCAGATTATCCCAGGATACACCTGTGTCTTCATATTCCGCTCCGTTGAATCTGAATAAGAGTGCATCTACATGTACATCATCTGCCTGTAATTCAACAGGGAGCTGATTGAAGAGGAAAAATACGCCTGAGTCGGCAGGTATATTTTCAGCACTACCGGTAATAAAACTCTGAATGCCCAGTTCTGCACTATATGCCAGTTTTAAAGGCACACGATCGCCAGGAGCAGCAGTCAGCACAGTATCCAGTAAAAGGATGTCAGTGCCTGCTTTTTTAAATGATATTGTACTTGGCTGGTTAGCCGCAAGCATCATAGGTGATATTACCCCTTTCGTTGTTCCTGCGGTAAGTGAATCAATTATTTTGTCCCCAACATAAATGTCAACAGTAGTGGTGCCAGGTAAAGCGAGCAATTCTGCCGTAAAAGAAGCAAAATAAAATTCATTAACAGGTTCCCCCTTTTTGCAGGCTGCCAGCAACACAACGGCAGCTAATAAAATTACCTTTGAAATTCTCAGCATGTTTTTGTTTATTTTAAAGAAAGTGTGGAGAGCAATGCTCTCCACACTTTCAACAGTGATGACTATATCTTAGTTTCCGAAACGAGAGAAACCAACAGTCCAGTCAGCGCCACCAAAGGTGAACGCACCTGCGTTATACGTGAAAGCTTCGCCTGTAGACTGAGGGAAGAAACCAGCAGCAGTAGTTCCGAATGGAGCAACCAGTTTAATGTCAGCGTTAGGATCAGCAGTTACGTAACCACCGTTCAGGTTTGTAGCCAGTGCGTACAGTGTAGCTGAAGTCAGACATGCACTTGAACCTTCGATAGTGAAAGGACCATATGGGCTTGTGAAAGCGTGTACCAGGTTGTTGTCCAGTACAGACAGACCTCTGAAGTAAGCACATGGAGTGTTGCTTGGAGAAGTACCGTCCAGAGAGATACCAGTGTTGAAGCCCATGAAGATAGAGTTCTTCACGTCAAAACGGGAGCTTCTTCTGAAATGAGCACCACGACCATATTTACCTGTACCAGATGGAGCACCGGTCGTAGTAGATGCCAGAGTAGAATTAGGCAGACCGATGATTGTCATGTGGTTGATAACTGGTTTAGTGATCGGAGTCTTGGTTGAATCACCTGTAGCCAGGTTATCACACTCGATACCGTTAGACTGGCTCTTGTCAGCGCGAGCCTGGTCAGACAGACCTAATGCATAGTTGATAGTACCGCTGAAGCTGTTGTCGAAATCGAACATATCATCCAGTGGATAAGCAGCGATCAGGTAAGAAGCGCTAACGGAACCACCGAAGAATTCGAATGCATCATCTTTTGATTTGTATACTTCAACGTGGTGAACTGTAGTACCGGAACCAACACCAGCAAGTGTCAGACCGTTCAGTTCGTTGTCAGTAGACAGTTCGTAACCAGCATACTCGATTCTTACATAAGTCAGAACACCTGAGTTGTCGTTAGTTACTGTACCACCATAATAAGCACTGGCAGGAGGTGTACCACCGATACCTTCTACGAGCGCAGAATCACCCTGGTTGATGTTAGCTTTACCTAAAACTACTACACCACCCCAGTCACCAGAAACAGGAGATGCCTGGTCAGAAGTGAAGAGAATCGGAGCTGTCTGAGTACCAGCAGCGTTGATTTTAGCACCACGGGTGATAACCAGTGTACCACCTGGAGCGCCTTTGATACCCTGAACCAGTGCACCTGGAGCGATGGTCAGTGTAGCGTTGTTAGAAACGTACACGATACCGCTCAGTTTGTAGATCTTACAGTCACCGAGATACAGGTTAGAAGTGATTACACCTGAGATGGTACTGTCACCACAAGTGTGGGCTGCTGCAGCAGCTGTCAATGGACGATCGTTTACGACATTGTTTTCTTTCTTACAGGCAGTGCTGAAAGCGATCAGCGCTACTGCAACGGAAAGAATCAGAGATTGTTTTCTCATGGGTTCTCGTTTTGAGTTTGTTTGTTTTTTGGTTTGTGTCTGAGTTTTACCTGATCAGGGTTTTATCTCGGGTTTACGCGTATGCAAAAAGCTTAAAAATTATACGTGAGTGTTGCACTGAAAGTCCTGCCTGGCTTAGCCTGATAATCTATACGGTCTGTGTCTTTCTGATAAAGCAGGTCTTTGATGCTTGGGTCTTTTTTGTTTGTACTGATGGCTTCGTCTTTATAGAAATTGCGATACACGATCGAATAACTGTTCAGCAGGTTAGAAACGTTCAGACGTACCAGCATCTTTTCTTTCAGGAGTTTGATCCCCAGCTGTGCATCCAGTGCTTCCAGCGGGCGTTCGAACAATGATTCGCTGTAGTATAAAGCAGGCCTGAACATCCTGTTACTAACATAGTTGTATACCAGACTGAAAGAGGCAGGTTTTGCGTCATAATAAAATCCTGCATTCACCATGTAGTTGCTTGCACCTGTCTGTGGTCTTTTTTCCTCTCTCCTTTCTACTTCTGTTGGCAATACTTTGTTGGGATTATTAGGGTCCATTCTGTTGAAGTCAACATCCAGTGGCGTCACACGTGCATCGAGTGCTGTAAAGTTTCCATACAGGGTGATGTTCTGAATCACAGGGACCTTCGTAAATGCCAGGTTCTTTCTCACCTCTACTTCCAGTCCGTAGTTCTTTGCCCGGCTGTTATTCTTCAGATAATACAACCTGATATCACCTTGTTTATAAATCTCCATCGGTGAATTGAAATTCTTGTAGAACAGGGATGCAGAGATGATCTCACCAGGACCAGGATACCATTCGTAACGCACATCGAAATGCTGTACGGTGGTCGACTTCACCAGATTACTCTCATAAGCGCCACCCAGTTCGAAATCATACTCACGGAAGAAGGACAGCTCTCTCAGGTCAGGACGGATGATACTCTTCGCATAAGAAGCGCGGAGGTTCATCGACCGGTTCAGACTGTAAGTCAGGTTGGCTGATGGGAACAGGTGCCAGTTCGGTTCGCGGTTCAGAATAGCGCTGTAGTCCAGTTCCTGTCCTGCTGGTCTTGAACCATTGATCGCTCTGAAAACAGAATCCAGTACACCGTTGATATTATTCAGGTTATAGTATTCTGCTCTTACGCCCCATACCAGTCTCCACTTCTCATTGATCTTATTATCCAACATTGCATACAGGCCATGCAGTGCAGCTGTCTTGTGAAAATCATCAGAGAAGTCGCTCATGTATATTTCACCGCCTCTTGCAGGAGAAAATGCCTGTGCCAATGGTGGATAATCACTTGTGTTGAATCCTTTGGAACCAGTGTTCAATACGTAGAACAGTCTGTCTTTGCTCCATCCGGAATAGCCTGTCTTAAACACGTTATCTGTATGAAGATTGCCCGTACCCAATGTGAATGGCACTGTTACTGCCACATCCCAGTTGTAGTCCTTTTCATAGGCGCGGCTCCACCAGCGTAAAGCGCCTTCACTGATAACGGTATTGATCGGGTTACTGATGTTGAATTCATTGGAAGGCAGTTTGCTGTCTTTCATTACGTCAGCCAGCATCTGGTGGTTGTCTGGTCTTGATCTGTCCAGCAACACGTAACTACCTAACCATTTTAATTTAACACCACGTTTACCTATTGCCTGCTCACCTTTGAGCTGATTCTGCCAGAGCGAGGTCTGGTTCGTCAGGTCATAGTATGCCAGCATATAACCAGAGGGGTCTACGTGCTGACCCGTACCCAGCAGTAACTGCTGATCGAGTGAGCGGAGATATAAACTCTGTAAACTTATTTTAGTACGTTCACTTCTGTAGCCAATCCCCAGGAGCCCACCCAGGTTAGCACCGAACTCATAACGTTTACCGTTCAGATAGCCGTCAAAACCATCTCTGCTCAGGACGATGTCTTTTGTCTGAAAAGTATTTCTGTAACTGGCAGAAGCAACGATACCGAGTTGTTTCGAACCGGCCAGTTTTATCACCTTACCACCAGACAACTGATAGTTCTGAGAGGCAGGCGCTTTCATTTCATATACACCCCAGTTATTGCTGAACTGTTTGAAGTCTTTATTGGTAGCGTTATACTTTGCGATCACGTCCGCAGAACTGTTCCACTTTTTTTCTCCCAGCAGGTTACGATGATCAGATGCTTTTGCCCAATATTCTTTTCCTTCTAATTTCAGTGAGCGAAAGTTCTCACCTGTTGTCAGGCTATTGATACTACCACCGACACCTATATTCAAAAAGTTCTGCGTAGGTATATCGAGTGTGTTCACTTCTACCAGACCGCCACCAAATTCAGCGCTGCGATCAGGCGTTAATGTTTTCACTACGATCACATTTTCCACAATATTGGACGGTATGATATCAAAGCTGAAGTTCTTTCTGTTCAGCTCTGTGCTGGGCATTACCTGGCCGTTCAATACAGCCTGATTGTAACGCTCGCTGAGACCACGCACGACCACATATTTATTATCCACAGTAGAGATACCCGTAACACGTTTCAATACTTCACCAATGTTCTTATCCGGTGTACGGCTGATCTGTTCAGAGCTGATACCATCAGTGATCGCGGCATTATTCTTCTGTATAGCATATAAGCCTTCTACAGATGCGCGTTTATAGTTTCCGGTAACGGTCACCTCTTTCAGGCGGGAACTACTGCTTTTGAGTATGATATCCAGTGGTGTGATATCACCTTCTTTTACGATCACCTCTGTTACCTTACGCGTATCGTAAGACACAAAGCTGAATGTAACAGTATATGTACCAGGCGTCAGGTTCAGTTCATACGAACCATCAATGTTAGACACCACTCCTGTTCCACCATCTACCTGAATGGTTACACCTGGTAATGCTTCATTTTTATTATCAACGATCTTTCCTTTCACACGTCCTTTCTCTTTCACAGCAGACTTTTCCTGCTTACCCTGTTTCAGGGCGACGGTGTTGTTAGCAAATGCGATATCAATAGGCGCATAAGCGTCCAGGTAACTTAATACCTGCGACAGTGGCTGTCCATTGAACTTTACTGCTTCCAGTGAGCAATGCGCCAGATAATCCGGATCGTAAGCGAATGTATAAGATGTTTGTTGTTCAAGCGATTTAACAACAGCTGCTGCATTTGTGTGTTGCAGATTCACAGACACTTTGTCCCCTAATGATTGATAAGATTGTCCCACCAGTACAGCAGGGAAACCCGCTGCACCAAAACATAACAGGAAAGCTTTCCAACTGTGCATAACTCCCCCATTACAAAATCTGTTTGTAGATTTTTGCATACTTTAGAAATTGCTATTTGATAGTAAATAAATACAGGCTAGGGTATCCCCGATAAATTATGTTGTGACCTTTTAATTTTTTCCCGTAGTTATCTCATACGTGTTATCATCCTTTTTAATGACCTGAAAACCGTGTACATATTGTATGGCTTCCAGTATGTTCTGTACCGGTGCTCCTGCGCGGAATACGCCGGATACCTTGTGCGATCCTGCTACTTTTTTACTGACTACGATCTTACATCCATAGCGGGCTTGTAATTTTGCGAATACATCTTCCAGTGCAGCTTTATCAAATATGAGCTTACCATTTCTCCAGTCCATCACTTCTCTTATACTGAATTCTGTGGGATGGGATAAGTGAATTCCATCATAACGCACCATTTCTCCGGGTTTTAATATCAGGGAGAACGACTGGCTGGTAACGGCAACCTTTCCCTGCACCAGGCTCACCTGGATACTGCCATCTGCATAGTTGCCGGTTGAAATATTAAAGGAAGTACCGAGCGCTATTGTTTTCAGGTCACCGGTGTGTACACTGAAAGACCTTGCCGGGTCCTGCGCTACTTCAAAGAACGCCTCTCCCTTCAGCCAGACTTCCCTGCTGGTGTCGTTATAGTTATTGGGATAAATTACTGTCGAATGCGGTGCGAGCCATACGCGTGACCCATCGGTCATGGTCATCAGCTTGATACTTTTATCATTGTTGGCAAGGGTATCCCATGTAAGCGCCAGGGTCGCTTTTCCACCATTACGCTGTCTCATCTGAAACAACCAGGTGCATACGCCCAGCAACATCACTACGGCTGCTGCGATACTATACCATCTGCTGTATATTAATGTGCTTTTCTTTTCTTTTGTGGTAATCTGGATTACGGGCAGTTCTTTTTCCTGCGGGATTTCGTTCTCTACTTCTTCATACATCGCCTGAAACCATTCATCTGCTTCCGGCGTCTCTGACTGATCAAGATAAGCCGCAACCTGTTCAGCTTCCGCAGCTGTACAGTCACCTTTGAAGTATTTTTCCAGTAATTGCTTATCTATTTTCATTTCCGGTATTCGTAGTCCTGATTATTTCAATTTACAAAGAGAGTACGCCGGAGAAAAAGCGATGTACCAATCGGGAAACCGGACTTCATAATTCCTTAACATTGACCTCATTTAATCCCTTTTTGGGCATAAAAAAAGCGTATGGTAGATACCATACGCTTGTTGTTAAGATTGTCATGTGAATGTTCGAGAATGCAAATCGTGTAGGCTTTTAATGGTCATTAAAGGGTTGAAAGATTTTTTCAAATCTTCTTCACCTCACCTAATGAGAAATAATTGCCTTATAATTATTTATGATGAATGTCTTTTTTGATGTCGTTTGTCGGCATATAGTCTTCTAATGTTAACCTTCGTTTTTCTGTACGCGATACCTATCTTCAAACAATGTTGACGAACAATCATTCTTACATGCCCTTATCCGGACGTCTGAACTTATATTCTTCCTAACTACTCCTATGCTAAACGGGCTTCCAATTGTAGTGTTAATATGATAGGTTCCCTCCCCATTTTTCACTGCTTCCTGTGGTAAAGCAGCGCTCTTAGTTGACAAAGGGTTTTCTATTCATACGTGTCGTTGCGTCAAGGGTTACACACAAATCAATCCTCTAATTCGGAAGTCTTCCTGCAAATTACATCAATTCACTGAAAGTTCCACAGCAGTAAGATAAATTTTCAACCATTTTACATACAACTTTTGTGTAAGAACGGACTATTTTTTGTCCATTCTAGTCTTCCGTTGTCTACTACGCGGTTTTTTGTGTCTTCATGGCCAGATAATACAACGGGAAACCAATAACAATGATCAGCAAACCTAACAAAGCGTAGCTACTTTCAAACATCAGCAGTAATAAAGCCAGTGCAGAAGCTACTACAATATAGATCATAGGTAATACAGGATAACCAAATGCCTTATAAGGACGCGGAATATCCGGACGCTTACTACGTAACACAAATATACCAGCAATTGTGATAACATAAAATATAAGTACACCAAATATTACCATAGCCAGCAAATCATTGTATTTACCTGTCAGACAAAGCAATGATGCCCACAGACATTGTATCCATAAACCATTTGCCGGTACGTTAAATTCATTCAAATCGCCTGATTTCTTAAAGAACAGTCCATCCTGCGCCATTGTGTAATATATACGTGCACCTGCCAGGATCAGTCCATTGTTACAGCCGAAAGTAGATACCATGATCATCACAGCGATTACATATGCACCGCTGTTACCAAATATCTGCTGTGCAGCAACTACTGCGACACGGTCCTTTGCAGCGAAAGCGATGTCATGCATGGGCACTACAGCCAGGTACATGAGGTTAGCGCTGACATATACGATCGTCACCAGCAGTGTACCAAGGAACAGTGCTCTGCCGATATTTTTCTGTGGATTTTTAATCTCTGCAGCGATGAATGTGATGTTATTCCATGCATCACTGCTGAACAGTGATCCTTTCATCGAGATGGCTACAGCGCCACACAATGCCAGTCCTGAGAGTAGCGTGGTTGTTACCTGTCCGCCGTTCTGTGTAAGGCTTACAGCCTGCCAGGCATTGGTCCAGTTAGCGTTCCATATCTCCTGTTTAGCTCCGAGCAGAAATCCGAAGATGATCAGTCCGAAGAGCGACAAGAGTTTCGCCAGCGTAAAAACTGTCTGAATGATCTTACCATTTTTTATACCACGTGTATTGATCCACGTTAGGATTATGATAGATATGATCGCCACTATCTGTGCCGCGGAAATCTTCAGGAAACCGAGGTCAAGCAGATAATTTTCTTCGCTGAATGAAGGAATGAGATAAGAGGAGAACTTTGCAAAGGCAACCGCTACAGCAGCGATCGTACCGGTCTGGATGACACTGAACTGTGTCCAGCCAAACAGAAATGCGACCAGGGGATTATAAGCCTCGCGCAGGTAGACATACTGCCCTCCTGCTTTAGGGTACATACCAGACAACTCTCCGTAGCTTACAGCGGCAATAATGGTAACGATGCCACCCAGTACCCACATGAGGGTTAGCCAGCCGGCAGAGCCAACATTACGTGTAATTTCCGCAGATACGAGGAAAACACCGGAACCTATCATAGAACCGGCAACGATCATGGTTGCGTCCAGCAAACTAAGACTGGGACGAAAAGCTGTGTTTTGGTTGTCCAT
This sequence comes from Chitinophaga sp., assembly GCA_039592855.1. Lineage (GTDB taxonomy): Bacteria > Bacteroidota > Bacteroidia > Chitinophagales > Chitinophagaceae > Chitinophaga. Next base: position 336,785 of record JBCNQK010000003.1, on the reverse strand, counting down.
ACATCGAGGATTACAAAAAATCCCGCCTCAGTTTATGAGACGGGATTCCAAGATATATTATTTTTTAATGTTTTTGCTATAGCAACTATTATTTTTTCTCAGTTGCTGCTTTGTCGGCGTCATTTAAGCCCTTAATTACTTCAGTAGTAATGTCATACTTATCATCCTTGTATAAAACATTGCTGGCGCCTGTACGGTAAGACAGGATATAAGCATAACGTTTATCAGCATTGTATTTAGCCAGGAAGTCATTCAGCCTCTTCTGCAGCTCTTCATTGAACTTATTCTCCTGTTCAGCATACTCAGAACGCATGTTCTGTGCTTTACCTTCCAGTTGCTGCTGTTTGTTGTACAAAGCACGCTGTGTTGATTCGCCTTCTGCCTGTGTTACGGAGTTAGCATTCACACGACGTTGGAAATCAGCCGCCTCGTTCTGTAATGCGCGTACATTAGCATTTAATTCATTATCGATCGCCTGCTGTTTCTTCTCAAGTTCTGCTTTCTTTACTTTAAAATAGTCGTAGTGAGCTTCAACGGTATCGATATCCACATAAGCAATGATAAAGCCGCTATTAGAAGCAGCACCGCCATCTTTTGCAGCAGCCGCCGGGCTACTGGTACCCTCATTTTTAGTCTGCTGACAAGCAATAAATGTTCCGGCTGTTAATACCGCTAATAATCCGCTTTTCACAAATTGTTTAGTAGTGCGCATGTTGTTGAGTGGATTTTGAATCCTTGAATACGTTTTAAATTTTGAACGGCTAAAATAAGGTTTTTAGATGATTATACTTAGTCCCTCTCTATCTTAACAACACTTTCACATATGAATTTTACTACAGCTATGATTATCAGGCGGACTAATGTATAAATGTGGCGATTTTAAACGAATCTGCCTTTAGAGCATTTCCGTAGCCGATAAAGGTATATTCTTTCCGTTCGTCTACCTGGAAAGCCTGTCCGTTCCCATTAAGCGATAGCGTAGAGTCCGGGTAAGTCACCACCAGGGCGTGTGGGCCGATAGGAACATCCACAAAATCAGTGGCAGCCAGATAGCTGAGACGGCGGAAATAGCGGGCAGTATCCTGTCTGGTATCTGAAGTCGTAAAGGTCTTGATATCTATTGTCAGTCTGCTGGCGCGATTGATATAGGAATCACTCAGATTGATATACCGCATTCTGCCAAAGCCGGCACGGGTACCTCCTAAGGCGTCTTCCACCAGCAGGGCCTGTGGGTTATTACCATTATCGAGTGACAGGAACACGGAGTAATAATGCCCGTTGCGGAGACTGATCTGCCCACCGATGTAGGGCGAGTCCGGCTTACCTGCCAGACGTATCAGCAGGTTATAGCGTTTTGCCTCATAGGCATGATACCCTGAGCTTTCTCCATAGGCCAGGTCCGTGGTCATGGTCATGGTATCGATCAGTACGTCAAACAGTTTGCCTGGCACTGCCTGAAATACATTGATGTTGGAACTGGTGACGGGTATAGATTCATCACTATTCTTATTACAGGCGAAAATACCTGCGGTGACGAGTATTAACAATAAACAATAACGCCAGTGCTTCATAATGATCATCCGGTGATTTTAATTGGCCGAAAGTTACACGTAAAAAAAATGTCCCGACGTAGTGCCGGGACATTTTTTTTATACATGAGTGTATCTGTTCTATTCTTCTTCATCAAACTGGAACACTTCTTTAGAAGAGGCCAGGATGTCGTATTCTTCTTTGGAACCTACGATCATGTTTTCGAACTCACGCAGACCAGTACCTGCAGGGATCAGGTGACCGGTGATCACATTCTCTTTCAGGCCGAGCATGTCATCGATCTTACCGTTGATGGCAGCAGAAGACAGTACTTTGGTTGTTTCCTGGAAGGATGCGGCAGATATCCAGCTGTGAGTACCCAGGGACGCTTTCGTGATACCTTGTAACAGTGGGCTGGAGGTAGCCGGTTTCGCATCGCGGAATTCCACCAGTTTTTTATCTGCACGGCGCAGCAGGGAGTTTTCTTCCCTTACCTGACGCAGCGTAACGATCTGACCAGCTTTCAGCGTACCAGAGTCACCTGCTTCGGTAACCACCTTCTTATCGAAGATGTTATCGTTCTCTTCAAAGAATTCGAATTTATCGGTAGTGTCACCTTCCAGGAAGCGGGTATCGCCCGGATCCTCGATGTTCACTTTACGCATCATCTGACGTACGATTACCTCGATGTGCTTGTCGTTGATCTTCACACCCTGTAAGCGGTATACCTCCTGGATCTCATTTACCAGGTATTCCTGTACTGCAAACGGTCCTTTGATGGACAGGATGTCAGCTGGAGTGATAGAACCGTCAGACAGTGCAGTACCTGCTTTCACGAAGTCACCGTCCTGTACCAGGATGTGACGTGTCAATGGCACCAGGTATTTCTTGATGTGACCTTCACGGCTTTCGATGATGATCTCACGGTTACCACGTTTGATGTTACCGAATGCTACCACACCATCGATCTCAGATACGATAGCCGGGTTGCTTGGGTTACGTGCTTCAAACAATTCAGTTACACGTGGCAGACCACCCGTGATATCTCTCAGTTTACCGAGGATACGTGGGATCTTCACGATTACCTGACCTGCTCTTACTGCTTCACCTTCTTCGATAACGATGTGGGAACCTACTGGTAAGTTGTAAGATTTCACCTCTTTATTACCATCTACATAGATAGACGGGATCTTGTTCTTGTCTTTGGTTTCGATAACCACTTTCTCACGGTGACCAGTCTGTTCGTCAGCCTCTTCACGGAAGGTGATACCTTCGATGATGCTATCGAAACGGATGTTACCAGCGATTTCAGATACGATAACGGCGTTGTATGGGTCCCATGTACAGATCATGTCACCTTTTGCAACTTTCTGTCCGTCTTTCACCAGGAGTGTAGAACCGTAAGGAATGTTGTTTGTGATCAGTAATCTGTCATTTTTCACGTCCACGATACGTAACTCACCGGTACGGCCAATTACCACCTGAACTTTGTCACCTTCGTTGTTTTCGTATGTAGTGGTACGCAGACCGTCGAACTGTATAGTACCATCGAATTTAGCCTGTAAGCCGGTTTCAACAGATGTAGAACCAGCCACACCACCCACGTGGAAGGTACGGAGTGTCAACTGAGTACCAGGTTCACCGATGGACTGTGCTGCGATGATACCAACTGCATCACCACGCTGGGTGATATAACCCGTAGCGAGGTTTTTACCGTAACATTTCACGCACACACCTCTGCGGCTTTCGCAGGTCAGTACGGAACGGATCTCAACAGTGTCGATTGCGCTGTCTTCGATACGGTGAGCGATATCTTCAGTGATCTGAGCACCTGCTTCAACGATGATTTCCTCCGTATGAGGATCGAATACGTCGTGCAGTGAAGTACGGCCGAGGATACGGTCATACAGTGGCTCAACCACCTCTTCATTATCTTTCAGTGCGGAAGTCGCAATACCACGCAGGGTACCACAATCTTCTTCATTGATTACAACATCCTGTGCAACGTCCACCAGACGACGGGTCAGGTAACCTGCATCCGCCGTTTTCAGTGCCGTATCCGCAAGACCCTTACGGGCACCGTGCGTAGAGATGAAGTATTCCAATACGTTCAGACCATCTTTAAAGTTGGACAGGATCGGGTTTTCGATGATCTCTGAACCGGTAGATCCACTCTTACGCGGTTTAGCCATCAGACCTCTCAAACCAGCCAGCTGTTTAATCTGCTGTTTGGAACCACGCGCACCGGAGTCAAGCATCATGTACACAGAGTTGAAGCCCTGCTTATCATTTGCCAGTTCACGGATCAGCGTTTCTGTTACTTTGGTATCTACACGGGACCAGATATCGATGATCTGGTTATAACGTTCGTTATTCGTGATCAGACCCATGTTATAGTTATCCCATACTTCGTCAACTTCACTGGCAGCACCGTCGATCATGTGCTGTTTCACCTCTGGGATGATCAGGTCATTGATGTTGAAGGACAGACCACCACGGAATGCGGTACGGAAACCAAGCTGTTTGATATCATCCAGGAACTTCGCAGTTTTAGGGATATCAGTGTACTTGATGATGTCACCGATGATTTCACGCAGTGATTTCTTTGTCAGCAGTGCGTTCACATAACCAGCTTCTTTTGGAACGTGCTGGTTAAAGATCACACGACCTACGGTTGTTTCGATCAGTTTATTTTCAAGCTCATCCTTTTCATTACGAACATTTGCTTTTACGCGGATGTTCGCATGCAGGTTCACTCTCTGCTCGTTGTAAGCGATGATTACTTCTTCCGCAGAATAGAAGGCTTTACCTTCACCTTCTACTTTTTCAGTAGGGGTAGATTTCTTGCCTTTGGTGATATAGTACAGACCCAAGACCATGTCCTGTGAAGGCAGGGTGATCGGCGTACCGTTCTGCGGGTTAAGAATGTTATGTGAGGACAGCATCAGCAACTGTGCTTCCAGTATCGCAGCATTGCTCAGCGGTACGTGCACAGCCATCTGGTCACCGTCAAAGTCGGCGTTGAACGCAGAACACACCAGTGGGTGGAGCTGAATCGCTTTACCTTCCACCAGTTTAGGCTGGAATGCCTGAATAGACAGACGGTGGAGGGTCGGAGCACGGTTAAGCATTACCGGGTGTCCTTTCAGTACGTTTTCCAGGATATCCCAAACTACTGCTTCTTTTCTGTCAACCAGCTTTTTCGCTGATTTTACCGTTTTCACGATACCTCTTTCGATCAGTTTACGGATGATGAACGGTTTGAACAGTTCAGCAGCCATATCTTTCGGCAGACCACACTCGTGCAGTTTCAGTTCAGGACCTACCACGATAACGGAACGACCGGAGTAGTCCACACGTTTACCCAACAGGTTCTGACGGAAACGACCTTGTTTACCTTTCAGTACATCAGACAGGGATTTCAGTGCACGACCACCTTCTGCCTTCACCGCATTTGATTTACGGGAGTTATCGAAGAGGGAGTCAACTGCTTCCTGCAGCATACGTTTTTCGTTACGTAAGATCACCTCTGGCGCCTTGATCTCGATCAGACGTTTCAGACGGTTGTTACGGATGATCACCCTGCGGTACAGGTCGTTCAGGTCAGAAGACGCGAAACGGCCACCATCCAATGGAACTAACGGACGCAGTTCCGGTGGTACTACAGGGATGTATTGCATTACCATCCATTCAGGACGGTTTTCAACACGACCATTTGCTTCGCGGAAAGCTTCCACCACGCTCAGACGTTTCAGCGCTTCCGCTTTACGTTGCTGGCTGGTTTCAGTTGCCGCCTGGTTACGCAGCTGGTAAGAAAGGCTATCCAGATCGATTCTGGCCAGCATCATTTCTACCGCTTCAGCACCCATTTTAGCGATGAACTTGTTTGGGTCCTCGTCAGGCAACAGCTGGTTGTCTTTCGGCAGGGTATCCAGTATATCGAGATATTCTTCTTCAGTTAACAGATCGCCGTAGTTCAGGCCTTTCTCCTGCTTAGCGCCTGCCTGTATGATCACGTACCTTTCGTAGTAAACGATGGTTTCGAGTTTTTTAGAACTCATACCCAACAGGTAACCGATCTTATTTGGCAATGATTTGAAGTACCAGATGTGAACAACAGGCACAACCAGACGGATGTGACCCATTCTTTCACGACGTACTTTTTTCTCAGTTACCTCCACACCGCAACGGTCGCACACGATACCCTTATAACGGATACGTTTGTATTTTCCGCAATAGCACTCATAGTCCTTTACGGGGCCGAAGATCCTTTCACAGAATAAACCATCACGCTCCGGCTTGTAAGTACGGTAGTTGATGGTTTCCGGCTTCAGCACTTCCCCGTATGAGCGCTCCAGGATTGAATCCGGAGAAGCCAGACTGATGGTAATGCTGCTAAAGTTTGATTTAGGACGATTTTCTTTCTTGATGGCCATTGTATGTTGTTTAAAGAAAATTCACATGTAATTCAGTGCGCGGGTCATAGACAAGTCCATGGGCCGTGTCTGACTATCTAAAGCCTAAGGCCCATAGTCCCAGGCGGCTGCCAGGGACTATGGACCATCACTTATGGACAAATATTAATCAAATTTCAAATCCAGACCCAGACCGCGAAGTTCATGTATCAATACATTGAAGGACTCCGGTACGCCTGCTTTTGGTATGTTATCGCCTTTAACGATAGACTCATACGCTTTGGCACGGCCTACAATGTCATCAGACTTAATGGTTAACAGTTCCTGCAGGATATTGGATGCACCATATGCTTCCAGTGCCCACACCTCCATCTCACCAAAACGCTGACCACCGAACTGTGCCTTACCACCCAACGGCTGTTGTGTAATGAGACTGTACGGTCCGATAGAACGGGCGTGCATTTTGTCATCAACCATGTGGCTCAGTTTCAGCATGTAGATAACACCCACGGTAGCTTTCTGGTGGAAACGCTCACCGGTTTCGCCATCATACAGGTAAGTATGGCCAAAGCTTGGTAAACCAGCTTCGTCGATATATTCAGCTATTTCTTCAGTAGTAGCACCGTCGAAGATAGGTGTCGCAAATCTTACACCCAGTTTCAGACCAGCCCAACCCAGTACAGTTTCGTAAATCTGACCAAGGTTCATACGGGAAGGTACGCCCAATGGGTTCAGTACGATATCTACCGGTGTACCGTCTTCCAGGAATGGCATGTCTTCATCACGAACGATCTTCGCAACGATACCCTTGTTACCGTGACGGCCCGCCATCTTATCACCCACTTTCAGCTTACGTTTGCTAGCCAGGTAAACCTTAGCCAGTTTCAGTACGCCTGCTGGTAACTCATCACCAATTGAGATGTTGAACTTCTCACGTTTGTAACGTCCGAGTTCTTCATTGTACTTGATGTTGTAGTTGTGCAACAGTGTGTTGATCTGATCGTTGGTTACCTCGTCGGTAGTCCAGCCGAGCGGATTCACGTTCTGGAAATCGATGTTCGCCAGGTTCTTGGAAGAGAATTTAGAACCTTTGGAGATCAGTACTTCACCGTAAGTGTTGGTGATACCCTGAGAAGTTTTATCCTTCAGGAGTGTCAGCAATTTACCCATGAGCACTTCCAGCAGGTCTTCTTCATTCTTCTGGTGTACTTTTTCCAATTTCTCCAGCGCCGCTTTTTCACGGGTCTTGGAGTTCTTATCTTTCTTAGCGCGGCTGAACAATTTCTTGTCGATCACCACACCTTCTGTGCTTGGAGGCGCCTTCAGGGAAGCATCTTTCGCATCAGAAGCCTTGTCACCGAAGATCGCACGAAGCAGTTTTTCTTCAGGAGAAGGATCAGATTCACCACGAGGAGTGATCTTACCGATCAGGATGTCACCTTCTTTGATGTGTGCACCAACGCGGATGATACCGTTCTGGTCCAGATCTTTGGTTGCTTCCTCACTTACGTTTGGAATATCTGGCGTCAGTTCTTCTTCACCCAGTTTAGTATCACGTACTTCCAGTTCGTATTCATCGATGTGGATAGAGGTGAAGAGGTCTTCACGTCCTACACGCTCAGAGATTACGATCGCATCCTCGAAGTTGTAACCTTTCCATGGCATGAACGCCACTTTCATGTTACGACCCAGTGCCAATTCACCACCACGTGTAGCGTAACCTTCTGTCAGGAAGTCGCCAAACACGAGCTGCTGCCCTTTCTTCACTGCCGGACGCAGGTTGATACAGGTGCTCTGGTTGGTTTTAACGAATTTGGTCAGCTGATATATTTTCAGGTCATCCTCAAAGGAAACCAGTTTCTGCATTTCATCACGCTCGTAACGAACATGAATTTCGTTTGCATCCACGAACTCAACCACACCTTTACCTTCAGAAGTGATCTGCAGACGGGAGTCGCGTGCAGCCTTTCCTTCCAGACCGGTACCTACGATAGGCACCTGTGGGTTGATCAATGGTACTGCCTGACGTTGCATGTTCGATCCCATCAACGCACGGTTGGCGTCATCATGCTCGAGGAACGGAATCAGGGAAGCACTCAGACCAACGATCTGGTTAGGTGCAACGTCCATATATTCCACTTCTTCTCTGTCCAGGATAGGGAAGTCACCGGTTTCACGGGATTTCACCTTATCATTTACAAAGTGACCTTCTTCATCGAGTGGTGCGTTCGCCTGTGCGATCTTCACGGAATCTTCTTCTTCAGCGCTCAGGAAGCGTACATTATCCATGTCAACTTTACCCTCGTTCACCTTACGGTAAGGAGTTTCGATAAAGCCCATGTCGTTTACTTTTGCGTGTACGCAAAGCGTAGAGATCAGACCGATGTTCGGACCTTCCGGTGTTTCGATAGTACAGAGACGGCCGTAGTGGCTATAGTGTACGTCACGCACCTCGAAACCTGCTCTTTCACGGCTAAGACCGCCGGGGCCGAGGGCGGAGATACGACGCTTGTGCGTGATCTCTGACAGCGGGTTGGTCTGGTCCAGGAACTGGCTCAGCTGGCTGGTACCGAAGAAGGAGTTGATTACAGAAGAAAGTGTTCTTGCATTGATCAGATCTACCGGAGTAAATACCTCGTTATCGCGAACGTTCATTCTCTCACGGATGGTACGGGCCATACGGGCCAGACCAACACCAAACTGCGCATATAACTGTTCGCCCACGGTACGCACCCTACGGTTACTCAGGTGATCGATATCATCGATCTCCGCTTTACTGTTGGTGAGCTGTACCAGGTACTTAATGATCGCGATGATGTCTTCTTTGGTCAACACTTTCATGTTGAGCGGCGTAGGCAGACCGAGTTTTCTGTTGATCTTATAACGACCAACATCACCCAGGTCATAACGCTTGTCAGAGAAGAACAATTTATCGATGATACCCCTTGCTGTTTCATCATCCGGCGCATCGGCACCACGCAATTGGCGGTAGATGTGCTGAACGGCTTCCAGTTCAGAGTTAGATGTATCTTTATTTAAAGTATTGTAGATAATTGAGAAGTCGCCGCTCACCTCTTCTTTCTGCACGAACACACTTTTCACGCCCATATCCACGATGGTTTCGATATTCGCTTCATCGAGGATGCTATCACGCTCGAGCATGATCTCATTACGTTCAATGCTCACCACCTCACCGGTATCTTCATCTACGAAATCTTCCACCCAGCTTCTGAGTACGCGTGCACCCAGCTTCTTACCGGCGTATTTTTCCAGGCTCTTCTTATCTGCTTTCACCTCGTCAGCCATTCCGAAGAGCTGGAGGATATCTTTATCTGTCTCGTAGCCGATCGCACGCAGAAGGGTAGTTACAGGGAACTTCTTCTTACGGTCGATGTAAGCGTACATTACGTTGTTAATGTCGGTTGCAAACTCCATCCAGGCCCCTTTGAACGGAATCACCCTTGCAGAGTAGATTTTCGTACCGTTTGGATGTATGGATTGTCCGAAGAATACACCAGGAGAACGGTGTAGTTGAGATACTACCACGCGCTCCGCACCGTTGATCACGAATGTACCTCTAGGCGTCATGTAGGGTATATTCCCGAGGAATACATCCTGCACAATCGTCTGGAAGTCAACGTGTTCCTCATCGTTACAGCTCAGGCGTAATTTAGCCTTCAGCGGTACAGAATAGGTAAGCCCACGTTCAATACATTCCTCTATCGTATATCGCGGAGGGTCTACAAAGTAGTCCAGAAACTCCAGATTGAAGATATTGCGGGTATCTGTAATCGGGAAGTTCTCCTTGAATACTTTAAAAAGGCCTTCATTGTTACGTTTGTCTGGTGTGGTTTCTAACTGGAAGAAATCCTTGAAAGATTGGATTTGGATAGCCAACAGATCCGGTGTCTCAGTAACTTGTTTGATCTTTCCAAAATTTACTCTTTCGTTTGCTTGGGCTTTTTTTAGAGACATATTCGAAGTTAGCAGTTATATTAACTTATATAATATTGTGAAGTAAATCACAACATGAATCGGGGAAATTAAGACATCTTTGTCAAATACCCTCAAAATTTCTGTCTTCGCTTGTTGTGTCAGATCCACCGACCTGGTGATTCCCTCTTATTGACGCTCCAAAAAGACACTTTCCCAAAGGGAAGAAGGCCAAAAGTGCCAGAAGCACTTTTGACCTTTATAAAGAGGTATCTTTAAGCAAAGATTACTGAATTTCAACTTCAGCACCAGCTTCTGTCAGCTTAGCTTTCAGATCTTCTGCTTCAGCTTTGGAAACGCCTTCTTTCAGTGGTTTCGGAGCACCGTCAACCAGTTCCTTAGCTTCTTTCAGACCAAGACCAGTCAGGTCTTTAACGATCTTAACTACGTTCAGTTTGCTAGCACCTGCGCTTTTCAGAATAACGTTGAAGGCAGTTTTTTCTTCAGCAGCAGCAGCGCCGTCGCCACCACCTGTAGAAACCACAACTGCAGCAGCAGCTGGTTCGATGCCGTATTCGCTTTTCAGGAAATCTGCGAGTTCCTGAACTTCCTTAACAGTTAAACCTACTAATTGTTCGGCTAATGCTTTAACGTCTGCCATTGTATAGTGTTTTTAAGAATTTTAAGTATTGTAATTATTTATATTGTGACTTGGAAGCCATTGTTGTTATGTAAGCCGGTAAAGGCTTTTAGCTGATTACTCAGCAGCAGGTGCTTCAACTTCTGCACCAGCGCCTTCTTTCTTAGCTTTTTCAAGCAAGCCAGCGAGTACGCGTTTTGCAGGAGATTGCAACAGACCAATAACGTCTCCGATGAGTTCGTTTTTGGTTTTGATTTTCACCAGGTTCGCCAGTTGAGCATCGCCAGTGTAAATTTCATCACCTACGAAAGCAGCTTTCAGCTCAGGTCTCTCAGTTTTCTTGTTTTCCTTACGGAAAGCAGAGATGATCAGAGCAGGCTCTTTCGGGCTGTCAGAGAACATCAGGGCAGTAACACCGTTCAGTGCATCGTAGATACCTGTATACTTCTCAGCATCCAGAGATTCCAGCGCCTTGCGGATCAGGGTGTTTTTAGCCACCTTCATTTCCACGTTCTTGTCGAAACAAACCCTTCTCAGGTTGTTCACCTGTGCAACGGTCAGAGACTCGGTGTTGGTGATGTAGAAGTTGTTATATTGAGAGAACTTACCTTTCAGCAGTTCAATCACTTCATTTTTTTGATCTTTGTTCATAGCTTTTTGTCAGTTTGTTGATCTGCCAACCGGCCAATCATTAGTTTTGAACTGATTTTGTGTCAACTGTAATGCTCGGGCTCATTGTGCTCGCCATTGACAGTCCTTTCAGGTAAGTACCTTTCGCTGTAGCTGGTTTCAGCTTGATGATAGCGTTGATCAGCTCCTGAGAGTTCTGCTCAAGTTTATCAGAAGCGAAAGAAACGCGACCAATAGAAGCGTGAATGATACCTGCCTTATCCACTTTGAAGGTGATCTTACCACCTTTAACCTCATTAACAGCAGCTGCTACATCATTAGTAACAGTACCTGTTTTAGGGTTAGGCATCAGGTTACGTGGACCCAGGATCTTACCCAGTTTACCGATCTTCGGCATTACAGCAGGCGTAGCTACGATAACGTCGATATCAGTCCAACCAGCTTCGATCTTCTGGATAAACTCGTCCAGACCAACATGATCAGCACCAGCCTCTTTTGCAGCAGCTTCTTTATCAGGAGTGCAAAGAACCAGTACACGTTTAGTTTTACCAGTACCGTGGGGAAGCGTTACGGAACCACGGATAGCCTGGTCTGCTTTCTTGGGATCAACGCCCAGACGGATATGAATATCGACAGAACTGTCGAATTTGGTGCAGTTAATATCTTTTACAAGTGCGGAAGCTTCTTTCAGGCTGTAAACCTTGTTTTTGTCCACCTTTGTATCGGCTGCTTTTCTTTTCTTAGTTGCCATTGCAAAATGTTTTAAAAGTTAACCTGCTTGTACAGGGTGACACAATTAGTTATTCCAAGGAGCGTTACCGTCAACAGTAATACCCATAGAACGGGCAGTACCAGCAACCATTTTCATAGCGCTTTCTTTGGTGAAGCAGTTCAGGTCAGGCATTTTGTCTGTCGCGATAGCTTCAATCTGTGCCCAGGTAACTTTACCTACCTTGTTACGGTTAGGTTCTTTAGAACCACTCTGCAATTTGGCAGCTTCCAGCAGCTGTACAGCAGCAGGAGGCGTCTTAATTACGAAATCAAATGATTTGTCAGTGTAAACTGTCAGCAACACAGGCAATACCTTACCCATTTTATCCTGGGTACGGGCATTGAACTGCTTACAGAACTCCATGATGTTCACACCTTTGGAACCCAGCGCTGGACCAATTGGAGGTGCTGGGTTGGCCGCGCCACCCTTAACCTGCAATTTCACGTACGTAGCGATCTCTTTTGCCATGTTATAAAGTTTAATTTGGTTAGAACGTCTCGTTTCTGGCGAAACTCCCAAAACTAAAAGGAGAAAATTTACCTTTTAAAGGGGATGCAAAGGTATACAATAATGTATTAAATCTCAAAAAGAATTTGCTTTCGGGCATTCTTTTTGCTATTATAATCAGTTCGGGGCAAAAATTTTACAATTCTATAACAAAACTATTTTATCTTAACCCTGTTCGGTAAAAACCATAGGGCAACATCTCGTCTTAATGGTTAGCAACAAATCTAATTTAATTTAATGGAATTCCCATCCATGTCGTCTTATAAAATAAAGATTTTCTGAACAGCTTGCCGGTCTTGATGTATTTCTCCACAAACGCCTGCTCCTCCTCCACTCTCTTCTGTAATACCGATAAAGATTCCTCCAGTTCAGTAATATTATGCTTCAATGAAGGCTCATTCCTGTTCAGTCCCGCCAATCCCTGCTTACTCTCAGACAACTTCTTACTGATCGCATCCACCATGTCCTTTATCGCCTGGTCCGCCTTCGACGGCTTGAACTGGTTATTCTTGAACTGTACATATTCATTGAACAGGTTCACTGCCCTGTTATACCGGCTGCTGCTGGCATTAAAATCATCCACCGCCTTGTTCTGCGCCACCACCTTACGGTTCTCTGCTATGAACGTCACCAGGTTCTTGTAATATACCAGTTCATGACTGATCATCTGATTGGTAATGCCCATCCCCTCTATCCTGCTGATCACCAGCTGGTATTTCAGCAGGTCATCCTTCATCGTATTATATGTCTCCAGGGAGTCCTTATAATGAAATACACCTCTGCCTGCCGCAGCCGTCCAGTTATTATCCCGGAACTCTTCATTTCTTACCGGACGCTCCAGCAGCTGCCACAACGGATCAAATGGCATATGTGTTCTGATAAATCCCGCAGGCGCCACCAGGTAATAACTATCAACCGGCTTGCGAACAAACTTATTATTATTCACCACACCTGCACCCCAGGTCGGATCGCTCATATACCACACACTATCCGGCTTTACCGCTACCCACGCATGACTCGCATTGTCTATCTTCCCCTGCGTTTTAGTATAACCGCCGATCAGCTGTACCGGAATGCCCGCCTCTTTACAGGTCAGGTAATAAAGATTCGCATACCCCTGACAAACACCCATCCTGGTGGACAAAGTCTTGTTCGCCGCATCCAACGTATCCTTGTAATAACCTGGATTGTACATGTTCGCTATGTCGTAACTGATATTCCATACGATCCAGCTGTAGAGCTGACGCACAAATTCTCTGTTGGACGCTGTATGCGCTCTCAGATACTGACTAAGTACTGCCGGCGTACGGCTATCTCCTTCCGGAATGTTCAGTGAAGCAGGTGCAGGAAGTTCAGTGCTGACTCTTTCTTTAGGCTGGGCGTATACGGAAACAGAAAATGATATAATAACAGCTAACAATAGGTATACAGATCTCATATATATAACGAAAGTAGTCACAAAGGTAGCGATAATCAATGATTTAGCGTCTTTGCACAGCAACCTTCTCCGTTTTTAAGCGTTATTTCTAAATAAAAAACTCCACCAATTATGAGACGTCTATTGTTATTTTCAGCCTCAGCTATCGCCATCTGCCTTTCGCTCAACACGAAGGTACAGGCACAATCCGCCGAAGAAAAAGCCTGGATGGAATATATGAAGCCAGGTCCTGTTCACGAGATGATCGCCAAATCAGATGGTGAATGGAGCTATGAAATGTCTATGTGGATGGATCCGAGCCAGCCGCCCACCAAAGGCAACGGTACCACTGTCAATAAAATGGTCCTGGGTGGCCGTTACCAGGAATCCGTTCACAAAAGCACCATTATGGGGATGCCATTCGAGGGTCATGGACTGATGGCTTACGACAATGCGAAGAAAATATTCCAGAGCTCCTGGGTTGACAACATGGGCACCGGTATCATGAATATGGAAGGCACCTGGGATGACGCCAGCAAATCCATCACTTTTACGGGCAAAATGTATGAGCCGATGAGCGGCAAAGACATGGGAGTGAAAGAGATCTTCAAGATCATAGATGACGACCATCACCACATGGAAATGTATATGGTCAATGATGGAAAAGAAGTCAAGACAATGGAAATTGACTTTACCAGAAAGAAATAACCTTTCAATTATAGCAATAAAAAAACGCCTCGCTTGAAACGAGGCGTTTTTAATATGATTACTGAAATAGTTAGCTGATTTTTTCTACCTGCATAAAGTTCAGTTCTACAGGAGTGGCACGACCGAAGATCTTCACAGTTACTTTCAGTTTCTTCTTGTCTTCGATTACCTCTTCGATAATACCATTGAAGTCGTTGAAAGGGCCATCGATGATCTTGATTGTTTCGCCAACGATGAAAGGTTCACTCATGGTCAGTCCGTTATCAGACATTTCATCCACTTTACCTAACATCTTGTTCACTTCAGCCTTACGGAGGGCGATTGGCTTATCTTTACCCAGGAAGTGAATAACGCCTGATACGTTACGGATGGATTGGATAACTTCGTCAGTCATTTTACCATCGATCGCTTCGATCATTACGTAACCCGGGTAGAAGTTTTTCTCGCGCATCACCTTTTTACCTGCCTGCACTTTGTAGACTTTCTCTACTGGTAAAAATATCTGGGTGATCACGTTACCCCAATCGGAGCGGCGTACTTCAATATCCAGGTATTCTTTCACCTTTTTCTCTTTACCACTCACTACGCGCAGAACGTACCATTTGGTGTCCTGGGTCGGAATGTTTGTTTCTTCTGCAGGGTTATTGGATGCATCGATCATTAGGCAATAATTTTATAGTACTGAGTCAGCATGAGATGAGACAGGGCGTCCATACCCCAAACCAGCGCAGTGATAACTACAGTAGCGATTAATACGATCATTGTGGAAGACTGCAGTTCCTGCCATGTAGGCCAGGATACCTTATGCACCAGCTCATGATAGGACTCCCGGAAGTATGCTCTAACCTTATTCATGGGTCTTAAAAATTAATCGTTTGAAAACATGAAAGGTGAAAAGCTCTTCACTTTTCACCATTTTTTAGCACGGGCACTAGGATTCGAACCCAGATCAAAGGTTTTGGAGACCTCTATTCTACCATTGAACTATGCCCGTGTATAAGACCATTAGCTTATAGCTGAATGAAATCCGGAGAACAAATTTACAAAATTTAAATCTATTATCCAGCCGCAATTTACTAATTGCTAATGGTCTTTAATTATATCAAAGTGATTACTTGATGATTTCAGTAACCTGACCAGCACCTACGGTACGTCCACCTTCGCGGATAGCGAATTTCAGACCTTTTTCCATAGCGATCGGAGCGATCAGTTTAACGATCAGACCTACGTTATCACCAGGCATTACCATTTCAACACCAGCTGGTAATTCAACTTCACCTGTTACGTCAGTTGTACGGAAGTAGAACTGAGGACGGTATTTGTTGAAGAACGGAGTGTGACGGCCACCTTCTTCTTTGCTCAGTACGTATACTTCACATTTGAATTCAGTGTGCGGAGTGATGGAACCAGGTTTAACGATAACCATACCACGACGGATCTGAGATTTTTCAATACCGCGGAGGAGCAGACCAGCGTTGTCACCAGCTTCACCTTCATCCAGTAATTTTTTGAACATCTCAACACCAGTACATGTAGAAGTCAGTGGTTTTTCGATCAGACCAACGATTTCAACTGGCTCACCAACTTTAATCTTACCACGCTCGATACGACCTGTAGCAACAGTACCACGACCAGTGATAGAGAATACGTCTTCTACAGACATCAGGAACGGCAGATCAACCGGACGAGGAGGCAGTGGGATGTATTCATCTACTGCGGTCATCAGTTCATCAACTGCAGATACCCATTTTTCTTCACCAGCCAGAGCGCCGGTTGCAGAACCTTTGATGATTGGTGTGTTATCACCATCGTAGTTATATTTGCTCAGCAGTTCGCGGATTTCCAGTTCAACCAGTTCCAGCAACTCAGGATCATCAACCAGGTCAACCTTGTTCATGAAGACAACGATACGAGGAACGCCTACCTGACGAGCCAGGAGGATGTGTTCTTTAGTTTGTGGCATCGGACCATCTGTAGCGGCAACCACCAGGATAGCACCGTCCATCTGCGCAGCACCAGTGATCATGTTTTTCACATAGTCAGCGTGACCAGGACAGTCAACGTGCGCGTAGTGGCGGTTAGCTGTCTGATACTCAACGTGTGCTGTATTGATGGTAATACCTCTTTCTTTTTCTTCAGGAGCGGCATCGATCTCATCATATCCTTTCTTCTCTGCCAGACCTTTGCTTGCCAAAATGTTGGTAATGGCAGCAGTCAAGGTAGTCTTACCGTGGTCAACGTGGCCGATGGTACCAATGTTTACGTGGGGTTTATCCCGCTTAAAGGTTTCTTTTGCCATTGTATTTTTTTTAGATGGTTTGTAAAGATTGTATTGATAGTTGTTTTTAAAAAACGGTTTTACAAACTTGTATCGCTGATGAGAATTGAACCCACGACCTTCCCGGTATCGACCGGTACGCTCTGCCACTGAGCTACAACGAAATCCGGATCCCGGATGATGTTTGGAAATCCGTTGAGCTGTTGATGAGAATTGAACTCACGACCTCTTCCTTACCAAGGAAGTGCTCTACCCCTGAGCTACAACAGCATTGAAAATCTTATTAAGAACTTTCATCTCACATAATACTAATGAACAACGTTCTTCAGTATTATTAGTGAGCGGGAGACGAGGTTCGAACCCGCGACCTACAGCTTGGAAGGCTGTCGCTCTACCAACTGAGCTACTCCCGCATATAATTAATAATGGTAATTATTATAAAGAACTTTTTATCGCACACTTCTCTCCTCTTTATGAAGAACCTGCATTTAACAGACAAGTTCCGCCTTTGCGAGGGGCAAAGGCGGAACATTTGCGCTACGTGGGCAGGAGAGGATTCGAACCTCTGAAGTCGTAGACAGCGGATTTACAGTCCGCCCCATTTGGCCGCTCTGGAACCTGCCCATTTTTCCTTAAACTCCTTTCCCAAATCTCGTCCGTCCGGACCATTTTTGCTTCGGAATTTATCCGGAGCCAGCAGAGGGATTCGAACCCCCGACCCACTGATTACAAATCAGTAGCTCTGGCCAACTGAGCTATGCTGGCTTATCTTATATAAGAATCTTATAAATGATATCCGTTATAAGAGGGTGCAAAGATAGTTGATTTATTTTAACTTCCAAATCTTTTTTTATCTTTTTTTCAGCACCTGGATACAACCTTTTTGAGACTTGTATATTCGGCTAAAACACCCTACTGTAAAGAACTTTACTACCTTCGCCGATCCCTTTTTTTGATCGGGATGGCAAAGGTAGTAATCAGATATTTAATTCCAAAATATTTTTAAGATTTTATTGAAATTTTTTCTCTTTCGTCTTCTTTATCTGGTTAACAACCGAGTCAAAGGCGAGATCAAATGACTCTTCGAAAGATTTGGATTCGTGCTTTACAAATAAGTCTTGGCGCGGGATGTGGACTTTTATTTCGGCTATTTTATCCTTCACCTGATGAGCTATTCCATCAAGCTTTAAAAATACCTCCACGCTGATGATCCGGTCATAAAAAGTGTTGAGTTTCTGAAGTTTTTTACTCACATGATCAATCAATTTGGAGTCAGCGTCAAAGTGTACTGTTTGAATTTGAACGTTCATAGCACTAATTTTTAGTTTTAACAATCTTGTACATGCTCGTAACATTACGTCCATAGGCTTTCATTGTGTTAATGGTCATGGATATCGACTAATGAAAAAAGTATACAAAGAACTCATTACTAATTTAATGAACTTTCAACTCTTTTGCATAACCATTTAGTAATATTTTGTTAAAGCTGTCTGAACGCCCCTACTCTCCCTTCGGATGCGCCTTCCTGTACGCCTCCTTCAGCTTCTCAATACTGTTATGTGTATATACCTGCGTGGACGCCAGACTGGCATGCCCCAGCAATTCCTTCACTGCGTTGAGGTCCGCACCGTTGTTCGTAAGATGGGTAGCAAATGTATGCCGCAGTATATGCGGGCTCCTGCGACTGATCGTCGTGATCTCGTGTTCTGTGAGGTAACCTTTCACAACATTATATACATAACGGGGGTATAACTTCTTTCCGCTACGGGGATTTACCAGCAAAACCTCCTTATCGGGCATTTCCAGCGCTTTATTGCGCAGCTCCCTGTATTCCTTTATCGCGTCCCGCAGGTTTGTACTGATGGGAATAATACGCTCCTTATTCCCCTTTCCCAACACTTTCAATGTCAGATTGGAGATATCTACATGCCGCTCCTGTAAACCGATCAGCTCCGATAAACGTATTCCCGTATGATACAGCAATTCAAATATCAACCTGTGCGTCCTCCCGTCCAGGTCTTCCGCAAAGACCGGCCTGTCCTCCTGCCCTCTTCGCATGCTCCGGTTGTCCTCCAAGGCCTCAATCCCCTTCTCATCAATAAAACCAGGTAAACGCTTCCCCGTTTTGGGCGCAGTCACTTTTGTCATCGGTGAAGTCACTACTGCACCATGACGCATCGCATATTTGAAGAAAGATTTGAGTGTGGAGATCTTACGGTTAACACTTTTGGCAACAATGCCCTCCTCCATCAGCCAGGCCAGCCAGGTACGGACATGCAGATGCGATATGCCCTGAAGGGACACATCGCCATATTGTGATCTGAGGAAAATAAAAAATTGGGTAAGGTCCTGCTGATATGCAGTGAAAGTATGCGCAGAATAGCGCTTTTCCAGTTGAATATAAGCCAGAAATTGATTGGCTACCGGGTGTAAGACTTCACTCAAAATAAAAAAGTTGATGATTGTAAAGTTAAAACAAACCTTACAATCATCAGATATTTTGCGCGGGGAATTACTCCCGATAGAATCAATCTAATTTACCACTGGCCAACTGCTGTTTGTAAACAGCTTTCAGCACTTCAGTACGACGCTTAACGGATGGTTTTGTGAAAGACTGACGTGACCTGAGTTGAAGCAGGATGCGGGCTTTCTCAAATTTCTTTTTATATTTTTTGAGCGCCTTGTCAATGTTTTCGCAATCTTTGGAATCGATGATCAACATAATTAATAGCCTTTTTTTTCAGGAAGGCAAAAGTAAAACATTCTTTTTAATTATCAAAATAATGTGAATCCTTCCCGCTCCTCCCCCGTCTCCTCATTATTACTTAAATTAGCCTCATGTTTACAGGAATAATAGAATCATTAGGAGAAGTAATAGCTACCAGGCAGGAAGGCAGCAACATGGTCATCACCATCCGCTCTTCCCTCGCACCTGAACTGAAAATTGACCAGAGCGTAGCCCACAACGGCGTTTGTCTGACCGTCACCCGCGTAGACAATGAGACATATGATATCGTCGCCGTGGCCGAAACCCTGATCAAAAGTAATATCGGGCAACTGACACCCGGCCAGAAAGTCAACCTGGAAAGGGCCATGATCTTTAATGGCAGGATTGACGGCCACCTTGTACAGGGCCACGTCGACAGTACGGGTGAATGCGTGTCCGTAACGCCGCAGAACGGTAGCTGGGAACTCCGCTTCCGCTACCCGGAACAATTCGCCGGCCTCATCGTGGAAAAAGGCTCCATCTGCCTCAACGGCATCAGTCTGACCATATATAATGTGACCAATACGGAATTCACCATCGCCGTGATTCCTTATACATACGAACACACAAATATCTCAGCCGTTCAACCCGGGCACACGATCAACCTGGAATTCGATATCCTGGGCAAATTCGTGGCCAGGCAGCTTGCTGTCAGATCATAGCTCAAACATCCACTTATGCAATTAACCTCAGCCCTTGCCATCCGCCATCCGGTTATCATGGCGCCCATGTTCCTCGTCAGTAATGAAAAAATGGTCCGGGCAGCCATGGACAGCGGTATCGCCGGTACCTTCCCTACCCTCAACTACCGAAAGGAAGGGGAACTCAAACAGGTACTGGACCAACTGAACCAATACAAGGCACAGTTGCCCGCCGGACAAGGCACCTATGGCGTTAACCTGATCGTCCAGAAGACGAACCCGCTCTATGCAAAACACCTGAAAGATTGTGTAGCAGCCGAAGTACCTTTCTATATTACCTCACTGGGCAATCCCCGGGAAGTAATCGCCGCCGCCCACAGCTACGGTGCAAAAGTACTCTGCGACGTCACCAATATTCAGCATGCAGAAAAAGCGGCCCAGGAAGGGTGTGATGGATTTATTGCGGTCTGCGTGGGCGCAGGTGGCCATGCCGGCCCCTACCCGATGCATATTCTCGTGCCGGCCCTGCAAAAAGCCTTTCCGGATAAATTGCTGGTCGCCGCCGGAGGTATCGCCACCGGTCAACAACTCGCCAGCGCCATGGTACTCGGTGCTCACGGCGCCTCTATCGGCACCCGCTTCATCGCCAGTGAAGAAGCCAGCGTCAGCGATGCCTATAAAAATGCCATTCTCGACTACGGTATGGAAGATATTGTACTCACAGAGCGCCTTTCCGGCACGCCCTGCAATGTGATCAATACGCCCGCCGCAAAGAAAATGGGCTATAAGCAGAACTGGCTGGAGAAACAGCTGAATAAAAATGCCAGTACCCGTAAGTATTTTAAAATGCTGGTACAGTTAAAAGGCATGAAAAAACTGGAACAGGCAGTCAAACCTGGTAATTACCAGCAACTATGGACTGCCGGTCAGAGCGTCGAAATGGTGGAAGATATCAGCCCGATCAGCGATATCGTAAACCGCCTCGTACAGGAACTGGAAGAAACACTGGAAAAAACCAGCCAGTTACTCACCCGTTAATCATAAACGATCTCTTTAGTCCAATAAAAACGGGCTTGTCGGCCATGACGGCGGACAAGCCCGTTTACTTTTGTGGATGCTATTTCGCTGAGCGCCCGGCAATAGCACCACCAATTATATATGATGTGGATAGTTCTTTCTGAATTCCGCGGGCGTCAGTCCGGTATTCTTCTTAAAAAAAGCATTGAAATTAGGCTGCTCCGTAAAACCAATACTGTAACCGATCTCCTGTAAAGACCAGTCGGTCTGCAACAACAATGCTTTGGTCTCGTCCAGTAACCTGTTCTTTATATGCGTACTCACATTCTGCCCGGTATGCTTCTTCAGCAAAGCATTCAGGTGATTGGGATGTACAGAAAGATCAGCTGCGAATTCCTTGGCGGTCCTGATCCTGATAGGATGGTCCCTGTTAATGCCACCTGTCTCCTCTTCCAGCAACCTGAAAAATTCATGTACATGCCGGTATTCTTCGGATACGCTGGCCGGCGGCGGAAAACTGGCTCTTTTGACACTCTCGACCATGATCAGTTGCAGGTAAGCCTGCAAAGCATCGCCACTCAATTGCCCACCCGTTACTTCTTCTTCTTTCATCCTGGCGAAAAGCTGTTCCAATACCGGCACATCTGCTACGGGTATGCGGATCACGCTCTTTGATTTATCCGTAAACAGGCCAAATTTATCCATACTGGCTTTCAGCATGGGAAATTCGGTCAGAAAAGAACGCCTGAACAGACAATAATACCCACCGGATTCTTCAGAAAGGTTCTTCCAGGAAATAATATCATTGGGATGAATAAATAAAATGGACGGCTCGTCCAGGTAATAGGTGTTCAATCCCATCGTAAACACGCCCGCTCCCTTTGTAGTGAACAGGACCTTGTAAAAATCGCGGCGATTAGGGGAAAGATAATTGCGGCATTCATGTATTTCCCGGTCAAATACCCTTATGGTCCAGTCCTCAAAATATTCTCTGAATACGGGGATAAGATCAGGTAGGTCCCGCAATGTATCTATCGTACGGCTATCCAGTGTCTGAGATGGCATCACTATATGGTGTTGAATACGAATTTACGCTGTTTGTCACAAATACCCCCCATAATTGGCTGCTTTACCGACCCGCTCCTGCAAGCAAATAAACTACCTTGGACTACACCAATACTATTAATAATGGAAGTACAAACAGTTAGCAGCAGAACGTATGGCTTCATGGTATTGTACGACATGCATACCACGTTTTTCTCCAATGTTATCGTGGACATTTCAGAAAAGGATGCCGGCGAACGTCTGGGTACAAAAGCCAACCATATGGCATGGCTGGCCGGCAGTCTGGTACAGGAAAGATTTGAGCTGGCGAGGTCTTTCGGTATCAACAAACAGCAACAGGCGCATGAATTATTCAAAGATCACAAAGGAATACAGGAGGGAGTGCAATATCCTGCACTGCAGACATTCGAGCAGGACTGGAAGGTCATTTCGCCTTTGCTAAGAAAAGCCTTGCTGGAAGCGGATGATGAGAAACTGGACGAACCTTTCGAAATGCCTGGTATGAAAATGACCTTATTTGAACTTATTTCCTTCCAGACTTACCGGGAAGCGAATTGTATCGGACAACTGGCCTTATGGAGAAGATTACTTGGCTACCCCGCAATGAAGTATATGTAAGCGACTTCACCCACCGCCATTCTAATTGCCACATCGAAAAAAGGCTCCTTACGGAGCCCTTTTTTATTATGCAGCGAAAGTATTTATGCAATTACTACCTGCTCCAACCCTTTCTGCACCGCTGTTTCCTGTACACCAGGAATAGCACAACCTTCTGCTCTCACCACCTGTACATCTGTCAGACCAATGAAGCCCAGGACAGCCAGGAGATACGGAGAAGCAAAATCTAATCCCTTTGCAGGTCCGTCGGAATATATGCCGCCTGAAGCCAGGGCGATATACACTTTTTTATCCTTTACCAGCCCTTCCGGTTTACCGGTAGCATAAGAGAACGTTCTGCCGGCACGTACCACGTGGTCCAGCCATGCTTTCAGCGTAGACGGAATATTAAAATTATAGAACGCTACACCCAATATGATGATATCCGCTTCTTCCACTTCTTTAATAGCTGCTTCAGATAATTTGTCTACAATAGCCGCCGCCTCTGCTGTCGCATCTCCTGCGCCACGGAAGGCCAGCAGGTGAGATGCGTCAAAATGGCCTAAAGGGTCTTTTGCCAGGTCTTTTACAGTCACTGTGCTACCTGGATAGCGTTCCTGCAACTGCGCAATAATACCATCTGCCAGCTGTGTGCTCTTAGACGCAGCTCCACTCACACTGGATACAACTTTCAATATCTTTTTCATACGATTATTTTTATTTTTTGAGCTTATGATAAGTAAAATAAGAGGCTGCCAGTATGCCCAGGAATACCACCGGTACTACGGGAACAGGCATCGGATCACCTGAAGCGGCATGTGCAATAGCTGCTGATACAAATGTGAAGGCAAAGCCTGCGTAAGTCCATTCTTTCAGGCGGCCTTTCACCAATGGCAGTACTAAAAGCACCACTCCGATCAGTTTGGCGATGGCCAGCTCGACCCGGAAATATGCGGGATACCCGATATGCTGGAAAGCCTGGTCCATCTCTGGTTTTGTTAAATAGGCATAGGCGGAATAGGTCATCATTAACGCTATAATTGCGGTAGTGGCCCAATAAGTAATTCTGATAGCTTTCATCTGAAAAAATTGATGAAGCAAAACTATTCACAATTACTAGCAAATGGTTAGTAGTATACTAAAGGTTAGTAGTAACCTGTTGGATAGTTATTTACCTTCGGGATATGGAAACACAGGTAGCAGAAAAAGTAAAAAGAAGTGCGAAAGAGTGCTCCGCGAGATTATCAGCCATTCATGACGCCCTCTATGCCATTGGTGGCAAATGGAAGCTGAAGATCATCATTGTGCTCCGCGAAGACGGCAATAAAAGGTTCAACGAACTGCAGCGTGCGGTATCAGGCATCTCGGCAAGGGTACTGTCCAATGAACTGCGTGAACTGGAACTGAACGGCTTTGTCAGAAGAAAGGTATATGAAGGACGGCCGGTTGTGGTTGAGTACGAACTGACAGAATACAGCGACACACTTGGCGCAGTATTACATTCACTGAATGACTGGGGTACAATGCACCGGGAAAAGATCAGGAAGGAAATGTCATCCTCTTCACAAGCCTGATCTGTGATCAGGCAATGCCCTTGCTTTAAACCAGCGGGTTAACGGGACATGTACTGATCGTCCCGCTGAGCATATATTATCCGTAAAATGGTGTACTTGATTGAAAGCAGCAATAACATCATCACCGGATTCCATAGATCGGTCATCGCAACATCCGGTTTATCGAGAAATGGATGGATGAGTAATACCAGCGGCATACTTGCAGCATAAATTAACACATCAATACCCAGGTGCAGCACCCATATGCGGTTAGATTCTCTTTTTACAGAGTTGAAAGTTCTCTTATTCCCCCAAAAGAAACCAAGTGTGCACAGCAACATTAAAAAGATGAGCCCCCATGAACGCTCACTCAGATTATCCCGATAAATACCGCGTCCCATCGTACCGGCCAGCAGTCTGATATAAGACACCGTAAACAGGTTGATCAGCGTGAAAAACGTAATGCAGTACAACACACGGGAAAGGTGCGCAGGCGTGCTTTTAATGTATTGAAGTTGTTTTGCCATAAGGGGAATATTGTGTACAATGAATGCTTCTCTAATTTAACATTTTTTTATGGCATTATTTGCTGTCTTTCCCCTATAGAATAGCGCCATTAACAGCGTAAGCTGGTAACCACTCCCAGCCGTATTCCCCGGCAAACCTTCGCACAAGACATAGACCAGACGTGGACCTGATCAGATATTAAAAAGCAGCGCACTGCGTGCAGACCGGCCATATACACCTACCTGTCAATCATTTACAGATCGACTGAAAACAAATACCTGCAATCTATCATTCGAACAACTTTTCCACATTCTTATATATCCGTATTTCTACGTACATCGCTCCTGCATTACATTGTTAATCTCTGTTAAGAATTAATAAAAGCCCTCCGGACTTGTAAATGTGGAATGATTTTTTCAGCTTTCAGGTAAAAAACAAATTGAGAGCTTTCTTAATCATTGCGCTATTATTCCTATTCACGCAAACAAAGGCGCAACAAAACAACATTAACAGCATAAAAGCCAGTTACGACCCGGGGGCTATTGCAGAGCTGTATGACCGTATACCACTTGGACTTGAGTTCAGATATGAAAATGGACAAACAAGAAAAACAGAAGGATATTTACAGGGTGCCTATCGCTGGAGAAATATAAAGATCACCAGTTCAAATGGTAGTGTACAAAATGGCTATCTCCTGATCAACAGACAGCAGCTGGCCAGTCAGCAGTATATTGTTGAACTGACCATCTCCGTTCCCGAGTCAGCAACGCCTGTCACCACAAAACTTGAACTGCCCCACCTCACCGGCATTCGCTTCAATCACTATGCAGATAGTCTTAAAAGAGGGTTTCGCTTTTATCTGAATGTAGAAGGTACATTTACGAGTGGCAAGGTTTATCCGCTGGATACTGCCACTATAAAATTTGAGACAAATGCAGGAAAACTATTGGGGCAGGACCTGCTGTTAAACAGTAATGATGGTACTACCCGTTCCATTACTGTTACAGCTATCAACAAAAATGATCCAGGTATGTCCATATCCAGTACCATACCGGTCAAACAATTATCAGATCAATGATCTTGACTTCAGTTCAAGATACTTATTCACCACATTCAGTGTTAACTGCTCAGGTGTAGTCAGCAATGACAGAATACCATAGCGGGTCAGTTCCCTTACCATCAGTTTCTTTTCATAAGCAAACTTCTGCGCGATCACCTGACGATAGATATCTTCCACTGTATGCACATTGTCTTTCGTGAACTTTTTCAGTTCCGTATTCTCAAAAAATACGACAAGCAATAAATGATATTTTGCCAGCTTTCGCAGATAAGGCAGCTGCCTTTGCAGCCCTGTCATAGATTCGAAGTTGGTAAACAGGATCAGCAGGGAACGCTGTGAGAACAGACTGCGCAATGACACGCTCAACCGTTCGTAGTCACTTTCCTCCCATTGCGTTTCCTGCGCATACAAACGCTCCAGCAACAGGTTCATCTGCGTTTTCTTAGCGGAAGCAGGCAATACATCTACCTGCTGCGCAGCCAGCGTTACCAACCCTGTTTTATCGCCTTTCTGTAAGGCAATATTGCTGAATACCAGCGAGGCATTGATCGCATAATCCAGCAGCGAAAGACCGTTAAACGGCATCTTCATCGCACGTCCCTTATCGATCACACAATATACCTGCTGCGATTTTTCTTCCACATAGTTATTCACCATGAACGTACCTCTCCTGGCGGTCGCCTTCCAGTTTAAAGTACGCACATCATCTCCACGGGTATACTCCTTGATGTGATCGAACTCCATACTGTGCCCGATCACCCTTTTTTTGTGTACGCCCAGTTCTGCCAGACGGTTATTAAAAGAGAAGAATTCATAGTTATGCAAAGCGGCAAAAGAAGGATATACCTTGACGATCGCTTCATTTGCCCCCACTACATGCCGTTGCGCCAGTCCCAGCAGACTACGCACAAATGCATTGCTTTTTCCAAAATTATATTCCCCTCTTTCTACCGGACGTAAAGTATAACTCAGGTCCTGCTCCTCGCCTGGTTTCAGTTGTACCTTCTTACGAAAGTCACGGACCTGAAACTGTACAGGCAATTCTTCCAGCACTATAACAGTAACGGGAAAACGATAATTGTTCTTTATTTTCAGATGGATATCATTTTCCTCTCCGTTACTGAAGCGACCTGCCATATTACGGGAGATCAGCAGCGGCTCTTTTCCTGCTACATACAGAAAGAAAAGGTCCAGCAGTAACAGGAATAATAAAGCACCCGTGATAAGTTGCGCCAGGATATACAATGACGGGAAAAAGAAGCTGACCACAAAAAGGATAGCCATGCCTCCCATCAATGTATAAAAGCGGGTCGTAAAGAATAAAGAGAGAAAAAAACGTTTCAGCATAACCTTGTGTTTACCTTGGCACCTCTACTGCTTTCACGATCTGTGCGATCACTTCATCAGTTGTAATACCTTCCATTTCACGTTCTGGCGTCAGTACGATACGATGACGCAATACATGCGGCAACATATTCACGACATCATCCGGTGTTACGAAATCACGTCCGGACATAGCAGCAATTGCTTTTGCACAGTTCATGACCGCCAGTGATGCACGCGGAGAAGCGCCTAAATACAAAGAAGCATTGTTACGTGTTTCATGTATCAGTGCAGCAATAAAATGCAGCAGCTTATCTTCGATATGCACCTTACGCACCAGTGCCTGATATTCGATGATCTGTGTGGCAGTTACTACCTGTTGTATCAGTCGGGTAAGATCAGCAAGACTATTGTGCTGATGCATTGCCTGTAACATCACGATCTCTTCTGACAGTGAAGGATATTTCACTTCTATTTTAAACAGAAAACGGTCCAGCTGTGCTTCAGGTAGACGATAGGTGCCTTCCTGCTCTATCGGGTTCTGTGTAGCGACCACCATAAAAGGCGCCGGCAGCGGATGTGTAATACCATCATTGGTGATCTGTCTTTCTTCCATCACTTCAAACAATGCCGCCTGTGTTTTTGCAGGAGCACGGTTGATCTCATCTATCAGCACCAGGTTACCAAATACCGGTCCGCGTTTATATTCAAACTCTCTTTTTTCAGGATTGAATACAGATGTACCTACCACGTCAGCCGGCATGATATCCGGTGTGAACTGTAACCTGGAAAAGTCTGCATCTATACAACGCGCCAGTAACTTGGCGGTCAGTGTTTTTGCTACACCTGGCACGCCTTCTATCAGTACGTGACCGTGCGTCAGCAGGCCTGCTATTAAGAGGTCGATCATTTCATGCTGACCAACGATCACTTTTCCTATTTGTTGACGGATACCGTATACTGCTTCATGCAGTGCTGTAAAGTCCGTGCGATGCTGGAATGTAGTTTCTTCCATTATTTCGTATTTATATAAAACGCCTGTATTTTCTTATAGAACTGTTGCAGGAACTCATCCGAAACAGTCATGGAATCCCGCATGTGCTGTATGTCATGCAGTATTTCCTTCACCTGCTCCACCGGCATGACCGCTTTACGCGATAATGCATCTGCAAATGCATGGTCCATATTATTTGTATTCAGATAATAACGGGTACGTATAAACTCCTGCCATTGCAGAATGATCTTATGTACCAGGTTACGGTTATCATGCTGCTGATAATAAAGCTGCCCCAGCGCATCTACAAACTCCAGGGAGTTGTTCTCCAGCGGAGGTCTTTCAGGAACGATCCGCTGTCTGCGTTTGCTTTCAAATATGATATAGAGCAGTAATAAGCCCACTCCCAGCCATAGCGCCCATCTCATAGCAGGATAACGCATCAGCACCTGCCATTCACTGAAATCAGATGATTGTCTGGCATACTGGTATTTATAGAACTCATCCCAGTACACATGGTCCATGTAATGATTGGTATAAGACAATTGTCTTTCCAGAGACACCATATTACGATCATGCATCAGAAAATAGTTCGTCAGTGTAGATGGCTGCAACAGCATAAATACCGCTCCTTCATTCACCATTATTTTCACAAAGTTCGGCCGGTTAAATGCATCTGTTCCCAGGATGGTCGTAGCGCTGGAATCCATGCCTGTGATATAGCTGCCTCCCCTGATCCCTTTGCGTGAAAAGGCCGTATCGGGCGCCAGGTTTCTATTCACGTACCGCTGGTCCGCATTTGTCATAGACTGGAAGAACCCTTCATCATCCACATGAAGATGCAGGAGGTCCAATAGTATGCTGTCCGGTCTGTTGACCGCAATGAACAACTGATTACCGGCAGCCGCGAATTTTATCATATTAGCGGCATCTTCCGGAGAAGTATATAAATTATCTGCTACCAGTACATACAGATTATAGTCGCCTGACGACAGCGTTGCATCTTTTGTATAAGTACGTGTAAATGGCTTGGTAACGACCTGAGGTTTGATGTCATAATAAAACAACTGCGACATCGCTTTAAACATGGCATAACATCCTCCCGGCCGCTTATCCTTATAGGAAAAACTCTGACGCGCCAGTTCCTGTTCGTCGATATTTTTATTGTCTACCATTCCCTCACCGGCTGAGAAAACCAGCAGGCCCAGGAAGAGCACGACGAAGACGCTGATAACTACTATTGCTACTGTTTTTGATTTCACCGGGTATAGCCTAATTCGTTCATAAATTGACGGAACTCTTTGTGCAGATCACTAAACTGCCGATCATTCACAGGAGATTCTCCGTACCAGATGTATTCATAATTCAATGTCAGTGCGGCAAATTTCTTATACCACGGTGTTGACAACATACTGCGCAGATAAGCCGCGTTCGTTTTCTCCCTGCTATAGGTGATAACCTGTTTATCTATCAGTACACGCAGTGTTTGCAGATAAAGCAGTCTTACGGCCTGTCTGAACCTGCCGGCAGCGATCGCTTCTTCTATCTGTTGCTGATAAGTTTCGACATCCAACTCTTCTTCTGTCAGTTTCACCTCATTCCCTGCATCCGGTGGCGTCTTCTTAAAGAGATAACCATTTTGTTTCAGATAGAGGTAGAGCAACCAACCCAGAAATGCCACTACTACCGCAATGATCAGTTTGTGTATGGCCGCGATAAAGTTGAAAACAACGTTCAGAAATTTATCCCAGCCAGCGCTACGTGGCGGCTCTTTCTTTTTAAGCACGTATTGCAGCTTTTTATCCCCCTGCAGCACTTTCATCATTGTGTCCGGCACACTGCGTACAACAAGCGGATAATCCGCATAAGTTGCTATGGTATCTGCGATGACCGGCGCGGCCTGGTCCCACAGGTAATGTTCCTGTACCACTTTATCCGTGGCAGCTGCCAATGCTGAATCATCGGCCACTTCATCCGCTTCTTTTTTTGTGACCGTCTGCTCCATATCCGCTGCTACCATGGAATCCCATTTCTCAGCCGGTACAGATTGCTGTGCGTTTGCACATAATGGCAGGAACAGTATTATCAGGATATAATAAACACGCATTTTCCTCATTTCACCGGCTTTATAATATTTGCTTTCGGACCGAGCTTATATCCTTTTTTGTGCAGATAGATCGGGTAAACAATGAAATAACCAATAATGAACGTCAGTGATATCACCAGGATACTGATACTGGCGGATAAGGGCATGGCTGTATGGCGGGTTACAAACCCTTCCAGAAATGCCGCTACTATGAATATAGGTATCAGCGTAACCATGATCTTCACACCGTCACGCGCTGTTTTCTTCAATGCCTCCAGGCGTTTTCTTGTACCGGGGAATATAAATCCGCTGATCATCACCAGACCGGCGCAACCAGCGATCACAATAGCTGATATTTCCAGCGTGCCATGGATCCATATGACCAGTATAGATTTAAAACCCAGTCCTTTTGAAAAGAAATAATATTGAAAGGAACCCAGCATCACGCCTGTCTTTATCATGTACCACAGCGTACCAATGCCAAAGAAGATACCTCCCATGAAGGTCATCATGGCCACTGTAATATTATTCTTGGCGATCCATAGGAACATGACGAATTCGTTCTCCTGTTTATACACACCAAAAGGGTCTCCCTTGTTGATATTCTGTTCTGTCATGCTCACATATTCATCACCTAATACACCACGCACGAACGTTTCATCGTGTGCAGCAGAAAATGCACTGATGATACAGAAAAGCAGGAAGAACAAAAATGTAAAAAGAAATAAACGGTGATATCTGCGGAACAGGAGGGGCAATTCATACTTAAAGAAGTTGCGGAATCTGCCATCCTGCTCTTTACGATTACCATAAATGCTATGATAAATATTGGCGGCCAGACTGTTTATATAGCTCGTTACTTTACTGAAACTATAGAAGGTTTTGGCATACGCCAGATCATCCAGAAGGCTTGTAAAGCGTTCCGCCATTTCATCCGGATCTTCCGCAGGTTGATCCTGATACTTTTTCCAGCGCTGGAGATTCTTTTTTATAAAGGTTGATTCACGCATGGGCTGTGCCTGTTTACCGGAAGTCGATGTGCGACGTTTTGCTCATCAGTCGGATATTCGTTCAGAATATACAAAAAAATGTGCCGATAAAATTTTATATTAAGGAAATGTAGCTAGATTAGTCTGTTTTCTGTGTGGAACAGACTGCTTACAAACATATTGATTAATCACTAAATTTATACATGGCCAATATAAAAATACCCACTTCCTTCAATATAGATCTCGAGTTTGAAACTGCCAATATCTTCCAGCGATTGATGGGCTGGCTGATCGACACTTTCATCAAGGGCTTGTATATTATTGTGTTAGGGTATACTGTCAAAAATCTGCAATTGGGAGAAGTAGCTGGCTATGTCGTTTATTTCTTCCTGGGTGGTCTGCCAATGACCTGTTATTTCCTGGTGCTGGAGATCGTAATGAACGGACAGACGCCTGGTAAACTGCTGATGAATATCAGGGTGAGGAATATGCAGGGCGGACAACCCAGTATGAGCCAACACCTGATACGCTGGTTATTCCGCATCATCGAAACGCCTTACATCATTATCAATGGGCTGATCCCACTGATCGCCATGTTAAGGTCGCCTTATTATCAGCGGCTGGGAGATGTAGTGGCAGGTACGATCGTGGTAAGTACGAAAACCAAAGCCAGTCTGAGCGGTACGATCTTCAGGGATATGTCGGCAGTAGATTATACGCCTCGTTTTCCACAGATACTGCGGCTCTCAGACAGGGATATGAACAAGATCAAGAACCTGATGGACCAGGCAGTCACATCCAACAATCCCGAGCTAACAGCACGCGTGGCCTACCGCGTAAGAGACGTACTGGATATTCAGACAGACATGATGCCGGGAGAATTTCTCGAAACGATCTTAAACGACTATAACTACTATACTACCAGATAGTTATCTTTTGATCACCATGGTGTTTGTCCACTGGTCATGCCATGGCGTATCCGCAAATCCTGAAAATCGCATAAAAGGTACAAAGCGGCATAATGTACGCAGGAACGCATCCTGTAAGGTCAGCGGACTTCCATCTGCACGCACCGCGTAAGTAGCTGTGATCATCTTACCGATCGTACGACCACCGTTACCATATTCAAAGCCGGTATAATAAACAAGGAAAGCTATCGCCATCATCAGGTAGAACAGGGGTACCGCACCATCTTCGTCAAACGTAGCATCGCTTAACGCCGTTGACATAAATATTATCCCCATTGAAAACAGCACGCCTAATAACATAGCGATGATATAATCCACCACATAATTCACGAAACGCTGGGTCTTCTCAGCCTTTCTGGTATACTGGATAGCGTGCAGATCTTCTATCAGTCCTTTTTCATGGGTATTATCCCCAAATTGGTTTTGCATATATAAAGTAACAATTAATGAACAACGCTAAAAAAAACTGCCGGCTGCTTTTGAAGCACAACCGGCAGGTAACTAATTATGGCAAAAAGTTGTCAGACGGCCGGCGTACCGATACTTCCTATCTGATTATCCAGAGATGAGCCTGAAGGGCGGCCACCCGGACCGATATATCGGATATCACTGCTGAACGCCATGATAGGAATAAAGATGAATCCAAGGAAAAGAAGGCCAAGTGTGAACCCGATATCCTTTCCAAAACTTTTGCTGAACTCATGCGTAAGTATGATCGGCAAAATGAACCATCCATAAATAGGAATTAAGAACATAAATATATACCACCAGGGTTTACCGATAATCTCCAGCATGACGATAGTGCTATATATCGGGACGATACTTGCCCACCCCGGTTTACCTGCTTTCTCGAATATTCTCCAGCTACAGTAGATGTAAAATACGACAAAGGCCAACCAAATTAAAATAAATACAGCAGAAACTCCGGCAAGTATGCCACCGGAAGAATCATACGACGAATAGTCTTGCATAATTAAAAGGTTTAGGTGAAAAATTGAGGTATGTAAAACGATAAGAATGTCCCATAGTTTTTCGATAACAGATGACTTTTCGCGGAAAAATGGAGCTCAACAGGGGCCAACATGCACTTTATATAGCTTTTATAACATCATAAATTACAGAATTGATCACTGCTAACCACATTTTTATTTACTTTTTTTGAAAAAAACGCAAATTTCCCTGAATAATATTTGTTAGTTATTTCAAATGGTGTACATTTGCACCCGGCAAGTCTTATACGACCAGCTCCTACTGAACTCCCCCAGGACAGGAATGTAGCAAGGGTAGGTGGTTGTAGCGGTGCGATGTAAGTAACTTGCCGTTTTTTTTTTCTTTTTTATTCCGGGTCATCAGGCGTCTATCGATCATTCAGACACTATTCAACTCTCTTTAAAATAAAGATGACCGGAGAATCTACCCAATGCTTTCCAACTGTTTATTCGCGTGATCGTCCGGTTTCTTATATTCATTAAAAGATGAATAGTTGATTACTGTTGATTATGTATTATTTGTTGCGTACTATTGTACCGGCAATTTTATTTAAAAAGGACTAAATCATTTCAAAATGAAATTCTTCATAGATACTGCAAACCTTGCACAGATAAAAGAAGCAAACGACCTTGGCGTTCTTGACGGTGTTACCACCAACCCTTCCCTGATGGCTAAAGAAGGCATCAAAGGAGAAGCTAACATCCTCAAGCATTATGAAACAATTTGCGAGCTGGTAGATGGTCCTATCAGTGCAGAAGTACTGTCCACCGACTTCAATTCGATCATCGAAGAAGGTAAGAAACTGGCTGCCATTCACCCGAACATCGTGGTGAAAGTGCCAATGATCAGAGACGGTGTGAAAGCGCTGAAATGGTTCACTGACAATGGTATCAAAACGAACTGTACACTGGTATTCTCTGCTGGCCAGGCTATCCTGGCTGCTAAAGCAGGCGCCAGCTTTGTATCTCCTTTCATCGGTCGTATCGATGACAGCAACTGGGATGGTGTAGACCTGATCGCCCAGATCGCTCAGATCTACAGCCTGCAGGGCTTCAAAACTGAGATCCTGGCTGCTTCTATCCGTACTCCACTGCACATCATCAAATGTGCTGAAGTTGGTGCTGATGTTTGTACCTGCCCACTGGATTCTATCCTGGGTCTGCTGAAACACCCGCTGACCGACATCGGTCTCGCCAAATTCCTGGAAGACGCGAAAAAAATGTAATCGTACTTTTAGATGGTATACTCCCCGGTGCACGCCATGCATCGGGGATTTTTTTTGTCTGTAATTCCTCTTTTCCTACCTATTTTTGCACATTCTTTATCTCTTTCACAATAAACTTTCATTCTTTTCTGAAAGTATTGTAATTTTGATATGCATTTATAATTTCCGGCGTTTGAATACATAGTGTTGCAAAGAGAACAACACGATCATTTTTGATTTATTTCTCTGACTGCTAAATGATTGTATTATGATTCAACCGAATATTCCGGAAACTGGTCAACCTCGTGTAGTAATTGTTGGTGGTGGCTTTGGAGGTATCAACCTCGCTAAGAAACTCAAACACGCCCCTGTTCAGGTAGTAATGCTCGACAGGAACAACTATCACCTCTTCCAACCCCTCCTCTACCAGGTATCCACTGCCGGTCTTGAAACTGATAGTATTGCATTCCCCCTCCGCGGTATCTTTAAAAACCAATCCAATTTCATTTTCAGAATGGCCGAAGTAACCGGTGTACGTCCGGCGGAAAACATACTGGAAACAGGGATCGGCGAAATGAAATACGATTACCTCGTATTCGCAACTGGTAGTAATACCAACTTCTTTGGGAACAAGATCATTGAAGAACATGCGATCGGGATGAAGTCACTGATCGAAGCGGTACAAATCCGTAACTATGTGATCAAACAGTTTGAAGAAAGTCTGCTGCTGAAAGATGAAGCACAGATCAAGGCAAAACTGAGCTTCGTAATGGTGGGTGGCGGCCCTACCGGCGTTGAGCTGGCAGGCGCATTCGCTGAATTACGTAAATATATCATGCCGAAAGATTATCCGGAACTGCCGGTATCTTACATGAATATCTATCTCATTGAAGGTAGTAACCGTATTCTGAACGGTATGAGCGAACACTCTTCTCAGAAATCACTGGAAAGCTTACAGAAACTGGGTGTAAACGTACTGTGTAATGCTGTTGTAAAAGAATATGATGGTAAAACACTGGTATTAAGCAATGGTGAAACCCTCAGTACACAGTCCCTCCTGTGGGCAGCTGGCGTAAAAGGTGTTCCTGTAACAGGTATTCCTGCGGATGTCATTCTGCCGAACGGCCGTATCCAGGTGAATGAGTTCAACCTGGTAAATGGTACACAAAATATCTATGCGATCGGTGATATCGCCCAGATGGTGAACGATCCGAAGTTCCCGAGAGGTTATCCGATGGTGGCACAGGTTGCGATCCAACAGGGTGCTAACCTTGCAGAAAATCTCCTTAAAACCATCAAATCTTCCGGACAGGGCCTGAAACCATTTAAATACAAAGACCTGGGTAGTATGGCTACTATCGGTCGTAACCATGCCGTAGCTGAATTCGCAGGCATGAAACTGAGCGGGTTTATGGCCTGGATGGTATGGATGGCAGTACACCTGATGAGCCTTTTAGGTTTCAGGAACAAGCTGGTGGTATTCAGTAACTGGTTCTACCGTTACTTTACATTTGATCGTGGTACACGTATCATTATCAAACGTGGGGCTGCGAATATTGTGAAGCTGCGTCAGACGGTCAATTAGGAATTAACAATTAAGGAGATAGTGTCTGAAGTGAAGATTTCCTGATGACTTTATAAAAAGACGAAGGCCAATTGGTATGTACCAATTGGCCTTCGTTTTTATTTTTTGTTGAGGATAATTTATTTACGGCTTAATATAGAGTTCAGTGTAGTAGTCGTCACCAGTTCATCTGCACGACCACCTAATGCACGATAGTAAACGAGAATGGTATAGTTGTTCTCTGTTTCCCACCAGTCGCCTTCCGTCAGTTTTGTATCTGCCTTACTACCTGCAATGGTATTGTCCACTAACGCATATACGTAGTTATAAAAACCCTGTTTCAGAAACAATGAACCTTCATATGATTTAGTCGCAGGATTGAAGACCAGCCGCGTATTATCATTACATTCATAGTTGGTCAGCTCTCCCAGTATATACATGTTGTAGCCTGCATATGGCTCTGGTACCGGATAAGAGAAATGTACAGTAGCATAATCCCCTTCAAAGAAAGGATTGTAATCATCCAGCGTAGCCAGATAATACAGTCCATTGATGTCTTTGATAAACTGGTACATCTTCCCTCCCCTTTCGAAATCCGGTAACGCAAAAATATCTGTATGATCTTTTGCGTACTCTGTATTTCTCACACGTTCTGTCTGTAAACGGAAGCTCCGCAAATCTATCCAGCGCCACTCTTTTCCGGCAGGCATTACACAATCCACTTCCCAGTTATATTCAAGGATATTTCCTTTGATGAAAAGCGGACGTGGGAATTTGATCGCATTATCCCAACGGTAGTTTTGCAGGATCACGACTTTCATCTGATCGAAAGGGTTCACCACATTCAGACCAGCCATATTCACAGAAAAATTGATCTTCTGATGGGTACGGAAAATCTTTGGTGTGACCGGCTGCTGAATAAAACCGCTTACGCCTGCTTTATTGCCAACCACCAGCATACGACGGGTGAATGCCAGCTGACTGGTGTCGCTGTCCATATATACTTTCAGGAGATAGTTACCTGATCTTGTAGGATAACAGTTTTGATTAGGTATCTGTACCGTCCAGTGCGTATACTTCTGTAAAGCAATACTGGAAAAGCGATAATCCTGTATCCTGTTCTCCGAAAAACCACGCAGGTATTCTACCTGTGTGATCTGCGCAGGCGTCCAGTCAGCATTACACAAAACGAATGTATAGAAGTAGTTCTTTACATCATTGTCCAGGTCATCAAAGCTGAGTTCCAGTTTTTCATCGCCATTCAGCGTGATGATCGGATAACTCAGTTGGTCGCCGGCCTGATTCAGTTTAACTGACTGAATATTATTGTAGTATACGTGGTCAGGCCCAATGGTATTTTCCTGCGCCGCTACAGGCAGAATGTACACCAGCAAACACATTACAGGTATACAGAAGAGGGATTTTAACTTCATAATCGCATTTCAAGTAAGCATTAAGGTACTATTTTTTCAACTTGTACAACGCGATGGCCCGGTTCTTTCGTATGATGAGGGTAGTAGCAACACCCCTTGTGAGAGGCCCGGATAGAACTGTTTAGGATTATATTCAATACATTTGTCGCATGCGTTTATCTCTATTTGTCGCCAGACGGATCGCATTTAACCGGTCCTCTTCCTTTTCGAGGTTTATCATCAACATAGCTGTTGTCGCTACCGCTATCAGCGTGGCGGTCATGATACTGGCGGTGGCACTGGTAAACGGCTTTCAGCAGGTAATCCAGCAGAAAATATTCAGCTTCTGGGGACATATCCACATTACCCAGTATCAGCCTAATGCGGGTCCGCTGACAGAACAGGTACCCTTCACGGCAGACAGCACCATTGTAGAACGTCTGAAAAAGATAAAAGGCATTACTACGGTGAATGCCTATGCTACCAAATCTGCGATCGTGAAGGCGGAAAAAGACCTGGAAGGCGTTATTTTCAAAGGTGTCGACCGTCATTACGCCTGGGACCATCTGCAGCAATTCCTCCAGGAAGGCAGCCCTATCCGGTATAACGACAGTAGTTATGCACCGGAAGTCATGATATCTGTGAGTCTGGCGAAAGAATTAAAGCTGAAACTCCATGATCCGCTGATCGTTTATTTTATACAGGGTGCAGGTCAGCCGCCAAGAGCACGTAAACTGACCGTAGGTGGTATTTTTAAAACGGGTATTGAAGAATATGATAAAACGTACATTCTGGGTGACCTGGAACTGATACGTAAACTTAATGACTGGAAACCAGGCAGCATTGCCGGATATGAGGTATTTACAGATGATTACCGTAATATCCAGCAGATCGCGACAGCAGCCTATGATGTGATACCCGAAACCTTATTCATGCGTTCCATCGAGGAAATCTATCCTAATATCTTTGCCTGGCTGCGTCTGCAGAATAAAAATGAGATCATCATACTCGTGATCATGTCTATCGTAGCAGTTATTAACATGATCACTGCGATCCTCATACTCATCCTGGAGCGCACAAATATGATCGGTATCGTAAAGGCATTGGGAATGCGTAGCTTCAATATTCAGAAAATCTTCATTTATCAGGCCGGCTATATCGTGCTGGCGGGTATTATCCTGGGCGATATCCTGGGTATCGGTATTGCTATTCTGCAGCAAACGACCGGTTTCTTTAAACTACCGGAAGAATCCTATTATATGTCAGTGGCCGCAATTTCCCTGCACTGGTGGGAAGTTCTGGCCATTAATGCAGGTACACTGCTGATATGCCTGCTGGTACTTATCATACCTTCACGGGTGATCCGGAGAATTACCCCGGTAAAAGCTATTCAGTTCAAATAAAGCCTGCTGATCTTTGACTTGATCTTAGTTTAATAATGCTTATCCTACGTTAATCTTACGTTCCCGAACGTAGGATTAACGTAGGATAAAGCCTATCTAAACGGCGTCAAACCGGCTACAAAAGTGCATAAAAAAGGCGGCTGATCTTTGAAAGATCAGTCGCCTTTTTTGTTATGAAAAAGTAGATTTATATCAGTAATCTGCCACAGATAATCCCTGCTGCCACACCTGCATTGAGGGATTCCGCACCACCCAGCCGGGGAATAGTGATCTTATGGGTACTGGCAGTTATTACAGCCTCACTGAGTCCGCGGGACTCATTTCCGATCAGGATAATACCCTCTTCCAGCTTCGAAAATTCCGTAATATCGCGTCCATGCAATGTGGCTGCATAGGAAGGCACACCTGCTTCTTTTATCAGGGTACTGATATCGCTCTCCAATATCCTTACACGGGCAATACTTCCCATCGTAGCCTGGATAGTTTTGGGATTATAGGCATCTACACAATCAGGCGAACAGATGATCTGACGGATACCGAACCAGTCGGCTATACGAATGATCGTACCCAGATTACCCGGGTCCTGGATGGTTTCCAGTGCCAGCGATACGGTCCCTTTCAGCGATCCGGGCGCTATCGCAGGCGATCCTGGGATATCCAGCAAAGCCAGCGCCTGATTCGGTGTAGTGAGTGCTGACAACTGTTTTAAGACATTTTCGTCTACTTCCGTTACATTCACGTCTTTCGTGCGGTCCAGTAATGCCCTGTGAGCAGCGATCCAGGCGGAAGTTGCATAAACCTCTTTTACCGGAACGCCCTCCTGTAGCAGCTCGGGGACGATCTTATCGCCCTCTGCCATGAACTGGCCGGATTTTTGACGGTATTTTTTATGCTGTAATGATTGAATATACTTAATTTGCGCCTTCGACAACATAGAGCCAAACCTACATGAATTCTTTTAATCGGCAAAGCCACCCGGATCTGGCCTCTATGGAAATAAACTGAAAACAAAGCTTCTAACTATTAATAATTGTATTGACTCTGATGCAGCAGCGGCCACATAGTTCCCTTTTTATTTACCTGAACTATTTAATCATCCTGATGATTTCTCTCGCGCTGGCTGGATGTTCCAATACAAAATACCTGCAGAAAAATCAGCTGTTATATATCGATGCGGATGTAGCTGTCAAAGGGGAAGCTTCTTCCATTGACAAACAGGATATCCGTAGTTCCCTCTACTCCAAACAGCTGATGCTGCAACAGCCGAATTCACTCTTTGTCGGTACCCGCTTCAAAGTATGGCTCTATAACCAGAAACACAACGAGAAAAAATCCAACTGGTTCTGGAACCTGATGCTGTCGCCCCGTAACCTGGAAGACCCCGTGATCTACGATTCTACCAAAACAAAAGAATCGATCAAACGTATGGTCAGCTACCTGAATAATCAGGGCTATTTCTATGCTACCGTCGATCGTGAGGAATCCATCAAAAGGCAGAAAGTCAGTGTGACCTACAAGGTGAATACCGGCAAAAACTTCGTGATCAATAAAATCTACTACGAAATACCAGATACCAATCTGCTGAAAATCGTAAAGGACAACGAGAAACTTGCACTGATCAAAACCGGTATGCCTTATAAACAGGAAGTGCTGGGTAGCGAACGAGAACGACTGATGCGTGTAATACGCAATGCAGGTTACTACAAATTTGACCGCGACGCTATTGAATTTGAGATAGATACCCTCCATAAAAGCCTGTTCAGAAACCTCATGAACCCATTTGAAGGTATCGTGAACGTATACAATGAACGTAAAGGACAGGACAGACCGAAAATGGATATCTCTGTCCGTATCTGGCATCCGGAAGACTCTTCTATCCGTTATGAGAAATATGTGCTGGACAGCATCGTTGCCTACCCTGATTTCCCGGTGTATGGTAACAATGCGGATTCTATCTTCAAAACCACACAGCGAAAAGAACTGACGATCCGTTACCGCCAGAATATTCTGAAGCCTTCTGTTTTATACAGGTCCATCCTGTTAAAGAGCGGTGATACCTTCTCCCAGCAACGTACCAATGACGCGATCAACAGATTGTATGACCTGGGCGCATGGCAGTTTGTAACGCTGCAATACCGCGAAAGAAAGGATACACCGAATACACTCAATACCTACATTTACCTGACGCCAAAACGCCGCCAGGAAATAGGGGCCAACT
The DNA here is from genome assembly GCA_039592855.1 of Chitinophaga sp. GTDB lineage: Bacteria > Bacteroidota > Bacteroidia > Chitinophagales > Chitinophagaceae > Chitinophaga. The sequence continues at coordinate 295,597 of JBCNQK010000003.1, read as the reverse complement.
TTGAGGTCAGTACGAGCTCGGACTATCTCGTGGGTAGTGGTATCACTTTGAACTATAAACACCTGAATATCGGTCACTCTGCCACACAGCTGAACGTGAGCCTGAATACAGGTATTGAACTGATCCGTTCACAGGGTGCATGGATGCTGCAATCGCAGGAGATCGGCGGACAGGTCAGTCTGATATTCCCACGTTTTATCACGCCTTTCCATATTGCGCAGGGTACGCGTACAGCAGTAAGGACCCGGCTCACAGCGGGTGTCGATTATCTGACCCGTTCATCGAAGTTTTATATTTCCAACGTAAATGCGTCCTTTGGTTATGAGTGGAACGCTTCACCTTATAAACGCTGGATCGTAAAGCCGATCTCCCTGAACTATGTAGGCGTAAACCTGAATGAGGTATTCCGTGAGACGGTGGTGAACCTGAACCCTTACCTGAAACGAAGTTTTGAACCGGCATTTATCGGCGGAGAGAACGTCACCTACATCTACAGTAATAACGACGCACTGCATAAGAACCATTATTCCTATTTCCGCGCAAACGTAGAAGAGTCCGGCGCCTGGCTGAACGGTATCAACAGTTTGTGGGGCGCTGTCGCCAGCAACGGCAATGACCTGGAAACGATGACCAATATGCCGATCGCGAACTTCCTTAAACTCGAAGCGGATTACAGACATTACTGGACACTGACCAACCATACTGTACTTGCTACCCGTGCTTATGGCGGCGTAGGCATACCTTACGGCAAATCAGATGTAATGCCTTATATCCGTCAGTTTACAGCCGGCGGTCCTAACAGTATCCGTGCATGGCGACTGCGTACACTGGGTCCTGGTGTATTTAAAGACAGTTCATTAACAGCCAGTACATTCCCTGATCAGACAGGTGATATGAAACTGGAAGCAAATATTGAATACCGTTTTGACCTGTTGCGTCTTTTTGATGGCAGCATCAACCTGAAAGGAGCGACCTTCCTGGATATTGGTAATATCTGGATGCTGAGGAAAGATACTACCCGTCCTGGTGGTGAGTTCAGATTACAAAATCTCTACAGAGACCTGGCAGTAGGTACCGGCGCCGGTCTGAGACTGGATTTCTCCTTCTTCCTGATCAGGCTTGACTGGGGTGTGCCGGTTAAAGTACCTTATTTCAAAGGCAACAAAAGCGGCTGGTACCTGGGACAATGGCAACTGGGCAGTGCTGACTGGCGCAGGGATAACATTATCTGGAACATTGCGATCGGTTATCCGTTCTGATTATTTTCTTTCTACAATAGAAAAAGCCTGATCGTCTGATCAGGCTTTTTTATTAATGCTAATACACAATCGTCTTATTAAGATTTCGCTTTGAAAGTGCCACCCAGTTCTTCCACAAATTTCTCTATCTCCCAGGCATCTTCCAGCTTAAACTCTCCGATCCTTGTTCTGCAAAGACTGCTCATATAACCACCCACACCCAGGGCTGCGCCGAAATCATTGGCCAGTGAACGGATGTAGGTACCGGTGCTGCATACGACGCGGAAATGTATTACCGGCAATGCGATGGCTGTAATTTCAAATTCTTTGATCACGATGTTACGAGGTTCTACCTTCACTTCTACGCCCTTTCTCGCCAGTTCATAGATAGGTTTACCATTCTGTTTGATCGCAGAGTGAATAGGCGGTAACTGCTGTAATTCACCGATGAACTGTCTGGTCGTATCATGTATCAGTTGTTCGGTAATACCGTCCAGTGGTTTAAAATCTGTTGGTTCAGATTCCAGATCGTAAGTGGGCGTAGTAGCGCCTATAGTGAAAGTACCGGTATATTCTTTTTCCTGTGCCTGGTACTCATTGATCTTTTTTGTCATTTTACCTGTACAGCAGATCAGCAGACCCGTTGCCAGTGGATCGAGGGTACCGGCGTGACCGGTCTTGGCTTTTGTCGTGTTCCTTATCTTTCTTACGATATCGAAAGATGTCCATTTCAAAGGCTTGTTGATCAATACCACCTGTCCTTCTTCGTAAATATTTTTTTCAGCAGTCTGATTCATCCCGCAAAGATAATAGAAACACAGGATGCAGCGTTCAACGGGTGAAACAGTGCAAGCGTAGAAAATATGCGCTTTTTCAGTATTTTCACGCAATTTTCATAATATGTCTTTAGTACAACACAGCAACGCGAATGTCAGATACCAGCAACAGGTGGATAATTCCATTCACTATGTGCTGCCTTTTATCGATGCGGCCATGCCGGTAACACCTGATCTCCGGATCATGGAAATAGGCTGTGGTGAAGGAGGCGTATTGATACCTTTCCTGGAAAAAGGTTGTCATTGTGTGGGTGTGGACCTGTCGGATGACAAGATCGCACTGGCGCATGATTATCTGAAAGAATATGTAGCGGCGGGCAACATGCAGCTGATCAACAAAAATATTTATGATGTTGATTTTCTGGGTGAGTTCAAGCATTCCTTTGATCTTATCATTCTGAAAGATGCGATCGAACATATTCCTGACCAGGCGAAGATCATTGGCTATCTCAAGAACCTGCTTACTCCCCGCGGACAAGTCTATTTTGGCTTTCCCCCCTGGTATATGCCACATGGCGGTCATCAGCAGACCTGCGAAAGCAAGGTGCTGAATATGATGCCATATATACATCTGCTTCCCAACCCGCTCTACAGAGGGGTCTTACGTGCTTTCGGCGAACCGCCTAATATCATTGCAGAACTGATGGAGATCAAGGAAACCGGTATTTCCATCGAGCGTTTTGAGCGGATCGTAAAACAGCAGGGATATGATATCACGAAGAAGCAGTTCTATCTGATCAATCCGATCTATAAATATAAATTCGGTCTGAAGCCAAGACTGCAATGGGGGCCGGTAGCGGCTGTACCGTTTGTAAGGAACTTCCTGACGACCTGTGTTTATTATATGATAAAGGCGCAGTAGTCACTTTATCCGATCAGGATATAGACAGACATAAAAAAGAAAGAGGCGGTGATGTACCGCCTCTTTCTTTTTTATGTCTGTTTATTGTTCGTTCCAGATTTCCCAGCTGGCTTCTGCCTGCAGGATCAGCATCTCATGCCCATTTTTAATAATGGCCCCTTTGTCAGCTCCTTTTTGTAAAAAGGCGGTAACAGCAGGATTATAGATCAGATCATACAGCAGGTGATCTGCTGTCAGCAGTTCATATGGTATAGCGGGCGCTGCTTCCACGTTAGGGTACATACCCAGTGGCGTAGTGTTGACGATCAGCGTATGCGAAGCCATGGTAGCTGCATCCAGCTGTTCGTAACTGATGGTATCAGCGGATGCCTGACGGCTGACCAGCTGATACGGTATATTCAGACTTTCGAGTACGTACTGTACAGCTTTTGCTGCACCGCCGGTACCCAGTATCAATGCCTTATTATGATGTGGTTGGAGTAAAGGTTCAAGGGACCTGCTGAAACCGATGGCGTCTGTATTGTAACCTATCTTACGGCCATCTTTGAACCGGATGCAGTTCACTGCCTTCATTTTAGCGGCGGCAGGACTTAATTCATCAAGATATGGTATTACAACTTCCTTATAAGGGATGGTCACATTGAGCCCCTGCAATTCCGGCTGTTGTGTCAGTAAAGCAGGTAAGTCTCCGATGGTTGGGATCGGGAAACTATCGTACATGCATTCTTTGATGCCTTCGCGTGCAAACTTCCCGGCAAAAAAGCCTTTGGAGAATGAATGACTCAGCGGATATCCAATAAGACCATAAACCTTCATAGGTACCTGATAAAGCTTTATTGATTCAGGAACAGGTGGAAAGTATCTCCTCTCAGACCGATACGCATTGCTTCCAGGGAGATCACTTCGTGTGGCGCCAGGTTACCCAGGTTCACATTACAACCGATCAGTTCCAGGAAATACAGCTGCTGTGCTTTCTGCGGAGCTTCCCAGATAATTTTTTCAGACGGGATCTTGGTCAGGATTTCCTGTACCAGACCTTCACGTACTTCACCGGTACCGCGATAGATACCTACGTTACCGCTTTCGCGTGCTTCTGCGATCACATAAGTAGCGCCGGCGCCCAGTTCTGCATTCATCAGTTCGATCCATTTGTAGGGAGGAATGATGTGTTCTGCATCTTTGGAACCTACTTCGCTCAATACGGTCGCTATTTTAGCGAGTTTCTCGATATAACCGCATTTTTCAGCATGCGGGATCGTGATAGAGCCGTCGGAAACTTCAATATGTTTAATACCATAATCTTTGATCACATTCACAAAGTCATCAAACTGATTACGGATCAGGAATGCCTCGAATAAAGTTCCACCGAAGTATACGGGGATATTGGCAGATTGGTATAATTCTATTTTCTGGCGCAGGTTAGGAGTAACGAACGACGTTCCAAAACCCAGTTTCAGGATATCTACGTGAGGGGAGGCAACCGATAAAAAATTCTTGGCTTCTTCCAAACTTAGCCCTTTATCCATCACCATGGTCAGACCATGGTTACGAGGTTTCTTTGTCCGATCGGGAATTTGTGTCAGATTAAAATTCATTTGAACGTTTTTTTATCGTCATGATTGTTTGTAAATCAAACAACTATACTTCACTGGTTTTCCGGAATAGGGTGCTGCCCATCTTTATTTAACCGGCGCAAAATTAACACATTCCGGTTAAAGACTCTCAAATAAAGGTTTTTATTGGAAAGAAAATTTCATATCTCATAACAATCTGTACTTCAATATATTAAAACGAAAAATGCGTAATATATGATGCTAAATTACAGCACATAATATTACGCATTTACGGAACGGGTGTTCCAGAGTATCCTCAGATTACTTCGTTTTTTTGCTTTTTTTATACCTGGTAATGAGCTCTACAATACCGGGATGCTGGAGCAAGGTCGGGTCAAGTTCTATGAGTTTCCTGACGTGTTTTGCATTCATCTGCAGGGCTGTTTCCAGTTGCAGCATACCTTCTTTCGACTTACCGGTAGCGAACATGATACCTGCCAGGTAATACTGTAATACGGGTTTATGACCTACTTTCTGAATAGCTGCATCCAGCTGGACCAGGGCCTCGTCATAGAAACCGGATATGTAAAGTCCGCGGATAAACTCCTGCCAGGTGGTGATACTGGAAGGACGGATACGTACGGCGGCCAGCAGATGGATCAGACCTTCTTTGTTCTTTTCAAGTTCAATATAGCACTGACCGAGGGCGATCAGGTATTCGGCGCTGTTCTTATTGATCTTGATAGCGCTCATGATAGACTTGATGGCGTTTTCCCAGTTGGCCTCTGTCATATACGCGATACCTATCTTGTAGTACAGCTTGTCATCGCCCGGACTGAGGTGGGACGCTTTACGATAGTAATAGCGGGCCTGTGTGTATTTACGCTGGCGTTCGTAACAGTGACCGATCGCCTCATAGATCACATCCTCCGGTTTCGCAATTTCGAGGTGTTTTTTCAGCACATCGATCGCTTCGGCATACTTGCGCAGACGGATGTAAGCATCGCCCATATTACGGTACGCATAATCGAATTTTTCATCAATAACGATCGCGTACTGATAGGCATCGATTGCCTTTTCGTACAATTTGAGCCCCTGATAGGCGGTACCGAGGTTAAACCAGGCCAGCTGATTATAAGGATGCTCGTTGATGATATTGGTGTGAAGGCGGATGCTTTCTTCGTTCCGGCCGGTGAATTCCGTCCAGAAACAGATCTTATGCAGGGCCTCTTCGTTATTGGGAGCGTGTTCAAGCGCCAGTCTGAGGCAGTCGAACACCTTTTCGAACTCTTCGCAGTCATCATACACATCAGCCAGTTCGAGCAGCAGTTCCGTCTTATCTTCCCCTTCGAAAACAGCTATCTGTTCTTCCAGCAGGGCCGCGGCCTTTTCATGCTGGTTCATCGCAAGATATACATCGGTCTGGAGGATGTACAGGTTGATATCCGTACTGTCCAATATGGAAGCTTTTTCCAGCAGGTCCATGGCCTCCTGGTATTTCTTCGATTCTATAAGTAGATTAGCCTTTTTCAGTAAGAGCGTAGAAGAGTAGGGAAACTGCTCAATAGCCATCTCAGCAGCCTGCATGGCATTAGGAAGTTCATCATGCTCATCATAATAGTCTATGATCAGTTCGAAAGAATCCTCGTCGAGAAAGGAGTGAGACGTGCCTGCTTTCAGGTTTTCAAACTGCTGCAACAAGTCTTTTAACTCCTCAAAATCGTCGTTTAAAAATGGAAAGTCTTGATTCATTAATGTAAATATAAGTATTTTTTGAATCGGCAAGCGATGAGCCACTTTACGCCTGATCGTTAAAAATATTTAACATTACTTTAGGAATTTTCCTTATCTTCGTTAAGGATTTGTTATATCAATATATAGAAAAGTTTGTACATTTGTGATACAATGAAACAGAAAACTAACATATTGCAGACCTTTTCATTGTCTTTCTTATTGGCAGGGCTCCTGGTAATCAGTGGGTTAACTGCTAAAGCCAACGATAATTTAACCTCCGATAATAAAGACAAGATAAAGAAGAACGAAAATAAAATCTCCCTGGCAGGTCTGTCAGGAAAGACCAACCTGAGCCTTGATGCAGGGTTTCGTTTCAATGGGGCTATGAACTCTAACTTCAAGCTGTCTGATAATAATTCATACAACTTCAAGTCAGTAATGACTATCAAGAAGGGTAACGTAACATATGTATTGCCATATGCTACGCAGATTCAGCAGCCTACTACCAATAACTTCCATCAACTGCACATTGTGCTGCCGTTCAGGAAGAATTAATCATCGTCTACTTTGCATTTGCATAAAAAGAAAAAGGTCCTGTATGTTACAGGACCTTTTTCTTTTGTATCATTCCCGGACCGCTCCGTTATTATCAACTTCCCATTTTCAACAGTTCCTCTCTGCTTATCTCCTTATATCCCGTTTTCGGAATATCGAAGAAAGAACCCGGTACTGCATAGATATCAACTTTGGTCGCTATCACGTGCATACGGGAGCCATTTTTGTTGATGATCTCGAATTGGAGGGGTAACCCTTTCAGATTGACAAAGCGACGGTTATACTGCTTATTTTCCGGCATCAGATCGGGCGTGTAATACACTTCGAAGGTCTGACCATCCGCCATCTTTCCGATCGCTTTCTTACAGGTATAACCTGCGATCTGTTTGGTCTCACCAGCATCCTTGAATTGCACCTGAAGATATTCCTTCAGTTCTTTTGCATATTCTTCCTTGCCGGCGCGGATCAGGTACTTATCCCCATGATTGTCGATCAGTGTTACGACCGATTCTTCTTTGCTGTTGATAAGATAGCTGTAGTGCACCATTTTGAAATCGAGGTCCACCCTGCTCAGGTGTCCTTTCATGTACTGGGTTAAAGTACCGCCTTCGAATGAGGCATCGGTTTGTGGTGGTGTTTCGATCCGGTAAATAATTTTCGCGTCTGACACTAATCGCTGCGCGAACAGGCTACCGGAGAGCAGCACACAACATACAAGTGTTAAAAGAGCTTTTTGCATGACAGTAATAATTTCATCCGCATTATTTTAAAAGCTGAGGCCGGATGTCGCCTCTGCATAACGCTTCCGTTGTACAGGGATAATTATGCGTGGCTTTATAGTTTAAATGAAAAAATCATACCGGATTACCAGACCATCTTTTCCTTTGCCAGGAAGGCGTTTATACCTTTCTGACAATCAGTGTGTTCTCTTGTTTCTGCATTCATTTCAGCGGCGTTCAGCAAGGCATTTTCGATCGGCTGATCAAATACAGAAGTAATCAGTTTTTTGGTCACTTTAAGCGAATTGGCAGAAGCGCCGGTACAGAGGTCTTCCGCTACTTTTGCCACATGGGCGGCAATACGGTCAGCAGGCACCACTTCATTCACCAAGCCATAATATTCCGCTTTTTCGGCGGTGATCAATCTACCTGTGAGCAGCAAGTCGCGGGCACGCCCCTCTCCTATTTTCCTGACCAGGAATACGGATACCAGCGCCGGTATAAACCCGATCTTTACTTCCGTGTATCCCATTTTGGCTTCAGGTACAGCATAACTCAGGTCGCAGATCGTTACGAGCCCGCAGCCACCTGCAATTGCATGTCCTTCTACCTGGGCAATGACTACTTTATTGTGATAATAGATCTGCTGCATCAGCTGCATCAGTTCTTTAGAATCGGCAAGATTTTCTTCTCTGGTATTACGTTGGAGTTGCTGGAGATATTCTAGGTCTGCTCCGGCGCAGAAAGCTTCACCGGCGCCTTTCAGGATAATTACTTTCACTTCGGGATCTGTCTCAGCCTGACTGAAGGCCGTACGGAGCTCTCCTACTGTTGCGCCGTTCAGCGCATTACGTTTTTCAGGACGGTTCAGCGTGATCGTGGCTACACGTCCGCTTACATTGTACAGGATATGTTCGAAAACCATTGTTATCGGATTAGCGATTTCAGATCGCGGAATGAATATAACAAGAACTTGTTAAATTCCGCGATCTGAAATGAGCTATTATCCGGAATGCTGCGCTTATCTCGCAACTTCTTCTATTACATGACCTACGTTACCGTTAGGCATTTGTATATGCAGTTTTGCTGCGATGGTCGGAGAAATATCTGTCATACCTACAGTACGATTGCTTTTGCCTGGCGTAATACCCCAGCCCATCCATACCAGCGGAATATGTGCATCATATGGATACCATAAACCATGGGTAGTACCTGTTCTGCCGCCATCGATGAATCCTGGCTGCAGAGCGAACTGGATATCACCGCTACGTTTTCTGTTAAAACCATTTGCCATCATCGTACGCATTGGTTCAGGCAGGGTGGTCGTCATCAGTTCCTGTAAAGGGAACGCATTGGCGACAGCAGGATCCTTCAGTAAAGCATTGATCAGGAAATCACGTACTTCCAGCGAAGATTTGCCCGCTTTAGCGATCGCATCGTGGTTCAGGTACAACTGATAGTTGCTGGCGCCCTGAATAGCTTTATCCAGACCAAACTGTTCTTTTGCCAGTCTGTTCAGTTCACTCACCGCTTTTCCTTCACTCCAGCTACCACCGGGCAATTTGTTTTCCTGGCTAAAGCCCGGTACATGCGCCACGCCATGGTCAGCAGTAATAAAGAAGAGATATTGTCCTTTTCCTACTTTGGCGTCCAGGTATTTGAAGAATTCAGCCAGGTCTTTGTCCAGACGCAGGTAAGTATCTTCAATTTCGATGGAATTAGGCCCAAACTGGTGACCAACATAGTCAGTGGAAGACAGGCTGATAGCCAGCATATCTGTCACACTGCCTTTACCCAGCTGGTAATTTTCCAGTGCTTTTTTAGCAAACTCCAACGTCATGGTATTACCAAATGGCGTAGAGGAGATCGATTTAAAAGGATTACCGGTCGTGCCCCCCAGATCGTGCGGGAATGCCGGCGCGATACCTGCTTTGAAAGGACCTTCATAAGGTTTATTGTCAGCGGTGCTTAAAGTATAGCTATCGATGGGATACATCGGTGTCCATGGCTGGCTCAGGTAACGGGCAGGCCATTTCATACTGTTGAAGTCAGTTGCCCAGTCCGGTAACTGATTCATATAATAGGTGCTGGTGATCCAGTTGCCGGTGCTGCCATCATACCAGTAAGCAGCAGTAGCGCTGTGACCGGCAGGCAGGATAGCGCCACGGTCTTTAATGGCCACACCCACTACTTTGCTCTGGAAGTTGGTCGCCAGGCGTAATTCATCTCCGATGGTGGTCACCTGCATATTGCGGGGACTCATTTTACCGGCGGCGGAAGTACTTCCTACGGTATTCACAGTAGAATCTTCCGCACAATATACGTCCCGGTTCAGCTCTCTGTTGTACCAGTCATTACCGACAATACCGTGCACGGCAGGAACAGAACCTGTATATACGCAGGTATGACCACAGGCCGTAATAGTCGGCGTATAGTTAATTAGCGTATTTTCGCAGGAGAAGCCATCCTTTAACAGCCGCTTGAACCCACCATCTGTATAGCGGTTGGAATAACGGTACAAATAGTCCCATCGCATCTGATCCACCACGATGCCTACCACCAGCCTGGGACGGGTAATATTCTTAGGAGCGGCCGGTTTGCTCCATGCAGTTACAAAACCGGGTTTGGGAGAAGTTGCTTTCTGAGCATTCAGAGATTGTGTAACGAGCAGGGTTGCCGCGGACAAAACACACGACAAGAATTTACGATTCATAATTCTTAAATACATTATTTATTATTCACATTTTCAAAGGTAACCCAAGTTTACAAAAACTAATATTTTAATACCTTTGTGCGGGTTTTCGAATGATCACTCTTAATTATTATTTAACATATGGATATTTTTGAGAAACTGCTTAAGCACATGGGCCCTATAGGCGAACACTCTGACAGAGCTCATGGCTACTTCGCGTTCCCTAAGCTGGAAGGTGAAATTGGTCCCCGTATGAATTTCAGGGGTAAAGAGAAAGTTATATGGAGCCTGAATAACTACCTGGGGCTTGCCAACCATCCCGAGGTACGTGCTACTGATGCAAAAGCAGCAGCCGATTATGGACTTGCCACTCCAATGGGGGCCCGTATGATGAGTGGTAACACCAATTATCACGAAAAGCTGGAAAAAGAATTATCCGACTACATGGGCAAAGAAGACACTACCCTGCTGAACTATGGTTATCAAGGTATTATGAGTGCTATCGATGCTATCTGTAACCGTCACGACGTGATCGTATACGATGCTGAGTGTCATGCGAGCATCCTCGATGGTCTTCGCCTGCACCCAGGTAAGCGTTATGTATTCAAACACAATGATATAGCTGACTGTGAAAAACAGCTGCAACGTGCTGAGCAACTGATCAAAGGTACCCCTGGTGGTATCCTGGTCGTTACTGAAGGTGTGTTTGGTATGGCGGGTGATCAGGGTAAACTGAAAGAAATCGTTGGTTTAAAAGAAAGATATCAGTTCCGTCTGATGGTAGATGATGCGCATGGATTTGGTACAATGGGTAAAACCGGCGCCGGTACAGGTGAAGAACAGGGTGTACAGGACCAGATTGACCTGCTGTTCAACACTTTCGCAAAATCTGGTGCTTCTATCGGTGCTTTCATGAGCGGCGACAAAGCGATCATCAACTTCCTGCGCTATAACATGCGTTCCCAGATCTTCGCAAAATCAATTCCTTTACCACTGGTAATCGGACACCTGAAACGCGTAGAACTGATGCGCAAACATCCTGAGATGAAAGCGAAACTCTGGAGCAACGTGACCAAACTGCAACAAGGTCTGCGTGATCGTGGTTTCAATATCGGCAGAACTAACTCTCCGGTAACACCGATCTACCTCCAGGGCGATATTCCGGAAGCGACAGCAATGTGTCTCGATCTGCGTGAGAACTACAACATCTTCTGTTCTATCGTAGTATATCCGGTTATTCCAAAAGGACAGATCATCTATCGTCTGATCCCGACAGCTGCACACAGCGACGAGGATATCGAGCTGACACTGAAAGCGTTCACCGAGACGAAAGAGAAACTGGATAAGAAAGTATACGAAGTAGCTGAAATACCGATGGTATAGTCAGTACGCAATAAAAGAAAAAGCCCGGACCGTATGGTCCGGGCTTTTTCTTTTATTAACTGTATAGAGTCATGGCACAGGGTCACCTGATGAACAGGAAAAAAACAGGCTGGCTGATAAACAGGACAGGTTTGTGATTGAAATGCAGGAAGTGCATTTCAGCATATAATATGTAGGACTACTTATTTCAGTGAGGCGGAAAATCCATTTTCATGGACATTCTGTTCCCTGTAGTTCATACTTTTTAAAGGAGATGCGTCGTATATACGTCGTGTATGCGTCGTGTATGAAGCATGTACATAGTATGAAAAGGGTTAGTTGACCCTGAGGGCAGATTTTGCCCCTCATAGATGATCATACCCATATCTGATGACACCCTGATAGCGCGCGTCGCAAACCTTGTTGCATATACGTAAATGATATGACAGGCACTTAATTATTTGATAATTAATCATTTGGCAAGAGTATATTGGCAGGTACTGCAACCTGTCTATAAAGGCTGGAATAATGCAAGTCTCCTATGTGCCTATACGTAAGGTATACTAATGCTCCCCGTAATTCTTTGATAATGAATCTCATTTAGAAAAAGACAGCCTGACAGATGTTTGTACCTATATACTACGGCTGTTTATTCAGATCATTCACCCGTATACACGTTAGTGATATCAAGCCCTCTAACTAATTGATTTTTAATTCATGTATAGTATACAGATGACTAATGAAGGTTTACACCTATGCCCGGGAGCGCGCCTGTCATATAAATTATGAGGTGTAGATATATACCTGCGTATAGGCTCCAATGTTAATTCTTACCCATTGGGGGCTGAATTCTTTACTGCCTTAATACTAATGGCATAACATTTGCGTTATAATGGAAACAGCTGAAAAAAGTAAACCCCTCGTTGAATACGAGGGGCTTCACAACAAATCGTTCTTTCTCACTAGGTGTAAGTTTCACTTAGCTTTCATCAGGACATGGCAGAACAATTGGTCTTCATAGAATTAGAAGCCTTTTGGCTCCGGGATAAATAAACTGGCTTTCATAGGTCTGGATCCTTTCGTCTCCAGGAATGATAATTGTTCTGAATAATTGGCTTTCATAGGCCGGAATTCTTTTAATCCCGGGGATTGATTCTAATTGGCTTTCATAGGACCGGAACGTGTTAGGTTCCGAAGGATAATAAATCGAATTTCATAGGACCGGAATGTGTTAGATTCCGTAGGATAAATAACTGGATTTCATAGGTCGGAATGTGTTAGATTCCGCAGGATAAAATGATTCTTCTTACTTCATAGGCTGGAACTCTTTCAATTCCAGGGATAAAATTGGCATTGGCTCTCATAGGACAGGAATCACTCTCATGATTCCAGGGATAAAATATATTGGATTTGGTCTTTGTTATCAGACCCGATGTATTCGCATTTCTCTTTATCAAAAGTACTCTAAGCAATGTGATATAAATTCACACGAACATGGGATTTTGTTAATGACTTGTTAAAAGGATTTAACATTACAATAATACTTGAAGAGGTGTAAAAACCTTATCGGTCGGGCATTCCATAACAGCGTATATGCTATAAGTGTATGATGGACAGTCCACAAATGTTAAGAGGTACAACATAACACCCATGTGGTATATACGTTGTACCTCTCAATATTTAAAGTATAAGACTTTTACTATAAATGAGATTCAATTGCTATATCATAAGGCTGTTTCCAGCTATCTACAGTGCCCCAGTCCTCATTATCTATTATAATATGCTCTCCTTTCACTACACCCAGCTTCTCAGCTTTCACTGAATGTTCTGTAGCGTCAATCACCGCGTGCATAACAGCGTCGAACTTCTCCTTGTCTTCCGGTCTGATAGTGACGATAGCACGGCTCTGGCTTTCACCAAAGAGGAATGCGTCATTACGGAAGTTAGGATTGCTATGGATATCGAAGCCTAAACCTGAAGCCATAGCGCTTTCCAGCAGCGAGATAAACAGACCGCCTTCACTGATATCATGACAGGACTGCACAATACCGGCCTTATTAAGCTTTGCGATAGCCTGGTGCAGGCGATGCTCTTCTTCCAGGTGGAAGTGCGGAGCAGGGCTGAACTCAATACCGATCAGCTTATGCAGGTATTCAGAACTACTGATATCATTACGGCTACGGCCTATTAAATAGATCAGGTGACCTGATTCTTTAAAGTCGAGGGTTATACGATCAGCGATATTATCCAGGATACCCAGCATACCGATAGTTGGCGTCGGATATACGGCGCCGTCAGGAGACTGGTTATAGAAACTTACGTTACCACCGGTAACGGGCGTATTGAACTTACGGCAGGCCTCTCCCATTCCCTTGATCGCATACACGAACTGGTAGTATACTTCCGGGTCATAAGGGTTACCGAAATTCAGGCAGTTGGTAATAGCTACCGGTTCGCCACCACTACACACGATATTACGGGCTGCTTCTGCTACAGCGATCTGACCACCTATATGCGGGTCAGCATATACATAGCGGCTGTTACAGTCAGTCGTCAGCGCCAGTACCTTTTTAGAGCCTTTTACGGTAACGATAGCTGCATCACTTGGCGCATTCGTGCTGGCATTCGCGGTACCCACCATGCTGTCATACTGGTTATAGATCCAGCGTTTAGAAGCGATGTTAGGCAGTTTTACCAGTCTTTCTGCTGCAAAGCGTGCATGCAGGGTATCTGGTATTTTATGAATATCAAAAGCCTTTACTTTTTCGAAGTAGGTAGGCTCCGTATAGGCGCGGTGGTATTGAGGAGCGCCGCCACCCAATACGAGACTGTCTGCAGGAAGATCGGCTTCCAGGTGACCGTTCAGATAGAACTTCAGCTGTTTATCGGTCGTTACTTCACCGATCTGCGCACAGTGCAGGTCCCACTTTTCGAATATTTTCAGCACATCGGCTTCACGGCCTTTGTGTACAACAATGAGCATTCTTTCCTGGCTCTCGCTGAGCAGGATTTCCCAGGCTTTCATGTTATCCTGACGGGTAGGTACTTTATCCAGCTGGATGGCCATACCATGTCCGCCTTTAGCGCTCATTTCAGCGGTGGAGCAGGTGATACCAGCTGCGCCCATATCCTGCATACCAACGAGTGCGCCTGTAGGAATAATTTCAAGACAGGCTTCGAGCAGTTTCTTTTCCTGGAAAGGATCGCCTACCTGTACGGATGGCAGGTCTTCAACACTGTCTTCGGTGATGTTGGCACTGGCGAAAGATGCGCCGCCTATACCATCTTTACCTGTCGCAGAGCCTACGATGAACACCGGATTACCGGCGCCATAGGAAGTCGCGGAAACGGTCTGACCAACTTTTACCACACCAACGCTCATTGCGTTGACAAGCGGGTTGGTATTGTAACAGTCTTCAAAATAGGTTTCACCACCGACAGTTGGCACGCCGAAAGAATTGCCATAGTGGCCAATTCCATGTACAACGCCTTTCACAAGGTGTTGCGTTTTCTTGTCGTTGATATTACCGAAACGAAGAGAATTGAGCGCCGCAATCGGGCGTGCACCCATGGTGAAGATGTCACGATGAATGCCACCTACCCCTGTAGCTGCGCCCTGGAAGGGTTCTATGGCTGAAGGGTGATTGTGGGATTCGATCTTGAATACGCAGGCATAACCATCGCCGATATCTACCAGACCGGCATTTTCCTCACCGGCTTTTACCAGCAGGCGTTCACCTTCACGGGGCAGGGATTTTAACCATACGATGGAATTCTTATAACTGCAATGTTCACTCCACATGACTGAGTACATGCTCAGTTCTGTAAAATTGGGGGTACGGCCCAACACACCTTTGATACGCTCAAATTCGTCTGCTGTAAGACCGAGTTGCTCAGCAGTTTCGACGGTTGTTTGGGAGAACTTATCTGTAGTTTCTACGTTAGATTGCATGGAACTAATTGTATAAGTGCGAATAGATGAAATGAAGTACAAACGTACTGGTTTTTCCGCCAATTGACAAAGGTTATTGACAACTTGCAGTCATTTGAGACTAAAAGAATTATGCCAGTTTTTGGGCATTTTTTGAAAGGGGTAAACAATCTATAAAATGTTCAATGCGGCATTCATACAGGCATAATAAATTATATTTTTTTAAATATATCAGTTTTAAAGCGGTCGCTTATTGGTTTTTTAGTAAAAAATCAGAAAAATTAACGATTTTCACCAATAAATGTAATTTTTTAGTTAAAATCCACTAATTTCTTGCTTATGTTATAGCAAGACCGTTCTTTTGTATAAAATTATTTACAGCATGCAATCGTTACGCTTCACCGCACTGGAAGGCCTTTCTGGTGTTGATTTAAAAATCAAGCCCGAGCAACTCAACGGTACTAAGATCACCGAAGTGTTCGGCAGCAATGTTTTCGCAGGAAAAGTTGTGCGTGAGAATCTGAGTGATGAGGCTTATAAGAGCTTAATGAACTCTATTAAATCCGGCACCAAGATCGATCGCAAAATGTCTGAGCAGATCGCTTCAGGTCTGAAACAGTGGGCGATGAAAAAGGGTGTTACTCACTATACACACTGGTTCCAGCCGCTGACAGGTACTACTGCTGAAAAACATGATTCATTCTTCACCCTGAAAGGTGATGGTTCCGCTCTGGAAACTTTTGACGGCGATGCGCTGGTACAACAGGAGCCAGATGCTTCCAGCTTCCCGAATGGTGGTCTGCGTGCTACTTTCGAAGCGCGTGGTTACACTGCATGGGACCCATCCTCCCCTCCGTTCATCCTGGAACAGGGTCAAGGTAAAACTCTTTGCATTCCTACTATATTCGTTGCTTACACCGGTGAATCACTGGACTACAAAGCGCCATTGCTGAAAGCACTTTCTGCTATCGACAAAGCGGCTGTAGACGTATGTAACTATTTCGATAAAAATGTAACCAAGGTTACTGCTACCCTGGGTTGGGAACAGGAATATTTCCTGGTTGACGAAAGTCTGGCGAATGCCCGTCCTGACCTGGTAATGTGTGGCCGTACTGTAGTTGGTCATGCGCCATCCAAAGGACAGCAGCTGGAAGATCACTACTTCGGTTCTATTCCTGAGCGTGCATATGCATTCATGCGCGATTTCGAAATGGAATCTTACAAACTGGGTATTCCTTTGAGGACCCGTCACAATGAGGTGGCTCCTTCCCAGTTCGAGTGTGCGCCTATCTTCGAAGAAGTGAACATCGCAGTTGACCACAACTCCCTGCTGATGGACGTGATGACGAAAGTAGGAAAACGTCACAAACTGAGAGTGTTACTGCACGAGAAACCATTCGCAGGTGTAAATGGTTCAGGTAAACACAATAACTGGAGCCTTGCTACAGATACTGGTGTGAACCTGCTGGCTCCGGGTAAAACTCCGAAGACCAACCTGATGTTCCTGACCTTCTTTGTAAACACTATCAAAGCGGTTCATGACTACGCAGACCTGCTGAGAGCTTCTATCGCTTCTCCAAGCAATGACTTCCGTCTGGGTGCTAACGAAGCGCCTCCGGCTATCATCTCTGTGTTCTCCGGTAAATACCTGTATGACGTACTGCAGGAGGTTAAAACCCGTGTAAATAACAAATTTGACGAGCAGGACGAAGCGATCCTGAAACTGGACCTGCACCGTCACATTCCAGAACTGATGCTGGACAACACTGACCGTAACCGTACCTCTCCTTTTGCCTTCACTGGTAACAAGTTTGAGTTCCGCGCGGTAGGTTCTTCTGCAAACTGTGCTTCTGCGATGACTGTTCTCAACACGATCGTGGCTAAAACGCTGGCTACCTTTAAGGTTGAAGTGGACGCCCTGATTGAAAAAGGCGAGAAAAAAGAGATTGCTATTATGCAAACTCTTCGGAAATATATTGTAGATTCGGAGAAAGTTTTATTTGAAGGCGACGGATACAGTGAAGAGTGGGAAAAAGAAGCTGAAAAGAGAGGTCTTGCTAACGTAAAAACCACTCCTAAGGCACTGGATGCATACGTTACCGAAAAATCAACTAAACTGTTCACTGAAGTAGGCATTTACAACGAGAAAGAGCTGCATGCCCGTCATGAGATCCTGCTCGAGGATTACGTGAAAAAAGTACAGATCGAAGCCCGTGTTATCGGTGATCTGGCTACCAACACGATCCTGCCTTCTGCGATCACTTACCTGAACACCCTGATCACTAACATCAATGGTCTGAAAGGTATCGGTCTCGGTGACAGTGCTGTAAAAGCGCAAACACAGATCGCCTCTAAGATCGCTGAACATGTTAATGTCATCAGTGAGAACGTACAGGCTATGATCGAAGCGCGTAAAGTAGCTAATAAAGTTACTGATAGCCGTCAAAAAGCTATAGATTACTGTGATAAAATTAAGCCGTACTTTGATGTTATCCGTTATCACGCGGATAAACTGGAGTTCCTTGTAGATGATAAACAATGGAGCCTCCCTAAGTACAGAGAGCTGCTTTTCTTGCGATAAAACCGTAAGATTGTTTTGGTGTATGATTAGCCCCGGGTATTTACCCGGGGCTTTGTGCTTTTATAAGGATTGCTTACCTTCAGTAAACTCTTAACCCGATACCCCTCCTACCCCCTGTTTAAGCGATCTGATCTGCTTTATTGATTTCAAAAGGACACGTTTCATTTATTACCCCTAAAAACTCCCTCATGAGAACACGTCTCAATTTTACTTTTCATGCGATGATCGCAGGTGCAATCCTATGTCTGCTTGCTTCCTGTGGAAAAACAGACATTACGCCCGACTGTGGCGCTCAATTTTGCCAGATAACATCTTTTGAAGGTGATAACTACTGGTGGGAAGGGCATGTGGTCAATACGCTTACCTACAACAAAACAGTTAATCCTGTATTGCGCACCCGTTCTGACGTAGCTACCAGCAACGAGAATGAATCTTACAGATATGATGCAAAACAAAGACTGACCGATCAGATTTTGCACTACTCAGATGGCAGTTATGGAGCAGATTTCAGAGAATGGCACCGGTTTAAATACCATGGCAACCAGGACAGACCTTATATGGACAGTCTTTACAACAATGGTACGATAGGCGACAATCCGATC
Organism: Chitinophaga sp.; assembly: GCA_039592855.1. Taxonomy (GTDB): domain Bacteria; phylum Bacteroidota; class Bacteroidia; order Chitinophagales; family Chitinophagaceae; genus Chitinophaga. The sequence goes on along the minus strand of JBCNQK010000003.1, from coordinate 276,932 downwards.
CCCTATCCATTCCTCCCACCACTGCTTATTGTGATTTACTTTAACTATGATGCCAAAGGGCGTCTGGTAGAAGAGAATTCCTTTTTTGAAGATGGTAGCGGCTGGTATAAGAAGAAATACCTGTACAATAGCGCCAACAATCTGGAAAAGCTGGCGGCCAGCTGGGGATCAACAGGCTGGGTAGTAGACACCACTTATTATGGCCCTTATGACCATAAGATCAATTTCCTGCAGACGAATAAGGTATGGCAGTTGCTGACCCGCAATTATAGCGAGAACAACACCCAGGCGGCTGTTACTTACAATAAGTACGGCCTTCCGCTGCAATTCCCGAATGATCTGAAGGGGAAGCCGGTCTCCTTCCTGGATGCAGATTTAACGAACATGAAGATCGTTTACAAATGTAAATAGCAGTAGTACAGATTGTTTAAACAGAAAAGCCGGCATGTCTGAGACGTGCCGGCTTTTTTTATATCATACTGATAGATTATACCAGTTTGAACGTTTCTGTGAATTTGGTCGTAAAGTTACCTTTACGGAAGTTCTCATCGCGCATCAGCTGCTGATGGAAAGGAATGGTTGTTTTCACCCCTTCGATCACGAATTCGCTCAGCGCACGCTCCATGGTGTTGATGGCTTCCTCACGTGTCTGTGCAATAGTGATCAGTTTAGCCACCATTGAATCATAGTACGGAGGAATAACATAACCAGCGTAAATGTGGGAATCCACACGTACACCATGACCACCTGGAATATGCAGGGTAGTGATCTTACCCGGAGACGGACGGAAGTCGTTGTACGGATCTTCCGCATTGATACGACATTCGATCACATGCATTTCCGGAGTGTAGTTCTTACCGGAGATAGGAATACCAGCAGCGATCTTGATCTGTTCTTTGATCAGGTCAAAATTGATTACCTCTTCCGTTACGCCGTGTTCTACCTGGATACGGGTGTTCATCTCCATGAAGTAGAAGTTACGGTGTTTATCCACCAGGAACTCGATGGTACCAACACTTTCGTAATTGATAGCGGATGCAGCTTTGATAGCCGCTTCACCCATCTTCTCACGCAGTTCAGGCGTCATGAAGGGAGAAGGAGATTCTTCTACCAGTTTCTGGTGACGACGCTGAATAGAGCAGTCACGCTCACTGAGGTGACATACTTTACCATATTGGTCACCTGCTACCTGTATCTCAATGTGACGAGGCTCTTCCACGAATTTCTCCATGTAGATACCGTCGTTATTGAAAGAGGCGCGGGCTTCATTTTTAGCCATATTATAGGCGTTCTCCAGCTCTTCGTCTTTCCATACCACACGCATACCTTTACCACCACCACCAGCAGTTGCTTTCAGGATGATAGGCAGGCCCATTTGTTTGGAGAGTTTCTTAGCTTCTTCCAGACTCTGGAGGAGACCTTCAGAACCCGGGATTACAGGTACGCCTGCTGCGATCATTGTTTCTTTCGCAGTCATTTTATCACCCATTTTACGGATCATCTCCGGAGTCGGGCCGATAAATTTGATACCGTGTTCACCACAGATCTCTGCAAAGCGCGCATTTTCTGCGAGGAAACCGTAACCTGGGTGGATCGCATCAGCGTTGGTTATTTCTGCTGCCGCCATCAGGTGAGGTATATTCAGATAGGATTCGCTGCTCTGTGGTTTACCTATACACACCGCTTCATCTGCAAACTTTACATGCAGACTATCTTTATCTGCCGTAGAGTAAACAGCCACCGTTTTGATACCCATTTCCTTACAGGTGCGAATGATACGCAGGGCGATCTCTCCACGATTGGCAATCAATATTTTCTTAAACATGTTTTTTCAATAGGTTAAAGAAAAGTAATAAACCTAAAAGGTTGGAAAACTATGAGGCATGGAAATTCTGTTTTCCTTCTCATAATATTCCAACCTTTTAAAGAATTAAATTATGGTTCTACCAAAAACAAAGGCTGATCGTACTCCACAGGGGAAGCGTCGTCTACCAGTACCTTTACTATTTTACCGCTCACTTCACTTTCGATCTCATTGAAGAGTTTCATTGCTTCAATGATACAAACCACTTTACCTGAAGTCACGTCATCGCCGACATTAACGAAAGAAGGTTTGTCCGGACCAGGGCTGCGGTAGAAAGTACCGATCATTGGAGATTTGATAGTCACCAGGTTATCAGCTTTTGCTTCAGCTTTAGGCGCTTCTGGCGCTGCTGTTGCCTGAGCTACAGGTGCGGCCTGTGGTATTGGCTGATAAACCGGAGCAGCTACTGCGGGAACAGCGTAAACCGGCTGTTCGTTATCTTTTTGTTTTATCGTAATCTTAAACTTGTCCTGCTCTATGCTCAGTTCACTGATATTGGACTTATTGACCATTTTTACCAGCTCCTGAATCTGTTTAAAATCCATGTAGACAGTTTTTGGTTTAGTTAATGCTTGTAAGTAGATAATATGGACTAAAACTATTCTTTTACTCTCTCGATGTATTCACCGTTCTTGGTGTTTACTCTGATCAGTTCACCTTCATTTACGAACAGTGGAACGTTTACGGTAGCACCGGTTTCAACGGTAGCTGGTTTCAGTGTACGGGTAGCTGTATCACCTTTCAGACCTGGCTCGGAGTAAGTAACTTTTACAACGATCTTATCAGGCAGTTCTACGCTCATTGGTTGTTCAGTCTCGGTGTTGATAGAAACACCTACTTCCTGGCCTTCTTTCAGGAACTGAGGCGCATCGATCATCGTTTCTGGTAAAGCGATCTGCTCGAAAGTCTCATTATCCATGAAGTTGTAACCACTGTCATCCTGGTATAAAAACTGGAATGCCTTCTTCTCAACACGCACAGGGTATATAGTGTCGCCTGAGTTCCAGGTGTGTTCAATAGATCTGCTATTGTCAACACCTTTCAGTTTAGCCCATACTTTAGCAGCGGCACGGGCTGTTTTGTTCTGACCAAACTCTACAACAGAATATAAGCTGTTATCCAGCTTTATAATCAATCCTGTTCTGATATCTGCAGTGGTAGCCATAAAAGGATACTAAATTTTATAAAGTTAAAAATACGTTAGGATTGCAAAAGTAAGTCATTCTGACAAAATCCCTCATGGAACTGATTGCTTCCCGATTTGTTTTAGTGTTATACAGAGACCCTCTTCTTACCTATTATTTTTTTTAGGAATGCAAACATAGTGTAAGGAAGGGTAATCTAGTAATTTTTTTATAAAAAATTCGAAAGTATGTCCATACCTGACGCCAAAGGTACCTTCATGGCCCTTATTTAAGTAAAACCAGGGGCCAAAATAAAGGATATGAGACGCTTAGCCCTGGTTTAGGCTATTACAAAATTCGATACCTTTAGTCTGATACAAAACTCAAGCGTTCAAAATTAGACTAACACATGAAGCGTTTTCTGACCATCTTATGCTGCTGCCTGCCTTTTTTATTACAAGCGCAGAGTAAATCCAAAACAGCAGTAGGGCCAACAGACCAGCCCCCTTATCTCCAATTTCCCGTAGTGCCAAATTATAAAGTCACCCTGCCCGACGGACATATTATTAATACAAAGGATAGTCTGAAAAAGAACGAAAAGACGCTTGTCTTTGTTTTTAGTGTAGATTGTGATCATTGTAAACACCTGACCCAGGAAGTATTACAGAACATCGACAGGTTCAAGAAAACACGGATACTGATGCTGACGCCGTTCCGGCCGGAACAGATGAAAGAGTATTATAACAGTTACAACATCAAAAATTACCCGAATATCATAATGGCCAGTGAGCCTACCCGCCAGATCATGTATTTCTACAATCTGCATTACTTCCCCGGACTGTTTGTCTATGACAAAAAACAGAAGTTCGTGAAAGGCTTTGAAGGCACAGTAAAAATGGAAGAATTGATGACATATCTTAATTAATCCATTGCGGGCCTGTTTCAGTGGCCATTGGTTACATTTGTTTTATCCTCATATTCTTCACCTCTTAAATTTTATACAAACGATGAAAGTTACTGTCGTAGGAGCTGGTAATGTAGGCGCAACCTGTGCTAATGTGCTGGCCCACAGAGATTTCTTGCAGGAAGTTGTGTTATTGGATATTAAGGAAGGTACAGCAGAAGGAAAAGCGTTGGATACCTGGCAGCAGGCCCCGATCGATTATTATAGCACGAAGGTGACGGGTGTTACTTCTGACTACACGAAAACGGCCAACAGCGACGTGGTAGTCATCACTTCCGGATTACCCCGTAAACCGGGTATGAGCAGGGATGACCTGATTTCCACCAATGCCAATATCGTTAAGTCAGTTACGGAAAATATCAGCAAATACTCTCCGGATGCGGTGATCATTGTTGTGAGCAACCCACTGGACGTGATGACATATTGCGCGTTCCTCACTGCTCAGAAAGACAGCAGCAAGGTATTCGGTATGGCCGGTATACTGGATACAGCCCGTTACCGCGCATTCCTGGCAGATGAAATCGGCTGCTCCCCTAAAGACATCCAGGCCATCCTGATGGGTGGTCACGGAGATACCATGGTGCCACTCCCACGTTATACGACCGTATCTGGTATACCGGTCACAGAACTCGTTGCTCCGGATAAACTGGAAGCTATTATTCAGCGCACCAAAGTAGGTGGAGGAGAAATCGTAAATCTGCTGGGCACTTCCGCATGGTACGCACCAGGCGCTGCTGCCGCCCAGATGGTGGAAGCCATCCTGAAAGATGAAAAGAGAATATTCCCGTGCTGCGCATGGCTGACCGGCGAATATGGTCTGAAAGACATCTACCTGGGTGTTCCCGTTGTTCTCGGCAAAAACGGTATCGAAAAAATACTGGAGCTTCAGTTGAACGACAGCGAAAAAGAACTGCTGAATACCTCTGCCATACACGTTAAGGAAGTTATGGACGTGCTGGACAACATGAAGGTAGTAGCCTGATAATAATATATTGATCCTAATATAAAAGGCTGACTTTGTATCCAAAAATGCCCGGATACAGGTCAGCCTTTCTTTATGCTGCTTTTTGAGTATAAACCCTCTCTTTTCCTCTTCTCTCCTGCTATCCCTGGAATAAATACTTTCCGGTCACTAAAAAGTTTCATTACATTCGTTTCAACGGCTATTATACAAAACCTGCTGTTTTGTTTGCCAAATGCATGATTGATTATTCGTATTTTTAACCCGACTACATTCTCACTTATGTCAAACATAGAAAAACTGATCTCGCAGAAAAATTTTACCAGCGAGTATAATAAAGGGTTAATTGGTCTCATCTTCGTCGGCAACTGGATAGTGTCACGTCATCAACAATTCTTCAAGAAGTTTGACATCACCATGCAGCAATACAATATCCTGCGCATACTGCGCGGACAGCATCCTAAAGCAGCTAATATCAATACGTTAAAAGAAAGGATGCTGGATAGGATGAGTGACGTTTCCCGCCTTGTTGAACGTCTCAGAAAAGCCGGATTGGTGGAAAGAAGAAGTAGTGAAGTAGATCGCAGGGCTGTGGATGTACAGATCACCGAAAAGGGATTGGCGCTGCTGGAAGTAGTTGATCAGGACCTTCCTGATTTAGAAGATTCTCTGAAATTATCACTTACGGAAGAAGAAGCTGCGCAGCTAAACCTACTGCTGGACAAGATTCTCACACGCTATTAACAGCGGTGAAGACGGCACTGATTGAGTAGCACTACTCAATCAGTGCCATGTTTTTTTATATTTTCTCTACGTAATTAAGGTCTTTTCCAAAGGTTTCCTCCACTGTATAAGCCGCCACGATCGCAATCGCGATACAGATCACACCCATAATAACTCCGCTCTGCAAATAGCTTACATAATGCTGTAAACCTTTGAAACCCATTGTAATCAATAACAGCATTCCTCTTGCAAAGTTAGGCACCGTCGTAGCTACCGTTGCACGCAGATTAGTACCGAAGCTCTCAGCTGCGATCGTCACAAAGATGGCCCAGAAGCCCACGCTAAAGCCTAATACACAACAAACAGTATAGAACAACCATTCCTCTGCGCCGAAAAGGTTCAGGTAAAGCGCTACACAGGTGGCGGTCAGTCCCAGGAAGATCAGCATGACCTGCTTCCGGCTTTTTAATAACTGACTCAGATAGCCGCTGGAGAAGTCGCCCAGTACGAGTCCCCCATAACAGAACGCAACCGCATTACCAGGATCAATTGCTGATTTTACCCCCATTTCGATAGCGAACTTATTAGAGAAGGCGACAAGAATACCTACTACAAACCAGGTAGGGGTACCCAGCAGGATACATTTCAGGTACTTAATAAAACGCTCTTTGTTATTGAACAATGCGAAGAACTGTCCTCGACCCGGCGTATTACTTTCAGCGGTCTGATTGAAGATATGTGACTCCATCACGCTGATGCGCAGGAATAACAACGCCAATCCCAATCCACCACCAATAATGTAGCAGTAACGCCAGTCGGGCACCAGTTTGGCGATCAGGTTAGCAGCTACTGCACCGGATACGCCGACCGTAGCGACAATCATTGTGCCATACCCTCTTTTCTCTTTTGGAAGGATTTCGGCTACCAGGGTAATGCCCGCACCTAATTCACCTGCAAGTCCCAGTCCGGCAACAAAACGCCAGAACAGGTAACCCGTGGTCCCCGTAACAAAGCCATTGGCAATATTAGCAACAGAATAAAGCAGAATTGACCCGAACAGCACTTTCAAACGACCTTTCTTATCTCCTACGATGCCCCAGAAAATACCGCCCAACAGTAATCCCAGCATCTGGATATTGATCAGTAATAGTCCGACGCCGGTGTCGATTTCCGACTGAGGTACGCCAAGGTCTTTCAGACTTGGCACCCGGACGATCGTAAACAGCAAAAGATCATAGATATCCACAAAATAACCCAATGAGGCGACTAAAACAGCCACATTGAAAATCGTTGAGGTGCTCTTACCCGGTTTCATAACAGTGAAATAATTATTAGTCCATCTACATCACATGATCAGATGTGGATGTTTTGCTTTTTCCAAAGAATAGTTTAATAAGAACAGGTAATGTAGTAATAATAATTAATATAATTACGATCAGCTCCAGGTGTTCTTTTAAGGAAGGAAAAGCTTTGTCCAGATAGTGACCAGCCAGCATCATGGAAAACACCCAACAGAAAGAGCTGATGATGTTGAAGAACATGAAACGTTTCTGTTCCATCTGTACGATACCCGCAACGATCGGAGCGAATGTGCGGATGATAGGCAGGAAGCGGGCCAGGAAGATTGCGCCGCCGCCATATTTCTCATAAAATTCTTTTGCCTGGTAGAGGTGTTTCTTTTTAAAGAAGAAGGTATCCTTTCTATTAAATAACAGCGGGCCCGATTTCCGGCCAAACCAGAATCCAACGTAGTTACCAATGACTCCCGCCAAGGCGATCATCACCATGATCAATACGAAAGGCACATTATAAAAGCTTTCACTCAACAGTCCGACATAAATACCAGCCACAAAAAGCAATGAATCTCCTGGAAGAAAGAAACCAACAAATAGGCCGGTTTCTGCGAAAATGATCAGCAGTAATAAATACAATCCACCATGATCAATGATCCACTGGGGGTTAATAAGGTGCTTAAATAACTCTATAAACTGGTCCATATGTTCTTTATAATCTCGAAATCAGGTACTAATATAGGTGCTTACACTGCCTTCCTTCCGCATCATATGCCTGTCCGGCATTGTATTCCACAGATAATGGCAAAATAAGCATAAAACTGTTATTGAATTGTTATACTTCCTTTAACTCGCCCGCTGGTTCAGTTACCAGTGAGTTTTCCCACTTGGAAACAACGGCGGTAGCCATAGCGTTACCGATCACATTGGTCGCGGAACGTCCCATATCCAACAGGTGATCTACACCGAGCAGCAGCAATAAGCCCGCCTCCGGAATGTTAAACATGGACAGTGTACCGGCAATTACCACCAGGGATGCTCTTGGTACACCTGCAATTCCTTTACTGGTGATCATCAGTACCAGCAGCATGGAAATCTGTTGTTCGATACCCAGGTGCATGCTGTACGCCTGTGCGATAAAGAGACTGGCGAACGTCATGTACATCATCGAGCCGTCCAGGTTAAAGGAATAACCCAATGGCAGTACGAAACTAACGATACGTTTATCACAACCGAATTTCTCCAATTCTTCCATGGTACGCGGGTAAGCCGCTTCACTGCTCGCAGTACTGAAAGCCAGTAATAAAGGATCTTTTACCAGACCGAGTAAAGTGAATACCCTGGAGCCCAGTACGACGAATCCTGCAAAAGCTAACACGATCCATAATGCCGCAAGACCTACATAGAATTGTCCGATGAACTTTCCGTAGGTCAGCAGGATGCCAAGTCCCTTTTGTGAAATGATCGCTGCCATGGCGCCAAATACGGCGAATGGTGCGAAGTTCATTACATATCCGGTCACTTTCAGCATGATGTGTGCTACGCTGTCCATGAATTTCACGACGATATCGCCAGCGGAACCGATAGCGGCAGTGGCCACACCAAAGAATAATGCAAATATGACGATCTGCAGAATTTCGTTGTGTGCCATCGCGTTAACCACACTATCCGGGAATACGTGCTGGAAAAAACCTTTGAGGGTCATGCTGGAGGCAGCTACACCACTGCTCGCATGTGTATCAGGTAAAGGTAGGTTCAGGGAGTGACCTGGTTGCATAATGTTTACCAGTACCAGTCCCAGGAAAAGGGAAACGAAAGTAGCCGAAATAAACCATAACATGGTCTTGCCGCCTATACGTCCTACTGCCTTGATGTCGCCTAATTTGGCCACACCTACTACCAGCGTAGAAAAGACGAGCGGAGCAATGATCATTTTTACCAGTCGTAAAAATATATCAGTAAGAATCGAAATATTATCTGCGAATTTCAGAATAGTGGTCTCTCCGGTCTTTCCTCTTCCTGTATTCAATCCCGTCATATATCCGGTCAGTCCACCATGGATACCGTTGTCAGTTATCGCCTGTTGAGCGCCACCACCGTAGATTTCGGTGTAATTCACGTTCACTATGTATCCTGTGAGGATACCCAATACCATGGCTATGAATATAAATAAGGTAAGCCGGTTGGATCTCTTCATTCCTTGCCTTTTAATTACAATTAATATTTATGCTAAACGCTAAAATTCCCCAAAAATAAGGTTAGTACAGTAAAGTTGTAAGCTCATTCGTAAAATAAAAGCTGAGGGTTTGCTTTTTGATATTTATATTTGGCGATCTGTAATAAAACGAAACAACAAAACTAAACCACTTAAACGTCAACCACAATATCTCAATTTGTATGGGCAAACTTTTTGTAAAAAAGCCAATCTCCCTGTTATTAGCTGAAGCGTCCGAATCTGAGAAAGGTCTCAAACGAACATTAGGTGCGGGATCACTTATCGCTTTGGGTATAGGCGCTATCATCGGTGCCGGGCTTTTTGTAAGAACAGCGGCTGCTGCGGGACAGCATGCAGGTCCGGCTGTTACTATTTCTTTCATTATCGCTGCTATTGGTTGTGCCCTGGCAGGTCTCTGTTACGCTGAGTTTGCCTCAATGATCCCTATCGCCGGTAGTGCTTACACCTACTCTTACGCTACAATGGGTGAATTTATTGCGTGGATCATTGGATGGGATCTTGTGCTGGAATATGCACTTGGCGCCGCTACTGTGGCTATCGGTTGGTCTCAGTACCTCAACAAGTTGCTTGAAAAGGTATTCGGGCCCGGGTTTGCCATACCTTATGAGTGGTCTCACAGTCCTTTCGAAGTTTCCGATGCAGGCGTTCACGGTATCATGAACATCCCTGCGGTATTTATATTATTGCTCCTGTCTCTGTTACTGATCCGTGGTATCGAAGGTTCTGCAATCGTTAATAACATCATCGTTATTACCAAAGTAGCTATCGTAATCCTGCTGATCATCCTGGGATGGCAGTTTATCAACCCGGCTAACCACACGCCGTTCACTATTCCTGCTGATGCTGGTTCTGTGACTATGCACAACGGTAAAGTGGTGAACTATGCGGACTTCTGGTTCCATGGGATACCAGGGGTATTAAGGGGCGCCGGCGTTGTATTCTTTGCGTTCATTGGTTTTGATGCGGTTTCTACTGCTGCACAGGAAACTAAGAACCCTAAAAGAAATATGCCTGTAGGTATCCTTGCTTCACTGGCTATCTGTACCGTACTGTACATCCTTTTCTCATACGTACTGACTGGTATCGCTCCTTATCAGGACTTCCTGAAACAGGGTGGTGAAGCTTCCGTTGCTTATGCAATTGATACTTATATGCCAGGCTACCAGTGGTTATCCACATTTGTTACTGTGGCTATCCTCGCAGGTTTCTCTTCTGTGATCCTGGTGATGCTGTTAGGTCAGACAAGAGTATTCTACTCTATGTCTAACGACGGTCTGGTACCAAAAGTATTCTCTAACCTGCATCCTAAATTCCGTACTCCGTACAGATCTCAGCTGCTGTTCTTCGTTTTCGTATCCCTGTTTGCTGCATTCGTTCCGGACAGCGTTGTGGGTGATATGACGAGCATCGGTACACTGTTCGCGTTCGTACTGGTTTGTCTGGGTGTGATCGTAATGAGAAAAACAAACCCTGATCTGCCACGTGCATTCAAAACACCGGCGGTACCATTCGTTCCGATACTGGGTGCGATCTTCTGTCTGACTATGATTGTCAGTCTGGGTATTGAGAACTGGGCACGTCTTATCGTATGGTTGCTGATCGGTTTCGCTATCTACTTCGGTTATAGCGTGAAGAACAGTAAAGCCAGAAAACTGGATCAGAAATAATATTATTCTCACAATACAGATAACGAGGTCGGAAAATCAGGCTGCAAAAGCATATGATTTTCCGGCCTTCTTGTTTTAAGAGAGCGGAAGAAGCTTATTATTACTATAAAAGTGACTATTTTTGCGTCTCGATTTTCTTAATAATTAATTATACCCACTATGGGAAGAATATTTGAAGTAAGGAAGGCCACCATGTTTGCCAGATGGGACAGGATGGCCAAACAATTTACCAGGATAGGCAAGGATATAGCGATTGCAGTAAAAGGTGGAGGTCCTGATCCTGAAAATAACCCCGCACTCCGTCGTTGTATAGCGAACGCCAAAGGTGTTAACATGCCTAAAGACCGTGTAGAAGCGGCTATCAAAAGGGCAATGGGTAAGGACAAGACTGACTATGAAGAAGTTGTATATGAAGGATATGCTCCGCATGGCGTAGCTGTAATGGTGGAAACCGCTACAGACAACACCACCCGTACAGTTGCCAACGTGCGCATGCACTTCAACAAAGAAGGCGGTACCCTTGGTAACAGTGGTTCCGTAGGTTTCATATTTAACCGTACCGGTGTATTCAAGATCAAAAACGAAGGCCAGAACCTGGAAGACCTGGAGCTGGAACTGATCGACGCTGGTCTGGAAGAAATCGGTGAGGACAGCGAAGGCAATATCGTATTGCACACACCATTCACAGAGTTTGGTAATATGTCCAAAGCACTGGAAGAAAGAAATATCATTCCTATCAGTGCAGAACTGCAGCGTATTCCTACTACAACCGTAGAACTGAACGAAGAACAGGCGAAAGAAGTACTGACCCTGATCGATCGTCTGGAACAGGATGATGACGTACAACAGGTTTTCCACAACCTCCGTTAATATTCCTCGTAAAAAGATAATAAAGCGAAAGGCCTCGTCTAATGACGAGGCCTTTCGCTTTATATAATCAGTTGATGAGTTGCAGGTTTATTGGTTGATCAGAGCACGCGGCATACTTCGCTTTCAATAACAAGGCGTAGGCCTTTGCCATGGATCGTTTCCAGTTTAATGGTATTATCCAGTTTGAAATGCTTACGGATACGGGTCAGGTACACATCCATACTGCGACCGGTGAAGAAATCATCGTTCCCCCATACGCTCAGCAGGATACCTTCCCTTTTTAAACGTTTATTTGGATTATCGCAGAGGAACTTGAGCAGTTCAGCCTCCTTGGGTGGCAGATTGATCGTCTGACTGGTCGGAGGATGATAGATCTTGAATTCGCTGTAGTTGAAGATCAGCGTACCAAGTTTAAACACGATCTGTTTGTCGTTTTGTAGCAGACGGCTTCTTTTCATGAACACGTCCATACGGCAAAGCAGCTCTTCCATATTGAAGGGCTTTACCAGATAGTCATCTCCACCGCATTCAAAACCGTTCAGTTTATCCTGCTCCATATATCGTGAGGTAGTGAAAATAATAGGTATGTTCTCGTTTCTATCCCTGATCTCTCTGGCCAGGGCAAATCCATCCATACCCGGCATAACCACATCTAACAGACAGATATCAAATGGGCGTTCCTGAAAAGTGTTCCACCCTTCTTCTCCGTCAGAGCAATGTACTACCAGGTAGCCCGCTTTTTCAAGATGGCTTTTGATGACTTTGGCGAAAAAATGATCGTCTTCTACTAACAGAACTCCTGCTTTCATAAATGGGATTTGGGTTGATGGTTAATTTAGAAGTCATTTCCTGACAAAATAGTGTTACAAAATGACGAATTATTAACTCTTAACGTGGATTAAATGTTTATCCAATTTAGCTTTATTCTTTTAAATTTTGGCCACACAATGTACTGTATATCTATTCATTTCGTTCATTCGCAACCTAACAAAAAATAAGCATGTCTAATATATTAATTATCAATAAGAATAGGAAATAACATTTGGTTAATCTTATCAGGAAGTACCAGGACAGCTTGCTATGTTAAATAATCATTCTATTATTTTATAATACATTTATCATGGAAGGAATTTATAATATTTGCGATACACATTAACATCTTCTTAAACCTACAACCTACACAACAAATTAAAAACGCAAGGCAATGAGCCTTGCGTTTTCTTATAATCAGTGATTATTCTTCTATCATTTCCATCACTACTCTGATCACATCTTCCACATTTGGTTTGGAGAAGTAGTCTCCATCTGAACCATAAGCAGGTCTGTGGGCCTGTGCGCTCAGTGTTCTTGGTGCCACATCCAGCCATTTATAGCCGCCCTGCAGTTCCATTACCTGCTGGAACATGTAGGCTGTACCTCCACCGGGAACGTCTTCATCTACAAAGAGAATACGGTTCGTCTTCTTCAATGATTCCACGATCTGGTGGTTGATATCGAATGGTAATAAGGTCTGTACGTCTACCAGTTCACAGGAAATACCGAATTTCTCCAGAGACTCGATGGCCTCTTCGATAACACGGAGCGTAGAACCATAAGAAACGATGGTGATATCTGTTCCCTCGTGTACTACTTCCGGTACGCCCAATGGCACTGTAAAGCTATCCAGGTTCAATGGCAGCTTCTCCTTCAACCTGTACCCGTTCAGCGATTCGATCACCAGCGCAGGTTCATTCGCAGCCAGGAGGGTATTGTACATACCAACTGCCTGTCCCATGTTACGCGGCACACACACGTTCATACCTCTCAGTGAACCAAGGATCATACTCATCGGAGACCCTGAGTGCCAGATACCTTCCAGACGGTGGCCCCTGGTACGAACGATGATAGGACAGTACTGGATACCTTTTGTACGGTATTGAAGGCTGGCCACATCATCACTTAGCGGCTGCAGACCATAGATCAGATAATCCAGGTACTGTATTTCTGCGATAGGACGTAATCCACGCAGCGCCATACCGATACCCTGGCCCATAATAGTAAGCTCACGGATACCTGTATCAAATATGCGTTGTGTACCATGCTTCTGCTGTAAACCGGCAAAACCCTGGTTTACATCACCGATCTTACCTACATCCTCTCCGAAAGCAAATACTTTCGGGTTGTTTTCGATCAGCTGATCAAAGTATTTATTCAGTACTTCGTAACCATTTATAGGAAGTGCGATATTGTCATATTCTGCCGGTACTACCGGTACATTCTGAACAGAGTTTACGCCTTCAGCATATAACAGAGAGTTATAGCTATTCTTTTCACTCGCCAGCAGATTTTCGTAATACTGCTTCAGCGCGTCTATCGCAGGCGCTTTCACACGTCTGTGTGCAAACAGGATACTAGCGGCCGTTTTCAGTACATCGCGTCTCAGCGGTTCGCGGTTTGCCCGTAACGCCTTCAGCAGCTCATTTACCATCTCACTGTTCACATCAGGCAGCCCCACTACAGCTTCAGCATAGCTTAACAGCTGCTGTACCTGCTGACGGATAGGCGTGATATATTTCTCCCAGGCATTCTTACGTGCATTCTGGGCCACTGTTTTAGCTTCTGCTTCCACTGCCAGCAGGGTAGCTTCGTCAGACAGGGCATTTTCCAGTATCCACTGTCTCATCTGGTTGTTACAGTCGAATTCCTTTTCCCAGGACAGACGTTCCTTTGTTTTATAACGCTCGTGAGATCCACTGGTAGAGTGTCCCTGTGGCTGCGTCATTTCTTCGACATGGAATAATGCAGGAATATGTGTTTCTCTCATCTTCCGGATACCGGCTTCAAAGGTTTCACACATAGCGGCATAATCCCAGCCTTTCACGGTATAAATATCAAAACCGTTAGAGTCTTCCGTTTTACGGAATCCTTCCAGTGCGGCGCTGATTGAATCTTTAGTCGTCTGGTATTTACGTGGTACGGAGATACCATAACCATCATCCCATACAAATACCGCCAGTGGTACCTGTAGTACGCCGGCTGCATTCATGGTTTCCCAGAAATGTCCTTCTGAAGTTGATGCATCGCCGATAGTAGCGAAGCAAATCTCATTACCGTTTTTGGACAGTTTTGAAAAGTCTTTCAATACTTCCACATCCCTGAATAACTTGGATGCGAAGGCAAGTCCCAGCGCGCGTGGCATCTGCGCGGCGGTCGGCGACATATCTGTTGCGGTGTTCTTGATACTGGTCAGGTCCAGCCAATTACCATCCTTTGCAAGGTTAGGCGTCGCAAAATGGGAATTCATCTGGCGTCCTCCTGAAAATGGCTCATTCGCCAGATCAGGGTCGGCATACATCTGTGAAAAGAATTGTTCTGGCGTAGCAATACCTGTAGCAAAGGCAAAAGTCTGGTCACGGTAATAACCCGAGCGAAAATCACCAGGCTGGAAATATTTGGCCATGGCAATCTGTGCCACTTCCTTTCCATCTCCGAAAATACCGAACTTGGCCTTGCCGGTAAGGACTTCCTTACGGGCCAGCAGACTAACTTCCCTGCTTTCGCAGGCCAGGCGGTAATCATTCAGTACTTCTTTCCGAAATTCGTCGAATGATAACCGGCTTTCCATATTCATAGTCAGTTCATTGTTTTCTATCATGCCTCTTTGTTAAAGTACAAAAGTAAGGTTAATTATAGTTAATTATACAGTTGCAAAATGTCTGAAAATGTAATGCGTAAAATAATTGGATTTTTTTTAATAAGATTTTAATAAATTCTTAGGTTCGACATTAAATTTGGCTGTAAATTTGTTAGTAAGTAAACGATGATCTTTTTTTTAACCAATCGTTTTAAAACCACATTATACATGAAAAAATTTATCTTATCCCTATTTGCGAGCATGCTGTTAACCACAGCTCTCTGGGCGCAGACACAGACCGGAAACCCTGTTGATGCAAAAGTGAAATTCAAACAGGAAACTATCGATTTCGGCACGACCAAACTGAACAAGCCTGTTTCAGTTGATTTTGAATTCACAAACACTACCAAAGAACCAGTACTGATCGAAACTGCACGTGCTAGTTGCGGTTGTACTACTCCTACCTGGACCAAAGAACCAATTCTGCCAGGTAAGAAAGGTAAAGTAACTGCCAGCTATAGCGCGAACAGCGTTGGTCAGCAGAACAAAACTGTCTGGGTAAGGTTGAAAGGTGTTGATCAGGATAAAGAACTTCACCTGACAGGTAAAGTTGAAAACTAAGTATTACAACTACCTTATAAACATAAAAAACGCCTTACAGTAACCCTGTAAGGCGTTTTTTATGGCAGGTAACCACTACTGTCCACGTCAATCATTCTTAGCCGCAGATAGCCCCATAACCACTACCTTTGTATACTCAAAATCAAAACAATTTATGCCTACCATTAGTAAGAGAGGGGAGCAAATGCCACCTTCTCCTATCAGGAAGCTGGTTCCTTACGCAGAAACAGCCAAGAAAAACGGAACCAGGGTTTATCATCTCAATATCGGTCAACCAGATATTGAAACACCAAAACCAGTACTGGATGCTGTACGTCATTCAGACTTCAAAGTACTTGAATACAGTCACAGCGCCGGTAACGAAAGCTACCGCCGTAAACTGGTGACCTATTATGAGAGATTTGGTATAAAGCTGAACCATCAGCAGATCATCGTCACAACAGGTGGTTCTGAGGCGATCCTGTTCGCCTTTATGGCCTGCCTGGACGCAGGAGATGAAGTACTGGTCCCTGAGCCTTTCTATGCTAACTATAATGGTTTTGCGATCGAGGCAGGCATACATGTACGTACCATCACTGCCAATATCGAAACTGGCTTTGCCCTGCCGGCAATGGAGGCATTTGAGAAAGCGATCACTCCCCGCACCAAAGCGATCATGATCTGTAATCCAAACAACCCAACCGGTTATTTATATAGTAAAGAAGAACTGTCCGTATTAAAGGAACTGTGTCTTCGTCATAATCTTTACCTGTTCTCTGATGAGGCATACCGTGAGTTTTGCTACACCGGCGAACATTTCTCTGCCATGAACCTGGAAGGCCTGGAGGAAAATGTGATCCTGATGGACACTATCTCGAAGCGTTACAGCGCATGCGGAGGCAGAATCGGTGCGCTGGTGACCAAAAACCAGACTGTACTGGATGCTGTTATGAAATTTGCCCAGGCACGTCTGAGCCCACCTTCCTTCGCCCAGATAGCCGGTGAAGCAGCAATTGACCTTCCGCTGAACTACTTCGATGAGATCAAGGCTGAATACCTGAGCCGTCGTGATGTACTGGTTAGCATGCTGAATGATATCCCTGGTGTTTTCTGCCCGAACCCGGGAGGAGCATTTTATGCTATCGCCAGACTGCCAATTGATAATTCAGACAAATTCTGTCAGTGGTTGCTGGAATCCTTCTCTTATGAGCAGCAGACAGTAATGCTCTCCCCTGCAACGGGCTTCTATGCGACTCAGGGGCTGGGTACAGACGAAGTACGCCTCGCCTATGTACTTAATACGGAAGACATCAAAAAAGCGATGATCTGCCTTGCGAAAGCACTGGAGATCTATCCAGGTCGTACTGCTGTGAAGGAAACAACACTTGCTGGTCAGCAATAAAAACACATTAATTTAAATTCTATATAATAGATACTTTCTGTTTTCTTAGAAAAAAGGGCCTAAATGGCCCTTTTTTTATATTATGAAAAAATCTATGTACGCAATTTATAAACGAAAACCATTTTTTATTGTATAAAATGTTTTTTACTTCAATTTTCTTTGTATATTTGAAGTGCGAAAGGCAAGCAAACAAGTGAGATAGCAGTGAGGCGTAAGATAGTAGAGCACTTGTTTAGCATAAATTTAACCTTAAGAATTTCGATAAGCGTTTTAGATTGTGGAACTTCGATCTGTAATTCTGAAAAAGCAGAATTAATAACACGGAAGTATGATTTATCAGATTTCTGTAAAAAAGTTAGATAGAAACTAAAACGTTTTAGCAAAATACCGTATTTTTGTATCAGTTTTTCATAACGTGGAATTTATAAAGGCAAACGGCTCCGATCACGGAGCCGTATTTTTTTGCCCTATACTGAACAAGATATTTGATAATCAATCTTTTATAGAAAACCTCCCTTATACCGAACACACCTATCGATATATTATAGACAAACAAAAAGAGGCGGCCTGCAATCAGGACCGCCTCTTTTATTTTTATCTTTAGCAGATTTACATGTTCGCTTTGATCATGTTAAAGAAGTCGTCGAATAAATAACGGCTATCGTGAGGACCAGGAGTTGATTCCGGATGGTACTGTACGGAGAATGCCGGTTTATTCTTGATACGGATACCCTCGATAGAAGAATCGTTCAGGTTCACGTGTGTTACTTCTACTGTCTCACTGGCAGCGATCGCCTTAGGATCTACCGCAAAACCGTGGTTCTGGGTGGTGATCTCACAACGGCCGGTTGCCAGGTTCTTTACCGGGTGGTTCAGACCACGGTGACCATGGTGCATTTTATATGTCGGGATATCATTTGCCAGGGCCAGCAGCTGATGTCCGAGACAGATACCGAACATTGGCTTATTTGCGTTCAGGATCTTTTTAACTGTGTCAACCGCATATTTCAAAGGAGCCGGGTCACCAGGTCCATTAGAGATGAAATAGGCGTTTGGTTTAAATTTCTCACACTCTTCAAATGGTGTATCTGTAGGGAATACCTGCAGGTAAGCGCCTTTTTCGGAGAGGCATTTCAGCATGTTACGCTTTACGCCATTATCCAGTACTGCAATACGGATTTCAGCATCCGGATTACCTACATTATAAGCTTCTTTGGTAGATACTTCTGCACACAACGCCAGACCTTCCATAGAAGGGACCTGCTGTAACTTCGTTTTCAGCTGTTCTACATCCAGGATCTCAGAAGAGATAATGCAGTTCATTGCACCTTTGCTACGGATATGAGCAACCAGCGCTCTGGTATCTACATCATGGATCGCAACCAGGTTATTGTCTGACAGGAATTTCTCCAGAGAACCGTCAGCCATCTGGCGGGAGTAGTTGTAAGCGATATTTTTACATATCAATCCACTGATCTTTACATCGTCACTTTCTACGTCGTCTTTCTTAACACCGTAGTTACCAACGTAACAATTATTCATGATCAGTACCTGGCCTTTGTATGAAGGATCCGTAAATACTTCCTGGTATCCTGTCATTCCAGTGTTAAAACACAATTCACCGGCGGCGGTGCCTATTTTACCAAAAGCTTTTCCGTAAAATACCGTTCCGTCATCTAATAACAGTACGGCCGGCTGGATCGATCTAGTCTGAGGCATGCTTATTTTTTCGTTTTAAAAAATCGTGCAAAGTTATTGAATAAATGGTTAACAATTAAGAATTCCACCCATTAATTGTTAATCTTTCCACTCAATTATTTGACATCAATCGATTTTATAATACGATGTGCCGTCGCCAGCGCTACAGTATCGTCCTCGCGATACCTGATTACGACTTCCCAGCGATGCTGTCCATTCACCATCAACAGGTTAGAGAAAGCAAGGCGAATACCGTTCTTATAGATAAAACTTCCCTCCTGTAAAAGGGCAGACATACCATTTTGTGTCAGGGTATCGGTCTTATATTGGAGATCAGAGATTTCCTGGTTCTTTTTCATTTCCGTAGCGGCGGCGGCTCCAGCCACTTCCAGATCGTTAGATACATTAGCGCGATAGCTATACATGTTCACTTCCACCTGCATCCCCTCTTCTACCCTGTTCCGGTAGCTCTTGGCATATTCTACGAACTGGGCTATTTCAGGCGCCAGTGGCTTGTCATTTACTCCGAGGTGCATGGGTGTGCTGATCTCGATGGTCTGACGGCCAATTTTAACTGTCTCCCAGGAAGAATATAACCAGGCCTTATTGATCTTTGGATAGATCAGGTTAAATACGACCTTCTTACCGATATATCCACCGGCTACAGCTGCCAGTCCGATAACAAGTATAATAGTGATAATTACGCCACGTCTGCCAGCCCAGGCGAGGTATCTTTGTTGTAGCAGGCCCAGATGGTTGGTCCTTGCTTTTTTAGGCTTTATGCCGGTTTCCTGTTGGAATTGCTCAAAGGTGCCTTCAGGGTACTTTAATTTCCAGTCGGCATAGTTAGCGGACAATTTTTTGCCACATTCAGCGCAAAAGGTGAGAAACTCTGATTTTAATTCATTGTAGTGCCCGCAACTTTTACATTTCAGGTAAGTCATAAGGATATAGAGTAGTTTTAAACGGATCGTCCCGTGGTTTTCATTTCCAGCCACGATATTACAAAAAAATATAATTAATCTGTATCCGCTTTTACAGATGGAGGGATAGCAGGCAAAAAAAAAATCCCGGAGTAAACTCCGGGACTTTCTTTATGAATTGAAGCGAATGCTAAATGACTATTCAGCTGCTTTTTCTTCAGTTGAAGTACCTTCTTCAGCTTTTTTCTTGCTACCACCGGCACG
This sequence comes from Chitinophaga sp., assembly GCA_039592855.1. Taxonomy (GTDB): domain Bacteria; phylum Bacteroidota; class Bacteroidia; order Chitinophagales; family Chitinophagaceae; genus Chitinophaga. The sequence goes on along the minus strand of JBCNQK010000003.1, from coordinate 256,731 downwards.
ACGGGTTTTCTTAGCTGGAGCTGCTTCAGTTGCAACTTTACCACCATAGATCTCGTTAAAGTCTACCAGTTCGATCAGCGCAGTTTCCGCGTTGTCACCAACACGTTTGCCTAATTTAATGATACGAGTGTAACCACCTGGACGGTTAGCGATTTTTTCGCTGATAGCACCGAACAGTTCTTTGATTGCCTCTTTATCCTGCAGGTAGCTGAACACAATTCTACGGTTGTGGGTAGAATCGCTTTTTGCTCTTGTCAGCAGTGGCTCAACATACACACGCAGCGCCTTAGCTTTCGCCAGGGTGGTAGTAATACGTTTGTGCTTAATCAGTTCCATAGCCAGGTTAGATAACAGGGCTTGACGGTGAGCAGAAGTTCTGCTGAGGCGGTTTAATTTTACTCCGTGACGCATGACGCTTTGTTTTTAAAGATTCCCCTATACCGTGTCAGGAATTACAGGGTACTTATGTTCTAATTGATTTCGACTATTCTTCGTCTAATTTCAGTTTGGACAGGTCCATACCGAAATGTAAACCTCTTTCGTTCAGTACCTGCTCGATTTCGCTCAGGGATTTCTGACCGAAGTTTCTGAACTTCATCAGTTCTTCCTGCTCGTACTGTACCAGTTCGCTCAGGGAGTTGATCTTAGCTGCTTTCAGACAGTTAAAGGCACGAACGCTCAGGTCCAGATCTTCCAGCGGCGTCTTCAGGATCTTACGCAGCTGCAGTGTCTGTTCGTCAACCACATCTTCCTTCTCAGTGTCTTTAGTATCGAAGCTGATGTTTTCATCGGTGATGATCATCAGGTGCTGAATCAGTATACGGGAGGCTTGTTTTACAGCTTCTTCCGGGTGGATAGTACCATCAGTGATCACTTCCATGATCAGTTTCTCATAGTCAGTCTTTTGTTCCACACGGGTGTTCTCGATGCTATATTTTACGTTTTTGATTGGCGTAAAGATAGAGTCGATCGCGATATAACCGAAAACGGCATCTTTAGGTTTATTCTCTTCAGCTGGCACATAACCACGGCCTTTACCGATAGTTAATTCGATATCCAGCTTTGCAGATGGATCCAGCGTACAGATAAGCAATTCAGGATTCATGATCTGGAAAGCACTGGTTGCTTTTTCGATCATGTCAGCGCGGAACTCAGTTTTACCTTTAATAGAGATCTGAATTTTCTCGTTGTTAACTTCGTTCTCAACGATGCGTTTGAAACGTACCTGTTTCAGGTTCAGGATGATTTCAGTTACGTCTTCAGTGATTCCTTTTAAAGTTGCAAACTCGTGATCAGCACCTTCAATCTTTATTCCCACAATGGCATAACCCTCCAGAGATGACAGGAGCACACGACGCAGCGCATTACCCACAGTCACACCGTAACCCGGTTCTAACGGCCGGAATTCGAATTGAGCTTCAAAGTCAGTAGACTTCTGCAAAACGATCTTATCAGGCTTTTGGAAATTCAGAATTGCCATTGATATGTTAAGTTTAATTGTTTATGTAAAACTGGCTTTAGCCATTAACATGCAGCCCTTAGCAACCTACGTACATTAAATACGCTGGCAACTAATGACCCATGCTTAACGGCTAAAGACATATTATTATTTAGAGTACAATTCTACTATCAGCTGCTCCTTAATGTTCTCAGGAACGCTCTCTCTCTCAGGATATGCAATGAAAGTACCCTTTTGTTCTTTTTCATTCCAATCCAGCCAGCTGAATTTAGGATTTTTACCGCGGATATTGCTTGTAATAGCGGTGTTGGATGCTGCAGATGGTTTCAGACCGATGATATCGCCTGGTTTCAGCTGGTAAGAAGGAACGTTCATTACCTGGCCGTTAACAGTGATATGTTTGTGAGAAACCAGCTGACGTGCAGCAGGACGGGAAGGAGCGATACCGAGACGGAATACTGCGTTATCCAGACGTGCTTCCAGCAATTTGATCAATACTTCACCGGTAACACCTTTACGACGGTTAGCTTCAACGAACAGGTTAGCGAACTGGCGCTCCAGTACACCATAAGTGTATTTCGCTTTCTGTTTTTCACGCAGCTGCAGTGCGTATTCACCCAGCTGTTTACGTTTACGGCTTACACCGTGCTGACCCGGAGGGTTACTGTTCTTGCCTAAATATTTACCGTTTCCTAAAATCGGTTCTCCAAAGATTCTGGAGATCTTGGTCTTTGGTCCTGTATACCTTGCCATTTTCTTTAATAGATTTTTTAGTTCCGGTATATGATCTTTAAAAAATCTTAAACCTGATCATATACCCATTATTTAATAAAACTCTCAAGCGGAAATTCGAAAGCAGGAGACCGAAAATATTCCAGTCCTTCCACTTTCGAAATACCACAGAATATTTTGAATCCTATACCCTTCTCTTTTTAGGAGGACGGCAACCGTTGTGAGGTAAAGGAGTTACGTCTTTGATCATGTTAACCTCGATACCGGAGTTAGCGATCGCACGGATTGCGCTTTCACGACCAGCACCTGGGCCTTTTACAAAAACATCAGCTCTTTTCAGACCTGCTTCCATTGCTGTTTTAGCAGCGTCAGAAGCAGCCAGCTGAGCTGCATACGGAGTGTTCTTTTTAGAACCTTTGAAGCCCATCTTACCTGCAGTAGACCAGGAGATAACCTGACCCTGTTTGTTGGTAATGCTGATGATGATGTTGTTGAAGCTAGCAGAGATGTGAACATCACCGTAGTTATCAACTTTAACTACTCTCTTTTTGTTAGCAGCAGTTTTTGTATTTTGTGCTTTTGCCATAATTGTATAAAATTCCAGGTTCCAGGTTCCAGATTCCTCTTGCCATATATACGACTACTGGAAACCGGAACTTGTTATTTGTATTATCAAGTTTATTTCTTAGGCGCTTTCTTCTTACCTGCAACCGTTTTACGTTTACCTTTACGGGTACGGCTGTTGGTACGTGTACGCTGACCTCTGAGTGGTAAGCCTTTTCTGTGACGAAGACCACGATAACAAGCTATATCCAACAGACGTTTAATGTTCATCTGCACTTCAGAACGCAGCTGACCTTCTACTTTAAACTCACCGTTGATAATGTTACGGATTGCAGCCTGCTCATCATCGTTCCAGTCTTTAACTTTCTTGTTGAAGTCTATACCAGATTTCTCCAGAATATATTGAGCGGTAGAACGACCAATACCAAAGATGTAGGTCAGGCCAATTTCTCCTCTTTTATTTTTAGGAAGATCGATACCGGCTATACGTGCCATATTTGTAGTTTAATTTACTTTGTTACTGTATTAAATGGATTATCCCTGACGTTGCTTAAAACGGGGATTCTTTTTGTTGATCACCAACAATTTACCCTTCCTGCGCACGATCTTACAATCTGCGCTTCTTTTTTTTATGGAAGCTCTTACCCTCATAAGTTATAAATTATAAGTCTGTATTGTTATTTATATCTGAATATGATTCTGCCTCTGCTCAAATCGTATGGACTCATCTCAACCCCTACTTTGTCACCAGGCAGGATGCGGATATAGTGCATTCTCATCTTACCAGAAATGGTCGCCAAAATCTCATGCCCGTTCTCTAACTTAACTCTGAACATAGCGTTAGACAAGGCTTCTAGTATTATTCCATCCTGTTTAATGAGTGCCTGTTTTGCCATAAAAATTTTTAGGACTGCAAAGATAGTGAAATCTTAAGAAAAAGAAAAATTAATGAATCAAACGTGAACAATTATTGTGGATAATTTTTTCTATTCACGATTACTCATTGATAATCAGTGGCTTGAGCTGAGAGCAGGGTTGTTCTTTTCTGCCCTTTCAATACCTTCAAATGAAGAAAGTATGTCCGGTTTACCTTTCATTACGGCCACGTTGTGTTCAAAATGAACAGAAGGCTTTTCGTCCCGTGTGATTACGGTCCAGCCATCTTCCATATATTCCACTTCCTTTACGCCGAGGTTGATCATTGGCTCAATTGCTATCACCAGACCTTCCTTCATGATAGGACCGCTGCCGCGTTTACCGTAGTTAGGGACCTGAGGGTCCTCGTGGAGGTTCTTACCAAGTCCATGTCCCACCAGCTCGCGAACAACGCCGTAACCGCGTTGTTTTTCGGTATAATCCTGAATAGCGTGGGCGATGTCACCGATACGGTTACCAGCCACAGCTTTCTCGATACCTTTATACAATGCTGCCTTGGTTGCCTTCATCAGTTCCAGCACTTCCGGCTTTACATTACCGATAGCGAAAGTATAGGCACTATCGCCGTGATATCCGTTCAGTAATACCCCAACATCAACGCTGACAATATCGCCGTCCTGTAATACGTAGGAATTCGGAATACCGTGTACCACCTCTGCGTTCACAGAGATACAGCAGCTTTTCGGAAATCCCTTGTAGTTTTTGAATGAAGGAACGGCGCCGTTAGCAACGATGAAATTCTCCACGATCGCATCGATCTCGAGGGTAGACATACCCGGCTTCAGATGCTTAGCTACTTCTTCCAGCGTAGCGCTCACAAGTAATGCGCTTTTGCGCATCAGCTCAATTTCTTCCTTAGTTTTATAATGCACCATACTAAAAAACGGGTTCGGAAAGTTCAGTTTCGAAAGTGCGGTTGCACATCGTGTCAATAATGATCGTAACCACATAAAAGACGGGGCCTGCACTTGCCTTTAATGCTCAAAAGCTCTTTACTTAAAAGATGAAGCCACGCAAGCATAAAACCCGCAGCTGAGTAAACTTACTGTTGGTCTTATGCTTCTGTGGCTTTTAGGCCAGGTAGCCCGGATTAATTAGACGTTAGCCGGAGCTGTTCTTCCTTTAATCCGGCCGGTGCTCATGAGACCATCGTAATGGCGCATCAGCAGCTGGCTTTCTATTTGCTGGAGCGTATCAAGGATAACGCCCACCATGATCAGCAGGGAGGTACCTCCAAAGAAGGTAGCAAAGTTACTGTTGATATTCACAGCAGCCGCAACACCTGGAAGGATACCAACCATCGCCAGGAAGAATGCACCTGGGAGGGTGATACGGTCCATTACAGCGCCGATGTAATCAGCGGTAGCCTGACCAGGTTTAACACCAGGTACGAAACCGTTGTTACGTTTCATTTCATCCGCCATCTGGGTCGGATTGAATATCAGGGCAGTATAGAAATAAGTGAACACAATTACCAGTACAGCATAGATCAGGTTGTACCAGCCATTTGTGTGATCACTGAAGATACGAATGAAGCCAGAGTTGCTGTCAGTTGCGAAACCGATAGCTGTAGCCGGAATAAACATGATCGCCTGTGCAAAGATGATCGGCATTACACCAGCAGCGTTTACTTTCAGTGGAATGAACTGACGTACACCGCCGAACTGTTTGTTACCAACAATACGTTTTGCATAGTTTACCGGGATCTTACGGGTACCCTGTACCAGCAGGATCAGACCGATAGTGATCAGTACGAATACAGCCAGCTCTATCAGGAACAGCATCGCACCACCATTACTCTGCGCATTTCTGGAGGAGAACTCCTGAATGATAGCCTGAGGGAGACGGGCAAGGATGCCGACCATGATTATGATAGAAGTACCGTTACCAATACCTTTGTCTGTGATTTTCTCACCCAGCCACATTACGAACAGCGTACCTGCTGTAAGTACTACGGTGGTTGTCAGCCAGAAGAAAGCTGCACCATATTCCGGGATTATTGAACCTGCAGACTGCTGTCTGAGGAAGGCAACGTATGCGCTCGCCTGCAGACCAGTCACAATCACTGTCAGTATACGGGTATACTGATTAATCTTTTTTCTACCGCTTTCACCTTCTTTCTGTAATTTCTGGAAATAAGGCACGGCAATTGTAAGCAGTTGTATGGCTATGGATGCAGAGATATAGGGCATAATGCCAAGAGCAAAAATGGAAGCCCTGGAGAAGGAACCACCTGCGAACATGTTGAATAGTCCAAGGATACCTTTTTCAGACTTGTTGGCAAACTCTCCCATACCCAAACTGTTGGCATCAATACCGGGTAACGCGATATAGGATCCTACACGATAGATGAGGACAAGAAGCAATGTAGTGAGAATGCGGCTACGCAAATCCTCGATGCTCCAGATATTCTTAATCGTTTCGATAAATTTCTTCACAGGAAGATGAATGTTTAATATTCAAAATTTCATCCCGTTTGAGGCGGGACCAAATTCCGAACAGGCATTAGCTGCTATCCAGTAACTCCGGCCGGGATTTGTGTTGTTTTCTCTGGCTTGATAAAATGTGAAAAGACGCACTACTGCGTAGGCGTCTCCTCAGTCGTGAAATCTTTATACCAGCTCTACCGTTCCACCCGCTGCTTCTATCAGCTGCTTGGCTTTTTCGCTGATCGCATTCACTTTTGCGGTTACTTTAGCCTTCAGTTCTCCCTGACCCAGGATTTTCACTTTCGCGGTCCTGTTGATCAACCCGTTAATGTACAGGTTTTCCAGAGAGAAATCCTGGAGACCATATTTTTCAACCAGGTGGTCGATCTGACCGATGTTGAACACCTGATATTCAGTTGGATTTAAGCTCTTGAAACCACGTTTTGGCATACGACGCTGAATTGGCATCTGACCACCTTCGTGACCTCTTTTGCTCTGATAACCAGCACGTGACTGACCACCTTTATTACCTTTTGTGGAAGTACCACCTTTACCGGATGCTTCACCACGACCAAGGCGCTTCTCTTTATGTACGGAACCCTGTGCAGGTTGTAACGTATGCAGATTCATTATTAATTGTTTTACTTACGCGGAAATTAACCGCTCGCTTTAAATGTAATTATTATTTCGTAAGTATCCGATATAAATGTAGGATAATTTTCCGGCTAATAAAATTATTAAGCCTGCTCTCCTTCAACTTTTACCAGATGATTTACCTTACGTACCATACCCAGGATCTGGGGGGTAGCTTCCACTTCTACAGTGGCGTTCAGTTTTTTCAGTCCCAGCGCCTTCAGGGTCAGCTTCTGACGTTCAGGACGGTCTATACCACTTTTTACCTGGGTGATCTTGATCTTTGCCATTGTTATTTGAATTAGCACTTTACAATTGCCGGGAAAGGATCTTCCACCCCGTTAACTGGATAGTGTTATTATCCGTTAAATACTTTCTTCAGTGATACGCTTCTGGTTTTAGCTATCTGAACCGGTTCACGCAGGAGACCCAGTGCTTTGAATGTAGCTTTTACCACGTTATGAGGGTTAGCGGAACCCAGTGATTTTGCCAGAACGTCGGTGATACCTGCGCTTTCCAGTACGGCACGCATAGAACCTCCCGCGATCACACCGGTACCATGAGCAGCTGGTTTGATCAAAACTTTAGCAGCACCTTCTTTAGCTAACTGATCGTGAGGAATAGTACCATGCATTACAGGGACTTTGATAAGATTTTTCTTAGCATCGTCGATACCTTTAGTGATAGCTTCCTGCACTTCTTTAGCCTTACCCAGACCGTGTCCTACTACACCGTGCTCGTTACCTACTACTACCAGGGCAGAAAAACTGAAAGTACGTCCGCCTTTAGTTGTTTTGGTAACACGGTTGATAGCCACAACCTTTTCTTTCAGCTCCAGGTCACCAGCCTTTACTTTATTAAATGTATTCTTTGCCATTTTGTTATTTGCGAATTACGATTTAATCAATTTGATTTAGAATTGAAGGCCACCTTCTCTAGCGCCATCAGCTACGCTTTTTACGCGACCATGATACAGATAACCACCACGATCAAAAACGCAGGTAGTAATACCCAGATTTTTTGCCTTAGTAGCCAGAGCAGCACCTACGAGCTTAGATTTCTCGGATTTGGTACCTTTCTGTGCCTGGATATCTTTATCACGGGAAGAAGCAGCAGCCAGAGTAACGCCGTTAGCGTCATCTATCAATTGCACGTAAATGTCGCTATTGCTGCGAAATACAGATAATCTCGGCTTCTGTGAACTACCTACAGACTTTTTACGGATGCGGTAGCGGATCTTCTGTCTCCTATTAACTTTTGTGCTCATTTCTGATTTTATTTTAATCATTCCGATACTGCCGGAATGTTGTTGAATTAGCTAATCAACGGCACGCGCTGATTAGCTAATTAAAATTATTTACCTGCAGACTTACCTGCTTTCTTACGAACCACTTCATCGCTATAGCGAACACCTTTACCTTTGTAAGGCTCTGGTTTACGCAGGCTACGGATTTTAGCGGCTACCTGACCCAGCAGCTGGTTGTCGATACCTTCCAGCATGATCTTAGGGTTAGAACCCTTTTCAGTCAGGGTAGCTACTTTCAGTTCTTTAGGGATCTCGATCACGATGTTGTGAGAGTAACCTAAAGACAGGTCCAGCAGTTGGCCCTGGTTAGCGGCTTTATAACCCACACCGACAAGTTCCAGTTGTTTTTTGAAACCTTCAGTTACACCGATCACCATGTTGTTGATCAATGCACGGTACAGACCATGCAGTGCACGGTGACGGATCTGATCAGTCGGACGAACTACTGTAAGAACGCCATCTGCCACTTCTATTTTGATATCCCTGTCGATGATTCTTTTCAGTTCACCTTTAGGACCTTTTACAGTCAGTTCATTAGCAGCAGAAACAGAAGCTGTTACACCACTTGCTAATTTGATAGGACTTTTACCTATACGAGACATAATTGCAGTTTTTTACTGTTATGTTGAATTGCCGGATCCTTCAGTGTTCAGCCCCGTATAGAAAGCTTAATTGTCAGAAGGCCCAATTGGTTGGCCTGTTACCGGTAACTGTGCAGATCATCTGCCAGGACCAGTGCAGCACCATATATATTAATAGACGAAGCAAACGAGCTCGCCGCCTACATTTTGTACTTTAGCTTCTTTATCGGTCATTACACCTTTAGAAGTGGAAACGATAGCGATACCCAGACCGTTCTTAACACGTTTGAAATCTCCAGGTTTAGCGTACTGGCGTAAACCAGGACGGCTGATACGCTGCATATCAGTGATAGCAGGCGTTTTAGTCTGAGGATCATATTTCAGCGCTATCTTGATAACACCTTGTTTGTTATCTTCTTCGAATTTGTACTTCAGGATATAACCTTTGTCGTACAGTATCTCTGTGATACGTTTTTTCAGCTTTGAGGCAGGAATTTCCACAATCCTGTGGTTGGCCATTTGCGCGTTCCGGATTCTGGTCAGGAAGTCTGCTATTGGATCAGTAACCATTGTCTTTAAAATTTAAAAACGATTTACAATGCGATATCCAATCAGTAATAGATAGGAAGATCAAAAAACTTTGCCTGTTTCCGATTGTCCGGCCTGCGTTGCAGGGGGGAGCAATCGCTGGTGTCGGCTTACCAGCTAGCTTTTCTTACGCCAGGGATTTTACCAGCCAGTGCCAGATCGCGGAACATGTTACGACACATACCGAAGTGACGCATGTAACCTTTTGGACGACCGGAAAGCTGACATCTGTTGTGCAGGCGAACAGGAGATGCATTTCTAGGGAGCTGATCCAGTTCTGCGTAGTTACCTTCTGCTTTCAGAGCGGCACGCTTTTCTGCGAACTTAGCAACCAGTGCTTGTCTCTTTCTTTCGCGAGCTTTTACGGATTCTCTTGCCATGATGAGTTGATGATTCCAGTTATAAATTCCAAATTCCAAATCCCGGACAGGGTTTGGAATTTGATATCAGATTATTGATTATCCTTCTTGATATTCTTGAACGGCATACCCAGTTCTTTCAGGAGCTCGTAAGCTTCTTCGTTGGTCTGCGCCGTAGTAACGAAAGTGATATCCATACCGGAGATCTTTGTTACTTTATCGATATCGATCTCAGGGAAAATGATCTGCTCAGTGATACCCAGGGTATAGTTACCGCGGCCATCGAAAGCTTTTTCATTCACACCTTTAAAGTCACGTACACGAGGCAGGGATACTGCGATCAGACGATCGAGGAAGTCATACATATTGTTACCACGCAGTGTTACGCGGGCGCCAATCGGCATGTGCTTTCTCAGTTTGAAGTTAGAGATATCTTTTTTAGATAAAGTAGCGATCGCTTTCTGACCAGAGATACGGGTCATTTCGTCAACAGCAATATCTACCAGTTTCTTATCTCCAACAGCGCCATTGATACCCTGGTTCAGACAGATCTTTACCAGACGTGGTACCTGCATTACGCTCTTGTAGTTAAATTTCTTGTGCAGGGTATTTACCACTTCTTCGCGGTATTTCTTCTGCAGTCTGGGTGTATATGTAGTGTTTGCCATTATTTAATTACCTCCCCTGATTTTTTAGCGATACGAACTAATTTACCATTTTCGCGCTGCCTGTTAACTTTGGTCGGTTTACCAGCCTTAGCATCCCACAACATTACATTGGAAATAGCGATAGGTGCCTCCTGCTTAACAATACCACCTTTGGTGTTCTGTGCAGTTGGTTTGGTATGTTTGGTGATGATGTTCACACCTTCAACCAGAATGCGCGCCTTGTCAGGGATCACTTCCAGCACTTTGCGTGGCTTGGTCCTGTCCTTGTCATCACCGGCAATCACCACTACCGTGTCGCCTTTCTTAATGTTGAACTTAGGCTTGAATCTCGTTTTCATTATTTGTTTATTTAAAACGCCAAGCGAAAACCTGTTCCGCTTGATTAAAATTTTCGTTTTTGAAACGGGCTGCAAAGATATGCATTCAAGCTGAAAGCACAAAGCCTAAAGTTTTTTACTTCGGGCTTTATGCTTTCCGCTTGTATAAGGCTTTGATTTACAGCACCTCGGGAGCCAGAGAGATAATCTTCATGTATCCCTTATCGCGCAGCTCACGGGCAACCGGACCGAAAATACGGGTACCGCGTGGCTCGTCAGAGTTATTCAGCAATACAACGGCATTATCGTCGAAACGGATATAAGATCCGTCTTTACGGCGCAGCTTGTTTTTAGTTCTAACGATAACAGCTTTGGTTACCATACCTTTCTTTACGCCACCGCCTGGGATTGCATCTTTCACAGTCACTACGATCTTATCACCCACTTTAGCGTAATCCTGGCCGGAGTTGCCTAATACCCTAATACACAGTACCTCTTTGGCACCACTGTTATCAGCTACATTCAGCCTTGATTCTTGTTGTATCATCTTATGAGATTGTTAAGTTGTTTAATCAGCGGCTACAACCGGGAATGCCGGATGGAGCTTGAAACAGATAATTATTTTACCTTTTCGATAACTTCTACCAGTCTCCAGCATTTGTTTTTGCTCAGAGGGCGAACTTCCATGATTCTTACGGTATCGCCGATGCTGCACTCGTTTTGCTCGTCGTGCGCCATGAACTTGGTAGTTTTCTTAACGAATTTACCATAGATTGGGTGTTTCACCTTACGCTCAACGCTAACGGTGATTGTTTTATCCATCTTATTGCTGGATACCACGCCAGTTCTGGTTTTTCTTAATTTTCTTTCGATCATTGTTGAAAGTATTTACTCTTTAACCCTCCCGTTTTACCGGCAGGGCTAATGAATTTTATTATTTAGGCTTTTGCGCCGAGTTCTCTTTTACGCTGCTCGGTTTTCAGCTGTGCGATCTGACGTCTGAGAGAGCGGATGCTCATTGGATTCTCAATTGGCGTGATTGCGTGACTGAAGGTGATTTTCTTCAGGCGTAATTGCTCTTCAGAGAGTTTCTCTTTCAGCTCCTGGTCGCTTAAGCCTTTAAGATCCAGTTTATCTTTTGCCATTGTATATTATTTCTGGTTTATCGTTTATAGTTTATCTCTTTGCGTTTGCATTCCTGCGGGTTGCGGGGATTATGCAACGTAATCGGGACGCACTACAAATTTCACTTTAATCGGCAGTTTCTGTGCAGCCAGTTCCATTGCTTCTTTTGCTACCTGTAATGGAACACCATCCGCTTCAAATAAGATGCGGCCTGGTTTTACTACAGCAGCCCAATGATCTGGAGCACCTTTACCTTTACCCATCCTCACTTCCAGTGGTTTGGCGGTAATAGATTTATCCGGGAATATGCGGATCCACACGTTACCTTCACGTTTCATATGCCTGGTCAGAGCAACCCTGGCAGCTTCGATCTGCCTATCGGTGATCCACTTAGGTTCTAATGCTTTCAGACCGAAACTACCAAAGGAGATTGCCGCGCCACGCTTAGCGTTACCTTTGATGCGGCCTTTATGCATCTTCCTGTGTTTCGTTCTCTTTGGCTGTAACATCTTGGTATGTTGTTAATTGTTAATGTTAAATTGTTAAGTAAGCTTATCTGCGACCACCACCACGGTTATCACCGCCTCTTCTGTCACCACCACGGTTATCACCGCCTCTTCTGTCGCCGCCACGGTTGTCACCGCCTCTTCTGTCACCACCACCGGTACGTCCACCACCTTCGCCATCTTTAGCAGAAATAGCGTTAGGGTTCAGGTCACGTTCACCGAGTACTTCACCTTTACAGATCCATACTTTGATACCGATCTTACCGTATACTGTCAGAGCGAACAGGGAAGCATAGTCGATATCCATACGATAAGTATGCAATGGAACACGACCCTGTTTCATTTCTTCAGAACGAGCGATCTCAGCACCACCCAGACGACCACCTACTTTTATCTTGATACCTTCAGCACCCATTCTCAGCGCAGTTGCGATAGCCATTTTAATCGCACGTTTATAGTTGATACGGCTTTCGATCTGCTTAGCGATGGTTTCAGCTACGATATTTGCATCGATCTCAGGACGACGGATTTCCAGAATGTTGATCTGTACGTCTTCCTTAGATGTCAGTTTCTTCAGTTCTTCCTTGATGCGGTCTACCTCTCCACCACCTTTACCTATGATGATACCAGGTTTAGATGTATGAATGGTGATGATCAGTTTACCTAAAGTTCTTTCAATCACTATCCTGGAGATGCCACCTTTGTTGATACGGGCATTCAGGTAAGTTCTGATCTTGTTATCTTCGATCAGTTTGGTAGCATAATCTTTTTTGCCACCATACCAATTGGAGTCCCATCCTCTGATGATACCTAACCTGTTACCAATAGGATTTGTTTTCTGACCCATGTTCTGGTTTATTTGTCTATTAGATAAATAGTTTTAGTTTCTTTTATTTTGCTTCCACTGCAGGACGGCTATCAACAACAAGTGTTACGTGGTTGCTTCTTTTACGAACGCGATAACCTCTACCCTGTGGCGCCGGACGCATTCTTTTCAGGATGCGGCCACCATCAACGAAGATGGTTTTAACCTGCAGATTAGCATCTTCTACTCTTGTGCCTTCGTTCTTCACTTTCCAGTTAGCGATTGCAGACAACAGCAGTTTTTCCAACGGAACGCTGGGATGCTTTGGATGGAACTTCAAAATATTCAGAGCTTTTTCCACATCCAGACCACGGATCAGGTCCGCCAGCAAACGCATTTTGCGGGTAGATGTCGGATTATTATTAAGCTTAGCTACTGCTTCCATTTTCTATTATAATTTGATATTTGAGGTCCGAAGTTTGGGGTTTAGAGGTAAGTCAAAACCCTAAACTTTAAACTTCAAACGATTTACTACATTTTCTTGTTAGCGTGTCCTTTAAAGTTGCGGGTTGGCGCGAATTCACCCAGTTTGTGGCCTACCATGAACTCAGTCACGTAAACAGGGATGAATTTGTTACCATTGTGTACCGCAAATGTGTGGCCTACAAAATCAGGCGTGATTGTAGAACGACGGCTCCAGGTCTTGATAACAGTACGCTTGGTGCCTTCATTCATTTTCACAACTTTCTGCTCTAATTTCTGGTCAACGTAAGGACCTTTTTTTATGGAACGACCCATGTCTTGTTGTTTTTATTCCAGATCGCTTTATACAGTTCCGCTTTTGCGTTGCTGCGTCAGCGGAACTGCTAAGGCGTTAAGTATTATAATTTCTTACCGTTTTTCCTGCTGATGATCAGTTTGTCAGAGCTCTTATGCGACTTTCTGGTTTTCAGACCTTTCGCATATTTACCTGTTCTGGATCTTGGGTGACCACCTGAAGATTTACCTTCACCACCACCCATCGGGTGATCCACTGGGTTCATCGCCACACCTCGGTTACGAGGTTTGATACCTCTCCAACGGTTAGCACCTGCTTTACCAATTGACTGCAGCGCATGATCAGAGTTAGAAACTGTACCTACAGTTGCAGCACAAGTGATCAATACTTTACGCAGTTCGCCAGAAGGCATTTTCAGTACTGCATATTTTTCTTCCTTGTTGGACAGCTGAGCGTAAGTACCAGCGCTTCTCGCGATAGCACCACCTCTACCAGGCTGTAATTCGATGTTGTGAACAACAGTACCCAAAGGCATGTTCTTCAGCACCAGCGCGTTACCAACTTCAGGAGCAGCATCGGAACCGCTTAATACGGTAGCACCAACCTGCAGACCCTGAGGAGCCAGGATGTAACGTTTTTCACCATCTGCATAACTCAGCAGAGCGATGAATGCGCTACGGTTCGGATCGTATTCGATAGTCTTAACAGTAGCTGGAATGTTGTGTTTGTCGCGTTTGAAGTCTATGATACGGTAGTGTTGTTTGTGACCGCCACCAATGTAGCGCATAGATCTTCTACCCTGTACGTTTCTACCGCCGGATTTCTTGATAGGCTCCAGCAGGCTTTTTTCAGGGGTATCCGTGGTCAGCTCAGCGAACGCGTTGCCTATTTTCCAACGGGTACCGGCTGTCATCGGTTTGTATTTCTTCAGTGCCATGATCTAGTGTTCGTTTAACTAGGTTCTGTTTATAAAAGTGATCTGCATATACATCCATCATCCTGTTTTTAACAGGAATGAGCACTATATGTTAGCATACAGATCTATAGTTTCTCCTTGAGCCAGTGTAACTACAGCTTTCTTGTAAGAAGGCTTTTTACCGGCGATGAAGCCTGCTTTAGTAAAGCGCTGTTTAGCCTTACCTGGCATTACGGCAGTATTCACTTCAGCTACGGTTACACCGTAGAATTCTTCCACTGCTTTTTTGATCTCCAGTTTGTTGGATTTCTTATCTACGATGAAGTAGTAGCGGTTGAATTTATCAGTGGCCTTGTTCACTTTTTCACTAACCACCGGTTTGATTAAAACGTCTGAAAGTCTCATCTTTTATAGCTTTGAGTTGCGGCTAACCGCAAGCTTGTGTTTGGTAATATTGACAATTAAGCTTCTACTGGCTCTTCAGTGAAGATCTTAGCTGCACTCTCTGTGAACACCAGAACATTGCTGTTCATGATTTCGTAGGTGTTGATATCGCTCAACATCACGCTATCCACAGTAGGAATGTTTCTCAGAGACAGGTAAACATTATCGTTATACTCTGGCAGTACGAATAAAGTCTTACGGCCTGATACGTTTACTTTCAGATTGTTCAGGATACCTGCAAACGCTTTGGTTTTTGGTGTATCCAGTGTCAGATCTTCAACTACGATGATGCTGTTCTCTTTAGCTTTAGTAGACAGAGCAGAGATCTTTGCGAGATCTTTTACTTTTCTGTTCAGCTTGATGTCATATTTGTGTGGTTTTGGACCGAAGATGGTACCACCACCTTTATACAGTGGGTTACGGATGTTACCTTTACGGGAACCACCAGTACCTTTCTGTTTGTGCAGTTTGCGGGAAGCACCCTTCACTTCAGCTCTGGTTTTAACCTTGTGAGTACCCTGACGCTGAGCGGCCAGATACTGTTTTACTGCCAGGTAAATAACGTGGTTATTAGGCTCCACACCGAAAATCTCCTCAGGAAGCTCAATGGTCCTGCCGGTTTTCTTACCTTCTTTATTTAAAATGTCAACTTGCATGTTACTTCTGGATTAAAACGATTGAACCATTGTGGCCGGGAACGGAACCACTTACCAGGATATAATTCTTTTCAGCGAATATCTTCACGATCTTCAGACCTTTCACTTTCACTTGTTCGTTACCAGTCTGACCTGCCATGCGCATACCCTTGAAAACGCGGGAAGGATAAGATGAACCACCCACAGAACCAGGAGCTCTGCTTCTGTCGTGCTGACCGTGTGTAGCTTCACCCACACCGGAGAATCCATGGCGTTTAACAACACCCTGGAAACCTTTACCTTTAGAGGTACCGACTACATCGATAGTTTCGCCTTCTGCAAATATTTCGGTGGTAATGGTCTCACCAAGAGCTTTTTGTACATCCGGGTTGCGGAACTCTTTTACAAATCTTTTAGGGGAGGTGCTTGCTTTCGCGAAGTGATTAAGTTCAGCTTTGGGAGTGTTCTTTTCTTTCTTCTCACCAAATGAAACTTGAATAGCGTTGTACCCATCAGTGTCTACTGTCTTTACCTGAGTTACAACGCAAGGACCGGCTTCGATAATAGTAACAGCAGTCTGTCTACCATTTTGGTCGAAGATGCTGGTCATGCCGATCTTTTTACCAATAATACCTTTCATTACTATATATATTTTGCCCAGCGCCTGGGGGTGGATCTAGCTATCCCCAGGATGAGCGGTTTAAATGCTTTATTGGGTGGCCACCCAGAAGGCGTGGCCGATATTTCTTAAAGTGTTGTTTTCCAATCCGGTTCGGGTGATTCAGTACCCAAACCAGGCAACAACCAGTATTAAATCAAATCAGGCAGACCTTTCGTCCACCTGGCTGATGTCCTACGCTTTAATTTCTACTTCAACACCGGAAGGTAAATCGAGCTTGCTCAGCGCGTCTACTGTTCTGGAAGAAGAAGTGTAGATATCCAGCAAACGTTTGTGCGTGCACAACTGGAACTGCTCACGTGCCTTCTTATTAACGTGCGGTGAACGCAGCACCGTAAAAATTTTCTTTTCTGTTGGTAAAGGAATTGGACCTGTTACCACGGCACCCGTGTTACGCACGGTTTTAACGATCTTCTCAGCAGATTTATCTACCAGATTGTGATCGTAGGACTTCAGCTTGATTCTAATTCTCTGAGACATATGCAATGAACTTCTTCTTGTTTTTACCCTTACAAATTGGGAGGGCAAAGGTAACCCGTTTTTTTTACTTCACAAATAATTTTGTGGAAAAATAATTAAGGCGCGCACGCCAGGACTGAGAAACCTGCCTTATGCACAAAAGAAGTATGTGGTGAGGATCAGCAAAATACTGTTTTTCAATAAAATACCAAAAAAACATTGTCCACGCTGCTAATATAGCTGTGGTAAAGGGTTTACGTTGTTCTTCACACATAAAAAGGTCTGAAAAGGCAGTGCTTTTATAGTAGAGTCTACCCTCATATGTGGGAAATATGGTCTTTTAGCGGCTTATAAAGACATTTCCGGCGGATGACAGGCAAAGCCGCAGCGGACACCAAAATCCATTACTAATCGTCAGAAGAGACCGAATCCGGAGGCGATACCCT
This sequence comes from Chitinophaga sp., assembly GCA_039592855.1. Classification (GTDB taxonomy): domain Bacteria; phylum Bacteroidota; class Bacteroidia; order Chitinophagales; family Chitinophagaceae; genus Chitinophaga. The sequence continues at coordinate 239,366 of JBCNQK010000003.1, read as the reverse complement.
GTTTCCTGTAACGTTACATGCCAGAGAGGAAAACAAGCCGTTTTTTACCGATCACCACCCCTGAGAATAAGCAATGCCCATTTTACGCCCGTCTTCCATTATAAGTAGTTTGCGCAGGCAAAAAGAGCATTATCAAATACCTACTCCCCTCTCCTGAAGAAACCAGACCAGACACCTGGGACCACCCTAAAATGAAACAGGCCTCCGGGGAACCGGTGGCCTGTCCTGTCTGGGAATGCAATAAGCAATATTTCTCAACCTGTCAAAACTCAGATGGGTAAATTCCCCAATAATGAATTCAGCAAGTTCAGAACTAAAGCCAATAACTGGTTCAATAAATCCATAGTTTGTTGAGGTTTTTCATAAGGTTAAGCCTACTCTGTTGCTTGGTTTTCGGCAATCCCAAATGCTACCCACCATACAGGAGCATGAGTGTAATTTACCCGCATGCAGGGAATTGGCAAACGGTCATTTCGTTCATTATCAACGCATTTGAAGAGAAAAACGCAGTGAACAAAAATGAACAGAAGATTTCAAAATGAACGGTTGAGTTGCAGAAAAATGAACAAAGGAGATTTTTACCTGCCTGAACATTGCCCTTCCTTTTACAGCGCGATAATTGGGACAATAAGACACTATTTGTCCATACCAGATAGACCTTAGGTTTTACTATTACATGGTTTTAGGCCCCTAAAACCAGTGGAAGATAAATGAACAAAGCAAGCCCGGCTTAATTATTAAAACGGCTGGAAATGTAACCGCGAGGACAAGGTTAGGCAGACATTACCTGGGGCCATAGCATGAATAAGATATTAGCAGCAAACCCTGCTTATTATTAAAATAGCTGGAATAGTAACCCGGAGGGTAAGGTTTGGCAGATATTACCTTATACCATAGCCTAATACTAGCACATCGCAATCCTGGCTTATCATTAAAATAGCTGGAAAGGTAGGTTAGCCAGACTTTTCCTGCCACATAGCCTGAATAAGATATGAGCACATCGCAATGTGAATGAACAAAATCGATGACAAGGCTGGCGGTATACTTATAAATCAGAGATCAATAAGGAGAATTAATCACGACAGGAAATGCAGCGCCTCTGTCATTCCTTACAAATCTGAACTGTGGAAAAACATGGATGAACAAACAGCTTACACAACCAGTTCGGATCAGACAAGTACCACTAAGACCAGCAAAAGTAGCAACAGCCACAAAAAAGCGAAGAGCCTCCGACTCAAAGAGGCTCTTCAATAATTTGGATTAGTTTAACCTCGTGGCAGGTAAACTAGTCCCGGGAACTTGGGGGAATTAATAATAATTACAGACCTCCCAGGAGAGAATTCAGCAACGCAATGAGAGTTGCCAGTAATTGGTTCAACAGATCCATTACTTTAAGTTTTGGTGGTTAGTACCTACTCTTTTCTTGGTTTTCGGTAATCCCAAAGGAGATGATCATCTGGTCCTGATGTAAAAATAGGCCCCTCATCCAAGATCACCATATTCACTTTCGTTCACTTTCAATCAATTAGATCATTTTGTTCAGATCGAAGTCTGCGGTAAAATGAACAACGATCACCCCTCTCACTAATAGAATGAACAGCCCGTACCCGATAAAAAAAGCCCCGGCTTACGCCAGGGCTCAACAATTTCAAATGTTTGTGGAAATTACAAACTTCTTAATACAGTTCTCAGAAATCCAATGACTGCAGAGAGGATGGAAGATGTCATAACAATACTTTTAATAAGGGTGTCACGCCTACTCTTTTATTGGTTTTCGGCAATCCCAGTTCACAGTGAATACACTTCCCTGCCAACAGGATAAAGATAAATTCGGATCACTATTAAAAAGTTGTTCATTCCTATTCATTATCAATCAGTTCGTTCAGCCTGTTCAAATGATACTGATGATAACTCCCTGCAACCCGCTTCCTTATTTCCCCATCTCCTCACGCATGATCGCACGCGCTTTCGCAGTAGGCAGGAATATCTGGAAACCCAGTCCGAAATTTAACTGATGCGAAGTTGTGGAATTACCACCACCAATGATCACATCATACTTTACCAACGCATCCAGCGCCACATTTGGCGTGATGAAATAAGATAAACCCGGACCAACACCTAACTGTACACCGTTGGTCGATGCGCCGCTGGCCGGATTACTACCGCCAAAACCCGCATTCGCCTCGCCAAAGAAACGTACGCGTTTTGAAAACTCCATCTTACGGATGTTCTTGTCCTGGAAATAATAACGCGCCAGTGCTCCCACACCATAATCTACATTCGTACCATTTCCTCCCGTCGTCTGTACACCCAGGTTAACATATGCTCCCAGCGCAAGATCATCTTTGATGAAATACGCCAGCTTTGGGTTTAACGTGAAGTGGAAAATCGTACTCTCCTTCTGGAAATTAAATCCAAAATCAGTAATGTCGGAACCAACCATCAGGTTTCCTTTCTGGGTCTGGGCAGAAGCAGTACTGCCGATGAATAAAGCAATCAGCGCAAGGGTTAAGAGACGAATTTTTTTCATGTTCTGAAGTTTAATTGAATAAATACTTGCCATCAAAAATTATAAAAGCCCTCTACAGGGGAGCTTACGGATACATTACACTATGACTTCTAATGGGTTAAAAGGGGACAACTCACGCAACCCAAATTTGGTGCCATTCAACGGTTATATCAGCAAAACTTATTGACAATGAATAAAATATCGCTATAAAACGTGCAATTAATGGTCGCGACGAAGGAATTCTGTATATGATCCTACACAAATTTGTAACTGATAGAAAAACAATTACTAAGACAAGGTGTTCACTGGAGTACAAACAATTTCATATCTGGGCTTTCTGCGGAATAATATCGCCATATGCACTATAATAAAGACGAATAGTCCCAACACCGGGAACGCTCCCATCATATAAATAAAAAAGGGACGCCTGAATGGCATCCCTTCTTTTATAAGGTGGATAAATGAAGCTAAAATCAATCAGCGTTCACTTTACCTTTTGTTTTTGCAATTTCCTCTTCAGCGATGCTGTTTGGAGCTGCTGAGTAGTGAGAGAACTCCATGATGGAAGTCGCACGACCAGATGACATTGAACGCAGCTGAGTCACGTAGCCGAACATTTCTTTCAGCGGAACTTTAGCTTTGATCACCTGTACACCATTTCTCATTTCCATACCTTCCAGCATACCACGACGACGGTTCAGGTCACCTGTTACGTCACCCATGTATTGGTCTGGGGTCTGAACTTCAACTTTCATGATCGGCTCCAGCAGAACTGGTTTCGCCTTACGGCCAGCCTCACGGAAAGCTGATCTTGCACAAAGTTCGAATGATACTGCATCGGAGTCAACCTGGTGGAAGGAACCGTCAAACAGACGAACTTTCAGGTTGTCCAGCGGATAGCCAGCCAGTACACCCTGGTTCATTGCAGATTCGAAACCTTTCTGTACCGGAGGAACGAACTCTTTTGGAATGGAACCACCGAAGATATCGTTGATGAACTGGAACGTTTTACCGTCGTTCTCTTTCAGCCATTCCGGATCAGCAGGTCCGATCTCAACCTGGATGTCAGCGAATTTACCACGACCACCAGTCTGTTTCTTGTACACTTCACGGTGCGTAACAACGCCAGTGAATGCTTCTTTGAACGCAACCTGAGGTGCACCCTGGTTAACTTCTACCTTGAACTCGCGACGCATACGGTCAACGATGATTTCCAGGTGAAGCTCACCCATACCGCTCAATACGGTCTGGCCGGTTTCTTCGTCAGTTTTTGCTTTCAGGGTAGGATCTTCTTCTACCAGTTTCGCGATCGCCAGACCCATTTTATCCATGTCCGCCTGAGTTTTTGGCTCGATAGCGATGTGGATTACAGGCTCAGGGAAGGTCATAGATTCCAGAACGATCGGATGATCTTCATTACACAGGGTATCACCTGTTTTGATATCTTTAAAACCTACAGCAGCACCGATATCACCAGCTTCGATGAAATCGATCGGGTTCTGCTTGTTGGCGTGCATCTGCATGATACGGCTGATACGCTCGTTCTTACCAGTACGGGTGTTCAGTACATAAGAACCTGCATCCAGGTGACCGGAATAAGCCCGGAAGAACGCCAGACGACCTACGAAAGGATCGGTCATGATCTTGAACGCCAGTGCAGAGAATGGTTCTTTTGCATCTGGTTTACGCTCGATCTCAGCGCCAGTGTCAGGGTTAGTACCTTTTACTGCTTCGATATCCAGAGGAGAAGGCAGGTAACGGCAAACCGCATCCAGCATCTTCTGAACACCTTTGTTCTTAAAGGAAGAACCACACAGCATCGGGATGATAGCGATATCGATAGTAGCCTTACGGATAGCTTCGTGGATCTCAGCTTCAGAGATTGAATTTGGATCTTCGAAGAATTTCTCCATCAGGGTGTCGTCGTACTCAGCAACTGCTTCTACCAGTTTACCTCTCCACTCTTCTGCTTCATCTTTCATGTCAGCAGGAATTTCGATCTCCTGGTAAGTAGCACCTTTACCTTCTTCGTCCCAGATGATACCTTTCATAGTGATCAGGTCAACCACTCCTTTGAAAGTATCTTCAGCACCGATAGGGAGCATCAGTGGAACAGGGTTAGCACCCAGCATTTCCTTCACCTGTTTTACCACGTTCAGGAAGTCAGCACCGGCACGGTCCATTTTGTTAACGAAACCGATACGAGGTACACGGTAACGGTTAGCCTGGCGCCAAACGGTTTCAGACTGTGGTTCTACACCGGATACAGCGCAGAACAATGCTACCAGACCATCCAGTACACGCAGGGAACGTTCTACCTCAACGGTAAAGTCCACGTGACCTGGAGTGTCGATGATGTTGAATTTGTATTCTTTAGTGTCTGGCTGAAGCTTTCCCTGTGTAGTCGGGAATTTCCAGAAACAAGTAGTAGCAGCAGATGTGATGGTAATACCTCTCTCCTGCTCCTGTGCCATCCAGTCCATGGTGGCAGCACCTTCGTGCACTTCCCCTATTTTGTGGGATTTACCTGTGTAGTACAGGATACGCTCTGTGGTAGTGGTTTTACCGGCATCGATGTGCGCCGCAATACCAAAGTTTCTTTGAAATTTTAAGTCTGCCATAATATTAAAATGACTGTATTACTAATGCAATTTGGGGGGCAAAGGTAAATGATTTTTACCAATAAATAAAATGGGTTGATTTACCAAATCATTATTTAAGAATTCCTTTACAGAAAGGACTTTACCCCACAATTAACGCCGCAAAGGTAATCCAATTTTACCACCTTACCATCGATCTGTTATTACACTGAAAACCAATTGTACCTCCTGCCCTACCGGATTTAATAATAATCCCGCCAGCCAGGAACTTGCTATTGCATTTTTTTCCCCTTTAAAACATATTTGTATATAACCTTGTTAATATGTCCTGACCCCATACCATTGATTTACTGTAGCTGGACTGTCATACGTGAATGTTTACCGTTGTCATTTATTCACCCCCAAACATATCTTTAAATGAAGATTATCCACAAACAGCTCCTCCTGTTGTGTCTTGCTGCCGGTGGCGTTCCCACCGCGAGGGCGCAGCTGCTCAACAGACAGGTCAATGCCAGTACCGGAGGAGGAGGTCCCGCAGGGGCTTATATCTTCCAGTACACCGTCGGCGAAATTACCGTTAGCTCCCTGCAAAAATCAGCCATACTGCTGACCCAGGGCTTCCACCAGGCAGAAGAGCTCCCTCCAACCCCTGCTGGGGCAGAAGTAGTTGTCAACCTCATTCTTTACCCAAACCCGGTTTCCACCACTCTTAAGCTCCAGTTCGACATGCTGTCCAACAACCCGGTTGTCTTTTTCATCGTCAATAGCAGCGGACAGGTCGTTCACCAGGAAAGCAGGTCTTATGGCGCCGGTAAAGTGCTGATCACACTGCCGGTCACCAGGTTTGCCGCCGGCATCTACACCGTAGTGCTGAAAGCAGGCGGTCACATGTATGAAGAGAAACTGGTGATCCAATAACCTCCAAAACCAAGGTCATGAAGAAAAATTTTACACTATGGCTCTGTGCCGCCGGTTTGCTCGCCCATAGCGGATCGATGGCGCAGGTGAAAGGTATCAAGACCATCAATACCGGCGCCGCGTTCCTGCTCGTTAATCCCGATGCACGCAGCAGTGGTACCGGTGACGCCGCGACCGGTCTCGAACCCGACGCAAATTCCCTGTTCGCCAATGCCGCCAAGATCGTCTTTGCCGACGACTGGGGCGTTAGCGCCTCCTACGCTCCCTGGATGTGGGACCTCAACAATAGCGACCAGCGGACCAACATGGGCTATGTTTCCGCTTTTAAAAATTTCAAGGACAATACGGAAGGTATCGGTGTATCCATGCGGTACTTTACCAATGGCACCATCATTTTCAGGGATGATAACGGTACCGAACTGCAACGGTATAAGCCCAGAGAATATGCCATCGATGCAACGTATGCGCGCAAACTCGGCGCGCGTTATTCCCTGGCCATCAGTCTTCGTTATATCAGGAGCGATCTCGGACAGGGCAGTTTCAATGGTCTCCAGCAGAACCCCGCCAGCGCAGTAGCTGGTGACATCGCCTTCTATTCGCAGAATTATGGTAAAAGTGACCCGGCAGGCAACCGTTACTCCTGGGGTATCGCCTTCACCAATATAGGCTCCAAACTGAATTATACCGACGATAGCGACCGTAAAGCCTTCCTGCCCGCAAATCTGCGTATAGGTGGTGGTTACACTTTCGTAAATACAGTAGAACACCAGTTCACCGTTCTGGCAGATATTAATAAACTGCTCATTCCCACGCCGCCCAAGTATGCTGTGGATGCCAATGGACAACCTACCGGCGAGATCATCGATGGTAAAGACCCTAACCGCAGTATGACAGAATCGCTCTTTACCTCCTTCTGGGACGCTCCGGGTGGGTTCCAGGAAGAGATCAGAGAATTCACGGTTGCCGGCGGACTAGAATACACGTACCAGCACCAGCTGTTTATCCGCACTGGTTACTTTTATGAACATCCTCAGAAAGGGTACCGGCAGCACTTTTCAGCCGGTATAGGCACCTGCATTAAAGGCGTATCTCTTGACATGGCCTATATCATGCCTACAGCAAACAGTCTGTATCAGCGCAAGACCCTGAAGTTTACCATCGCTTATCATGTAGGCGGAGGCTCCAGATAACAATTCCATTCATCAATCACACATTAACTCCAACATATGAAACCGTACGCTTTACTGATTGCGTTATTCTTTTCCGGGCTTGGCGTCAGCATGGCTCAGGAACGTACCAGAGACAAGCTATTCCCGCACTTTAACGAGGACATTGCCAAAATGAAGCAAAAGGAGAATAAGTTAAAGACGGCCCCACAACCCCAGAATACCCGTTCTACTAAAGAACAGCTATTCACGGATTACCGTCCTCAAAACACTAAAACACGTAGCAGCAGGGTGTTGAACGCTAAAAAAACAGCTGGCAAAAATACTTCTGATGTAAGTGCCGCAGATGCTGCCAAAGATGCAAGGTCCAAACAGCTGAAACTACCGGCTCCTGTTGAAGTACCTACGCAGGGCAATGCACAGGAAAATCTGAAAGCACCGGCACATAGCAACACCGGCATCATCACAACTGCTCCCGGCAATACTGCAAAACCAGCTACAAAGGCTCCCACTACAGCGCCTGTGAATAAATCATTCCAACGCGCCAGACAATAACCCCTAAGCATACAAACACATAACCATGAAGAAATTATATCTACTGATCATATTACTGGCTGCTGTCTGTGCGGGCGCCTATGCCCAGAACGGACTGGCAGGCACCAATTACCAGGCGGTAGTCCGCAACACCAATGGTACCGTTGTCGCCAATAAAGACATCTCTGTCCGTATATCCGTTCTTGGCGGTTCCGCTGCCGGTCCGGTACAATATGAAGAAACACATGAGGTGAAAACCAGTACGCTGGGACTCTTCAATCTTCAGATCGGTAAGGGTAATGCTACTACCGGCACATTTGCAGGCGTACCCTGGGCAGACGCCAATCAATATTTAAAAGTCGAAGTAAATACCGGCAGCGGCTTTGTGAGCCTCGGCACCACTGAACTGCTGAGTGTTCCCTACGCATTATATGCTGCGAATGGTACGCCTGGTCCGGCAGGTCCCGCAGGCCCTCAGGGCCCGGCTGGCCCAACCGGCGCTAAAGGTGATGCAGGTGCTACAGGACCGGCAGGTGCTAAAGGCGATACCGGCCCGGCAGGAGCACCTGGCCCACAGGGAGCACCCGGTGCAGCTGGCCCAATAGGCCCTGTAGGCCCGGCTGGTGCTAAAGGAGATGCAGGAGCGGCTGGCCCACAGGGAGTACCAGGTGTAGCTGGCCCGATAGGCCCTGTAGGCCCGGCTGGTGCTAAAGGAGATGCAGGAGCGGCTGGCCCACAGGGAGTACCCGGCGTAGCTGGCCCGATAGGCCCTGTAGGCCCGGCTGGTGCTAAAGGAGACGCAGGAGCGGCCGGCCCACAGGGAGCGCCAGGTGTAGCAGGACCAGTTGGTCCCGTAGGCCCGGCAGGAGCTGCAGGCCCGCAAGGTAATCCAGGCCCGGTAGGCCCCATCGGACCAATGGGAGCAATAGGACCAGTAGGCCCTGCAGGAGCGACTGGCCCACAAGGTGATCCGGGTGTGGCAGGACCAGCAGGACCAATTGGCCCGGTAGGCCCGGCAGGTGCAACAGGCCCGCAAGGTGATGCAGGCGTAGCTGGTCCGGCAGGCCCCATCGGACCGGTAGGTCCAGCGGGTGCAACTGGTGCAGCTGGACCGGCAGGTCCACAAGGTCCCGTAGGCCCGGCTGGCCCTGCAGGAGAGATCAATGGTGCAGCAGCAGGCGGTGATCTCAGTGGTACTTATCCGAACCCGAATGTGGTGCGTTTACAGAACATCCCCGTATCAGCAACGGCCCCTCTAGCCGGACAAATCCTCCGGTTTGATGGTACCAACTGGCTGCCAGGTGCAGCTGGTGGTGGATTCACACTCCCTTATGTCACTGTGGAAAACAATGCCTCAACCTTGTTCTCACTGACGAACGATGGAGATGGCACTTCTATAGAAGGCGTGAATAACACGACCACTTCAAGTATTGCAGCGGTGCGTGGTATCGTGAGCAGTACTGCTCCTGGTGGCTTTTCCAGTGCCGTGAGAGGTATTAACAATGGTACCGGTGGACTCGGTATCGGCGTATGGGGCTCTCAGGCCGGATCAGGCTGGGGCGTATATGGCGTTACCCCCAATGGTCTTGGCGTATATGGTAATTCTTCCGCCAATGGTTATGGCGTATTTGCCAACAGCAACAGCGGTATAGGTCTGAATGCCACCTCCGTAAATGGTATCGCAGCTACTATTAATATTAACAATAACGCCAACAATAATAATGCGCTGAATGTCACTTCTGTTGGCAATGGCACCGTTGTCAACGTCAGCACAACCGGTAATGGAACTGGTGTATTGAGTAGTGCGGGTGCAGGTTTTGGCGTACATGGCATTACCAGCCAACAAACATCTGCCGGTATCGTAGGTGATAACAACGGCGCCGGGGAAGCGATCGTAGGCCGTACGACATCTGATATTGCCGGTGCAGTAGTGGGTCGTAATGATGGCGGTGGATATGGCGTAAGAGGTTTTGTTGCTACCAGCACTGCCAACACCGGTATCGGAGTATATGGCCAGGTAGGTATTAACAACAGTACCGGTATGGCGGGTAAATTTGAGAACTTTAACCAGGACAATACGGAAGCGAATATCCTGGACGTAGTGAGCAACAGTAACGGTAATATTCCTGACAATACACTGGGTAACGCCTCTTCCTTCCTGCTGGACAATACGAACAGCGTGGGCGCAGCTGTAAGAGCAGAAGTAAATACCATCTTTGGCAACTTTGGCGCTGCAGGCGTATTCGGTATCTCTTCCGGTACTGGTGGTCGCGCGGGTCTGTTCTATGCATCCAATCCTTCCGGTAATGGTGCTTCGCTGATTGCACTGACCGATGGTAATGGTAATGCGATCACTGCCAATGCGGGTAAAGATGGTAATGGCGTTGAAACCAACATCGACGGTGCAGGTACCGCTTTATATGCATGGGTGCCTTCTTTCAGCGAAGGCCGTGCAGGCAGGTTCGAAATTTTTAACGAGGATAATGAAAACTCGGTGATCACAGTAAAAACTGTTGGTAATGGTACGGCAGGAGATTTTCTGGTAGACAGAACAACCGGTACCTCTCCGGCGGTCAAAGGTGAAGTGAACTCTCAGTTCGCCAACTTTGGAACAGCTGGTATATACGGCGTGTCTTCCGGTACAGGTGGCTATGCAGGACTGTTCTATGCTTCCAACCCGGCCGGTAACGGTCCGGCGCTGCTGTCGTTAGCAGACGGTAATGGTAATGGCATCACAGCGAATGCCGGTGGTAGCGGCGATGGTATAGAAGCCAGCTGTGACGGTAATGGCAATGCGATTTCCGGATTTATCCCCAATTTCGGTACTGGTAAGGCAGGAAGATTTGCAAATTTCAACAATTCGAACGGTCAGCCTGTTGTACATATCACAACCACTGGTACCGGTAGCACATTATTGGTCAATCATCAGGGTGCATCAGGTAATATCGCACAGTTCCAGAGTGCCAGCGGTAACGTAGCACGTATCAACAAAGCAGGTCGCGGGTTCTTTAATGGCGGTACACAAAACAGTGGTGCGGACGTTGCAGAAGCATTTGATGTAAAAGGTCATGTGAATCAGTATGCACCAGGTGACGTACTGGTGATCGCTGAAGATGCAGACAGAACAGTTGCTTTGTCTTCTCAGCCATATTCCACCCTGGTAGCAGGTGTATACGCCACTAAACCAGGTGTACTGCTGACAGAAGAAGATATCGATAATGACCTTGCGGATAAAGTGCCAATGGGTGTGATCGGTGTTATTCCGACTAAAGTATGTGGAGAAGGCGGTGCCATCCGCAGAGGCGATCTGCTGGTGACTTCCAGCAAAGCGGGTCACGCCATGAAAGCTGATCTGGATAAGGTAAAACCTGGTCAGGTGATTGGTAAAGCGCTGGAAACCTTTGATGGTCAGGGAACTGGTCTGATCAAAGTACTTGTAAACGTGAGATAAAACGCTTTAATACTAGCTAACCGTGTACGGCTGGACGACGTAATGTTGTCCGGCCGTTTTTTTATGTGTCTGCTCCGACATCAATCAATATATTATTCTCAGTCCGTTTTAGGGAGCAATAATTCCAACTGATTCCCAGGCATCTAAAACATTCCTATTATCCACAGATAAAAGAAATATCTATTTCCAGAAATAATATCCCGACACGCTTTTATAAACAACAGCTGCTTTATTCAAAGACAAGAAGACATGCGAATTCCTCACCTGTTTTATACAGACGAGTCATAAATGATATCAAACCCTGGGAAATAACTCTCCGGATGACAGTAGCTACCATCAGACGTAAATCACCCTCTTCACCAGTACACTGGCGAAAATCGGGAATACCGGTATAAACGATGGGAAAACAATTGTGCACTGAAAACAACTTTCAACAAACCTTACAACAGAGCGTCGGGCGGCTTGGGTACAACCAGCGTTTTCACATTGGCAGGTAACGGGTTGAAGCGTGTACCAGATTTGGTGCTGTTCATTGACCGTGCAAACGGTCATGTTTCAGTGATGGCATGTGCAGCCGGCTTTCAGGGATAGACTGGCATCAATCAATAACGGGCACAAAAAAAGAGAACATCCTCCGGTATAGCCCGGAGGATGTTTCTCCTATATCTTTATAAACCATCTACCTTGCGGCAGTAGATTTAGATCCTGAAGTGGGAGAATGCCTTGTTCGCTTCAGCCATACGGTGAGTATCTTCTTTCTTTTTGAAAGCGCCACCTTCACCTTTGCTTGCCGCTACGATTTCGTTAGCCAGTTTCTCAGCCATGCTCTTACCATTTCTCTCACCAGCATAACGGATTAACCATTTGATGCACAGAGAAACCTTTCTGTCAGGACGAACCTCAGAAGGGATCTGGAAGGTAGCACCACCAATACGACGGCTTCTAACTTCTACAGCAGGAGTTACGTTTGCCAGAGCTTTCTTCCAAACCTCGTAACCATTATCATTGGTTATCTGGCTTACTCTGTCAATCGCATCATAAAATATCCTATAGGCAATGCTCTTTTTGCCCTGTTCCATCACGTTGTTAACAAACCGGGTAACCAGTTTGTCGTTAAAGCGCGGATCCGGAGCCAGAGGCATCTTCTTTGCGGCTTGCTTTCTCATTTATTTGGAAAATTTCAACTATTTGTAAAAATATTATTTCTTAGCCTTTTCCTTTTTGGTACCATACTTGGAACGGCTCTGCTTTCTATCTTTCACACCTGCTGTATCCAGAGAACCACGAACGATGTGGTAACGAACACCTGGCAGATCTTTCACCCTACCACCACGGATCAGCACGATGGAGTGCTCCTGAAGGTTGTGACCTTCACCTGGGATATAAGCAATCACCTCTACTTTGTTTGTCAGACGCACCTTGGCAACCTTGCGCAATGCAGAGTTTGGCTTTTTAGGAGTGGTTGTGTACACACGGGTACATACACCACGACGCTGAGGACAGCTATCTAAAGCCCTGGACTTGGATTTAGCCCGGATAATTTCTCTTCCTTTTCTTACTAATTGTTGTATAGTAGGCATTCTACCTAAGTTTTTTTTCTGTCGGTTTACAATGACATCCAAATCACCCAGAATGGGAATTTGGGAGGGCAAAGGTACATTTCTCCCTATTAATAACAAAATGTTTTGAACATTTTTTTGGAAAACCCTCTAACGACCTGACAGAACGGTCACCATGTCTTTCCATTCCTGTTCCAGTGACACCTCCGGCATTGGTTGGCCTGCGCGGGAATACCAGTAACGTGCATTACCGCGGTCGCCTTCCTTTCTGTGGAGATAAGCATGCACCCAGGCAGCTGTATCGCCATCCAGATGCTCTATAATATCATGCGCCTTTTGCCAGTTTCCCTTGCCGTCCCACCATAGGGAGGCCAGGTATGGAGAAGTGCCCGCGGGAGGCATAGCCTGGCTGAGGGATTCCAGAAAAGCAGAAAGTGTCATCCTGCAAAGATGCACTTTTTCACCGTGAATGCATAATGTTTACACGGGCAAACTGCGGACAGCACTGTATTTAGGTGTATTACTATATTGATTATCAATATTTAATGGGGAATAAAATTAGTCACTACTGATACTCACGTATACCTGCGGGCATATTATATATATTGTATGCAGCCATTTTCATTCAAATAAGATATTGTCTGTTCCCCGCTCTTGTTCTGATAATGCTTTAATAATGCTTATCCTACGTTCATCCTACGTTCCTGAACGTAGGATGAACGTAGGATAACAAATACATAGTAAAGAATAAACCGTGTATTATCCGGGGACAGAGTTAAAGGCGATGTGACACCTCTCAGATGTAGGGCTTAATTCCTAATTCTTAATTCTTAATTAAAAGAGAAGGGGCCATCCGCATCCGCAAATGGCCCCTAACTAACACAACTAAGACTATTTTTAGTGTTTTGATACTTTATAGTTCCAGTGGCGGGTATCGTCTGCCTTTCCTGTACGGATAGCGTCCAGACGTTCCAGCAGCTCTGCTCCTACTGCATATCTGGTAGTATCCAGGTGGATCTGGTGCTCTTTATAGTGCAGTTCCTCCACATATGCTACGCTGGATGCAGTACCTGTGCCGAATACCTCACGAAGGGTACCGTCTTTCCAGGCAGCTACCACCTCTTCAATAGAAACCGGACGTTCTTCTACGGTCAGTCCCATATCGGTCAGTACGTCCATTACGCTCGTTCTGGTGACCCCTGCAAGGATAGTGCCCTGGTTCAGATCAGGTGTGATAGCTTTGTTACCGATGATCGCAAATACGTTCATCGTACCACACTCCTGTAAATATTTATACTCGAGGCCGTCTACCCAGAGGATCTGGTCAAATCCCTGTTTACGTGCCTGCATGGTTGGATACATGGCCCCACCATAGTTACCGGCAGCCTTTGCATAACCTACGCCGCCAGGAAAAGCACGGATATACTTATCCTGTACCAGCAGTTTAATAGGCTTGTTGAAGTACGGACCTGATGGAGAATTAATGATAACGAACTTATAGGTGTCAGAAGGTTTTACACCGATAAATTCATCTGCTGCGATCATGAAAGGTCGCAGGTACAGTGAGCAACCATCATTGGAAGGCACCCAATCCCGGTCGAGATCGATCAGCATGTCCATACCCCCGATGAATAACCATTCAGGAACATCTGGCATACCCATTCTCTCTGCAGAAGTGTTGAAACGTGCATAGTTGTCATACGGACGGAAGATCATAGGATTACCTTCCTGGTCCTTGTATGCCTTAATACCTTCGAAGATAGCCTGACCATAGTGCCAGGCGGCATTGGATGGACTTACAGAAAGATGCTGAAAAGGTAGGATCTCTGCATTTTTCCATTCTTTTCCGTCAAAGTCAGCCACCAGCATGTGGTCGGCGTACTTTTTCCCGAATACCAGGTTGTTAAAATCAATCTCATTGATCCGGCTCTGAGCCGTCCGGGTCACTTTAATCTTCTTAACTGCCTCTTCTAGTACGGCATTTGTCGTTGGATTGTCTACCATCATAAGGACCTTTAAATTTTTTATTGATGTTTTGGTGTCTGAATTTCAATTCCTGGTCCTGTTCCCGTTTAAAATCTAAAGTCGGAAATCCTGAATCTAAAATTGAATACTCTTACATTTGCTCACTGTCAGATGCAAATAAACTGATTTTTTCCCCAAAGGGGAGCGATATATTAAGTTAAATACACATAAACATGTCTTTTGATAAATTGCAACTCGATCCTTACATACTGGCCAGGATATACACCCAGCCTATCATTCCGGGGAAAAAGGAACCTGTTGCAGTCGTGACGGAGGCTGCTCCTAAAGTCAAATTTTTAGGTGAAAATCAAAAAAACATCGCGCTATTCATACAAAATGCCGGCGATGCATATTTAAACGACGATTTGTTCAACCTGTTAACTAATATATTAAACGCCTGTAAACTCGGCGTACAGGATATCGCACTCATCAACACCGCTCAGTACGGGAATCTGCCTTTCGCTACCTGGCAGGCCGCCGTACCCATGAAGCAGGCAGTGTTGTTTGGCATCCCCCCGGCCGCTATGGGACTGGAAGCAGTATCCACCTATCAGCTGGTACAGGTGAACGGTTGTCAGCTGATCTGCTCCGATGATCTGCAACTCATTTCGCAGGATAAGATGCTGAAAGGAAAACTCTGGATGGGACTGAAACAATTACTGGGTATCTAATATTTACCAAAGACATTAAACACCGCTTTTCTAATGACACTTGTATTTGCTACCAATAACGAAAACAAGGTAAAGGAAATCCGCTCCGTACTGGGTGATAGCTTTTCTATCATCACCTTGCAGGAAGCCGGTATCGATATCGATATTCCTGAACCGCATGATACCCTGGAAGAAAATGCCAGGGAGAAATCAACTGTCATTTTTGATATGACCGGTAAAGACTGTTTCTCCGAAGATACCGGACTGGAAATAGATGCACTGGACGGCGCTCCGGGTGTGCTGTCAGCCCGTTATGCCGGTGAACAAAAACTCGCGGAAGACAACATCGCTAAAGTGTTGAAGGAAATGAACGGTAAAGAAAACAGGAAAGCACATTTCAGAACTGTCATCTCCCTGATCCTCGGTGGACAGGAATATCAGTTCACCGGTGTATGTCCTGGCTCTATCCTCACCGAAAGACGCGGAGGTAAAGGATTCGGGTATGATCCCATCTTTGTGCCCGATGGATCGGACCTCGCATTCGCAGAAATGGATATGGCGGGAAAGAATAAGTTTAGTCATCGCGCAAAAGCCTTCCAGCAA
This sequence comes from Chitinophaga sp., assembly GCA_039592855.1. Lineage (GTDB taxonomy): Bacteria > Bacteroidota > Bacteroidia > Chitinophagales > Chitinophagaceae > Chitinophaga. The sequence continues at coordinate 223,351 of JBCNQK010000003.1, read as the reverse complement.
CTGGTCACCTTCCTGAAAGCAGAAGGCATGAAAAGCCTCCCTCTCTAAGGACACACTGACAGACAGTACACTTAACAGCAGTAAAAGTTCTATCAATATAAAGCATGGCAAGAGTTAAAATAGATATACCGGAAAAACTGGGTTACACTACACAGATACCGGTAAGAGTAACAGATGTAAACTATGGCGGACACGTCGGCAATGATGCTATCCTGTCCATTCTCCACCAGGCCAGGATCAACTACCTGCACGCCCTGGGACTGGAAGAAAGAGGGCCGGAAACCGGTCTGATCATGGCTGACGCTGCACTCGTATATAAAGGTGAAGGATTCCTCAAGGATATCTTTGATATCGCCATCGGAGCAGCTGATATCTCTCCTTTCGGCTTTGACATTTATTACAGGATCACTACTGTGCGTGATGGTAAAACCATCATCATCGCGGAAGCGAAATCAGGTATGATCTTCTTTGATTATACCAACAGGAAAGTCGCCAGACTTCCGGAAGAATGGAAAGAAAAAATATCTGCATAAACAATCAAGCATAAGAATGGAAAACGGAAATCTGACGAATATTATCAGGCAACGTCGCAATATCAAACCGGCGAGCATGAACGGGAAAAGAATTCCCGATGAACAGGTACGCGAAATACTGGAACTGGCTGACTGGGCGCCAACCCACGGCTATACTGAACCATGGTATTTCGTTGTATTCAGCGGAGAAGGCGTAAAACAATTCTGTCAGGCACATGCTGACATTTATAAAGCCAATACGCCTGCTGAGAAATTTGCGTCCGCAAGCTACGAGAAACTGCAACAGCAGGGTGATCTAGCATCTCACGTGATCGCGATCTGTATGAAAAGAGGCAACAAACCAGCCATTCCAGAACTGGAAGAAATTGCTTCCGTTGCCTGCGCAACACAGAACCTCTGGCTCGGTGCTACCGAAAAAGGACTGGCCGGCTACTGGGGTTCAGGTGGTATGACCTTCCACCCGGCCATGAAGGAATACCTTTCCTTACGTGAAGAAGACAAAGTGCTTGGTTTCTTCTATCTCGGCTATACGGACGAACAGATTCCGGATGGCAGAAGACTGAAGCCAGTGGAAGAGAAATTTAAATGGATGTAGTTTCAATTAAGAATCAGGAGTTAAAAATTAAGAATTGGGTATAAATGCCATCCACTTTTAATTTTTAACTCCTGATTCTTAATTGCTAATTGTTAATTCCTAATTGTTCTTGTTTGCCATGCGCCTCCATATCTTTCTGATCGCCCTTCTTGTCAGTGCAAACCTCTTCGCACAGAACCAGAACTCAACGGCTCCACCCAAGCCTATTGACAGCGCGACACTCAGCAAAATCATTTCCCAACAGGTAAAAGACACCTCCGGCAAATCGGTTATCCGGTTGTCGGATACTTCCGTAGCGATCATTATTACGCGACTGGAAACCTATACCCTGATGCTGAATCAGGTGATGAGCACCTTGAGACGTGGACTTGATACAGCTGAGATCAGTGAAAGTATTCCACTGATCGATTCATCTATGAAGGTGGTACAGAAAGACATGACTGCTATCGGCAGCACCAACAACGTACATGATCTTTATACGAACCGGGTACTACTGGTGCAGCTGGAAAGAAAACTGGACAGCTGGCAGGATGTACTGTTTAAGTTTCACGACAGACTGGTAAATATTACAGATACACTTCAGCTACTACGGAAAGATACCAGCATGCGGAATATCCCGTCGGAAGATGAACTACGGGGTATTTACGTCGGACAAATGGCCGCTCTCATCCAGAAATGGCGGCAGGTAGACAGCGCCAATAAGACGAACCTGCTGCATCTCGGATTGTTACAGAATAAGGTGGCCAAACGTTATATCGACGTGACCAATCTGCTGGAGGATATGGACTATCAGCTGACCCGCTTCAGTCAGCGTATGTTTAACAAAGATTTCAGTTATCTGTGGGAGCCGCCCTTACCGGGTAAAAAAGGACCCAAATTCCCGGAAGTACTGCATCGTTCTGTTCGCAAAAACCTCAACATTCTTAAGATATTCTTTGCTGTCAGCGGACCTGTTTACCTGATCTGGTTACTGGGTGCAGCACTGTTCTTATGGTGGGTAAAATTCAACGCAAGGAAAATTAAAAGCAAACATGAAGACCGGGAAGCAGAGACCATTCTGCAACATTCCCGTTATCTGTACCGCTACCCTATCGCCAGTACGATATTGCTTGCATCCACCCTTTCGTTCCTGATCTCTATCCAATACCCGATATTTTATTCCGGCATCTGCTGGATGATCACGGCCATTGCCACAACAGTGATCATCCGCAATAGCATTCCTCCTAATCTGTTAAAAAGATGGTACCTGCTGGTGTTCCTGTTAGCATTGTACTGTGTCAATAACCTGTTGATACAGGTGACATTCTTTGAACAGTGGGGCATCTTCATTGGAGGAATATTAGCTATCATTCTTGGTATCTATCTACTGCGTACGCTGCGGAATACCACATTGCCTTTACCGAAATATTCCCGGTCTGCGATCTGGACATTTATCATATTAAGCGGACTGTCCGTTATCCTTGTCATAATGGCCAGAGTAGCTGCCGCTAAGATAATGGGGGCTGCCAGTGTGGTCAGTATTACCATGGCGCTGGGTATTGTATTGATGGTGGAGATACTGATGGAAGCGATCTATATACAGGTGGAAGCCAAGAAGGATTCCAGCACCTTCATTTCCATGATCGATTATCAGAACATCAAATCACGTTTAAAGACGATCTTTTATATCGCCGCTTCTGTCGGCTGGCTGGCATTACTGGCGCGTAATCTTTACATGTATGACGGATTATCTGAGATGATCAGTAATATGCTGGTGGCCGAAAGAAAGATCGGCAACTTTACCTTCTCCTTTAGCAGTGTGATCATTTTCCTGCTGATCATCTGGTTGTCTACTGTAGTGACACAGATCCTCTCCTATCTGCTGGGTTATACCGGTCAGTCATCACAGCCACAGAAGAAACTGGGATCGGCGATGCTGTTGATACGGCTGGCCGTACTGGCGGCAGGTACCCTGCTGGCATTTGCCGCCTCTGGTATACCGATGGATAAACTGGCCATTGTAATAGGCGCATTGGGTGTGGGTATTGGTTTTGGTCTGCAGAACATTGTGAATAACCTGGTATCGGGCATCATACTGGCATTTGAAAAACCTATAGAGGTGGGAGATGTGATAGAGTTAGGCAGCAGGTCTGGCGTAGTGAAAGAGATCGGTATCCGTTCCAGTAAAATCTCCGCCGGAGACGGTTCTGAGGTGATCGTACCGAATGGCGATCTGATCGCGCAGCAGCTGGTGAACTGGACGCTGACCAGCAGAACCCGTCGTGTAGACGTAGTGGTAGGCGTTGCTTATGGCAGTGATCTGAAGAAAGCGCTGACCGTTATTAAAGAGTACCTGGTGAACCAGGAGGATATTCTGAAATCGCCTGATCCGACGGTGTTACTGCAGAACTTCCGTGATACCGGTGTAGATATACAGGCGATGTTCTGGATCAGCGATCTTGGGCAGGCAGGCGTGACGAAAAGCGAGGTACTCACGGATATCTATATCAAATTGCAGGAGGCGGGTATCAGTATCGCCTATCCGAGACCGCAGCAATTCCAGTTCAATATGGAACCAGGTATCTGGAAACAGCAACCTGCTCCAACACCGGCCACACCTTCTGCACCAATAGCAGCAGTGACACCGACACCTGCCGGAACTCCGCAGGGAACTGGTGGTACCGGAGAAAGGCCATCCGCACCGGAAAGCCCTGCTCCGAATCCATAGCAGGTGAAGTTACACTAACATGAACGATAGCGGCAGCCGGGAACCGTATGGCAAATTTCCACTACATTTGTAACAGGTAACCGTGCCAATATAAACCAGTCGCGATATGCGAAGTATTTTGTTCCTGCTTCTGATTGTAGCCTTGGGAGGATCGGCACATGCACAGGTCCTTCAATCCCCTGATAAAGCTTTCGCGCAAGCGCAGGCATCAGGCAAAAAAATCATGTTAGTTTTCTCCGGCTCCGACTGGTGTATACCCTGCATCCGTTTCAATAAACAGATACTCTCAGATAGCAGCTTCCTGCGTTTTGCAGGAGAGAACCTGGTGTTGCTGGAGGCTGATTTTCCGCAGAGAAAAAAGATCGCCGCCCCCCTCCGGCAACAGTATGATTCACTGGCGGCAGCATTTAATCCGGATGGCGCTTTTCCACAAGTGGTGTTGTTAAGTCCGCAGAAAAAACTGCTTGCTTACATCCCCTACCGGGAGGAAACACCAGACGGGTTTATCACTACGCTTAAACACCTTCTTCAATAATACCTGATGCAAAGCAGTAAGCTTCATACGCGGTTAATGGGTTCTGACTTTGAACTGATAGCCACCGGCGCAACAGAAGCTATTGCGGATCGCAGACTTGAGCAGGGAGTCGCCGAAATCAAACGGATAGAGTCATTGCTCACAGTCTTCAGCGAAACCTCTGTGACGGCACAGCTCAATGCACAGGCAGGTGGTATGCCGCTTGCGGTACCAGCGGAAGTATATCAGTTGCTCCTTCGCTGTAATAAGATCAGTACGATCACACAGGGAGCTTTCGATATTACGGCAGGTGTATTGAAAAAGCTTTTCAATTTCAAATACGATCATTTTACCTGGCCTGACGATAATGCCATTACACAGGCGATGACATCTACCGGCTTTCAGCATATTGCTTTACTTGATCATCATTGTGTACAACTGAAACGTGCAGGTATGCGTATAGACTTCGGCGCTATTGGCAAAGGTTACGCGGCAGACAGGGTAAAGGCACTCTGGATAGCAGATGGCGCCACCAGTGGTGTAGTGAATGCCAGTGGCGACCTCACAGCCTGGGGTACACAACCAGATGGCGGACCATGGAAAGTAGGGATTGCACATCCTGATGATCCACAGCAAATCTCTTTATGGTTGCCAGTCAATAATGCATCGGTAGCTACTTCCGGCGATTACGAGCAGTATGTGGAACGAAACGGGGTCCGTTATTCACATAACATCGATCCGCGTAAAGGATGGCCGGTACCATATATGAAAAGTGTGACGGTTGTGAGTCCGAGTGCGGAACTTTCTGATGCACTGGCCACCGCGATCACCGTTATGGGACCTGAAGTGGGGCTCAATCTGGTGAATCAGTTACCAGAAGTACATTGTATCATAATAGACGGGAAGAATACAATTTTTCAATCGGATAATATTCAAATACATGCGAAAGCGTAATAGCGGGAGCATTCTCTTCTTCAGCGCGACAGCTATACTGGGCATATTGTTACTACAATCCTGCGTAGCAGTAAAACCCTATCAGCGTGCCTATCTGAATGACGAATCAATGCAACTGGGCAAAACACAAATGGAAAAATTTGATGAAAACGTACAGACCTACCGTGAAGGAAGCAGTGGAGGCGGCAGTGGCAAAAGCAGCGGTGGTTGTGGTTGTAACTAATCAGGCATGAAAAGACTATTTATTGCGGCAGGACTGCTGGCAGCCTATTTCTCAGCATCCGCGCAGCAAAGGACCGACAGCTCGGCTTATAAGAAACAACAGGTATCTCAGACGGATATACAGGTATTATTCTCCTTTTATACACAGGACGGGAATCATTCTGCTGTCACCGGAGGCACAGGTACGGAAAATCTACAGGTATACGCTACGGATGTGTCCATTACACACCGGCCGGACCTGCGGAACACCTACTCCCTCGGATTGGGCATCGATATGATCACCTCTGCCTCTACAGATAATATCGATTTCGTAAAATCTTCCGCTTCCCGGCATGATAACCGTTTTCACCTGAATGCGGGTTATAGCCGGCAGCTAAAAAAACCGAATGTCCGCGTAGGTATCAACAGCGGACTTGCACTGGAGTCAGATTATCTGTCCGTACCACTTGGCGTATCTGTTGAGCATGATAATGCAAATCATAGCCGGCAATGGTCTGCCGGATTACAGTGTTACTTTGACGACCTGCGATGGGGAAGGTTTGATCCGGATTACTACAGTCCGGAGACACTCGTCTACCCCTCCGAACTCAGAGACACCGCCTGGTTCGATATCTACCGGCGTACCTCCTATAACCTCAACCTGGCCCTTTACCAGGTTGTCAATCAACGGATGCAATTTGCCGTCTTCCCCGAACTGGTGTACCAGAAAGGACTACTCTCCACTCCTTTTCACCGTGTCTACTTCACAGAACAGAATGCCCCAAGAGTGGAAAACCTGCCACGTGAGCGGTGGAAGTTCCCCATTGGGTTGCAGTTCAATGTGTTCGCCGGCCAGCGTACCATCATCCGCTCCTATTATCGTTTTTACCACGATAATTTCGGTATCACCGGACATACGCTCCAGCTTGAAGTACCTGTAAAAGCCACACCACAGCTGACGATCGCACCTTTATTCCGCTTTTATACCCAGACGGAAGCGAAGTATTTCAAGCCGTACAAAACACATCAGCTCCGGGAAAGCTACTATACGTCTGATTATGACCTGAGTCACTTCAACAGTTATAAAGCAGGGATCAATGCCCGTTATGCACTGTTCAAACAGGTGTCCAGACACTATTCCTTCCAGGAAATCGGGCTCCGGTATGCCTTCTATAAGCGTTCTGACGGCCTATCGGCACATATGATATCCTTGCTGCTGGACTTCAAACGCAGTAAAGTATAGTCCGCCCTTGGCACAGAGTATGATATACTTCCTTAAAAAGAGTATATGAAAAGCTTACAACTGGGCCTGCTGGCCTTTGCCGTTATGTTACTGAGCAGCTGTGAAGTAGTGGGAGGTATATTTAAAGCCGGAGTATGGGTAGGTGTGCTGGCAGTAGCGTTTGTAGTTGGGATTATTTTGTGGCTGGTGGGAAGAGGGAGGAAATAAAATAATAGAACCGGTTTTTGTAAGAAAAGTCGCAAAAACCGGTTCTATTTTACGGTTATACAATGAATGGTCTGAAGCTAACTGAGCTTTAGAAGCTAAAACCATCTTGTCAATATTTGAAGGGTAAATCGGATTATTTCCGATTTTTATCTAAAAAATTAACATCTTTTCAGACTATTACTACTCCGGCACCACACCACTAATATACCCATCTCTATAATAATCCTCCCTGATACGGCTCCATAGCCACGCACGCCCTTTCCCCGATTTCAGCAACCACTCACACCTGAGCGCCAGCTGTTTATCTTCGAAATGAGCGGTATAAACGACTTCCCAGGGACGGTAAGGCCAGGTACCTCTCTGACGGCCAGAGGTGTTGTGAAAATGAAAACGCTTCACGAGATCGGAGGTGTGACCAGTATAAACTTTCTCGAACTGGCGGGAAAATAGGACATAAACGGTGTACATAACAAGAGTTATTCCTGAAATAAGTAAAGGTTACCCCATGCAGGTAACCTTTCTATTGCCTTGATTCATAGGTAGACGAATATACTCATAAAAAACAGGAATCGGGCATCTGAATAAGTATTAGCTACACAGACAGGTCCGTCCTGTGTATACTCAACCTTTTATTCAAACGCCTGATTCCTGTTTCCGGAATGCTATCCCGTTATGGCGAAAGGAGTTTAGTCGATCAGTTCCAACGCTTTCAGTCTTGCAGCAGCCTCTATCAGCATGGCGCCGCTCAGCTGTGTGGTGAGGTCTGTAGTCGTAGCCGTTTTAGTCCAGCTGGTGTTAAATAATACCTGCGGACGGGCGGTACCCTGTAACCACATTGTCTGGGCATTCAGCTGGAGGAAGTTGATGAACTTCGACGCATCGCTGCTGTTAATGCTGCCATCCGTGATCAGGAGCATCATATAGCGTACAAGGATACCTTTGAACAGACCACCATCTCCACCACCTTCATCTTTCATGATGTTGTTGCTGGCGAAATCGCTTGTAAGCGAGTTATTGGCCGTTTTCAGCGCATCGCTGAGATATACCTGTTCACCGGTGATCTTGTAGAGTTCAACGCCGGCACCGATAAATACGCCCTGGTTATAGGTGAATTTCCATGCCTTGTTGGTACCGGAACCATCCAGACCATCCCATACCAATCCTGTTACCGGATCAACGAGGTTGGCTTTCTGCCAGTCATAGATCTTCTTAGACCAGGCCAGATCTTCCCCGTTCCTGTTCAGCTGATACATTCGTGCTGCGATAATGGCAGCAGGTGCATTGGCAGGCGTATTCTTATTCTGACGGTCTTTATTCCAGTAGATACCTCCACCCCAGGTTTCATCCCAGCCACCTTTGATATCGTTCCAGAGCAATTCTGCAGTGGTTTTATAACGGGTGTCGCTGGTAGCTTCGTAAGCACGTAGACAAGCCAGCACCATCCATTCCATATCATCATAGAAGTGATTGATGTAGGTGTTGCCGTTCTTTGTCTTCATACCGTCCAGCAATTCATCCATGCGGGTTTTGATAGCCGGATTACTCGTACGGAGATAAATATCCGTCAGCACATCCAGCGCATGCGCATTTGGCCAGTAGTTGAAGGTGAGATCACCTGCGTTGTTCTTATTGAAATATTTGCCGCTCTGGTTATAGAAATTGCTCACCAGTGAAGCAGCAGATGAATCGGCAATAGCAGGCCAGTTGTACTGGTAAGTCGTTTTGCCGGCGCCAGGTCCCGGACCATCATCCACAGGCTCCTTGAGACATGAGGTGAAGGTGGTGGCCATAGCCGCTGTTATCGTAAATAGCAGAAAGATTCGACGCATAAGCTTTTAATTGATCGTTTGCATGATGTTATCCCAATCCCTGATTAACGCACGATCACTTCGTGGGTGTAAGTTTTGTCAGGAGAGAAATACAGTTTTACATCGCAGTTTTTAGTATCAACCTCTGAAGCGAATTTGTAGCAATAGTTATACTGATCGCTATTGGTGATCGCTTTCAGTTCCCAGAAAGAAAGTGGTGTGGTAGCCGTGGGACGGTTATTATCCGCATTGGAACTGCCATACCATTCTGTACCTGGCGTACCATCTGCTGCTTTTACGCTTACGCGGAATTTGTAACGTTCGTCACGACCCCATGATTCCTGGTGGAAGTTGATCAGTTTATTTTCAAATGACCATACACCTTTGCTGGTGTAGCTCAGATCGTACATGATACTGTTCTCAGGTGCAAACCACAGACCGATAGCCGTGATCTCTGTGATATTGGCGGCTGCGTTGTTGAAGTCCAGACGCAGACGGTATACTTTCGTACCACCGGACTGTGTGCTTTCTCCCGCTTCTTTCAGCGCACCACCGTCGATGAAGAAGTTGTTAGGTGTACCACTCGTCCTGTCTACAAATTTGTATTTACCATCTTTCAGGGAAGTGTATATCTCAAATACTCCCGGAGCGGTGGATTTCAGTTTCACGGCCTGTCCCAGATCAGCGCCTGCTTCTGTCGCATCACCGGTCAGGAATACATCCACAGGAATTTCTGCGAATCCGTTTGGTCTTTCTACTTCCAGTGTACGGCTCTCAGCTGCTGGCTGGATATTATATCCTTTAGAAGCATTTACTGTCCATTTCAGTTTACCGGTAGCCAGGGCAGCTATACCCGCTTTACCCGCGATGCTGTTCAGGTCTTTATGAGACAGGGTCAGCTTGTTTTGTACGCCACCACCATCTGAAGCGATCTTCGCGATCGGATTGGAGAAGTCGCCACCGTCTTTGTCGATCACTACTTCATACAATACTAACGAACCGTCTTCTGCACGCGCCTGGTCCCATTCGAAAGTGACAGTTGCACTGGTAGCTGGTTGTAGTTTGATATATTTTTCATTTACCGGAGCAGTGAGTCTGCTTACAGGTTGCAGATTGGTATTGAGTTCGTGGTCATCTTTACCGCAACCGGTCAGGATAACACCCAGTGCAACCGGTAATGCGAGTAGTATATTGCTGAAAAATGTTTTCATATCGTATCAGTTTGAAAAAATTCCTAATTGTTAATTTCTAATTGACAATTACCAACCCTGGTTCTGGCCAAGATTTGTATTCTGGTCGCGTTCGAAAGTAGGTACCGGCCACAGATAGTGTTTAGGATTCGTAAAGAGCCTGTCTTCAGCGATGATATAACCGTTTGCATCGGTCCTGAATGCACCACCAGACACTTTGATACCTCTTACTGGTCTGCTCATCACCTGATCTGCGATCTTCCAGCGACGGATATCAGTAGCACGTACACCTTCAAAAGCCAGTTCAGCTCTTCTTTCACGACGTACGATCGTACGTAATGCTTCCTGTCCTACACCCGGGAACTCAGTAGCGCCCGCATCATTGAAACCTGCACGTACACGCAACGCACGGATAGTCTGGTTCCATACGCTGGCATCCAGCTGGCTCAGTTCGTTCTTAGCCTCTGCATACATCAGCAGTACATCTGCATAACGGATCACGATGAGGTTCAGACCGGAAGCATAGTTAGTAGCAGTACGGTCGTAATATTTGTAGAAATAATAACCGGTCGGAGAAGCTCCCTGATCATCCACGCTGTTGGTAGCCGGAGTGGAACCTGGCTTGGTCAGGATGGTCTGCACTTTACCATCAAAATCTGTGATGGTGGAACCATCGTGGAGGATCGTGGCATTCAGACGGGGATCTCTGTTGGTATAAGGATCATTTTCATTATAACCGGAAGCAGCCTCCCTGATACCTTTACCATTCAGCATGATATAGTCATCAACAAGGTCTTGTGTAGGTACCAGCGTACTTCTCAGCAGCGCGACCGTCTGCGGCAGAAAGTTACGTTGTGAGCCATTTGTACGGCCGCCGCCATATTGAATATCGAAGATGACCTCGTTATTGAATTCATTCGACGGACTGAAAATATTGCTATAGCTGTTTTGCAGCGCGTAGGTGCCGTTCGTTGCATTGTTGATCAGCAGCTGGCAATCATCGATCGCTTTCTGCCATTCACTTCTGAACATATGTACACGCGCACTCAGGGCAATAGCAGCACCACGGGTAATACGGCCTTTATCTTTTTCCTGGTAGCCGTTGCCTGCACCACTGTAGTTATTCACAGGTAATGCATTACGGATAGCTGCCAGTTCAGTTTCCACAAAATCGAGTATTGTCTCGCGATTGCTACGGCTGATAGAACGCGCCTCTTCGATGGTGATCAGGTTGGTGTAGAATGGTACATCACCAAACCAGCCAGCCAGCTGAAAATAAGAGTAAGCGCGGATAAACCTGGCCTCAGCGAGGATACGGTTCTTCAGGGTAGAATCCAGTCCGGTAACCCTGTCGATATTGGTCGTAACCGTATTACACTTGCGGATACAGGTGTAACGGTATTTCCATTCTTCCGTAAGACGCTGATTGGAAGGATCGTAAGCACCACCGGCAATCAGGGAAACACCTTTGTAGCCGGTACCATTTACATAACCATTATCGCTAAGCGCTTCGTCTCCGAAGTAGTAAGTGTCGTCAGACAGGTTCTCGTAACAGCTGGCGAGCGCAGCGAGGGCGTCATCAGCAGTACGCCAGTAAGCGGCATCTGTATAGTCGCGCGTGATAGGCTGGTCCAGCTTACGGCAGGAGAACAGCACAGTGACGCAGAGTATGGGTAATAATAATTTCTTCATACAATTGAGCATTAAAACACTATCATCAGAATTTCAGGTCCAGGCCAAATGAGAAAGTAGCTGCATTCGGATAACTACGTCCTGCAATAGCGTTGTAATTGGTAAAGGACAGTTTATCGTCAAACTGTGTGAATTCCGGATCTACACCCAGGTCGCGGAAACGGCGTGGGGTGAAAGTCAGGATGTTCTGTCCGGTGAAATACACTCTTGCATTCTGGATATGCAGCAGCTGGCTTACGCTACGAGGCAGTGTATAACCAAATTGCAGGTTCTTTAAACGCAGGTATTTGGTATCGAACAGCCAGTAGTCGGAATAAGCGAAGTTGTTCGCATCCGCATTACCGATAGTCAGACGTGGATAGGAAGCATCCGGATTGGTAGGCGTCCAGCGGTCCAGGTGTTGTTCGAAAGCGTGGTCTTCATTGTTGTGGAAGGCCTCTACGATATCACCACGGAGGAACTGGCTTCTTTTACCCACACCCTGCCAGAACATAGAGAAATCCCAGCCTTTCCAGTTAGCCGCATAGCTGAAACCGAACGTGTAACGTGGGAATGGGTTACCGAATACATAACGGTCGTCTGCATCGATCACACCATCGCCATTACGGTCAATGTATTTTACATCACCCGGCATTACCTGCTGGTTGTAAGCGAAAGGCACTTTTGGTGCATTTTTGATATCGTCCAGGTTCTGGTACAGACCGTTTGATTTGTAACCATAGTAGGATGCGATCGGGAAACCTTCTTTGATGATGAAGGCGAAGTCAGACCCCTGTACGGACTGCTCACCATATTTCACCACTTTGTTCAGGTTGTCTGACAGGTTACCGGAGATCGTATGATTTACTGCACCTGTTTTTGCATGATAGGAAACTGTCAGCTCCCAGCCTTTGTTCTGCACTTTACCAACGTTCTGCAGGGAAGCGCCTATACCGGCCGTACCAGGCACTACCTGGAACAGGTAGATACCATTTGTGTTCTTATTAAAGTAGTCGAAAGATGCGTTGATCTTGTTGTTGAACAGGTCAACATCCACACCATAGTTGCTCATGGTAGAAATTTCCCACTGCAATGTCTCATTGTAGGCGGAGAAATCAGCACCGGTATTTGGTGTATTGTTGAATGGATATTTACCGCTGTTCAGGGTAACTCTCGCCAGGTAGTTAAAGCCACCAATGTTGGAGTTACCAACCTGACCCCATGAATAACGGAATTTCACGTTACCAAAGCGCTTCTTGAAATCACCGAAGAAGTCCTCATCTGTGATCCTCCAACCCAGAGAGAAAGCCGGGAAGAACTGCCACTGGTGACCAGGAGCCAGTTTGGAAGAACCATCATAGCGCCAGGTGAATTCAGCCAGGTATTTATCATTGAAGGCGTAGTTCACTCTGCCGAAAACAGAGTTAAGCGCATACAGGTTTGGATTGATGATATCGTTGTAAGTACCGATGTTGGCGTAATCGAAAGTACCGTCTGGTTTAGGGATGTATCCACCACCGATGGTCCAGTCATCATCCAGATTTGTAGTACCATAACGGGTGGCTTTCACACCGTATTCTTCGTTGATGGCATCGCTACGTCCGCCGACCTGTGCTTTGATATAGTGTTTGTTAAATGTGTTCTCGTATTCAGCAGTTGCATATACGTTGGAAGCGAGGTCTTTGAACTCATACTCGTACATTCTGTTGTACAACGGTGGATTCGCTGTCGTATAATATGGAGCGTAAGTATACTTGTTCTGGCGTTCCTGCTGATTGGTGATGGTATAGGTACCTGAAGCGTTGAAGTTCAGTTTGAAGTGCTTCACCGGTGTTACGGTAATATCCAGACCACCCAGGAGGTTATCTTTTTCTTCTTTATTGAAACCACCGTATTTCAGCTGTGCGATCACGTTGTTACTGTTCAGGGAAGGCACGACGAAGTTGCCCAGAGAGTCCTGTACAGGATAGATACGCGGCGTACGGATCGCATCGCGGATCAGGAAGCCGATATCAGCCTGCTGTCTGCGTTTGATACCTTTCGTATATGCGAGGTTTACATTTACTTTCACATATTTACTCACATCTACTGCGAGGTTAGCCCTTGCATTGTAACGTTTGTAATAGAAGTCTTCTGATACGTAGGAGTTCTGCAGCATGTTCCCCTGATCAACATAACCGAGGGATACCAGGTAGCTGCTGCTTTTACCACCACCTGTCATACTGAGACTATGGTTCTGCTGCGGAGTGGTGTTACGCAGCATCTCTTTCAGATAAGCTGGTTCAGAACCACGCTGATGCCAGTAGCTGATATCTTCAGGAGCGTACTGTGGTGTTTTACCAGAGTTTACGAGCGCCTCGTTCTTCAGGGTCATATATTCCCAGGCTTCTACGTTGCGGGGCAGCGTGGTGGGCGTCTGGAAACCATACATACCATTATAGGTAACGGAAGGCTTTTCGTCTTTGGAACCTCTTTTTGTAGTGATATAGATAACACCGTTCGCAGCCTGAGAACCGTAGATCGCGGAAGAAGCTGCATCCTTCAATACGGAGATGCTTTCCACGTCATAGGGGTTCAGGTTCTGCAGACCATCTCTTCCGGCCTGTACCCCATCGATGATGATCAACGGAGAGTTGCCGGTAAGACTACCTACACCACGGATATTGAGGGTCATCTGCGCGCCTGGTTCTGCGGTATTCTGTTGCAGAATGAGGTTAGGCGCAGTTCCCTGTAATGCCTGGAACATGTTTGTAACAGGACGGCTTTCAATATCTTTAGTGGAGATGGTATTGATAGCCGCCGTTACCTGTGTTCTCTTCTGTGTGCCGTAAGCGGTAACCACTATTTCTCCCAGGTCCTTAGAGTCCTCAGTGAGCATTACGGTGATGTTGGTCCTTCCGCTGATCCCTACTTCCGATGGGATGAAGCCAACGGAAGAGCAAACTAAGGTACCATTGGCTTGCCCACTCGGGATCTTTAACGTAAAAAAACCCTGATCATTTGTAGAAGCACCGATGCTGGAACCCTGCAAACGAACATTAACACCAGGGATACCTTCTCCCTTATTATTAACGACCCGGCCATTGATCGTGATATCTGCCTGTTGCTGAATGGTGGTTGCCGCTTGCTGACGCAGAATGATCTTGTTATTGATCATTTCAAATTTTATTTCCAGCGGAGAGAGCACCATTTCCAGTACTTCTCCCAGTTTCCTGTCCTTTACAGACAAGGAGATTTTCTGGGCGGCGCCGATTTCATCGTTTGAATAGACAAACACATAAGAGGTTTGTTTTTCGATCTTCTCCAGTACCTGTGCAAGTTGTTCATTGCTTACCTGCAGGCTGATACGGCTTTCAAAAGGGAGTTCAGTATCTTTTTTTACCTGTTGTCCCTGACTATAGGCAGGATGATTTGCTTCAGCAGCAAATGCACTCTGCGCTTTCAGGTCAAGCATGCTCAATAAAGCCATGCAGACCAGCAGCGGGAGGAACAACGAGCGGAAAATTCCTGAAAAACGCATGGGTAGCGGTCTTTCTTTCATAACGCAGCTGTTTGTGAATGAATTGATTTGATTGATTATTGTAAACGTGAACTATTATTCTGTGATCAGTAATGTGCTATCAGTGATGGTATAGTGGAATGCTTTAGACCTTGCGAGATAATACATGATATCCTGCAGACTGTTATCCTGGAAAGCGCCTGTGAGCCTGTAATACCGTGGAGCGTCATTACCAAAGGTCACTTTCTTACCAAACGTTCTTTCCAGTTCGGATGCGATGTCTTCCAGTGTTTCATCACGGAATATAAGTCTTCCTTCTGTCCATGCTTTATCCTCTTCAGAGGAAGTAATTTCTTTCACGATACCGTTGCTTTTCGTATCTGCAACAGTGGTCTGCAAGGTTACTTTCTCATCAGGTGTAATAAAGATGGTATCCGGCTTTTCACCCTGTTTACGGTTAGGGATGAATGCTACTTTACCGGTTCTTACAGACGTTTGTACCGCTTCATTTTCATAAGCGCGTACATTGAATGAAGTGCCGAGCACGTGGACGCTGCCGGCGTTGAAATGTACGATGAAAGGTTTCTTCGGATTGGGCGCTATATCAAAAAAAGCTTCCCCGGTAAGATATACTTCACGCGTATTACCGTCGAACACTTCCGGATAAGACAGTTTACTTTCAGCATTAAGCCAGATCTTACTGCCATCGGCGAGTTCGATAGATGCCCTGGTAGCTTTACCATTTTGTCTTTCCATCAGTTTCGCCATTTCAACCGGATGATCTTTGGGCCTGAGCACCACAAACGAAACGATGCCGATCAATACAGCAGCAGCGGCGGTACCTACCCATTTCCAGGGGAACATTTTCCTTACAGGCGTACTGCTGACAGGAACGGATATCCGGGACAGGGTGCGTTGCAGCGCCAGTTCTGTATCGGCAGATGAATGATATGAGGACACTTTGAAGTATTGCTGCAGCAGCTGGTAGCGTTCGCGGAGTTCAGGATATTCCTGCAACATACCGTCAAGCTCCAGCAATTCTGCTGTGGTAGCTTCTCCTGCCAGTTTCCTGGCGGCTAACGTGGTAAATAATTCTTCGTTTATCATATGTGGTTGTAGTAGAAGGACAGACAGAAATAAAAAACTACTTACAAGGAATCCCGATTTTTATTTTTTGATTTCAGTCTGTTGGTGATATATGGACCTATCACTTCATTGAGGCGCTTCATGGCGCGGAACAATTGTGTTTCTACTGTACGCGGAGAGATGTTGAGGATTTCCGCGACGTCTTTATATTTAAACCCTTCTTCTTTGATCAGTTTGAACACACGACGGCACTGGTCGGGCAGGCGCCCTACCTCCTGGTCCATCTTGAACAGAATTTCCTTCCATTCCATGGTCCTTTCGGGATCGATGGGATTGGTCAGCTGAGAAAGGCCGGAATCGTCACTAAGCGGAGCGATCCGTAGCGCGGAATATTGTTCCAGGTAATTAAGCGAATGATTTTTGACAGCTACGAAGAGGTATACTTCGAGATTAGCGATCTTATCCAGTTCTTCCCGGCGGTTCCATATCTTGACGAACACGTCTGAAACGATCTCTTCTGCTGCTTCGCGGGTGTAGACGTATTGTACGGCAAAATACAGTAGCCGGTCATAGAAATGCCGGAACAGCTCTGAAAAGGCCTTCTCATCACTTTCACGAGCAATCTGCTGTTGCCAATACCTGATGTTTTCACTGTTACTCATACTGTATGTTCTGCTGCACTCTCGTTTACATACGGAAAGAATCCCCGGGAGGTAAATATAATCATCATTATCGCGGAATTTGTCCCCAGCGTCAATTTTGGTCTAGTCCTAAATTAACCCCGTTTGTTATTAATACACTCTAAACAATCAAGATTTTATCAGTTTACATAACACTGTTATGTGGTATAGTTTCGTTTTCCGGGCAGGCATAGTACTCATTAACCCCTTAGAATCAGTTTTCTACGTGTAATCCTCAGTTTTCCTTCCAATCGCTTGTCCAGTCTGATTATGGCTGGCCCGGACTTTGTTCCGGTATCTGTAGAAGGACAGGAATAAAAGAAGAACTACTTACAGGCTTAAAAAAAATATTTGGGATGTCTCGGATAAGGAATAATTTTAATCCACGTGTCTTCTATATATGAAAGATATGATAAGTGTTTTTCCGACAGAAAATGCGTATATTTAATAGCTATGACTAAAACCAGAAAAAGCATAATTAGATTATGATGTCTGCTACCTCTACAACGATATTGGTGATTATCGCGGTGTTCGCCTCACTGTCATCCCTGGCGTTAATTATTTTTAATGCCTCCAGGGAAACAGCCAGACTCAAGAGAATCCGCCGGTATCCACCTAAAGCGCTGGTAGTGGAAGATAAATCAGGACATGTTGTAGTGCTTGATCTCGAAAAAAAGAATGATACACAACAGATACTCCGTACCCTCGATGTATTATTAGGGAAATAGTTTCACTTCATTTGTTTTATCACTATCGCCTGGTTAAGATACCATCATCCACTATATACTATACGTATACTATTATCCTATAAAACCATTTTTAAACCGTTTTTTTCGTTGGAACAAGAAAATTCACTGGTTGCTAACCCATCCCAGCAAGCTTCCAATATCCAGCAACCGAGTTCAACATCCGCCAGTATAGCCGGCGCAGGAGGTGGTACATTACTGGTGCTGCTTGCAAGTAATCTTCCTGATACATATCCACTTAAATCATGGCTGGTGATCATCGCACCCAGCGTATCCATTGTATTGTCCGTATTCTGGAAATTTATTTCCCGTAAGTCCAATGCATATTTCAAAGTCAAGAAAGTAGAAAGGTCCAAAAAGCTGTTGCAGAAGAAGATCGAGGCAGCTTTACAAAATGGCATTATCTCACCTGAGGAAGCAACGATGCTGAAAAGGAAGATGGCCGAGATCGAATTGCAGAGCATCGACAATCTCGCCAATAAGATCAAGTCAATTGATTTTGAGGAATAATAAAGCGGTGGAATGTATAATTGAGACTGTCCTGCGGACAGCCCGGGAGTCCTTTATTACTTTTCGTCTGCCGTCTTTTTCTGAAACTTTTCCCTTTGCGCCAGATAGAGTCCTGCGATCACCAGGAACGTTCCTGCAAATGTGAACCAGGTAATTGGCTCGTGCAGCAGTACCGAGGAATACAGGAACCCGAAAACAGGGCACAGGAAGAGCCACAGAGAGGCACGTACGGCGTCTTTCCGTACGAGGTAGAACCATAACTGTAAAGCAATAACGGATACAGGTATGATCAGCCAGCCGACAGATAGCCAGAACCGGAGGTCGAAATGAGTCGTTTCGAAATTGGCAAAAAGTGCAGTGATGGGAAGGAATAGCAGTCCGCCGAGAAACACCTGCCAGCCATTGATCACCACATTGGCCATCTCCCATTTAATACGCGCATAATACACCGTTGCCACAGATACCGCGAGCATACCGAACAGCAGGGTCAGTATCCCTCCTACTGTCGCATGACTGTCCTGCAACAAAGGATAGGTAGCTATTCCTACACCGGCCATTCCCAGGAACATTCCCAGCACCTCATACCATTTCAGGGAACGCTTTAACCACAGTGCGGATATCACCATGATGAACAAGGGACTGGTGGCGGTGGATAAACTTCCGATGCCGGCAGATACGGATTTCATGGCCAGTACAAAACAGCCGAGGTAAACGGTAGTGTTCAATGCGCCGAAGATGAGCAACTGCTTCCACTCCTTTCCATTGGGTAACCTGTGCTGCCCTTTCTGCCCCAGGTAGGCAAACAATAACATCCCTCCTCCTGCCAGCAGAAATCTGACATTGGCAAGTATCAGTGCATCTGCGGAGTGAATACCGACTTTGGTAGCCACTGCTGCGGATGCCCATAGCATGGCGAAGAGTAATCCTATTACGATCTGGCGCATTATTATTCCCGGCGATTGATATTATGCTGTAAAAGTAGATATTCCGGTTATCAATTTTTACTGGTATTAAATGAAAGAGCAGGCATCCGGAAAAGATGCCTGCTCTTTTTATCACTGTTGAAGGAGGAAATTTTATTTTTTACCGTAGGTCACTCCCTGGAAGTTGTCTGTACGGAACGGACTTGCCGGCAGACCAGCGCCGTTGTACAGGTTACCGTCCGGATTGTCAGCCCAGCTATAACGTACGGCAACAGGTTTATCCACCTCATTGCTCGATACAATAACCCGGTTACCACTGATGGTTGCCTGTGCCCAATGGAATTTCTTATCAGCACCTGCCACCTCAAAACCTTTCAGGGTAGTTCCATTCTTCATTACAAGCCCGTTATCCGCATTTTTGAAGGTCAGTGTCACCTTATTACCCGCTACCAGTTTTGACTGGTAAATGGGTCCGGAATAGGGTATTTTTTCCCCATAGACTTTTGCCCTGGCAATAAGGGACAAACGGCGGCCTACTTCCTGTTTGTTTTTTGGGTGGATATCTTTTGCGTCCCCGATATCCACAGCCGTAGCCATACCGGTATTAGGCAGTGACAAAGTCATTAACTGTGCTTCTCTTAACTCTGCCCAGTCAGATTCCACAGGTTGTGCCTGTTTATCTTTAAAGTTCGCCAGTTGTACGAAGTAGAATGGAAAATCGCCGTTATGCCATTGTTTACGCCAGTCTTTGATCATGGTTGGGAATACCTCACGATACTGGTAAGCTCTTTCTGCATTCCCTTCTCCCTGGTACCAGATCACACCGCGGAAGGCATATGGCAGCAGCGGATGGACCATCGCGTTATAAAGCAGGGTCGCTTTATTCGGGTTGGAGGGAGCTAACGGCGTCGGCAGACTTTCAAACGCTTTCACCGTATCTGCGAATGCCGGGATCTTTTTGATAGATTCCCCACTTGTCCACGCTTCCGCAACAGTTCCACCCCAGGAAGTGTGGATAACTCCCACGGGTATGTGTTCGTGTGTGTAAATCTCACGGGCGAAGAAATATCCTACGGAAGAGAACTCCGGAACGCTCTGCGGTGTACAGGCCTGCCAACCGCCATCCCATGGATTTACATCTTCCAGTGGCGCGGTGCTGGTGGTGTGTTTCAGCTGGAACAAACGGATTTCCGGATAGTTGGCGACAGCGATCTCCTGATCATGATTGAGGATCTTGCCCCATCCTTTAAGGGGCATTTCCATATTGGATTGCCCGGATGCGATCCACACTTCGCCCACCAGAATATTGTCCAGTTTTATGGTATTATGACCGGCAACAGTCATTGCATACGGTCCTCCGGCCTGTTGTGCCGGGAGTTGTACTTTCCATTTGCCATCAGCAGCAGTGACGGTCCTGTAAACACCGTTACGAAAAGAAACGGTTACTTTTTCTCCCTTATCGGCCCATCCCCAGATGTTTAAAGGTTTATTACGCTGTAACACCATATTGCTACCGACCAAAGCGGGCAAACGAACATCTGCGAAGCTATTTAAGATAAGTGTGCATGATAGTACCCCGGTGAGCAGGGGCTTGAGTAACGTGGTCAGTTGCATGAATCAGAGTTTTTTCTACTCGTCAAGATACAAAATGGGGAATAGATGCACAACCCCTTCTCTGCAAAGTATCCTATATAGTGGCTTTTGATGCCTTTTTCACGGGACGGATTTAGTTTGGCACGAAATTTTTATATGAGTCTGCATAAAACGATACAACTATGATAAACGGTATTATCACTTTCGATTTCGATATCAAAGCCCTGCATTATCTGCAAAGCAACAGCCGTTCTATCAAAGCTACTGCAGGTGCTAACAGTAGCATGGATATTGCATCTGTTGCTTATAAATATTATCAGTCGACAACAAATCATCCGGATATAAGACTGGAAGACGAAGAAGAAGTGAACAGATTCAAACACGTGGCTCGTCGCTTCTTCAGTGAATTCAGTCAGAATTAATTTTTCATCCATTCGCCCCCAAAGCAAACTCCATCGCCCCATTTTCATTCATTGCCCCATCATCCATTGTTATTTTCATCCATTTAACTCCAGTTTCATCCATTTACTCCAAACATTCATTGTCTGCCCCCGGATTTTCATTCATTGTGATCCCTGCATTCATTGTACCCAAGGCAAGCATCCATTATAAACCTCATACATCCATTACCCAAAAAAGTAGAAGAGCCCGCAAGTAATGCTTGCGGGCTTTTTTAATTAGGAATTAGGAATTACGAATTAGGAATTGATCTATTCCAGACGACCACTTTTCAAAATGGTCAATATTATTATTGAACACGGCTTTTAACCGAATATAATTCGTAATTCGTAATTCGTAATTCGTAATTCGTAATTTTTTCAGGCAATAATGGCGGAGTTAATCCTAATTCCTAATTGAATTTCTTTGTGTGTGACCTATATAAAAAAGTAAAGGTCGTCAAGAATGACAACCCTTTCTAACCATATCCTAATAAAAACCAAGTTCTTCACACCGTATGCCGAAACAGCATACAGCATTAATATTTTGAATAAGATAATTCTTCCAGTAAATTGATAATAGGGAAAGGGGACCTTTTTTACGGTATAGGACAGTAGGAGTGATTTGCTGACGAAGTGTTTATTTTTTCGTTGCTGATACAAATATATAACCGCCTTGGAAATTCTTTTGTAGTAGTATTACTACACTTAAAAAAGTGTGGGGTACTCTTCCTGTAGAAGAGCCACCCCACACACTTTCAGCCTGAAGGCCTTCTAATTATTTTTTAATGGTAGTACCTAATAACGGCATAAAATAGCCACCTACTACACTCCTTGCCTGGAATCCGACCATCTTACCATCTTCTGTTTCATGCCAGTCACTGATCGGTACACGGGACGTTGTTTCCTGTGCGTATTTATATAAAGGATCGATGAATGCAGAGAAGTCAGCAGGACTATCCGCCAGCGTTGCTGTCCAGATGATCCAGTCAGATTTAGTGTAATTTTTACGGCTATCCAGTGGCAGTCCGTATGTTAACTGACGGGTGAGATAATATTTGATCTCTTTCTGGTAAACGGATTTCGGGAACAGGTCCAGTCCGAGTACTTTATCCCATACCAGGTTGTATTTCTGGCTCCAGGAACCTTTATTTTCGAATGCCAGTGTATAGTGATCACCATCATCCGCCAGTTGCATCCATTTAGGCACCATATCTTTTGCCGCCTTTCTGTATTTCTCTGCAGTCGCCTTATCACCCAGCATATCAGCCAGCATAGCATAAGAACCAAGACCAACGATCGCTTTTACAGAGAGGTTGGCATTTCTTGCCAGGTGACCTGCAAAGTCATCTGTACAAAGTTGATTGGCCGGATCAAAACCTTCTTTCAGCAGGTATTCCGCCCAGGTGGTGAGCGTTTTCCAGTGTTGCTTTGCATAGTTAGCATTGCCTTCTGCTTTTGCAATTGCCGCTGTCAGAATGATCATGTTACCGGATTCTTCTACCGGCATGCCTTCACCATATGCCTGGCCATTCGCCAGTGGATATGTACCCAGGTCATGTGCTGCATAAGGCTGTGTATATTTTCCACTTTCGCTGAAATAGAATATGCCAGTTAGCATCCCTTTCATCAAATCTGGATTATATATCAGGTATAATGGTGCAGAAGGATAAGTTACGTCCACTGTGTTGATACAACCGTTACTGAAGTTTTCTTTGGACAGGAACAATATCTCACCTTGCGGACTCTTTACCAGCTTGTGTGCAGAAATACTCTGACGATAGCCGAGTACGCACAACTTTGCATATTTCTCACCACCAGCTTTTTTAGTGTCTTCATACAGTTCTTTGTCAAACGTATTACAACGACCGATGATAGCCGCATATTCATCCTGCGCTTTTTTCAGTTCTTTTTCGATCGTATAACTATCATCTTTTTTCCACCATGGTCTCAGGTTGGTATTGAAATACTGAATAGCATACAGGTCATCATATCCCAGCAGGAATACCTGTTCTTTTTCTGTACCGTCTACTTTACCCAGTGATACGGTCGTGTTCAGCACCAGCTGTGTACCTTTATCAACTGTTGGTGTTTTTCCTTTACCGGCAAATGCGCCAACTGCTACACCTTCTCCGGTGACAAACTGCTTAGCACCGGCAGACTGTGGAACAGCTACGTAAAGATATCCCCAGTCAATACGCAGATCATCTCCCCTCTTTGCCAACACAGGTTGTGCCACTGTACCGGTTTTCAGGATAGATAAACCTTCGCTGTTATATTGCTGTGCAGTCACTTCCTGTGCAGGTGTATTTACCGCCAGGTCAGAAGAAGCACCGAAGTACACTTCCACTTTATGTTTACTGCCGTCGTTTGCTTTTACCTTATAAGAGATATAAGAAACAGGACGGGACATCAGGTCAAGGTCCTTCATCAGCAAAGGAGAAGTAAAGGTCAGTTTTACGTCTACTTTTCCACAGGTGAAGTTGTAGGCGGTCTGTGTAGCGGTCAGTTCCACACTTTTCTGTTCTGCGAGCTTCACCTTATCTGCCCATTTGTCTTTAAGTTCAGTTACGATACCACCATCAAGGTAAGCGCCGCCCCTGGTATTGGTACAATGCATGGCCAGTACATTAGTGCCTTTACGCAGTTTCTTTCTTACTTCATCCTTGATCGGGAAATAGGACATGTGATTTAACCATCCCACATAACTGTAGATCAGTTCTCCGTTCAGATAAACTTCCGCATTGTCATCGTGATTGATCTTGAGCAGCAGGTTATCCACATTGGTATCATCCACGTTGAATGTTCTGCGTACCCAGACGTCATCAGAGAACCAGGGCGTTCCTATTGTTTTCCTTTCTTTTTCGAAAGGCGCCTTTCCGGTTTTCCAGTCTGCATCACTAAATGCAGGGTCTTCCCATCCTTTAGCAGGCGCTGTTTCTGTATACCGCACCTCATAAGGTGCAGCATCTGCGGTCGCTGCCAGCTGTTTGTACAAATGTCCCGGTGCACCGAGCACACGGTAAATAACGCCATCTACCTTTACAAACCCTGTCAGGGATTGTTCCGTACCGGTCCAGTGACGGGTAGCAGATGCGTTCAGATTGTCGGTTGCCGACCATACGCTGAAATACGGATCATGTGTGATCAGCGGGTAGGCAGGCGCCTGTTGTTGCTGCGCATACAAATGCTGAGACAGCAGTACGGCTGCAATACCAAAAATTCTCTTCATGATTTGTGGAGCTTTATGTAAGAGTTATTGAATACGTGGAAATGCGCCACCCCTTCTGCTGCGTAAGCAGAATTGTCGAGACTCATAGACCTGTTTTAAAATGATACCCGTGGATTAAACCAACAGCACTGAACATTCTCCCGCTGCTGAAAAATAGAAATTATTTTATTTGAAACGTAGTTTTTACGCTTATTTTTTCTGAGAGGGGAACCGGATCAGACTTGTACCCGGGAAGCCTTACTGGTAGCAGGGCTCTTTTTAACTTTCTTATTCCTTCTGCCCCACCATATATAGATACCTGTTACCGGCAGACTGGCACAGACCAGACTAGCCATAAAAACAATGATCTTTCCTGGCAGACCTAATATAGCTCCTACATGGATATCGTAGTTCATATCCCTTAGCTTGTTGGCGAAGCTGGCTTTGGCATATTCTCCGGTATAAGGCCCCTCGGCCGGGAGTATGGCCAGGGTATTGCGGTCGAAATAATAGTTGTCAGACTTATAATAGGTGCCGGGACGGTAGTTCACAGACGCAGCCACGGATTCAGATTTACCCGTCGTAAAGCCGATATTGATACCAGCGCCCTGGGGGGCTTTTGTCAGCAGTTGCTGCCAGACCTGGTCTTCCGGAATACTATATTGCGCCTGCTTCGTTGTGTCTGACAGCGGCGCAGCATATGGCGGCAGCGCTTTTCCGCCGGAAGTGGCATAGTACAATCCCTTGCTGAACCATTCAAAACCCCATACCAGACCGGTTGTGGCAATCAGTAGTCCGAGTACCAGTATATAAAATCCGAGTACATTGTGCAGGTCGTAATTGAGCCTTCTCCATTTTGCGTCCCACTTAATACTGAAGCGCTGACGGGCAGCGGCCTTATTCTTTGGCCACCATAATATCAGACCGGAAATCAGCATAACTACGAATATCAATGTCACAGATGCGACTACCGGCTGGCCGATCTTTGGCGGCAGCCAGAGGTAATAATGCCCGTGTAATATGAAATGGAAAAAGTCGTCTTCTTCGCTCCATACTTTGATCACTTTGCCAGTGTAGGGGTCCATGAAGACCTGGTAGTAATAGTCCGGATCGGCGCCGTAAAACATTACGGATGCGCTTTTGTCCTTGCCGGGGTAGTTGATGCCGTTCGGCTGTTTGTCTTTTATTTCTTTTACTGCAATTGCTTTTAGCGCGGAAGGTGGTAGTGGTTTGACGCCAGGCTGGCTGACGGTGTACATGTAAGGTTTGGTAAAGCTTTCTATTTCCTGCTGGAACGCGAGGATACAGCCGGTAATGGCTATCATGAAAACGCCGATACCGGAAATAAAGCCCAGCCAGAGGTGGACTTTACCAATGAGTTTTTTTACAGTCATATGCAATTGCAGTTGCTTTCGTTCGAAGGTTGTGGTTAAAGATGCGATAAATAGCAGGGAATGAATGCTCGAAACGGGAATTTTTTCGGTGGCTTGCTTACTTATGGATATGGGCGTCGTTTTAGCGGATCTTTTTTGGGGTACCGCGGTTTCAGTCTGGGACCACAGGCTGTCGTTCTTTGAAGCTCCTTGCTATGGGGCGGGGGGTGGAGAGTTGGGCGGTGGTGGGTGAATTAAACCCCTGGTTGCAGGGGCTCGGCAGAATTCAAAGAACTAAGGCCAGTGATCTCCAGCTGAAAACCGCTGAGGCGAATGTTCCTGTAACAGAAAAACGGCCGGAGGATGTGGGAGACATCATCGGACCGTTTTATTTATACTTCTAATTCTTAATTCTTATTACTGTTTGCTCTTATTTACTCTTATAAATTTCTGAGCCGGCAAGGAGGAAGCAACCCAAACCATAGTCTTCGAAGTCAGGAATCTTATCGTAGGTAACAGGTTGGCCGTCGGAGGGTTGCTTTCCGGTGCTTTGTACGTAGCCGAGCATGCCGTTGTCATGTACGCATTCTTTGGTGAGGGCCTTCCAGGCTTTGGTGATGGCGGGCTGATAGGTTTTCTTGTCGAGATAGCCTTTGCGTACGCCCCAGGCCATTCCATATACGAAGAGAGAGGTGCCGGTCAGTTCTTTGCCACCGAAATTGGTGGGGTCATGCAGACTGGCATTCCAGAAGCCATCAGGGCGTTGGAGTTTGAGGATGGCAGCTGACATGTCTTTAAAGTCCTGGAGGAAGATTTTGTAATAAGGAGAGCTTTGGGGGAGCTGTTCCATCGTTCTTAGCAGGGCGGCCAGTACCCAGCCATTGCCACGGCTCCAGTAACAGTTACCGCCATTGGGTTCCTTGTAGGGCGGTACAAAGTCTTTGTCGCGCCACCAGAGGTGTTCCTGTTGGTTGTACAGCCCTTCTGTGCCATGCTTGTATTTTGTGTAGGCATACATCTCATACATGCGGTGGTAATAAGCGGTGTCATTATAGAGCTTACCCAGACGCGCCATCACCGGCATAGCCATCTGGATGGCATCTATCCAGTCCCAGTCATCGATCACATCGGTGTGTAGCATTGTATCGATGGAGGCCTTGATATCGTGAATACGGTTTTCGTGTTGTTTTTTGTCGAGGAGATAGAGGTCGATATAGGTTTGTCCGCAGGCCTGATTGTCGGCATTACGGGTTG
Source organism: Chitinophaga sp. (assembly GCA_039592855.1). Classification (GTDB taxonomy): domain Bacteria; phylum Bacteroidota; class Bacteroidia; order Chitinophagales; family Chitinophagaceae; genus Chitinophaga. Next base: position 196,416 of record JBCNQK010000003.1, on the reverse strand, counting down.
TAATACCGCCACGGAGGCCCCAGTTATGCTTATCGCCCCATTGTACCGCATAGTCGTAATAGCTTTGCTGTGGATCGATCTGGTGGAGGGCCATGAGACCTTCGTAATAGACCGCCCTTGTCCAGATGTGAGAAGGCCAGGTCTTTTTCAATACGATGTCTTTGCCGGCATCCGGCCATTTCTCCATAAAATAACGGTTAACGAGGGTCAGGGTTTTGAGGGTCTCCTTTTTTGGCGGCAGCGCCTGCTGTGCCTGTACCGGCAGATAACTGCCGATGCTCAGCAAAGCGGCTGCTGCGAAAAGATGCATCTTCATTGTATATAGTTTTTACGTGGATGGATCAACATTATGGCATCGGGTTCAAGCCCTCCCACATCACGTGCCATTTGCCATTGTCAGGAATACCCGGCAACGCCACATTACAACCGTCATATCCTGCACACATAATGGCAATAGCCGTCAGCAATCCGCCATTCCCTGGCAGATACAGACGCAGCCTTTCGTCCTGGTAATTATGTCCGTTGGGTAACCAGGTATTCGTCTTTACCGGCATAAAAAGGGCATCCATTGCTTTACCGGGTAGCCCCAGACGGGTGGCTGTCATAGCGGTAAGCGGGAAATCCCAGCCCCAGGTCTCTTTCCAGTTCCAGGACTGCCAGATCTTATTGAAAGTATTGTGCATGACAGCGGTATCTACATATGGACGGGCAGGCAACATACCTAAAGCGCCCAATACAGCCGGATGATCTGTCATGTAGGGAGGATTCGTATAAGCATCCGGCGCACTCTCGGCGGCCAGGTATAAGCCCTGTTGCTGCGGTAATGCAGAAAGGCTGTCCAGTACATTATCCCAGCGGGGATTACGGGGCAGTCCCAGACGCACTCTCCACTCCTGTGCGGTGGATAATCCCCAGCGCCAGTAGGCCAGTTCGAATGTCGCATTGAAAGTACTTTCCGGCTGGAAACGTTCCTGTGCCGGGATCATACCAGGCCCCAGTGTGTACCGGTGTTTTGCACTGTCATATGTGGGATAGGAGGCCATGAAATCTGCTGTAGCAAATACCAGGTCTTTGTATTTATTCAAAGTGCCTTTATCGTGATAATGGCGATAGAGCAATTCTGTCAGATAGATAAAATGGGGTTGTTGCCAGATCAGGAACGCACCTACAGAAGAAGGACTTTCATTACCGGCAGGATCGGTCATTTTCTGCCAGCGCAATCCATCGTAGCCCTGTCTTTTTGCGATAGCAGCTGCCTTTTCTGCGACTTTATAATACCATTGCAGACACTTTTCCAGCATATCGGGACGATTCCAGAGGGCAAAATGAGCGGCATGCCACCAGTGCATCTCCAGGTGTGGTTTTCCAAACCAGCTGTTATAGGTCAGACCGGTTTCCTGTGGAGGTATATTGCCCGCACATTGTACTGCCATGAGATACTGGGATAAGATGATCCTTCTTTCCAGTTCGGTGGCACGAGGGTCTGTACTGCCGGAGAAATCAACAGCGCCTCCCTCCTGCCAGAAATGCTGCCAGTAATCTTCGCTCAACATGCGTACGACACCGAAATTCGGGATGTTACGTCCTAATGGCATTTCTTCACTAAAGCGGAAACTGCACTCCATTACAGTACCGGTAGCGGCGGGTGTCAGCAGGTGATCATGTCGTTGTAACTGAGTGACGGTCAGTGGTTCTGAACCGGACACTTTCAGATAGTAGCGGTATTTATCCAGCACATGTTCCATGGTAAAGGAACGCTGGTCATAATCGATAATACGGGAAGAATGTTTTTCAGGGAACTGTCTGTTGACGCCCACATCCGAAAAAGTACCCGTCGGATAAGGGAAACGCACACGCAGTTTGATACGTCCTTCCTTTATCAGGGCGGAAGATATTTTGACGGAGACCACATCTGCTTCCGGATGTACAGCAGTGATCACATCCACCGGCGTACCTTCTACGGTAAAATGGCTTTTGACGATACCATTCCAGAGGTCCAGTTCCTGGTTAATTTCTTTGATATCAGACAAATTACAGGTAGCGCCATTTTTCAGGGTAATGAGCATTCCCAGGTTGCCTAATTGCAGCCGGTGTACATTCTGGCGGAACCAGTCGGAAGCGCCTTTGTTTCTTTCCGGCGAGTTCCATTGCACGGCGTAAGTGATATCACGGTTATCCAGATGATATGCTTTCAGGCTTTCTTCAAAACGGTAACCAGCGGTATCGATAAAGCTATGCCATCCCCATTCAGATTGTGTACCCAGTGGCACACCCTGGCTGTAGGCTTCAGGGAATGATTGCATGCCGGTAACATCCACCGTATAGGCAAAGCCTCCGTTCCCTACGGTCAGTGCCGAAAGGGAATCGAATTGTTTGTTGATTACATTATGTCTTTGTACAAGGGCCATACGGTCAATACGTTCCTGACTACTGGCGGAGATGCCGGACAGTAGCAGAAAGACATACAATGAAAGCGCGATCAGCCGGACGGATGTTCTTTTATTCATCATCGTGGAAACACATTTCGATAAATGTATGGAAACGTTTGCGCAAAAACCGATTATTAATTTGCAATATCTCTGTTAACAAAGTATCCCACAGTGTCCTACTGACAACTGGAACGGATTTTATAATTTAGTCCGTATGAAAACAATCTCCTTTCTCCGATCAGCCGCCTGGCTGCTGATTATGTGCAGCAGCATGCGGGCAGGCGCCAGCACCATTGTCCATGAAGACAGCCTCCGTCAGGAAAAATATGTGCTTGTTATACATGGCGGGGCCGGCACTATTCTGAAAAAAAATATGACGCCACAAAAAGAAGCGGCGTATACAGCCGGTTTACGCGATGCCCTGAATGCAGGCTATAATGCGATAAAAGCGGGCAAAAGCAGTCTGGATGCCGTAGAAGCGACGATCAGGGTGCTGGAAGATAATCCGTTGTTCAATGCAGGTAAAGGTGCTGTATTCACACATGACGGACGCAATGAAATGGATGCTGCCATTATGAACGGGAAGACGCTGGAAGCGGGGTCTGTAGCAGGCGTATCAACGATCCGTAATCCAATATCAGCAGCAAGAGCAGTGATGGAAAAATCAGAACATGTGATGATGACCGGGCATGGAGCAGAACAGTTTGCGAAAGAAGCGGGACTGGAAATAGTAGACCCCTCCTATTTCAGGACACAGGAGCGTTGGGAAGGATTACAGAAAGCGTTGCGGGAGGATTCTATCAAAAGTAAGCTGGACCACATTTACAGCCCTGCCGGCAAACTGGGCGTAGAGAATATCGATAACAAATTTGGTACTGTAGGCGCTGTAGCGCTGGATAAAGCGGGCAATCTGGCAGCGGGAACATCTACCGGCGGTATGACCAATAAAAAATACGGCCGTGTGGGCGATGCGCCTATTATCGGTGCGGGTACTTATGCCAACAATAATACGGTAGCTATTTCGTGTACCGGATGGGGAGAGTTTTTCATCCGTAGTGTAGTCGCACACGACCTTTCTGCGCTGATGGAATATAAAGGGTTAACAGTACAGCAGGCCGGAAAGGTCGTGATAGATAAAGTAGGTAAACTAGGTGGTAATGGTGGATTGATAGCTTTGGACAAAGAAGGGAATGCTGCGCTTCCTTTTAATACGGAGGGGATGTACAGAGGTATGGTAACCGCCGACGGTAAGATTACGATTGAAATCTATAAATAAAGAATAGTTAAGACTGAGGTCCGGGAAACTCCAGGACGGAGTTCCCCGGTTTTACTTTTTCAGTTAGTATAGGGTATTAGGATATAGTCAATAATGCTTTTAACGGCTAACGGATCCATGACAGATTAATTCAAAAAGTTAAACCTGTTCTCAAACAACTTTCCAACTCCGGGGACAGGGCTTAAAATATCCTTTGATGCTGCAACAGCACCAAAAGTCATTAAGACCAATGGAAGAAGGCCGGCAACCGCTAATATTGAACCTATTGAAGGGAGTATGGCTGAGATGATCTGAATTACTATCCATAAAACCGCAGCGAATATAAATATGCCCAGTGCCTGATTCAGGTGGTATTGGACCAGCCTGCTTTTATCAGGACTGTTCCGATACCGGACATAGGTATACAACCATCCGATCAACGTGATGTAGGCAATAATAGCCAACGTTTGGTTTTTCATAAAAGATATGGTTTAAATTTTTGTGGCCCGGGCTACAGTATTGCTACTATGGCCTGCCTTTGTGCCATCAATATCAGGGTGGGTTACCTTTCAGAAGTTGTGTCTATGGTCCCGACACCGGCTTTTGCAGCCTGCGTATCGCGTGTATTTTTCTGTACGCTGATCGCACCAAAGATGCTCAGCAGGAAGGCGAAGGCGTAGAATCCCTTTTCACTAGGTAATAATGTCGCATTCCATAAACCTACTGTCAGCAGAACGATGCAGAGTAGGGTCGATACCCAGCTAAGACCATAGTAAATGTCTGTTACCGGAATACCTTCGATACGGTCTCTCACACATTTCTGTACAGAAACGCCTGCAAACAGGCCATACATGAGTATGGTAAAATAATAGCCTTTTTCGTTGAGCTGCATTGCTGCGTTCCACAGCCCAATTACATAACCTACCACTCCGATCAATAATGCGAGCCAGGAGGTAGCAATAAAGGCAAGTGACGGTTTCTGCTTCATTTATAGTTGTGTACTGATTCGGTATCAAAAGTAGATCAAAAAGTAACTGCCTGGAATAGCGGTTTTCAGGTATAAATCGTCAGGATTGATTATTTTGGTGCAGAATTATCCAGGATACTTATGCACTACAACAAGGGAACCCACTTGATTGCGACCCTGTATACAACTGAGCATCAACTACTTAATACATTTGAAGCATTCAGAATACTGACAGATGATCTTATCGGGACACACCAGCTGCAAAAGCTGGGGGAGGTATACCATAACTTCAGCCCTTCGGGTTATACCGGCGTCGTATGTCTAAGTGAAAGTCATCTTTCCATACATACCTGGCCAGAACACGGCAAGATCAATATTGATATATACCTGAGCAATTATCTCCGGAATAATGACGGTACGGTAGATAAACTATACAGCGCGATCAAAGATCATTTTAATGCGACTGTCGAACAGGAACAATTCCTCAAACGCTAAACAAATGACTGTGATCCCATCCATCTATCAATGTCCATCCTGTAGCCGTGTTGTAAACTTCACCTCTCCCCATACCACCATTAAGGTCTGTGAATGCGGAACGGTGATCAACAGAATGGGTGACGGCACCCTCCTTCCCCGGCCATTCCGGACAATTGCGGATAAAGCATCTGTAATCGCACCAGGTACTATCGGACAATGGAACGGTAAGAAATTTACCGTTACCGGACGCTTCAGAATATGGACCGAAGAAACGGTATTCAGCTACTGGACGATCATCTTCCAGGATGAAACAGCCGCTTACCTGGCGGAAGGATATGGCATGTACGCCATTTATATGCCCAAAGAAACACCTCCCGAGCTTGGCGGAGATAATATCAGAGCGATAGCACCTGGTAAGAAGAAACTCATGTTTGGAGAAGAATATATGCTGCTGCGTAAGGATAATGCAAAACTGTGGGAAGTAGAAGGCGAGTTGTATATGCCGGAATGTAACACGACTTTTATGACCTTTGATTTCTCCAGCTCATCAGGCAGGATCATACATATCATAGAATACTGGCCCCGCGTACAGCCTACATTCGAAGTACATCATACCGACTTTACCAGTCTCGCGCTGACGAATACCCGTCCTTATGAGAATAGTGGCAAGTCCTTTACCTGTAAATGCGGGTATAATAACCATGTAGCGACTTTCCCATTTGCCCAAAGCACGATTTGCACAGGTTGTGGTAGCTGGTATGTATATAAGAATCAGCTCGAATTCGTCAAAGTCGGACAAGGCAATACAATCACCCCGCAACCGGCCATTAAGGTGGGTGCAAAGGCTATCATAAAGGGTATACCTTATACTGTTACCGGTTTTATGATGAAGGAGGAGCGTAACTCCTATCAGGCCAGGTGGACGGAATACGCTCTGTTCAACGAAACAGAAGGCTTTGCCTTTCTGAGCGTTTATGGCGGTCACTGGATATATCTGCGGGAGCAGGGAAAAACACCAGTGCCGGATACTATCGGAACGGACGGGTTCAGATACGAGGGACGTGAGTTTGACCTGTACAATGATTATTCTTTTAAGGTGATATGTGGGAAAGGAGAATTCCCGGGTAATCCATTCAATGACGGTCACATCAAGTGCTGGGAGTTTATTGCACCACCCGTGATGTGGGCCAGGGAGCAGAGCCCGGAAGAAGGTATCGTCTGGTTCAGAGGCACCCATATTGCCGCAAAAGATCTCAAAGATGCGTTCAAAGACGCGATAGACCTTCCTAAACAGGTAGGTACCGGCATGTTGAAGCCGAATGGCTATATCAATCTCAAAGATATGCTGAAGTATACACTGGTGGCTATTCTCGTATTAATAGTGGTGCATCTCGCCACTACGAGTGGCAGCAAACAGGAAGTACTGATCGATAAGGAGGTTTATTTCCATGATTCATCAAATGTACACAGTGCGGTAGTAGGTGATGTACACCTGGATAAACGTAGCAGTAATGTCATGCTGACGATCAACGCTCCTGTGGATAACTCATGGGTGGAGGTGGAAGCAACACTGGTCAACAAAAAGGACGGTACTGAATATAGTGTGAGTAAAGGTGTGGAATATTATAGTGGCGTGGCGGAAGGAGAACGCTGGTCAGAGGGCAGTCAGGAGGATAAGGTATATCTGAATAGTATTCCCAGAGGTGACTATACGGTACAACTCAGCGCGACACGTGAGCAAGGAGCTTTCCCTGTACGCTATTACCATGTCACGGCTTATTATGACGTATCCAATCTGCACAATCTATGGATTTGTATAGGACTGTTACTGATATGGCCTGTCTTTAAATATATATTCACTTACTACAGCGAAAAGAGCCGCTGGTCCAATAGTTCATACTCAAGGTTTAACTATGAATCTGAATAATTTCAATCCCTTCAAGGAGGATTCTTCCATGTTCCCATTCCGTTGGTTCCTCCTTATTCTGGCACTGTTAAGCGGCGTGTTACTGTATTCTGACTCGAGCGGGTACCGCCTGTTTTCCGGTTCCGGACAACAGCAATGGAACGCTTCCGGTCAGCAGCATTTTCATAAATAATCTATCAAACAACCTAATATGTCAAACGCACTTATTAACTCTATTCTGTATTCCTTTGTTGGTATCGGCATCCTTGTCGTTGTCTTTGTATTGGTGGAAGTTCTGACGCCAAGACATAACCTCCGTAAAGAGATCATGGACAATCAGAACATGGCGGTGGCTGTACTGGCAGGCTTTTTCATGCTGGCAATGGCGATCATCATTGCATCTGCTATTCACTAAGTAAACGAAACGATGTCTAAAAAAGAAAACGGCGCACAGTGGCTGTTACTGACGGCAGTATTTGTTATTGCCACCTGTGGATTGATCTATGAACTGGTAGCTGGCACCCTGGCTTCTTACCTGCTGGGGGACAGTATTACACAGTTCAGCACTATTATTGGCGTGTACCTGTTTTCCATGGGAATAGGTTCCTTCCTGTCTAAATACTTCAGCAAAAACCTGCTGGCCTGGTTCATCAGGATAGAGTTGCTGGTAGGTCTGGTGGGAGGGTTCAGTTCCGCCTTGTTATTTATTATGTTTCCGCTGGCAGCTTCTTTCCGCCTGATACTGTATGCCATCGTACTCATCACCGGTATACTGGTCGGACTGGAAATACCGCTGCTGATGCGTATCCTGGAAAACAAGGTGGAATTTAAAGAGCTGGTGAGCCGGGTATTTACCTTTGACTATATCGGCGCGCTGCTGGCATCCCTGATCTTTCCGTTATTGCTGGTGCCACACCTTGGACTGATCAGGACATCGCTGTTTTTCGGCATCCTGAACGTTGGCGTGGGTTGGTACCTGGCCTATAAATTTGCAGGAGAAGTACGACAGGCAGGTCTTCTGAAGGCGAGCGCCATCATCCTGTTATTGTCTCAGCTGGTATGTTTTGTCTTTTCAGAAAAGATCATGACCTACAGCGAAGCCATGACCTATGATGACAATGTGGTATACTCTACCTCCACTCCGTATCAGCGTATCGTGATCACTAAAAACAAGCATGAACTGCGGCTTTTCCTGAATGGGAATCTGCAGTTCAGCACTGCGGACGAATACCGTTATCATGAAGCACTAGTACATCCTACTTTTTCATCTCTCAGCAATCCGGAGCAGGTGCTGGTATTGGGAGGCGGAGACGGACTTGCAGTAAGAGAGATACTGAAATATCCAGCTGTAAAACAGGTGACGCTGGTCGACCTCGATCCTGCTATGACAAAGCTGTTCTCTAAACAGCGTATGCTCACCATGCTGAATGACTCTTCTCTGTTAAATCCGAAGGTACGGGTGCATAACGCAGATGCATTTACCTGGCTGCGGAACAACAAGACGAAATTTGATGCGATCGTCGTTGACTTTCCTGACCCTTCTAATTTCTCTATCGGAAAATTATACAGCACTACTTTTTATCAATTACTGAAACATGCGTTACGCCCTGATGGCATTGCTGTTATTCAGAGCACTTCTCCATATGTTGCCCCTAAAAGTTTCTGGTGTGTAGACACGACCTTAAGAGCTGTCGGTCTGCATACAATAGCCTATCATAACTATGTTCCATCTTTTGGTGAATGGGGATATATTATGGCCACTCCGCAGGAGCCACATCAATGGTTCAGCCATATACCGGCTCCGCTGAAGTTTCTTAATCCGACTACATTACAACAGATGCTTACCTTTCCTGAGGACATGAAAGCGCATCAGTTGCTCGATATCAATAAACTCAATAACCAGGCACTGGTAAAATATTTCGAAGAAGAGTGGAGTAAATATCTTGAACGTTAAGATATGAGGAGAAGATCATTTATACAATCTATAGCAGGCCTCACTGTAGTGAGCAGTTTCCTGGCTTCCTGTCAGCGGCAGCATGTCATAAAAGGAAGTGTGATCGGGGCCAGTTCACATACCGGTCATTTACTGCGGGATAAGAACTTTGCGGCGCCGGTAGTTACTACGGAACATGACATTGTGATCGTTGGCGGAGGCATCAGTGGATTATCCGCGGCCCGTCACCTGCACCGTCAGGGTATCACCAATATGGTCATACTTGACCTTGAAAAAGAAATGGGTGGTAATGCCGCCTGTGGCAGCAACGATATTTCCGGTTATCCATGGGGAGCGCACTATGTGCCTATTCCCAACAATGACCTTACGGCTTATACGGACTTTATGCGGGAATGTGGTGTGATCACCAGTCCGCCGGAAGCACCACTTCCTACCTATAATGAATATTATATCTGCTTCGATCCGGAGGAAAGACTCTATATCAACGGACAATGGCAGGAAGGACTTATTCCGCAGTTTGGCGTTCCTGATGCCGAGAAAAAGCAGATACAGCAATTCCTTGATAAAATGCAGGCATTCCGTATTGCCAAAGGGGAAGACGGAAAAGACGCATTTGCCATTCCGCTGGACAACGCCAGCAAAGACCCTGTCTTTACAGCGCTAGACCAGCTAACCATGAAAGAATGGCTGCATCAGCAGGGCTGGACATCTCCTTATCTCCAGTGGTATGTGAATTACTGCACCCGGGACGATTATGGCACCACTTACGATGAGATCAGCGCCTGGGTGGGCATTCAATATTTCGCCAGCAGAAAAGGGAAAGGCAGTAATGCCGATCATCATGATGTACTGACATGGCCGGAAGGCAATGGCTGGCTGGCCGCGCATCTGAAAAAAGAATTACAGCCTTATTTCCATAATGAGGCGCTGGTCGCCCGTATACAGGACGTAGACGGTAAACTGGCTATTGATTATTTTGATGTAAAGGAGAGCCGCTTAAAAAGGATCAATGCCCGTCAGTGCATACTTGCGGTACCGCAGTTTGTCGCTGGCAGGATCTTACATGATGAAGCGCGTATCAGGAAAGTACATCAGCACATACAATATAGTCCGTGGATGGTGGCCAATATCCGCAGCAATGCGCTGGATGAAAGAACAGGTTATGCTTTGAGCTGGGACAATGTCATCTACAACAGTCCTTCTCTCGGTTATGTAGAAGCTACCCACCAACAGGTAGAACAGGGCAAAAACCAGAAGAATCTGACCTATTACCTGCCGTTGACGGGAAAAAGTCCGGTAGAAGAGCGAAAGGCTGCGATTGAAAGAACGCATACAGAATGGGTAAAGATGATCGTAGATGACCTGGACCTGGTACACCCTGATATTGCGGCGAATATTGAAGAAGTCAATGTAATGATATGGGGGCATGCTATGGCTAAGCCCTTACCAGGCACCGCCCACGGTACGATACGACAGGAACTGGGCGCTTCTGTCAATGACCGGCTGCATTTTGCGCATACCGATCTGGCGGGTAACAGTCTCTTTGAAGAGGCATTTTACCAGGGGCTGACAGCTGCTCAAAAAGTAATGACACAATTATCCGCTAAGATATGAACAAGCAAGCGTGGATAGGCAAACCGTGGACTGACAGTGTTTTTATACTGTTGCCTCCGTTTTTCAGTCTGCTGATCATCATACTTTTCCCTTCCTTTTTCCAGGACAACAAGAACATGCCGGATGCGGGCTGGGTTGTGCTTGTATTGCTCGTAGACGTAGCACATGTATACAGTACGCTATATAGAACTTATTTTGATCCACAGGCGCTGAACCAACAGCGTTTCCTGTTGTGGATCATACCGGCGCTCAGCTTTATCGGCGGTGTTGTGGTCTATTCCCTTAGTAGTCTGTTGTTCTGGCGGATACTGGCCTATGTGGCGGTATTTCATTTTGTGAGACAGCAATACGGTTTTATGCGGGTATACAGCCGGCAGGAAAATGCAGGCCGGACCAGTAAAATGATAGACTGTATTACGATTTATACGGCGGCGCTGTACCCGATGGCGTACTGGCATCTCAGCGGACCAAGGAACTTCAACTGGTTTGTAGAGAATGACTTTGTGTTTTTTGAGTCTGTGCTGATCAGGAACATACTGGGAGGTGTGTACTTTGCGATCGTAGCTGTTTACATAGTAAAAGAGGTCTATAACGCTTATACCACCCGTACGTTCAACATCCCTAAAAATGTGGTGATCGCAGGAACGCTGGTATCCTGGTATTTTGGTATTGTGTACTATAACGGGGATATGGCTTTTACCCTGTTGAACGTAGTGAGTCACGGTATTCCTTATATGGCCCTGATATGGCTATATGGGCAGAAACAGTATAAAGATCCGGAAAAGAGTGGCTCTTTTCTACGGCTGGTATTCAGCAGGTATGGGATTGTGGTATTTTTATTGTTGATATTTGTGTTTGCCTTTGTGGAAGAAGGTCTCTGGGATATGACCGTGTGGCAGGAACATGCAACCGTTTTTGGCACTGCCCGTCTTCCTGCGTTTGACCTGAGTCAGCAGTTACTGAGCCTTATCGTTCCTTTACTGGCCTTGCCACAGATCACGCATTATATCCTTGATGGCTTCATCTGGAAGATCAAAAAGGAAGAATTCAAATGGAGTAATGAAATTTGATATTTTTAGATAAAACAGGCCTATGCACCAGGAAACACATGTGACCAGTTCCAATATTGTCCGGGATATCATCATTGGTATGTCCGACGGTCTGACCGTGCCTTTTGCGCTGACAGCAGGTCTGAGCGGCGTACTGGACACCAATCACCTGATCATTGTATCGGGTTTGTCAGAGATTGCGGCGGGATGTATTTCAATGGGATTAGGCGGGTTTCTGGCAGGCCAGACGGAAATCGAGCATTATGATGCTGAGTTGAAGCGGGAGTATGAGGAAATCGAGAAAGTACCTGAAATAGAGCGGAAGGAGGTCGAGGAGATCTTTCTTTCGATGGGGGTAGATGAGGCACTCAGTAAACAGGTGACTTTACAGATCAGCCAGGACAAGGACAAATGGGTTGATTTTATGATGCGCTTTGAGCTGGGACTGGACAAACCTGATAAGAACAGGGCGTATCAGTCAGCCATCACTATTGCGCTGGCTTACCTTACAGGCGGTTTAATTCCACTGGCGCCTTATGTTATTATTGCCAATAACCAGCATGGCTTTTACTGGTCCTGCGTAATCACTATACTGGCCCTGATCATATTCGGTTATTTCAAATCGAAAGTAACAGCGCAACCACTGCTGAAAGGTACGCTGAAAGTAGCCTTTACCGGCATCCTTGCAGCAGCGGCTGCTTATGCTATTGCCAAGATGATCAGTTAAGCCTCTGTTTCCTGGTTGACCAGTGCGAGCAAATCCTCTTTTTTACCGTTTTGCAGGAGTATGTCTATCATACCGAGATATACACGTTGCTGCTCTTTATTCAGGCCCTGGAACAGTCTTGGTTCTGTGGCGAAGATGCCTTTCAGGAATTTCTTCAGTTCTCTTCTGTTACCTGTATCAGGCAACACACCATTTTTCTCATAGATATCCAGCAATTTCACCGCTGCCTCTCCTTTTACGAAAGCCATCTGCCTTAGTCTTACCAGTTCATGCAGATGGTTCATCACTTCGCGGAAGACGTTGTGCTGTCTTGTGCGCTCAAACATATTCTCCGTCTGTTCTGCATCACGGGGATGGAAGGCATCGAAATAGCGGGATTCCACATATACGCTATGGTAGAAGCCAATCGCATTGTTATTGAAAGAGGTCAGGTCTTTGAATACTTCTGACTGTCCGGAGTTCAGGAAATAAAAGAAGAACTTATCCCCTATCCTCTCCGACCATCTTACAAAAGTGATCCTGAAAAAATGTTCGTTCCCTTCTGCATCTTTCCGGGACAATACACCCGTATCGCTTTCTGCAATGGCCGCCTGATAATCCAGTGCTACGCCGTTGATGCGGATCTGATATTCTTTTTCTCTGTTCAGCATCAGGAACCAGCCAAATTCACGGATCAGGAAGCTTTTAAACTCATCTGATTCAAAGGAAAAGCCGGATACTTCAAACAGGTCGTAAAAAGTAACGGTGGTGCCGGTGGCTTTCTTAACGGTTGTTTTCTTTCCGTCCGGATCATAGAAATCTTTTGCATTGCGGCTGATGGTGATATCGTATTCCATCATGCTGCCGGTTTTCTCCTCCTTATAGACAGTATGCCACACCGCTTTCCCGCTGAATGCGGAGAAAGAAAAGCGGCCACGGCCCTTATTTCCTTTGATGAAGGAGGAAGTTTTCTGGAAAGAGGCTTTTTTAATAGAATCATTAAAATGGCCGAAAGTCTCCTTTAACAGATCATAATCAATGCCCGAGCCATTGTCTGTTATGGATAAACTATGAATGGTATCGATTTCGTTGGATTCAAAATATATGTCTATCACAGAAGCAGCGGCGTCAAACCCGTTCCAGATATACTCTGCCACAGCTTCCATGTAGTCTTTCGGAAGGCCGGAAGACTGTATCCCCGTATCCGTAACTGACACTTTTTCTTTCATTTGTAGCTATTTTTGCATGCTATATAGTAATTCTTTCAGTAAATACAGAATTTTATTTAGCCAGCAAATGGCTGGGGACCCAATCACTATACGTTGAATTTGAATATGAACACGACAATACTTTACCGTCCGACGGGAATAAAGGAGTTAGCCCTGATCGCTGCGACAGATTTCCGGCATTTTCCCCCGAGATTATCCTGGCAGCCAATATTTTATCCTGTATTGAATCAGCCTTATGCCGAGCAGATCGCCCTGGAATGGAATACCAATGACGAAGCGTCCGGTTACTGTGGTATAGTGACCCGGTTTGCCGTAGACACAGCATTCCTTGAAAGATATGATATCCAGAATGTAGGCGACGGATCACATAATGAGTTATGGGTACCCGCAGAGGAACTGGAAATGTTTAACCAACATATTGTGGGAAAGATCGAGGTGGTAAAGACATTTCTGGGGAAGCAGTATACAGCGCCGGAAGATGTGGAATTAGCGGAACTGATCCTCTCCCTGTCGAAATAGTCGTTATCAGAAGATTGGGGAAATGGATAAAAGGCCGCTCTCAGTCTCTCAGAAAGCTCTCTACTCTGCCTTTTGTTATCTGTGGAAGATCGGTATTCAGGACCTTCCATTTTTTGATCTTCATTTCCGCAAACCATTTATCCAGGACTTTGCGGATAATGTCTTCATCATTTTTATGTTTGGCAGATGGCGTGACTTCAACCACCAGTACTTCCAGGCGATCAAGGTCGGAACGTTTGCTGATGAGGCCAAAGTCCAGACTGTCAATATCACCGGACCATTTGGGGTTATTCCGCAGCTTGTATTTATCCAGCAATTCGGGTAGCAGGTAGGCATACCGGTTACCCACAGCATCTTTGGAATCTGCATGAAAGAGATAACCGTCAGTGAAGATTACAAGGATGTTGCGGTAGGCTGTATCCGGGTCAATGGTGATATCTACATCGTTTTTGAAGAAGCGCCAGATATCTGAACCCGCCCAATAGGCCTGACGAAGACTGGTACGATAGATATAGCTGATATTTTCAGCGACGGTGTCACTGATGTTATCATATATCTTTTTCTTTTCAACGGGCATCAATCCGGACAGATCGGCACTCAACTTTTCGGCGGCCTTGTTTATTCCTGGGTCAGCAGGATTGGGAGAAAATATGATACGCATCTTTGGTTTTGCATTGTGTCCTCCCTTTGTTTTTATTTCACTTTTAAAATATTCTGTCAGGTAACTAATCAGTGTGCTGTCTTTCTGAAAATGCGCAGGCATGTCGGGATTCCTTTTGGGATCGATCCGATCGGAAAGGTCGAGCAGAATGGAAAGGTTCAATTGTTTCTGGTGCTCATCAGGTATTGTTTTAGTTACTCCTTGTGGTTGATCTTCTTTTGCATCATTAGACCCGCAACTGAACAATGTTATTGTAAGCATTAACAGGATGTATTTCATAGGTCATCTGTTTTAGGAGTTGTATAAGTTACTGTACCAATAAATTCACGTACGATATTTTCTGCTGTATCCAGTTCTGTACCTGATTTTCCGGCGCCACTCATCCAGGCCAGCCATCCTGCCATAAAACTGTACATACAGGTCTCAAACTCACTGGGAATAATTACACCTGCGATGGCCTCCTCTAATTTTTTGATCTGTGTTTTTGCATCGTCTATGTAATGGGTGAGTTTATCGATGCCAGTATGCATATCACTTACCTGGATATTTACGTCCTGTATCTGTTTGTCTTTTTCCTTCAGGGCAACATTGACCTTATCGATCTTTCCATGGGCAGCTAGTACGAAATCAAATACAAACCCCCAGATGAGATATACTATAAAGCCGGCGAATATGATCAGCCAGAAATTGATCGTGTGAAAAGCGAGCGCAATAGTGTACTCAGGCACTATTCTGTCAATAACATCATTCCTTTTGATATCATAAATCTTCTCTGTGATTTCGTAGGCCAGGATACCATCGAATACAAACGTGATCAATATCAACGTAGCTATCTTCAAATATTTCTGTACACCTTTTTCTTCCTGGAATTTGTGGATGAGGTATCCGAGACCCAGAAATATAGAAGGTATCGTGATAATCAGCAGCAGTTGTGTAATACCTCGTTTCAGAGAATTGGAGAGTGCTTCCGCATCAAAAATCGCATTTGCAACACCGATATCACCCAGCTTGAATTCCTTAAAAAAAGTGGAATAAGAAGCCGAGCTATAAAAGACGAACAGATAAACGGTCAATGTGGCAAGAATGAAACAGCCAATATAAAAGCTAGGTCTGCCAGTAAGGTCTCCAACGATCTCCTGCGGGTTTTCGCGGAGATGTTTCTTTTCTTCCTTGAGTGTGTCTATTTTTCGCAATAAAGCCGGAAGGTCTTCCTCTTTAATCTTTCTGATCCGGTTCTCCCAGCGCTCAATATCTCCTTTATGTTCTTCGAGTTTGACTTTCATCGGCTTCTTTAACTCATCCTGTCTTTCCTTATCATTCTTGATCCTTTCCTTGAAATCATAATAAATTTTCTGCAGGCATACCCGTAAACCTGCAATACTGCCACCCAGCAAAGAGGCCTGGTGGTAGCCATAATCCTGGTAAGTAATTTCTGTTCTTCTTGTTTCGGCCGGTTCAGCAGTAGCTGTATCGGTTGAGGGTGTTTCGTTTACAGTAAACAAATCTTTGGTGACTTTTAGAAGGCCCATGGTTTAGAGATTTTTAGAAACATTGGATAATACTTGTTGTATGGGAGTGTTACGTATAGCCTCTCCCAGCAGATATTCACAAATGGACAGGACGTTTTCTTGTCTGAAGCCAAACAGGGAACTGAAGCGCAGGAAGCGCCATGTGGTATAGGTTCAAAAAGTGTGTTTTTAATTGCGGACTTAAAGGCATGTTTGAGTTATTAACATTCAAAAGGGATAAATAAAGGGATAAACAGGACCGGCAAAGTGTCACTGGCTCCTGTGTAGATCTGACTTTGCCGGTATTGCATGCTCACATTCACAAGGATCAGGTCAGATCATCTGTAGGTGCTTCCGGGGCATTCCGTCTTACGGCTTCAATGCCCTCGTCACGGCTATAGGCAGAGGGATAGGTCTCACTTCGACCGATAATTTCTCCGTTCTCGGCTTTTAGTACGAATGTGTAGCTGTTGTTATCACTATTAAATCTTCGTTCGTACTGTTTATAATAGGGAGCGTTTCTCTTTACGGAAGCGATGCTGTGTACAGCGGCATGTTTCGAGGTATAGCTTTCACTTCCCAGGATTTTCTCTCCATTGCCGGCTTTCAGGTTGAAGAAATAATCATTCTTCCCGATACCGGAGAAAAGTTCAAATTTGGGATTCTTCATGTTGATGTAGTTTATTGTTTATTCCAGGCGACTCTGAAGCCGACGTTAGGACACCTTTCATCAGGTTTTTCGATGATGCGGGCACTGATCAGTAATTCATTTTCCGGACTAATGCGGCTATTATAAGCGCCTCCTTTGACAATTTTAAATTGATGTGAACTATCAGACCAATCTGCACACCATTCCGCAATATTCCCTGTCATATCATATAGCTTGAATGTGTTGGAATCAAGGGAAGCTACTGGCATCGGCTTTTTCGCATTATATATTGCCACTTTCTGTGCATTATTACTCCCACTATATTTTGTTCCTAATCCGGCATCGGCTGCATATTCCCATTCCAGTACTGTTGGAAGCCTGCCATTTTGAGATTTACAAAAATCAACTGCATCCTGCCAGGTGATGTTGGCTACGGGAGCATTGCCTTTGAGACCGGCAGATTGAGGAGGAAATTGTTTTCCTACACTTTTGCAATATGTCTTGTACTCATCTATTGTCACTTCCGTATTGCTGATATAAAAGGGTTCTATACCTGGTCCGGCAATCAACATTTTTTGCAGATGCTTCACCGAGATGTCAGGATTAAGTAGAATGTATAAACCTGATAGAACTACAAGGCTGGAACTAACCCCGGCTGTTGTGATACCTGTTTTACGTTGCCTGATTCTTTTTTGCCCTCTAATCTTTTCCTTCAGCATGCGGGCGATATGCTCCGGATTATTTTTCCAATCCAGGTAAACAACATGCTTCGATATACCATCAATTGGGGTCTCATCAAGTCTTAACTGAAGAATATGCGGTTCGCCCATTCTGGTTTTGGCAAGTGCGATCAGTTTTTCCAATCCAGACCAGTACTTATTAACAAAAGTGGCACTTGTGATCATTAGTACAAATCTTGCCTGTCGTCCATAAGCGTCGATTGTAAGATCAATAATATGCTTGCCCCAACTATCAATTTCATTCTCTGCATAGTAGTAATAACGAATACCTAGTTTCTTTAACTCTTCAGCAATTCGATCTGCAACATGTTTATCTTCTTCAGCAACTGAAATAGCTACATCATATTTGAATAGCCGGATCATGGTGTATGGGATTTGAGGTGATCGGGATTATATTCTACCGTCTTTGACCAGTTTCCAGTAATAGGCCCCTAATCCTGTCAGACGGCAACTTTTATTCCGAACGGCCGCCCAATACAGATACTCCTCACCTACAGGCTCTACCAACCCGATCAGCTGCATTCTACGCAGAATCTTAAACGTATTGATATTCTTTTCGTTTGGGTTGTCTGTCGTAGTGGTGTATTCATAACTGGGATCAAGTGGAAACTCTTTATCAACCTCAGGGAAATACTCCAATAACAGTCTTAATTCGGCTTTAGATACTGTGGGATTCACTTTGCGCAGGCTGATAGACCGGACAATGTTCGCTTTAAACACAGGACGCTGATGCCAGCTCCCCAATGCCTTATCTATATAACTATAGATATTTCCCGGGGTCACTTCTCCATCTATATCTGCGGCCCCTCCTTTCAGGGCATCGATCAGGAGGCCCGTGAATACGCCATGACCATTACTTTCTACAGAAGTCTCCGAACTACGGCTAGAGGCAAGGATGATCAGCCCCTGTTCCAGGAATGCTGCGCTATTGCCCATCATTGCAGGCGCACCCATAGCTCCGGCGTGACAGCAGTCCAGCATCACGATCTTATGCCTTGCCTTTGACAAACCCGCCATTTTCAATATTTCATCCATAGAAATGCCGACGTCCTCACGGGTAAAATCGGGGGTAACGATATAGCCGCCACCTGACTCTGTCACAACACCATGACCCGAAAAATATAACAGGCTGACATCATCATCGCTGTCATTAAAGGTTTTGAGGATAATAGACTTCAGTTCTGCCTTTGTCTTCACTGTAGTAAAGAGCTTTACTGCAAAATTCGGAGAGCCATCTGCATTTTTGTCCAATAGTGCAGCCACCGTATTTGCGTCATTGATACAGCCCTTGAGGCGGGCGCCGGGATAGTCATCAATTCCGACTACTAATGCTTTTCTCATGCGTGTATATTTTCATTGGGATTAGTCAGGGAATGTCCTTGGTCGACGGAGCAAAGATGAAATTACATTGCGGCGGAAAAAACCGGTATACGGGGGGAAAAATCCCCTTTTTACAGACAGTCCCGGATAATTCCCCTGGGGAGATAGGATTTTTCCGGTATTTGCTTTGGGCTGATTTTTTTTGATCGTTCCGGTTATAGTTTCGCAGCGTAAACAGTTTACACCCCCATTTTTCACTACACCTAAAAATTTCGTTTATGCAACAACACCTTACCGTAAAACCTCTACCATTCTTCTATGTAGGACAGAAAACTACTGCCGACAGGATCGCCAGATTCCAGAAACAGAAACATGCCGCATTAAGTCAGGCAGCAGGCAAGCCCGATACCAAATCTGTATGGTATTCGAAAGAACATTTCACCAAACTCGTAGAAGAAATTGAGTTTGCCGGTGGAGACGGTATCAGGGTATATTTTGGTACTTATGAGGAGGGACATCAATTTGCCGGTCAGACCTGTCTGTTGTTTGTTACAACCAGGGAGAAACAGGTAGGCAATACCATTACACATGCGAATGTCATACTCGAGAAAGAACCTAATTATTCAGAACGGTCTTCTGTGGAAAAAGACGTGATCTTATTCCCCGGCGAAGACCCAGGAGAAGACATCAGGGACTTCAACATGGGCATCCCTTGTCCGCCGCGCTGTGACGAAGAGTTTTCTCAATAACATTACGTAATTTGAGTAAATGCAGCGATTCTTCAGCTACGAATACATGTATTTGTTACCTCTGTTGCTTAGTGCCATTCTAAGCCTGAAGACTTTCAGGCCTGGATGGCCTAAGCAATATAGGCTGTTTGCTGTACTGATCTGGACAACACTATTGGCAGAGGCACTGGCGAACCTATGGATACATAAGCTGCATAATATGTTTGGATGGAACTACTCCAGGAATAACTTATGGATCTATAACTTCTATTTTCTGGTCCGTTTAGTCTTACTGGCATCTATTTTTTATCAGATCTTAGATAATCCCCGAACAAAGAAAATAGTTTATGCGGTGACTGCAGGAATATTGGTGTTTGGACTGGCTGACTATTTCATTATCCAGAGTCCCTTTCAGTACAATACTTATAGCGTGATCGCATGTCACGTAACAGTGATAGCACTATGCCTCTGTTATTTCAGACAGCTGCTGCAGGCCCCCGGTATCATTGTTTTACACAAAGAGCCCATGATATGGATGACCCTGGGAACATTCCTATACCAATCTGCATCGCTTCCGTTCCTGATCATGTTTGGCTTTCTGAATATGCAGCACTCTCCCCTGGCACTGTCGCTCCTATTTATCAATGACATTTTCAATTTCATCATTTGCATCTGTTATTTAATCAGCTTTTTATGCAAACCTCAACATTCGCAACCTCTCTGACCATCATCATATCAACCTTGCTTGTTATGAGTCTCAGTGCGGCCGTTATTTATTTCCTGTTTCTCTATCAGAAGAAAAAATTCCGACATCAACAGGAACTGATTGAAATGCGGGAGGCATTTAACCATGTATTACTTCAGTCGAAGCTTGCGATACAGGAGCAAACGCTCAACCATATCTCTAAAGAGTTACACGCCAACTTTAGTCATCTGGTATCCCTGATTAACATCAATCTTTCTGAAATATTACCTAAAAGTCCTGAGGGACAAAGGGAAAACATCCTTGAAACAAAATCGCTGGCCAAGCAGCTGATGAGTGAATTAAAAGCACTCAGCGCTAATCTTAATACTGACCATATCATTCATATTGGATTTGTACAGGCACTGCAGAATGAACTGAACAGACTTGCGAAGACCGGCCGATATGAAGTCAGTATTACAAAAACCGGGGAAGAATACCGGATGCAGCCAGAGCATGAGATCATTCTATTCCGCCTCTGTCAGGAGGTACTTAATAACGTGGTGAAATACGCGAGAGCATCTAAAGTTATTTCGAAGCTCACCTTTTTAGATGATAATTTCATCCTGACCATTGCCGACAACGGCGACGGATTTGATATTGATCAGGCGCTTCAGCAAAGCGGAGAAAAACAAAGTACCGGCTTACTGAATATGCGTAAAAGAGCATCACTGATCAACGCCGATCTGAATATCACAAGCCATAGCGGAGACGGTACTATCGTCACCATTAATATTCCCCATCCACAAATACTAAAAACTTATGCTGTATGAAAAATGCCAGCAAAAAAATCAACATCGCCCTCGTAGATGACCATAATCTGTTCCGTAAAGGACTCATCAAGCTCATTAATATGGGCGATGCTCAACAGAAGTATCACATCCTGTTTGAAGCCGAAAATGGGAACGACCTGAAAGAAAAGATGATGCAACCTCCATTTCCGGATATTATACTGATGGACATAGACATGCCGGACATGGATGGCTATGAAGCAGTGGACTGGCTGCAACGCACACACCCTACCGTAAAAGTACTGGTTGTGTCTATGGTTGAATCGGAAAATGCCATCCTGCGTATGCTACGCCTGGGTGTCAAGGGATATCTGTCAAAGGATATTGAAGTAGAAGACATGAACCGGGCACTGGAAGCCATTGCCAGCAACGGGTTTTATTATTCAGAAATTGCGACCGAAGTACTGAATCAGAATCTTATGGGAAATATCAAGCCGAACCCAGCTTCCCTCTATTTATCAGAAAATGAACGGGAATTCCTGAAACTTGCCACCACGGAGATGACTTATCAACAGATAGCGGACAAGATGAATCTGAGTCCGAAAACGATAGACGGCTACCGGGAAGCCTTATTTCAGAAGCTGAACGTAAAAACAAGAGTGACTATGGCCATGTATGCCGTGAAACATGGGATTGTGCAGTTGTAAATCCATATGCATACAATTACTTATTTTCACGGCACATTCAATTATTGTCAGATGGATGCTCCGAAATATGAATATAAAAAGATCTTATTCCGCTTTTACAGCAACCTCCTGGAAGAGTCAACGGTAGAAACCTTATGGGCATTGACGATCGATCCGGTAAAGGGCTATTACAAACTGGACAATATTCCATTTTATGTACCGGGTCTGGCTTCGGACGATATCATTCTGGCGGAATATGATGAGGATGAACAAATGATGACCTATCGCGAACTGGTTGAATGTTCCGGTAATTCAGCGATACAGGTTATTGTACGAGATACTGGTAAGGACGCAAGCTCATTGAGGGCTGACTTTAAGAAAGCCGGTTGTCCGAGTGAAGGGCTTAACGAGCGGTATTTTGTAGTGGGGATACCTGTGGGACTGGATTACAGACCTATCAGGCAGCGCCTGGTGCAGTTGCAGGAAGCCGGGATTATAGATTATGCTGAAGCCTGTCTGGCGGATGGACACCGATATTAGTAAAAAAGGCTTTCGGATAATTACCTGAAAGCCTTTTTTATTAGTACCTATTTTTTATCTTCTTTTATTGCTTTTATCTCAGCCTGCATCTTCTTCATTTCCGACTTCATTTCTTCATTCTGCTTATGTTCTTCAATAAGATGTAAGGTCAGCTCTTCTATTTTCTGTAGTAATACTTTGTTCATTTCCCCAAGATCAACACCTTTTGCTGCTACTTCTGTGGCAGATGGAACTCCTTCCAGGTGACGATTCGCCTTTATATACTGTTCTATCTCATTCAAAGAAGGCAGTTGGTATGCCGGATCAAATACAAAATCTGCCCAACCGAGCGCTGTAACCTTTACCTTTTGGGCGCCGATCGTACCTGCTACAGCTAATTTGTACTCGCTATTCACAGTTGTTGTGCCGATTCCTACAGCTCCGGTAGCAGTTATTCTCATCGCTTCTTTATAACTGGTAAAGGTCGTTCTTATACCAAAAACCATCTCAGGCGCAACTACTCCGGGATTACATACCGAACCAATATAACTTACATTATTAAAGCCACTACTGTTTCTGGTTGTCATATAGATACCTGCATAGGTATTATCCAAAGATGTAGTATTTGCAATTTGTATCGAAGGCCCTTTAGGAATGCCAACAGAAGTACTCTCCGACAGATACTTCGCGGTACTGGTATCGTTCACGTCCAACTTATACGTAGGCGTAACCGTCCCTATACCTACATAGCCGTTTTGCGCTGCTATTCTCATTCTCTCTACCCATGTTGTACCATTATACAGAAAGGTCGAAAAGCCCTGGTAGGCAGACGTACTGTCGGTCAGCTGAAAGTTAACCCCCTTAAATCCGGATGGATTGGTTATTCTGATGCCTGTAATCGCTACATCTGCACCATGTTTTGTCACCCAAAGCCCATTATTTGCTCTTCCAACTCCGGAAATCCAAAAATTTGCATTTGCCTGAGCAGTATTTATACCATTTTCAATGTACTGGGCCTGAGCTTGTGCTGAGAAAGCACTTACGAACAATATTGTCAATACGCCGATTGACCTCTTCATTGCATTCATTATTTCAATTATTAGTATAGGAATTATAAACTACAAGATAAAGATTGGAACAAACATCTAATTTCAAGCAAGTTAAGTACAAATTCAAACTTCTGATTAGTACCTGGTATTTTTTTATTAACAATATTTCATTTGTCCTTCCACATATTTTCTGATCGCTGCCAATCATTTAGTCTATACCGCCTTTTCAATTCCTTAATGGCAGCTCTTTCAATTTTCTCTTTTCTATTTTCGCTACCACCAGTTGTTCCGGGTCTGCGATCTCCGCTATTGTATATTAAATAGTAGTACTCATCACCTGTGTCGCTTCCTGTAAAGTAAGGCCATGTTTGTACTGTAACCAGGCGAGCAGATTAGCAGAGGCGATCTTTAATGCATTTTTAAGCTCTTTATGTACGTCCATGCCATATAGGTTATTTGACTATTTCAAACGGGAATATATCAGCTGGTTTAAAAGCTGCGAACGGCCATTATTATTGTTACAATCAGGAGGACGATCCCTGCCAGCAGGAAAGTCCTATTACCATGCGCATCCTGGACCAGTAATATAAGATTCAGAATGAGTGCATACAAACCGATACCAATCGCGGCATATAGTTTTGTCAGGTCGTATGAACCACCGCCGATACCATCTCCGCTATCTATTCTATCTCTGAGAAAGAATACATATAACAGTATCAGAAATGGTAATACCAGTAATATAGTTTTGAATATTTGGGTAGATTTCATGGAAAGGAAGATAATGATTTTTCAGACTGTCTATTTACTCAATGGCAATATACCTATTTGCTTCCAGGCAGTCAGGCGTTCTGCGTCTACCCCACATTCCGTAAGGATCTCTTCAAACTCCTCATCACCATGTCCCTCTATTGACCAGTCGACAGCATAAGCGGCAAATATATCAGAGACTTCGAATTTGCCAAAGAGCCTATTTTCTGTAAGCAGAAAGGCAGTTTTTCTGATCATTGTTGTACCGATATCCAAATAATCATAATCCTCCATCAGCTGTTCCATTTGTGCCCAAAGTCGGTCAAAAGGTCTGATACTAACATTCATTGATTCGTTATAGTGCGTATCAAAAAATACTATTTCATTTTTAGCCAACTTCTCTGTTATCTGCTTTACAGACTGGCATTCCAGGTAAGGCACGTAATTGACGCCAAGCCGATACGCTAATTCCAACAACGCAATGGGTTGTTCTATCTGATTACGTTCCAATGTTGATACAACCTGTTTTGCCAGTGCTTCCGCCAATTCTTCTATCAGTCGTTCCGGAGTCATATCTTCAGGGCGCCTGCAGTAGATCAGCCCATTATTACCATTTTCATCAAATTGCCTGATCGTATCCAGTACCTGCATGTCATCATAATTGTATTCATCGTAGGATGTATATTGACCACTACCGGGAAAAACGCGTATACTGGAGGCTCTTTGTATTTTTCCGGTGGTATCATAGTCAAAGTCTGTTATGTTAATAATAAAAGAGTGACCATCATTTCTCATTGTTTTTATGATATCATCTTTAGATAACCATCCATATCCACTCCCGCCACCATTGGCCCGTAAACTTTGATAAGCTACTTTTTTACCGTCTTTGAATTCCATACGCGAAATGATGGAAGGAACTCCTGTGTTCATACAGTACTCTATATACTCCACGCACATCTCTCCGTAGACATAAACGCCCTCCCACAAGATCTTGTTATGTTCATGTTTAAATGTCGTATAACAGGGAAGACCTTTTTCGTTGAAGCCATATTCATGCACCCCAGCGGCATCCAATCCAGTCTTATCCTGCTGCAACGGTCCATCGGCAGGAAAAGAATGCCAGTCAAACTTACTAAGGTCATACCTGGCCCCTTCTGCATACAGTGTTTCCTGCACATTCTGTTTGTGTGCCAGCAACTCTTCCTTGCGGTCAAAGGTCTGCTCCCAACGTTTTATCAGTTCTTCCAGTTTCGCTTCCATTTACTTAAAATACGACTATTTATAACGGGACCGCTTATTTTATAAAAAGCCCCTATCATGATAAGATCTCAAAAAATCATCAAAAAGAATACTCTACTCATTTGGTGGACTAATTTTTTATTCTATTTTTGCTTCCCGAATCAGACTGGTATAATAACGACAAGAATCAAGACATTATGAGAAGACCAACTGTACTCTTATCAGCTTTATTTTATTCAAAACCCTTATCTGTAAGCATAAGCTGTTATTGTAGTATTTCCTGATTTATATAAATAATGAGTTAAACCATTGCCAGCTGTCCCACCCGCAGCTGACGGATATCTTATTGCCCACAGGGCAATGTATTCTTCCATTTTCTTAATTAAAACACGCATGTTCAAAAGAAATGTAACACTCGTGCTTGCACTGCTTTTCAGCACAGCGCTCTTTGCGCAGCAAACACAAATACGGGGGCAGGTGCTCGCTGCTGAAAATAAGCAGCCATTGCCGGGAGTGACAGTAAAAATCATTCGTACCACATTGGGTACCACTACAGATCAGGGAGGGCATTTCCAGCTGACAGTCCCTTCCAGTAAAACCGTTATTTCAGTATCCTCTATTGGCAGAGAAACAACAGAGACAGAGGTACGCGAAGGGGACCAAAATGTTGTAATCCTACTTAAACCAGCGAATACGACACTTAGTGAAGTGGTAGCGGTGGCCTATACCAATGTAAAGCGTTCCGGATATCCAGGGGCGGTGTCAACTGTAAGCTCAGACAAAATCAATAACCGTCTTACTCCCAACGTGACCAATGCATTACAGGGCCTGGTAACCGGTTTGCAGACCACCTCTTCCAATGGGCAACCGGGCAACAGTTCTACTATCCGCATCCGTGGCGTTGGTTCTATCAATGCCTCCAGCGCGCCGCTCTTCGTAGTAGATGGCGCCCCTTATGACGGAGATATCAATGCAATAAATGGAGCTGACATAGAATCTATCAGTGTATTGAAAGACGCAACGGCTGCCAACCTTTACGGTTCACGTGCTGCCAACGGCGTGATCATCATCACCACCAAACAAGGTAAAAAAGGTGAGTCTGCTGTGAATATCAACTTTAATCAGGGATGGAGCAGCCGCGCAGTAAAAGACTACGATAAACTTAACACTGATCAGTATTTTGAACTGTACTGGGAAGCATTGCGTAATAAACAGCTCACCAACGGACAATCAGCTGCTCAGGCAGCAGCGACTGCCAGTGCCCGTGTAGTTTCTGATCTGGGTATCAATCCTTACGGTCCTACTTTCCCTCAACCGGTGGGTACAGATGGAAAGATCGTAGCGGGTGCACATCCTTTGTGGAACGATGACTGGGAAAAAGGTATTCAACAATCCGGAAAATATACACAGGCTCAGCTTAGCTTCAGTGGTGGCAGTGATAAATCGACCTATTATGTAAGCGGCGGATATGTTAATAACGAAGGTGCTTACATGGGTTCCGGTTTCAAACGTTATAACTTCAAAAGCAATATCACCTTACAGGCAAAATCATGGTTAAAGACAGGGCTGAATCTGAGTGGTTCCAGCGCTGCACAGGATTATCCGGCCTCCTCTGACTCACGTACAGATAACGTCGTATTATTCGGCAGGACCGTTCCAGGCTTCTATCCTATTTACCAGCGAAATCCTGATGGGACTTATCTGTTGGATGCCAGTGGTCAGAAGTTGTTTGATTATGGTGCATACCGTCCATCTGCAGCATTGGCACGCGAGAATCTGATCGGGTCTCTCCCACTGGATAAAAACAGGAATACCAATGAGAACCTCTCGGCCAGAACATTTGTGGAAGCATCTCTTACCAAGGCATTACATATCAAGACCAGTTACAACGTTGATTATGTAAATACCAACTCCCTGTTTTACACGAACCCACTGGTAGGCGGCGACGCAGAAATAGGTGGTGCTATCAGTAAAAGCAATGGCAGAAGGTTAAGTTATACGTGGAACAATATCCTGACTTATGATGCAGATCTGCTGGGAGGGCATCACCTCAATCTCCTGGCTGGTCACGAATACTACTATTTCAATTCCAGTTCACAGAGCGGTAGTCGCCAGAAGTTTGCACTGCCTGATCTGTACGAACCGGCTGCTGCTTCTCAGTTAAATGATTTTACCGGCGTTTCTGACAACTATGCAAAACTGAGTTTCTTTGGTCAGGGACAGTATAACTATCTGAACAAATACTATTTAACTGCTTCTGTAAGAAGGGACGGTTCTTCCCGTTTCTCTCCTGATTCCCGTTGGGGAACATTCTGGTCAACAGGTGCTTCCTGGCGTTTATCTGAAGAGCAGTTCCTTCGTTCTGTCAGCTGGTTAAATACCCTGACACTGAAAGGTAGCTATGGCGCTTCCGGTAACGACAACCTAAGCACCTACTATGCATATCTCGCATTATTCGATATCAAGAATAACCTGGGTAATGGTGGTGTTATCACATCCAGACTGGCTACTCCGGGTCTGAAATGGGAAAGTAATCTGAATCTGAACATTGGTCTGGATTACGCATTATTTGACAACCGCCTCTACGGTAACATCAACTACTATAACAGGACCAGTAAAGACCTGTTGTATGCAAAACCAATGGCCGCCTCTACCGGGTTCAGCTCCATCAGCGCTAACATCGGTGCATTACGCAATACCGGTCTGGAACTGGAACTGAATGTTGTACCTGTTCAAACCCGTGATTTCAAATGGAATATCGGACTGAATGTAGCGCACAACAAGAACAAGATCACCGAATTGCCGCAAAAGGAAATTATCAGTGGCACCAAAAAGCTGACCGTAGGAAGTTCTATCTATGAGTTCTATCTGCGTGAATGGGCTGGTGTAGATGCGAAAACGGGTAATCCGCTCTGGTATCAGACGGATGCTGAAGGCAAGAAAGTCACTACCACTAATTATGCTTCTGCAACACAATACTATGCAGGTTCAGCACTCCCGGATGTTACAGGCGGTATTACGAACAGTTTCAATTACAAAAACTTTGATCTCTCTTTCTTACTCTCCTATAGCATAGGCGGTAAAGTACTTGACCTGGATTACGTATCTCTGCTGAGCGGTGCTACCAGCCCTGGCCGCAACTGGTCAACAGAATTGCTGGAACGCTGGACACCGGAAAACACCAACACAGATGTTCCCCGCTTCACCACGGATAACCTCAACTGGACCTCTACATCTACCCGCTTCCTCTACAGCGCTACCTATGCCCGTCTTAAAACAGTATCCCTGGGATATTCTCTGCCTAACAGACTATTATCCAGAATTGGCATTAAGAGCGCCAAAGTATATGGTCTGGGCGAAAACCTCCTGACCTTTTACGGCCACAAGGGCATGGACCCGGAGCAGTCTATAGATGGTACCACTTACTATCAGTATCCGGCGATGAAAACATTCTCAGTAGGCATACAGGTGGGACTATAATATGTAACGTTTAAACATTGAATGAACATGCGATCAATCAGAATTTACACATATACGGCAGTGCTGCTTTTAGGATTGGCAGCCTGTAACAAACAACTGGATACCGCTCCATCAAATGCGGTATCGGAAGATATTGTACTGAAAAATGTAGCTAACCTTACCACCATCTCTGAAGGTACATGGGCAGCTATGATGGATGATTTCTACGGAGGCACCTACAGTAACCCCGGCTTTAAGACCATTGCGCTGACCAGCGATGCTATGGCCAATGACGTAGCGCTGATCACCACTAAGTATGGTTTCCCTACGGCATATCGTTTTACCCAGATGAACGATAAAACACAGTCACGTGTGACCGCTATCTGGGGCCAACTATACAAGATCATCAACAATAGCAATATTATCATCGCTAATGTAGACAGAGTGGAAGGAGACCCTGCTACCAAAAAAGTACTCAAAGGACAGGCACTGGCATTGAGAGCACATACTTATCTGACAATTGCCTCTTTCTACCAGTATTCTTATCTGAAAGACTCGACAGCGAAAACAGCGCCTGTTTATACAACGCCCACTACAGCGAGCACACAGGGTAACCCGAAAGCATCTCTCAAAGAGATTTATGAAGTCATCTTCGCTGATCTGCAGCAGGCCAGAGAATTGCTGGCTGGTTATGACCGTCCGGCGAAATACAAGATCAATGTCGATGTTGTAAATGGTTTACTGGCACGTGCTTACCTGAATACCGGCAGATGGGCATTTGCAGCAGCGGCGGCGAATGAGGCATTGCAGAACTACCCTTTAATGGCGCCATCCGAATACAGCAAGGGTTTTAATGACGCCGGCAACTCTGAGTGGATCTGGGGACACTCTGAAATACCTAGTCAGAGCGATGGTAGTTACAGCTTCCACTTCCTGGACGTATCATCCTCATCTTCTTATTATTATAGTTACATGGCTGATCCTTTCTTCGGTGAGTTATTCGAAACAGGCGATATCCGTAAAACACTGTTTTCCTGGGACGGTTCTGCTGCCGCCAGAGAAGGTTATCTGCAATACAAAAAGTTTAAATTCAAGGCAGATCAGACAGCAGACCTGGTATTAATGAGAAGTGCGGAAGCGCTGCTGATAAAAGCAGAAGGTTATGCCCGTGCAGGTAGTATCCCCGAAGGTATTGCTGCATTAAATCAGCTTCGTACTGCAAGGGGAGCCAAACTGTTTGACGCCAACGGCGCTACAGCAGAGAATCTGATCAAAGAAATCCTGATAGAAAGGAGAAAGGAACTATGGGGCGAAGGCTTTGGTTTATCTGATATCATCCGTACCCAGCAGGCTGTAGTACGTAAGCCTTATGTAGACGCCAATGGCAATGATATCAAGGTGACGGTGGTAAAACCCGATGGTAATACCAAAGAAGTGCCGGCCAGGTATCATACAGCACTGACATTCTCAGATGGGACGGCCTTTGCGGCAAACAGCCCTTATTACATCTTTGTGATACCACAGGGTGAAGAGCAAAACAACCCTAATCTGAACAAATAGTTTATTTACCATTACAGATAAAGAAAGAACGGTCAGGTATATACCTGGCCGTTCTTTCTTTATACCGTTGCAGAACTTCTGTCCTTTCGTTATCTTCCCTGATAATATTTAATATTACTCACCAAACTCATGCAAACCATGCAGGACCTACGCAATGAAGTAACCCAATTACGCCGTCAGATGGCCTTTTTCAAAGTATACGCCATAATTACTTCCGTCTTCATATTGGCCTTTGTTGGTTATGGCTTCAGGAAATCAGCGCAGGACGATATTATCAAAAGTTTACGTGCCGAAAAGATCGAAATTGTAGAGCCGGACGGCACTGTTAAACTTTCTTTGTTCAATAAAGAAAACCTTCCTCCGGCTGTTGTAAATGGCAAAAAGATGAGCCGTCAGGGCGGTGATGAAGCAGGACTAATGTTCTATAATACTGAAGGGGAAGAATGTGGCGGTCTGGTATATAATGGGAAAGGGAAAAATGGGAAAGGCCAGAATGAGCTTAGTATTACGTTTGATAAATATAAGCAGGACCAGGTGGTGCAGTTGTCCTACATTCAGCGGGAAAATGGTGATGATACGAAAGGGCTGACGGTCTTTGAGCGACCATCATTTCCGGTTGATCAGACGATGGCTACACTTGATTCTATCCGCAGTAAGGTAAAAAGCGAGCAGGAACAGCAACAAGTGATCAACAAACTAAAAGCGGATGGGTATTTCGGTTACACGCGGATGTTTGCAGGTCAGCAAGGTCAGCGAACAGGTGTTTTTGTGCGTGATACGAAAGGACGGGTAAGACTGGAAATGATCGTCAATGAGCAAAACGAACCTGAGATCCTGTTTTATAATGAGAAAGGAGAAGTACATAAAAAGATTAATTATTAATATCGCTATACATCTGAAGTATTATCTTAGTTCCTATGAAATTCCGTTTTAGTCTGCCATACCTGTTATTGGCTATTCTTATTTTTGTTGTAGAGGTGCTGATCGCCTTATATGTACATGATAATCTCATTCGTCCCTATTTTGGAGATGTACTGGTCGTTGTACTGATCTATTGTTTTGTTCGGAGTTTTATCCAGGCGCCCGTAATACCCGTTGCATTGGGAGTACTGGTATTTTCTTACCTGGTGGAGATGTTACAGTATTTCAAAGTGGTTAAACTATTGGGCCTGGAACATTCCAGGGCCGCGAATATTATTATCGGGAATTATTTTACCTGGGCGGATATCATATGTTATACGATAGGGATTGGATGTACGATATTGGTAGAGAAACTAATAACATTGAGAAGAAGCAATTGAGGAACAGAAAATTAAATTAACAGCATTAGCTCCTGAGTTATTTATTATCCATTTGCTCCCGTCCCCATGCTTTCATCGCATCAATTATAGGCAAAAGGGTATTACCAAACGTTGTAATCCTGTATTCTACCCGTGGCGGTACTTCTGCGTAAACAATTCTTTCGATCACGCCATCAAGTTCCAGTTCACGTAGCTGATTGGTCAGCGTCTGTTTACTTGCCTCGGGAATCCCTTTTTGCATCTGGCTATACCGGTTATTATTATTGCGGATGAGATGGATAATAACAGGTTTCCATTTACCGCCGATGATATTCAAACAATATGTTACAGCACAATTAGTCGGATTAAAATCTTTTGTCTTTCTAACACCAGTCTTTATCATTAGTCTAAAATTTTAGCCTAGGCCAATAAACATAGTCTGAACTATTATTTAAGGGGAAAGAAGTTACTTGCCGCAAAATTACAAAATGCGATGATGCAAGCTATCAAAAACATGATCTTTCAACTGGCTGATATGGATATAATGGTAATTTCTGATGGGGAAGTACCCTATGACAATAACTGTTTTGCTCCGGGCATTTCCAGAGAAGCATTGAGTCAGGTCCGAGGAAACCACGCTGAAAATATACTATTGACCCACAATATCCTGGTATTTATCCACAATAACCGTATTATACTTATCGATGCCGGTAATGGGGCGGGTACGGCTCCGCTGGGAGGCAATTTGATATGTAATCTGCAGGTAGCAGGCATTTCGCCTGACATGGTCACTGATGTAGTGCTTACCCATGCTCATCCGGATCATATTGGCGGCCTGTTCAGCATTGATAAACAGCCTACTTTTACGAATGCTACTGTTCATATCGCACAGGCAGAATATGATTTCTGGTTATCCGGCCAGCCTGATTTTTCACGGAGTAAAAACTCTCCGGAAGCATTGACGACCGTACAGGAAGATATTAAACAAATGCTGGTATTGCTGAAAGACAGATTACAATTCTTTAGCGGCAATACTCAACTATTGGGTTTCTTAGAGCCGGTAATTGCGGCAGGACATACCCCCGGCCATTGTATATTTAACATTCATACCAGGGATAGCCAGTTTGTACACATGGCCGATATCTGTCATGAAGAACTAGTACTGTTCAATCAACCAGCTTGGGGGACCGTTTTTGACATTGATTTTGATCTGGCAGTGCAGACACGTATTGAGGCGCTTCATCACTTCGCCGATTCGGGGACATTGGTGTTCGGATACCACATGCCCTGGCCCGGATTTGGAAAGGTTGTGAAAAAAGGGAATAAATTTACCTGGATCAGTGTCTTACCTTAGCAGATATTATACTTATGGAACAGTTCAACACTATACAATGGGTTGTGCAACGCAACCTTACAAGCTTGTCTGATTTTGAAGGGATGCAAAGTGCATGTACCAGATTGGGCATTCCATTTAATGCCATAGACATCATACCCTTTACATCGGCGTTACCTCCGTTTGATAAAACGCGTCGTTCTATTATTTACGGCTCTACTACATTTAATGCAATAGCAGCGAACGACCCCATATTAAGAGCAGGGGTTTTCTTTGATGAGCAGCAGTTCTCTATAGAGAATTACATCAAACATTGGGGACAGCACATGCTCAATTATGAGGCAAAGATCACTACGTTTAAGGCACTCATTGACAACAATGCGTACCCCGGAGATAAATTATTGTTTATCCGTCCGAATGATGATAATAAATCATTTGCCGGAGAGCTGAAACAATATGACCAGATCCGTGATTGGTTTTCCCTGCTTTTGGCAATAGAGAATAGCTCATTGTCACCTGAAAGCAAAATTGTCGTCTCTGAGCCTTACAATATTCAATATGAATGGCGGCTGTGGATCGTTAACAAAACCGTGGTAGCGGCATCAAAATACCGGCAATATTTTAAACTGAAGAAAGAAGCAGGTTGTCCCGATGCCATAGTTGATTTTGCCATGGCTCGTTGTGAAGAGTATACTCCCCATGACGTCTTTGTAATGGATGTATGTCTTTGCGGTGATACGTATTACATTGTAGAATGTGGGTGTATGAATGGAGCAGGGTTTTATAAAGCGAATATTGAGGATATTGTTCGAAATGTGTCCGAGTACTTCGTGAATAATTAATAACGATATAATAGAGCAACAAGTAATGTGATGTTCTGTCGTTTAAAATTGTTGATTTCATCTTCTAACCAGTCCCCACCACGAGGGCGGGGCATAATACCGATCCGGGCATTATTCTCAAAGGATTGTATCCAGTAAATTTTTGTAGGCATAGTGGATTTGATGAGATATGATTGCCTAAAAATATAATATTTACAACTGATTATTGTATATTTAGTAATACCAGATAAATTATTGTCCTATTATACGATGCCCACTGTTTCTAAATAAAAGTTTGTTCCTGGGCTCGCCGAGCACTTACTAATCAATAGCTAAAACACAGTAGAAATTTTTACACTTTATAAAGTACCTGACTCAAAAAACCTTGTTAGTTAAATCTCTATGAATAGCATTAAAACAAAAATCGCCATGATTGGCATGTACGGTGGATATTACCGTGGTGATTATAATCCCGGTTGTATCATGATCTGTCTGAAAACCCATTACGAACTAAAAAAACGTATTGAGAACTGCGAAATAGACATTTTTGCCATTGATGTTAAAACCAAAAGCAAGGAAATTGTGAAGGAACATAAAGATGGCCTGGATATTCATTTCTTTCCTTCAGGAGAGGGAGTAGCCCTTCTGGAATCAGTTCTTTCGCAATATGATGCCCTGGTGATCGGCGGGGATGTAATCTGGAGTGAAGATTATGAAAAAGACGGGAAAATCTTCTTCCTGGATTCCCCTGTTTTTTTAGCTACTAAAAAACCGGTAGTGTTATTCAATTGTGTGCATCGATTCGAACCTGTAGAGACAAAAGAACACCTATTCCATAATATAGAAAAACGCTCTAAGTACATTGCGGTAAGGACCGAATTCTTCAAAAGCGAATTGCATAAAATAGGGATTGATAAGGTGAAAGCAATTCCTGATCCTGTACTGGACCTTGAGTTAAAAAAAGTAGAGAAAAAAGCAAATAAGAAGCCACTGATAGGCATCTCCGTTTCTCTCAAACTGTGTGATCCGCTTATTGCCATATTAAAAAACACTGATCTGTCTCAGTTCGACATTTGCTTTTATGCCTACAGCCGACAATACGATAATCACGTTACAGTAATGAAAATGAGAAGTGTTTTCGGCGATAAATTCTCTTACGTTGTAGAATATAAAGACCCTGTCGATACATTTGAAATGATCGCCGGTTTTGATATATCTGTAAGTGATACCTACCATGGAACGATCTCAGCGATCATCCAAAATGTACCATTTGTCTGTATTAACACTGAGCCGCTTATTAGTTCGAGGATCACTTATCTGCTCAAGCCGTTTGGGTTGGAAAGACAAATCGTTTCGGCTTATCCTGAAGCGGGAGAAAGTGATGCAGAAACGGGAAACAGGTGTTTTCAGGAATTCAGCAACCTGATTAATAATCCACCAAGGGTAGATAGTGAGCATTTAAGGGATGTCAAGAAAACCATTCAGCAGCATTTTGATGATATGGCGGATGTGATCAAAGAGAGCTCGGGGCAATTAGCGAATATATCTGTAACCGTTTGATGAAGTCGTTAGGGTGCGTAAAGCACCCTTTTTTATTGCTATCCTTACCTCTTCTCAACCTTTCTTTTTCCTTAACCGGCTAAGATGTTCCGGCGTTAGGCCTAAATATGACGCGATATAATATTGTGGTACTTGTTGAATGATTTGTGGATAGGCGTTCATAAAGTCCCGATATTGTTCTTCATGAGAATGTGCGATGATTTTCTTTCGTTTCTCTTCAGCAGTACAAAATACCCGTTCAATAATCAGCCGTCCGAAACGCTCCCAGATCTTGTATTTGTCGTATACGTCATTTATGTCTTCCTTTCTAAGGATGAGGAGTTCAACATCTGTCAGGGCTTCCAGATTTTGTTTTGAGGGAACCTGTAATATGAAGCTCTGATAATCGCTGGTGAACTGGTTTTCACAAACAAAGTCGGCAGTTACCTCTTTCTCATGCTGATAAGAATATTCCCGCAAAACACCCTTATTGACAAATGCAATGAAATTGCAAATCTGGCCCTCTCTCAGTAATAGCTCCTTCTTTTTTAACGTTTTGAATTGAACAATCTGCGTAAAGGCATCCCATTCTTCCACACCGGGTTGCACTATTTTTCTTATGAATGCCTCGATTTGTATGAGTGATTGAGCATCTATCATGTGA
Source organism: Chitinophaga sp. (assembly GCA_039592855.1). Taxonomy (GTDB): domain Bacteria; phylum Bacteroidota; class Bacteroidia; order Chitinophagales; family Chitinophagaceae; genus Chitinophaga. The sequence goes on along the minus strand of JBCNQK010000003.1, from coordinate 160,336 downwards.
CTGTCGTGTTTTCTTAAACTATTCAGTTAAACAGCATGAATTTAGAATCCGGAGTGTCTAAAAGCTTTTTGTAATATACCTTAAAAAAGACAACAAGCTGGAAATACAGATGGTTTGGATGGCTATGACAAACCATCCAAACCATTAATAAGCATTATTTTCTGATACCTCATCAGTAAACATTTGTATTGCCAGGTTATTGCCGATCACTCTTTCACATTCGTCTTTATTGATCCTAAAAAACTAATGGTGCTTTCGACCTGGTCACCTGGTTTAAGATAACGAGGATTTGTCATTTCTTTTTTCAGGTACTGTCGCAAGATGTATGGATGCATTTTCGCTGTAAAAAATCCACCGGTGAAAATATATCTGGTGACGGTGCCCAAAATAAAGCCTTTAGTTGGAGCATTGAACACCACACCGGAAGGCGTACCTGTGATGATGATACTATTCGCAGGAATACAAGCACCCTCAAATAATCCTACCATTTTGTCCTGGTAAAAACTTTTCTTTTCACCTTTTACTGCCAATGAATGTTCGATGATTTTATCGATGTTCCACACCATATCTTTTGCTGTCCCCTCCTGCCGTACTTTTCCATTTACTGAAAGTTGCAGCTTCAATTTCATTACAAATGCACGCCAATCCCGGGGAATGACCATGTAAGGCCCCGTTGGCAGAAAGCCTTTTTTACTTTTAGCGTCTGGAAAACCTTTGCCACCCGTTACATTTTTGCTATCCATTTTCCGCATGAGTGTGGCTCTGTCGGTGAAGTCATTTACCACTAAAAACCCTATCATTATATGATCCAGGTCTGCAACAGTGCAAACAGCTGACGGGAATACGATCCCTAACTCCACCTCGTGATCCAACAGCCAGCCCCTGGTATAATTCAGTTGGTGAATTGCCGGATCAGTATTCACATATTTCGGAAACATAAATGGCCTTACCTGCCCGGTTTCTTTTCCATGTTCCGCGTAATTTATCCCGATAGCCAGATGTTGATCTCCGACCACACAGGGTAACAGATCGTCATATTTTACAACAAGCTGCGTTGAAGACATTCGGACAAGTTTTACAAGCTCATCAAATTTCAGATTCCCTATGACATCAAATATTTGATTGTCATATCGTTTTAATTCGTTACTGAGATCCACCCCTGTTAAGCGTTCACCATCATCGTCTAATACTGCAAGGGTGTGTACCTTTCCATCCTGATAAAATCTACTGATCGTAAGCGCTTCTTCAGGTGATTTTATTTTCCGGGGATTTTTTATATCGCTACCTGTCTCAGCTACGTGCCGGGACCTTTTAATGGGCTCAAACGTTGGCAATAAGCTGGAATAAACTGGATAAATATCCAATAATGTTAATATACAGCCAATTGCCAGGCCAATGATTATTCTAGTCATGCCAGTGCTTTTATTAATGAATACTATCTTTTTCCGGGAACAATTCTATAACTCAATCCTATTTTAAAGGAAAGACCGCTGGCCACTTCCGGATTAAGAGGGTCTTTCCGGTCACCCATCTCATAGAAATCAATAAAGCCATCCGCCTTATCATTTTTGTTATAGATTTCCATATTCCGGATCAGGGTATAGGCCGCGGTAGCCCGAACCGCCCATTTGGGAGACACATAATATTCTGCGAACAGACCAGGGTTCACTGTATTGTATTCGAAATAGCGCTGCTGGTTTTTTAAGCGGTATGTTGATTGTTGTACGAACAGATTAAAACCGGTATTTACCTTTTCATTGACCGTATAACTCACCGTTGTGCTATGGGGCAGATCGCCAAATATGCGCCACTTATCATTGACTTTCCAGTCCATACCCAGTAATACGACATATTGTGGCCCATAGAATTGCCTGCGGTAGCCCAGGATGCCTCTCCAGGTCAGATTATCGCTTACCTTCCAGCTTCCCCTTACCACTGCGCCAAAGTTGATATCTGCGGTCTTTACGTCCTTATAGTCGCTGTTCATTGTAGGTGTAAAGAGGAATGTAAGGTTGAAGCTCTTGTTGACCATTGTGCTGTAGCCCAGGGTGGGGGAAATACTATACACCCTTTTGACCTCAAAATCCGGGTGAGTGCCCGAAAAGTTGAAAGCTTCCAGGTTGCCACCCACCAGCAGGTATTTAGACCTGTTCGGGGTAAGAAAAACAGGGATGGTCGTTGCTACTTTTAAATTGCTACCGGTAAATTTCTGATCGCCATGTGGTGTTTCAATCTTCATGGGCATGTGCTCATAGCTGATATTCAAACCTTCGAAATATCCCTGGGAGAAGGCATGTGTTGGCAATAGTGCGATTAGCAAGGCTATAGCCACAGCAATGCAGACCTGCCGGCCGGCCGATTGTGTATTCCGTATTAATTTTCGATTACCTGCTGTCATGTTGAGATAGTTTTATTTGTCAATGTCCTGTATGGAATGTGACAAAACTATCTACCCGGGGTGTGGGAGTCATTGATATTTATCAATATCGTTGCCCGACAGAGATTAGTGCTCTTAGCGCTAATTTGCAGGTATAAAAATATTGAAAATAACTCTATATTGCCGTTTTTTCGACTATATGAGCAGGCAAATAAAATACTGGGACCAATTAGATTCCCTGAGGACCATAGCAATTATAATGACATTGTTGCTTCATTTTGTATTGGATCTCTGGGGGTACGAAATACCATATATGACATTGGGGGTCGACTTATTTTTCTGCCTGTCAGGGTTCCTCATCACCTCCATTTTGCTAAAAACAAAGGAATATTCTGTAAATACAGGCCATCCGCTGACGATTATCAAAAACTTTATTATTAAAAGGGCGCTCAGACTATTTCCTATTTACTATTTGTACTTAACATTTTTTCTGATCCTATTCTGGATTGGAATGGATATAGGCGGCGCGGGTGACATGAAATATTTTTACACCTACACCACCAACATTCTTATTTATTATGACGGCTGGCGGTCGAAGTTATTTAATCATCTCTGGTCTTTATCAGTAGAAGAGCAGTTTTACCTCATATGGCCCTGGATTGTCATCTTTACTAATCCAAAACAGTTAAAATACATATTATTTACAATCATCCTGATCGGTCTGTTTTTACACGGATATAATGATCAGGAATTCTTCAGAATGCTCTTACCGGCCAACTTTCATACATTAGGCACGGGAGCCCTGCTGGGTTATATTATGACTTTCCACAAAGAACATCATTATTTTGAAGTCTTAGCCCGGAATTCGAGAAAGATTATCTATTTCCTGCTACCGGCATTTGTAATTTACCTTGTAGTATTTTATCAAAGCAACGTACTCACTGGCGTTATCTCCAGTGTCAGAGAAGTATTGTTGTGCTTTACAGCATTTTTCCTGATACTGAGTACAGTTGAAGGTTGGGAAGGTTCCATATTTAATTCATTCTTTTCTAACAAGCAGATGCAGTATATCGGAAGGATCAGTTATGGTATATACCTGTATCATAAGCCCATCCCTGTACTTGGAAAAATGGTACTGCTGAAGCTTGGGTTAGCCAGCATATCCCCTTTCTTGCTCTTCGGATTGTATACTGTTATCACAATAGTGGTTGCCTCTATTTCCTATAAGTATATAGAAATGCCATTTCTTAATCTTAAAAAGAAGTTTGACAACTAAAACTCCCGGCTCATTTTTTTAAAGAATAGTTTTCTATAAAAGGCTTCCAGTATTGCTGGAAGCCTTTTATATTATTGCCATTTTGATAAACGGCGGCTGCAAATAGAACTTTGTGAAGTATTATTGTAAACTTAATACCCAGGTTTTATATACTATAAAATTTTAATCCCGACTAATCCACCCCGAATATGAGTCAATATATTCATGAAATTGTTTTACAGGAGTTTATAATTGAAAATATCGCTCTACTCGATCTGAATATACGATATGGAAATACTCACCATAAGCTCCTTGATGCGCGTTTTAATAAGGCCGGGACCTTCTGGGATTTGGATGGAAAATTGGATAATGGTGTATGGATACCAATTGAAGTCGAATGGGCTTCAGAAAACTTCATTAACCACAAACATCGCCATTCAGATTCATTTAAAGCCTTTAAGAAGAAAAAGGGGGTACTGGTTGTTGTCAGAAAAAATAAAGAATTAGAGGACGTTGCGCAATATTCAATTTTAGACACTATCCCTCAAAGTAAGTTTAGAATCTTATTTTCTAATTGGTTCAAGAAAAAATCAAAAGACTATTCAGATAGTACTTTAAGTGATTTTTTAGTTGGGAACTATACAAGAAAACTACCCAGAATTCTGGTTATTCCTGTAAGTAAAAACGCCAGCAAAAATTACTTTTCGATCGAACCACTATATCGCAAGAAGCCTGAAAACCCATTATTATTGGGATTTAAAGAAAATGGATATGTAAATAACGAGTTTGTACCAGATATACAGCCCGGAGATATTTGTTTATTTCTTGAAAGCAACGGACAAAGGTGTACTAAGCCGCTATTTATTCAAAAAGTAAAAAATAAACAGATCGTAATAAAAAGACTGGTCGCATTTCAGATAAAGAGTAAGCTATTTTATAAAAGCAATTCTCAATACCGGGTAGATGATTTATACTGGCCAGATGAAATTTCGAAAAAAAAAGTAATTTATCCACATCGTTGTAAAATCGCAGACCATCCATTTATCAAGGCAGAGAATACGTTAATGCCATTTATAGAAAATTATACAAATGACAAATGGGAATCTATCAGAAGCTGTATACAATATGGTCGTTATATAGAAATAAGTTCTAATGATTTCGTTGCGTTGGTATCTAATTTGAATTATAACCTGTAGAAAAACTTCCTGGGATAAAAACGCAAGGGATTTTACTCAATACCAGCAACATTATTTCAACCAAACATCATTTTCAGTCCATTCCCGGAAAAGGATAAGCTTAGCACAAGCCCTAAAACAAAAACGAGCACCTGCAACAAAAAGCAATACCTCTTCAAAGTCTTTGATCTCTGTACGGTCTAATCTCAAAGAAAGGTCAAAAGCATAAGAACTTCCTTCACCTATCCGGAGAGATACCAGCTCTGCTTTGTCTGCATGATCGATAAAACCGACTACTTCATTGAGCTCTAATACACGACGCTCAGAGATATCGTCTTTATGCTGAAAAATGATAATTAGATTTTTACCTGAAAAAATCTTCGAACGTAGATTATAATCTTCCAAATTAATGTCCATAGTAGTATCGTTTCTGAATACAATTAAGACCTGTCAGCGAAAATAATATTTACCATGAGATATGCATCATACAAGGTTTCATGGATCTATCAGATTTGCTATCTTTAAGTTACCTGATTATCTGATATCATATCAGTTTAAACCAGCAAAAATATGAATACCCAAAGAGACAAAAGTAAAATAATAACCTATCCACCATCAACATTAAGAACATTTATCGTTGAAGAATATCAGTGGATTGATAACCTGAATTTCACCATTGATCCAGAAGCGTGTTTGACAAACGCTGATGAATATCTCAGTATAGCAAAGGAAATGTTTTTAGATGCTGGATGGGATGGAGATGGGAAAATAGAACTGATGTGGATCCCCCCTTTCATGTTGAAAAGCAGCCCAACAATGGAACTTACCGCTGGCATTACTATCTGGCATGTTAAACAACTGGAAGACGGGGTATCCTGGCTTTTATCACCCAATAAGATATCACAGTTCAACATGATCCGGAATCGTGTGTCAGTTAATGAATAAATATATGAATAGTAAAAGAGATAAAGGCAAAATTATCACCTATCCGCCAGAGACGCTAAGAACCTTCAACGTGGAAGCGTATGAATGGATAGATAACCTGAATTTCACTATTAGTCCGGAAGCGTGTCTGGAAAATGCGGATGAATATATCAATATAGCAAAGGAGATTTTTCTGGATGCGGGATGGGATGGAGACGGAGAAATAGAACTTATGTGGATACCTCCCTTTATGCTCCACGGCATGGTAACAAAAGACATTACACATGGCATTACTATCTGGCATGTTAAACAGGAAGAAGATGGTATATCCTGGTTGTTATCACCAATAAAATTGCCGTATTAATTATCCATAGCCACAAAAAAGTAGGCTATCCATGCTTCATCTTATAATCACTGATCTGAATAAATGCCAGTTTAAACTCCAGGGCCGCATTGTCAAGATTATTTACATGCGTCTTAAAATCCGATAGTTGCTGAGGGTTTGTATTATGTTCATCATACAATTTTGAAGCAGCAAGGTATTCTGCCAGCGTATCCATGTTAAACCGCAGGTATGATTTGGCAAGTGATTGCCTTCGTGTCAGAACGCCATTATCGACAAATAGTTGAACAGGATCACCGGATATATTGCCATGTACATCGGATATCGCTTTCTTCGCCGCTTTCTCCAGAAAATCCTGCGGTAGAAAATTACTACCTAATGACATCCTACCTAGCAATTCGGCTATCTGCAGCATTTCCTGTTTAGGCAGATAGTTAGCTGATGCAGGATTTTTCGGATTAACATGATCCAGATACTGATAGTATACATCTGGTATAGAATCGGGCATTTCTGTTAGTATTGTCTGAAAATCTCTTCCATCATTTCCTTCCTTTTTCAATGCAATTTCTATAATCAGTTTTACCAGTATCGGGGTAACTGGTGTACTGCTATTATGCCCTTCTATGATATTGACTATTTTTTCAGCAAACGCAAGTTGCTCCCTGCTGTTCTGCAGAGGGATGAACCAACAAGAGCTATCAATGTAGAAATCTGGGGATACAATATTGGCGATGCTGAATTGGAAACTTCCATAGATACCAACGTTTACCGCAACTTTAGAATGCTGCCAAATAAACCGCTTACATTCAGTAAAGTCTATACCTTCCGTGCTTAAAAAAAGAAAGCACGTTAAAAATTACAGATAAAACTTCCGGGAAAGATGTTTTTCAACAACAGCTTAATCTGAACAGTGGTAACTTTGAACTGTTTTTTCCGTTTGTTTTCATCAACGGAAATGAACTAAAAACAGAAATACCTGCTGCAGATTCATCTACCAATAAACTGAGCTTTTATATCCACTATCCGAAAAGTAGTGATGTGCTGGATATCTTCCTTCAAAATGAAACAGGTCAGATAAGCTACATCGCGCAAAATGTTCAACCAGGAACCTGGATACATGCGGATTATATACCAGCAGAAGGCTTTCGGGACAAGAGTAAAGCTTATACCCTTTACTTCACCAAAACCGGCACTACAGATAACTGGTTATTTCGAAGGCAGTGAATCGATCAGTAAAGTAGGCGAGTCGAGTTTACTGCTTCCGAAAAATGTTGAAAAAGGTCTGGTACGTAGTTACTTTGTCACACCTGGGAACTTGCAGCTGGATGTTATGCGTTTGTTTAAAAGACCGTGAATTTTGTAGTGGTTGATTTAATTAGTGCGCGGTAGTGATGCCGCGCTTTTTTTTGTAAACAGTGGTCAAAATTTCAACGTGATATATAAATGCAATTAAATAATACAAAAAGGCTTTCAAGTTTAACCTGAAAGCCTTTTTTAATCCTTGTAGCGGGAAAGGGAGAAATGTTGAACCTATTCGTTAATGATTTGTACCTTTTCTCCAGGAACAATATCAAGCCTCCAACTAAATCAATCTGAAGTCTATAATTTCTAACTGGTTTGCATTAGCTTTTTCTGCTAGCCACTCTTCATACATAGCTGGGTTATTCTCCTGGTTACAAAACCAAAAATCAGTAACCATTTGCCCATCTCCTGTATAAAAGTGCATTCCAATTTTTATGACTGCATTATCTAATTCAATATAAGTAGCTTTATGACCTACTTCATAGATTTGTTGGATGGCGTACTTTTTTTTTTCAGCAGCGGAGACATTTTTGAATAAAGACTTGAATCCCAATGGCGTATTCTTTTCTATATTAAAACGGGAATAGCCTTCCAGATTTATTTGAGAAGGTTTATTGACTAGATAGAAGCAACCCATATCATACACTATCAAATGCATAGTAGCTTGTTCCATAAAAATGATGCGGATGTCATTCTGGTATTCACCAGTTACCTGATAAAAAATTTCTTCAAATGAATAAAGGAACATGGCTATAATGTATTTGGTAACAAACTTAGATATTATAAAACAAAAAGGCTTTCAGTAGTACTGAAAGCCTTTTTACCATTTGTAGCGAGAAAGGGAGTTGAACCCTTGACCTCAGGGTTATGAATCCTGCGCTCTAACCGCCTGAGCTACCTCGCCGTTTTTCCGTTGTCTTATCTCAAAACGGGAGTGCAAAGATAATGGACAATTTCAAAAAACCAAAGAAAACTTTATAATATTTAATAAGACAATAATTCCTTAACCGCAGCCGCTACCTTTTCAGGATTCGGCAACATCGCGTTTTCAAGAATGGTATTGATCGGAATAGCAGGCAGATCAAGGGCTCCCAGCGTAAACACCGGTGCGTCGAGTGATTTAAAACAAACGCGTTGTACACGTCCGGCCAGTGCCTGTGCAAAAGAATTGTTGAGTTGTTCTTCTGTCAGGATGAGACATTTTCCGTGCTTTTTCACCGTGCTGTACACCAGTTCTTCATCTAATGGGAAGAGTGTGCGCAGATCGATGATTTCCACCTGTCCGGGGAATTGTGTAGCGGCTGCCTGTGCCCAGTATACGCCCATACCATAGGTGATGATACAGACGGTGTCGCCTTTTTTGACGTCACGGGGATGGGCTTGTTGCACGACTCTTCCTTTACCTAAAGGGATGACGTAATCAGCGTCCGGTTCGACGGTGATAGCGGCCTGGGTACCGGGGACTTTACTCCAGTAAAGACCTTTATGTTCCAGCATGACAACCGGGTTGGGGTCCAGGAAAGCTGCTTTCATCAGACCTTTCATATCGGCTGCATTTGACGGATATACGACTTTGATGCCTTTGATGGTCAGCAAGGTGGATTCCACGCTACCGGAATGGTAAGGCCCTCCACCACCGTAGGCGCCGATAGGCACACGTACGAGTGTCTGCACGGGGAACTTTCCATTGCTCAGGTAACAGGATTTGGAGATTTCTGTTACCAGCTGATTGAAACCAGGGTACAGATAGTCAGCAAACTGGATCTCTACTATAGGCTTGACGCCTACAGCTGAAAGGCCGGCGGTCGAACCAACGATATAGGCTTCCTGGATGGCGGTATTGTATACCCTGTTATCACCGAATTTTTCAGCAAGTGTGGCCGCTTCGCGGAATACGCCACCGAGACGGCGACCGACGTCCTGACCGAAAAATATGGCTTCAGGATATTGTTGTAAGATTTCCTCTACCGCGTGCAGTGCGGCATCCACCATCATTACCTTATTACCGTTGGCGGGCAGTCTCTCTCCTTTTTCAAGGGTTACTGCTGCCGGGGCAAAAACGTGATCTGCTACAGTATCAGCGGTTGGCTCGAAAGCCTCTGTTGCCCTGTCAAATTCGAGACTGATATATTTTGGGGTGTCTGACTCTATCGCCAAAAGGTCTTTTTCTTCCACGCCTATCTCCAGCAATCGCTGACGCAGCAGTGGTAAGGGGTCTTTTTCTGCATGTAATGCCAGATCGTCTGCTGTGCGGTACCATTCTTTGCGCACACCGGAGGTGTGATGACCTAATAACGGGACGCAGACATGCACCAGCATCGGCTTGCGCTCCTGTCTTACATAACTGATGGCGGCGCCCATTGCATGGTAACATTCTTCGAAGTTGCTACCATCCACACGCATGCGTTCCATGCCTTTAAAACCGGCCGCATATTCGTAGGCATCCATGACACGGGTTTCTTCCGAACTGGCGGAAATACCCCATTCATTGTCCTGTACGAGGTAGATGACAGGTAGCTCCCACAGTACGGCGCTTTGCCATGCCTCGCTGACCTCTCCTTCCGTTACGCTGCCATCTCCCAGGGAACAAAGCACAACTGGTAATTCACCTTTCGGACCGGTCTTCAGGAGCGGCGAACCTGTTTTCTCCAGGTAGCGAATACCCTGCGCCATACCCGTTGCCGGAATGACCTGCATACCTGTGGCGCTGCTCTGGTGTGGAATGATTGGTTTATCCGGGTCCAGACTGCTGGGGTGTGCGTAATAAGAACGCCCTGCAGACGCCGGATCGTCCCTTTTTGCCAGCAGTTGCAGCATCAGCTCATAAGGCGTGAACCCCATGGCCAGCAGCATACTGTCATCACGGTAATAAGGACTGGCATAATCCCAAGGCTGCAATTGCATACCAGTGGCGATCTGAATGGCCTCATGTCCGCGGGACGTGGAATGTACATATTTGCAGATATTGCGGTTCGCTTCATAGGTGGCCGCCATATGGGCCGCCTGCTGCATGAAGCGGTATGCTTTCAATAGTGTTACCTGTTTGCCGGAAGACCGCTCCTTACCGGGAACAGCAGCTTTAAAAGTTGGTACACTTGTACTATCTTTAAACACGTAAGGATTGTTTTGGATGTTAAACTAAATTAGTTGCTAATACAACTATTGCTACTGCAAATTAATGAATATGACTGATACTTTTGTAAGCAATCCGTCTTTTTTTAAGTTGGATGCCACCCTCAAACGGATACGTAATTACTGGCAGAAGACCTTCGACGCCAATAAAAAAGATATTACGGTTGACCAGTGGCTCCTGATTGAAAACCTGTACAAGCACAAGAAGATCACGCACAATGAACTTGCCAAACTGACCTCAAAGGATATTACGACGGTGTCCCGTATCATTGAACTGCTGGTAAAGAAGGAACTGGTAGTCAGAGAAGGGTCTCCGCAGGACCGCAGGAAGGTGTATTTACAGCTGACCGTTAAAGGCGTTGAGAAGTACAAGGATGTTCGTCCGCTGGTGCTGGACATGCGTAAAACAGGATGGACCGGATTAACAGAACATGATTATACTGAACTGACCAGGATACTGGACGCTATCTATCAAAACATCCCCTGATCATTGACGCTTACCACTCGTTCCTGACTATGAGACGCCGCCCCCGAAGCGGCTGATTAATGTAAACGATCTGCCAGCTTAGCGCTTTTCTCATCTGTTTTTTTGGGTAACTGGTTTCTGCTTTGTCGCATTACTGCGATGGGCGATTTGCATGCCTTTATTGCGCATTAAGGGGCACAAAAAAGCGCTTAACACAAACTGCGGACAGTTAGGCGTTAAGCGCTTAAGTATCGGTAAAAGAGCCTATTTGATCATAAACTCCAGCATACTATCATTCTCAATGAATGCTTCCAGTGAATCGCCTATTTCTACCGGCCCCACTCCCGCTGGCGTACCGGTGAACACCAGATCGCCAATGTTCAGGGTAAAATACCTGGAAATGTAAGAGACCAGGAAATCAAAGGAAAACAGCAGGTCTTTGGTATTTCCCTGTTGTACGATCTCCTTGTTTTTATACAGGCAGAAATTGATATCCTTTTTGTCCAGTTCAGGAGTAATAGGCATGAACTGTCCCACCACAGCCGAATTGTCGAATGCTTTGGCAATCTCCCAGGGTAATCCTTTCTGTTTCTGTTTCTCCTGCAGATCACGGGCAGTGAAGTCTATTCCGATACCTATCTGATCGTAATATTTATCGGCGAACTTCTCCTGTATATGTTTACCATTCTTACTGATGCGGAGTACCAGCTCGCATTCGTAATGCAGGTTGTCAGTGAACTCCGGATAGTAAAATGGGTGATTATTCTGTAACAATGCATTCTTAGGCTTCATGAAAATCACTGGTTCGGTTGGCACCTCATTTTTCAGTTCCTTTGCATGATCAGCATAATTTCTTCCAACACAAATAATTTTCATGACAGGTGTTTCTTGGTTTTAAGGTTAAAAGAACGGATCATATCAGTTTTTCGAAATTTATTTATCATAAGGGTAGCTCAGTGTGTTGTAGACATTCATCGTACGGGACAATCCGATGGAAGCATAACTCTCGATCAATTCCACACATTTCCCCAGCTTGCCCATCACCACAGGCCATTCGTCGTTCGTCCATTTACCCAGTACAAACTCCACCTGTCTTCCACGCGGATAATTATTGCCTATACCGAAGCGTAAACGCGGATATTGATTGGTGCCCAGCAGTTCCTGGATACTTTTCAGCCCGTTCTGCCCTGCATCGCTGCCGCCGGGACGCAGACGTATTACTTCCAATGGTAATGCCAGATCGTCTACTAATACCAGTATATTTTCCAGTGGCACTTTCTCCTTGTCCATCCAGTATTTAACCGCCTTACCACTCAGGTTCATATAAGTGGTGGGCTTTATCACCACAAAAATGCGGCCTTTCCATTTTATTTCGGCTACATCTGCCAGGCGGTCTTCCCTAAAGGAACCTCCGTGCTTCTTAACAAAAGCATCGGCTATATCAAAGCCTATATTATGGCGCGTCTGTTCGTATTCTGTCCCTATATTCCCTAATCCTACTATCAGGTACTTCATCGGATTACTATTTTAAATTGCTGTACGTCTGTAGCATACAAAGCCTCTATTTATATGAAGCCAAATGTAATGCAGGGCAAAAATAGAAAAAGTCCCATCCCGGACGAGCCGGAACGGGACTTTTTGCAAAATATTCTGAAAGAATTATTTCTTTTTACCTTCAGCTGCTTCTTCCTGACGTAACTGACGGGTCATTACTACTGACGCGATAGGAATACGCGGAGAGTTCAGGATCTCGATGTTTTCAGCAACAACGTCTTCTACACGGATGTTTCCGTTCAGTTCCAGGTTGTCGATGCTAACTTCGATGTTCTCACGCAGATATTTAGGCAGAGCCTTTACTTTCAGCGCTTTGATCTTAACTACCAGCTTACCACCGGCTTTTACACCTTCTGACTGACCAACAATTCTGATCGGCAGGGTAACTGCTACTGGTTTATCTTCTACCAGTTCCAGGAAGTCGATGTGAGACAGTTCGTCTGTTACAGTGTCAAATTGTTTGTCTTTCAGTACACATCTGTAAACTTTGCTACCTAATTTAATTTCAGCCAACTGAAAATCAGGAGTGTAGATCAGATTTTTGAAAGATACTGCCGGAGCTGAAAAACTTACGGTTTCTGCACCCCCGTAAATAACACAAGGCACTTGGCCCTCAGAACGTGCCTGGCGGGTGGCTTTTTTGCCAAACTCGCTCCTGAGTTGTCCTTCGATTGTTATCGTTTTCATTGATTAAACATTTATGTTGTTATAAATAATGCTTGTTAATTAAACCCTGCGGTGGCTATGAACGAACAGGTTCGTAATAGACCTGTTTTCGTGCATGTTCCGGATCGCTACTGCGAAGAGGTCGGCCACGCTGATCACCTTGATCTTTGGGCTCTGCTGTTGCAGTGGAATAGTATCGCAGATCACCAGTTCTTCCAGTACGGAATTACTGATATTGTCGAACGCTTTACCACTCAATACCGGATGCGTACAGAAAGCTCTTACGCTTCTCGCCCCTTTCTCTTTCAGCAGGTTGGCCGCTTTGGTCAGTGTACCTGCAGTGTCGCAGATATCATCGATCAATACGATATCCCTGTCCTTTACATCACCGATCACCACCATGGAGGCAATCTCATTCGCACGTTTACGGTGTTTGTCACAGATCACCATTTCAGCATTGAAATAGGACGCAACTTCCCTTACCCTATTGGTGCTACCTACGTCAGGGGACGCAAAGGTAAGGTTTTCCAACTTCAAATTCTCGATATACGGGATGAATATTGCGGAACTATCCAGGTGATCTACCGGGATATCGAAGAAACCCTGGATCTGCGGAGCATGTAAATCCATGGTTATCACCCGATTAGCGCCAGCCGAAGTCAGCAGATTAGCTACCAGCTTGGACGCGATGGCTACCCTTGGCTTGTCCTTCCTGTCCTGTCTAGCGAAACCAAAATATGGAATTACAGCAGTGATGTAACCTGCAGATGCCCTTTTAGCGGCATCTATCATCATCAACAGTTCCATCAGATTGTCCGATGGAGCGTTGGTGCTCTGTATCAGGAAAACATAATCACCACGGATACTTTCCATGTAGATGGGCTGGAACTCGCCATCGCTGAATTTCTGTATGGTCAGTTTACCCAGACCGTTACCGTAACGCTTTGCGATTTTCTCAGCAAGAGCTGTGTTACTGTTTCCTGTGAAAATTTTTACTGATGGTTGCATGGAATATTAAAGAGGTTGCAAAACTATGCTTTTTGGAGTACGTATTCTGTATTTTTTTGGGCAATCTGCAATATCGTAAACGCCCTGTCTATTTGCGAACTATATAATAAACTTATTCACAGACTATTAGACACCCATTCCCTGATAAGCTTATAAACAGGAAGTCTAATTTAAAATAAATTGGGAGAAGATAAAAAAACTGAGTGGGAAGGAATATATTTGCTAATATTTTTAGCAAAATGGAAGGAGCAGTTAATCCGGCAAGTACACATGTTGCCATCAAAAACTGGCCTGTAGATGACAAGCCACGCGAAAAACTGATCAGCAAGGGGACGCATGCATTAAGTGATGCAGAGCTGCTCGCCATATTGCTGAATGATGGTTACAAGCAAAAATCCGCCCTTACGCTGGCGCAGGAAGTACTGCGTTCCGCCTCCAACAATCTGGGCGAAATGGGCAAGCTCACGCTTGAACAGCTCAAAAAGATCCAGGGTATCGGTACTGCTAAAGCAACCAAGATCATTGCCGCCATAGAGCTCGCCCGCCGCCGGCAGGCCGGCTATATGCACCAGAAAAGGACGATCCGGCAGGGCCGGGACGCTGCCCTCTACTTTAAGCCTTTACTCGGTGACGCCGCACTGGAATCCTTTCATGTGCTTTATCTCAATCATGCCTCCCGCGTGCTCCAGCACCGCTGCATCAGCATCGGCGGTATCACTGGCACTATCGTCGATCCCAAAGTCATTTTCCGCGAAGCACTGGAACTGGGCGCCACCCAGATCATTCTCTGTCATAATCATCCCTCCGGTAATCTGCGCCCCAGCACCGCCGATATACAAATCACCGAAAAGCTGAAAGCTGCAGGTCGCCTCCTTGACATCAGCGTGCTCGATCACATCATTGTTTCAGAAGCAGGCTATTGCAGTATGGTGGAAGATGGGTTCATTATATAACATTTGGATTTAATACCCCCTTTTTCCTTACATTCGCAATTATTTTATTATCAAATAGTAACATGCTCAAGATAGGCATCTTCGGAGTGGGGCACCTGGGTAAGATACATCTCTCCCAATGGGCCGCAATGAAAGACGTAGAAATAGTTGGTTTTTTCGATCCTAGCAATGCCAACGCCGAAAGCGTAGCCCAATACCAGATTCCTCGATTCGATTCCGCTGAAGAACTGATCCAGGCGTCCGACGCAATTGATATCATCGCACCAACCACGCATCACTTTAAAATTTGTGAACAAGCTATCCGCAACGGAAAACACATTTTCGTGGAAAAGCCGATGACCAATACCATGGAAGAGGCCAAAACACTGGTAAAACTGGTGGAAGAAGCCAATATCAAATTCCAGGTGGGTCACGTGGAGCGTTTCAACCCGGCCTTCCTGGCCCTGAAAGGTCACACGCTGAAACCAATGTTCATCGAAGTACACCGCCTCGCAGAATTCAATCCGCGTGGTACAGATGTCAGCGTGATCCTCGACCTGATGATACATGATATCGACATCGTACTGAGCATCGTACAATCTACTGTCAACAGAATATCCGCCAGCGGCGTAGCCGTTATGAGCGATACTCCGGATATAGCCAACGTACGTATCGAGTTCCATAACGGATGCGTAGCCAACCTGACCTCCAGCCGTATCTCCCTGAAGAAGATGCGTAAAATGCGTTTGTTCCAGAAAGATGCCTACATCGGCATCGATTTCCTGGATAAAAAGACGGAGATCATCAAACTGAAAACACCAGCCGACGAAGGTTTATTCACACTGGATATCGACACGAATTCTGGTAAGAAAACCATCGCTATCGATAATCCGGAAATCAAACAGACCAATGCCATCCGCATGGAACTGGAATTGTTCCGCGATAGCATCCTGCACAACAAACCGGTACCGGTCAATGCAATTGATGGTCTGCAGGCAATGGACGTCGCTCACCAGATCCTGGCGAAAATCCAAAAGAGCCTGTCACCTGACACCGCTCATTAATATATTCAGCTTAATTTCTTTCTTTCAATAGCGCGCTCGCAATGGTAAGGTCCAGCGGGCGCGTTATTTTTATATTGGCTTCCTCTCCCGGTACCAGGTGTACACGGTGCCCCTGCCGCTCTACAACGGTTGCCTCATCAGTGAACAATGGATCATAGGGTAATGAAAAGGCGGGCAATAGCCACTCTGACAGGAATGTTTGCGGGGTTTGTATGATCTTGAACTGTTCACGGTCCACCGCTTTGTTCCCCTCTCCCTCCAGTTGTCTGATACTATCTTTCATATCGATCACCGGAATAGCACTTCCCTTTTCCAGGGCCGCTTCATAACAGGAACGGATCAGCGCTGTGCTGATCAGCGGACGAACACCATCGTGTACAAACACAACAGCCGGGGTTTTTACTTCATTCAGGCCATTCTTTACAGAATGAAAACGGGTTTCCCCTCCTTTCACCAGCGTAACGGCAGCGCGGGTATTAAAATCAGACAACCATGGTTTCACGTAATCAAAATGCGCCTCCGGCAATACCAGCACAATGTGTATATCAGGGAATGCACCTGCAAATGCATTCACCGTATGCCACAATACAGGCTTACCTGAGAGTTCCATAAATTGCTTGGGGACGGCGCTTCCCATACGTGTGCCCGATCCGCCTGCTACAATGATCGCTATCTTTTTACGCTGTTCCATATGGCCTTACATGAATAGTCCTGTCCCGCATGATACGGAACAGGACCTTTTCGAATAGTTTTTTTTCTGCTTATTAGATGATCAGCATTGCATCACCATAGCTGAAGAAACGGTATTTCTCCTTAATAGCCTGCTGATATGCTTCCATCACCAGATCATAACCTGCAAAAGCACATACCATGATCAGGAGGCTTGTTTTAGGCAGGTGGAAGTTAGTAACCAGTGCATTCGGAATAGCGAAATCATAAGGAGGGTGGATAAAGGTATTTGTCCATCCTTCTGCTGCTTTCAGCAGGTTCTGTGCAGTCACGGAAGACTCAACCGCTCTCACGGTGGTAGTACCGATCGCACAAACCTTACGGTTCTCTTCTTTTGCCTTGTTCACCACTTTCACGGCATACTCGTCAATGTTGAAGTACTCAGCATCCATCTTGTGTTTGCTCAGGTCTTCTACCTCGATAGGACGGAATGTGCCTAAACCGGTGTGCAGGGTAACTTCTGCGAATTTAACACCTTTGATCTCCAGGCGTTTGATCAGTTCACGGCTGAAGTGCAGACCAGCAGTCGGAGCTGCAACGGCGCCTTCATGTTTTGCGTAAACTGTCTGATAACGCTCTTTATCCTCTTCTTCAGGCTTACGCTTGATGTATTTAGGCAGCGGTGTTTCACCCAGGGTGTCCAGCACCTGCTTAAATTCATTGTCATCACCTTCGAACAGGAAGCGGATCGTACGGCCACGGGAAGTGGTGTTATCAATCACTTCTGCTACCAGCGATTCATCATCGCCAAAGTATAATTTGTTACCCACCCTGATCTTACGGGCAGGATCTACGATTACATCCCACAAGCGGTTCTGCTTGTTCAGCTCACGGAGCAGGAATACTTCAATCTTTGCACCGGTCTTCTCCTTGCGGCCATACAGACGAGCAGGGAATACCTTGGTGTTGTTCACCACCATTACGTCCTTATCATTGAAGTAGTTGATGATATCACGGAACACCTTGTGCTCAATTTTGCCGGTGGCACGGTTTACCACCATCAAACGTGCTTCATCTCTTGTCTTGGAAGGGTGCTGCGCAATCAGATTTAAAGGAAGATCGAATCTAAACTGTGATAGTTTCATATTACGGTATGAATGAATTTTAAGGCTGCAAAAGTATTGATTATTATGGAATCTATCAAAAATGATTATCTATGCATTATCGAATATGAAGTTACACATAAATATTTTTCGGTATAGAATTAATTAGCTGTCTGGTATATTCACTTTTAGGCTGCTCATACACTTCAGCGGCCGGTCCCGCTTCTTCAATCTGCCCCCGGTTCATCACCATCATCCTGTCACTGATAAAACGCACCACCGACAGATCATGGGAGATAAATATACTGGTAAATCCGAATTCCTCCCTCAGCTGCATCAACAGATTCAAAACCTGTGCCTGAATACTCACGTCCAGGGCGGCTACTGATTCATCACAAATAATAAAAGACGGGGCCAGCGCCAGCGCACGTGCAATGACGATACGCTGCCTTTGTCCGCCGGAAAACTCATGTGGATAACGCTCATAATGCTCCGGCAACAGGTTCACCTTTGTCAGTAACTCCCTGACCCGCTCTCTTCTCCCCTGTTCCGTACCGTACAGTCCATGTACTTTCATCGGCTCTTCAATAGCACGGCCAATGGTCATGCGCGGGTTCAGTGAAGAATAAGGGTCCTGAAAAATGATCTGGATATCCTTCCGCAGGTCTCTCAATTCTCCTGCAGGTAATGTAGTAATGTCTTTCCCCTTGTACCAGATACTGCCGGAAGTAGGCTCCGCCAGTCTTAACAAAGTCCTTCCCAGTGTAGTTTTTCCACATCCGGATTCCCCTACCAGTCCCATAGTTTCCCCTTCCCTGACATCGAAACTAACGCCGTTAACGGCTTTGGTCCAGGACAAAACTTTCCCAAAGATGTTCTTCCTGGCAGGAAACCAGGTGTGCAGATCCTTTACCTCCAACAGGAGCGGGCGTTGTGTCAGCATCGCTTCTCTGCCGGTTATCAGTTCCTGCGGCATCTCCAGACTACGTACAAAAGCCTTTACCTCCTGCGCCTTCTCCACGATCTCTCCCTGCGGATCTGTTTCCATGAAGTCGCGGGTGACAGGCAAACGGAACAAGCGTTTATCCAATGGCGGACGACAAGCCAGCAATCCCTTTGTATAAGGATGCTGCGGATGCGTGAACAACTGTGCCACACTTCCCTCTTCTACGATCCGGCCCTTATACATTACGGCCACCCGGTCTGCTATTTCTGCAATAACGCCCAGGTCATGGGTAATAAAGATCACACTCATGCCCGTCTGCTTTTGCAGGTCTTTCAGCAGTTCAAGGATCGTTTTCTGTACAGTAACATCTAATGCAGTGGTGGGTTCATCAGCAATGAGGAGGCGGGGCTGACAACTGATCGCCATAGCGATCATGACCCTTTGTTTTTGTCCGCCGGAAAGCTGATGCGGATACCTGTCCATGATCAACTCCGGATCGGGCAGACGCACCTGTTTAAACAGGGCCAAGGTTTGCAGTCTCGCTGCTTCCCTGTTCATCCCTCTTTTATGGCGTAAAAGCGCTTCCATCACCTGATGGCCGCAGGTATGCAGTGGGTTGAGGGACGTCATCGGTTCCTGGAAGATCATGGCAATCTCGTTGCCACGCCAGGAACGCATTTCATCTTCAGATAAACGGGCTATATCTGTCACGGGCATTTTACTGCCTGACAGATGGTACTGCAGACTTCCTCCTGTTATCCGCCCGGGATGCTGCAACAGCCGCATCAGGGAGAGCGCTGTTACTGATTTACCGGAACCGGATTCTCCGACAATACCGATGATCTCACCGGGCATAATGTCCAGTGAAATACCATTGACAGCATGCATGCTGCCGAAGGAAACCATCAGGTCGCGGATAGATAAAAGTGGCTGCTGCATATTGAGGAACAGACGGCTTTAAAACAGCAGGTGTTTCACTGTCTGGTGACTATTGATCAGGTTCTTCAGCGAATCGATACCGATGCGGATATGTCTTTCCACATATTCAGTTGTTACGCGGCGATCGCTGTCTTCTGTCTTCACACCTTCCGGGATCATTGGCTGGTCAGATACGAGCAGTAATGCGCCGGTAGGGATTTTGTTAAAGAAACCAACAGAGAAAATGGTGGCTGTTTCCATATCGATCGCCATTGCGCGGATACGTTCCAGGTAGCGTTTGAATTCCACATCATGTTCCCATACACGACGGTTCGTGCTGTAACAGGTACCTGTCCAGTAATCGCAACCATATTCACGAATAGTGGTGGATATTACTTTCTGCAAAGCAAATGACGGCAGCGCTGGTACTTCTGCCGGGAAGTAATCATTGGAAGTACCCTCACCACGGATCGCGGCGATAGGTAATATCAGGTCACCGATGTTGTTTTTCTTTTTCAGACCACCGCATTTTCCCAGGAAGAGCACCGCTTTGGGATGGATCGCACTAAGCAAGTCCATTACAGTAGCAGCGCCGGGACTACCCATACCGAAATTGATGATCGTAATATCATCAGCGGTAGCACATTGCATAGGCCGGCCTTCACCCACGATAGTGGTGTTATGCCATTCTGCGAAATAATTAAGGTAGTTACTGAAGTTGGTGAGCAGGATGTGAGAACCGAAATTCTCCAGTTTTTCTCCGGTGTAGCGGGGGAGCCAGTTAGCTACAATTTCTTCTTTTGTCTTCATAGCCTTTTGACAAACGAATATACGGAAAAAACTCTGAAGTGCCATGTCATCCGACCTGTAATACCTTTAGAACAGGGGGATCTGGACGTTAAATCTTTGTTATGCCGTTTACCCTATACTAACCTTTCGTTGATGCTCCCTTTTGAACGTAACTGTAACGAAGAATGACTATACTATAACTATTGTAATACCCTCTGCTAAATAGCCGACTATAGATATCTTTGCGGCATGATCGCTATCGAATTTCCCACCCCTGATTTTAAAATTGTAAAGGAGAATGATAAAACACTCATTTTCGACCGTTTCCGGAAGCGATATGTCATATTAACTCCTGAGGAATGGGTGCGGCAGAACTTTCTCAATTACCTGGTAAAAACACTGGACTACCAGGCTGCGCTAATAGGTGTTGAAAAAGAAATTTACCTGGGAGAGCTGAAAAAACGATGTGATATCGTTGTGTATAACAGGGCTATGCAACCCTGGATGATCATAGAATGTAAAGAGATGGACGTACAGCTGACCCAGTCCGTACTGGAACAGATCGTGCGCTATCATATGGTGCTGCCGGCAGCCTATCTGGTGATCACCAATGGGGTAAATACCTTCTGTTGCCAGCATATGGTGGCTGAACAGGAATGGCAGTTCATTTCGGCGTTACCGGCTCATTTATAATACTATTTTCACATTTCTATAAAAACACCTCTTTTCCTGCGGATAAATCCGCCTGATCTCCCTATGGCACAGGACGTACACATACAGCACACCCGGAGATAAGGTGGACTTGAGGTGGATTTGATCGAAAGATAACAGGGAGAATATAGTACAATATAAAAGGGGATACCAGCTGGTATCCCCTTTCTAAAACAATTATGAGAAGCAGATATCAAGGGAAGATACCCAGCTGATCGTAAGCAGCACCTACTTTATCAATTGCACATACATAAGCAGCGGTACGCATGTCATGGATGTCCTTGTGGTTCATCATGATGGTACGTACTTCGTGTAATGCAGCGTGCATGGTTTCTTCCAGACCGGAATACACCAGGTCTACCTCATCCGCACCGTGTGCAATGAACTTTCTTTCTCTGTCGGATACTGATTTACCGGTGAGGTCTTCGATCACGCTCAGGATGTGAATGTTCATATTTTCGTCAAAGCGTTTGCCCAGACGGCCATAACGTACGTGGCTAAGGTTTTTTAACCATTCGAAGTAAGAAACGGTTACACCTCCTGCGTTCAGGAACATATCCGGCACAACGATCACACCTTTCTGGTTCAGGATTTCGTCAGCTTCCGGTGTAATAGGACCGTTCGCTGCTTCACCGATGATCTTTGCCTTGATACGCGGCGCATTTTCTTTATGGATCACGTTTTCCAGCGCGGCAGGGATCAGGATATCGCAATCCATTTCCAGACCTTCTGCATTGTTTGTCAATGTAGTAGCACCCGGGAAGTTCACGATAGAACCTGTTTCATTTCTGTGCTTCAGTACCGCATCAGGGTCCATACCTTTATCGCTGTACAGTGCACCATCCCACTCGATCAGACCAACGATCACCGCGCCTGCTTCATGGAAATATTTAGCGGCATGGTAACCTACGTTACCCATACCCTGTACAATTACTTTTTTACCGATGATACCTGGTTCGAGACCGAGGCGCTGCATATCTTCCTTGATATTACACAGCTCCTGGAGACCATAAAATACACCGAGACCGGTCGCTTCTTTACGACCACGTACACCACCCTGAGAAACCGGTTTACCGGTTACGCAACCGTAACCATCGATCTCTCCGGGACGGAGGCTCATGTAAGTATCGAGGATCCAGCTCATTTCCCTTTCACCGGTACCATAGTCCGGAGCAGGAACGTCTACACCCGGGCCGATGAAGTTTTTCTTAACAAGTTCCGCAGTGTAACGGCGGGTGATGTTTTCTAACTGGAACGGGGAATAGTTACGTGGATTGATCTTGATACCTCCTTTGGCGCCGCCGAAAGGAACGTTTACGATAGCGCATTTGTAGGTCATCAATGCTGCCAGGGCCATTACTTCGTCCTGGTTTACAGCATCGCTGAAACGGATACCACCTTTACAAGGCAGTTTGTGGTGAGAGTGCTGAACGCGGTAGGCTTCTATTACTTCGATCGTGTCACCTACGCGTACCGGGAATTTCATACGGTACACAGCATTACAGGCTTTGATCTGTTCAAGAATGCCCTTTTCCCATTTCGTGAATTTTGCGGCTTTGTCAAAACTTCTTTCAACGCTCTGAAAGAAGTCATAATGTTGCTCTTGCGCCATAGACAATTGTTTTGGTAATATATGTATGTAGTTGGACTTATTTGCCCTGCAAACTGTTCTCTCTTTGTTCCAGCTTGCTGATCTTTCTGTCCAGTGCTATTAAAAATATAACAATCCCGATAAAGATGATCAGCAGCACACCTACTATCACATAGATCTTGCCATTGCTGCGAAAAAATTCGTTGACAGGCCCTGTCTCTGTATTCTGATTTTGATTTTCCTGTGCATTAGCAAACAGGGAAATGAGTAACAGCAGGCAGGTACAGCAGAAAGAAAATGCTTTGTTGATCATTTAAAAATATTTTTTAGCTCTAATTTTTTGTACCGAACAAGCAGCGTGTAAATCCATACACTCAGCAGGGTCCAACCAATGAACGCAGGGTAGAGTACCCATTTCATGTGGTTATCGGTGTCACTGGATGCAAATCCAGGCGTGGTGGCGCTTCCGGGATGCAGGGAATCGACCATGCGCGGGATGATATACGTTAAGGGAATCAACAAAGCAAATGCGAAAATGTTAAACACGGCAGATATCCTCGCGCGCTTATCGATGTCCGGAATGGACAAACGTAATACGAGGTAAGCCATATAGATCATGAGTGCAACAGCCGTCAGCATCTGTTTAGGATCGCGGGTAAAGGAACCACCCCATGTATAGGTCGCCCACAATGTACCCGTGGCGAAGCCCAGGATGCCATAAAACACCCCTACGCTTGCAGCAGAACTTGCGTATGCATCTCTACGAAGATCGTATTTAGAAAGATAAAGAACGGAATTGATCACGGAGATAGTGAACATGGTATACATGCATATCCACATGGGAACGTGAAAGAAAAGGCCGCGGGAAGATTGCCCGTTTGTGCCGATAATCGGTATCTCAATAGTAAATCCTGCGATGATAACGTATACGAGGATAATTACTGTTAGAGCTTTCCACCAATGCTTTGCCATTTTAAACCAACTATATTGGGGGCAAACCTACAGGTTTTATCACTAATCACAAAATTCAGTAACCTGTTTCCCGTCATCGATATAACTGTTGCTAGTCTTTCCACAAAAAAGGAAATAACACTAAGGACAGGGCGATGATCAGCACGTCCATGCTGCCCATCATCAGGAACATCTTGGGCAAACCCGGTTGATAAACCGTTATAAAAGAGGACTTTGCAATATTGGAAAGCAACATTAACAGGGGAAGCATGATCGGGAAACCCATAATCGCCATCAGCGCCGCATTCTGATTGGCCTGGGCTGCGATAGCCGCCAGCATGGTAAAAAGCAGCGAAAGACTGATGCCTCCCAGGAGGATCACCCCCAGAAAATACCAGAAACTGGTCACCGGATTGCCCAGGAATAGCATACAGCATCCCATGGTGATCAATGTCATCACTGACATGAGTATGATATTGTATATCAGTTTGGCCGCAATAAAACTACGCGGATGCACGAGGGAATAAAAATATAACAGGCGGCCCCTGTTTTCCTGCACGAAACTTTTGGCAATGGCATTCACCGCTACAAACAGCTGCACCACCCAGAAAAGAGCGTTCCAGATCTTTTCTTCCGGTTTGTCAATCATCAGATTTATTACAAACACAGTGGAGATAATATATAAGAGGATACCGTAAAAGGCATATTTCTGCCGTAACTCGAGCAAAATGTCCTTTTTTACTAAGGTAAGTGTTTGTGTGAAGGCACTGGATTTCATGAGGTGGCAAAGATAGTAGAATCACTTATATTCGCTTCCATGAAAAAAATACTGGTAGCCAACCGTGGTGAAATAGCACTGCGGATCATGCGATCTGCCCGGGAAATGGGTATCGCGACAGTAGCTGTATATTCCGAAGCCGACCGTTCAATGCCTTTTGTGCAGTATGCGGACGAGGCGGTATGTATAGGTCCGGCACCCTCCAGCCAGTCCTACCTGCTGATCGATAAGATCATTGGCGCAGCCCGGCAGACCGGCGCAGACGCCATCCACCCTGGTTATGGTTTCCTCAGCGAAAACGCCCGTTTTGCACAGGCCGTTAAGGACGCCGGACTCATTTTCATAGGCCCCAGCGCATCCGCCATCGAAGTGATGGGTAGCAAACTGGCGGCTAAACAGGCGGCGCAACGCTTCGGGGTACCAATGGTGCCAGGCACCGAAACGCCTTTACGCAGCCTGGAAGAAGCCAGGGAGGTCGTACAGAAAACCGGTTTCCCCATCCTGATCAAGGCTTCTGCAGGTGGTGGCGGTAAAGGTATGCGCGTGGTAAACGCTCCTGAAGAACTGGAGGAACAGATCAGACTGGCCAAAAGTGAAGCCATGAGCGCTTTCGGGGACGATGCCGTATTCATTGAAAAATATGTGGGTTCCCCACGTCATATAGAGATCCAGGTACTGGGCGACCAGCACGGGAACTATGTCTATCTATTTGAACGTGAATGTTCTATACAGCGCAGACACCAGAAACTTATCGAAGAAGCGCCTTCTTCCTGTCTGACGCCCGACATCCGCGAAGCCATGGGCAATTGCGCCCTGGACGTAGCCCGCGCCTGCCAGTATTACGGCGCCGGTACGGTCGAGTTCCTGGTAGATGAAAATCTGGCCTTCTATTTCCTGGAGATGAATACCCGCCTGCAGGTAGAGCATCCCGTGACAGAAATGATCACCGGACTTGACCTGGTCAAAGAACAGATCAGGGTAGCCAGAGGTGAAAAATTGTCTTTCAGTCAGCAGGACCTCAAAATAAACGGACATGCGATCGAACTGCGCGTTTGTGCAGAAGACCCGGCCAATAACTTCCTTCCGGATACCGGTACACTGACGACGTATGTTCGTCCGCAGGGATACGGTGTACGCGTAGATGATGGTTATGAACAGGGCATGGACATTCCGATCTACTACGATCCTATGATCGCCAAGCTGATAGCATGGGGCGCCAACCGGGAAGAAGCCCGCGAGCGGCTGTTACGCGCTATCGCTGAATACCAGGTAAAAGGCATCCGCACCACATTGCCATTCGGCAGCTGGGCACTACAACAGCCGGCATTTATCGAAGGCGCTTTTGACACGAACTTTATCGGAAAGTACTTTACACCACAATCACTGGACCAGAGAGATCCCGAAGCTGCAAAAGCAGCAGCTATCCTGGCTGTACAGGTATGGCAGGACCAGCAGCGCCGGATCAGGCAACAACCTTTGAACGGGCAGCCAAAACTTTGGAAAAACAGGAAATTGTTAAGATAATCCAAAAGCGCAATACAGTAACGGTAAAACTGACTAGTTTTGCCCTGTACAACTATTTTATGAAAAGGTTCATTTTATTGGTGCTGGATTTTTTTTACCAGCCATTTGCGAAGCTGATGCCGCTGCAAACCTTCCGTTACCTTGCCTGCGGCAGTGGTAATACGGCTATGGATATCATATTGTATTATGTCAGTTTTCATTTTATACTGCACGAAAACCCGGTACAGTTTGGCATTCTGACCATCAGCGCACACATTGCCGCATTGTTTATGGCGATGATCGTGACGTTCCCTACAGGATTCCTGTTGAGCAAGTTTATCGTATTCTCAGAATCCAATCTGAGAGGACGGGTGCAACTGGTAAGGTATTTCATGCTGGTAGGCATCTGCATCTGTCTGAACTACGGTTTCATGAAGTTGTTCGTAGAGTATTTTCATATCTACCCGACCATTTCTAAAGTACTGACTACCATATTCGTAGTGGGATTCAGCTACCTGACGCAAAAGAAATTCACCTTCAAGGTCAAGGCAAGCGCCTGATCTGTTTAAGATATTTGAAAAGACCGCCCTGTAGAGGCGGTCTTTTTCTTTTATATCCTACAGGGATTTGCTTTCTCCTGCCATACAGGGTAATCTACATAACCCTTGTCACCTCCCTGATAAAAGGTATCTACATCTCCCTGACTTAAAGGTTGATTTTGCCGGAAGCGCTCCACCAGGTCAGGATTAGCAATAAACGGACGGCCAAATGCCACCAGATCAACCAGTCCCTCCCGTAATAATGCTTCTGCTGAAGCCTCCGTCTGTGTGCCTGCTACGATCAATAACTTACTGAAACGGCTCCTTACGTCCCTGATATAGTCTTCCGTAATAGATGGCTGTCCATTCAACGGCTGACTGGACAGATGTATATAAAGAATCCCCATTTCTTCCAGTGCTGCTGTCAGGTATTGATGCGTAGCCAGTTCCTCCGTATAGGCAGGCAGGTCATTGAGTACAGCGAAAGGTGACAGGCGGATACCTGTACGCTCCTTCCCTATTGCATCAGCAATACCCTTTGTCACTTCCAGCAGGAAACGCGCACGGTTAGCGATAGTTCCACCGTATTGGTCTGTTCTCTGATTAGTATGTGGATGCAGGAACTGTTCTATCAGAAACCCATGTGCGCCATGTACTTCCACCCCGTCAAAGCCCACTTCTATCGCGTTTAAAGCGGCTCCTATAAAAGCCTGTACCAGCGTCTGTGTCTCAGCAGTAGTCAGTTCCAGCGGAGCGGGTATAGACAGCTGCAAATCTCCCGGTACACGCATTTCTCCTGCTGCCCGCACAACAGAAGGCGCTACCAGTGGTGCGCTGTTCTCATGATTGAGCGGATGACCGATACGACCTGTATGCACCAGTTGAATAAAAATCTTACCATTTGCAGCGTGCACCTCATCTACCACCTTTTTCCATGCCGCTTTCTGTTCTTCATTATAAATACCCGGTGCATCCAGGTAGCCGATACCATTGGCTGCTACCGCACTATTTTCCGCAATGATCAAACCTGCACCCGCTCTTTGTCCGTAGTAGATATGTGCTGTTGCACCAGGCACGCCATTGGAAGAACGTCTTCTGCTCATCGGCGCCATTACTACTCTGTTGGCCAGCGTCAGGGATGGGCGTATCAATGGCATCAGCAGTTTCTTTTCTGAATTCATATGCTATTCTTTTGTACCTCAAAATTACCTGCGCCTGGTACGGCCGAACAGTGACAAAGCGGGGTTTTTCCTGTAATTTGGCAGGTATGGAACAGAAAGTATTGTACGCACCTTTTGAACTGTATGTATCAGATATGGCATGCTGGGAGCAGCGTCCGCTGGTCTATCATTTCTTTGAGATCGTCCAGATACTGGAGGGAGAAGGCGACCGCATCACCAACAGGAATACCTTTCCATATCACAAGGGAAGCATCTTTTTGTTTACACCGCGGGACTGCCGGGGTTTTGATATCAGAACAGCTACACGCTTCTGTTCGATCCGGTTTTCAGAGGCTTTTCTGGGTAAATGCAAGACGCCACAGGATAAAGAGCGGATCGCACAGTGGCTGAAGCAACTGGAACATATCTTCTTTCACCATAACCGTTTCCAGGAGTTACTGGTAAAACAGCCAGGAGACTGTCAGATGATAAAGATGCTGATGGAGAATATGGTCAGTGAGTATGAACAACGTCAGCCTTACCGGGAAGAGAACCTGCAGCATTTCGTCACATTGTTACTGAATATACTTGCCCGTAATGTAGCTGACAGTGCTGCCGGCGGCAACGGCGAACAGCTATCTGAACCACTGATAGACAGGATTTTGTTACATATCCGGCAACATATAGCAGATCCTGAACAGCTGCGGGTCGAGCAACTGGCGGCGTTATTCAATCTTTCAGAAAACTACGTGGGTGAATATTTCAGGAAGTTCACCGGTGAGAGCCTGCAACATTATATTACACATTACAGGATGAAACTGGTGCAGCAACGGCTGGCTTATAGTGCGCTCACGGTGAGCCAGATTGCGGGGGAGCTGGGGTTTACGGATGAGAGTCATCTGAGCAGACAATTCAGAAAGTATAATGGGGTGAGTCCGGCGAGATACAGGAAAGAATTAGGAATTAAGAATTAGGAATTAGGAATTAAGAATTGGAATGCAGCGGAGATGGGTGGGAAGAATGAGTGGGGATCAGAGGAATTAAAAAAGCGTCCCTTGAATGGAACGCTTTTCAGTATTATTCAACACCTTCATAATAACAGTGCCGGCATCTGGGTTCGTAGAGGTCTGTCTCTCCCAGTAATACGGTATGACTGTCTTTACTTTTGCGGTAGGAGTAGTTGGCGATGTTGCCGCATTTCACACAGATTGCGTGCAGTTTGGTAATATAGTCTGCTTTGGCTAGGAGAAAAGGCATCTGGCCGAATGGTTTACCAAGGTAATCCATATCCAGACCGGCAACAATCACCCTGATACCTCTCAGTGCCAGCTGATCACATACTTCAGGCAATTCTCCATCAAAAAACTGCGCTTCGTCGATCCCCACAACATCCACTTCCTGTGCGAGCAGCAGCATCTGCTGTGAATTTTCCAGCGGAGTGCTGATGATACGACTTTCATCGTGAGACACAATATGTTGTACATCATATCGTGTATCTATCATCGGTTTAAAGATTTCCACTTTCAAATTGGCTATCCGGGCCCGTTTCAATCTTCTGATCAACTCCTCCGTTTTTCCGGAAAACATTGAGCCGCAGATCACTTCTATCCAACCCCTTCGCCCTCCCGCAAGAGAAGGTTCAATAAACATATCTTAGTATTTTGATTTACAAGTAATTAAAAAGCTCTAACTTTATGCAAATAAAATAAATTCCCCCATATCGCGTTAACAATTAAGGCATGGAACGCATTTTGCTTTCAATTTATTTTTTTTACTGCTATGGAAAAAATAAGTGCATTAATTGATAAGTTACAGGAACTAAAGAATTCAAATGCTGGCTTACAGTCCATTTCTTACTATGTGCAACTGCTACAGGCCGAAATCCTGCATGCAAGGACCCTGGAAAGAGAGCAGGAACGCGCACAACAGAAAAAACAGGATAGCCATATAGCCGTGATCCTCCCGACAGCTCCGCTTACCACGGGAACAGGTCCGGCCACTATTACAGTCGAAACACCTGTAGCGACATCACCCGAACCAATTGTACAGGAAGAACGTCAACAGCCCGTTCCAGTACCCGCAGCTGCTCAAGTTGCCGCATCTACGTTGACCTTACCACGTCATCATACGTCTATGCCCAAACCGGTTGAGCCAACGCCTTCTCCTAAACATGAACCAATCCAGGAAGAAAAGAAACCGGCTTTCATCACGATATACGGCAACGCCCAATCTCAGCAACAGGTGAACCCTCCGGTACCTCCTGCCCCTGTTCCGGTTCTCAATGGGAACGGCGAAAAGGCATATGCTACCGAGAAAAAGCCTGAAACCAATGGCGTACGTAAGGAGCTGAAAGAGCTGAACCAACTGGTAGCGCAGAGTGCTACTTCATTGAATGACCGCTGGCGCCAGAGTCATGCAGAGGTGGCTGACAGACTGGGAGATATGCCCGTAAAAGACCTCCGTCAGGCCATCGGCATCAATGACAAGTTTCAGTTTATCCAGGAATTATTCCGTGGGGATGTGGATACCTATGAACGTTCTGTGAGAACGATCAATGAATTACATTCTTTACAGGAAGCCGAATACTGGATAGAAAGAGAACTGAAAATCCGCCAGGGATGGGATGACGAAAACCGTACGGTGAGGCAGTTCTACAATCTTGTCAAAAAGCGTTTTTCCTGAATATAGCGTAGTACCTTACCGGTAGCGCCTTTATTATCAGCAACATATTTTTTTGCCTGTGCCCCTGTATGCAAGCAGGTTGCCTTATCCTGCAGGAGTTGCTCCAGCTGTACTTCAAGGGATTCCAGATCATGAATACTGATGCCTCCACCGGCCGCGATCAATGCTGCCGCTTCAGGGAATTTATGGAATATGGGGCCGAATACCACCGGTTTGCCATAAGTAGCGGGTTCCAGGATATTATGGATACCGTCTTTTCCAAAGCCCCCACCCACATAGGTAACTGTGGCGTAGCGATATAGCGCTGACAGCATCCCGACATTATCTATCAACAATACTTTCCCCTCTTTTCCGGGTTGTTTCACCCAATCAGTATAACGTATGGCCGTTGGGAACAGCGCCAGTAGTTTATTGATATGGGCGGACTCAATCTCGTGTGGCGCGATGATCAGGCAACGTCCCTCCTGCGACTGCTTTTTCCACCAGTCTGCCAGTAAGGTCTCATCATCTTCCCAGGTACTACCGGCGATAACAGCCTGCTGGCTGCCTATAAACGCAGTGATGCCTGGCACCTCCCTGTTCTCTTCCTGTAAGGCCCATACCCTGTCAAAGCGGGTATCACCGGCAAGGGCGACATTTGAAATGCCTGCCTGTTCCAGTAATTCCACTGATTCCTTATTCTGCACAAAAATATAGGTCAGCTGCTGCAGCAAACGGCGGAACATTCCTCCGTAGGGCTTAAAGAACAGCTGTCCTGGTCTGAATATACCAGATACCAGCATTACCGACACTTTTTCCCGGTGCAGGGCTGTCAGCATGTGGTACCAGAACTCATATTTAATAAAAATAGCGAGTGATGGTCTGACCAGCCTGATGAAATCCCGGGCATTCTGCCGGGTATCCAACGGTAAATAGCATACGTGATCAGCGCCGGGATAGTCTTTGCGTACCTCATACCCGGAGGGGGAAAAGAAGGTCAGCAGTATTTTACAGCCGGGATATTCCTGGCGGATGGCCTCCAGTACGGGGCGCCCCTGTTCAAATTCCCCCAGGGAAGCAGCATGCACCCAAACGATGGGGCCGCCTGCAGGCAGGTGCTGCTCCAGAGATTTCCGCCAGTCACGGCGCCCTTCCACCCAGCGGCGGGCCTTGGCATTGCCTGTACTGGCGGCCAGCCCAACAGCTGCCCTGTAACCTCTTATTCCCAGATCATATATATAAGTGCTTGCCGGCATGCCTGAACGTACTTTTACTGTTTTTTGGATCAGGCGCAAAGATACTGCCCTTCCTATGTCAAAATTTGTAAATTTGCTCACTTTAAACAAAATATCTATCCCACTCATGGTTCCTATTCAAATGGTGGATTTAAAACGCCAATACTTGAAAATAAAGCCGCAGGTTGATGCTGCGATGACCGATGTGCTGGAAAATGCTGCTTTTATCAATGGCGCACCTGTACAACAATTCACCAGTGCACTGCAGAGTTATCTCGGTGTTAAACATGTGATTCCTTGTGCCAATGGTACCGACGCACTGCAAATTGCGATGATGGCATTAGATCTGGCTCCCGGTGATGAAGTGATCACTCCGTCCTTTACATTTATTGCGACAGCAGAGGTGATTGCCTTGTTACGTCTGAAACCTGTGTTTGTAGATGTAGATCCAAAGACGTTCTGTCTTGATCCTGAGCAGGTAGAGAAAGCGATCACGCCTAAAACAAAGGCGATCGTTCCGGTGCACCTGTACGGCCATGCGACTGATATGGAACCGATCATGGAGATATCCAGAAAATATAATATTCCTGTTATTGAAGACAATGCGCAGGCGATCGGTGGTAACTATACCTTCTCTGATGGCAGCAAAAAGATGCTGGGAGCTATCGGCCAAATAGGCTGTACTTCCTTCTTCCCTTCCAAGAACCTGGGATGTTACGGAGATGGCGGCGCGCTGTTCACCAATGACGATGCGCTGGCTGCCAAAATCAGAATGGTGGCTAACCACGGACAATCCGCACGTTACTATCATGATGTAGTAGGTGTGAACTCACGTCTCGATACTTTACAGGCAGTGGTCCTCAATATCAAATTACCGCTGCTGGATGAATATATCAAAGCCCGCCGTGCGGTGGCTGATGCATATGATGCCGGATTTGCCGGTATCCCTGAGATCACCACGCCTTTCAGAGCGAGCAATAGTTATCATGTGTATCATCAATATACCCTGCAACTGAATGGTGCAGACCGTTACGCGTTACAACAATATCTCCAGGAAAAAGGGGTCCCTGCGATGATTTACTACCCTGTACCTGCACACCGCCAGAAAATGTTCGAGGACTTCGGTGGTGCTGCATTCAATCTCCCGGTTACCGATGACCTTACCTCTAAGGTCATTTCCTTACCAATACATACTGAAATGGATGCAGATCAGCTCCAGCACATCATCGATTCAGTCAAATCATTCTTAAATCAAAACTCCAAATGAAAATTACAGTAGTAGGCACAGGTTACGTGGGACTAGTGACCGGCACTTGCTTTGCAGAAACAGGCAACGACGTTATCTGCGTCGACATTGACGTTAACAAGGTAAATAAACTGTCTAACGGACAGATCACCATTTACGAACCAGGACTCGAAAAATTATTCGAGCGTAACCTGAAAGAAGGACGTCTACACTTCACCACCAATCTCCAGGAAGGTGTTAACCATGGAGAGGTTATTTTCCTGGCCTTACCTACTCCTCCAGGAGAAGACGGATCAGCTGATCTGTCCTACATCCTGCGTGTAGCGGATGATATGGGTAAAATCATCACTGACTATAAAGTGATCGTTGACAAAAGTACCGTACCGGTAGGTACCGCAGAACTGGTACAGGCGGCGATCGCAAAAAACTGTTCACATCCTTTTGACGTCGTTTCCAATCCGGAATTCCTGCGTGAAGGTGTGGCAGTGGACGACTTCATGAAACCTGACCGTGTTGTGATCGGGACCCGCTCAGAAAGAGCGCGTAAAGTAATGGGAGACCTGTTCTCACCATTTGTACGCCAGGGTAACCCTATCCTGTTCATGGACGAAAAATCTGCAGAACTGACCAAATACGCGGCTAACTCCTTCCTCGCCACCAAGATCTCTTTCATGAATGAAATTGCGATCCTGTGCGAGAAACTGGGTGCTGATGTTGATATGGTGCGCAGAGGCGTAGGTAGCGATGACAGGATCGGTAAACGCTTCCTGTTCCCTGGTATCGGTTATGGCGGCAGCTGCTTCCCTAAAGATGTACAGGCGCTGGTGAAATCATCTGAAGATGCAGACTACGAATTTAAAATACTGAATGCGGTGATGGACGTAAATGAGCGACAGAAACTGTTCCTCATGCCGAAGATCGACGCATGGTTCAATAATGACCTGAAGGGCAAACACTTCGCCCTGTGGGGACTGGCATTCAAACCAAATACAGACGATATCCGTGAAGCACCAGCTTTATATATGATCGATGCACTGGTAGCAGCCGGAGCGACCGTTTCTGTATTTGACCCTGAAGCAAGCGATAACGTGGAACGCCTGATCGGCAATAAAGTGACTTATGCCGCTAACCAGTACGATTGTCTGGAGCACGCAGATGCACTGATCATTGCGACAGAATGGAGCGTATTCAGAACGCCTGATTTCGACAAGATCGGCAGCACACTGAAAAACAAGGTAATATTCGACGGAAGAAACCTGTTTGATGTAGCCAGAATGGAAGAATTAGGCTACCACTACGAAAGTGTGGGACGCGCGGCTACAAACAATTAATCACAATCAACCTATCAATGCCAGTTAATATGAAAAGAGTCCTGATTACCGGTGCGGCCGGGTTCCTGGGTTCACACCTGTGTGATCGCTTCATTGCTGAAGGATACCGTGTGGTGGCCATGGATAACCTCCTGACCGGCAATATCAAAAATATAGAACACCTTTTTCCTTTACCGGAATTTGAATACTATCACCATGATGTAAGCAAATTTGTACATGTACCAGGCGAGCTGGATTACATTTTACACTTTGCTTCTCCTGCAAGTCCGATCGATTACCTGAAAATGCCAATTCAGACATTAAAGGTAGGTTCACTCGGTACCCACAATCTGCTGGGTCTTGCTAAAGAAAAGAAGGCGCGTATCCTGGTAGCATCCACTTCTGAAGTGTATGGCGACCCTAATGTACATCCGCAACCGGAAGAGTACTGGGGTAACGTAAACCCGGTTGGCCCGCGTGGCGTATACGATGAAGCAAAACGCTTCATGGAGTCTATCACCATGGCTTATCATAACTTCCATGGCGTTGAGACCAGGATCATCAGGATATTCAACACCTATGGTCCGCGTATGCGACTCAATGACGGCCGTGCACTGCCGGCATTCATGAGTCAGGCGCTGACCGGTCAGGACCTGACCGTATTTGGCGATGGTTCACAAACCCGCTCATTCTGTTATGTATCTGACCTGGTAGATGGTATTTACCGCCTGCTGCTGAGCGATTATCACTTACCGGTGAATATCGGTAACCCTTCAGAGATCACACTGAAGGAGTTCGCAGAAGAAATTCTGGCACTGACCGGCAGCAAACAGAAAATCATCTACCAACCGCTTCCGAAAGATGATCCGAAGCAGCGTAAACCAGATATCACCAAGGCGCAGGAACTGCTCGGATGGGCGCCGAAAGTAGATAGAAAGGAAGGCCTGAAGATCACTTACGAATATTTCAAAGAAGCATTTAATAAATAATTCGTTTTCTGAATGAACCACTGCCCTGAAAAGTAGTGGTTCATTTGCAATTCGTAACTTGTCCGAATTAAATAATTATTATGCACAACACCATACTCATCACCGGTGGCGCCGGCTTTATAGGCTCCCATGTCGTGAGATTATTTGTGAATAAATACCCTCATTATCAGATTGTTAATCTGGATGCGTTGACCTATGCAGGTAATCTTGAAAACCTCAACGATATTAAGGACAAGTCCAATTATACCTTTGTAAAAGGTGATATTACGGATGAAGCATTCATTGATGAACTGTTCACCACCTACTCTTTTGATGGCGTGATCCATCTGGCGGCAGAAAGCCATGTGGACAGGTCTATCATGGACCCGCTGGCATTCATCAAAACCAACGTATTAGGTACTGCTACCCTGCTGAATGCAGCCCGCAAATACTGGAAAGACAGTTACGAAGGCAAACTGTTCTACCATGTATCTACAGATGAAGTGTATGGTAGTCTGGGAGAAGAGGGTTTCTTCACTGAGGAAACTGCCTAC
Organism: Chitinophaga sp.; assembly: GCA_039592855.1. GTDB lineage: Bacteria > Bacteroidota > Bacteroidia > Chitinophagales > Chitinophagaceae > Chitinophaga. The sequence continues at coordinate 124,506 of JBCNQK010000003.1, read as the reverse complement.
GATCCACGCTCTCCATATTCTGCATCAAAAGCAAGCTCTGATCACTTTGTGATGGCATACTATCACACGTATCACCTGCCTGCGATCATCTCCAACTGCTCTAACAACTACGGATCACACCATTTCCCGGAAAAGCTGATCCCGCTGGCGATCCACAATATCAAAAACAACAAGCCGGTACCTGTCTATGGTAAAGGAGAGAATGTGCGCGACTGGCTGTTCGTGGAAGACCACGCAAGAGCAATTGACACTATTTTCCATAATGGCCGTTTAGGTGAAACCTATAACATCGGCGGTTTCAATGAGTGGAAAAACATCGATCTTATCAACCTGCTGTGCATTGTGATGGATAAGAAACTGGGCCGTGCGCCGGGAACTTCCGCACAACTGATCACTTTTGTGAAAGACCGTGCAGGACATGATCTGCGTTACGCTATTGACGCTACCAAACTCAATAAAGAACTGGGCTGGGCCCCTTCCCTGCAGTTTGAGGAAGGCCTGGAAAAAACCGTTGACTGGTACCTGACCAACGAAGAATGGCTGGACCACGTCACCAGCGGCGCTTACCAGGAATATTACAGTGACCAGTATCAAAAGAGATAATCAACTATATGCCTTTTACTGAAACAGGGATACCTGATCTGCTAGTATATGAACCACGGGTATTCAACGATAACCGTGGCTATTTTTTTGAGAGTTACAGCGAACGGGCCTTTCAGGAATATGGCCTGAACCTGCAATTTGTACAGGATAACCAGGCCAGGTCTACTTATGGTGTACTGAGAGGTTTACACTTCCAGCAGGAACCATATGCACAGACCAAACTCTTAAGAGTCCTGGAAGGTCGTATTATCGACGTAGCGGTAGATATCCGCAAGGGTTCTCCTACCTACGGCAAGGTATTCACCATCGAACTGAGCGCGGAAAACAAAAAGCAGCTGCTGGTGCCAAAAGGCTTTGCCCATGGCTATTCCGTACTGAGCGAGACCGCAGAGGTCATGTACAAAGTGGATAACTTCTATAATAAAGCCAGTGAAGGCGGCATCATTTACAATGATCCTGCACTGAACATCGACTGGGGTATCAGTCTGACGGACGCACTGGTATCAGAAAAAGATGTGATACTGCCGACGCTTGAGAACTGCACGCATAACTTTATTTACAATTCAGATAAATAATGAAAAATATTCTGATAACCGGCGCCAATGGCCAGCTGGGACAAGCAATTAAAAAGGTAACGGCGGACTATCCGGAGTTTAACTTCATATATACAGACTTTACCGAACTGGATATCACCAGCGAAGAAGCTGTCCGCAATTTTTTTGCTCAGCAGGAAATACATGCCTGTGTTAACTGTGCAGCGTATACTGCTGTAGATAAAGCTGAAAGTGACGAAGAATTTGCCTTCAAACTGAATTTTGAAGCTGTGCTGAACCTGGCTACGATCTGTGCTGAGCACAATACGCAGTTAGTACACATCTCTACTGACTATGTATTCAACGGCCAGCAGAACGTGCCATACATAGAAACAGATGACGCCAGTCCGAACAGCATCTACGGTAGTTCCAAACTGCGTGGTGAAGGTGCTGCTATAGGCTTCAACCCTGCTACTATCATACTGCGTACTTCCTGGCTCTATTCCGAGTTCGGCGCCAACTTCGTAAAACGTATGCGTGAGCTGATGCAGGAAAGAGACAGTCTGAACGTCGTATTTGACCAGACAGGTACGCCTACCTATGCCGTTGACCTGGCTAAAGTAGTGCTGACCGTACTGACCAAGGTATGGGATGCACCTGGCGAATATGGTGGTGTATACCACTACAGCAATGAAGGCGTTACCAGCTGGTATGACTTTGCGGTCGCTATCCGCGAACTGAGCAACGCATCCTGCACAGTGGCTCCGATCACTTCGGACAAATATCCAACTCCGGCCAAAAGACCAGCGTACAGTGTGCTGAACAAGGAGAAGATCAAGGAAACGTTTGGTATTCAGATACCTCATTGGAAGGAGAGCCTGAAAGAGTGTATCAAGCAGCTGTAAAGAGCAATTAAGAGCTAATTATTAGTTTCTTTTATAAAAGAGAAAGGCGCTTCACAATTGAAGCGCCTTTCTCTTTTATGGCAATAATGTGTTAATAAAAATGCGTACCAGCTTACTTCTTAAAGCTGGTAATCTCCATATGTCCAACCGGATTACCATCTTTAAACGTAGCCGTCTTCACTACCCCAAAACCCGGTGCGAACCACTCCGTTGCATTCATTTCAATCGGCATGTTCATCGCCATCATTTTCAGGCCGAGATTCATCTTATAAGTGATCTTATAACATTCCCAGCTGCCACCGGCAGTTGTGATCTTCTCTTTGCCCGCTACCTTACGGTCGGTTACCTGGTATTGCAGACTGATATCCATACCATTAGCATTACCGCTCATTTCGAATGAACCGTTCGGCAGGGTCTGTCCTTCCTTTAAGGTAGCAGGATAGTTCAGGAACGCGCTCCCGTCTGACTCCATCTTCATGTCCTTCAGCTGCGGCATATTAGGCAGGGACATTTTCATATCGATCATGATCTCGCCACCGGTGCATTTGAACTTTCCCTTACCAGATGACAGGGAAGCACCTTTGGCGTCTTTTGTGGTCACTGTGAAGTCAGATACTGTCGAGCCCCCTTCTTTATTGACAGACAACACTTTATAAACGTTCTTTGCTACGGTCGTTCCTTTTGCGTCGAACATGCTCATCTCTACTTCGGCGTTATTGAGCAGATAATAGTAGTTTTTACAGTCCTGTGCGAATAATACATTCACCGCTGCCAGCAGTGCTGCAGCAATTAAAAACAAGCTCTTTTTCATATGGTACTCTTTACAGAAAGATGGCGGTTTTGTCCAACATTGAATGTACGAATTTCCGGCACAATGCCCTGCTTCGTCCATATCGTTTAAAATTCTTTTCTTACGTTTGCAAAAATTATCCCAATTAATCATGAACCTGATAGAGGAATTACGTTGGAGAGGTATGGTGCAGGATATAATGCCGGGCACAGAGGAGCAATTACTGAAAGAAATGACATCTGCTTATGTAGGATTTGACCCTACGGCAGACTCTCTTCATATAGGCAGTCTGGTACCGATCCTGCTGCTGGTACATTTACAGCGGGCCGGTCATAAGCCTTTTGCACTGGTTGGCGGCGCTACCGGTATGGTGGGTGACCCTTCCTTCAAAGCAGAAGAGCGCAAAATGCTGGACCTGGATACCCTGGCGCACAACCAGAACGGTATCAAGGCACAACTGGAGAAGTTCCTGGACTTCGATCCTGCCAAGCCGAATGCCGCAGAAATGGTGAATAACTTCGATTGGTTTAAAGATATTTCCTTCCTGGACTTCATCCGTGATACCGGTAAACACATTACCGTTAACTATATGATGTCCAAGGATTCTGTAAAAAGAAGACTGGAAGGCGACAGCGGTATGTCCTTTACGGAATTCACCTACCAGCTGATCCAGGGTTATGACTTCTATCATCTGTATACAGCGAAGAACTGTAAACTCCAGATGGGTGGTTCTGACCAGTGGGGTAACATCGTAACCGGTACTGAACTGATACGCCGTAAAGCCAATGGCGAGGCTTTTGCCTTTACCTGTCCACTGCTGAAAAAAGCAGATGGCAGCAAATTCGGCAAGTCTGAAAGAGGGAACATATGGCTGGACCCCCAGAAAACGTCTCCTTACCTGTTCTACCAGTTCTGGGTAAAAACGGCTGACGAAGACGCTAAAAACTACATCAAAATATTCACCTTCCTGGGGCAGGAAGAGATCAATGAACTGATCGCCGCCCACGACCAGGACCCAGGTAAACGTCAGCTGCAGAAGAAACTGGCAGAAGAACTGACCATCTTCGTACACGGCCAGACAGAGCTGGAATTTGCCCTGAAAGCATCCGACCTGCTGTTCCGCAACGATACCGCTGAAGTACTGCAATCCCTGACAGAAACCCAGTTGCTGGAGATCATGGATGGCGTACCACAGGTAGAAGTAGCAGCTGCTGACCTGGAAGCGGGCAAGGATATCCTGACTTTCCTGGCTGAGACCAACATCCTGCCAAGTAAAGGAGAAGCCCGTAAAATGATCCAGAACAACGGTATCAGCATCAACAAGGTGAAAGTGAGTGGTATAGACGCAGTACTCGATAAGAGCCTTCTGCTGAACGACAAGTACATCCTTGTACAGAGAGGAAAGAACAATTACTACCTCGTAATTGTAAAATAAGTTTGCCTTATAAACACAAGGGCTGGCGTATCACAGATACGTCAGCCCTTTTTATTTGCCATCATCGTTTTACTCGATATCCAGTTCCCCCTTTTCGCCTTCCTCAAAACGTCTGCCCCGGATGATCGAGGTCAGCATATTGAAGAAGATCACCATCTTACTGGATGAATTATCCCAGAACCAGGCCTGTTTGGTATCCACCTTCAACAAACAAAGCCGGGGATCGTCAATCCCATCGGGGAACCACGCTTCAACAGCCGGTGTCCACAACTGTTTCATTTTTTCACGGTCCAGCACGATCGATCCGATACCAAAGATGTTCAGATAAGTGTTGTGTCCCGGATGGGAATAAATGAGGTTCAGTTCATTATTTTCTGAAATCTGCATTACCTGACCGGCATATTCATTGGAAAAGAACCAGACATTGCCTTCCTTATCAACGTCTACAGTTGCCATGGGTCTTGAAATAACGTGGCCGTGCTCGTCAACGGTAGTAAACATACATACCCGCACATCGTTAATCAGATCAGAGACCTTCCTGATCGCCTCTTCTCTTTTGAGGATTGCTGCCATCGAATTAATGTGTTTGTATGAAACAATAAAAATTCATGCCATATAAAAAAGAAAAAGGCCCGGCATTGTCAGTACAACACCGGGCCCCTTGCCTGTTATAAGTTTCAGCTATTTCAGTCCGTACTTATATTTATAACGCTCATATAACTGTTTGTGTTTATTATCAAGGCTAACTTCTCTTCCCTGAATGAACGCCTGCGTTACCACACTGCTACGCATATCCAGCAGATCGCCTGTACTGATGGTAATATTGGCATCCTTACCGGTTTCCAGCGATCCGGTGATCTTGTCGATACCCAGTATTTTAGCTGCATTCAGCGTGACTGCCGCTAAAGCTTCTTCTTTGGAAAGACCGTAAGTACTGGCGGTACCTGCTTCGAATGGCAGGTTACGCTGTTGCCAGAAGCCTTCATTACTGAGGCAAAACAGTACGCCTGCCTGTTGTAACTGCGCCGCTGTTTTATATGGCTGGTCCACATCGTCATCCTGCATCACCGGTAAACTATGCGGCTGGGCAAGCACCACAGCGATGTTGTTCTGTTTAAGCACATCTGCGATCATCCAGGAATCAGCGCCACCGGCGATGACTACCTCGATACCAAATTCCTTTGCAAAGTTTACTGCTACCAGCATTTCCTTTACCAGGTTACAGTGAATGAACAGCTTTTGTTGTTTGGTGAACAGTTTGCGGACTGCCTCAAACTTCAGGTTGACAGCGGTATGTTTATCTTCCTGTAAATAGGCTTTTGCCTCGCTCAGGAAGGAACGTACCTTTTCCGTTTTCTCTGCGAATTCCTCGGCTCTGTCTTTGGTGATAGAGAAACGGCCCGGTGTAGCCGGCGGCGGCAACAGGCTTGGCATATAGAAATGGATAGCGCCATCAGCCTTGTAGGCAGCATCTTCCCAGTTCCATGCGTCCAGCTGTACAACGGAAGAAGAACCTGGTATCATACCTCCCTCAGGTGTTACCTGCGCCAGCAGAATACCGTTGGAGCGCAGGGTATTGATCACCTTCGAATCAGTGTTATAAGCGACCAGTGAGCGTACGGAAGGATTGATCTCCCCTACTTCGCTGAAGTCATTGGTAGAGCGTACTGCTTCTACTTCTGTCAGACCGACGGTAGTCAGCGGAGCGATCACGCCCGGATAGACATGTTTCCCCTGCAGGTCTATTACCTTCACGTCTGCTGATGGCGCCGGCAGATTATTGCCTACGGCCACGATTTTACCATTCGCGAAAGACAGGGAGCCTTTCTCGATCACCTGTCCGTTACCGATGTGGATCGTCGCATTGGTCAGGTAAACCGGCTTTGCCTGCGGCGGCGCCGGGTATATTGTTTCCTGGGCCATTACGGCGGAGCAGGAAAGTGCGGTGATATATGTTAATAAACTACGTTTCATGTTGTTTGATTGATGTGTGCAGCGGTTACAATTCGTTATTTCCATCTGTCAGACGTTGCTGGTGACCAGCCTGCAGATCTTCACAGTGATACATTTCCTCTCTGGAAGCAGCTGCTCTCTGGGTAGGCGTACCTTTTTTCTTCTCGCTCAGCATTTTCAGCACCAGGCGGTTACGTTCAGCGCTGATACGCTGACGCAGTTCCAGGTCTTTCTCGCGATCGAAGTATACGATACCGTCTACCAGTGTCTTTTCAGCTTTTGCATAAATGCTCAGCGGATTGTCGTTCCACAGTACCAGATCGGCATCCTTGCCGGTTTTGATACTACCGGTACGTTCTGCTACGTGCAACAGTTTTGCCGGGTTGATGGTCACCAGTTTCAGGGCTTCCTCTTCCGTCATATCGCCGTATTTGATGCTCTTGGCGGCTTCCTGGTTCAGTCTGCGTGCCATTTCCGCATCATCGGAGTTGATAGCTACATTCACTCCTACACGTTGCATGATGGTGGCATTGTAAGGGATCGCGTCCTGTACTTCCATTTTGTAAGCCCACCAGTCAGCGAAGGTGCCTGCGCCTGCACCGTGTTGTTTCATTTTATCGGCTACCTTATATCCCTCCAGGATGTGCGTGAAGGTGTTCACTTTGAAATGGAAGGTATCCGCCACATGCATGAGCATATTGATCTCGCTCTGTACATAAGAGTGACAGGTGATGAAACGTTTGCTGTTCAGTATCTCAACCAGTGCATCCATTTCCAGGTCGCGACGTTTGCCGGCGCCTTCTTTTTCATAATCACGCGCACGTGTGAATGCATCTGTCAGTACCTGTTCAACCCCCATACGCGTCTGTGGGAAACGTTCGCGCTGGCGCTCACCCCAGTTGGATTGTTTTACGTTTTCGCCCAATGCGAATTTGATAAATGGATCTGAGCCTGCGAATTTCAGTTCTTCCGCATCAGCACCCCAACGTAGTTTTATCAGCTGGCTTTGTCCGCCGATGGTATTAGCAGAACCATGCAGCAGATGTGTAGCGGTCACACCGCCACTCAGTTGTCTGTAGATATTCACATCATCAGGGTTCAGCACATCCGCGATACGCACTTCTGAGGTAACGGACTGCGTACCTTCATTTACGCCTTTGGAAATAGCGATGTGAGAGTGTTCGTCGATGATCCCCGGCGTCAGGTGTTTACCTGTACCGTCTATTACGCGTGCGTTACCGGCAGACAGGTTTTTACCGATCTGTGCGATCTTGCCGTTACGAACCAATACATCTGTGTTTTCGAGTTTTCCTTCTTTTTCGTTGGTCCAGACGGTCGCATTTTTGATCAGGATATCCTGTTGTTTAGGCAGGGCTTCCCATCCATATCCGTTGAAAGGATAGTACATGTTGCCCAGCTGTGGCGCTGATTTTGGTTTTGCGGTATCCTGTTTGGTATATGCTGCGCTGAATGCGGCATTCCATTTTACCCATTTACCGGCAGTATCCAGACCGGTACCACTCCATTCGTTAGTACCAGCCACACCGCTGAGACGCAGTTGTGCACCACCTTTTTTCAGCGGGAATGCGATCCTGATCAGCTTATCATTGATGGTGATGGAGCCAGCCAGCGTATCCTGTTGCAGGAGGGACAGGGTTGGCGTAGCAGCGGTACCTTTCAGCAGCAGGGTATATCTGGTATTACCTGGCGTCAGGGTCAGTGTATAAGTGCCACGCACGTCTTTCCAACCTTCATCTTTGATAATATATTTCTTACCCTGTACCCAGTTCTGGAACAGTACGGTATTTTCATTGAAGATCGCACCGGAAGTGACCAGGAAGTTGGCCAGTTTACCTGGCTCCAGAGAACCTACGAGATCATCTGCTTTTATGATGCGTGCTGCAGAGAGGGTCAGTGCGTCCAGTGCTTTTTGTTCACTGAGACCGTACTCGATCGATTTTCTGACAGCCCCCAGGAATTGTTTCAGGTCTTTCAGACCGGTAGTAGTGAGACAGAAAGGAATATTGGCTTTTTCAAAAGCAGCAGCCTCTGTTGGCGCCAGTTCCCAGTGTTTCATATCGCTGAGCGCTACGAAACGGGCATCGTTCGGGTCTTCTACATCGATCGGCTGCGGGAAGTTCAGCGGCAGGATGAAAGCGGCTTTAGTGGCCACCATTTCTGGCATACGCTGGTATTCGTTACCACTGGCTTTGATGATATATTGTACACCGAATTCGTCCCCTACTTTATCTGCACGCAGTGCGTCCCATTTATCCTGTACGTCGAATACCTGTGGCAAGGCACGGCTATCGTTCCAGGCCTGTAAGGTCAGGTTCGTCCCTTCTTTAGAAGGGTGAGACTGATACCACTGAGCGTCCAGGAATGTCTGACGCAGCAATGCAATGCTACCCATTAAAGAGCTGGGATAGTTCTGTGTGGAACTTCCTTTATCGAATGAGAATTGCGCACTGGCTTTTTCTCTGATCAGGACCTTATTTTCACGGTCATCCGCCAGCGTTACGAGTACGCCCGTACCGCGGGCGATACCATCCTGCTGATGAGATAATACGGTGCCAAAACCAGCGTTTCTCAAAGACTCCGCAGCAGTACCGTCCACCTGGAATATGGAAGCTGCGTTGATCTCACTTTTAATAGACTGGTTCCAGCCAAATGCTCCTTTGGTAGCAGAAAGGAACTGTGGATCACCTCTGTACCCACCGCTGGCTTTCTTTGCAGGTTGTGTACCATAATCACTGTAGGCATCTACGAAAGAAGGATAGATATATTTACCCTCGCAATCGATCACTACCGCATCTTTCGGTACAGGGCCATTGCCAACGCTGACGATGCGTCCGTTACGGATCACGAGGCTGGCATTGTTCAATACATTACCGGCGCTTTTTACAATAGTCGCTTTTACAAAAGCATAACACCCTTCTCTGGGATCGGCGATGCCGTTCACAGGAAAAGTTTCCTGCGCTGAAGCGTACGAGCCGGCCAACAGACCGCTCAGCAACAGACACAGGTGGGACAACCGCTTACGCGGCGAAAAAAAATTACTCATTGGCTTGTGTTTGTCAATTTAGATTTTGGGTTCATAGTATCCTGACAATCAGAAAGGTCTTACCGGGAGGGTAATACCTGCTGCAGCCTAAAAGTAACAAATGATTGATGTGGCTTCTGCATATTTCAACAGATTTTTGATGACTGGTAGTAATATTGCGTTAATTACCTATATTTAACCAAGAGAATAACCCGTTTTTTATGAAAAGTTATATGATCCGCATCAGTGGGCTGTTATTATGCTTCTTTCTGGCAATGAGCGGCAGCAGCATGGCACAAAACAGGGATACTTCCACCGTGAAGAAGGTAAGATTTACGCCGGAGCAGCGTGCTGATAAAATGAGCGATAAACTTGACCGGCGGCTGAACCTTTCTAAACAGCAGGACAAAGACATTCACACCATCAATACTGATATTACACAACGGATGGAAGCGCTCAAACGCAATACGACGCTTTCCAAAAAAGATAAGATGGCACAGATGAAAGCGTTGAACGAAGAACGGAACCAGCGTTTCAAATCAGTGCTCACGGCAGATCAGTACAAAAAATGGAATGACTGGGAAATGAAGAAGAAAGAACATATGGAAGCCAGAATGGACAAAAAACAACAGAAACGTAATGCCCGATAAGAAGGGTTTTTTATAAACTAATGGAATAAGGATGCTGACCGGCATCCTTATTTTTTTATCTCAGGAGCGGATGCAGAGAGAAGATGCTATTTCGATATTCCAGGCAGCAGTAGCGGCCGTACAACCGGCACATCTCATACACCAGCATGTGCAATACAGGGAGGGTGTGTTAAGCGTCTGTGATCAGTCTTTTACGATCACGCACGGCAGTACGGTATGGGTATTCGGTGCAGGTAAGGCGGCAGCTTCCATGGCACAGTCTCTGGAAGAGGTACTTAGCGGCGTGCAGATAAAAGGACTGGTGATCACGAAATATGCGCATGCATTACCGTTAAATCATATTACACTAAGAGAAGCAGCTCATCCTGTACCTGACGAAAACGGCGTAAAAGCGACCGCTGAAATGGTCTCCTTATTACGCAGTACCGGTCCCGATGATATCGTCCTGTTCCTGCTCTCCGGTGGCGCCTCTGCCCTGCTGGCGGATTATCCCGCGGGAGCAGACCTGACAGAGGTACAACAGGTCTTTTCATTGTTACTGAAAAGCGGTGCAGACATTTATGAAATGAATATTGTGCGGAAGCACCTGTCAGCGGTAAAAGGCGGACAACTACCCTTACTCGCCCATACAAAAGCCTGGTGCAGTCTGATATTGAGTGATGTAGTGGGCGATGATCTTTCTATTATTGGTTCCGGTCCGACCGTAGCTGATCCTTCCACGTTTGGAGACGCCATGGCGGTCCTTGATAAATACGCGCTGACATCGCAATTACCTCCCGCTATTCATGCACATTTGCAACAGGGATGTGCCGGAAAAATTGCAGAAACACCCAAACCGGGACATGCGGACCTGGCACATGTGCATAACTTTTTAACAGGTAGTAATCACATTGCGCTGGAGGCAGCAAAGCAACAAGCAATATCCCTTGGATATGATACTGAAATCCTTAGTTCCACGGCTACCGGTCAGGCAACTGACCTGGCAGAAAAACTGGTCAGTGCAGCACGGAGCTGGCAAGGTAAGAAACCAGGATGTATACTCATGGGCGGAGAGAGTACGGTAACGGTAAAGGGAGATGGTCTTGGTGGCCGGAATCAGCAACTGGCGCTGGCTGCGGGCATTTTATTAGAAAATATTCCGGGCATTCTTATACTCAGCGCCGGTACAGATGGTACAGATGGCCCGACAGATGCAGCAGGGGCTTTTTCAGATAAAGAGCTGATGCAGAAAGCGATAGAAAAGGAGCTGGATGCAGATGCTTATCTGTATCATAATAACGCCTGGCATTTCTTTGAAAAAACAGGCGGATTGATCAGAACCGGCGCTACGCAAACGAATGTAATGGACATCATGCTGGCAATCATTTCCTGAAGCGTTGGTTGTTCCCATTAGATTTTCTTAGGTTTGCAAAAATTCTACAAGGACAGCGCGCTTATAAACCATTGGAATACACGCTTATTTTAGCTTGAAAAAGGATCAACAGCATTATACTGACCTTGTAGCATGAGAGAAATCATTTATTACTAAATCATTAATTAATTTCCGGAAGTCCTATTTTTGGGGCTTAAACCTTTATATGCGTATGCTAAGAATGGAACAGACATGGCGTTGGTTCGGACCGAATGATCCGGTTAGCCTGGCTGATATCAAACAAGCTGGAGCGACTGGTATTGTAACGGCCCTTCACCATGTTCCGAACGGAGAGATCTGGACAGTTGAGGAGATACAAAAGCGAAAGGAGATAATCGAAGCTGCAGGCCTTACCTGGTCAGTGGTTGAAAGTGTGCCCGTTCACGAAGACATCAAAACCCAGAGTGGAAGGTTCAAAGAATATATACAGCATTATCAGCAATCCCTGCGTAACCTCGCGCAATGCGGAATCTATATAGTGACGTACAACTTTATGCCGGTGCTGGACTGGACAAGGACAGACCTCGCATATACAGTTGCTGACGGATCAAAAGCACTGCGTTTTGAAAAAGCCGCTTTCCTTGCCTTTGACCTGTTCATGTTACAACGCCCGGGCGCAGAGAACGACTACGATCCTGCGGACATCTCCATGGCGAAGGAACGTTTCGACAGTATGACCGATGCGGAGAAATCATTGCTGCAAAAGAACATTATTGCAGGTCTGCCAGGTTCTGAAGAGAGCTTTTCACTGGAACTTTTCCAGGCTGCCCTTGACAAATATAAAGGCATAGATGAAACACAACTGAAACTGCACCTTTTCTATTTCCTGCAACAGATCGCACCTGTAGCAGAGGAAACAGGCATCAAACTCGCGATCCATCCTGACGATCCTCCATTCCCGATCCTGGGACTGCCAAGGATCGTAAGTACAGAGCAGGACGCAAGAGAATTGCTCGCGGCAGCGCCTTATGCCTCCAACGGACTTTGTTTCTGTACAGGTTCCTATGGCGTACGTGCTGATAATGACCTCCCCGGTATGGTGGAGCGTCTGGGTGAGCATATTCATTTTATACACCTGAGAAGTACACAGCGCGACAGTATTGGCAACTTCCATGAGGCCAATCACCTGGAAGGCGATGTAGATATGTATGCCGTGGTAAGAGCTATTCTGAATGTAATGCACAAACGGAACATCTCTATCCCGATGCGGCCTGATCATGGTCACCAGATGCTGGATGATCTTCACAAAAAAACAAATCCCGGCTACAGTGCTATTGGCCGCTTACGCGGACTGGCGGAACTCCGGGGATTAGAACTGGGTATCGCACGGTCGATTTCCGGGAAATGAAAGTCCACACCTGCAGCCTACTGGCAGCTTTATAAGGTTGGGATAAGAAACGAAAAAGTAAGCAGCTGGATAAAAGAAGGCTGATCAATTTATTAAGTAGCTCCAAAAAACAATCATATGAACAGTTCACTGGATGAGCAGTTAGAGCAACATCTGGCGCAACGTCAACAGAGTCTTATCAGAATGCTGGGTCTGTTGAAAAAGGACATGGATTGTAGGATCATGCAAAAGCTACAGCAAAAAGGTTACAACAACTTCAAACTGGGCGACCTTGTGCTGATAGTGAATATAGACCCGCAGGGGATCATCAATAACGAACTGGCAAGAAAGGCCCGTATTACCAAACAGGCCATGAGCAAAGTAGTGAAGAACCTGGAAGCAGGCGGCTTTATTCACACCAGTAAACACGTCAGCGATGCCCGTGCAGCGGTGATCTCTCTTACAGATGAGGGCAAAAAGCTGATCATCTGTGCGGCCGAAAGCTTTCAGGAGATACAAGCGGAATATACCGCGATCATCGGTCAGCAGGATGCTGATGCACTGAAACAAGTCCTGCGTAAACTGGTCTTCAGTTTACACCCCGAATGCTGATTATTTTTCCATTTTATACATGCCTGTTCCTGATTCTGGAAAATCCGGGGACAGGCATGGTCGTTTTTAGCAGTACTTGAACCAGGGATGTGTATAACTTACAGATGAGCAGGGTCAATTCCGTAATCCGTTATTTCTGACTATTCGAAAACGGCTTATACATTTACATTTTCGACAATGCGATAAAAAGTCAAATATAAATTCCGCTCTTTGTGTGTCCCAGTGCGGATTTCGGCACAGGCATTGTATTAATATTTTTGTCTATTGACCAGTGATTTAATACTTTTAATATCAGTAGCAGACATAGCAAATTATGGTTTCCAGCCGGATTATAAATAACGACGATGAATACATCGACGGTTTGCTAGACAGCTCCCCTGCAATTGTTGACGCGATCTATAAACGTTTTGCCCGTAAGGTAAAACATATGGTAACGGGGTGGGGTGGCAACATCAAAGAAGCAGCCAATGTATTCGAAGATGTATTAATCGCCCTCTACGATTATGCTCATCTTCATAAATTAACCCTTACAAATCGTTTTGAGCCTTTTTTCATGTACGCCTGTCAGCTGAAATGGAAACAGGACCTCATGCAGAAAGCGCCTAACAAAGGAATGTCATTTCATCCCGAAGTGCCCGCTCCAGGCCTGGATGAACAGCATATCAAATACATAGAGGCAGCATTAGCTGCTCCACATACCAAACAGGGTGCGGACAACACCCGGGAAGAATTGGAAGAAATGATCGCCGATCAGCGGGAACGCTGGTTCCATACCAAAGATGGTCCTAACAGCAAAGTGAGCATCTACGTGATCATCACTGCTATAATAGGTGCTGGTCTGGCAGGACTATTATTCCTCAGTCCATGGCATAAGGATATCTACCGTCAGTTTTCAGGAACGGAAATGGTACATGCCAATCATATGTCTACGGAACAGGATACCGCATTACTGATGCATCAGGCAGCAGCAGCCTTCAATCATGGTCATTTCAATAAAGCGATCGGTCTGCTTAATCAGGTAATAGTCAGGGACTCCTTACATACTACTGCCCGTTACTACAGGGGAGTCAGCCTTGTAGACGAGGGAAAACTCGAAGATGCCCGCGCTGATCTTAAAAAAGTATACAACAGCCAATCCAGCTATCGATATGATGCAGCCTTCTACATGGCATTAAGTTATATCCGTGAAAATGATAAACAGCAATGCCTGGAATGGGTGCTGAAGATACCGGAAAACTCACCGGTACACTGGAAAGCAGCCAGACTGAAGGAGGAACTGAACTATTAGTTCAGGTGGATCATATGTTTGCTGAAGTGAATAATGCTTTCTACTTCCCCTTTAATCAGTTCGTAGATCTGTACTTTATCTTTTTTGATCATAATGAGCTGTTGCAGAACAAGATAGTAGGTTTCTCCACCGTGCCCGCTCATCTGGGCCCTTAAAATTTCTTTTTTTACTTCTTCAAAACCAATAGCGCCGAGCTTTTGGTAAATAACGTTGAGTTCTTCAATCCATTTCATAGGTTATGTGTTTTTGCATAGGAATCTAAATTTATTCATAATACAATTAATAAACAAGGGGTTGGAGATATTTTTTTTATTGCCCCTGCGGTACAATTTATCCGATGCTGCTTCGTCTACCTATTAGCAAAGCATCTAACTATGCCCGCATCCGCTCCCTTTATTATTTCTTATCAGCTGGAAGATTTCGCTCCAGGTGGACTTCCCTTTGTGGTAGGAGAACTTAGCGCCCATACTGCTGCAGGACATGCACATCTGATGGGCATCCACCGGCATTCCTACTACATGCTGGCACTCTGTACAGAAGGACAGACCACCGATATGCTGGATTTCGAACCGATGACCGTGAAAGCCGGCGAAATGGTACTCATCGTTCCGGGTCAGGTACATGAACCGAGACGGGACTATACAGGAAAGGGCTTTATCATCGCTTTTTCGGCCGATTTCCTCCTGCATCAGGAAGTTAGTCTGCCGACACTTCCTTCCGGCCCTGTACGCCTCTCAGACGCTGATTTTGCACAGGCCTGTCTCATCATCACACAACTCCAGCGGGAATACACAGAGCAGACACCACAATATGTGGCGATGTTACAACATTATCTGTCTCTGCTCATCACCCTGTTGTATCGTCATGCCAGCGCTTATATGCAGTCAGGCCCTCCCCTGCTGCAACGCTATCGTAGCCTGTTGTCAGCACATTTCCTGGAATGGACAAAACCGGCGCAATATGCAGCCGCCCTGCATGTATCTGTAGATCATCTGAATGAAGTTGTCAAACTGCATACAGGACAGACCGTCTCTTCACATCTCAATGAAAGACGCGTACTGGAAGCGAAAAGACTGCTCCTGCATGCGAAAGAAAGTATCAAGGAAATAGCCTGGCACCTGCAATTCAACGAGGTGTCTTACTTCAATCGTTTCTTCAAACAACACACCGGTCATACTCCCGCTGCCTTCAGGGATAAAGTCCGGGAAAAGTATCTATCTGACCCGGAATAGTGTAATCAGCACCACTTTACACCGGACTACTTTTGCATTATGTCATACCTGAAAGATAAAGCCCAGGCCTTCTTTATGGCCCGGATGGGAAAAACCGCCAGCGTCATTGCTACAGAATATATTGCGGACAACCTGCTCGCAATTACATTACAACTGCCGGATGACCTGAAATGGCGCAGTTGTCAGCACCTGAAATTTGAAGTAGATAAATCTAACTGCCGGGACTATACGGTAGCTGCATGGGATGCAACCACCCAACAGGCGACCCTGTTGATCGACACCGGACATGAAGGTGCAGGCAGCAACTGGGCCAGACAATTACAGCCGGGAGATAAGGCCCTTTTTGTCGGACCAGGAGGCGGTTTCCATCAACCCACAGCATCCACACACCTGGTGTGTATCGGCGATGCAAGTGCGGTTGGTCATTTTACTTCGCTCCATCTCAGGAAAGGAGCAGGACAACAGTTCCATACTTTGATCAGTCATCATCAGCCCTTACCGGAACAGTTACTGCATACGCCGGTGACCACGCTCCTGAACTACACAAGTGGTGTGATCGAATGGCTGACGAAACACGAACTGCCTTTGCAGGACACAACCTTCTATGTTGCAGGACAGGTAAGGCTCGTTGTACAGACGCGTAAGCTGTTGAAACAACTGGGTGCGCCGCAGATCAAACCTGCCGGCTTCTGGGAATGAGCTATCGCCATTCACATAAAAAAAGAGAACGTACCGGTATGATACGCTCTCCTGAATATTTGTCCGGGCCACATCAATTGTAGCCATCATTCTGCTTCAGATTTCCTCCTCCCAGATCGATCTGACGCTGGGGGATAGGAAATACCTTGTTACGCTGATTAAAGGTCTTTCCATGGGCTGTAAATGCTGCCGCTGCTCTGCCGGGTACTAATGCATCCTGGCGTATCAGGTCAAAGAAGCGGTCATGTTCCATCGCCAGCTCTACTCTCCTTTCATGCCAGATATATTCCCGGGTAACGCTCGTTACCGGCCCTAAACCCGCACGTGGATGTAAGGCAGTTATATCTGTTGCGGCCGTCCCTCCGTTACCTAATGCTAATGCCGCTTCTGCATGGATCAGCAATATTTCGGCATAACGCAGTATACGCAGGTTTTTAGGCAAACGGCCCCTGTTACCACAGTTCGTTTCTGCAATCTGGCTGTGGTAGGATTTGTAGTTATAACGGGCGTTTTCCACACTGTCCCTGCCCGGTATACGGAAACCATCCCACAGGAAAGTGCCATTCGGCTGAATAGTGATGATCGTAGCCGCTGCTCTCCGGTCGCCGGTTTCATATTCATCCTGCAGACTCTGAGAAGGCGTACCAAATCCCCAGCCAAGATCAGCCCAGCCAAACTTACCACCGGCACGTGGGGCCTGGCATTCTGCATAGTTAGCGATAGCGGCCTCACAGGCGGAGTTTTCTCCTGTCTGTACTTCGAAAATGGACTCAATGCTATTAGCCCCTGTTTCTCTCCAGATCTCAAAATAGTTGTCCAGCAAACCATATGTACCCAGTTTCTGTGTGACAATGGAATCACTCAGACTAAAGGCCCGCTGCCAGTTCTGCCGATACAGCATCACTTTGGCCAGCATACCTGCTGCTGCTGCTTTACTGGCCCTGCCCACGCCGGCATTTGCCTGTCCTTTAGCGGCTACGTTCGCCAGGGCAAACTCCAGGTCACTGATGATAAAGGCATAGATATCGTCAGCACTGGCTTTTGTCTGAAAAGCGGCGCTATTAGATTCCTGTGGCGTTATCACCCTGTCTATCTTTGGTACTCCTCCAAAGAAACGCACCAGATCAAAGTAGAAATAAGCACGCAGGAAACGCATTTCTCCTATCAGCTGATTTTTCAGTGTTTCATCCAGCGTACTACCTTCCAGTGAAGACAATGCCTGATTGGCACGGGCTACGCCCAGATAAAAGGTGCTCCAGATACTGTTCAGCGTATTCACAGAACCATCCATCGTCAGGTTATCCAGAGCGCCGGAATTCGGCATATCATCACCGCTGTTACTGCCTTTATCTGCATCATCAGAAGCGATGTTGGTCATCCCCACATAAGAGAAACCATGCATATTGCCTTCCCACATCGTGTTATAGACGCCGATCACCAGTTTCTGTGCTGTAGCGGGGTCCAGTGCAGAGGCCTCCTGGTCGATCTGTCCCTGCGGTTTTACGTCCAGGTAATTATCGCAGGAAGTGATGCCTGTGAACGTCAGTACGATCAGGCAGCACCATAGTTTTTTATTATTCAGTATAAGATTCATGGCTGTTCCGTTTTAAAATGAGACATTGACACCCAGTGCAAACGTGCGGGTAGTAGGATACGCGTTCAGTTCGATACCGGCATCCAGGATACCGCTCTTGTTGTTGGTCGCATTGGCGTCATCGATCGTACCGCCGGGCAACTCAGGACTGAACCCACTGAATTTCTTCAGCGTAAACAGGTTCTGTGAGGTCGCGTAAATGCGGAAGCTGTTGATACCGATCAGCTTCATGGTTTTGGAAGAGAAAGTGTAGCCGAGCATCAGGTTATTGAGACGCACATAAGTACCTGATTCCACGAAATAAGTGGAGGCAGGCGTACCAGCTGTGATCAGCCGCGGATCAGTTGTAGAAGGATTGGTGCTTGTCCAGCGTTTGCTGGCATAATCCGCCTCTATGTTATCCGCAGGATCAAAACGGAATGCCTTTTTACCATTGTAAATCTTGTTACCGGCGTTGCCATAGAAATTAGCGCTGAGATCAAGTCCTTTGTAGTTCAGTCCCAGGTTAAAGCCAAAGAAGCATTTAGGCTGGAAAGAGCCCGCATAGATCTTATCATTATCATCAATATCGCCATCGCCGTCTACGTCGCGGTACTTCAGATCACCGGGAGCAGCACCGGGTTGGATCGCATTACCGGAAGGGCCTTTATAGTTGTCAATTTCAGCCTGGTTCTGGAAGATGCCGATGGCATCTCTTACATAGAAACTACCTACCGGATGCCCGTTGTCGGTACGGGTGACAAAGCTTTGTTGTCCGACGTTACCGCCCTGTAATGCCTGTCCGCCGTTAAGTCCTGTCAGTTCATTTTTATTGAAAGTGATGTTACCGCCAATGGTGTAGCTCAGGTCATCGGTAATGTCATCTTTCCAGTTCAGGGAAATTTCCCAGCCCTGGTTTTTGAAAGAAGCTGCATTGGTGATGTAGGAGTTGTCCTGGTCACCGAGGATAGCAGGAGTATTCACCACTACCAGCGCGTCTGTGGTTTTCTTATTGTAATAGTCGATCTCACCACTCAACCTGCTTTTCAGTAAGGCAAATTCAAATCCGACGTCATATTGTGTAGTGGCTTCCCATTTCAGGAAAGGATCTTTCACTTCTTTCAGTGCGCCACCGAGACTGACATTACCGTCAAAGATATATGGAGCGTCTACACTCGTCACGGCGATGTAGGCGTTGGTAGGAATGTTGTCATTACCCAGTTTACCCCAGCTACCACGCAGTTTCAGGAAGTCAAAAACGCCTTTGTCTTTCAGGAAACTTTCTTCTGATAATACCCAGCCCACTCCTACGGTCGGGAAGTAGCCCCAGCGTTCGCTGAATTTGGAACTACCGTCCGCACGAATGGAGGCGCTCAACAGGTATCGGCCGTCATATCCGTAGTTCACGCGACCTACAAATGACTGACGGGCATATTTATCGCCGACGTTGGCAATGGTGGATTGTACATTGGGATCACCCAGATCGAGGTACCAGAGGTCTTCTGCTTCCGGCACATTGATACGTACCCCTTTGAGGGAGGTGCTGTAGAACCCTTCTGTCACAGAACCCGCCAGTAATGTCAGGGAGTGTTTATCGAAGGTTTTATCGAAGGTGATGGTATTGTCCCATATCCAGCCCTGGGAACGGTATTCTTCACGGGTGAGGCGGCTGTTCTGGTTCTGCTGGTTACCACCGGCGACCAGGAAGGTGGCGTCATCATTGAGGAAGCGGTAGGCGTAAATCCGGTCGTTACCGAATTTGAGATCGGCGTTAAAACCGGAACGCAGTTTCAGGAAAGAGACCGGGGAATATTCCAGGGCTACGTTTCCCTGCAGACGGCTTTCTCCGCGACCATCATTTCTCTTATTGATAGCCAGGAAGGGGTTACCCACATTGGCCCATCCAGAGGTATTGCCATAACGGCCATCTTCAAACGCCTTGACAATAGGCGCAGCCCTGTAGATGTTACGGTAGGTATCACCGAGTTCGACGTCACGGGAGATCGCACGGGAATAAGAGATCATGGAAGTGAACTTCAGCTGGTCCGTGATATTGACGTCATTATTGGCCCTGAAGGTGAAACGTTTGAAATTGTTGGTCTGGATGATACCGTCTTCCTGGATATATCCTGCGCTCAGGTAGTAGGTGCTCTTTTCAGAACCACCCGATACAGAAATGTTATGGTTCATCTGGAATGCCTTTCGGAGCACTTCGTTGTACCAGTTGGTCGTCCCATTGTATACATATGGGTTATTGACCGGGTCTTTACCAGGAGCCGCATCTGCGAGGTAAGAGATGTACTGTTCACGGCTGGCCATTTCTACGAGGCTGGCCGCTTCGCGGAAGCCCACATTGGCGTCATATCTAACCTGTGGTTTACCTGCCTTCCCTTTGCGGGTGGTGATAATGATGACACCGTTGGCCGCACGTACACCGTAAATAGCAGCGGAAGCGTCTTTGAGTACGTCCATGGTCAGGATGTCTGCGGTAGCGATATTCCGGATATCGTCTGTAAGTACCCCATCCACTACATAAAGGGGGTTAGCCCCTGCCAGTACGGAACCGGTACCACGCACCCTGATCTGAGGCTGGGAATTAGGTTGTCCCGAGGAGATCACCTGTACACCGGAGATGCGGCCCTGCGCTGCCTGTGTGGCCGTCTGGACCGGTTGTGTAAGCAGGTCCTCCCCTTTCACCGAGGCGATGGACCCGGTCAGGTCTCTTTTCCGCTGGGTACCATAACCTACCACAACAACCTGTTCCAGCTGGCTTTCTGAGGTCTGCAATATGATATTGAGCGTTGCTGTACCCGCTTTTACTTCCTGGCTAATATAACCGAGATAGGAAAATACCAGGGTGTCTTTCCCTGCGGGGAGGTTGATGGTAAATGCGCCATCTGCGCCGGAGGTTGTACCGGCCGAGGTACCTTTTACCCGTACGGTCACACCGATGAGGCCCACCCCATTTTTGTCCTTCACTGTGCCTCTAACGGGACCTTCCTGTTCTGGCATACTGCCGGGGACAGCGTTTCCCCCTGGTGCAGCCGATTGCTGTGCTGAAGCGGTCAGTACCGCAGACAGGAACAGCAACAGCAATACGCCTGCTGTTTTTGTACCATTAATTCTCATAACGATGATTTTTGCTTGGGTGTGATTAATCTTTCAATGCTGACTGTTCTTAGCGTTTAGTTTGTTGTTTTAGATACGACAAAGATGGTACGGGTAAACGGACAAGTGACCGCTGTACAGCATGTCAGGGGTACTGCGGGTTACTACAGCAACTAAAATGTAAAGTGGTGATAAAGCAGTTCAATCAGACAATAGGTCTGATGTAAAATAGCATGTTCCAGTTATATAACAAAATGGGGAAATAAAAGTTAAGAGAGGGAAAAAACGGCCTCAACTGCCTACCAGTCGCTCCTGCATGGCTTTTACGATGGCGCCGGACCGGGAATTTACATCCAGCTTACGATAGATATTCATGATATGGGAGCGTACAGTTCCTACACTGATATGGCAATGTTCGGCTATTTTTTTATAGGTATCTCCATTTACAAGACAATCGAGCACTTCCAGCTCACGGGGGGATAATCCATAACGGTGGTCCTGGTTACCGGCATTTTTACGGTTAAAAAACGCGAGTACCTTTTGCACAGCGAGCAGGTTGGTTTGCATCGCGGCTTCATATACCTGGGAAAATACGTTTGTCAGGGAAGCTGGCGGTTCAGGAGTAACCTGACGTGGATGTACGTTGGCAACAGAAAGCTCTTTCCCATGTATGCTGTACAGAACGATATTCATTTCCGGGTAGGCTGCTTTTAATATGCTGGCGGCTTCGGTTGGTGTTAATCCTGGAATATCCATATCCATGAATATTACATTGCTTATATCTTTCGCCAGCTGTTGAATTAGTTGGTTGGCCTCGCCTTGCCCGTCTATCTCTAAAGCATCCTCTTCATCAGTCTGCCCAACGTTATTAGGCCTCACATTTTTCATAATGTATTTTTTGGGTTTGAATATGTTGCGAAACCTTCTCCGGTAACTGTAAGTCCTGGTAGCTCGTCTGATAGTATGGCCAAAAATGGAAAAAATGGCTAGTTCTGATGGTTTCACATACCGAAACAAATTTGATACAAATACCGCCAGTAGTCAATCGGATAAGTATATGATTTTTCAATAAATACTAATAAACAAATTATACAATATTAGAATTATCCAAAAATGAAGGCGGATATTCTCTACAGGCAGAGCTTGACATAGGTGTAACGCGGAAATATTTATACTACCAATTTACAGGTAAATCCTGAAAAACTGAAGAGTAATAATGTAAGAGACTGCAATAATATGTAAGTCCTGAAAAATCTGAACAGATACTGACCGCGACCTTAACAATCGGTTAACCACGGATTCCGAATTTAATCTCTAGTTTTGATCTCAGTAGCCCCATTTAGTGCTGATTATCAAAAGATTTTATTTTGTTGCGGTATAGGTTTATTCCTGCCATTCTGAAATCCGCAACGGTTGACATGTGAATGTTCAGGGCCCTTACCCATAAGTTGGTAAGGGCCTTTATTTTTGCTGTTCCCAACAACAAATACAAGCTGTTTTTAATACGTATACCGGGTATACGATCGCCCTTATAATTACCAGAACAGCCAGTGTTTGGGTAAATAGCTTCCAGAGATGTATTTGCATCCTTTATCCGGCAAAGTTTTCGATTATAGCACCATTATGCCGTAACTACGCCGTTACCGCTACGTTCATAAGCGTAGTAGTAACGGCGTAGTTACGGCATACCTTCGTTGTAATACGGAGAACAAAGACATAAGCAGCTTATGATTAACTACTTAGCCTCACTTTGATCGAAGAACCCTTATAACTACAATGTAATCAATCCATTACAGCAATACATCCAACCGCTTACTGTCTTGATGATCTGGCTCAGGCAACATGACCTGGTTGCAACCAATGCGAACCGATCCTGCCCGTTTGTCTGTCCCGTTGTGGAATTAGTCCGGTATTCATGTGAATATACTGATCACAGATGCCGGAGATATAGTGAAGATTGATCATGAATTTCCTTCTTACAGCCACAAAAGCGTCCTGTGGCAAACAAGACCAGATCCTTTCTGGTGTTTCTTCGGAAATAATATGTGAATGTGTCAGGTGGAGTACACAGCCATCTGCACGGATCTCTACGAACTGCAATTCACGAACAGGGATGCGGACACGCTGACCTTTGGAATAAATATAGAACGAGGAATGGTATTTAGTCATTTGCGTTTACGGGGATTAATTGTTTTTAATAGCATACAGTTATAAAACCGGCAGGTAACTGAATAGAAACCTGCGTACAGAAGCTTATGAAATCTAAACCGTCTTATGAGAAAAGTAGTATGAAAAATTTCTTTTTAGATATAGGCAGGAAAGATAATGAGGATTCGAACAGCGAGAGTTAACTCCTTGTTAATACAATAGTTAATACGGAGTTAACTGCGGAGTATCAAACTCCGCAGCAATTCCGTCCAGGCAAGGGAAATCCCCTGCAAAATAAAATTCAGCGCAGGTGGAAAATGATTTACGGCAACAGAAGAGAAATATCCATAAACATTCCATGGATTGCCACCATGGCAAGTGTCAGGTTCTTGACGAACCGGATATTAAAGCCTCCTTTTTCCGAGTAATAATAACTTTCCTTGTAGCGATCATAAGCTATCGGAGCTCCAAGCTCTTTCATCATTTTAAGAAATTCAAATAGCGTTCTTTCGGAAATACGCAGCCTTTTTGCAAGATGGGCGGGCTTTCCGGTGCCTTTGATCCTTATCAGATAATCAATTGTCTGCAGTCTTTCAAAATAACGTTTAGGCATGCTGGCATAGTGGGGTTTACAATGAAAAGAAATAATAATAACAAGTAGTTCGTTGATCCTTATTCACCGCATCGGCTCTCTCCGGGCTAATGTTGTGAGTAGCCATAGTGTATGTGTCTTTTTGTATCAAATACTGGTTGCTATGATGTTAACATTATACTCGTAAAGGCGTTTTCTTTAGGTGTCGTTCGACCCGGATCAGACAAACAGGGCCTGCCTTTTATGGCAGTCATAAGTGCAATTTTCATAAACAATATATATTTTGAGGGTATGTGATCATAACTCATCTCCCACAAAGGATAGCCACTCTGCAAGCTAAAAAAAACTACTGCTATTTTGTTGCAGGCTGACTGGTTTTTGCTGCTGTTATTTCTACAGCAAGAATAAACTCCCCCGGTTGAAACCTGGGGAGTATTCATCAAAAACCAACCATTAAAAGTCTTATCTACCACAGCTTTCGACCACACTGTTCCACAACCGGGGCAATATCATTCAGTATAGTATATTTATCCAAAATAGCTGTAACCTTCATCCGTATGTAAAAAACGCTCAGGTAGATACCTGAGGGCTAAATCCATGGCTGACAAATAGTGGTATATCCTTAATTTCTCTGCTGCATCACTACGTTGTAATACTACAATTCAGGCCGCAGAATTTAGTTAATAAGATGTTAACGGAATAAAATTATCCCGCACACCGCATCTAAGCATATGTATATGAAAGAATTACATTTATGTCGTGGTAGAACGTTTTAGCAAGAAAACGAACAGGCGTTAACGTGTTGTTAAGCGAAGAGGATAGTTTAACGCTGCAGCAAATGAGAAAGGATCTGTTGTACCACCCCTACCGCATCATCATTATAATGATGCCCGCCGGGTAATACCAGTTGTTTGTAGTTGTTAATCGTCAGCGATTTACTGTCGAAATCTTTTTCATCCTGACCAAAGATCAGTAATAAAGGTTTGCCCGAAATAGTATTCATCGCCGCCGGCACATTCATACTCCCCGGCGTACTCGTCTTGCCCAGCATGTCAGACAAATGCACCACCATATCCGTACTGGAAGAAGGGGACATAAATACCAGGTGCTGTACCTGCGACTGCAATGTAGCCGGCAGACTGTTATAAATGAACGGCAGCACATCCGCTCCCATTGAATAGCCAATAAGCACAAACGAGTGATTGTTCCACTGTGTGCTATAATACTGCATCAGGGCAGCCACATCTCCCGCCGCCTGTGCAGGCGTCTTCTTGCTCCAGAAATACTTCAGCGCATTTAGTCCGATAACAGGATACCCTTTCGATGCCAGCGTATTCACCATATCCACAGAAAACTTCTTCATCCCGCCATCACCGGTAATATAAAACACCACCGGATGTTCCGCCGCTCCCGTTGATGGGACCTTCACTGTAACCGGCAACTTACTCAGGTCCCGCTGCTGTGCTTTCAGTGCTGTTGCGCCGACGAACATCGTCAGCAGCAACAGCATGTATTTTCTTCCACTCATTGTATGATCGGTTTATGCTCTCATCACCTTACTCAACGCACCCGGTAACTGGATCAGATCAAAGTCATGTTCGTATACCAGGTATTTATTGGACCACTCAGTTGCATACTTTTCCTTGAACTCACGTAATCCATGGTAATGGCGGAAAGCCTTTATTTTTTCATAAGCAAATTTCACTACCTGTTCGGCGGTATTCTGTGGCTGTTGTATACCAGACATAGGTACCAGACCAAGGTTCAGGTATTGTAAGCCCTTCTCTTTTGCATCCTGTATCAGTGCAATGATCAGCGCATCCATACAACCGCCCGGGGCCTCAGTACGTTTGCGTATCAGGTCATATGTACACTCACCGGGCGCATAGTCAGGAATGATATTCAGGAACGCTGCAATTCTTCCATCTGCATCTGTCACCGTAATAACATCCTGTTCACGTATCTCATCCACATCAAACAATCCCTGGGAGAACGTCATCTCTTTTACCTCATACTGCGCCAGCCACTCGTCCGATATCTCCTTCAATTCCTGTACCAATGCCGGAGACAAAGGTGCGGAATGTATCTTCGTCACATATCCTTTTGCCGACAAACTGTTTAAACCATTACGCAAAGATTTCTTATCCTTACCGCTCAGTGTAAATGCTGTTACATCTACAATGCCCTCCTGTCCTATTAACAGGCGTTTTTTACGCAGGTGTTCGAAGTAGTACATACTTTGTTCATCCACACGATAAAAAGCCGGCCTCAGTCCCATTGTGCGGCATTGCTGTTCGAATTCCTGCAACAATGGCAATTTCATATCTTCTGCACATACCGGTTCTTCCAGCACGATCGCAAAACTACTGGCAATACGATAGGCGATAAAACCCTGGTATTTCTCAGACACATACAACAGCTTATCATCTCCCACCTTAAAGTGGTCCATCGCAGAACTACCGTACTGACTCAGATAATAACGTGCTTTTTCCAGCGCCGCGTTACTATGTTTGCCTGCCGGCAGATAAGGGCGAATGATCGTATAGAACAGGAAAGCCCAGGCCCCTACACCCAATACCCTGATCGCACTCAGGAACTCCCTTCCAAAACGTGTCATCGGTTTCAGACCATCATCTTCCAGTAACAGGAAACCATGGAAAGAAGCCCTCAGCGACCGTAACCAGGTAAATTCCATCCCAAAGTGACGGGCATTCAGGAAATAGAACCCGATCGTCCCGAAAAACAGGACGACCAATAAAGTAGAAATTGCCGTGATCACCCCGATATTGACCAGTTGCCGGTTACTTTTCACCCGGTACTGACTGGAGGTAATGACCAATGTGATCACTGTGCCCAGGGCCAGTGACGCTTCCTCATAGTCCAATGCTTTACTGATATGCCCTACCACTGACAACAGCGATACGGACAAAGCCACGATCCAGGCGCTACGCAGGCCCCTGAACAGGAAGGTCGCTGTAACCAGCAATATCAATCCCAGGAAAACGACCAGCAGATTGGACGCATGAATACTTTCGATGGGAATATAGGCGCGCAGTAATCTCAGACGACCACGTAAAGGCGGGGTCAGTACGGAAAAGATGTTCACCATCCCCAGTAAAAAGATCAGCACCGGCGGCAATAAACGCAGCAATAAATGCCTCCCTTTCAGGACAAAAGCGACTACGCCTGCCAGCAGCGGCAGCCAGAATTCGAATAAACGGTACAATAAGGTGATTTCAAGCGCTTGCAGCGAAGAAAAACCATAATTGGTCAACAGATAGGCAAGCGACAATTCTATCGCCCCCAGACCACGTAAAAACGGAGATACGATCAGGAATATCGTCGCCACGATATATCCCACACAGGCAGCCTCCAGAGACGGCACGGCGCCTGTCGCCTTCATACTGATATACAGGTGTGCGATCCCTACGATCTCGATACCTGCTGATACCAGGATGGTATTGATAAATGAAGTGCGATGCAGATTGAACGCGAAAATCTCGTCCACATGACGTACCGCATTGGGCAGATATTTAGCCAGCAGATTGTAAGCGGCACCGCGTTGCTGGATAGAACGTACGGTCCACACAACGCCTCCCAGCACGGCACAGATGGCTATCAGTCCGCCGACAGCTTCCGCCATCGATTCATCATGCAGAATAGCATATCCTACTACCGGAATACCTACCAGGAAAACGGAGAAAATACCCGTAAAACCATAGATACCGGAAGCCTGATGTACCTGCTGTTTGTTGATATGGCTACGACGTAAACTTTGCGGCAGATAAGCCAGGGAACTCACACCTCCTGCAGGCAGGAAAATGCTCAGCAGGTTTCTTTTCAGGAACAGTTCCGTTCCACGGTTCAGGTCAAGCTGGCCTCCGACTGACCGGAAGCTATATCTGTACATTAATGCCTGTAGCAAAATATAGCCTCCTGTCAGCAGGACGCCTATGATCACCCACAGCCGGTCAGCCCGTTCTATGGCAGGTCCAAGCGAATATAACTCATGTCTTTGTTGCCGGAAGAAGTAAATCGCCAGCAGTATAAACAATACGGCCAGTAATTCTTTCCAATGCAGTTTCCTCAGTAGTGGTCCTAATTTCAATCTATCTTTCAACGCCATACATTACAGGTTATAGTTAATAGTAAAAATGTTCCTTACAGAAACATTAACAACAAAACTACGTGTAAGTTGCACGGCGAAGCCCGCAGGACGGCTACTTTAATGAGATTTTAATGCTTTGAACGCTTGTATGGGACTACCAATACAGGCACCTGAGAGTGCCTGATTACAAACTCTGCCGTACTGCCGATCAGCAGGTGATCAAGCCCTGTACGACCATGTGTTCCCATCACCAGGGTACTGATACCCTGTTCGTTGACCTGTTCCAGGATATCCTCATTAGGAGCCCCCAATACAGCATTGACAGTAATGTCTACATCGGGATAAGTTTCTTTGTAAACTTCCAGGCTGGACACAACCTGTTTCAGATGGGCGTCCAACTCGTCTGAACTCGCGCCTGCGGCTTCTATGAGCGGCACTACTTCTCCTGTTTTATCCAGGATGGTCAATAATACTACCGGAGCTTTTGTACTTCTGGCCAATTCTATACCTGCAGCTACAACGCCTGCAGAATAGCTGCTAAGATCCACAGCTATCATGATCTTTGACATATACTTCTGATTTTAAAGTGGCTATGTTGTGGTGTTGTAGTAGGTTCAGGCGGGAGCGTGCCCATTTATTATGCAAATTTACTATAAGTAAGCGACAATTAAGCGAAGGATTTAAGTGTTTTTTAAGCAACATTAAAGCCGGGTTAATAAAAACGGGGCGCCTCATCGCTGAAGCGCCCCGTTTTTATTATGAAAGAGCTAAGTATTAGTAGCTACTGATCCTCATTCGTCCTGACTATTTTTTTATCCCGTCGGTAGACAGTGTCTGTGCTCTCAGCGGATTAACCGTTACAGCCGTTCTGCTACTTCTTCCACGGGTGTCAAATGCTTTGAACTTCAGGGTGCCTTTATCTGCAACAGGACCGGTGTATACTTTACTCTTACTGTTAGGTTCTTTACCATCAGTCGTATAACGGATGGTGAAGCCAGGCAGCTGGATATTAGCAGCAACACTACCATTGGTCAGTTTAAGACCTGGTGTCGGAATACGATAGTTGTATCCACCGTTGTAATGATCAAGTCTTACCAGTTCTTTTTTTCCAACAACGTTTACAAATGTGTTCCATGCTTTACCATACAGTTCTTCACTGCGTGCACTGTCTTTCTCTGTTGCCCACTCAGGATTTTTTGCCCAGGCACGTTCTGCCAGACCAAATAACTTCGGCAGGATCATGTATTCCATTCTATCGGAATTCTTTACTGTTTCACTCCACAGCAGACCCTGCACACCAACGATATTCTCAGCGCCATAAGCGGTCAGTTTATCCTTACCCTGGAAAATAGCAGGATTCAGGCGATTGCCTAATGCATCTACTTTAGAGTTTTTGTAATAGTCTTCCGGTATGAAGTAAAAAGGTTTGTCGATGTCTACAAATCCACCCCAGTAGAAACCTGGTTCTTCAAAACTCTTCATATAGGCCATGTCAAAATACAGGTTGCTCACACCAGATAATACCACTTTGTAGTTGGCATTTGCCAGTCTGTAAGGCAGGTCTTCTGCGCCGCCGCCCATGACATTATTCCATACATCCACCATGAATTCGTTATTGCTGAACTGAGGATTTGGAATGTTGTGTGGCTTACCACCTACAGTCGTTTTGCGCATACCCATTTCTTCCCATCCGTATTGTTTCAGTCCGCGTGCTTTCAGCAGATCGTACACTTTACTGTAGTAATAGTACCACAGGTCATCTGTATTTTTAATGGATTTATCTTTCTGCATAAGCTCCTGTACGACCGGTGATTTCTGCCATACACCGGCAGGTACTTCATCACCACCCATGTGTACATATTCCAGCGGAGCGCCTGCTTCTTTGTAGTATGCCTGCAACTCTTCCACAACTTTATCGAGGAAGGTATATACAGAAGGCAATGCGACGTTGATCACGTTGTCATTCCAGTTCTGTACAGAATGATATTCTGATTTATCCTGCAGATCGGACAACAGGTACTGTGTCGCTTCTGCTGTTTTACCCTGTGCCTGGAATTTCGCATAACGTGCTTCCATTGCTTTCACAGCAGCGCGTGCGTGACCAGGCGTCTCTATTTCAGGGATCACGGTGATGTGACGGTCTGTCGCATATTTCAGGATTTCCAGGAAGTCCTGTTTCGTAAAGAAACCACTACCTGCAGGATCATTTATATCAGGTCCGGAACCATAGGATGGTATGAGGGATTCTTTTTCATCCAGTGTATGTCCACGGCGGCCACCCACCTGTGTCAATTCAGGCAGGGATGGTATTTCGATTCTCCAGCCTTCATCATCTGTCAGGTGGAAATGGAGTATGTTCAGTTTATAAAGAGACATCACTTCCAGCAAACGCAATACATCCTGTTTGCTGTGGAAGTTACGCGACACATCCAGCATAAAGGCACGGTAACCATAACGTGGCGCGTCTTTTACCTGCATGGCAGCTATGGATATAGCCTTTTGTTTAGTTGCCCAGGAATTGGCAGGCAGCATGCTTTTCAGCGTCTGTATGCCATAGAAAATGCCTGCTGCATCGGATGCGTTGATCACAATGCCGTCGGTTGTAATGGTCAGTGTATATGCTTCCTTTGCAAGACTGGCATCCTGTTGTAAAGCAATGCCATTACCTTCTCCGATGGCGGGTGTGGTGCCGAAAAGTGTATTCAGTTCACCTGCCAGGTAAGCCGCTTCTTTTGCAAAAGCGGGCGCTGCACTGATATGCAGACCAGGTTGCAGGGTGTAGGTACCGGTGCCGGGTATTACTTCCTGCGGAGTGGGGAATACAGCAGGCAGTTGCGCCACCGGAATATCTTTGATATCCTTATTCTGTTCAAATACATCGGCCGCACTAGTCAGGGCTGTTTTATCACCCGGGAAACGGAGATACTGCTTAGGTTGAGTGGAAGGACGTACTTCCAATGGGTTCATACGATATCCTTTAGCAGGGTCTTTGTCCCACACCAGGTACAATCCATCCGGCGCATCTGTGAAATTCACAGCCCAGGCATCTGCAACAATTTCTATACGCAATGAATCACCAGGAGCAATTCCTTTACCCGCTGAAATAGGCGCCAGTTTATACAGATCACCATTCACATGCGTGGCAGTCACCCCTCCGGCAAAAGGGCCTGGTTTAATGGACCTGACGAAGTTGAAATACAATTGCCAGCCCTGTGCAGGGAAGGGAACTTTACTGTTGTTTACCAACGTAAATGCAGACAGGAACTGTGCTTTCCCCTGGTGATTGTTTTCCACGACTTCCCATGAAACTTTAATCCTGGAGGCGTCAAATGGCGCCTGTGCATGCACCGGTGCTGCTGCCCCGGCGAATAGTCCGCATGCGAGTAATAATTGGCGAAAATGCATAAGCTGAAAGAAGTTAATCCCTGTAAGATAATGCGATACCCTTTTAAAACAAACGGATATCGGGTAAGTTTTTCCGCAGTTTACGCTTTTTATCTGGATGGCACAGTTATTACGATAGCATACTTATCTACTCATTTAAAATAGCTTCATTATGAATACCGATACTACGAACTGGGGAGATCTGATATTTGATAAACTGCACAGATGGACAGCCGCGGGAATTAAAATGTTACCTAATATGGCCGTTGCCGCATTGGTGGTCATCGCATTCTTTTTTCTGGCCAGGCTGATTAAAATGCTGGTGTACAAGTTCGTACTAAAGGTATCGCATACGCCAGCCCTGAGTGGCTTATTTGCCAATCTGATATCTGTGCTGGTCACACTGATCGGGTTATTTGTCGCCCTGGATGTACTAAAACTGGAAAAGGCGGTGTCTTCCCTGCTTGCCGGCGCCGGTATCATTGGTCTGGCTTTAGGTTTTGCCTTTCAGGACCTTACGGCCAATTTCATCTCTGGTATCTTTATCACTTTCCGCCGGCCTTTTGAGGTAGGTCATCAGATAGAGACCAATGGATTTACGGGGAATGTAGAGGAAATACAGCTGCGATCTACGCTGATCCGCACAATGGATGGACTGCATGTCATTATTCCCAACAAGGAGATCTTCCAGAAACCGATCATCAATCACTCCCTGACACCGGAAAGACGCGCAGAGATCACGTTCAATGTACCGGCGGTACATGACAGTACATTACAGATAAAACAACTGATCACAGCTGCATTGAAGGGTGTGGATAATCTCTCCGAAAAACAGGAGCCCGCTGTCTATTTCTCGAATATCGACGGGGCTAACCTCAAAGTCACTGTTTCCTGCTGGATCATCAACCAGGATATACGCACTTTCGAAAACACAAAGAATGAAATCATTATAAAGATAACCACTGTGTTAAAGGACAGTAAGCTGATCTGATTTTTCCTATCTTAGCCCCTTATTAAAGGGAGCTTATATATGAAAGGATTTATTGCTTTTACATTAGTCAGCCTGGCTTTTATAACCGGTATGGGATACTTTTTTCCCTGGGCATGGTGGTTATTGGTGCCGGTTGCGCCATTGATTATCACCGGATTGGTGGATATCACCCAAAAAAGACATGCCATTATGCGTAACTACCCGATCGTGGGTCGTCTGCGCTATTTTATGGAAGACATCCGTCCGAAGATCTATCAGTATTTCGTGGAAAGCGACATCGACGGTAGTCCGATCAACCGTGTTGACCGTTCCACGATCTATCAGCGTGCAAAAAGGGAACTAAACTCTCAACCCTTTGGTACCCAGTTCAATGTATACGCTGAAGGTTACGAGTGGATGGCACATTCCATCGCGCCAAGGGCATTCGAAAGTATGAATAAAGACCCGAGGGTATTAATTGGCGGTAGTGACTGTAAACAGCCCTATTCCGCCAGTATCCTGAACGTGTCAGCTATGAGTTATGGTTCCCTCAGTTCCAATGCGGTAGAAGCACTGAACGGAGGCGCCAGACTGGGCGGTTTTGCACATAATACGGGTGAGGGCGGTATCAGTGAACACCACCTGAACCAGGGCGGTGATATCATCTGGCAGATCGGTACCGGTTATTTCGGTTGTCGTGATGCGAATGGTAATTTCGATGAGAAATTATTCTCCGAAAAATGCGCCCTCCCGAATATCAAGATGATCGAACTGAAAATATCACAGGGCGCAAAACCTGGACACGGCGGTATATTACCGGCATCCAAAAACACCCCTGAGATCGCAGCGATCCGTCACGTGAAACCGCATACGACCGTTGCTTCACCTCCTTACCATACCGCATTCGGCTCTCCGAGACAGATGGTGCAGTTCATCTCCCGTATGCGTCAGCTGAGCGATGGTAAACCTGTTGGTTTTAAGCTCTGTATCGGTCAGAAAAGAGAGTTCCATGCCATCTGTAAGGCGATGCTGGAAACCGGCTTTTATCCTGACTTTATCACTGTTGATGGTGGTGAAGGTGGTACCGGTGCAGCGCCTCCTGAATTCTCCAACTCAGTAGGTATGCCCCTGATGGACGCACTCGCCTTTGTACATGATACCCTGACCGGCTACAATATCCGTCATAAGGTAAAACTGATCGCATCCGGTAAGGTACTCACCGGTTTCCATCTGCTCCGTGCAATGGCATTGGGTGCTGACGCCTGTAACAGTGCACGTGCGATGATGATGGCCCTGGGTTGTATACAGGCCCTGGTATGTAATACCAACAAGTGTCCGACAGGTGTCGCTACACAGGACAAATGGCTGATGGCAGGTCTTGTGGTAGATGATAAAAAACATCGTGTGGCAAACTATCACCAGGATACCATCGAAAGCGCGATCGAACTCGCTGCTGCCGCCGGACTGGATACCCCGCACGGTATTACCCGTAGTCATATTTCCCGTCGTGTGTTTATGAACCAGGTGAAGACTTTTGAAGAGATCTATCCAGGTGCACAGGTGGGAGGATTGCTGAATAGCAGTGAAATGGAGACGATCAGCATTGATAAGTGGTCATAATCTTCCGGCAGTTTATTGCTGCCAGACAAATAAAAAGCAAAAGGGTACTTCAGTAGTTGAAGTACCCTTTTTGCTTTTCCCGATTTTTGCCTACATTCATTCTCTCGACCAAAACAAAAATTGTTGCCCATCCATGAATGCCCGCTTGCTGAAATTCAGTCTATTCTTTTTACTTCCCCTATGCATTGTATCTCAACTATTTGCACAGGAACGCCTGCGCATTGACAGTGTCAGTATCCAGTATGCAGATACCAGCGGCCATGCTTCGCCCTATTTTCTGGTCAGATTTAAGGATTTTCCGGGGAATGACGTGTTATCCAGACATGGGCTCGTTCGCTCATTAAGCAGTGAGCATCACATCCTGCAGGATGTCAGATTTGATACCACAGAGGTCAAAAAAGTCCTCACTATCAATAAAGCGAATTATAACTGGAAATGCAGTGATCAACTGTTACAGGAACTGAGTAAGACATCTCCGCAGGATAGCATACGCGTACAGGTATCTTATGCACAGGATATCCGGCAGTTACGCTATTGCCGTCCTTTCAGTATTGCGACTGATTACCCGGTAGCGCTGGCAGTGGTGCAAAAGAGAGACTGGGTATTGTTTACGGCACAGGAACAGGTGCGTTTTGCCGACAGATTACGTACACCGCACACAGAGGTGATCATCAACAATGCATTACCCTCCATTGACTTTATCAACGCATTACAGCAACAATATCCTGATCTGCAGGGAGCACGTCATATCGTAGGGATCAAGGAAGAACTGTTTGACACAACGGATATCGATCTGCTGGGCAAATCAGTCCCTTCTCCCCTGGCCGCCAATACCCTGAACCCACATGCGACCATGATGGCCACGCTGATCGCAGGAACAGGTAATTCAGGACTAAGAGGTAAAGGTGTGGCGATCAAAGCAAGGCTTAGTTCTTCTGACTACCTGCGCCTCCTGCCCGATCCGAATGATTACTTCAAAAACGCAGGTATCAGTCTGCAAAACCACTCCTACGGTACCACCATCGAAAACCAATATGCCGCAGAAGCAGTAGCGTATGACGCGCAGGTGTTTACGCTGGATACCCTTTTACATGTCTTTTCTTCCGGTAATATCGGCAATACGGCCCCACAGGAAGGACTTTATAAAGGCCTGACAGGGTACGCTAACCTGAGCGGTACTTTCAAACAATCCAAAAATGTGCTTATAGCAGGTGGTGTGGACACCAACTACTTCGTGCCTGCACTGAGCTCCAAAGGGCCCACATTTGACGGGCGCATTGCCCCACAGGTCGTAGCCTTCGGACAAGCCGGTACTTCTGACGCTGCTGCAACTACCACCGGTATTGCCACGCTGGTACAGGAAGCCTATATGCAGACATATGGCGGAAGACCATCCGCATCCATGGTAAAAGCGATATTGATCAATAGTGCGGATGATACCGGTACGCCCGGCCCGGATTATAGCAGTGGTTTTGGTATACTGAACGCATTGGCAGCTGTAAAAACAATAAAGGATAAGCAGGTTTTCAGCGGCGTAGTAGCTGCGAATAATACCGCCAGTTTTCCATTGACGGTCCCGGCCAATACCGCCCGTGTAAAAGTAACGCTCGTCTGGAATGATCCTCCGGCTTCAGAACTGGCCATAAAGGCCCTGTTGAATGACCTGGACCTTACTTTTGTAGAAGAAACCGGGAAACAGCATCTTCCCTGGGTATTAAGCACTTACCCACATGCAGATTCACTAAAAAAGCCGGCCTATAAAGGACGTGATACCCTGAATAACATTGAACAGATCACTATCGATATGCCGACAGCAGGTAATGGACAGTTGATCGTACGCGCCGGTCAACTACGCGCTGGTACTACGCAACGCTTTTCCCTGGCGTATCAGTTTGTGCCGGTATCTTCCTTTGAATGGCAATATCCGGCGGCAGGAGAACAACTCATTTCCGGCAGTAATATTTCCGTTCGCTGGCGCACCCTGCATCCCGGTAATGGTACACTGGCTTACAGTATCGATAGTGGCGCTACCTGGACAACCATTGCTGCCAATCTTCCTTTATCAGCCGGTAATATCCGCTGGAATATCCCGGGGGTATTCAGTCAGGGTTTACTACGCATCACCACTACCGATACCAGCTGGACCAGCGCTCCTTTCAACATATCGCCACCGGTAGGGATCAATGTAAGTTTTAACTGTCCGGATACCCTGCAGGTCTATTGGCGGGGCGTACAAAATGCTGCCGCCTATGACGTACAGACGATAACAGGACAAACCCTCTCCCGACTGACACTCACCGCCGATACCATACTCTCCATCCCTAAAACCCAACTGCCTTCTTCTTTTATCACCATCCGTCCTGTACATAAAGATGGCTGGACAGGCATGCAAAGCAGCACTTACAACTACGAGCAACAAGGTGTTAGCTGTTTCTTCCGGCAGGTGCTGGCCGATGTGATGGAAGATAATAGTGTCGATATCGCTGTGGTGCTGAGTGCTTTACCACGGATAAAGAAAGTCTATTGGGAAAGACTACAGGGGAATGATTTTGTAACGCTTTCTTCACAGGATATTGGTACAGAAGATACATACATTTTTAAAGACATTCCGGGACGTTCCGGCATCTTCTATTACAGGGTTAAACTGGAGCTCATAGACGGGCGGACCATCTATTCTGATATACAGTCGATACAACTGCTGATCAACCAGGATTTCCACCTCTTCCCGGTACCGGCAGGACAGGAATTAACCCTGATCAGCAACAGACTGGGCGACTTCCAGGTACGGATTACGGACATGACCGGACGTACCATTTTTACAGGCCCATTGACCAGCGTACGAAAGACATACTCCCTAAAAGGAATAGCGCCCGGCGTATACCTGTGTGTGATATACGAGGGCGCTCAGAAAATATTTGTAAAACGCTTTATTAAAGCGGGCGATTAATCTATTTGATCTTCACGACGAACAGATTGTTGCCAAGATCACCCGGACGTAAGCCCGACAGATCGACTACACAATCTTTTCCCTGCTGTTTCCAGGTGATAGCTTTATCACTGCCCAGAAGAACTGCTTTCGCCTGTTTAGCCGGTGTAAAGTCCTTAATACGCAGCTGTGGCATATAGCCGGTTGCGATACAATATAAAGCATCGTCCTTTTTCGTAAAGAATAGCTCGATATGCGCGTATTCTTTGGAAGGCTTTATCATCTTGGCAACGTTATAGTCTGACATAAAGCTGGCTTCCTTTACTACCGGACGGTTGCCGGCACTCCATTGGCGGGTTTCTTTCCATGGTGTGGTATTGTAGATAGCTTCGCCATTGGTTTCCAGCCAGGCGCCGATATCTACCAGGCGTTGCTGCATGATCACCGGAATCCGGCCATCAGCAGTGGGGCCGATATCCAGTAAAAGGTTACCACCACGGGACACGATATCTACCAGCAATACGACCAGGTCATTGCTCTTCTTGTAATCATTTACGGTCTCCATTCTGTTGTAGCCATAAGAACTGCCGATACCCTGACTTTCTTCCCATACCACTCCTGGCTGCATACCACTACCATACTCAGAGGTCAGATAGGTAGCACCGTTGTTATGTCCCCTGGTATTACTACCCCAGCGATCATCCACAGCTACTTCGTCTTTTACAGGTGATTCATTGAATAACCAGGCCAGTAATTCAGCGCTATGCCAGGCGGTATCTGACTGTTCCCATTCGCCATCAGAAAAGATCACAGACGGTTTATAACGGGTTACCAGGTCTTTGAACTGAGGCGTCATCACATTTTTCACATAACTGGCCTTGTCTTTCTTCCAGAGCGGGTTGAACCACTCGTATAAAGAGTAATAGTATCCCATTTTCAGTCCGGCTTTTCTTACCTCGCTGGTCAGGTCGCCCAGCAGGTCTCTTTTAGGCGTACCGGTCACGGCGTTCCAGGGTCTGCCCCATACAGAATCAGCCTGTTTATTGTCCCAGAGGCAATAGCCTTCGTGGTGTTTGGAAGTCAGCACGACATATTTAGCGCCGGAACGTTTGAAGACGTCGGCCCACTGTGCAGGATCAAATAACTCGGCTTTGAACTGTGATTCAAACTGCTGATAGCCAAAGTCCTTCCCATAGTTTTTATCATGAAAGGCGCGTACTTTTTTATGCGTTTCATCATTGGCGCCATCCAGCTGATACCAGTACCATTCTGAATAACCACCCGGACCTACCACTGCAAAGGAAGGCACCGCATACACACCCCAGTGTATGAATATCCCGAACTTCGCCTGATTGAACCAGGCAGGGATACCACGCTTATTTAGTGAAGCCCAGTCGGCAGAATATTTCTGAGCGACCAGTGGCGCGCAGCCTAAGAGGAATGCGGCTGCATAGAGAATGAGTTTTTTCATAACAGTAGTTGATAGTGAGAGACCGTGATTGATAAACGATATTTAAATATAAAATGACAGGGCATGAATTCCTAATAGCATATGCACCTGAACCGGTAGTATATTCAGGGAATATAGAGGTAGTATCAGCCCGGACATTGAATTAAATAGAAATAGGCTGTCTGCCGTATGGCAAACAGCCTATTCTGCTGGTTATTTCAGTGGATAGTCAGTGACTATCCTGTTGATCTTGTTTACATCTCAAGCGCACCTGCCGCTGCTTCATCCACGAACCAGTGCAGTTCTCCATCCTGTGGACGGATCAGCTGGGAAGGGAATTTTTCAGCGTCAAAGTCGCCTTCTATTACACTTTTCAGCGTCAGGGCTTTACCGTTACCGGTAGCCATGAATACTACGCAGGCAGCTTCATTTACAACAGGGGCCGTCAGTGTGATACGGTACATATCCTGCGCCTGCAGGAAGAAGGCTTTTACCCATGCTTTCTTTTCGTGTACGATCGGCAGACCAGGGAAGAGGGACAGGGTATGTCCGTCATCCCCCATACCTAACAGTACGAGATCGAAAGTGGTGTCGCTGTCTTCGAAGTATTGCTTCAGGATAGACTCATATTCTTTTGCTGCGGCTTCCGGTTCGATATCCGTGCGCATTACATGGATATTTTCAGAAGGTACGCCTACTACGTCCAGCAGGGTTTCGTAAGCCATACGGGCGTTATTACGCTCATCTTCAAAAGGTACAGCCCTTTCGTCGCCCCAGAAGAAGTGAATTTTCTCCCATGGGATGATCAGTTTGTAAGGCTCTTTTGTAAGCAGCGTATATAATGCCTTTGGCGTACTTCCCCCGGAGAGCGCCCATGTAAAGATGGGCTGGTCCTGTAATACTTCCTGGATGTAATTGCTGATCCAGGCGGCCAGGTTTTCACTCAGTTCCTGGGTGTTCTTTGCTATGTGTAATTCCATTTCTCTTATTTAGGTAGATTGATCCAGGCATGTCCATCTCTTGCGATCATGGCGTCTGCATCTTCAGGACCCCAGGAATCAGGAGCGTAGTTAGGGAAGTCAACCGGTGTGCGGGATTCCCATGTTTCCAGGATCGGCATTACCACTTTCCAGGCAGCTTCTACCTGGTCAGCACGCATGAACAGGGTAGCATCTCCTTCCATTACGTCCAGCAGCAATGTTTCATATGCTTCAGGCGCATGGTCATCGCCGTACTGACGATCGAAGTTGAATACCATTTCCACAGGGTCCAGCTCCATGCTCTGACCCGGGCGTTTTGCCTGGAAGCGGATACGGATATCCATTTCCGGCTGGATGCTGATGGTCAGGCGGTTCGGGCGCCATGTTTCTGCTGATTCGGCAGGGAACGCGTAGTGCGGCGCCTGGCGGAACTGCAGGGTGATATTGGTCGCTTTCTGGTGCATGTTCTTACCGGTACGTACGTAGAACGGTACACCCTGCCAGCGCCAGTTGTCAACATAAAATTTAACGGCTGCGTAAGTTTCAGTAGCTGATTCCGGATCAACACCTTTCTCTTCACGGTAACCAGGCATCTGTTTACCTTGTCTCCAGCCAGCAGAATACTGACCACGTACAGCGTTCTCATGGATCTTATCCTTGGTGAACTTACGGATCGCGTTCAGTACGTCCACTTTCTTGTTACGGATCTCGTTTGCATCGAATGATACAGGCGCTTCCATAGCGATCATACACATTACCTGCAGGATGTGGTTCTGCACCATATCGCGCAGTGCACCGGAGTTCTCGTAGTAACCGCCACGACCTTCCAGGCCTACGGTTTCAGAAGCGGTGATCTGTATGTGATCTATGTAGTTACGATTCCATAAAGGCTCAAACAGCGCATTCGCAAAACGCAGCGCGATGAGGTTCTGTACGGTTTCTTTACCGAGGTAGTGGTCAATACGGTAAATCTGTTCTTCAGAGAACATGCTCAACAGCAGTTCATTCAGTTCATGCGCACTTTGCAGGTCATGACCGAATGGTTTTTCTACCACGATACGGGTGCTGTGTTTATCGCTGCAGAGGTTCAGGGAACCCAGTTTCTGTGCGATAGCAGGCATCAGCTGCGGAGCAACTGACAGATAGAAGATCACGTTAGGATGTTCACCCCATTCTTCTTCTTTTGCCTTTACATAATCGGTGATAGCGCTGTAAGAAGCTCTGTCTTCCGCGTCCATCTGCAAATAGGTAACATGCTGACTGAAATCGTCCCAGTGGCCATTCTGCTCTCCTTTGCGACGGGAGAACTTCTTGATACCATCTAACAGACGTTCCCTGTAAGCGCTATTGTCATATGGGCTACGGCCAATACCGGCAATGGCAAATTTTTCCGGCATGTAATTATCGAGGAACAGGTTGTATAAAGCCGGCGAAAGTTTTCTGTAATTCAGGTCGCCGCTGCCGCCGAAGATGAAGATGATGGAAGCAGGCGGACGTTTATGATTCTGCATAACAACTATATTTTATAGCTGAGAGTCCGCCATGGGCGGACTCTCAATACTTTTTATTCTCCCCAAACGGTATGGAAACTACCAGGTATATCTATACGTTGATAGGTGTGTGCACCGAAGTAATCGCGTTGTGCCTGTACTAGGTTGGTCGGCATACGCTCTGTGCGGTAAGCGTCGAAGTAAGCCAGTGCTGACATGGTGCCCGCTGCGATGGAGCCTGTCTGTGCAGCCTGTGCTACTACGGCACGTGTGTTGGCGATCGCGCCTTCTACGAGGGCAGCAATGTTCTTGTCCAGTAAGATATTAGGTAATTCCGGAGCAGCTTTGTAAGCTTGTGTGTATACTTCCAGGAGGGTAGAACGGATGATACAACCGCCTCTCCATACCTTTACTGCTTCTGGTAAAGGAATTTCCATCTGCAGTTCTTTGGATGCCTGGTGCAGCATCGCCAGACCCTGTGCATAGCTGATGATGATACCAAAGTGTAATGCATCATGTACCTGCTGTATCCAGGTCTCTACCGGTACATTGAGTTTCGCATCTGGTGTTTTGTATAAAGCAGCCGCCTGTACGCGTTCTTCTTTATAACCGGACACGGTACGCAGTGCAACTGCCGTATCGATCACCGGAATAGCTACCGGCAGGTCCATTGCGTCCTGAGAGGTCCATTTACCGGTACCTTTTGAACCTGCTTTATCAGAGATCACATCTACCAGTCTTGCGCTGGTTTTGTCATCTTTCTGCAGGAAGATATCCGCTGTGATCTCAATCAGGAAAGATTGCAGATCGCCTTCGTTCCAGGTCTTAAATATCTGGTGCAGCTGGTCATTATCCAGTCCTGCCTGCTTCAGCAATGCATATGCTTCGCTGATCAGCTGCATGATGGAATACTCGATACCATTGTGCACCATTTTAACGTAGTGACCAGCACCTTCCCTACCGAGGTAGGCAACGCATGGTTCACCATTTACCTTTGCAGAAATTGCTTCCAGCATTGGTCTTACTTTTTCATAAGCTTCTTTATCGCCACCCGGCATGATGCTAGGTCCCGTACGGGCGCCTTTCTCACCGCCTGATACGCCGATGCCCATGAAATGAATACCTTTTTCGCGCAGGTATTTTACTCTGCGTAATGTATCTGTATAATGCGAGTTACCACCGTCGATCACAACATCACCTTTTTCCAGCAGTGGGATCAGTGATTCTATCACATCATCCACCGGCTGACCGGCTGGTACCAACATCATCAGCTTGCGCGGACGCTCCAGTAACTGTACCATGGTTGCCAGTTCTGCCACTCCCTTTACAGTAGTGCCAGCTGTAGCAGCCGATTCCAGAGCCCCGGTCTTGGTACTATCTTTATCAAAACCAATAACGGAAAAACCATGATCAGCCATGTTCAGTAATAGGTTACGCCCCATTACGCCCAGACCAATCATGCCAAAATCGAATACGCTTTGTGCCATAAATTATCGTGTAAGTGCCTAAAAGAATGAAGTAAAAGTACGAATTATCAATTACCAATTGCAAATACTATTACCGGTCCTGACAAAACTATGAACATCCTATGCTAATTGCCGCCATTTGTACATTAGAATCCGCGATAAATGCAATGTTTGGGCGACTCTTAAATTTTCCTTAAATCTTACCATCCCAGGTACACCATTCCGATGCCGCATATCAGGATGGTCAGGCCTCCAAGGGCATGTACATAACGCTCCAAACGACTGGTTCTCAACACAGAAAAGCCATAATAACCCAACAACACCATTCCCGTCATTGTCAGCAGTGTAAACAACGTAAAACTCACTATCAACAGGGTCATACCATATGTGGAATGCTGCGCCGCCGGGTAAGTCAGCAACGGGATCAATGGTTCACAGGGGCCTAACCCGAAAATGATCAGCATTACCCAGGGGGTGACCTTCATTCTCTCCTGTGGATAAACAATCTCCCCGTGTTTATGTTCATAGACGTAAATTTCTCCATTGTCATACACGTCAAAATGTTTGTGCACCTTATTGCTCCAGGCCCGTTTCAGCCCCCAGATCGTGTATAATAGTCCGAAGGTCAGCAGCGCCCATCCCGCCAGTCCTCCCCGCAGGTCTTCCACACCGCTGATCCTGGACAGGGACCAACCCAGTCCGATACCCAGCAATCCAAGCAATACAGAGCTCCCCACATGCGCAATACCGCACAGTAAGGTCCAGGCCACCGTCTTCCCTATTTTCCAGCCTCTTACCCTGCTCAGGGCAATAAAAGGAATGTAGTGATCGGGGCCCGTCACCGTATGCAGACAGCTGATCGTAATCGCTGTCAGTATCAAGACCTGCAATTCAGTATGCATACATTCCTGATTTTAGAGTTTTCTTTCTGCACCTGCCAGCAGCGCTATCTTTTTAAATAGCGCATATAACTGCTCTCCTCCCTGCCCCAGCACCCGCAACAGCAAAGCGCCGGAGGCCGTACGTGATACACCGGCAGTAATGTCTTTTTCTGCTGACAGACATTCGTGTATCACATCTCCCATCGCTGTCATATCCTGTTGTTTATCATACCATAACAGGGACGCCTGATGTGAATATGTTTCCCATTGGCCTGAATTCACCGGTGATATCACCGCCGGCTCCAACACTGTTACGTCCTTGAATAACAAACG
The DNA here is from genome assembly GCA_039592855.1 of Chitinophaga sp. GTDB lineage: Bacteria > Bacteroidota > Bacteroidia > Chitinophagales > Chitinophagaceae > Chitinophaga. The sequence continues at coordinate 80,996 of JBCNQK010000003.1, read as the reverse complement.
CTTATTCTGCCATAGTTCCAGTGTGTTCCGATAGCAACGGCAACGGAACACTTCTCCGCTCAGCTTTCTTCCGCAGGTAATGATCTCTCCCCACAACAACCGGCAATCTGCTTCCATTTCTATGCGGCTGATACTATCGAACACGGATTCCTCATGTGGCACTGAAGGATGTGGCAGATAGTACAGACTACTGCCTGCTGCCATCTTTACCAGTAAACGCTGTTTGGCGCCGTGCTGCATGTTAAAGATCCGTTGGTATGCCTGCGTATACAGGTGTACGGACGTGTCCTTTTCCAGGCTGATGGAGATCTGGTAAAAGTCCCCATCCAGTATACCCGGCGAAGCGGTCATCATCGTCAGATGCAGATCGCCTTTTCTGCTACCACTGATATCCGCCACTTTAAATGGCCGGGTAAAATAACAGTGTTGCAGATAGGTATGCGTTCCTCTGGCGGCAGCCCTGATATCCAGTTCACTGATCATTGCAGCAATGCCGGCTCCTCCACGGCTTCCAGTAAAGCATATTTTCTGATCCAGCCGATGACTGTATCCAGTCCGTCCAGCGTCATCAGATTAGTAAATACAAACGGTCTGCCCTGCCGCATTTTACGGGCATCCCGCTCCATCACTTCCAGACTTGCACCTACATAAGGCGCCAGGTCTATCTTGTTGATCACCAGCAGGTCAGAACGGGTAATGCCTGGCCCGCCTTTACGGGGTATCTTATCGCCTTCCGCGACGTCAATGACAAAGATGGTCACGTCTGCCAGATCGGGGCTGAAAGTGGCGGAAAGGTTATCTCCTCCGCTTTCAATGAATATGATCTCCACATCCGGAAAACGGGTGGCTATTTCTTCCACGGCTTCCAGGTTCATACTGGCATCTTCCCGGATGGCGGTATGCGGACAACCACCTGTTTCCACGCCAATAATCCTTTCGGCTGGCAGGAGGCTGTTCGTCACCAGGAATTCAGCATCTTCCTTTGTGTAGATATCGTTGGTGATCACCGCCAGACTATACTGCTGATGCAATTGTCTGGACAGTCTTTCTATCAATGCGGTTTTGCCTGCACCCACAGGGCCGGCTACGCCTATTTTGATATATCTGCGTGCTTCCATTATCGCAACTGTTTACAAAATGAAAATATACGGTACACGTGTATGTATGCACCGTTCTTAAGACATGTACAATCTCGAATACAAACGTTCATGCTGCATACTGCGGATATCAAATCCGAAGCTGCAGCGTCCTGCCATATCACGGGGTATTGCCAGTGTACGTTTTACCAGTTCCGGCAACTGTGGCAACAGTTCAAACAGTATCTGCTGTCCCTGTTGCTGCCCCAACGGGATCAGCTTTACACTGTTAGTGACCATACCCGTGGCAGCATTGTAATAAAAGGCAGTCAGCGCCTCTTCCAGCGGAATACCGGACAAAGCTGCATACACACCAAATACCAGACAGTAATGCCCGAGGGCTGCTCCTGCTTTTATCTGTTCTTTATAGCTTTCACCGGTAGCATGTACCACTAATGGAGATAACAATTTCAGTAGCCGGACACCCAGTTTCTGGCTCGCCATCCGCAACTCCTGTGGCGCCTTTAATGCAGTACATTCCTGGTCAAGTGCCACGATGGTAGCAATATCTCCCTCCAATGCAGCACGATAGGCCAATACTGCAAACAATGCGTCGTTGTAAGGCAGATTATGTTCCAGCATATTGCGGATAAAGGCAGCTGCCCCCGTACCGTCTTTGACAAGTCCCTGTTGCACATAGGTTTCCAGTCCGCCGGAATGCGTATACGCCCCTATCGGCAGGGTAGGATCGCTTAAGTGTAAAAGGTATGGTAACCAGGTGTGCATAATGGTTTATTTTCCTGCCAGCTGCATGATCTTACTGAAGAGGGAACCGGAGCTCCCATGTTCATGCGGAATGACGTTGCTTCTGAGCATATTGGTCAGTGTCCGTAGTTCTTTTGCCGGTGAATATCCTTTGGCTTCCAGCCAGCGGAACAATGGTTCTTCAAATGGCACCAGCACGTCATTTCCCTCCAGGAAAAGCGGCAGGTGTTTATTCCCGATCTCATAACAGATCGCCGCCATATCCGTCATCGTTGCCGGCCTTAACACAATGGCCTGTGTCGGCAGAATGCTGACCACAATGGCCCGTTTATCATCCATCCACACAATATCCCCCTGTTGCAGCATAGGCGCTTCCCGCATAAAGCGCAGGGCGACTTCCTGTCCCCCTAGCGTATAGCGGCGCAATACACGTTTCCCTGTCTCAAACCATTCCAGCTGCAACGGATCAGTGATCCGGGGTTCTGTCGGACAGGTAACGATATTGCCTTCTATTTTTTCTATAATGATCATAGCAGTATTTAAAACAGGAAATAACGTTGCGCCAGTGGCAGCACCGTTGCCGGTTCACAGGTCAGTACCTGACCATCCACAGTCACTTCGTAGGTTTCCGGATTGACAGTTATTTCGGGCGTACTGTCGTTGTGCACCATGTCTTTCTTGCCAATATTGCGGCAGTTCTTTACCGGCAATATGATCTTCTGTAATCCATATTCCTGCGCGATATTCTTTCCTGCTGCCGCCTGCGAAACAAAGGTTACACAGGTCTTATGCAAAGCCCCGCCGAAGGCGCCAAACATCTCCCTGTACATGACAGGTTGCGGCGTCGGAATAGAGGCATTCGGATCACCCATACGGCTGCAGATGATCATACCTCCTTTGATGATCATTTCCGGCTTGGCGCCGAATAAGGCAGGCTTCCACAAGACGATATCCGCCAGTTTACCCGGTTCCAGTGAACCGACGTGGGTGGCAATACCATGTGTAATAGCCGGATTGATGGTATATTTCGCTACGTACCGTTTTGCCCGGAAGTTATCGTTTTGGCTTCCCTCATCTTCCTTGAGCGCCCCTCTTTGTTTCTTCATCTTGTCTGCCGTCTGCCAGGTACGGATGATCACCTCTCCCACACGTCCCATCGCCTGAGAATCAGAGCTCATCATACTGAATACGCCCATATCATGCAGGATATCTTCTGCAGCGATCGTCTCCGGACGGATACGGGAATCGGCAAACGCCACATCTTCCGGTACGCTTTTATCCAGGTGATGGCAGACCATCAGCATATCCAGGTGTTCATCGATCGTGTTGACGGTATAAGGTCTGGTCGGATTGGTGGAAGAAGGCAGGATATTAGGGTACATGGCCGCCTTGATGATATCAGGGGCATGTCCGCCACCGGCGCCTTCTGTGTGATAAGTATGGATCACTCTGCCGTCAATGGCTTTGATCGTATCTTCCAGGAAACCGGATTCATTCAGGGTGTCCGTATGTATCGCGATCTGTACATCGTATTTATCTGCTGCTTTAAGAGAGGCATTGATCACTGCCGGAGAAGAACCCCAGTCCTCATGTATTTTAAGCCCCAGCGCACCCGCTTCTATCTGTTCCCATAAAGGCGCATCGGTCGCACAGTTCCCTTTTCCAAGAAATCCCAGGTTCATAGGAAAGGCATCCGCAGATTGTAACATCTTCCGGATGAACCATTTACCAGGCGTCACCGTAGTGGCATTTGTACCATCCGCCGGACCAGTACCTCCACCGATCATGGTGGTGATCCCGCTGTGCAGGGCATGGGTGATCTGCTGCGGACTGATAAAGTGAATATGCGTATCGATACCACCTGCAGTTGCGATCAGACCGGCTCCGCCGTGTACCTCTGTACTGGCGCCGATGATCATATCAGGGTCTACGCCGTCCATGGTATCAGGGTTACCAGCCTTACCGATCTTTACGATACGGCCGTCTTTGATACCGATATCCGCTTTTACGATCCCCCAGTGGTCGATGATCATGACACTGGTGATGACCATATCCAGCACACCTTGTTCACGGGTGGCAGTAGAAGACTGGGCCATCCCGTCACGGATGGTCTTTCCGCCGCCAAATTTCGCCTCATCACCATATACGGTATGATCGTGCTCTATTTCAATGATGATGTCCGTATCGCCCAGGCGTACTTTATCGCCTGTCGTCGGACCATACATGGCCGCATAGCGGTCGCGGTTTATTTTAAGGCTCATTCCGGCTGATGTTTAAATTGTTGCTGTGCTACCTGTTGCATGGCTTTTTCGCGGGCTTCATCGCCCACAGTCGTCCCATTAACCAGGTTATTCATCCCATATGCATGGCGGCGCCCACCGAGGGTGACCAGTTCCACTGTCTTTTCCTCTCCCGGTTCGAAGCGCACGGCCGTACCGGCGGCAATATTCAGCCGCATACCAAAGGCTGTTTCCCTGTTGAAGGAAAGCTGCCTGTTCACCTCGAAGAAATGGCAATGAGAGCCGATCTGCACAGGTCTGTCGCCGGTATTGACTACACGGACGGATGCAACACTGCGGCCACTGTTGGCGTCTATAACGCCGGGCGCTATAAAGTATTCACCTGGTATCATACGCAAGCAATAAAAAGTTAGATATTGGTTGATGAGGGTATTTTATCTGATAGGATGGTGTACCGTTACCAGTTTTGAACCATCCGGAAAAGTAGCTTCTATCTGAATTTCGTCGATCATTTCAGGAATACCTTCCATCACGTCTTCTCTGGTCAGTATGGTAGCACCATACTGCATCAGTTGCGCGACTGTCTGTCCGTCCCTTGCCGCTTCCTGCAGACGGCTGCTGATCAGTGCAATTGCTTCCGGATAATTCAGTTTGAGTCCCCTGGCCTTTCTCTTCTCAGCAAGTTCTCCTGCCAGGTATAACAATAGTTTTTCAGTTTCCCTTGCCGTTAAATGCATAGTGATGTTGGTTTAAATAGTGCCTTAGCTTTCCTGACATGTTGAAGGGAATGGGTTAATAAAATATTCAGTGATCTTCCCTGCGTTAATTTACGCAAAAATTGCAGAAAGTAAAACGCTCAATGCAATGCATTGAGCGTTTATATATGACAAGTGTGTAATAAGCGGATCAGGCAGAATTCCTGCCGGCGTTGATGATACCGAAGGAGCAACGTACGACCAGTTTTTCGTATGTTTCTTTCAGTCCATCGCCATTACCGGCTTCATTCAGTTCGCGTATACGTGCCAGTGCGGACTGCTGTATAGTGAGCAGCGGCATTACAATGCGCTCTCTCATCTGAATAGAGGCTGCGTCTATCGGATAAGCGGCCATCAGCTCTGTTTCTCCTACCAGTTTCAGGATCAGGGAACGGGTACGTTTGTACTCATCATGGATCATGTTCCATACTTCACCAAAGCGTGGGTGTTTACCATATGCAGCGGTGAGCGGGAAATAACTCTTCTTCATCGCCATCTGACAGTTCCCCAGCAGGGTACGGAAGAAAAGGGAGTTTTTATATAACTGCCTGAGCTCTTCCCATTTACCTGCTTTCTCCAGTGCTTCCAGCGCAGCGCCTACACCGTAGAAACCAGGTACATTCTGTTTCAGCTGGCTCCATGCGCCCACATAAGGTACTGCCCTGAGATCGTTGAGATTCAGTTTGGCGGCAGCATTTCTTTTGGATGGACGGCTACCGATATTGGTTTCTGCATAGTAACGCAGCGGACTGGCGAAATCCAGGTAATCCAGGAAGTCAGGGTGGTGTTTCAGTTTGTTAAATGCAACATATCCTTCATCAGCAAGTGATTGTAACAATGCTTCTCCCTCGCCGGACAATGTCTGTTCGCGGGAAGAGAACAGTTCATTGGCAATACCGGCATGTACCAGTTGTTCGATGTTGAACTGGGCAGAATCCACGGTCCCGAAGTTGGAACTGATGGTCTGTCCCTGTATGGTGAGCTGAATTTCTTCATTGGCGATGTCACGTCCCATAGAAGCATAGAACTGGTGTGTTTTACCACCACCTCTTGCCGGAGGACCACCACGACCATCAAAGAAGACAACATCGATCTCGTATTCTCTGGATATACGGGTCAGTTCCTGTTTAGCCTTATAGATACTCCAGTTGGCCATCAGGTAACCGCCGTCTTTGGTTCCATCGGAGAAGCCGAGCATGATCGTCTGCTTGTTATAGCGTTTTTTCAGCTGCTCTCTGTAAGCGGCGTTATCATACAGTTCACGCATCACATTACCTGCCTGACGAAGGTCATCGATGGTTTCGAACAGCGGCACGATATCTACGCTCAGGCTGTCTTTCTGCCATCCGGAAGCCAGGAACAGGCCATATACTTCCATGACGTTCAGCGCATTCATGCTATGGCTGATGATATAGCGGTGACAACCGAACTCACCGTTGTTCTGCTGGATATCTTTCACTGCTGCGATGGTCGCGAGCGTATCCTTGTGCAGGGCATCTTCCAGTACTTCCGGATTTGCGGTGCCTTTGATATTGAGCAGATGCGTGATCTTTTCATTATCAGGGAGGTCCTTATAATTCTTCGGCAGCAGGTCGGTTTTCTCTGCAATACATTCCAATAATGGACCATGTACAGAACTATCCTGACGGATATCCAGGGTAGCGAAGAACAAACCGAACAGTTCCACGCGGCTTACCAGGTCATCCAGCATCGTGAGGAACAGGCCGTTGTTTTCTTCTATGAGTATAATACGGACCCTTGCAAGGGTATCCAGTATTTCTTTCTGGCTGATATTTGTTTTGTGTCCCGGAATGAAAAGGTTATTGTACAGCTTTTCTTCCAGCATATTCAGTTCCTGCTCGATGCCTTTGAAAGTCAGACGACGTTTCAGGCGGCGCACATCGAGATAGTAACATTTGATAATACCACCACGTAAAGCTTCTGCAGTACGTAAGGTGATATCAGCCGTTACGAACGGGTTACCATCGCGGTCCCCTCCAGGCCAGAAGCCCATCCTGATGACAGGATTATTACTATTGACAGCAGCGGGGAACTGTGATTTGAGTTTGGAAATAATACGTCCGGCGGCAGGATAGAACGTATTTTCCAGGAACCAGATCAGGCTGATGGCTTCGTCGTAAGGAGTAGGCTTCTCCTTCTTAAAGAAAGGTGTTTTACCCAGCTGCTGAAGATATGCATTAACCTGGGCGGTATTGTCATTGATCAGCGCCCTTGACAGGTCGTTGATAATGGTCAGTACGCCACCGGGGTAGAACTGTGTGGGGTGTGCGGTGAGTACCAGTCGCACGGAATAATCCTGTAACTTCTTCGCAAGCTGTTCTCCCGCCTGCTCTGAGGTGATCTCGGACAACAGGTGACTCAGGGTACCTGCTCCATGCACATCGTGGATCTGACGGAATGCTGCATCTTCCAGCGCGTCAAACAATACTACCTGACGCTCAGCATACTGCACAAAGCGGAACATAAGGTCCAGCTTCTGCTGTTCATTGCTGCAGGAGGTGTACTGCTGAAAATAAGAATTGAGAATTTCCTGGGGACTTTTTTCTTTAGCGTACCCTTCTTCACAGTGGATAAGAAATAATGACAGAAATACGCCGGTTCTCTCTACCTTATGAAAAGGTAATGCGGTAAAAAGACTATTGTATAACTGGAACTTGGTGCCAACCAGGTTCTTGAACAACTGTAAGGTATTATTAACCGGTGCTTCCATAACTTAATTTCGTAATATTAAAAGAGCCTTTGCCAACCGGGAGCTAAAAATAATATAAAATAGTTACAAAGTAGAATGCAAACTTATTAAAACAAGTAAGCCGCAGCATAGTGCTGCGGCTTGTTGCAAGTCCCCCGTTGATTTAGGGCATGTTGAGAGAATAATCAGGTTAAATGAGTAATAATATCTGCTAAAAAGAAACCAGTACTTTTACTCTGCGAGATGAAAACCAATTGGCAGGTTAAATCTTACCATTACCGGCGCATTGTTCTGTTTGCCGGGTTTCCAGTTTGGCATCAACCTTACGACCCTGACAGCTTCTTCTTCCAGTCCGCCACCTTTTGCGGCTCCTACAGCCTGTACGTCACTGATCTTACCATCTGTGTTTACAACAAACTGAATGAAGACCTTTCCCTGGATACCATTTTCCTGCGCCATGCGGGGGTATATGAGGTTCTTCTGGAGGAATCTTGCCAATGCCTCTTCACCACCAGGGAAACTAGGCATGATTTCCACGAAAGTGAAAATGGGTTTCTTCTCTTCTACTTTAGGCGCTTCCACAACACCGCCTGTACCTCCTGAAAGACCTTCAAACGGATTGTCAATACCATTTACATCATCACCGGCAGTATTAGCAACACCAATAGACTTGTTGCCGATATCATCCATCTTAGGCACCTCTGTTTCATTCGCTGCGATCTCCTCATCTGTAATAGTAGGCGTAACAAAAGCAACGGATGAACGGGCCGGCGGAGGTGGTGTAGTAACAGGCGGAGGAGGAGGAGTTACAGTTGCTTCTTCCGGCATCTCCAATGTTTTTAACACTGTTGATGTTGTTTCAACTTCACTTCGTGTATGCATTCCCGCAGCCATCAGTTTATTACTGAGTACATAACCTCCGATAACCACCAAAGCGATGGAAGCTGTGCCTATAATAGCGTTGCGTACACGTCTTTCTTCACTTCTGCGTAACTCATAGGCGCCGTAGTCTTTATTACGACCATCAAAAAGAATGTCGAGAAAATCTGCGTTAATAATTGTTCTTGCATTCATGGGATAAACATTTACAATATAGATGCGACGTAAATGCTTTTCCATACGAATGCACAAAAAAACTTTTAAAATAATTTCAGCGGGAAATAAAATAGTGATGAATATAAAAGAGATAGGATCAATAAAATTTACCATTCCAGATTGAGATCCGGATCGGGATCACCTATTTGCTAAAGGAAGTATTCACTATCTTTTAATGGTAACAATAATGCTGTTACCATACAGGTTGAATATGTTGTATACTAAATAATATTGGTCGGTAGTCAAATGCAGGTAAGTAGCTTTCTGCGCTCAGAGGATGTTGTAATACTATTATTCTGCTATTATGCCAGGGGGCGCGGGAGGTATATTACATAGAATTTACCACCAATAAATCTGCAACACACCTTCCCCGCTGGCCTGACCGGGCATTTTTATTTACAGCTTATAGCAAAAGATATTTCTGTGATCAGCAACAGCTGCTGTAAACAGCCGTCTTACAGTATTGAATATAATCATTCATTACCACCCTACCCACTGCATATGTATGTATCAATAATTGGTTATGCAACTGCATATTGAAATCAGTTTTTGATTTTTACGAGCTGATAAAATTGTTCTGCTGGTGAGACAAAACAAGGAGAAGTACTCAGCAATTTTCTCCGGGTGGTGGTAATTCTTAATAGTCTACTGAATCTGTAGACAAATATACAGCATCAAATTATATTTCCAAATGCAACAGCATATTTTTTTTTCAGGCAGAATAATTGTGTACGCTTTATATAGAGCAAACCACTGATAATCACATGAGAAAATGTTTACTACCTGCAGCCATTGTATTGTTATTATTTGCTGCCTGTAACAACCAGCCATCTTCCGGTCAGTCATCTGCTGACAGTACCGCCAACACAGATACGACCGCTGCTACGGATGCTTTACCTGCTCCTTATGCAACAAAGTCCGTCAATAACTACAGCAACGTAATGGGCTGGCATGATGGTAAAAAGCCCCTGGCGCCCGGCGGTCTGACCGTATCAGCACTGGCGACAGACCTCAAAAATCCCCGCTGGATATATGTACTGCCCAATGGCGATATTCTTGTGGCGGAATCCAGCACCAAATCAGATGTAGGCAAGAAGGTAAAAGATGTAGTGAGCGGCAGAGCTGGTTCGGGGAATTTCGGTAACAGTGCAGATCGTATTACCTTATTAAGGGATGCAGACCGCGATGGCAAACCTGAACTGCGCACCATCTTCCTGCAGGAACTGAATCAGCCTTTCGGCATGCTGCTGCTCGATCAGACATTCTATGTCGCCAACACGGACGGCGTCCTGCAGTTCCCTTACAAAACCGGCGATACCGTCATTACCGCAAAAGGCAAAAAGATACTCGATCTGCCTGCAGGTGGTTATAACAATCACTGGACACGCAATATCATCTCCAATGCTGCCGGCAATAAGATATACGTGAGCGTTGGTTCCGGTAGTAATAACGCGGAACATGGTATGGAAAATGAACACAGACGTGCAGGCATCCTGGAGATCAATCCTGATGGCAGCGGAGAAAAAATATATGCCAGTGGATTACGGAATCCTGTTGGTATGGACTGGGCGCCGGGTACCAAAACATTATGGACGGCTGTCAATGAAAGAGATGGTCTGGGTGATGACCTGGTGCCTGATTACCTGACCAGTGTGAAAGAAGGTGGCTTTTATGGATGGCCGTATGCCTACTGGGGTAAGAACCCTGATCCGAGAATGGAAGATCAGCAGCAGCCCGAACTGGTTGACAAGACCATTGTGCCTGATCTCGCATTAGGCGCTCATACCGCCTCTCTCGGACTCACCTTCTATAAAGGCAAAGCATTGCCTGAAAAATACAGGAATGGAGCTTTTATAGGGCAACACGGCTCATGGAACCGCTCAACACTTTCCGGCTATAAAGTAGTCTTCGTTCCTTTTAAAAGTGGAAAACCAGCTGGTAGTGCAGAGGATTTCCTTACCGGATTCATTGCGGATGCGGATAAAAGCGAAGTATACGGCCGTCCCGTAGGCATAGCGGTTGCGGCAGATGGGGCGCTGCTTGTCGCGGATGATGCCGGTAATACCATTTGGCAGGTCAAATAGGGAAAATACTATTAGCTTTGAAATAATAGAAGACACTACCCGATGAAAAAACTGCTTCTGGCGCTTGGCATATTCCCGCTGGCCACGTACGCACAATCATATTCTGATACTACACATCGCCTGCGCGAAGTAGTCATTCAGGCATATCCCGGTAAACAGTTTACCCTGCTCCAGGTACCGACCAGCAGTACTGTACTGACTTCCCGGCAGCTGGCATTACAACAGGGCGTTACCCTGCTGCCTGCCATGAACACCGTACCCGGCGTCCGCATGGAAGAACGTTCTCCCGGCAGTTATCGCCTCTCTCTGAGAGGAAGCCTGTTACGCTCACCTTTCGGTATCCGTAACGTAAAGATCTATCTGGATGAAATTCCCCTGACAGATGCAGGGGGTAATTCCTACCTGAACCTCTCCGATCCGGGCAGCTTCCAGGGTATTGAAGTATTAAAAGGACCTGACGGCAGCCAGTTTGGCGCTAACTCTGGCGGTGTGATACTCCTGCATCCTGCGGGCACCCTGCCTGACAGCAGCCGCTTACGTGCAGATATACAGGGCGGCAGTTATGGCCTGTTCCGCGAACAGGTAGGCTGGCAGCACCAATGGGGCAACTATAAAGTAAACGTTTATCAGGCGGTACACCGTTCCGACGGTTATCGCGATAACAGCGCCATGCAGCGGTATTATATACAGACCGCCCAGCAATGGCAATACAACGCGCATAATCAGCTGAAACTGATCGCATTTTACAGCGACCTGGATTATCGTACGCCAGGTGGTCTGACAGCAGCACAGATGAACGCCAATCCAAAGGCAGCCCGTCCTGCGACGCCTGCATTGCCTGGCGCTATCACCCAGAAAGCCGGTATCCGTAATAAGACCGCTTTCGGCGGACTGGTACATACCTCCCAGCTTTCTGAACACTGGCAACATGTTATTTCCGTGTACGGCAGTAATACGCACTTCGAAAACCCCTTCATCACCAATTATGAAGCAAGGGACGAGAATACTGCCGGCGCACGTACCTATATCGCTTTACAGGACCAGCCCCTGGGTAACAGCGGGATGCGTCTTGACTGGACCACAGGCCTGGAATGGCAGCAGACCACTTCCGATATCGACAACTACGGCAACCGCGCTGGTGTAAGAGATACCCTGCAGGCGGCCAGTGATATCACTGCCAGACAATACTTCTATTTTACCGGTCTGACCCTGCGTCCCGGTAAACAATGGGTGGCAGAAGCAGCAGTCAGTGTGAACTACTACCGTTATCACTTTAATGACGTAGCAGCAGGCGTGGACGGCAAAAAGAAATTCACGGCAGAACTGATGCCCCGTTTTTCCCTGTCTTACCTGATCACACCAGCGCTGGCAGCACGGGCGACCGTAAGCAGGGGCTACTCCCCTCCTTCTATTGCGGAGGTAAGGGCGTCTGATAATATTATCAATACCGGTCTCCAGGCGGAAACTGGCTGGAACTACGAAACAGGCCTTCGCCTGAACTCCCGTAACAGCCGTTTTATGGCAGATGCAGCGGTCTTCTACTACAAATTACAGGACGCGATCGTACGCAAGCTCCATGACAATGGCACAGAGTTCTTCACCAATGCCGGTGGTACTAACCAGACAGGCGTAGAATTCCAGGGAAGCGCATGGTTACAGATGCCCCGTCGCGAGGGCTTCCTGCGTGGCATACAGTTACAGGAAAGTTTCACTTACAGCCATTTCCGTTTCAGCAACTATAACAGCGCCGGCAAAGATTTCTCCGGCAACGCCCTGACCGGCGTACCGAAAACGGTGGTAACAAGCAGTCTGCTGATAGAACTGCCTGCAAGCGTATCCCTGTATGGTCAGTATAACTTCGTTGACCGCCTACCACTGGATGATGCGAATACCGCTTTTGCAAATGAATACCACCTGGTACAGGCAAAAGTGAACTGGGGGGTGAATAAATGGCTGGCCATATATGCCGGTGCTGACAACCTGCTCAACCAGCGTTATAACCTGGGGAATGACCTGAATGCGGTCGGCGCGCGCTACTATAATCCTGCTCCTGACAGAAACTATTATGGCGGCATCAGAGTGACCTTATAATCAGCTATTTAATCATAATAATAGGGCTGACTAACAAGTATATACCCACCTGGATATTGTCTGTGTATAGTCAGCCTATACTTATCTCACGTTAATGCTACGTAAAAAAGGCAGCGCTAAGGTAGGGTGAGTATAGTCTGAGTATAGTCAGACTATAGCAAAAGAGAGGGCTTTCAGTCCGCCTCTTTTACATGGAAAAGGACTGCTAAAAAGCAGTCCTCGCACACATTATTGGTTCAAAAAAATAAACAGTTTAAGCAGGCACACCGGCTTGTTTCTTATAATGCACTACCGGCAGTTCCCTGAGACGTGCCGCCGCAAATTCCGGCGTAATATCTCGCTGTGGATGTGCCAGCATTTCATATCCTACCATGAATTTCTTCACTGTCGCGGAGCGCAGTAATGGTGGATAGAAATGCATATGCCAATGCCATTCCGGATGACTATCGCCATCATTGAAAGGCATCTGGTGCATACCTGCGGAATATGGGAATGATGTTTCAAACAGGTTGTCGTAACGGGTCGTCAGATCTTTCAGGATCGCGGCCAGTCCATCGCGTTCAGCAGGTGTGAACTGCAGCAGGCTCTGTACATGACGGCGGCTGATGATCATCGCCTCATATGGCCATACTGCCCAGAAAGGCACCAATGCAACAAAATGCTCATTTTCTGCGATGATACGGTCTCCCTCTTTCAGTTCTTTTTCCAGGTAAGCGGTCAGCAGGCTGCGTCCGTGTTGCTGGAAATATTTGCGTTGCTGACGGGTTTCTTTTTCAAGTTCCATCGGCACATCTTCTGAAGCCCAGATCTGACCATGTGGGTGCGGATTGCTGCAACCCATGATCTCTCCTTTATTTTCGAAGATCTGTATGTATTTGATAAATGGTACTGTCACCAGTGATTCCAGCTCTGTATGCCAGAGGTCTACCACTTTACGGATATCCGGCAGTTCCATTTCCGGTAAGGTCAAATCATGACGTGGACTGAAACAGATCACGCGGCAAATGCCTTTCTGTGAACGTGCGATCAGCAATTCGTCTTCATCCACCTCTCCTTTTGGCGTATCAGCCAGCAGGGCGGAGAAGTCATTGGTGAAAGCGATCGGTCCATCGTATTGTGTGTTTTTCGTACCATCTGCGCGGGTATTGCCCGGACACAGATAACAATCTTCCACATAGGCGGGACGCTGCGCCAGTGCAGGAGCTTCCACTTTCCCCTGCCATGGGCGTTTAGAACGGTGTGGCGACACCAGTACCCATTCTCCGGTGAGAATATTCAGGCGGGTATGCGGATGTGCCGTCAGATCAAAGGTATTTTCAGACATTCTCTCAGAACATTTAATAGCGGATAGTCCGGGACATGGTAACGGACTATCCGCTGCTATAGACTTAGTTATTGACAAGATTATTCACAGTGCGGCAGCCATCTTCGATGCTGGTTACATACGCTTTCAGTGGTGTTTTGAAAGCCTGTTCGTAACCTGCAGCTGCTTCTTCCAGTAATGCCGGTACGGCAGATTTCTTCACGATGTTGATCGTGCAACCACCAAAACCGCCACCCATCATACGGGCGCCGAGTACGCCCTGCTGACCGCCAGCAAATTCAGCCAGCCAGTTCAGTTCCGGACAGCTAACGTTATACAGCTTATCCAGTCCTTCATGTGTAGCAAATACTTTTTTACCAAATGCTTCCAGGTCATTGCGCTGCAGATCAGCACAGGCATCCTGCAAACGCTGGATCTCTTCCACTACGTAGCGGCAGCGATCGTATACAGTTGCATTGTGTCCTTTTACATAAGCATCCAGCATATCCATGTTCGCATCGCGCAGACTGTTCACATGCGGATGGTGCTTTTTGATCAGCGCCACGCCTGCTTCACACTCTTCACGACGGGTATTGTATTCAGAAGAAGCCAGGGAGTGTTTCACCTGGGTATCCAGTAATACCAGGCTGACATCATCAAAGTTGAAAGGAATATATTCGTAATCCAGTGAAGCGCAATCCAGCTTGATCAGCTGTTGTTTTTTGCCGAACATGCTCGCAAACTGGTCCATGATACCACAACGAACCCCTACAAAGTGGTTCTCTGCAGCCTGTGCCAGCAGGGTCATATCCTTACGGCCTATTCCCAGTCCGAAAAGCTCATTTAATGCATAGATGGTAGCACATTCTACTGCTGCGGAGGATGAAAGGCCGGCGCCCAGGGGAACATTACCGCAAAATGCACATTCGAAACCACCAAGTATATGACCTGCCTGTTGTAACTGCTGTACAACGCCCAACAGATAATCAGGCCACTGTTTCGGGGAGCGGACCAGATTGTCCAGTGTACCTTCATAACGATCGTTTACATCAAGCGCATGCAGGACGATCTTGTTGTCATTGCGTTTTACAATAGCCAGGTAAATAGCTTTATCTATAGCAGCGGGCAATACAAACCCGTTATTATAGTCGGTGTGCTCTCCGATCAGGTTAATACGTCCTGCCGCCCTCACCATAATAGGTTCCTGGTCGAAGTGCTGTTGAGAAAAGGCATTTAATTTTGCTTGCTCCACTGTGTTTATTTTTTTGATGATATAACTATAGAGAGATTATTGCGCTCCCGTCAAAGATTTAATTACTGTTACTTCCTCCGTGCTATATGGCTTACCATCCTGACGGAAAATGTCGTGAAACCATACAGCCGGCTCGCCGCCATCTTTCATCGGGGTGTCCCATGCATAGATCGTGTTGGTCTTACCGGATACCAGTCCCCAGTTGTACGCAGCTACTTTTTCTTTTTTCAGTAACGGCATGATATTCTGGAAAAGGCTGCCCCTTGTACGGGCCATATATTCTGTACATATCAGCGGACGGCCGAACTTCCGCAGACTGTCAATCGTCTGCTGGTGTTCTTTTTCATCCGCATAATTATGATAAGTGATCACATCTGAATTATTCAGCTGGAACACGTTCAGGTCGGTCAGGCTTTTATTCCATACGCCTGCTGATACAGGTTGCGTAACGGGGACCTGTCTTGCCCAGACAAACACCTGTTTCAGCAGGTCCATGCTTTTATCGCCATAGTTAGAGTTGCCTGGTTCGTTATAAAGGTCCCACAACAGGATGCGTTTGTCGTTCCCGAAGGTGGTGAGTACGTCTTTTACGTAGCGTTCCAGGGTATCGGTCAGTGCAGGAGATGTTTCCCGGCGTACGCCAGGGTCCTGTAACCAACCGGAGTTATGTATACCGGTTTTAGGCGCCGGCTGTTTGCCTGTAGCATAAGTATTGTTCCAGCAGTCATCAAACAGTACGAAGGTGGTGGAGATGCCGTTCCTGTCTGAGATGTCCAGGTAAGTGCCGACACGCTGTTTAAATCCTGCCGGGTCCTGTTCCCAGGCTGCATGGTGCAGGAATACGCGCATGGAGTTCATCCCGATACCTGCCGCATAACCTAATTCCCTGTTTATTACGGCAGTATCAAAGGTTTCAGCCTGCCACATTTCGAGCTGATTGATGGCGTAGCTGGGAATAAAATTGCTTCCCCGCTGCCAGGCATGCTGCTTATACCATTTAACTGCTTTCTTTTTAGACCAGATGTCTCTGGATTGTTCCTGCGCAAAAGCAACATTGGCCATTGTTGCTATGAGCAGTACAGTCAGAAATGCTTTCATTTTCATGTGCTTTTTCAAATTGTGTGGAGCTTATATTTTAAGTATGAAGAAACGCTGTTGACACTATATTCTGACTGTGGATATATCCATGGAATTCAGTTTTTGTGGAATAATTCTCAAAGTTAAAAGATTTACGTAAACGATTACAATACTTCTCTCAAAATTACGGTGTGGCATTCTCTTGCTATTGGCATCTATAAAACTAAACTATTGATAAACAACACTGTAAGAAAAAAGAATGTGGAATAGACAATAAATGTAATCGTTTACTTTCAAATTTGCAAATGCCTGCTAAAACGTTTAGGGTCGCTCATGTTAAGGCAGTGCCCGGCATAAGCTGCTATATGATAAAATAAACGGTTCCCGGGTAAATGGGAATGCCGGCAGGCGACACGTTACTTCTGTGAAGATTGCCTGAAACGGGGTACCGGCTCCAGTACAATTTTGGTACGTGTCTGTGTGCTGACTGTCCCGTTCCCCTCGATGAGTTCCATGAGCAGGCGGAATGCCTCTTTTCCCATTTCAACCGTTTGCTGGTCGATGCTGGAAAGGCTTGGCGTAATATGCTCATCAAAAGATTCGTTGGCAAATCCGATCACCCCAAAATCAGCAGGAATTTCTACCTGTCTGTCTTTCAGTTCTTTGACAGCACCGAGGGCGGTAAAATCCTCTACGGCAAATACCGCATCAGGCGGAGCAGGCAAAGTCAGCAGGTGTGTAATGGCCTGACGGCCGGCATTAATGGACACGTCCCCAAAGTAAACCAGGGACTCGTCAAAAGGAACATTGTTGGCGCTCAAGGCAGCCTTATACCCTTCCAGACGGTCCTTAAAGATCTTCAGGTGCTGCTGCCCTGCAATATGCGCAACACGGGTATAACCCTGCTTTAACAGATGCTCAGTCGCATAGTAAGCCCCCTTGAAGTCATCCACCACCACGGACGGAATATTCAGGCTGTCATTCGCACGGTCAAAAAAGACCAGCGGTACACCGCGTTCCGTGATCTCCAGATAATGACTGAACTCCATGGTCTCTTTGGCGATAGACGCCAGGATACCATCCACACGGGTACTCAGGAAGGTCTCAATGGCCTTCTTTTCGTACTCCGGCTGTTCATTCGACTGGTATATCAGCACATTGTAGCCATGCTGGTTGGCCAGACTTTCGATACCGTGGACAACTGATCCGAAGAAATTGATCTCCGCACTGGGGATAATTACGCCGATAATGTTGGTACGTCCCGACCGGAGCGACCAGGCTATTCTGTCCCGCCTGTAGTTCATTTTCTCCGCAGCGGCCTGCACCAGCTTACGTGTCTCTTCACTGGTGCCTTTGCGGTTGTTTAAGGCTCTGGAAACAGTTGCACCTGTTAAATTCAGTTCTCGGGCAATGTCTGCTATGGTGACTTTGTTATTCAACGAAGGGGATGCTTTCCACTAAAGTAAAAAAATCATTCCGGATACGCGAAAATTTCTGACTATGCGTAGTAAAATGGTTGTATTATATTTATAGAATATCCAACTGACTTCTATGACTAACACAACACCGCAGCGCTTCCTGCCACTGGACGTATTCAGGGGACTGACCGTATGCTTTATGATCATCGTGAATACGCCGGGCTGGGACACCTCCTATTACATACTGAATCACGCACAGTGGAACGGTTGTACGCCAACTGACATGGTTTTCCCTTCCTTCCTCTTTGCAGTTGGTAATGCCATGAGCTTTAGTATGCGTAAATTTCAGCAACTGGAAAACACGGCCGTTCTTGCAAAGATCTTCCGTCGTACCCTGCTGATATTCCTCCTGGGTTTCCTCATGTACTGGCTGCCTTTTGTCAGGCATACCGAGTCAGGACTGGAATTCATCCCACTGTCTGATACACGTATTTTAGGGGTATTACAGCGTATTGCGCTCTGTTACTGTTTTGCCTCCCTCCTGATCCATTACCTGCCTAAAAAAGCCGTATGGGTAGTGAGTGCTGTCCTGTTACTGGGTTACTGGGCCATCATGTATACATTTGGCGACCCAGCTGACCGTTATAGTCTGACGGGTAATGCCGCCCTGCATTTTGATAAACTCATCATGGGAGACAGTCACCTGTATCATGGAGAAGGTATCGCCTTCGATCCTGAAGGATTATTAAGTACTATGCCGGCCATCGTCAATGTGATCGCTGGTTACTATACCGGTTTATTCATCCAGCAGGAAGGAAAGACAGGAAAAGGCCTGCGCAAACTGTTGCAGATGGGCGCCCTGCTGATACTCGTAGCGCTGGTATGGAGCATGGCATTCCCGATCAACAAGAAACTCTGGACCAGCTCTTATGCACTGTACACCGTAGGTATCGATTTACTGATCATCTCCCTGCTGATCTATGTGATCGACTTTAAAAAACAGGAAGGATGGACAGGCTTCTTTACCGTTTTTGGTAAAAACCCGCTGTTCCTCTACCTGCTATCAGAAGTAGTGGTGATATTCCTCTTCTTCTTCCAGGCAGGTGGTATGAGCGTATACAGATGGATCAATACAAATATTTTCCAGCCGATAGCACCGGGTAAACCGGGTTCCCTGCTCTTTGCGTTAGTATATATGCTATTCTGTTGGAGTGTAGGGAAGATACTTGATAAAAAGCGTATATACGTACGTGTTTAGAATAGGACAGGATGTGCTATCTTAGCTAAAACAATCTCAACGGCTTTTGCAGATCATTGTGTAATTATCAGTTATCTACTAATAGTATGGAACTATCGTTAAAGGGGAAAACCGCCGTTATCTGTGGAAGCACTCAGGGAATAGGATTGGCTACAGCCGGTGAACTGGCTGCATTAGGCGCAGAATGCATCCTCCTGGCAAGGAATAAAGAAAGTCTGAAGACGGCAGTCGCAGGACTTGCCACGGACCATTTGCAGGAGCATAGTTATGTGGTAGCTGACTTCCGGGACACCCAACAGGTGGACCAGGCCATCAAAAGTATCACCGAAAAGAAGACAGTACATATACTTGTCAACAATACCGGTGGTCCGAAAGCAGGCCCGGTGATGGAAGCAGATATCCACGAATTCACGGATGCCTTTCAGCAACACCTCATCATCAATCATATACTTGTACAGGCAGTCATAGCCGGCATGACAGCTGCCGGCTATGGCCGCATTATCAATATTGTTTCAACATCTGTGAAGGCGCCGCTGAAGAATCTCGGCGTATCCAACACCATCCGCGGGGGCGTCGCTGCCTGGGCCAAAACCATGGCAGGAGAATTAGCCCCTTATGGCATCACAGTGAACAATGTATTGCCGGGCATGACCAACACGGCACGCCTGCAATCCATGCTGGAGTATAACGCCAGCAAACGCAATACAACGTTTAACAATATAGAGGAAGAGTATCTGAAGGAAATCCCGATGAAACGTTTTGGCGACCCTAAAGAAATTGCTGCTGCGGTAGCTTTCCTGGCCACTCCGGCCGCAGCCTACATCACAGGTACAAATATCTGTGTAGATGGAGGCAGAACACCTGTACTCTAAGCTTACTACAAAATAAAAGCCCCGGCAAAAACCGGGGCCTAATTCATCACTTTTTACTATTACAAATTGAACAAGTGTGTATCTGATTTAACAAAAATCTACATTCCTGTCTCATTCTGTAAAGCAAAAACGGAAATTTATTTACGCAAGCGGGAAAACTCTCCCGCTTTCTTTATTCTTTGTCAAACCACAAACGGGTGGTCAGCGCATCAGCACCCTGTCTGCCAACGGCGTCTTTGTAGTTAGCTCCGTTCAACGCCTGCTCTGAAGAAGGATAAGTCATCCTTGTTGGGATCTTACCACCCAGTGCACCGGTATAAGCAGCCGGTAACTTCGGATAATCCAGTCTGCGCCACTCTGCAAAACCTTCCAGTCCCTCGCTAAACAGTGCCAGCCACTTCTGCTCTCCTATTGACTTTCTGTAATTGGCAGCATCATACAGTACTGCTGGTTGCGCCAGATAAGTAGTTACATTCAGATCGCTTACACCATATTGTTTCAGGGAAGTTGTCACCGCCTGTACATACAGGGTAGCCGCATTACCGGATAATAAACCGATCTGCGCAGCTTCCGCTTTGATGAACAATAATTCTGCTGCATTGAATAATACTGCTGGCGCGGCAGTGGCTGTGAATACAGCGCCTACATCAGAAGTTTTATTGAAACCAAGGCGCGCAGCTGAATCTGTTGCCAGACCATTCGTCACACCAACGATCTTATTCGTATCTCTTGGTACCGCACCATAGATCGGTAAACGGGGGTCGTTCAGCTGATTCAGTTTGTCAACAATGCTCTTGCTGATCCTGTAATCATTACGTGTTTCCCTGTTCCTGGCTACCGGGTTCTGGTTGGGAGAAGCCTGATATACCAGTTGTGCGTTATCGCTGTTGCTAACGATCAGGTTGTTGTCATCAGCACCGATCTCGTCGAATACAGCTTTTGCTGCAGCAAACTCTTTGTCAGATATACGCAGTGCAATACGCAGTCTCAGGGAATTCGCGAACTTCTTCCACTTGTTCATGTCCCCATTGTACAGGATATCTCCACCAATGGTATTTGCTCCAGGCGTGATCAGTCCTGACGCAGTTTTTAATTCTGCCAGCAGACCCAGATAAACATCTTTCTGTGCATCATATTTTGGCGTCAGATATTTATCGATCTGTGCGGCCTGAGAATAAGGAATATCACCATAGAAATCTGTCAGCACCTGGAATACCCATGAACGCATGATGATACCCACCGCTTTATAGTTAGGGTTGTGCAGTGTATCACCCAACTCAATCAGTTTGGTGAAATCCGCTACGCCCTGTGCATAGAAGTTGTTCCATACTGTCTGGATACTGGTCGCAGCAGGAATGTACCTGTCAGGATCAGTATACTGGATTTTCGCCCAGTATTGTACGTACAGCAGGCTTGTTTCCATCGCCGCATCTGTACCCCAATAAGTATCCACGTTCGCTTTGATACCGTTGGTCAGCAGATAATCCGGCTGTACCTGTTCTGATTCATTCGGATTCTTGTTGATGTCCTCCAGCTGTTTCTGGCAACTGCTCAGTAGCACTGCGGCGCCAGCCAGACCCAATATATATTTAACTAGTTTCATGATTTACTGCTTTAATCGGTTCATTAAAAGGATACCCTCAGGTTAAGACCCAGGCTGCGGGTAGTTGGGATCTGCAATGTTTCCAGACCTTGTCCGTTACCTGTGTTGAACGCTGTTTCCGGATCAATGTTAGGTACCTTCTTGTCGATGTACCAGAGGTTACGTGCAGTTACTGTCAGGTTAACCGCCTGTAATCCCCATTTCTTGATCAGCTCCTGTGGCAGTGCGTAACCCAGTCTCACTTCACGCAGTTTGATGAAAGATGCGCTGTATACGCTGCTTTCGTTCAGAGAAGAACTGTATACTGATTTATAGTAACGCTGTGCCGGCAGGATCGCTTCGTTCTTTTTACCATCAGCAGTCACACCGTCGAAAACGACACCATCATGGTAAACAGTTTCTCCGTTTGGCGCTGCTGCATTGTGGTCAGCCAGTTTAACTGCGGTACCATTGGTATTGTTGCCTGCATAGTAGTAAGGAAGACCACCGTGTTCTGCATCACGACCAGGGAGACTCGCTGCCAGTACACCGGTATAGATACCTGTATAGTTGGTGCCTGACCAGATAGAACCACCCTGTCTTGTATCGATCAGGAAGCCCAGTGTGAAACCTTTAAAGGCGAAGTCGTTGTTTACGCTACCTGTCCATTTCGGTGTATAGTAACCCAGTACTTTTTTATCATTTGCGATCTGCGGCGTACCGTTCGCATTTACCAGGATACGACCCTGTGCATCACGTGCATATGCTTTACCATACAGGGCGCCATAACGTTTGCCCTTGCTGGCCAGTACCTGGATGTTACCGGAACTACCCAGTACGTAATCGTTCAGGTATCCTTCCTGGTCCAGTTCGATCACTTTACTGATATTCTTCGCATAGTTGAAGTTGATGTTCCAGATGAAACCGGAAGCCGTAGTGATCGGTGTACCACCTAAGGTCACTTCCACACCATGGTTATTGATCTTACCTGCGTTCAGCAGTTTTTTCAGATAACCGGTAGTCGCACTTACGTCAGCCAGCAGGATCTGGTTGTAACTGCTGGAAGTGTAATAAGTAACATCTGTGTGGATGCGGTTATTCAGGAAGCTGGCTTCCAGACCGAACTCGCTGGCTCTGGTGATCTCTGGTTTCAGGTCTTTCTTCAGGTATTTATCATTCACGGTCAGCAGCGGATAAGCACCGAACGGCTGACTGAAAGGATAAGTATTTACCAGCTGGTAAGGATCAGCATCTTTACCTACCTGTGCCCATCCACCTCTTACTTTCAGGCTGGTTAATACATCGCTCTTGATACCCAGTGCATCGCTCAGTACAACTGCTGCGTTCACGGAAGGATAGAAATAAGAGTTGTTTTCTGAAGGCAGTGTAGAAGAGCGGTCGTTACGTGCGGTTACGTTTAAGAACGCCCAGTCCCTGAAGCTCAGCTGAGCAGATGCAAATGCACTGTATACTCTCAGTTTGGAGAAATAGCTGGTAGAGATCAATGGGTCCCTGGAGTTGTTCAGGGTGTACACATCTCTCACGGCCAGTTTAGGCGCCTGCTGATAGTTCTGTTCGAACTGATTGGTACGCTCGTTCACACCTACCAGTCCGTCGATAGTGAAGTCGCTGTTTATTTTCTTTTTTGCATTCAGGGTAAACTCGATGTTCGTTTCCTGTACTACATAGTTGTCTTCAGTATAAGAACCGAATGGCGTACCATTGGTATAGAATGCTACTTTGTATTTACGCTTGTCATTATAGCTGTCAGTACCTACACGGAGGTTAGCAGAGAGCCAGTTGGTGATCTCATAAGAGAGGCGTGCATTTCCGAAGAAACGGTTACGTCCCTGACCAACGGTGTTCTCGTTCTGTATCCAGTACGGATTGCTATAGTAGCTGTGGTTCCAGTTGTAGTCGGTACCATCCGCATTTTTATAGTTACGCAGTAAACGGGTATCTACTTGACGGCCAAACCAGATAAATTGTAAGGTCACACTGTTACCACGACGACCGTCCACACCTGGCAGGTTATCAGCGCCTGCTCTTGTATAGTTGGCAAAAGTGCTCAGTGTCAGCTTAGGTGCAATACGGTAAGTACTGTTTAAAGCGAATGAGTTACGGGTAATACCTGTATTCGGCAGGATACCTTCCTGTTTGGTATTATTATAAGAGAAACGATAGTCTATCTTCTCGCTGTTTCCTGCTACAGAAACACCATTGTTCAGGGTATATCCTGTTTCGTAGAAGTCTTTTACGTTATCAGGATGCGCTACGAAAGGCGCAGGCTGTCCGTTGGAGAAGAACTGTGGTATCAGACGACCGTCCATTTTAGGGCCCCAGCTTTCATCCACACCATCGTTCAGTCCACCGCCTTTACCATCTACATAAGAGAACTGTCCGCCGGAACCCTGTCCGTATACGTCCTGGAACTTTGGCAGTACCAGCAGGCTTTCGAAAGTAGCGCTGGAGTTCAGGGTAACGCCCAGTCCTTTTGCGCTTTTACCGGTTTTGGTCTTGATCACCAGTACACCTGCTGCAGCACGTGAACCATAGAGGGCCGCAGCGTTAGGGCCTTTCAGTACGTTCAGTGACTCGATATCGTCCGGGTTCAGATCGGAGATCGCATTGGCAAAGTCACGGCCAGTACCGATACCCAGCTGACTGTTATCTACCGGTACACCATCCACTACGAAGAGCGGCTGGTTATTACCTGCGATGGAAGTCTCACCACGGATAATGATACGGGAAGAACCCATATTACCCTGGCTGTTAGTAACCGTTACGCCAGCTATCTTACCCGCCAGTGCGTTTACCAGGTTGGTTTCCTTTGCGTCCGCAATATCTTTGGATTTCAGTTCCTGCACTGCATAACCCAGGGAACGTTTCTCTCTGGAAATGCCCAATGCAGTTACCACAACTTCATTCAGTTTGCTTTCGGTGCTTTCCAACCCCACGTTCAGTACTTTACCGGTACCTACTACCTGGTCAACGGCTCCATAGCCTATAAAGGAAAAGTGAAGTGTATCATTCGGATTGGCTACGATGGAATATTTACCATCTGCATCTGTATTTGTCCCACGGTTTTTCCCCTTTACAGTAATGATAACACCCGGAATGCGTTGTGCATCAGAGCGGGCAGTTACCACACCGGACACCTTGTTATCCTGCGCCTGAGCCCCTTGCAGACCCAGTAACACCAATAACAGTATCACGGCTGTTCTGTGTAATTGTTTGATCATTGTATCAGAATTTATCAGATTGTTATAAGAAGGATTACAGATCTGTCAAGGCAAAGGAATTCCCCTTCCGCCGGTGAAGACCGGTAGTTACTGTTAAGTTGGTTTCGTTTGATTTTTATTTACCTGAAGCTGGCATCGTTACATGCACGAACAAGAAGAGTTGAATATCCTGGGACAACACCCGGACATTGAATTTACGACGTTGGTACAGACCCCTGTTGCAGCACCCTTATGTAGCATATAGGCTATAAACATTTTTAATGTATGGCTTTAAGTATGGGGTCAAAATTAACATACATTTAGTAATCTACAAAGCGAGTAGACTAAATAGACTGAAATAATCTTTATTTTCCTGCAAATAGCATTGATAATGAACAAGATAATTATTTACTGATTTCCAGCGCCAACCAGACCGGCGTCCTCAATTTGCTTTTTTATCGTAGGATTACCGCCATATTTACTGATTGGCACCTTTAAATTCTTCGCATCCAGGCTTAATGTACTATAGCCCTCATTGAATGCATTGCCGAAGGCATTTCCATAGATAAGTCCCATCCATAGATAAAATGGCTCATAACGGCCATAGCCCCGGTATTGCCAGAACTGGTCCATCTGTTGGGAGAAACGGGTCAGTCCCGCGCTGAAATCTTCTTCTGTTACCTTGGAGATCGGGGTTTTACGTTTTTGTACATCCAGTTGCTCTCTTCTGTATAGGGTAATGCTGAAATGTGATCCTGTATCCTTTTTTATAGCATTCAGCGCCTCCTGCATGGTTTTGTAACCATCGTCCACGCCATCGGCACAGTACATCAGCAGGGAATCACGGTCTTTAAAGTATTTGAACGTGGTACAGAAGTACAGGTTATCTTCTGATAGCAGGATCATATAGAATCTGCCATTGGCGCTGATCTTCTTTACGTCGATATGCTGCATGGCGTCTGCCTTTCCTTTCCCTCCGGCGCCTGCCAGCTTTACTTCCCTGGATGGCGTACCTGCATTTTCCACCGCCAGATCATCATCGTCGATTTTGATATGACAGACCGGCACGGCCCCTGTGGTCAGGGTATACCAGTCTCCTTTCTGTGCAAACGCGGAAACGGCCATCATACATGTTATTACTAAAAGATAACAGGGCCGGAGTGATAAGGATCGCATATGTATATGATTGAAAAGGTTTATTCGCTTTTTTCCATCAGGCTGAATAAGATCTTCCTCTCCCCTTCATCGAGACTGGTACTGTTGGTGGTATCAGTCGGCACAAAATGTCTTTTAAATGCTTTAATAGCGGCCACGGTATCCCGGGTGTCATACCCTACGATACGTAAGGCCTGTTTGTTACTGAAATCTCCCGGTACAATGATCTTTGACGTATCGCCATACCATAATCCGAAACCTTTCTCTGCCAGCTGCTGCCAGGGGAACCAGGCGCTTGGGTCTACCTTACGGCCGGGCGCAATGTCTCCATGTCCGATGAAATTAGCTGCGGGGATATTAAAACGGTGTTTCAGGGAATCCAGTAATACCAGCAGACTGTTGATCTGTTGCGGCTGAAAAGGCGTCAGGCCGTTGTTATCCAGTTCGATACCAATAGAGCAGGAGTTCATGTCCGTTACATTTCCCCATTTGGCGATACCCGCATGCCAGGCCCTCAGATAATCATTCAGCATATGATTGATCGTTCCGTCCTTACAGATCACATAGTGCGCGCTCACCTGGGTACGGGGCAATGTGAATGTATTAAAGGTGGTATCGCAGGAACCCTGGGCCGTGTGATGAATGATCACATAGTTGGGCTTACGCATATTAAAATTGGTCGTCCCGATCCAGTTGACTGCTGTCGGCGCACCAGCAGCAGGTATCGCTGTTGGTTCCGATCTTAGGGTAGCGGCATACTGTTTTGCCTGCTGGCGGTACATTTTATTGGTCGTCGCGTAGGGTTTTGGAGCACAACCATATACGGCTGCGGCTATTACCCATAATAGTAAACGGGAATATGGCTTCATCGAATACTTCTTTGGTAGTTTAATTTAGTGATTATCCGTTAATTAATAACAAAGCCCGGCTCTTTTAAGGAAGCCGGGCTTTATTGTGCGGTTTGGAGGACTTATATCCCCTTTACCTATTATATTATTTCAGTTCCTGTGTCAGGGAGTAAGGTACTGACTTGTCAGAAATACCTCTTGTCTTGTTAGGAACTGCGTCCATATCTACGTTGATCACAGCACCTTTCATCAGTTCGTTGTGGTCCAGCCAGTTATTGGTATAAGGTTTACCATTAACGGTAACCGCTTTGATGTAACGGTTAGCATCACTGTTTTTAGGAGCAGCGATCACCACTTTCTTACCTGATTCCAGGGTAACGGTGGTCTTTTTAAATAAAGGCGCACCTACTACATACTGCTGTGTACCAGGACATACCGGATAGAAACCGAGGGAAGAGAATACATACCAGGCAGAAGTCTGACCGTTATCTTCATCACCGCAATAACCATCAGGAGTAGCTGAATACAGACGGTTCATCACCTCTCTGATCCAGTACTGTGCTTTCCATGGCTGACCTGCATAGTTGTACAGGTAGATCATGTGCTGGATAGGCTGGTTACCATGTGCATACTGACCCATGTTCATGATCTGCATTTCGCGGATCTCGTGGATCGTACCACCATAGTAGCTGTCATCATATACAGGAGGCATGTTGAACACTGAATCGAGCATAGAAACGAAAGTCTCTTTACCACCCATCAGGTTGATCAGACCCTGTACGTCGTGGAATACAGACCAGGTATAGTGCCAGCTGTTACCTTCGGTGAAGGCGTCACCCCATTTGAATGGGTTGAACGGTGTCTGGAACTTGCCATCCTTGTTTTTACCACGCATCAGTTTTGTTTCAGGATCGAACACGTTACGATAGTAGCGCGCCTGTTTTGCGAATCTGTCTACCTCAGCAGCAGGACGGTTCAGCGCCTTTGCCAGTTTGTAGATCGTGAAGTCATCGTAGGAATACTCCAGTGTACGGGCAGTATTCTCGTTTACGTTCACATCATAAGGTACATAACCCAGTTCGTTGTAATATTTAACACCAGCACGGCCAACAGATGTTAGCGGACCAGCATTATCAGCATTTTTCAGCAGCGCTTCGTAAGCAGTGTTGATATCGAAACCTCTTACGCCTTTTAAATAAGCGTCAGCGATCAGGGAAGCAGAGTTGGAACCGATCATACAGTCACGGTGACCAGGGCTCGCCCACTCAGGCAACCAGCCGCTTTCTTTGTAAGCATTCACCATACCCTCCATGATGTGTGCGTTCATAGACGGGTACATCATGTTGAAGAACGGGAAGGTAGCACGGAAGGTATCCCAGAAACCGTTGTCGGTGAACATGTAACCTGGCAGTACCTGACCGTTGTATGGGCTATAGTGTACTACAGCGCCTTTCGCATCATATTCATAGAATTTACGTGGGAACAGCATCGTACGGTACAGACAGGAGTAGAAAGTACGTGTCTGCTCAGAAGTACCGCCTTCTACCTTAATACGGCCCAGTTCAGTGTTCCAGGCAGCTTTTGCCTTTTCTTTGATCTGATCGAAGCTGCTGTTACCGATCTCTTTCTGGAGGTTCAGTTCAGCCTGTTCAGGACTGATGAAGGAAGAAGCCACTTTTACGTTCACCTTCTCGCCTTTTGCAGTAGCAAAACCGATTACGGCGCCCACGTGTTTGTCCTGTGCTTCCGCTTCACCCTGTTTCAGTTCACCGTTCTTAAATGTAGCTACATATGTGAATGGCTTATCGAAAGTCAGTACAAAATAGTTCTTAAAGTTAGCAGGTACGCCACCGCTGTTTTTGGTAGTATAACCTATGATCTTGTGCTCAGATTGTAAAACTTTGATATAAGAGCCTTTATCCAGTGCATCGATCACCAGGAAAGCGCTGTCAGTCTTAGGGTAGGTCAGACGGATAGCTGCTGCTCTTTCTGTAGGCGTGATCTCAGTGGTCACATTGTGATCTGCCAGATATACGCTATAGTAGTAAGGTTTGGACACCTCTGCCTTGTGAGAGAACCAGCTGGCCCTGTCATCTTCCTTGAATTTCACCTTTCCGGTTACGGGCATGATGGCAAACTGACCGTAGTCATTGATCCATGGACTTGGCTGGTGAGTTTGTTTGAAACCACGCAGTTTATCAGAAGCATAGGTATAAGCCCAGCCGTCTCCCATTCTGCCTGTCTGCGGCATCCAGAAGTTCATACCCCATGGAGTAGCGATAGCAGGATAGGTATTTCCTGTAGAGAGGGAACCTTTGGAATCGGTACCCATCAGCGGGTTGACCCACTCTACCGGATCAGTGACGCTGTTGACTGTCTGCGCCTTTACCCAGCAGGATGCCAGCATAAGGGCGGATAAGATAACTCTTTTCATGTTGAGACTGAATGGAATTTTAGCTTTTATAAGTCTGTAAAAATAGCGTTTCACGCGAAAAGTAGTAGTTTATTTTATAAATGGCGATACCATGACCTACAGGGAGGCTAAAATGTTTTAGCTTCGCGTAGCTTTAGCACCATCTTTATTTTAAACCTAATATGTTTTTTGTCATGAGAATAAACCTGCCCCATCTTTGGTAGTCAAATGATGAATTTAACGGTCCGGCAGACAAAAAAAGACCATGTGAATATTTAATATACCAGAAGCACAGTTCTGCCGTTTTAGTATCGTTCGATGCAAATCACCATTCCATATCAGCATTCATTTTAGTTTAGTGTCCCATTTGACAAAGTTTCTTTTAAAGAACATTTGAACATATGAATAAACATTTTACGTTAGCCATGAAAATGGCGATAGTTGGTGTGCTTGGCAGTGCTATGCTCAGCGCCTGCCGTAAAAACGACGCCAAGGTCGACAATTCTACGCCAACTGCTTCTTCTGTTGTCAGTAACGAAGACTCCCTGAAATACCTGATGTACCGCATTATGCAGGTGACATATGTAGACGGGGGACGTAACAAAACGACCAATCTCCCAACTTATCTCTGGTACAACCAGGTACCACAACTGGACCCTTCTGCCAGCATCTATGCTACTGCCGACGATCTGCTCGCTACCATGAAGACCTATAGTGTCTCTAACGGCCAGGTACTCGACCGTTACAGTTTCCTGGACAGGACGGGTTCATTGTCCAGCTCCCTGCAGGACGGCTTGTCTGAAACCTTTAATAAGGTCAGCGCTACCGGTACCTACGGGATGGAGGTCAGCTACGCATCCGATGCTAATGGTAAGACCTACCTCTATATTCTTTATGCAGATAAGAACTCTCCTGCCGGCCAGAAAGGTCTGAACCGCGGAGATGAGATCGTGGCCATCAACGGCGATAGCAATATCTCCTACGACGGTAACACTAACGTACAGAAAGTAACCAATGCCATCTATAACTCTACCTCCGTTACACTGCAGGTAAAGAAAGCCGTGACCGGTACCGTTGCCAATTATACGCTACAATCGGGCTCCTATAACATCAACCCGGTATTGTTTGATACAGTATATACGGTGAACAGTCAGAAGACGGGCTACTTTTCCTTCTATACCTTTACCAACACGCTGAACAGTAAAGGAGCGGCAACGCTGACCAAGAGTACCCTGGACGCCCTGTTCGCGAAGTTCAAAGCTGCCGGTATCACCAACCTGATCGTAGACCTCCGTTATAATGGCGGTGGCTCCGTAGCGACGGCAGAATACCTGGACAGCGCTATCGCGCCGGCATCTGCCGCAGGTAAACCCATGTATTATTATAAGTACAATGATAGGCTGACCGCCGAACTGGATGGTACCGGATTGGAAAGCAGTGTACCGTTCCCGGCAAATACCGGCGGACTGTCACTCAGGAATGTTTTCTTTATCACGTCTTCACACACAGCTTCTGCCAGCGAACTGACGCTGAACAATCTGTTACCTTATATGAATGTGAAACTGGTAGGAGATACTACTTACGGTAAACCAGTGGGATTCATCACGTTCAATATCTCAAAGTATGACAGCACACATACCAAGCAATACCTTGCCGATCTGTATGCTATCAACTTTGCGACAGAAAATGCCAATCATGCAGGAGGATACTATACGGGTATAGCGCCTGATGAACCGGCCAATGACTATATCAATGTGCCCTGGGGATATCGTACAGATGACGACAACCTGGACAAGATCTTCAACTATATCAGTACCGGCAGCTTTGCCAGGACCAGCGCCAACGCGAGGGTATTGACACAAAGTGCTGCCAATCAACGTTCTGCTATCCAGTACTCCATTACTTCTCCGAAATTCAACGGGATGGTGGATTACCGTATCGGCAACCGTATTCACTAAATCTTATCAGCGATGCTGGTCGTAATAATTTGCGACCAGCTCGTATCCTAACAATACTCTTTCCGCTGACGTGAGTGGAGTGGTCAACGGCAATCCTGCCGCCTCATCCAGTTGCGTCAGCGTTCTTATTCCTACCACAGCGGCCCTTACTGCCGGTTCTCCCAGAATATAACACATCGCGGTTTGTGCAGGCGTACGCTTATCTACCGAGATCTGCTGTACGGCATTAGCCATCTTATGCACATCTTCTGCCGTATAATTCAGATAAGACTCCGCAGGCTTTCCCGCCAGCAATCCTTTGGCGACACTGCCTCTTGCCAGTACGCCGATATTATGTTTATCCAGTAAAGGGAGCATATCCTCTTCAGGACGCCTGTCCAGCAGACTGTATTGCATCATCACACTGCTCATATTCGACCGCTGCACCCATTCCCGGATCACATTCGGCCTGATAGACGAGATACCATAGTAACGGATCTTGCCTTCGTGCTGTAACTGCTCAAAAGTCGCTACAATATCATCGATAGGGTCTTCCAGGGTACCCCCATGCAGCTGATAGAGGTCAATGTACTCGACATTCAGTCTGCGGAGACTGTCTTCCACCGCCTTTTTTATATACTCAGGATTGGGGTTCCAGTCCCAGCCACTTCCATCCGCACGCCACTGATTGCCCACTTTCGTGGCAATGATCGCATCATTTCGCCTGTCTTTTAAGGCCTTACCGAGTTGCTTTTCATTCTCCCCCTGTTGATAAAGGTCAGCTGTGTCAAAAAAGTTAATCCCTTTATCAAGGGCTTGTGCGATCAGGTTTTCATTTTCGGTAGCGTTGCCGCTCAGGGACATACACCCAAATGCGATCTCACTGATATCGAGATTGGAATTGCCAAGTATATTGTAGTTCATACACCTAATTTAAGCAATTCTGCTTATCCTTTTTGGGGAGATTTACGGGTCGTACCCAGCACTTCCGCACTGGCGACCGTCCTGATAAATCCATCTACAGGGCTATACAGGGACTTTATCTGCGTATAGCGTTTATTGTTAGCCATCCCCTTTATGCGAACGTACTTGTCCAGCATTACTTTATTCTTCAGGGTCAGCACAACATACTTTCTGCCTTCGTCCCGGAATGAGGGGTGCGTTGGCGGATAAATATCCCGCCATGCCTTTATGTGTATGGCGGTGATGTCATAATAACAAATGATCCCCTGTCCTTCAAAATAAGGCGCCACCCGACGCACCATACCCCCTCCTATTGCCGGATCGAGCTGTCTGATCGGATACAATGTGGCTACCTGTGATACGTCTGTTTCAATCAGGGTAGCATCGTTTACCTGAACAGGTATAACGATCACATAAGCGTCCATTAGTTGTATAGCAGGGCCTTCAGGGTTTAGTATATGTTGCAGGTGCTTTTTGCTGTCTTCTTTAATCAGCTTACGCAGGTGCTTTTTTAATAGGTTTTTCCCTTCTTTGTGATAAGGAAGAAAAGCGAAGCCGCCTTCATCCTTAGGCAGGATCACTTCGTCATAATACTTCTTGTAGGCGTTATCCGCTTCCCTGCCGGGGAACAGGATGTAGGCAGCTGTTATTTCTGTCTTGTACCCATGTCCACCCTCTTTCTTAGGTTTGTTATAGAACGCTCGTATGTAATTATTCAGCTGCCGGACATCCGATCCCAGGGGGATGTCTATATTGCCGTATTTCTTAGACGCTATCAGTCTGTATTTTGGGTCAAATATGTATGTCTGATATAAATCCGGATGTTGACCTTTCCTGCCCACTCTCATGATAATATGCAGGCATATTTCCTCTTCCTGTCCTCCGGCAATTGTATCCGTAAATTCAGCTGTGTAATGTAGTTCCTGGGATAATTCCACTACTATATTATCGGGACAATAAAAGGTCATTTTCGACTGTACGTCTTTTGGTGGTACGATGCCGGCTGCTTTCTTTTTAATCACGGCCATTTTATGGATCTCCGGAGAAACACCCGTAACCTGTCTTATCAGCTCTGCCATTCCGAAAAAGGTCCAGACCTTGTACATATACCCGACGTCTTTCAGCTCCATTTCATACAGGCCATCCAGTAGCTGATATCCTTTCCGCAGGGTTTCCCAGTCTTTTTTCAGACCCGCATATCCCGGATGCGCGTGCATTACCTGTGAATGAAGCGGCTCTCTCTCAAAGGGTTTGATATTTTTCAGAAAGCTTCGCTTCAGTAAACTACTCAGCGCTTCTGCCGAAAATTCCAGCTGTATACGATACTCCCGTGCAATTCTCTTAAAACTACTATCCCTTGTTATTTTTTTGTAGACATCCCGGTAAGTTGACAGGATATCGTTAATGATATGTTTTACAAAACGGTTCTCGTAATTATCCTCTAACAAACTTTGCCCTGTAGTATCAAAGAAGTGTCCTGGTTGGCCCACAAACATTTCCATCTCATCGGAAAGTTTACCTCTCGGATTTCTAACCACTGTTCCCTTTACCTTTTTCATTTCAAGCCCAAGGTCCGTGTAAGGGTCTTCAACTACCGCCTTCACGTTCCTTACAATACTCCTGAAAAGATTGCTGAAGATCGTCCACCATACTATAGCACTGTCATCTGTTCCACCCGGCTCAAAAGGATGGGAGGTCTTTTTCAGATGATCTATGAATAAACGGGGATGTATCACCTCGACACTTCGCTGCATAGCAGGGAGGTCCCGCTTGAAGTCCAGATTTACAGCATAAACCTGAAACTTGAAAGCAACACGATGTGGAATAGTCCTGAACTGATAATGAAAGATCAGTTCAAAGTCGCCCGGCTCATTTTTGAAGTCGAGTACACCAGAAGACACAATGGAACCCGCTTTCGTTTTATGCATCTGAAATAGATTATCCAGACTTTTAAGTTTCGTATAAACTGAAGGATGTAATACATCCTGATGGAAGCTCAGACTAAACTTATAACTAATACTATCGAAGATAACCGGATAATTTGCCTGTAGCATGCTGACCTCATCAAAGTGATCATTTTTATGGTTCCATATACGAAATCTACATTTGCCGGGAGAGCAAACATACGCAGTCATAAAATTCGTTTCCAGGTTCCTTTGTGCGGCAGTCTGGAACGCTTTTTCAAACTCGGCGCCATCCCTACCATCTGCGAGTTCTACCTCCAGAATAAAATGTTCATGATCAAGAGACAGTATATGCATGTGCTACCAGTAAGAAGTATAACCAACATTTCCAAGAACGGACTGCATCCGCAGTACTTTCTGCCTGCTGACAGGGAAAGGTGTCATTTCCGGTAGCAGACGATCGAGCAGTACGCGGCAGGTATCATGATCTCCGGCTATTCTTACCAGTATCTTCATAGCGATCACTTCGTCCAGAAAAGGGTATATCCAGTCTACCGGTAAATCTGTTTTCTTCTGTTCAAAATGGAGGAAGCAGTAGACCAATACCTGATGCAGCACACGATCGCTTAATGCAAATTTTGTATCCTCGAATATGAAATATAGCTTCTCAAGATGCCGGGAGATACGCATACCTACATCAGGATAATTTTGATAAGCAATGAACCTGTCCGGTGGAGGCGCCATGAGCCATGCAGCGACTTCATATGTTGGCGGATATTCCCATTGTTCAGTTTCCCCAACCAGTTTTTCCTGTAGCGGTTTCATTTTCACCTCGATGGTCATGGCCCTGTCGAGTACTCTGGTACTGACAGTACGGGTGATCTCATTCATATTCACAGTACCGATCAAAAACAAATTAGCTGGCATACTGATCCCGTTTTCCAGAAATTGTTGCTGCAGATCATTGTTCTCTAATAAACCTAACTGCCGCCAGAAAGTGGGGTCTTCATGGCTGTAATGAGCTACTTCACCTGCATTGATAAACGGGTCATACATTGCTTTTCCATCCTGTACCCTGGCGGTTTCCAGTACGCTTAGAAAGTCCGAAAAGTAATGTTCCATCTGCGCCAGGTTCATTTCATCAAGACATAGAATGAAAGGGACTTCCGGATATTGCCAGGCCTTTACTAAAAAGCGCAGCAAATTCGTACAATGGTATCGTAATATCCCGTTATGCGTGACCGCATACCCCAGAAGATCGTCTGGTTCGTGCCAGTTAGGCCTGACCCTGATCATTTCAAAATTACCCGGACTATTGCCCGTGCGGAGAGCGGGGTCTGAACAGGTCATATAAGCCAGCTTACGCGCTGTCCAGGACTTTCCACTCCCACTGATGCCACCCAGTAAAACAAAAGGCTTTGTCCTTAAAGCCATTAGCAGCTTACGGTAAGGATGATCAAATGCGATAGCAGCCGTCCTGGCTGGAATACGATTTTGAGGCTGTTTTAAGCCCTCTTTTCTTTTGGCAGGAGTTACCAGTTTCATTTGTATGTTCGTTTGGTTAACAGGTATGTTTATAGCCTCTACGTGCATATTATATCCCTCTAATGCATCCCAGGCAGGGCTGTCAGTAAACAGCTGCTGCAAATCACTGATCCTTTCCAGCCGGTTGGCATTGTCTCCTTTTTCACTCCACAAACTGGCAACGGCGACCTGCCGGAGTGGCTTTTGCCATTTCCAGCCTTTCGGGATGTCGGCTATCTGTTGCACTTCATATTGACGGAATTCGTCGCCTTCTGTGCCGGCATAGGTGCCATCGTCATAATCAAACTCCTTTAGCATTGTCAGCTTATTACGGACTGCCGTACAGGTAACTGATGTGGCAATGGTGAACAAGGCCTCCTTTTCTTCACGGTTAACGAAAAAGACGATCTCACCGGGTGTAATGTCACTCAGTTCAGCCTCGTTCCAGAAAATGAATGTCTTGTCGGGGGATAACAGGTTATGATAGTCAGGATTGCCACTCCTGACATCATATATTTTCGCAGGTTTCATACCTGCAAGTTATTGAAAAATGAAAACAAACAATTAAAAATCAATCATTTATCAATTTGATATTATTTATATCAAATTGATCCCAGCATCTCCATACCTGTAGCTCAATTAGTTATTTCGCTGCCAGATGAAAACACAAAAAAAAGAAAGCATGTAAACCAATCTCAGGATTAAAAAAACGCCTGTAAACCTTCATTGGGATTAAAAACAACACCTGTAAACTTCAAACAGGATTATCTGAAAAAAGTGTAATCCTCTATCAGAACTGTGCCCATACTCGGCTTCAATATTGCTTTTTCAGGTATACAAACTATAGGTATCCCGTAGATAACCCGTAGATAAGCCGTATATATCCCATTCTTACAGATACGGGTTATATACGGCTTATCTACGGGTTATCTATAAATTACTAATGGAATATCTGGCTTATATAACAGATACTTAGCCGGCTACAGCCCGAACAACCCGTATCGGCACGACACGCCGGAAAAGTTTATGGCTTGCCGTAGTGCAGCGAAAACTTTACAGTTGAAGCCTTTTATGCAGGATAGCCTTTACTGTAGTGGAAGAGTACGACCGATCTGCGTCGATTATGCTGTCATACCACCAGATAACCGACAATCGCTGTTTAAACAGATACCCTCTGATTCATATAAACTGGGCGATTCTCAAAAAAAATCGGCAATTTGCAGCTGTAACCTTTTATGACACCCTCGTAACTTATCAACCGATGGAACAGGTACAGATCGGAAAGTGTGTTTATATCATCAATACGGGAAAGAACCTTTTTAAAATAGGCAAGACGCAGGACCTCCAGAAAAGGCTCGCGGCCTATCATACCCATCTGCCAGTCATGTTCCGGGTGATCAGGCAGTATGCTGCTGCGAACATGAGTGAACTGGAAGAGTGTCTGCATATCGTATTTCAGCATAAAAGAGTGAAAGGTGAATGGTTTGAGCTGAGCAAAGAGGACCTTGTTATCTGCGACAATATTGCACGCAACTATGCGCTTACCGAGTTACATAAACAGGCCAGAAAATATAACGTGATCCGTTATAGCGACAATCCGCTGTTACAGGTCATGGAAGCCAACGAGAAGTACCTGCAGGATTATTCCCGGGTAGCGCAGGATATTGAGCTGGGCCTGAGCACGGATGAGATATTTGAGCTCAACGAAGGCCTGGTCAGCAAAACAGTGATTGAAACCGTACGCCGTCTGCTGAAATACCGTACCCCTAACTCTGAATTCCTCAGTAAATGGTTACTGGTGGTGAATGATCTTGGCGCAGGATTGAGCGAAAACACCATCCTGGAAAGATATAAAGGCCAGATCAGCCGCAGTACTATACATATGATCAAAAGAATACTCCGGAACCAGCTTTACTAGTACGGAAAAGCTTTGCTTCCCACAAGTACGCCATAATGCTATTGTATCTGGTTCCCGCGATTCAACCCGGATATATTACGTGCCTAAAGCCTCCTAACCTCCCTCCCCCTCATGTTAACGTCAGAGAGAATCATGTGCACATTCCCCCTTCGATCTTAAGAACTATCTACCCAACGCTCATTTGCCTCCTTAAGTCGCTGTATCGATGTCTCATGGAGTTATTATATGCGCCGTCCCTGATATCGGCTTATTTTCATCCTGGTCATGCAAATACTCGCTTCCCATCTTCTCACTATCCATCTCAAGAACAGGGAATATCAGCTACCGGTTTTAAGCTCATTTGACCGGCTGCCGGACAGTTTTATCACCTAGCTTTATCCAGCCTCATCATTGCTTATATAATTGATTATCAATCAAAAATTATTTGGTATAGGAATTGTTAAATTAAAATTAGTTGTTAAACTCTGGAGTCAGATAGCTGTCTAAATATCAATAACAGGGGGAAGACAAAACTCTCTTTAAACGCGTAGTAATACAGTTTGATTTGCGGCCAACCAATCAGGCTGTGGCACCACACTAAATGCATCAATAATGAAAAACAGGATATTTTTACTGGGCGCGCTCATTGCCCTGGCCACCGTGAGCTCAGTAAACAGCGCATCAGCCCAGAGAGGACGTTTCGGAGGAGGTGGACATGTATCCGTCGGACGAGGTGTAACCAGACAGGTCGTTTCTGCACCACGCGTATCCACCAGGATCGGCGTAGGCGTAGGTGTAGGATATGGCGGATACCGGAGCTGGGGAGGCAGGGGCTATTATCACGGCCCTTCACATTATTACGGCGGTCATTATTACCGTCCGGGCTATTACTATCGTCCTTACCGCTATTATGGTCCGCCTATCGGCTTCCGTGTCGGCATATTACCTTATGGTTTCCTGACCTTTAATACGGGCTGGGGCCCTTATTATTACTCCGATGGTTTCTTCTACCGTCCATATGCAAATACACAAACGCAGACCGAACAGTATGAAGTGGTAGATCCACCTATGGGCGTCGTGATCCCATCCCTGCCAAGCGGAGCGAAGACAGTTGTCATCGATGGTAATACCTACTATGAAAAAAATGGTACTTTCTACCAGGAAGTACAACAGGACAGACAGACAAAATATGTTGTAGTAGGTAAGAACGGAGAACTCAATACAGGTAATAACCAGGATGGACAAAATGAAAATACTGCGCCTCCGGAAGATGAAATATATGCGACATTACCTGATGGTAGCCGTGGTGTAGAAATCAACGGTCAGCAACTGTATGTTTCTCCGGACGGTATGTATTATCAGGAAGTAACCAACGCCGATAATTCACGGGGTTATAAAATTGTCGGTAAAATGTCTGCTGACAATTAATCCTTCTTCTAACTAAGTGAGCAAGTGGAACATAGTGGCGCGATGTCACAATGTTCCACTTGTCTTTTTAGGACGATATGTAAAAGCACGTATATATTAAGTTCATGTTAACCGACTTATAATTCCTATCACCTCTTCTTTTATAGAATTTATTTTATTATTTTTAACAGACCTTTAAGACATACGCATTCAATTTTAAGAATGCATCTCAGATAACCATAACACCATATTTGTTTTTATGAATCCTATAACCCGACGT
This sequence comes from Chitinophaga sp., assembly GCA_039592855.1. Classification (GTDB taxonomy): domain Bacteria; phylum Bacteroidota; class Bacteroidia; order Chitinophagales; family Chitinophagaceae; genus Chitinophaga. The sequence goes on along the minus strand of JBCNQK010000003.1, from coordinate 41,869 downwards.
AAAGACGCGACCCGTAAGGGTATACCACTAACTAAAATCACTTTTCACACAGAACATTCAGCAAAAATATTATCACATATAATTCAGTTTTAATTAATCAACGAACAGTGAACAGTGATTATAATTAATGCTCATGTGAGAGATCGGGCCGTTTAGCCTATATAATTCTGCGCTATGAAAAAGCTGATATCCTAATCGAGAAACAGGATTGTTATGCCTTGTAAATGACGTCTGACGGGGCATAACGAGGAATTGCAGCCAGATATACCTTAGAAACTTGAAATTAATACACGCGGTATAACATCTCACGATGATTTAAAAATCATGGTCAGGATGAGTCATGCCTGTTACCTATTAAACATCAACTATGGATACACCTACAATTATCGGTATTACCCCGATGGAGCATCCTGATGCTCCATTAGCCCTTGCCCTGGCGCAGACCGGCGCGTTCCCTGTATTACATCTTGGACGCAATAAAGAAGCTGCTGAAAAAGCATTAAACGTTTTATCTCAACACCACTATACATTCGGTGTATGCTACTCCGTTAGCGACATGGCGGACATCGTATTACCGACACAGGTGACACTGATCATCGCACCTTTTGACATAAGGACCAGTGTGCCGCAAAACATTACAACCTATTATCAGGTGTACTCCCTGTCAGAAGCCCTGGCCGCTGCGCAGGAACAGGCAGATGGTATTATCATAAAAGGGAACGAAGGCGCAGGAAGAGTAGCTGATGAATCCAGCTTCATTCTCTTTCAGCAGATCGTGAAAGCCCTGCCGGATACAAAGATCTGGGTACAGGGCGGCGCCGGTATCCATACGACCGCAGCACTCATCGCCACCGGCGCAGCTGGTGTTGTACTGGATAGCCAGTTGTTGCTTTTCCCTGAGTGTAAAGCACCCGCCGCTGTCAAACACGTATGTGAAAAACTGAATGGGAACGAAGCCCGTGTGATCGATCAGTTCCGCGTACTGATACGCCCTAATTCTCCTGCCCTGCCGGAGAATGCCTCACAAAAAGACATTACACCATATCTTGATATAATCGACCTGGACAAAGGCCTGCTGCCGCTTGGACAGGATGTAGCTATTTCCATCGACCTGGTGAAACGCTACAAAAAACTCGGCCGGATGGTCCGCGGATTGCAGGAAGCCATCCGTGGACATATCGTTCAGGCCAAAGCAGGCAACATATTATCTCCGGATAATGCACTGGCAAAAGAGCTCAACATCACCTACCCTATTGCCCAGGGCCCGATGACACGCGTAAGCGATGTTCCTGCGTTTGCCGCAGCGGTGGCAGATGCAGGCGCATTGCCTTTTGTGGCGCTGTCCCTGTTGAAAGGGGACACCGCAAAAGCGCTCCTGCAACAAACCAAAACACTCGCAGATAAAAAAACCTGGGGCGTTGGGATACTCGGCTTTGCTCCTCCTGAACTACGGGATGAACAGATCGCCTATATCAAAGCGGTAAAACCCCCGATGGTATTGATCGCAGGTGGCCGTCCTTCACAGGCAAAGGAAATGGAAGACATGGGCATTACCTCTTTCCTTCATGTACCTTCCGCCTCCTTACTGGATATGTTCATTAAAGAAGGCGCCAGAAGATTTGTCTTTGAAGGCAGAGAATGCGGCGGGCATGTTGGTCCGCTGTCCAGCCTCGTATTGTGGGAAAAACAGATCGAACGTCTGCTACAGGAAGAACAGGCCAGTGCCTTTAGCATCTTCTTTGCCGGTGGTATTCATGATGCGCTTTCTGCCGCCTTTATCGCCGTGATGTCGGCTTCACTGGCCACCAAAGGAGCTAAGATCGGGGTATTGATGGGCACTGCCTATATCTATACCAAAGAAGCGGTAAGCACAGGCGCTATCCTGCAGCAATTCCAGGACCAGGCCATCCTGCACAACGGCACCGTATTGCTGGAAACAGCCCCTGGTCATGAAACCCGTTGTCTGCAATCACCATTTACCACATTCTTCCAGCAACAGAAGACCCGCCTGCAGGAAGAACAACTGGATAAAAAAGAGATCTGGGCCAAGCTGGAAGACCTGAATGTCGGCAGACTCCGTATTGCGGCCAAAGGTGTCGAGCGGAAAGAGGACGGACTGATACAGATCGATGCCACACAACAGTTGCAGGACGGTATGTATATGATCGGTCAGGTCGCTGCCATGAGACAAGCCATTGTGTCAATGACCGATCTGCATAAAGATGTGGCTGAAGATTACCTCAACTATATACAGGCGGCTGCTTTACCTCAGCTGTCCGCATCATCAGAAAAAGCACTGGATGTAGCCATTATTGGTATGGCATGTATTTACCCCGGCGCACGCAACGTGGAAGAGTTCTGGGCCAATATACTGGCCGGTAAGGACTGCGTGACGGAAGTACCGGATGAACGCTGGAACAAAGAACTGTATTACGATGGTAATTCCAATGATGGTGAGAAGTCTCCTTCCAAATGGGGTGGCTTTATTCCCCGTATAGACTTTGATCCGGTCGCTTTTGGTATTCCCCCGCAATCACTGGCAGCGATCGATCCTACACAATTATTAGCCCTACTTGTTGCCAAACAGGCATTGGACAATGCAGGTTATGGCAACAGCGATCATAATACAGAAGACGTCTCCGTGATCATCGGAGCAGAAGGGGGTAATGATCTGGCCAATAATTATGGATTTCGTTCCCTCTACAGACAATTCCTGGGAGAAATGCCGGAAGAACTGGACAATGCCCTGCCTAAACTTACGGAAGACTCTTTCCCAGGTGTACTGGCCAATGTCATTTCCGGACGTATTACCAACAGGCTCAATCTGGGTGGCCGCAACTATACCGTCGATGCCGCCTGTGCTTCTTCACTGGCAGCCGTTGACCTGGCCTGCCAGGAACTGATACTGGGCAAATCAGACATGGTGCTGGCCGGAGCAGCCGACCTGCACAACGGTATCAATGACTATCTCATGTTTGCCAGCACACACGCCCTGTCCCGCAAAGGCAGGTGTATGACCTTCGACTCCTCCGCCGATGGTATCGCCCTGGGTGAAGGTGTAGCGATGCTGGTTTTAAAACGATATGCTGATGCGAAGCAGGACGAAGATCACGTTTATGCCGTTATTAAGGGCGTTGGCGGCTCCAGCGATGGCAAGAGCTTAGGATTGACCGCTCCGCGTAAAGCAGGGCAAATAAAGGCCTTAGAAAGGGCATATGAGCAAAGCGGTGTATCCCCTGCTGCTCTCGGACTGGTAGAAGCGCATGGTACCGGTACTGTCGTGGGAGATAAAACAGAGCTGAGCGCCTTATCGGATATGCTGGTGCAGTCAGGCGCTACCGCCGGACAAACCTACCTGGGTTCCGTAAAGACACAAATAGGGCATACCAAATGTGCGGCCGGTATCGCAGGTCTTATCAAGGCGGCGCTTTCGGTGTATCACGGCGTAAAGCCACCCACCCTGCATATGCAGGCCCCGAACGCTTTCTATAATGAAAATACCAGTCCATTCCTGTTCAATACTACCGCCGGTATATGGCTGGAAGAAGAGCGGTTTGCGGGTATCAGCGCATTCGGGTTCGGAGGTACTAACTTCCATGCGGTCATCGGTAATGACCGGACAGCAGCTCCCAAAGCAACGACACTGGCTAACTGGCCCGCAGAACTATTTGTATTCCGCGGAGAAAACGATGCGGACGTCAAACAGCTGATGCAGGCAGTCTATACGATACTCTCCGGCAATGACCAGATCGCGTTAAAAGATATCGCGTACAGTCTTTATCATTACAATGATGCGCCTGTACGGCTGACAGTAGTGGCGGCCACGCGGGAAGACCTGTTGCTGAAGACGGAACTGGCGTTATCCGGCGCTACATCAAAAGAGATCTATGTTACGGGTAAGACCGAAGGAAAAGTGGCGTTCTTATTTCCCGGACAGGGCAGCCAGCGCGTCAATATGGCGAGAGCGTTATTTGTTGCTTTCCCGCAGATGCGTAAACTCTTAAAGCAATATCCGCAGTATGAAAAATTACTGTTCCCCGCGGCCGCCTTCAGTGAAGCGAAGCGCGATCAACAGAAAGAAAAGATAAAAGACACCCGTATCACACAACCACTGCTGGGCGTTGTTGATCTTGCAATGGCGGAATTCCTGCAGGAACTGGGCATTCAGCCCGATATGGTAGCAGGACACAGTTACGGAGAATTACCGGCCCTTTGTTTCGCAGGCGCATTCCCGGCTGATAAACTGATACCATTAAGTGAGAAAAGGGCACAGGCCATCCTTGATGCCGTAGAAGAAGATAAGGGTATCATGGTAGCGGTGAGCAGCAATAAAGAAGCCCTGGCGCCATTTATCGCAGCAGGTACCGGTGTCTATGCAGTGAACCATAATTCTCCGCAGCAATGGGTACTGGCAGGTGCTACACCGGCCATGGAAAATCTCATGCGTGAACTGAAAGCACAGCAAATCTCTTTCAAACAAATGGAGGTCGCCTGCGCGTTTCATAGTCCGCTGATCGCAAAATCAGCCGCCCTGTATACCTCCGCTATCAGCGATATCACTTTTAACCAGACGACCATCCCTGTATGGTCAAATACTGCTGCCGCCCTATATCCGGATACACCTGCTGCTATCAAAAAACGCATGGCGGAACATCTTGTCAGTCCGGTACGTTTCTCCGAACAGGTACAACAGATGTATGCAGACGGCGCCAGGATATTTCTGGAAGTAGGTCCGGGCAAAGTACTGACAGGATTAACCCGTTCTATTGTGGGTAAAGACAATGTATTGCTGCATACAGAAGATACTGAACCTGATGCGATCACACACCTGCTGCATACTATCGCAAAATACATGGCTACCGGCAGGAACGTGCAACTGGATAAACTGTTCGCAGACAGAAACACGCACACGATCAACCTGGATGCGCCCGAACAATATAAAAAGAGCGCTACGATCTGGCATGTAAATGGTCAGCTGGCTGTTCCTTCTGTAGGCAAACTGCCTGCACATGGCGCCATGCCGGTATTACAGCCGATCCAGTTACGAACAACAGTTGCTGCTCAGGTAGTAGCTGCGCCATCCGGCAATGCAGAACTGATGGTGCAGGAATACCTGAACAGCGTAAAATACCTTGTACAGGCACAGCGGGACGTGATCCTTGGTTACCTGGGACAAAATCCTGCGAATATCAATCGCCTGGACATACCCGCTACACCGGCCGCATTACCGGTTACACCTGCCAGAAAAGAAACAGCTCCTACGCAGATCACCGTGTCCGTCAACACACAACCTGTAAAAGGGAAACAGGATGTGAAAAAGATCCTTATTGAAGTGGTAAGCGCCAAGACAGGTTATCCACATGAAATGCTGGGAATGGAAATGGATATGGAAGCTGATCTGAGCATCGATTCTATCAAACGGATGGAGATCATCGGCGAACTGAGAACTCAGATGGGTGGCTTTAACCAGAATGGAAAAAGCGATGAAAGTGCAGTAGAAAAACTTGCAGGTATTAAAACACTGAACGGACTGCTGGAATGGATCGCTGACAATGTCGGTGATGCACAGGCTGAAACCGGCGGTATCTCTTTACAACATGCTATTGAAAAACCAACCAATATTCCACCTGCCGGCGCTTCCTGGACGGAAAATGATATCAGGAGCACCATACTGCTGACCGTCAGTGAAAAGACGGGCTACCCGACTGAAATGCTGGGTATGGACCTCGATCTGGAAGCTGATCTGAGTATTGATTCTATCAAAAGGATGGAAATACTGGGTGAACTGAAAGTGAAGATCGGCGGACTTGGACAGTCCGCAGGCAACACAGAAGCGCTGGCAGGCATTAAAACTTTAAACGGACTGGTTAGCTGGATCACAGGCAATCTACCTGTTCAGGGCACCGCATCTGTCGCCATTGAAGCGACTGTTGTACCAAGCGCCAGTAAAGCACCGGCATCTCTGTCGAGAATTACTTTTTCACTAACCCCTTATGCATTCAATGAAAAAGATGTGGTGAGCATCAGCGGTAAAAAGTTTGCCGTTACGGATGATGGTTCTCACCTGCCCCTGGCAATCAAAAAACTGCTGGAGCAACAAGGCGCGCAGGTAGATATCGTTACCGAAAAAGATATACTCGAATACTACCAGGGACTGATCATACTTGACATGGTCGCAGCCCCTGACAGACCGGATATACTGTCCACTTTTACTACTATCAAAAAGCTACACCCTGAAAATGTACAATGGGTGTATGCGATCTCTGGTCTGAACAGTGGTGATATACAACAGCTGCGCGAAGTACAGGGTTATCCGGGCTTCCTGAAAAGCCTGGACAAGGAGTGGGAGCATGCGAAATGCAGAAGCATCAGTCTGACGGGACAACTATTCCCCGAAAAAATCCCTGCCATTATACTGGGAGAATTACTCCATCCGGATACACCTGCTGAAGTTATTTACCACGACGGTGTGCGGCACATTTTCGACCTGGTGCCTAAGCAATTGCCTGTCAGCGATACCGCTGCTATCGCTTTGGAAAAAGATGCGGTCGTACTTGTACTGGGCGGTGCTCAGGGCATTACGGCAGAACTGATGGTGCGTTTATCCAAAGACTATCCGTGCCACTATGTGCTGGTAGGACGGTCTCCTGATCCCCGTAAACAGGACCTGCCGAACTATTCTTCACTGAAGACAAAAGAGGATATCAAACAACAACTGATCCGGGAAGGTGAGATCACAACACCGGCAGCAATTGAAAAACGCGCTTCAGATATCCACAAATCCAATCAGATACTACAGACGATCCGGGCACTGGAAGACAATGGCTCCGCGGTGTCTTATCATTCAATAGACCTGAGAAATGAAGCTGAACTCCATACCCTCATCAGTACCCTATATGACACCCATGGTCGCATAGATGGTGTGGTACATGGTGCAGGATTGCTGGAAGACAAACTATTCAAACAGAAAACGGCGGACTCCTTTGAAAGGGTGTTCTCTACCAAAGTCACCCCATTGAGAATCCTGGTAGAAAAGCTGCAGGCAGATACAAAGTTCGTCGTACTATTTTCGAGCGTAGCCTCTGTATATGGTAATCGCGGACAAACCGATTATGCGGCTGCCAACAGTGTACTGGACAGGTATGCCTGGGAACTGAAAAACCTGATCAAAGGAAAGGTGACGACCATCAACTGGGGCCCATGGAAAGGCACCGGCATGGTATCGCCAACACTGGAAAAGGAGTATGAGCGCAGAGGTATTGCCCTGATCCCTTTACAGGCTGGTATGGAAACCTTTGTAAACGAACTGAAATACGGCAACGAAAGTCAGGTACTGATCATGGCGGAATAGGCACTTACCACAACTAAAGTCGTGACAATGAAAAAACAGGTTGACGCTGCTATTATAGGCATGTCCGGCATATTCCCCGGCGCCGGTGACATACATACGTTCTGGCAGAACATTATTCATAAAAGAGACGCTATCCAGTCCGTGCCGGGCCATCGGCTGGATGCCAGTTATTTTGATGCCCGCTCCACCGATGTAGATCGTTTTTATTGCCGGAAAGGAGGCTTTATCGATGATTATGCCTGGTTCGATCCTATCCAGTTTGGCATTCTGCCCCTGGCGGTGGAAGGGACGGAACCGGAACAACTCCTCACCCTTACATTGGCCAGACAGGCATTACAGGATGCCGGCGTAACAGACAGCCATGCGCCGCTGGACAGGACGGGCATTATCATCGGAAAGGGTAATTATACTGGGCCGGGCGCTACCAGGGCGATCGAGATTGTGCGTACAGGAGAACAGATCGTACAGGTGTTGCAAAACCTGTTGCCTGAGCTGGGACAGGAAGCCCTGGACAAGGTCAAAAAGGAGTTCCAGCAGCAGAAGGGACGTTTCGGGCCGGATACTGCCATGGGACTGATCCCTAATCTGGTGGCCTCACTGGTGGCTAACCGCCTGAATCTTGGCGGTGCTGCCTATACCATTGACGCGGCCTGCGCCAGTTCATTGCTTGCCATAGATCACGCTATACAGGAATTAAGCTCCGGCAGGTCAGACATGATCATTGCCGGTGGTGTACACGTATCACAAAATGCTCCTTTCTGGAGCATCTTTACTCAGCTGGGCGCTCTATCCCGGCGTCAGCAGATCCGTCCCTTCGATCAACAAGCGGACGGCCTGCTGATTGGAGAAGGATGTGGATTTGTCGTATTGAAAAAACTGGAAGATGCGCTCCGCGATCAGGACAGGATTTATGCGGTTATCAAAGGGACCGGCATATCCAGTGATGGAGCAGGCGCCAGTGTGATGAGCCCTTCTGTAAAAGGACAGGCCAGGGCGATCAGGCAAGCCTGGGAAGCCGCAGGTGTATCACTTGAAGAAGTTGGCTATATAGAAGCACACGGTACCGGTACACCGCTGGGCGATAAAACAGAACTGGAAACGCTCGCAGGCGTGTTCGGTCAGCAGGGGAAATTACCCAAAGCCGGCATTGGTTCTGTGAAATCAATGATCGGACATACCATGCCTGCTGCCGGCATTGCAGGACTGATCAAAACAGCATTAGCATTGTATCATGGAAAACTGCCCCCTACCCTGCATTGCGATACGCCGCTGGAGATGATGGCACAGACACGTTTTGCCCCCGTAACAACCCCACTCGACTGGCAGGAAACCGGACTCCCCAAACGCGCCGGCATTAATGCATTTGGCTTTGGCGGGATCAATGCCCATGTGGTGATAGAAGGCGTTAGTGAAGAAATGATGCCTGCCCGTAAATTATTCAATGGGAATGCGCCTGCAACACCGGCGTTGTTATTACTGGCAAGAGAGAGTCAGCAGGCCCTGGTACAGGCATTGGAGCAACAGGACACTGATCCTGGTCAGGGCGACTATCGTATTGCGCTCTTTGATCCTACACCTGAGCGCATACGTAAAGCCATCAAGATCGTAGAGCGAAATTCGCCCTGGCGCAATAAACAGGATATCTGGTTTACCAATACGCCACTCATCAGTAAAGGCGGTAAGGTAGCGTTTCTCTTCCCTGGTCTGGATGGACTTGCAGGCGGAGAAATAGACAGTGTGGCGGAATACTTCCAGCTCCCACTGACAGCTACAGGTACTGCTGATAAAGAAGGCGTATGGGATTCAGCCGTACAGCTGCTGGAAAAGAGCCATGTACTGGATACGGCCCTTAAGCAACTGGGCATATATCCGGACATGAATGCGGGACATAGTCTCGGGGAATGGCTGGCTGGCCGTTCGTCAGGACTGGCCGCAGAAAGTTCTGTGAGGATGTTATTACAGGAACTCAATCCGGCAGCATTCGAACAAAAGAACACCCGTTTTCTTGTAGTGGGTTGTGGCTATGAGCGCCTGGCCCCTATGCTGGAAAACATTGCAGATATTCATCTTTCCATGGATAATTGTCCGCAGCAGGTGATCCTCTGCGGCACCAATGAAGCCGTAGATCAACTGATACCAGTACTCAGGTCCGCACAACTGTTCCACCAGGTACTTCCTTTCCAGTCCGGCTTCCACTCGCCCTTTGTGGCAGGGAAGCTGGACATGTTGCTCAAAGGTATCAGCCAGGTGGAATTCCGGGAAACGACCATTCCTTTATGGTCAGCGACTACACTGCGTACTTATCCGAATGACTTTGAAGCGATCCGGCAACTCAGCATAGATCATCTGATCAAACCAGTGCGTTTCCGGCAGTTGATCACGCAGTTGTATGAGCAGGGTGTGCGGGTATTTGTACAGGCAGGATCAGGCGGTCTGACCGGCTTTGTGGATGATACACTGAAAGGACAGTCATACAGCGCATTATCAGCCAATATACCTACCCGTACAGGATTAGAACAGTTGCAAAGAGTACTGGCCGCCCTGTTCGTAGAAGGAAAAGCAGTAGACCTGTCTTTCCTGGGCATCAGCAACGTGCAGGTTAAATCAGCCCCTAAAGGCACACCTGTTAAACTACAACTGGGTTCACCGATCGTAAAGGATATCGCAGCACTGGCATCGCTGCGGCCGACACACGCAAGAGCAGCTGTACCAGCAGCAGATACGCCCGTTTTGCAGTCCTTCCTGGAAAACTGTGAGGAGATCACTGCTATACAGGAAGAGATCATCGCCTTGTTTAACACCAGTGCGACCGTTCCCCATAAGCGGACACCTGTTTCCAGGCAACTGAACATTTCCCTGGAGAATACGCCTTATCTCATTGACCATGCTTTGCTTAGGCAGAAACCCGGCTGGCATTGTCCTGACGATATGGACCCTGTTATTCCGATGACGATGATCTTTGAACTGTTCGCCGATATCGCAGCTGAACATGCGGCTGGTAGTAAGGTAAAAAGCATCTCACAGATACAGGTATTCCAGTGGATGAACGTAGCGACGCCTTTCAGAGCAGTAGTGAAAGGAGAATGGCAGGACCCGCATACCATTGCCATGAGCATTGACAAATATGCCCAGGCGCTGGTTACGGTGACAGACAAACAGGAGATAGTCCCTATGCTGCATTTACATGCCGGCACACCATTGCCCCTTAGCAGAACGCCAGCGGAAATCTATGAGCAACACATGTTCCATGGACCTGCTTATCAGGGTATCCGCCAGATCATCACTGTAGGAGACAAAGGTATTACCGGTACCATTGAAAGCAGCACAGGTAAAGGTTCATTACTCGATAATGCAGGACAGCTATTCGGGCTCTGGTTGCAACTGACACTGGAAAAAGACCGGATCGCCTTCCCGGTGAAGATACAGGAGGTAATCTTTTATGAAGAGATGGAAGACCAGCTGGGCGTGTTTGAGTGTACCTGTCAGTTGACCGAAATGACCGCAGATACCGCCACGGCAGACTTCATTCTTCGCAGAAATAACCGCACCTGGGCGATCATCAGGGGCTGGCAGAATGCCAGACTGGAAATAGATGAACCCCTCTGGAAAGTATCTATGGCGCCTCTACATAATAGTCTTTCGGTAGAGATCGCACCCGGCATCTTCCTGTTCCGTAATTCCTATCAGCGCGTCGTATCCTGGGACTTCATCATGAAGCGTTATTTCAACCAGGCAGAAAAGGCCGATTTAAGGGCCATGTTGCCCAATAAACGAAAGGAACGTATTATCTCAAGAGTGGCCGTAAAAGACGCCGTAAGGGCCTTATTAAAGCAGGAAACGCAGGAAGCATATTACCCCATAGAATTTGAGATCAGGAATGATGCACTTGGGAAACCATTCCCCGAAGGGGCCATGACCAAAGATATCCATATCTCACTCGCCCATAAAGACAAGGAAGCAGTGGGTATTGCCCGATCCGGCAGACCGGCAGGCATCGACATAGAGCTGATCGCTGAAAAGGCGGACGGCTTTATTGAACTGTCTTTTCATCCGGAGGAACTGGCACTATTGCCGGCTACCGACAGGACGGAATGGATCATCCGGAGCTGGGTAGCGAAAGAGGCCTATGGCAAATACCTGGGAAAAGGCTTACAGGGCAATCCGAAGAAATACAAAATAGACAGCATCAGTGGCGACACATTACAGATCGGTGATGTCACTGTTCAAACAATTAAACACAATAACTATATCATAGGATGGACGCTATAACTACTCAACAGCCATTAAGCAGTGAACAGATATTCAATCTGCTTAAGACCTTCATTACTGAAGTGATCGGAGAAGAATTTGTGGAAGACCTGGATATTTCGCGTGAAAGTTCTTTTACGAGAGATCTTGAAATGGACAGTATCGAGATCGTCTCCTTCTCCGAAAAAGTAAAGTCGCACTTCGGTGAACATATTGACTTCACCGGCTGGCTCTCTGGCATGGACCTGGACCAGCTGATCAATCTTAAATTGGATGACATCATTAAATACATTGAATCATGCCAGTCATCAAAGTAAAAAACAAAAGCGTTCATATCCAGGAATACAATAAGGGTGCGAAAGAAACGATCGTATTGATCCATGGTATGTTCAGCAATCTCTCCGTATATTATTTCAATATCGCACCTGTGCTGGCGCAGTCCTTTCATGTCGTGTTATATGACATGAAAAGCCATGGTATGAGTGATCGCTGTGAGTATGGTTATGACCTGCTTTCCATGACAGACGACCTCCGCGACCTGATGGACGCATTGCGCCTGAAATCAGTATACCTGGCGGGCTATAGCTATGGCGGACTGGTAGCCATGAAAATGGCAATGCGTTATCCATCCAGGGTAAAAAAGCTCGCAGTGATAGAAGCACCTGATCCCAGTGATAATGAGACACTGAGCATTATTGATATCTACAGCAAAGAATTCCTGGTAGACTACATCAACAACTATACGGATACTACAAGGATGCGCGTAGGTAAGCGACAGCTGGACAAAAATCACCGGATGTACGAATTCCTGTTCTATCGGACCAGTATTAAAGAAGACATGCACAATGAACGTTTCTTCTTTTCTGCTGAAGCACTGGACAGTATACCACAGGAGACGCTGCTGATCTATGGAAAATCATCCAACTGTCTGCCCTCTGGCAGAAAGCTCTATCACACGATCCCCCGTTCCAAACTGATACTTATCGAGGGTGATCATAATCTGCCGATACAACAACCAGCTGAGACAGCAGGTAAACTGAAAGATTTCTTCGAAGGATGGCAGGTCAAAATCAAACAGATCAATAACAGACTATGGCAAGCTTTGCGTTTATAGTTCCCCCGCTGATGGGACATATCAATCCGACGCTCAGTCTGGGAGCCGCATTGCTGCAACGCGGGCACCGGGTAGGCTGGATCAGTCTTGATGCTACGCTGGCCAATAAGCTACCGGAAGGAGGCGAACTGTTACACATAGCATATGACCAGGATGATGCTGCGAAAAAAGACAATGCGCAATACCTTGACCAGATCACTAAGAAAAATGTTTCCGGTATTGAGAGCATCAAGTTTTTGTATGAGGATGTACTGATTCCCCTCAACAGATTTATGTATGATGGCATCGTCAGCACCTTACATCGCTATCAGCCGGATGTGATCATCCATGATCATCAGTTGTTTGCCGGCGCGATAGCCGCCTATCAGCTGAAAATACCTTATGCGACCTCTGTTACTGCGCCGGCGGCCATTAAAATGATGGAAGACCTGCCAGGCATACATGAATGGGAGATCAAACAGATCGTGGGGTTACAGCAGGAACTGGGTATTCCCGGAGACACTTCAGTAGCCACTTCGGAGGCGCTGACACTGGTATATACCTCCAAGACATTCTTTGGTGATATGCTACTGCCGGAGCATTATAAGTTCGTGGGTCCGGTGATACTGAACAGGCAGCCCCTGCATCCTTTTGACTGGGAGCGGTTCAGACAATTAGGTAAACACCCGCGTATATTGGTTTCTATCGGTACTACATTCGACCATAGTTATAAAAAAGAGTTTTTCGGAAAGGTCATAGCAGCACTGGGTGGAGAGCCCGTCTCCGTGATCGTCGTATCCGATGTCAGTCTGTTTGAAGAGTGGCCTGACAATTTCATTGTACAGGAGAAGGTCCCGCAGCTGGAACTCCTGCCTTATCTGGATGCAGTCGTGTGCCATGGCGGCCATAATACCGTATGTGAAACCTTATCTCATGGCCTGCCATTGGTGGTTATCCCTATAGCCTATGATCAATCGCACGTGGCAGGAAGAGTGATACAGGCTGAAAGCGGTGTACGGCTAAATTACAAGCGGTTTAAGGCGGAACATCTGAAAACGGCTGTATGGGACGTACTGACCGATCCATCTTATAAAACAGCAGCACAACGTATACAGCATTCGTTTGCGCAGGCAGGCGGCGCCGCCACTGCCATTGCCTTACTGGAAGAACTGGCTATCCCTAAACATTTCCATCATTAATCAATGTCAACACATGTCAAAATTTATGTTCGTAGTGCCGCCATTCTTTGGGCACATCAGTCCTACCCTGAGTGTGGGCGGCAGTCTGCTGGCCAGAGGTCATGAAGTGATATGGGTAGGTTTGAAAGAACTCGGAGCAGAACACATCCCTGCCGGCGGACGATTCCTCGTTCCGCACAAAGAACTAGCGCCCTATCAATCTGCCATACAGGCCATACTCAAGCTACAGGATGAAGGGCCGAAACTATCGGGCGTGGAGACATTGAAACTGGCGCTGGAAGATACCTATATCCCATTTGCGAAATATATGCTGGCAGGTGTATCGGGAATAGCAGACGAATTCAGACCGGATGTGATCATCAGTGATTGTATCACTTTTGCCGGCGCACTCTGCGCACATATCAAAGATATACCCTGTGTAACGACAACACCGGTCCCTCCGGATGTGACCGGAGATGCCATGCAGTCGCCGAAGATATTTGAGTGGCAGCAAAACCTCATCAGGACCTTACAACGTGAGGTTGGTATCTATACAGATGAATATGTGATCCATTCCCGGAAGATGAACATCGTATTCACTTCACAGGAGTTTGCGGGTAGTAAAGACCCGCTGCCACATATGCGTTTTGTAGGCCCGGTAAAAGGCAGACCTAATGATACCCCATTTGACTGGGACCAGCTGGCAAGGGTCATGTCACCAAAAGTATTTGTATCACTGGGTACGTTGCTGGTAGATATCAGGAAAGAGTTCTTTCAGAAGCTGATAGATGCATTTGCGGATGAACCTATCACCATAGTCGCGGCAACTGATCCGGCTATCTTTCCAAAATGGCCGGACAATTTTATCGTACAGGGCTTTGTGCCACAGTCGGCATTAATGCCACATATGCAGGCCGTGATCTGTCATGGTGGTTTCAATACGGTGAATGATGCTTTTGTGAACGGACTGCCCATGCTGATCACCCCTATCGCCTATGACCATTTCCATACCGCCGCCCTGATCGAAAATGCGGGCTGCGGCATCAAACTACGTTATAAAAGACTACGCGTCCCTGATCTGAAAGCAGCCATGTGGGAGGTACTGGACAATCCGAAGTACCGGAAATCAGCACAATATATCAGGGAGACATTCATCAAAGCAGGCGGCAATGACAAAGCCGTCGCATTACTGGAAACATTTGCAAAGGAGAAACAAAGTACCCTATCTGTTTAATAAATCCAGCGTTATGAAAAGAAAACTATTGCTTCCCGAGAGACTCATGCTTGGAGACGGGACAGCACCTTTTAACGGTGTCTATGCGATCAGGATCAATGGCGTGATCACAGCAGCCGGACTGGCCGTCGCATTAGCCAAAATACAGGCGAAACATCCCCTGTTACAGGCAGCCGTTCACCACGATCCTACCGGTGCTCCGTGGTTTGAGATACCGGCGGTCCATCAGCCGATCCCGCTGATCGTTAAAGAACGTACCTCTTCCGTCGACTGGCAGCAGGAAGTCCGGGATGCATGGGCAAGTGTTTTCAATATTGAAGCAGGCCCCCTGATCAGTTTAACATGGTTAAAGGGGGAAGAACAATCAGAACTGATACTAACCTTTCATCATAGCATGTGTGATGGAGGCGGAGGGTTGATGCTGGTCAAAGAACTATTGGCCGTACTGGACGATCCGGAAAAAGAGATCGGCATGCATCCCTCTTTTACTACCCTGGAAGATATCGTACCAGCTCACATACTCAAGGGTAAAAAGGAGATATTAAAAGCGAGACTGAAAGCGCTGTTTATAAAAGGAGCACTGGCTGCCATATCAGCTTTTGTCAGCACCCGAGGAAAGCAGCCCATCAGCCGGCAGCAGGATTATCTGTTACACTGGAAACTGGACAAGCAGGTATCAGCCGCCCTGTTCCAGCATTGTGCCGTAAAGGAAGTAACGGTCAATACGGCGCTTTGTGTGGCTTTTCTGCGTGCATTCAAACTGGTGAAAGGCGAAAAGGCGATGAATAAGATCATCTGTCCGGTGGATATCCGAAGATTCATTCCCGAGATCACAAAAGATGTGATCTTCTCTTTTGGATTATCACTGGAGCTATCGCTCAATAATGCACAGGACGTTTCTTTCTGGCAGCGGGCCAGGTTATTACAGGCGGTTGCATCCCAAAAGATGAAAAAGATGAATCCATATGCTTTTATGTTGCCTTTTGAATACGCACATGATGGCGTTAAATACATGCGGAAGTTCCTGACCTATGGCAAACCGGTGTATGACCTGATGTTTTCCAATATGGGAAAACTGGATGTACCTGAGCAGTATCAGACTTTCGCTGTAGACACGATTTTTAGTCCGACGGTGATAGGACCATTTTCTAACCCGACCACCATTATTACTTCCACCTATAAAGGACAGATCGACTTCTCCTTTGTATCCAATTACCAGGTACTGGATTACCAGGACGCATTGGCTATCAAGGAAAAAGCGATGGCACTATTGACAGAAGAATTACCGGTACAGGCGCCTGTGGAAGCCCTGTCATCAATTATTTAACCAGCGTATGAACAGAAAACTAATACTGGGTGAGCGGATCATGTATGTGAGCAGCACGGCTACCGTGAACTGTATTTTTACGGCGAAGGTACGTGGTCAGCTCACCCTGGAAGGATTGATCTATGCCCTGGCAAAGGTCCAGCAGAAACACCCTTTGCTGGGTGTTGTGATCAGGGAGGACGAGAAAGGCAGACCTTACTTCGTATCGGACACCAAGATACCGCCTATTCCGGTACAGATAATGGAACGCCGTTCCGATGAAGACTGGCAGCGTATATCTGCGGAGCAGTGGCGGCAATCATTTGATGTGGGTAAAGGGCCGCTGGCCAGACTGATATGGTTGCGCTCAACGGAAGTTTCGGAGCTGATGCTGGTATGTGCACATTGCATTTGCGATGGTACTTCTATTCTGACCTTAATGCGGGAATTGCTACTGGTGCTGGACCAACCGGAGACACGACTGATAGCCTATCCGGCCTTTGAAGACAGCCGGACATTTATTCCCAATACGCTGATCAATAATGTTGGCCTAAAGATCAGGCTACGTTTATTGTCAGGACTTGCCTGGCTGGTGCTTTGTTTTAAAACACGTGGGAAAATACCAGCTCCGGGGAATCATTATCTGGTGCATTTTAAAATGGATAAAGCTGCGACCGCGCAACTGGCGAATCGTTGTAAAACAGAACAGACAACCATGCATGCCGCATTTGCGGTCGCTTTTATGGAAGCGCACCGGCAGGTCATGGGAGCGGCCTCCCATGGAAAGGTGATCTCGCCGGTAGATATCCGCCGGTTTATTCCAGAGATCAAACAGGACCAGTTATTTGCCTTTGCGCCGATAGCGGAATTGTCAGACAGTGCAGAGAAAGGAGCTGATTTCTGGGCCAGGGCACGACAGCTGAAAAATGACCTGACAGATGCTATAGATAAAATGGATATACGAAAACTCCTGTTCACCAGTGATTACTTTCATTCAGCGGGCAAATACATGGTCAGGTTGCTGCGACAAACGGACGGTACGCATGACGTTACACTATCCAATATGGGCAGACTGGATATCCCTGAGCAGTATGAGCATTTTATGCTGGAAACTATCTATAGTCCCAGTGCCGCTTTCCCCTGGAGGAACGCCAACACACTTGTGATCAGCACTTTCGGCGGACAGGCAGACTTTTCTTTTATCTCACAGGAGGCGTTTTTACCGGCAGAAAAGGCCAGTACCATTCTGCAGCAAATGCAGGTTTTACTATCCACAAACCATCAGCATGAACCCGCGCATCAATAGTGTTCTGGAAAAGTTCTCGCAACGCCAGGCGATCTTTTACTTTACGACCAACCTGGTGATCAATGCGCTGGTACCGTATTACGGATTTGATGATCTGAATAATGTGTACCTGTTTCAGGGCGAGCATCCTATTGCCAGGTTCCTGTTACCGATGGCATTATTGCTCCCATTCTTTATCACCATAGATATATTAAACAAAACTACCACATTACTGGAAAAGAGGCAATTGGTCAGCTTTATACCCTCCAAACAGATAAAGCTGCGTTTCATGCTAAAAACGGCGACCATTAATGCAATAATTACCCTTATCCTGACGTTAGCCGCTATGGTTGGGGTATATATCTGTTTACCGGAGAACTACAGTTTTAACGGAATATTACTGTCGGTGCTCTCAGGGATACTGGCCGGGGGGATGGCGGTTTTCTTCACCCTGCAGCCGGTCCGCAAGGTAAAAAAGCTATATCTGCACTAACAATCAGGATTATTCTATAATTTAGTAATGGTAATAGTCTGGTTGTTACCAGGCCAATTTCCTGTTACTAAAACGACCATGCATGAAACGCATCATTGCCATATTAGCATTCACTTTACCCCTTACCATACAAGCGCAGACAAAACTGGAGGACAAAATCGCAGAAGATTATGCCACTAAGTTTGCAAAACGTTATGAAGTGAGGAATGACTCCCTTATCGTTTTTGTGACCGAACAGATGTCAAGAAGCGGGGCTGCCGGACTGGATATTGATAAAACAATGACAGAGCTGGTAAAAGACCCTGCTGCGCTGGATGCTTCCCTGAAATTTGTTTACCAGTACAGCAATGCCAACAGGCAACAGTTCATTGCCAATCTTCGCGCAATGAACCTGCAAACCAACAGCGTATTCCCACTGGCGACCTATACGGTGAATAAGTTCAAGGGTGAAAACAAAGCACTCCTGGAAGAAAAAGCTACGCTCTATACAACCGGCGCCATTCCGGCCAATCTGCCGCCAATGCAGCTGCCAACACCGGCACTTGCTGACAATAGCAACAGCAGTTCTCCTGATGCCACTACTACTACCAGTGAATCTGCAACAAGTACTACAACGACAACTGCCAGCGGTAATGCCGTACCTGCAGAACCAGGAAGTGCACCAGCTGCACCGGCGAATGCGGCAGCAGATAATTTCAACTGGGATGTAAGGCCGATATTCAAAGTGCGTGAACCGGAGCAATTATATGCGCTTTACGGAAAGGACAATGTGGTGGCGCGTTCAGCACAGGATTTCCAGGGAAACGATGCAGGTACTGCGTACTTCATATTCCCGGATACTGATAATGAGATGGAAGTATCTTTCGAAGGCACTAAGACCGGCGTTACTTTCACGAAAGAGAACTCAAAATGGAAACCGCCATTTGGTATCAAGGTAGGCGACCCGCTGGATAAAGTAGTAAAAGTGAATGGCCGTGACTTCAGGATCAATGGTTTTGAATGGGATAACGGTGGAGAAATAGCAGACTGGGAAGGCGGCGCCTTCGCAGGTAAAGGTGTGAACATCATGTTCAAAGCCAACAACTCCAGCGATCCTAAATTATACGATCAGGTAACCGGTGATAAGAAAGTGAAAAGTGATGCTTCAGCAATGAAGAAACTGGGTGTTGTGATAGAAAAGATCACTTTTGTAAGCAACTGATCAGACCAGCAATTTGTTATCAACAGCGTACTTGATCAGCATAGCGGTATTTTTTACTTCCAGTTTGGCCAGTAATTTTTTCCGGTGACTATTCACAGTATCTGCACTGATAAACAGCTTTTCTGCAATTTCAGCATTTGTATTTCCTTCAGATATCAGACCTAAAACTTCTTTTTCCCTTCTCGTCAGAGGAGGGAAATTTTTTTGTAGCCCAACCCGTTCGCTACTCATGGCCTGTTTGATGGCCGGCGACAGATAGACTTCTCCGGCATAAACGGAATGGACCGCATAAAGCAGTTCATCTTTATCCGCGGTATTGAGTACATAACCACCGGCGCCACTCTGCAGCAACCGGTCAATATATCGTTCTTCTTTCAGGAAACTCAGCACCAGTACCATCACGGATGGATATTGCATCCTGATGTTGGCGCATAACGCTGCACTGTCTATATCAGGCAGGCAGGTATCAATAATGATGATGTCGACGCTGTTGTGCATCAGGAATTTAAGACAACCATAACCACTCCGGGTGTGCCCTGCGATCAGTATATCATTTTCGTCATCAAAAAATGAATGCAGGCCTTCGAGAATGAGGGGATGATTGTTTACGAAATACAGGCGGATCATTGTGTATCCATTTAAAATATGCCAATGCGGACAGTAATGGGTAACATTTGACTTTACAAGAGGCAACCGGCTTTATATGTAATATAGGGAAAATATCAGCATAATAAGATACACCGGTCCCATGCAGGATCAGTATCGGGATCGATAGCCGCCATAAGTGAAAGTCCTATCCCAGCTACCCCTTCGAGGATGCCATAGCTGTTCTCGTAGTCATCTTTACCTAAAAAACGGAAGCCCGCAGGGCCTTCCTTATGTGTATTCATCTGTAAGGTATGTTGTAACCAATCCGTTGCGCCACTGAGTAAAAAGGATTCTTTTGTTTGCAGCCAGGCGCGTCTGTAAATATGTGAGATCCCTGCGCTTCCGTGACAGAGGCAGGCGTCATGCACATAACTGTTATGTTGATTTCTGTTTCGTATAGCGTGATGGAAGATGCGCAACGCACTTTCTGTATAGTTATCATCCTGCAGCCAGTTACCTGCATTCAGTAATGTTGTAGCAATGCCCAGATCACCGTAGCACCAGCCTAAACGGCTTTGTTTACCGGTAAGTGCCCTGTGGTGCTGATCTACCAGTACTGGGTATAGAGAAGCGCTTTCTTCATCAGGCAGATTCTGGCAGGCTTCGAGCCAGCTGATCCCTTTTCTGACCAGATGCTCTGTCTGTGGGATAGCGATACCTTTATTGTGAATCATTCCCAGGACAGTGATGATAGCCGGTATGCCGTGGGCAAGTCCCAGGTTAAATGAATGTGACCCGGCAGGGAGCTCGGCCAGTCCGGTCAGCTGATCTTTCCAGGTAATACCTGCGGGCGTTTCAATAGCGGTGGATTGGAGGCTATCCACAAGAGCGGGCAACCATTTATCAGCAGCAGTATGATGGTCTCTTTCAAGAAAATACAGGGCAATCCCAAGACCCTGATGCAGAAAGTCATAGCCTTCCTGTTGTAAAGCGGAAAGCATTTCTTTACCGAGCACTTCATCTACTTCTTCAAAGATATCCTGCAGTTCATCTTCACCGGCAAAGCCTGCTTTGATAAGGTGCTGTATACCCCATACCATTCCGGCAATACCGTTGCAATGAGAGAATGGCAATGCAGTAGCCGCCAGATCATGCACCGCACGTTCCAGCAGCTGATGTATTTTATTCAGGTGTTCCTCTTTCTCTGTCAGCTGATAGTAGTAAGCATAGAATAAAGCTGCGCCTGTATAGCCTCCCAGTAAACCGGGAGTGGCATCCTTTTCTGTAAAACTGTCCAGCGAACTGCTGATATCCTGTAATATCCTTCCGGCACTTTTCTTATAATCCATATACGGTCATCACAACAAATCATGGTGCGGTCTGCGTTACTACACCGCCGCACCATGATCATAAATTAGAAACGGCAGGAGTCTACGCTGCAAATTGGCGCGCCCTGGCTAATATCGTCTGTACACACTTTAAAGGAAAGCACGGTGGTGGTAGGAGCAAAAGCTGCACCATTCATAGCATCCTGTTTTTCACGGTTCAGACTGGCTAATTTGATCTTACCGAGATCGAGTTTCTTTTCAACTTTCTTTTTCATAAGAATGCGGTTTTAGATTTTGAATAAACTGCTGTACTTAGTTTCTGGCTTCCGGAGGAGGAGGACATTTAAACAGGCTGCAACCAGTGTAAGTTGGCGCATTAGCTTGCTGATTGGCAACTTCCTGCTTCGTTGTGCTTAGTCTGGCGATCTTGATCTTGCCAAGGTTCAGCTTACGGCTTGACGCTTTTTTCATAGTTAACAAGTGGTTTAAATATTAAGAAATGAATACGTTCTTTAGCAGTCAGGTTTATTGTGGGCAATGAGGGTCCGGGTTTCATTATTCTTAAAGATAAGGATAAAGGCTGCTCGGCTCTATCACTGGAAAGGGGGATTTTCTGTATTTTTTTTCGAGTTGTTGAAATATCACCTTTTAAGGGGGGCTGTCACTATATGGATAAAAGTTAACTTATTGTTTGTATCCGGAACACTATGATAACTAATAAAGGCTTTTACCTGCTCAGGGCTCCGCTGATGCCGGTAGAATTTTTAACCCGCTTTTTACAGCTGCCTTACGAAGCGCTGGCTGATGAAATAAAACAGGTATTTACGACCCCTTATCTTGCCGAGGCGATATATATTGCTTCCCCCGAACTGAGCAGCGAACTGAGGAAATGGCAGGAAGGACAAAGCTTTAGTGAAAAAGACCAGGAGAAACTGGTTTTATCGCTCTTTCGCTACCTGTTAAGGATGAGCACCCGTTGCACTCCTTATGGACTGTTTGCCGGCTGTAGTACCGGTTATACCGGACAAGCCACAAACGTGTATATACAACCTGTCTCAGCACATAAACAGCATTGCCGGCTGGACATGAATTATGTGGCTGAACTGGCGGAGACAATTGCACATATACCTGCCGTAGAAAAGCAATTGCGTTATTTCCCTAATAATTCCATTTACCGCACCGGAGATACTTATCGTTATGCTGCCTTTACGGTGAAGAATAAATTCCGTCAGTATGATCTGACAGCGGTAAATCATTCCACTTATCTGGAAAGCGTATTGACACTGGCGGAGAAAGGAGCTACCAGGGAGGCGCTTTATCAACATATGACAGATGATGATATTACGGAAGATGAGTTCCATTCATTTATCGACGAACTGATTGATAGTCAAATTCTGATCAGTGAGCTGGAACCAACTGTTACCGGTGAAGAGTTCTTTCACGTACTGACAGATAAGCTAAGCAGACTGGAAGATATACGACCTGTATATGAGGTACTATGTGCTATCCGGGAGCAACTGGACGTTTCACTGCCAGGCATAGAAAAGTATCTGCATACACATGCATTGGTAAAACAATTATTACCGGAAACGAAAAATAAAGACCTGGTGCAGACAGATCTTTTTCTGGCGACTGCTGCCAATACGATCAGTAATGACGTCATCGATGATATACAGGCGCAGATGGAAGTATTATGGAAACTATCTGTCGCCAATAAACAAGGCGATCTGCTTCAATTCTGCAAGGCATTCAGTCAGCGTTATGAAGAGCAGGAAATCTCCCTGGCGCTTGCGCTGGATACGGAGACGGGGATTGGATATGGCGCTTATACCAGCCATTATGCGGCTTATGCGCCATTACTGGAAGAGGTGGTGACGAAAACCACAGGGACCCCGGATACGATCCCCTGGAATAAGATGCGCGAGTTTCAATTGAAACGATATATGGCTTGTCTGCAGGCGCAGCAATCAGAAGTGGTGTTAACTGACGAGGATATTGACAGTCTCGCTACCGCAGTAACAGTCCCTATCCCTGATAGTTTTTATATGATGGGGAGTATTGTCAGCGAGAGCGCAGCAGCCATGGACAAAGGCGAGTATCTTTTTGACTTCACTTCCTGTGGCGGACCATCGGCGGGCAACCTGCTGGGGCGCTTTTGTCATGGTGATCCGGCATTAAAAGCGCTGGTCAGGGAGTGCCTGGATGAAGAGGCAGCCCAGCAACCAGACGTGATCTATGCGGAGATCATCCACTTACCGGAAGCCAGAACAGGTAATATCCTGTTAAGACCACAGCTACGGGACTATGAAATTGTCTATCTGGGCAATGGCAGTGTAGCGGAGGAAAAACAGCTACCCGTGACGGATCTCATGGTGAGCGTACAAAATGAACAGGTGATATTACGCTCAAGGCGATTCAGTAAAAGGGTCATTCCCAGGCTGAGCACGGCACATAATTTCACGAAGGGTAGTTTACCTATGTACAAGTTCCTTTGTGATCTGCAGTTCCAGCAGTTACGACATGCGACCGGATGGCAATGGCAGTTGCCGGTAGAAGCACCGTTTCTACCCAGGGTGCGGTATAAACATATAGTATTGCAGAAATGCACCTGGCTTATCCACAGTAAAGATCATCCTTCACTACAGAAGAACGCTTCTGTACAATTGCACTTTAAGGCATTTTCAGCCATAAAAGAAGCCTTAAAACTTCCAAGGTATATAAGTATAGCCGACGGGGACAATGAGCTGTTTATTGACCTTGAAAACGCATCCTGTGTACATCTGCTGGTGACAACCCTGCTGAAGAGGGAGCAGCTGACATTACAGGAGGTATTACAGACGCCTGAGCAATGCTGGGTACGGGGAGACGCAGGGAAGTTTACCAACGAGATCATCATACCCTTTAAAAGCAGTACAGTACAAGCGGCGCCTGTTACTCGGGGACAGCCAACAGAC
The DNA here is from genome assembly GCA_039592855.1 of Chitinophaga sp. Lineage (GTDB taxonomy): Bacteria > Bacteroidota > Bacteroidia > Chitinophagales > Chitinophagaceae > Chitinophaga. Next base: position 17,610 of record JBCNQK010000003.1, on the reverse strand, counting down.
CAGCCGCAAAGACACTTCGCTCCCGGCAGTGAGTGGCTGTATGTGAAAATCTATGCGGGTATCAATACGGCCGAGAAAATACTGACAAGTGTTATTAAACCCCTGGTGGAACAACTGGGAGAAAACGGCATCATTGACCAATGGTTTTTCATTCGGTATACCGATCCGGAAGATCATATCAGGATACGCTTTCATCATGCGACCCGCAAAGACTTCTGGACAATCGTACTGGCGGCATTGCATGAGCGCCTGGCCGAAACGATCGATCCGGGGCTTATCCACAGGATACAGACGGATACTTATGTAAGGGAGCTGGAAAGATATGGTGCAACCACAATTGCTGTGAGTGAGTACATTTTCACTTATGACAGTGAAGCCGTATTGGGCTGTATAGACCTTCTGGAAGGAGAAGAAGGAGAGCATTTCCGCTGGTTGCTGGCAATACGTGGCGTAGATATGCTGATGGATGATTTCGGATATACGCTCGCCCAGAAATCAGCCTACCTGAAAAGATTACAGCAATACTTCTTCCGGGAGTTTGGAGGCGGTCAGGCGCTACAGACACAGCTGAACACCGGTTACCGGAAACATATGCGGCAGATCAGTAGTTTCCTTGATCCGCAGCAGGATGCGGACAATGAGATCGAAGAAGCTATTCAGCTGCTGAAAAAAAGATCGTCCCATATACGGTCCACTATAGCGAAAGTGGCTGTTCGTACATGGGACGACTTATTATCCAGTTATATTCACATGTTCCTGAACAGGATGTTGTCATCTAATCAACGGAAACACGAACTGGTGATCTATCATTTTCTGAGTAAATATTATGAATCGCGGGTAGCGATGCTAAAGCAGCAGCAACTTAGTTAGCCGCATCCCAGAAAAGGCGGGTCAGCCTTGCGATAACACCTTCTCTGATCGCTTCATTCACCTTGGTATCGCTAACAAAAACAACGATCGCTAAGTGTGATCCGTCAGGTAATGTAACAATACCGGCATCATTGGTCGCGGCAGTCAAACCGTCTTTCGTATCAGAAGAACCCGTTTTATGTGCAACTACTGCATCTGAAGGCAACATACCTCTCAGTCTCTTAGGACCAGTGGTTGTTTCCTTCATGATCTTTAACAGAAAATCATTACTGCTCTTAGACAGGTACTTTCCGGTATGAATGCCTTTCAGTAACTGCAATGTAGCCAGCGGCGAACTCCAGTTGGTATATTGCACCTTCCATGCGGATGCCATTCTTTCTTCATTCGCTTTGATAGCCATGCTATCGATACCCAGGCCATGGATATATTGTTCAACGTAAGCGGTACCGCCTACCAGGTTAAATAAAATATCGCAGCCATTGTTGTCGCTCTGTGATACAGTATAAGCCAATACTTCTCTCAGCTTCAGATCAGTTCCTTCCGGATACTTTTCTCTTATCGGGCTCCAGGTAAAAGGCAGTAATTCTTTCTTCGTGATATGAATCACCTGATCAAGTGACAGTTTACCTTTGTCTACCTGATCCAGTACAGCGATAGCCAACGGTACTTTAAATACGCTCTGCATGGGGAAATGGTCATTTCCGTTGAGTGTCATGGTGTCTCCACTTTCCAGGGACATCATTGCCATACCCACATGTCCACGGGCGGTAGCAGCGATCTCATTTACTTTTTGTCTGGTATTGTCCTGTGCGGAGCTGTGTAAACTTAACAACAGGAATGGCAGTGCTAAGGAGCACGATAGGATACGATTTTTCATTTAGGTCATCAGTTTTTGCAACTGGCATCAGGCTTTCATCCGCTCATCTACCAATTGTTGCAGCAAGATAGCGAAATCTTTATCATTAGGCGGCATGAGAAATGTTTTGTGGTCACCTTTTACATCATGTACGTTGATCCCTTTCAGTGCATATGGTTTCCATCCGAGGTAAAGCGGATCATCCAGATAGTAAAGCCGGGTATCCACACGGAACAGGTCAATGGCACATGCGTCAGATGTCTGCATATGGTACTTGCGATAAGCCGCTTCATATTTCTCATTGATCTTATCTTCTGCCCTATCAGACTCGGGAGGTCGTTGCAGTCCGATATAGACTGCTATCTCATTGTACTTCCGTACAAAAAATGCCTGTTGATAATCCAGCGTTTCCTTTGGATGCCGGATTAAAGACTGGGTGATAAAGAGGAACTTAGGGAACTGCCGTTTGATCTTACGGATGTACCTGGGCATGCCTGTTTCAAAGTGGCCTCTGTTATAGGCGTAGGTATCGAACATGGCCAGCATTTTTACTTTCTTTCCCATCGCCTGTAGTTGCCGGCTCATTTCATAAGCGACCACTCCACCGTAGGAATACCCTGCCAGTGCATATCCGTCAGGAAAATCTCTTTCGAGTAATGCAGCGATATACTCCGCTGCCATATCTTCCAGTGTCTCGAAAGGCTCGTCAACACCGTTAAGTCCGCGGGGCTGGAAACCATATACCGGCTGGTCCGGGTCCATATTCCGGGCGATATTATTGAAGAGCAGTACATTCATGTCCAACCCGTTCACGATAAATATAGGTGGTTTGGTACCAGTTGGTTTAACGGGAACGAGCAGGTCCCAGGAAATGGATTGATCATCCAGTTCCATTTCAGTGGCTAATTTCTCAACGGTGTTAGCAGTAAAGAGACTGGCTAGTGGTAGTCTTTTTCCGGTCTCTTTTTCTATACGCGCCATGATCTGCATGGCGACGATGGAGGTGCCACCTAATTCAAAGAAATCATCCTTTATACCGACTTTCTCCACATAGAGATAATCCTCCCAGACCTTTGCAATCAACTTTTCCTGTTCCGTACGGGGAGCTGTGTATACACGATTGGCTTTTTCAATTTCCTGTCCCATAGCTTCCAACGCATTCCTGTCTACCTTACCGTTGGGAGACAAAGGAAATCTGGGTAACAATACGAAGTTACTCGGGACCATATATTCCGGCAGCGATGTTCTTAACGCCTGTTGCCAGGCAGAGAAATTGGCAGGCATACCATTTTCCTGGACAACATAAGCGATCAGCCGCTCATCTTTGGGTAATACGACCACATCCTTGATACCGGTCTGTTTGCCCAGTGCATGTTCTACTTCCCCCAGCTCAATGCGATATCCTCTGATCTTCACCTGATGGTCCATTCTGCCGAGACATTGAATCTCTCCCCCATTCACAATCCTTCCCAGATCACCTGTCTTGTACATCCGGGCATCAGGTAAGGGCGAAAAAGGATCAGACATAAAACGTTCTTCATTCAGTTCCGGCCTGTTCAGGTAACCTACTCCGACACCTACGCCACCGATGAATATTTCCCCTACGGTGCCGTCCGGTACTTTTCTAAGTTGATTATCCAGGATGTAGGCAAACATATTCTCTATCGGCCGGCCGACAGTAATTATTTCATCATCGATATTGATCTTTTTCAGTGTAGCCCATACAGTGGTCTCTGTAGGACCATACATATTCCAGAGGCCGTCACACTTTTCCAGTAGTCTTTCCGCCAGTTTTTTAGATAGGGCTTCCCCACCTATTAAAGCCTTCAAAGGCAGTCGTTCCTCCCAGGCAGATTCCAGCATCATTCTCCAGGTGGCTGGTGTAGCCTGCATGACAGTTACCCCTTGTTGTCTGACAATCTCCATCAGGTGTCGGGTATCCCTGGAAGTCTGCACATCCGTCAGGATAACTTCCGCGCCAACGAGTAGCGGCAGATATAATTCAAGTCCGGATATATCAAAGGAAATAGTCGTCAGTGCAAGCACTTTATCATGTTGATCAAGACCTGGTTCCTTCAACATGCCTATCAGGAAATTAACCAGCCCCAGCTGTGTGATCTGTACACCTTTAGGTTGCCCTGTAGAGCCTGATGTGTACAATACATATACAACGTCCTGCATAGTTATCGCTACCTCCGGTGGTGCTACATCATATTGTGGCGCCTGTCTCAGCAGGTCTTCCATTAGTATTGCCCGCGCTTTGGTTTGAAACCTGCCACTGTATTTTTCTGAGGTGATCAGATAAGCAGCACCAGCATCCTGAAGCATAAATTCGATCCTTGCCTGTGGATATTCAGGATCTAGTGGCAGATAAGTTGCACCAGCCTTTACAATAGCCAGCATACAGTAGAGCATCTCCGGAGAACGATCTACAGCAAGCCCTACTATAGCACCCTTACGAATGCCATAATCCGCCAGCAGTCTGGCAAATTGGTTTGCAGAATTATTTAATTTATGATATGTTATTACGTGATCCCTGAAGCGCAAAGCGGACTTATCGGGGTAGAGCAACGCTTTTTCATGGATGAGTTCCTGTAGAGAACGTAGGTCCAGTGGATTTGAAATGCGAGTTTCCGATGTAGGTGTGGGATTCCGTTCATGTGTTACTTGTCTCTCCGACATAGATTCCCAGATATAAATGTAATATGCTGATTATACCCTTTAAACAACGGAAAGTGGAATTAGTTTATTATGGCGGAGAAATATACTTATATAAGCAAGTATGAGCGGGATGTCCTAAATAAAAAAGGTTACAGGATGCTACCTGTAACCTCATATAAATATGCTAAGATTTTCAGCTGCTGAAAGGCTTTGCGTCAATTTTCATTTTGTAGATCACAACGGGTAGTTTTACCTTATTCACACCTTGCTGAAATGGCGCGAGCAAATGTAATTGTCCGGCAGGCATCCAGAGATATCCTTCTTCATCGATCCACAATGCGTCACACCAGCTCAGGCGTTTATCCTTCACAATAACCTTTGGTTTCCCTTCCGGAGAGATACGAATGATCTGTTGTTTATTCACATCACTTATATAGATATTGCCGGCTGCATCCATTGCAGTTCCGCCTGTTGATGGCGTCTGATAAAAGAGTGTCACATGCCGTTGGAGCTCTTTTTCCGACAGATCGGGATCATTGAGGAACCTGGTTTCTACTTTCCACAATGGACCACTGGCCGGCTGAAAATACAGCCACTTTCCATCCGGAGAGATTTCGAGCTGATCTGCATGAATATGTACTTCTTTTCCACTTTTATCTTTCATGATATGCCCTTCTGCCCATATTGCTTTTTCGTCTTTTGTAGATAGATGATGTTCTAATACTCTCCTCCCCTGTCCACTTGTTTTGTCCATTATTATAAGCGCGGGATCTCCTGCATCCGTGAGGTAAATAGTATTTCCTGTCATACGCAGGTCGTCTATAAATGTGGCCTTAGTAGATACTCCTGCTAATGGGATGATACGTACGACGAGATTTGTTCTGGTATCAATGGCAACAAGCTTGGCCGCGCTGTCAGGTAAAGGCGCTGCTCCCATTTCAGGCGTACCTGTATCTACTATCCAGAGCAATCCGTCAGGCCCTATTCGCAGGGAATTAGTTCTTACAAATTTCTGCTGCGTAGCTATGCCCGTTTGCCAGTCATTCCAGGAAGCATCAGGATATGGGATAATTTCCCCATCTGATAACACTTCTCCGATGCGGATGCCCTTATCCCCCTCAAGACGTGGGAAGCAGACGAAAATGCGTTTGTCAGCAGTGACGGTTACACCATTCCAGATCATATCAGCAGTAGCTACTTTTTCCAGTTGCGCTATTGCAGATGTGCCAGGTGCTAATAAAGAAAATAGAGCGAAGATGATCCTTTTCATACACAATCGGCTTACAGTTTAAGTCTGAAAATCTTATAGGGATATACTGTGCGGTTCTGATTGTTATTGAACCAGGGCATACGTGCTATCTGAGAAGCAGAAATATACAAATAACCATCGGCTGAAATACTGTAACTATCCGGCCAGGAGAGTTTTACGGTATCTGTGACAATCGTATGCATCTTTAAGTCCGGCGTGATTTTTACGATACTGCTTTTCTCCAGATCACCGAGATATAGGTTGCCATTCTTATCGAATTCCATACCATCAGTAGTTACGAATTTACCAAGGTCTTCCACACTGTTATCGATCTTCTGTGCGGGTGTGGAGAAGTCGCGAAGTAATGCCGTATTGATGCGATATAATTTATCATCTGTAAGCGGTTTGTAGTACAACCAGGCTTTATCCGGAGACAATGCGATACCATCAGAATTGATCTTTGGAATACTCCCGTCTGCTTTAGTTAATTCTCTGCCGTCCATAGTGAAATGATAAGCGGTGTCAGACAAAACAGAAGGAGAATTGTGCAGTACAAAACGGGACAGGCCTGTATTGGTATTCAGCACAACAATACCACCGTTTGAAGAACTGGTCATATATGCAAAACCGTTAGCATTATCCACACGGATATCGTTGATATAACTATCGTTTGCGGTGACGCTATCCGGGAAGTGATAGATACGTTCTACTTTATTTGTAGCGAGATTGATCTTTACAACTTTATTGCTGTGTTGATAAACAGGGCCGAGTCCAATTCCAGCTGCATCCACTACCCATAGAGAACCTTTTTCATCAGCTACCACCGCCTGTACACACACGAATTTGTTATCTCCATTATCGCCTTTCTTAAAGCTGTTCCAGGTTGCATCCGGGTATGGGACTGGCTTCCCATCTTTTACTTCTACTACAGAATAGCTGTGTGTATCCAGCCAGTAAGGGTAGTTAGCGAATAACCTACCATCCGCAGCAACGGCAACACCGGTCAGCTGATAAGTACTGTCAGCAAATACTTCTTCCAGTACGGCGGGTGTTTCACTAGCTGTTTGTGTTGAATCTTTAGTTGCAGGTTGCTGCTTAGATTGGTTGGTGCAGGCAGCCAGCAATAGCGAGAGGATGCTTATATAGGTGATGATGTATGTTTTCATGATTACTTTTTTTACGGTACAAAAATGAGGTGAAATCAGGAGTAGCGAGTGGTATGTTTAGAGGTATATCAGGTACAAATATGGGTTGGCTATTGTTCACTGGTGACGCCTTTGAAATAATTGTCTGTTCCCTTGATCCAGTCTTCGCGTCGTGGTGCGAAAAAATCAAGATCGATCGTGCCCTCTTCCAGGCATTCGAAGAAATGTGGAACATTCGCTGGTATGAGTATGGCATCGCCTGCTTTGACGATATAAATTTTATTGCTGATCGTGACACGCACGCTGCCTTTCAGTATGAATGTGTATTGCTCATTCTGATGTTGATGTAACGGTACAACTGCACCTTTCTGCATTTCAAAATAGCCGAAGGTGGCATTTTCTCCGGATGCCATGCGACGGGTAATAAGGTTAGTAAGCTGACGACTTTGCATAGTGTCTATTGTCAGATGACGAACTTCAGTTTGTGCCTGCAGCTGTGTGAATGAAATCGTACAGATGATAAGCGTTATGAGGTATTTCATTGTATTGCGTTTTTGACAATACAAAGGTCGATGGTAGTGGAAAAAAGGGAAAGTAAGTTTGGAGGGAGGACAGGTATGTTTTGAGGTTTTATGCAAATTGGAGCTGTTTTGCTACAGCTCCAATTTGTAGTTATTTTATCTGATCAATGTTGATAGTTATTTTCCGATACAGAATTTACTGAATATAAAATCAAGCTGGTCTTCATTGGTGATCTGTCCTGTTATCTCTCCAAGATAATGCAGACATCTCCTGATATCCAATGACAACAAATCACCCGGCAACTGGCTATCCAGTCCGAATTGCACATCCTGCAAGGCTTTTAATACTTCCTGCAAGGCGGCATAATGACGGGCATTTGTAACGATGGTATCTTCTGTGTTGATATCACCGCTCATTACTTTTTGTACGAGGCGATCTTTTAATTCCTGTATGTGTTCGTGCTGTTTAGCAGATATGTATAGTATCCCTTCTACAGTGGCGAATTTCTCCTGCATGGCGGCGAGTCCGCTGATGTCTGTCTTATTACCGATCAGCAGATAGTTGATTCCTTCATTGATGAAGGTATCTACCTGGGCCTGCAGTTCTGCCAGCGAAGTTTCATTTACATCAAAAAGATACAGTACCACACCTGCTTCCCTGATCTTTTCCATTGTCTTCTGTACGCCGATACTTTCAATCACATCTGCACTTTCGCGGATACCTGCAGTGTCGATGAGACGGAACAATACGCCCTGAATATTTAAGACCTCTTCAATGGTATCGCGGGTAGTACCGGCAATATCGCTTACAATGGCCCTATTTTCGTTCAACAGGGTATTCAGCAAAGTAGACTTACCGGCGTTGGGTTTACCCACAATAGCGGTATTAACGCCGTTTTTGATGACATTTCCCATGCGGAAGGAGTCTACCAGGTGCTGGACAACCACATTGGCTTCATTAATAAGGCGATACAACTGTGTACGATCTGCAAATTCTACGTCTTCCTGGCTGAAATCCAGTTCCAGTTCTATAAGTGCTGAAAAGCTGATCAGCTGTTCCCGGAGGGCATACAGTTCCTTGGAAAAGCCGCCTCTCATTTGCTGCATGGCTGTCTGGTGACTGGCGGCGGAATTACTGGCGATAAGGTCTGCTACTGACTCTGCCTGGGTAAGGTCCAGTTTGCCGTTCAGGAAGGCGCGCAGGGTATATTCTCCTGGCTTCGCCATACGGGCGCCTGCATGGATACAGGCATCGATGATCTGTTGCTGGATGTAGGGGGAACCGTGACAGGAGATTTCCACGATCTCTTCACCGGTGTATGAGCGGGGTGCTTTATACAGGCTGACCACTACTTCATCGATGGTGCGTCCGCGGTCAACGATGGCGCCGAAATGGAGGGTATGACCAGGTTGCTGATGAAGGTCTTTAGCGGGGAATAAGGAGTTACAGATATCAATAGCTTTTGTGCCATTCAGGCGGATCACTGCTATTGCTCCTATACCTGGCGCTGTCGCCAGGGCTACTATTGTATCGTCGTATCCTGTAAGATTATTCCCTAACATAATTTTTCACAATTCAGGCAGCAATATACCAATAAATAGAAAAACCCGGTCCTGGCTATGCCGGGACCGGGTTTTGATAAATATCCTTAGCTCTCTGCTACTCTTGCAGCGTAAAGCGGATAGGCAGGTTGAACTGTACAGATACCTGACGGCCGTTCTGTTTACCAGCTTTCCATTTAGGCATTATTTTTACCACACGGATCGCTTCTTCTTCCAGACCACCACCTTTCGCAGCTCCTACAGTTTTCACATCTTTGATGTTACCTTCTGAGTCTACTACGAACTGTACGAACACAGTACCTGAGATCGCATTTTCCTGCGCAACGCGAGGATAGTGGATGTTTTTGCTCAGGAACTTAGCCAGCGCTTCCTCACCACCAGGGAAGGTAGGCGGCTGTTCTACGAAAGTGAAGATCTCTTCTTTCGGAGGAGGAGGAGGAGCTTCTACCACACCAGTACCTTTACTATCTTCCAGTAATCCCGGATCGATACCGTTAGGATCACCTTCTACAGTTTTAGTACTGATTGCCTTATTCTCAATTTCTTTGATTTTAGGCGGTACTTCATCTTCCGGTACTTCTTCATCCTTCTTGATTACAGGAGGAGTGAACTGTACGGATGGTTTCACCGGTGGCGGTGGAGCAGGTGGCGGTGGAGGCGGAGGTGGAGTTTTCGGATCATCCGGAATCTTCACGTCCTCCATTTTGATCTGCTCTATAACAGGTTTCCTATCAGGATTCTCCCGTTCTAATTTGTTGATATAATTACTGATTGCATAACCTGCGATTACAACCAACATCAGTGCAGCACTACCGATAACGGCGTTACGTACCCTTTTGTCGTATTGTCTTCTGAGGTCATAAGCCCCATATTCCTTATTCCTGTTCTCAAACAGGATATCCAGAAAATCGGACTTTAAGACTTTAGCGGAATCCATTGTTTAAATTTTAAGGATGGATACAAAGAGATTGTTTCTAAATTACTTGGAGCCACCGCCGTTAGCTGCTTCAGTCTGCTGGATCCAGGTTTTATCCTGATCGCTGATGTCAACTGTAGCATAACGTTGAATGCGGTTAATGGCCATTTCGTCCAGAATGTCAACGAAATCCTTGTATGTAGCATCATTATCAGCTTTAATGATAATCACCACATCTTCAGGTTCTCCCTTTGAGTTCCTTAATTGAGCAACCTCATCACGCTTTTTGATAATTACATCTCTGATGCCGCCAGTATTAGCAAACGTAGTTGCTTTGAAAAATTCAGGATTTGCCGAAGCATTCGGGTCCTGTGCCAGACCTTCGTAGTAGTATACGCGATCTTTTTTTCCAAGCAGTATAGTGAGTGCAGTACTTTCTTTTACCTTGTTCTGCTCTTTCTCGTCCTTAGTATCTTTCGGCATGATCAAGTCCATAGTTTTGGGCTTGCTCATGGTCGTAGTCAACATGAAGAACGTGATTAGCAGAAAGCCGAGATCCACCATTGGAGTCATGTCTACGCGTGTAGACTGCTTCTTGGATTTCGTACCCTGGTGTTTACCTTTCCCACCACTACTGCTGGTATCCATTTCTGCCATAGTAGCTCTTTTTTTTAGTTTTCAATAGCAACTCAGCACCTCGGCGCTGCCTGCCGTTTACTTGAAATCTGTTAGTCTTCTTTACCTTCGGCACGAGCTATAGCCGCTGCAGATCCTGCAGGAGCAGCTTCCAGGTTCGTAACCAGGTTCAGCTTCTGAATCTTTTTCTCCTTGAAGGTATCCAGGATATCCTTGATTACAGGATAAGGGGTACCGTTGTCGGCTTTGATACAGTACTGCAGCTTAGGGTTTCCACCCTGTGCAGATCTTGCATACTCGATCCATACAGCAACTTCATTATTGGCAGAGTCAGAAGGGATACCTTTTTCAAGACCATTTTTCTTACGCTCTTCAGGTTTCATGTCGAGGTAAGTCTTCAGGCTTTTAATATCGGTACCAATGCTGGAGCCAATGACAAAGTTATTTTTTTCCTTTTCGGTCAGACCGAGATGATACTGTTGGTCCAGATCATTGATCAGCTGCTGCCTTTTAGGTTGGCCGTCCATGCTGAAAAATATCTTTCCGCCCGCATCAACTGTTAACAAGATTACATCAGAATCTGGCAGCAGCTTGGTATTGATGGAAGACGGAGTTACCACAGTTACCGGCTCGTCCGGTTTAAATTTGGTAGCCAGCATGAAGAAAGTGAGCAGCAAGAAAGCCACATCACACATCGCGGTCATATCAACCAGCGTGCTCTTCCTGGGCATTTTAACTTTAGGCATCTTTACTCCTTTTTTAGTTTACTTTATATAGATTCAAAACTGCGCGATTTCCACACAAATAATCTAAAAAATTATTTGTGGTTAGCTGCGAAGCTCTGAGTCAAAGTGAAACCAGACTCGTCGATTGCATAAGTGATGCCATCGATATTGGTAGTAAAGAAGTTATACATGATGATCGCGATAGCGGAAGTACCGATACCCAGAGCGGTATTGATCAACGCCTCGGAGATACCTAACGCCAGTTTAGCAGAATCCGGAGCACCACCTGCGGACATCGCAGAGAAGGATTTGATCATACCCAATACTGTACCGAACAGACCCAGCAGGGTAGCTACTGAAGCGATAGTGGACAGGAACACCAGGTTCTTTTCCATCATTGGCAGTTCCAGAGCGGTTGTTTCTTCGATCTCGTTTTTGATGGTCAGGATCTTCTGCTCTGTATCCAGCTCAGTGTTAGTGATCATTTCTTTGTACTTCTTCAGACCAGCTTTCATTACGTTACCTACAGAACCTTTCTGTTTGTCGCACTCAGCCAGCGCTGCGTCTACGTTTTTGTTAGCCAGGTGGAACTGAACTCTTCTTACCAGATCAGCACCGCTAAACTTACCTTTAGCTTTAGTGATATACAGGAAACGCTCAATTACGAAAGTAACACAGATCAGTAATACAGAAATAAGAATAGGTACAATAGCACCACCCTGATAAACTGTTGCGAACCATTTTCCGATACCTTCTTCAACTGGATGCGCGTTCGCACCTTTGATACCTCCCTGGAAGTTATCAGGACTACCTAATACAAAGATGTAGAAGAGAACACCTATAACGATACAGATAGGCACAGCCAGCAATGCGAACACATTGGATGACTTTTTAGGTTGATGAGAAGTTGCTTTGGCAGAACCTGCAGTCACAGTTGTTTTAGTCTCAGCCATGTTGATTGAATTTTAGTGTTAAAGATTAAACTATTGTTTTTTGTTATTTCTGCAATGTAAATACGTGATTCGCAAAGTTATACGGTTGACCCAAAAAAACAAGTGCAGCTCTCAAAAACTCACAAAATTTAACGCTGCCACCGAAAGCCGCCATCAGACCGCCTTCTATCCACTTGTTTATTGAGCATACACTTTATGTGTCAATTGTAACCTGTATCAAAGATTGGGTTACACCCCTTATGATTACTATCCTTGGAACCTGAAATTTATTGAATTTTTTCAAAGTTGGACGCACAATTTAAGAAATTTTTTAAATGTTCCAACAGAAATTTTCTGTGACATTTTTCTCTTCTTAACCGCCACCATCCGCACTTTAGGTCGTTTTTAACTTTCTCTGCATTACTTATAACGCTAAACAATCACAGCCTGTTACATCTCTGTTTCACCCATTTTAACGTGGAACAAAACCTTCATTGTCCGGTGAAAAACGTTTGTAACAGCGCCATTGCAGCATTTCATTCACCCTGTAATATAAGCATAAAAGATACCATATCAACAAATTTATTCATAAACACGACGCTATTATTTTTCATCCCCGTGGTATCTGCTTACTCCCCCGATCTCCATTCCTGTAACATTTTAAACGTTCATGGAATTCCCCGATAAGTTACTGCTTAATATGTGTATTTTCAACACTACCTGCCAAAATCTTATTTAAACCGACCTTTTTTAATAAACGCAAATGAAGAAAAACACCATTCGTACCGTCGCCACAACAGCTGGTACGCTTCTGTTGATACTGAGTATCAACACTATGTCGATAGCACAAAAGCGAAAGAAGACCCAACAGGAACCTATTCCCGCTAAAGATTCGACCGCACGTCCACCTATGCCCGCTAAAAGCGGTCCTAAAACAGCTCCCAAAAAATTCAGCGAAGTCATTACATCAGCTGCTGTAGCAGATTCCGGTCTGTTCAATATCTACAAGCAGGATGACAAGGTATTTTTTGAAATAGCTGACTCTCTACTTGGAAGAGATATTCTCGTTGTCAACCGTATCTCTAAATCAGCCGCGGGCCTGCGTGCTGCTATGATGGGATACAGCGGGGATGAAATCGGTGAAAACGTGATCCGCTTTGAAAAAGGACCGAACAACCGCATCTTCCTGAAGAACATTTCTTATTCTGAAATCTCCAGAGATTCCAGTCAGCCAATGTTTAACGCTGTAATGAATTCCAACATACAACCTATTGCAGCTGCGTTTGATATCAAAGCTTTCTCTGAAAAAGGAAAAAGCACTGTGATCGATCTTACTGAATACATTCAGGGCGATAATGATATCTTCTTCTTTGACTCCCGCGTGAAAGGCATGTTCAAACTGGGCGCCGTTCAGCAGGACAAGTCATATATAGTAGATGTCAAATCCTATCCAATCAATACAGAGATCAAAACAGTAAAGACTTATTCTAAATCCGGTGGCCAGCCTGGACCAGGTATGCCTGTACAGGGAGGAAACGCTACACTGGAACTGAATTCATCTATGATCCTGCTTCCGGCAGTACCAATGAAAGCCAGATACTTTGATCCACGTGTGGGTTACTTTACAACGTCCGTAACTGACTTTGACCTGGACCCACAAGGTGTTAAACGCCTATCCATGGTTACCCGCTGGAGACTGGAGCCTAAGCCTGAAGATCTCGAGAGATATAAACGCGGGGAACTCGTAGAACCCCTAAAGCCTATCATATTTTATATAGACCCTGCTACACCTAAAAAATGGGTGCCGTACCTGATTCAGGGTGTAAATGACTGGCAGGCCGCTTTTGAAAAAGCAGGTTTCAAAAATGCTGTTGTCGCTAAAGTAGCGCCTACACGTGAAGAAGACTCTACCTGGAGCCTGGAAGACGCGCGTTTCTCAGCGATCGTTTACAAACCTTCCGATATTCCTAACGCAAGTGGTCCTCATATTCATGACCCTCGTTCCGGTGAGATCATGGAGAGCCATATCAACTGGTATCACAACGTGATGCGTTTACTGCGTAACTGGTACTTTATACAGTGTGCACCTAATGATCCACGCGCGCGTAAAATGCAGTTTGACGACCAGCTGATGGGAGAACTGATCAGATTCGTATCCTCTCACGAAGTAGGTCACACGCTGGGTCTGCGCCACAACTTCGGTTCCAGCTCTACATACCCTACTGAGAAATTAAGGGATAAGGCCTGGACAAAAGAAAATGGTTTCGCAGCCTCTATCATGGACTATGCCCGCTTTAACTATGTGGCACAGCCAGAAGATGGTATCTCCGGCGCCGATCTTTACCCTCGTATCAACTTCTATGATAAATGGGCAATTGAATGGGGTTATAAACTGATCCCTGACGCAACTACTGCAGATGCTGAAAAAGCCGTACTTAATAAATGGACCGTTGAAAAACTGAAAGAGAAGAAATATTGGTTTGGTACAGAAATGAACCCTGATGATCCAAGATCACAAAACGAAGATCTTGGTGATAATGCAATGAAATCAGGTGTATATGGTATCAAAAACCTGCAGCGTATTATGCCTAACCTCCTGACCTGGACGAAAGAAGAAAACGAAGGTTATAGCAATCTTACTGAACTCTATCGCGAAGTGAATACACAGTTCGGTCGTTATCTGGGACATGTCGCTAAGAACATCGGTGGTATATACGAAACACCTAAGACGGTAGAACAGGAAGGCGGTGTATATGAAGCTGTACCGAAAGCAATACAACTGGAAGCAGTTCAGTTCCTGAACGATCAGGTATTCACCACACCTAAATGGTTACTTGATAAGGATATCTTATCCCGTACAGGGAACAATGCAACCACTATTATCGGCGCCCGTCAGACGCCTGTATTAGACCGTATACTGAGTGCTAATACACTCGTAAAGCTGATCAACAATGAAGCCAATGACGGCGCAGGTAGCTACCAGGCGACCGCATTCCTGAATGATGTAAAAAAAGGCATCTTCAGCGAAGTATACAGCAGAAAGAACATCGACGTATTCCGTCGTAACCTGCAGAAATCATATGTTGATCATGTCATTCAGTTGCTGGCTTCTAAAGACCAGTCTTCTATGGGTGGTATGATTATCATGTTCGGCCCTGCTCCTGCAGACCCGACGAAATCAGACGTGAGCAGCATTGCACGTGCGCATCTTGTATCTCTGCGCACCGATATCCGTGCCTCAGCCGCAACTATACAGGACCCGCTGAGCCGTTATCATCTGAGCGATCTTGCTGAAAGAATCAGCCAGGCGCTTGAACCTAAATGATGATGTATCACTATAAAAGCAGAAAGGCTCCCATGTGGGAGCCTTTCTGCTTTTATAGTGATAATATTTAACGCTATGAAAATAATGCTGTTGCTTGTTACAAAAGTTGCTCAATATATCGCTATATTTATATACTGAACCTCAAGAATGTGAAAGAACGAAGTACTAAGATTACTATCTACGACATTGCCAGAGTGCTGAACCTATCTGCTTCCACGGTATCGAGAGCATTGCAGAACAATAAGCTGATCAACCAGGAAACCAGAGACAAGGTACGCCAGACGGCCACCGAAATGGGCTATGTACCTAACTGGATCGCATCCAGTCTGCGTAAGAACCGCTCCAACATTCTGGGCCTTATTGTACCACGTACTTCCATGTATTTTCAAAGTACAGCCATCAGCGGTATCCAGCACGAAGCACATAAGTATGGCTTTAGTATTGTGATAGGTCAGTCTGATGATACTGTTGAAATGGAGAAAGAACTTGTCAATACATTTTTCTCTCTTCGTGTAGATGGATTGCTTGCTGTATCTTCAATGTACACTACTCACTATGAACATTTCACCCCATTCATAAAGAATAATATTCCACTGGTTTTCTATGACCGCGTTCCCGCGGAATTCCCAGGTTATACCATTACCGGAGATGACTTCAAAGGAGGATTTCTGGCTACTGAACACCTGATCAGACAAGGTTGTAAACGTATTGCATTATTCTCAGGTATACTTAGTTGTAATCTTTATCAGCAGCGCTTAAGCGGCTATAAAACAGCACTGGAAAAATATGATATACCTTTTAATGAGCAACTGCTCTACGTACATAACCTCACATCAGAAGCTGCCATTACCGCTTCGCAGGAATTGCTGTCTGCAGCAGAAAGACCTGACGGATTATTTGCGGCAAACGATACATCAGCAGTAGCATTTATCCAGGAAGCCAAACGACAACGTGTTGGTATCCCCGAACAGATCAAGGTAGTAGGTTATTCCAATGACCAGTCCTCAAGAATCATTACACCAGCACTCACGACTATCGAACAATCCGGATATAAGATGGGACAGAAAGCAGTAGATACTATTGTGAAACTGATCAACTATGGCGATACTATGAAGATCACCAAACACTTTGTATTCCCTGTTGAACTGATTGAAAGGGAATCCAGCGAGTAAACAGTAACCGCTTAAACCCACTACGTTATGCGAAACTATTTCAACCTGCCTGCTACTGCATGTTGCAGCCTGCTGTTGATGATCTCTGCGTGCAACAGCCATATTTACGTCCCTAATACTGTCAATGAGCCCCTGCTGAAGGAAAAACATGAATTCAAAGGAAGCGTATCTCCGACCAATTTCCAGGCGGCATTTGCCGTAAGCAATAATATTGCCGTTATGGCGAATGGTCAGTATGTCTATGACTACAACATCAATCTTGAAGATTCAAATGGAGAAGATCTTTTTGTGGATGATAATACCAGGGGAGGTGTCCTCGAGGGCGCTGTAGGCTTTTTTAAGCCACTTGATCCTAAAAAGAGAATGGTATTTGATGTTTATGCGGGTTATGGCAATGGCTCGTTTAAAACGCTCGAAAGAGGCTATGAAAATACACCTGACGCCATCCGCAATGACTACCTCTTACGCTCTCATTTCAATAAGTTCTTTATTCAGCCAGGCATAGGATTTTCACATCCGGTTATTGAAGCGGCTTTTACTTCCCGTTTTTCGATCCTGAAATTCTATAGTCTTTACGCTGGTGCAAAAGCATTTGAAAACGAACCTGACCGCAGGATCAACTATATGAGCATAGGGACGAAGACGCTACCTTTTTACGAACCAGCATTTACATTCCGTGTAGGCTATAAGTATGTGAAATTTCAGATGCAGCTGATGTTCTCCTTGTTGTTAAATGATGATGCTTACGGCGGGTATGAGTTCAATGAATATTTTCAGCCAGTTGCTTTTGGCATGGGTGCTTCCATCAATATTGCACACTGGTATGATGATTTCAGAAAGAAGAGGAGATAACAAGGATTACAAACAGGTATAAAATAAAAAAGCTCCGAGACTTTCGTCCGGAGCTTTCTCAATAAATATGGCAGCTACCTACTCTCCCGCATGGTTGTGCAGTACCATCGGCCATAAGGGGCTTAACTTCTCTGTTCGGAATGGGAAGAGGTGAACACCCTTGGCAAAACCACCATAAGATCTTTAG
>JBCNQK010000002.1:0-1025708 GCA_039592855.1 Chitinophaga sp. | reverse complement strand
CTCAGAAAAAATTCGCTGATCTCATTAAAGAGAACGGCGGAGAAGTAACGCACGAAAATCCCTGGGGATTAAGATCACTGGCGTACCCAATCCAGAAGAAAACCACGGGCATGTACCTGGTTCTGGAATACAGCGCGCCATCCGACCTCAATGAGAAGCTGAAAATTCAGCTGAACCGTGATGAGAATGTACTTCGTCACATGACTACAGCATTAGACAAATATGCTGTTCAGTACAACAACCGTAAGAGAAATGGCGTAAACGCTGATTCTAAAACCGCAGAAGCTTAAAATTATGGCAGTAAAACAAGAAATTAAGTATTTAACGGCCGTAAAGACTGAGAAGCGCGCAAAGAAATATTGCCGTTTCAAGAAGTTAGGCATCCGGTATGTAGATTACAAAGACGCTGAGTTCCTGAAGAAATTCCTGAACGATCAAGGTAAAATGTTACCACGTCGTATCTCCGGTAACTCTCTGAAATTCCAGCGTAAAGTAGCGCAGGCTATTAAGAAAGCCCGTCAAATGGCTTTGTTACCTTACGTTACTGACCTTTTAAAATAAACAAACCACCTAGGTTTCCGGTGTAAACCGGGTAATTAAAGGTCCTTAAAACTAATTAACAATGCAAGTAATCTTAATACAAGACGTAGATAACCTGGGCCAGAAAAATGAGCTGGCTACCGTTAAAAACGGTTACGCCAGGAATTTTCTGATCCCGCAGAAATTTGCGGTAGAAGCTAGTCCTTCCAACCTGAAGCAACTCCAGGAGCGCCTGAAAGTGCAGAAAGTGAAAGAAGAGAAAATGCTGGCTGAAATCGCCAAAGTAGTGGAAGTGCTGAAAGCAGGTCCCGTTAAAATTGGCGCTAAAACCGGTACTTCCGGTAAGATTTTCGGTAGCGTAACTGGTGTGCAGATCGCACGTGCTATTAAAGAGCAAAAAGGTTACGAAATCGATCGTCGCCGCATCCACATCCTGGATGACGTAAAAGAATTAGGCACTTACAAAGCGAAACTGGACTTCGGTAAAGGCAATGAAGCTGAACTGGAATTCGAAGTGGTAGCTGAATAAGACTAACATATTCTTCAAAAAGTCCCGTCTCATTTCAAATGAGGCGGGATTTTTTTATGTAGTTACCTATCTTTGTACCGTCTATGAAAACGTATTTATCTCTATTCCTAGCTGCAGGTATCCTATTCTCCTGCAATGAAAGCACAGAAATAAGCGACTCCGTACGCGATACCGCTCATATCGAAGAACCTCCTGTCACCGGGAGGGTCCTGCGCGACACAGATACCTTCAGCGTAGGTAATAAACAATTCAGCATACAGCCGCTTACCCGGTCTTCCTTTGACAAACTGGACACGCCTGATTACGACAGTACAGAGGACTCCCAGATCGCAAAAGACCGCGCACACGTCAAACGTCAGGGCGATTCACTCTATATCACTCTGAATAATGGCCAGACCACATTGCTGGCTAATAATATCCATGGCGCGGATGACAGTAATTTCGCTAATTATTTCTACGCCGGCTATATCCCCGCTATCCACCAGCACCTGGTGTTTGGCAGTTATTACGAATCCAGCGACTATGTGCTGATCAATGCCGACAATGGTACCGTTACCCATGTATGGGGTATTCCTGTGATCTCTCCCGACCACAAATACATCATCTGCCCTTCCGTCGACCTTGTAGCTGGTTTCAACAACAACGGCTTCCAGCTGTTCTCATACGCCAATAATACGCTGACGCATGAAGGTGATGTTGAGTTCAGTAAATGGGGGCCTGGCCAGATGAAATGGCTGGACAATCAGAGCATCGAGGCAGAATACATCGTGCTGGATGATAATATGAATGAAGTACCTAAACCGGTGAAACTGGTGATCAGATAAACCCGGTCACTTCGTATACTTTCCAATAAAATCAAACATCCGCTCCGCAGCGTCTACGATCTTGTCAGCTGGTATAGCATGCCAGCCATTAAAACTGTACAATTCATGTACGACGCCTGTTTTCTCCAGGGCACTGTCCATCGCCACCGCCTGTGAATAACGCGCGAGCGTATCTTCTGTACCATGTATCAGCAAGGTAGGGGGCGTCTTTTCATTGACATAAAACAGCGGACTGGAACTGCGGTATAAATCCGTCCGCTGGGTTGGTGTCCCTCCCAGAACCGCAGCTGCCAGTGCCGGAACACCCGCACTGCCTTCATCGTAAAAGCGTTGCATGTCATACACACCTAGTAAACAGACTGCCGCTTTGATATACCCTTTCTCATTATGTTTATTCGCCTGTAATGCGGCCAGATGAGCGCCTGCACTGGTGCCTATAATGCCGGTAGCAGGGGAAATGTGAAAGCTGTCGGCCAGCCGCCACACATACTGCAATGCCGCATTGACATCTTCCTCTGCTGCCGGGAACGTGTTTTTCCCATCTTTCACCAGGCGGTAATTCAGGTTCACATAGGCATACTTTGCGTTCCGGTTCTTCATATTGTCAATATGTGGGGTATAATCCCGCTTATCACTCCCCATCCATCCACCACCATGCACGAATACCATAATATGTGTGATCTCGGGATTCCTGCCGGCCGGCAGATAAATGTCCATTACCTGCAGAGAGTCTTTCCCATAATGTTCATTCAGCAATTCCAGGGCAGCCAGTGGCTGCATGGTATCCTGCGGCCGACTCTCAACAGTATCAATAGAAGGAGTGGGAATCGAATCATGTACATCCCGGACAAGATAAGCCGGCTTATTACAGGCAGAAACAATTACTGAGAAGCAAAAGGTAGATAAAAGCAGCCCCAGACCACATCTATGGCGTACGGTAATAAATGAAATAGGCATATTCGTTTTGGGATTAATAATGAGATATACGTAAATCAGTTATCGAACGGATGCAGCAAAAATCTTACCTTCCTGATAAGAATCCACACACATGAAAAATATACTATTGTTTTCCCTGTTGCTGCTTTCCGGTCTGATCTTTATGCCAGCTGTATCTCAGGCCCAGATGCAGCAAGGCCCGCTTTCCAACATAGAAGGAAATGCAAAATCTATTACCAGTAAACTGAAAAATGCACTGTCGCTGACAGATGTGCAGCAACCAAAGATACAGGACGCAGTAATGAACTTTCTGGAGCAGCGTTCCACTATCCTGTCGCTGAATAACAGCAATCCGAAGGCTTACAGTACGAAATTAAAGGGGTTTCAGACGAGTTTCCAACGCAAACTGAAGAATACACTCACGCCGGAACAATTCACTGGCTTCCTGGAGCTGAAACCAGTGAATAATGACATGACCAATGTCCTGTCACAATTATATTATTAGCCATTAGCTCCAGGCCTTACGCAGGAACCTTAACCAGTTTCCATGCATAATATTGTCAATATCTTCCTGGGAATATCCTCTCTTGGCAAACAAGGCCGGGATCTTCTGCAGGTCGGCAATTGTTTCCAGATCATAAGGGCTCTGCTCTTTACCAAAAGCACCGTCCAGGTCCGATCCGATACCTACATGTAAGGCGTTGCCCGCCAGCTGGCAGATATGGTCCATATGGTCTACCAGTACATCCAGGGAGGCACCCATGTCTTTGGGATTGGACACACCTCTGACCCATCCGGGTACCATCATCCAGGCATCCATCGCACCGCCGATAACAGCCCCGCGACGGATCAGTTCCTGCAGCTGTTCATCAGAGAACTGCCTGTTATGGTTCACCAGCGCACGTACATTGTTATGACTGGCCCATACATGTCCATGGAAATGGTCCATTGCTTCCCAGAAACTATCATCACAAAGGTGCGTGGCATCCAGGATGATATTCAGGCGTTCCATCTCTTTCAGCAATGCCTGTCCTTTCTCACCCATAAATCCGGTCGCATCTGTTCCCTGTGCATAACGTCCGGGGCCATAGTGAGCAGGTCCTACTGCGCGTAACCCATTGTCATAAGCACGTTGCAGATAATTCAGGTCTACTATGGAATCAGCTCCTTCCAGGCTCAGTATATAACCGATCGGTTTATTCGTATTTGGCGTACCATCGTTCCAGAGGGCCAGGTGTTTTTCAAGGGCCGCCAGATTGGTGATCTGTGTCATTTCTCCGGCGTCTTCCATGGCTTTGTACCAGGCCAGTTGTCCCTGTGTCTGCGCCCATGCCTGTTCTGGAGAATACCATCCCGGCAGAGGATTATCAACTGCCACAAATCTGGCGATCTGCGTAGCTACGACCAGTCCGATGTTGCCTTCTCTTAACTGTGGAAAAGATACCACTCCTTTCGCACGGTCAGGTTTGTCAGTCATTCCTTCTTCGCGCTTCCTGATATCGTTAACCGGCAGGCGCAGGTTACGGTTCCATTCCATCGCATTCATGCTCAGGTCAAGATGCGCATCTACTATAAACATGTGCGTATTTTTTTGATAAGTTAGATCATGATCTTTCTGTCTCTCGCTATCACTTTCCACCATGCTATACAGTTATTGTTTTCCACAACGCCTACGCGCTCATGCAGGGCTACTGTCGGACAGATATGCAGCGGTATACCGTACAGCACCGTTCCCACCGGAAATAGCGAAGTATCAGGCACCTTCACCACCATATGTTCCTCACTGTGTCCCAATGGTTCAGCATCAGGTGCATTCAGAAAATAGATACGGGGCTGTGGGTTCTCAGCAGCCACTGACTTATGTCCCAGGTCAACACAGATATGCTTCCCATCGATCACAGAGATCACTCTGGTAATAACAGTAGCGGCAAAATCAAATGTTTGTTCCGGATGCAGCTTATGATATCCCCAATCCTGGAAAATAAACGTTCCCGGACTGCATTCCACACCAGGACGTTCTGCGTGTATAGCGTAAGTTGGCGTACCTCCCGCAATGATCTGCGGAGCAGGAGCGCCGGCTTCCGTAATAGCAGCCGCCAGTGCAATGACAGGCGCAAATCCTGCATTACACTTCTCTCTGCGCAACTCAAATTCTGTATCGTGCAGATGTCCGTCGTATGCATGTAAACCTACCGGCGTAATACCCGGCAAATGCAGCAGTTCCTCGTACAGTTCCTGTGCTTCATTACCAGGGCCCGGCTCGATACCGGTCCTGTTCATACCGATATTGAGATCAATATAAACAGGGATAGTACGTTGCGCTGCCGCGAATGTAGCCGCAATGGCGATAGCAGACGCGCTGTTATCCACAAGACAGGCATATTTCGTGTCCGGATATTGCTCCACTATCTGCAATAAGCGGTCTACCTTCGGCCCTACAGGCTGATATGCCAGCAATACATCGCCGGCGCCTGCCAGACCAAGCATTTCCGCTTCCGCAATAGTGGCACACTTGAACTTGTTAATGCCTTCACCCTGCAACAACTGCACGGCTTCAATCATCTTACTGGTCTTGATATGCGGACGCAAACGCTGCACGTCTCCGACTGTCTGTTTCAGTAAGCGGATATTATCCAGCATGCGCTCAGGATATACAAGCACAGCAGGCGTATCAATGGTGTTGATATTGTGTAGTTCGTACCACATAAATTTTAATTAGGGATTACGAATTGTTTAGTGCAACTCAAATAATGCCTCTATTTCCACGGGAATATTATCCGGCAGAGAACCCATACCAACTGCACTACGCACACCGATACCATTTTCTTCACCCCATACTTTTGCAAACAGTTCGCTCGCACCATTGATGATATAAGGATGACGCTCAAAGTCAGGTGAACAGTTCACCATCCCTAATACTTTGATCACACGTTTTACTTTGTCCAGGCTACCCAGGTTTGCTACGATCGTAGACAGCATGGTAAGACCAACCTGTCTTGCGGCCAGTTTGCCTTTTTCCATGTCAAACTCAACACCAATACGGCCAATGATCAGGCTCTTATCATCCTGCACGGGACCATGACCTGACAGATACAGGTATTTTCCATCGATCAGACATGGCTTATAAACACCCAATGGTGATGGAGCCGGAGGTAATGACAATCCTAATGCGTTAAAATTCTCTGTTGGTGTCATGTGCACTGTTTTTCTTGAATTAGATAAAGAGGTTTAATATCAGACAGCCGATCAGTCCTATAACAGAAACGATCGTCTCCATCACTGACCAGGTCTTGAAAGTATCTTTCACTGACAAATTAAAATATTCCTTGAACATCCAGAACCCACCGTCATTCACATGTGAGAACATCAGACTGCCTGCACCGGTCGCCAGTACCATCAGGCTCGGATGCACAGAAGTGCCTGCCACCAGCGGCGCTACAATACCGGCTGTGGTCAGTCCGGCAACAGTGGCCGAACCTACGCTCACCCGTATCAGTGCGGCAATGCTCCACGCCAGGATCAGCGGGTTCATATGCATTCCCTGTAAACTATCCGTAATCACCTGACTCACCTTACTATCCAGCAACATCTGTGTCAGTGCTCCGGAGCCTCCAATGATCAGAATGATCACGGACACGTCCCGGATGGCGTCTTCCATAATGCTCATCACTTTCTTCACCGGTAATCCACGACGAAGTCCCAGTACGTAGGCGCCATTCAATACAGCCAGCAACATGACGATCACCGGATCGCCCAGCCAGGTAGTGATCTGCCACAGAAAAGTTCCAGGCGCGGCGCCCAGTTTCAGCAAAGACGTGCCTGCCAGCAGCAGTACCGGTAGCAATGCCGCCACAATACTCGTGCCCATAGACGGCAACTGGTCCTCCGGCATAGGTGCTACGGTGAATAACTGCGCAGGTTCCTGTGTATAATGCTTCAGAAAACGGGTGAATACCGGACCTGCCAGTATAATGGCAGGAACGGCCACAATCAGACCGTATATGAGCGTTAAACCCATATTTGCATGAAAGGTACCAACCAATGCCGTAGGCGAAGGATGGGGCGGTAAATAACCGTGTGTCACCGACAGGGAGGCCAGCATCGGAATCCCCAGATAGACGGTCGGTAGTTTCGTTCTGGCGGCCACTGTAAATATCAGCGGCACCATCAGTACAAAACCAATATTGTAGAATAAGGGAATACCCACGATAAAGCCCGTCAGCATCAATGACCATTGCACGTACTTCCTGCCGAACACATGCATCAGACCATTGGCAATACGTTGTGCCGCGCCGCTCTCAGCCACCAGTTTACCCAGCATACTACCAAATACAATGATGATCACCAGGGAACCCAGTGTCTTCCCTATCCCTGTTTGAATAGATTGGGTGATCTCGGCAATCGACATTCTCTCTTCCGGTACTCTGACCATGTTCAGGGCCAGTCCCATAAAGAGACAGACGATCAGAAAAGCAATAAATGTATTTAACCGGAAATAAGCTACCAGTAACACCAGCAGCAGGATGGAAACAAATACTACTAATAAAGCCATGAATGTTCAGATGTTGGCGTGTGCCTGTTAATTATTCGTAACGCAATGCTACTATCGGATCCAGACGTGACGCCTTGATGGCCGGATAAATACCTGATATCAGCCCTACAGCCGCACAGATAAATATCCCTGTCGTTATCCATAACCACGGAATTATAAAACTTGATCCTGTTAACAATGATACGAGGTTACCCACCAGCATACCAAGTATGACGCCCAACACGCCCCCCAGTAAACTGATGATGATGGACTCGTATACAAACTGCTGACGGATCACCTTACTGGTTGCTCCCAGTGCTTTGTTAACACCTATTTCACGTGTGCGCTCTGCTACTGATACCAGCATAATATTGGTCAGACCGATCGCCGATCCGAACAGGGTAATCGCACCGATCAGCACAGCTGCAAACACCACGTAACTCAGTGTACCGAACAGCATCTCTGCAATGCTGTCGCTTTTATTAATATAAAAATTCTCTTCTTCATTCAATGCCAGGCGACGTACCACCCTGAACAGTCCTGTCGCCTCTCCGATCGCAGCGTCCATCTTCGTAATATCCTTTACTGAAATACCGATATTGTAAGATGCACCAGGCCGGTCAAATACTCTGCGTGTATTATTCACAGTTGTGATCACCACATTATCCGCACTCATGAAACCACTGTTCCCTTTAGGCGCCATCACTCCCACCACACGATAACGCACATTACCTACACGGATCGAACTGTTGACTACATTCTTCAGATTATCTCCAAACAGTTTCTTCGCAACGTCCATACCCAGTATCGCCACATTTCTGCCTGATTCCACATCCAGCTGATTCAGGTTACGTCCCTCCCGCAAGGTATAGTTCGATAACTGAAGATAACTTTCATCACCGCCCATTACACGCACATTCGGGTTCGTCTTCTTGTCATTCTTATAGACTGTCGCATTCCCCGTTGCATTGGTAGACACACTCACCGTAGCTGGAAAAGCATACTTCCGTTTGAAGTCAATTGCCTCTTTATAAGTAATAGGGATGTTACTATTGGAGGTTTTCACCTTCGTTTTCTTGCTTCCTTTGGTTGCTCCGCCGCCACCACCAATACGTATCTTCAATGCCCTGCTCTGTATATTGAAGCTGTTGGCTCCCATATTCGCAAAACTACTGTAGATACTGCTTTTCATACTGTCAATGGCCGTAAAAATGCCCACCAGGGCCATAATACCAAAACCAATGATGGCAATAGTAAGCCCTGCGCGCAAACGATTGCCGCTAACAGAGCGAAAGGCGAGGGAAAATGTGTCACGGAACTGCATGATTTAAAGTTAATAAAAAGTTTTTTTCCGCTACTTTTATTATATAAATGGCCTGATGCCCAATCCACCGACTATAAAAGAAATCGCCAAAAGGCTCAACCTGGCCACCTCCACTGTATCCAGGGCTTTGCACAATCATCCGCGTATCGGCTTGAAAACCAGGATGCAGGTGCAGGCGCTCGCCCGGGAACTACAATACGAGCCCAATCAGACCGCCATTTTCTTCCAGCAGAAAAAAACCTTTACACTGGGCATTGTACTCCCTGAATTGTCGGAAGCCTTCTTCTCCGCAGCTATCAGCGGCATAGAAGATACTGCCAACAAAAGCAATTACATGGTGCTGCTGGGCCAGTCGCATGATGATACAGCAAGGGAACAGAAGATCGTGGAAATCATGAAGAACCACCGGGTAGACGGACTGCTGGTTTCCCTGGCCAGAAATACCGTACAATACGCACACTTTGAAATGCTGCGGAAGTATAATATCCCTGTGGTGTTCTTTGACCGTATCCCCGATATGAAAGATATCCACTATGTCGCTTCGAATATGGAATCAGGCACCATTCAGGCGGTCTCTTTATTACTGCAACAGGGGCACCGGGTTATCGGTATGATCAATGGGCCGGAGAAACTGATCGCCAGCCGGCAGCGTACAACAGGTTATCAGAAAGCCATGCAGCAGCAACGCCTGAAATATGATGCCTCCCTCAATATACACAGTGACCTTACAAAAGAAGGCACCCGTCAGGCGATGCAACAGTTACTCTCCCACAAAAGGAAAATAACGGCTGTAGTCGCCTTTAATGACTATGTATCACAGGACGCAGTACAATATGCGGTCGAACAAGGTATACAGATCAATAAAGACATCAGTTTTGTGAGTTATGCCAATCTGCCGCTGAGCAGTTACATGGCATATCCTCCCCTCGCCTCCGTTGAACAATACCCTTATCTCCAGGGACAGAAAGCCACCGAAATACTCCTGGACCTCCTCTCCGGTAAACTGTCTCCTGATGCATATCAGCAGATCGTCATTGATTCAACATTGGTCATTGCGGCGAAGAAGTAAAAATTTGCGCAATCGTTTGTCCAGCTGTTCTCTCAATTCTTATCACTATGTTTGATACACAGCAACTTTATCAACCAGCAATGCAGGATATACTGGCAGCTTATGGATTATCAATGGCCGAATGCCATATTCAGCCATTCGGCAGTGGCCTTATCAACGCCACCTGGAAAATCTCTGCGGGCGATCGTCACTACATTCTGCAACGCATTAATCATGGGGTATTCAAACAGCCATCACTGATCGCTGATAATATCAGCGCTATTGGCCGCTACCTGGATACACATCATCCGGATTATTTCTTTGTACAACCAGTACGTACCGTCGATGGACAGGAAATGTACATCACGGCGGAAGGAAACTATTTCCGCATGCAACCTTTTGTAGCGGATTCGCGCAGCTATGATGTGGTGGATAATACACAACTGGCATTTGAGGCTGCCAGACAGTTCGGTCGTTTTACAAAACTATTGTCTGGTATTGATATCAATACAATACAATACCCGCTGCCTGATTTTCACAATCTGACCCTGCGTTATCAACAATTTGAACAGGCAGTACAACAGGGCAATGCAGCAAGAATAGCAGAAGCTGCCGCGGATATTGATACGATCCGCGACTATCAGTATCTCACAGAAACATTTAATACCATACAGCAGCATCCTGGTTTCAAAATGAGGGTGATGCATCACGATACCAAGATCAGCAACGTGTTGTTTGATAAATCAGATAAAGGAATTTGTGTGATCGATCTGGATACAGTGATGCCAGGGTATTTCATCAGCGATTTCGGAGATATGATGCGTACTTATCTTTCTCCTGTCAGTGAAGAAGAAACGGATTTCAGCAAAGTGCAGGTAAGAACGGATTATTACAAGGCCATTGTACAGGGATATCTGAGTGAAATGAGGGATGAGCTCAGCGTGGCTGAAAAAGCACACCTGGTCTATGCGGGACAGTTCCTGGTGTATATGCAGGCTATCCGCTTTCTGACGGATTACTTCAACAATGATAGTTACTACGGCGCAAAATATGAACGACATAATCTCCTGCGGGCGCGTAATCAGCTCACACTCCTGAACAGTATCACGCAGCAGGAACAAACGCTTTCTTTAGTGGCGGCAGACTAGCTGTCACAACGCTTGAAAAGCAGCACCAACACACCAAAAAAAATACCGGCCAATTGGCCGGTATTTCCGTTTTATGTAGAGCTTATCAATTAGATAAACTGTAATAATAATCCAGGGAAGATACCAAGCAGGATCACGATCGCTGCGGTAATGATCAGCATCAGTTTGAAACTACCACTGATCTCTGCGGTTTCAGCTTCGCCCTGTTTGAAGTACATAGCGATGATCACGCGGAAGTAGTAGTAAGCACTGATAGCCGCACAGATCACAGCTATGATCACCAGCCATAACAGGTTACCCTGTTGAACAGCTGCTGCCAGTACGAAGTATTTAGCGAAGAAACCTGCTGTCAGCGGGATACCTGCCAGTGAACATACAAAGATAGTAGTGGTGATCGCCAGTACTGGTTGTGTACGCGCCAGTCCGTTGAAACCATCAAACGTGTAATCTTTCAGTTTGATCATCACGGCAAAGATACCGATGGTGGCTACGCTATAAGCTGCCGCATACAGGATGATACCCTGTGTAGCGAAAGTGTTCATAGAAATAACAGCCAGCAACATGAAACCTGCCTGTGCGATACTGGAGTAAGCCAGCATACGTTTAACGCTTTGCTGGAATACAGCGGTAAAGTTACCGATGATCAGCGTAGCAGCTGTAATGATCGCCAGCAGCAACTGCCAGTCAGCCGTCAGTCTCTCACCTACGAACGCACCATGGAACACTCTGATAAAAGCGATGAAACCACCTGCTTTTACTACTGTCGCCATGAAAGAAGTGAACACGGTAGGAGAACCGTCATATACGTCAGGCGTCCAGAAGTGGAAAGGCGCCGCTGATACTTTGAAAGATAATGCGAAAGCCATCAGGATGATACCGCACAATGCCAGCGTATTCACTTTACCTGCACCCAGGCCCAGTTCTGCTACATTGAAAGTACCGGTAGCACCGTAGATCAGGGCAATACCCATCAGCAGGATACCGGTAGAGAAAGAGCCCATCAGGAAGTACTTCAGGGAAGCCTCTGTGCTTTTAGGCGTTTTCTTATCAGCACCAGCCAGTATATACTGTGGAATAGACATGATCTCTATTGCCAGGAAGAGTATTAATAAGCTGCTGAAAGTAGAAACCAGTGTGATACCAGACAAAATGAAGAAGATCAGTGCGAAATAGTCAGAAACGTGTTCGCCTACTTTTTCAAAAGCACTGCCTGATAATAAGAAATAGATCAGTGTACTACCCAATGCGATAGCATTGAACAGGATACTGAAGTGGCTGATGGTGATCATGCCATATAAGGTACGCTCGCCTGCTCCAATGGTAGATAACTCCGCCAGGTTGGCTGCAAATGAGATCAGCAGTACAACTATGGCTACAAATTTTATGCGCTGCTTATTACCGATAAACAAACCCGCAAACATCATTACAACGCCCGATAAAGCAGTAGATATTAATGCATTCATATTCCTGTGTTACGAAAGAACAACTTTTTAATAAACCTTGTTAACCAATTCAGTAGTGCTGCTTACCAGCTCCAGCATAGGCTTCGGATAGAAACCCAGTACCAGGATGATACCTACGATGATGATCAGTACCAGCAACTCATTTCCTTTCAGATCAGTAGTTGTCTCAGTCAGCTGATTACTCTGTCCGAAGATCACCTTCTGCACCATGTTCAGCGTGTATACCGCTCCCAGGATGATACCCAGCCCGGCTACAGCCATGAACCAAACATTGTACTGGAACAGACCACTTAACATCAGGAACTCTCCGATGAAACCGTTGGTCAGTGGTAAAGCGATATTGGCAAGACTGATGGTTACGAGGAAGATGGCAATACCCGGTGCATACTGTGCAATACCACCCATCTCGTTCAGGTTTTTAATTTTCAGACGGTTCTGGATGATCTCAACGATGATCCACAGACCGATAATGTTAATACCGTGGTTGAACATCTGCACCATCAGACCCTGTAAGCTCTGTTCATTGTTAGTGAAGATAGCTGCGCTCATCAGGCCGATGTGGGCGATAGAGGAGTAAGCGATCAGGCGTTTGATATCTGACTGTACGATCGCAATGCAGGATGCATAGATGATACCGATGATAGACAGTACGATCGCAACATCTGACCACATATAAGCGCCTTTCGGCAGTACAGGCAGTAACCAGCGAACGACACCGAAAAGACCCATTTTCACCATGATACCGGAAAGTACCATCGTAACAGGAGTTGGTGATTGTTCGTAAGTGTCAGGCTGCCAGGTGTGGAAAGGGAAGATCGGCATCTTGATAGCAAATGCTACAAAGAACAACCAGAACAACCAGGACTGGTCCTGTGGAGCAACAGCACCGCTTACAAAGCTGGCGTAGCTGAAAGAATGCTCCGGTGTTTGCAGGTAGATATAGATCAGACCTACCAGCATCAACAGGGAACCTGCAAAGGTGTATACAAAGAATTTAAATGTAACCGGAATACGTTTTTCGCCACCCCAGAGTGAGCAGAGGAAATACACCGGGATCAGTGCCAGTTCCCAGAAAACGTAGAATAACAACGCGTCGTACGCTGTGAACACCCCTACCAGACCTGCCTGAGACAACAGCATCAGACCATAGAAACTGTTAGGGCGTTCGTACTCTCTGTTATAGATAACGATAAAGATCAGCAGAAAAGAGATGGCTGTCAGCAAACAAAGCATCAGGCCCATTCCATCCAGTCCTACACTGAACTGTGCGCCCAGCTGAGGTATCCAGTTTGCCGTCAGATGCAACGCATCCGGTGCGGTCCTGAACTGGAACAAAGCAGCAACTGTTACTGCCAGCGAAGCCAGGGATGCCACCAAACCCAGCGCTTTAGGGCCAGACCCCTTCAGACCAAACGTAACCAGGCCCGCAACTAAAGGAATCAATATGAGTAATACTGTCAACATAATTATATCTAAACTTGTCCTTTTTTAATGATGGTGCAGGTAGTTTCTTATTTCAGCAGGAAGCCTATCACAAATAAAACTACCATTCCAATTACCATAGCAAAAATGTAGAAGCCTACCTGGCCGCTCTGCAGCAGTCTTACCTGCTGGCTGCCCCAGTGTACGCCACGACCTACACCATTCACCAGACGGTCAATACCTGATTTCTCGATCGCCTCTTCAAAGAATCGGCTCAGCATCATCAGGGGTTTCACTATGATCGCATCGTATAACTCATCCACGTACCATTTGTTTTCCAGTACTTTGGCAATACCGGTACGAGGTTCTCCATTATCTTCATAATTGCGGTACCAGCTGCGTGCGAAGAAGATCGTGATGATCACCAGTACGGAGCTCAGTCCCATTAACAACCACTCAGTATTGTGTGTCAGGTGCTCATGCTCATGTATGAAAGGCGCAGAAGGCGCAAATACAGGAGCCAGGTACTCTTTCAGGATACTGTGTGTGCCGAATACTTCCGGTAAACCTACATAACCACCTACGATAGACAGTACCGCCAGAATAATGAGCGGGATAGTAATTGCCGCAGGACTTTCATGCAGGTGATGTTCCTGTTCGTGTGTACCACGGAATTTACCACAGAAGGTGATGTAGTATAAGCGGAACATATAGAACGCGGTCATCAGCGCGGTAAGGAGCGCGATACCATACATCAGCTTATTGGATATGAAAGTTTCAGCAAGGATCTCGTCTTTAGAGAAGAAACCTGACAGACCAGGGATACCGGCGATAGCCAGACAGCCGATCAGGAAAGTAGCGTGTGTAACAGGCATGTACTTTTTCAGTCCGCCCATTTTATTGATATTCTGCTCTCCGCCCATTGCGTGGATCACGGAACCAGAACCAAGGAACAATAATGCTTTGAAGAATGCGTGTGTCATTACGTGGAACACCGCCGTTGTATAGGCACCTACGCCAAGCGCCAGGAACATATAACCCAACTGGCTCACAGTAGAGTAAGCAAGCACTTTTTTGATATCATCCTGTTTCAGCGCGATGGTAGCTGCCAGTACAGCGGTAGCCAGACCTATGATCGCTACTACTGTCTGAATGCATGGCGCCAGGGTATATAAAATGTTGCTGCGTGCGATCATATAGATACCAGCTGTTACCATCGTTGCAGCGTGGATCAGGGCAGATACCGGAGTAGGGCCCGCCATCGCATCAGGTAACCAGGTGTATAAAGGCAGCTGGGCAGATTTACCGGCAGCACCTACAAACAGCAGGATGGCAATCGCCGGGATCACTTTGCTACCTTCTCCCAGGGTCGCTGCTTTTTCAAATACTTCAGGGAAAGAAACGCTACCGAAGTGTACGATCATCGTGAAGATACCGAGCAGGAAACCGAGGTCACCGATGCGGTTCATGATGAATGCTTTCTTGGCGGCATTGTTATAGTTGGTATTCTTGAACCAGAAGCCGATCAGGAGGTAGGAACAGAGCCCTACACCTTCCCATCCGATGAACATCATCACATAGTTAGCGCCCAGTACAAGGATCAGCATGGAGAAAACGAAGAGGTTCAGGTAAGCGAAGTAACGCGCAAAACCCTCACTGCTTTCGTCATGCATATAAGAGGTAGAATAAATGTGGATCAGAGAACCGACGCCGGTAATGATCAGCAAAAATAAAGCGCTCAGCTGGTCTACCTGGAATGCGAAAGGAATATGCAGACTGCCTGCGGAAATAAAATCAAACAACGGTACTACCTGCGCCTGAAATCCCGGGGCTTTCACTTCCAGGAAAATCAGTAAGCTAATCACAAAGGCAGCTAATACAGCTCCGCTTCCTACTATACCCGCCAGTGATTTGGAGAGGTATCTTCTTCCCAATCCATTCACCAGGAATCCTAATAATGGTAAAAATGGTACCAGCCAAACTAGATGTATCATCTATTCAAATACTAATTACGATTTACAATTACGATTCAAGCTGTTAGTTCTTAGTTCTTCAGCCTGTTCATGATATTAATATCCACCGACTGTGAATTCCTGTACACCATCACGATAATGGCCAGACCAGCAGCAACTTCCGCCGCGGCAACCACCATGATAAAGAATACAAAGATCTGTGCGCCGCCGGCATCCACACGACCTGCATCTGCCCACATTTTAGAGAAGGCTACGAGCAGCAGGTTCACTGCATTCAGCATCAATTCCACGCACATGAAAATAATAATGGCATTTCTGCGCATCAGCACACCCATCACCCCGATACAAAAGAGTGCAATGCTTAAGAAAATGTAATATTGAACAGGCATCTTTAAAGAATTACAAATTGATCAATGACGATTAACAGTTGTTGTGGTTTACGCTTCCCTTTTACCGATTACAACGGCGCCAACCATTGCACTCAGGAACAGGATGCTGCTTACTTCAAATGGAACTACGTATTGACTGAATAAAGTTTTACCAAGGTTGGAGATCAGGCCGATATCGTTTGATCCGGGTTGCAGCGGAGTAACGTCAGCTTCACGGAGAGCTCCCAGCAATACCAGCAGGAGCGCACCACCACTGATAGCGCCCGCATATTTCAGCCAGTTACGCTTCTGTGGTTCTATTTCTGCGTTCAGGTTCATCAACATGATCACAAAGAGGAACAATACCATGATAGCACCCGCATATACAATGATATGCACCACTGCCAGGAACTGTGCATTCAGCATGATGTAATGCCCGGCGATGGTGAAAAAGGTAACGATCAGGCAAAGAACACTGGTAACGGGGTTCTTACTCAATATCACGCCCAGCGCGGATATAATAGAGATGATTGAAAGTACCCCGAAAACGATTTGTTGTAAGCTCATTCCCATTGCTAAATGACTATTATATTTTTTTGCTAAGACTGTCTTTAATTATGCTTTTTTCTTTTCCGCAGGAGTTGGTATCAACAGATCCTGTTTACCATAGATGAAACCTTCGCGTTTGTAGTTAGCAGGTGCAAATGTTTCTGTCAGATAGATAGCATCTTTCGGACAAGCCTCTTCACAAAAACCACAGAAAATGCAACGCAGCATGTTGATCTCATAACGGGCAGCATACTTCTCTTCACGATATAGATGCTCTTCTCCCGCTTTTCTTTCGGCTGCCTCCATGGTAATAGCTTCCGCAGGACAAGCTACCGCACACAAACCGCACGCTGTACAGTTCTCACGTCCTTCTGCATCCCTGTTCAGGATGTGCAGACCACGGAATACAGGACTGAACTCACGCTTTTGCTCCGGATATTTCACCGTTTCTTTCCTTTTCCAGATATGCTTGAAGGTGATGATCATCCCCTTTATAATATTCCACAAATAGATACTCTCAATGAAAGTCATCGGTTTGCGGTCTACCTGTTTTGCCCTACTTGTTAAAGCTTGCATATTGCTATTATAATAAGTCGTTAATTAATGTGTACTGCGATACAGCACGATCGCACCTGTGATCAACATATTAGCCAGTGCCAGCGGAATCATGATGTTCCATCCTAAACGCATCAGCTGATCGTAACGGAATCTCGGGATCGTCCAGCGTACCCACATAAAGAAGAACAGGAAGCAGATGATCTTGATGAACAATGCCGCCGTTCCCAGAATGGTCACCAGGTTAGGCGCCAGTCCCAGACTATCCATACCAGGGAAGGAATAACCTCCGAAGTACAGGCTGGACATCAGCGCAGAACTGATGAACATGTTGATGTATTCCGCGAACAGATAGAAACCCAGTTTCATGGAAGAGTACTCCAGGTGATAACCACCGTTCAGCTCACTCTCCGCTTCTGCCAGGTCAAACGGCGTACGGTTACACTCAGCAAAAGAACATACCAGGAATATCAGGAAACCCAATGGCTGGTACAGTACGTTCCAACCATCGTGGCGCTGCTGCTCAACGATCTCTTTCAGACTTAAAGTACCTGTCATCATCAGCAGGGCGATCAGGGACAGACCCATTGCCAGCTCATAGGAGATGATCTGGGATGCCGCACGGATAGATGCGAGGAGAGAATATTTGTTGTTGGAAGCCCATCCACCCAGCATGATACCATATACACCTAAGCTCACCACACCGAAAATATACAGGATACCAATGTTCACATCCGCGATCTGCAGGGAAACAGTATGGCCGGCAATGGTCAGTGTGTCACCCCATGGAATTACGGCGCTGGTCATACAGGCTACGATCATAGCCAGGGATGGACCAAGAATGAACAGGAAACGATTGGAATTGCCAGGGATGATCTCTTCTTTAAAGAACAGTTTACCACCATCCGCCAGCGGCTGGAGCAGACCCATAAAACCAGCCCTGTTCGGGCCGATCCTGTCCTGGATAATACCAGCTACTTTTCTTTCACCCCATGTAGAATACATAGCCACTACCAATGATATCGCCAGTACGCCGGATATCAGCACTATCTTTTCCAGGATAAAGAACCAGTCTATAGTCATCAAATACGAATTATCGATTACGAATTACGAATAAATCATTACTTATTAAAGTCGTCGGAATGCGCCGGACCATTGATCTGTGACAGATCGATGTTGGGTTTGTTCACCTCGCTGATATTGTGGATATCCAGCAACAGCTTCGGCTGACGGCCATCCAGTACCTCTACCAGTGTATCCTGAGGCTTGTGTACGCCTACATAGTGACCCTGAGAGATAACGCTCTGACGCTCTATTTTACGTGGGCCTTCGATCACCCAGTCTTTCACTTCTTTCTTGTCGAAA
The DNA here is from genome assembly GCA_039592855.1 of Chitinophaga sp. Taxonomy (GTDB): domain Bacteria; phylum Bacteroidota; class Bacteroidia; order Chitinophagales; family Chitinophagaceae; genus Chitinophaga. The sequence continues at coordinate 1,007,133 of JBCNQK010000002.1, read as the reverse complement.
CGGCAGGTATCGCAGATCCACTCTTCTACTTCACCGTACTTGTCTTTACGGGCAGTTACACGGAACACCTCGTCCCCACGCATCCAGAGCGCCACTTTACCACAGCACTTAGGATCATGACATTCACGGTGTGCATCTACCGGTTTCAGGAACCATACACGGTTTTTGAAACGGAAGGTTTTATCTGTCAGCGCGCCTACCGGACAAACATCAATCACATTACCGATGAAGTTGTTGTCCAGGGATTGCTGGATATAAGTACCGATTTCAGCAGCTTCACCACGACCCAGTACGCCATGTTCACGCTTTTCAGTCAGCTGATCAGCAGTGAATACACAACGGTAGCAAAGGATGCAACGGGTCATGTGTAACTGTATCTTATCACCGATATCGACCCTGTCGAATGTACGGCGTTTGAATTCGTAACGGGTACTGTCTGCGCCATGCTCATAGCTCAGGTCCTGCAGGTGACATTCACCGGCCTGATCGCACACAGGGCAATCCAGCGGATGGTTCAGCAGCAGGAATTCTACCACGCCTTTACGTGCTTCCAGCACTTCAGGTGAGGTGATGTTCGCCACTTCCATACCGTCCATAACGGTAGTACGGCAGCTGGCTACCAGTTTAGGCATAGGACGTGGATCAGCATCGGACCCTTTGGATACTTTCACCAGGCAGGTACGGCATTTACCACCGCTACCCTTCAGCTTGGAGTAGTAGCACATTGCAGGCGGCACGATGTCTCCACCAATTTGACGGGCAGCATTCAGAATGGTAGTGCCCGGCTCCACTTCCACGGAGATATTATCGATCTTAACCTTAAAGAGTTTCTTTTCTTCAGCCATTTTGCATCGCTTAAATTGATTCTTATACAGCAGCAGGAGCAGCTATTTCCAGTGGATCTGCATAGTGAGCCAGTCCGTAATTCCGTTTGGTCGCTTCTTCAGGATGCAGCACATGCCATTCAAACTCATCACGGAAATGACGGATAGCAGCAGCTACCGGCCAGGCAGCAGCATCGCCTAACGGACAGATGGTGTTACCTTCTATTTTACGCTGGATATCCCACAGCAGGTCTATATCACTCATTTTACCCTTACCGTTCTCGATGTTCAGCAGTACGCGTTTCATCCAACCGGTCCCTTCACGGCAGGGGCTGCACTGTCCGCAGCTCTCGTGATGATAGAAGCGGGCAAACGTGAGGGTGTTTTTCACAATACACTGGTCTTCGTCCAGTACGATGAAACCGCCGGAACCTAACATGGTACCGGTTGCAAAGCCACCGTCAGCCAGACTTTCATACGTCATCATACGCGGCTCACCTTTAGCTGTTTTCAGCAACAGGTTAGCTGGCAGGATAGGTACGGAAGAACCACCCGGGATACAGGCCTTGAGGCGTTTGCCATTGGCAATACCGCCACAGTATTCATCAGAATAAATGAATTCCTCTACTGAAATGTTCATTTCTATTTCATAAACCCCTGGTTTGTTGATATTACCACAGGCAGAAATGAGCTTGGTACCGGTAGATTTACCTGTACCGTATTTCGCATATTCTTCACCACCGATGCGCAGGATAGGCACTACGGTAGCCAGTGTTTCTACGTTGTTCACAACGGTCGGGCAATCCCACAGACCTTTTACAGCCGGGAATGGCGGTTTGATACGTGGGTTACCACGCTTACCTTCCAGTGACTCGATCAGGGCAGTTTCCTCACCACAGATGTAAGCACCGGCGCCGCGTTGTACATATATTTCGAGATCGAAGCCGGTACCCTGGATATTTTTACCTAGCCAGCCGTTCTTTTTAGCGTCAGCGATCGCTTCTTCTAGGATATCCGGGATCCAGGCATATTCACCACGGATATAGATATAGCAGGAATTACAACCCAGCGTATAGCTGGATATCAGCAGACCTTCTATGAGCAGGTGAGGGAGAAACTCCATCAGGTAACGGTCTTTGAACGTACCTGGCTCAGATTCATCCGCATTACATACCAGGTAACGGGGAACACCCTCTGGTTTTGCAATGAAGCTCCATTTCATACCGGTAGGGAAACCGGCGCCACCACGACCTCTCAGTCCACTTTTCTTTACTTCGTCCAGCACCTGATCAGGGCTCATGCTTTTGAGCGCCTTTTCAGCCGATCCATAACCTCCGTTGGCACGGTATACGTCGTAATACCGGATACCTTCTATGTGCGCTTTGTCAAAAAGTAGTTTGCGTCCCATCTTACTTTTTATGATTGTAGACCGGTGTACCGGTCATTCAAAGTTTTAGTTTGCTTTACTCCTGCATTCCTCAATGATCGCATCTACCTTTTCAGGGGTCAGGTGCTCACGGTAGTGTTTACCCAGCTGCATCATCGGAGCATATCCGCAGGCGCCCAGGCACTCTACTGTTTTGAGGGTGAACAGTCCATCTTTTGTAGTTTGACCTACACCGATGTCCAGTTTCTTTTTAATATAGTCAATGATGTTATCTGAACCGCGCAGCATGCATGGGCCTGTCTGGCAGACTTCGAATACGTACTGGCCTACAGGCTGCAGGTTAAACATCGAGTAAAAGGTAGCCACCTCGTACACTTCGATCGGCGTGATCTGCAGCAGGGAAGCCACGTAATCCATGGTCTCCGAACTAAGCCATCCGCCAGATACTTCCTGTGCCAGGTGCAGCACCGGAATCAGGGCACTCTTCTGTTTCCCTGCCGGGTAACGGGCGATGATCTCTTTTACTTTATTCAGCTTCTCTTCAGAAAACATAACTATGAAAGAAAAAATTAACAATTAAGCATCCAGTTCACCTGCGATCAGATTCAGGCTACTCATACAGATAACCGCATCGCTCAGCATCGCGCCTTTGATCAGTTCTGCGTAAGCCTGGTAATATATGAAACATGGGCGGCGGAAATGCAGCCTGTAAGGGCTACGGCCACCATCGCTGATAAGATAGAATCCTAACTCACCATTCGCGCCTTCTACCGGATTGTATAATTCACCCGGCAGGATATCAGATTCACCCATGATAATTTTGAAGTGGTAGATGAGCGCTTCCATCTTGGTGTATACATCGCTCTTCTCTGGCAGATAGTAAGCAGGTACATCTGCATGGTATACGTCTGAAGGCAGGTCTTTCAGTTTATCCATCGCCTGACGGATAATGCTCAGACTTTCCCACATTTCGGCGTTACGCACCAGGAAACGGTCGTAACAGTCGCCTGTAGTACCTACAGGTATAGTAAATTCAAAATCTTCGTAAGAGCAGTAAGGCTGTGCCACACGTACGTCGTAGTCTACGCCTGCTGCACGCAGGTTTGGACCGGTGAAACCATAGTTGATGGCTCTTTCAGCACTGATCGGTCCTACACCCTGTGTCCTCTCCATGAAGATACGGTTACGGTTCATCAGGGTTTCGAACTCCTTCAATGCTACCGGGTATTCTTTCAGGAAACGTTCTATTTTCTCGAAAGCAGCAGGTGTGAAGTTTCTTTCAAAACCGCCTACACGACCGATGTTGGTAGTCAGACGGGAACCGCATATTTCCTCATAGATCTCATATACCAGTTCACGGTATTTCATGAGGTAAAGGAAACCGGTAAAGGCGCCGCTATCCACACCTACCACACCATTACAGATCAGGTGGTCAGTAATACGGGCCAGTTCCATGATGATCACACGGAGGTAGTCCACACGCTTAGGCGTCTGAATGCCCAGCAGTTTTTCTACCGTCATGTGCCATCCCATGTTATTAATAGGCGACGAACAATAGTTCAGACGGTCTGTTAAAGGAGTGATCTGGTAATAAGGACGACGTTCAGCGATCTTCTCAAATGCACGGTGGATATAACCTACCGTTGATTCTGAACTCACAATACGCTCACCGTCTATTTCCAGAATATTCTGGAATACCCCGTGTGTAGCGGGGTGCGTAGGTCCCAGGTTAAGGGTTTGTGTCTGCCTCTCAATAGAGCCTTCCGGCAGTGTGATATGTTGCTCTGACATGTTCAAACGAATAAATTATTAAATGCCAATATGCCCGCCGCGGCCGAACATTTCGTCGTCCTTATCGGTACGGGTCTGATCTTCCAGCGGAAATTCCTTACGCATGGGGAAATAAGTCATTTCATCCACGTTCAGGATACGTTTCAGGTTAGGATGCCCAACGAAGTTCACCCCAAAGAAGTCGTATGTTTCCCTTTCCATCCAGTTGGCTGATTCAAACAGCCGGGTAGCCGTGAATACGCGGGTATCCTCAATGCTGGTGTACACTTTAAGACGCAGTCTTATCCGCGCCTGAAAATTGTACAGGTGATATACTACTGCAAGTTCCTCACCCGTTCTGTCAGGATAATGTACGGCTGTGAGGTCCGTTAAAAAACGAAATTGCAGCTCCTCTTCATCGTACAGGAACTGCATTACTTTCAGGTTCAGGTCTTTGGGTGCTGTAAATGACATTGTCCCAAAGGATTCTTCCACCTGGCTGATTGATTCACCAAACTTTTCTGCTAACCTTTGCTTTATATAGTCGTTTGTCAAAGACATTACGATTTCAGATTTTCGATTTCAGATTTGACTAGTCGTAGAATTGACCTATCTATTGAATAGCTCCTATTTGAATTACTGGATACCGTAAGAGTTCAGTAATTCCTTGTATTTATCGCTATGACGGCGACGCAGGCTTTCCTGACCTACCAGATCCTGTACACGCATAAAGCCATCGATGATCGCTTCCGGACGCGGAGGGCAACCTGGTACATATACGTCCACTGGAATTACCTGGTCGATACCCTGCAACACAGAATAAGTGTCAAATACACCACCGCTGCTCGCACAGGCGCCTACAGCCACCACCCAACGAGGTTCGGCCATCTGCAGATATACCTGACGTAATACAGGGGCCATCTTTTTAGAGATCGTTCCCATTACCATCAACAGGTCACACTGGCGTGGAGTGAAGGCCATTCTTTCAGAGCCGAAACGGGACATATCATAGGTAGATGCCATGGTTGCCATGAATTCGATACCACAGCAGGAGGTAGCGAATGGCAGAGGCCAGATGGAATTCTTACGAGCCAGACCAATTACCTGGTCAAAAGTCGTAGCAAAAAAACCTTCACCGGAGTACCCCTCAGGTACTGCCACACTCTTCACTTTTTCATTATACTGAACCGGACGTGCCATACCATGTCAGATTTAAAAATTTCCAAAATCAGATTTGACCTAAACGCACACAGGACTGCCACAACGGCAATCTTCTCTGCAATAATTATATAAAAATCAGTCTTCCCACTTCAACGCACCCTTCTTCAGGATGTAAATGAAACCGCATAAAAAGAACGCTACGAAAAGTAACATAGCCATGAAACCGTCCCATCCTAAACCCCTGAAATTCACCGCATAAGGATAAAAGAAGATCACTTCCACATCGAAAAGCACGAATAAAATGGCGGTAAGAAAGTATTTAATGGCTACTGGCTGACGTGCATTCCCTTTTTGTTCGATACCACTTTCAAAGGTAGCAAGTTTGTCGCTTGTTTTACGCTTTGGACCTAAAAAGTGAGTAGCGATCATTGTAACGCCTACAAAGCCAAGTGCAGCCAAGAGCTGCATCACAATTGGAAAGTAACTGAAAGGAGTAGTCGCTGACAATAGTACTGTGTCTGTAAACATAAGCTTCCCTGTATAAAATATTTCTCCGAATGAGCAAAAATAGGCTAACTAATGCAAAAATCAAATCTTATGAAGGATTAAAATATTATCTTTTTTCGCCAACCGGCAATAAAAAAGCCTCCTGTTCGTAAACAGGAGGCTTTTTGTATAAGTTCTGAGTAATTATTTCTTGTTACCCTGAGCTGGTTTTGCAGCAGCTGCTTTGCTCTTGTTATCCATGTTTTCCTGGATAGCCTTTACAGTTGCATTGCTTGGATCGATAGCCAGTACTTTGTCCATCCAGATCTTCATATTCGCCTGATCATCTTTGTTATAGTAGTAGATCATCATGTACTGATAAGGGAACATCAGCTGAGCTGGTTTCATCTTCTCATCACCTTTGATCTCAAAGAATTTCTGGAAATATGGCACTGCGGCACCGTCTTTAGCTTCCGGATCTTTCGCCATGTTGGCACGGCCTCTCCAGTAGATACCTAAAGCTTCGTTGTTAGGATATTTAGCAGCGAAAGCACCCCATGTTGAATCTGCTGCATCGTACTGACGTGCATAGATCTCCATGGTACCTTTGAAGAACATATCCTGTACTTTACCGGTGTTCTGCTCATCAGTGAAGTCATTCACCAGTCTGCCATACCATTCAGCTGAACGTTTGAAGTCGTGCATAGATTTGAAGTTCTCTGCAACTGTTCTGTATTTTTCAGCATCTTTAGCTGTGTCAGCCAATGCGTATTTCTCCATGTACAGACCTGCCAGTGAATCGTTCACAGCTTCCTGTGCGGAATCTGTAACGTGCTGCTGGTAGATAGCGCTCAACAGTTTGTAGTCGTTCGCTTCCAGTTTGCTGTCACCTACAGTTTTTACATACTCCTCGATCACTTGTCTACCGGTGGCAGTATCGCCTTTCTGCAGATAAGCATCTGTCAGCAGACGAACGAATTTACCTTTGTTGGTTTCGTTTGTCTGTGGCAGTACCCCTTTTGCTTTGTTGATAGCTGCATCATAATCTTTTCTGTAGAAAGCGATCGCTGCCAGGTTGTACTCATTTTCCACTTTACCAGCACCATCACCTACTGCTGCCATATATTTCTCCAGGTATTTAGCTGCATTTTCCAGGGAAAGCTGCGCTTTGGTTGGAGTGATATAGAACTGATACAGTTCGAAGTAAGCAGGCGCATAGTTAGGGTCCATGTTGGTAGCCTTGGTCCAGTCGTTCACCGCATCCTGTAACAGTTTTGCGTTGTAGTTTACCAGACCCTGTTTCATTACCGCTTCTGCGTTGTTCTGGTCCAGTTCCAGTGCTTTGTCGTAGGAAGTGATGGCTTTACCACCATTTTCACCACCCAGGTAACGATAAGCATCACCTAACTCAATATAATCGGCAGCAATTGGATTGTAGATCTGTTTTTTCTTACGGCCTTCATTGTTCAGCAGTTTTTCCATTACTGACAATGCGTAACCGCGGTCGCCACCTTTGATTTCGCTGCTGGCGTCAGCGATAGCACGTGCTACATCGCCATCACGGCCTTCAGTAGCTGTGCTGGCTGCGTCAAATTTCTGTTTTGCAGCAGCTGCGTCGCCTTTTTTCAGATCAAGGCGTCCCATACCCACCTGCAGGAGTGAAGAGGTCGGTACAGCCTGCAGCCCTTTTGTGAAAGTAGCAGCGGCGCCGGCATCGTCATGCATTCCTAACTGTGCAATACCCAGGTAATAATATGCTTTGTCTTCTGTAGGTTTAGCTGCAATTACTTTTTCCAGCGTCTGCTTGGCTGTCTCATACTTGCCATAATACAGGTCTTTCAATCCATCTTCCACAGATTGAGCCATAGCGCCGTTCGCGACGCACAGCATTGCAACAATTAAACTTTTCCGTCTGTTCATGAGCAATCCGGTTTTAAATTTTAGTTGTGTTAGTTTTTTTACCTAATGTTCGCTTCCCTGAATACCACGTTCAACCTCGCAGGGAACAGTCTGAATTTTGAAATGATCATCTGTCCTTCATAACTCCCCAGGAAAGTGGCGAACCCTGATCCCAATCCTCCGTATGGTTCTTTCAGACAAAAGAATAAACCACGTTTGAGGGGATAGGAGCCAAGAGCGATGTATGCCTGATATGGTTTTACAAATTCTGAACCATAATCTGCCCGCACCTTTACCACTGTCACTTTATTTGTAAACTCTATAGAGGTAGAGTCGTTCGGATCAGAGATCCAGCTCACCCCTACTACGCCAATCGCATTTTTCAGTTTTGCCACATAATCAACCACTTCAGGATTAGTTTTCGCTGCCATCACATCGGATGGTAACGGTTTTCCTTTGTTGATCGAATCAAGGACATATCTTACCGTGCTTGAATTCTGATTATCAAAAACTATCTGACGTTTCTGCGTGGAATCAGTTCCGTCCATAATTTTCCGCACCTGGTCCATCGTGAGGATGGTATCCGGATTACTATGGTTAGTAATCAGTGCAACTCCGTCCCATGCCAGTAACATGCTTTGTGGAGCGATCTTCTTTTCTTTTATATATCCAGCCTCTTTCTCATTAAAATCCCTGGTTACAAAGATCAGCCTTGAACTGTCGTTCAACAGGTCCTTGAAGCAATCTGCCTCAGGTTTGTATTCAGCAATGATATGCGCTTTCTTGTACAAAGATTCGAAAACTTTGATCTCTGCTTCCATCAATGGACGATAGGTTTCATCCACGCTTATTCTGATGGTACCTGAAGTTGGCGTATCCCGCTCTTCCCCGGACGTGTTGGCCTGTCCGCAAGAGGCCAGTAAAGCTGTCGCTGCTAACAGGATAGTAGCTATCCGGCCATGCCTGATTAATCTGGTAAACATATGTTCGTCTCTTATTTAACCCTTTTGATGAAACAGATACCTTACTCCTCTATATACACGGAAAAGGCCGTACGCAATTAGTACACCGCCCAAAATATTCAGTACAGTTTGAGAAATTTGAAATTCACCCAGGCCGTATTTCTGCGCAAATATTGCATACAGTCCAAAGAGTACAAAAAATATACCCCTGATTAATTCCCCGAGCGAACGATAATTTACCTCAGTCCGCGTGTTTCCAGATCTTTCTTGTTGCATTAGCATTGTTAGCGAATTACAAGTATACAAAAAAATATTTCCAAATAAATACCTGTTCTTTTAGAAGATTGTTAAAAAAATCCGATTGCATGCCAGAACTTATATTGGCAAACCAGCCACTGCGGCTGGTTTTATAAACGTCGGGCATACACACATTTTTTCATATTCAATCTACATCTAATTACTTAAGAACTTGTTAAAGGCATGTTAAATACGCCCCCTTTCCCGGCTATGTCGTACATTATCATATGGATACATACGCATAAAAAAGAAAGTATGGTATTATTCATTCTTACTATATAGATGCAAAAAACGCAAAATTCCATAAGAACTATTTTGGGGAATTTTACGCCGACACCGGCTAACACGCGATATTTCAAGATTCAGATCTCCCGATAAAATAATGTTAAAATCTTGTAGGTTTGCGGAAATTATGAAAATATTGATGGTATGCCTGGGCAATATTTGCCGTTCGCCCCTGGCAGAAGGTATTTTAAGGCACCTTGCCGTTCAGCAGGGACTGAACTGGGAAGTAGATTCAGCCGGTACAGGCAACTGGCATGTCGGCGATCCGCCGGACCGCCGCTCCGTAAAAGTCGCTCAGCGCCATGGTATTGACATATCCGGCCTCCGTGGCCGACAGTTCCAAACTGCTGATTTTGACGAATTTGACCGCATATTTGCAATGGACCTGAATAACTACAGGGATATCATCCTGAAAGCCAGGACCGAAGAAGACAAGGCAAAAGTGCAGCTGCTCCTGGACGATCAGCAACCGGTCCCCGATCCGTGGTACGATGATGCCCTGTTCGATCCGGTATACAAAATGATATATGAAGCCTGCGAAAAGATCGTTGCAGGTAAAAAATAATTACTCAAAGCATAATTGACTAATAATGATAAAACCCAGTATACCAAAAGGTACCCGCGATTTCGGACCGGTTGTAGTAAGAAAGCGGCAATACATTTTCCAGACCATCCGCGAAACATTCGAACTGTTTGGCTTCCAGCCCCTGGAAACGCCAACAATGGAGAATTTGGATACGCTTACTGGTAAATACGGTGAAGAAGGTGATAAACTGATATTCAAGATCCTCGATAACGGTGATATCCTCGGACGCGCCCAACAGGCGAAAGATAGCCGGGAACTTGGCATCCTGCTGTGCGAAAAAGCGCTGCGCTACGACCTCACTATTCCTTTTGCAAGATATGTGGTGATGAACCAGCATGAACTGGCTCTCCCTTTCAAACGCTACCAGATGCAACCGGTATGGCGTGGCGACCGCCCTGCCAAAGGCCGTTATCGTGAATTCTACCAGTGTGATGCCGACGTAGTAGGTAGCAACTCCCTTCTCAATGAGATCGAACTGCTGCTGATTTACGATACTGTGTTCACCAAACTCGGTATGGAAGGATATGAAGTGCGTATCAACAACCGTAAGATCCTGGGCGCACTGGCTGAAATTGTCGGTCAACCAGACCTGCTGACAGATATCACCATTTCGATCGACAAGCTTGATAAGATCGGCATGGACGGTGTTAAAAAAGAATTACAGGAACGTGGTCTGAGTGATACTGAGATCGCAAAAATTGAGAACTTCCTTAACATCAGCGGTTCCAATGAGGAAAAACTGCAACAGTTAAGTGTACTGTTCCAAAACTCTCCTACCGGTCTGAAAGGCATTGAGGAATTGTCTTATGTACTGCACACACAACCAGATGCATTCAAAACGACGCCCATCCTCGACGTAACACTGGCTCGTGGTCTGAATTACTATACTGGTATGATCGTGGAAGTAAAAGCGCCGGAAGCTGTGAAAATGGGTAGCATCGGTGGCGGTGGCCGCTATGATGACCTCACCGGTCTGTTTGGACTGCCAGGTCTCTCCGGTGTTGGTATCTCCTTCGGTGTAGATCGTATCTATGATGTACTGGAAGAACTGCAGTTATTCCCGGCTACCGCACAACAAGGTACACAGGTGTTATTCTTCAACCTCGATCAGGAAACCACCGGCACCGCATTTAAACTCGTCATGCAGTTGCGTGCAAAAGGTGTTTCATCTGAACTTTTCCACGAAACATCAAAAATGGATAAGCAGATGAAATACGCGAATAAGCGTAACATTCCTTATGTGATCATTATGGGTGAAAGTGAAGTGAAAGAAGGATTGGTGAGTATCAAGAATATGGTGACAGGACAACAGGAAAAAATAGCAATGACGGAACTCGCAAATTATCAGTTCTGATCTGCTGAAGATAAATGTAAAAGGCGGATGTGCAAATTGCACATCCGCCTTTTTTTATAGCCCCGTAAGGCCAGATAGATCATAAAATGCCGGAGGACGTCAATCCTTTGACTGATCAAGCCACGCCGGTTTCCAGGTTCGTTCCAGGTGACGTGCGAACTCTTCGCCGGACTCTCTCATCCCGGGAATAAAAAGCTTACCAGTAGCTGCTATCTTTCCAAGTCTGTCCATGAGCTCTTCATGTGACATGGCTTTCTTTTCCTCATCTGTAAATAATAATTCCTTAGGTATGTCTGGTGTACTCATAATACTAATTTAATCTTTTTTCGATAATTATCCCCTTATAGCTTTTGTCTTTTTTATACGGCTCTGTCGGACTATCTTCTTCCATTCCTTCGGCACCGTGAAATGCAAATTCCTGATTTAAAAGTTCATAATGCTTGTTAAGAAAATTCCCATAATGCGAATCCTTCTATGCGCTTTTTTACAAAGATGGTCTTCACATTTTTTCACACAGACCTTTTTACATTCCTCTATAAACTGAGGTGTACTATCGCTTCCACGGACCATCACTACGCCATCACGGTATTCGCTCAACAATCTCGGTATGGTAGCCAATACAGTATTAAATACGCGATAATGATCTTCATTATCAGATATTTTTTCGTCAGATAATTTTCCCGTTTCATTGTCAAAATCTCCAAAGCCCAGGTTGAATAGTGGCCGGTTATTAAATTGACCTGCATATTGATACAATACGAACTTGAAGATATCTTTTTTCCCCTCACTGATAAAGTAATATAATACTGCTTTTTCTTCGGGAATATGCTCTCCCCGAACATCATAAACGTCCTGTGAATGATTCATTAAAATGGTTGGCTTATGGTTAACAAATAAAATCCCCTGCCGCATTACGCAGCACAATTTTCAGATCAATGGTTTTGCTGAAATGGTTGGTTAACAAATGTACATTCCCCTAAAAGAGAACCGTCATAGATATGGTTTTAATGGATTAACAGATCGCAAAAAGCACGTTCAACTAATATAAATAAAAAATGGCTGCCTCATCACAAGGCAGCCATTTAAAATAAATATACTTACTAACTATTTATTCTTCTTAAATGCATCCAATCCGCATTTCAGCCAGTTTGCATACTCGCCTGCATTTGGTGTGTAACCTACAGGTTTGGTGAGCAGCTTCTCATCTGGACTGATCAACACATAATAAGGCTGAGAGTTATTCACAAAGTTCTCAGTCTGCATCGTTGCATATTTATCACCGATAGATTTGATCTCTTTCTTACGACCGGTATTCGTCGTGAAAAGGAACTGCTGATCTTCCGGTAATAATTTCCTGTCATCCACATACAATGATACCAGGATATAATCTTCTTCTATCAGCGCCTTCACTTTTTCATCAGGCCATACGTTCTCTTCCATCTTACGGCAGTTCACACATGCCCATCCGGTGAAGTCGATCAGGATCGGCTTATGTTGCGCTTTCGCCAGTTTCAATGCTGCTTCGTAGTCGTTCACTACATTAGCTTCCACACCCTTTGCCGCATTCTTATAAAGGCTATAGCTCAATGGTGGAGGGAAACCGCTGATCAGCTGACGGTTCGCATATTTGGTATTGGTAACGCCCGGTAACAGATAAATGGTCATCGCCAGGAAGATCGCAGCCAGTACCCAACGGGTAGGGCTGATCTTCTTCAATGGTGAATCGTGTGGGAAACGGATCTTACCCAACAGGTACAAAACGATCAGGAATCCACAGATGATCCACACCGCAAAGAACACCTCACGTTTAACCAGTCCCCAGTGTGTTACCAGGTCAGCATTCGATAAGAACTTGATCGCCATCGCGATCTCGATGAAACCCAGCACTACTTTTACAGAAGTCAACCAACCACCTGATTTAGGCAGTGATTTCAGCAGGTTCGGGAACATCGCAAACAGTGCAAACGGCAATGCCAGCGCAAATCCGAAACCACCCATACCTACTGTCAGCTGCATAGCGCCGCCATCGGTGGACAATGATCCCGCCAGTAATGAACCCAGAATAGGCCCTGTACAGGAGAAGGATACCAGTGCCAGTGTTAGCGCCATGAAGAAGATACCGATGATACCTCCCACACTTGTTTTCGCATCTACTTTGCTGGCCAGTCCACTTGGTAAAGTGATCTCAAAATATCCGAAGAACGAAATGGCAAACACAATGAAGATCACAAAGAAGATCAGGTTTAACCATACGTTGGTGGAAATGTTATTCAGAATTTCCGGGTCCAGTGAATCCAGGAAGTGGAACGGCAGACTCAGTAACACATAGATCAGGAAGATAAAGAAACCATAAATGCTGGCGTTCAGCACACCGGTTTTCTTATCCTGTGATTTCTTTGTGAAGAAAGATACTGTCAGCGGGATCATAGGGAATACGCAAGGCGTCAGCAATGCGATGAAACCACCGACCATACCCAGGATAAACAATCCCCACAGGCTCTTAGGCTCCTGCTCGGCACCGCCACAGGTACTCGCCGGGTTCGCCATATCGATTGCAGCACGCTTCAGTGTTTGTCCGGCAACAGCTGATTCCTGTAATCCGGCAGCCACATTCACGATATTACCGGATGCATCCACATTAAAGCGAAATTTCACTTCCTCCGGTCCTACCACTTCATCTCCTTTCAGTGCCATGTAATTCACCGCACCTTCCAGTTTTGTCACGGCTCCGCTCAGTTTCACCGCCACATCCAGCGTAACCTCACCTTCGAAGTATTTAATTTCAAGATTGTCAAATAATGCTTCAGGCGCTTTTTTCAGTGTGCCCTGCTCCGTAATACCTGTGATAGTCGCAGCACTGTCCACCACTACGCGGGTATTAGGCTCATCATCTTTCATGGTAGTGGAAAACAACTTCCAATCTTTCTCCACAGTACCCTTCAGATGTAAAATATATTCCTTGTCAGCCTTCTTCTCCGCAGTGTATTCCCATTTTGCCACAGACGCCTGTGTAGCAGTGTCTTGTGCTTTTACGGCAAATACAGAGGTAATAAGGATAAGGAACGTCAGCAAATGCTTCATATAACTAATAGGCTTTAAAGACTTTCAACCATTCCAAACAGTAAACGAGCTCCTTGGGGAACTCGTTTACAATTCATTCCAACAGACGGTTGATGCCATCATGTATCGTAATTTCTTTATTTTCCTCCTACGCTGATTGCGAATTCCACTTCTTTTGGTGGCAGACACTGGTGATCGTCACACACCATGAACTCTACGCTACCTTTTACTTTAGTGGCAGCCTTACCTTTCACGGTCACTTTCTGTACGAAATCAACCTGGTTTTCATAATATTTCAGTTCGGAATCGAAGTTCTTGTCAAATGCCTTGTGCAGTTTGCCCACTTCACGGATCTTACCTACCGGTGTTACAAGCGGATTTTTGGTCAGCTTGAAGGAGGTCGGTACGGGACCTTCACCTGCTTCCTGTGCGTACAGGTGCCAGTTGCTCTCTACTGTAGCTGTCATGTGCAGTTCATAGGTAGTTGCGTCAATTTTCTTAGCGGTAAAATCCCATTTTACCGGGTTTTCTATCTGCGCACTTGCCAGCATCGGCAGGGCAAACAGAATAACTGCTGTCAGTAATTTTCTCATACTTAGATTTTTTTTTAACTGGTTGGTTGGCTTGATTTCAAAAAATAAGAGTGCTTTTCACTCGTTGTATCAGTTGTTATTGATAAGGCTCTGGAAAATGAGCTGTCCATCCGTATTACCCAATACAGTACTGGTCGCTCTCTCCGGATGTGGCATCAGGCCAAATACGTTACGCTCCCTGTTACAGATACCGGCAATATTGCGCAGCGTCCCTGTCGGGTTCGCATCATCTACAACATTACCAAATTCATCGCAATAACGGAACAATACCTGGTTATTGGCAAACAGACTTTTCAGCGTAGCGTCGTCAGCATAGTAGCGACCTTCACCATGAGCTATCGGGATCTTTAATGCGCGGCCGGCTACATCTTTCGTCAGAGATGCAGCTGTATTATCACTTTTCAGGAATACATTCTTACACACAAACTGCTGATGACCGTTCTGCAATAAAGCGCCCGGCAACAGCCCCGCTTCACAAAGTATCTGGAAACCATTACACACACCCATCACACGTCCGCCTTTACCGGCAAAGTCTATCACGCTTTTCATCATCGGACTAAACCGCGCAATCGCTCCGCAACGCAGATAGTCCCCATAAGAAAAACCGCCCGGCAGCACAATACAGTCCGTTGTACTGAACTGGCTGAGGTCAGCATCTTTATGCCATAAGGCTATCACTTCCTGCCCAAGGTCATTGCGCAGGGCATCGATCACGTCGTGATCGCAGTTAGAGCCCGGAAAGGTGACAACCCCAAATTTCATGTTAATATATTGAAAGTTACGGTCCTAAATATTAATCTATCCTTTATCCGGCAATTAATAGCTGTTGAACCATTCATCGAAATTACCGGAAAGGCACAAAATTACTACGCCGCCCGCACATTTCCATAGCCGCTCGTCCGGTTTTAACAACTCAGACGCATGACAGCTAGTTTCTGCTGAAGTACTGCATCACGATCACATATGCCAGTGTCAGTATGTGGACAATATTGGCAACAGTGTTATTCACGATAGACCAGTACGCATTCGCGACAAACAGAGAAAGTGGCAGAATAGCCAGTATCCAGTATGACGGGGAGAAATGTACGTTAAAGAAAGGGATCACTATGGCAATAAATACATATACCGCCATTACACTCCAGATCTTACGCCCCTGGATCAGCATCTTTTTAAGGGTACGCTGCAACAGCAGCCAGCCCAAAGCAAAGAAGAACAAACTTACAGCCATGGCGCCCCATACCTTGTAATGGCCGATCACAGGCACTTCCAGACCAATTCGTGGAATACGGGCAAATAAAGCCCACTGGTCTGTCAGGAACAGGTAAGTACCCAGCAGATATATCGGACAGATCAGCCCCAGTAATGCAATGATCCATTCCGCCAGACGGAAAGGACGCATGATCAGGAGGCTTAACCATAAAAGAAGACAGAAAATAGTAGCAGGGAAGTAAAACAAACCACACACACCTAAGGCAAAACCAATGTTAAATACCACATCCCTGGCCGACGTACGGGTGTATAACAGTGTTATGCTGGAAATTACCCACAACATCACCAGGTTCACCAGCAAGCCCGGAGAAAAGACGTTCCACCCCTGGTATAAAGACGTGAAAAGCATATAAGCCATCGCCGGCAGGTAGTTCGTCTTGGCAAACAATCGCTGGTGATTGACGATCTTAGTCACCAGCAGCGCCTGCAGTAATAATAGCAGCACCGCCAGAGAAGTAAACAGGAACGGATTTTTACCAAATACCATCCCCATCCATTTTACAAGCAGATCGTATAACAGCCCCTCATTCCCATCTGCCAGATAGGAGGACGGATGGATCAGGTAATAGAATTTTACCAGGATTGTATACATCAACAGCAACACTACCGTAAGGGGGTTGCCTGAGCGGAAAAACTTTACCACAATATGATTTCTCTTTTCAACTTTTGTAAGCGTTCCAAAGGTATTTTAAAGCAGGAGAAAATCAAAATATTATGAAATCCATGCATAGTTATTCCCTTTTCTCTCATTTTCTTTAAAAAAGACCTCCTATACCAGCTGCTACTTGATCAAGTAAAATCATGACTTATTACTGAGACACCGTATGAGATGAAGCATAGATACTCCCTGTATACTCCGTGTATAGTGCATATCCAAGCTATATTTTGACTTGATAGGGGGCATTCAGGACAAAATCACCCGCCAGCTGATATCAATTGCAAGGCAACATACTAATATTTAATGTATAATCTTCAGAAAGCGCTTTTATTATCCCTCTCATGATACTCATCCTATAGTTATCCTTCGTCCATTCTTTCGTTTACAAACGAAGGACCAACGAACAACCAATATAGTCAGACTAATAACATACCGATATAAACAACCAGACTGACCATCCATCACTAAATCACGGCTGTCCTGTCTCAGTTGTCGTCCCTTCTTCCGGGGTTACCACATCTATCCTGTCGATCAGCAACCGGTCCCCCTGGATGACAAAATCGATCCGGAGGGTATACACGATCGTAACATCGATCGATGCCCCGTTTTCTGTCTCTATATAATTGCTGAACGTCGCCTGACTGAAATTAGAGATATCCTCCTCATATTCCTGGCTCAGCAGGATCAGATCGGCATCAAATCCATAAGGCGTCTCCGTGCGGACGCTATCCTGACGGATTTTGCTGTCACAGAGGTGAAAGTACTCGTTTTTATCCTCTACATAATCGTGGGTAAATATGCCCGCTTCGGATAATATATGCAGGTAAGCAGCCGTACTGTCAAAATTAACCCGGTACAAGCCCGTGTCTTCCACCCCGGAGTTATCCACCAATTGTATATCAACCAGTCCATCCACATGGTCGGTGTACCAGTCAAAAAATTCCCTGACCTTTCCTTCCAGTACCTCCTGGTTCAGTTTCGGACTGACAGTACCCTTAAAGTAAGCTTTGGCTGAAGGCGCCTCCTGATAACGGCAGCCCGTAAGACCGCATAAACTGATGATCAAAGTTGTGCATAGCAGGACAAGGCATAGTTGTCTATTCATGATAAGATATGAGATATGGTATATAGCTTATTTCCCGGAAAGACGTTTCCGTATACGACTCAATGATGGCCCCTGAATACCCAGGTAAGAAGCGATATGATATAACGGTACACTATTGAATATGCCCGGATGCCGCTCCAGCATCTGTTTATAACGCTGTTCAGGCGTTTTAAACATCATATCCTCTGTATGGTCCATCACTTCATTAAACGCAAGTTCTGCTATAAATCTGCCAAAACGCTCCCACTGATGCGATGATGAATATAACCTGTTCAGGTCATCGATATGGATATAAAGAATAGACGAATCTACTAAAGATTCTGTGTAATAATTGCAGGGCGTCTGCGTCAGAAAGCTTTTATAAGACGTGACGAATTGCTTTTCACTGAAAAAAAGCAGGTTTTTCTCCTCGCCCGTCTCTGTGTTGACATGGTATGTTCTGAATACACCACTGATAATAAATCCCAGGTGCTTACATACGTTCTTGTACTCATTGTAAAATTCTCCCTTCTTATATTCTCTCAGCTGCCAGTTAGTCAAAGACATGCCAAACTCCTTTGCAGGCATTCCCGCAAAGGAGCTAAGTGTTTTTTCCAGCAATTCCAGTTCTGTCATTTTTCCGAATCCTTTTTCAAAGCTTCCGAGACATTCAATCCTATCCGGGAAAAGCTCTTTTCGTCTGTTATCTGAATCCTGTTTTCTTTAAACCATTTGATAAAATTATCCCACTGCTGTTTGTGATCATCTACCCACTCGTTCAGTACGCTCTCATCTCCCTGACCCAGTACCCAGTAGTTATAAGCTTCAAAGTGACCGGCATCTTCCACCTTTTTCTGATAGTCAAACAAGACAACATTATAAGATGTGTCATATCCTGCAGCAAAATACAGCTTCAGGAACTTTGAACGTATACGATGTAATGATGCCACATTGATCGCCTTTTCTCCTATCACCGCCAGCGCCAGCGTCTTCTCATAGACCGTGTTGCCATAGGAAAGTCCGCCGATGGAAGATAATAACATCGTTGCCAGATCGGTCTCTCCTTTCTTTTTCTTTGAAGGATCATACCGCAGTTCGATATTATTACTTGCAAAACTCACAGAAGCAGCCGTATCCGACTCAAATTTTATCTCTCCCTTATATGTGTAGTACAATAATTTACTGATTTCCTCTGTACGCTTAGACCCTCTTTCCAGGTTCATAAAGAGCTCTCCATAGATCATTCCCCATACTTCATTCTTCGAGTCCAGAAAATGTTTGGCCGCCCGGTAATAGTTGGAAGAATGCATAGGCGCATTCCTGATACCATCCTCAAAAAATTTCAATGCCACATCATTATTGCCTCTTTTCAGCTCCATCACCCCTCTTTCCACATACAAAGCGCCTTCATCCGGAAACTTCTTCAGTCCCTCGTCATAGGTATCGATCGCTTTTTCGGGCTTTCCCATATCATCCTGCACATTCCCCATCATCGCATATACTCTGCCGTTGGCCGCCTTCTGTTTTATCAGATATTTCAGGTCTTTTAATGCTTCATCAAACGCCTTCTGCTGATATTTTGCCAGTGCCAGCTCGTAAACGATGTCCATTTGTGTCGGGTCCAGCTTACGTGCTTCATTTAGCAATGTGATCGATTCAGCCAGTTTACCATTGTCCATTAATTCGATCGCCTCATTCTTTTTGGCGATCGCCTGTTCCTGATTGCTGCTCTGAGCCCATACGGCAGTAAACGAAAATGTACCTGCTACTACCAGGGGTAATAATTTGCGCATAACGATATAGGTATTGAGATTGTCCCTTAAAAAAAATTATAATTTAAAGATAAATCATTCCCGTTCAACTACACACTCTTCACCACTTTCCCACTGACATACTTATTGTTACGGATAATAAAGCGGTAGGGCAACAACGCGTCCGCACCGGCATAGTCTACGCCGATCCTGGGTGTAGCAATAATATCTCCGGCGGCAGGTACAAAACCGTCCGAAGCCACATAACAATCATCTCCCAGTAAAGATTCCCCTGTATGGGCCAGTGTAATGCCCAATGCCTTGGATACATTGCCCGGCCCCCGGGTCAGGGTAAAATCAGCCACTTTCTTACCTGTACGGCGTAGCATCACAGGTATGCCTGTAATGGGTTCTGCTCCGCGTATCAGGACCGCATGAGGAATGTCTGTCCTGTCAGTAACAATGTTAAAAAGCTGGTGAATGCCATAGATCAGGTAAACATAAGCAGTACCGGCCTCCCGGTACATGATCTCAGTGCGCGCTGTACGCCTGCCACCGTATGCATGGGAAGCTTTATCCGTTATACCGGCATAAGCTTCCGTCTCCACAATACGGGCAGCAGTCAGCTCTCCGTTGAAGCTGGTAACGATGATCTTTCCCAGCAATTCACGGGCAATCGTCAATACATCAGGACGATCATAAAAATCGGATGTTAGTTTCTGATAAGCGATGGTATGCAAGTTCAGTTTGTCCCTTTCCGTTAAACAACTCTCAGACGGGGCTCCAGCAGCGTATAAATCTGACCTAACACAGGCACAAATGCATCAAAATCAAAGTCTTCTCTGAAAGAATCCGTATCGGACGACCAAAGGAAAAGATCTGCACAGATTTCCATGTATTCATTTACGATCGGACTATCCAACAGGGTTAACAACTCCGTGGCATTCTCCTGCTCAGCATAATCTCTTACAACGCCCAGTGCGCCATAGATCTCATACAGCAAAGGATCATCATCTGCTTCAAGATGCTCCGATCTCAACGAAAAGAAATCAACGCCCGTGTAAGCGGTATCTGTTTCATTGATATCTTTTCCCCAGGCCTGCAGGTTCGGGGTGTCAAAGGTAACAACACCCGCCTCGATCCCCTTTCTCAGAGAAGGAAGGTCGGCATACAGGCAAATATTGCCATTCGCGTCTGTCAGCAGCCTTGTAGCCTCATTGTCTGACAGGTCAGCACCTGATACGGTGTAATAAGTCTCGTCGTTATACACTACCTGCAATAAATACTTCTTGTATTTCTCAGAGGCGGCATCATAAAATTCTTCCATGTGAACGCTTGTTATTCTTCTAAGGTACTAAAATAAAAAAACCGCCCCATATAACATGAGGCGGTCTTTATCATCACTCGGTCATTCTATTACTTTTGTCCGTACAACCCATTGAACAATAGCTTAAAAGTGCCATGTGACTGCCCACGGAAAGTTATTTCCGGACCAAAGGCATAGAGCTTCCCCTTGCCTACCGGCGCCTCAAAAGCAGCCACACCGTCCTTCAGATAGGACTGTCCCCAGGCCCATCCGCTACGTAACGGACTATCCGTAGTGAACCAGGCGATCGGATGCACCCCTTTGGAGGCAGCGTCGCTATCCAGTCTGAACACCGGACTGTTATCAAAATTCACATCGCCTACAGCCGGCATCCCCCAGGCGGCAGACTGTGTACTATCAAACGCCACCTGTAAAATGCTACCCGGCACGAAATACTTGGTTCCTGGCAAAGGCACTTCTTTACCATCCTTCCCCTTCTCTACCAACGCGTTATGCACAGGTAAACCTAAATGGTACGCCAGATTGGTGCTACTGCCGATCGTAATAACCGTACCGCCTGCCTCCAGGAACTCTTTCAGTTTAGGAATGGACGTATCCTTTGATATCTTTCCCAGCATATTCCGGTATTGCTCCGGAATATCATCAGCAGCAGGCTGCGTTTGCCGGTAACCACCCCTGTTATTTTCTTCTCCCCCCACCGGCGGAATAGCCCTCGTCACAAACACGATCACATCATAACGCTGCTTCAGCGTACCGGCATCTATATCTTTCGGATAAACCAGGCTGAAAGGGAAATGATACTGCTCCATCATCCAACGTACCCAACCCGAAGGCATAGAACCGCCATAGTTATCCCATAACGCAATACGTAAAGGAGTAGACTCCGTAGCGCCTTTCGGACGTTTACTGACTACTTTGGCCGCCACGCCCCATTGTGCTGCCGCAGTTTTAAGAATGCTGTTCGCCTGTGCGCCCGCCGGCACAAAGAAAGTACCTGGCCCCATACCATCCTGCCCTTCCGGCAAACGATAAACCTTTACGCCTGCCTTCATCAGGTCATTCACAGTTATAAATGCATTATTCACCTGAGCGCTCAACAGATAACCGCCACCGGTAGCCGGTGTAAAAGACAAAACAGCGGGTGATTGTAACTCCCCGTAAGGCAGTTTCTCAAATGGTCCGCTGAAATCATCCAATACACGGTCATACTTTACACCCATCTGAAACGCGAGGGTCCATCCTGCCGCATCATAGGGGCGAACAGGTGGACCTCCCGGATATTGGAAGTCATTAGGATGGTCCTGTGGTTCGAACATGTCCAGCACATGCGGACGAAAAGCCTGATTCGTACGTACGATATAAGACCCCGCCGGATATTGCTTACCTGCTACTGTAAAAGCAGCTGTCGCCTTCTGTACACCAATACCCGCCTTGATCAGGGCATTTACGAACTTAACAGCCGTAGCAAAGTCAGGCTGGTCTGCCGGAATAACATACCCCCTCGGATCTCTTTCCGCAGGATTCTTATACACCGCATCATAATACTGCATACCGATATTACTGCCTCTTCTCATCCAGCCATACGGATCACTGCCATCATCTTTGGTCGTATCATGCTGCGCTTTTTTATAGGCAGCAGTGATCGCGTCCGCTCTTTTGGGTGATAATGTCCAGGAATCAGTATTACCCTTATCGATCGCATTCTTACCCATCTTATAGATATTGAACAATACCTCATCCCGCTGACGGGCAGCATAATCCAATACGGCATAGTTCAGTGATACCGAGTAATCGATGGATGTCCTGAAACGCCAGTCACCGTTTGGTCTCACAGGATTAGGCGTCGCACCATTCGGGATCAGTCGCTGTGGCACTACCGGTATTTTCTCAGGTGTCGGATTACCAATGATCTCCGTCAGCAAACCTATCATGTTATGATACTGTGTTGTTGTACGAAGTCCGCCGTTATACCAGGTGGAAAAGCTGGAACCATTCAGTCTGGTATAACCAGGCTTGTCTTCCACATTCAGGCGATTATACATCGCAGCACCCAGCGCATCGATACCGGTGATCATCAGCGGATCGAAGAAATAGTTGAAAGGATCGCGATACGGAGGTCCTGCCAGTACAGAACCTTCCGGTCCGCGTTGGTGATGATTGTACATGATTTGCGGCATCCACTCCAGGAATAATTGTTTTCCCATGTTGGCGCTTTCCTTCATGTTCATGATATAGAAATCACGATTATTATCGTGCCCTATATACTTCTGATATAATACGGGTAATTGATCTGTTGAACGTTTCAGGGTATCTGCATTCCGCATGTACCAGTTACTTGTCAGCTCCTGTCCGTCAGGGTTCGCATGCGTCATGAGAATGATCACGTTATCGAGTATACGCATCGTTTCAGGATCATTCCTGCTGATCAGCTGCCAGGCAGTTTCTATCAGCTGATGTGTACCTACTACTTCCGTCGCATGTAAACCACCATCGATCCATACAACTGCCTTTCCTTTTGCTGACAACTCTTTTGCCTGTGCAGGCGTCAATCCCTCAGCCCTGGCCAGTTGCTGTGATATCTTTTTGTACTGGTCCAGTTGTTTGATATTGGCAGGCGAAGAGATCACCAGCATATACTGATGACGGCCTTCTTCTGTCAGTCCGATATCTGTCAGCTTTACCCTGTCGGATGCCGCCAGTTTCTGAAAATAAGCAGCCGTTTGTGTATAGGTCGCCAGCTGATAATCATCTCCGATATTAAAACCGAAGTGTTGTTTAGGTGATGGCACGGTCTGGGCCTGTAATGCTGAATGGGCAACAATGCCTGCCATCAGTAACCAGCCCTTTAAGGTATATCTCATAGTCACTATTTTTTACGGTAATCCAATGCCGGTTCTCTGTCGCCCAGCATGGCTTCATATTTAAAAGCAGGTCCCTGTCTTGTTTTCAGTTCTTCTTTCGCAGTGGTCAGCACAGCAGGATCATTGAACAGATCATAAGCTGTCAGGGCAATCGTCTTCGCAGCGATCATCATCCCTTTGGTACCAATACTCGTACCGGCTGCCGCCACATTCTGCCAGCTATGACCAGACGATCCCGGTACAAAGGTAGCCGTAGAAATACCGGCAGTAGGCGTTACCCAGCTCACATCCGCTACATCGGAAGAAGCACCTCCACGGATACCAGTTTCAATAACAAATGGTTGTACGGTAGCGGTCGCCTTGTCCATATCAGGTAACTTTGACTGGTCCACTAAAGTAGATTGTATTTTTTTCGCAAATGCTCTTTCTTCGGATGTGTAGGTATATCCTCCCACCTGTCGCAGATTGGTATCCATTATCCTGGACAAGGCCTCATTCGGCAACATGTTATACACACCGCCGATCACTTCATACTTCATTGTTGTACCTGTTCCCAGGGCAGCACCTTCTGCCGCTTTCACCAGTCTCTCCCATACATCTTTCACGACCTGCATATCCGGATGCCGTACATAATAATAGACTTCTGCAAAAGCAGGCACCACATTCGGCGCCTCTCCTCCTTTTGTGATCACATAATGAATACGCGTATGATCAGGCACATGCTCTCTCATCATATTCACCATAAAATCCATCGCTTCTACTGCATCCAGTGCAGAGCGGCCTTTCTCAGGCGCACCTGATGCATGTGATGCCGCGCCATAGAAACGGAACTTCGCATTCTTATTGGACATCCAGGGATATGTCGCAGCAGAATTGTCATTGCCGGGATGCCAGTGTAACACCGCATTCACATCGTTAAATAATCCTGCCCTCACCATATAGACTTTACCTGAACCACCTTCTTCCGCCGGACAACCATACACCCTGATCGTGCCTTTACCATTGTGCTCTTTCAACCAGTTCTTTACACCGACAGCTGCCGCAACAGACGCTGTACCAAACAGATTATGTCCACATCCATGTCCGGCGCCTCCTTCTTCTATAGCATGTTGCTGCGGTTCGTCTGTTTGCGACAAACCAGGTAGTGCGTCATATTCAGCCAGTATACCGATCACCGGCTGACCACTACCATAAGTGGCCACAAAAGCCGTAGGAATCCCTGCGATACCTTTCTTCACCGTAAAACCTTCTTTTTCCAGCACGGATTCCAGTAAGGCGGAACTCTTCTCTTCCTGATAACCAACTTCCGCATATCCCCAGATCTTCTTTGAGATATCTGCATAGGTAGCGGACTGTTTATCAAGATACGCAGTGATCGCCTGCTTGTCTTTATTCTGTGCAATAGCCAGCACAGGCAAACAACTCAATAAGGGAATGATCAGTTTTCTCATTTATACAGTTGATTGAACAGTAATTTGAATGTACCGTGCGACTGACCCCGGAAAGTGATTTCCGGCCCGAATGCATACAGTGTTCCCGCTCCTACCGGCACAGAGAATGCCGCAATGCCGCCTTTCAGGTATTGTTGTCCCCAGGCCCAGCCACTATGTAATGGCTTCTCTGTAGAGAACCAGATCAGCTTACGCATACCTGCGCCAGCTGCACCATCCGTAAACCTGAATACCGGACTTCTGTCAAAATATACATCATTCTTCGCAGGCATCCCCCAGTTCTCTGCTGCTGTCGTATCAAGATCGGCAATCAGCAGACTACCCGGAATATAATATTTCGTACCTGGCAGCGGCTTCAGTTCGCCTTTCTTATTCTTCTCTGTCAATGCGTTTTCCACCGGCAGTTTCAGATGATAAGCCAGATTAGTACTGGTACCGATCGTTACGATCTTTCCACCTGCCTCCAGGAATTTCTTCAACTGTGGAATGGACGTATCCCTGTTGATCCTGCCCAGCCAAGGTTTGAACTCATCTGATAGTTCTTCCGGCTTTGGTAATTTACCAAACCAGTAATCACTCTTCTTAGGTTTACCTGTATCTGGAATAGCGCCCGTCACAAAGATCAGCATGTCATATTTCTTCCGCAGGTCACCTTTATCCACTTCCTGTGAATAAAGGAAGTCGTAAGAATAATGATACTGTTCCATCAACCAGCTCAACCATCCCGCAGGAATAGAACCGCCATAGGTATTCCAGATACCGATCCGCAAAGGCGCTACTGCCTTCAGCTTAGCCGGTACGGCTTCTGCTCCACTGACAAGAATACCCAGTTCTGTCGTTGCCTTGCTCAGGATACTTTCACTCTTCGCACCTGCTGGCACATAGAAAGCGCCCTTATCAGTACGGGATACCTTAACACCTGCTTTCAGCAGATCATTCACCGCAATGAACGCATTGTTTGCAGCAGGATCGATCAGATAACCTTTCTTCGCAACCGGCAATGTCGTTGATAAAGGCGACTCTACCTGTCCGTAAGGTAACTGCGTAAGCGGCACATCAAACGTTGTCAGTACACGATCAAACTGCACACCCATCTGGTAGGCCAACGTCCATCCGGCAGCATCATAGGGACGTATCGGCGGACCACCAACATACTGGAAATCATTTGGATGGTCCTGTGGTTCGAACATGTCTATTACATGCGGACGAAACGCCTGCGCAGTTTTCACCACATAAGAGCCTGCCGGATATTGCTTACCATTTACACTAAATGGCGCACCTGCCTTGTGAATGGTAATACCCGAACGACTGAGTGCATTGATGAATTTAACCGCTGTCGGGAAGTCCGCCTGATCTGCTGAAATAATATAGGCGCGTGCATCGCGATAATC
This sequence comes from Chitinophaga sp., assembly GCA_039592855.1. Lineage (GTDB taxonomy): Bacteria > Bacteroidota > Bacteroidia > Chitinophagales > Chitinophagaceae > Chitinophaga. Next base: position 980,677 of record JBCNQK010000002.1, on the reverse strand, counting down.
AGGATTCTTCAATACACCTGCATAGTATTTTGTAGCAATAGTATCTTCCTTTCCAAAAGAAAACTCTCCACCGCCTGTTTCTCCTTCAGTAGTAGAGTCATTCTTTTTATCAAACTTGTATGCGGTACGAATTGAATCTACATAACGCGGATAGAATGTCCAGTGATCAGCACTGCCACGATCGATACCATTCTTACCCATACGATAGATATTGAACAACAACTCACTTCTGTAACGCGCTGCATAATCGAGTACAGCATAGTTCAGCGATACAGAATAATCTATCGATTGACGGAAATGCCATTCCTGCGGAACGATCGGATTAGGTGTAGCGCCATTGGGAATTAACCGGTCAGGCACTAACGGCACCGTTTCCGGTGTGGGCCCTCCGATGATCTCTGTCAACAGACCTATCATATTATGAAAGTAAGGCGTAGTACGCAGCCCCCCATTCCACCAGGTGGAAAAAGTAGATCCGTTCCTTTGTGTATAACCGGGTTTATTCTCTGCATTCAGTCTGTTATTCATGGCTGCGCCTACGGCATCTATACTTGTTACGATCAGCGGATCGTAAATATGATTGAAGGGATCACGATAAGGAGGCCCTGCCAGTACAGAACCTGCCGGTCCGCGCTGATGATGGTTGTACATGATCTGTGGTATCCACTCGACAAACAATTGCCGGCTGATATTCTGGCTCTCCTTCATGTTCATCATGTAGAAGTCCCTGTTGTTATCATGCCCTACATATTTCTCATACAGACGGGGAATGTTCAATGCTCTTTTCTTCGGATCAGCCGTCCGCATATACCAGTTAGACACCAGCTCCTGTCCATCAGGATTCGCATGCGTCAGGAGGATAATATCATTCTGAAGAATGTTCATCGTCTCCGCATCTGTACGTGTTACCAGCTGATACATCGTTTCGATCAGCTGATGTGCGCCGACCGTTTCTGTTGCATGTAACCCACCATCTATCCACACGACCGCCTTTCCTTCTGCGGATAACTGACGGGCAGTTTCATCCGTCAGACCAACAGCATGTCCCAGTTTCTGTGAGATATCCTTATAGCGGTTAAGCGCCTTGATATTCTCTGGTGCAGATACGATCAGCATATACTGATGACGCCCTTCTTCTGTCATACCGATATCCACCAGGGCCGTACGATCAGACGCTGCAAGCTTTTTAAAATAAGCTTCCGTTTGCGTGTAAGTGGCTAACTGATAATCATCACCAATGTTAAAACCAAAATGCTCTTTTGGAGAAGGCACGGTCTGTGCCCAGGCCGTAGCTGCGGATAGCAGCAGCGACAGCATACCGTAGAATTTTCTTGCCATAAGTCAGTTTTATTTTGCGATGCCGGCTTCGGCTAATAAGATCAACAATGCGTTTTGAATACCCTGATAACCTTTTTCATTGATCCACCATTCCTGTAAGGCATGCGCATTGCCACCAGTGCCACCGGAACCGATCGTAATAGCAGGAATGTTTTTGGAAATAGGAATATTGGAATTGGTAGAACCTACGCGCAGACTTGCAGTAGAGCCAAAGGACTGTATAGTCGCCATCGCGCGTTGTATCAAAGGCAGGGTCGTGTCCAGCGCACCGGAAGGACGATCTCCGATCAGTTTTACATCCACCGTCAGATCAGCCCCACGCTGCTTCATTTTGTTTTCTTCTGTCAATGCACGTTGTACTGCCTGTTGTAAGAGCTGGTCTATACCACTGACCCGCTCAGGACTTTCAGAGCGCATATCTACTTCCATCCATGATTCAAAAGGGATAGAGTTCACAGAGGTACCACCGCCAATTACACCCACATTATAGGTTACACGCAAACCAGGTGCACGACTGAAAGAATCAGCCGCTACTGCCCAGTAATGAATAGCCCTGCCTGATGCATTGTGTGGATTGGCCAGTCCGAAAGCACCGGAAGAATGTCCGCCGGGGCCTTTAAATGTGATTTTATACCGATGAGAACCCAATGCACGATGTGTGATCGATTCACGGTTCCAACCATCAATGGCGATATAGCTATCTATTTTACCAGGGCCGTTTTCACTGAAGAGCGTTTTTACACCACGCAGGTCTCCCTGTCCTTCTTCACCTACTGTACCGATGAACAATACATCTGCATCTGTCTCGATACTATTCTTCTCCAGCGTCTTCACGATAGCAAGTACTACTGACAATGCCCTTGTATCATCTGCAACACCAGGTGCGTATAAGGTATCACCTTTATGTACGATCTTAACGTCTGTGCCTTCCGGGAATACCGTATCGAGGTGACCTTCCAGCACGACCGTTTTCTTCCCACCGCCACGGCCTTTACGTCTGGCGATCACATTACCGGTCTTATCAATCCAGACGGTGTCCACTCCCGCACTTTTCAACATCGTAGCAAACTGCTTCGCTCTTACTTCTTCTTTATAAGGCGGCGCTGGTATTTCAGTCAGTAGTATGTGATCACTGATCGTCTGTGGCTCCAGGTCGATAATTGTCTGAAAGGCTTTCTTTACAACAGGTTTATCTGTAAGTGCTTTGATCTCTGCCTGATATTTTTTGTCTGCCGGACCCGCTGACCTATCCTGGGCACAAAGGCCCAGGGTAGCTGTCAGCAGTGCGAATGATAGTGTTGTTTTTTTTATTGTGCTCATTACTATTTTTTTCTACAGGGACTTATTGTTTCTTGAATCTGACACCTACTCTGCAGTCGCCGGGTTCTCCACGTGATTCATCGCATATATTGTTGAAGAATGTGACTATTCTGCGGCCATCTTCCAGGTTGAGTATAAACTTGAAGAGAAAATAGTCATTTACTGCTACAACTCCAAGCGACACATTATTCATCTCGGCCAATTGCGCCGCTGTAAAGGAATACGATTTTGGAAAGGTTGTCACCGTCTCATATAGTTTGTCCTTTGTACCGATAATACTCGGTAATGGGAACTGAGCAATATTCGGGTACTGGTTACCAGGAGAAGAGATCACCAGCGGGTAAGCCGGCACACTGGACTCTGCTTTATTGTAACTGCTGTATACCTCAATAGATTTCACGACTGCTTTGTCAAAGCCTGCCCAGTTGAGAGAGAAGGCAAAGGTCTGATCGGCTAAGGCCGGATCATTGAGATTGAAGAAAGCGACTTTACCGGCCTGTCTGGTGGGCAATGCTGTTTTTGTCGTATCGATCGTCACAACAGGTACAGCGGTATAATCATATTGCTCCCATTCATAGTCAGCCTTTTTACACGAATTAATCCCTGCGTAGATGATCAGTATAGCTATTATCAGATATCTCATGTGTTACAATTTTGTGTGATAGTTATTTATCCCAGAATACAGGCGTTGTCTGCTGTGCGATCTGCATAGCGCTGGCATTCTCTCCCAGACTTGTATTGGCAGATAGTTCTGTCTGCGAATAATAAAGTCTCAATGGGAAGGAGTTCAGCGGAGACAATGGCGCACGTAATACGGGCAGCCCTGTTCTGCGATAGTCATTATAAGCTTCCATACCATTCCCATAACAGGCAATGTATTTCTGCGTCATCACCATATTCATCTTACCTGCTGCATCAGCTGCATCATAAGCCGTTAGTAGTTTATTCACAAAACCACTGATCGTAGCGGCAGACAAGGCCATACCACCGTTCGCAGCGCCATAGGTACTGACATTATTCAGATGCGCCGTAACACCATCTGCAAAATTCTGTCGCGCATCATCTCCTGTGTTTAATGCAAGCGCTGCTTCTGCACGGATCAGCTTTACCATCGCATTTGTCAGCAGGGGTATCACACCTGCACCTGTACCATCTGAAGTAGCTACTACTTTTAATGTCGCGGTAGCGCCTGTATTGCTCAGATAACTGTAGGTATCAGGAATGTTGTTGATGGGTGCATTATCATACAGACCACCGGAAGGAAAGACGCCAAAAGTGGAACGTCTGTTCAGATCAGCCGGAGCAGCAGTACCATCACCCGGATTACGTCCGTAATAACCATTACTGTTGGTAGAGTTATTCAGACCAGCTGTGGCATTCTGCCGGTATATAAAGTAACGCAAACGGGGATCGTCGTTATTGAACAGCAGATCGATAAACGACTGACACATATAAAAGTTCTTACTGGACTGATATTCTGAACGGTGCCATGGATGGCGGTTGTTAGGGTTTTGTGCAGCACCGAACCGGAAGGTATAATCGGTTGTATTGGAATTGGTCGTACCTCCTATCAGCGTAGCCGGATTACTGATCAATCCCTGGATAGCGGATAAAGACCTTGCAGGATCAACCAGTCTTATCTGATTATACAGTTTTAGTTTCAGCGAATTCGCCAGACTCACCCAGGATGTTTTCAATCCACTATAGATCATATCTGCACTGGAAGGCACCAGCGTTGTTGCGGATACTTTTCCTGCATCCTGCAAAGCTTCTTCTATCAGTGTAAGTACATCTTCATAGATATCCACACCTTTATCCAGCGGCGGACTCACCGTCTGTTGTCCTTTCTCTGCTTCTGAATATGGGATATCTCCCCACATATCTACCATCAGACTCACCAGGTAGGCCTTTTCAATTTTTGCAATGCTGACATAGCCCCACTCCTGTTGCGCTGTTCCGCTGGCAATAATAGATTCCAGGTCGTTTAGCGTCTGACTATAAAAACCATCCCATGGATCGTCAAAACTGGTCCCCTGCTGCTGATAACGACTCAGGTCACCGGAAGACACCATGTGTTGCATGAAGGTAGAGGTACCACTATTCAGTTCATACATATTAGCGGCCATAGATACTTCTGTGGATGGCAGCAATAAGGATAACTGTGCGGTGGTCGGGTTGTTAGGATCAGTGTTAATATCGACAAACTTATTACAGGCGCCTGCTATCAGTGCAATGCTGCTTACCAGTAATGTATATGTTGTATGTTTCAGTTGCATAATGAAGTCAGTTGAGTGATGAATATCCCTTATCAGAAGGAGCACCTTAAGTTGACGCCAAATCGCTTGGTAGTAGGTACGGACAGGTTATCATAACCCTGTGAGTTACCCACGCCCAGTGAGCTCACTTCCGGATCGAAGTTGCTGTACTTAGGGAAGTTGGGCGCATTGTACCATAGGTTTCTGCCTGACAGGGAGATGCTGGCTGATCCGAAAGGTGTATTGCCAAGGAAACTTTTCGGGAACTCAAAAGCGAGAGAGACTTCACGTAAACGGAATACGGTGGCGTCAAAGATAGACCCTTCATTCAAACCACCAGGCCCCATACCGCTATTGAAGAAATGATCTTCATAAGAGATCGCTACATTATTAGGGATCTTCTGACCACGTTCATCTTTCAGTGCTGTCAGTGTGTTGATATCTCCCAATACACCTGGCGATACGATCTGGAATTCGCGCTCTTCAGTATCTCTTGTTACACCACGGGACATCATCTGTCCTACGGTATTGGAATACATTTGTCCACCCTGTTTCCAGTCAAACAATACATTCAGTGTAAGACTTCTGTACCTGAAGGTATTGGCAATCCCCAGGATAAAATCAGGGTTCGGATTACCAATAGCTTTTAATGCACCTGATGCCAGTGGTTTACCAGAACTGGGGTCGATCAGTATATTGCCTTCTTCATCACGTGCATAGGCAGTACCTTGTATCAGACCATAAGGTTGCCCCACGATATGCACGCTACTGGTGCCGTTCGTACCACCATAACTGAACCTTTCATATCCACCGAGATCTTTGATCAGATTACGGTTACGGGTGAAATTTGCGTTCACATCCCAGTTGAACCCTCTGTCAGTTTTGATAGGCACTGCTGTAAATCCGATCTCAATTCCTTTATTGGTAGCCTCTCCCAGGTTGAGTATCTGTGTAGTATAACCGGAAGAAGGTGCAGCAGTTACTTCAAATATCTGTGAAGTACTACGCTTGTTATAGTAGGTGAAGTCGATACCGATACGGTTATCGAGGAACTGTAATTCACCACCCAGTTCCAGCTCTGTGATGAACTCCGGTTTGAGGTTGCTGTTGGTCAACAGATTGGATTGCGTAACGATATTGTAAGTAGCACCATTGGCAGGTGTAAAAGGCAGGCCTACATTGGAAGGTGTTGTACTTCCTCCCAGTATCGCATTGATCTGGTAAAAGTTCGCTGTCTGATAAGGAGATGCTTCATTACCTACCCGTGTATAACCTGCTCTTACTTTACCAAAGTTTAGGATGTCCTTGTTAAGATGTAATGCCTCTGTAAAGACCAGTGAACCATTCACACCACCATAGAAATAACTACGGTTGTTGGCAGGCAGTGTTGATGATACGTCGTTACGACCTACCAGGTTCAGGGAAGCAAAGTTCTTGTAGTCGAAGGTGATGTCCGTAAAGAAAGCATAGTAGCGCTGCTTTAACAGGTTCCTGTTGTTGGTGAGTTGTACACCGGTCACAGAACTCGTATTGTTCATATCATGCAGGTCCGCTACAATGATATTATCACCGTAGAAAGCTTTCCTGTCTGTTAAACGCTGGTTCACGTTATTACCCAGGATCGCGCGGACAGTGATATCAGGCGTCACGGCATGTGTCGCTGTCAACAGGAGGGTATTATCCAGTTCCTGTCTGTAGATATTATCACTGGTGATACTACCGTTCGCATAGGAGGCAGAGCCTTTTCCCCTTACACTGAGCCTTCTGTCTGTATAGGCATTAAAACCAATCGTGTTCTGTACGTTCAGCCAGGAGAAAGGATCAAACCCTACGATCAGGTTACCGTAGTAGCGATCCACATCACTTTTACTCGGACTATGTTTCACAGACCAGTAAGGGTTATCCACACCCGTATAATCATATACGTTACTACCATCTATCGGATTTTCAAAAGGATAGTTGGTAAGATCATAGCTGGTGGGCACATACATCAATGTAGACATGATGGAACCGGTCAATCCACCTACCGGCGGTGTTTTCTGACGGGTAGTCACATAGTTGATGGAGCCACTTGCATAGAATTTATTTTCAAGGCGGATATTCCCGCCGATATTCACAGAAGTACGTTTGATTTCATTACCCGGCACTACGCCTCTGTTGTCTGTATTCGAAAAACCTGCATTAAAGTTTCCCTTCTCACTACCAGAAGATATAGTGATGGCATTCTCATATACACTACCTGTTCTGAAAAAGTTTTTAGCATTCTCTTTAGCGTAAGATCGGTAAGGTACCTGTATAGGAGTGACGCCATCTGCTTCGTAAAACTCAGGGAAGACAGCAGAAGTAAACTGACGGGTAAGCTGATGCGGTATAGTGGAGCGGGTTGGCAACATGCTGCTGACGCCTTCGTAAGGCTGTCCCCAGGAAGCATATACACCTTGTCTGTAGTCATTATTTGTTCCTTGTCCGTAGCGGGTTTGATACTCCGGCAGACCGGCGACATCTTCAATCGCATAAGACGTGTTGTAAGTAATTTCAGTGCCTTTACGGCTTTTCTTCTTACCTGCTTTTGTAGTAATGATGATAGCGCCATTGGCAGCCCTTGATCCATACAATGCGGCAGCTGCTGCCCCTTTCAATACTGTCATGCTTTGTATATTGTTAGGATCGAGATCGAAGGCGCGGTTCGTTACACCGACACCACCGACAGAAGAAGAACCCACATTGGCAAAGCTGGAGTTATCGAATGGAACACCATCTACTACGAAGAGCGGCTGGTTATTACCATTCAACGAAGAGTTACCACGAATAGTGATATTGGTACCACCACCAGCTACACCTCCAGCGGACTGTATATTCACACCGGCTACTTTTCCGGTAAGCGCACGCACCGGATCGGGTTCAGATTTCTGCGCCAGTTTTTCAGAACCGACCGTGCTGACAGAATAACCGAGACTGTTCTTCTGACGCGCGATACCAGCGGCTGTGACAACGATATCATGTAATTGTTTTACAGCAGCCTGCAGTTTAATAGTACCTGCCTGTGATGCACTGATCTCTGTTACATGATAACCGATGGCTGTAATAACGAGTGTAGCACCCTGTTTTACTTTTAAGGTAAATGAGCCATCACCTCCTGAAGTGACGCCATTGCTGGTGCCTTTTTCAACGATAGTAGAGCCGGGAAACGGATCACCGCTCTCACTGAATACTTTTCCTTTAATCACTGTATCTGCAGCAGGTGCAGGTAGTGATGGCATATTGCCCTGTTCACTTTTCTCTTTCAGGATAATAAAATCTTCATTCACGACATATCTGATATCCAGTCTGCCCAGTACTTTATCCAGTACTTTGCCCAGTTCTTCTTCTTTAGCGGTGGCAGTGACTTTCCTGTCCATTGCGATATGATCGGAACTGTATACAAACTTCACATCAGCTTTAGAGCGGATCTGGTTCAACACCATTTTAAGGCTCATATCGTCAGCCTGCAAAGAGATCTTTTTGTGCAGGATATTCTGTGCACAGGCATTCCGGATGCCTGTAAAAAGCGTCACCACAGTTGCCAGCGAAGTGATAATGACGGATTTGTTCACAAAAGCATTTGTCTTTACATGTTTGCGCATAGGCCTGTTTTCTTTGTTAGATTTCTGGTTGAATGAGACAAAGGGATTCCCCTGCCAAGTTCGCACGCGGCATCAAAGGGGTTATCATTTTCAGCAGCAACGCTTAGCGGCTGCCGGTTCTTTTACTGTCTGCTGTTTTGATCATAGGCGATTTTTTTAGTGTCATACTTCCTGATTTTGGTTGAATTACAGTTCATAGTTTTATTTTTTTGCTCGTAGTGATACCATCTTATCATTGATCCTTACGTCCAGGTTGAGTGCCTGGCTGATCATCTCCATTGTGTGTGTCAGTGATTGGTCGGTCATGTCCGCTGTAATGACATTATTTAGAATAGCGGTATCTTCCAGGTTGATCTTAACTTCGAACTTCTTTTCTATTTTCTGTATAACGTTATGCATACTGGCATCATTAAATGCCATATCGTACTCTGTGCCATTTATAAATTCGTGTATATCTTTCCGTGAGGGATGCACATTTACTACGGATGCCTGTTTTTCTGAATACACGATACTTTCGTTGGTATGTACGATCTGTTTCCGGGTAGCATCTGAGCCCACAACCACAGCGCCGGTCAGCACGGATATTGCCACTTCTCCTTTTTCATTGCTACGTATATTAAAGCTGGTGCCCAGTACCTGAGTGGTCAATGAGCCACAGGTAACGATGAATGGTCTTTGTACATCTTTACTGACTTCAAACAGGGCTTCTCCTTCCAGGGTCACACTGCGTTCATGTGCTTCAAATTTCGCAGGAAAGATCAGTTTACTGTTTCCCTTCAGCCATACGATCGACTTATCTGACAGGATCTGTTTTGTAATGTACCCTTTCTTATTGTAAGCATACGTCGTTCTGTGCGGCGCGACAACATCCAGTATACTTTTGCGGCAGATGTATCCTGTCAGTACGATCACTGCGATACCTGCAGCAACAGCCAGTGTACGTTTATAACTGATCAGCCGTACTGGTGCGGGTGGTTGCTGTATCCGCCGGGTCAGCTGACTGAACATTGCCTCCCGGGATGCTGACAATTCTTCTTTATCCAGACTGTCAAATGCGGTCTTATCCTCCATAGCGTCCAGCCAGCCTTCGAGGCGTTCCATTTCCTGTTGATTGAGGAGACCTTTGGTATATCTGTCCAGTAATTGTTTGAATTCCTTGTGGTCCATCAGTATCTGAGACTAGTTTTAGTGTATGGCAGCAGCACCTTGCTATATATATGTAAACCGGGAAAGACGAAACACCTACTGTAAAACAAAAAAAATCTAAAAGAGCCAGAAATATTCCCGGAAAGCCAGTCTCAGGTGTTTAAGGGCTTTGGTCAGATGGTTTTCCACAGTTTTGTGAGAGATATTCAGGGCAGCAGCGATATCCTGAATAGAACGGTGCTCATTCCGGCTCATCCGGAACACCTGCTGGCACTTTTCAGGCAGGCGGGAGACTTCTTTTTCCAGCGCATTTGCCAGGTCGGCATAGGTGATATACTCTTCATTCGAGTTGTCCTGTAGCAGGTCATTATAGCGGGCAAAAGCACCCGCATAGGTTTTCCTTACCTTATCGGCCTTCATGTAATTGAAGATCTGGTATTTAACGGCCGTATAAAGATAGGCAGAGAGTGTTTGTGTAAGCTGCAGCGCTGTTCGTCGGTTCCAGAGAGAGAAGAATACCTCCTGGACAATTTCTTCCGTTATTTCCCTTGATTTCAGGCGATTATACACATAAGCATATAACAGCGGCCAGTACTTGTTATAGATACACTCGTAGGCGGCCATATCACCTGTCTGCAACAGGTCAATTAACGCTGCATCATCATATGTATTATAATTTCTGATAATGTAGGTTTTTAGCGATCCTAAACTTGGTTGATACTATAAACTAACAAAAAAAAGTAAAGAAATCATAGCATAACCTGAAAATATTCTCTATTTCCCATCAAAAACTACTACTTCTAAGTAAATCACTGCAAGCGCTATTAATCAGAAATACGGGTATTCCCTGTTATGTAGGCATAAAAAAAGACGGTAACTGTTGTTACCGCCTTTCCATATAAGCTGATGTTCAGGATGTTTAGAAATCGATCTTTGCAAAACAGATATAGTTTCTGTTGATGCAGGGGATCAGTACCGAACGGGAACTGATCTGTTTGCCATAACGCGGCATCCAGGTGAAGCCTTTATCCAGGTTACGGAGTGTTGGTTTGCGGCTACTCTGACCATCGGGCTGTATACTGTTGTCCGTGATCATAAAGCTACGTCTGTCCAGTTCGTTGTATAGGAAGCGCAGTTCACTTCCGATGTTCACCATCATATAAGACAGGTACAGGTCAGAACCGTCGTCATACTGGCTTTTATGCACGAAATTGCTCCATAGCAGGTTACCTTCATTATCCAGGGACAGCACGGCTACGTTGTCGTAGTGGTAGCGGTCCTGGGAATTATAGTTATTATACCATGGATTGTAGTAGAAGGGTGAATACGGAGAATAATAGTACGGCGTGTACATCCCGTAAGGGCCGTACATATAATTCCAGCGGTTCCAGGGCTGTGTACGCGAGGTCGTGTAGTAAGACTCTGCCGTCACCAGGAACCCACCGTCTTTGGTATTGATGATCTTACGGATGAAGTAATCATTGAAGGCAGCGCTCGTGGATGCGTCACCTTTGGCATTTCCTTTCAGTTCAGGCGTAAAGACCACTTCCTTTTCGAATAGTTGCTGGCTCTTTGCGTAGTCATATTTGCTGACATACAGGCCTTCCACGTTGCCCCGCTTCTGTTTATAGTAAAAGGCGGTCACCAGTACGTTCTTGTTGTTATTATCCACCTTCATCTTCACTTCGTCCAGCAACTGTGTTTTGAGTTCCATTGGCACATAGTTAAAGGAGTCTACCACGGCCCTCTTTACAATCAGGCTGCCACTAACGATATAATCCCTGTTGCTGGTACGTTCCAGTTTGTTGAAGAGCAGGTCGCCTCCATTGGTCAGGTTAAAGTTGCTAAGGAAAATCCTTTTATTTTCCATCGGCAATGATACCCTGGCATTATTGATCAGGTGAAAGGAGCTGTCATAGAGGAAGGTGTAGAAGACGTTGTCATTTTCCTTATCCTGGTTGATCTTGTAGACCATGATACGGTTTTTGTCTTCCGAATATTCCACAGAATACACCTTGTTCTCTTTGGTATAGAATCCGATGCGGGTAGAATCCACCATGACCGGTGCTCCGGTGAAATTGGCGGTACCGTCCATGGTAGCACAGAAACTGTACACGGCGTCTTTTCGCTGGAACTGGTATATCATAAATACTTTATCAGCGTAGTTGATAAAATCCACGCTGATCAGTTTTTTAGGCAGGAAGTCGAGCTTCACCCTGTTTTTCAGTTGCAGGGCGTTATCATAAATAGAAATGGCATAGTCCCCTCTATCACTCTTGTAGACCATGATATTGCCTGATACCTTGCCAATGATTTCGAATTCCGTGCTTTTGTAATCGTCCCGTTCCAGGTCTGTATAGGTGACTTTCTGAGCCATGACAGCCCCACTCCATAACACCAGTAAAGCATAGAGATATAGAATGCGCATTATCTAAATTTTAAAAGGTTGCAAGTTTAGGATACTGAATTAACGGTAAATGGCTATAATTCATTGTGAAACAGCCTCAGGAAAACGTGGAGCATTCCTTTACGCTGATACTAAAATACGTAATTAGGGCGTATGAATAAGCAGGGCTGCGGTAATTCGTCATTCTCAATTCGTAATTTCTAGCCCTGAATGATGTAATTTTACTGTTATGGATACGGTCTTAATTACCGGCGGCACAGGTCTCGTGGGCCGGGCACTTACTAAATTGCTTACAGAGGTAGGTTATAAGGTCATAATTCTGAGCCGCCACGCGGGGCAGGACAGTGATAATGAACTTGTCAGTTATGCCCAATGGGACCTGGCAAGACAGACTATTGATGAAACAGCTATTCAACAGGCTGATTATATCGTACACCTGGCCGGCGCCAATGTAGGCGATAAACGCTGGACGGCTGCCCGTAAAAAAGAGATCGTCAACAGCCGTACGCAGAGTGCGGCACTGTTATACAAGGCGCTGGAGAAGTATCCAAATAAGGTGAAAAAGGTGATCAGCGCTTCAGGCTCCGGTTATTACGGAGAAGATAAAGGCGGAACGGCCTTTACTGAAAAAGACCCTCCTGCCAGTGATTTTCTGGGTACTACCTGTATCGCCTGGGAGAACGCTATCCTTAAAATGCGGGAACTGGGTAAAAAGGTGGTCATCTTCCGTACAGGGATTGCCCTTAGCCTTGCCGGCGGCGCCCTGAAAGAATTCTACAAACCCTTACAATTCGGCTTTGCCACTATCCTTGGTAACGGGGAGCAATATATCAGCTGGATCCATATACACGACCTGGCACGCCTGTATCTCAGCGCTATTGTCAATCATGAACTGGAAGGTATTTATAACGCTGCCGCCCCTCATCCTGTACAGAATAAGGAACTGGTGATGACCATGGCGCAGGAGGCAAAAGGTAAGAGCTTTATTTCGGTACATGTACCCACATTTGCCCTTAAACTGGCCTTGGGCGAGATGAGCGTGGAAGTACTGAAAAGCTGTCGCCTGTCATCTGCGAGGATACAGGATACAGGCTTCGTATTCTCTTATCCGGATATCCGCAGTGCGATGGAAAAGATATTCCAGGAGAAAGAAAGTTAGCAGGAGGAGTAGGTGTTAACCCTCAAGGATTTTTTTCATGGCTTCTGCCTTCAGCAGACACTCTTCCCATTCTTTTACAGGATCAGCATAGTAGGTGATCGCGGACCCGGTCGTAAAGGACAGGTACCGGCGGCTGGCATTGTACAATATGCTGCGGATCACTACATTGAAATCAAAGTCACCTTCCGGCGTAATATAACCCAGCGCTCCGGAGAACAGTCCCCTGCGGGATTTTTCATACTGCTCTATCAGTTGCAATACGCTCAGTTTAGGCGCCCCTGTCATAGACCCCATCGGAAAGGCCTGACGGATCACTTCTGTGAAAGGCAGACCGGTTTCGGGTATAGCCCTGACCGTAGAGATCATGTGATGTACCTGTGCAAAGGAATAGATACCGAACAATTCTGTCACTTCGACACTACCACGTTGAGCCGTATGAGCAAGATCATTACGCACCAAGTCTACGACCATTACATTTTCTGCCCTTTCCTTACTGTTCTGCTGTAATTCTTTGCGACGCTCCTCATCCACTACAGGATCATCTGCGCGTCTGATCGTTCCTTTAATAGGCTGGGAGATCACTTCCTGCCCATGTTTCTGCATGAAACGTTCCGGACTTGAACAGGCCATGTACAGATCATTGGTGCGATAATAAGCAGCGAAAGGCGAAGGCGAGACATTATTCAGTTTCTCAAACAGTGAGAGCGGATCAACGGTGATATCGGTAATAAAGTTTTCCCGACAGAAGTTCACTTCATAGCAATCTCCACGATGGATATGTTGCTGGAGCCCTTTTACAGCGTCCAGGTATTGTTGTTTATCCAGGTGTGCCTGTACAGTACCTCCGGTTGTATGTTGTGTAACATGTACTGGCGTCGCAGTGCATTGTGCATAAATATCCCTGGCTGCGTTTTCGTCCATATCCCATCCCCCTATACGTACTTCATGACCGCTTAAAAGCATGATAATACGCGGCCGGAAGAAGAACAGGTCAGGGAAGTCTACACCGTCTTTATTATGGGAAACTAAGCCCGGGAAGGTCTCATTTTTGAGATCGTAGGCAAGGTGGCCAAAGAGCCAGTCCTGGTGAGTCTGATGATATTGCTGCAGGGAGTCAAAGGCGTTACCGGCGGGGCAGGAAAGCGTATCCAGCGCATCTGCGGCCAGCATAGCTTCGTTTTGGTGATAGTTGGAAGCGTAGTTGTTATTATCCAAAAAACAGCAAATGTTGAACTGGTTGCTCCAATTCAACATTTGCTGTTTAAATAAGTTTGGATCATTAACCGGGAAACCGTAAAATATCCTGATAATGCTTGCTTTTAATGCTTAGAAATCGTCGTCGTCATCGTCAAAGCCACCTCTGTCGTTGAACAGACCCATATCTTTGAATTCATCGTCGATGCCCAGATCATCATCATCGTCAGCGCTTTTCTTGCCAGGACGACCACGTTTGCTCTTAGGTTTAGGCATATCGAATTCTTCGAAGTCAGGGTCATAGTCCTCGTCATCGCCTTTTCCCCAATTATCATCATCATCATCCAGATCCAGATCCTCATCCTCTTCTACATCATCCTCCTCATCATCATCACCTTTCTTCTTGGACTTTGAAGCCGACTTATCTGATTTTTTAGAAGCAGCAGACTTACGGGGAGTTTCCTCCTCATCCAGATCTTCATCATCGTCCTCCTCTTCCTTCTTAGGCTTACTGGCAGCTTTAGGCGCTGCTTTCGTAGTCTTTGGAGAACTAGTCTTTTTGGTCTCTTTTTCGTTATCAGATTTTGATTTCATAATAGGTTCACTTAAGTCTTTAGCGTATTTCTTTTGCGTAAAGTTTTAACAGTTTTTTGTATTAGCCAAATTTTTTTTGCCGATTTTTTTCCGTAATTTTTTAAGCATTTTCCTGCTCCAGGATCTGATCACGACCTGGTCCATTTGATACAAATTTAACTGGTACCTGCAGGTAATTTTCTACTGCTTTTACGAATAATTTCATCTCGGCAGGCAATTCATTGAAATGCTTGCTTTTGGCTGCTGTTTCATCGCTCCAGCCTTTATGTTGTTCCCAAACGGGTTTAACTTCTGTTTCGTTCAGCTGATAAGGCATTGCTTTCGTCTGCTGACCATCGATCTCATATGCAGTACATGCATATACTTCATCGAAAGCGTCGAGTACGTCGCTCTTTGTCATTACCAGTTGTGTAACACCACTCAGCATACAGGTATAATTCAGGGCCACCAGGTCGATCCAGCCACAACGACGTGGACGGCCGGTAGTTGCACCAAACTCATTACCTTCTGCGCGCAGTTTTTCACCGGTAGCATCGTGCAGTTCAGTAGGGAATGGTCCGCTACCTACGCGGGTACAATAAGCTTTGGTCACACCGATCACTTCTTTGATCCATTTTGGAGCTACGCCCAGACCGGAACATACGCCGGCAGAGATAGTACTGGAAGAAGTAACGAACGGATAAGTACCGAAATCCACGTCCAGCATGCTACCTTGTGCGCCTTCCGCCAGGATTTTCTTACCAGCCTGCAGTTTTTCGTTGATGAAGTACTCTCCATTTACGATGTTCATCTGCTTCAGGTAAGCTACTGCATCAAAGAACTCAGCTTCCCATTCAGCGATGTCGTTCGCAATTTCAGCTTTCATCTCTGCAGAGAAATCGTAACCTGCCAGCAGGTGCTGATGTTTCTCTTTCAGTTTAGCATAACGCTCATTGAAATCGCTACGCAGCACATCACCTACTCTCAGACCATTACGGCCTGTTTTATCCATATATGCAGGTCCGATACCTTTCAGGGTAGAACCGATCTTTTCAGCGCCTTTAGACAGTTCTGAAGCCTTGTCAAGTGCACGGTGAGAAGGAACGATGATATGTGTTCTTTCCGCGATAAAAAGGTTTTTCTTCAGATCTACACCAAGGGCAGTGATCTTATCACATTCCTTTTTAAAAGTTACAGGGTCCAGTACCACGCCATTACCGATCAGGTTAATGGTATTTTTATGGAACACACCTGAAGGAATGGTATGTAATACTACCTTCTGGCCATCCACATATAAAGTATGCCCTGCGTTGGGTCCACCCTGAAAGCGGGCTATGACATCGTATTTACCTGCGAAATAATCCACAATCTTTCCTTTGCCTTCATCGCCCCACTGTAGGCCCAGCAAAACATCTACCATAAGAGTTGATATTGATTTTTGAAAACGAAGAGCAAAACTAAGAAAGAATTAGGAATTCAGAATTAGGAATTCAGAATTAGCTGGCTTAAAGGGACATTATTACTGAATTCCAGTCATGAATATACAAAAAAAGAACTGCCGGCACAATAGTCCGACAGTTCTTTATATTGAAGTTCGTAAATATTAATTCTTGATTGTTAATTCCTGATTCCTGATTGGTATCACTCGTCCTCCAGACGGCTTACTGACTGAATACCATCCAGTTTCTTCAGTTTTTCGAACAGTTCATCCAGTTCCTCCTTATCGTGTACGAACACTTTGATAAGGCCTTCGAAGAGCCCCTCACGGGATTCGATGGTCAGACCGGCAATATTTACCCGCAGTTCACCGGAAATAACGTTGGTGATCTTGTGGATAACTCCCACATCGTCCATTCCGACGATCCTGAGACCGGTCAGGAAGGAAATCTCCCTGTTCTTCACCCACTTGGTCTTTACCACCCTGTGGCCATAGTTGGCCAGCAGCTGGGCGGCGTTCGGACAGTTGGTACGGTGTATTTTCAGCCCTTCACTGGCGGTAATGAAACCAAAAACGTCATCGCCCGGGATAGGACGGCAACAGTTCGCCAGCTTATAAGCGATCTTATCTGAGCTTTCCCCGAAAATGATCAGTTCCGCGTCTTTCTTGGCGGGGATCATATGTTTCAGGTGGTCTTCGGAGATATGTTCCGGCTGTTTTACCGGCGCCGGTTTAGGCGCTTCCAGTTTATCACCCAGTACATTGAACTGCTTCAGCTCTTTCAGGTCGATGTTCTTGACAGCGATCTGGTAATAGAGGTCCAGCGGTGAAGGCTGCTTATAAAACTGCACCAGCTCATTGATATTATGCTGACTGTTGGCGATCTTCATGTGGTCGAGCTTACGCTCCAGCACATCCTTACCATCCATGGCCACTTTACGCTTTTCCTCCTTCAGGGCGTCCTTGATCTTGGATTTGGCCTTGGCGGTCAGTGCGTAGTTCAGCCAGTCCTCTGTAGGCTTCTGCTTATTAGAAGTAATGATCTCCACCTGGTCCCCGCTGCGCAGCTTATGGCTGATAGGCACCAGTTTGTAGTTCACTTTTGCCCCGATACATTTGTTACCTACCGCACTGTGGATCGAATAGGCGAAATCCAGGGCGGTAGAATTAACCGGCAGTATCTTCAGGTCACCTTTCGGTGTATATACATAGATCTCTTCTGTAAAGAGGTTGCTCTTAAAGTCAGCCAGGAAGTCCAGGGTATTGGAATCCGGGTTGTTCAGTATTTCCCTGATCTGGGTGAACCACTGATCAAATTTAGACTCTGTGCTGGCGCTCTGGGCACTGCCCTCCTTATAACGCCAGTGGGCGGCCAGACCTTTCTCTGCGTAGTCGTTCATACGCTTGGTACGTATCTGTACTTCCACCCATTTACCCTGTGGGCCCATTACGGTCACGTGCAGGGCCTCATAACCGTTGGATTTAGGATTACTCAGCCAGTCGCGCGTACGCTCAGGGCTGGGGTGATAAAAGTCCGTAATGATGGAATATACCTTCCAGCAATCAGACTTTTCCTTCTCCAGGGGGGAGTCCATGATAATACGGATCGCAAAGAGGTCGTACACTTCTTCAAAGGTGACGCCCTTCTTTTTGATCTTATTCCAGATGGAGTGTATGGATTTCGGACGGCCGAAGATCTCAAAGCTCAGCCCTTCCTCCTGCAATACTTCCTTGATAGGTTTGATAAACTCGTTGATATAACGGGTACGATCACGCTTGGTTTCCTTCAGCTTTTTGGCGATTTCCCGGTAGGTCTGCTGCTCGGTGTACTTCATGGAGAGGTCTTCCATCTCCGATTTGATGTTGTACAGACCAAGACGGTGTGCCAGGGGTGCATAGATAAATACGGTCTCCGAGGCTATCTTGAGCTGCTTTTCACGGCTCATGCTATCCAGGGTACGCATATTATGCATCCTGTCCGCCAGTTTTATCAGTATCACCCTGGGGTCATCCGCCAGTGTGAGCAGTATTTTCTTGAAGTTTTCCGCCTGGGCGGTGCTCGTGTTTGAGTCTATAACGGTCGATATTTTCGTCAGACCGTCCACGATATGGGCTATTTCAGGCCCGAACGCTCTTTCTACGTCTTCGAGCGTGACTTCAGTGTCTTCCACGGTATCATGCAGCAATGCACAAATAGCGGAACGTACACCCAAACCAATCTCTTCAACGCAGATCTGCGCTACAGCGAGGGGATGTAAGATGTATGGCTCACCGGATTTCCGGCGCATTTCCTTGTGTGCATCAGCCGCCATTTCAAAGGCAGTACGCACCAGTTCGCGGTCTCCTTTCTTTAAACGGGGTTTGAGCGACTTCAGTAAAGCGCGGTAATGACGAACGATCTCTTTCTTTTCCTGTTCCTCGTCCAGATTATATTGTTTTACTACCACTGTTTCCATCAGCTATAAAGTTACAATTTTATTGCATAGGATAACATGGTAGGAACGTGCTAATCATTCGCCTCCCAGCCTGCATTTCTGCAACACTTCCCAGGAGGTACCCGTATGCCTGAGCAGATAAAGGTTACGTACCGGAAAAACCGCATCGAACGGACGAAGCCGGTATTCTTCCATGGCCTGTTCCAGTTCTGTATCAGAAAGGTCGCGGAATGCCAGGGAGATATGCGGATTGAAGCCGTAACGGGCCAGCATATGACTGAAACCGAACTCTTTACGCAGGAATTCGACCATCTCATGATGCAGGTGAGAGATCCCTTCATTCTTCTCCACATTGATATACAACACCTTCCGCTTTGTCTGGGCCACGCCGCCAAAGCCATGCAGTTTGATCTCAAAAGGCTGGATAGAGGCCGCGAAAGCGCTCAGAGCAGGGCACAATGTCTTCTCCAGCTCCGGGTCGGCGGTGAAAGGCACCTGTAAGGTGATATGCGGCAATACCCGTAAAGCCTTCCGGGCGTCATACTTTTCTGCGAATTCCTGCTTCAGGCGGATGATCTCTCTTCCGACTTCTGCATTGGGCAGCAGGGCAATAAAGTAAATCTTACTTTCTGCTCTGGGTAGTTTGGGCCTTGGAGGGAAACGGGGTCCATTGTTCGGACGGGGCCTGCGAAATTGGTTGCCGTTGTGTCTTTGTGCATGGTGAGCACGGTCTTCACTCCCCGGGCGACCACCATTGCCCTGGCGCTGCTGGCGTGGCTGGTCATGTCTGCCGTAAGTCATTGTCTTGGTGATTGTGGGGTTTGATTAAGTCAGTATCACCCTTCGTTGTCTGTAGAAGTAGATTCGCTGTCCTTATCTGTACATTCGGGAATATTCAGCCGGACGCCCACATTATGCAGCGTCTCCAGCGCAATACCCGGTTCCTCTTTAAAATGTTTTCGTAAACGTGTCAGGAATACGTCCATGCTTCTGCTGGAAAAGAAACTACTGTTCCCCCATACTTTCAGCAGGATCTCATCCCTCTTTACCAGTTTATTGCTGTTTTCCACCAGGTAGCGTAATACCTTTGCTTCTTTCTTCGTAAGCGTTGCAAAAGGTTCGCCCCCTGCACGTGTAAGTTCCTTCTCTTCATAATTGAACCTGACGTCATCGCCCAGTTTATAGATACCATCACCTGGTACATCCTTGGGCAGCGTCCTTCTCAGGAAAACCCTGATACGCATGATCAGCTCGCGCATGCTGAACGGTTTTACCAGAAAATCGTCCCCACCTATCCGGAAACCATGCAGTCTGTCCTCGTCCGTCGCTTTGGAGGAAATGAACAGGATCGGTATCATACCGTTTTTCTTCCGGATATCCTGCGCCAGTGTAAAGCCGTCTTTCTTCGGCATCAGTACGTCCAGTATGCAAAGATCAAAATCGTCCCTTTGAAACTTCTTCAGGGCTACCTCGCCGTCAAAACAATGCACGACCGCGTACCCTGCTGCTTCCAGCTGCTTCTTAATGATGCTACCATACTGATAGTCATCTTCGGCAAGGAGAATTTGTACATTACTAACCATGCGTTAAATTTTATATCCGGTTCAATAGTTGTTAACACACAATGTCATTCCCATGACTCTGCTACAATATTGCTGAATAAACTGCTCATTTTAGTTAATAATTAGTTATCGTGTCAAACTTTTCTTATTTCGATACAATTGGGATCAACATGAAATTGAACGGATTGGGTTATCATAGATTACATACTTTCATAAGACAACAAAAAAAAAGGCTGCCTGTTCAAAGGCAGCCTTTTTTTTTGTTAACAGCTTTTCCAGCTGTTTGTGCACATGTATCTTTTTATCTTTATTACTCTACGGCAGAGATCTGTATCGCTACTGCATGTTGCCATGCTTTCTGCTGCACTGCTGCAGGGATAGTCAGCTGAGTACCGGTAGCGGTAGCTTTCCAGGAGATTTTCTCCTTTGCGCCCAATACCGTCACTTTCGCACCTTTCGCTGGTTTCAGACCGTTAAAGGCTACCTGTGCAGGCAGCTTTTCGCCTTCTTCCAGCATGTAGATCGCGTATACATTACCATTCTTCTTACGGGTGAAACATACCTTACCATCTTTGTAAGGTGCCACAGAACGTGTGCCGTAGATCGCATCGCCATTTATCTTCATCCACTCACCGATAGCGGTCATCGTGGTGTAAGCCTCTTCGTGCAACTGACCATCAGGACCAGGACCAACGTTCAGCAGGTAGTTACCACCTTTCGCAACGATATCCACCAGGTTGTGAATGAGCTTGTTCACGGACTTGTATTTATCGTCTGGCACATATGACCAGGAATTCGCCATGGTCATACAGGTTTCCCATGGATAAGACAGTGGTTTATCAGGTATCTGCTGCTCAGGTGTACGGTAGTTCTCGAACGGACCATGTACCGCACGGTCCACTACGATCAGACCCGGCTGATGGCTACGCGCCATTTTAGTGATGCCTGCCATATCAATATCTTCATTCTGCTTGCTTGGTCTGGTATCGATTTCTGCAGCTGTAATGTCGTTCTCCTTTTTATTATCCTGTTTACGTGCACGTACCCAGCCGCCATCCAGCCAGAGGATCTCGATCTTGCCCATAGTGGTCATCAGTTCCTCGATCTGTTTGTAGGTGAATTCCCTGAAATTATTCCAGCGGTCCTTGTACTTGTTCACATCATAGTTCACGTGTCTGTCTTTCGGCGGGAAATAAGACCACCAGTAGTACTCACTGTGCCAGTCAGGTTTGGAGAAATAAGCACCAGTGTGAATACCTTCTTTCTGGAATGCGCTGAACACTTCTTTCGCAACGTTCTTTCTCGGATCGTTACGGAAAGCACTGTTCGGTCCAGCAATGCTGTAGTCGGTCTGTTTAGTATCCCACATACAGAAACCGTCGTGGTGTTTGGTCGTGAATACCACATACTCCATACCTGCGCCTTTTGCCGCTTTCGCCCACTTGGAAGGGTCAAATTTGGTCGGATTGAAAGTGGTAGACAGGGCTTCGTATTTCTTTACATAATCATAGTAAGGAATGCCATAGGGATTACGTTGTGTCCATCCTTCATCTTCCGGACAGATACTCCAGGATTCTACCACACCCCACTGGGAATAAGCCCCCCAATGGATGATCATACCAAATTTCCAGTCCTGCCACTCATCCAGTTTCTGCAATACGGCTTTATCCGTTTCAGGGATATAGGGTTGACCAAGGCCATGGTCCTGCGCATTGGCCGTGGAAAACGCCAGTAATGCACTGCTAAATAATACAAAAAGTTTTCGCATGATTAATTTTTAAATGTATCTCTGAGACTTATAACTTTCAGCTGTTCTTTTACCTGTTGTAAGGTCAGTTCACTGTTTATACGCACGGTCGCTGTTTCTCCTGGCAGCAGGTCAAAATAGTTATCACTGAATTGTGATTTCGGATCGTTCTCCAGCAGCAGGTAAACGTTTCTCGCCAGTTTTCCGGCTGTGATCTTCACGGCTATATTTCCATCAGCACCTGTCGTAACGCTCGTCTGAATACCGGGATCCGGCAATTCCATGGTGCTGGCTTTGGCAAAGTAATACACATTCCGGGTTAATAACTCATCTTTCTTTACCACTTTCGAATAGAATATTACCTTTTGCGCATCAAAGCCCTTCAGTAATTCGCTGACAGGTACTTCATACAGCAACTGACTCTTTGCCGCTTTCGGCTGAATATCAGTTATTGATTTCTCCCATAGTACTTTTCCGTCCATATCCATCAACTGCATCTCCAGCGTCAATGGCTGTTCCTGTGGCACATCTGACACTACCCATGTCTGCAATTTATCTTGTGCCTCCACATGAGAAATGATCACGGGTGCAAATGCTTTCTTCACAAAATATTGCAGGGCTTTCCATCTTCCATAGTAATCAATTCCAGACCAGGATGGGCCCGGCCAGCAATCATTCAATTGCCAGTATAGTGTACCCATACAGTACGGCATCGCACGACGATGTGCTTCTATCGCGATCCGCATGCCCTCTGCCTGTAACACCTGATTTACATATATCAGCGACGCAAAATCCTTTGGTGTTTTATAGTAGTGTTGCAGGTAAGTGTTAATAGCCGCATTCCCTCTGTTGGTACTTTTCTGATGCGACAACATCACCGGAGAATAAATATCCTGGTCATTTTTACCGGCAAAACGACGGATGGTATGCATATCAGGGAATGACTGGAACCCGTACTCACTCATGAAACGTGGCACATGTGTATTGAAGGCTTCAAACCATTCCATACCATGCCATATGCCCCAATAGTGATTATCCCCTTTGGTGAAATCCTGCTTGCTCCCCCAGTTACTGATCGGCGATGAATGAAAATAAAACCTGCCCGGGTCGAACGTTTTTACCTGCTCCGGCAACAATGATTTAAACAATACATCGTATCCCTGCTGCAGAGTCTTCCATTGTGCTTCGGTATAACCATACCCACTCTGCCAGCCCCAGTTCTTAATAGCTACAGCCACCTCGTTATTGCCACACCACAATGCGAGTGACGCATGATTGCGCAGACGGGTGATATTGTAACGTAGTTCTTCTTTTACGTTCGCCAGGAATACTGTATCTGATGGATATACCGTACAGGCAAACATAAAGTCCTGCCATACCAGTATTCCCTCCTGATCTGCCAGCTCATAAAACAGGTCCTTCTCATAAGCGCCGCCACCCCATACGCGCACCATATTGAAATGCGACTCCTTCATATCCTTAAACAGCTGCTGATACCGCTCGTCTGTTACTCTTGGCCGGAAGTTATCCTGTGGAATATAATTGGCGCCTTTCATAAATACCGGCTGTCCGTTCACCTTCACATAAAAACTCTCCCCCAGACTATCCGGTGCATTGATCACTTCTACGGTCCGTAGTCCGATGTTCAGCATACGTGCAGCGATCAGCTGTTTGCCATCCAGTATACTTACTTTCACTTTATACAGGAAGGGGTCGCCCAATCCGTTCGGCCACCAGCGTTTCGGGCGCTGAATGTTGAACGGCAGTTCCAGTGTCTGCTCACCTGCGCTCAATGCTTTTTCAACTGCAACAGTTGTAAACAGTTTATCAGGACTTTCTATCCGCAGGGTATATTTTCCTGCCTGTACTGTTTCCAGCGTGAGCGCTGCCCGTACGGTAGCTGTCTTATCTGTCAGATTTTGCTGTTGCAACCACACATCGCTGATGCTTGTTTTGTTCCAGGCTATCAGCGACGCTCCTCCGCTGATACCGGAAGTGACCAGTCTTGGCCCCCAATCCCATCCATAATGATAAGGCGCCTTACGTGCATAAATACTTAAGGGAATATCACTCGCATCATTTCCTGCCGGATATATCAGTCTGTCTTTCAGGAAACGTTCCATATCATAACGAACAGGGCTATGAAAGAAAACGCGCAGCTGATTTTGTCCGTTATGCAGCCATTGTTTCACATTTATATTGTGGCCGACAAACATGTTGTGGCTCTGCAATACCAGGTGATCATTGAGATATACATCTGCATAGGTATCCAGCTCCGGCAATTGCAGGTCGATCACATCATGTGCTAACAATGCGGCAGCTACTTCAAAATTTTTACGATAGACCCAGTCCTTTTTATCCACCCATTGTACGGCTTTTTCGTTCATGCCCACAAATGGATCAGGTATCAGGTGATGTGCCAGCAGATCGGTGTGCACCGTACCCGATACGATCGCTTTTCGCCAGTTATTATCATCTGCATCTGCGAACTCCCATTCTCCATTGAGCGAGAGCGTTGTTGTCTGTGCATGCGCCGTTAGCGCCAGCATACACAGGCATAAGAGGAGTGTGTAATGTAACTTATTCTTCATAGTCCACGCTGTTGGTTATTGTAGGTGTATATAAACTATCTTTGTATTATGAAAAGCATCTGGCAACAAATACTGCATTACCTGTACATAGGCAAAAAAGACCCTTCGGCGCCTCAGGGCCGCTATGTCTCTATGATGCACGGCATGAACCGTATTTCCATCATTGTATTTCTGATCGCATTGATAATAATGCTGGTAAAGCTGTTTACCCGTCATCATTGAGCGGGTCTGGTATAGCCTGTTTCGTGCTGTCTATGACTTATTTCTTCGCCTCGGCATAACTTACTGCTGCTGCCCGGCGACTTGCATCTTTTTCTCCCAGTTTTGTCCATAATGCGGTGTAATCTGCCTTAATACGATCGCGCACCGCTTTGTCCTTCAGCAACAAGGTCAGTTCTGTCAGTAGGTTCTCCTCTGTCAGATCATGCTGGATCAATTCTTTTACAACAGGTTTGTCCATCACGAGGTTCACCAGTGCAATATATTTTACCTTGATCAGTCGCTTCGCAAAGAAGTAGGAAATAGCGCTCCCCTTGTAACACACTACTTCAGGCACGCCAAACAAGGCCGTCTCCAATGTAGCTGTACCGGAAGTCACCAGGGCAGCTTCTGCCTGACGCAATAAGGGATAGGTTTGTCCTTTCACAGTAGAGACATTCGGATGAGCACCGATCAGTCCCTGTATAAACGCATCGTCCAGGCTGGGCGCCTGTGCGACAATAAACTGATGGTCCGGGAAATGTTTAGCCATGGTCAGCATGATCGGCAGCTTCACGCTTACCTCCTGCTTACGGCTACCAGGCAGTATGGCAATCACAGGCTTGTCTGACAAAGGTGCATCAGCCGGCTTTTCCTTCGCCTCCCTGATCACCTGTATCAGCGGGTGCCCTACATATTCCACCTCATAATCCCATTTTTTATAGAAATCCTGTTCAAATGGCAGGATGCAGAGCATCTTATCCACACTCTGTTTTATCTTTTTCACGCGACTCTCCTTCCAGGCCCAGACCTGCGGAGAGATATAAAACACGATCTTATATCCCAATGGTTTCGCCCATTCTGCAATACGCAGGTTGAACCCTGCATAGTCGATCAGTACCAGTACATCCGGCTGGTATTGCTGAATGTCCTTTTTGCAGAACTCCATATTCCGTAGTACAGTACGGATGTTCATCACCACTTCAATGAACCCCATAAAAGCCAGGTCCTTATAATGCTTCACAAGCGTTCCTCCCGCTTGTTGCATCATATCGCCTCCCCAGCAACGGATATCCGCTGCAGTGTCCTGTTGTTTCAATTCTTTGATCAGATTGCTTCCATGGAGATCACCGGATGCTTCTCCGGCGATGATGTAGTACTTCATAGGACAAATATAAATTAGGAATTAGGAATTACGAATTAGGAATTGTCCCTGAATAGCCGTCTTCCACGAATATTCAGTTTTAACAGATAAAGCGATCAAAGGACCTTATTAAAGACAGACCGGCATCTTATGTCTGACAACAATTTTGAATTCCTTATTTCTTAAAATAGAAAAGCCGCTTCCATCATCTGGAAACAGCTTTAAAAAATATAAACAACCTGCTGTAATTACCCGTGTAATATTTTCAGTAACAGGATCGTAATCGCATACAGCATCGTCACCAGGAAGATACCTTTTGCAGTAATGTCTTTCCTGACCCTGGTATACAAATAAAATATCACTCCATTCAGCAACAGGCAAACACTGATCAGTTTTGGTAAGGTCTGACGGTTTTCAAGAACAAGCTTCATAAATTCAGACAGGGATACATCATGCTTCGGCATGAATACCAACAGGTAGTACAGGAGGAAGGCCAGTACGGGTGTAAATATACCCAGCACAATGCCTAATGGGAGATTATCTCGTTTTAACATAGTAGGTTTTGATCATGTGCATTATACACATCAGAGTTTCCAGTCGTTTTCCAGCTTCTTTTTCATCTTATAGTCAGTCAGATCGAACTGCACAGGGACAAGGGAAGCATAGTTATTAGCGAGGGCATATACGTCAGTATCTTCTCCATTATCGCGGTTGGTGAACTCACCGGTGAGCCAGTAGTATTTCTTACCACGTGGATCACGGCGCTCATCAAAGGCTTCTACCCATTTCGCATCTGCCTGACGACATATCTTCAATCCTTTATAGTCTTCTTTTTTAACAACAGGGATATTCACATTGAACAGGGTACCCTCCGGCAGTTCCGTTTCCAGCATCTGCTTCGCCACTGAATGGGCCACTTCCTTACATAAAGAGAAGTCTGCATCAAAACTGTAATCCAGATAAGAGAACCCTACAGAAGGTACTCCCTCGATCGCCGCTTCCATTGCCGCTGACATGGTACCGGAATAGATCACGTTAATGGAATGGTTCGCACCATGATTGATACCGCTTACACAGATATCCGGCAAACGGTGCAGGATCTTGTCACGGGCCAGCTTCACACAATCCACCGGTGTACCGGAACATTGCCATGCTTCTATGCCGTCGAATATATCTACCTGGTCCAGACGGAGCGGCACACCGATCGTAATAGCGTGTCCCTTTCCTGACTGCGGACTATCCGGCGC
The DNA here is from genome assembly GCA_039592855.1 of Chitinophaga sp. GTDB lineage: Bacteria > Bacteroidota > Bacteroidia > Chitinophagales > Chitinophagaceae > Chitinophaga. The sequence continues at coordinate 953,300 of JBCNQK010000002.1, read as the reverse complement.
CACCACCACAACTCTTCCCAACGGACTTACCGCCTCAATCAATGCCCGGATGCCCGGAGCGGTTACACCATCATCGTTTGTTACCAGAATGATCTTTTCCTGCGCTTTACCCTTCACGTGCTTTTGAGTTTTCTTTTCGGAACAAATTTAATACACTTACCTGATAGTCCATAGCGCACGATCATGTAATAATGTGCATAACAGCTTATCAACGTAAAAGATATGGGAAAGATTACGCCCCTTCCCAATATACTTTTACAAATAACATATAATTAACATGCTATATTATAGATCAGTGCGTAGCATCCGGCGGAATACCAGCCAGATGAAAAGTGCGATATAGGCGACCAGCGCTGTCAGGTAGACTATGCTGTCATAGGGACCAGAGAATTTCACCAGTTTCTCCACGATGGGGAATGGAAGCAATTCATCTCCGGCCTGTAGCGGGAATAATCCCCCAACATTGCCGAAAAAGCGCTTTACAATGGAAACGAGTATCTGCTCAATAAACATGATATATCCCAGGAACAGAATGATCGCCAGTCCGGTACGTTTTATCAGCATCCCTACCAGCAAAGCAAGACTTAATGACACCAATACCTGCAAAAAGTAATAGCCCAGAAAGCGGGAGCCTTCCATACTAAAAGGCGCTTTACCATAAACACCGCCGAAAATAAACACGGCGATCAGGGAAGTCAGGAGTGCCAGCAATGCCAGTGTAACCACCCAAAACAGTTTGGAGAGCACAAAGTCCCTCCGTTCCCATCCGTCAATCACATTCTGCCGGTGGGTCTTGTAATTGAACTCATTGCTGACCAGGGTAATGACCAGCAGACTGAAAATACCGGAGGTATAAGAGTTCACGCTGGCGACCGTCTGCCATACCAGCGGAAAGTCATACATAGACTGTCCCAGCAGTTGCTGGGCTTCTTTGGGTATATTTTTGACAAATATGTCGTGGATAATAAAATTCGGGGCCAGCATCGCCAGCAGTCCCAGGCCGATAAACACCCAGAAGGTGCGGTAATTCTTTACCTTAAGCCATTCTATTTTAATGATTTGCAGCATAAGCTTCAGTACAAAGAGGATTAGTTGTTGGTTAATTCCAGGAATGCCGTTTCCAGGCTCTTTCTGCTCATCTGGAGATGATTCAGCCAGACGCCCTGTTGTGCGCACCAGCTGTTCAGACTTGCCGGATCGATCGTTTCCCGGAAAGTGACCTGCAAAATACCATCCTGTCCAGGCAATACCTGTACAAAGGCAGGATGCTGTTTTATGAGCTGTGTCAGCGCCTGGTTATCAGGACCGCCGATCTCGATAAAATTATCCCTGGACAGCACGGCATTCACCGGTCCCGAGCCCAGCAACTTTCCTTTCCGCAGGATCGCTACATGTGTACAAACTTTTTCCACCTCATCCAGCAGGTGGCTGGCCATAATAATGGTCTTACCTGATTGCGCCAGCTTTTTGATCAGATTCCTCACCTCGGCAATCCCTACCGGGTCCAGCCCATTGGCAGGTTCGTCCAGTATCAGCACCTCCGGATCGCCCAGCATCGCAGCAGCAATAGCCAGGCGTTGTTTCATACCGAGGGAATAGGTCTTAAAGGCCGAATGCTGTCTGGCCACCAATCCGGCCAGTTCCAGCACCCGGGGAATATCCTGTTCGCTTGTCTGTTTGATATTGGCGACTATCTGCAGGTTCTTATACGCTGACAGATAGTGATAGAAATTAGGCGTTTCCAACAGCGTTCCGATCTTCCTGCGCTGAGCGGCAGAAGGTGTCTGCCCCATCAGCGTAAAAGAACCGGCATCCGCTTTCAGTACATCGGTCACAATACCCAGCATCGTGGTTTTACCACTGCCGTTTGGTCCGAGTATACCATACACGCTGCCTGTCGGAATATCAAATGATACTCCATCCAGCGCCTGTACGATGCCGTACCGCTTTGAAATGTTGTTAAGGGATAGAATAGTTGACATCAGGTGGATTAATTTCTGATTGGTTTGCCTGTTTTGATCACACTTTGTAATCTTTCCAGGGTTTTACGCTCGCCTGTCAGGCTAAGGAATGCTTCCCGCTCCAGGTCCAGCAAATATTGTTCGCTCACCAGCGAAGCTTCTGAGAGATCGCCCCCACTCATCACATATGCCAGTTTACCGGCTATTTTCGCATCGTGTTCTGATATGTAATTGGCAAAGCGCATACTGTGAATACCGGTCAGCAGCATCCCCAGTGCGGCACGGCCCAGGACTTTTACATCCTTTCTTTCCACCGGACGGGTATACCCTTCATCTGCCAGTTGTATTACGCTACGTTTTGCATCAGCGATCAGGCGGCTCTGGTTCAACGTGATCTCATCGTGTCCTTTACGCAGCACGCCCAGGTCAAAGGCCTCATGTGCAGAGGTGCTCACTTTCGCCATGGCAATAGCCATAAAACGATCTTTGAGCGGTTCCTCTTCAATACGGCCTTCTTTGAACTCATCACTGGCGCGCAGCGCCATTTCTTTGGTGCCGCCACCACCAGGGATCAGGCCTACGCCCAGTTCCACCAGTCCGATATATGACTCTGCTGCTGCCTGTACCTTATCGGCATGCAGGCACATTTCACAACCTCCACCCAGGGTCAGCGCATGCGGCGCTACGATCACCGGAATAGAAGAATAACGCAGACGCATGGTCGTTTTCTGGAACATACGTACGGCCATATCCAGCTCGTCATATTCCTGCTCTGCTGCATACATGAAGATCATACCCACATTGGCGCCAGCCGAAAAGTTAGCGCCTTCATTCCCGATGATCAATCCTCGGAAATCTTTTTCCGCTCTGTCGATCGCTTTATTCACACCTTCCAGCACTTCTCCGCCGATGGTGTTCATTTTAGTTTTCCAGTCGATCGTTACGACACCGTCCCCGATATCATACAAGGTGCATGCACTGTTTTTCCACACCACATTACCTGAAAGGTTTTCCAGGATCACGAAGGTATCTGCGCCAGGCAGCAGTTTATAGACATGTGATTTTACATCGTAGTAATAGCGCTTACCACCTTCTATTTTGTAGAAGCTCTTTACGCCTTTTTCCAGCATTTCCTTCACCCATGGCGCTACGCTTAATCCTTTCGCCTCGATGGCTTTAATGCCATTTTCCACACCCAGCACATCCCATGATTCAAAGGCGCCGATCTCCCATCCGAAACCAGCTTTCATGGCGTCGTCCACTTTGTAGATATCATCCGCGATCTCAGGGATACGGTGAGAAATATAAGAGAACAGGTACGCATGGAACTGCTGGTAGAACTGACCTGCTTTGTCGCCGGCAGTAAACAATCCACGCAGCCGCTGCTTCAGGTCTTCCACCTGTTTTGCCGCTTCGATGCTGGCGAATTTAGACTTCTGACGGGGACCATATTCCATCGTTTCCAGGTTGAGCGTCAGTATTTCCTTGCCGCCTTCTCCTTTGGTCTTTTTATAGAAACCCTGGCCGGTCTTATCGCCCAACCATTTGTTTTCCACTACTTTTTGTAAGAAAGGAGGTATCACGAAGATATCCTTTGCTTCGTCCTGCGGACAATTCTCCGCCACACCTTTTGCCACTCTCACCAGTGTATCGATACCTACGACATCGGCTGTACGGAAAGTAGCAGATTTTGGTCTGCCGATCACCGGGCCGGTCAGTGCATCTATATCATCTATATTCAGCTGCATTTCCTGCATGATGTGGAAGATCGCCATGATGGAATACACGCCTACCCTGTTGGCAATGAATGCGGGGGTATCCTTACAGAGCACGGTCGTTTTACCCAGATAGAGATCGCCGTAATGCATCAGGAAATCCACAATTTCCGGGTCTGTATGCGGTGTTGGAATAATTTCCAGTAAGCGCAGATAGCGCGGAGGGTTGAAGAAGTGGGTACCACAGAAATGTTTCTTAAAATCATCGCTGCGGCCTTCCGCCATCAGGTGGATCGGAATACCTGAAGTATTGGAAGTAATAAGTGTACCCGGTTTACGGTACTTTTCCACTTCCGTGAAAACAGATTTTTTGACGTCGAGGTTTTCAACAACGACCTCAATGATCCAGTCATAGTTGGCAATCTCCTTCATATCGTCCGTAAAGTTGCCAGTACGGATCAGCTTTACCACATCCTTATTGTACACCGGGGAGGGGTTTGCCTTCAGGGCAGACTGCAATGCGTCGTTTACGATGCGGTTCTTTACCGCTTTGCTGTCAAGTGACAGTCCTTTAGCTTTTTCTGCATCAGTTAACTCTTTGGGGGCAATATCCAGTAACAAAACCTGTACTCCTACGCCAGCGAAATGGGCTGCTATTCTTGAACCCATTACCCCTGAACCTAAAACAGCCACCTTGTTAATGTGTCTTTTCATAGAACGCGTTTTATATGCTACAAGCGCTGAGGCATTGTAGTGAGTCTTGATTGTTAATATCGACAAATGAATATATGATTTTTTGGGAGACTTGCCACAAAAGCCATAAAAAAACGAAGGACCGTCCACTATACAGCGGACGGCCCTTTCTTATGACAAGGTGTTTATTTAAACTGCCTGAGGTGTGCTTGCTACCGGCGCTTTTTTCGTAGCCACGCTTTTCTTTGTTTTCTTCTTCTTGCCCCACCATACCAGGAAACCTGTTACCGGCAGACTGGCCCCTATCAGCGCGCCAAAGAAAGCCAGTATCTTACCGGGTAATCCGAGTATGGACCCCACGTGAATATCGTAGTTCGCTTTACGTAGTTTTGAACCGAAGCCGGCTTCTGCAAAACTGATATCGTATACCTTATTACCGGCCAGTTCTTTTAGTGTATGCTGGTCGAACGCATAACTTCTGTTGTTGTAAAACTTACCTGCTGTAGGATAGATCGTGATACTGATGGCCGACTTTGGCTTGGAAGTATCTGCAAAAGAATAGTAGAACCCTTCTGCATCCGGGTGTCTGGCCAGTACTTTTCCCCATGCCAGGTCCATTGCCTGCTCAGGTGTATACATTTTACCCAGCTGTGTTGAATCGGACTGTGGTCTTTTGAATTCTTCAAGTGTTTGTCCGCCGGAAGTAACCCAGTACAAGCCATTGCTGTACCACTTGATACCATACACCATCCCGGTCAGCGCGATCGCCAGTAATACGATCAGGGAATAGAAACCCAGGACATTATGCAGGTCATAGTTCACCCTTTTGAAAGAGGCGTCCCATTTTATTTTAAAGCTTTGCTCACGTGCTTTTTTTGTCCATTTCTGCGGCCACCACAGTACCATACCACTGATCAGGATAATAACGAATATCAGGGTGCTGTAATTGACGATCGGTCTGCCTATTTCATATGGCATCCACAGGAAGCGGTGACCATTCAGGATAAAGCGGAAGAAATCTGTCTCTCCTGCTTTATGTTCTTTTACGCTGATCACTTCTCCACTATATGGGTCCAGTCGTAAAACCGTATTTCCTTTTCTACCTTCTCCCAGGCTCAGGTAAATAGCATTTCCCTGTTGATAGGTGACATAACCCGGTTTCAGCTTTGGATACTTTTGTGCGCCGCTCTCTCTTACCTGTGAAGGAGTGATAACAGGTTTATCCTGACGGGCGATTACAGTTTCAGGTTCCAGCAGGCGGGTGATTTCGTCATGGAATACCCAGATGCAGGCTGTCACGCATACAATGATCATCACAATTCCTGTGATCAGGCCCAGCCATAGGTGTAGCCAGGCTGAAATACGATAAAACAGACTGCGGGATTGTTTTTTCTTGACGGTTGGCTTCCTGGAAAAGTTCATGTTTACTGTAATTGATGGCCCTTTTATCCGGACCTGCGCGCAAAAAGGTGATAGAATCTGCCAAAAATACCGTGTTATAACGCAAATCGTTTACGCAATCGGGAATAATAATCGCCTTATTAAAGATCGGATTTGAGTTGTCAGAATGGAGAATTGCCCCATTTCCGCGTAATTTTGCAGCTTTCGGCCCCAAAATGCCAATCACGTACCGTAGAAGGTACACATCAGAAACATGTATCATGAATCAGTTTAATCAGCGTAATGCTATGGATGCCAATGAATCTGCACAATTGCAGCGTGTACTCAGCGATTACACCTATGCCCTGGACGTACTGGATAAGTACGATCATCAGTTACTTGAAATAGAGAACACGACAACAGAGAACCTGTTCATGATCACCTATGAAACGGCTATGCTCGCCATTCACGGACTAAGGGACCGTTTCGGTGGAAGCACACTGTTCGGTAATGAAAAGGACGATTCTTTTCAGGGTTCACTGGCAGCGATCTGCCAGACTTTTGGCGGCCAGTATCTGTATCCCGGTGTGGAGGAAAAAGCCGCTCATCTCTTATATTTTGTGATCAAGAATCATTCTTTCTCTGACGGGAATAAGCGGATTGCGGCATTTCTGTTTGTATGGTTCCTGGAAAAGAACAACATTCTCTACAGAAAGGATGGCAGTAAAAGGATCGCGGACAATGCGCTGGTGGCGTTTACGCTGATGATCGCGGAATCGAAGCCGGAAGAAAAGGAGATGATGGTAAAAGTGATCGTCAATCTGATCAACAGTAATAATTAAAATAAAAAAGTCCGCCGCCGGCGGACTTCCTGTTTTTATGCCTGTACATTCAGTACAGTAAAGCGCTTTACGCCAGCCGGCATCTTCCACTCTACTTCATCTCCTTCACGGAAACCTATGAGAGCTGCACCCAGCGGCGCCAGTATAGAAATTTTCTTTTGTTTGATATCTGCATCGATGGGCATTACGATACGGAAGTCGGTCACTTTTCCTGAATTGACTTCCTTCACACTTACGAGCGAGTTTAAACGGATGGTCCCTACAGGCAGGGCTTCATTATCCACAACAACGGCGCGATTCAGTTCATATGCCAATGACATTTCGCTGATATCATCTGTTTTGGTGCCTGCAAATTGTTTCAGGAGGTTATAATCTTCTTCACAAAGAATTACTGGGGTCTTTTCTTTGGTCTTTGCTTTTCCTGATTTCATACACTACTAATTTTAAATTAAAAAAAATTCCTGCCGATGTGGTATATCGCGCAGTGGAACAAACTATACAATAGAAAAACCGAGGGATCCCCGAACAATAAAATGAATTAATAATAGTCCGGGGAAAAAGTATCGAAGTCCTTAAAGGTTGTGTAATAGTAAGACTTACTTGCTATTGGGGTATTGGTATGCACAACAACAGGCACACGCAGTACTGGCGCATGCTGGACGGATGAATGCTGATATGTTGTGTGCAATGACATCAATACGAATATAAGGAAAAAATCAGGAATTAAGCATGAGACAGCGAGAATTGTGACAGGGTTAACGGATGTGCAATATAACCTACCGGGCATACCTCGTACAGGGGCTTCATACATACGCTATACATACTTTATACATGCTTCATACACGGCGTATAGGTGGACTTGATCGACTAAAAAAGGGGATATTCCTTCCGGAACATCCCCTTTTGGGTATAATTTGTGAAAAAGTATTATCTCACTTCACTACCTGCATCCACTGCTGCATCCGGATTAACGAATACCAGTTTGCCGGCTGCATTTTCAGCCATCAGGATCATTCCCTGACTTTCGATACCGCGCATTTTTCTCGGTGCGAGGTTGGCTACGAGCGTTACCTGTTTGCCTACCACTTCTTCCGGTGCAAAATGCTCTGCGATACCAGATACTACTGTACGTTTCTCCGTACCGATATCCACCAGTAATTTCAGCAGTTTGTCCGCCTTTGGCACTTTCTCTGCTTCCAGGATGGTGCCAACACGCAGGTCGAGTTTTGCGAAATCGTCGAACTGTATCTCAGGTTTCATTTCTTTTACTTTATTCTCAACAGGAGCCGCTACTGGTTTAACCAGACCTGCTTTCAGTTTATCGATCTGCTCCTGGATTTTCGTATCGTCAATTTTGCTGAACAGATACTCCGGCTCGCGCAGCGGATATCCTACATTCACCAGTTTCAGGCTGCCTGCATTTTCCCAATCCAGCATACGGTCCACTACTTTCAGCATGTGGCAGATCTTCTTCGCTGTAAATGGCAGGAATGGATTAGCCAGGATCGCCAGGTTAGCGGTCAGCTGCAGACACAGATGCAGACAGTTGTCAATGCGTTTCTGATAGTCTGCTGTCAGTGATGGGTCTTTTGCCATCGCACTTGCCAGTTTCCATGGTTCTCTTTCCTGGAGGTATTTGTTACCGGAACGGGAGATGTCGATGACTTCTGCCAGTGCCTCCCGGAAACGGAAGTTTTCCAGTGAATCTTCTATCTTCTGTATAGAAGCCTTCAGTGCTGTAAAGAGCGCATCATCCTTCTCGTCCTTCAGGTCTGCATGGAATGGAGGTACTTTACCGCCGCAGAGTTTATGCATCAATACCATGGTACGGTGCACAAAGTTGCTGAAGATATCTGTTAACTCACTGTTGTTACGTTGCTGGAAATCTTTCCAGGTAAAGTCACTGTCCTTGGTTTCAGGCGCGATGCTGGTCAGTACATAACGCAGTACGTCCTGCTGATCAGGGAAGTCTTTTACGTAATCATGCACCCATACTGCCCAGTTACGGGAAGTGGATACCTTCTCACTTTCGATATTCAGGAACTCGTTTGCCGGTACGTTTTCAGGCAGCACATATCCACCGTGACCTTTCAGCATTGCCGGGAATATCACACAGTGGAACACGATATTGTCTTTACCAATAAAGTGTACCAGTTTGGTATCATCTTTACACCAGTAATCTGCCCAGTTGGCGGTCAGTTCTTTGGTAGCGGAGATATAACCGATCGGTGCATCAAACCATACGTACAGTACCTTGCCTTCTGCATCAGGCAGCGGCACTTTAATACCCCAGCTGCTGTCGCGGGTCATCGCCCTGCTTTGCAGACCGCCATCGATCCAGCTTTTACACTGTCCGTATACGTTGTTTTTCCACTCTTTGTGACCTTCCAGGAGCCATTCTTTCAGGAATGGTTCATAGTTCTGTAAAGGCATATACCAGTGCTTTGTCTTTTTCTTGACAGGCACGGCATTGCTGAGGGTAGAGCGCGGTTCGATCAGTTCGTCCGGGCTCAGTGAAGTACCACATCTTTCACACTGGTCGCCGTATGCATTCGGGTTACCGCACTTAGGGCAGGTACCAACGATGTAACGGTCAGCCAGGAACACATTGGCAGTTTCATCAAAGAACTGCTCGCTTTCTCTTTCTTCAAACAGCCCTTTATCATACATCGTCTTGAAGAAGTCAGCCGCTGTTTCGTGGTGTACCTGTTTAGTCGTTCTGGAGAAAATATCGAAAGAGATACCCATGTCTGTAAAGCTGTCATAGATGATCTTATGATATTTATCCACAATATCCTGCGGCGTCACGTTTTCCTTCATCGCCTTGATGGTGATAGGTACTCCGTGTTCGTCAGTTCCTCCTATGAACTTTACATCCGCCTTTTTAGCACGCAGGTAGCGCACATATATATCGGCGGGAATATAACAGCCAGCCAGGTGACCGATGTGGACCGGTCCGTTGGCATAAGGCAATGCCGCTGTTATTAGATATCTGTTAAATTTTGCCATGTTCGCTTAAAGAATGCTTAAATAATGGAAATTCTGTTTTTGCTTTTGGAAGAGCGAAAACTATTTATCAACTTAGCCCTGTCGGGTTTGGGATAACACCCCAAATGGTCTGCAAAGGTAATTAAAGCATAGAACAATGAAAATTCCGCCATACCTCAAAAAAGGTGATCTGATAGGCATCACCTGTAGCAGTAGTAAAATGGATCTGCAGGCAGCAGAATATGCGGCTGGCGTGATCAGTTCCTGGGGTTTCCAGGTACACCTGGGCATTACGGTAGGCACCAGTTTCCATAATTTCTCCGCTCCGGATGAACTGCGGCTGGAAGAGCTGCAGGACATGCTGGACGACCCTGATATTAAAGCTATCATTTTTGGCCGCGGTGGCTATGGTATGGTGTGTATACTGGATGAACTGGATTTCAAGCAATTCCGTAAACATCCCAAGTGGATATGCGGGTACAGTGATATTACCGCCCTGCATACCCATATTCAGCACCAGTACGGCATTCCTACCATCCACTCCATGATGTGCAGTGGTATCAGGCCGGAAACCGTTGAAAATGAATATGTGGATAGCCTCCGGCTGGCCCTGAAAGGTACTTCCTACCGTTATACTGCAGCGCCAAATGATCTGAACCGTACCGGAAAAGGTACTGGTAAGCTGATTGGCGGCAACCTGTCCCTCCTGGCCAATCTGTCAGGTACAGATTCCCAACCGGATACAAAAGGGAAAATACTGGTCCTGGAAGATATCGGCGAGTACCGCTATAATGTGGACCGTATGATGTATAACCTGAAAAGAGCAGGATGGCTGGAAGATCTCGCCGGACTGGTAATCGGGTCTTTTACCGATGGCAAAGAAACGGATACGCCTTTTGGCCAGACCGAGTACGAGATCATCCGGAACATTGTACAGGATTACGAGTACCCGGTCTGCTTTGGCTTCCCGGTGGGACATACACATGAGAACTATTCCCTGAAACTGGGCCTTCCACATGAGCTGCATGTAACTGCCAGACAGGCTAAATTATCGCAACGCGACGTCTAACGCTTTCAGATAATCAGGATATTTCTCCAGGTTATTATGGTCCGCGCCGGGTATAGTGATAAACTGGTCGCCTGTTTTGAACAGCTTTTCCAGTTTCTGCCCTGATGTAATAGGTATTGTCTTATCGTCAGTACCATGAATAATGACAACAGGCGCCGTTACTTTAGGCAGGTATTCATTTGTCGGGAACTTGAAATCGAGCATATACGCATAAGGGTAAAGCGGCGCCAAACGCATTGCCATCTCAGTCATGTTGAAATACGGGGCTTCCAGCACCAGACGTTTACAATCGCGGACAGCTGCCAGCTGGGCAGCGACTGCCGTTCCCAATGATCTTCCGTAAATGATAATACTGTCGCGCGGGTAGAACTTCCGGGCTACCTCATACATATGCAGGGCATTGTCATAGATCGCCGTTTCGGTCAGTTCGCCGGTGGTTTTCCCATAAGTGGGATAATCCATCATCAGCACACTATAACCGCGCTCCAGCATCAATTTAGCCTTATTTCCATATTTGGAAATATTACGGGCGTTCCCATGAAAATAGATCACGATCCCCTTTGGCTTGTCTGCCTTGAACAGCATAGCGCTCAGCGTCTGTTTCTCATTGATACGGATGCTGATCTCTTCAAACGGGATATCGTATTTGAAGACATAATTAGCCTCCAGCGGTTCCGGATGAAAGATGAACTTTTTCTGAAATAAGGTCAGGACCACGCCGATCACCAGGTAGAGTCCCAGAATCGCGGAAAGTATAGGTTTTAGTTTCAGCTTGCTGAACATGTGTCAAGTTTAGTCTTCAATATCCGGTACGATGTCTATACCGTATTCTTCAGCGGTCAGCACGCCTTTCGCCCTGATATCGGCCAGTATGCCGGCATCCGGGAACAGGGTGTTGACCTGATAGGTATTATGCAGGAAATTCATGCTGTAGAATTTGTTGGCCAGTCCGTCAGGTACGCCGGCAATATATTTCAGCACTTCATTTACGATCATCATACCGGTCGCGCCGTGTGTAACACCGATAGCGCCTGCATCGAAGTTACGATGGTCATCTATCAGGTCGAGGTTACAACGATAGGAAGCAGCGGCATCACCACTGGCAGGAGCGATATTGAAACCTGCCCACCAGGATACCCAGTTATGTACTTCACCGATCACGAATGGTTTGCCATGCGCTACACAGGCGTCATTGATCACGAGGTGGGTCGCATGATGCTGGGAGCAATCGATCACGAGGTCCATGCCTTCGAGCAGTTGTTTTATGTTTTCCGGTTTTACCTGTAACAGTAAAGGATAATGTTTGGTAAAAGGATTGCTTGCCCACAGGCGGCTGGCAGCCATTTTAGCTTTATGTTTACGCAGGTCCTGCATCTGATAGATGGGTTGCCTGTGCATATCTTCATCTGTAATTACACCATAATCGGCAATACCGATCACACCAACGCCACTTGCGCTTAAATACTGTATCACCGGCGATCCCAATCCACCGGCGCCTACTACCAATACGCGTGTTTCTTTCAGTTTTTCCTGCATTGCAACACCCATACCCGGAACGGCGATAGCGTGTTTAAAATGCGCAAGTTCTTTTTCGATTAATGCCATAGTCTTTTCAATTAGGGATCAGTAAGTAAAAATCAATCGCCGGGAATCAATTGACTTAATTCCCGGTTACTGGTATTTATCTACTGACTGATTATTTATTCCTGTGGAAATTCCAATGTAAACTTACTACCCTTACCCATCGTACTTTCTACTTTGATCTTGCCTTTATGGGCATCCACGATGGCTTTCACATAACTTAATCCCAATCCGAACCCTTTTACGTTATGCACATTACCTGTATGTGCACGATAGAATTTTTCAAAGATACGGGAAATCGTGTCACGGCTCATACCGATACCGTTATCTGCTATTGTAATAATGAGGCTTTTACGTGTATTGTGTGTAGATATAACCACCTCGAGATTTTCTTTTGAATACTTGATCGCATTGTCCAGCAGGTTAAATATCACGTTGGAGAAATGCACATCATCAGCTTTGATGATAGGATTGATCGCATCGAGGCGGAGTTCGGCGTGGCCTTGTTTTGCATCCAGTTGTAACTGCAGATTTTCTACCGTACTGGATATCACGTCATGCACATCTGTCACCTGCAGGTTCAGTCCGATCTCATTCTTTTCAAGTAAGGCAGATTGCAATATACTTTCCACCTGTTTGTTCATGCGTTTGTTCTCCTCTTTGATGATACCGGAGAAGTAACGGATCTTGTCCCTGTTGTCCATGACCTTCTCATTGCCGATAGCGTCAATAGCCAGCGAAATAGTGGCCAGTGGTGTTTTCAGCTCATGCGTCATGTTGTTGATGAAATCTGATTTGATCTCCGACAATTTCTTCTGATTGAGCATTGTGCGGATCGTCAGGATAAATGCGGTGATGATCACAGCGGTAAACAACAGACCACCTGCCATCATTTTTCCCAGCGATATGAGTAACAGCATATTATTCTTAGGCTGTACCAGCAGCAGTGTTTCTGTTTCGCCTGTTACAGATTCAAAACTGTTTAACAACGGTATATACTGGAAGGTATAATCGAGGCTGTCTGACTTTTTGGTCTCTTCAAGCATTTTGGACAATCCGGCAGATTGCATATGTATTCCATTGCTATTACCAAAATGCCCTTTACCTAATACGGCAAATTCGAAGGTAGTATCCAGGCGTTGATCGCGCAGACTCTTAGCGATCATCCCCTGTACTTCTTCCGTCGTGAAGCGGTCACTGACATTTCCTGTCAGATCAACAGTATGGGTGATCTCATATTTATCGATCGCCAATCCTTTATCCGTAGGCCGGATGGCAGCGCCATCTACTTTAAAGCGTATAGGAGGCGCCTTGCGCTGAAGCATCTGCTCCTTCACTTCTATAATTGCGGTTACGGCACGCTGTTCCATCTGCTCACGACGTACGATAGCTGCGTTATATATCCAGTTGACCTGGATCCAGATGATTCCCAATAATGACAGGGTAATTAACACCACAATTATGGGAAATACTTTCTTCAATGGTACCATGCTACATCAATACTAAGGCGCACAAGATACTCACAAAGAACGAGGGTACCAGCACCTGAATTGTTAAAAATCATTGCTTGCTATAGCAACATTAATACAAATTTAAAAGCTCAAAACCGTTATCCATCCTCACTTTAGCAATAAAACATCACTTTAACGTAATTTTAACTGGGAAATAATATTCATAATTGATCAATCTTCTGTACATTTGCCTTATCAAACTGGTACTAAATTTGATGTACTGGTTTAACAAACTAGCAATTTTTAAATTTCTACATACATCGACATGGATTTCGTTTCCATAAGCGATTTAGATTTTGGTTGATAAAATGGTAAGGAGGCTTTCTAGCCTCCTTTTAATTTTTTAGCCTGTTTAAGGCGTTTTTAACCCCTTTTTACCCTTACGGCAATCATTCTCTCCCTCCATAAAGAATACAGTAAACTGGCAAGTAAAACTCCAATAAATACTATTATACTTGCTTTCAATTAGTTAAATTTGGGTAAGTGCTAAAATTGTATGTGTATGGTTTCTTTGTCGCCTGGAATATTACTGATTGCGGACCCATTCCTTAAAGATCAGAATTTTGCCCGTACCGTTGTATTACTGTGCGAACATCAGGAGAGTCGGGGGAGCTTTGGTTTTGTGCTCAACAAGGTGTTTGACCAGTCATTGAACGAGCTTGTACCGGAAGTGCTGATAAATAATATCAAAGTGTATTACGGAGGACCGGTCCAGATAGACACCATTCACTTCATACATCAGCAGCCTGAGTTGATCAGAGGCGGTTTTGAGATACAGGACGGCGTATACTGGGGTGGTGAGTTTGACCAGGTCGTATCATTGATCAACACTGGCCAGCTGGACCTGAACAAGATCAAGTTTTTCATTGGTTATTCCGGATGGAGTAGCGGACAGCTTGAAAATGAGCTCAATGAAAAATCCTGGATATTATCTGAGAGCAATGCACCGCTTATTTTTGAAGAAAAAGAACAGAACATATGGCCGCAGGCGCTGAAGAACCTGGGCGCTAACTTTGCCATCATGGCTAATTTCCCGATAGATCCTTTACTGAACTAGCCACCGGACAGCTACGTATATACTCCTCCGTATGCCGGTAAACCGGCTTTAGAACCATCTGTGGAAAAAAAAGTTAAAAAATTATTATATGCCTACCCGCTAAGGCTCAATGACTAACGTCAATGGGTGCATTTCCGTTACTCAAAACGCTTCCCTTAAACGAGGATATTTAAAAAAAATCAAATATCTTGCTTAGGTAAAAAAAGTAATGTAGTCAGAGCATTCTATTGTTTGTAAACCTACTGATAATAGGACACCGTAGGGGAAGGAATTCTAATATAACCGAATATAAATACCTATGAAGGACAAACCAGATCACGTTTACACCTTCCTGGATATAGAATAAAAACTAAAACAATTCGCAACAACGAAGTAAATGAGAGACCCTTTTTTTTATCAGGGTCAGGACATTATTTCAAACGGTTGAAGCAATAAAATCATTCGTCATCATAAACATAAAATATTCATTTTCATAGGAACAGGCCCTAGTGCCGCTGTGGGATGTATTTCCTACGCAGCCGGGACCTGATTTGTGCAACGCCCTGGCCAGTAATCTTACTGCGCTCTTGAACAGGGTTATTTATTAATTAGATTGGAATAGTTAGGACAAAAAGAAAGGCCGGGTAATCATACCCGGCCTATTTATTTCAATTAGGAATGATCAATTACGAATTAGGAATTAAAATGCAGCGGAGACTGATCTGGATTGCATGAAAACAGATTGATGGGAAAGAGTAATATGATCTGAAACAAGACAACCAGTATCAATATAAAAGTTGACATCTGGTTGGTATATAAACAAAAAAAGAGAGACGCTTCTGATGAAACGTCTCTCTTTGTATTTAAAGTAAGATGATTTACTTCTTGATTAGTCTTCAGGAGCTATGCTTTAGTATTCAGACTTTAAGTATCCAATTCCTAATTCGTAATTCCTAATTCGTAATTATTTCGCTTCTGCGCCTTCAACAAGCACAGTTGCCTTATTTCTGTACACTTCTACGAAACCACCTTCTATGTTATAGAACTCGCTCTGTGTTTTATCTTTCAGCACCTTCATCCTGCCTTTGCCGAGGGCAGCGATCAACGGTGCGTGCCTGTCCAGCACTTCGAAAAGACCGTCAATGCCTGGCAGCTGTACACCATACACTTCGCCGGAATACAGTTTTCTTTCAGGTGTTAATACTTCTAATAACATATTAAAAGTTAAAGGTGAAAAATATTAGTTATTAGCTGCTTCCAGCAGTTTCTTACCTTTCTCGATAGCTGCTTCGATGTTACCAACCAGGTTGAACGCTGCTTCAGGATACTCATCTACTTCACCGTCCATGATCATGTTGAAACCACGGATAGTTTCTTCGATTGGCACCAGTACACCCTTCAGACCAGTGAACTGTTCTGCTACGTGGAAAGGCTGAGACAGGAAACGCTGTACACGACGAGCGCGGGATACTGTCAGTTTATCTTCATCACTCAACTCATCCATACCCAGGATCGCGATGATGTCCTGCAGCTCTTTATAACGCTGAAGGATCATTTTCACTCTCTGTGCACAGTTGTAGTGAGCTTCACCTACGATGCTAGGGCTGAGGATACGGGAAGTAGATTCCAGCGGGCTCACAGCAGGATAGATACCTAAGTCGGAGATCTTACGGTCTAGTACTGTGGTAGCATCCAGGTGCGCAAAGGTTGTAGCCGGAGCCGGGTCAGTCAAGTCATCCGCAGGTACGTAAACCGCCTGTACGGAAGTGATTGAACCATTTTTAGTGGAAGTGATACGTTCCTGCATCAGACCCATCTCTGTCGCCAGGGTTGGCTGATAACCCACCGCTGATGGCATACGACCTAACAGCGCGGATACTTCAGAACCTGCCTGAGTGAAACGGAAGATGTTGTCTACGAAGAACAGGATATCTTTACCACCACCTGCAGTACCATCTCCATCACGGAAATATTCTGCCATTGTCAGACCGGACAAAGCCACACGAGCACGTGCTCCTGGTGGTTCGTTCATCTGACCGAAGATGAAGGTAGCCTGAGATTGCTTCAGACCCTCTTTATCTACTGCGCTCAGGTCCCATCCGCCATGTTCCATGGACTCCTGGAATTTCGCGCCATATTTTACGATACCAGCTTCGATCATTTCACGCATCAGGTCATTACCTTCACGGGTACGCTCACCCACGCCGGCAAATACGGATAAACCTTCGTAACCTTTTGCGATGTTGTTGATCAGCTCCTGGATCAATACGGTTTTACCCACACCAGCACCACCGAACAGACCGATCTTACCACCTTTTGCATATGGCTCGATCAGATCGATTACTTTGATACCAGTGAACAGTACTTCTGTATCTGTTGCCAGATCTTCGAATTTAGGCGGCTTACGGTGAATAGGATATCCATTGCTGCTATCAACATCACCCAAGCCATCGATAGCCTCACCTACCACGTTGAACAAGCGACCTTTGATGCCTTCGCCCACCGGCATTTTAATAGGAGTGCCCTTGTCCGTTACGGCCATTCCTCTCACGAAACCATCCGTAGAGTCCATTGCCACGCAACGAACGCTATCTTCACCAAGGTGTTGCTGTACTTCCAGCACTACCTTCTGACCATTTTCGCGGGTAATTTCCAGTGCGTTGTAGATTTCGGGCAACTTTCCATCAAAGTGGACGTCCACCACGGGACCGATAATTTGCTTGATCTTACCTGTGTTAGGCATATTTTTAAGAGGTTTATAAATGCTTAAAATGAGCGGTTTGTTAATTTTGCCGCAAAGGTAATTGTTAATAGGGGAAATTCAAAAAATAGTCGGACAGACCAGAGACACTTGTCCACAGCCTTCAATTATCTATTGGAAGTCAATTAGTTCTTACAACAAAAGGCGACGAATGAGGACTGCAATTTAGCCCTTTTCATGAATACATCGTCCACTAAAGTCTATAGATAACTATTTTTTATTATAAGCAAACTATGATATTATAAATTCTCTTCAACCATTAGCCCTGCTAACTTTCACATCTTTTCCCATCTAACATTTCTTTAACGGTTTTTGTGAAGATTTTGCTAAATAAACACGTTAGCAAACTGATCAAACCTCCTGCAGGCAAGCTTTCAACGTTTCAGGCACAGATATTGATTTATACTAAACAAGCTAATATCTGACTCCTGGCCATCGAACTAAAGAGATGCCAAAGGCCAGCTTTCAGCCATAACAATTGATCAACTGTTATATACCACGCATTCGTTCACCGTTAAATTTTATAGCCTTCAGGTAAAGTACTAAGCTGCTATACAATATTGTTTTCGGACAAATTATAAGTTACCACACCCATTTAAAACGATCGACATGAAAAACATAAAAAACTATATTTCATTAGCTGTGATTGCGGTTTCGCTGTCAGTCACCGGCATGTCCTGTGCCACGACCCGACAGCCTTATCAGCAGACACAGGTCTCTATATCCGGCTTCTACGACGCCCTCAGCCCATACGGCCGCTGGACATCCTACGGCAACTATGGACAGGTGTGGATACCGAACGCCGGTCCCGACTTCCAGCCATACTCCAGCGCAGGTCACTGGGTATATACAGACTATGGCTGGACATGGGTATCTGATTATGACTGGGGATGGGCGCCTTTCCACTACGGCCGCTGGGCATTTGACGATGCGTACGGCTGGATGTGGGTGCCTGGCACCGAATGGGGACCAGCATGGGTAAGCTGGAGGAACAGCCCGGATTATTATGGTTGGGCGCCGCTTGGCCCTGGTATGACCATTGGCGTCGCTGCGAACATTCCGGTAGGTTACTGGTCGTTCGTGCCCTGTCAGTACATCACCAGCTCATATGTCAACAGGTATTATGTGGATAGGGGCAACCGTGTGAACGTGTACAACAACACAACGATCATCAACAATACAACGGTGATCAATAACCGGACTTATTACCGTGGCCCTGCTACACGTGATGTGGAACGTTACACACGTAATGAAATCCGTCCGGTACGTGTAGTGGACGGTAACCGTCCGGGCCGTGCGACCGTTGACCGTAACCAGGTGAGCATGTACCGTCCGCAGCCGTCTTCCTTACGTGCGGGACGTGGCAATAATACCTTTACGAATGGCAATAATAACGACAGGAATAATTCCGACAGACCAGCAGTACCTGGCAGGACCATCCGCAGAAATGACGCGCCTGATGGGAATAATAACGGCCGTCCTGACAATGGCGTGCCTGGCAGAACAATAGACAGGGGAAATATGACCCGTCCGGACAATGGTACACCAGTAAGGCCTGTAGAGAATAACAACAATGTACCGGGTAGAACAAATGATAACCGTCCGACGAGACCAGAGTTTGACAGGAATAACAACAGACCGGTCACACCGCCTGCATCAACTCCTGCTACTCCGTCTACAAGACCGGTAGTTCCAACTAGTCCGGCTAACAATATCAATAATATTCCAAGACCTGAAACAAGGCCTGACCGTTCCAACAGCAGACCTGAAACAAGGCCGACGACGCCGACCCCAACGCCTGGTCCGGTAACAAGACCGCCACAGCCGCAGATGTCACGTCCTCAGCCTCAACCGCAGCCTTCTCAGCCGCAACCTTCCCGTCCGCAGCCACAGCCTTCTCAGCCGCGTCCGCAGATGGTAGCGCCACAGGCTCAGCCGCGTCCGTCACAGCCTCCGATGCAGTCACGTCCGCAGATGCAGCCATCACGTCCGGCTCCGGCGCCAGCGCCACAGCGTTCTGCTCCGGCACCGGCTCCATCAGCGCCACGTAGTGACAGAGCTAACAGAGGCGGTCGTTAGTCACTAACAGCCATAGACTTCGAGATATATTTCGTTACTGATTTTGGTAAAGGTATGTTCCTCCGGGGGCATACCTTTTTGCATTAAGAGCATGGGAAGAGGCGCTCCACCTGCCTGATAAGGTGGTTGCAGATAATTGAAGGCATAGGCCCTGAAACCTAGTCCTTCATAAAACCGGATACGGCGCTGTGCATCGATGGTATGGGGTAACTCGACCTCCAGCACCAGCTTTTTATGATCGGCTTCCAGCAGCTGCATGACAGCACTGCCAATACCGGCGCCCCGCTGTTCGGGACTTACCGCAAAGTGTTCGATAAATACAAAATCTGTCAGTTGCCAGTAGAATACGAAACCGGCAAATTGTTCATTGTTTTCCAGCAATCCCAGTCGCAACGCACCACTGTTCAGCAATGTCTGCTGAGCGTTCAGGTTACGCCGTTCCTCTGCGGGAAATGCCCGTTCATATAAATCCGCTACATGCCCTGGGATGATGAGCGGTGGTAATAAGTTCCGTATTGATAACATTAAAGCAAAGGTAAGGCTTGTGTTACTCCGGGAGGCTGATCAACGTCAGTCATAATTACTGTTCTGATCATCCTTATCGTCCAAAAGAAAAGAGGCACTGCCTGCAGCTCGTCCAAAACTACAGTAGTGCCTCACAAACGAGAACCCAAGATAAAATATTTGAAGAACGTATTTTAATCAGTCATTACTGTGGTACACACATGTATGGGTCCACAGCGCCGGGTGCAGCCGGTTTATTGGCAGACCAGCAGAAATTCATCGGCTGACTGGTGATACTCTGCAACTTCAGTGATACCTTCTGCCCTTTCCGGCTGGAAGATGCATCCACGGATTTTGTACCTTTTGCAGGCACGTCGTTCACGGTGTACTGCTCTGTCTTAAACACATCTCCGTTCCCCTTCATGTACTGTACCGCTACCACGACATTATCCAGCGGATATTCCGTCTGATTGCGCACGATGATCTTCAGGTCTTTGATACCTCCCAGGAAGCCGGTGCGGTAATCGCTTGTATTGACCGAAATAAACTGGTTCCAGTTACGGCGGTAATAAGTGCGCCGTTCTACGAAAGTACCTTCCGTACGGGCGTTTATTTCCCTTCTGTCGGCTATCTGCCGGGCCGTCTGGCTGTTTACTTCCAGAGAACGTCTCAGATCACGGTTTTCGTTGATCAGTCGTTCATTCTCTGACAACACCTGTTTTACCCGCTTTTGCTGCCGGGAGTAACTCATTGCCAGAAAAACTATCAGGCAGATGATCACAAAAATGTATCCCACTTGTCGCTTCATATCAGGCGAAGTAGAAAAAATAGTGCCAACTCCGGCCTCATCTTTCTTTAAACTCGTATCTGATCTTCTGGGATTTCTCAAAATCGTACAGCGTCAACAGGCGTACGGTATAGTAAGAGGTCCAGAAGGAGCGCAGTGCATTGATGTAGTTCTGATTGGCCATATCCTTTTCCTGCTGGGCCAGATTGAGGTCTGTAATGGATATTTTACCAATGTAATAACGCTGTTTCGTGATCTCATACCGCTGTTTCGCAATAGTGTCCGCCTTGGCGGCACTTTCCAGCAGCTTACGCTGGATGTTGAATTGCTGTGTCTGTAAATAGATCTCCTGTTCGAAATTACGCTCCTGTTGCTGTATATCTATCTCCATCAGTTCCTGGTTCGCTTTTGCCTGTCTGACGCGATTACGGGCCCTTCCCCAGTCCATGATCGGGATAGACACCCCAACACTCAATAACTGGGTTTGTTGCAGATTTCCGCCTCCATATGCGTTTTTAAGCGTAGCCCCCTGACGTGCCTGTCCGAAGTTGGCCGAGAGGTTTAACTGATAGCCGCTGTTCCCTCTTGCTTCTGCTACCTGTTGTTCGGCTTCCAGTCGCTGCCGGCGAAAGGTCAGCACTGCCTGACGGTTGTCCTGTGCTTCCCGCTGTGCGATGTCCAGGGGGATCATCAGGGTCGGAATGGTATCCGGTAATGATACCTGCACGGTCGTACCTTTAGGTAGGGTCAGGAACTGGGTTAACTCGCGATAAGCTATCTCCTTGCTCAATGATGCCTGTTCCAGGTTGTTACGGGCATTGATCAGGTTCAGTTCTATCTGCAACAACTCGTTTTCCGCGATCTTGCCCAACTCGTACCTTCCCTTCGAAATCTTGTATAAAGTATCTGTATTGGCAACGTTCTGTTGCAATATTAACTCCTGTTGCTGAGCCACCAATGCATCGAAGAAATAACCAGCTGCCTGCAGTCCTGTTTTTTCCAGTGTCTCGATGTACTGTTTCTTTGATTCCTCATACAGCAAAGGCTGTATACGGCTATCCCAGCGATAGGGATTGTATAAAAGCGTAGGCTGAAAATAACTGATCGAAAACGGTGTAGAAAGATACCCTACACTCGATGAGGGATCAAATACATCGTTCCTTGAGAGATTGGTGGCAACGGAGAACTGTCCGCCGGTAAAAGGGACGATCTGGTCTGCCGCCAGACTGGTAAACGTATACGAATAGGAACTTTTGCTGAAAGCATAGGTACCATCCGGCTGACGGATACTCTCGATGTTTCCCAGGAAACTGCTGGCGTTGGTGGCCTGCAGTTTTAACTGCGGACGACGGCCTGCCACATAGTACCTGAAGGCATAGAGGCTGTTCAGCGCACTACTGCGTGCTTTATAGTAAGAAGGCGATTGTTGCTGTGCCTGTACGACCACTCCCTGCAAAGACAATGTTTGCTGGGCATGGGTTATGGCGAAGGTTAACAATCCACAGATCGTAAACAGAATAAGTTTCTTAATCATGTCGCAAACATTCAATTGGGTTCTTATGAGCCGCCTTTCGGGCAGGGGAAATACCGAAGATGAGACCAACGGCTGACGCCAGCACGAAGGAAATAAAAATGGATATACCGGATACGATCGTGTGTATATCGGCTAACTTATCCACCAGATAAGCGCCGGAAACACCCAGTATCACGCCGATGATCCCTCCCGTAAGACTGATCAGTACCGCCTCAAACAGGAACTGCATCACGATATCTTTCTTCTGTGCCCCCAATGCCATACGGATACCGATCTCGCGGGTACGTTCCAGTACAGAGGCCAGCATGATGTTCATAATACCAATACCGCCGACCAGGAGGGAAATACCGGCAATAGCACTTAGTACGATATTGAATACGTCCTTCGTTTTCTGTTGCTGTTTCAGCAACTGCTCCGGAATAGTGATCTCAAAATCGAGTACGTCATTGTGCCTGCGGCGCAACATACGGCTGATGATGGTTGCCGACTCCGACAGTGATTCCGACTCATGTACCTGTATCACCAACTGGTCCAGCTGATGAAAGATCTTATTGCCGGGCTGCTGATCGTTGTTATTGAAGAAAGCATTTTCTCCCGCGCCCAGATAAAGCGAAGGGTTCTTGTACCGGATCAGTGAAGTTTGTATAGGGATATAGATATCCAGGTTATAATCTCTGATACCAAGGTTATCCTTGGTAGTCTTTGAGATCGTTTTTTCTTCGGTTACACCAATGATCTTCAACCATTGATCACCGCATTTAATCGTTTTACCTATCGGATCTTCGGAAATGAAAAACTTACGTTTTACATCACTACCGATAATACATACGCCTTCTCCGGCGATACGCTGTCGCTGATTAAAGACAGTGCCTGCGCCGATGCTGATGTTATTGATCTCAAAGAAAGCCGGCTCCACGCCTACGATCTTCAGTTTACTGCTTTTACTGGCATAGATCACATCCTGTTCCTGGATCATTTCAGGACTGATCACCGCAACGGTGGGAATGATACGACGGATACTTTCTGCATCAGCGATACTGAGCCCTTTTGAGAAACGTGCTTTTGTAGCAGCTGTTTTTCCGGTGCCGCTACCGCTTTTATCATCGGCTCCTTTCTGCTGCTGATCGTCGTCTTTTTTATCTTCTGCTTTTGGTTTGATCACAATGTTATTCACTCCCACCAGCTTCATCTGATCAAGGATTTCCGCCTGTGCGCCGCGGCCGATGGCCAGCATGGCGATAACAGCCGCTACCCCGAAAATGATCCCTAATGCGGTGAGGAATGAACGTAGTCTGTTAGCGCCAAGGGAATCCAGGGCGATATAGAGGTTGTTGAAATTTCGGTCCAGCATTACATTATTTTAATGTCGTGATTTTGGTTTCCTTTGCTGACTGAGGTTCTGAGAGATATACCACATCTCCTTCCGCCAGTCCTTTTTCAACAATTACTTCTTCGTCGTTTGATTTACCCAGTGTTACCTGTTGTTTGGAAATGTTACCTGATTTTCTCAGGTATACGAAGCTGGTCTTACCTTCTGCAAATACAGCTTCCAGTGGGATGATCAGCTTTTTAGGCACTTCGCTGATGAGGATGTTGTTGGAAGTAGTCATTCCGGGTTTCAGAATAGAATCTACTTTATTCAGTTTGATGTTCACTTCGAACACCTTGGCAGTGGCGCCCGGGCGGGTCTCTCCGATATTCGCCACTGTCTTAACGACGCCTTCCATTTTTACTTCAGGGAAGGCGTCGAGTCCCATCGTCACTTTCTGTGACTGATGAATTTTGCTGATATCAACTTCGTTGATATACACTTTGGATAACATGGATGAAAGGTCCGGCAGCATGGCTACGCGGGGGTCCCAGGAACGTACTACGGAACCTGTTTTCTTTTTACCACCGCTTGCCCAGTCGCTTATATATACTAATAACCCATTTTTAGGTGCTTTAATCACAAAGCGGCCTCTCAGTTCTTCCAATCGGCCGATGATCCTTCCGAATTCATTGGCTTCTCTTTTGGCCTGTTCCATCTTTGTCGCCGCCTGCTGCTGTTTGATCTTGTAATTGTCTTTCATCTGTACAAGATCACGCTGTGCTTTCTGCAGATCGATCTCGGCTTGTTTAATAGTAGCGGGAGGCTCGTATTTGCTGAGCTCCAGGGCGAGTTTCTTTTGTTCCATCTGGAACTGCAGATTGGTCATCTGGTCACGGGCTTCCCTCAGGGTCAGCGCCGTATCCAATGCGGTTTGCGTTACGGTTGAATTTGACTTCTCGAGTGATAGTTGCATATCACTGATACGTTTATTCACTAACGTTGGATCAAGCGTAGCGATGTAATCGCCTTCTTTTACATGTGAACCTTCAGGCACCATCTCCTGTATCTTGATCTCGTCATAGATCTGATTTGCCTGCAGATCGGCCGGAGCGGAGATATACACGGTATTCTCGGCCTGCAGTTCACCGGAACTGCTGACCACATCGCGAAAACTACCTTTCCGGACTTTGGCTGTAATACTGCTGTCCGCAGCTTTACCGGCAAATAGAAAATAACAGATGGCAATTACAGGAATAACAATGGCAGCCAGTAGCCACTTTCTCTTTTTAAGCATATGGGTGAAATGGAATTATGAAAGGCCGGGACACTGAGTAACTACAGACACATTATAAAAGTAATCGTCCATTTGAAAAATAAATGTTAAAAGTACCTCTATAGACGGGCATGTATCGACGAACACCTGCGATATGAAGGCCATTGGCCTTCCCTTATCGACTATCGGTTTTAAACACTATTTTTGCACCTCAAATTAGCTTCCTATGGAACTGGTGATCGTAAATAGTGAAAAAACAGCAAGGCAATTCATCGACGTACACGTTCAGGTGAATAAACACATACCTGAATGGATACGTCCTCTGGATAAGGATATCAATCAGGTGTTCGATCCTGAAAAGAATAAAGCTTACAGGCAGGGAGAATGTGTCCGTTGGATTCTTAAAGATGATAACGGAAAACTGATCGGCCGTATTGCAGCCTTTGTAAATAAAAAATATAAATCCAAGGGAGACAAGCAACGCACCGGTGGAGTGGGCTTCTTTGACTGCATCAATGACCAGCAGGCAGCCAACCTGCTGTTTGATACCGCCCGTGACTGGTTAAAGGAAAAGGGCATGGGCGCTATGGACGGCCCTATCAACTTCGGAGAACGTGACCGTTGGTGGGGATTACTGGTGGAAGGCTTTCATGAACCGCTCTACTGCATGAACTTTAATGCGCCTTATTATAAGGAATTGATGGAAAACTATGGTTTTCAACCATTTTTCAATCAGATATGCTATGCAATGGATGTGGATGCCCAGCTGCAGGAAAAGTTCTATGTAAGACATGCGGCCATCGCTGAAGATCCTAATTACCGTGCACAGTATATAAATAAAAAGCATCTGGATAAGTATGCGGAAGACTTCAGCATCGTTTATAATAAGGCGTGGGCAAGCCATGAAGGTGGAAAAGATATCACCAAGCAACAGGCATTAGCCATCTTTAAACAGATGTCTGCGGTGATGGACGAAAAATTAGTATGGTTTGGCTACTATAAGGATGAACCGATTGCCTGCTGGATGAACCTGCCGGAACTGAACCAGTTCTTCAAGCGCATGAATGGCAAATTTGGTCTCTGGCAGAAACTGCAGTTCGTTTTCCTGAAACAGATGAAGATGAACAAGAAGTTCACCGGTATCGTATTTGGTATCGTACCGGAGTTCCAGGGCAAAGGAGTAGACTCGTTTATGATCATTGAAGCGGCCAAGGTGATTCAGCGAAAGTTGTCTTACAGAGAATATGAATTACAGTGGATCGGTGATTTCAACCCGAAGATGCTCAATATCGCGGAAAGTCTGGGTACCTATGTCAGCCGCAAACTGACCACTTACCGCTACCTGTTTGACAGGGAACAGCCTTTCGAACGCCATCCTATTCTGGGTGTTAAATAGCTAATTGGGGTTTGAGGCTTCGATTAAACCCTTACTACGCCGTTATTACACCGCTATTTCTTCGTTCCCGGACGGACAGATATGGGCTTAATAACGGCGTAGTAACGTTATAATACGAAGAAATACCCGTTAAAGAGGCCATAGATAAGCGTTTCCTTAATGTGCAGTTTTAACCAGGGAATTCTCTGAACGGAGATGCCGGATGATCACATTATAAATTTCTCTTTCGCGGAAGGGCTTTAGCAGGTAATCGTCAAAACCTGCATCTATAAATTCCTGATTGCCAGGCATCGTAGTATCAGCTGTCAGGGCCAGTACAGGAATATGTGCTTTTAGTGGTTCTTTATCCTCCCTGATCCTTTTAACCACTTCCAGCCCGGTCATACGCGGCATTTGCAGGTCCAGCAGGACCATATCATAATTATTATTGACAAATAACTCATAGGCAACAGCACCATCCGTAGCTTTATCAAAACGGCACTGCCAGCGGGTAAGGATCTTATCCATCAGGGCCAGGTTCATTTCCTGGTCATCTGCGACCAGCAGATAGCGCCCTTTCATAAACTGCCCGGTGAGTTGTTCCACCTCTTTCTGGGTGATGATCACCGTTTGCGGTACAGGTAGTACCCGATAACTGATATTACAGGTAAAACTGCTCCCTTTTCCCGGCGCACTTTCCACCTGTATTTCACCATGATGCAGATCGATAAGCGCTTTTGCCAGCGCCAGTCCGATACCTGTACCATGAACGGAACCTGCCTGTGGTACGGTATTATGCAGATATTGCTCAAATATCATTGTTTGTCTTTCGGACGAAATACCACGGCCGGTATCACTAACCCTGATCTGCACTTTTACTTCTCCCGCAAACTCCTGGTCTATCTTCATCTGACAACGAATGCTTCCGGCATCTGTATAATGGATCGCATTATCCAGCAGGATCGCTATCAGACGTCCCAGCCGTTCGCCATCACCGGCTACCTGCAACTGCCTGTCGCCATCATATATCGCCTCAAAGGTCAGCTGTCTGGCTTTTGCCTGTAGATGCGCTTTTTCGGTAATACTGCTGAAGATTTTATATAGTGAAAACGGATAAGTATCCAGTTGTAATTCGCCCCGTTGTGACCAGGCCAGTTCCTGGAAATGCTGTTGCATACGGCTGAGTGTACCGGCTGCATTTTCTATCGAAAAAAGCATTTCACGTTGGGCGCTATCCAGGGTAGTATAGTGCAGTTGTTCGCTGAAACCGATAATGGCATTCAGCGGTGTACGCACCTCCTGACTGATATTGTTAATCATGTTAACACGTGCGTCCGCCAGCGCTTTCCCGGTACGATTTATGTACATTATCTGTTTACGGAGATACCAGATGTAGTAAAGTGCGACAAGCAGTATAAGTACTGATAGCGCAGCTATAAAAAAGGAAGGATAAGAAACAGTAATAACTGCCGGAATAGAAAAGTGATTCACTGGTATTACATCCACAATCACGAATACGGGGAGTGTAAACGGGGTATGTCCAAAAGCAACCGACCGATACATCGTATGCATTTAAAGGTTGAAAAAACGTTGGCGTTAAACACACAATTTGAGAGAGTTCCAGGCGGTTCTAAACCCGTTCTATTATCAGACGCTACGATGTACCGAATTTAACTAAAAGCGGTGAGACCTGAAAATTATTTCCCTTTCGTGTTATGTTCCGGCATAGAAAATAGAATTATATTTATCATGCGTTGACAGCACTATTCCACAACCTGTTAACACTATGTCCAACAACCAATGCAGAGACTCCAACAACTGCTGTGAATATGAGTAATATGGCGCCAGGTATGTACTTCAGACAAGAGGTGCTAAGAATGACCGGAGGTATCCTGTTGTTTTACATCACCTATATTATTTTATTACTATGCTCCCTGCTGCTGATGGCAGCGTGCACCTGGAGCGGAAGCTCCATTATATTGTACGCTTCCTACCAGGGCTTATCGGGCACATTGATGTCGATACTCGGTGCGGTGATCGTACTGCTGGGTATTATGCAGACCGTGTTCATCCTTCTTTTCCTTTTCCACCGGCATAAAACCACTATTCCTTACCGTACTGTCGTGACGGAAAAGGAACAGCCTGTTTTATTTGATTTTATCCACAAACTGGTCAAACAGACCAAAACGCCATTACCGGAGAAAGTCTATCTGGTGCCGGACGTGAATGCCGTGGTGTTCCATTCACCGAAAGGAATAGGCCTGTTCGCTGATACGGATAAAAATCTGGTCATCGGACTGGGTATGGTGAACAGTCTGAACATCTCAGAGTTCAAGATGGTACTGGCCCATGAATTCGGGCATTTCTCCCAGCGGAGCATGCGGCTTGTATTACATGTCTATACGATCAATAAGATCATCTACAATATCCTTTACGAGAATAAGGGATGGCGCAATGCGATCATCTGGTTATCCAACAAAGGTTTGATGGCAGCTATTTTATCACGGTTGTTTTTGCTGATGGCTGCCGGTTTACATTTTCTTTTCTGCAACATGCATGAACTGATCAACCGGCAGTATATGAGACTTAGCCGTGAAATGGAGTTTAATGCGGACGAAGTGGCTGTTTCCATCTGCGGAACAGAAACAGCTATCTCAGCCATGCGGCGGGCAGAAATGAGCAACGCCTGTTTTCAGCAATTACTGCAAAAAGTAAGCGCCTGGTCGCATCAGCATCGTTTTGTACGTAACATTTACGAAGCGCATAGCATGCTGATAAAATACCATGCAAAACAACACAGCACTCCGCTCGATCACCAGCAGTTACCGCAATATAACGATGATCAGTTCAGTACTACGGTGAAGAGCCAGGTACAGTTCCGCGATCAGTGGGCCTCACATCCCACACAGGAAGAAAGAGAAGAACGTTATCTGGCTGCCAATGTTCCCGGCGTGAAGATCCCGCAAAGCGCATGGACACTTTTCCATAATGCCGATGTATTACAGGAACAGATGTCGCAGCAAATCTATCAGCTGCTGGCGCCTGAAGCGACACCGGAACAATGGGTATCTCCGGATGACGTTATCCGGGAGATCGAGGACGTGCATGAACAGTATGCCTTTCCCACCCAGTACAACAACTATTTTGATAACCGGCCTTTTTCAGATATTCCTGCTGGCAGACTGGAACCTTTTTCAGAGGAGGAGCAGACTTTATACACATTAAACACCCTGTATACAAAAGACCACCGGCAGCGTATCCGGCATTATTTCAGGGACGTACAGGACGCCGCCACCTTACAGGCTATTATCAGCGGCGCTATTCAGGTGACACATTTCACTTATCAGCATGTACAGCATCGCAGTCAGGAAGCGGTCCGGATACTGGAAAAGCTGCAACACCAGATCGTACGCGACCAGGATTGGTTACACAAACATGACCTGCTGGCCATCCGTTACCATTATACGTTTGCGCTGCAACAGGCAATGGAAGCAGCTAACAGTCTGCAGGACCAGTACCGGTCTATCCTCGCGCACCAGTCCAGGGCAGCGTTGCTGAATGAAGTAGCCGGAATGATCGTTGAACATATTCCTGCTCTTGCCGGCAATGAAACGGTTTCCCCGCAAACGGAGGCGGCCCTGCGTACCTTACGGCAACAGGCAGATCAGCTGCAAGAGTTGTTGCATGACCTGTTGTACCAGCATCATATCAGTGATCTGTGGGAACCGGAACTGCAGCAGCGGGTAGCGCATTTTATACATTACCAGTATCCTTATCTGCAGGAGAATATGCCACTACCGGAGGAGCTGGAGGTCATGCATGAGATCAGTGCCGCCGTATCAGACCATTATAATAATAGTATCACACTGATAAAGAAGGATTTCCTGCATCGTTGTCTGGACCATAGCGAATTATCCATTCCACATTAACACTGTCTTTTCCTAATATGTAATTAATTACGGCTGTGGGAAGTACCGGGAACTGTACGGCACTGTCTAGGGACTGTCGACAATTTTCTGTACTTTCGGCCATCGCGAATGCGTTTGCACATATGGAGAATTTTATCGTTTCAGCCCGTAAATACCGTCCACAGAATTTTTCAACCGTAGTCGGACAATCACATATTACAACCACACTAAAAAATGCGATCCGCAACAATCAGCTGGCTCATGCCTTCCTGTTCTGTGGTCCGAGAGGTGTGGGTAAAACTACCTGTGCCCGTATTCTGGCCAAAACGATCAACTGTGAGAATCTCCAGCCTGATGGCGAAGCCTGTAACAAATGTCACTCCTGTACTTCTTTCAATGAGGGAAGTTCTTTTAATATTCACGAGCTGGATGCTGCATCCAACAACTCTGTAGATGACATCAGGACCCTGGTGGAGCAGGTACGGTTTGCGCCGCAGGCCGGAAAGTACAAGATCTATATCATAGATGAGGTACACATGCTCAGTTCTTCCGCATTCAACGCGTTCCTGAAAACGCTGGAAGAACCACCTTCCTATGCTATATTCATTCTGGCGACCACAGAAAAGCACAAGATCCTTCCGACGATCCTGAGCCGTTGTCAGATCTTTGATTTCAAACGCATCACCATCCAGGATACTGTCGATCATCTGCAGGAAATCTGTTCAAAAGAACATATCCAGGCAGAACAGGATGCCCTGCACCTGGTAGCGCAGAAAACAGATGGATGTATGCGTGACTCCCTGAGTACACTGGATAAGATCGTCAGCTTTACCGGCGGGCATCTTACTTACCAGAATACCCTGGAGCACCTGAACATTCTCGATTACGATTATTTCTTCCGGGTAATGGACTCCGTACTGCAACAGGACGTAGCCACTGCCTTACTGATATTTGATGAAATCCTGCAGAAAGGGTTTGAGGGAGATAACTTCCTGAACGGCTGGGCGGAGTTTCTCCGTAACCTGCTGATGAGCAAGGAAGAAAAGGTATTACATCTGGTGGAAGTATCCGGTAATCTGAAAGACCGGTACAAACAGATGGCGGGCAAGGTTAGTCCGTCGTACCTGATCACCGCCCTGCATCTGCTGAACGAAACTGAGATCAATTACCGCATGGCGCGTAATAAACGTCTGCATGTGGAGATGGCGCTGATCAAGCTCTGTTTCCTGCAACAGGCGGTAACCCTGGTAAGTGACGATCAGACCGGAGAGGTCGTAAAAAAAAAACTGGTAGCTGATGGTGCGCAACCACAGAAATTAAGATCATCCTTTGCCCAGGCGGCCCCGGAGACCAGACCGGCAGCCGGGCAGCCAGCTACGACCAGTTCTATTGCGGCCAATGAGGCCCGACTGACGATAGAGACCCCGGTCAGCAATACAGGCGTTCCGCCACAGGCGGTTACACAGCCGTCGCAACCGGTACAGCAACAGCAACCGGTATCTCAGGCGCCGGCCAATACACAGCAGACTTCTTCTTATAATACAACGGCTACGGCTACCGCTCCGAAACCAGCACAGGCGCCATCCAATGCACCTAAGCTGACAGGGCTGGCAGCGATGAAGGAGGCGTTGGCCTCAAAACAGCAGACGCAGACAGTCAAAGACATCATTCCGATGACGGCGGGCGCGTTGTCCGTATACTGGGATGAATTCATCGACCGCTTCCGGCAGGCTAACAAAATGACAGTCGTAAGTAACCTTCAGCTGGCGGCAATTAAGTTGCAAAGTGCGGAGGAAATCTGCATTGTGAGCAGAAATATTGTGCAATTCCGGTTCATGGAAGAAGAAAAGCTGGCAATTTCTGCTTTCTTCAAAGATAAATTTCAGAACCCCGGAATTGTGCTGACCTTACAGCTGGATGAGACACAGCAAACGCAGGATATTGGCCCCGCGCCACTTTCCAGCCGTGAGCAGTTCCTGAAAATGACGGAAAAATATCCGTTGGTGAAGGAACTGAAAGACAAGTTGAATATGGAACTGGATTTTTAAGGACGTTTACGGAAATATCTTCCGTAATCTAACTTTCACAATTCGCATTTCTTTTGTAGGTTTGGGCAAAATTTGGATAAATACTATGGCAGAAGTTATCAGAATGCCCCTTTTGAGTGACACTATGACTGAAGGGGTGATCGCGGAATGGCATAAAAAGGTAGGTGATACCGTAAAAGCAGACGACGTAATTGCTGAGGTGGAAACAGATAAAGCCACCATGGAAGTAATGGGTTATGTGGAAGGTACTCTATTATATATTGGTGTCGAGAAAGGTAAGGCTGCTAAAGTAAATGAGATTATAGCTATTGTAGGGAAACCAGGTGAAGACTACAAGTCTTTACTGGGTGGAGGAAATAATAATGGCCAGGCCGCACCTGAGGCTAAGCCAGCAGCTCAGGAAGCTTCCGCTCCGGCTCCTGCCGCAAGCACCGCAGACAGCGCAGCTGTTGCTGAAGCACTGAAAAACGCTACTGTTATCCGTATGCCGCTGTTAAGCGACACCATGACAGAAGGTAAGATCGTAGCCTGGAACAAGAAAGTGGGCGACACCGTAAAAAGCGATGACGTATTAGCAGAAGTGGAAACTGATAAAGCGACCATGGAAGTAATCGGTTATGCTGATGGTGAACTCCTTTATGTAGGCGTAAAAGAAGGTGATGCTGCCAAAGTGAACGGCATCATTGCAATAGTAGGTAAAAAAGGTACCAATGTAGACGTTATCCTGGCCGCTGAAGGCGCAGGTGGCGCTAAACCAGCCGCTCAGGCAGCACCAGCAGCTACTCCGGCTGCATCTGCAGCTCCTGCAGCTACTCCTGAGGTTTCTGAAAACAAGGACGGTCGTGTGAAAGCATCTCCGCTGGCGAAGAAACTGGCTGAAGAGAAAGGTATCGATATCAATAAAGTAACTGGTTCCGGCGACGGTGGCAGAATCGTGAAGAAAGACGTAGATAGCTTTGTTCCATCCGCTGCTCCGGCTGCTGCTGCGAAACCAGGTGCTGCTCCTGCTGCGAAAGCTGCGGCATTTGCACCAGCAGGTCAGGAAGGTCATACAGACATCCAGCTGAGCCAGATGCGTAAAGTGATCGCTAAGCGTCTGAGCGAAAGCAAATTCTCCGCTCCTCACTTCTACCTGAAAGTAGATATTAACATGGATAAGGCGATTGAAGCACGTAAAGCTATCAACGAAGTATCTCCTGTTAAGATCTCCTTCAACGATATGGTGATCAAGGCTTCTGCCCTGGCACTGCGTCAGCATCCTGATGTAAACAGCAGCTGGATGGGTGATTTCATCCGCCAGAACCACCACATACACATCGGTTCTGCTGTGGCTATCGAAGATGGTCTGATCGTTCCTGTAATTCGTTTTGCTGATCAGAAATCGCTGAGCCAGATCGCGGCTGATGCGAAAGAGCTGTACGACAAAGCGAAAAACAAGAAACTGCAACCGCAGGATTTCTCTGGTAATACCTTCACTATCTCCAACCTGGGTATGATGGGTATCGATGAGTTCACTGCTATCATCAACCCGCCGGATTCCGCAATCCTGGCAGTAGGTGGTATCAAAGAAACCGTTGTTTCAGAGAAAGGACAGTTCAAAGCTGTAAACATCATGAAACTGACCCTGAGCTGTGACCACCGTAGCGTGGACGGAGCAGTAGGCGCACGTTTCCTGGCTACGCTGAAGAGCTACCTGGAAAATCCGGTTACAATGCTGGTATAGTTTATATCAAGAACTAACTATAAAACAGGCGTCCCGTCATATGGGGCGCCTGTTCGTTTTTATACCGTACTGATCAACTTAACATGCTGTTATTCAGTACCAGAATTTGGGAGTTGATATAGAAATGTTTAAATTTAAGGAAGCCCCCACAACTAAAATATCAATGGAGATTCCTAAGAATGCGGTAAGCTGGTTCGAAATCCCTGTACATGATTTTGACAGGGCCCGGAAGTTCTACAGCTACATATTCAACTATGAAATGCCTGAGGAACAACTTGGCTTTAAAAGAAAGGCTTTTTTTCAGTTTGACAGACAACAGAACGGCGTAGGAGGAGCCATTGTACAAGGCTCCGAATACTTTCCCAGTCAGCGCGGCACACTTGTTTATCTGCATGCAGGCGATGACCTGAGCGGTGTTCTCGACCGTGTAGAAGCTGCAGGTGGTAAAATAGAGCTGGATAAGCGGCCGGTATCCGACATACGGGATATGGGATATTTTGCCATCATATTTGACCCGGATGGTAACAGGGTCGCCCTATATTCCAGCTACTAACTATCCGTCGTATTCCGAAAACCTGATAGTTTGTCCACTCATTCCACCACAGTTTTATTGTCAGTACGCCTGACCCTATTATCCACACCGAACTGAGATTTCTCTTTTATTCCCTCAAATCAGCCTCTTTTTTAGTGTAATGATTCCTGTTATCCACCTGTTTGGGGATAGTCGGTTATTTTATGTCCACTGTTGATCATGACTATTGCTATCCTTACTTGTTTTATCTTATCGGTTCACATCTCCTTCATATCGGTATTTTGTCAACCAACCTACGCTTATCCACCTTATTTCAGACAGTCCCGCATTTCAGATCAAATAATGGTCATAACTATTAGTTCCCAATACCTGTTTTACACTGTAAAGTGTATTTCTCCCCTTACTTCAGCGTCTTTGACAGCCAACACGCTGTTGTCCATATAGTTTGAACATCATCACCTCCTATCCTACAGTTTTCAACATGACGACTATCATCCAGATAGATAAAATCCGCTTCCGGACAGACTTTCCCATAACACACACATATATATCGCTATGCTTCTTTTCACTTTCTTTTGAAAGTTCAATAACATAACATTACATTTGATGTAAGAAAACGGAGGATTTTACATGAAATTGGCTGAAGCAAAAGCACAGTTTATACAAAGCTGGGGATCACTGGGCGCTCAATGGGGCATTAACCGCACCATGGCACAGATCCATGCCTTGCTCATGATCATGCCTGATCCGCTGAGTGCTGATGAGATCATGGCGGAACTGAACATTTCAAGAGGTAATACCAACATGAATGTACGGGAGCTGATCAACTGGGGGCTGGTGGACCGTATATTGATCCCGGGTGAACGTAAGGAGTATTTTAGTGCAGAGAAAGATATCTGGAAGGTAGCAACAGAGATCGCCCGTGAAAGAAAACGCCGTGAGCTGGAGCCGATCATTAAAACGCTGAATCAGTTACAGGAAGTGGAAGGAGATGCAAAAGACAAACATGTGAAGGCGTTCAAAGATTCTATCCAGAACCTCAACAAGTTTGCCCACCAGACTGACAGAGCGATCAACTCCTTTGTAAAGGCAGAAGAAAGCTGGTTTTATGGTACGTTGATGAAACTTTTTAAGTAATATTTTTTTACTTACATGTTTCAATTTTTATTGAAAGTTCGAAAATAATATTATCCTGATTACCATGAAAAATAAAAAAATCGTTATTGCAGCAGGGACCGGCTTTCTTGGAACTGGTCTGATCGACCATTTTGGCAATGACAACGACATTGTGATATTGACCCGTTCTCCCCAGAGGGACCACCAACGCATAAGCTATGTGCAATGGGATGGTAAAACCCTGGGCGACTGGGTGAAATATCTGGACAATACAGACCTGCTGATCAACCTGGCTGGGAAAAGTGTCAACTGCCGGCTAACTGAAGAAAATAAGCAGGAAATTATTGAAAGCAGGGTATTTCCAACACAGATACTCGGTGCAGCGATAACGACGCTACAGCATCCGCCTGTATTATGGGTCAATGCCAGTTCTGCGGACATTTACCGGCATGCGGAAGACCGGCCTATGGATGAATTCGAGGGTGAGGAAGGAGACGATTTTTCTGTACAGGTATGTCAACTATGGGAAACAGCGTTCAGCGAAATAACTACACCGCATACTCGTAAGGCTATACTACGTATATCCGCAGTGATCGGACATCAGGGAGGAGTAATGACGCCATTGATGACGCTGACGAAGTTTGGACTGGGAGGCTTTCAGGGTCATGGTCAGCAGCAATTGAGCTGGGTTCATATCGATGACTTTTGTGGTATGATATCATGGTTATATGAGCATCCGGAGCAACAAGGTGTATTCAACTGTACGGCCCCCCATCCTGTCAGTAACCGGCAGTTTATGCGGGCCTTACGGAAAGAAGCCGGACATTTCTTCGGATTGCCAGCCTTTACCTGGATGGTACAATTCGGCGCCAGGGTAGTTGGCACAGAAGCCCATCTGGTACTGAAAAGCCGCTGGGTATTGCCTACACGGGCATTACAGGCAGGTTTTGTGTTCAGGTACCCTGAGCTTCAGCCTGCCATGAAACAGATTATCGGGAAACTGCCAAGGCGGCGGTATCACCTGGTATAAATCAGGATGGTTTAATGTTTGCTCTTACATAGGAAGCACCTGCCGGTGTTTATACACTGGTAGGTGCATTAAATATTAATACTATGAGCGACAAAAAACTTACGGTTGTATTAGGGGCCTCTCCGAATCCGGAAAGATATAGTTATCTGGCAGTATCCAGACTGACAGCAAAGGGGCACCCGGTGCTGGCGATCGGAAACAGGGAAGCTTTGATAGGCACAACGCCGGTTACGAAAGAGCATCCTGTAGTACCTGATGTGGATACCGTTACCTTATATATGAATCCTGTACTGCAGCGCGAATACTACGATTACATCCTCCAACTGCATCCCAAACGTATTATTTTCAATCCGGGCACGGAGAATGACGAACTGGCCACGCTGGCTACCAGCAAGGGCATAGAACCCGTAGAAGCGTGTACGCTCGTGTTATTGAGCACCGGTCAATATTAATTCAAAGTAAACTTATCGCAGTTGAAGGCTGTCACAGATGGCTTTCAACTGTTCTTTTCCGCTCCGCTCCTCCTCTCTGACAGTGGACTTCTACCACTTTTCCCCATTTACCTGCTGCTAACTCCCATTAATTCCCGCTGACTATTGCCTGAATCATGAGTTATTTTTTGTAAATTACTTATACAATAAGTTCCCCCGCCAGCAAGGATTTAATACGACAGACCGGCTATTGTATTGTTTTAACGACCACGCCTATTCACTCTAATCATATATATTATCATGAAATGGAGAAGATTCAACGGCGAACCGATTCAACTGCCCATTAAGGAAGAAGTGCGCCAGGCAATTATCCGGGAAACCGGCAAGGGCTTTCACCTAAAAGTATGCATAGGTACCGATTCACAGGTAAAAGGTCTGGAGACAGAATTTGCCACTGTGATCGTTTTTCTGCGTGAAGGGCATGGAGGTTTCATGTTTATCCACAATGAAAAAACACGCGATGTTTACTCCATCAAAGAGCGTATGCTCATTGAAGTGGCGAAGAGCATTGAGATTGCCTATGAGCTGTGCGACATGTTTACAGATTTTGATGTAGACATGGAGGTGCATGCTGACATCAACACAAATCCTCAGTTCAAGAGTAACCTGGCGTTGCGCGAAGCAATGGGTTATATACTGGGAATGGGATTTGCCTTCAAGGCCAAACCGGATGCTTTTGCGAGCAGCTGTTGTGCCGATAAGGTGGTGAATTAAGCGACCAGGCAGTTATCATTTATTCCACGCTTGCTGGATGCGCCCGCCGCCTCCAACAGGGAATTTTCCCCCTAATGTGCTGATTTCTCGATTTTTTTCCCTAATTTATAGTCAATATATTATTGAATACCTGTCCAACATGCGTACCTACACAACTGTCATACTACTGCTAGTATTCGTGCTTGCCAATTCCGCGTGCAAAAAAGAAACTATTTCAGAGAACTCCTCTCAGAAACTTCAGGGTAGCTGGAGACTGCTTTATTCAAAAGCAGCCAGCGGAGCAGATCAGATCAAAGAAGACAGCAGCAATCTTACCATCCTCAAATTTGATGGCAACAACATGTTGCGTTATAAACGCGACAGCCTGATTTCCAGGGAGACTTTCCTGATGGCGCTGAAAAGCGATCACCAGCCTTATCTGGTGGCAGACAGCGATCCCTGGAACCCAAAGATCTTCAGCTGCACCATTACAGGCAATGACACATTATCCCTGTTATCCGTACACTCCAGTGTACATGTCGGTCAGATATATGTAAGAGTAAGACCCTGAGTGTAGCGATCTCAGGTTATGCGATCGTCTTGTACTGCACATTATTTTCGTCAATAAATGACAGGATGGCGTCCCTGCCCATCTTCTTTACAGTGCTGGTCACAAAGTGAGCCGGCAGGAATTCCCATGTTTCCCGCAATTTATTCAGAAACGCCTTGATATTACGGCTGGTTTCCGCCTGGGTGCTCTTATCCGCCTTGGTAAAGACCAACGCAAAAGGGATCTGCCATTCACCCAGCTGGTTCACAAACTCTATATCCAGCTTCTGTGGCGTATGACGGCTATCTATCAGTACAAATATATTTACCAGATTTTCACGCTTACGGAGGTAGTTTTCGATCATCTGTTCCCATGATCTGCGCTGAGACTGGCTCACTTTTGCGAAACCATAACCTGGCAGATCGACCAGATACCAGGAACCGTTGATCAGAAAATGGTTGATCAACTGAGTTTTACCAGGTGTGCCGGAGGTTTTCGCCAGCTTTTCGTTGTTTGCCAGCATATTGATAAGGGAAGACTTACCCACGTTGGAACGGCCTATAAAGGCGTATTCCGGGAGATTCGGAGTGGGACATTTCTGCCAGTCAACATTGCTGATAAGATATTCTGCGCTTTTGATGATCATAATAGTTCAATCGATATTCAATGACCGTCAGATCATTGAGGTTTAGCGCAAAGTTCATGAAAATTTAGTTATTGCCCGCATTTCTCTGTTTCTACCTATTTTCTCCTAACTTTGCGCCCTATGTCAGATAAGAAGATTGTACCGTTTGCCACATCAGAACTCAGCAAGAAAGAACAGGTAGCGACCATGTTCAACGACATCGCACACCGTTATGACTTTCTCAACCATTTCATGTCTTTAGGCATTGATATTCAATGGCGTAAAAAGGCTTTAAAACAGCTGAAAGCTTTACAGCCGAAAAAGATGCTGGATGTGGCGACTGGTACAGGGGACTTTGCCATCATGGCCAATAAAATGCTCCGTCCCGATTCTGTCACTGGTATTGATATTTCTGAGGGAATGCTCTCCCATGGCCGTGAGAAGATCAATAAACTCGGTCTGAACGATAAAATTACCTTACAGCTGGGCGACAGTGAGACAATAAGTTTTCCTGATCAGGCGTTTGATGCAATAACGGTAGCATACGGTGTGCGCAACTTTGAGCATCTGGAAAAGGGACTGTCGGAAATGTTGCGTGTACTTAAACCGGGCGGAAAACTGGTGATACTGGAATTTTCTAATCCAACAGTTTTCCCTGTTAAACAATTATATAATTTATATTTTCGTTATATTACACCATTGATCGGAAAATGGATCGCTAAAAGTGAGGCAGCATATACATATCTGCCGGAATCTGTGAAGGCGTTCCCACAAGGTCAGGAAATGTGTAATATTTTAACTAATACCGGTTTCCAGGCAGTAACATGCAAAAAACTCACATTCGGCATCAGCTCTATTTATTGCGCGTCCCGCTAGTACTTCTGATTATCCTATGGAATATGGCCGGCGTGAAAGCGCAGACCGTCATGAACATGGAAGAACATGATGCCAAGCCCTATTACTTCGGTATCACACTGGCCGGCAATAACTCCAATTTTAAATTGCTCCAGGATGAGATCTTCCTCAAACAGGACTCCATCATGGTAGCAGAACCACTGAAGACCTTCGGATTCAATCTGGGTCTGCTGGGTAACCTGCGTCTGAGTGAAAACTTTGACCTTCGCTTTAATCCGCAGTTGTTATTCGCCTCCAAGAATCTCTACTATAAAGAAAACTACCCGCAACGGGAAACGACCAAAAACATTGAATCCATTCTGCTCAGCTTTCCGCTACAGATAAAATTCAAATCTGACCGTATCGGCAACATGCGCGTGTATACGATTGGTGGTCTGAAGTATGATTATGACCTTGCCTCCAATGCCCGCACCCGTCGTGCAGAAGACCTGGTAAAGATCAGAAAGAGCGATTTCGGGTATGAATTCGGAGCAGGATTCGAGTTTTATTTCCCCAGTTTTATCTTCTCTCCGGAGTTTAAGATCAGCAATGGTATAGGCAATGTACATGTGAAAGATGAACACCTGCGCTACTCCAATGTGATCGATAAACTGCAGTCCCATATGATCGTATTCTCGATTCACCTGGAAGGTTGATTTCTCCTATCTTTGCGGCATGCAAAATTACTTAATCCGCAATATATCAGTGGTCAACGAAGGGACCACCACTGTTCAGGACGTATATATACAGGATGGCCGTATCGCTAAGATAGCGCCGCAGATCACTGTCAGCGGTCAGTACACCGAGATCAACGGCGAAGGTAAACACCTCCTGCCTGGTGTGATCGATGACCAGGTGCATTTCCGCGAACCAGGTCTTACGCACAAAGCGACCATCTACACAGAAGCACGCGCGGCCGTTGCCGGCGGCACCACCACTTTCATGGAAATGCCGAATACCATTCCGGCAGCACTTACACAGGATTTACTGGAAGACAAATACAAGATAGCCGCACAGCATTCCCTGGCTAACTACTCTTTCTTCATGGGCGTTGCCAATGACAACGTAGATGAAGTACTGAGGACCAACGAACGGAAGAATGATATCTGCGGTGTTAAAATATTCATGGGTTCCTCTACCGGCAATATGCTGGTAGACAACTACATCACCCTGGAACGCATCTTCTCCGGCAGTGAACTGCTGATCGCTACCCATTGCGAAGACGAGAAGATCGTAAAAGCCAATATGGAGAAATACAAACAGGAAATAGGTCCCGATAATCTCACAGCAGCATATCACCCGATCATTCGTAATGAAGAAGCCTGCTTTGAATCTTCCCTGACAGCTATCCAGTTCGCTAAAAAATTCAACTCAAGACTACATATCCTGCATATCAGCACCGAGCGTGAATTACAGCTGTTCAGCAATATGCTGCCACTGGCAGAAAAACGTATCACATCGGAAGTCTGTGTACATCACCTGCACTTCTCTGCTGATGATTACGCCAAATACGGCAATCTGATCAAATGTAATCCTGCTATCAAAGCAGTACACAACAAACAGGCACTCTGGAAAGGACTGCTGGATGACAGACTGGATATCATTGCGACCGATCACGCGCCTCATACCTGGGAAGAAAAACACCAGCCTTATCTGCAGGCGCCATCAGGCGTACCATTGGTACAGCATAGCTTACTGCTGATGCTGGAGCATGTTTCCCTGGGCAATATCACCCTGGAAAAAGTAGTGGAAAAGATGTGTCACGCACCAGCTATCTGTTTCCAGATCAGGGAAAGAGGCTATATCCGTGAGGGCTACCACGCTGACTGTGTGATCGTAGATCTGCAACAGGCGACCATGGTAGATAAAAAGAACGTCTACTACAAATGCGGCTGGTCTCCGTTTGAAGAACACACCTTCCCGGCAGCTGTGACCCATACATTTGTAAGTGGTCACCTGGCGTATGAGAACGGTCAGTTCAACGAATCAGTAACAGGACAAAGATTACAGTTCAGCCGTTAGTGCTGCGCAACATAAAAAAGGAAATGCTCTTATCTGTTGACGGATAGGAGCATTTCCTTTTATTGCCTTTATATTTATGGAAATACGCATGTTCTGCATCTCTGATATTAATCGGAACGATGCGTGCATGATACGGACGTTTCTTTCGATTATACGTATATTCACTAAAAATACCTGTGCATGGAACTGGACAAAACCACCTACTATGATCTATCCATCTTTAACCGTGACGAAGAGTATTCGTTGTTTCATAAACTGGACTTTACCACGACCACAGGGGGAAGGGATTACTTACGGCATCTGTATAGTACGCCGCTGAAAGATATTGCGTCCATCAAAGACAGACAGCATACATTACAATTCATCCTTGAACAGGAAGACAGCTGGCCGGCAGATATCATCAGCAACGGTACGATCGTGGTGATGGAAAACTATTTAGAAGCGCAGATCGAACCCATATCCAATCCTTCAGGCGTAGGTTTGATGGTAAGCGCCCTGTTGACAAAAACGATCTTTTCTCCGGATTATAG
Organism: Chitinophaga sp.; assembly: GCA_039592855.1. Lineage (GTDB taxonomy): Bacteria > Bacteroidota > Bacteroidia > Chitinophagales > Chitinophagaceae > Chitinophaga. Next base: position 910,737 of record JBCNQK010000002.1, on the reverse strand, counting down.
CTTTATTAAATTCTCCTTCACCCAGCTGCTTAATCTGCTGAAAGGTTTCCGTCAGCTGGAAAAGAATTTCAATACCGAACAGACGCCTAAAATACTGAAACTGTTGCTGGACAGGGCACATGTCTTACTATACCAGCCTGAATTCAATGACATCATTGCGGCCAGTGAAGCAGGTCCTGTTTCCTTTGTGAATATCCTACGACATGACCACTACATCCGTAAGAAACAGCGTAAACATATTTCCGAACTGCTGGATATCTACCGTAAACTGGATGCTTATTATGCGATGGCGAAAGCGGTAAGACATTTCAATTTACAGTTCCCCACTTTTGAAGATACGCCTCATCCATTTGTACAACTGGACGGCCTGTATCATATCATCCTGCCCAAACCGGTAGCGTATGATATCACCATGAAGCCACAGTCACACTTCCTGTTCCTCACGGGTGCGAACATGGCGGGTAAAACGACCTTTATCAAAGCTGTGGGCGTCGCGGTATTCCTGGCACATATAGGTATGGGCGTACCGGCAAAGAGCATGAAACTAAGCTTCTTTAATGGTATTTTCAGTAACATACAGGTACAGGACAATATCTTCAAAGGAGAAAGCTATTTCTTCAACGAAGTACAGCGTATTAAAAACACCATCATCAAGATCAATGACAGTAAAAAATGGCTGGTGCTGATCGACGAAATGTTCAAGGGAACGAACGTGGAAGATGCGAAAAATTGTTCGCTGGCGGTGGTGAATGGATTGCTGAAAAGTACGAACTGTCTGTTTATCTTATCTACACACCTGTACGAGATCGCGGACGAGTTACAAACGGCGCAGAACATACGGTTTAAGTATTTTGAATCGCAGGTGATAGATGACAACCTGTACTTTACTTATCAACTGAAAGATGGTGTGGCAAAGGAGAAGATCGGGTATTTGATATTGAAGAGGGAGAAGGTCTTGGATTTGTTGAGTCAGATAAAGTAAAAAACGGGAGCGATAATGGCTCCCGTTTCTTATTCATAAATTGTCCTAATTAATGTAAATAGAAAAAGACAATAACCCTCAAAAACCAGCTAGACTGATCTTGAGCATAGTTCTTATTGAGTAACAGTACTATCTACTTTCACAAGATACAAGCCGCTTAAATTCTCAGCTATCAGCAAATTGTACACCCCTTTCTCCCGTTCAAGACAAATCGATTCTCCCGTTGTATCTAAGCTAATACAATTAACCCCTGAAACAACGAACCCACCATATACAACAGAATGTAATCTCAAATTATATTTTCTGTTTTTCCTTATCTTCTTTCCATCCGACACTATCTGCTTTTGTGAAATGACTTTATATCTTGTATTATCATGTTTAACATAAATTATATTCCATAAAGAAGTGGAATCAATTTTGTAAACTTTATATACCCATTCCGGATTAAGATCTACTTCTCTCCCTGGATCTACATAAACTTTTGAACTACAGGCTGTCATGGTGAATACGATAGCAACTAAAGTAATTATCTTTATCATTTACTTATTGATTTCATATATTGTCACATCCCTTCCAGAACCAGGTGTTACATAAAACTGAACTTTCTGTGCCCCTTTATCAGCCAGACCGCGAGGCGTAATACTACCGTTTTTCAGCAATACTCGCATCTGAATATCACCTGGCTGTTCAGATGCTCCTGCATGGGCCATTCCGTATACAGACCCAAACCCTCCATCCGGAGGAGAACTAACTCCTCTGCTTTGAGAAATTTTAGCCCCGACATAAGCTTCTGTCACCTCATGCAAGGCAAAAGCTCCATTTGTCCCAAAAGCTTCGTCTGCCTTACCAAGTACAACTGGATTAATATCCTGGAAAGCATCAACTTGATTAGGTGACGATTTGTCCAGAGATTTAAAAACTGTATTGCCTAGAAAAGCTCCGCCTACTATAACAGATGGGGGCTTACCACTTGTTAGTATATTATCGCTAGCGTTAACGTTAACTACTATATTCTCATCATAGATAGCATCATATAACATTTGCTGATTTTTAGTTAATGCCTGATCAGTATTAATAGTTGCACTTAATTTTCCAGATTCTTCATCTCTCTCCAATGTAAGAGCACCACTAACGGAGTTCTGCAATTGCTGGAATGCAAGCGGGCTTTTATTTCCGTTAATGATAACATCGTTGGCAGCCATACCATCTACGTCGATAAATCGCAAGGGATTATTAAAACCGTAATTATATGGGCTATGCCTGCGCATCTGTTCTGCAAGCGGATCAATAACTGACCATCTTCCTAATTGCGGATCGTACATTCTCATACCATAATCGTAATATTCAAGCCCTCCATCTCTGGAAAACTCTTTCCGTTGCAATTCTTTGCTGTTATACAAAATACGGTTTTCAACATATTTGTTGCCTACTAATGCTCTTGTACTAATTCCCTCCATAATTAATCCAAACGGATAATAATGCGTCTCCTCCAATAACGGTCCACTACTCAGCCCCAATATCACATTGTCAAAATACACGTCCTGTTGACTCTCGTTGCTTGTATAAACATACAAAAATCCACTCTTCTCAATAGCCATTTTCTCGATTCCCAATTCCTGCAGTTCATCCGGAGATTCTTTTACCTGCCTTACACCGCTATTCTGGTCAACAAGCTTAAAATCATCATCAAACAAAGTAAAGTTCAGATAAGCTTTAGGACGTTGGGATGGCATACCGCCCCTATCTCTTTCTTTAAGGCGCTGATAGTCATTGTTGTAAAAATTATTATCAAACGGTGTGTTGTTGATCACAACGGCAGAGCGATGAGAGCTATTATCCTGTTGCCCTGTTCCAAATGCCTGTATTAAACCAGCGACCATATCTTCTGCAGGAACACTTTGTTTATTATCCTGGGGACCCTGTGATTTATAAAACGCTCTTGCATTAATGCTCACAGTATCTCCGGCCATTACTCTAAGTACCAGTGAAGGGCCTATTTTCCTGCCACCACTCTTTGCATTGAGTTTTGCCACAGATTTATTCTCGGTAGTTGTATTATCCTGTGGATAACCTACTGGTTTTTCTGATCTAGTCTCTTCTATATTACTGAACAAGACGGCTTCCTTTGCAGCTGATTCAACTTCCATCGTTGCCGCATACATAGAAAAATCTGTCTGATCAGTCAGTACCGTTCGTACATTACCCAGGTGATCTTTCTCAAAATAGTCATATACATATGAAACCGGTTCACCTGTTTTATATACTGGCCGGATTTTCCCTTCCTCATGACCAATCATCTCAAGCGTATCCTGCTTATATATAAAACCACCGACATAGTCAGTCACAACAGTTTTTGACACACCACCTGTATTGTCCACAACAGTTTTCGACAATTTAGTACCAGCAGCATCATACTGATACGTAATAGTACCCTTTCCTGAGAAAGTTATCACCGATGGAATATTAAGATGATTATAAACGATGGAAGAAATGGCTTTATTTAAGTCGACAGTCATATTACCATTGACATCGTAACTATAATCTTTAACTCCGGTATTTCCATCTATAAAATCTCCCAGTTGAGCAGATTTTGTGATAGATGAATCAATATCCCGTACACCAAGCAGTCTGTTACTATTTGCAGGATAGCTATATACAAGGCTATCGATGGTCTTGCTGGTAGCTCCAATCATCCCCTTTTGTAACATCGTCTTGATATTACCGTTCGCATCATAGCTCAGGTTATTGACAGAAAAATCTTTGGTTCCCTGTGCCCACGCAGCGCCATTTCTCTGTGTAAAATAAGCAGACAGTAACCTGTTGCTTCTGTCATAACTGTATCCATAAGCAGAAGCACTGTCTGATCGGGTTTTCCATTTCACACCTGCGATGTTACCATTGTATTGATTAAATTTAAATCCATAGTCAAAACTCAGCTCTTGCCCAAACCAATTGGAAGTCATACTACCGCTATTTACAAAGTTCTTATTGATACTTTGTAACCAGCCACGTATGTTGTATGCATAAACTAAAGAATCCAGCATGGCACCTGAAGTCGTAACGCCAAGACGTTTCAGGCGCAACTGTCCAAGCTCATCATAGCTGTTTGATACTGTTATCCTTTCCTGACTGACATTGTCATTCAAACGCTTTCTGATAGTGAGCAAACGGCCGGCATGATCATAAGTATTTGCTGTCAGCAGTGTTATCTGAGCGGTAATACTCCTGGGATTCTGATGTCGCTCGTATGTTGCCAGTATAGCACCTTTAAAATTGTACAGCGTAGATGTAACATCTTTTCCACCTACGTTATTGTCACCCACTACCTGTATAATACGCCCTTTATCATTGTAATAATTAGTGGTTGTAAGCCATTTATCAGTTCCGATTACCCGTACTTTTGTTCCTGTTACCAGGCCCTTAGCCGAACTTATTACAGGCCTTCTTTCCGGATAAAGTGTATCCGCTGCCAGTAATTTTGCTGTATCCATTCCTGAGAATGCAAGCCGACCCGCATAATTATAATTGTCATAGAAAGTATAGGTCAATGGCGTCAAGGCTGATCCAGGAATATCAGGCAATGGATTACTTGCAACGAATGCGGTTGTATCTCCGGCGAGCGAACCATTAATGTCAACTAAAAAATCCGCACCATTTCCTGAGTCAAAGCCATCAATTAAAGAAACGCTGGCAGTTGCCGTATACAAGGCAGCACCATCATATTCATACACAGACAGATCAGCCTTTGCGGGAACTATATATGAAACAGCTTGCGACGTAGCGACCGCATTCATACGTTTCTGTAAAGAATCGGCAGCAATAGTATTTTTATAAATACCGGTCATAGCAGGTCGATTCAACTCGTCGTAAAACGTCACCAACCATTCCATTGGCGATTTTGACCGCTGCAGAGAATCCTGCGTAAACACCTGCCTGTCGCGATTATCATATATCATTAATACGCGGCCAGCACCAGGCATCCTTTTCATGATCATACGCTGCCTTGTATCATATTGATACTGGAAACATAAACCAGTATCAATAGCTGTATTCAAGGTCCAGTTATTACTCCTGAGTGCATCACTTCCTGCCGGAGGTATAACATATCGAAGATTACCCAGATCATCATATACATAGTATGTACAAAGCCAACCGTATGAACCGGCTGCAGGCACATCAGCAATCTGCACTTTTTTCAGTACCACCTTGTCATCCTTATCTTTATATTCGACAGATTGATTCCCATTCTCATCAATGGTAACCAGCTTCTGTAATTGGCCAGCATTATAGTTGCCAATACTCTGTGGCAAACCTGTCCCGATAGTCCATACTCTTACCGAGTCAGCCGTAGCATTGAGAAGATATCTGATCTCAGCCGGACGAGTCGCCCAACTGTTGCCAGCCGCATATGTTTTTACAGGCCTATTTAATGGCGATGCCTCAAGATCCGTTTTATTGTAAAAAATATTCTCTCCAAGGGCGCCTGGATTCAACACGCCATTTTTGTAAAAAGCACTCTGCGCATTAAACGGGTCTGTTTTAAACTTTCCGTCAGCAGCGGCTTGTTGTACATATGGGAGATAAGCGTACTGCTCCCTCCCATATGCATCATATACTTTCATGGAAACCAGATCTCTACCGTTCCCGCTTACACCCTTTGTAACTGTCTGTATCACACGCCCAAGACCATCAGCATACTGCGTCGTTTGCTTCACCTCCCGAACTAGTCTTACAGAAGCCTGTACAGCTGTCGTATCCTTTAGAGGAGCATTTGGTTCCCAGGTACGGACATAATTAATACTTGTGTTTGTATATACCGGTGGTGGAGTAACGGCAGTTGCCGTTGTCAGTGTACCTTCCGGTTTATTCTGTGCAATTGATATAAGCGGTGCACCTACTACCGCAAGCAGCGTTGCGTTAATAATATATTTGAACAATTTCATAGGTTGAATGATTATTATTGGGTAATAGGCACCTGATATTTATAATCCATCTGTTTAACGATATTACCATCCTGGTCTCTGATAACCTTCAGGCGACCCAGATTATCATACTCGTAATAAATTGTTTTCCCCATAGGATCTGTTTCACTACTCAATCCGATCATAGGCTTGTAGGTATAAGTCTGCACTAAAGCTGCTGTGTTAGCCAGACCTGTACGGATCTTCTGCAACTCCGCTCTTACCTGATCATCAGTATAACTATAAGCGTTGTCCAGCAATGATTGATTAATAAAGCTTTTTACTGTATTATAGTTACTACCCGTAACTTTTGCAACAGGATACAATGACCGGTATCCCCATATATACACTTCTTTTACATCATTCGCTTTGCTCTGTTCAACAATATTACCGTAAGTATCATAAGCAGTAATTTCAATTCGCTTCTCCAGCGGATTACTCAATGTTGAGGTGTATACAGCTGACGGGAATACTTTCGCATTAGGGTATTGTGTATAATTCTGCTGCGTTGTACGTAGCAGTGTCGAACCAGCGTATTCTTTTGATGCAACCGGACGGCTTATCACATTATCGCTCACCAGCGAATTGAGTAATGGTAATTGTCCGGAAACAAGATCACCGATTTTACTTCCCTGATAAGCATAATAATAATCTGTTTTCCTCACAGTATTCTTACTATCTGTTCTGGTTTCTCTGCTTGGATAAAGCGTCGTTGAGTCATATTCAATCGTTTTAACTGTTTCCATATACCGGGTAGAATCATCAGCGTCAAAAAGGGTATCTCTTACTTCTATCAGCTTATGCGCACCACAGTATATATTGTACCTGATAAAGGAAAATTTTGCTCCTACCTCGGGCGGATTACCAGCAATTACCTCCATTCCAGTACCGATGTTATTGTAATAGTTTAAAAAAGTCTGTGCAGCAGGTACTGTATCTGTGTAATAATCCAGATAAGTATTCCGGGTTCTGCTGAGTATACTGTAAGCGCCATTTTTATAGCGATAATAACTGGTAGATACTAATGAAATAATTTTCCAATCGTCCTTCGGATCCGCATGTAAAGGAGTCATGTTAACAAACATATCATTCTTGGCATCTATAACATACTCATACACTGTTTTCCCCAAAGTCTGATTATTAGCAGGATCAATTGTATACTCTGTTACATAAGGATATAACACTGCTGCTCCGGACGAGAAAGACATATCCAGAAATGGCTTGGAATTAATCGTCGCTACTTTCTGCAGAAAGTTATCTGAACGACCAGATGCAGTGGAATTGATATACTGAACAGAAATAAAATTGGCTGTGTAATTTTTATATTTAGTTTTACCTATACCATCCTCATTAAGACCATATCTGTACACTTTCGTAATAGAGTCTCTTTTATCACCTGTGGTATATTTTATCTGTTTTACGCGATACCCTCCTCCATAAATAATCTTTTGATAATCCATTGACGAAGCGTACTGATTGTTTTCGAAATCAAACTCTGCATAACCTCCCGTAGGATAATAAAGACGTTTTATCATACCAGGCACAAGGCGTCCTGATGAGGTCTGCTCCTGCTGACTACCCACTTCTACCCATCCACCTGCATCTTTTGGAGAACCATTTAAATTTGTAACGTCTGTGTTCTCAAGCAAGGTATTCCAGACAAATTTGCCAACATAATACATCATATGAGGAATCACGTAGTTATTCTTTCTATTCAGAAAACCCCAGAAATCGGTATTATAGTTACCATATACACCAACTCCCTCCTGGTCTGATTCTCTGTCGTAAGCCATTTTATAGACAACCGGATTAATCATATCCGACCCATATATCTTTACTGAATCAAGTCCATAACGGGTATTCAGATTATCATAGTAAGAAAACGGTTGTTCATAGTTGGGCTTTTGTAATGCATGTTGAAATAAACTAACCCTTTTAATAAGGTCGTTACCTGAAAACAGTAAAATGCTGTTCAGCCGGTTATCATCAGCATAATAGAAAGCAATTCTTCCTCCTTTAAAGCGAATTTCACTGAGTGGCAGTTGTTGGGTCTGTACATCAGACATTACATTGGCAACATGACTTGTTCCATAATCCAATCCTCTCCAGGCAGCCTGCTCTCTTGTAGTTCCAACGCTACTTCCGGTAAGGCCGATCTTGTATTCTGACTCTCCGATCATCAATTGTGGCAGAAAATCAAGTGGTCCGTTGGCATAGTAATTACCTGTCGTTACGCTGTTAGGTCTAAGTACCGAAGCACCTGTTGTAATACTGGACCCACCTGAATTATAAACATTCTCAAAAATATTCACAGGCTTTCCTACTTCCCCAGGCATATGATAGGCATCTAAAAACTCTATAATCTGCCATTGTATATTATAGTATGGCATTGTGGAAGTAATACGGGCATTATAGCTAAATCGAATTGTATCCGATTTATCATATGGTATGATCTCTGTAATCTTCCAGGCGGATAAGGTCGTGGGTGATCCGCTGCCTGAAAACTCTGTCATGGTGCTGGTACCGGATGAATATTTCCCAAACTTATAAATAGTACCATCATCATCCGTCAGTAAAAAGGTATTATTATCAGGATGTGATACTTTCACAGCATCAAAAGAAACTGGTACAAATGAGCCGGAACGATTATAAATGAACTGACCACTTTTGGATACAAGCGAATAGTAGAAATCATCAGGCTGTTCATCATAGGAGTATAATGAGGCACCCAACAAGTAGGCTTCGGATGACTGTCCGAACTGCGAGTTGGCTGGATAACCTTCATTTACGCCATCCATATTACCTTTAACAGATCGGGTTATGCCAAGATTAGGCGTTAAGGTCCAGCCCCATCCAGGCCCACCTGGCTGTTCGGAAGGCTTTAATTTCCCGATGTGATAACTAAGCTTAAACGGGAACACACCTACCCTTGTCTGCACATCAAATAAGGGAATACTGATATCCGGTGCGCCTGAAACATAGTCGACAGGATAATTCTGATATAAAGCGATTGCTGCTGCCTCGGGGGAAGCAGATACAATTTTACCCAATGTCGTACCAATTGGGGTGGTCGTTTGCGCAAGTAAGGTGGCAAATGGAACAAGCAACATGAACGCTGCAGCGACAAATAATCTTCTCATGAGACTGATAAAAAAAGGTATAAGGAAACAATCGGCAGATAACCCGACACTACTCGTATTCATTTAATCACCTGATATGTCTTTCTGATTTCTACAATTAAATGCTGTTTCATAAGATAACATTTCGGATGATCCATTCTGGTAAATAAATCCTGGGCATTTCGGGTTCCTCGCATAATTGATGAAACGTGTCTAAGGATATCCCTCAACAGCCGTCCAGTAGTAAATCATTCGCATTTTAGATGGTTAGCATCACATGCTCTGTTGTTTTACAATTACAACTGAATACAGCATGATATTTACTTCTCATGACAATATTAAAGACATACTTAGTGAACTATTCGACATTATAGACTACTGATCAACAGGGACGTAACAATGCAAGATCGGATTTAACAAAACGCGGTCTGATACAGGAGAACATCTGCTATTTATCGATAACAAAAATGCAAATTCTCCATTTCAAAAAACATACAACCTTAGTGTTATCAAGCGTTAATGAAAATTAAACTTACTATGCAAATACGACATTTACTACGCATTGTATGTAGTAAGATTGATTATTTATTACCTGCCCCATTTTCCATATACAAGTTACCCCTGTTTATATGATATAACTATTTCTAGCGTTTAATAATGCTGAACAAATTTATACCAAAAGAACAAAAATGAACAAACGAAAAACAACCTCATCCCCTTAAATTCGCTATCGTTATTCACACTATCATTTTTCATCCATGATTGTTAAAACCATCGGCAGCGCCGTACAGGGCGTAGAAGCCATTTCCATTGTCATTGAAGTGGACGTATCTCCCAAAGGTACACAGTTCCATATTGTCGGCTTACCTGACAGCGCCGTCAAAGAAAGCGAACAACGTATAGAATCTGCTATCACAAATATCGGCTTCCGCTTTCCACGTTTCCGGACCGTCGTCAACATGGCCCCCGCCAATATCCGCAAAGCAGGTTCCGCCTATGATCTTCCTATTGCTTTAGGATTACTCGCTGCTTCTGAACAGATAGACAGCACGGCCTTATCACAATTCACCATTATGGGCGAACTCTCACTGGATGGCACCGTACAACCCATCCGCGGCGCTTTACCTATTGCCATTCAGGCACGTAAGGAAGGTTTCAAAGGACTGATCGTACCAGCATCCAATGCAAGAGAAGCTGCCATGGTGAATAACCTGGAAGTATATGGCGTTACGCACTTGCGGGAAGTGATCGACTTTTTATTAGCGCCATCTACGCTGCAACCTGTTTATGTAGATACCCGAACGGAATTCGCCAATGCACATCATCAGTTTGATGTTGATTTTAATGACGTAAAGGGACAATATACCATTAAACGTGCACTGGAAGTAGCAGCAGCCGGTGGACACAACGCGTTGCTCATAGGCCCTCCCGGTGCGGGAAAAACAATGCTGGCCAGACGTCTTTCGACCATACTGCCGCCACTCAGTCTGCATGAAGCACTTGAAACCACTAAAATACATTCAGTTGCAGGGAAATTACCAGCCGACACTTCGCTTGTTACGCAAAGACCTTTCCGCTCACCACATCATACCATCAGTCATACTGCGCTGATCGGTGGTGGTAGCATTCCTCAGCCAGGAGAGATATCGCTGGCGCATAACGGCATCTTATTCCTGGATGAACTACCTGAGTTCAGCAGACAGGCACTGGAAGTCATGCGTCAGCCACTGGAAGAAAGAAGGGTCTCTATCGCACGTGCGAAATTATCCGTAGAATTCCCTGCCAGCTTTACTTTACTGGCATCTATGAATCCATGTCCCTGCGGCTTTTTTAATCATCCGGTAAAAGCGTGTACTTGTCTGCCGGGATCAGTACAACGGTACCTGAACAGGGTGTCAGGCCCTTTAATGGACAGAATAGATCTGCACATAGAAGTTACGCCCGTTCCGGTTGAATCCCTGCTGGAACATACCTATGGAGAGTCCAGCAAGGATATCAGGGAACGTGTAATAATGGCAAGAGAAATACAAACAGCCCGGTTTAACGGCTACAAGGGTATCTATTGCAATGCACAGATGAATAGTCAGCTGCTGAGAAAAGTATGTCGCCTGAACAGCGAAGGCGAAGACCTGCTGAAGAATGCGATGCAAAAACTCAAGTTGTCAGCACGGGCATATGATCGCATTCTTAAAGTAAGCCGTACAGCAGCTGATCTGGAAGGCAGCGAGGATATTCAAACAGAACATCTGGCGGAGGCGATCCATTGCAGAAGCCTTGACCGGCAGGATTGGTGGGATAAATAGTGGCTCGTCAAGTGGCAGAACGGCGTTATCTAAGCCACCAGTTCAGCGCCCTTATACTCTTCAGACAATTTCTTCTGCAATTCCGGAGGCACAGGTGCGTACTCTGCGAAGGCCGCTTTGATCTTCGCCTTACCCTGGGTCACATTCCGCAAGGCAGCATATAGTTTATCCAGTTCTGCCTGTGGCGTACGCGCCTTGATCACCTGATAACCATTCAGGGAATCCATACCGGTAATGATACTTCTGCGGCTTTGTAACTCACTCATTACATCGCCCGCCATTGTATCGGCAGCCGTAATATCAATATCAAATACCGGTTCCAGCAACTGCGGCGCTGCCTGATGGAAAGCATCGCGGAAGGCCATCATGCCGGCAATTTTGAAGGAAATATCATTACTATCTACAGGATGCATTTTACCATCATACACACTTACCCGGATATCGCGTACATAGGAACCTGTCAGCGGACCTTCCTGCATTTTCTCCATCACGCCTTTCAGGATGGAAGGCAGGAAACGGGCTTCTATTGCACCACCGACGATGCAGTTATTGAACACCAGTTTACCGCCCCAGTTCAGAGCAATTTCCTCGGTCTCTCTGACCGGGTGTTCTTTATAGGGAGGCATACCATCATAGTAAGGCTCAATAGTGATAAATACCTCTCCAAACTGACCGGCGCCGCCCGACTGTTTCTTATGCCGGTAGGTAGCCGCAGCGTGTTTACGGATGGTTTCACGGTAAGGAATTTTAGCCGGCAGGAATTCCACATGCATTTTGTAGATATTCAGCAGACGCCATCTGGTCAATGCAAGATGCAGATCGCCTTGTCCATGGAGGATCACCTGTTTCAGTTCACGGTTGTATTCTATCTCCAGTGTAGGGTCTTCCATATGCAGCTCGGCCAGTACCTCACTCAGTTTCTCGTCATCTCCTTTATTGGTCGCTTCGATGGCTACCCGGACTTTAGGCGTTGGGAATTCGATGGGTTTCACCTGCTTACCGGATTGTTTATCCGCTAACAGTGTATGGTTGGTGAGTGTATTTTTCAGTTTCAGCGTACAGCCGATATCTCCGGCACGCAGTACGTCTGCTGTGTGACGGTTACGGCCATCTGTAATGAACAGCTGATTGAGGCGTTCGACGGTATTGCCCTTTTCGCTGTATAATTCGACGCCTGCCTTAATTTCGCCTGCCAGTACCTTAAAAAACGAAAGGCGCCCTATATGGGGCTCCTGAAGGGTTTTAAACACAAACAATACGGGGGATGCCGAAGGATCACATGGAATGGGGCTACCGTCTTCCGCCTGTTCTGCAGGCATGTCTATGGCAGCCGGGGCGACATTATCGATGAAACCCATCAGACGTCCGCTGCCCATATTATGTAAGGCGGACAAACAGAATACCGGGAACACATGATGTTTCAGCATACCGATCTTCAGTCCCTGCCGCATTTCATCCTCATCCAGACTGCCCTTCTCAAAATACTGCTCCATCAGCGTATCATCGTTTTCTGCTGCTTTCTCTACCAGTTCATTATGCAACCGCTCCGCCTGTTCTTTCTCACTGTCAGGTATAGGCAGTTTTTCCGGCTTACCACCGTTTTCCGGGAACCGGTACATGGTCATTTTTAAAAGGTCGATCACACTGTTAAACCCTGGCCCCTGGTTAACCGGGTACTGCATCACCGTGACCGCTGGTCCGAATACACGACGCGCTTCTTCCACTGTCCGGGAGAAGTTGGCCTGCTCCGTATCCAGCTGATTGACCGCCAAAATAGTCGGTTTCTGGTACTTATCCACATAGTCCCAGATCTGTTCAGTACCCACTTCCACCCCATGCTGCGCATTCAGGAGCAGTAAAGCCGTGTCACAGACCCTGATGGAAGAAATGATCTCTCCGATGAAATCTTCCAGTCCGGGCGTGTCGATAATATTGATCTTATAATCACGCCATTCCGTATGAAGGCAGGTGGCATAGACAGAACTTCCCCGGTCATGCTCGATATCATGATAGTCGGAAACAGTGTTTCCTTCTTCTACTGTACCGCGTCGGGGAATAATACCAGCTTCAAACAGCATGGTTTCGCAAAGGGTCGTCTTTCCGCTCTTGGCGGCGCCCAATAATACAATGTTCCTGATGTGCTTCTCATCATAGGTCTTCATAAACGTAAGAATTAAGTATTGTCAGCCGGAGCGGGCTGATCGTAAACAATAAGATAAGTAGACGTGGGAATGCCGTTTTGGTGATTTTAGCCGTAGCTGGATAAGCTATAACCGATTCTGAGTATTAAGTTACTCTATTTTTTCCTACCAGCACCGTTCAAATGTGTTGCAACATCAATATTAATGTACCTTTGCACTCATAGATTGTCTTTAGTATCATGAAACTGTTCTTATATTATTTAAAAAGTTACAAATGGTTGATAGCACTGGCTTTGTTATTAGCAACCATTAACCAGGTATTCTCCCTGCTTGATCCGTATATTTTTGGTCGGATCGTGGACCTTTTTGCGAATCATCCGCATACCAATGCAGGCGGGGTAGCACGTACGCAGTCCGACTATGTGACCGGCGTTATTTTCTGGCTCCTGGCATCCGTAGGAGTTGCCATGGTGTCCCGTATAGCCAAAGCATTCCAGGACTACTTTACGAACGTCATTATCCAGAAATTCGGCGCCCGTATTTACACGGACGGCTTACGTCATTCCTTAAGACTGCCTTACCAGCAGTTCGAGGACCAGCGTAGTGGCGAAACACTGGCCGTTTTACAGAAAGTACGTACTGACAGTGAGAAGTTTATAACTTCCTTCGTCAACGTATTATTCGTAGCTATGATCGGCGTTGTTTTCGTGATGATATATGCGTTCAGCGTTCACTGGAGCCTGGTATTCGTATATTTTGGTGGTAGTCTGATACTCGGCTGGTTGATCAATGTGCTGAGCAGAAAGATCAAGACCATCCAGAAAACGATCGTGAAGGAAACCACCATGCTGGCAGGCGCCACTACGGAATCTCTCCGCAATATCGAACTGGTAAAAAGCCTTGGTCTGACACATCAGGAAATCCGCAGACTGAACTCTACCACCATCCGTATCCTGATGCTGGAACTGAAAAAGGTGCGCAGCATCCGCAGTATCAGTTTTGTACAGGGCACCTTCGTCAATTTCCTGCGTCAGAGCATCCTGTTCCTGTTGCTGTTCCTGATCTACAAGGATACAGTTACCGTAGGACAGATGTTCACACTGCAATTGTATTCCTTCTTCATTTTCGGCCCTTTACAGGAGTTGGGTAATATCATCATGTCTTACAGGGAAGCCCAGGTTTCGCTGCTGAACTTTGAAAGTATTATGCAGACGCCTGTGGAAGATACGCCGCCTGATCCGGTGAAGATCAATCGTATCGACACGCTGACCTTCAACCATGTAGGGTTCAAACACCTGACCGCTGAAAATAAAGCACTGGACGATATCAATTTCAGTGTAAACGTAGGTGAGACGATCGCGTTTGTCGGGCCATCCGGTTCCGGTAAAACGACACTGGTAAAACTGCTGGTAGGACTGTATACGCCACAGGAAGGCGCTATTGGTTACAACGGTGTGGATAGCAGGGAAATAGATATCGAGGAACTGCGTTACCAGATCGGTTTTGTGACCCAGGATACACAGCTATTCTCCGGTACGATCAAAGAAAACCTGCTGTTTGTCAATCCACAGGCTACTGACGAAGAATTGCTGAAAGTGATGAAAGACGCCAGCTGTACGACCTTACTGGAACGTGCGGACAATGGTCTGAACTCAGTGATCGGTGAAGGTGGTATGAAAATCTCAGGTGGCGAAAAACAACGTTTATCTATCGCCCGCGCTTTGTTGCGTCATCCGCGACTGCTGGTATTTGACGAAGCTACTTCTGCACTGGATTCCCTCACAGAAGAATCCATCACGAATACAGTGCGTGATATCACTTCTACCCGTGAACATATCACTGTCATGATCGCACACAGGTTATCCACTATTATGCACGCGGACAGGATATACGTACTGGAAAAAGGCCGTATCGTGGAAACAGGTACGCATAGTGCGCTGGTGGAAGAAAAAGGCCTGTATTATGCGATGTGGAGACAACAGATTGGAGAGAGATAGTTATCTTTGCGCCCATGAGCAATAAGCGACCTAGTTATCTCCTGAGCATGCTTACTATGAAATGCCCGCACTGCCGCAGAGGAGATATGTTTAAGACGAAAAATGCATATACTAACCTCCGAAAGACGTTTGATATGCATGAACATTGTCCTGTCTGCGGACAAAAATACGAACTGGAAACAGGTTTCTGGTTTGGTACAGGGTATGTAAGTTATGCTTTGGGTGTAGCATTTTCGGTAGCTACCATTATTGCCTACTGGGTCTTCTTCGGTCTGTCATGGGAAGATAACAGTGTCTTCATCTGGCTGGGTATCAACGGGGTATTGCTGGTGTTACTACAACCCTGGCTGATGCGTATCAGCAGGGTCATCTATCTTTACTTCTTCGTTTACTATGATGAAAGCACGGCAGAACTGCCGGACAAATAAATGAAGGGCTGTCTGCCGCTGGTATGACAGCCCTTCTTCTTAATGCCCCTTCTATTTGCACGACTTTTGTTATATCTCCGGCAAAAGACAGCTCATGCAAACCAATCACATACTGTACATCTGTGGCATCGTATTACTTTCCTCCTGTGCGACCGCTACCCAGGAGACAGAGCAACAGGCTGATACTTCAACTGTTATAGCTGCCCGGACAGACACACCGGCAAAACCACAATCTGTGGATACCTCCCGCAGCGCCCCTCGTTCTGAAGTATTGAAACCGCAGTCCGGCCCCTACCCTCCCGAATGTTATAAAGCCATCACTGACATTATCCAGAGCTCAGATTTTAAATCAGAATTGACAAAAAAGGAAAATATCAGGGTGAGGATAGACCGCCAGGAAAACAGCAAATTGGTCCTGCAGCTGTTTGGGAACGAGAAAGATCATGAATCGACTATCGCCTGGTTACGACTGGATAAAGCCAATGAAAAACTGGAAGATATTACCGTAGACCCGGATAAACCTGTAGAACTGCATTACGATCGCGCATTGATCAGTGCACTGAGGCAGAGTTGCCCGTGAGTATAGGTATATTGCCATAGTAAAAGGCATCCGCCAGATAGCGGATGCCTTTCATTTTTTACGCTAAAGTCTTATTGTCGCCTATCGGTAAAATCCTTTCTTATATTCGTTCTGACTATACTTACTTTACGTTAGCGCTGCGTTCAGAACGTAGCGCTAACGTAAAGTAAGTATAGTCAGGACCTTTATTTAAAATCAATAGGCACCACTACCTTCACGCTGAAGTTCCTCCCCATATTATACACGCCGCTTCTGCCAGTCACTTCATTCACAGCAGCATATTTCAGACGGCTGAGGTGATTCTGGTAAGCTACATCTGTCAGGTTGTTAGCTGCCAGGTGCAGAGAGAATAACACTTTATTACTCTTCCTGTTAATGAAGTCGGTACCTATACCTGCATTTAATAAAGTATAACCCGCTGTAGCTGTTTCTGTCTGATAAGCATAGAAAATATCATTCTGTGCAAATGTTCTATCCATCTGTACACCTACGTACGCATTCTGCATTACACCACCTACTTTCTTAAAGTTACCTTTCAGTTCGGAAATCCATCGGGCAGCAGGGATATTCGGCAGGTATTTCGTAGAATCAGTACCACCTGAAATAGCAGTACGTACGTAAGAAACAGTATTCTCGAAATGCAGCCAGTCGATCGGATGTGGATGGATATCCAGCATGAATTCACCACCATACAGATTAGCCGTATGCTGCTGATATTTGAAAGCGGAATAACCATCTTCATTATCTGCCACCGGAATAGAATCCGTACCGGCAACGCTCACCAGTTTACGGGCAAAAATGAAGTTATTGATGTGGTTATAGAATACGCTTGCTGTCAATGAGATGTGCTGTGAATTAAACTCAACACCCAGGTCACCCTGTGTACTTACTTCAGGTTTCAGATCGCTGTTACCATATTCATATTTGATGGTACCTTCATGTACACCATTTGCAGCCAGTTCTGACACATTAGGTGCACGGAAACCACGGGCAGCATTCAGTTTCAGCGTTACCTGCTCACTGGCGGCATAGCTGATACCAGCGCTTCCGGATACGTTGGAGAAGTTACGATCGAAGCTTGAGAATTTCGTTTCACCGCCATTATCAACGGGTACACCTTCATCATTCAACTGCAGCCCTTTGATATTCATATGACGATTGTCAAAACGCAGACCACCGCTCAGGGTCAGTTTATCAAAAGTCTTGCTGGTTACTGCGAATACACCTGCATCAAACAGGTCATAAGCAGGGATCAGGTATTCTTCTCCACCGATATTATTTTTCTGCTGCATACCATTTACGCCAATGGTTGTCTGCCAGCCATTCATTTCCGGTAAATAGTATTTCAGACCGTAGTTGAAAGTGTTCAATTTCAGGAACAGTTCCGGCTCATCAGGTTCCAGCACATTTCCTAATTCTTTACGACGGTTCCACTGATAACCCAGTGTCAGTCCAAGACGACCACCATTATGCAGATAGAGATTGTTATCCCACACCAGTTTATTATGCGTGATCTTCTGTTTAGGTACGCCGATGCTATAAGATTTGAAATCATCATTCGTAGCAACTGCTTCATCTTCCTGACCATTGTTATTGATCGGTTTGATGAACTGACCGTTCTCGTTACGATCACCTTCTACCAGTCCCAGTTCCTGGTTAAAGGACGTGAAACGCAGGATGGAAGAACCCCATTGTTTATTCAGACCGAGGCTTCCACCATAGTTGATATTCTTAAACTTGGAGTTAAATACGTAGCCATCGTATTTATTCTTGTAGTCATGTGCAAATTTCTGGGTACCAAAGGCGCTCCAGCTGAAGCCTCCTTTTGAAGTACCTGCGATGTCAGCATGATAGGAAATCTGACCGTTATTGCTCAGATAATTCGCCGCCACATTACCTTTTACATGTCCGGCTGCAACCGCTCCAGGAGGTACAATATTTACCACACCCGCCAATGCATCAGAACCATATACCAGTGAAGAAGGACCTTTCAGTACTTCTACTTTGCTGACATTATAATCATCGATCTCGATACCATGCTCATCACCCCATTGTTGTCCTTCCTGACGTACACCATCACCTACAACCACTACGCGGTTATAACCCAGACCACGGATGAATGGTTTAGAGATAGCTGGTCCGGTAGTCAGCTGACTCACACCTGGCAGTTTAGCGATCGCATCTACTATATTGGTGGAAATATTGGCGTCGAGGTATTCTTTTCTGACAACACTTACCGGCGTCGGTGTCTTTTTCAGGGTAGTCGCCAGGTTAACACCTGTGATCACCACTTCATTTTTTTCCAGTAGTGTTTCAGATAATGAGAAATCTTTGTGCGTGCTGCCATCGATCTGAATCACTTCAGTAAAAGCGGCGTAGCCGATATAATGTACCTCCACGAGGTATTTACCTTTTGGCAGGTTTTTGAGTTCGTATTGTCCCTGTGTATTGGCAGAAGCGCCGATATGCAGATCGGGCAGATAAACGGTCGCCCCTGGTAACGGGCTATTAGAAGCTTTATCGGTCACTGTTCCGCTGAGGGAGTTATTGGCATCGTCACCGTTATATAAATTAGCAAAGCCGGATGAAAAGCTAAGTAAGCTGATAATGACAGCTGTATAGAGAACACGTAAATAGTGCATAGAAAGATTTGTTTATAGAGGAATACGCGCACGGCAACCTGACAGTCGCTGTAACAGACATAATACGGGCTATGAGACCCTTAAAAAGCGTTCAAAAGAATCAACTTAAACTAAACAAAACTTGCTGTGGGAGGCGCACGGGGAGATAGTGTCCTGTAGGGAATGTGTTTGATAACCGGGATAACCGGCGCAGGGAAATGCCAGGTAACTTCTTTCACCAGCACATAGTAGAACATGCTGGTCGGCTCGTAAGGCTCCGGGTCTATCTGCAGAAATCCACAGTGTACGTGTTTTACCGAGAGTGTGGTGCCATGTTTTACGATGCCTGGCGCGTCATCGTCTGTATCATGATGCTCGAAGAACTGGTGAATAAAGGCCCTTGGGGTGGTATTAAATGCAAATACCCCCAACAGCATGATGGCCAATATCCTGTATAGAACTTTCTGCTTCAGATCATGAGTTTGACGGAAACAAAGATAGGCAATAAATGCAACACCGTTGCTCAAATACGGGAAAACAACATTAATATCCATAAATGAGCCATATGGCTGATGGCTGGCTGGAACGTATATAAAAGAAAAGTCCCATGACAATAACGCCATGGGACTCTTAACATATAGTGTAATAAATATTAATATTTCACCTTGAGCATTGATCTTACGTTCTGATATACACCGTTTTGTATACGGGCGTAGAAGATACCTGCCGCCAGTTTACCACTATCAAAAGTGATGGTGTACTCGCCGGCTGCCTGTACTTTATTCACCGGCGTAGATACCAGACGACCCATTGTATCAAAGATCTGAACAATGGTTTGTCCGCCTCTTGTTTTATACTTCAGGGTAGTGGTGGTAACGAACGGATTCGGATAGTTGGTAATCAGGTTGTTACTACCGTTATTCACATCGTCGATCGTTGTCAGCGTACCGCAGGCGATACCACTTACGATCGGAAGACGTTGGTAATCTTTGAAGAGGACTGTCTGCAGGGTCATATTATCCACACAGAACCATTGTTCCAGCAGTGATGCATATACAGAGCGGAAGTCGTACTGCATAGGCATGTTATCACTTACGTTGGTCTGTGTCGGGATATCAGGGGAGGAACCCAGTACGCCCTGTAACACATAGTCACCGAAGATGATCATCGGAGCAGCGGCGCCGTGGTCGGTACCCATACTACCATTTGATTTGATACGGCGGCCAAACTCGGAGAAAGTCATACCCACTACACGACGGGAAGCTTTCAGTTTGGTCAGGTCATCCATAAATGCTTTGATGGAGTCGGACAGCTGACCTAACAGTCTTGCGTGTTCACCTTTACCGGTATCACCAGCCTGTACCTGGTTAGCATGCGTATCGAAGAATGCATGCGTTACCATGTACACACGGGTTTTCAGACCACCTGCCACCAGGCGGGCCACTATTTTCAGCTGTTCTGCCAGCCTGTTGTCAGGATAAGGGCTCTGGGACGTTACGTTTGCAGCGGCCTTCTTGATAGAATCAGCAAATCTGTTGGATTGTTTGGCGATCAGACGTACATATTCCAGTTCCACACCGGCGTGGGTATTCGGAACGGGGTCAGTAATATCTTCGATCAGGTTATAGAAGTCAGTAGAACTGGAGATCGCCACCGCCATATTCGCATCGGAGCCCTGGAATACCGGAGAGGTCAGGGAACCGATCTGGATGGCCAGCGGGTCTGAACCTTCATAAGAATCAGGGAAACCCGGATATTGTGTTTCCAGGTAACGGCCAGCCCAACCTGTTTCCAGGATCTGGTTCTGATCGGAACCACTCAGCCAGATATCCATTGCGCGGAAGTGGGAGTAATCCGGAGAAGGGTAACCAACGCTCTGTACCACACACACTTTACCATTCTCGTACAGTTCCTGCAAACCGGTCATTGCAGGGTGAAAACCGGTTTTTATATTATTTGCCAGTGGCAATACTTCACCTTCTTTGATAGCGATGTTGGTACGTGCTGCCTGATAGTCTGCATAAACATCCAGTGGCACGATCATATTCAGACCATCATTACCACCGATCATCTGGATCATTACCAGGACGTGGTCATTATCTTCGGCAGACTTCTGCAAAGCGTTCAGCAGCGAAGAGCCGGCAAACGCCTTTACGGCAAAGCCATTTATAAAGGTCGGCAGGATCGTTGCCGGAGCGGTATATTTAAGAAAGTCTCTGCGTTTCATAGTTTATAGGTCTTTCTAAGATCAGGCTAATTGATATTCTGACAAATTCATCAGGTACTTGTACAGCGTTTGCAGACGGTTTTCCACGATGCTACGGTTGGCAGGCGTAGGACTGGAAATCCAGGCGTTCCATGCATCTGTCCAGTAGTAGTCACTGTCAGGGCTCTGGCCACTGAGCAGGATGATATTCTTCAGTTTTGCCTTTGATGTGTCAGATAATTCGATACGGTATAAGATATCCAGTGCGTCCTGGATCAAAGTAACTGGGTTGGAAGGATCGGAGAGTTTTTCGGTGAACGCCAGGGGATCGATCTTCACATTACCAAAACCACCGGTACTGATCATGGAATCACTCATCATGTTACGCTTAGGCAGTGTATCGGTGTTGATCCATATCTCATGGTACTGAGGCGCCTGGTGATAAGCTTCCCAACCGGCTACCTGTGGAGGGTCTCCCAGGTCCTGCAGCATATTGGCGCAGTGGTTACGGATGGCGTCCAGTGATTCATGCGCTGCCATGTATTCGGTCGGGAATTCAATACCGAACTCGCGTACCATACCTACGGCAAACTCCACCGGACTCTTGATCAATGCTGACATATTCAGCGGATCGAAGAAGTGTTCACTTTTAAACAGGGCTTTCAGCGCTGGTTTCAGTTCGAAGTTGTTTTCACGCAGTATCTGCGCCATTGGCGTGATCACATTCTGCTCTACCGCATCATCGATCAGGTAGTAGACGAAGAAACGGTATATTTTACGGCTGATGAATTTGGATACTTCCTGCTGATCAAAGATGATATCCAGCAGGTCATCCAGTTCGGTAGCACCAGCTGCACCTGTCTTACCGGTGATCTTACGGGTATTATAGAAACTTGAAAACTCTTTATTGGTAATAACGTGCTGGGTAGACTCAAAGTAAGACTCCATGGTAACAGGATTGATCCTGTACCCGGTGAGCACCTGTGCGGTCGCACGTACGTCCTCTTCCGTGTAAGCGGAATCAGGTCCTTTACCTACGGTGAACAGCTCATGTAGTTCGCGGCCATAGTTTTCATCAGGACTTTCCTTACCGTTCAGATAACCGTTCAGGTATCTGAGCATTGCCGGATCGAGGGTAACGGCTTTCGTCAGTACTTTAAAGTTGCCGGTGGCGTTTGCCCGCAGCATTGTATTGTACTTGTAGATATAGCGGGAGTCGTTCACCATATCCATCTCGGTTACGAAATGGTTATGCCAGAAGAGCACCATTTTCTCCTGGATGCTGCGTGACTGGTCGATCATGACTTTCATCCACCAGGCCTTATAAGATGACCAGCGCATTCTGTCCAGGTCTCCTTCTTCCGGAGGGGGAGCAGAATTCACCCAGGTAGCGCCAGGTGCGATGCCGGTTTCATCTTCACCATATGTATTGAGTGGCTGTGTAGTTACAGTGTTTACTGTATCAATG
This sequence comes from Chitinophaga sp., assembly GCA_039592855.1. Lineage (GTDB taxonomy): Bacteria > Bacteroidota > Bacteroidia > Chitinophagales > Chitinophagaceae > Chitinophaga. The sequence continues at coordinate 887,931 of JBCNQK010000002.1, read as the reverse complement.
AGGGCATCTACTGCTGCGTCCATGCCGAGCCCTTTGGCCCATGCGATATCTTCAGGTGTGGAACCGAACATCGCGCGTTTCAGCAGGTGTACTGCCTGTGCAGTACCAAATTCTCCCGTGTATGCTGTAAGACCAGATTCAGTACGAAAGGCGGTTTTCTCCGCTTTGACTGCTGCTTGCTGGCGATTTGCAGGAAGCGTAAGGAATTGTCTGCGATCCATAGATATTATGATATGGTTGTGTTGTGTGTATTCTTCTTATAGGGACTAAAGTAAAGTAGGCTATTTTCACAGGTCCATTTGCGCATCCAAATTAATAAAAACTTTAATTCAAGCCGATTATTTTATTTATAATGCATTACTCAAAAAAGGAAAGGGTTGACTACCATCTGATTAGTCAACCCTTACACTAATATTATCTTTGCTTACAATCTTTCAATTACACCGGCAATTCCTTGTCCGCCGCCTACACAGGCTGTCACAACTCCATATTTCTTATTCAGCCGTTTCAGGTCACTGAGTATCTGCACAGTAAGTTTAGCCCCTGTACAGCCCAGCGGATGGCCCAATGCGATGGCGCCACCATTGATATTCACCAGTTCAGGATCGATACCCAGTTCGCGGATCACCGCTACTGACTGAGAGGCAAACGCTTCATTCAGTTCCACCAGGTCAATATCGTTCAGCGTTTTACCTATCTGCTGTAATGCTTTAGGCACAGCGGCTACCGGTCCGATACCCATGATACGCGGATGTACACCCGCGGAAGCACAGGCTACCAGTCGGCCGATAGGTTGCAAACCCAGTTCCTTCACCATCGTCTCACTCATGACCACAACAAATGCAGCGCCATCAGAGGTCTGAGATGAGTTACCTGCGGTCACACTACCACCAGCAGCAAACACAGGTTTCAGTTTTGCCAGTGCTTCAGGAGAAGTATCCGCACGCGGCCCTTCATCCGTATCAACGGTGTAAGTCCGGTTCTGTTTGCGGCCTTTTTCATCCACATATACTTCGTTAACACTGATAGGCAAAATACCTTCCTTAAAATATCCGTTTTCGATCGCCTTCAGGGCTTTCTGGTGAGAGTTATATGCAAAGGTATCCTGGTCCTCACGGGATACGTTATACTCACGTGCGACTGCTTCCGCTGTCAATCCCATACCCAGATAATATTCCGGTGTGGTGGAAGCGACCGTGTAATTCGGAACAGTTTTCCAACCGGCTACCGGCACAAGGCTCATACTTTCCGTACCACCCGCGATGATACAATGCGCCATCCCTGACTGGATCTTCGCTGTTGCGATCGCAATTGTTTCCAGTCCGGAAGCACAGTAACGGTTCACCGTCATACCGGGCACCTCTATCCCCAGCGCACGTACAGAGATCATACGCCCGATCTGCAAACCCTGCTCCGCTTCAGGAACAGCGTTACCTACGATCAGGTCATCAACTCTTTTAGGGTCGAGCTGCGGTACACTTGCTAATAAGCCGGTAATTACATCCACGGCCAGGTCATCAGGCCGGTAAAAGCGAAAGCCGCCCCGCTTGGACTTGCCCACAGCGGTTCTGAATCCGGCTACGATATATGCTGTTTCCATTTCCTTAACTCCTTTTCCGGGTGTAACACCCGATTTTTTTCTTTTAAGTTAAAGAAGTTTTGTGAAATAGAAAACAAGGTGTTAGATTTGCAGCCCGATTCGTCGGGAAATGGAAAGACTCCTTAGCTCAGCTGGTTAGAGCTACTGACTCTTAATCAGTAGGTCCAGGGTTCGAGTCCCTGAGGGGTCACAAATAATTAAGCGCTTCAAGTTGAAAGACTTGGAGCGTTTTTGTTTTATAGAAAATCTTCTAATAGATTAAATCCAAGTATTTAATCAGTTCAAGTGGTAATTGGGTTACTCCGAGACCATAGCGTCTGACATTAAGTAAAAATCTCCAATCGTAATCGTGCTCTTCCAAAACTCTCAGCTCCGCTGAGAGAAATTAGCTGGACAAAAATATTCAAGGAATAATAACAGAAATGCGTTCGACAAGTATGGGCGAATCAATCACTATTGATTATTTGTTCAAGTACCCCTTACTTACGAAGGAATTTGTCTGGTATCAAAATACTGCCGCTATTGGCGATTCCGTCATCAAACCTGCTTTTTCCAGGATACTAATATTGAAAAAAGGAGATAAGCTATATCAATTTACATGTAAGGAACTTACGCCGGAGAAATAACGTACCTATAAAAAGACTGGTTTGACAGCCTATTGTCAATCAGAAGTAGCTATTTACCCATTGAGTTTGTTCATCAATACTTCCAATGCTGCCATCTACATACGCTGTTGCGCCATCACCAATTTTAACACCTGCCAACTTTATCCTGCTCAATTAAATGTACTGAATCAAAAATACAGACGACTAAACGAACAATCTCTTTTAGTTAAAATTTCCACTTCTATTAACTGTATATTAACCTATTTCTACAATGATTATTTGACTTTTGCTTTTGGACATTCGACATCTACTGATGTTACCAATTATAGCAGTTACAAAAATGGACCTATATCCACTTATACTGACACATACATAAGCATTAAAACAATCTATACATAAATGGCTATTTCAGTTAAAATAAACTTCGATAACGTCTACGACATTGATATTGCTTCGATTGAAATGACATCAGCTAGTTTCGAAACAGAACTAACAGATGGAAGTATAAAGAAGTTAATTGTCGAAATAAGTCCAGAGGCACATGAATTAATGCCAAACGTTTATAACCTGGCATTTGGCCCTCCTGATATTAATGGAGAGATTGACGATAAAGCGCAACTGAAACACAAAGACTATTCAAAAGTTTTCTCCACAATTCTTTTACATGCTCAGGCATATTTAACGCTACACCCAGAGCACTATCTCGGAATTGATGGATCTGATAACTCACGGGCATTTTTGTACTATCGATTTATATTAAATAACTTCCGTTACTTAAGCAGATATTTTAGTATGGGGGCTTTAAAGTATTATGTCAGGATCACTAGATTTGGGAAGCACCAATATGAAAACCCATTTGACTTTCAAGACATTATGCCTTCTCTTGTAAAAATAAAACATAATAGTCCTCGTCATTTAGACTTTATGTAAAACTATTTTATTTTCAATAATATAAAAGAAAATAGTTAACAATTTGACAACTCTGTCAAAAAATAGTAATTTCAATATTATGAAAGATAAGAAAGTGGAAGATAAAGTTAAGGGACTGATTGAAAAAGCTCGTGCAGCAGGAAGACCTGTTAAAGTGAAAACATCTGCACGTCGAAGATCTTCATTAAGTCAGATCATTAAAACTAAAGAACAGGCAGATGCTTTAATGGCCGCATTGAAAGCATTATAAGCAACTAATAATTATAACGAGAACGCTATCTTAGTAAAAGTAAGATAGCGTTTTTTTGTACATGCAACCACTCATCAATTCCCGAACTTTATTGAGACAGGTTAAAATGTCCAGGAAGTCACATAAATTTTGCAGTATACCTGCATATACTTATTTAAATGTAAGAATATCTTATGCCTGATTTTAAGCTATGGCTGGAATTTGAAGAAGTAGACTATGGTGATTATAATATTGAAAATGAATTTTGCAACATTCATGTTGATACCCGGGAAGGAATACGTTATGGAATAAACGTTTGGACATTTAAATTCCTTGAAACCTCCAGACAGCTAGATCAGCTGAATGGAGAGAATTTGAATGGAACCTACATGCGCCCTCCAGATTTGTTAGTCAAAGAACTTACCCGTGATTGTATTGAAAAGGTAATCGAAGATTTATTAAAAATGGGCCCTCTTGACAAAATATTAAATCCGAGTGTTTATGTAGGATCATTGAATAACATAGTGGATGAAGATTAAGTTTGCTTTGCATCTACCATTCATTAGTAAAAATGATGTCCATTCTCTAGCTTTATTGACGGCTGTTATCGCAGTTTCCCACTATTTAAACCCTTAAAGATTTGTATCTTCAACTCAAGCTCAAAATTTACACATCACCAAACCCTGCCTAAAACTATGCTCACATCCACCATTAAATCACTCATACTGATTTCCCTACTCACCATCAGTTGCCGCAAATCAACTGAAAAACCCGCCCCTGTTCCATACTCATACGATCTATTTCTAAAATTTACCGACCAGGCGGGTACTAACCTGCTGTCAGGTATGACAGAAGACGACATAAAGCATAATATTAAAATCACTAGTCAGAATGGAAAAATAATTGCGAGCGGGATTTACATTAAGGAATACAACGGGCAAAAACTCCTGAATATATCAGTAGGCAGCCAGCGCAGCGAGTTCCTGGACACAATAGATTTTTCAATAACAAACACTGCATTGACAGGCTCTCAATCTGTTAAGCTACTTAAATCTACCTGGCAACAGGCAAACAATGGCGCTTCAGTCAAAGCAGTTCACTACGAATCCGAAATGATATCTCCTACTAAAGACACTCAGTCGGTAGCATTAGTTTACTACCACATTATAAAGCCATGATGGCCATACAAATAATAAAATAATAATTTATAAAACGTTGTCTCAATCAACCGGTATAGCGTTTTTTACATAAAGCGAAGAGCGCAGCTGGATATTGAACAAATATGTAATTACCCCTCAATACACACATATACCACCACTAAAATAAAATTGTTTAACTATGTCAATGTGGGAATTTGAAAGCCTGGTAGAAGAATCAATCAGACTGGTTGATAAAATAGACACTACCGACGAAAAGAAAATGCAACTGATCGGGAATCTGTACGCAGTACAGGAGCAATATGATTGTTCGTTTACCAATTTCAGGGTAATGCCCATTCTGCTCAAAACCGGCTACACAAAAACGATCGACTATACTGAGCACCCCGACTATAAGGGGAATGAAGCCTATTTCGAAGAATTGCTTGCTAAAAATGGGACCTCGTTTATCTACCAGGATATTACACAAAAATGGCACAGACGTACGAATCCGGTTGCCGCCTATATTAATCCTAAAGACAAGCTGATTTACATTGATTTTGGTTCTCCATTGAGAAAAGACGAAGCAGTGCTGGAAGATATGTATTCCTACGACCTGGGAATATACCTCATTCGCGAAGCAGATAAACTGGAACGAAAAGCGGAAGTCTATGACTGGACCGCTTATCTGATGGCTTTCGGTGATGACGTTGAATCCGAAGAGTTGATTGAAAAATATTTCAAAGAGATAAAAGCGATCTGGTCAAAGTATGATTATTCAGATTATGAACCCATTCGTTCTTCTCTGACTTTGTCAAGAGAAGCACTGGATGATGATGATGACTGGAAGGACACATTTGAAGACGGAAGAGAAGGTTTAATGGAATTCTTTTTTGATAAATAGCCATAACGCTTCAGATTAAAAACCTGAAGCGTTCTTTTTTAGTAGCTGTCTAAAACAAAAAGCACCGGTTAAGTAAAAACTTACCGGCGCTACACTTGACAACAAATAACGACTACTTACCCGACAGGTAGTTCAACACCTGCTGAGAATGCTCATCGCCTTTCATGAAATCGCGAAAACTGTAAACGATCGTACCATCCAGGCCAATCACAAAGGTCTCACGACCGCTCACCTTTACATTGTTTCCAAAATCCTGCTCCTTAACACCGAACTTGTTCAACACAACATTGTCCGGATCACTCAGCAATGTAAATGGCAGACGGTTTTTCTTCGCGAACGCCTTGTGACTTTCCACAGTACCATTGTTGATACCGATGACCATAGCATCAGCATCCTTATACTTCTCATAAGCATCTCTGAAAGCACACGCTTCTTTGGTACAAACAGGACTTTCATCTTTTGGATAAAAGAAGATTACAAGTTTCTTCTTACCCAGCACATCTGCCAGGTTAAAAGTCTTTCCGTCCTGGTCCTTCAGTGAAAATCCGGGTACATTATCTCCCTTAGCCAGTGTACGTTGTTCCTCAGCTGTCTGTGCTTTTGCTGCCGGAGCAGCAAAGAAGAAACTGCACCCGATGGCCAGCATGGCAACGATCGATACTTTCTTAATATTCATTTTCATGATCTGAATGATTAAATAAATGATGTCTGATTTTTCTCAAAGCTCCGGGGAATTATGCAGGGTAATTTTCACTTTGGTTAAAATCGACAGTTTTTTTTCTCTTACAGCAATGTTTGTCCCTCCCAACTTCCCCCATAAAATTGTCATGCGTCGACTTATCTCCTTGATTTTAACTAAAGTGAAAATCGGTGGACAGGAATTTAGTCACTTTTGTTGCATCATCAGGTGAAGACTACACCGTAATTCAATAAGACATGAAAAAGCTATTAATAATCATTGGCTGTCTGCTGCATTTTGCAGCGTTCGCCCAGATTGACAACCCGGTCCACTGGACCTTTACCGCCAAACCCGCAGGTGAAAACAAAGCAGAGATCAGCGCCACCGCTCAGATCGATGAAGGCTGGCACTTATACTCACAGTTCCTCAAAGACGGCGGCCCTGTTCCCACCTCTTTTCAGTTTACCAATGCAGAGAACTACCATCTGGTAAATAATGTTACTGAAAGCCCTGCTGCTACAAGTGGTTACGATTCGACTTTTGAAATGACCATCCTTTATCACGAGAAAAGCGTGACATTCAAACAGCTGGTAACATATACAGACCCAGCCGCACGCATTAAAGGACAGGTGCATTATATGGTGTGCAGCGGACAGAAATGTCTCCCTCCTGCAGATGTCGACTTTGAAGTAGCCGTCGACCCTGGCGTAAGCGTTGCAGCCAATACAGCGCAGGTGCAAAAAGACAATGCAACGCCCGACAAACAAAGTCCGGCTAATGACAACAACAGCTCCATCTTATCTATATTCCTCGCTGGATTCTTAGGTGGTCTTGCCGCATTCTTCCTGCCATGTATTTATCCGATGGTGCCATTGACGGTATCGTTCTTCACCAAACAGTCTAAAACACGCAAACAGGGTATCCGCGCAGCGATCATCTATGGTTGTTCTATCATTGTGATCTATGTGGGATTAGGTTTGCTGATCACCGCCATCTTCGGCGCCTCCGCACTGAATGAAGCATCCAGTAGCGCTGCATTCAACCTGTTGTTCTTTACTATTCTGATAGTATTCGCCTTGTCTTTCCTTGGCGCATTCGAGATCACGCTACCTTCCAGGTTCGTCAATAGCATCGATCAGCAATCCGGAAAAGGTGGCTGGATCGGATTATTCTTTATGGCCTTTGCCCTTGCGCTGGTATCATTTTCCTGTACCGGTCCGCTGATAGGTACGCTACTTGTCGAAGCAGTAAGTAAGGGTAGCTATCTGGGCCCTGCAACCGGTATGTTCGGTTTCTCTCTGGCCCTCGCTTTACCATTTACCTTGTTTGCCATCTTCCCTTCATGGCTGAAAAGCTTACCGAAATCAGGTGGTTGGTTAAACTCCGTAAAAGTTACGCTCGGACTACTTGAACTTGCACTGGCGTTTAAATATCTGACCAATGTGGACCTGGCCTATCATTGGGGCCTGCTGAGCCGCGACATGTTCCTTGTCATCTGGATCATCATTTTTGGTGTACTGGCCTTTTATCTGTTGGGTAAGATCAGACTGAGCCATGACTCCGAAGTAAAGACGCTTTCAATCCCCCGGTTATTACTTTCCATGCTCGCACTGGCATTTACCGTTTACCTCATCCCCGGCCTCTTTGGCGCACCGCTTAAAGGGATCAGTGGTTGGCTGCCGCCTCAACAAACGCAGGAATTTACACTCAGCGCAGCTGCAGCTGATAAACCTGCAGGCAACGCTGCTCATAAATATGCAGGCCTGTTCCATGCACCAGAGAACATAGACGCTTTTTACGACTACGACGAAGGAATGGCATATGCCAAAAAAATGCATAAACCTGTCCTTCTTGATTTCACAGGCTGGAGTTGTACCAACTGCAGGAAAATGGAAGCTGCCGTATGGTCTGACCCTGAGGTATTGAAACGTTTGAAAGAAGATTATGTACTGATCTCCCTGTATGTTGATGACCGTACCTCGCTGAGTAATACCGAAAAGTATGTATCTAAGGTCTCATCAAAATCCATCAATACGATCGGACAGAAATGGAGCGATCTCCAGCAGGAACGTTTCAATACCAACGCGCAACCGTTTTATGTATTACTTGATCCGGACGGTAAGCCGACAGCCGAACCAAGAGCCTTCAATTTAGACATTAAAGCATACATCGATTTTCTTGACCTGGGCATCTCCGCGGTAAGAAAAGATCTAACTGTTCAATTATCTAACTAATCAGCATCATGAGAATCAAATTATTCAGATCAGCTACGCTGGCATTCGGCCTCACACTGATCACATCCGCTTATTCTTCCAGCGTCTTTGCACAGCAAAAAGCGCCGCAGGAAATTACATTCAGTTCCAAATCCTATAAAGAAGTATTGGCAACAGCAAAAGCCGCTCATAAAAAAGTCTTTATAGATGCCTTCGCTACCTGGTGTGCGCCCTGTAAAGAGCTACGCAAACAGACCTTTAACGATCCAAAGGCAGCCGCCTATTTCAATAAACACTTTGTCAATTTCAGTGTTGATGTTGAAAAAGGAGAAGGAGTGGAACTGGCAAAGACCTGGCAGGTAGACGGACTACCAACATTACTGATCGTTGATGAAAAAGGTCAGGTATTGGCAAACCATGTCGGATTTGTTAATGGAGAAGGCCTGATCCAGTTCGCAAAAGAGGCAACAGAAAATACCACCTCAAAAGGTAGTAAACCCGCTTCTAAACGTTAAGCTGATGAAAGTAAAACAACTATTCTACGTCTTACTGGCTGTATCAGTTTTCGCCGTCTTAGGGATAACAAATGCGAAAGGCATCCAGCAACAAACATCAGAGAAATACGATACCGCTACTTTTGCCACTGGTTGCTTTTGGTGCGGCGAAGCGAAGTTCTCACAATTAAAAGGCGTAATTAAAGTGACCGCTGGTTATACAGGCGGTCACACTACAGACCCATACTATTCACTGGTATGTACCGGCACTACCGGTCATGCAGAAGCCTTCAATGTGGTATATGACAGCTCAGTGATCACGTATGATGAACTATTGCAGGCCTTCTTCCTTTCCCATGATCCGACAGAATTAAACCGTCAGGGAAATGATATCGGCACCCAATACCGTTCTGCTATATTTTATCACAACGACGCACAAAAACAACGGGCGGCCTACTATCTTCAGAAGTTCACAGCCGAAAAGATATACCCGAAGCCCATCGTGACAGAACTGACCCGCTTTACGGTATTCTACGACGCAGAAACACATCACCAGCAGTACTATAAAAAACATCCGACGCAGGACTATTGCCGCTACGTCATCCAGCCAGAACTGGAAAAATTTAAACAAATCTTTAAAGACAAACTAAAACAATGAAAAAGCTCTTGATTTATAGCGCCCTGCTGATGCTGATCAGTATCAGCAGCTTCGCCCAGAATGAAAAGTCTGTCCGCGGACACGAAAACAATCCCTGGTATTCAAACACCGACACTGCCACACTGAACGTAAGTAACGCAGAATGGAAAAAGGTGCTTCCTACGGCCCTGTATGCAGTCGCCAGGGAAAAAGATACAGAAAGACCCTTCACCGGCAAATACTGGAAAAGCACCACCCGTGGCACCTATTACTGTGCCGTTTGCGGGAACCTGCTGTTCCGTTCGGACGCAAAATTCGCCAGCAGTTGTGGATGGCCCAGCTTCTACGAACCAAAGCGGGCAAGCGCCGTACGCTACCAGGAGGATTATTCCGTTGGTATGCACCGGACAGAAGTATTATGTGGTCGCTGTGATTCCCATCTCGGACACATCTTCGATGATGGTCCCGCACCTACTTACAAACGCTTCTGCATGAATTCGGTATCACTTGATTTTGAACCGGATAAAAAATAAAATCAGAAAAATGGCTCATTTTCCTTTGTATTTAACTTAAGTGAAAATCGCACGGAGGATTTTGAGTGAACTTCGATGTAACACGACGACAAAAACACTACATCATGAAATCAGATCAATCCAACACGCCCCTCTCTCATGAGGTGATAGAAACAGCAAAATCATTGCGCACGCTTTACTTCACCCGTGCTGCATTCTCCATCATATGGGTGTTGCTGGTATCATTCCTGGCTAAAACCAATGCTACCGCAGCTACTATCTTATTCATCATATATCCGGCCTGGGATGCATTAGCCACTTTTTTCGATATCAAGGCTAATCCTGGTGCTACCAACAAAACGCCGCAGTACGTAAATATGGGCATCAGTATCATTACGACTATCGTAGTGATCTTTGTACTCCAGAAAGGTATTCCTGAGGCATTGATCACATTTGGCGCCTGGGCATGGCTGACAGGTCTGATCCAACTGATTCTCGGTCTTCGCCGCCGCAAACAAATGGGGGGTCAGTGGCCGATGATCCTCAGCGGCGGCCAATCTATGCTGGCAGGTGGTTCCTTTATCTATATGGCGCATGAGCCTAATCAGGGTATCACCACATTAGCAGGCTACGCTGCTTTTGGCGCCTTTTACTTCCTGCTCTCTGCCTTCCGTTTAGGCAAAACGATCAACAACAATGCTGTTACCGCGTAATATCTTTTACGCTGGTCACTAGCTGCCAGATAGCCAGCCATGTGTTGTCAATTCAAGAGCGTGCTATATCTTGTTTTGACACTATTGGCTGGCTATTTATTGCCAGATAATATATCTCTACCGCACATACCCATTACCGGACAAGCAACTGCTTTCCGCACAGGGATTGCATGCTATTTATATTTCATCACACCCGGACGATCGAAGCCTCGTATCGCCCTTTAAGTATCAATTACAACGATTAATGAAAATCAACTTTCTGGTGACCGGCATGCTCTTATGCACTACCGGCACATACGCGCAAAACATGTTCAGTATGGCCAGCCAACACCCGGCCGATACCACTAAAAGCGAAGCAATGGAACAGGCGATCCGCTTCTCCTCCCTGCGTCAGGCATCTGTTACGGCAGACTTCTTCGGCACTGGTAACTTCGATTCAAAACTGAACGAAAAAGATTTTGCCAAAGGTAAAAGCCGTAATGCAAGGATCAGCTCCTATGTAACAGTTCCTATCAGCAGCTGGAACGGAAATACGATCGGCGCTTCCGTCTATCATACAGAGACCTTTTTTAATGTCCGGGAGGTTGACAATAAACTGGCTAGTCCAACGGTCAACACAGGCGATATGTCCAAAAGCACACTGGGACTGTCTATCAACTATTCAAGAATAGACGCGCTCTTCCATACGCCGGTTGTCTATTCTGCCGTTGTTACAGGTATATCCGATAACCTGAAAACCATCAGAAGATTTAACTTCAATGGTAGTATCGCCTTCCCATTGAAACATAATGAAAACACGTACCTGTCCGTAGGTGCTATCGTATTGATAGACCCCTCTGCACCGGTGCCGGTATTACCAGTGGTCAATTACTTCCACAAACTCAATCACCATGGCTTAGAACTGATTGTTGATCTTCCGCAGGGCGCTATGATCAAACAATCCTTATTCCGTAATGCATGGGTGTATGTTGGTTCCAGCTACAATACCTATGCGACGTTTTATAAGTCAGATAATCCGGCCTTACCTGAACACTTCAGCTATAACACGGTCGAAGTCAAGAGCGGTCCGGGATTTGAATATCTGCTGGGTAAACACGTCATCCTTGGCGTTAAAGGCGGTGTAAACAATGTACTTACAGCCAGAGCTTTTGGTAAGAACAGCAGCTACAATGACTCCTTCATTATGACGACCAATAAAGCCACCTTTGCAGGTGAATTCCGGATATCTTTACTACCCTTTTAACAGTAACAATATTCATAGAAACCGAAAGGCCGTATCATCGCTGATACGGCCTTTTTTAACTGATTGATTAGCTCTCTAAAACCTCGCAGACAGTTAAGCATTTGTATTTCCATCCCTATAACAGATAGCAAATAATAAACTTCATCGGACAAACAGTGTGTGAAAGAAAAATTGCGGAGCCTAGTCACAATTCTAAACTCCGCTGAAGTATAGCTAATATATCAACCACCCGCTTAGCTGGCCTGCTGGAGATCATTTATTGCAAATGAAAGCTCAGCCTCTCGTTCATTAAGAAAACGTTCTGCATCCAAAGCCGCCATACAGCCTGTTCCGGCGGCAGTTATCGCCTGACGGTATACAGGGTCCTGCGCATCCCCACAACAAAACACACCAGGGATATTAGTAGCGGTTGACCTTGCATTAGTTTTGATATAACCTGCTGCATCCATGTCTATTGCGCCACGGAATATTTCCGTATTCGGGGTATGACCAATAGCAACGAAAAATCCATTTACAGGTATACTGGATTCCTGATTAAGCTGATTGTTGTAAACCTTTACGCCTGTCACAGTCCGTCCATCACCCAATACTTCAAGCGTCTCGGTATTATATAACACCTCGATATTGGGTGTGCTGAGTACACGCTGTACCATCAATCTGGATGCACGAAACTCATCACGCCTGACCAGCATATACACTTTATTCGCCAGTTTGGATAAATAGATGGCTTCTTCTGCTGCAGTATCACCTGCACCAACCAACGCTACGTCCTTTCCACGGAAGAAATAACCGTCGCATACCGCACAGGCTGAAACGCCTGAACCATTATACCTGGTTTCTGATTCCAGTCCCAGCCACTTTGCAGAAGCACCTGTAGATATGATGATACTATCCGCAAGGACCTTCGTTCTCTCATCTATCGTTACCTCATATGGATAAGTGCTAAAATCTACACTGCTGATATAATCATAGCGGACATCCGTACCAAAACGCAATGCCTGCATACGAAAATCTTCCATCATGACAGCACCGGTGATCCCGCTGGGATATCCCGGAAAGTTTTCTACTTCCGTTGTCTTTGTCAGTTGTCCGCCTGGCTCAATGCCCGTATACATCACTGGATGTAAACCGGCACGTGAGGCGTAAATAGCGGCAGTATATCCCGCAGGACCTGATCCGATGATCAGGCATTTAATATGTTCTGTCTCAGCTAACATGGTCAACAGATTTAGCGTTCCCGTCAATATGTTGATGTAAACCCATATAATTTACATTCAGGCTGATCACAACACCGGTTAATGCTTTAGACAACAGACAGTTTTGTTTAGCGCCGATAGCGTATTGCAGAAACCCTTCTTCAGATAAGCCATCTATTGGTGCAGCGTCTAAGGTCAGTTCAATGTCAGTGATACTGGATTTTGACATATCAACTATGACAACAGCAGTCGTATCCAGATCATTCACTTTCAGACCAGCCTGTGACAGCGCATAGGCCAATGCCATCGTAAAACAACCTGCATGTGATGCAGCCAGTAACTCTTCTGGATTTGTACCAACGCCGTCGGCAAAGCGGGTATTAAAGGAATAACCTGTCTTGTTCAATACAAGGCTATCTGTAGTTAATTCACCATGACCTGTGCTCAGGTCACCATTCCAGTGTGCTTTTGATGATCTTTTCATTGTCTTAATAATTTTGTTGATTCAAAGTTGCACCGAAACACATTCTTGTTTTTTCACCTTAGTTAATTCCTGCGGAAAACTTTTAAAACATCCACCATTTTAACTTTAGTGAAAAATAAGCACCCGCAAATAGAGGACTTTTGCATTATCATCACTTGTTTCTATGAATTTAAAAATCAACCAACCTGCACCCGATTTTATTACCCGGGATATCAGGGGGAACACTATACAACTCAGTCAGCTGCAGGGACAAAAGGTGCTACTGACATTTTACAGGCACGTTGCCTGTCCTGTCCATCACCTTCGCTTTCAGGAACTGAGAACATATGAAAAGGAATTTTGTGAAAAGGGCCTGGTGGTACTGGCTGTCTACGAAAGCAGCACAGACAATCTCCTGTGTTATAGTGAAGGCGAAAATTATTATGCCAGGTTGATCGCTAACCCGGAGTTTGATCTATATGAGAAGTATGATATAGAGCTCAATACGGTCAAGCTGTTATTCTCTATGTACAATGGAGGCCCCGCAAAAGCAGCTGCAGGATTAAAACTGATGAAACAACGGTTCAAGGCAGAGGGACATAACAATCTGATGGGTGGGGACTTTCTTATTGGCGAAGACGGCCTCCTGAAAAAGGTCTATTACAACCAGTTCCTGGGAGACCATCTGCCAACGAAAGAAATACTCTCATTCATTAATGACCCGGACTATAAAGTCATCGGTTCTTCAACTTGTTGCGATTGATTTGTTTTATCACATCACCGTTTGCCGCTGCGCTACTGTATGCGCAGAAAACAACCCCGGCGCGCCATTTGAAATGCAACTCCGACGACGTTACCAGCGCCTTCTTTATCTGCTAAATATTTACAGATGGTTGGCCGGAAGCAAGAATATACGCCTCTTTCAATACTTCTGCATACGTTGGATGCGCATATGATATCTTCCCCATTTCATTGACCGTAATCTCAAATTCCATGGCGGTAACTGCCTGTGCGATCAGATCGGCCGCTCTTGCGCCGACAATATGTACACCCAGGATTTCACCATATTTCGGATCAACCAGCACTTTCACAAAACCGTCTGTATCCATTCCTGCCCTGGCCCTCGCATTGGCAGAGAACGGAAACTTACCGACATTATATACTATCGCTTTCTTTTTTAATTCCTCTTCGGAAGCACCTACTGAAGCCACTTCCGGCCAGGAGTATACCACAGACGGGATACGGTCATAATGGATATGCGGGTTTCCACCGTGAATACGCTCAACCACAAAAGCTGCTTCCTCTTCTGCTTTATGTGCTAACATAGCGCCACCGATCACATCCCCGATAGCATAGATATTGGGAGCTGTCGTTTGTAATGCCTCATTTACAACGATCATTCCTCTTTTGTCCAGCTGCACCTGTGTATTTTCAAGTCCTAATTTATCTGTGTAAGCCTTTCTGCCTACTGCTACCAGGATATAATCAGCCGTCAGTGATCGTTCCTGACCCGCGGTGTCTTTATACCAAACCTTCGCAGTATCTCCCACGTTCTCCGTTTTAAATACAGACTGTTTTAAAAGTATCTCAATACCTTCTTTGGCGAGCAGTTTCTGCAATGTTATACCCGATTCGCTATCCATGGTCGGGATCAGACGGTCTGCGTATTCGAGAATGGTCACCTTTGTACCGATCCGGCTGAAAATGGAAGCCATCTCCACACCTATCACACCACCACCGATAATAACCATCGTTTCAGGCTGTTCCTCCAACGATAAGGCCTCTGTAGAGGTAATGATGCGTTTTTTATCCAGTACCACACCTGGTATGGTCGCTGGCTTAGACCCTGTAGCAATGATGTACTTGCCGGCCTGAATGGTGCGGGTCACTCCATCCTGACCGGTCACGTTTAATGTCGAATCATTCTTAAAAGCAGCCAGGCCCTGAATAACGCTGATCTTGTTCTTTTTCATCAGGTAATTCAGCCCCTGGGTATTCTTGGTCACCACCTCACTTTTCCGCTTATATAACTGCTTAAAGTTCAGCTGTATCCCCTGGATATCTATCCCCTGCACCTCAAATTTGTGCAAGGCGTCATGATAATGATGGGTGCTATCCAGTAATGCCTTTGTTGGGATACATCCCACATTGGTACAGGTACCTCCCAAAGTACTGTACTTCTCAATGATCGCTGTCTTATAACCTGATTGCGCAGCACGTATAGCTGCTACATAGCCTCCGGGTCCTGAACCTATCACTACTATATCAAACTGTTCCATGGTGTGTTAATATGATTGTTGTTATTAATCGTACCTGATCAGAAAAATACCTTTCGGTATATTTATAGTCATAAAAAATGGCTCGTCCATCGAACTTACCACTGTAAAGGTAGTTAAAATATACCAATTGGTATATTTATATATCGGAAAGCTTCCCCATCTTTGCAGAAAAAGAAGGACCGATGTACAGCTTTAAAAACGATTATGCCGAGGGAGCACATCCCAATATCCTGAACCGACTGATAGCAGGTAATCTTGAACAACATCCGGGATATGGGGAGGATGAGTATAGTGTAAAAGCCAAACAGCTGATCCGCCGGCAGATAGCCAGAGAAAACAGCGGCGTCTATTTCGTAACCGGAGGGACCCAGGCTAATCGTTTAGTGATCACTGCATTTCTCAGACCTCATGAAGCTGTGATCAGCGCCAGAACAGGTCATATCTTCGTACACGAGGCAGGCGCCATCGAAGCAAGTGGGCATAAGGTGATCACAGTTGACAGTCCTGACGGTAAACTGACACCTGCAGCGGTAGAAGAGGTGCTGCAACAACACGCGCTGGCGCCCCACATGGTAAAACCTAAACTGGTTTACATCTCCAACTCTACCGAAATAGGCACTATCTATACTAAACAGGACCTGACGGTCTTATCCGAATGCTGCCGGAAAAACCAGCTATACTTATTCATGGACGGTGCACGCTTAGGCAGTGCACTGGCAGCAGCAGCAGGTGATCTTACACTGGCTGATGTGGCCAGTCTGACGGATGCCTTTTATATCGGCGCTACCAAAAACGGCGGGCTCTTAGGCGAAGCCATCGTCATCAATAATCCACAGCTGGATGTTGATTTCCCTTATATCCTGAAACAAAATGGCGCCTTACTCGCCAAAGGACGTTTATTAGGCATCCAGTTTTTCGAACTGTTACAGAACGATCTTTATTTAAGTCTGGCCAGACATGCCAATGCTGCTGCCGCCAGAATATCAGATCACGTACGCAGCAAAGGGTATGACCTGCTGATCACCTCTCCTACCAACCAGATATTCCCGATCTTCCCGAATACGCTGATCGAAGAATTAGGCAGGCAATTCCAGTTCTATCCCTGGAAGAAAACAGATGATCAGCATACCGCACTGCGCCTGATCACATCCTGGACAACAGAGGACAGCATGGTGGACGCTTTCATAGCAGCTATACATTAAAGATCAATGTCTTTCAGATAGTAATTTATTACCTTTACCAGCCTAAAAATGTCCCAACCATAAATGTTATACATACTACTAAGCGTCATTTGCAGCGTCACGGTATCCGTATTGCTCAAACTGGCTAAACGCTACGAGATCAACATCCTACAGGCCATCACCACCAATTATATTGTTGCTGCCGCCTTCAGTTTTCTGCTCTATCAGCCTGACCTGGCACAGATCGGTGACCAATCACCCTGGTGGGCATTTATCAGCCTGGCATTATTGCTGCCTTCTGTATTTCTGATCTTAGGCGCTTCTGTGAAGCAGGCAGGTATCGTGAAGACCGATATTGCGCAGCGCCTGTCATTGTTCATATCGATTGTTGCCGCCTGGTTACTGTTCAAAGAAACCTTTAATAATTATAAGATCATCGGTCTGATACTGGGCTTCGTGGCCATCTTTTTTGTGCTTCGTAAACCACAGCAACAAACCGGAGAACGTAATCAGTCATTAGCGCCGCTATTTGTATTCCTGGGATTTGGTATCATCGATATTTTGTTCAAGCAGGTTGCTTTGGCAAAAGAAGTTCCATATACAACCTCATTGACCCTTATTTTTATATTATCATTTATCGTTGCCGTTATTATTTCAGCGGTACAGGTAGTAGTGAAAAAAGAACAGGTACGTGTTAAGAATATTCTCTGCGGGGTGATCCTCGGGTTCTTCAATTTCGGCAATATCCTGTTCTATATGAAGGCGCACAAACTATTGCATAACAATCCTTCTACCGTTTTCGCGGCCATGAACCTGGGCGTGATCATCATAGGTAGTCTGACAGGTATTATCATCTTTAAAGAAAAACTCAACCGCTATAATTACGCTGGTATCATCCTCGCTATTATCGCAGTGATCTGTATTACATTATCGCAGATCTATGCGTCTTAATCATCAAATAAATAGCTGTATTTTTTCCCAACATCTATGGATATGCGAAAAAATACAGCTATATTCACTACGTGCTTTTCGGAACGCCACAACAGCATCTCTGGTTTAACCCTGACCCAATAATTATATGTACATCCAGTGATCATCCCTAATTACGTTTCGAGGCGAGCGCTTTTATAGTTTACCCTATGTTCATAGTTAACCAATTAAATAGTCCCCTCAAATGAAAACAACTATTGTCTACCGTTATGCCCTTATTCTGTCGGTATTATCAGGTATTTTATTTTCCTGTAGCAAAAACAACGTCGAGCCTAAGTCTGCAGAAAGCGATCCCGTTCTGAGTTACATCAAACAACTTGGCTACAGAGACAGCCAGATCAAAGACATTGGAGAAGAATATCTTGTTGATGAAGATATCTTATTCAGCAAAACAAGCAAGCCGGATGAGTCGCTGCTGGACAAACCCAAAACAGAACAATACGGCACCGCTAACTACGTAGGATACAACTTACAACCCAACATCCTGGTGTATGTTGATCCTTCTATGAACAGCTACCTGAGCGAAATTAACAGTGCTATCGCCATATGGAATAGCGTTGCTAACTGCAGGGTGAAATTCACTATCACATCGACTGCAGCGTCTGCACACATCCGCATCATCAACAATAACCTGGGTGCAGGTGTTTGTGGTGCTGCCTATTTCCCGATGAATGGTCTTCCGGGTGCACTGGTAAGGATCAATATCAACCAGATCGCGGGCAATTCATTCGCACAAAGAACACGTACCATTGCACACGAACTGGGACATTGTATCGGCTTCAGACATACCAACTGGCAGTCCGGAGAACAACAATCAGGTGTATTAAGTGATAACGGCGCTTATTTCGACGCTTATCACATACTGGGTACGCCAACAGGCGGAGATGCCAATTCCCTGATGAACGCAGGTCAATGCGGTATCGGCGCCACCACATTATCCAGCTATGATATACTGACCGTTCAGTTCCTCTATCCGACACAGGTCCCTGTAGCAGGTACCGTTCCGGTTTTCCGCTACTTCTCCAGATCTACTTCGCAGGATTATTTCTATACGACCAGTCTGGCGGAATTAGGTAACGGCACCAACAGTGATTATATCTTTGAGGGCGTAGGGTTCTATGCGTTCCCTGATCAGCCGGCCAATACCGTTCCTGTTTATCGCTGGTTACGTCCTACATGGGATCACTTCTGGACTATCAGCCCAACTGAAATTCCTACTGCCAGCACATTGGAAGGCACTGCGTTCTACGTATACGGCTCTCCGATCAATAACGCTGTACCTGTGTACAGATATTTCAACAGTTCATTCGGAGATCATTTCTATACTAAAAACCTGGACGAAGGTACCCTCCGTGCAGGATATGTACTCGAAGGCGTAGCCTGGTATGCTTATTAAATAAAACGCTTTCTCACCACAAGCCTGGCATGTGTAACATGTCAGGCTTGTGGATAACGCCTCAATATGCGACTATCCCCAATTATCATCATCCTGCTTTTCTTATCCTGTAAGCAAACAGCTCCTACCGGCAATACATGCAGCTGATTGACACCTATCTCTAATTTCCGCGGCCTTACACAGAATTCCTATTTTTAATTGTATATTAAACGATTAAATCAACCTATTAGCCGTAGCATGTATTGTAAATTATTTATCCCGATCGGAATTATGCTGATCTGTGGCTGCCTGCAAAACAGGCAACGCACGAATCAGGACCCAACATCCTCCATTCCAAAAGAACAACTTGACTCCATTATGGCGCTCGCTCAGGCACAGGCAGCACAAGCTGATACACTTGGTACACTCATCCTTTCTATTGACTACAGCGTAAAGGCTACTCCGGAAGATAAATCCCCTGATGGTACCCTTCCCTGGGTAAGTATCGCGGATACAGAGACTGAAATTAAAAGACTGATCGATCCGGATGAGATAGTCCTTCCTTATACAGCAGCCAGGCTGATCATAGATTATCCGCTCAAAAATCCCGCTATATTTGAGCTATCTGCTGATGGTAAAGGATTCACCCGAAAACAGCTCATGCAATACATCGGTGACAAATACCATATGATATACGAAGAGGAAGAGAGATCAGCGGCTACCAAAACGGTTCCGTTAAAGGAAAGAGACGGGCTTATTAACAGAAATTCGACCGATGGGAAATATGGCGTCTGGGGGCATGATCTTTCAGACCTATCTTTAACAACCATTGAAGTGTACAGGGACGAGAAAGGACAGATTTCGCTGGTCCTGGATATCAATTCCTGATGGGATAAGGCTCCGGTGGTCAGATACGCACTCACACCATGTGAGGCAATTACCTGCCGATTTATAAATCGTACAGGTAATGTTATAAAACCTACCCGTATCAAAACACATGGTAATTTACCTTTGATCCAAAGATTCACGACCATGCGTTCTGCCAATATTTCCAGAAAAGATTTTATCAGAAATTCTGCGCTCGCCACATTGGGACTGGGTATTACCCCTTCCCTGCTGACGGATGCAAAAGCGGCTATCGCTCCCGAAACAACAGCCGCAACTGGTAATAAACAGCTGAAACTGAAAAATGTACGCCTGGAAACGGGATTTGAATATGAAGGCGATGAAGTGATCGCTACCAAAACCGGACTGTTCTGCGTTGAAATAGCCGATGGAAAGATCAAAGCCATTCTCCCGAATGATCCTAAGGCCAATGCAACAGATGCCAAAGGTCTCCTGATGCTGCCCGCCTTCAAAGACATGCATATCCACATGGATAAAACCAACTATGGTGGGCCATGGAAAGCTGCCCGGAGAAAACAGGGCGGTGTAAAAGGGATGATCGCACTGGAACAGCAGATACTACCTGAAATGCTGAAAACCTCCACCGATCACGCTGAAAAATTAGTGGAACTGTTACAGTCCTGCGGTACCAGCTTTGCCAGAAGCCACGTGAACATCGAACCTACCTCCAGACTGGACTCTCTTAAAAACTTACAGAAAGCGCTGGAGAACCAAAAGGACTCCTTTGGGGCCGAACTGGTCGCCTTCCCACAACATGGGCTGTATTATACAGACGCTACTTCCCTGATGAAAGAAGCCGCCAAAATGGATATTGATTTTATCGGAGGAGTAGACCCTTATTCGCTGGATGGAGAGATCGCCAAACCAATGGACTTCATCGTAAAACTGGCACTGGACAATAACAAGGGGATAGATATCCACCTCCATGAATCAGGGGATTCCGGACTGAAAACAGTCGAATACCTGATCGACAGGGTGAATGAAAATCCGGCACTGAAAGGAAAAACCTTCCTGAGCCACTGCTTTGTATTGGGCAAACTGGAAAAACCTAAACAGGAAGAAATAGCAGATAAACTGGCGCAGGCGCAGATCGGTATTATGTCTACCATACCTTTCGGCGGACTGATCATGCCGATCCCTACATTGTACAAATACGGCGTGACCGTAGGTACTGGTAATGACAGCATCATTGATCACTGGAACACCTGGGGCCTGGGTAGCGTACTGCAGAAAGCCAATCTGATGGCACAGCTTTATGGTTATTCAACAGAATTCCTCCTGTCCCGTAGTCTCAAACTGGCTACATACAACGTCCTCCCGCTAGATGATAAAGGCCGGCAACAGTGGCCAAAGACAGGTGATGCTGCCGATGTGGTGCTGATCGATGCGAGTTGCTCTGCAGAAGCTGTATCCAGGATATCCCCTGTCAGATCACTGGTCTATCAGGGTAAGATCGTCTTCTGATCCTGGAGTCCTGATAGTGTGGCAGTTATCGTTGACAGGGCTGGGTTATTTTCACTAATTTAGCCAGGCTATCGCAAAAGAACCATACCAGTCAGATGCATAATCAGAAAGATCATTTTCCGGTATTGAGCATTCAGGAGTTCAGTCAGGGTAAGTCCGAAGACTGCACCGTATTGTTTCATGAACTACATGGAGAACGATCTATCGACGAAGCCCATAAACACGACTTCTTCATCGCCATCCTCTTCGAAGAAGGACGCGGAACACATACCATCGACTTTGTCGAACATCCTATTGCGAATCTGCAACTGCACATGGTCTTTCCCGGCCAGGTACATCAGTGGAAGATAAAAAAGGAAACGATTGGCTATCAGCTGATGATAGAAAGGGAAGCATTTGAGTCCTTCCTTCCTAACCTGCGCTTTTCATCCGCGCTGTATCAACGTCATCCTGTGATGACGCTAAAAAAGGGCGCTTATGACACGCTGCTCCACGAATTCCGCTGTGTACAGAAAGAACTGGAAAAAAACACTCCATTTGAAGCACTGATCAAAGCCCGCTGCGGTATCATAGGCTTACTGATCAGTAAAACAGCAGAAAAACGCTTCAGTGATTTTGATGTGTACAATTCCAACGCTATTCTGTCGCGTTTCGTTGGTCTGATTGATAAACACTTTAAGGAAGAGCGCTCCGTTGCCTTTTATGCACAAGAGATCAATATCTCGCCCAATTATCTGAATATGGTGTGCAGAAAACAGCTGAATGTCGCTGCGTCCTCTCTTATACAGGACAGGGTGCTATTGGAGGCAAAAAGACTACTGAAAACGTCTTCCATGACGGTAAAAGAGATCGTATTCGATCTGGGCTTTTACGATCACGCCAACTTCTCCAAATTCTTCAAATCTCATACGGGCATGACGCCATCGGCGTTTAAAGACCTGAAATAAGGGTATGGTCAGATATCCGGTTTATTCTTTGTTTGATATTTATCATCCTTCATTCATCCTTCGTTGCATGAACGAAGGATGAATGAAGGATGGTAAATATCAAAGCAGTATTTATAAATAATACAAGCCCTCGTTTTATATCCTGGCCACTAATTTATAGGTTTTCAGGTCATAAATAAGTATCTGGTTCTTGTCCGTTTTATCATATTTACCATTATCATTCGTGTCATAATGGCCTGTAACAGTGACAGTTCCGGTCTGACGGTTCACGATCCAGGTACGGACAAAAAACTTATCCTCTGTTAACTGCACCTTTTCTTCTCCATCTGTGGATAACACCACTAATTGCGTTGGATCAGTCCAGCCAATCCCCCTGCGATGGTCCAGGTTGACCGTCCGCGCTTCCAGGATGATCTTGTTGATCTGCAAACTATCTATCCTCACCTGGGTGATGGAATGCCAGGAGCCCCCTTCGGGGAATTCTACCTGCTTCGTATGCCCGTTTTTCGTATTAATGAATAAAAGGTACTGGTCATGCGAAACGAACATTTTGCCCATATTATAAATACTGGCGATAATATATTCCGTACCAGTGACTTCTGTCATCTGATTAAAGTAAACATAGTTGTATTTGTCCTGCGCATAGGTGGAAAAAGACAGCGTAGAGAAGGTTAAAACAAATAGCAGCTTCGCTGCAGTGAAAATACTTTTTTGGCTCATGGGAGGTCAATTTTGGTTATATCCCGCAGGATTCCCCCGGAGGAAAGATTTCCATATACGGAAGTGTTAAAAAAACTGTAAAACACCTATCGGCAGGAGTAAGACTGACTATTATCTGAACACCAATTCAAAATAGCAAATTAACCTGCCTCAAAACTTTATGTATAAAAATAAACTAATGCGTCATACCTTCGCAGCGGTTAGGGGTAGCTCAAGCGGAAGAGCATCTACTCTGCAGGTAGAGGGTTACAGGTTCGATTCCTTGTCCCCTGATCATTTCCAGGACTTACAAGCATATCTTCATGCAGGAATTTTCGCAGCAGGAATGGGACAAGTTTTATGAGATTTTACAGTTCCTAGGCAAACATCCCTTTGATTCTCCCGATAACGACCGCCTGAAAGGTCTGGTTACCAAAATTTATAAAACAGCCAAAAAGGATATCAAACAGACAGCAGCTAACGATCGTAGGGCTGTCAGTCTGAACGCTATTGAAAAAACAGCTGTCTTCAGACAGGCCAGACAGTCTTCCGTCAGTGAAGCGCCTGAAAATGTGATCTCACTCCCATTACAACAGACCGTCCCTAACGCGATCGTCTGCTATGCCTGCAGAAAACAGTATACACAGCTGCATCACCATTACCATCGCCTGTGTCCGGAATGTGCGGATATTCATTCAGAGAAAAAAGCACAACGCCTGGACCTTCATAACAGAACGGCCATCGTAACCGGCGCCCGTATGAAGATCGGGTATGTCACTACCCTGAAGTTGTTACGTGATGGTGCCACCGTGATAGCCACCACACGGTTCGCAGCTGATGCATTGCTGAGCTATAGTAAAGAACCTGACTTCAATACCTGGAAACACCGCCTGTTCATCTACAGCCTGGACCTTATTTCCATCCCACAGGTGGAAATGTTCCTGCAATATGTACAGGAGCACTTCTCCAGTCTCGATATTATCATCAATAATGCGGCACAGACGATCTCCTATCCTGCCGCATACTACAAGCCACTGATCGACAAGCAGTTCCAGCTTGGTACAATTACAGCGGAAGACCAGTCACGTATACTGGCCAATCCGATGGTAAGCGCACCACTTAAACTGGAGACAAACGACGCTTTACTGGCAGCACACACCTTCTTCCCTGCACATAAGACCGACTTTTTTGACCAGCCGCTCGACCTCCGGGACAGCAATTCCTGGACGATGAAACTGGAAGAGGTGGATACCGCAGAAGTATTGTCGGCCAACCTTGTGAATAATATCGCGCCGTTTATGCTGAACAGCAGACTGAAACCGATGCTGATGAACTCTCCCTTCCAGGATAAATATATCATCAACGTCAGCTCTTCGGAAGGGCAATTCAGCTATGAAGGTAAAACGATCTTCCATCCGCATACCAATATGACCAAAGCAGCCCTGAACATGATGACCCGCACCAGCGGCAGGGATTACGCAGACAACGGTATTTATATGAATAGTGTTGATGTGGGTTGGGTATCGACTGGTAATCCGATAGAGAAACGTACCCGCCTGGAAGAAAAAGGCATTATTCCACCGCTGATGCTGGATGATGCCGCAGCCAGGATATATGACCCGCTTTACAGGGGTATGCAGGGCGAAAAACTGGCCGGTAAACTATTCAAGGACTTTGTTGAAGTAAGCTGGTAAAGACCGGCATCTCAAAAAATCAAGTACCTTAGCAGCAATAAATCATTGCCTCTGCAATTCTTCTTCCCATACAGGCATCATACATTGCCTGGATTTGTATACTAACGGGCGCCTTATGACCCGTCTCTACATCGCAGCACCTGCGATGCTGTCATCTATTATGTATATAAATCAAAATAAACCCAGACATGTTTTTTATAGAAACGGAACGGCTGCAGCTGATTCCCCTGACCCACGATTTACTGATGCTTTGCCAACAGGACCGCGCCGCTATGGAGACGCAACTCGGACTCAATACATCTGATATGCGTATCGACCCGCTTTACGTGACAGAACTGGATGATGCACTGGCTCATTTCTGGATACCCATGACCGCTGCTAATCCCGACAGGTACCAATGGTACACCAATTGGGAAATCGTACTGAAAGAAGAGCGGCTCGCTATCGGTGGGATTGGCTTCATTGGCTATCCTGATGAGAACGGACAGACTGAAACCGGCTTTATGCTGGATAAAAACTTTCACAGCAAAGGTTATGCAAAAGAAGCACTGACAGGTATCACCAACTGGGCTTTTAGTCATGAGGAAGTGAAAACCATTATTGCAAAAACGATGGAAGACAATCTTCCCAGCAGAACACTCCTGGAACGTGCAGGGTTCATGCTTACAGAACAGGAAGCAAATCTGGTCATTTACAGCAAACACCGCGTGTGATGTATAATAAGCAAAGACCCGGTATATGCCGGGTCTTTACATCTATAAAAGATAAATGCGTTTTTATCAATAGAATTCCATCATCAGCGCTTTCATATCATCTACCCGCTTTCCAAAGCGTTTTCTGATATACCACACATTAAGATAATAACCCACCACTGTAGACAATCCCGCCACAATAACTGTCCAGTACCAGCTCATTTGTAAGAGTGTAAAAAGAGCACCCATCACCAGGAACCAGGTAGTCGTTGAAATCCAGAGGTATATGTTCAATGTCTTGCGTGTACGCTGATATAGCTCCGTCACATAACTTTTGATATGAGTATCCTTTTGTAAAAGTGACAAACGCATTAATCGTATAAACATGAATAGGCAGGCCAGCAGATATACTATTCCTGCCAGGTAAATAACATTGGTCATCATGATGATATCTTGTTTACCAACATGCTTTCGGAAAATATTCATCCCCAGAAAAAGCATGTTAAATAACAACGCTCCAAGTATCACCAGTATCTCAGTGACAAACTCTGATGTCAATTTTTTCCGGCTCTCTGCCAGACGTTCATCCAGTATTCTGCTTACAGACTGCTCAGTAAGCAGTTCTTGATTATACCTTGCTGATGCGCCTTTAAGCAGCGATTCAAAATCATCCATTGGCTCCATAGCTATTGAATTTTATTATGCATGATCGAATCTTTCAATTTCTGTCTTGTACGGCTTAGCTTAACACCGACGTTATTCTCAGAGTCTCCCGTGATCTCTGCAATTTCACGATAGCTGATCCCTTCAATATATAAAAGGATCAATGCCTTTTCAGCCTTTGGCAAAGAACGGATCATCTCCCACAACAGGCGCTCCTGTTCATGCGACACGTTATCTGCTTCCTGCCCGGACGGTACAACGTCTGTACTAAATACATGCTTGTTCCGTACAGCAGATTTCCTTGAATAGGTCAATGCGGTATTTAATGCCACCTGGTACATCCATGTTGATACCTTGCTCTGAAACCGGAAGCGTGGAAAAGATAACCATAACTGCAACCAGATCTCCTGTAGCAAATCTTCTTTATCTTCTCTATTATCAACATAGATATTCACCACTTTATAAATAATCCCCTGATGCGGCATCGTATGTTCAAGAAATGCTGCTTTGGTCATTACTCATGTACCTTTTTAATTGTAAACGGGATATTGGTAAGCGTATATCCTTTTTGCCTTAAAAGAGCGACCAGCCCTGTACTGGCATCAAGATGACCCGCGCCTACCGCTATCAGCGGATGCGTATTCTTTAATGCTGATTCAATTCTGTCAGCCATGACAATATTCCTTTTCACCAGTAATGCCTCATTGAAATTTGCATCCAATGGCATATTGTTATTCATCTCGGTTAACAGATGCGCAATATCCTGTTTAACATATATGGCTGTCATTCTTGTTATCATTTCAACCGGAGATAAATTGAGACTTAACATCTGACGCAGCATCTCCAGCTGACTGGATATACTTACCACATTGAATACGTCCATCTGTTCTTTTACTGTTTCCAGTCCGCCTACAGGGAGTTGCTTACCCAATGCCGCCTTATACAATTCGAGATCAACGGAAGAAGCTTTCCCTCCTGTACTGGTCAACATGGATATTAACAACATGGGCTTAATGGTATATAGTTTATTCCCCAGGGACGTTGCAAGCGGAGATTGTTTCGCAAACTGCTTCAGTCGCTCCATAGAAGCTGCATCCAGTTGCTTATCAATATACTGTGTACTATCGGATATATATAAACCGCTCAGCATCTCCTGTGTGTTTATATTTCCAAAATCCAGCTCAAAATAGATCTTATCCACCTGATTCAACACATCAAAGGCCGCCTGCGGCAACTCGTAGGAACTGGTGTCATAAAGATGTATCGTACCAAACAGATAGGCGGGTTGAGATAGCCCCTTACCGGATATCTTCCACAGGAGGCCTTTAGGCTCTTGTTGAGCAGACGCAGAGGTAAAGCCGGCCGATAACAGGACCATTACTAACAGAAAGGTTTTCAGACAGTTTATTGCTTTCATTTTAAATCGTTTTATTCATTAGTACGCCTGCCTGTCAAAACCTTACAACTTTTGTAAAAAAAGATTGTACTAATCCTTATGTATTCCCTTTTGTTTTATAATGATAGCAATCTTATTACCGCCCGCAAATACAATTTTCCCGTGATTATCAACAGGAAAAAATGCATTGCCGCCATATGGCACATCGGACCTTAGAATATGATGAGGTTTGGCAACGATCTTCACCCCCTTTGATTTAAATGTAATAAGTGGAGCTTCCATAGCAGCGATCTGCTCCAATTGCTTTTCATCAGTAATTGTAATATTCAGCAGCGCATCTGTCTTTTTCCATTCATAGGCTGTCGCAGGAATTTCATACGCCATCTTTTTTATCTGATCAAGCATAACAAGTTTACCGGTTGTATCTACCGGAGAAGCATTGGTATTGTGGTAATTAAGGGTCATCATCATGACCATTGATAACTGCAAAAGATATTGTAGCATATATGTGGAATTGTTGTGTCAATGCTAAGGATAGACATGTACAGTAATTTACTAAAAACCTTATCGATCTGTGTGGAAAATTTAAATAAACCGCCTTCGTTAAATAAAACATAAATAACTTATCATGTAGTTGTCGACTTTATTTTCTTCATAAATTGCTGCTATAAATCCACACTGCCCATGCGCAAAATTCTACTACTGGCTTTGTTTAACCTTGGCTTCCTATACACTCATGCCCAAACATCGTTCGGAATCACTGCCGGCTTTGGAAATACCAAAATACATTTTCCAGACACTGATGGCTTTGATTATAAATTCAATCCATCCTGGCGGGCGGGTATCATGGCGGATATGAAACTGACCGGAAAATTCTACCTGCAACCGCAATTGCTGATCAGTAAAAAAGGCAATCATAATTACCATGGAAATAATACCGAACTGAGTGCAATATTAGTAGACGTACATGAAAAAACGCATTTAACATACCTCGAACTACCTGTAAATCTGGTATTTAAATTACCATTGGGACGTGGACGGTTTATCACGGGCGTGGGTGGCTATATCGCATATGGACTTGGTGGCAATTACAAAGCAACAGGAAAGGTGCGTGCCACAGGAGCAGACTATGAATACAAAAAGGATGTGAAATTCGAAAATGATCCGCATCCAATGGAAGGTGATTTAGGTAAAAACGATTACTACCGACCGATCGATCTGGGACTTAATTTTCTGGCCGGATATGAATTCAATAATGGCCTGGGATTAAATTTCACCTACAGTCGCGGACTTAAAAACATGGCGCCGCCAACGATTGTAATAGGTCCCTCGACCTTCACCTATGCTAAACGGACGAATGTTTACGCCGGACTGTCAGTAACATACATGCTCAAAAAACACGCTGCAAAAGCTTAAATACACGATAACTTATTATAAACGGAGGCCTTGCTTTTACCACAACAACAATGTGGCAGATAATCCACTGCCCTTATCCCTATACCTATACTCATCACCTAAAACAGCCCAACAATGACCAGACAACTGAGTACATCCTTCAGCGGAGCATTACGCACCTTCGCCTATTTTATGGCCAGCGGCACACACGATGCATTGAAAGGTGTAGACTATCTGCCTTTATATGGCAATGAACCCAGCGCCATTGAAATGACGTTTGCCATCTATGCCAATGTGATTAAACTGGACGAGAACGGCCATGTACTGAATGCAAAATATGCAGAACGTCGTGCGGCTGAATATCTGAAAGAATATTGTATCCCCGGTTACAAAGCCTATCCGGAATTTGAAGAATGGGAGACCGCATTACATGCGCCGCCCTCATTGAAAGATCAGATATAAACGATATCAGGGCTTTTTCAGAAATGCTTCGACCTGCTTATTAAACTCGTCAGGCATTTCGCTGGGCGCCCAGTGAGAAGCATCTTTCAATATTACTAACTCCGCACCAGGAATGCTTGCTGCAATGAGCCGGGTATGCGCTTCCTTAATGACATCACGTTCACCTGCCATTACCAGTACCGGACATTTGATCGTTTTCAATGCGGAAGGATCAATATGCGGTTCTTCCAGCATACAACGATTGACCCGTAATACGAAATCACTGCCAGGTTTGTGTTCCGCCTCAATTACCTTGATCTGATTTTGAACAGTATCAATCAGCCAGCCATATAAAGCAGTTGTATCAGGATACAGATTAGCGCCCATTGCAGCAAGTTTTTTCACTTTCTCCGGATGACGCATAGCGAGTATAAGTCCTGTGATACCGCCGTCACTCCAACCCAATATATTTACACTATCCAGCTTCAGCTCATTCAGTAGCTTGTACGTATCATCTGCATAAAGCTCATATGTGAGACGGGTAGTATCCGCAGTAGACTTTCCATGCCCACGCGTATCAACGGCGATTACTCTGAATGATTTAGATAATGCTGGTATCTGTTTTTCATAATTACGGATAGACTCTAACGCACCATGCAATAACAACAGCGGCTCCCCTTCCCCATATTCTTCGTAGTATATTTTATTACCGTTGATCGTGGCATATTTTCCCGCCTTTTCATTACTGCCATAATCAAGAAAAACAATGCCGGTCGCATCGATAGCAAGCG
Source organism: Chitinophaga sp. (assembly GCA_039592855.1). Lineage (GTDB taxonomy): Bacteria > Bacteroidota > Bacteroidia > Chitinophagales > Chitinophagaceae > Chitinophaga. The sequence goes on along the minus strand of JBCNQK010000002.1, from coordinate 857,464 downwards.
CCTGTTTATCACCATGCACTAATTGATCAGTCACTGCAATCTTTACTGCAGATGGCTGGTTGATAAACTTCCAGACAGCCAGATCAGCGTCTTCAAAACCCGCATTTTTTACTGGTACTTCCTTTTTGTTGATGAACAATTTCATGTCATCGAAAAAAAACCGGGCTTTCCCTGAATACAATGCGCCAATAAAAAGCGATTGTGTACGCTTATCTATTTTACCAGATACCGTCAGCCGGTTCCACTCTCCCGCTTTAAAATCTTCCATGCTTAGTTTACCTATCATGGTACTCACCTGTACCTGCTGATTATACCCCAGCGCCATCAATGCCGTACCCGAATTATTTTCCTTACGCTCCGCATACATCCAGCATTCTACAGTAAAGGAGGCGCCTTTATAGGCACTAACATCTATGCTCTGGAAAAAAACAGGTGGTTGTCCATCCTGTGCTCTTGCCCTCAATGCAATGAACAAAGCAAGACAACAAGCGATAATAGCGGGAATTTTTCTCATCATGGGTTAGCATTTACAGCGGTAAAAATTAAAATAAAAATCGGGCATTCCCAAAACCGGCTTATCAGCTTTTATTAACAAAACATATAGACCATTTCACATACGGTCTCCTGAAAATTAAAGTATCTTAGTATAGACGGTCCCAGGTACTGATTTTTCGCTATCACCCGCAATGTATCAGTCTATGCATATCCAGTGGTATCCACAGATACTAGCCCTTACCTTACTCATCGCTGGTTGTACAAATACGCAACCGGAGTATGCCGGAAAGTATACACTTCCATTTAAACCGACGCTCCTTCCGTCAATTGTCGCTGATGCGCCCTCTCTACCCGATCCTCATCCGCTTTTCAGAATAAGGGAGAAAATGCGCACAGGTTACATTGACAGAGATGGCAATCCTGTCATACCCCCTGCCTTCGTAGCCGCCGGGGACTTCTCGGAAGGACTGGCAGCCGCACGTTCAGGTGGATATTATGGCTACATAGACAAGACAGGGCAATTCGTCATTCCTCCCCGCTATGACTTCGCTACAGCGTTCTCTGACAACACCGGATTGGTATATAAAGACGGACTTCCCATCTACATCGACAGGAAAGGAAACAAACTATTTGACCATCCCTTCCTGCAGGCAGGCCCCTTTGTAAAAGGTCTCGCAATGGTAATAACAGCCTCCAATAAACCAGGTGTGATCAATAAAAAAGGCGTACTCGTGATAGACACTATCTACACAAGCATCTATCCATTCAAAAATAATCTGACCCTGGTCGGCGATCAGCATGCAAACAAAATGATGCTACTGGACACTGCCGGCAGACATATTACCCCTCCGGCAGGTATCAGGGATGCCAATGCCTTAAAAGCATATTATGAAAAGCTGCCGGTCAACGAGCATACGACAGGCCGCCTGATCAGCAACAGATATCTCGTGGATATGGGCAATGGTATCTCGTTAAACGTACGCCATGGCGACGTTTTCTATATGGATGAGAGAAAGTATGTGCTATGGCAGTTCGCAAAAACAGTAGACTTTCCACATGACTATGATATCGATTATCAGCTGATAGGATACTACCGCATAAAAGAAGACCCGGCGCCGGTCTATCATTGCGCACAACCTTTACCACCAGGTATATTCAGCCTGACAGTAATGCCCGATATCCGGGAAACTGAGAATGAGTCTTTTAGCGCTAACGGTTACCGTACGGTCCTCGCCAATCGCTCAGGCAAAGCCATTACATTCGATATTTATGATCATGGGCTCATAATGAAAATGCAGGCACAGACCAATACCGGTGACTGGCGCGACATAGAAGATATCGCACGGGGTTGCGGAAACGGATTTAGTGACATGACCTTACGTTCAGGACACTACATTCACCTGGTATCTCCTGCTTACAGCGGCCCAATTAAAACAAAACTAAGACTGCGGTTTGCGTATACAAGCTATGGTGAACCGCACACGATCTATAGCAATGAGTTCAACGGCAGCATCAATCCCGGACAACTATGGCGGTCTGAATGGAACTTTCATTCCACTGATTATTTGCTTCCCTGACAAAGCGTTTTACCGGCTTTACAATAATATCTCGCGTCCCATATTGATCTCACCCAGAAAATATTCATCGTGACTGATAACGATCAGCGTACCCTGATACTCATTGACAGCCGCCGTCAATATTTCGATATTCTGAATATCCAGGTTGTTGGTAGGTTCATCCAGCACAATGATATCAGGCGCCTGATTACCAATAGTCAGCGAACAAAGCATTAAACGCATTTTCTCCCCGCCACTTAAAGCCTGACAAGGCTTGTCCCAGTACTCTCTCGTAAAGAGGAAGCGGTTTAGCCTTGTCTTTATTTCATGCTCCTGCAGGCCGGTTTTGTTATACTGTGCGGCCTGTTCATACACACGCAGACTATTATCTATCAGGGAATAATCCTGGTCAATGTAAATAGTCTTTACTGCCGCTCTGTCAATAGTGCCTGTTTGTGGTAGCAACTCTCCCAGTAACATCCTGATCAATGTTGTCTTACCGGATCCATTCTGCCCGCGGATAACGATCCTTTCGCCACTGGTGATCTGAAAACTAAGCGGTGTAGCCCAGAGTAAACGGTCGCCATAACTGAAGTTGACATCCTTTGCTGTTACCAGAATCTTTCCTTTGTGCAAAGAAGAATTATCGAAATCCATTTTCATCTTGTCCATATCAGGCAACTCCTTCCGCAACTGATGCAGCTCGTCAGAAATATTACCCACTTTTTCTGTATGGACGCCTTTCATGCGTGCACTGCTCTTCTCCGCATTGTTCCTGAAAGTATTCATAGAGATCGTTGGCAGACCAGCTTTCTCCTGTTTCTTTTTACCACGTGCATCCAGCTTTTGCTGACGCTCCATAGACTCCCGTTCTGTTTCTCTGGCTTTCCGTAACTCTTTCTCCTTGCTCTTCACATCCTGGTTCAGGGCCTCACTGGCAATCATCTTTTGTGCTGTATAAAACTCATAATTACCGCCATATACAGTAATGCCCCGCTTAGACAATTCAAAAACAACGTTCAGCAGATTGAGCAAGGTCCTGTCATGGCTGACTACAACAAGCGTATCTGTGGTGGAAGATATATAATCGTATAAAATACTTCTTGCCTGTACGTCCAGGTGATTACTCGGTTCATCCAGTAATACCAATGCGGGCTGATGTATGGCAATACCTGCCAGAAAGACTTTGGTCTTCTGTCCGCCACTCAGTGTACGCATGGATTGCATCAGATCAACATCTTCCAGTTGCCAGTGTGCAAAAGCCTCCTGACAACGTTCTTCGATCGTCCAGTCATCATCCAGCGCTGTCATATGCGCTTCTGTTACATTACCTGCTAAAATCTCACGCAGTGCATTGATCTTCATATCTATACGAAGCGCCTGCGCCACTGTATGGTCATTATACTGGCCAAACAGCTGAGGGATGTAATAGGGTATTACATCTTTTTTGATGATCCCGGCAGAAGGGAGTAATTCCCCGGCCAGGATTTTTAAAAGCGTAGACTTACCGGCGCCGTTATTGCCGATCAAAGCGATCTTATCCTGTTTATTAACAGTCAGATGGATATCAGAAAAAAGTATATCTCTGTTGGGATGGGTATAGGTTACACCTTGAAGAATGAGCATAATTTCCTTCTTTAAAGAATGAATAATGACAAATACCGGGCAGTGCCGGCATGTCTATTTATTTGTTCTGAAAGAAATTAAATCTCACATTAGTGTACTATCGGGTTTGATGATGAGTGCAAAAATACAAAAAAATCGGAATTACAAATTACCGGGGCTGTTCAGCCGGTATTTCAACCCGGTCATATAGGTCAGTATAATATGGCGCTACTGCCATTAATGGCATAAATAACGCCATCATTATACCGGAAGACCTTTCATATGCCAATAATTGTTGTTTGTCAGTAAGCGTCATTCCCCTGCGATTCGTTTGATTATGCCAGAGCAAAGGCCCGACATCCCATGTTGTATGACTATACCTGCTTAAACGCAATCCATTTCCTGAACGCCTGCATTTGATCGTATCGACAGCAAGAAGGGTATCATTGGAGTGGCAACTTAAGGCAAGATGTTTCTTATCGATGACGGTCAATGTCACTGTTCCTGTTTCTGGTATACGCAGATGAGAGCTGTCAACCAGGTAATGCCATAAAGTGGAATTTCCGTCTGTACTACGGTTCCGATACACACCATTAAGCGGATGTGTTTTAGCAATATCCTTCTTTGTTGCCGTACATGACACCAGCAATAATAACAGCAATAGCCATTTCATAGGTAACAGGTATTTATACAGAAAAACATTACTGATTCCACTTCTTACGTATAGTAAACAGAAATATCCAGTAAGGCACCAGGTAGATCGCACTGGGCAACATTAACATGATAGCAGGCAATCCAAGGAACAACACTGTTGACAATAACAGGAACCCATACACAACAGCCATTACCACATTCAGGTTGATCGCCCATTTAGCACCCATCCATACAGGAAAGGTCATCAGGAATAAGATAGTGCCAGGTATCAGGCCCATCACCGACATACTGACAATATAACCTATACCATAACCCGGACTACCTTCAAACACCCTGGAAAAATCAACTATATTCATCAACATCAACAGTGTGACTAATCCACTGAGGACCATACCGATCCAGACCAATACCCGCAAAAAAATGTGTAATAGTTCGCGTCTATGCACCGGCAGACCGGCATTAAAACTCTCGTCAAATATGCTTGACGTTTCTTCCAGCTTGTCCCTCATAAAAAAATTCAAAGTAGAAAGCTAAGATATTCAAATAAATACTAATAAAAAACTCCCCACTGGTCGACCAGTGAGGAGTCAGAAAAAGGAATATATATTGATTGTTGAACCCTTCAGCTTATCCAAGCAATTCTGCCTGGAGAGAAATTTCTATAGCTGCGTAAGCACGGCTTACCGGACAACCAGCTTTAGCGCCCGCTGCGATCTCCTGGAATTGCTCATTGGAGATACCTGGTACTTTTGCTTTCAGCACAAGATCAGAACGTGTGATCGTACCGTTATCGAGTGTAACCGCTGCTGTTGTTTCCAGGGTATCCGCTTTAAAACCTGCAGCTTCCAGATCAAGGGTAAGCTTCATGTTAAAGCAACCTGCATGCGCTGCTGCCATCAGTTCTTCCGGATTAGTACCTACGCCTTCCGCAAAACGGCTGTTGAAAGAATATTGTGTTTTGTTCAGAACAGTGCTCTGGGTAGTAATGTTACCGCTTCCTTCTTTGATGGTGCCATTCCAGATGGCAGATGCTGTACGTTTCATACTATTAAATGTTTTAAGTGTTTTGCTTGTTTGTTTATCATTGAACTGACGATACAAAAGTACGGCGGACATACACGGTGAGCAATGCACATTTGGCGACTCTTATTGTACTTTTTACCCCCCTCCCCTTTCTCCGGACAAAACAACAGATAGTGGCACACAATCCAACCATAGAACCATGTGCCACATAGCATATTATAGCCTCCTTTCTGACTCCTCGATCGGCAGATCATTAATGCTGGCGAATCTGCGCTGCATCAGTCCATTTTCATCAAACTCCCAGTTCTCATTACCATATGCCCTGAACCACTGACCATTCTTATCATGATACTCATATTCAAAACGTACAGCGATCCTGTTATCCGTAAATGCCCACAGTTCTTTCTTCAGTTTATAATCCAGCTCCTTTTTCCACTTATCCGCAAGAAATGCTTTGGCCGCCTCACGTCCGTTCAGAAAAGTGGACCTGTTCCGCCATTCTGTATCCACGCTATATGCCAGTGAAACCCTTTCCGGGTCCTGTGAATTCCAGGCGTCTTCTGCAAGCTGTACTTTCTCTTTCGCCGTCTCCAGTGTAAACGGCGGTAATGGATATCTCTTTTCCATAGTATATTGTTTAATTGATTAATGAATTGACTATTTTCTTTGCACGGTTCACAGGCCACTGATCTCTGTACAACTGACTTTCCACAAAAGCGCCCTCATACAAAAGATAGACATGGTCCGCCAGTTCCCCATTATCCAGGAGGTTCCTGAAGTTCCGACGGATATTGCTTTTATGATCGTGAATGACGTCCCTCACCTTTACATTATCAGCAGGGATCTCCGATAGAATATTCAGAAACGCACATCCCCTGAAACGTTCTTTTTCATTCAGCAATGCGATCAGATCAAAGGATGCCAGCACCTTCATTTTATTGCTCCTTTTCTGGGCGCTCAATGCCTGCGCCTGCTCCTCTATATACTGATGCCGTTTCTCCAATACGCCCACACACAGGTCTTCTTTTGATTTGAAATGCTGATAAAAACTGGCCTTCGCTACATCAGCTTCCTCGATGATCTGGTTGATACCGGTAGAGTTATATCCCTGCCCTAAAAACAGCCGGTAAGCAGTGTCCAGTATCCGTTCCCTGGGTTGTAATGTTTCTTTGCTCATGGTACAAAGGTAAAGGGATTTATTTTATAAACAGACAAGTCTGTCTATATTTATTTTTGATGGATATATTACCTTGTACAAACTTCTCTTTTTCAGATATTGTCAATATCAGGAGCAGCGATCTGCCACAGTGGGTATCTATCTGCACATGAATGACAACGCCCTGGCGACTTTAGATTTTTATTATCTTGTGCACCGATCCGGTGAATAGCCGCATGCATAAACAACAGACTATGTTTAAATACTTCATCCTATTGCTTACCTGTACTACAGGCATGGTGGCTTGTCAGTCTCCCGCACCCAAATTCACCCCGAATCCCCAAAAGCGGGCCTTTATCAGAAATGAAATAGACAACGCTTACCGCCGGAACTGGCATACGTACAGATTACAGGGACAGGTGAAAAGCATTGCGCAGTTTACCTATAGCACCGCTGCTGCGGATACTGCTGCGCCTGGTTATGAAACAAAAGAGTACCTCTTATTTGATAGTACCGGCAAACTGGCAGAACGCATCGTATATGATAAAGGCATATTCTCGACAAAGGCATTGCACAAATACAATGCTGCCGGTAAGCTCACAGATATCCTGTATTATGGTAGCGACGGACAGTTCAGCTTCAGAACATACAACGAATATGACGCACAGGGTAACCTGACCGGAGAAGGACAACGCAACAAAGACAGCAGTACGCCCAAACAGGTGTTCAGTATGTTTGACCAATATGGAGGACTGGTCAGTCAGTCATCAGGCGATAACATCGTCGAGTACCTGAACACCTATGATAATGATAGTGTCCTGGTAGAACAGGATGGCTTGGTGAATAAAGTACCTGCCGGAAAGATCACCTGGAAATTTGACAGCATAGGACATATGATCGAGCAAACACGGTACGCCGTCAACGGCGCGCTGGTATACCAGAAGAAGACCGATTTCAATGCACAGGGATTACCCGTTCTCTTATCCATCAAACAACAGGGTAAAGAAGACAATATACAACAGATGGCATACGATTCATCTGGTTCGCTTATCAGACAGGCAACCGTCAATCCGGTCGATAAAAAGCTCTCCAATGCCACCTGGACCAGCTATGAATACGACACATCCGGCAACTGGACAAAAGCAACGGTACATGGCACAGGAGACGCTATAACCGGTGTTATCATCAGAAAGATTGCCTATTACTAACAAGGAGCGCCTGCTATCCAACCCCCGATTTGCCACTTTCAGCTATTTATTCGCCGCATACAACAAATTCCGCTTGTTGTTGGTCTTTAGTACAGGCATCTTTGCCCAGAACAATAAATTGACGGAATATGCGTGTATCCAGAAAGAAATGGACCGTAATCGGGCTCGTCCTTGCAATCGTATTGATTGCCATCCAGTTTATCAGACCGGGCATCTCCAATCCGCCCGTAACCGGTGAGATCAAAGTACCGGATGATGTGGCTCAGATACTGCGCGCCTCCTGTTATGACTGCCATTCCAATCAGACACAACTCAAATGGTTTGATCAGATCGCACCAGCCTCCTGGTTGGTCGCACAGCATATCATGGATGGCCGTAAAGTCCTCAACTTCTCCAACTGGGATAGTCTCGCCCCAGGCGACCAGAAAGGGAACCTGTTCCTTTCCGTCAATCAGGCCATGTTCGGGGAAATGCCACTGGCTTCCTATGCAACCTTCCATCCGGAAGCAAAACTGACGCCTGCGGCCCTTAATACGCTTAAAACTTATGTAAACGGTCTGGCGCCGGTGAAGGTCTCTGATACCAGCCGCCGCTCCGTAGCCGAAAAACAGTTTGCTCAGTGGACAGCAGGCGCTATACCGACCGTACAACAGGTTAGTCCCGTATTGAACGGCATCGCTTACATCCAGGGTTACCGCAACTGGCAGATCGTGAATATCTCCGATAGATACGATAACGGCACCATGCGGGTCATTCTGGGCAATGACATCGCTATGAAGGCCATCCATGAGCACAAGACCAATCCATGGCCTAATGGCACCACCTTCGCTAAGGTAGCCTGGGAACAACTGACCGATAGCAGCAAAATAGCTACCTCCGGAGAACTGAAACAAGTGGAGTTCATGATCAGGGACGACCAGAAATTTGCCAGCTCCGCCGGCTGGGGTTGGGCAAGATGGAAAGGCAATGACCTGAAACCTTATGGTAAAACGCTCACCTTCTCCCAGGAATGTGTGAACTGTCACCATCCTATGAAAAATAACGACTACGTTTTCACCGAGCCTTTAACAGAGAACGACAGACCGGAAAAGATCACCGGACAGCCACAGGGACAACTGATCACTGCCTTCATCAATAAAGATCAACATACACATAGCGTGCTTTCCGGCAATGAAGTCGCTTTACAACATGCCAGAAGCGGTGCTGCTGGTCCTTATCCTGCCGGTTCCGTGCTGACACTGACCACCTGGTCGCAACAGGATGACGCACACTGGTTTGGTGCAAAGGTCCCTGAACATATACAATCAGTAGAAGTGGTTAAAATAGGTGCTGACGCTACATATGAACAATACCAGGCGCCCGGCTGGAAGAAAGCTGCCGCCAGCCTCCGTCCGGATAGAATCAGCTATATTACACAACTGAAAGCCGCTGTGATCTTTAACTAAACAAGCAGACAGTTGTATATATCCAGAAACATACGCACATTCCGGGTGTCCAACGCCGTCATATGGACAAGCGCCTTATTCATCGGCATCCTGGCGTCAGTACCCAAAATATTACGCATACACATCACGAAATGGGAATTGCTGGCGGATATCTCGGTAGCCACCAGCTTTTCCCTACTGATCTGGTACTTTAATATATACATGCTACCCACCTTCCGGGCAGGGGCAGCACCGACCAGGTTCGCCAGCAAACGACTTGCAGGTAGCCTGGCTTTAGGCATAGTGGTGATGGCAGCCTTAGTGGCGATGTACCAGCTCATCCTGCCGCAATATAATTTTCAGTCCATGCTGCTGATGTACGAGTTCAGAGGACTTGTCATTAACCTGACCATCTACCTGTTCCTCCACCTCATTTATCAACATCATATTACACAACTGATCAGCGTCGAACTCGAAAAAACAAAGGCAGATAATCTGTCAGCACAGTTTGAACTGCTGAAACAACAGGTAAATCCGCACTTCCTGTTCAATAGTCTGAATACACTGAAGTCAATGGTGGAAATGCAGGACGAGCATGCATCCAGGTTTATCGTGATGCTGTCTGACTTTTACCGCTCCTCGCTGGAGACACGCAAACAGCACCTTATCAGTATACAGGAAGAGTTATCAACACTGGATGCCTACCTCTTCCTGTTGAAGGCGCGCTTTGAAGATGGTATCTCATTGACAGTAAATATCAGCGATGCACACCGTGCATCCAGCATACCGCCATTTACACTCCAGCTATTGATCGAGAACTGTATCAAACATAATATCGTTTCACTGGGACAACCGCTACATATCTACATCTTTTCGGAGGACGCGTTCATAGTTGTTGAAAACAATCTTCAAATGAAACGCACCCCCGAACCATCTACTGGTGTAGGCCTTACGAATATCGCACAGCGCTATCAGTCCCTGCAACAGCAGCAGATGGAAATAATAAAAGACAGTACTTCCTTTAAAGTTAAACTACCAGTGCTCCATGAAGATACTCGTGATAGAAGATGAGATCAAAACAGCAAAGGCACTGATAAAACTGATCAGCACCATTGATCCGGATGCGGAGATCGTCGCCTCCCTGCAAACCGTCAGTGCCGCTATTGAATACCTGTCTGCACCTCCATCTCCTGATCTCATATTTATGGATATACAGCTGGCCGATGGCTCCTGCTTTGATATCTTTAAAGAAGCAACAGTGACCGCACCTGTCATCTTCTGCACGGCATACGACGAATATGCCATAGAAGCCTTTAAAGCCAATGGCATCGATTATATACTCAAACCATTTACAGAAGAAACACTGGCCGCGGCCTTTAAAAAGGTAGCCGGCTTACGTCGTTCACTGGCACAGCAGGAAGTAAAACCGATCTATCCCCTGCCCCTGCAACAGGGCAAGAAAAGCTTCCTCGTATTCAGGGACAACAAATACGTAGTGATCGCTGTGGATAACATCGCATTTTTCTATATCAAAAATGACTTCCCGGCACTGGTCACCTTCGACAGGAAAGAATATACGCTCAGTCAGTCCCTCGATACCATCAGCGCCCAGCTACCCCCTGAACAGTTCTACCGCATTAACAGACAGTATCTCATCAACTTCAGCGCAGTACACGAAGTAGAACATTACTTCGGACGTAAACTACTCGTACACCTGAAAACGGCCACTCCCGAAAAGATCATCATCGGAAAGAACAAAGCCACAGAATTCCTGCACTGGCTTGACAACCGCTGATACCGGCCGTTTTCCCGACAGGCCCTTCCGTTCATGGAAAACGTAGATATATTTCCTAGCTTTATGTAGACCATCAAACATAGCCTTATGAATCATTTGAAAATAGGTTGGGCAGGTTTAGGCCATATGGGTGTACCCATGGTAACAAACCTCGTCAAAGCCGGCTTTGACGTAACAGTATACAATCGTACAACAGACAAGGCCATCGCATTGCAGGAGAAGCTGGGCGTTAAAGTGGCGCATTCTCCCAGGGAACTGGCAGAAAGCAAAGATGTTATCATCACCATGGTGACCGATGACGCAGCACTAAAAGAAATATATGAAGGCACGGACGGTATCCTGTCTGCCACTTTACAACGGGACATGCTGGCGATCGATATGAGCACCGTATCACCCGATACGACCCGGCAACTGGCCGCTTTGTGCGAAGCGGAAGGTATCTGGTACCTGGACGCACCTGTGTCTGGTAGCGTAAAACCTGCACAGGAAGCCCAGCTGGTCATTATGGTAGGCGGAAGAGCAGAAGATTTCGAACGGGCCAAACCGGTCTTTAATGCCCTGGGTAAAGCAGCTCACCTGCTGGGAGATGCAGGCGCAGGTAACTATGCAAAACTGGCCATCAATACCTTCCTGGGTATCACATTACAGGGCCTGTCGGAAGCAGTGATATTTGCACAGAATAATGGCATACCGCCTGCACAGTTCCTCCCCCTGATCAATAATGGCCCTATAGGCAGCGCCATCACCAATCTGAAAGCAACGAACATCGTTAACCACGATTTCACACCCGCGTTTCAGTTAGGTCTGCTGGCAAAAGATATCAGACTGGCCAAAGGACAGGGACTGGATACGCCTATCGGCAATGCGCTCTTCGATACTTTACAGGATGCACTGACACAGGGACTGGCCACCTCAGATATGAGCGCCATCTATCAGTACCTTGAAAATAAATATGCAGAATAATTAAGAAGGCCGGTAATTACCGGCCTTCTCCATAATGTGCCTGTGTCTCTGCTGGCAGCACCTGGTTCTTCAATGAGGATATAGCTATGGTTGTATCTTTCAAAAAATAGAATGTAACTTAAACCCTGCGAAGTTACCACGGACTTTGCGCGACGTCTACTACCTAATGTGGTAGTTATACACCACCAATTAAGGTGAGGTACTACAACATTCAGTATAAATTTCACGACTTAACATAAAATGATATTAAAATGTAATATCATTGTACTGTATTACCAAGTACAACCATATTCTGAATGCCAACTTAAAATCCTGGAATGACCAAATTGAAACTTGCGCTCTTTATGAGCATCTCCCTGTTCCTTGCATCCTGCGGCAAAGACAAAGACAACAACCCAACAAACGGAAACGGTAATGGAAACGGCAACGGTAACGGCAATGGGTCCGGAAACGAGGTCGTGTACGTAAAACCAGCCAACAAAAAAGGTGCGGACTTCAGTACCAACGTTGACTTTGGTACCTGGTACAGTAACGTGGTGAATCTGAAAAGTCACTGGTTCTATACCTGGGGCACACTGATGCCGGCTAAAACAGTTCCGCAGAACTGTGAATTTGTACCCATGTTCTGGGGCAAAGGCAACGTCACTGCTGCCGCAATCGACTCTGTTAAAAAATTAAAAGCAGCCGGTACTGTTAAATACGTATTAGGGTTCAACGAACCTGATGCAGGCGATCAGTCAAAAATGACCGTACAGGAAGCCCTGGACCTCTGGCCTCAGCTGGAAAGCATCGGCTTACCACTGGGTAGCCCTGCTACCGTATGGCCTGAGGTAGACTGGATCTATCAGTTCCTGGATAAAGCGATACAGCAGAAACGTCGTGTAGATTTTATCTGTGTACACATGTACGTAGGAACGGACGATGTACACTTCGTGAATACCCTGCAGAAGCTGTATGATAAATACCACCTGCCTATCTGGATCACGGAATTTGCGACGGTTGACCATAATGCCAATACCATGGAGGCTAATATCTACAAGCCGGCAGACGTACAGGCATTCATGCAGCGTCTCCTGCCAAAGTTGGAAGAACTGCCTTATGTACACCGTTATTCCTGGTTCTCAAGTTCACCAACCCATACAAGGTTATGGCCTTCTTCCCTGTTCACTGCGGATGGTAAACTGAATACTTTAGGTCAATGGTATGCTAACTATAAGCCGAACGCAAACATAAAATAAGTTGTACTGATACAAATAGAGAAGCCCGCGTAAACACTTACGCGGGCTTCCTTTTTTATTCACGTGACGATCAATAAAACTTCGGCAGCGGGTTCAGTTTCAGATTACCACGCTGATGCCAATACGGATAGATCGTAGGCGCATCACTGGCAGCATCCAGTTTCTTCACCTGATCTACCGTCAGATTCCATCCCACTGCAGCAAGGTTCTGCTTCAGCTGCTCTTCATTCCGCGCACCGATAATGATACTTGACACGGTCGGTCTTTGTAACAACCAGTTGAGCGCTACCTGCGCAACCGACTTACCTGTTTCCGCAGCTACTTCGTCCAACGCATCCACCACATTATATAACAGTTCATCCGGTACTGCGAATGATGGCACCGGACTACCTCCCTGGGCTACACGGCTGTCAGCCGGATAAGGCTGATTACGACGGTATTTACCACCCAGCATACCAGCAGCCAGCGGACTCCATACCAGCGCACCTACTTTCTGATCGATACCCAGTGGCATCAGTTCCCACTCGTACTCCCTGTTCACCAATGAATAATACACCTGATGCGCCACATATTTATTCCATCCATAGCGTTCAGACACAGACAATGATTTCATCAGGTGCCAGCCGGAGAAATTAGAGGCCGCGATATAACGGACCTTTCCGCTCTGCACCAGATCGTCCAGTCCGCGTAATACCTCCTCGACAGGCGTATTACCATCAAAACCATGCATGTGGTAAATATCTATATAGTCTGTGTTCAGTCGCTTCAGGCTCGCTTCCACATTTTTGATCAGCTGCGAACGGCCCGAACCCTGATAGTTGGCCCCGGAAGCATTACTCATAGGGAAAGTCGACTTGGTGGATATTAACACCTGATCGCGCTTTCCTTCAATGGCCTTCCCAAGGATTTCCTCAGATAAACCGTCAGAATAAGTATTCGCTGTATCAAATAAATTAACGCCGGCGTCCAGACAAAGATTGACCATCCTTGTCGCCTCATCTGCCTGTGTACTACCCCACGCCTTGAAAAATTCATTACTTCCGCCGAAAGTGGCCGTACCGAATGTCAATACCGGCACCTGCAATCCTGATCCTCCTAAAAATCTGTATTCCATTTTATTCACGTTAAATATTAAAGAATTAGATAGCTGCACAAAGGTGATAATTCCATGATTTTCAACTCTTGTACTTTTTACAGATATATCTGTAAATTTAAAGGAAATCACTTTCCCTGCCCGGCTATCTCAAAAAATAGCAGGGACTGCCACAACTTCAGGGAACCGCACTTTTGCATATTTTTTGTGATACCATATACATACTAACAGTTACAGATCATGGCAACATTTTCAGAAATTATAAACAGTGATAAACCCGTATTGGTTGACTTCTTCGCTACCTGGTGCGGCCCCTGTAAAATGCAGGCGCCCATACTGGACCAGCTGAAACAGAAAATAGGTGATACGGCCACTATTTTAAAAGTAGATGTAGATAAAAACCCGGCTGCGGCCAATGCATATAATGTACAGGGAGTGCCTACCCTTATCCTTTTTAAACAGGGAAAGATCGTATGGCGTCAATCTGGCGTAGTACCGGCCAACAACCTTGAACAGATTGTCAGGCAGAACGCCTGAGCCGTTCAGTAATAAACGATGCTACAATATGAAGTATGAAGAGAATTAATATATCTTAGTACTTCACATTGTAGCATTGTAATATGAAAGAAATGTTTAAAACCCTATCCCAACTAGGCAATTTTGTTGATCCCGCCACTATTATCACAGGCGCTGTCTTATATGGGATTGGAGCATTGCTCCTGACACTGGTCCTGTTGATCATCTTCCGTAAGAAAGTTTTGGTGACACGCAAATACACAGCCCTTCGCATACTGGCATATAGCTATTTCGTGATATTGCCCCTTCTGGCTGGCTTTTTCGGTATGAAATGGGGCTTCTTCAACGGTCTGCGAAAAGATATCAAAGCACACACGACGGTTTATATTGAGCATATCCCTTCGTCAATCGACGCAAAGACCTCAGCCGCTGTAAGCAGCTACCTCCATAATAATAATGCCTCGCTGTCCACCCTCACTACAGACCAGCTGATAGATGCTGTGGCTGAAGTCATTTATACACAATACGATTCGTTGCTTGCACATCAGCAGACTTTACAGCAGGGAAGCAACGTGATCCTCCCGTGGCTGATAAAACTGACCAAAGGAAAAGGCATGGCGCAGTTTGCTAAACATACGATACACAAGTTGTTGAAAGAAAAACTGGGACTGGATGAAGACGTCAGTAAGGAACTGATGGCTTCCCGTATCGATGAAGTGATCCGGACGGGCTTATTTGCCAAAATCGCCATGATCCAGATAGATCATTTCCTGAAAGGCATACAGAAAGGGATACTGATCACCCTATGCCTCCTGATGGCGATCCCCCTGATAGAGATCATTATCGCCCATTATCTGCTGAAAAAGAAACAACCTATCCAACAATCCCAACCCGCCATGTCGCAGGTTTAACCACTTATACCCCTAAAAGCTCATTTTATGCCATTTGGCCCCCTGGTCAGTGAATATGCTGGTAAATTCACAGCATATTCACTGATTAACAAGCGGGTTTATGGTAAAGTCAACACAGGCCATAGCACTGAAATATGCGCATTTTATAGACGCTGCGGACCAGGTAAAGGAACAGAGTCCGTCACAGGAACAATACCCCTTCTTTCCGCCGGGTTATACGCTGGTCTATAATATTCACAGGAAAGATACCGGTAAAGGCAGGGCAGGACTCGCATATAGTGGTTTTCTGGCCAGAAGTAACTATTCACCGGATACACCTACCAGTTATGTGCTGGCGCTAAGAAGTTCGGCTGAGTTTCTTGACTGGGCAGAGCGGCTCGATATACTCCCTTCTCCAAGCCCCTTCGGCAATAACAGTGGAAATGTCGTATCCGGGTTCCTGGATATGTACAACGGAATGACCTTTTCGGAGCCCGGGCAAACAAAACCCAAAGGGCTGTTGAAATATATCAGATATAGCATCCATTATACCAATATGCAGTCAGAAGATGACACACAGCCTATGGTATGTACCGGTCACGGTCTGGGTGCGGCGATGGCTACGCTGTTTGCAGTGGGAGATGCTTACACCCTGCATCCCTGCCGCTTATATACTTTTGGATCGCCTTGTGTGGGTGACGCTGCTTTTGCTTCTTTTCACAATTCGTTGATCACAACCAGCGAGAGGTACTACAATCTGCCGGACCTTATACCTACACTGCTGGATGCATTTGGTTACGACCATGTGCACAATGGCATACCCCTGGATTCACTGGGGGATGCCTCCCTCGGGTGGTTACCTGATTGTACACATTCCCTCAGAACATACATGTACATGCTCGGCGCTGCTAACACAGTGCTGAGCGAGAATTGCCTTATCTCCGATATAGACGATGACGTCATGATCAAAAAATTGAGTTTTCGAAGAAGATATTAGTTCACTATGGTTATGTTAATCAGGAAGTAAAGCCGCTTCGTTTATACGAGGGGGCCTTTTTCTTTTATAGATGCTATAAACGGGAAAACCGCAGACCCTTTATAAAAAGGCCCGCGGTCGTCCATATATGAATAGGCAAATTGTTAAGATAATGCAGGTGCAGCAGGGAAATCAAGCGGCACTTTTGTTGCAGCGAACAGATAGTTGGTCACCACCTTATCACCGATCACGATGATCACATCTACCAGATTTTCATTGGTAAAACCTGCAGCAAAGAACGCATCTACCAGCGCCGGATCAACTTTACCCTTATTTTCCACCTGGTTTTTAACCAGTGCGGCCAGTGCGTTCAGTTTTGGATCGAAAGACGCGCTACCCTTGCGTATCTCTATGATCTGTTCATCAGAAAAGCCATTCAGTTTACCAATATAAGTGTGTGCCGCCAGACAGTAATCACAATCATTCACCTGGCTTACTACCAGATTCACAACTTCTTTCTCTTTTGCTTTCAATGATGTTTTTCCTGTTGATAATGCCAGGTAGGTAGCCAGTGCATTTTCAGAATAAGCCATTGTAGCATACAGGTTAGGTACTTTACCCAGACCTTTTTTCAGATTGTCAAACAGTGTCTGATTGTTGGCACTTACTTCTTCTCTTGATGGAACATTGAACGTTTTCATTTTTTTATGTTTGATGTGTGTGTGTTTGTCGTTATTGACGATGTAAAATTGCAACAAAGTCCATCGTCGGAAAATGGATACTCTTCCCTATGTCTTGTACATTTTTCCCGGACAGGCAGTTCTGTATCTATATTATATACCCGCACACAGGCTCCTGCGCAGCTTTTTTAAAAAAAATCCCAAAAAAGATTTTACTGCGCAAAAAAAGTGCGCACATGCCTTCCAACTTTGTATCATCAAACAAAAACAAACGGTCATGAGATTCAACAAGCTCAAAACTATCAAACAACTATTCAACCATGAAGGAGCAGTGGCTTACACCCTGACGCCTGAAATGGAACTGTACAGTGCCGTAGTTACTGCTTCTCTGCAAGACCAGTTTTATGAGAAAAGCACAGAGAAGCTGGAACGTCTGCGTACACTGATCGCTAAAAACGATCCCGGGTTCGTAGCACGGCTTGCAGTGTATACCAGGGAAAAGATGTATCTGCGTTCAGTACCAATGGTATTGGCAGTGGAACTGGCTAAAGTGCACAAAGGGGACGACCTGGTAGGTAAACTGACAGGACGCGTTATCCAGCGGGCCGACGAGATTACGGAGGTACTGTCCTATTACGCAGTAGCAAACGAAAGGAAAGAGACGAAAAAGCTCAACCACCTGAGTAAGCAGCTACAAAAAGGACTCGCTGTAGCTTTCAACAAATTTGACGAATACCAGTTCGCTAAATATAACCGTAAGACGGCTATCACCTTGAAAGATGCCCTGTTCATCGTACATCCGAAAGCAAAGGATGATACACAGCAGGCGCTGTTCGATAAGATAGTACAGGACAACCTGGAGACACCTTATACATGGGAAACTGCTTTATCCGCAGCAGGTCAGGCGAAATACGATTCCGAATATGCTAAAAGAGAAGCGTTCAGATGGGTATGGACTGAACTGATAGAAAGCGGAAAACTGGGATACATGGCGGCATTGAGAAACCTGCGTAACATGCTTGCTTACAATGTCGACACACAATACCTGATGAAGGTATTTGCTATGCTGGCCGATAAAAAGGCCGTCATGAATGCTAAGCAGTTGCCATTCCGTTATCTGTCTGCCTACAGAGAGATCAAGAATATACAGCACGGTAATATCATCGAACTGAAAAGAGCACTGGAAAAAGCATTGCAGACCAGCGTAGAACACCTGAAAGGATTTGACGAGCAGACCAGAGTAGTCATTGCATGTGATGTTTCCGGTTCCATGCAGCAACCAGTATCTGCAAAGAGCACAGTATTACTGTATGATATCGGTCTGTTACTGGCCATGCTGTTACAGCACAAGTGCAAAAACGTCATCACTGGTATGTTCGGTGATTCATGGAAAATAGTCAGCATGTCTCCGGATAATATTCTCGGCAACGTCGATGAATTCTACAGGAGAGAAGGTGAAGTGGGTTATTCCACGAACGGTTATCTCGTACTGGAAGACCTGATCAACAAAAGATATGTAGCAGACAAAATAATGTTGTTCACCGACGGACAGTTGTGGGATAGCAACACTGGCAACGCCAATGCATCCAACACGATGTCAGCTAAATGGGCAAAGTACAAGCAGATAGCGCCAAACGCAAAGCTGTACCTGTTCAATCTGGCAGGTTACAATACCGTACCACTGGATGTGCGTCAGAATGATGTTTTCCTCATTGCGGGATGGAGTGACAAGATCTTCGGTGTCCTGGATGCGATTGAAAGAGGAGGTGACGCCATCACTGAAATTACCGGCCTTGCTTTATAGCAGTTCATTATTGTTAACCTCATTCATACATCCCTCCAAAAGGGAGGGGTGTATCATAACCGGCCCTGTAGCTTAAGCGGAAAAAGCCCGTGGCAAAATATGACCATGGAGTGTACGGATCATACCGTTACCGGTGCGCCTGGTAATGGTCAGAATTTACAGTGCACCGAAATCTGAAAGACGAAAGTAGGGAAGCGTATTTACAGTCGTACTGCCCGAAGGGGAATGCAGGTTCGAGTCCTGTCAGGGTTACAAAAAGGACAGCAGGTGTCGTTGATAAACCTTACTTCGCAGGGATTACGAGGTTATGGGTGCAAGTCCCATTCTGTCGCAAGACAGGTGGCGCAATAGTAGCGCACGTATTGAAAAGGGTTTATCGGTTTTTATCCTGTTAATCCAACATAACAACGAGTGTCGTAGGATAGTGTTACTTCGCTCTTTTAGGTAGAACACAAAGACACTTCCGATAATTACCTCTGTTGTTTATGTTTTAAGATCTTAGAACGGGTGTCGTAGAGTAATAATACATCGACTCCAACTCGAAAAAAATCTCCCACGGGGGTTGAAATCCCCCTCCGTCGCAAGGCGGGTGGCCGAGTGCATAGGCAGAGATCTAAACAACTTATTGCTCGAATTTTACCCCGTTCTTTATTAAACAAGTGTCGTTGAATAGCGTTACTTCGATTCCAGGCTGCAAGCGAAGGTTCGAATCCTTCTTCGCCATATGGCGAATGGTCAAATGTAAGACAGTAGCCTCAAAGCCCGCGTTATTCGCATATTACCTTGTTTTATAATCTTCTTGATAGTGGGTGTCGTAGGAAAGCGCTACTTCGCTAATCTAAGGGTCGGAGGTTCGAGTCCTCCTCTGTCAGACGTAGTCGACAGGTAGCTCAGCTGGTTAGAGCATTAGAAATTGTTCGCTTCCGTTTTTAACCCTGCTTTATCTTATTATATGCATGTGAATACTTCGTAAAAGCTGTAGTTTTCATTCTTTGTTGACAGGAGAGAAATATCCATTTCTCTCCTTTTTTTCGTAATTATCCATACCCCACACGAAGCACGTTAGCCCTTATTCAACAGCACACGAATTACCTTTAAATGATCTGCAACACTACCCGAAATACCATTAGAAAATCCATAATTAGCTCGTCCTCCAATAGCAGCAGGTAATCCTATATTTACAGCCAAACAGTATACATTATTATGGCAAAACAAACATCCATCATTCAGTTCACCGGCCGTTTGGGGAATATGATCGGTTACTACCGCAAAGGGAATTACTTCCTGCGTAGTATGCCGGACATGATCCGTCAGACCGCCGCCACGCAACGCGCTTCACAACGCTTTGGCATGGCCAGTAAAACAGGCGCCTTCATCCGTCATGCTATTTATGCAGCATTGGACGTGCATTGTGATAGTACGCATGTCAACCGGCTCACAAAGACGCTCATCCCATCTGCCGGTAATCACATCAGCGCAATAAAAGGCTTCCGCTTTAATCAACATGCCGGCACAGATCATTTCTTTCCGGTTACACCTTTCTTTTCAGCAGAGAATGTATTGCATATACCCGCGCAGATAGTACGGAAACACAAAGGCATTACAGCCCTGGAAGTCAAAATGATCGCTACGCGTATTGACTGTAAAACACAACGTACAATGGGCATACAAACAGCTGCTTTGCACTTTGATGCGACAGTACCATTCGACGGAGCAATGCTGCCGGTGAATATTTCCGGCACAGGCGCCCTGATCATTACCTTACAGATAAGGGCCTTCAATGGCGCCGGTATAACAGCGAACAAACAACATCTCGTTGCCGACATTATCGCGATACAAACAGCGCAGACAAAAGCAACTGTTCACACAACGTCCGCAACAAAAACCATCACGATACATCATGAAGAACAGGTGCAATTATGCACACCGGTTCATCAGCCAGCATGCACTTTTATTCAACGTGAATAACATTTGCCGCCATTGTACTGTATACTGTTAATAATCACCTGATCCCTATTCTCTTATACTGCAATATACCATATCGCTGCCGGCCCATCCGGCGGCTATCCCCACATCTGCCAGACACCATCCAACCCGCACCACACAAAGCTTTCACGACAAATAACACTACAAAATACAGACACCATATCAAGTCCACATTTACAGCATAAATACGACCTGTTTAAAGAATATTTTCCGGCTATTTTCACTACGCATGATGGCTGCGTAATGCACCCGTATCTTTGTAGGGTAATCATGAAGATCAAACAAACAGAACACCATTCCTATTGAATATAAATCCCTGTACAGCAGAAATAAAACCGCTGCTGTACAACTGAAAATCAATCTTGTAACGCACAAATCCTTGGTTATGTAAGTATCTTTTTCACTTCAGCGCATAAAACGATCTTGTTAAGCAATACATTTTGACTATGTAAACTCCTGATTAACGGCGCCTGCATGTTCGCATGCTTAGTGCAGGCGCCACCATTACAAACAAATTCATTTTACTGCCTACCCGGCAGCAATTAACTGGGTTGCATTTTATGGCGACAAGCCACACTCATGCTAATGCATGACGGATCAAAGCAACCATTACAGATACTTCTTAAATATCTTTTATATACTATGCTGAAATCAAGAATGAACCAATTTGTAGCAACCTATTTTAATAATGGCAACGCTGGTTATTTATCCAGACCTGCCCAGCTCTCATCCGGTGGCTCCGTGACAACAGTAGCGACCATCGACAACAGAGAACTGAAAAATTCAGATGGGGTATTGCAGATAACCTCTTTTGGTTCGGTAGATAATATTGATCCTTTATCCACATCACCCGATGATCTGATAATGGTGTTCGGCGATGAAAGAGATCAGCACCAGGAGCTCGTGCTGTTTGATCAGGCTTTCACACAAAGTAACGTAACGTTCAGAATTGATATGCAGCTGCAACCTGCTGCCATTTCGTACGAAGGCGTATGTACCATCTTTTTTTCCACTGGAGAAGTGAAAACATTGTATGTGTATCTCCCGGATGTGAATGAGAATAATTTCACAGCCGTCCGTTTTAAAAACACTAAGCGCTCTAACAGTGATGTGCAGACAATTGTAAGAGCATTTAACGTGGTGCTCATCAAATAGTACCCCGCACTCATCCATTATGTTGTCAGGAGCCGCGGTCTCCGTCAGTGCATAGTGGCAAGGCGCCTGCTGCTTGCACTGATATCCCCAACCTACATTGTTTGTCTAACCGGCCTTTTACATAATCTATGCCTGGCCTTGCTTCCATTGTTGTTTTCCTATAACTGTTTCAGTCTGGTGTTTTGCGGCGCCAGGCTGAACTTTTTTTTCGCCCTGCGCTATCTCAGGTAACGAAGTCTGATCACGTGCAACACCCTTATCCAGTGACTGATACCCCGCTGATGCAACATAAACACGATCACGATCAGTATACCCATAATTCCCTCTGCAAATACCACCACACCTACACCGAAATAATGTGCAAGATATCCGATCACCAGGCTACCGATCGGTAACATTCCCTGATAAGACATAATGTAATAACTCAGCGTCCGCGCACGCATTTCAGAAGAAGCATGCGTCTGCAGATAAGTATTGATCGCCGAGTTCTGGATCATCAGTCCACCACCGGTAGCAGCAGTCGCCGCCAGCGCCAGTACAATGGAAGAAGATACGGCCAGCCCCAGCAAGGCTACAGCAAATACAGTACTGGAAAGGATTGTCAGTCTGACCAGATCGCGGCCAGGTCTGAGTGTTGCCATAAACACAGCACCAAACAAGGCGCCTAAACCAGCAGCGCTCTCGAACCAGCTAAAAGTAGTGGCATCGCCATGAAACACGTCTTTGGCAAAAACAGGGAGTAAAGTCGTATAGGGTATCACCAGCAGACTGGAAGCTGCCAGCAGTAATATCAATGAAGAAAGATCAGGTGATTCCCGCAGGTATTCATAGCCCTTTCTCAGATCGGCCCAGATATTCACATCTGAACGGGAAGCGGGTATCAGCGCCAGTTTCATCATCACCAGACAACAGATCACCGCAATAAAACTTAGAAAGTTGATCAGAAAACAGATATCCTCACCAAATGAACTGAGAATGATCCCGGCTAACGCAGGCCCTACCAGTCGCGCGGCATTGAATGCGGAAGAGTTCAACGCGATCGCATTCGGCAGATCTTCTTTGTCATCCACCAGATCGACCATCAGCGCCTGCCGGGCCGTAGTGTCAAAGGCATTGATCAGCCCCTGCGCCAGACTCAATACCGAGATCCAGATCATACTGTAATAATTCAGCCAGACCATAGCAGCCAGTACACCCGCCTGCACCATCAGTGCGATCTGGGTGACCATGACTACCTTGAACTTATTATGTCTGTCGATGAAACTGCCGGCAAAAGGCGCCAGCACCAGGGAAGGTATCAGACTGAGGAAAGTCACCAGTCCAAGTAAAAGAGCGGACCCTGTGATGCGGTATACCAGCCAGCTGATAGCTACCCGTTGCATCCATGTCCCTATGAGTGATATGGCTTGTCCTATGAAGTGAAGTCTGAAGTTATGGTGTTTTAATGAACGAAATACTGACATTTGATTAAGTAAATTAATAAAGTTACTTTACAAAAGTACAGCTTTTTTATGAAATACAGCCGCTCTATTCTCTCCCGTCACCCTCAAAAAGGTGTTAAAAAAGCCTATTACAGACATAAAATGCCCGTCAGTAGCCGGAAAGGGCATTTCGGCAGACAATCCCCCTGTTAATCTGCGATAGTTCAGAAAATGTAAAGTAACTTTGTAAACTGATTCTGTATTATGTCCGCAAACACTTATGAAGTAGCCGCGTCCCTGCGCAGTACGGTCACCCGTCTTGTCAGGCAGCTACGCAAACAAAACATCAGCTCCGATTTCTCCAACGCAGAGTTGCTCACTATGGGCCTGCTCGACCAGCACGGCAAATTGCTGCCCTCCGCCCTGGCAGAAATGGAGCGTATATCGGCACAGGCCATCTCCCAGATTCTCAACCGGCTGGAAGAGGTGGGCTGCGTCAACCGTGTAATGGACGAAACCGATAAAAGGAAATCTGTTGTATCTCTGACAGAAAAAGGGACCCGGCACCTGTATGAGAACAGACGTATTAAAGAAGAATGGCTGGTACAAGCAATGGATAAGCTCTTCTCTGCCGAAGAACTGGCGCTGATAGAAGCTTTCCTCCCGCTCCTGCAACGGCTCGCGGAATACAATGGCTAAACAGGCACTTATCTGATATCATTATGAAAGGAACGCACCATTATAAGATGACCACCCGCTGGACCGGCAATACCGGCTCCGGTACCTCTGCCTATCAGGCTTACGAACGCAATCACATCCTCCAGGTGGATGGCAAACCCGAAATTCCGGGTTCCTCCGATCCCGATTTCAGGGGAGACAAGACCCGTTATAACCCGGAAGAAATGCTGGTGGCCTCACTTTCCTCCTGCCATATGCTCTGGTACCTGCACCTCTGCTCCGAAGCCGGCGTTGTAGTCGTTGATTATGTGGACAATGCCACCGGTACAATGGTAGAAACGGCAGATGGCGGCGGTCACTTCTCCGAAGTAACCCTGCACCCCGAAGTAACGGTAACGGATGTTGCTATGATCGATATAGCCAATGCGCTGCATGAAAAGGCAAACCAGCTTTGCTTTATCGCCAACTCGGTAAACTTCCCGGTACATCACGACGCAACATGCAAAATATAGGCGCGGATTGCCAGTCCGGCTACTTAAAACAGTAAGTAGTGGCACTCAGCGAAATGCTACCACTCATCAATTTTACTCACCAAAAGGGGTAAAAAAGCATAAAAAGGGGTTAAAATACAATAGGAAGGTCCCTCTTTCCAGTATTTTAACATTTGCGTAGTGATAAATTTAACTAAATTTATATGTGTATAACGTAAGCGCTTATATCCAACTTCCCGGTTACGTATGAACAAGATACTCGCAATAGGATTGGTTATTACCTCATTAAGCACCCTTACATTGCTGTATGGTTTTAAAGAGGAAGCGCCGCTGCGCTCAGGGGACCTTATTTTTCAGACATCTATGTCTCCGCAATGCCACGCGGTAAGACTCGCCACACATTCGCAGTTCAGTCACTGCGGCATGATCTGGAAAGTGGGCAATGAAGACTATGTACTGGAGGCTGTACAACCGGTCCGAATGACGCCACTGGACGAATGGATCTCACATGGGGAAGGGAAAAAATATGTAGTACGCCGGCTGAAAAATGCAGATAATCAGTTGACACCGCAGGTATTGCAAAAGATGGAAGCCGAGGGCAAAAAAATGCTGGGCAAATCCTATGATGCTTACTTCGAATGGTCCGACGATAAAATATACTGCTCAGAGCTGATATGGAAGATCTATAAGAGAGCCGCTGGCGTAGAAGTGGGCAAATTGCAGAAGATGAAAGAATTTGATCTCAGCAGTGAACCAGTGAAAGAGATTATCCGTGAACGTTATGGGGACGATCTCCCTGTAAATGAAACGGTTATCTCACCGCAAAGCATCTATGAAAGCAACTTATTTATGACCGTTAGGTCGAAATATGGCAAATAATAGTATTATCTCAGTAACTTTGTACTCCAAGGTCTGGTCTAACCAGTAAGAACAAGGTTCGATTTTTTATATCAACGGCGTAGTACCGTTTATTCCAATCCTATGAATATGAAAAGATTTTCTACATTCCTTTTGCTGTCCACAGCATTCTCTGTCCCTACTATTGCCCAAAACTATAAGCAGGATTTCGAAAAGTTAAGCACTAGCGGCGACACTACCAAACAACGTGTACTGCTGGCGAAATGGGAGAAAGCGAAACCCAATGACGCTGAACTCTATATCGCATACTTCAACTATTACGTTTCCAAAAGTAAAACGGAAGTAGTGACCATCAACCATACTGCTAACGGATCCAACGCCCTCAAAGCAGGTAAAAATGGTGACCCTGCCGGGTATACCAGTGAAGTGGGTTACAAAAAAGAACCACTGAGCAAAGGTTTTAAATATATTAATACCGGTATCTCCAAATTCCCCAACCGTCTGGATATGCGCTTCGGCAAAATCTATATGCTGGGTGAAAACTACAATTATACCAATCTGACCAAAGAACTGGTGTCCGCTATCAACTACGGTCACACCATCGACAACAAATGGAAATGGTCTGATAACAAATCATTGGAAAAACCGGAACAGTTCATGCTCAATGCCGTGCAGGAATACGTTGCCCAGATCTACAACGTAGGTAAAAGCCAGGCAGACAACATCAAACTGATCTCCGAAACCGTTCTCAAATATTATCCTAAACACGTGGAAAGCCTCTCCGACCTCGGTCTGGCATACACGCTGAAAGAAGATACGGACAACGCATTGAGTACTTTCCTGAAAGCAAATGCGATCGCTCCAAAGGACTATATCGTACTGAACAACATTGCTAACATCTACGCCAAAAAAGGAGATGATGAACACGCAGTGATGTATTACGAACAGACCTTAAAATACGGTGATCAGGAAGCAAAAGACCTGGCCAGCACCGAAATAAAAAGGATCAATAGCAAAAAGCCGGTCCCTAAAGCAACAATGCCAAAACCTGCTACCGCTAAAACATCCGCAGAAAAAGCAACAAACAGCAAACCAACAACCGCTAAAACAGTTTCCAAAACAAAAACGGATACTGATAAATCAAGCTCCTCTAAATCTACAGCAGCAAAAAATACTAAAAAGCCAACAAGCAAAATGCCTTCTAAGAACTAACTTAGAAGGCATTTGCCGGCAAAAAGCAGATTGCATTTATTTGATAGACTGCAACAGACTACAGAACTCCAGCTTCTCATCTGAAGTCAGAAATGAATTGGCTATTGTTTCATTAATTAAGTCGCTCGTCAGAGAAAATTCATCGTAAAGGTCATTTTGTTCCACTCCATACTTCTTGGCGGTTGAATAACGAACTGCTCCAAGGATTTCCTTCGAAGGCACCTTCTTTTCGACAAGTAAAGGCCTGATGGAATACAGCATTTCGTTGTTGGCAATCTCTATCTTCTTCTGATAGTCTGTCTTGCCATGTTTGGAAAAATTATGCCTGGTCAGCAGAAATACAATAACTGCCAGCATGAGCCCAAATACTACGGTCATGATTATGTTTTCAGGTAAGTGCATCATAAAAAATTACGAAAGCTTAAGCGTGTTAATACATTATAAACATACGCAATATATACCCTGACAGTTTCAGTAGCATGCCCGTTAATTGCGTGTTCCAACAGCTTCCGTTTTCGCTTTTTCTCCAACTAATTGCTAATCAGTACCCCCTAAAATATGTACTCATTGAAACACAAGTGAGTAGTACTACTCGTTATAGAAAGAAAAAATAACATCTTTAATCAATTCTTGTTCAATCAGCATATAAGCTCCGTAACACCGTTATGTAGGCTTCCTAACTATAGCTGTACGAAAAAAATATTTTCAGAAAAAATTCAAAAAGCTCCTGCCGGATAATACCAACAGGAGCTTTTCGCATTATTATTTACAGATCGCTTACTTCCAGGTAATGATCGCCATCACCGGAAAGTGATCAGATGGCACACGCGCCACATACTTCTTCAGTGATACCTCTTTTGGGAAATCAGTTGAACTCACCTTGTCGTCGCCATTTTCCGTTACCACCGGACCACGATAAGTATCCGTCAGTATACCATACTTTTCCACACGGAATTGTTTGGTCAGGAAAATGTGATCGATACGGCTGTCAGTCTTGCTGTTTGGATTGAACGCATTAAAAGTGCCATTCTCCGCATAACGGATAGCGGTCGTTTCATACGCATCTTTCAGCAGACCGGAAGTATTGATCAGTGTATAAGATTCGCTTTGCTGGTCTACGTTGAAGTCACCAGTCAGAATGGTCGGAATATTACCCGCCATCTTCCTTACTTTATCCATCACCAGCTTGGCGCTTTCCGCACGTGCTTTCACACCTACGTGGTCCATATGCAGATTGAAGAAGTAAAAAGTAAATCCTGTTTTGATCTCCTTGAATTTACCCCAGGTGCAAATCCTTGGCAATACCGCATCCCAGCCTTTTACAGGCTTGTCGGTTTCTTCAGCCATCCAGAAATCTCCGTGTTCCAGCAATTTGAACTTTACACCATTGTAAAAGATAGCAGAGTACTCGCCAGCTTCTTTTCCATCATCACGGCCGATGCCGACATACGCATAACCCGGCAGACTGTCTTTCAGATTTTCCAGCTGGTGGTTCATACATTCCTGTGTTCCGAAAATATCAAAACCATGAAAGCGGATCATGGAAGCGATCACCGGATACCGCTGTTTCCAACCGTTGCCATGAGCAGCGTCTTCCTTGTTATTGTCATTACGCATGTTGTAAGTGGCCACCGTCATTTTCTGCGCCATTACAGCGTAACTCAGCACGGTAAAAACAGCCATCAGGAGCATCTTTCTTTTCATCTGCATCTCGTGTTTATAATGATCATTTAATTGAATTCCTTACAGCTCCCAACCTGGGTTCTGTCCCAGTTTAGGGTTCAGTTGCAGGTCGGTATAAGGCACCGGATAAAGATACTTGTAGTCAGCCCAGTCGCGGGATACATTATCCAGCCAGTGCAGCTCACCATGTGTATCATTCGACAATACCTGCGGATTCGTACCACTGCTCAGCACCGGACTTACATTGATATATGTAACGCCCTTTACCTGATCAGCCGGTGCCGTCCTGTAAAAGCATACATCGAGCACACCATCGCCATTCAGGTCCATAGGTGTATCCAGTGCCGGCACATACATTCCCGTCCATGGCTTCGTCAGCAGATCGCCCGCTTTCCATCTGATCAGATCATGGAAACGAAAACCTTCCAGCACCAGTTCTATACCACGCTCTCTGCGTATCTCCAGCAACGCTGCATCCGAAATACCTGGAAAATAGTTTGTTTTCAGGTAATTGTCCGCCACCGTCGGTTTAGCTGTAATACCACCGGTAATGCCAGCTCTTACACGCAGTGCGCCTACTGTTTTCGCCCAGTCATTATCCGACAGTTTACCCAGTTCCGCCATCGCCTCCGCATAGTTCAGCAGGATCTCCGCATAACGCATCAGGGTAATGGAGTTAGTACCGGTCGTACCGCCATCATAATAAGTATCATCCAGCGTAAACTTGATCGGCATATAGCCAGTGTAAGTATAAGAAAATACAGGCGGAGCTGCAACCGTTTTTCCATTATCGGTACGGGTATATGATCCCATACGGATCGTCTGCTGCAAACGCATGTCACGCCCCTGTGTCTCCTGCGCAAATGTCTCCGTCTCATATCCCGCTTCATTGGTGAACGGTGTACCATCAATATTCAGGTACGTGTTGATGAACGTTCTGGTAAAGCTCAGACGGTTACCGTAAGTAGCAGAGGTGAAGTACCAGTTGGCGTCATTGAACACAGCCAACGTACTGCTGGTTACGTTCGCCAGCATCACCTCCGCAGCTACCGGCGCTGCACTGATGAACAACTGACGATAAGACGAAGCCGGACCACCGGTCTGATTAATAGTGAAACCGCCTTCATCCATTACCTTTTTGGCTGCATCAGCCGCCTGTTGTAACAGTCCCGGCACTGTACCCGCCAGGTTGTAATCCGTCTGGTATTTACGGAAAGTACCTTCAAACAGACATACTCTCGATTTCAGTCCATACACCACATATTTCGTGATCTGGCTCGCGCTTGCGTCACTTTTCAATGTAATGTGAGCAGCCGCATAGTCCAGATCAGCAATGACAGAGTCCATCACCAGCGTACGGTTATCCCTGCCGGCATACAGACCTTCCTGGTCATTAATGTCCAGTGGTTTATTGATCCAGGGAACATTACCAAAACGCTTTACCTTTTCGAAATAAAAGTATGCACGGAAGAAACGCGCCAGACCAATATAGTTATTACGGATAGTTGAATCGATCGCCGGATTGTTACAGTTGACGATAAAGTAGTTGATATTACGCAACTGCTTCCAGTCCCATCCGTCAGCCACACGTGCATTGTACGCACCCCTTCTCAGAAAATCAGGCACTGAACTCACCGCACTGTAATCCGCCATTGCGTCTTTTCTGAATACATCTCCCATACCGGGCAATACATCGTAAAAGGAGTTGGTATATAACTTCATACCTGCCTCACTACCGAAAATAGCATCCTTATCTGCAGTGGCTACCGGCGTCTGGTCCAGGTTCTTCGCACAGCTGCTCATTAAAGCCGCCAGACCTGCGATCATGATCACGCGCTGTAACCGGGAAAAATATTGTTGTATCATTACTGTCTTTTGATTGTGTTATTTATCAGAATGTAACATTCAGACCAAGGGTCATACTTTTCAGAATAGGATAGTTGTTACCATTACCGGAGTTACCGGAATCCGTAACAGTATCTGATCTGCCAATGCTTTCAGGGTCCAGGTCTTTGGTTACTTTGAACATAGGAGAATGTGCCCAGAGGTTCTCCGCAGAAAGGAATACGCGGGCAGCAGACAACTTCGCACGACTGATAAATGTCTTCGGCAGGTTGTATCCTACCTGGATATTTTTCAGACGGATATAAGCAGCATTCTGAAGATATTTGGATTGCTTCGCATTCAGTACGCCTGAACCATTCTGTGCGATGTAACCACGGTAACGTGGAAAGTATGCATCGGGGTTCTCTTCTGACCAGATCTTTCCTACCTGTGATTTAGGCATAAAGTTGTAAGGCCTGTTGTATTGCCCCCAGAATACATCTGACTCCGCACCTGGCCACCAGTCCTGCTTACCAACACCCTGGAAGAAAGTACTGAAGAAGAAATTGTTCCAGTTCGCATCCAGCGTCAAACCATAGCTGTAACGTGGGGTAGAATTACCGATGATCTTCATATCGCCATGGTCGGCCACTGTATTTGCACCGTTATTGATCACACCGTCGTTATTCTGATCTTTGAACTTGATATCGCCCGGTAACCAGGTACCACTGTTGGAAGCTTTGAATAAAGCCTGTGCAGCTTTCGCCTGACCAACATTCTGTGCGGTCCAGTAACCATCATTTTCATATCCCCAGATCTCACCAAGCTTTTGTCCTGCATAGTAGTCAGAAAGCTTATTGTTGGTGTTATTGTACTTCGTGATAGTCGCTTTATAATCAGAGATCACAGCGGTGATGCCATATTGGAAAGGTTTATCCGCCACTTTGAACTGATCTCTCCAGGAGATGGTCGCTTCCCATCCGATCGTCTTCAGGTTAGCATAGTTCCCCTTCGGTACATCTGTACCAAATACAGCCGGCAGGGTCTGACCTACCGTGAACATATCTGTCGTTCTGCGCCAGTAAACGTCTCCGCTCGCTGTCAGACGGCTGTTCAGGAATGCCATATCAATACCGCCATTGGTAGTAGTGGAAGTTTCCCAGGTAAGACCATTCGGCAATACATTCGGCTGACTGGTCGTCTGTGGCCTGATACCATTGATAACACGACCGGACTGCGCGATCAGGAACTGCTCCTGGAAGGCATAAGAGTTGATATTACCATTACCGAGTGACCCATAGGAACCACGTAACTTCAGGTCAGACATGATGCCGGATGGCACATGCCAGAACGGCTCCTGTGACACTCTCCAACCTGCAGATACAGATGGGAAGAAAGCATAACGCTGATTGGATGGAAATTTGGAAGAACCGTCATAACGGCCATTCACTTCCAATAAGTAACGGTCTTTATAACCATAGTTTACACGGAAGAACTCACCCTGGATCGCCCATTTCTCATAACCTCCTGCTGTAACAATGTTGCTGCCCAGCGCCAGGTTCAGGTCCTTTGCATCGCTGTAGATCAGACCATTCCTTGTTACCGCCAGACCAGTATAGGTAGCCTGTTCATAGTTGAAACCACCCAATACTTTCAGATAGTGACCACCGGCAAAAGTATTTTCATACTCGCCATACAGGTTGGAAGCAAAGTATCTGTTGGTAGAGTCTTTCATCATCAGGTCATTGTAACCGGTACCCACATAAGCTACTACGCCTGGCGCAGCACTGTAAGGAACCTGTACACGCAGACGTTTCTGTTTGTCCGCAATGCTCTGATAAGTAAAATCACCTCTCAGTCTGAACTTATTTCTGAACACATTCGCGATGAAACCGGTCGTATTACGGAACAATGCACGGTTGAAATCGATACCGTTCTTACCGTATACAAAGTCACCCACAGTATAGGCAGCTGTGTAAGTCAGCGTACCATCCGGATTGAACAGCATAGAAGAAGGATGTGCTTCATCCGCCATGTTCCTCCAGATACCACCGCCTTCACCAACGTTCAGTGGGTTATGATATTCTCTGCTGGAATACTCCGTATTATTATATACCTGCAACCAGTCGGTCAGCTGAATATTACCTTTCGCACGCACGTTGTACATACTGTAATCATCAGAGTTAAAACGGAAAAGACCATCCTGTCCGTAGTAACGGCCAGACACAGCATAACTCGCTTTTCCACTGCTGCCTGATACAGACAGGTTCTGGTCCATGGCAGTCGTGCGGTTTTTGTAGAGCAGACCATACCAGTCAGTATTACCATAATAAACATAGTTACCATTGGCATCCAGCTCCGTCTTTGGCAGGGAAGGGTTGTCATTGTGCGCCTTCAGTGCCTCCAGGTAAGCAGGTGAGAACTTCTGGGTTTTATTGATATTCTGTGGCGTCTGGGAATAATCGTTCCAGGCAGACCATGCCTCATTAAAATTCTTCGCATATTCATAACCATTGGTCACCATATCAGGCACAGTGGTTGGTTTCTTTACAGAATAGTTGGAAGAGTAATTAACCGTCAGTTTGTCTTTAACAGGCGTCTTGGTAGTGATCAGCACCACTCCGAACGCAGCCCTGGCGCCATAGATAGCAGCGGAAGACGCATCTTTCAGTACAGAGATGCTGGCAACGTCTGCCGGGTTCAGCATACTCGGATCGCCTTCCACACCGTCGATCAGTACCAGTGCATTACCTCCCTGACCAATGGAAGTCGTACCGCGGATATTAAACGCAGGCGACTGGATAGGCTTGCCATCTCCCATTACCAGGTTCAGGTTGGGGATCACCCCCTGTAAGCCCTGGCTCAGGTTCGGAATAGGACGGTTTTCCAATACCTTCCCGGATACCTGTGATACCGCACCCGTCAGGTTTACTTTTTTTGTTGTACCATACCCCACTACGACTACATCATTTAGCGCCGCTACATTGCTACGTAGCACCATATGAATGTCTGACGCTGTAGTAACCGGTAGGGTGTCTGTTTTGTACCCGATAGAGCTGAAGATCAATACAGGTTTGTCAGTTGTGTTCAGATGGAAATTACCTTTTTCATCTGTCCCCGTCCCGTTGCTTGTCCCCAGTACTTTAATTGTTGCACCGATCACAGGTTGCCCCGTTTCGTCAGTGACCCGGCCTTTAACAATACGCGATTGTGCATACGTGTTAAAAACACAACAAGTCAGCAAGAGGACGCATAACCATCTTTTCATGATGTTTCTGTTGTGATTGTTTGTAATAATTGGAAATAGAGTTAATGTCCCGCAAAGGAAAGTTCGGGGTATGAACAGGGGCATTAACAGAGGATTAATAAGGTTGACTAATCTTATTAACCCACCCATGTTAACAAACTAATGCAATACAAAACAAACACTTATAGTTTAATTAATTACCCCCTGTTAAAGAAAAGTTAACACTACGTTGCCGGGAAAGATTATAACTTGCCGTCCGAAAACAGGGAACAATTCGGGTTACCGGTGAACATATTTTATTGAAAAAGCGCCTCCATATATACGCATTAATAGCATTGTTGATCATAATGCCCAGGGTCCTTTTTGCCCAGGAAAAATACGGACTGGAATTCGCCAGCAAGGATATTGACCCGGATGCAAGGACGGGTATGAACATGTTTCCTGATAAGCCATTTATTGCCGGCAAGCAATTCTCCCTCAGCTTCGACATCTCATTTATACCCAATATTGCTTCTTACTTCGGATATGTGTTTCGCCTCACCGATGAAAAAGACCAGCATATTGACCTCGTATATAATGTTCGCACACAATCCTTCGAACTGATAGCCGGTGATGAATATTCAGGCATCTCCCTGAAAACGGCCCCTGCTACCTTTATCCACGACTGGCAGCGCCTGCAACTGGAAGTCAACAACTTACAACACTCCCTCACCCTGCGTCTGAACAGGCAGATAGTTGGCAAAGCCCAACTGCATTTCACACCTGGAAAGGAATGGAGACTCTATTTTGGCGCCAATCGCTATGACAGGGCACAGACATTCGATCTGCCGCCCATGCGTCTGAAAGATATACAGTTGCACAGGGAAAACGCCCTCGTTCACCACTGGCCCCTGCGCCGGTATACCGGCAATAACGATACAGACATTATCCAGCAGCAGGTAGCCGAAATTGATCACCCCATCTGGTTGGCGCATGTCTACCGTAACTGGCAACAGGCAGCTGACTTCACCACCATGGGCAATGCCAGCGTCGCCTTTAATAAAGAAAGTGGTATTATATATATCTGCGCCCGCGATACCATGTTCCGCTATGACTGTAATAAGCAGCTCCTGCGTACTGACAGTCTCACACAGGCGCATGGTTTACCTGCCGGTAATCAGTCTGTTTTCGGAGGCAAACAGCTCTATAACTTCCTGACCGACCTGAAAAAAGTAAGCAGCTATGACGAGAACAGTCATTCCTGGAACACCCCGGTAGACGATGACAGCGTTACCAAATACTGGCACGCCAACAGGTTCTACGCCGGATTTGACAGCGCCATCTATGTCATAGGCGGTTATGGCAACTACCGGTATACCAATCAGGTACAACGCTACAACCTCGCCTCCGGCCAATGGGAACTTCTCGATCCCGGCGGAGACACCTATACCCCTCGCTATCAGGCAGCCCTTGGTACAACCGCAAACGGCGACTCTGCCTATATCATCGGCGGCCGGGGCAGCGTAAAGGGCGACCAGCTGCTGAATCCCCACAATCTTTATGACCTGAACCTTTTTGACGCCAGAACGGCGTCTTTTAAAAAGATATATGAACTGCCCGCCCCTGAAAAGCCCTTTGCCTTCGGCAATTCCATGGTCATCGATACCAGGGAACAAAGCTATTATGCACTGACCTTCGCCAATGACAAGATGCAGTCCTCCCTGCAACTGATCAAAGGCTCACTCACAAAACCGGAATATACACCGCTGGCTTCCACCATTCCCTTCCGTTATTTCGATATCCGTTCCAGGGCGGAACTGTTTTACTATGAGAAAGCACAGAAATTGATAGCGGTCGTATTATATACACCGGAAAATCATGTCACCCAGGTCCGTATTTATACCATCCTCTTCCCTCCCGCCTTACTGGCCACGCCGGAAGACGCTCAGCCTACCCGCCACTGGGTATTATGGATCTTAACAGGAGCCGGTATCATATGCTGCCTGGTTATTTTATTCACCATGCGCCGTATCATAGGCGCTGCTACACCTAAGCAAGCTCCTGCTGAACAGATAATAGAGACACCCGTGCCGGTAATGGTGACCATCAGCAAAGAGGCCATCGAAACCGCTGTCGCAGCAGCGCCTGCCGGACCTGCCATTTACCTCTTCGGACAATTCACCGTGCTTGATAATGAGGGCAATAATATCACCCGTCTATTCAGTCCGCTGTTAAAAGAACTGTTCCTGCTGCTCTTATTACATAGCATACCTGACAGGAAGGGTATCACATCCGACAGGATCAATGAAGTGCTCTGGCCGGGACGCGCAGGAAAAGATGCCAGGAATAACCGCTCCGTCAATATCGTCAAACTAAAGAACCTGCTTGACAAAATAGGCCCTTATACCCTGGAAAAGGATAACGACAGATGGCTCCTATATTTCAATGATGAACAGATCAGCATTGATCTGTTACAGTTCCTTGAAAAAGCAGCTACTGACACCCCGGAGGATATTACCACCCTGGTAGCCCTGACTGTCAGAGGAGGCCTGCTGACCGGAACGGAATACGGCTGGCTGGATAAGTTTAAATCAGATATTTCTGCAGATATCACCACACGCTTCCTGCACCAGCTACAGCGAAATACACATAAATACGCACCGGAACATGTGATCGCCATCGCCAACAGCATCCTCAACTTTGACCCGCTCAGCGAAGACGCTGTCATGTTTAAATGCCGGGCATTGGTCATGCTGAAACAACATGCCGCTGCCAGAGCGGTTTACAACAGTTTTGCAAAGGAATACGAGCACATTTACGGGGAAACTTTTGAGAAAGAATACCAGGCCTTACTGGTCGATTAGAAAAAAATTTTCAGTTCACTGACGGACTACTGACATAGGGTTGTCACAAGGCGCTTGTTACTTTGTTTCAGAATCACAAAACAACGCAATATGGAACTCATTCAATCTCTCCTTAAAGAAATGGAACAGGAAGCACAAACAACCCGTAAGATGCTTTCTATCATTCCTGAAGACAAGTTCAACTGGCAGCCCCATCCAAAAAGCATGTCTGTGATCAGACTGGCCACGCACATCGCTGAGCTTCCAGGCTGGGTAAGCATGGTGCTGGATACAGAAGAACTGGATTTCGCCACTGCTCCTTACGATCCTAAAGTGATCACCAATGTAAAAGAATTACTGGCCTATTTCGAAGAAACCCTGGCTGCCGGTAAAGCAAGACTGGAAAAAGCACAGCTGTCGGAACTGGACGAACAGTGGATACTGAGAAATGGCGAAGATATCTATAGCAAATCCACCAAAGCTGAATTCATCCGCATCAGCTACTCCCAGATCGTACACCACAGAGCGCAGTTAGGTGTAGACCTTCGCCTCCTGGACGTTAAAATCCCGGGTAGCTATGGTCCAAGTGCGGACGAACAGTTCGAAGTACTGGAGAAAGCATAAAGTATGTATTATCATGTAGGTGCTCGTTATGGTAGACTAAGCACTACAGTAAATAAGACAGCAACGCCTGATCGTAATGATCAGGCGTTCGCTTATTGATGGTGACCGTTATTATTTAATACTCTTCATCTTTTTCACATTGTAGTTTGAAGACTTATTCATCTTCTGGTACATGCTCTTCTCTGATTCCCGCATCACACGCACAGAATCCATCTGCTGTACATAAGACGACATTTTCGTTACCTGCTCCTGTAGCTTAGGAGAATTATACCGTACCTGTTTATCTTTCAGCACCTGCACAGCCGCCTGTCCTTTCTTACGGGCAGCATCATATTCCCCTTTATCCACATCCGCCATGATATCATCAAAGCTTTGGGTGGATTCAAACAGCGCCAGCATTTCCTGCACCTCTTTATCTTCTCCTCCCGCCACCAGTTCCTTATCACTTGTCATCCTGATCTGCACAGGTTTACTTTCTTTTACCTGTTCAAATGAAGAAACATTGGTATACCCCACTGTACAGTCAAAACGCAGGTTCGTAGTATAAGTACCCTTACTTTTCAGCTTGATCAGGATTCCTTTTTCATCATTCGCATAGAGGTCGTTAAAACGGACCATGACCTTCCCTCCTTTTACTTCATAAGGATAGCCGTACACATACGTACATTCCATATCCTGCGGAATAGTGATCTCCGCCCAGGCATTCTGCGCCACGACACTCAGCAGCCCTTTTAACTCACCGGCGAATATCTGTGGTATCTTATCCGGACTGTCAATAAAGTAGTAATTCGCCCGGCCGTTTTCCGCCAGCATGGTCAGCAGGTCTTCGTTATAGTCCGCGCCCACACCAAATGTGGATAACGCGATACCCTCCTCCTTATACTTGTTCTCCGCCAGTCTTTTCAGCGCCTGCGGGTCGGTAATCCCCTGATTGGCAAGGCCATCGGTCAGCAACAGTACCCTGTTCACATAACCTTCCTTACGGGTGCTCTTCACCTGCGTATATCCTTCAAGCATCCCACCGCTCAGGTTAGTAGAACCACGATCAGTGATCTTATCGATGGCTGCCTTGAGCGCTTCTTTGTTCTTAACTGTCTGAGAAGGGCTGGTCACCTCTACCCGGTCATCATAGTTGACTATCGACAGATGATCTGTGCTGTTCAGCTGATCTATCAGGAATTTTGCGGCCTGTCTGGCATACTTGATCTTATCCCCACTCATGGACCCACTCCTGTCCAGTACCAGTGATATGTTCAGCGGCACCCTTGGTTTTGTCGACTCACCCTCCCCGCTTTTGATGTTGACATACAGATAGCAGTCGCCATTGCTGTTCTGGTATACCCAGTTGTTACCCGGCTTTACATACCATTCGATGACCTTTTTATCGTCTGTCAGCGCGGAAGCTACTTTCTCCGTACGACGGCTGGAAAGTCCTGCGCCGGAGCTCAGCCACACAGGTACGGATAAACTTGCAAGGAAAAGTAAGGCATACTGCATAGCATAATAGAATTTAGGGTAAATGAATGTTTTCGGTATGATGCCGCAAAATCGTTCTTTCCATAAATGATGGGATTACTTTAACATTTTTTTGGCGAATCACTCCCTATCGGGAAAGGGTATGTTCTTTGCTGCTCTTCTTTCAAATAATCCCATATGGCACAGGAAGCGGTCACATTGATATTTCCACATCAGTTGTACAAACAACACCCGGCGCTGGACAAAAGCAGGCACGTATACCTGGTGGAAGAAGCGCTCTATTTCACACAATACCCCTTCCATCAGCATAAGCTCACTTTACACCGCGCCAGTATGCAGCATTACCGGCACTTCCTGGAGCAGAAAGGCTATCAGGTCAGCTATATAGACAGCACAACACAACACGCAACTATTCAATCATTGGTCAAATGGTTACACAGTAAAAAGGTATACGAACTGCACTATGCAGAAACAGACGACTATCTGCTGGAACGACGTATCAACCGGTACTGCCGGCAGTACGATATGGCGCCAAGAATTTACACCACCCCCGGGTTCATTAACCGCCCCGATGAAGTGATGGATTTCTTCAATGAGCGGAAACGCTACTTCATGCAGGACTTCTATATTTACCAACGTAAAACCCATCAAATCCTCATCGACCATAAAGGACCCGTGGGCGGTCACTGGAGCTTCGATGCTGATAACCGGGAGAAGATTCCCAAAGGAGAAAGTATTCCTGACACCCGCTTCCCACCTGCGGGCAAATACCTGAAGGAAGCGATCAGCTACGTGCAGCAGCACTACAAAAATAACCCGGGAGACGCAGCTAAATGCCGCTATCCCGTTACACACCAGCAGGCGGAGCACTGGCTGGAACAGTTCCTCGAAGAACGTTTCCGCAAATTTGGCATCTACGAAGATGCGATCGTTCAGACAGAAAGTATCCTGTATCACAGTATGCTGACACCCGCATTGAACATAGGGCTACTGCTGCCCATGCAGATACTGGAAAAAGCGATCGCCATGGCGCCTGCACACAAAGTGCCGTTGAACTCACTGGAAGGATTTATCCGGCAAATCCTGGGATGGCGGGAATTCATCAGAATACTGTACAGACGGGAAGGCAACAAACAGCGTACAACTAATTTCTGGGACCATGAACGGCCGATGCCGGATAGTTTCTATACCGGCAACACCGGCATTCCGCCCATAGACCAGACCATTCACAAATTACTCAGACATGGATATACGCATCACATAGAACGGTTGATGATACTGGGCAATTTCATGTTGCTCTGTGAACTGCACCCTGATGCCGTCTATAAATGGTTCATGGAATTATATATCGACGCATATGACTGGGTAATGGTGCCCAACGTATATGGCATGAGCCAGTTTGCCGACGGTGGCCTGATGAGCACAAAACCCTACATCAGCAGCAGTAACTACATCCTGAAAATGAGCAACTATCCCAAAGGTGACTGGTGCCAGGTATGGGACGGACTTTTCTGGCGTTTCATGCACAAACACCGGGAGTTTCTGGGTGATAACCAAAGGCTGGGCATGCTGGTAAAGATGCTGGATAAGATGGACAAACAGGTATTAAGATCACACCTGCATCATGCAGAAGAATTCCTCAGCAAACTGACGTAGCTTTGTATGGCTACGGCTAACATGGAGAGTGAAACAAATAAGAAACTACGGAAGATCATTCATATTGATATGGATGCATTTTATGCATCTGTAGAACAACGTGACAACCCTGAATATCGCGGTAAAGCAATAGCAGTAGGTGGGTCTCCGGAAGGCAGAGGTGGCGTGGTGGCAACAGCCAGTTATGAAGCACGTAAGTTTGGCGTACGCTCTGCGATGCCTTCCAAAAGAGCTTTACAGCTTTGTCCTGAGATCATCTTCGTCCGCCCAAGA
Source organism: Chitinophaga sp. (assembly GCA_039592855.1). Taxonomy (GTDB): domain Bacteria; phylum Bacteroidota; class Bacteroidia; order Chitinophagales; family Chitinophagaceae; genus Chitinophaga. Next base: position 816,982 of record JBCNQK010000002.1, on the reverse strand, counting down.
TTTGATGTATATAAAGAAGCTTCCCGCAAAATACGCGAGATATTTTCCCGCCATACCGATATCATAGAACCGCTCTCCCTTGATGAAGCATTTCTCGATGTCACCGAAGACAAACAACAGATCGGCTCAGCCATCGAGATAGCCAAACTCATCAAACAGGCAATAAAAGATGAACTACAACTCACCGCATCTGCCGGTGTGTCTGTGAATAAGTTTGTCGCAAAAATTGCATCCGATCTGAATAAGCCCGACGGCCTCACATTCATCGGCCCTTCTTCCATTGAATCTTTCATGGAAAAACTGCCGGTCGAGAAATTCTTTGGCGTAGGGAAAGTTACAGCAGAGAAGATGAAGCGCATGGGACTACACACCGGTGCTGACCTGAAACGTTTATCAGAAAACGACCTGAAAACACACTTCGGAAAAGTAGGATCATTCTATTTCAGAATTGTCAGAGGGATCGATGAAAGAGAAGTACAACCACATCGCGAAACAAAATCCCTGGGGGCTGAAGATACCTTTCCATATGATCTGACACGCACGGAAGAAATGAATGTCGAACTGGAAAAGATCGCCATAACCGTATATGAACGGTTAAAACGGTATGGCCTGAAAGGCAGGACCGTCACGCTAAAGATCAAGTACAGCGACTTCAGACAGATCACCCGCAACCAGTCATTCCCTTTTCCTGTCGGTGACCTGGAGAAAATACTGGAAACAGCCAAACAGTTATTGCTCTCAACTGAACCGGAAGATAAACCGGTACGCTTGCTGGGGATATCCTTGTCTAACTTCGGAGAGATCGTACCTGTCAATAACCGGTCGGATAACACCATCCAGTTATCGCTCTTTGATGATGTATAGTAAACAGGCCTACTTTAATATCTGCAATCCTGCATACAATCTTTCCAGCAAACGCCTGTCACGGGTGACGATCAGCGCTTCAGAAGTGAGTCCGCTTTTGAAAGGTATCTGTTTGCCAACATCCGTGCGCAATCCTTTCTCCAGCTTAATAGTCGAAAGAAACCCGCTATCAGATGGAACTCCTGAAACATAATTCAGTCTGCCCAATACAACACCCGCCTCCTGATAAGGATAAGCATCAAAACGGATCAACACTTTCAGGCCGGTATCTATCTTACCAAAATTACGCTGCTCGAGATAGGCTTCCATATAATACTGGCTGTCATCCGGATTAGTATATCCTAACAGCCGGCCCTGATGCAAAAACTGATTTTCCTGTAAGGGAATAACAAAAAACACCTTTCCTTTTACGGGCGACTGCAATACATACTTTTTCATCCATTCATCCACTTCGCTCTTAAAAGACTGCAAGGCCTGCCGGAAAGTGATCGTCTGAAGAGAGATATCATGGTCCAGCTGTTCAAGCTCCTTTTGCTTATCCCGTTGCTGTGTACCGTTCTGTAACAGGGAAGTAGTCAGTTCCGGCATGGCCATCTCGCTGTTAAGATAGTTCCCTTTCTCCACCCTGAACTCCTGACGGGACAACACATTATCTTCTGCCAGCAACTTATTCATTTGATAGGTTTCCTCAGCAAGTTTTAACCGTTGTGATGTTAAATCCTGCTTATGCAGGATCGTCTGCCGCATACTATCAAGCGAACTAATATCGCCCTGTAGTAACTTCCTTTTACGCACATAAAAACCATTGATCATGTAATCGTTGAACTGCTGACTGGCCGTCAGAAATAACTGGTAGCCGGGCTGTAGCTCACCCAGGTGATTATAGTGTTTTTCTAAAATAGCGGATACCCGTGTAAACGCCCCGTCATTCAACCAGCTCATGCTGCTATCCAACGCTGCAGACAAAGCGATCACCTCTTCATGTTTCGCAGTGCTTTCCATCCAGCCGATAATACCGTTCTCCGGCACTTCCTCATTGTTATGAACACAGATCCTGATCAGGCGTCCTTCCTGCCGGCAAATGATCTCTTTTGGCGCATTTGCGGCAGTCAGCGTGGCCCTCGTCTTTATTACATCCGGGTATTGAATGAACCAGGTAGCAGCGACCAGCAGCAATAATACTGCGATACAGATAAGTATTCCCCAGCGTTCTATAAAACCCGCCTTTGTGGAAATGATCTCCTGTACTATTTCCGAACGTTCTGCATGCATTGTTACCGGCCGTATCTCTTCTCTGCCGGACAGCATCTCAAATGTGTTACTCATAGCGCTAACTTTATCAGGTCCCAAGTTCCAGTTGATTTCTTACCAGTTCAAAATACCGGCCTTTCATCGATGTCAGAGAAGCATGTGTGCCTTCCTCTGCGATCTGTCCATTGTGCATCACTATAATATTGTCCGCATCCTTTACCGTACTCAGACGATGCGCAACGATGATAACCGTTCTTCCTTTAAAGAAGTGCTGCAGGTTCCTGACGATCACCTTCTCGTTATTGGCATCCAGCGCGTTGGTGGCCTCATCGAAAAAAAGGTACTGCGGGTCTCTGTAAACAGCACGGGCGATTAACAGGCGCTGGCGTTGCCCCTGACTAACACCCGCTCCGTTTGCGCCCATCTTTGTCTGAAATCCATTAGGTAAAGACTCTACAAAAGGTAGGATATTAGCCACCCGGCAACTATGTAACAGCCGGTCATGATCAATATATTCATCACCTACTACAATGTTTCTGGCGATGGTATCATTGAAAATATACCCATCCTGCAATACAGCGCCACATTTTGAACGCCAGAACGACGGACTGATATATTTAAAATTACTCTCACCGATCCTGACGTCCCCTTCATACTGTGTATAAATCTTTAGCAGTAGTTTAAGTAATGTCGTCTTTCCACTACCACTACTCCCCACAATAGCGGTCACTTTACCCTCCGGTATATTTAACGACAGATCACTTAGCACAGGCGCATTACCTGCACCCGGATAAGTGAAAGACAAATGCCTGATATTAATGCCCGCATTGTCTGGCAAATAGGTAAGGAAAGAACGATCTACCGGTTCTTCATCTTCTATCTGATGTATCTCATTCAGTCGTTCCATACTGATCTTTGCATCCTGAAAGCTCTGTGCCATTCCGACCATCTGTTGCACAGGGCCGTTCAACTGACCGATGATATACTGTACGGCCAGCATGGCGCCAAATGTAAGTTGTCCGTCTACGACCAGCTTTGCAACAAGAAAGCTCATCAGAATATCCTTTCCCTGATTGAGGAACAATCCGCCTGCGGACTGTAACTGACTATAATTCAGACTACGGAAATTCAGCCGGAACACGCCTGCCTGTATATTCTCCCACTCCCATCTTCTCAGCCGCTCCGCGTTATTCAGTCTGATCTCCTGCATGCCCTGCACCATCTGCAGCGTAGCAGTATTCTCCTTGCTGGCAATATGAAATGTTTCATAGTTCAGCTTCCGGCGAAGCCGGAGAAATATCCTGATCCAGCTGAAGTAAAGCACATTGCCAATACAGAAAACAGTAAATAGGGGGATACTATACACCGCGAGAATGACCGCATATATCAGGAAGTTAAATGCAGAGAAGAGTGTTTCAATAGCAGTACCTGTCAGAAAAGATTGCACCTGTTTATTATCATTGATCCTTTGCAGTGTATCTCCCGTATGGTGTGCATCAAAGTAAGAGACCGGCAGCCGTGTCAGCTTGATCCAGAAATCAGAAAGAACAGAAAGATTGATATTCCCTGATATGCGCAACTGAATGCGGTTACGCACAAAACCAACGATCGTATTACTGAATGTCAGCATCAGCTGCGCGACAAGCACGATCGTAATATACTGGAGGTTCTTTGTGTTGATGCCCGTATCCACCATCGTCTGTGTCAGGAACGGTAAGATCAGTTGCAGCAGGGAACTAAGCAGTAGTGATATAAACACCTGGAACAATCCCCATCTGCTTGTCTTGAGATACTGTATAATATTGCTCCAGCTCAGCGAGGTTTCCTTTTCTCCTGTTGCCTCATAGAAAGCAGGTGCAGGCTCCAGTAACAACGCAGTGCCTATATGACCAACGTCATCAATATTTGTAAAAGACCAGTATTGCAGAAATTCCTGTTTCTTGTAAGCGATGATGCCACGTGATGGGTCTGCCAGTTTAACATTATTTTTATCAATAGCGGTCAACACAACAAAGTGATGCTGGTTCCAATGTAGAATAGCAGGAAGCGGAACAGTCCTTAGTTTCTCATAACTGATTTGCACGCCTCTTGTACGAAAGCCCATCTTCTCTGCTGTTTCGCTTATTCCTAAAAGAGAAACGCCTTGTTTATTGAAACCTGTTTTCTGTCGGATGGTTTCTGCATTATAGTGACGACCGTAATACCGGGCTATCATTCGCAAACACGTGGGACCACAATCCATCGCATTAAGCTGTTTGTAAAAAGGGAAGGCCATTTTAAGATGGGTTTAACGTGAGGTTATTGATCTTTCATGGTATAACTAAAAATAGAACAAAAAGCGATAAAAAAAATTTTATTCAAATTTTGTTTTTATGATTTTATCACTAACTTTAAATCACATTGAAACTGTATTCAGTCAGGCAATGTATACATTGAAGTTAGTTACCCGTTTTAGCCCGAAACAAACGTTCACAGATGATTTACGAGAAAACCACTCAATAAACCACGATGAAATAATTACTCAGGATTACCATTTTCAAGAGAACCACGAAGACCTTTATTGGCCGCTGTACTATAGCGGATGTTTGCTAACGGAATATTCTCTTCTTAACAGGTATATCTACATTTTCTGTCTGTAAAAACAGACGCCAGACTTTATTTACTGACGATGCGCACAGCAGCGAAATACTTTCCTGTGCCCATCATCAGCCACCTGAATATTCATTAAAGATTATGAATACAGCTATGCCTATTCCTGTATTCGTCCCAAATCTTAAACGGCGTACTGACCGTAAGGAAAGTATCATGCGCGAATTTGAAGGACGACAAGAATTCTCTCTGCATGTAGTAGAAGCCATAGAGCATCAGGTAGGTGCAATTGGCCTATGGCAGACTATTTTGCAGATATTACAACACTTCGTCAGTGACGAAGATGATTTCATCATTCTTTGTGAAGATGATCATTATTTCACAGGCGCATATACAACAGAAAAACTGTTACATGCGATCAGCATTGCAACAGAAAGAAACGCTGACCTCTTATTAGGAGGTGTAAGTGGATTCTCCAGCGTGCTTCCTGTTGCCGGTGAACTCTATTGGGTAGAGAAATTTTCAGGTTTGCAATTCACCGTGATCTTCAGACGCTTCTTTCAGCGTATCATAGCAGCGCCTATGGAGAACTTCAATGCGGCCGACTATCATATGTCTGACCTTACAGCAGACAAGATGCTGATATATCCCGCATTCTCTGCACAAAAAGAATTCGGTTATTCTGACGCAACACCCAAAAATGCGGAAGCAGGCAAAGTGACCCAATACTTTGAACAGGTGGCTGAAAGATTACAGATACTCAACAATGTATCGGCTTTCTATAGTAAAATGCCTGCACAATCAACCGTTCCCGAAGATCACACCAACATTTGTATACCTGTATATCTGTTGATAAACGAACAGCAACATGCTGCGCTTGCATCAGCAGAAAAGACCTTCGCAGACAGAAAAGAATTTGAACACAGAAAGATCAAAAACCAGTCAGCACATCCCATAGCAGCACTACAGGCATGTGTAGCAGACGCTGCCGCCCAGGATGATGACATCATCATCATATGCCGGGAAGGGCACGTCTTCTCTGACGCATATAGTAAAGATTACCTGCTACAAAACATCATAGCAGCGTATCAGCAGGGAGCAGCATTACTGGCAGGCGATGCGGAGATGTTCGGCTTCGCCATGCCCATCAGTGAAAACAGGTATTGGGTCAATGAAGTCAAAGGCTGGCATCTGCTTGTCATTTTCAGCAAAGTGTTCCGGCAGATACTCGACGAGCCATGGGATAATGATACGCTGCCGGATGATTTTCTTTCCACAACCAGCAGTAATAAAATGTTGCTGTATCCATTCATCTCGCAGACAACAGACAATCCCATGTCAACGTCAGGATGGCTGCCTCCCGCCCGGCAAAGGCTCATTGGCATCAGAAGCGCTTACAACAAATATCTCAATGAGACAGTATGCATGTAACCATTATTGGAAGACAAAATAATTCCGGTCTGGAAAAGGATAAAAATATCCTGTTGCAGCTATTGACACAGCATAATATCGCGGCATCATTCAGAAGCATAGATGAATATCATCCGATCGATGCGGATACGGATATCTGCATTTTTACCGAAGTAGTGGACGAACGCTACTATGGGCCTAAAAATATCCTGATCCCCAACCAGGAATGGTTCCACACCAGATGGATACCATCACTGGAAAAATTTGACCGCATCTTCTGTAAATCACATTTCGCAACAGAAATATTCCAGGCCTATCATAAAAATGTGGTGTACACCGGCTTCACCTCAATTGATCTATGCAATGACGCAGAGAAACAATTACAATGTTTCCACTCACAGGGACAATCTAATGCCAAAGGCACCAAAGCCGTCCTGGAAGCCTGGGAAGATAGTGATATGCCACTGTTGCACATTATTACAAAAACACCCTGGCATAATGGTAGCAACATGGTCGTATATAACCAGAAGCTGCCGGAAACAGAATATGTATCGCTCATGAATCATTCGATGATACATGTTTGCCCATCCATGACAGAAGGGTTTGGGCACTGTATTAACGAAGCAAAATCATGTGGCGCTGTTGTGCTCACTACCAATCTGCCGCCCATGAATGAGATCATATCTGAGCAACTTCTGGCGCCTGAAAAGATCTATAAAATACCCGATCGCCTGGGATATTGTGCAACAGTAACACCAGCTGATATCAGCAAAACAATAAAGCAACTGATCAGAAAAGATCAGCTACAGGAAATAGGACGAAGAAACAGACAGGAGTATCTGAGAAATGATAAACGCTTCAGAGAACGGTTCATCTTCGAACTGATGCGGTCCTGATAGTATTTACCCAATATTACTTTTGCTATGTTATCTATACTTGACCGGCACTCACAGGAATATGAAGTAACGTATTCCCTGTTGCAGTCCTTACGTGTAAAAGTCACACCCCGCACACTGAAAAAAGAGATTGAAGAACACCCTCACTATCCATCCCTGTTATGTATCAGCGATGTACTGAATAAGTATGGTGTGGAAAACATCACCGCAAGTTTTAAAACGGATAGTGTAGCGGCTATTCCGCCACCCTATATCACCCGGCTTAAAAGCCCGGGTGGTAATAAAGACCTGCTGGTGACCGTTTACAAAAAGGAAGGCGATCATATCCACTTTCATGACCCGGAAAAACACACCTTCAGTTCAAGTATTGAAAAGGATTTTGTGGCCGCTTCCACAGGGGTCGTACTACTGGCAGAAGCCACAGAAAATGCGGGTGAACCCGGATATAGCAGACAGCTCACCAACTGGCGGATGGAAAGACTGTCAAAGTACCTCCTGTTGGTGCTGGCGCCGTTGCTCATACTATCCCAGGCATGGGACTCATTGTCCTCCGGGCTGGACAATGCCATCTGGCCTATATTGTTTTCATTGCTCACCTTTGCAGGACTCACAACAACACTGTTGCTGCTGGCATATGAAACAGACCAGCATAATCCCCTGTTAAAGCAGATTTGCGGTCTCAGTGAAAAAGTCAACTGTGGCAAAGTACTACAGTCGAAAGCAGCATCTATCGGCGGCATCAGCTGGAGCATCATCGGCTTTACTTATTTCGCGGGCAGTCTGCTCACACAGTTGTTTCATCCCACCACATTCGGGTTCACTACATACCTGAATCTGCTGGCATTACCCTATGTTCCCTTCTCTGTCTACTATCAGTGGAAAGTGATCAGACAATGGTGCCCGCTTTGCCTGGCCGTTCAGGCTATACTCGTATTACAGGGCCTCACATCCCTGGCCGGTCATTTATACAAACTACCAGCCATCAGCATACATGCAGTACTACTGACAGGCTTTGCCTACCTGATCCCAGGCAGTATACTGACCTTTATCATGCCTGTCATGAAAAAAAGTAAAGAAGCCGTACAGCTGACAAGACAATGGAAAAGACTAAAACAGGACCCTGCCATATTTGAAGGACTATTGTCTCAACGCACCAATATCCCCGGCCCCGGCCCGATAGGTATTACCCTGGGTAATCCTCTGGCCACACAACAGATCATCAAAGTATGCTCACCATATTGTCACCCTTGCTCCCTTGCACATCCGGTGATAGAAGACCTACTGGAGCACCATCCGGATGTACAGGTAAGGATCATCTTCAAAGGCCCCTCAAATAGTAATGATGCCAAATGGCTGCCCGCTAAACATTTAATGGCCATTGCAGCTACCGGCAATGAAGTGCTGATCAAACAGGCACTGGATGACTGGTACCTGGCCGATAAGAAGGATTATGCCGTCTTCTCCGCAAAGTATCCGCTGGATACCCCACTGGAACTGCAGGATGCAGCCGTCGCTGAAATGCAGGAATGGTGTCAGACCGCGGATATAAGGTATACGCCGACTATCCTGATGACACATGCAGCGAATGGACCAGGCACATGCAGAGAATTACCCGATATGTATTCAGTCAATGACCTAAAATATTTTCTTTCTGTATAGCCTTATAGAAAGAATACTACCGGAACAGGCTTATACTGCTTTGCGCAGGGCAGTATATCCGGAAACCCAAAAAACGTCCACATCAGATGGACACAATTGTTCACACCTCATTTTTCAAACGCTATGAAAAAGTTAAAGCTTAAAGCACTCGAACTCGGTGCTACAGAAGTACTCTCAAGAGAACAATTAATGAACACCTTTGGTGGAGAATCCGCAAGCGGTAGCTGTTTCGCCAGATGTAATCAGGATTCCAGCAGTGGTACATCAGTAAGTGATTGCAGCAGTTCTACAGTAGGAAGTGTTTGCGGGGGCGATCTGAGCAACGCAGTGTGCGTTTGTGCCGGTTGATCCCACAATACATCCCGATATCGTACCTCCCCTGAGGAAACTTATTAGCGAACTTTTAAAAATTCAACACTACCATGAAAAAGCTAAAGCTTAAAGCACTTGAACTCGGTGCTACAGAAGTACTCTCAAGAGAACAGTTAATGAACACCTTTGGTGGAGAATCTGCAAGCAGCAGCGGTAGCTGTTTCGCCAGATGTAACCAGGATTCAAGCAATGGCACATCAGTGAGCGATTGTAGTCGCTCTACAGTAGAAGGTGTTTGCGGTTCCGACCTGAGCAACGCAGTATGCGTTTGTGCTGGTTGATCCCACAGAATATCCTGACATTTTACATTGCAACCGCTCCACAGTAGAAGCTGTTGACGGATCAGATCTGAGCAATGCCGTTTGTGTTTGCGTTCATTAATTCCGGACTACGGCACAAAACACTATCATAATTTTTATCTTTATAAAGGAGAATGTTTGAAACATTCTCCTTTATCTCTTAAAATAATCACTATGGGTCAAAAGCAGCTAAGTATCTTTTGCATATTGTTATGTTTTAATATCCTCTCGGTAAGCGCACAAAAGAAGACCGTTATACTTTCAGGAACAATAAAAGAACCTAAGGTAAAACGCATTCAGATCAGTGCAGCCTATGACCTGTGGCGCAACTTCGATATCCCCAAAGAAACAGTGACCGATGTAAATGGCAAACTGCAATTCAATCCGGATAAACCCGGATTATATAATATATCGATGTTCATGCGAGGCATACTTGCTTACATCACACCTGGGGACCAACTGGCATATACGGTCACACCAGGCAGTGTAGTGCCTGATATACGTTTCACAGGAAAAAATGAAAACAACTATAATTATGCAGTCGAAAATGAGAGCAGAATTAAAAAGCGGGTATGGTATAAAAAAGGTGCAGCGCTCGATTCATTCAGACTGGACGCCGACAAATGGTATGCACAACAACAGGCTTTTCTTGACAGCTTCCATCAGGTGCGTCCACTCAGTAAAGATGCTTACCAGTTTTATGCCGATGAGCTGAAATATGAATATTACTATGTCCTGTATGATCCCCTGAGAAAATCTGTTAGCTATACGGCTTTACCAGACAATTACTTTACAGATCTGAAGGCCCATCCGGACATAAAGACGCTTTCCCATCTATCTTATAACAGCATGCTGACATTTGTCTACCATCATATTTTATATGGCTCAGTTGACCCTTATCAGCAGCTGGACAGCATATACAAAAATGTACTCACACAGTTCACCGGTAATACAAGAGAATACATGATCACCAACCTGATCGGCGTATTTTCTAAAAATCAGCAGGATAGCTATGCATCTCAGTTGAACAAAATTATCAACGAATCACCCCGGTATGTAAAGGACACGAATTGCCTGAAATATATTCAACACTGCCGGAACGAATACTATGTGCTGAACAAACCTTTCCCAAAAGAAGTATTAAACGGCACAACGCTGACCGATTTCGAAAGCAACCAGCAGATGACACTGTCTGAAGCACTGGAGAAATATAAAGGGAAGCCGGTATATATCAGCTTCTGGGCCAGCTGGTGCGGTGCATGCAGAGTAGACGACCACGATGCAGCACAGGCAAAGGCCTACATGAAAGAGAAAGATATTGCACATCTATATATTTCACTTGACAGGAAAAAGGACGAGCCAGCCTGGAAGAAGGCTGCTGTTGAAGACAGTATTATTCAGCACCAGTATCTTGCAGGAAACGATTTCCAGTCGCCCATTGTCCGGTTCTTCACTATCAAAAGTATTCCCAGACATGTGCTGCTTGACAAAGACCATCTGCTTAAAAACATAGATGCTCCAAGACCGAATTCCTATCAGTTTGCCGAATTGAAAAGAAATATTGACGCTATCACCGCAAAGGTGGTCAAGTTCAACTAGCATTTTCATCAACCAGGATCGCAATAAATACAAAATGCCGTCGCGCTTTTAGCGGACGGCATTTTGTATTTTATGTAAACCGCACGGCAAACAATGCGGACATACGACTATTTAGGATAACCAGGATTCTGTTCCAGGTTAACGTTCAAAGCACGCTGTGTCTGTGGTACCGGGAAAATCTCTCTGAAAGACTCAGATGCTTTATGGTCCCACCAGGTGGCAGTTGTAAACTTACCCCAGCGAATCAGCTCCTGACGACGATAGCCTTCAAAGATAAATTCACGCCCCAGTTCTGCCAGCAATTCGTCCATGGTCAATGAAGAAGTAGTATACTTATTCGCCTCCCATACTTCAGGTGCAAAAGCACGTTGTCTGCAGGTATTGACCAGATCTACCGCTTCCTGTGTGGCAGTTCCGCCATTCTTACGCATCAATGCCTCTGCTTTTGCAAAGTATACCCATGTTAAACGGTATACAGCCCAGTCAGTACTTCTGTAATGAGGATCAGTGATTGGCCCAAGTTTGTATTTATTAAAACGAACACCGCTGTTCTCTTCACCCTGCGTCATGTCTGACAAGGTGCTGCCAATTTTATTCTTACGGATGTTGTCTACAAATACCAGCTGTTGGCCATTGTACTCATTACCACCACTGGAAATTACCGGATCGGTACCATTTGAACCATACTTCCATTGTGGCCCTTCCAATATCCATTCTTTCTTACGCTTATCCAAATTACTAAAGGTTGTATACACACCTGGGATAACCACTACACCATCATTACCGTTACGGTCATTACCATTGATCAACCCCTGGTTGAAGTGGTAGAAATCGCCGGTCCACTGTGGCGTAAAATCAGATACCTGGAAATCATATGCGATAGAGAAGATGATCTCTTTCGACAGATCATTGGTTGGTATATAAGTATCTGTAAGATTGGTGTCCAGTGCAAGTGCACCATTCATACCACCTGCTTCACCATTGATCAGCTTATTGGCTGCTGCAATACAATCATCCCATCTTGGCGTGCCGGTCCATTTCTCTGCATTCAGATACAGTTCAACCAGCATAGCATAAGCGCTGGCTTTAGACATACGACCGATCAGCGCCTTGCTCAGCAGCGGAGCCGCCTCAATATGATCGAGGATCTCTTTCTCTACAAAGTCAAATACCTCTTTTCGGGTAGCCGTTTTAGGATTTACCGGTTCACCTACTTTTGTTACAATAGGCACATTACCCCAGATATCCATAATACGGAGATAGTGAAATGCACGGAACAATCTCAGATCAGAAACATAGGCGTCTTTCTCCTGTTGTGTGATACCCATGGCGCCTGCTTCACGTCCCTCAATATTTTCAATTGCACTGGAGCAAAAACCCATACCGGTCCATAACAGGTTCCAGCAATCCAATACCGGACCGTCATCCACTAACCAGGTATGGTAATGCAGCCGGATCCAGTTACCGGCGTCATATCCGTGACGACCTTTCTGTGGCCATGCCAGCTGATCACCGGATAATTCACTCAGACGCCACCAGCCATTCTGACCCGGTGTAACCCATGCATTCGCATGTGTATATGGTCTCAATACGCCTGATACAACTTCTTCTTTTGTGTTATAAAAATTATCAGTGATCACCTGATCATATACTTTCTCAGAGAGATCAGTACAACTGTTTGCAAAAACTGGCAGTAATGCAAGCGTGGTATATGTTGCTATTTTCGAAAATCTTTTCATCCGTAATTGTTTTGTTATTATTAGAAGCTCACATTCAGACCAAACATAAATGACCTTGTGCTTAAATATGGCGTACGGTCATCACTATTGTTCAGTGCATCGATACCCGGATTCAGACCGGAGTCTTTTATGAAGTCAGGATCATTACCAGAATAACCTGTAATTGTAGCCAGGTTACCACCGGTAAAGTAAACTCTCATACGCTGGATGTATTTATTTTTGAATGGTACATTATAGCCGATCGTCACCTCATCCAGCTTCACGTAGCTACCGCTTTCGAGATAGTAGTCAGAATACTGGAAACTATCATTGAGCTTAGCATGTTTAGTAAATGTAGACTGCAGTACGTTACTTGGCAAAGCCTGTTTATTACCATACAGCATTTCCATTGTGTTCAGCACATCATAGCCAAACTTACCGCGCATGAAAATGCGAAGGTCCCAGTTCTTGTAATTGAAGGTGTTTGTCATAGACGCATAATACTTGGGAATAGCGTTTCCGATTACCTGGAAATCCTGCTCACGGCTTATTTCATCTGCAGGACCGGTTGTACCATCCCTTTTGTAGAAGCGCCATTTACCATCATCTGTGAAACCAGCAAAACGCTTACCATAGAAGTTACCAAGTTTACCACCTTCTACTACGCGTAATGCATTACCCAATGCGCCATATCCACCAATATCACCTGTTTCCAGAAAGTTGGCCTTATAAACATCATTAGAGAATGAGGAAAGTTTATTGGTTGCTGTGCTGAATGTCAGATCGGTCTGCCAGCGGAAATTCTTCTTCTGGAGCGTCGTGGCATTCACGGTCAGTTCGAAACCATTAGACTGGAAAGAACCTACGTTGGTATAAATATTCTGTTGTACGAATGGAGGTAATTGAGACCTGTAGTTAAATAAAAGATCTGTTGTCTTACGATTGAAATAATCAATGGAACCTGTTATACGGTTATTGAGAATACCGAAGTCAACACCCACATCCCATTCTGCTTTCTTTTCCCATCTCAGGTCCGGATTAGGGTTTCTGTTGGGACCATATGTCTGACGCCATATGCCATCCGGGTTGATATAGTTACCACCGGTACCCAGTGTAACCAGAGAAGCATAATTATCAAATCCGGAGTTACCGGTCACACCATAACCAGCTCTCAGTTTCAGTTGATTGAATAACTTCACATCACTCATGAACGCTTCTTTATCAATGTTCCAGCCTGCGGACAATGCAGGGAAGTTTCCCCATTTATGGTTGGCGCCGAACTTGGAAGAACCTTCACGTCTGAAGATAGCAGTAGCCATGTATTTGTCATTGAACACATAGTTTACCCTTCCGAAAAATGCGATGAGTTTGTTATCATTTTTATAACTGCCCAGACCAGCTTTACCCAGCACCAGCTGACTACCCGCATTTAAGTTATTCTCGCGGAACACATCGTTCTGGAAACCGTAGTTATTAGCATTGAAACCCTGGTTCACTTCATAACGATAGCTGTAACCACCTATTGCTGTAATGTTATGTTTATCAATTGTGAAGTTGTACTCGATGGTCGGTTCAATCGCGTATTTAATTTTCAGTTCACTGTTCTGTTCCGCAAAACCTTGTCCCTGATAGTTTTCAACAGATAATTCAGAGGCGCGCTCTGCATATGCACCATCTGTATAGCTATCCCTGATGACAGATCCGAAAATAGACGCTTTCATGCCTTTTATCAGATCCAGTGATACTTTACCATCTGCTGAAGTCACCTGCTGCTGACGCATATTGGACTGCTGAGAAAGACGGGCAAGTTCATTGGTGCTTGTCTGCTCAAAGTAGAAAGAACCATCAGGATTATAAGGAGAATATGTTGGTTGAAAAGTATAATAACCTACCAGGTTACCACCATCCGTTAACAGGTTTGCTTTATTGAAATTGGTCGCGAGGTTGAACTGACCTGTCAGACGATTATCCAGACCTTTTGAAGTCACACTCAGACGACCGCCATACTGCTGACGGCCATTTTCTTTCAGTACACCTTCAAGGTTGGAATAATAAACACTGGCACGGTAAGTTGAATTGTCGTTACCACCGGAGAATGCCAGGTTATGATACTGCGTCAGATTATCGTGGTTGATGAGCAGATCAGGGAAATCAGTTCTGTTGCCTTTATCTTCTGTCTGTATTTCTCCACTGGCAATCTTCGCAGCATATTGATCAGGCGTCAGGAATTTCGGTTGACGCTGTACATATTCCCTACGGAAATAAGTATTGTAATCCACACGTGCAGCGCCTGACTTACCACGTTTGGTTGTAATCAATACAACACCTCCATTTGCCTGAGTACCGTAAATAGCAGCAGCCGAACCATCTTTCAATACAGAGATCGACTCGATATCATCCTGTTGCAACAGGTCCAGATTACCACCAGGAATACCATCTACAACGATGAGCGGAGACTGGCTGCCGGTCAGTGTTGTAGCACTACGTAACTGAATAGCAGGACCTGTATTCGGGTTCGATCCGCCGGTACGTGTGATCTGTAAACCAGCTACTTTACCCTGTACAAGGTCCATCGCGTTACGCGCGCCACTCTGTCTGAAGTCCTCAGCGGTAACGGAAGTGATCGCGGAAGTAACTTCTGTTTTCTTCTGTGTGCCATAACCTACTACCACCACATCTTTCAATGCAGTAACATCAGCCGCCAGCGTCACATTCGTAGTGCCTGAAGCATTGATAGGTTGTTCCAGTTTCTTATATCCGACAAATGTGAAAACCAGTGTAGTAGCACCTTGTGGCGCTTCCAGTTTGTAAGTACCATCCACGCCGGTCTGTGTACCTTTACTAGTACCCTGTACCTGAACCGTTACACCTGGTAAGGGAGTATTCCCCTGTGCATCCGTTACTCTACCGGTGATGACCTTATTCTGGGAAAATGCTACCAGCGATAGGAGTAGCATCCATAAGCTGTGCAGGCATACCCGGGAAAAAAAAGAGAAGCCTCTATTCATATATTTCAATTTTGGTAATAAAGCAGCGTATCTGGCAATACGGCCCCTTCCCCTTGCTGCACGTGGCACAGCAGAGATCAAACATGCGTTTCCCTATCTCATTAACCTTACAGGTAATGAAAGCTGAGTTAATAAAATTTCCCCATGTACTGCATATTGCAATTACACGGGACAAAACATTTCCTTAAGCTAGAGCTGGAAATAAGTTCATAATAGTTACTCGCAAAATGACACTGGGTCCGATTAACAAATGGTTTTTAACAAGTGAAATTATTTTTGTTCAATAACGTTTATTTTTTTGAATAGACACACGACATACACCGTTCGCTGGCATAGCATGTTTCCTTTTTTCCATTACGTTGTTACGGTTTTTCAGACAGCTTCTTCTGCATAATCGTTTTAGCAATCTGAGGTAAAAATAGAGACTTTTTTCACAAAGCAAAATATTAACTGTTAATTTTAATTTGCATTAACAATTTTAAAAATTCATTAACAATTAACAAGTTGCAAAAACTAATAGTATTAGTACTATATTTTTTGTCAACATCTATTTTTTAGGCGTTTTATTACTGTTTATAGTAAAATCGGCCCTAAAGCCGTTTGTTAAAGAATTTGTAAACATGCTGAAATAAAATAAAAAAAGGTTAACAATTAGGGTATACTAACGGTTACGGCTGTAGCACTTTTACTGTTACAAGTAACTGTCCGGTGTGTCGCATCGTATGTTCTGCTGCATGAAATAATAACCCCATTACGGTCGACGGTAATTGCTTTCTACCAACACCTCTGAATGCTGTCAGTGTCCTTTCGTCCGTCGCTTTTAATTTTTCGATCGTCTTTGCGATCTGCTCATCCAATGCCTTCAGCAGCGTTGCCGTTGTAATGTCTCCCGGTGTCTTCTCTCCTGCCAGATAAGCAAGCTGCTCATCAGATAATGCCTGGGCATCCGCATATACAGATAACCTGTCCAGCACACCGGCAATATGCCGCAGATGAAATCCTACAGAAGCAACACCCACCGGCTGCTGCCATAACAATGTATCAGGAAAGTCCAGTAACAGGGCATGTATTTCCTCCTGCGCCTGTAATAATGCATGCGCGACTGGTTGCAGTAAAGCGGGTACACCTGGAAGCGGCCCCCGCATCCATACCTCTGGTTTGGCCATGAGTAAAAAATTTTTATAATTTTAACACCACATACCTGATATTCTTTCTGTCATAAGTATAGGTGATATGTAACAGACCATCGTTTGTCTGTATGATCGCCGGATAGCTGAACTCCCCCTTTGCTTCCTTCACCAGTAAATATACATCTTTCCAGTGCGCTCCATCTTTGGATACCGCTACCCTCAGTTCATTCCTTCCGTTCCACCAATCCTTTCCGGACACAGCCGGATTATATACCAGCACCTGCTGACCTTTAACCGTAGTGACCGCATCGATACCCGAATTAGGGTTCAGCATTGATTGTTTGGTCAGCGGGGACCAGGTCAACCCATTGTCCTTAGACCAGGTCTGTACGATCGCATTCTGTCTGCTACGGCAAAGTAGCTGTAAGCGTTTACCGGCATGAAACAGGGCTGAAGGTTGTATCACCCCAAAAGTATCACAGTCGATCGGTATACGTTTCCATTGGTGACCTGTACTATCAGACAGTTCTACATGAATATGCCAGTCCTTCTCATCCAGGCTCTCCGTACTGGAAGGATGTAGGATGCTGCCATCTGCCAGCTGTACCGGCTTATTCTTGATAGGGCCCAGTATATTTTCCGGCAGACGCTCAGGGGCAGACCAGCTATGACCATTATCTGTGCTGGAGATCATCATGCCCCACCATTCCCGGGGATTTGGCCCTACTTTATAGAACAGTATCACCCTTCCTGCCTTTGTAGTGAGCAGTACCGGGTTCCAGGCAGCATAGCGGGTGCTGTCATTGACTACTCCACTGGCCACTATTGCCGGCGCTGACCATTTACCCTTATGAAAACGGGCCACATAGATACAGACGTCCGGTGCGCTTTCCCGGCTTCCACCAAACCAGGAGGCAAGCAGATCGCCATCCGGCAATCCGGTGATAGTAGACGCATGTGCTGCCGGTACCGGCGGCTTTTCCATAATAAATTCCTCCCTGACAAGGGTGGCTTTGCGTTGTGCGTTGGCTGCGAACAATGACACGACCAGCAACGCCGCTATCAGCATGTACTTCTTCATCATATTATGAGACCTGTGTAAACTGGCAAGGCCACAAAGATAACAATGTCTGCCATTGTTAGCTTTGTGGCCCTGCCCCCCATCTAAATTATAATTCTTAAATCCTGTCTGTTATTCTCCCATCCAGAAAATCTTTGCGTTACGTGTGTTTTTCGCTCTCACCGCTTCATAGCTGGAGTTATAACCTGTCTCACTCGCAGGATACAGGAACCTGTTAGGAGGCAACTCATAATCAGCACGCGTTGAAGGAATTACAGTGATACGCGGATAGCCGGTACGACGGTACTCTGCCCACGCCTGACGGCCCTGCAATATGTTAAAGTGCAGCCACTTCTGTATATATATCTTCTCCAGTTTTTCTGTTGAAGTACCGGTATAAGCAATGTTCGCTCCACTGATGAATGCAGATACAGTAGCAGTAGATGGCTGTGGCAGCGATTCTCTTGCACTTGGGTTCTGCTTGTTCAGGAAGTTGATGAATGCAATTGCCTGACGGATACCCAGTTCATAGCATGACTGAGCAGTATAAGGCACCGGCAGCGCCCAACGCTCAATAGCTTCTGCTTTCAGGAAGTTTACCTCAGCAGCAGACATATAGATACCTGGCAGTTTTCCATTTGTCAGATAAGTAGTAGAATCCCAGATAGAATAGTTATTCATACTATCGGTCTGACGTACCTCTGTCTGGCTCATTGCCTGATACCAGCGGTTCGGCGTTTTATCCGTACGTGTATTCTTATCAAACATGAAAGGAATACGTGGATCGTTTGATGGTAACATTACCTTGTTCAGCATGTAATCCGGCGCCATCTGCGCCCTGATCTCTGTAAAGGAGTTCATCGGCGTGTTGGTGTAGTTAGTCAGCTGATATAACAGGATGTCAGTGCTTGCAGGACTATAGTTGTCACCAATATTATCACCATCTACCAGTGGATAAAGGATCGGGTTCGTCAGGATTTCCGTGATTTCTGTTCTCGCTCTGGCTTCTTCAACATCTGACCTGGAGATACGCATCAGGTAACGCAGACGAACAGAGTTGATATAACGACGCCATTTATCAATACTTCCTTTCATCAGGTAATCCTGTGCATTGAAGGAAGCAGTAGCGATCGCATTAGGCGTTGTTGCAGTGAACCAGTCAGCCAGGTCTTTCAGACCCACCAGTACGGTATCGTACAGCATACGCTGGTCATCAAATTTCGCATTGGAAATGGTGTTGTCTACATCCAGAGAACCTGCCTCAGTGAAAGGAATATCACCAAACATATCCACCATCTGTGCAGTCTGGTCCAGTAACAATGCCTGGCCGGCTTTCAGGAAAATGGTAAAGTTCGGACGTTCGTCCAGCGGCAACTCACGATACAAACGCTCCATCGTACGATACTGGGCCATAATACCATTACCGGTATTATAGTTCAGATCAGTACCCTGGTTACTTGGCGTATAATAATCATTCCACAGCGATTGAACAGGGTTGGCTGGCTGCAGGTATCTTTCTTCTTTGTTATCAGAAGCAGCTGTCTGACAGAATGCTGCACACATTGGCAGGACAATCTCACGCATTTCACTATAGTTAGGTCTTACGCGGTTATTGTCCAGTATAGCAGAAAATAATTTTTCAATAGTAGGGTTGCTGGTTTTGTCTGGGTCGATATAGTAATCATCCAGTTCGCCCTTACATCCCGCCAAGCCAATGCTTAACGCGATAAAACAACCTATTTTTATTAATGTTTTTTTCATAATCATAACTGTTTATAACAAGTCACATTTATTAATTAGAAGCTGGCGTTAACACTGAAACCATAGCTACGGGTTGCACCGGAAGAACCTTCATCGATACCCTGTTTCAACCAGCTGCTACCCATTGGAGCTTCGGGGTCCAGGTTCTTCATAGTTCTGTATGCATACAACAGGTTTCTTCCGATCAGGGACAGACGCAGACTCTGCAGGTGCAGTTTCGCAGCTGTTGCCTTGGAAATGTTGTAGCCCAGTACCACCTCACGAAGTTTTATATAATCGTTCTTCGAAAGGGTCACGTCGTTCCAGGCGGTTGGAGAGTCATTGAACTGGTTCAGGTAGTAGTATCCAGCCTGTACCATTTTGGTATTTTTCTGACCATTCTTATTCACACCATCCAGGATCACACCATCATGATAAACCGGACCATTTGGTGAAATTGAATTATGGCTTGGCAGCTGAATCATTGTTTTACCATCGGTATCCAGGTAATAAGGGAGACCACCATGCGCTTCATCACGGTACTGCAGCGTGCTTTCATACATACCTGCAGCTGTCATGAACTTGAACGGCGTAGCCACGATCATACCACCGAAACGGTAGTCAAACATGAAGTCCAGTGATAAGTTGTGGTAACTGATGGTATTCGCAAAACCACCAACAATTTTTGGCAACAGATTACCTTTCTTCTCATATTTGGTGATATCCACATCATACAGGCCATTATCAGTAATGATAAGGTTTCCTTTATCATCTCTCTTACGTGGGTACATATAGATATTACCGATAGGCTGTCCTTTTTCAGCCACTACTTTCAACGCATCTCTTGATGCAAACAGCATTACGATCTGATCAACGCCTGGTGTCAGTTCCTCTATGCTGGAAGTAGTATTAGCAAAGTTCAGACGCGTATTCCAGGTAATTTTACCCTTTACCGGAGTAGCAGTCAAAGCTACCTCAATACCCTTACTGTGCAGTTTACCTACGTTTGTGATCCTCGTTTTGGCACCATTACTTACCGCAACGTTCAAACGCATCAACAGGTCAGTTACTTTACTGTCATAGTAAGAGATGTCAAAACCAAAACGGTTATCCAGCATTTTCACCTCTGTACCGATCTCTATCTCTGTTTTCTTCTCTGATTTCAGCTGTTCGTTACCATAATCACTCTGCGCGATCAGCAAAGGAATGGAACCGGTAGTCGTAGAAATTGGCTTCTGCGTATAAGTAACGTTAGACTCAAATGGCGGCGGAGCATTACCTACGAGACCGTAAGAAGCACGTACCTTACCATAAGAGAAGATAGTAGGCAGATGGAACGCTTCGGTGAACACAAAGCTGGAGTTCACAGAAGGATAGAAGTAACTATTGTTCTTGTGAGGCAGTGTAGAAGAATACTCCTGACGTGCAGTACCTTCCAGGAACAAATAGTTCATGTAACTCAGGTTCAGGATACCCAGGTAAGCGTATTTAAACGCACCGCTACGACGTTCTGATGTATTCTGAATGTTATAGGAGTTATTGATACTGAACCAGTTTGCTGTTACGAGACCACCATTGGTAGTGGATACCTGGTCACTGTAGGTTTCTTTACGTGTCTGGAGACCCGCACTTACAGAGTAACCAAAGACTCTTTTCTCTTCATCTCTTGCGAAAGTCAATAACTGGTCACTGTACACAATGCTGTAACGGCCTTTCATAACGCCATAAGAACCGGTACTACCACCCGCATTGAACGCAATTGGTTTTTCGTTATATTCTTTGGTTTCGGTATTCACACTGGTGAAGTCATTACCTAACCTGGTACGGAATCTAAGTCCTTTCGCCAGGTCGACATTCAATGTAACACTGGAAATTAAACGATCCTGTTTTTCTATCTCCTGGTTACGCAGCTGTTTCCACAGGAAGTCCAGCAGGTTGTACGCGCGGATAGGATATTTGATCGCTTCATCCGGGTTCTGTGCCGCGTTATCAGGCGTTACGTATTTGTAACCTTTGCTGGTTTTATACTTATCAAACACAACTGCTAAATCTTCCTGACGACCGAAGTAACCTCCGAAGTCATTGAAGAGACGCGCCATCTGTAATGGCCTGTTGGTGATCTTCGTGTTCACATAACCACTCACCACGTCTAAGCTCACCTTGTTGTGCAGCTTGATAGTACTGTTCAGGTTGAAAGTATTACGCTGCTGATCACCACCGATCTGTACACCTTTGTAATCATTACGGGTATAAGAGAAGCGGTAATTCGCTTTTTCTGTCATATTCGAAAGGGATACATTCAAATTTGAATTGTATCCCTTCTGAAAGAGTTGATTATAGTTGTCGGGCTGGGGTGAATATGGGTGCATACTACCATCCCACCAGGGTACCAGCTGGCCTTCCATTTTTGGTCCAAACTGCGCATAGGCCCTGAAGTAAGGCCTTACCGTTCCGTCAGTTCCAATGGGGACCCAACCTGCTGCGTTCGCATTCGCTCCCGCAGTTGTCCTGTCATAACCAGAGCCATACTCGTTCTGATATCTTGGCGCAAAGGCAACTCGTTCTGCTGTGTGTGAATAGTTCAGATCAACACCGAGACCTCTTCCTTTCATACCTTTCTTAGTGGTAATTACCACCACACCACTTGCTGCATCAGAACCATACAACGCGGTTGCACTCGCACCTTTCAGTACTGTCAGACTCTCGATATCTGCAGGGTTGATATCCAGGATACCGTTACCACGGATACGGTTATCAGCCCAGTAGTCAGTATTGTTCGTACCACCAGCACCTTTTTCGTTGTTGTTCCTGATCTGCACACCGTCCACTACATACAGCGGCTGTGTGTTATAGTTCAGGGAGTTCACACCACGGATCTGGATATTCACCGCACTGGTAGCACCACCTGGAGCGGTAGTGATCTTTACACCGGCAGCTTTACCATACAGTGCAGATGCAAAGTTGGTTGCACCGGCAGCGGTGATTTGTTCAGAAGTGATAGTACTTACTGCGTATCCGAGAGCTTTTTGCTCTCTTTTGATACCCAGTGCCGTAACCACCACCTCATTCATTACACTTTGATTTGGCTGCAGTGTGACTGTAATAGCAGTTTTACCACTAACAGGAATTTCCTGTGTTTTAAAACCTACATAAGATACAACCAGCACAGCATCATCCGGAACACTAATGGTGAAGGCACCATTTTCATCCGTAGCTACCCCATCGGAAGTCCCTTTTATTTTAATAGATGCACCGATCAGCGCTTCACCGGTCTGGTCCAATACTTTACCCGTCACTTTGATCGCCTTCAGCATAGCGCCTTTTGGCATGATCACGATCAGGTTATTGGATAATTCCTGGTAAGTAAAACCGGAATTGTTCAGGATCAGGTCCATCACTGTGGTGATCTGAGCATCTTTCACGTTAATGTCTACCTTGTTATCATTTGGTATGTTCCTGTTACTGAACATAAAACGATAGTCGCTCTGGCTTTCAATTACAGTGAGCACTTTCTTAAATTCCACGTCACGCAGATTAAGAGTGATCTTAGTCGCAAAAGAAGCTTTTGCCAGTACATTAAGACTGGTGACGAGCACCAATCCCAGTACTACATTCATAAGTAGCATTGGCTTTAAAAGCCCGTAAGGGATCTTTACGCCCCTGGGGCGTAGGATAGAAATCATAACTTAGATGTTAAGGGTGATTAAAGTCTTTCAAATTTTCAGGATTGTTCAAAACCTTCTTATAAGGATATTGATTCTTGGTTCGCGGGTACCGCTTAAAAACAGTGCCCGCATTATTTAGTAGTAGTCAAATTCATTTCCCATAGACAAATTTTAGGCGTTAATACTTTGTTTCTGGTGAAATGAAAGAGCGCATACATAGGTATAATCATAGCATTTTAACATAGGTATTGGCTTCATATAGGGTTTTCATCTCACCTTCCAATGTTTGAAAGGAATGTTTAGGCTGCTTAATCTCGTCCCATCTTTCGGATCAATATATCACGATCGTCGAATCTTCAATCTTATATGCGAAATCTTCTGTCAGGTTCAGCGCATGGAATGCTTCCGCTACTGTTTCTCCTTCCAGGATACCGGTAAATCTGAGTTGTTTTTTGCGATCTGCGTTAAAGCTGATCCTCACATTATACCAACGTTCCATTCTCTTTGCCAGCGTCTCAAAATCTTCATCATGGAAAGTCAGTTTATTCTGTAACCAGGAAGTTTCCATGATCATGGTATCCTTCTGGCTGAAGTAGGTCATCGTTGTTAAGGACGGCACCACATCTTTTAAAGCCACCGATTTCTTCCGGGTAGAATCGTAGTCGCTTACAACTACCTTCTGTGATGGTTTCAGTACGATCTTCTCATCCGGATTATCAGCTACCGTCACCTCGATCGCACCTCTCAGCAGTGTAGCCTCCGTAGAGGTTTCGTTTGGATAGGACTTCACGTTGAACGCAGTACCTAACACCTTGATATCCATCTTCTCCGTATGAATAATAAACGGTTTCTGCGCATCGCCATGTACATCGAAGAAAGCCTCACCTGTCAGGTACACTTCTCTGCTCTTCGTTGGAAAATCAGCCGCATACTCCAGTTTACTGTCTGCATTCAGCGTAACCCTTGTGCCATCATCCAGCATGAAAGTGGATTTTTCGCCCCTTGAGGTGAATTTGGCCGTCAGAGGATCATGCTGTGAGCGGTAATAAAACACGCTGGCAGTGATCAGCAACGCTACAGAAGCAGCGATTCCCGATAACCATACCAGGCGACCTTTTCCGCGTACCGGTGTCATCAGCGGTGCGATATCTTCAGTACCTGCTTCTTTCTCGAGTTCACTAATACGCATCTGCACATTTGAAAACAGTCTTCTGTTATCGATATGATCGTGATGATTCTGGGCCCAGTACATGCGGAACAGTTCATACTGTCTTGCAGCGACAGCATCCTCACTCATGATATGTTTCAGTTCCTGGCCTTCTTCAGGTGTTGAATCACCAGCCAGGTCCTTTATAACAATTTCAAAAAAACGTTCACTCATTGTCCGTTGGAATAACCCTTTGCATATAAGACAACATTTAATACCTGTTATGCGTACAAGGTTTAAAATTTTTTTTAACATATAATATTAAGGGCTAATTACCCATAAATATCCATATCAGCAGTAAAGCCGCCACAATACTATCAATATTGTCCGGCGTCTGTTTATTTGCCTTTTTCAGATAAGGCTCCATCGCTACAGTCATTTTCTTCATGGCACGTAGCATCTGCGTATGCACCGTGCGGGGGGATATATTCAGGATCTCAGCTACTTCCTTGTATTTCATACCGTTCTCCTTGATCAGACGGAAAATGATACTGCACTGACGCGGCAAAGAAGAAATTGCCTGGTCCATATGGAAAAGCAGTTCCTTCTTCTCAAGTTCCATCTCCGGAGACGCACTGTTGACCAGTTGCGCACCTCCCTCATGGTCGTCCAGATTCACCAGCTGAACACTGGAGAACCTTTTATTGTAGTTGAGCGCATGATTTTTTACAGCAATGAAAAGATAGGTTTCAGGCTTCTGAACTTCCCGCATCTTGGCCCTGTCCATCCAGCATTTTACAAAAACATCCGACACTATTTCCTCCGCAACCTGCTGGTGCTGAACATACATTGTGCAAAATTTCACGAGTCTGGGGTTTAATTCATGGAAAAAAACCTCAAATGATTTAGAGTCGCTATCAACTGTGATGCGCTCCCATAGATCATTTATATTAACCTCCTTTTGCATTCTAACTTTTCCTTATATTTCAGACGGCAATGTAGTAAAAGTATATGGCAAATAAAAATAATAAAACTTTCTGAATTAATTATTTATAATATATATTTCCTACCATACATTAGGAAAATCCACCTCCCGGGGACGGCAATAAAAAACCCGTCCTGCTTACGCAGAACGGGCCTTCAATTAGTTGAATATCAAACTACTCCTGATCCATAGTCATGATATCGCGGTCAAACAGGTATAAGCCACTCTTGTCATCACCGATCAATTCCAGCTTGTCATTACACTCACGTGCCAGACGTTCTTCCTCAATCTGCTCGTTTACATACCATTGCAGAAAATTGTGCGTAGCATAGTCCTTCTCCTGCAATGCGATATCCACCAGCTCATTGATCCCTTCACTCACCTTCACCTCATGGGCAAACAACTCTTCAAATGCCTTCTTTAAAGAAACAAATGTGAGTACCGGTTGCGCAAGCGCGGGTACGATGGCAAAACCGCCCCTTTCATTGATATAATGGATCAATTTCAGCATGTGCATACGTTCCTCATCACTGTGCTTGAAGAAAAATTTCGTTACGCCTTTCAGACCGGGCTGAATATCCGCCCAGCTGCCCATTGCCAGATAAGCCTGAGAAGATTGTGCTTCCATCGCTACCTGAGCGTTCAGGGCTTCCTGCATTCTTTGTGACAACATATAATTCGCTTTTTAAGTGAAGAATTGAACAACTTAAAAATACTGAATTTCCTGAGCCCGCATCACGGTCCGGAAATTTAAATGCCTCTTTTTCATGATGTTCTCTACTTACAATGCACCCAAAGCATCCATTGCCGTTAGAAGACGCCGACCATCGGGCAGGGGCCAACGAAGCATATGCAAAAACAGTACTTCGGATGATGGCCCGGAACTACTTCATAAGCCAATACCCTAATGCCAGCCAACATAATCCTTTGATAAGAAAAAAGATAAAGCCCCATAAACCGATACGCTTTATCCACCTGATGAATTTCTCCTTGCGCTGTTGCCCGATCTTAAGCGACATTCCCTGATACTTTCTGGCAAAGCTATAAACTGTCATTGTATTGTCAGAAACATCAGATTACCATCTACGGAACTTTTCTTACCATATCGGGAATTGTACGTTTCCTCACCAACTGCAACAACAGTTTAAGATATCTTTTATTGCACAAAATCCGCCCTGTACGGACTGAACACATCGATCAGCACACCCGGCTCAAGACATACCGCGCCATGCACAACGTTTGGCGGTATATAATACGCATCTCCCGCCCTCAATATTCTCTTTTCACCATCGATGGTGATCTCAAAAACACCACTTTCCACATGCGCCATCTGTGTGTGATAATGTGCATGCAATGCACCTACCGCGCCCTGCTGAAATTCTACTTTCACCATCATCAACTGCTCATTATAAGCCATTACCTTCCGGCGTATACCCGGATCAGGGTTTTCCCAGGGAATATCCTTGTCCTCAATAAAAACGTTCATCTGTGACTTTTTTCCGGTTATTAAACGGGAGACGGAGGGCTGGAAAATACAATAGTCCATAGCGGTACCGTCATCCCTGTACAGTTATCTGCTTACCAAATTAACAATTGATCAGCGAATAACTATGCAATAATTACGGTCTGCTATGGACTATTATTATTACTGCGAATGCTATCAGCCGTTTATGAATGATAAAACGGCCTTATAGCCCCGCGCTTATTTCAGTAACTCGTTCAGGCGCTTATCCAGCTCTTCACCTCTCAGGTTCTTAGCTACGATCTTACCTTGTGGGTCCAGCAGGAAGTTCTGCGGAACAGATTTTACACCATACAGCTTAGCCACATCGTTATCCCAGAATTTCAGGTCGGATACGTGTGTCCAGGCCAGACCATCTTTGTGGATCGCATTGATCCATGCATCATGACCGGTCGGCTGGTCCAGAGATACGCTAAGGATGGTGAAAGCTTTGTCTTTGTGGTTGTTAAAGGCTGCCACCACATATGGATTTTCCATACGGCATGGACGGCACCAGGAAGCCCAGAAGTCAACCAGTACGTATTTACCACGGAAGTCTTTCAGGTTCACTGGTTTACCCAGGGTATCGTTCTGTGTGAACAGTGGCGCTTCAGCACCGATAACGGTCGCTTTCCAGCTACCGATCAGTTTTGCCAGTTCCTGACCGTTCTTGGTCTTTTTCAGAGAACCATCCAGGCTGTTCAGCATAGAATCCAGCTGACCTACTTTATCTGACGCCTCGTAAGCGTACTGCTGGATCACATCCAGGCTCACCATGGATTTTGGATGCTTAGCGATAAATTCTTTATAGATATTACCCTGCTGACCACGGATTACCGCCAGTTTCTCATCCAGGTACTGCTGGAATTCCGGACTGTTACGTTTCTGCTCATCAGCAGCCATGTATTCTCCGTTCAATGCCTGGTAAGCAGTAGTCACGCTTTTCAGAGACTCCTGTAACTGTTGATTATCAGTGTTTAATGGAGAACCGCTGAAGGTCACCTTTTTCAGGGAATCAGCACTGTTCAGGGTGATCGTACCTTTCTCTACGTAGAAAACGATCATATCTCTCATCCGTGGATCTGCCGGCGGATTAACATGTTTTAATACCATCATGGCCTGACCTGGCTCTTCTATTGAACCTTTAAACTGGAATACACCATCTTTCAGTTCAGCAGAGTCCTTTACTTCAACACCAGCGTTACGGTACACCAGCTGCAGTTTGGCAGGTGCATTCAGATTGCCGATCTTGCCTTTGATTGTGAAATCCCCTTTCTGGGCTAACAACACACCTGGGGACAGCAGTAAGGCTGCTAATAATTGCTTCATGCTAGAATTTTGTTTGGTTTGGTTTGATTTTGATTTTCACTAAAAGTAGGAAATAAAAGTGAAGTAGGGTCGCCGGAAAGCCCCTTTCGGGATGACCGGTCAAAAGGCTGTATGAACTAAAATCCCTGTCACCTTCGATAGTAATGCCTGTTCTTCGTTGTACAACGCCATTACGCCGTTATTACCCCCTTATCTGTCCGCTCAGGAGCGAAGAAATGACGGTGTAATAACGGCGTAGTAAGGTTTTAATCGAAGAAATAATAGCCGTCCTTACTCTATACCCAGCTCTTTCTGGATTTCCTCCAGGGACCTGCCTTTGGTCTCCGGCATCATCTTCCAGACGAATAGCAGATGTAAGAGCATCATAACACTATAAAATACAAAGGAATAGAAACCTCCCATCACACTTCCTGACACAATGATCGGGAAGGTCCAGGAAATAATGGCAGCCATGATCCAGTGGGTAAAGCTGCCCAGTGCGCCTCCCTGTGACCGTACAGAATTCGGGAATATCTCGGAAATAAATACCCAGATCACCGCACCCTGGGAGAAGCCGAAAAATGCGATATAACCGATCAGATAGATCAGTACATTTCCACCCAGACTGGCCGGATCGCGGAAAGCATAGGCTGTCAGTCCAAGGAAAACGATCATCCCTACAGAACCGATCAGTAACAGGGTCTTACGACCAAATTTATCAATCACCGTCATCGCCAGCAGGGTACATATAAGGTTGGCCGCTCCTATATATACCGGTTGCAGATAAGCCTGCTCTTTACTAAAGCCTGCCAGTTCGAAAATACGGGGCGCATAATACAGGATCGCATTGATACCTGACAACTGGTTGAACATCGCCAGTAATACCGCATAAATGATCGGTTTTGCATAGCGCTTCTGAAACAGGTTTTCCTGGTGTGTCTTTACAGATTCGCGGATCGCCTGAATAGCCTTATCGACATTCTTCTCCTGCAAACGCTGCATGATAGGAACGGCTTCTGCTTCCCGGTTGTTCAGGATCAGCCAGCGCGGACTTTCAGGAATCGTGCGCAGCAGAATACCAAACAAGACCGCCGGCACCACCATGATACCCAGCATCCAGCGCCAGGAATCATCCCCCATACCGACAAACAGGAAGTTGGTCAGATAAGCGATAAAGATACCCGCTACAATATTCAACTGGAAAGAGCCCGCCAGACGGCCACGTAAATGTGCCGGCGATATCTCTGAAATGTACATCGGTCCTACTACCGAAGAAGCCCCCACGGCCACACCGGCAGAAAAACGGAATAACACGAACAACAGCCAGGCCGAAATCGAAGCACAGCCAATAGCCGAAATAATATACAGACCGGCAATCACCAGCAGTACCTTCTTACGGCCATGGATACGGGCAGGTACGCCCACAACCAGTGACCCTAATACAGTACCGATCAGGCTCGAAGCCACTGTAAAGCCCAGCCAGAAGGGACTGAGCGACCATAATTCCATAATCGTTTTCTCTGCGCCGGATATAACCGCCGTTTCAAAGCCAAACAGGAACCCGCCAAGGGCAGCGATTAACGCTATTCTAACAGGATAAGACAACATGTGCGTAGTTTATTGTGATTTTTTGTGGAGCCGTGGATTTCATCATAACGTTTTGTCTAAACAGGGAAAAAAAGTAAACATAAAAAACGGTAAAAACAACCTTTCGGAGGTTTAATCAGAATATTCTACATTTACCACATATCTATCATCTCATGAAAAAAGAATTTGACGCATTGTAACACCAATTGTGTTACAAATGAACAAGTCACAAAGAAATCTCAGAAACATTCTGAAAACGACCGACCATCGCGGAACATATAACCGTGCCAGCAAAAACCTCTATGCGGAATGTCCCCTTTGCAGATGGCATGCCTCATTCTGGAGATGCTGCTTTAATCAGTCTCTCGTTAAAATGACTTACAACGATGACCTTGATGGTACACCATACAAGTTAAGGTTCAGGGATCATTACAACTGGAAACTCGTCTCCAAAAACAAAAAGCAGTGGATGAGAAAAAACATGAAGGCACGTTACAGGCGTTATGACGATGGATGTGTACGTATCACTTTCGGCTTTTAATGACTTAACCGTGAGGAAGTTTCCTCACGGTTTTTATTTCCCCCGATATTTGAAATTCATATACCCCTGATTTGATATTGCTATAACCCGCGCACTTCTCTTCCTGCATCTTTGTCTTGTAAACAATACATATCATGAATATTCCCAAAGTAAAAAATATCATCCTTGTACATGGCGCATTTGCTGATGGCTCCGGATGGGAAGGCGTATATAAGATACTTGCTGCAAAAGAGTATACTATCACAGTATTACAATACCCTATGACATCCCTCGAAGATGATGTAGCTGCACTCAACCGTGCAATCGACAAACAGGACGGACCTACTGTACTGGTAGGACACTCCTATGGCGGTACTATTGTTACTGAAGCCGGCGTTTCACCAAAGGTTTCCGCCCTTGTGTACGTAGCGGCCTTTGAACCAGATGCAGGAGAAACTACTTTCCAGCTGGTACAAAGTGAACCGATCGCGCCGGAAAATGGTATCATGCCTCCGGATGATAAAGGTTTTATCTACTATGAAAAAGAAAAATTTCATGCCGGGTTCTGTGCAGACCTTCCTGTAGACAAAGCTGATTTCATGTACGCGTCACATGGAGCAATTGCTGTATCCTGTTTTACAACTCCGGTGAAAAATGCAGCATGGAAAACCAAACCTTCCTACGCGATCGTTACTACAGAAGATAAGGGTATTGTCCCTGCACTTCAATACAAAATGACAAAACGCTCCGGTGCAAAAGTAACCGAAATAAAAGCCAGCCATGTGGTATTTATATCACATCCGGAAGAAGTAGCTGCTGTGATTGACGAAGCAGCGAACAGATAAATTCATTACTCATCCATCTCCATATAATACTAAATAACACTCATCATGAACAACTTCAACATTAGCGCGGGCAAATGGATCAAAGCACTATTATTTTCAGCGGCCATTGTTAGTGCTCCATTAGTTATGCAGGCACAAAAAACGCCTAAAGTAAAAAACATCATCCTGGTACACGGCGCTTTCGCAGATGGTTCCGGATGGGAAGCCGTATATAAGATCCTGGCGGCAAAAGGTTACAACGTGACCGCATTGCAATATCCAATGACATCTCTTGATGATGATATCACCGCGCTGAACCGTGCCATAGACAAACAGGATGGCCCCACCGTACTGGTAGGACACTCCTATGGTGGTACGATCATCACCGGAGCAGGCGCAGATCCTAAAGTATCCAGTCTGGTGTATGTAGCTGCATTTGAACCAGATTCCCTGGAATCTACCTATCAACTGGTCCAGACAAGACCTATCCTGCCTGAGAATGGTATCATGAACCCGGATGACAAAGGCTTTATCTACTACGACAAAGCAAAATTCCATCCAGGCTTTTGTGCAGATTTACCTAAAGAAAAAGCTGACTTCATGTACGCTTCTCACGGCGCAATTGCACTGTCCTGCTTCACCACACCGGTAAAACATGCACCATGGAAATACAAACCTTCTTACGCTGTGCTCACTACTGATGACAAAAGCATCAACCCTGAATTACAGCAGGACATGGTAAAACGTTCCGGTGCAAAAGTCACTACGATAAAATCAAGCCATGTGGTGTTTATATCGCATCCGAAAGAAGTGGCAGCGGTGATTGAAGAAGCAGCGAACAAATAATCAATTACGAATTACGAATTACGAATTAGGAATTGATTCCTCAGGGCTTCAATACAAAGAAAGTCGATTCACTTGAATCGACTTTCTTTGTTAAAATGTAGACTATTAATGAACAATTCGTAATTCGTAATTCGTAATTCGTAATTCCTAATTCTTAATTCCTAATTTTCTTCCTATACTCCGCCGGTGTAATCCCCGCGTTCTTCTTAAAAAACAAACTAAAATTAGGCTGCTCTGCAAATCCAATACAATAACCAATATCCTGCAAGGTCCAGTCCGTCTGCAACAACAAACTCTTCGCTTCTTCCAGCAAACGGGTACGGATATGCGTACTTACATTCTGACCTGTATGTTTTTTTAATAACGTATTGAGGTAATTAGGATGAACATTGAGATTAGCTGCAAACTCTTTCGCTGTTTTCATGGAGATAGGATTGGCGTAATGGACATTCATGACTTCTCTTTCCAGTAAACTAAAAAAAGTATGCACATGTCTGTAGTCATCTGATATATGGTCCGGCTCTTTAAAATCTGTAATACGTGCACATTGTATCAGCAACAGCTGGAGATAGGTTTGCATCGCATCTTCATTCAGCCGGTTACCCGACAGCTCTTCCTGCTGCATACTACTGAAAATAGCACTCAATGCAACAACATCCGGGTACCGTAAACGGATGATATTTTTCTGCCCATCAAAAAGGTGATACTTTTCGATCGTCATTTTGAGTAATGGGTGTTTGTCCAGCAGACTTTTACTGAACAGACAATTGTAGCCTTCCTGCCCGGAAGAAAGTCCTTTCCAGGAAATGATATCTGAGGGGTGCAGGAAAATGATCATGGGCTCCTCAATGTAATAGGTACTGGCGCCTACGGTTAACATACCCTGGCCTTTCGTGACCATCAGTATCTTATAAAAATCCCTCCGGTGGGGCGAAAGGGAATGTGTGCTGTCTTTATCAGAACGGCTATACACCCGGATGGACAAGGCGTCGAAGTGTTCCCTGGTAAGGGGAATCTTATCCGGAGAATCGCACTGCAGGCCATCCGTTTTAAATTCCGGTGTCTTCATCATATCTGTCTGAGTTTTTACACCTACAAATATGTCTGAGATCAGCCGATTTACGGTTGTCCCTATTCTCGGTATTTGGGTATTTTTCCCTGCTTTTTAGAAAATAAAAAGCTGCCCGCCCGTTTTAACGGGTGGACAGCTCACTGTGATCATGCCATTTTACTTAGACAGCTGGTCGAACTCTTCGTCCGTCAGCTCTATCTCAGCAGCCTTCAGGTTCTCTTCCAGATGCGTAACAGACTTGGTGCCAGGTATCAGCAGGATATTGTCTGCGCGTCTCAGCAACCATGCTAATGCGATCTGAGCCGTAGTAGCATTGTGCGCTGCAGCGATCTTACTGATCTTGTCAGCCAGGGTATCCGGACCAGAAGCCAGCGGGAACCATGGAATAAATGCCAGTCCACGTTCAGAGGTGTAATCCAGCACTTCTTCCCATTGACGGTTACCCAGGTTGTAGAGATTCTGTACAGATACGATCGGCAGTACTTTTTCAGCACGCTCGATCTGCTCCACATTCACTTCAGATAAACCTACAAATCTGATCTTACCAGCCTTCACTGCTTCTGCAACAGGCGCCAGTGTTTCTTCTACCGGAACATTGGAGTCAAAGCGGTGCAGTTGCCAGAGGTCGATCGTGTCTACCTTCAGACGTTTGAGACTCCCTTCAATATTTTCGCGGATAAAATCCGGATTACCATTCGGCACCCATTGATCAGGTCCCGGACGGTTGAACCCGCCTTTGGTCGCAATGACCAGGTCTTCCTTGTAAGGATGTAAGGCATCCGCGATCAGTGATTCATTAAACTTAGGCCCATATGCTTCCGCAGTGTCGATGAAGTTCACACCAGCTGCAACCGCAGCCTGTAAAACTTTCTTCGCGTTCTCACGGTCCGCCACCTCTCCAAATACGCCTTTTCCTGTCAATTGCATTGCACCGTAACCAAGACGGTTGATTTCCAGCTGACCTCCTAAGGAGAAAGTCAGACTTTTTGTGCTTGTTGCCATTTTCTTTGTTTTTAAATCAATCCTGAAATAAGTGAGATATTACCGTTGTGTCAGTTTGTACAAACTTCTCTTAATGCATCAATAAGTATACCCGTGTCGCGCTGGCAGTATGCTATCTTTACGTATAGTTGTGTATATGTTATGCTTTCAGCAACCAGCCTTTGAAAAACAAACTTACGGGGTGATGACTTTATGCATCATACTGTACATATTATCTGACGCCTTTATCATGTGCACAAAGGTCAGGAGAATCCCGCTGACAGCAATTAGTAAAAACAAAGGATTTAGTATGAATATCAAAGAATTTTCAGCCTGATATAAAGCAAAGGGCGTCCACCAGTGGTGGGACGCCCTTCCTCATATTAAAAGTAATACGATTATAAACCTGTAAAACGATAGGTCTTTCCCTTTTCAGTCGCTACATCATAGGTACTCGGGGCTACGATCTCCAGTGGAGCAACCGTTTTTGTGTGTACCAATGGCGCAGCTATCGGTGTTACCTGATAAAAAGGATTGCTGTTCTCTCCGGATGCCTGCTGAAGCTGGCTCGTCCCTTTTAAAGGCACGGCACTACGGATACGGCAATTACCACCTAAGGTAGAAGTGATCACCAGTTTTGTGATCTTGCCATCCTGCCATGCCAGGTCATCGATCACAAAGCCGCCTCTCGCACGAAGCCCCTTGATGTTACCGGTCTTCCATTGTGGCGGTAAAGCCGGTAATACATAAATAACTCCATCATGGCTTTGCATCAGCATTTCTGTGATGCCGGAAGTACAACCGAAGTTACCATCGATCTGGAAGGGTGCATGTGCGTCAAATAGATTGGTATATGTACCACCGCCATGCTCGCCTACAGGGCTCAGCTGATTGGTGATCAGCTTTAGAGCATGTTCACCGTTTTGCAGTCTGGCCCACCAGTTCACTTTCCATCCCATACTCCAGCCGGTTGATACATCACCACGTTGCAGCAGGGTGGTGTTGGCAGCACTGGCTAATACCGGCGTACGGTCAGGCGATATCTGCGCAGAAGGATACAAACCATACAGGTGAGATATGTGGCGGTGATTGTCTTTCGGATTATCCAGGTCATCTATCCACTCCTGTAACTGTCCGTACTGACCGACCTGCATAGGCGGGAGCCGGCGGCGGACCGTCTTAAAAGTATCCACCAGGGCGGCATCTTTCCCAAGTATTTCGGCGGCATTGATAGCAGCGCTCAGTGCATCAAAAACGATCTGGTTATCCATGGTACATCCTGCATCAAAAGATACGTTCGGACGGGTGGAAGGCGCATTCTCAGGAGAGGTGCCCGGATTTACCACCAGGTATTTACGCTTCGGATCTTCCACCAGGTCATCTACAAAAAACAGGGCAGCCCCTTTTATAGCCGGATAAACGTCAGCCAGGTAACGCTTGTCGCCATTGTACAGATAACGGTCCCAGAGGTGCTGCGCCAGCCAGGCGCCTCCCATACTCCAGATACCCCAGAAGATGCGGTCTACCGGCCCTGTGATACGCCAGAGGTCCGTATTATGATGGGCGACCCATCCTCTGGCGCCATAGAGTATACGCGCTGTACCCTGTCCGGTTACAGACAGTTCCTTTACCATCTGTACCAGGGGTTCATGCATTTCCGGCAGATTATCCTTTTCCGCCGGCCAGTAGTTCATTTCAGTATTGATGTTGATCGTGTATTTGCTATCCCATGGGGGTGACATTTCTGCGTTCCAGAGACCCTGTAGCGTAGCTGGCTGTCCACCTGGCTGTGAACAGGAGATCAGCAGATAACGGCCAAACTGAAAGTACAGCGATACAAACTGCGGATCATATGTTTTGGAAAAGTTGAGCAGTCGTACATCTGTTGGGTCTTTGGCCGCATCAGAAGTACCCAGGTCAATTTTCACACGATTGAAGTAACGCTGATAAGCAGCAATGTGTCCTTTCAGCAGCGCATCATAAGGTTGTTTAACTGCTGCATTCAGATAAGCGTTTGCCTTCTTCACCGCGTCTGCACTAAGGTCCTGGTAATTCACATAGTTGGTCGCCATGGAGATAAACAGCAGGGCGCTATTGGCATTCTTCACGGTAACAGCGGTATCGGACGTTGCTACACTTCCCCCGCTGGCGATCACCCGGGTAATACCGTTGAATTTCACTTTACCCTCCACGCCTTCATGGCTATTGGTGGTACCGTTGACGATCAGCTCCTTTCCGCTGGCTTTGACCTTCGCATTCTTTTGCGGCGTGGTCAGATAGGCGGAAAATCCAAGCGTACCAGGTTTGCTGCTGCTCAGGCGAACAATGATCGTTTGCGCCGGAACAGAAGCAAATACTTCACGCGTATACTTAACACCGTCCACGGTATAGGTAGTGGTCGCGACCGCCTTTTCTATATCGAGTTCACGATAGTAATTATCATAGTGATCATGCCCCGGAAAAGCAAGGTGTAAAGTACCTACAGGCTGATACATTTGTCCGCCGGAGAGTTTGGTCTGTATCTTCTCCCCCGCCAGTTCCTGTGCTTCTTTCTGTTTACCATCAAAGATCAGCTGACGGATTTTGGGTAATGCAGCCAATGCTTCCGGGTTCTCATTGCGGTTCGGGCTACCCGTCCATACTGTTGCCTCATTCAGTTGCAGCAGTTCTTCTGCCGGATTACCGAATACCATTCCGGCGATGCGGCCATTACCGACAGGCAGGGCAGCAGTCCAGACATTACCGGCGGGTTGTTTGTACCATAATTTCAATGCTTGTTGCGCATGTGCATAGAATGGAGAGATGCTGATGAACAGCAGGGTCAGTTTTTTCATAACAGCGGAAAGTCAATTTTCAATTACGAATGACACATGGCAAGGTTAATCATGTTGTCTGTGTCTTTGGTCCTGTAACAGGCATACAATTACACCTTGTGGTACAATAATGTAATTGTATGCATTGCATCTTCAAAATACAAATGATGTCTTATACCTGCAAGAAATGATTGTACAATCAACACATAATTCCATGAACGGCAGTTCCGCATTAATGTGTCTCATCTATCAGCATCACATCCCAGGGTTGTAATGTCTTACCGATCAGCAATATGCCGGTATTGTTCGACAGGACCTGCTCTTCTCTCACCGCCATGGCCCTTAACTGCATAAGGCGTAGCTGATCGCCACTTAATGTGTCCGGATTACCCGCCTGTTGCAGGGCATTGAGCGCGTTACCATTTTCACGGTCCAGTATTTCGACGTTAAAACGGGCGTCCTTATTCGTATTCAATAGTTTAAAATTAAAGTCCCGTGCTTCTCCCATTTTCAGGGTACTCTCTGCTACATCCGTACCACCAAAGGGAGGCACTGTTTTCAGCGTTGCCGGATAATTATACACAATGGCGGTAAGCCGCTGACTATCCTTATGACGCGTTACAATGATACCGTCTTTGTTATACAGCAGTTCATCACCCAGTGTATGCAACATGCGGTAAGCATGGAAAGCCGGTTTGGCAATACCCTGGTAGTTAAGTAAGCCGTTGCCACCGGAGAGGGATTGTGCGCCGCTGCCTTCTTCACCGCTATCGGTCAGGTTCCAGTAAGCCATTCCGTCGGCCAGCCCTATGCTATCCACATTCGCTTTGATGATATAAGCAGCGCTGGGTAATGCATCGTGCATCGCATCTCTGCCGGAGGAACTGGTCCCCCATTCAGAGAGATGTATCTCTGCCTTTGGAAAAGCGCTTTTATCCACCACTGCGCGTAACCATTGCAGGTCTTTTAACGTCGCATCCACTCCTCTTAAAGTGCCTTTGCCATTGTTAAACGGAATATCTGTCGGATACGGATGGGTGGATATAAAATCAACAGGTACCTGCTGTTGTTTACAGTATTCCAGGAAATCTTCTATCCACACACCTTTCCACTTCAATGCTTCCGGATCGCCTGCTGCTACTGATATCTTTGATCTGTCTTCTGTTTCGCCATCAAAACGGCCATCACCCACGAAGTTGCTGGTGGCGGGACCACCTACACGCAATTGCGGAGAGACGGTCTTCAATGACTGTGCAGTCGCCTTGTACATCGCAAAATACTGGCTTTTACTGCCATCCCAGGTCGTCCGGACATTCGGTTCGTTCCATACTTCAAAATACCAGCTACTCACTTCCCCGATACCGAATTTCTCTATACAATGTTTGGCGAAGTTCGTCACCAGTTGTGACCATTTTGAAAAATCACCCGGAGGGGAAACGTTGGCTTTCCACCAGTAAGCAGTGGAAGCGCCACCGGCCATTTCTTTTGGGAAAAAGCTCAGTTCTATAAACGGTTTTACGCCGGCTTTCAACATTCTGTTGATCACATCGTCCACCCGGAGCCAGTTATAAACACCTCCCTGGTAGACAGACATATCATCGTGAAATATCCCGTGCAGACGGCAATACTGGAAGCCGCAATGTTTCTGGCCGAATTGCAGGTGTTCCAGCCAGGGCGATCCGGTACGGAGTACTTCTCCTGCGCGGCCTGCTCCCACACATTTACTCCAGAAGTGTGAAAATGTGCGTCCCTGAACTTTGGTGTCAATTATCAACGGAGGTTGTTCTTCCCATAGTGAACGGCCTGCTACAATGCCGGGTATTAATGCACTACCCGCAGCTGAAACGATTGCCTGTTTCAAAAATTTACGTCTTTCCATGAGGTAAGGGTTAGATAGTTATACGGCCGTTCCCCTGAACATTGCCAGCATTGTTTTTCATATCGCGATATAGCTCACTTACACAAATTCCGGGGATACAAGCTCTCTTTGATTGATAAATTCTACGGTAAAATCATAACAAGTACTGAATACAATGTACGGCATTTTATGAAATACGCAAACGTTTGCATAATCCATTGACTACAATACATATATGTACAAAATACTCTATGATATCGAGAAATGCAAGTCCGGGGTAGAGGAATATTTATTTGAGGGTTCACACCGCCTCCCTTATATCAGTAAGCAAAGGGATCGCCTGTAATACCTCTGCGACCTCCGCTTTCAGTGCAGGGTCCTGGTCAAGGATAGCAAAAAGGGCCGTATCTGAGTCGACAAACAGGGAAACAAACAAGCCGGTTTCATGTACCTGCAAACCGGTACGCAGTACCTTACCCTCCAGTTGCAACTGATGATAATACTCCTGCTGAGCGATCAGGCACTCCTTATTCCCTTGCTCCCAGTTCCTGCCTTTTCCAAAGAAAAGTAACACTTCGTGTGGCTGCCTGTAGTCCATAATACTTTATTTTTGTACAAAGATCTGCAAGAGAAGGAGTTCCCGGTTAACGCAAACGGTACTTTTATCAACGCAAAAAGGTCTGATCAGCTATTTTCTTTCTATGCAACCATTGCCTTCACTGCCATTTCCTGCATACTCCTATAAAATGGAAGAGTTCACCCGTACTTTCACGAAAGAAGAGACTACCGGCCCTGAGATCAGGTACGAGGAAGTAAAAATGGATAGCGCCCGTATGCTCTGGTATAAGTATACCGCCGACCAGGAATACCACATTCCCATGCGCCTGGAAAAGGAAAGGGTCGAGCTGCACTTCAAACTGCAGGGACGTTCCGGTGTCTCTTATGCGGACCAGCATCTTATCATGACCGCCAATCAACAAAGCATTTTTTATCAACGCGAACTGGAAGGAGAATACATTCTTTTCCCCGGAGAAGAAAGCGCTTTCTTTGAAATAGAAATGCCCATGGCCGTATTTGGCTCCCTTGTTACAGACGAAAGTCAGTTCCTCCGTAATTTCTTCCATCAGCTACAGACGCCCCGTCACTACCTGTGGCCGGGGTACTGTATGCACATCACTCCAAAGATGCACAACATCATCGCGGAAATGCATACTACTGCCTACAAGGGGCAGATGAAAAGACTGTTCCTGGAAGCAAAAATGATAGAACTGTTCCTGTTACAGGTGAGTAGTTATGAGGAGCAATACCTGCGACCGGCTGCCCTGCGTCCACAGGAGATAGATGCTTTACATGCCGCTAAACAATACATCGGTCAACATTTTGCGGAAGACTGTTCCATTATTTCCCTGGCCGGCCAGGTAGGACTGAATCAGAAAAAGCTAAAACAGGGCTTTAAGGTCTTATTCGGACATACCATTTTCGGGTATGTCAGTCATGTGAGAATGGAAAAGGCGAGACAATTATTACTGGATGAAAAGAAAACGGTCGGAGAAGTAGCAGAACTGGTAGGCTATCAGCATCAACAGCACTTTACCGCTGCTTTCAGGAAGAAATACGGTATTCTTCCAAAAACGCTCAAGCAGTAAAACTGCTTGCCGGCGTAAGGCGCTACCGGAAAGTATTACCTTACGGCCGGACCATGGCAGTTAACAAATCAGGGACGTACAGGAGGACAGACACCTATCAGGATGGCCGGTCTTTGGTATTACGGATCAGACCAATGCCCGCAAAGAAAAAGATCGCTCCCAGTATGGAATAGATGATAATTCCCTTGATGCTCCTCGTACCGCCGGTGCTATTCATAAAGCTGACAGCTCCCATTATCAGACCGGCAATTCCCAGAAAAGTCAGGAGCATCCCGATAACTCGTTTTTCCATAACCTTTTTACCCCTGTAATGCAAATTGCATGCCCTCGCTATAACATAACAGTCACTACCCGATCTCCTTATAACCGATTGCAAATGAATAAAGTACCCAAAAAGCCAGCTAAAACTGACATTTAGGCGTAACAGACAGCAGGTGGTGCAATTTTTGCCGCTTCCCACAGCATGAAGATCTTCTGGATTTATATGCGTCCCCATCGCTGGATGATCGCCTTATCCCTCTTACTGGCAGGCATAGGCCAGCTGGCAACTATGGTAGACCCTATGATCTTTGGTAAGATCATCGACGATTATGCATTACACCCCGGTAATAAAGCGCAGGACGAACTGGTAAGAGGTGTGCTGTTCTGGCTGGCCATAGCCATTGCCGTAGCCATGGTAGCAAGGCTCTGCCGCTCCTTCCAGGAATTTGTAATGCGGCTCGTCGTACAGCGCTTCGGTATGCAGGTATTCAATGACGGTCTGAAACAAACCCTCCGCCTTTCCTATCAGGAATTCGAGGAACAACGCAGTGGAGAAACGGTCGCATTGCTACAGAAGGTCCGCAATGACACAGAACGCTTTATCAACGCCTTTATCAATATCCTCTTCTCCTCCATGGTAGGCGTCGGCTTCCTGATATGGTATGCCGTCACCAAACACTGGGCATTGGTACCCGTCTTCTTCTTTGGCGTACTTGTACTCGGTACGCTGACCGGCCTATTGAGCAGGAAGATGAAACAGATACAACGCGCCATCAATAAAGAAACACTGAAACTGTCCGGCTCCATTACCGAGTCGCTCCGCAATATTGAACTTGTAAAAAGCCTCGGGCTGACCTTCCCTGAAATACGCCGCCTGCGCACCTTCACCCGGAACATCTATGACCTGGAGATCAAAAAGGTAAAACAGGTACGTGCGCTGTCATTTGTACAGGGCACTACGCTCAACCTCTTACGG
Organism: Chitinophaga sp.; assembly: GCA_039592855.1. GTDB lineage: Bacteria > Bacteroidota > Bacteroidia > Chitinophagales > Chitinophagaceae > Chitinophaga. The sequence continues at coordinate 775,397 of JBCNQK010000002.1, read as the reverse complement.
CAATCCATTCTGTTCATTTTGCTCTGGCTGATCTTCCGTAAGGTATTGAGCACCGGCGAACTCATTGCCATGCAGTTCATATCTGCCACGATCTTTAATCCGCTACAGGAACTGGGCAACATCATCGTTTTCTACCGGGAAGCAGAAAGCTCCCTGCAGTTATTCGACCAGCTGATGCACAAACCTGTGGAACAAAAACCTGCCAGTCCGGTAGAACTGGGTTCCCTGGAAAGCATTCGTTTTGAAGACATCATATTCCGCCACCAGACCGCCATACAGAACGCCATGGACGGCATCAGCTTCCATGCCGGCATAGGAGATACGATCGCCTTTGTGGGGCCATCGGGTTCAGGTAAATCGACCCTGGTAAAGCTTTTACTGGGTTTATATCAACCTGTTTCCGGAGAGATCTACTTCAATGATATTCCCTCCGGAGAGATCCGTTTTAACCAGATGCGCCGTCAGATAGGCTTTGTGTCGCAGGATACGCAGCTGTTTGCAGGCACCATCCGGGATAACCTTTTATTCGTCAAACCTGACGCTACTGATGAGGAAATACTGGAAGCCCTCCATAAGGCGTCCTGCACACAATTACTGGCGCGTTCTCCACATGGTGTGAATACTGTGCTCGGTGAAGGAGGGTTAAAACTCTCAGGCGGCGAAAAACAACGTATATCCATCGCGCGTGCACTGATACGCCATCCGCGCCTGCTGATCTTTGATGAAGCAACTTCCGCGCTGGACTCTCTTACAGAAGAAGCGATTACAGATACCGTCAGGAATATCTCCGCCAGAAGGGAACAGCTGAACATACTGATCGCGCACCGATTATCCACCATTATGCATGCGGACACTATCTATGTACTGGAAAGAGGCAAGATCGTAGAGACAGGCACCCATGAAGCACTGCTTGAACAAAAAGGATTGTATTATGCGATGTGGCGCCAGCAGATAGGCGAACGCCGCAGTATCATACAGTAAAATATACTTTCCGGGGGCATGGTTTTTGGGCCGCACAGCGTATACAAAATCATTGTTTATGGAACAGATGAGGCAGATCACCCTGAATATTCCACCTACGACCAAACCCCGCGTAGTGATCGTAGGAGCAGGTTTCGGCGGACTGAACACTGCACAGTCGCTTCCGGATGATAAATTCCAGATCGTACTGTTCGACAAACATAACTATCACACCTTTCAGCCGCTGTTATACCAGGTCGCTTCTGCAGCTTTACAGGCTGATTCTATTGCTGGTCCGCTCAGAAATCTGTTCCATAATACAAAAGACTTTCACTTCAGGATGCTGCGGGTATTATCCGTCGATCCGGCTACCAATACGATCAATACGTCCGCAGGGCCTTTACAGTACGATTATCTCGTCATCTCCACCGGGGCCAGAACAAACTATTTCGGCAATGAAAACATGCAACGTTACGCGTTACCGTTGAAAACAATACCCGATGCGCTGAACATGCGTAGTCAGCTGATGCAGTTGTTTGAATGGGCCAGTCTCAATGCCAATCCTGCTATCTCGGACTATATGCTCAATGTAGTGTTAGTAGGCGCCGGGCCTACAGGTGTTGAAATGGCAGGCGCATTATCAGAATTGCGGAAGAACGTATTACCCAAGGACTATCCCGGACTCGATTTCAATAAAATGAAAATATACCTGCTGGATGGTCTCGATCGTGTATTGCCTCCCATGCATCCGAAGTCAAGTGCCCGTGCACAGCAATACCTGGAGAAGATGGGTGTCATCATTAAACTGAATACGATCGTACAGGATTATGATGGGGAGACGATCACACTGAAAACAGGAGAACAGCTGAAATCCTTCCTTGTGGTATGGAGCGCAGGCGTAACAGGAGAAACATTCCCGGGATTACCCAAAGAATGGACAGAACGGGGACGTCTGTTAACAGAACCAAATTGCAGAGTGATCGGTAGTCCGAACATTTTTGCCCTTGGCGACATTGCTCTCATGAAACTTGAAGACTATCCCAAAGGTCATCCCGGGGTAGCACAGCCTGCCATACAGATGGGCAAGTACATTGGCAAAAATCTGTATGCGATCCACAGCAATAATCAGGTGAAGCCATTCAAATATTTTGATAAAGGTTCGCTGGCAACGGTGGGCAGAGGCAAGGCCGTGGCCGATCTGCCAGGGGACATTCATCTTGGCGGCAGACTGGCGTGGTGGATATGGTTATTTGTGCATGTAAATTTCCTGGTGAGTTTCCGTAACAAATTACTGGTACTGGCAAACTGGATCTGGAACCTGTTCACATTTGATAAAGGCAACCGCCTGATCATCCGCCCTTATATCAGAAAAGGAGATGAGCAGGCAAAAGCCGTGTTTACAGAAAATGAGTCAGGCAGTTAGTGTCCATAAGAAAATGTTAATGTTCCGTTGCTTAACTTCTCATTAACTCAATTCGTCTGGTGAAGTACTAATATTGCCATCATATAAAAGTAGCTAAACTACTTTTTAATTTGTTTTCATAACGTGGAATTAGACAAGGGCTGCCTTTCAAGGCGGCCTTTTTTATTGTACCTTTGTGTTTGCTTTGGAAACAAGAAACTACATAACGTTATCACAGCTGGCAGCCGGCATACAGGGCACTATCAAAAACGCTTTTTCAGGACAGAGTTATTGGGTGGTGGCTGATATCACCAGTCATTCCTTCTATCCGGCCAAAGGATATCACTACTTTGATATGGTGGAGAAAGACCCGCGCAGTCACCAGATGATTGCAAAGATATCCACTACAGCATGGGGAAATGGAAGTACGCGTATCAAAGAATTTGAGAATGTAACAGGACAACGTTTCTCTAACGACATGCAGGTCCTTGTGCGTGTTGCCGTAGAGTTTCATCCCGTATACGGCCTTAAATTGTCGCTGATGGATATTGACCCCAGCTATACCATCGGTCAGCTGGAACAGCAAAAACAGGCCACTTTACAGCGATTAGTGACCGAGTGTGCTGACATCGTACAGAAAACACCGGATGGGTACATGACCCGTAATAAGGCCCTGCGACTGCATCCTGTCATCCAGCGTATTGCCGTCATCTCTTCTGCTTCTTCCGCAGGCTACCAGGACTTCATGCACACCATGCAGTCCAATGCCTACAGGTATATCTTCTACACGGATAATTACTTTACCGCCGTACAGGGTGAAGCCAATGCGGCACAGGTATGTATACAACTGGACGCGATCATCGCTTCCGGTAAACAATATGATACGGTTGTGATCATCCGCGGCGGAGGAGCACAGACAGACCTCCTGTTGTTTGATCAGTATGCGCTGGGTAAAGCAGTTGCCGGATTCCCGGTGCCTGTCATCACCGGTATCGGTCACCATAAGAACGAGACCATTACCGATATGCTGGCACATACAGCCACAAAAACACCCACAAGAGCAGCTGAACTTATCATCGCACATAACCGTACCTTTGAGGAAGCATTGCTGACACAGCAAAGTCAGATCATTATCCGGATGCAACAAATGATCGCAGGCAGAAAGCAACAGCTGTCTTCATTACATACCGGTATCATTAACCGCTCGCGCGATCTGCTGAGTGTACACAGAGACGGACTGACACGTGCAAAACAGGCCATCCCGCAAAGGGCCCGGCATACACTACTGAGACAGCGGAATGCCATCTCACAGTTATCCGGACAATTACTGGCGAAGCCGGGGCAGGTAACCGCCACCCGCTTACAGGAGCTGGCCCACATCCGCAAGGACATACAGGTATACGCCCGCAAACTGCTGCAACAGCAGCAACAGCAACTGGTGCATCATGAAACAGTGGTAAGGATTATGAGTCCGGCAGTATTATTACAAAAAGGCTTCGCCATGGTACAGCACAAAGGACAGATCATCACCAGCGCAGCACAGTTGTCTCCCGGAGACGAGATCACCGTACAAATGGCAGATGCCGGCGTACATGCAACAATCACTTCAAAAACAACGACCGATGGATACTAGTCTGACATACGAAGCAGCTTATAAAGAACTGCAACAGATAGCCAGGGAAATCGAAACGGAATCTGTTTCCGTAGACGTACTGGCAGCGCGAGTGAAACGCGCTTCCGAACTGATTACCTTCTGTCAGGCACGCCTCCGGGCGACGGAAGCGGAAGTTGAGAACATCATCCAGCAAATGGAAGATAAACCGCTTTAAGCTTTTTAAGCTGCGGCGCCCGCTAACCATCTCAGGGCGCCGCCCCTAATCCCTTACGCATAACGTATTCCAGCCCCAGGAGCCCCGATATCCCCTACCTTAAAGGTTTTAATATTTTAATTAAAAGCCGGTTAAAATCAATCCGGGCGTATTTCCAGCAACATTACATTCTTGACATTTGTATCAGATACATTCATCAGCGGACAAATATCATCTCATGAAACGAGCGATCGTCCTGGCTGTAGCAACATTGGCACTATCCTGTATGGGGATCGTTGCTACCGCCCAAACTAACTACACACTATCAGCGGCACTAGATACCGCCCGTACCAGCAGCCCCGTACTGAAAGCGAGGTACATGAACATAGACGCAGCACAGGCGGACGTTATTACAGCCAGACTACGGCCCAATCCCAATCTGAACAATCAGACCATGCAACTGGTCAGTAGTGACCATTTTGCACCCGGCACAAGATGGGGTTCCAATCAGAACAGACAGGTATGGTACCAGGTCACCAAGCCGATACAATGGCCCAATCAGCGCAAGTACAAAATAGAAACTGCTGATAAAGACGTGACCCTCGCCAATAATACCTACCAGGAAGATGTACGTAACCTCTCCCTGAACGTAGGCTCCAGCTGGATAAACTGCTGGGTGCTGAAAAAAAGACTGGCGCTGCTCAACGAAAGCAGGACCAATCTCGATACACTCGTAAAGATCAATGAACTGCGGTATAAAGACCAGGTCATCTCACAGACCGATCTGACACGGACAAAAGTCCTGCTATCACAATATGATCTTCAGCTGAGCGTATTTACCCAGGATTATCAGAATGAACTGCATACCCTGCAGCTGCTCACGGGTAATACCATTCCCATGGAGATCGATACCAGTAACGAGATACTGACATTCGTACCATCTGTTACACTGGATAGTCTCATTGCCCAGACCATGGATAGCCGTTCCGATGTGATACTGGCAAAAAACACCATCGATGAACGGGCCAGCAATGCTAAATATCAGCGAGCCCTGGCCGTACCGCAACCCGAACTGGGTGTGATCTACAACCCGCAGAACTCCGTTCCCTACATCGGATTTTACGGCTCCATCGATCTTCCTTTCTTTAACAGGAATCAGGGTGAGATCAAAAAAGCACATATACAACAGCAACAGGCGCAACAGGAATTATCGGCCACACAGCGACAGGCACAGACAGAAGTAGTGACTGCCTATAATACCTATCAACTACAACAGAAAAATATCGATAAATACAGCGGCATCCTGCATCAGTCGCAGCAGATACTGGACAATGTGAAATACGCCTACCTGCGCGGAGGCACCAGTATTATCGACTTCCTCGATGCACAACGCAACTGGTACGATACACGCCTGCTGTACTATGATTCCTTACAAGCATACTATCAGAGTTATATACAATTATTATTTGCTACGGGCCTCATAAACCAATTATAATATGCAACGCATCACCCGATATTTCCTTGCAGCTGCCCTTCTGCTGGCAGGATGCAAACACAAAACACCACAGCCAGTTGCCACAGACGATCCGGCGCCTGTTGTCACCAATAACGGACAACAGATCACATTCCCGGACAGCGCTTCCACCAGCTTTTTCTCAGTAGAATCTGTAGGCGATTCTGTGCTCAGCGGCACCTTACATGCACCTGGTAAAGTGGCAGCAACAGTTGTGCGCGGAGACGAAGGCGGACAGAATATCGTACTCTTTGACGATCCGGGACTGAACAGTGATTATTCACAACTCATACAGCATAAGATCAATATTAATCATATACAGCAGATCAATATCACACAACGTAAAATAGAGCTGGACCGTACACAGGACCTTTATGATCATGGCGCCGCCAGTGGTAAAGATATACTGGAAGCGAAGTCCAATCTTTCTATGGAACAGACCAATCTGGCCAATGAAAGGACACAGCTGATAGAACATGAATCAGGACTGAAAGCAGCAGGCTTCGATCCGGAAGCATTACGCAGCACCAGTCCGGGATCAGCTTATATCATCTGTGATATTCCGGAAAATCAGCTGAACAATGTAAAAAAAGGCGCCCCCTGTACCGTCGTACTGTCTTCATTTCCCAACAATGCGTATGATGCAAAGGTGGAAGACATTGCAGATGTGATAGATGATGTGACACGCATGATCAAACTGCGTATACGACTGAATACACCCGATACGGACATTCGTGCGGGCATGTTTGCAACAGTGACATTCCAGGTGCACGGCGACAATAAAGGTATTAACATCAACAGGGACGCACTGGTAACCTCTGAAGGACAGAACTATGTATTTGTGCGTACAGCACCCAATACATTTACCAGAAGAGAGATACGCACCGGACAACAGATCGGCGATCGCATCGCTGTATACAGCGGCTTACAGAACGGCGAAAGCGTAGTTGTAAAAGGCGTCATGCAACTGAAAGGGCTGAGCTTCGGTTATTAACCAATAAGCCTATTATACACATCAATATTAACAATATCACCCCATGCTACAGGCGCAGATATTCATAGACAAAGACGAGGTGTTCGGCACACAACCATTATACGAATTCATCATGCAGTTCCTGCTGAAACAGAACGTTGCCGGGGCAACCGCCTTCAGAGGTGTGATCGGTTTCGGAGAACATCATCAGCTGAAACGGCCGGACAGTCTTTTCAGTTTTGACGAACCACCCATGCTGATCACCTTCATCGATGAAGACGAAAAAGTAACAGACACACTGACCGCTTTACGCAAACGTGTCAGCAGCGGCTTTATCGTCATCAGCAAAGTAGACCGGTTCCATATGTAATGAATGATTGAAATACACAGACAATGATTCGCAATCTTTTAATATTCTCTCTTAAGAACAGATGGGTGATCATCCTGATGGGACTGGGCCTGATGGGCATCGGTTACTGGTGTTTTACCCAACTGAAAATAGAAGCCTATCCTGACATTGCTGATACTAACGTTATCATCGTGGCGCAATATCCTGGTCGTGCGGCAGAAGAAGTGGAACAGCAGGTCACCATTCCCATAGAAAGAGCTTTACAGAATACGCCAAACGTACTTGATCGCAGAAGTCGTACGATCTTCGGTCTGAGCGTTGTACAGCTGACCTTTACCGATGGCACGGACGACTACTTCGCCCGACAGCAGGTAAACGAACGGCTCGCCACAGCAGAACTACCGGATGGCGTAGCGCCTGAGTTAGCGCCATTGACAACAGCGGTAGGCGAGATATTACGTTATGTGGTAGAAGCGCCACCTGAATATACGCCGACAGAAATACGCGATCTGCAGGATTGGGTCATCAAACCTAATCTGCTGCAGGTACCGGGTATCGCTGATATTACCACCTTCGGCGGCCCACTCAAGCAATTCCATATTCTGACAGCGCCGGATAAACTACGCAAGTTTGACCTGACCATGCAGGACGTGATAGATGCTGTGCAGAAGAATAATCAGAACACAGGCGGTAACATCATCAACCGTGGGGAACAGGGATTTGCCGTACGTGGTTTAGGGGCTGTAAAAACAGAACAGGACATTCAGAATATCGTGCTGAAAGCGGCGAACGGTATGCCTGTCTACCTCCGTGATGTAGCCACCGTAGAAGTAGCGCCTCCGCCACCCAGTGGTGTGATGGGATATACGATCAATGCCACTAAGACCAATGTCAGCAATGGCGTGGAAGGGATCATTCTGCTGCGCAGATATGAGAACCCAAGCGAGGTATTGAAGGCGCTGAAAGAACGCATGCAGGACCTGGAACAGAACGAACTGCCTAAAGGTGTGCATCTCCGCACTTTATATGACCGTAGTTTCCTGATCGATCATTCTCTGGAAACAGTAGGGCATACCCTGCTGGAAGGAGTGTCTATCGTAGTGATCATTCTGATCTTCTTCCTGGGGAGTCTGCGTAGCGCACTGGTAGTGGCGCTGACCATTCCATTCTCCTTACTGTTTGCCTTTATACTGATGCGGCTTACGGGTATACCGGCTAACTTATTGTCACTCGGCGCCATTGACTTTGGTATTATCGTGGATGGGGCCTGTGTCATGGCAGAGCACCTGATACGAACGTACCGCACTGCCACACCGGAAGAAAAGAAGAAAGGCATTATTGCCCTCACCCTACGTTCTTCACAGGAAGTAGGTCGTGAGATCTTCTTCTCTGTCACCATCATCATCCTGGCTTATATGCCTATTCTGCTGATGACAAGGGTGGAAGGTAAACTCTTCTCTCCGATGGCGCTGACGCTGGCATTCGCAGTAATAGGCTCCATGCTGGCCGCATTGACACTGATACCGGTACTGATCTCATTTGCATTTAAAAAAGCGTTCAGCAATACAGACAAGCCCATGAAGGCACACAGGAACGTTGTGCTGGACTTTCTGTCCGATCAATACTCCCGCGTACTCACACGCGTCATGAAATGGCCTAAAGCGACCGTTTTAGGCGGTTTTACGATCGTGATACTGCTGGTGATGCTGGGCGGTAGTCTGGGGTCGGAATTCCTGCCGGAACTGGATGAAGGATCGATCTTCCTGCGTGGCAACTTCCCGGCTGGTATCACTATACAGGAGAATGCAAAATATTCTCCGAAGATCAGGGAAGTGATCGCGAAGTATCCACAGATATCTTTTGTGATCACCCAGGCAGGCCGTAATGACGATGGTACGGACCCATTCCCATCCAACCGTAATGAGATACTGGTAGGCCTGAAGGATTACAAACTCTGGAGTGATACCATTTCCAAAAAGACACTGGTGACCAACATCCGGCATGACCTGGAGAAAGCGATGCCTTCCGTGAAGTTTTCCTCTGGTCAGCCGATCATTGACCAGGTAATGGAGATCGTAACCGGTAGTGCTGCCGATCTGGCCATTTCAATTGTAGGCGATGATCTTACCATGATGAGGGCAAAAGCGGATACGATCGCCAATCTGGTGAAAAACATGAAAGGTTCGGAATCAGTGAATATCGAACAGGAAGGGCCTTCAGAACAGATCGCCATCAACATCAACAGAGAGAACGCCGCCCGTTTCGGTATCAATGTCGCGGATATACAAAGCATGATCGAAGCGGCCATTGGCGGTAAAGCCATCTCTACGCTCTACGATGGCACCAAACGTTATGATGTGGTGATCCGTTACCTCCCGGGAGAACGTAATACGATAGAATCTGTCAAGACCTTACAGGTACCTTCTGCCACGGGAGCGCTGATCCCGATGAATCAACTGGCGGATATCTCTTATGTACAGGGACAAACGAACATCTACCGGTACAACAACAAAAGGATGGTCACCGTACGTACCAATATCCGTGGTCGCGACCAGGGTGGTTTTGTAAAAGAGATCGGGGATAAGATCAATAAACAATTATTCATTCCCAAAGGATATTCCATTGTCTATGGCGGACAATACGAGAACCTGGAACGGGCAGGTAAACAATTGTCACTGACCATCCCGATGACCATCATCATGGTGTTCCTGGTATTGTTTATCCTGTTCAGAAACATGCCGCAAACCTTTGTAACGGTCAGCTGTCTTTTCTTTGCGCTGGCGGGAGGTATAGTGGCCCTGTTCATAAGGGGATATCACTTCAACGTATCGGCAGGTGTAGGTTTTGTAAGCATATTTGGTATTTCTGTGATGGCGGGCGTACTGCTGGTATCTGCCTTTAACCGGCTAAGGATAAAGCCGGAACAGACATTACAGCAAAGTGTTTTACTGGGCGCCAGGGAGCAGCTGAGCGCATTGTTGTCCATCCTGATCGTAGCCATTGCAGGTCTTATTCCGGCAGCTACTTCCTCAGGCATTGGTTCAGATGTACAGCGACCACTGGCCACGGTGATCATAGGCGGATTGACAAGTACATTGCTTTTCGCCCCTTTATTGATACCTCCGTTGTATTGGTGGGTTGAGCGGAACAGGGCGGTAAAACAGGTGGTAAAAGAAGATATCGATGAGCTGTCAGAATAGCGAACAATGATAAGCAACGGTCAACAAAAAAGGGCTGCGGATCTATAATCCTGCAGCCCTTAGTATTTTAAGAACGAATCAGTTTATTCGTTAACGATCTCACATTTGATCTTTGCACCCGCTTCCACTTTCTTAGCGATATCGGCGCCGCCTTCTTTTACCAGGCAAACGGAGAAGTTCTCGTCCTCCACTTTTGCTACCGCAATTTTACCCAGGGTTTTCTTCCTGTGCATTTTCTTGCCGTCTACGGTAATATCAGTTATTTCGTATACACGGAATTCATCGTGTTCTTTCAGACCTGCCAGGCTACCAGCTACGATCAGTACGCGGATAGCTTCACCAATGCTGTTTTTTTCCTCTATCTGTGCAATAGAAACTGCATTCTTCAGGTTCTCACGGATAAATTTGTCGATACCAGGCGTCAGTTCCTTCATGGCATCTTCAAAGGCATGTTTGCCTTTAGTAGCGGCCGTAAATCTGGTGGAAGCCACTTCCTCGCCACTATTGACGTCAACAACGGCAACATCAAATAACAGTTCGGCGGTGGTGGTATTGGTAATTCCCAGAGGGAGATCGGATGGTTTTGTTTCTACGTTGGCTTTCAATATGTTACCGGTCACAATATACTGAGCACCCAGTGATTTCGCCTGTGCAATAGCGCCTGCGTCCTGATCTGCCTGTCCTACTCCTGTCTTAATTTGTTCCAGCTTGTCTTTTCCCATCAAAGAAAAACCTCTCACTTTCAACGTAGCATCGTATACAGCATCCTGTATAGCCGTTACGTATTCAGTCCTTCCACTACTTTTGAAAGATGCTACACCTACAAGGTTCTTGTTTTGAGCGAAAGCAGATGAGAAAGCGACAATGCCGCATAATACGGATAATACTCTTTTTGTCATGGCTAGGTATTAGTTTGAAATAGCCGCCCAATTTACGACTATTCCTTTTATATATATTTTTTTATGATGAATGTCCCTAACCGGCACGCTGGTCTTGTTTCACAGGCAGGATAATGTTAAACGTAGCGCCTTCTTTTTCACGGCTATGTGCAGTGATCAGGCCATTATGCTTATCAATGATCTTGCGGGTGACCGCCAGTCCGATACCGGTCCCTTCATATTTGTCTTTCGTATGCAAACGCTGAAAGAGCACAAATATTTTGTCCAGGTATTTTTCATCAAACCCTATCCCATTGTCTGTGATAGAGATACATACAAAAGGTCCGTCCGTTTCCTGCGGACTATCAAACTTTTTCTCTTTTAAGCGGGTAGCTGTAATGCTGATAACCGGCTGAATATCTTTGCGGGAGAATTTAAAGGCATTGCTTAACAGGTTCTGGAACACCTGACGTAACTGACCAGGTACGGCCTCTATCACCGGCATCGGTGATACGCTTACTTTAGCGTTCTTTTCCTGTATAAGTATCTCAAGATCAGAAAGTATCTCATTGATGATCACTTTCAGATCTGCCTGTTCAAAGAAGCTGACCTGTGACAAACGGGAGAAGCGCAGCAGATCGTCTATCAGACTGGCCATACGTGCCGAAGAGCCAATAATACGGCTCAGATAGTCGCGCGCCTTATCCTCCATTGTATGTTGATACCTGTCCTTCAACATGTTACCAAACATATGGATCTTCCGGAGCGGTTCTTTCAGGTCATGAGAGGCCACAAAGGCATATTGTTGTAATTCGGCATTGCTGGATTCCAGGTCTTCATTGGCCCGCTTTAACGCAAGCGTACGTTCTTCCACACGTTGTTCCATGATCTCAGCAGCCATTTTCTGCTCGTGGATATCAGTGCTGGTCCCCACAAGTACACTCGAACGTCCTTCCATATCCCGCTGCACCCTGGTCCTGTGCAGGAACCAATGATATTGTCCATCCTGTCTGCGGATACGCATCTCAATGGAAAAATCAAGTTTATCCTTTACGGCATCATGCCACCTGGATCTCAGACTACTAATATCATCCGGATGGATAATACTTTCCCACTGATCATGTTGCAGTACTTCCAGTGTTTTGCCCGTATATGTTATAAACTGTTCATTCACAAAATTGATGCGACCATCTGCCTCCGAGGTCCAGAGGATCAACGGCATGGCTTCTGCCAGGAAAAGCTTTTCTTGCTTATTGGCAATCACCTGTTCTTCTGCCTGACGCAGATCAGTGACATCCATCATGGACCCCAGCATACGATAGGGCGTGTTATATTCATCAAGTAACAGATAGCCCCGGTCCAGTACATAAGCAAACGTGCCGTCGGCCCGCCTGAGTCTATACCCTTCCGTCCATTGATTTTGTTTGGTATTGATGGCTTTTGAAATACTTTTCAACACCCTGTCTTTATCTTCCGGATGAATATTTTCTATCCAGAAACTACGCTCATCTGTTCCTTCCAGATCATATCCATAACTGGAATAAAAAGTATCGCTCCACCATACTTTGCTATTCGTGAGATTCCAATCCCAGATGGTGTCATTCGTTGCTTTGGATACCAACCGGAAACGTTCTTCACTAATGGTCAGTTCACGTGTTCTTTCCTGTACTTTATATTCCAGATCGAAATTGAGGTTACGCAGACTTTCCCTGGCCTGTACCAGTTCATTATAGTTCCTGCGTAAGCGGTCTTCCGCATCTTTCTTTTCTGTCACATCCGCACAGGTGATCACCATATTGCCATCCTGTGTTTTTACACCAGTCAGCTCATACCAATATTCCTGCTGTTTACGTTCCAGGTGGAACTCGGTATGTAAAACCACTTCCTGTTCAACGATCTGCCTGTATTTTTCAAACAGTCCGTGCTCCAGCAGTTGTGACATGGTCTGTTTCATGGAAGGATGTTTCTGAGAAGTCACCTCTTTACCCAGGAAGCGCAACCCTTCACTGTTAGCCGCCACCAGACGGAAGTCAGTGATAACGCCCACATCATTCCTGACCGGTTTGAATGCGAGGATGACATTGGTGCTGGCATTGAATACGCCCTTCAACAGCATATCCAGTTCCTTGATCATGGTGATATCCACAAAAGTGATCACCACACCGTCCGTCTGTTTATCCTGCCGGATATAGGGCAGAATTTTCATCAGGTGCATATTACCATTACTCAGCACCATCTCTTTCTCCACGATACGCCTGGTCCTGATCACCGTATGAATATCCTCTATCATACTATCCTGCTGGATATTGGTAGAGATATGATTGATAGGACGGCCTACATCAGAAGGGATCAGGTTGATCATTTTTATGGCGGCCTGATTGAACTTACGGATACGCAGATGACTATCTACAAACACCTGTCCGATGTCCGTACTTCGGAAATAGTTATCCATATCATCATTCAGTTCCACCAGTTCCTTGATCTTGAGCTGATGCTCTGTGTTGAGCGTATGTAACTCTTCATTGAGAGATTGCAGTTCCTCGTTACTGGATTGCAGTTCCTCATTGGCAGAGAGAAGTTCTTCGTTACTGGATTGTAATTCCTCATTAGAGGTTTCCAATCCCTCGATCGCCATCTGGAGGTTGGTGCGGGTCTCGCCCAATTCCGCTTCCAGAGACATAATATGTTCTTTTATATCTGCCGGTTGTGCATGCGTATCAGGCGTATCTGCAGACACGCTTGCTTTTTCCACATCTTCATTGAACACCACCATGGTATACTGCATATTACCAGTACCAGGTTTGATCATGATATTCACCAACCGCAGGCCTTCCGGTGTAGTCACCTTGACACCTTTCACCATCGACTTCTTCTCGGTGGTCCAGGCCTGTCTCAAAGCGATATTGAGCGCCATGGAAAGGTCGCCGGGCACCATCTTCAGCAGGTTCAGGTTCAGTCGCTTCTCGGGCAGGGAAAGGAATTTTTTATAATTCCCCAATGCTTCATGGATCTCGTATGCCTTATCGATATACACTGCCGCATAGCCGAAATCTTCTGCCATCACTTCCCTGAAATCTTCCAGTAGATTAGAACTTTTCTTATCGGAGGTGACACGGCTGGTCCCATTCGTACGCACTTCACGGTTCTGCCGGATATATTCCAGCGGACTGTAAAGATTATCCGGTAAAGGAGAGCGGGAGCTGTCTGTCTTGCGGTAGATCTTCCATTTCTGGCTCAGTTCTTCCAGTCCGCCGCGTATCAGCGAAGCTGATTCACTAGGTCCCAGGAAGAGGATGCCTCCGGTATTCAGGGCGAAATGCAAAGAGGAAAGCACCTGTTTTTGCAACACGTTCTCCATATAAATGAGCATGTTGCGACATGTTACGAGATCATTTTTTATAAAGGGAGGGTCCTTTAAAATATTGTGACGCGCAAATACGATCTGCTTACGCAGCCTTGGCGCGATCTGGTATTTCTTGTCTTCTTTTATGAAGTATTTCTTCAGGACGGAAGGTTCTACTTCTTTCACCACGGAAGCAGGATAAGTACCTTTGGCGGCGAATTCGACCGCATTACTATCAATATCAGTAGCAAATATCTTTACGTCGAGCCATTTGTTCTTTTCCTGCAGACACTGGTCCAGCAATATGGCCAGCGAGTAGGCTTCTTCCCCGGTACTACACGCAGTGACCCATACTTTCAGAATGGCGCCTTCTTCCTTCTCGTCTATCAGCTTACTGATCACCTGTTCTTTCAGTATATCGAAAGCGGTTTTATCCCTGAAAAAGCGGGTGACACCGATCAGGAAATCCTTGGCGAGCGCCTTACTTTCCTCTTCGCTTGACCGCAGCAATTGCAGGTATTCTTCGAGTGATTTTATATTGAACTGCGCCATTCGCTTCGCGATACGGCGGGTAATGGTAGGCGGTTTGTAATGGTGAAAATCCTGTCCGCTATGTTCTCTCACCAGCTGAAATACTTCCGCCAGTAATTCTTCATCGATCTTCCCGTTGAAGACCTGCACCGGCATATCCTGGATATAATTATATATCTCTCCCGGCATAAATTCAGGGGCCAGGATATAATCCATGTTCTCAGAACCGATCACACTACGTGGCATTCCGTCAAACTTGGCGGTCTCAGGGTCCTGTACCATGACCATGCCACCCGCTTTCTTGATAGCGGCAGCACCTTTGGTGCCATCTGTCCCCGTACCGGAGAGAATGATACAGATAGCCTGACGGCCTTTATCTTTTGCAAGGGAAAAAAGAAAGGTATCAATAGCAGTATTGGGGGCTTTCTCAGTTGGTTTCTGCACCAGTCTGAGACGGCCCTGCTCAACGATAATCTCTTTATTGTTGGGAATGACGTATACACAGTCATTCTCCACACCCATATCTTCTTCCACCTCTCTCACTGTCATGTTCGTGTGCTTGGAAACCAGTTCCACCAGCAGACTTTTATAATCAGGAGACAGGTGCTGAATAATGACAAATGACAGGTTGCCGTATTCCGGCATATTATCAAAGAATTCATGGATGGCTTCAAGTCCACCTGCTGAGGCTCCTATCGCTACTATGTAGTTCGCTTTCTTCATTCAATATTTACGAAATAACCATTTTCATACCAATTCATCTGGCATTACCATCAATCCAGGTTTTTAACAATGGACTCGAGGATAAAGTTACGGAGCAAACCGGCCATCTGGATTTCTGTCTGTTTCCAGGAAAGGGCTGTATTACGGACCGTCTGCTGCCAGATACTAAACGAATTGCGGGGGTGGTATTGTATATTATCTTTTTCGAAACGTATTGCCTCATTGGGATTTCCTCCCCAGTTTACCTGCTGGACAACTTCCGGGCGGAAGACTACCAGGAACTCTCCCTTATTGGGCTGGATAGGAATGACCAATATACCACTGGCAATTTCCGCATACTGTATAGATGGTTCATACGTTCCCGGCAGGTTCAGTTCCTGGAATACCTGACTGGAAGCGGAAGTACTCTGCAACCAGAGGAACAGGTCTTTCAGTTCATTTTTATCAGGCACTCTACCAATAGTCTCCAGACGTCTGTTATGCATCATCGCAGCGCCGGAGGCATTGAGCAACTGTAAAACATTGGTTTCACGGCCCAGTAACCCCTGCGTCAGATCACTACCGGTAAATACCTGTTCCACAAGACGGGTATGTACATCATGTAATTTCGTGTATTCATCACTTTGTTCTTTATAATAAAGCGACTGGATACGTGCGGCAATAATATCTGACAGCAGTTCAAACAGCGCCCGGCCTTCATAAGGCAACTGATATGCCGTACGATGATGGCAGGAGAACAGTCCCCATAACTGACCGTCTTTCAGAATACGGCAGGACATGGAGGTCATGATCTCCATGTTCTTCATGTATTCCAGGTGTACGGCAGGAACGCTGCGCAGGTTACATCCCGAGAGGTCTGTAAAAGCGTTGGTCAGCGGATTGATAACCGGATAGAGGCTTACAGGCACATATTCCCTGTTGGGGATCATGCGGTAAGGATTATCCAGGTACATTGCCCTTGCCTGACGAGGGATGTCAGATGCAGGGAAGGTGAGACCCAGATATGACTCCATACCAGGTTCCTGTTCTTCAGCGATCACAGTGCCATTCCAGTCTTTATCAAACTGGTATACCATTACCTTATCGTATCCGGACAAGGCTTTCAGTTGTCTGGCAGCTGTTTCACAGGCAGTCTGAATAGACGGCGCTGCATTGATCGCGGCCATCGCGTATTTCAGCTGCTGATAAATATTGATGAATGAATTGTCTTCGCCGGCCTGGCCAAGTTCTTCTATTTCAAGTATCAAAGCTTCCCCTGACAGGTGTGTGATGGCCAGATAATCTTTAGGGCCATCCTCCCCTGTAATGGTCAGGGTAAAGGGCAGTTTATTCACCAGACCTTCCTCCAGTTTACGCTGTAGTCCCTTCATCTGGCTGGCCGGGATGTAATCTGATAACAGGGTATCGACTATTTCCGGCGCTTGCCGGCCAACGGCAACGACGATATTTTCACTGACCTGTACGATCTTATAATCTGCCTGGCGGATCACCAGCAGCATGCCATAGGGTTGTATCAGGTTAATCTGATGAAGGGGCACACTTCCACAAAAAGTGGAATCAAAATTCCTTTTCTGCATATGACGGGTCTGAATGGGTTATTGAAAGATGATTACTGTCCCTGTTGCTGGAGCGCCCACAGCCTAAAGTGCTCAAAAGTGGCTGCTGCCGCTTCCAGCATTCTTTGTTGCTGGGTTTCATCACCATGATAACCTTGCAAATAGTGTACGAAAGTGTCCCAATAAGACTGGGTATCGGCGCCGTAACCATTAAAGAATGAAAGTGCTTTGGGCAATTCGGGAGCGGCCAGATTCCGCATCAGTATCTGACAAATAACTTGTCCGCCCAGTGTGGAACCCTCTAAAACATACATAGCGCCCAGTGCCTGTGCGTTATCTGTTATCGCTGGTATATCTGTGCAACAAGGTGGTGTAGTGGCAGGCACGCCGCTGATAGCGGCTATATCGTCCAGTAGCAGGGATGCTTTTCTTCTCCGCTCAAAACCTCCTGGAAAGGAGATATCCATATGTGCAGCAATATGCTGCTCCAGCGGATAATAGTAACCATAAAAAAGTTGTAACAGCTTGATATACGCGTCAGGCGTATTGACAGCTTTTATGCTGGGAATCAGTACACGCTCAAGTTCCTGATGTTGTTTCCCCGTACGTTCCCTTAACAGTTCGATCATTATTATACTCAGTTATTAAGTTGTCGAGAGTAGTTAAAAGTACGGTGAATATGTGTGTAGTCTGTGTGGAAAGATTTCTACGGTAGCTGAACAACTGTAAACCAATAGGTATGCAGCATGCGGGTAAACGCTACCAGGTCTGAAAAGTTAGCTGGTTTAATGGTATAACTGTTCACGCCCAGCTCATAACATTTCGAGATATCCTTTGCCTCTGTGGAGGTGGTCAGGATAATGATCGGCAACCATTTCAGGCTGGCGTGCTCCTTTATTTCACGCAATGCTTCACGACCGTCTTTACGCGGCATGTTCAGGTCAAGCAATATAATGCTGGGGAATGGGTACTTTTCCTCATCAGCATATTTACCCTGCCTGTTAAGATAAAACATCAGTTCTTCTCCATTCTCGACAAAACGCAGTTCAGTGTCTGCCCCACTCTCTTCAAAGGCCACCTTTATCAGTTCCCTATCGTCTGCGTCGTCATCTGCAACAAGTATACATTTCCTGCTACGTAGCACCTTTTTGATCATCCAGTTTTCATTTAACGGCTAAAATTACTTAAATAAACTTGCAAAACACGCAGCGAAGTTGGGGAATTGTGCCTTGGGTCTCGTCTCCAGGTTTAAGGAGACGAGACCATTAAGGACTTATTAATGTTAAAGAAACTTATGTTCTGCTAAAGAAGTCTGCTTTTGGAGTAAACAAACAGCACTTTTAATTAGGAAGCTGTTGTAAAGGTAGCCGCAGCAATCCTGATACATTGATCAAATCGGGAAAAAACATTACGATATAAGGAAATATCAATGCAGTTTCAACCTGGTTTCGATCATACCGTTAAAAGACGCCGGCCCCATGTGTACGACCGGTTTAATAGCCCCTATACGGCCTGCAGGATGACCTTCTATGTAGTTCAGCGCTGACATCAGACACATTTCGTTCGGATCGCCGAAATCGTGCGTAACGTCATCGGAAGAGGGAATATCTACGTCCATACCATGGAAATAGTCGCCAAATCCGTCTGCGTTCTTCATAGAGAAATTCGACAAGTAGACAGTGTATTTATCGATACGCAAACCAAAGAAACCAACAGGTTTTCCATAAGTGGTCTGACCCACCAGTTTCACCGGCATATATGGTTTCAGGCTGTTAATTACCAGTTCGCTGGCAGAAGCAGTACTACCACTCACAATGAAAACAGCTTGTTTTACGGAATTCAGTGCACCGATATTGTCAAACTTGAAGGTATTACCTGCAACAGAATAGTCCAGATCTGCATAGGTGGCCAGGTGACCGTTCCACATCACTGTCTCTCCGGCGGCATTACGATACAGCTGTTGTTTCAGAATAGGCGCCTGGCCGTTCTGCAACAGGGTATTGAAGTACTCTGTGTACATCACCTTTCCGTTCAGAGAGGAAGGTGCGATCTGATTCACCATATACTCAGCAGTCTGTGTATAACCACCTCCGTTATAACGCAGGTCCACTACAAGCGCAGTGATCCCGGCGCCGGTGAACTGGCTGAATGCCTGGTCCAGTGCTGCTTTTGTTGTATTATAATTAGAGAAACGGCTGTAAGCGATATAACCTACCTTCTGCGCACCCGCATCCAGTATGGCTGTTTTCAATACAGCAGTAGTAGTGTAGTTTTTACGGGTAAGGTTTACCGTGCTGGTCGTACCATTGTCCTTTTGTATTGTGATGGACACGGTCCCCTGTGCCAGGGCCGATTCAATGAAAGCGCCTGAATTCACAGTAACAGGCGTACCGTTAAGGGCAGTCACTTTCATACCACGGGTCAGTCCTGCATTGGCGGCAGCTGAAGAAGGGTGTACTATACGGATACGTACGTCGGTATTTCCATTAGCAGAAAGACCAATACCAAGATCATCTCCTTTGTCATTCAGGTCAACTGTTCCCTGCCTACCTCCATCGAGGCTTTCTTCAGTGATAAAAGAATATTTGGGGTGCCCGGGTGTGCCGGAATATTCAAAAGCCTCTCCTGTTGTAGCATTGATCTTTATCTGTGTAAGGGCATATAGCTCCCGCTGGTAGTTCTCCAGCAGATTACCGCCGGTTGCGTATTGCCTGGGATTAAAAACATCGTATGCCGGGAGCGCATCGTACCAGAGGTAGACCTGCTGGGCATAAAGATAGATGGAGTCCAGTGTCAGCTGCTCTCTTGAACCTTCAGCAGGCGTAGGAGGCGGCTCTGATTGTTTGTCTTTTTTGCAGGCAAACAATAAACTGGACAAAAACAGTAGCTGGATTAGGGAATTGCTTTTTTTCACCAAAGTGGTTTTAAGTTGACCTATAGAATAGTACAGTCCGATGAAATTACGAAAAAAATACAGAGTCACAATAGCACAGCTTCAAAGACATTACAATAAAAACTATATGATATAATACTACCCACCATATCAATTTTTTAACCATTTTTGCATTAAATCATCCTATTCCAAAGTAAGAGGAAGGTATAAAATCGGATAACCGGTTGACAAAAACAACATTAATAACTTTCTTTGCATAGCGAATCGACCAAACTGTACAAAAGGAAGTGTATAGGGGGATAAGTCACCACAATGCCAAAACGATCGCATGCAGGAGTGCACAAATAATTAAATATCAATTAGTCCAATGGTAAAATTTGAGTACATCTGGCTGGATGGTTATCAACCAACCCAAAGCCTGAGAAGTAAAACCAAAATCGAAAAAGAATTCAGTGGTAAACTGGAAGATCTTCCAATGTGGAGCTTTGACGGTTCTTCTACTAAACAGGCGCCAGGTGGTTCTTCTGACTGTCTGCTGAAACCAGTTTTCTTTGTAAAGGATCCTCAGAGAAAGAATGCTTACCTGGTAATGTGTGAAGTACTGGAAGCAAGCGGTAAACCACACGCGACCAACGGCCGTGCTACCATTGAAGATGATGATAATGATTTCTGGTTTGGTTTCGAACAGGAATACTTCCTGTGGAACCCAAATAACAATAAGCCTTTAGGCTTCCCTGACAATGGATTTCCAAACCCTCAGGGTCAGTACTACTGCTCTGTAGGTACCAATAACGCCTTCGGTCGTGATATCGTTGAAGAACACCTGGACGTTTGTATCGAAGCTGGTCTGAACGTAGAAGGTATCAACGCGGAAGTAGCTGCTGGTCAGTGGGAATTCCAGATCTTCGCAAAAGGCGCGAAAGAAGCTGGTGACCAGATCTGGATCGCTCGTTACTTACTGGAAAGGATCGGTGAGAAATACGGTGTTTCCATCAACTGGCATTGTAAACCATTAGGTACCCTGGACTGGAACGGTTCCGGTATGCACGCTAACTTCTCTAACACCCTGCTGAGAACTGCTGGTGATAAAGCGGTGTATGACAAAGTATGTGAAGCTTTCCGTCCTGTAGTACCTGAGCACATCGATGTATACGGTGCTGACAACCACCTGCGTCTGACAGGTCTGCACGAAACTGCGTCTATCCACGATTTCAGCTACGGCGTATCTGACCGTGGTGCTTCCATCCGTATCCCTGTAGCTACTGTAGAAAGAGGCTGGAAAGGTTACCTGGAAGACAGACGTCCAAACTCCGCAGCAGATCCTTACAAGGTTGCAGCGAGAATCATCAAGACTGTAAAAACTGCATTATAAGCCTGGCTTATCTGCATGTATATAATTAAAAAGGCGCATCATGCTCATGATGCGCCTTTCTTTTTTGTCAGGGCGGCTGACCTGATAAAATGTAAAAAACTGATTAGTTAAGTCTCTTGTAACGGAATTTAAAGAACGGGAAGTTATTAGCCTGTACCGTTGCATTAGGCGTACCGTTTGAATACAGGTCCTGTAACTGTACTTTGTACTTTACATTCGCGCTGGTAGTTACGATCAGACTTACTTCCACACCCCATTCAGCAATAGGATATACAATGTGATTCACCACATCGTAGTTATACCATCCCGGATGAGCTGTGTTCAGGGTGGTAGCACCTGTTGGCGGCGCCATCAGGATACGGTTGTAACCAAAAGTGCTCACAGATGTACCTGTAGTAGAAGAAGTAATGCTGGCAAAAGCAGTCGTAGTGTACTGTAAAGTATAACCTGTCGGAACACTGATATCTGCATTGGCAGTACCGCTGAAGATCAGGTCAAAACCATCGCAGCCACCATCATTGTCGGCCAGGCTGTAGTAATATACTGAATGTGCAATGTGTGGGGGATTACCGGTAGTACCCTGTATTCCCTGGAAAAAGTTTGCCACGTTATACACGCCGCTGGCATCCAGTGTAACGGTGCCATATGTGCTATCGCAGTTAAAAGATACTGTCTGACCGGTTGACGGACTTGTAGCCGCTGTGGTCACATCAGCTCCAGACAATACAGGTGTTGCCTGGTTGCCCTCTTTCTGACAGGAAGAGAATATTGCCATAGCACCCAGCGCTACCGCGTAGAATGAACGAGCAATATTTTTTGTAGTTTTGGCTGCTGATTTGGGGGCAGTGTCTAAGATTTTCATTTTTAGAGTTTTAAAATGTTAAGGATAAGATATTTGTTCTCCGGATCTTCGGGGAGCCGGGACAGTACCAGTGTCCGGCTCTCTTCTTTTCCGGTATGGCAGCCGCCATTGACAACGTTTATTCTGTAATGATCAGAACCGGATTGATCGTTCCTGCACGCACATATACCGTCACTCCCTGGTAATTCCGGAATGCCGCATGCAGCAGGTTATAATTTCCCAGCGGGAAATCAGCAGGTATACGATAAGTCACACTGGTCAGATCAAACTCCGCCAGCTCCAGGTCATAATAAACCTGTCCGCCGGTCAGCCGGGCTCTCCCTGCCAGCATACCTCTCATATTACTGCCATTCAGTGTAAATGTTTGTCCTCTCTTTACGGTAATAGCCGCTGTTGGCGCTACGACAGATGGCAGCGGATAGATCACTTTCACAAAAGCTTTATCACTTGTCACCGTTTTAGTCGCGCTTATCACTTTCAGCTTATAGCTACCGGTATCCACATCAGGCGTCGCCATTTCCAGCGCATAATCATTGGCGCCCAGCTCAGTGAAACCATTGATCGTACATTTGGTTTCCTCTCCTTTTGCCGACACCAGGTAAGCGCTTGTTACGTTTACATCAGGTATCAGATAGGTAATACCTCCGATACTCAGGTTAGCGCCCAGCTGTCCCACCATATCGCTACCACTATTGATCTGCAACTCCGGCTGATTCACGATCACCCGTAATTTATAAGCAGCAGCAGCGCCGGTCTGCGCAGTCACCACATAAGACACACTGTCTTTAATAGCGATCGCAGTACCTGATGCAGGTGACACCGTAGCTTTATCCGACACAGTGATCAATGGTGTGATAGTTGCCGGCACAGGCTCGTCAAAAGGCCAGTACAGTATGATACTTCCATCTGCGACAGCAGCCTGAATGGTATCACCGGTTGCAGCTACGACTTTAAACGTCTTCAGTTCATGATAGGGATAAGGGGCGTCCACCTTCTCTTTGCTACAGGCGCCGGCTATCATCCAGCACGCCAGCAAAACAGTAGCCACCATCTGTGAATATGTTCTATTAAAAAATGTCATGGTCATTCAATTGATGTAGTGATTACAGAACGTTTAGAGCGTTTCAACTTTTACAGGATTCTTCATCGTTGCAGAGCGGGTATAAGACGTTATCCGGATACGGTACAAACCTGCAGGTAGTTGCGCCGCAGATGGCACGGCCGTACCAATACTGTTGGTAAAATTGTCTCCGTTGACAGCTGTATATACCACCGCTCCCTGTTCATTCAGGTAACTGATCGTAGAAAAGATACCCAGTGATTCCTGTTGCGGAATAAAGTTCTTTCCGGTGATGCTGAAAAAGTTGAACTGAAAAGTGGAGGGATCACTATGGTACAACACCAGTGGATTGGCAGGATCGGGGGATAGTTCATCCACCGCAATATCCGGCTGCTGGGTAGTCAGTATCAGGTTGTAGGTCGCCTTACTACCATCTTTACCTGTTACCACATACGCCACTTTTGTTCCTTCACTTAGTTTTTTTGTAATATCATCAATAAGCACACCGTTACCAGGTGTCACTGTAGCCCCCTCAGAAAGCCTGATTTCAGGCTGTATAGTCGTCAGAAAATAGTAATATGGCAGTATGAGCGTAATTGTCCCATTTTCGTCGTCAATCGCCCCGTATACGGCAGCATCGGGCACGTTGGTCACCTTGTAGGAGAGTATCCTGTTATTGGCAGGTGCAGGCGGTTCAATTGTTTCCGTTTTTTTACAGGCAGTCGCCAGCATGATCACTGACAATGCCAGCAGCAGCAGATTTTTGATCTTCATTGCAGGTATATATTGAGATTGATTATTTCAGGTCAAGATTGCGGGTGCCATCTTTCTGAATAGCATATTTAAACGTCACAAAACCAGGTTTATAGGAACGGGTCGGTAATTCAGGCGCTCCCTTGTAAATACTGTATATGACCATTTTCACATAATGTCCTTTAGCTGTTTTAATGATCAGTGCTCGTGGCATGCTATAGCATACGTGGGCTACACTGTCTGCCGGAGACGAGGGGAACTGTAAACCATAAAAATCATAGAAAGCCCATCCGTCCGTACTCGGACCGAAATAGTCCAGTCCTACGCCATCATTGGTCAGCAGCTGCTCATCATTTACCGGCATCGTTTTTATATGTGCAAAAGCACTGTCAAACAGGCGACGTGGGGGGATCGCTTTCATCGCTTTCTGCGCACCACCATAATATTCCGCATCGATAGCGGCATCTTTCACCAGATAGATACCTCCGATACCCGGCCCGCCATAACCTGGCGAGAATTTCGCCTTACCATTGTTGATAAGGATCGTACTGTTGTAGGTACCACTGAAGGCGATATCCCAGTTGGAGGTTTGTACCTGTGATGCAGGGACCGTCCGCTGGGTTTCCAGACTATAATAGAATGTCTTTGCAGCCGCCCCGGATGTCGCATTCGTATCCGCAGCCAGATTGACCAGGGTATATACACCTGTTTTCACATCGACAACTGTTGTCGTATCCTCCGGGGTTGGTACCTCGGGGGTATTTTTGTCGCCCTTCGAACAGGCAATAATGGACATGGCAAGGGCCATGCATAAAAGAGTGATCTTTTGCATAAAGTGAGTGTACTTAGTAAAGTGATTGCTTATCAGGGCGTTCTCAGGTTCCTGCTACCATCTTCCTGTACATAATAGCGGAAGGTGAAATAAGGCGCAGGCCAGTAGAGATCAGTTACCGCCGGTGGATTACCCTGATATACATTGATCAGTTCCAGCTTCGCATATTTACCCTCAGCTGTCATGAGGATAAACGTGCGGTTCTTTATGGGAATCGCCAGATGGGTCGTTAATGAATAAAAGTACCAGCCCGTATTGTAGACCTGTGGATATCCATCCCAACCGGTAAACTTCAGGTTATTTTCTTTCATCGCTTCCGGAGAAGGCGCCGTCGTAATTTTTGCATAAGGAGAATCAACCGCTATGATCAGCCCTTTACCCGGGCCACCGTAACCCGGACCATTTGCATTACTGCCATCATTCACATATACCAGTGCATTGTACACATCGGTAAATGCCAGGTCCCAGCTATCACTCCGACGGTTTGCACCTGTGCTGTCCCATGATTGCAGCTTTGTCTTTAATTTGAAATAAAAGCTCTTGAACGGCCTACGCTCCTTTCCTTCCACACCATCTGCCACAGAGGCTTCCGTATCACCAGCCAGGTCGTAGACAACGGTGCTCACGCCATCTTCATAACTGGCTTTCGTATCCTTATTTTCGTCCTTTTTACAGGAAGCAGCTAACAAGGTAGCGGCTAACATACAGATCAGGGTTGCGTATCGCATGGTTTCGTTTATTTAAAAAAGCGCCATTTTAAGCCGGCCATTAAGATGCGCCCGGGTTGTCCGGGCATCAGCATATCTGTATAATTGGTCACATTATCCGCCGTTATCTGTACGGATAAGTGGTCCTTACATAGTTTCTTTTCCAGAGAAGCATACAACATCGCGTAGCCTGCAATGAAGGTATCATACCTGTCCAGGAAGCGGTTATTATTCGCATCATCATATCCCGCCTTACTCCTGTATGTGACACGACAGGTCGCATTGATGCCCCAGGGTGCATATTCATAGAATACGCGCAGGTTAGCCATGTGCCTGGACCTGTTTTCCAGTCCGATATAATCGCTTACCCTGGAAGTGTTGGTTTCTCCCGTATTGCTGTTCCGCACTTTATTGTACGGATACTTACCACTACGGATAGAATCCATGACGCCTCTGTCCTTTGCATATAATAACTGGTATCCTGCAGAGATGTCCAGTCCCCGTAGCGGACTTACCACTACGCCGGCTTCTGCTCCGGCAGTATAGGAACGGTCAAGATTGATGTAGGAATAAACAGGCTGATAATTCGTTCTGGTAGCTACCTGCACAGTATTGATGAAATTATGCAGACTATTATAAAAGACATTCAGGTCCAGCTTAACAGTAGCATGTGGTTGTACGCTTACCCCCAGATTATAAGACACAGAAGTCTCTGGTCGTAAAGCAGCACTGATATTCCGGGCCACAGGCCTTATTTCACTGATCAGTCCCGCAGCCTGCAGCTCTGCCAATGTACCGGCTACTTCCTCTACACCTAATACAGTGTATCCTGCCTGTGGATTTGTAAATACCTGGTAAC
This sequence comes from Chitinophaga sp., assembly GCA_039592855.1. Classification (GTDB taxonomy): domain Bacteria; phylum Bacteroidota; class Bacteroidia; order Chitinophagales; family Chitinophagaceae; genus Chitinophaga. The sequence goes on along the minus strand of JBCNQK010000002.1, from coordinate 748,823 downwards.
GTTTCTTAAAGTCGGGCGTCTTATAACCGGTACCAACAGCTGCCTTCAGCAACACTTGCTCACTCACACTGTAACTGAGACCGGCACTTGGGTTCAGACGGCCGCCATAGAAAGCATTGTGGTCATATCTCAGACCGATACGCGTCATTAATTTACTAAGCACTTTCCAGTCTCCCTGCGCATAAGCATATCCGCTCCAAAGGTCATTTCTACCATGAAACGCTATATCATTCATCCGCTCCAGATTGCCGCCTGCGCCACCTGTAAAGGACAGCTTTTCTGAAGAGGTGTACAGGAACTGCTCTTCCAACCGGTGAAAATATTGGGTAAAATCATTGGCCTTCAGGGCTACCTGCTTACCTGTGCTGACGTCCTGACTGGAGCTATAACGTGTCAGATAATACTGACTGTTTAACCGGAATCGTTTGTTGACCGACCATTGCAATACCGCAGAAGCATTCACATCACTCTCACTCAATACATCTTTGGTACTGTTTTGCGTCTGACCACTTCCATATACAGATTCGTTCTGTGAGTTACGCAAAGCCCATCTGCCTGACAACAATAACTGATGCGTGTTATTCAGACGATAACGTAAACGGGACTGCAGACTGTAACTATCATATGGTGGTGCTGTTGCGCCCCTGCTGAGATAACTGTTCACATTGTAGCCGTCTGTATGGTAATAATTACCGGACAACGACACAGACCCTTTCTCCTTTGCAAAAGGCATCTCTCCCTCCAGCGTAGCATCCTGTGTGTTCTGTGAACCATAACGCACAATGGCCTGTCCTTGCGTAGCGGTTACTTTCTGACGGGTGATAATATTTACCACACCTCCCAGCGCCTCACTACCAAACAGACTGGAAGACGCTCCTTTCACAATTTCAATCCGTTCAATATCTGAAACGGTAATACGCGACAGATCAAAATTCCCTGCATTTCTTCCTATCATCGGCTGCCCGTCAATCAGTATAAGTATATAATCAGCACTAAAGCCCTGCATCTGCATACCGATCGCACGCGATCCTGCTGCTATATCATTCACGATATTCACACCGGTCTGCTCACGCATCACTTCGTCCAGTCTGCGGCTGCCCATCATCTCCAGTGTCCTCCTGTTGATGATCGTTACCGGCATAGCGGCTTTGCTGGTCAGTGTTTCCAGGCGCACAGCTTTTACCTCCACTCCCTGCAGGTCTTTAGACCTGGAAGTGTCAGTCTGGGCCATAGCCCACTGGTGTCCCACACACAGCAAGATGATTGAAGTGTAGAAATCCTTTCTGATATACATAGGTTAATGTGCCGGTACGAATATCCCTGTGCCTGTAGGGAACGGGTCGATAGTACGGGTTACGGAAATAATAAAATGATTATCGGGCGGAGTAGTAGTGTAAAATTAGTACGGAGTACTGACAAGTTAATGACGAAACGGGAAAATGACTTACGCAATCGGGAAAACAATGATCAAAAAGAAACGCCCTCACAATTGTGAAGGCGCTCCTGCTATTATACGCTATCTGGAAATCATTTACATGACTATTTAGCTGATTGTACCAGTTTATATTCGATCACCGGATAACCTCTTACACCACCGTCGGCAAGACCCATGCTCACGAATTTCAGTTTGTAGTAGTTACCATTGGCATCTTTCACCACATAATAGAAGTTTTTGTAGATACCAGCACCGGTAGTAGCTCTCCAGCTGCTGCCAATCGCATCACGTTTGTCAGAGAATGTCAGCGTAGAGATATTGGATGCAGAGAAGTTGTTGTAGCTGATCACGGTGCTGTCTACTTTAGCTGCAGTTACACCTGCATATTGGTTGGTCACCACGAAATCAGAGAAGAAATAAGGAATGGTCGCTGTGTAATAAGCAGCATAAGACCATGCGATATCCCAATCAGCTTTCTTAGGTTCTATATTTACAGTGTTACCATTTTCCAGGGAGAAGAAAGTAAAGTTAAAGCTGTTATCTTTTGTGATACTCGCTGTTTTAATAGTGGTCTCTTTCAGTTTTGCATACTGTAAAGTGTAACCATTGCCACTTCTTGTAACACGGATCTTATACCATGTAGCCGGATCGGTAGCAGAAGATGTTTCTGGTTTTACCAGGTATACTTTGTTGTTTGCTTCAGTAGCTGACACTTCAGCGATCGCTGTTTTTGTCAGATCACCATATACATCATCGATCATCGACAGTGTACCCTGTCCCTGTCCGATAGCCAGGCTGATACCGGCAGTATCTTCAATATTGACAGTACTGATATCCGTTTTATTTAAAGCCTTTGAACTGATAGAAGTGAAACCGTTGAGAATAACACGGTATTCAGCACCGCCATAGAAACCGAGGGACCAGCTGGTACGACCTCTTGTAGCAGTTGAGTCAGCGCTGAAATCTACATATACAGTATTAGGGGAGCCTGTGCCGCCACCGCCGTTCAGCGTAAGCTGAGAACCATCAGAAGGTGGTATTACAACGGTAGGACCCTCGTCTTTACTACATGCACTGAATACGGTTCCAACAGCAAGTACGAGGAGAAGTCTGCTTAATTTCATAGCCATTTTTGTTTGATTGTATTTATTTGATTAATTATTTGTTCCTGTTCCAGTTGAAGCTTAATCCCAGGAAATAAGACCGTCCATACCACATTGGCAATATGCCACCTGCTGTATGCGCCTGTCCGCTGGTCAATGTTGAATTGTTGATATTGGTATTGTTAAACAGGTTTCTGACACCTGCATTTACCGATACATATTTTGTAATGGTCTTTGTAGCGGTAAAGTCCGCCTGATGAAAAGACTGTGTCCTTATTTCATGTATAAAAGAAGGAACGGCAGTGGTCACTTCTTCATAGGCAGGGCGCTCTCCGTTGAACTTATAGGAGAAGTTCAGCGCGCCACCGATCTTTCTGAAGTTGTAGGTGATATTGGCATTCACTTCCGGCGTCCAGGTAAATTCCGGTGTTGGATAGTCTTTATTGTAGGCCGCATCATCGGAGAACTCGTTATAACGCGCGATGTAAGAGAAACCGGCGTTCACCTGTAAATCCTTCCAGTTCACTACACCACTTAATGTGCCACCGGTCGTTTTAAACTTGCTGATGTTTACGTAAGTAGAAGTATCCGATCCATTGATAGTTGCAATATCTATCCTGTTATTAAAATCATTGTAAAATCCGGTGGCTGTTACACCTACGCGCACCGGTCCTTTTTCAATGGCCTGCCAGCTGATGGAACCGGTAAAGCTATTGGAGTATTCTGCTTTCAGATCACTGTTTCCTTTGATAGAGTGACTGGCGTCAAAGAAATAGAAATACAATTCTCTTAAAGCAGGGGCTCTGAAACCGCGTGCATAGGAAAGACGCAAATCCAGGTTATTGCGCAAGGCAAATTTCGTATTGATAGAAGGGATCACCGGTGGCGCATCATATACAGAGTTTTCACTCAGTCTCACACCCGGGCGTATATTCAACCAATGTACCGGTTTGATCTCTGCAGAGAGGAATACGGAATAGTCATTGATATAAGGCGTACCCAGTATACGCTGTCCGGAAGAACCATCACGACGGTATTCTACACCTGGCTGGAAAGACAATACAGGAGAAAAAGTATACTGCGCTGTCCCCCTGAAGAAAATCGTATTGAACTCAGACACGTCCTGTGCGCCGGCATCAGTTGCCATTACCTCTGTATTATTGGTAAAGTCCCTGATCGTCGTACGCGTGATACGTTTATAATTCTGATAAGAAGCCGTCGCATTAATACCCAGGTCTTTATTCACCTGCCATACGGCCTGTGCCTGATGTGTAAAACGATCTGTCAGGTAATGCTGATCTGTAGCCTTTCCGTTATCATAGTTAATATCGCCCCGGCTGATGATATCTTCATCGAGATAATCCAGCCGGTACCATACTTTCAGATTTTCATTGCTATACCCAAAAGAACCATTGGCGATCAGCTGGTCTTTCGGTTTCCAGGCTTTCCGGCGACCGGTCAGTGAATCACTCCATCCACCGAAATCATTCCTGGTAAGACCTGCTCCTGCAAAGAAGCCTTTGTGTCCCCACTGTATACCAATGTTCTCATTATGCACGCCCTCTCCTTTGAAAGCGGCATACTCTTTACCAACGGTTTCTTCCTGTACACGGGCAGTAACAGACAACTGTTCTTTTCCATGATATTTTTTAGTGATGATGTTGATCACACCTGCCAGTGCATCTGTACCATAGACCACTGACATGGGACCTTCAACGATCTCTATTCTTTCGATGGTATTGATATCTATCTGAGAAAGACTCTGGCGGGTACTACCTCTGTCTACCAACGGAACACCATCTAACAGGATCTTTACGTTTGTACCAGACATCCCCATGATCTCCACATCGGTTTCACCTAAGGTAGCATCATTGGAAAAGCGTACGCCTAACTGATTATCCAGTACACCGAGCACATTGGTAGCGCCACGCAACTTTATATATTCACTGGAAATCGTTCTCACCTGATACACAGACTGCTTCAGGGATTGTGGGGTATACTGACCAGTTACCACTACGTCACGTAAACGTACCGAATCAGCAATAACATTATCAGGCGCTTTCTGTTTGGCAGATTGCGCCCATGCGCTATTGCATAAGGCAATAGACAGACCTAACACAATAAATTGTGACCTCATAAAGTATAGTAGCATTGACCCCTTTAAAAAAATTGCATAAAAATCCCTTGCCGTTGTGTGCTAAAAGCCATACAACGACGCATACTGGTACCTACGGTTAAATGAATAATGCTTTTGTATTACACGAACTGCGGGCGGAGATTGCAGCTATGGTGTAATACCGGATATCTGGCGGAGTAAATAATGCATGCAAGATAAGCATGCGTTTGACGAACACGTTTATCTATTCAGGAAAAAGACTTACGCAAAAGGGAAAAACACTAGCGGATCAGATCATATACCTGTTGCAGCAGGATCGCCTCTCCCATCGCCTCCTTCATATCCAGCCATTCCTGCAATGTAAACGTAAAGCTGATATCTCTGCATGGCGAATGCACGATCACTCTTTCTTCTCCATCAGGAAACAGCATACTGCAATCGTAGAAGTCCTGGTGTTCGAGTGTTTCATGAAACAATTGAAAATCTTTAGGAGTGAAATTCAGGATAAGGTTATTATGCCATATATATACGGTCTGGCAATTTGCACAATGGCTGATCTGCGCCTTATTCTTATTCCACAATGGTCTGATATCGCACATATATTTTTGTTTAAGGGTTTGTGTCGTAATCTGGATCGCCAGGCAGCGTGCACACTGCCGGCAATAGCAGATAAACTTCACTGATAAAGGGTTCTCGAGGATAGTATAGTTTCTTTTTGGAGCTGACAAACAATGGATGTTTGCAGCAATAAATCTTAATATCAATTACTCTTTCGCACACATCAAAAGTACTATGTTGTGTGATGGATAGATGCTCAAATAAGGAAAACGATTTGTCAATTAGGGAAAAACAAAAGCGCCTCCATGTAAATGAAGGCGCTTCAACTATTGCAGGTTTATAGAAAACGTTAGTGCATTACAGACTCGCGGCCAATGCTCTCCATGGTTCCAGTTCAGGATTGCCTGGCTTACGTTTACCAAAGAACTGTGCGATCATTTCACCGGCAGCATCAAATACTTCCAGTGAAGTGACGATACCATCTACAGAAGGTTTTTTTACTACCCAGCTTTGTGCAATGGTGTCTGTTTTCAGATGCAGATTAAAGTCTTCGTCCATTACATTGATCCAGTTTGGAATCTCCAGGATCTTCTGTACCGGACCCGTATGAATTTCGATATTACCCGGATTACCCACGAACACCATTATTTCCAGACCGGTTGCAGCTGCCTGGTTAAGCAGTGTTTTTATACACTCGCTGTTTACGCGACGGGAGAATTTACCTTCCGCCAGTTCAAGCGCCCCTGTTCTGGATAATTTATGTTTCATCAGCAATGGGAAGAAATCATGTGTATCCTGTAAGTTTGCCCATGCTTCCAGGAAAGATGCAGCATCTGCGTTCGCATCATTATATACCGTTGCGGCAGGGGCTGGCGCAACAGTGATAGATGCCACCTGTTCAGCGGCAGTGAAATCAGCAACTACCTTATCCCATGCGCTGAGATCGGTCTGTTCCACTGCATATATTTTCATGATGGCGCCACCTTGTGTATCAAATATCTGAAGTGATTTTTTGAAGCCGATCGTTTCGTCGTTCTCTACTGCGAAACCATATTTCCAGCGGGAGAAGAACATACGCAGATCGATGTCTTTACCCAACACGGTGCCGACATGTTTGTTCTCCGTATTTACTATTTCAAAAATGCCTTTACGTTCTATTACACAATTTTCATTGCGGGTCAGCACCATCACTTTACCTAATGCCGGCATCGCCTGCATGAGCGCGGGAAATTCATTCTTCAGGTGCTTAACGGTTGTTCCGGTACAGGCGGCGACGATTTCGCCTTCGCTCACTTGCAGCTGACTGGCAGCATCACGGATCCTTGTTTTCGGATGTTGTTCACGGAAATTCAGCCATTGCTCTTTTAAGGAAGAAGTCGCAGTTGCATTCATTTGATTACAATACATTTATTGCCTTTTCGGCAGGTGATTTAAAAAGGCCGTCGGCAGCGGCGGTTACCACCAGCGGATAATGACATTGAGGATGTTCCAGTACGGCTACTTCCACACCGAAACAGTCTTTAATATGTGCAGCGGTCAGGATTTCCTCCACAGTGCCCTGTGCATATACGCCTCCATCTTTTAGCAGCAGCATTTTATCAGCATAAGCAGCGGCCAGTTGAAAGTCGTGCAGCACAGCTACTACCAGTACGCCACTTGCGGCGAGAGAGGTAGCCAGTTGCAGGGATAACTGCTGATGCAGGATATCCATTCCTGTTACCGGTTCATCGAGCAGCAGCATCTTTTTACCGGTATAGTCAGTGGCCTGCAGATCGGGCGCTTCCAGTAGCTGCGCCAATACCCGGGCCATCTGTACACGTTGTTTCTGTCCTCCTGATAGCGTCGGATATGTTCTTTCGCGCAGGTTGTACACCTGCATCGTCTTTAGTGCATAGGTTACGATCTCTTTATCCAGGGCAGAGAGATGGGTGTTATATACATAGCGCCCCATATTCACTACTTCTGTTACAGAGAAAGGCTGATTCAATGTGATCTGTTGTGACAGTACGGCACGCATTCTGGCCTGTGCATCTACCGGCAATGCTTTCAGTTCATTTCCGGCAATGTTCACACTACCCTGATAGTGCATATACTCTCCTGCTATTACTTTCAGCAGTGTTGATTTACCCGCTCCATTGGCCCCCATGATCACACAGAGTTCGCCGGCATTCGCATCCATGCTTACACCTCTCAATATCTGTGCTTTTCCCAGGGACAGTGATATATCTTTTGCACGCAACATCATGCCAGTATAGTCCTTTTTTCTTTAATAATCAGCCACAGGAAGAAAGGCGCTCCTATGACCGCTGTAATAATACCTACGGGTAATTCAGCGGGCGCTACGATGGTACGGCACAACAGGTCGGCGACTGTCAGCAGCAAAGCTCCTGATAGCGCGGAACCTGGTATCAGTATCCGGTAGTCCGGGCCGGTGAACTGCCGTACGATATGTGGTACGATCAATCCGATGAACCCGATGATACCTGCTACTGCTACGCCAGCAGCCACAGCCATCGTGGCCAGTATGACCAGTAAAGCTTTCAGTTTTGGTACACGTACCCCACTGTGCATCGCCTCTCTTTCTCCCAGTGCCAGCAGATTCAGTGCCGGCGCGAGGCGGGGCAGCAATATCAGTGGAATGAGAATGAAAGGTGCAATACCGGCAACAGTTTTCCAATTAGCGCCGCCCAGACACCCCAATGACCAGAACGTAATGCTACGCAGCTGTTCATTGTTGGCGAGATAAGTCATCAGACCGGTCACTGATTCACACAATGCCCTTACGGCAATACCCGCCAGCAGCAATGTAGAGATCACTGCCTGTCCGCCGGTACGCGCAATGCGAAAGATGAACAACGTTGTGATGATCGCTCCGGCAAATGCAGCGAGATTCAGCGCATAAAAATTCAGCGCCGGTGCACTTTGAAAAACGGGCAATGCATTTTGTAAAATGATCATCACCACTGCTCCCATCGAAGCACCTGAACTGATCCCTATCAGTCCCGGATCGGCCAGGGGATTGCGCAGCAAGCCCTGTAAGGCAGCCCCTGCCAGTCCTAATCCTGCTCCGATCAGTACACTCAGCACCACCCTGGGCAAACGGATCATCCAGAGCACGCCTGGCATATTCTCTTCGTAGGCAACAGGGAGGTGTATGCCTGTTTTCTCCAACAACATGGCAAGCACCTGCATCGGAGACATGTGCATCGCACCTGTACCTGTCGCCAGCAGTATCACGATGATAAGCAATATGCTTAAGACCGTGATACTGCTGACGCGTTTTATGTTGATACTCATCTTTATTAGTTCAGCTTCGCAGAAAGCTCCTGTACAGCCTGAATCACACGCGGTCCAAATCCTGTCAGCAGCTGGCCATCCATGGTAATCACTTTCTTTTGTTTGCCTGCATTGGTCTGGGCTACGCCCTGTACTTTCAGCAGACCATCTACGCCACCCATACTTTTTAATCCGTCATCAAACATGAGGATCACGTCCGGATTAGCCGTTACCAGCGATTCCGGCGTCAGTGGTTTGAAATCATTGAAACTATTGGCAGCGTTCTGAGCACCAGCCAGGGTAATGATCTTGTCCAGTGGTGTTTCTTTACCAGCTACCATCATAGTACCGGCGCCACGTGCATAAATGAATAATACCTTCTTCGGGTGCGCCTGTACATGTAAGGTCTTTTGTTCTTTATCCAGCTGTTTGATCAGTGCTGCACCTTTTTCAGGCACATTCAGTGCAGCAGCCACGTCTGTAATCAGCTTTTTAGTGCCGGCTACGGAAAATTCCTGCTTCATCTGTATGGTTTTTACACCTACACTCCTGAACTGGTCAATAACGGCAGGCTGGATAAAATTATCTGTAGCGAGGATCAGGTCGGGCTGTAAGGCCAGCACCGGCTCCGCGGAAATATTACGGTTGTGGCCTACTTTGGTAACCTCTTTCATGCTGGCAGGATAAGTACTGGTGACATCCACCCCTACCAGTGATTTCTCAAATCCAAGTGCGCACACGATCTCGGTGACAGCGCCATTCAGTGATACAATACGTTTCTGCGCATTCACGTTCATCGTCGCCAACAGGCATACAGCAAAGGATACGATCATTGCACGTACCCGCATATGATTCATCATAAGTTTGAATAAATAAGATTGATTAATACGCTAGAAAGAAAAAATTAATGGTTGACCCTACCCGGGGTTGGGGCCAACCATCGCTTACCGTAAGCATTTTTACTCCGCCATGCTCCGGCAAGATCTTAGCAATAAGTTATCGGGTACCAGACACCGGGAAGTACAGTATTGACACAGCAGTGCCCTTTACGGAACTTCGCAGTTTTCCGGTACAGTTTACCAGTAATGAAAAAATTAAGTGTACCTGACAGCCGAAAATGATATAAGGATATATCAGAGATGGACTGACAGTTGCGGCGGAGTAATTGAGTAGTGCAAATCTATGTCATAGAAATGTAACGAACTAATCAAATCGGGAAAATTTTATGACAATCTTTACGCAAATGGGAAATATTTATAAAATTCAATATTTCCTCAGGAAGTTCCGGGAGGGGTTAAACTAAATACTTTCCGGTGTTGTTGTTTATATATTACCTATCACCGGAAAAATTAATACCCATGGATTGGGATGAAATACTAAATCCATTATCGCCTTACTATCAGAGTGCGATGCAGGAACAACAACAACTTGTTAATCTGCAGGACGGTCTGATATCTGCCGCCAAAGAGCTGATGTCATCCGTATACCCGCAGATCTATCACCTGGAATCAGCGGGCTATACAGAACTCGAAAACACCATTATTTCAGAATGCGTAAAACTGTCGTGTAAGCTGAATGATATTATTCTCAAATACCAGATAGAGAAATAGAGCTGCTATTCTACTGCGAATGAAAGCCTGCCGGCATTCACCCCCGCAACGATGCCATATCCGTTCTCCACATTGGAATAGATATCCTGCGGATCCAGCGTAAAATCAATGCCGTCTTCCAATCGCTGAACTGATGTGGCATCCAGGTATTTAAAAGCACCTGTTGTCAGATTGCTGACTTCCACTATCAGGTAGGAAGCTGTAATCTGCTTGCTTGTCTGTAATACGAACAGCACGTCTTTTCCGCTGATACGTTCATCGCTCAGCAGCACTTCGCCTTTGTAGCTATTGCCTATAATATCGGCAAAGTTGTTATTAAAGGAAGGGTCCAGTCTGAACTTTACCGTATCACGCTTAAAAGGAGTGATTATACCGTTTACAGTGTCGGCATTATACACGCGTATCCTGTAGTAGTTTTTCTTGTTGCCATCGTCTTTCAGGGAGAAACGCACCCTGTTGCCCAATTTTTGTGCCGCACCGTCTCTGATCTCAGGATGCTGTGGGGTACTGTCTGTTGCCGCCACACTGGCCAGTCCGCTGTAATTAACGGTGATCTTATACTGACTTCCTGCCCGTGCTGGTACCGGTGATACGTAATACCCTTTCCCATTGATCACTTTCCATTCCGGCGCCGGCATGGATTTACCATCCTCAAACATCGTCACGCCAGCATTTTTTAACTCCGGGAACTTTAGATTCTGATATTCCCTTACCGGCTTGCTACCGGTTACCCGGATATAAACGAGACTGTCAGGCTGTATCATTGTATTCAGCACGATCTTATCGCCATCATAAGGTATCGCAATCCTGGACTCCTTGCTACAGGCAGCGATTATTACAGTGCATAATATGGTAACAATGATAAACGGACGCATACGTTTCATTTAAAATTTTATTGCGTAAGTCACACTAGGCAGAATAGGCAGGATGCTGACCTCAGCCAGATATCGCTCCTGTTTCTCCCTGTCGGTGACAATCGTGTAAAAGAATGGGTTCTGTTGATTATAAGCGTTATACAGACTGAATGTCCAGCTCTTTGTCCAGAGCCGCTTCTTCTTACTGTAAGTCGCGCTGAGATCCAGGCGGTGCATGGGCGTAGTACGGTACTTATTCCTGTCGCCCATATGATCGAGTATCGGATCATTCTGCGGTGGATCGTAAGGAGACGGATCATCAATCCCCTCATAGCTGGCATTGGGTAATGATAAAGGCGTACCGGAAGCATATTCCCAACTGGCGGATAATTCCCAGCGTTTACCCAGTTTCTGTGTGATCACCACCTCCAGGTCATGCCGGCGGTCGTATTTGTAAGGGAAAGTCCTGCCCTGATTTACACCGGGAAAAGTTCTTTCTGACCAGGCCAGTGTATATCCAATCCAGCCACGGGTCGTACCTTTCTTTTTCTCGAGTAATAATTCCGCGCCATAACTACGTCCTTTACCGATATCCACCACTTCATCCCAGTCCTTGCCTGCACCATTGAACGGAGACGCAGACCCTTTGTACTCTATCACATGGTCCATGGTTTTATAATAACCCTCCAGAGACATCGCATACATTCCCCTTCTGCTCGTTTTTGATATACCAAAAGAACCCTGTCGCGAGAACATCGGTTTTACCCTTCCTGATGACGGTACCCATAGATCGGTGGGCAGACTCGCTGCATTATTAGCCAGCAGGTGCAGGTACTGTGTCATATGCGTATACGATCCTCTCAGCACCCATCTGCGTGGCAACTGGTACCGGATGCCCAAACGTGGTTGTATAGAATTATAAAAACGTCCATCCACCAGGAAACCGGATGCATGTATCCCAAGATTTAACCAGAGATTATGTGCCGCGTTCCATTCATCTTCCCCGTATAAATACAATTCCTGTCCTACCGAAGTAACGTCTCCATAAGTGGTATCCACTGCCGGCTGACCGTTACCATTGTCCTGGAATGCAGACACACCGGGTGTAAAAATATGTGTGATGCCACCTGCGCCAAATTTAATCGTGTGCTTAGGTTGTGGCCTGTATTCAAGATCCATTTTAGCCACCGCGTTCTGTATCCTGGAATAATACTTACCGGATAAAATACCTGTATCCAGGGTATTCAGTGGCTTATAGTTGTATTTATAGTCCGTAGAGAAATAATATTGGGAATAATTCGCCGTAACATTGGCAAACATCTTCGGACCAAACACATGGTTCCATCGCAGGGTGCTGGTATAATTTCCCCAGAGGAAATTAGAACGGCTGTCGCCGTAATAGGTACTGATACCTCCGTCTGAAGCGCCCTCCTGCCATTTCACATTGAGTTTGTCCTGCCCTACATATGCACTGAAATAGATACGGTCACGAGGCGAAAAAATATGGTTGATCTTTATATTAGCATCATAGAAATATACATACACCTTGCTTTGCGGTCCGGACTCCGTGTTGTTGTTCACAATCAGATCGTTCATCAGCATGTCTGTATGTGAACGGCGTGCCGACACAAGAAAAGAGGTTTTGTCCTTTTTCAGGGGTCCTTCTACCATTGCTTTTGCTGCAATCAGGCCTATAGCTGCTTCTCCGTGATATTGCTGCATATCTCCGTCTTTCAAAGAAATATCCACAATAGAAGACAAACGACCACCATAACGGGCAGGAAACGCGCCTTTATAGAAGTCTGTATTTTTTACAATATCAGGGTTGAACACAGAGAAAATGCCGAACAGGTGTGAAACGTTGAAAATAGGCGTGCCATCGAGCAATATCATATTCTGATCAGGACTGCCTCCTCTGACATTCAGAGAACCTGCGCCATCCAGGCTACCAGAAACACCGGGTAAGGCTACTATCGTACGCATCATATCTGCTTCTCCTAACAGACGAGGCATGGATTTAACAGCAGCAGGAGACACATTCAGGCGGCTAACAGTACTCTGCTCCGTTGGCCGGGCTGTATCCACGATCACTTCCGGTAAGCTGCTCCGGGGATGTAACGACACTATTACGGGTGTATTTTCGTCTTTCCGGGCGGTCAGGCGGCCAGGCTCATATCCCACATAAGAAACGAGCAGACTACTGGTATCTCTGGGCAGGGTAATACTGAAAAAACCAAACTGGTTCGTCATCGTTCCCACATGTAATATGGGAGAATAAACAGTGGCCCCGATCAGCTTTTCGCCGGTGAGGTGGTCCTGCACATATCCACTGATCGTATAAGTAGGATGTTTTTTTACCGTCAGGACGATCTGATCGCCTATCCGGGCAAAAGAAATATTGTAGGGGCTAAAAATTTCATCCAGGGCTTTTTTCAGGGGCCTGTTCTGCACATTGATGGTCACCAGCGGTGAGAGGTCCACAATATTGCGGCTATAAGAGAAATGGATACCGTATTGTTGTTCGAGTATAGTACATACTGTTTCCAGCGGCTGGTCCTTTACGGCCACGCTGATTTTCATTCTCCAGTCCCACTCTGACGCCTGTACAGAAATACTGATCAATAGCATCCCCAGCAGGAATCTACCAAACAGTGACATCATTCGTTTTAAGGTTGTAGCTATTATTCATCATGCTTCTTTAATGTGACACCGGACGCTCCTTTTTCTATAGTCGCATTGGTCATAAATGCGAGCGAGGCCAGTATATTGTCGGCTGTTTCGCCGGTAAAAGTGGCAGTCACCGGTAGTTCCAGCAATGTACTGTCTGCGGTGACGGTTATGTTATACACCAGTCCGATGGTCTCCAATACCTCCGACAAAGGCGTATCTGTAAATGACAATTGTTTGCCGACGGCATCTGCCACATGTGCAGCTACCCGGAAACGTTCCTTATCCTTTTGCTCCAGCAACATACCTGCAGAAAGTACGACGCTATCGCTGTTACGGCTATCGCTCACCATTACCTCTCCGGTATCCACATGCACCCGGAACGGGCTTGCTTTACCTGCGGTTTCCACCGTAAAACGGGTACCCAGTACTTTGATGGTGCGTTCACCCAGTTTTACTATAAACGGACGGGCAGCATCCGACGTTACAGTAAAAAGCGCTTTTCCTTCCAGGCTTACCTCTCTCTGCGCTTTACCAAAACCGGAAGAAACCTCCAGCAGGGCTTTATCTTCCAGCTGAACCGTAGACCCGTCTTTCAGATAAGCGACCACCGGTCCTGTATAACGCTGCATCCTGTTGCTGCGGGCTGTCAGCCACCACCATCCTGTTCCTGCTGCGATGAGCAACACGGCTGCTGCCGCCCACCAACTACGTCGCGTATGGGTGACCTTCATGCCGCCCATACGGCTACTGAGAGACTGCCAGGCACGTTCCGTATCCGCCGGGGTTACCTGAATAGCAGGTTGCCCCTTGAGCAACTTTTCAAGTGAAGCCAGCAAAGTTGGATGTTCCGGATCGCTTTTCAGCCATTCATCCACCCATTGACGCTCAGTCACATCGGCTTCACCGAGCACGTATTTACATAGCAAGGCATATAGTGCCTCGTCAGCATTCAGTTTAGTCATCGAACAGTTTGTAGTGTTTTAAACAGGTGAAAGCCGTGCCAGCGCACTTACTGACTTTCCCCGGTAACAGGACGCAGGTTATCAGATCTTTCCCCTATAGGGATGTGTAAATATTTTGGTGCATCTACCTGCTATCGTCCCCCGGCGGGCTGTATCTGCCCTTAAAATAGTAGCAGCAACAGATTGAGGTAGTCCTTCAGTTCCCGGTGCATAATTTTTAATGCTTTTCCCATCTGGTTTTCCACCGTCTTCACAGAAATGTTCATCACTTCGGCGATCTCATGGTACTTCAATTGTTGCTGACGGCTGAGTACAAATACTTCACGGCAACGCTCAGGGAGTACTTCCAGGGCCTGCTGATACCGTTTTTCCAGCTCCCATACCGGCGACTGGACGGGTACATCTGCTGCCTGAAGGTGACCGGCGGTCTGCTCTTTTTCCTGTCTTACCGTCTCCTTCCGCCAGTTACTGATGGCCGTATTCCGGATCGCTGCCAGCAGATAAGACCGGGTCGCCCCTGTAATATCAATAACCGCTCTTTTCTCCCACAGTCGCAGGAATACCTGCTGCACTACCTCCTCTGCCTCGTGGACATTACCAGTGTAATGCACGGCAAAAGCGAGACAGGCGGCGTGATGTTCTCTAAAGATATCTTCAAATGTTTGGCGGTCCAGCATTGGTTAAAAGCGGTGTAAAGATATAATATATACCCGGTTTTGCTGTGTTATCACCTGACAATCATTCTTTACAGACATACAAAACGGGTATTATACGTCTGCTGTAAGGGACTATCGGTTATTGTCTAACTTATTTATCTTTGTGCCCGCATGTACAATTTTATCAAGAATATACTCTTCCGCTTTCCTCCGGAAAGCATCCATTACCAGGTAATGAAGGGCCTGCAGGTCATGCATGGTCTTCCCCTGGGAAAAAATATACTCCACTCCTTTTGTCAGCCGAAACGTAAAGGACTGGAAAGACAACTCTGGGGACTGACCTTTAAAAACCCTGTCGGACTGGCCGCAGGTTTTGACAAGGACGCCCGTTTTACCGACGAACTGGCCAGCCTGGGCTTTGGCTTTGTTGAAATAGGTACAGTTACGCCAGTGTCCCAGCCGGGTAATGATCAGCCACGTCTGTTCCGCCTACCGGCAGATAAAGCGCTGATTAACCGTATGGGTTTCAATAACGGAGGCGCTATCGCAGCTGCCAGGCGTCTGCAAAAAAGAAAATCCAATATCATCATCGGGGGGAACATCGGTAAAAACAAGATCACACCTAATGAGGAAGCGATCAGTGATTACGAGAAATGTTTCCATGCCCTGTTTGACGTAGTGGATTACTTCGTGGTAAACGTAAGTTCTCCGAACACGCCTAACCTGCGCGCATTACAGGAGAAAGAACCACTGAAACAATTGCTGCACCATCTGCAGACACTGAACAATCAGAAAAGCAAACCCAAACCGATATTACTGAAAATAGCGCCGGACCTGACCACCAGTCAGCTGGACGATATCATAGAGATCGTACAGGAAACCAAACTGGCGGGTATCGTAGCGACCAATACAACTATTGACCGCTCCAACCTGGAAACCCCTGCTGCTGAAGTAGAAGCGATCGGTGCAGGTGGGCTTAGCGGTCTGCCGGTAAGAGAGAAAGCAACGGAAGTGATCCGCTATATCCATAAGAACACCAATGGTGCTGTGCCGATCATTGCGGTAGGTGGTATCTTCACCGCTGCCGATGCCCAGGAAAAACTGGACGCCGGCGCATCTCTGGTACAGGTCTATACGGGCTTTATTTATGAAGGCCCGACCATTGTAAAGAAGATTTGCGAAGGATTACGTTAATAATCCTGTTGATAAATAATATGACGAAGGGTGTCTGCCATGTGGCGGACACCCTTCGCTTTTATGCCTATTATCCAGAAACTGAAAACACTACTAATATCCCTGAAATCATCACCATCATCCCTCCCGCTATCTGACTGACCTTTGACCTGTAAATATCAAATCACATGAAGACACCAGATATACAGGCAGCACCGCTGAGTGCAGAAGAAATAGCAGCTATAAAAGTATTTTACGGCGCATGGAAAGAACAGCAACCAGACCTGCTGGACAGTGTCTGTACACCAGACTGGCAGGATATTCCGATGGCGCCCGGACAGGCAGACGGCCCACAGGGTCTGAAAGATATCATCCGCAGCTTTGTCAGCAGTTTCCCGGATATAGAGATCATTATTCATGAGATCATGGGTGTGCACGAGCGGGCAGCTGTAAGAGCAGCGATCACTTTCACACACGATAAAGCAGTGTTAGGCATTCCTCCAACCCATCAGAAAGTGAGCATTCCATTACATGAATTTCATTACCTGAAAGAAGGAAAACTCACCCATACCTGGCATATGGAAGACTGGTTCGGCTTACTCGTACAGAGTGGCGCCTGGACACCCGAAGCAGTGGGAAAGTAAAAATACAAAGGGCTGTCTACGCAATAGCAGACAGCCCTTTACTTTTATCTGATCTCATGCATTACTGTGCCAGTATATCCACATCTGCGATCTTCGCAGGAAACCAGACATTCATCTCCCCTTCTCCCCGGTTAGCCCAGGCATAATAAGGGATCAATGTAATTTGTCTGGGGGTGGTATTCACCTGTTGTTGCTGTACATCTACATTGACGCTTTTACCTTCTCCCTTCAATACGACGATACCATTCAACAGTTCTTTTCTTTCTTCCGGCTGGAACGTCGCAGGAAGTATCAGATTGCTGGTACGGCCGTCATTATCTTTCCACTCTGCGCAATACATTAATGGTCCGCGCTGGATCGCTACTTTTCCTATATCATCTTTGATCTTATTATCCGCCAGTACTTCATGCGTATCCATTGGCAGCTGCATTTCTACGATGTCTTTTTTACTCCATTTTCTTTTGATCACGGCATATCCCTGCTCCAGCTGATAATCAACCGGCTGACCATTTACTTTGATCACTACCTTGTGCTGTTCCTGGTCTTTGAAGCGATACAGTCCGCCGGGAATTGCTTCCTGTCTTGCCCATCCCGGCACACGAAGCTTTAAAGTAAATTCAGTTGCTGCCGCCGGTTCAATATTAAAACGCAGATCGCCATTCCAGGGGTAATTGTTAGTCTGTACGATCTTCACCTTTTGCTTTTCAACCTGGATATTGGCCGTACTGCTGATAAACAGGTTCACATATACATCCCTGGATTTCTGTGCATAGATATAGCCAGGTAATGAGGGCAGAAAGCGCGCCATATTAGTAGGACAACAGGAACACTCAAACCATCCCGAACGGCCAGGTTCCATACTATGATGATGCACTCCATTTCTGATCTGCATAGCATTGGTATAAAAGAAAGATTTACCATCCAGTCCGACGCCGGATATCAGCCCGTTGTACAACACTTTCTCCAGCATATCCACATATTTCGCATCACCGTGCAACTGGAACATGCGCACATTCCAGAAAGCATTACCGATCGCTGCACAGGTTTCATTATAAGCTGTCGCATTGGGCAATTCATAGTTCTCACCGAAACGTTCTCCATCAGGAATAGCACCGATACCACCCTGTACATAAATCTTCTTTGTGGCCATATTATCCCATATCCGGTCTATCGCATGCAGATAAGCAGTGTCTCCATCCAGCGCAGCTACATCCGCCATCGCCGCATAGAGATACATGGCTCTTACGGCATGTCCTACAGCCTCGGACTGATTGACAACCGGCTCCTGGTCCTGCCAGTATTTCCCGTTCTCCCATTGATTCCTGCTCTTTGGATTGTACTGACGTTTGCCTCTTTCGTCGATAAAGAACCTGGCCAGTTGCAGGTATTCTTTTTTACCGGTGATACGGTACAAACGCACTAATCCCATTTCCACCACTTCATGTCCCGGCGCTACACCGCGTTTTCCAGGTCCGAATGTCAATACCAGCAGGTCGGCATTCTTCAGGGCAATATCCAGGAAGTTACGTTTACCGGTAGCCAGATAATGTGCGCTGGCAGCTTCGAACATATGTCCGGAGTTATACAACTCATGACTCAGTTCATGTTCTCTTACCCAACGTTCCGGGCCGGCCCAGTCATGCGGATGTGCCGGATCAATAGTACGGGCAGTATACAGATAACCGTCCGGCTCCTGT
Source organism: Chitinophaga sp. (assembly GCA_039592855.1). GTDB lineage: Bacteria > Bacteroidota > Bacteroidia > Chitinophagales > Chitinophagaceae > Chitinophaga. The sequence continues at coordinate 730,069 of JBCNQK010000002.1, read as the reverse complement.
GCTTTCGCTACGATCGCGATCAGCGAATCCACATAGGCGTCCATCTTTTTATCAGGTGTTACTGCCATTGAATAGGCAGCCCCTTCAATCGTTTTATAGATATCCGTATCATCGAAAGGATACTTTGTGCAGAACTTACCTTCCTTTGCTGCCGCCATTTCAAAGTTCTTCACACGGCCGGTACTTTCACATCTCGCAAAGGAGGCCGGGATCGTGACCGTATGATTGACACGTATCCGTGGCAGCCAGAAGCTGTCAGTCAGTTTTACAGCGGTGATATCCACCCCTCTTACAGGATAGTCTGCCTGCTGCGCACATAAAGGCAGGGCATACAGCAGGGCCAGTGTTAACAATTGTTTCTTCATAACCTTTATTATTAGTAACCAGTATTCTGCTTCAGATTGCCGTTCTTGTTGATCTCAATACGGGGAATAGGAAAGAGTGTACGGTAATCACCATTCGGCAAATGTGAGAACCAGGCTTTCCTCGTAAACACTTTAAAACGGATCATGTCCTGTCTGCGCCGATCTTCCTGGTTAAATTCCCATCCCAGCTCATCCAGGAAATGGCCGTATTGTACATTATCGCCACCTTCTATCGTTTGATTCAGGTGATTACGCAGACCGTAATTATACACACTTCCTTTTACCAGGTCAGCGGCTGTTACGATCGCTTTTTCCGGATGATCTGTGAAGTTACGGCGTCTTACTTCTGTTACCAGATCAGCCGCTGCTGCAGCCTTTCCATCTCTCATCAGACACTCTGCTTTCATCATCAGAATGTCTGCATATCTGAATAAAGGCCAGTCATTACTGAGCTGTACATTCGCATTCTGTTTGATCTCAAATTTACCCAGACGGAAACCATGTATCTCTTCTGAGAGATCGATACCCGGTACTTCATTTACAAATGCCAGCGGCTTACCGGTATAAGCGCCCATCGTACAATTGAGCGGTTCGCCTGCGGCGCTGTATTGCTGTCCTTTGATCCAGTTATCCCGATAGCGGGCATCATCCTGGTCAAAGGTGTTAATAAACTGAGGGATCGCACAGATACCGCCCCATGGCGTAGACTTCAGGTTATAAGTCGCCTGACTGGCCGGTTGCAATGTTTGCATATGTATGTCAAATGCGTTCCAGTCGGTCACATATGTTTCATCAAAAGGCAATGCAAAAATGATCTCTTTTGAATTTTCATTCTCTGTGACAAACAGATTACGCTGTATCGGCTCCAGGATAAAACCTTTTCCTGAATTGATGATCGCATCACAGGCAGTGATACAGTCAGTCCAGGCAGCGGTACCGGTATAAACTTCTGCATTGATATACATCTTGGCCAGTAAGGCATAAGCCGCCCACTTATTGAATTTACCATAAGTGGATTTATCATTCTTATCGCTCAGCAGCGCAATATTGTCTTTGATCTCTTTGATGATGAAGTCGTATACTTCTTTTCTTGTACTTTGTTCAGGCAGGAACCCATCAGGTACATTAAAGTCTGTCACGATGGGCACATTGCCATATACATCACACAATACATAGTAGTAAGAAGCCCGCAGCACTTTCAGTTCCGCCAGCGTTTCTTCCTTGCCACTGGTAACAGGTATCGCACCTGATTCCAGCTGATAGATCACACGGTTACAGTTGGTGATGCCAGCGTATGTACGCCCCCAGGTGTTGATGGTCACATCATCATCAGAGGTCCATTTATGTTCATGTAAACGACGATAGATGCCACCATCTACCCAGCCATTGGGTCTTGCCGGTACGACAGCTTCATCTGAAGTTGCTTCCTGGATACGCGCATATCCGTTCCAGCCGTTCAGTACAATACGCCAGTTCACATAAGCAGCGCCCACCAGCGATGCCAGGTCTTGTGCGGTAGGTTCAAATTGTCCGGCGATGATCTGATTATAACTATCATCTTTCAGTTTGGTACAGCTACAAAGCAGGATCAATGTAGCCAGTAATATTTTTTTTGCAGTATGTTTCATAACAGTAGCATTAACGGATCAGAAACTCATGTTTACACCAACAGTAAATGTTCTCACAGAAGGGTATTTATCCCTGTCATCGACGCCGGGCGCCAGTCCCAGTCTGTTCACTTCAGGATCGATCCCTTTATAACCTGTGATCACAAAAGTGTTCAGCGTGGATACATATACTCTTGCAGTGTGCAGGTATTTTGATTTCAGGTTACGGAAATTATAGCCCAGTGTGATGTTATCTACCTTCCAGAAATCACCATCTTCCACATAGTAGCTATTAAACTCCAGCGGCATATCCTTGCTCAGTACTGCCTTACCAAACACCTTATCATAAGCTGATTTCAGGCGGTTGTATTGCTGCAGACCGGTATTCTCATAATACATCCGCTGAAAGTTCAGTATCTGATAATCGAATGCGCCGCGCATGGTGATATTCAGATCAAACTGTTTGTAGCGGAAGCTGTTGTTCCATCCAGCGTAATATTTCGGCAAACCATTTCCCAGTACACGTTTATCTTCAAAGGCATGCTGGTAATCGTCATAATTAACCGGTTTACCATCGCGGCCTTCATACACCCATTTACCATCCTGAGAGATATCCACCACTTTGAACCCATAGAAGTCGCCGATCTTGTCTCCGATATTCACAATGTGTGTAAATGTCTGGATCGGTTCACCGGTACCCCCTGTTGTGAAATAGTTATTGGTAGCCTTGTAGATATTATTGGAAAGACTGAGCAGTTTGTTGGTATTGGTAGAGAAGTTCACGCTGCTGCTCCATTCGAAGTCTTTTGTTTTGACAGGGATAAAGTTCACGATCACTTCCAGGCCTTTGTTCTCCATCTTGCCGACGTTTGCACGGGTAGAAGAAAAGAGGTTCGGCGGACTAGGCACCTGGTAATCATACAATAGTCCATTGATACGGCGGATGTAATAATCTACGCTACCGCTGATCCGGCCTTGTAATAGGGAGAAGTCAGCACCCGCATTGGTTTCATGTTTCTCTTCCCAGCGCAGGTCTGCGTTCGGGTTCTGTGAAGGTCCCAGTGTCTGTATCCATACGCCATTGGAATATACATAAGAGCCATAACTCAGGATCGCTACACCCAGGAACAGGTCGGTCGGTTGCGTACCGGTAACACCATATCCCACACGCAGTTTCAGGTCATCGAACAGACTCTGTCCTTTCATGAATGCCTCATTGCTGATACGCCATCCTGCGGATATCGCCGGGAAGTTACCCCATGGCTGTTTCGTACCGTACAACTGACTGGCGGCTTCATGTCTTAAACTGGCCATTAACAAGTAACGATCATCAAAACTGTAGCTTGCCCTGCCGAAGAAACCGATCAGGTTTGTTTCTCTCTTTTCACTGTATTCCGGCGCGAGCCCTTCTTTCAATGCCTGTCCGATACCGATGTTGTTATAAGTAAAGCGGTCGGTCGGAAAATCCCAGTTCTGTGCCCAGTGTGTATTGTACTCATTCTCCTGATAACTGTAACCACCCAGTAACGTGAATTTATGGCGCCCGATATTCTTATTGTATTGCGCTGTCAGTTCCATGAGCCTGTCAATAGATTGCGTACTTCCTACGGAAGCATATCCATTCCGGCCGTCTCTCAGGGTAGAGATATGACGCTTGGTCTCGGAATACCCTCTGTCTTCATTATAACGCGTATAAGAGAACAATGCAGACAGTTTCAGTCCTTCGACAGGCAAGAGGGTCAGCGAGCCGTTTAAACGCGAATTCTGGGACGTATTACGGCCATCGCTCTCATATAATCTTGACAAGGGGTTCTCATAGTTGAAGAGCCCCGTCTGCTCATACCAGTTCCCTAAGGAATCACGTACTGGTGATGTAGGGTTCCGGATCATGGCCTGTCTGTAGGTATAACCATTGAAACTGAACCCATCACCTGTGGTGGTGTATTTGTTATTGGCGTTCAGCATACCGAGATTGATACGGAGTTTATCATCCAGCATGCTGTGATTGATATCTATGCGACCGGTAAAGGTGCGGTTATCCGACTTCTTCATGATACCTTCCAGGGAACGGTAGTTCACATTGGCGAGATAGTTCGTTTTACTATTGCCTCCCCTGAAGGTCAGGTTATGCACATGTGTCAGCGGCGTCTGTGATATTTCTTTCAGCCAGTCTGTATTACCACCCTGATTCCAGGAAGCGTCTCTCAGGCCTTCAGCGATCTGTTTACGATAGTCATCCGCAGTCAGCATGTCCGGTTTGCGGGCAATCGTCTGTGTGCTGACATAACCGCTGTAATCTACGGAGTTACTGAATGTACCACTGGCCCGGCGGGTGGTGATGATGATCACCCCGTTGGTGCCACGCGTACCATAGATAGCGGCAGCAGAACCGTCTTTCAGTACGTCGACCGATTCTATATCTTCCGGCGCTACCGTCTTCAGATCACCGGGGATACCATCGATCAGTACAAGGGGATTGGCATTGGCGCCCAGCAGTGTTGTATTACCACGCAGCAGGATCTGTGAACCACTGGTTGGATCGCCGCTGGGGGTACCGATCGACAGACCGGCTACTTTACCCTGTAAGAGCTGACCTGCATCCAGTACATTTCCCTTGACAAAGTTTTCTGCTTTTACTGTAGCGACAGCACTGGTCAGATCGCCTTTCCGCAGACTACCATAACCGATCACCACAACATCGGCCAGCGAGTTTTCACTCAATGTCAGCTGGATACTCAGCTGACTACGGCCTCTTACCGCAACTTCCTGTGTACGGTAACCGATATAACTGATCAGCAGTGTATCGGCATCACCCCTGGCTTCCAGTGAAAAGACGCCTTTATCGTTTGTCATGGTACCTGCGCGGGATGCTTTTACGACAATACTTACACCCGGAAGCGGCTGACCTTTTTCATCAGTCACTATACCGGTAATGACCTTCGCCATTCCTGCGGGCGGTGTGATACCTTCCGCGACAGCCTGCATAGCGGCAGACATAGGTCGTCTTTTTATGATAATATAATTGCCATCCTGTACATAGAACAGCTCATCTGGCAGCAGTATATCCAGCAACTCCCTCAGAGAACGTTTTGTTCCTTCGAGAGCAGGCGTAGGAATGCTGCTGGCGAGAGCGCCATCCACAATAAAAAAGAAGGGCGCCTGCGTTTCGATACGCTTGAGGACCTTGTCCAGTTTGCCTTCTTTGGTGTTTAGCTGCAACATGACGGTATTGAGGTCCTGCCCACTGGAGGGCCGGGCCATCAGCAGTAATGTTGTCGTGCACAGCACCATCATTATCATGATCACAGTACGCATCAGCTTAAATAAGAGATCAGGTAAATAATATATCAGCCGGGAAGAGCGCATAGGCATCCCTGACAAAATACCGGAGTATTTCATATCTTTAAATGCATTTTGTATGATGTAATAGAATACAAAGCCGTAGCGCCTGTTTGCATGTATGGTTTGCAGACTTTGATGCAGACAGCGCTATGTTTATCCTTTCCTTTCCGGAAGGGATTTTTTATGTGGTATTGCCTGGGAAATTGTTTGTTTGTTTCATAACGGGATTACTTATTGTGCGTGAAATTATAGACTGCAACCTTGTCCGCTGATATACACTTCCTGCTGATCTTCGCTGATGCGGTACGTGGAATTGTTAATCCTGCATAATAGTCCGAGTATCCTCTCCAATGTGGCATGTTCATCAAAACTGGCGATGAAAGTACATTTGCGCAGGGCATCATTTTCAAAGTGAAAAGTGACCCCATATTTTCTGCTCAGGTTATTCGCCACTGTTTCAAATGTTTCATTATCTATCTCAAACCTGCCGTGGATCCAGGCGTGGGCAACCGTTGCGTTCACTGTTCGTTCAACTGTTGTCTTTTCCAGCGTGATCTGCTTGTTGGCCGTTAATATGCTGATATGCTGTTTTTCATCCTGTACCTGTACCTTTCCGGAAGCAACTGTAATAGCGACTGCTTCATTATTATAAGCTTTGATATTAAAAGAGGTACCCAGTACGGTCGTGATACATTTGCCGGCTTTTACGACAAATGGTTTCGTTCTTTTGCTGACGTCGAAGAACCCTTCTCCTGTCAACGTGACCTCACGCGAAAGCGTGTCTTCCCTGTACTGTAGTTTACTGTCCGCGTTCAACCATACGATGGAACTATCAGGCAGTACTATTCTGTTCTGTTGTTCACGGGGTACATATACGGCCATCTTACGCCTTTCCGGCTTTTGCATAACCCACCAGACACCAGCTGTCAGCAGTATTGTGGCGGCTATACCTATCCACCAGACAGGTTTGTGCTTCTTTTCCTCCTCTTTCCCATACCATTGCATCAGGACTGCGGTTTCTTCATCAGTTGCAGTACCAGCCAGCCATTTACGTGCAAGGGAACGAATGTGGTCGTCAGACATCGGCTTCAATATTGTATATTATATATAGAGTGTTAAATTGAAAATTTACCCTTGCTGTAAATAAAATATTTTTTTGAAGAGGATGCTGTAAGGTGTACTTAGCTTTACCCGTAGGGTTTTCAGATGCTGAGGGAGATGTGTTTGTTTTAGATAATATACCACTGTTTGAGATCAGAGAACGGCGCTGTACAATGCGCTTAGTTTTACCCGCAGGGTTTTCAGGGCTTTCGTAAGATGTCCTTCTGCTGTTTTAGGAGATATATCAAAAGTTTTCGCTGCCTGTAACAAGGAGTGGTCCAGCAGCTTATTATACCGGAAGACCTGTCTGCTTTTCTCCGGCAATTCATTGGAGATGGTTTCTATCAGCTGTAATAGTAAACGATCGCTGACAAGACTTTCCAGATCGGCATGACCACCCGCCAGTTGTGGCGTGTGTGACAGGACTTTCATACGGGAAGCGATGGTCTGTTGCTTAGCGATGTAGTGAAATACGGCGTAACGGGTGATGGCAAAAAGGTAGTGTTTCAGGACGGAAATCTCGATGTCGTGCCTTTTTTCCCAAAGAATAATGAATGTGTCCTGTACGATCTCTTCGGCGACCTCCTTTACCTGCAGCCGTTTCAGGGTAACATGATACAGCATGTCCCAGTAACGGTTGTACACTTCGTTAAAAGCGTCTACCGAGTCAGTCCTGATCATGTCCCACAGGTATTGGTCCGTGTGTGTGGAATCCGGATGGAAGCGAGCGTTTTTCACCGTGAAAAAGTATAAAGACGTTACATTGTTCTACATACCCTTATAAGTGTGTAATCTACAATTAAATCTTAACTTTTCCAACAGGGGATTGATGTTTATGGTTTTAACCACCGGCATTTACTGCGTTCATCATCGTACATCCCACTACGCCTGCTGTCTCTGTGCGCAGCCGGTTATCTCCCAGGGAAACCGGCTGAAATCCCTTATCTAATGCCAGCTGAATCTCTTCAGGCGTAAAGTCGCCTTCAGGTCCTATCAGCAGCAAACTATCCTTACCTGGCTGCATGGCTTGCCAGAGATGTGTCTTTTGTTCGGGCAGACAGTGTGCGATAAACAGTTGTTGTGCGGGCGGCTGTTGTACCAATGTATCAAATGCGGCAGGCGCTGTCAACTCCGGCAGGTAATACTGCTGCGATTGTAACATTGCAGATACCAGTATATTTTCAAAACGGTCCGCACGGAACTTTTCCTTTTCGGTACGCTGGCTGACCAGGGGAATGATCATCTGCATACCTATTTCGGTGGCTTTTTCCAGGAACCATTCTATACGGGAGGAGTTCTTTGTGAAGGAGATCGCGATACGAACAGGTGATTGTACAGGCGGCATCAGTTCATATTGTTTTACGGTGACCACACATTTCTTCCGGTTATTGTCGGTGATGGCAGTGGTATAGCGGCCGCCACGTCCGTCGGTTAACAGCACTTCATCTCCTTTCTCATGTCGGAGGACCATGATACAGTATTTTGAAGTAGGCTCGTCCATGGTGTAATGTCCTGACTGCGGAGTAATGTCTTTTGCGTAAAACATGATTGCCTGTTTAATTTTTGCAAATATCGGGAGGATATGATTCAGTACAATACTGCATATGAAGAAGAGGGTGTATACAATACACCCTCTTCTTATAGGTTAGCTGCCGGAGACAGGTTGTTATTTAAGCACTCTTGAGGACGCCGGTTTCTTTCTGATGCATCCTCTTTTACTTATCAGATATAGATCATTTTACAAATGCGCCGGCCAATACGGCTTTGGTCTTATGCTGGAACCGGAAGAATAACAGGATCGATGCAGTCAGCAGTCCGATCAGCAGTCCCCACCAGATGCCCTGTATACCAAAGTTCAGGTGAATGCCGAAGAGATAACCGATCGGCAATCCCAGGCCCCAGTATGCCAGTAAGGTGATGACAGTAGGCACCCGTACGTCTCCCAGTCCGCGTAAGATACCCAGCCCAACTACCTGTGTACCATCGAACAACTGGAAGAAAGCAGCGATGATCAGCAGGTGTGCCGCGATATCCACTACCTGCGGATCACTGATATACATCAGTGGCAGCAGGCGGCATCCCAGCATAAAGATCAGCGCGGTCGTACCCATCATGACAAGCACCATATGATAACTGGCGATGGCAGATGAACGTAAGGCCTGCCATTGTTCAGCGCCAAAGTGGTTACCACTTTTTATGCCGGCAGCAGCAGAGATACCGCTTGCCATCATATAGGTGATAGATGCCAGGTTGATGGCTATCTGATGAGCAGCCTGTTCACGGGCGCCGATCCAGCCAGCCATAACGATAGCGCCACTGAATGCGCTTATTTCAAAGACATATTGTAAAGCGACCGGCGTACCGATGCCTAACAGTTGTTTCAATGCTGCACCGGACAGGTAACGTTGTCTGAATTCCTGCAGATAAGGCTTAAAACGGGGAGAACGCAATACGTACCAGGCCATGGCCACGCCCATTAAGGTGCGGTCGGTCAGGGTCGCGATACCTACTCCCACCACACCCATTTTGGGTGCGCCAAACAGACCGTATACCAGGATGATCCCCAATACGATATTCAGGACGTTACCGATGATACTGATATTCATTGCTTGCCGGGTGAATCCCAATCCTTCTGCAAACTGTTTGAAGGTGAGGAAGATCATCAGGGGGAAAAATGAAAAGCCTAGTAACTGCAGGAAAGGTCTGGCCAGCACACGTACCCTTTCTTCCTGTCCGAGCAAATCGAGGTGATTACTACCGATGACAATAACGGCAGATAATAATATACCTAGCAGGATATTGATCGCGAGACTGTGCCGTAACAGATAGCCACAACGGGACAGGTTCTTTCGTCCGTTTTCCTGTGCGATCAATGGTGTGAGACCATAGGACATACCGATGCCTACTACCATAAAAACAGAAAAGAGGCTGCTGCCCAGGGCAACGGCCGCCAGTGGTACATCACCGGTATGACCGATGACGATGGTATCAGAGAAAGCCACCATGGTGTGTCCCAGCTGGGAGATCACGACCGGGTAGGCCAATTGGAAGTTGTCTTTATAATACTGACGATATTTAGTCCACATAATAATGCCTCAATAAGGGGTAATAAAAAAGGCGCCCGGTATCGGACGCCTTTCAGTATTGCTACTAATTTCTTTTGCTAAAAAGGAGCGTCTTCAAAACCTTCGTCGAAGTTCATGTCGTTCATGCGGGAACCCTTCTGGATATACAGCTTCGCTTCATCGTTGGCACTACCACCTGTGTCGTGGTTACGCATACCGGCAAATGCATTACTGCTACCTCCACCCGGGTTTTCCAGACTACCATCATCTTCGAAACGCTGGAATTCCAGGATTGCGCGCAGTTTGATGGTATCGAGCTGACCGTTACGGTGTTTCGCGATACGAACGTGGGTTTCACCTTTATTGGACTCACCCATTTCATTCGTGTTGATCTCGTAGTATTCCGGACGGTACAGGAACATTACCATGTCGGCATCCTGCTCGATCGCACCAGATTCACGGAGGTCACTCAGCTGCGGCATCTTGTTACCGTCTTTACGTTTTTCCACATCACGGCTCAACTGTGACAGTGCGAGGATCGGCACCCCAAGCTCTTTCGCCAGACCTTTCAGGTCACGGGAGATCTTACTGATCTCCTGCTCACGGTTACTGCCCTTACCATCTGCATGGCCACTCATCAGCTGCAGGTAGTCGATGATGATCACACCTACGCCATGGTTGTGTACCAGCCTTCTTGCTTTTGCACGGAGCTCAAAGATGTTGAGGGCCGGGGTATCATCGATGAAGATGGGTGCTTTTGCCAGGCGTTCGATACCATGGGTCATCAGCTTCTTCATCTCATATTCTTCCAGTTTACCCCTGGTGATCTTTTCGAGTTTTATCTCCGACTCGGCGGACAGGATACGCTGTACGATCTGTCCGGAGGACATCTCAAGCGAGAACACTGCGGCCCCTTTCGGGAATCTGGGGTGTAACGCTGCGTTTCTGGCCAGGTTCAGTGCGAAGGCGGTCTTACCTACCGCGGGACGTGCCGCGATGATGATCAGATCCGTCGACTGCCAGCCATATGTCACTTTATCGAGTGAAGGGAAACCGGAAGGTACCCCTGTGATATCGTCTCCCCTGTTACGGAGGTCTTCGATACGTTTCATGGTATTCACCAATACGCGGTCGATACTGTCGTAGTTCTTGCGCAGGTGATTATTGGTTACCTCAAACAGCTTGCTTTCAGCAGAGTCCAGGAGATCAAACACGTCGGCCGTATCCTCGTAAGATTCACTCAGGATCTCACCGGAGATACGGATCAGTTCACGCTGGATAAACTTTTGCAGGATGATACGGGCATGCGCCTCTATATTGGCGGATGAAACCACCATGTTGGTTAACCGGGTAATATAATAAGGACCTCCCACTACTTCCAGCTCACCCATGGAACGCAGTTCTTCCACTACAGTCAGGATATCCACCGGCATGGATTTACCAGCCAGGCGGGTCATCGCTGAAAATATCTTCTGATGTGCTTCTACATAAAAACATTCACCTTTCAATATCTCTACTACCGTGTCAAAAGCGCCTTTTTCCAACATAATGGCTCCCAATACGGCCTCTTCCATCTCCTTTGCCTGGGGAGGAATCTTGCCGTACATCATGGTAGATACGTCAACGGACGGTTTGCGCCGTACGTTGCGGTCCTTCTTAAGATTGAGATCCATTTATATATTTTGTGATTAGTCTGTTAATCAAAAAGTTATATGTCGTGGCTTCCTTAGTTGTAATTACAATTTTATTGTACCAGCTGAGCTATTAACATTTTATGAAATTGTAAACTTTTTTGGGCCGTAAAAACTAAGGTAACCGCATTTTTTCATTTTCTAAAGTTTGCCCGGGTATATAATTTATAAGGTGACATCCACATGTTATGCACCCGCAAAATGGCAGTTATGCACTGACTACAGAAACATTATCCACCAATTACACACGCACTTCACATACAAAGGTGCGCTATTCACATAATATGTGCAAAAAAGAATATTTAGCTTGGCTTGTTCTTTTGCAGATTCGTTCGCTGCAGTTATGGCCGCGTCCGCTATTTATCTGATAACCATTTGAAAAATGTCATTTGGCCGTCGCTTGTTCGTCCCTTGTTCGAACGGACCACTTTTGCCAGTACAAATCACTGACTCCTTTCGACCGCAACCTGTACATTTACTATGCTAATAGGAACAGCTGTAGCACATAAATCTGTTCAGGTTCAATCGCTTATATTTCGTATATTGATAAAGCTGCCACCGCCACTTCCAATCTCTGGTCAGACCATACTCAGACCATACTCAGACTATACTTTGATAATAGTCATCCTTCGCTAATGTTGGCTTGAGAACGTAGGTTCAACGTAAGATGGCACCAGTATAAGCACTTACCTTCTTCCTCCTGTCAATAATGCGCCCCTTGCATATGAATCGGCTGACTGCCTATGGACTATGCATGAATTACACTAACTTTACGCACTTATATAATTTTACAAATGACTATTTCGTACAATTGGCTGTGTGACTATTTGCCGGTTAAACCCACACCGGAGGAACTATCTGTTATTTTGACGCGTATAGGTCTTGAGGTGGAAAGTTTGGAGCAATTCGAGTCCGTTAAAGGCAGCCTCGAAGGACTGGTGATCGGCGAAGTCCTGACGGTAGCCCCGCATCCCAATGCCGATAAACTCCGACTGACAACTGTAAATACCGGTCAGGGCGAACCGCTGCATATCGTTTGTGGCGCTCCCAATGTAGCGGCCGGACAAAAAGTAGTGATCGCTCCGATAGGCGCCACTATCTACCCTGCCAGCGGAGAACCGCTGACGATGAAGAAAGCAAAGATCCGTGGAGAGGAAAGTCATGGTATGATCTGCGCGGAAGATGAGATCGGTCTGGGTAGCAGTCATGCCGGCATTATGGTGCTGGATGCATCCCTGCAACCTGGCACACCGGCCCGTGAAGTATTTAAACCTGTACAGGACTGGGTATATGAGATCGGTCTGACGCCAAACCGAATGGACGCAATGAGCCATCTGGGGGTAGCCAAGGACGTCTGCGCATACCTGAACAATACCGAGAACACCCTGAATAACAAAGCTTTAGTACCCGTATTGACGGCGCTGCCGAAAGCAGCGAATACGCTTGCTATCAGTGTTGAAATCGAGAACCTGGATGCTTGTCCGCGTTACAGCGGCATCTCCATCACCGGTGTGAAGATCGCTCCTTCTCCTGACTGGCTGAAAAACAAACTGCTGGCAATAGGCGTAAGACCTATTAATAATATCGTAGACATCACCAACTTCATCCTGCACGAAACTGGTCAGCCGCTGCACGCATTTGATGCAGATGCTATTACCGGCAACAAGGTGATCGTTAAGAACCTGCCACAGAATACCTTATTTGTAACGCTGGATGAAAAAGAGCGTAAGCTGGATGCTGCTGACCTGATGATCTGCAATGGCAACAGCGAGCCAATGTGTATTGCGGGTGTGTTTGGCGGTCTGCGTTCCGGTGTAACCGACGCGACACAAAACATCTTCCTGGAAAGCGCCTGGTTCAGTCCGGCGAGCATCCGTCCGACCTCTTTCCGTCATGGTCTCCGTACAGATGCGGCTGCCCGTTTCGAAAAAGGCGTGGATATCTCCAACACGGTTTATGTATTACAGCGTGCGGCCGCACTGATCTGCGAACTGGCAGGTGGTCAGGCAGCATCTGAAGTAATTGATGTATATCCGCAGCCTAAGCAGCAAACGGAAGTGACCAGTACCTGGTCTTATATCCGTAAACTGAGCGGCAAGGCTTATCCGGAAGATAAAATTGTGAATATCCTCAGCAGCCTCGGTTTCGGCATACTGGAACGCGATGCGGAAAAACTGCGTGTGAGCGTGCCTTACAGCAAACCTGACATCAGCATCCCGGCTGATATCGTGGAGGAAGTAATGCGTATTGACGGTCTGGACAATATCGAAATCCCTTCTCAGGTATTGATCACGCCGGCAGCGAACCCTAAACCTGACAAGGAGAAAGTACGTGAAAAAGCGGCTAACTATCTGGCAGCGAATGGATTCAACGAGATATTCACCAATTCCATCACCAACAGCAAATACTTTACGCCGGCAGTATTGGAGCGCACGGTAAAAATGATCAACAGTCTCAGCGCTGACCTGGACGTAATGCGTCCGTCCATGCTGGAGACCGGTCTGGAAAGTGTGTCCCACAACCTGAACCGTCGTAATGACAACCTGCTGTTCTTCGAATTCGGCAATACATACGCCGTACAGGAGCAGGGTAAATATGAAGAAACTGCTCACCTGAGCCTTTACCTGACAGGTCAGAAGAGAACGGAAAGCTGGATGCATAAAGCAGAGCCGGTTGACTTCTTCTTCCTGAAAGGATATGTACAGAACCTCTTCCACCAGCTGGGCATTAACGGCCTGCAGTGGGCAGAAGAAGAGATTGACGGTATACAGAGCGGCTGGCAGATCCGTGTAAAAAACAAGCCGGTCGTAAATCTTGGCGCGGTTAGTGCACAGAAGCTGAAGCAATTCGATATCAAGCAACCGGTATGGTTTGCAGATATCAACTGGAATATTGTATTGGGATTACTGCAAAAAAGCGATAACTTTTACAAGGAAATACCGAAATTCCCTGCAGTTCGCCGTGACCTGGCGCTTATCCTGGACAAACAGGTTAAGTTTGCGGCGGTCGAGACAGCTGCGAAGACGGTTAAGTCTGCGCTCTTACAGGACCTGAACCTGTTTGACGTGTTTGAAAGTGAAAAGCTGGGCGCCAACAAGAAATCCTACGCGGTGAGCTTCACCTTCCAGGATGCACAGAAGACCCTTACTGACAAAGAGATCGATGCAGTAATGGAGAAGCTGGTAAAGGCATTCGAAGGGCAGTTACAGGCGGAGATCAGAAAATAGTTCAACAGTTGCGGTTGACGAATTACGGATGAAGAAAAATCATACGTAATTCGTTGACTGTTCTAAACAAAAAGCCGTTTCATTCGTAATTTGTAATTCCTAATCAGTAATTCACAACAGACTTGGCTTTAGAGCAGTACATACAAAGGATCGATGATAAACTTCACCTGTTGTTAAAAAAGCTCCAACAGGTGCAGGCAGAGAATGTATTGCTGAAAGAGCAGTTACAGACGCAGGAAAGTACACTGACGACCCAGCACGAAACGATCGCTGCGCTTGAAAACAAGCTGCATCTGGCAAAGATGGCTGGCGCAACCGGTCAGGGCACACCTGCCAGTCGTGAAGATGATGAAGAATTCAGGAAGGAAATGCGCAACAAGATCAACGATTATATCAAGGAGATAGATCGTTGTATTGCACTGTTAAACAGTTAGTTAAAAAACAAATCCACATGGATCCGCTGATTCCCATTAATATTGTGGTAGCCGACAGGTCATACCGCATTAAGATCAAACCTGAAGAGGAAGAGGAAGTACGCCGTACCATGAAGGAGGTGAACGAAAAGATAGTAGAATTTAAGACCGCGTACGCTGGTAAAGACCTGCAGGATTATATTGCGATGGTACTTATCATGTACGCGACCCATCCGGTAACGAGTGGGGGTAAGATCCAGATCGGCCTCGCGCCATTTCTGGAAGAGAAGTTACAGCACCTTGAAGAGCTGCTGGACAACTCGCTGAAATAAGCAGGAATTAGCGTTTAGAAATGAAGATCAGGGGCCATCCCCTACAGCTGTTCTGAAAATAATTACTGACCAACCCGGCGCTGTGTTGCACTAAAATATTTTGAAAAAGTAGATTAGCAGATAGTAACGTATTGAAATAAAATAACAGCATACTACTAACATAATCAACGCTTTATCCATTTATCAACTATAGGACATTCCTGTAAGTGACCACACAACTGCGTATCAGCTTATCATCCCGTCGTTTCGCACATTCTTTTTTGTATTTTCGCGAATCAAGTTCTAAACCCTCTACTTTTCCACGGAAATGGGACGCGGCAAGGAATGCAACATAAATCAAGTATTAAAAAATTTGTATGGAAGTTACTTTAATATCGACAATAGCTGCAGTAGTGGCATTGATCATAGGTATTTTGTTAGGTAAGGTGATATTTGCCAAAAACACACAGCATAAAATCCAGGAAGCTGAATTACAGGCACAGAAGATAGTATCCGAAGGACAACTTACTGCAGAGAATCTGAAGAAAGACAAGTTGCTGGAAGCAAAAGAGAAATTCCTCCAGCTGAAAAGTGAGCACGAGAAAGAGGTATTACAACGTAACCAGAAAATAGCGGACTCAGAAAACCGCATCAAGCAGAAAGAACAGTCCCTGAACCAGAAGACTGAAAATATCCAGAAACAGACGCAGGAGAACGAGGCGATCAAGGAAAACCTGACCCGCCAGATGGAACTGGTTGCTGTAAAACGCACTGAACTGGAAAAACACCAGGAAGAACACATCCGCCGCCTGGAGAAAGTAGCTGCCCTGACTGCTGAAGAGGCCCGTCACCAGCTCATCGAAAGCCTGAAAGAAGAAGCCCGCTCACAAGCGCTGGCACACATCCAGGAGATCATCGAGGATGCTAAACTGAAAGCTAACAAAGAAGCTAAAAAGATCATCATACAGTCCATCCAGCGTACTGCTGCTGAACAGACCATCGAGAACGCGATCACTGTGTTCAACCTGGAAAGTGATGAGATCAAAGGTCAGATCATCGGTCGTGAAGGTCGTAACATCCGCGCTATCGAAGCGGCTACCGGTGTTGACCTCATCGTAGATGATACCCCTGAAGCGATCGTACTCTCTTCCTTCGACCCATTACGTCGTGAGATCGCCCGTCTGTCCCTGCAACGTCTGGTACAGGATGGCCGTATCCACCCTGCACGTATCGAAGAAGTAGTTGAAAAAACCAAGAAACAACTGGAAGAACAGGTAATGGATATCGGTGAAAGGACCGTTATCGAACTGGGTATCCACGGTCTGCATAAAGAGCTGATCCGCCTGGTAGGTAAAATGCGTTTCCGCTCCTCCTACGGTCAGAACCTGCTGATGCACTCCAAAGAAACTGCTAACCTTTGTGCTGTAATGGCAGCTGAACTGGGTCTGAACCCTAAACTGGCAAAACGTGCCGGTCTGCTGCATGACATTGGTAAAGTACCTGATGAAGAAACTGAACTGAGCCACGCCCTCCTCGGCGCCAAACTGGCTGAGAAATATGGCGAGCACGCTGCTGTAGTAAACGCTATCGGCGCTCACCACGATGAAATGGAAATGCAATACGTTATCTCTCCGATCATTCAGGCTTGTGACGCCATCAGCGGTGCTCGTCCTGGCGCTCGTCGTGAGATCATGCAGAGCTATCTGCAGCGTATCAAAGACCTGGAAAATCTGGCAGTCGCTCATGACGGCGTAGAAAAAGCATACGCTATCCAGGCAGGTCGTGAACTGCGTGTAATTGTTGAAAGTGATAAAGTAACGGACAATGATGCTGACCGTCTGTCTTTCGAGATCGCTAACAAGATCCAGACAGAAATGCAATATCCGGGTCAGATCAAAGTAACCGTGATCCGCGAAAAACGTTCTGTGAACGTCGCCCGCTAATACCGGCAACTGTAATAAAACCTATTCTGAAAGGCGTCCGCTCACAGCAGGACGCCTTTTACTTTTTCTACCATTCCTCCACTCCCCTCTGGCATAAACAGCTTTCATTTCTTACATTTAAGGTATACACGTCACCCGCTACCCCCTGTAGCTTAAAAACCGTTCTGAAAAATGAAAAAACTCCTTTTGCTGGCTGCCCTGCTCGTTGGCAGCAATTTCACGTTCGCACAGAAACAATCACTTTTTAATGGCAAAAACCTCGATGGCTGGAAAGTCTATGGTACCGAGAAATGGTATGTGGATAACGGTACGCTCGTCTGCGAAAGTGGTCCCGACAAAGAATACGGTTACCTCGCCACAGACCAGTCTTACAAGAACTTCGAACTGACCGTGCAGTTCAAACAGGAAGCAGATGGTAACAGCGGGGTGTTCTTCCATTCCTCTATTGAAGGGACCAAGATCACCGGCTGGCAGGCAGAAGTAGCTCCCGCAGGGAAACATACCGGCGGTATCTATGAATCCTATGGCCGCGGATGGCTGATACAACCAGCGCCCGAGAAAGAACAATACCTCAAACAGGGAGAATGGAATACGATGAAAGTCATCGTTAAAAACGATAAAGTCACTACCATCCTGAATGGACATGAGATGATCACGCTCACTGATGATAAGATCGGTGGCGCCAATGGTCAGATCGCCTTACAGATCCACTCTGGTGGCGGTATCAAGGTGAGATGGAAGAATATTTCCGTCGTTAACCTGGACTAATTCAATCAGGAATTAAGAATTAGAAATTACCTGCGTCACAACCGCTCCATGCAACTAAATGCCTGCCGCATTTATAGTATCTGACTATATTGCGAAATATTCAGGGGCCTGGTTCCCGATTTTTAATTCTTAATTCCTAATTGACTATTATGCTCCAACAGCAGATAAAAGAAGCAGCCGCATTTCTGAAAGACCTTCAGCCTGCCCGTGTAGGGATCGTATTAGGCACAGGTCTGGGCCAACTGGTGAACCATATCAGGATTCAAAAGACGATCCCTTATCATGAAATTCCTCACTTTCCTGAGTCTACAGTAGAATCTCATAAAGGTCAGCTTATTTACGGGCATATTGGTGAAACACCTGTCATTGCGATGCAGGGACGGTTTCATTATTATGAAGGGTATAGTATGCAGCAGATCACCTTCCCTATTCGCGTGATGAAAGCATTGGGTGTGCAGTTCCTCTTGCTGAGTAATGCGGCAGGAGGTATCAATAAGGCATATACCAAGGGCGATATGGTGTTGTTGGATGATCATATCAACTTACAGACAGATAATCCGCTGAGGGGGTTAAATTCACCGGATTTCGGTGCACGGTTTCCGGATATGAGCCGGCCTTATGATCCTGTGTTAGGGAAGGCGCTGTTAGATGCGGCAGCTGCGTTGGGACATAAGATGCATACTAATGGCGTGTATGCGGCGGTGACGGGGCCGAATCTTGAGACGCGGGCGGAGTATAGATATTTGCGGACGATAGGGGCGGATATTGTGGGGATGAGTACTGTGCCGGAGGTGATCGTAGCAAATCAGGTGCAGTTGCCTTGTGCGACGGTGTCGGTGATTACGGATGAATGTGATCCGGATAATCTGCATCCGGTGTCGATAGAGGAGATCATTGCGGTGGCAGGGACGGCGGATAAGAAGCTGAGCGAGATATTTGCGGCGGTGGTTGCGGGGTTGTAGCTGCTCGTTCTTTGAAGTTGTCTGCTACAGGTTAGTGACTATGGCCTTTGACGGCAAAGGCAGTATGGGCTTGCAGGCTGTCGTTCTTTGAAGTTACTTGCTATGGGGCCCTGGGATGGGAGATTTGGGCGTTGGGGGTGGATTAAACCCCTGTTGCATGGGCTCGGCGAACTTCAAAGAACTAAGGCCAGCAAGCTCCATCTGCCATTGCCTGGATACAGCCGGGCAATTAATTTTGCAGGTTAAATAAAAAACGCCGGGTGATGCTATAGTGGGCATTATCCGGCGGTTTAATTTATAAGTAGTTGCTATCTCTTTTCGTCGTCTTCGTCATCCTCATCGAAGTCCTCATCTTCGTCAAAGTCTTCATCATCTATGTCTTCTCCATCGAAATCTTCCTCCGCGGCTGCCGCGAATGCAGCATCATCGTTTTCTTTATCCTTAGCTTCTTGCTTTTCATCGTCGTCTACATCGTCATCGTCACTTTCATCATCTTCATCTTCCTCGTCATCGTCGTCATCGTCCTCATCTGCATCATTGTCTTCATCATCGTCATCGCTGTCTGTATCTTCTTCATCTATGCCATTGTCCTCATCATCTTCATCTTCTTCTTCATCTTCATCATCATCTTCTTCATCTTCGTCGTCACCATCACTATCCTCATCATCGCTGTCTGCATCCTCTTCATCTATATCATCGTCCTCGTCCTCATCTTCCTCTTCATCATCCTCGCCATCAGGAACTACATCTGCGGCAGCATTCATAAACGCAGCCAGTTCTTCATCCGTTGCGTATGTTATTTCTTCCTCTTCCACTACATTTTCAGTAATAGTTTCTTCATCCTCTTCCGTTTCTTCCTCAGCCTTTTCCTCTTCAGCTAAAGCCTCATCCATAGTCGGGATCTCTGTGCCTGCAACGATGTTCTCATCACTGATATCACTATCGTTATCCACATTCACGGTGTCTGCATCCTCAATCGCTTCCTCTTCCTGTTGAGGGACTTCTTCATCAAAAGGAAGGAACAGCTTTGCCTGCAGGTCATTATTCTTTTTATCGGGTGTATCTGCATCTGCTACAGGGGTTTCGGCTGTGGATACATTATGGCCATTCAGGTGGGCTTCGGGGCCTTCGCCATTGTCGTCCTGTTCTACCAGTTCGCCGTTTTCGGAAACGACCATATTACGGGCATCTTCCTCACTGCCGGTTTCTGATTCCAGACCGATCAGGGTTGGCTGGATGGATTCATCATCAAATACCTCTTTCAGTTTTGGCAGGTCTTTCGGAGAGTTCAGACCGAAATAGTCCATAAAGGCTTTGGAGGTAGCGTATAAGAGTGGTTTACCGGGCAGGTTTTCACTACGACCGGAAATCACGATCAGTTCTTTTTCAAGCAGTTTCTGGATAGAATAGTCGGTGCTCACACCACGGATATGCTCAATTTCACCTTTGGAGATCGGCTGTTTGTAGGCAACGATCGCCAGGGTTTCCAGGGCGGCTGTAGAAAGACGCTTCAGGAATTTATCACCATTCAGCTGTGCTACTGTCTGATAGTATTCCTTTTTTGTCAGGAACTGGTAGCCACCGCCGCTTTCTCTTACTTCAAAAGCATAGAATTCGGTGCTGTACTTTTCCTTGATCGCCTCCAGGGAAGCTTCCACCTGCTCCAGCGTGGCCCTGTCTTCCAGGAAAGCCAGTGCATTGTTCAGCATGTCAAGTATATCCAGCAGGGGCAATGGCCTGTCTGCTGCAAATATCAACGATTCTATGTGCGGTATGATCTGTGAAATTTCCATGGTGCGGTTTTCAATATCCGTTATCCTTATCCGGAGCAGAAAAGGCCGGAGCCTTTGCCACGCCTGCAAAACAAAAAAGTCAAAGGCCGAAAATACAGCCTTTGACCCTTATGAAGAAATCAAAATCTTTCGATGTCAATTCGATGTGTATAAGTTGCTTAAGATCAACCTTCCAGCGCAGCCGCACCGCTCACGATCTCAGTCAGCTCAGTTGTAATCGCTGCCTGACGCGCACGGTTGTAAGAGATCTTATAAGAACGTAACAGTTCGTTTGCGTTCTCAGTAGCCTTATCCATTGCAGTCATACGTGCACCGTGCTCGGAAGCGTTCGCGTCCAGCATGGATTTGTACAGCTGTGTATTCAGGATTTTAGGCATCAGTTCAGCGATCAGCGCTTTCTTCTCTGGTTCGAAGATGAAATCAGCGCGACCGGCATTCGCATCTGTGCTTTCCACACGCGCAACCGGCAGGAACTGCTCAGCTACAAAACGCTGAGTAGCAGCATTTTTGAATTCGCTATAGATGATCTCAACGGCATCGTAGTCACCGTTTACGAAACCTTCCATTGCAAACGCAGCAGCCTGTTTAACGTGTTCGAAATCCAGTTTGTGGAACAGG
Organism: Chitinophaga sp.; assembly: GCA_039592855.1. GTDB lineage: Bacteria > Bacteroidota > Bacteroidia > Chitinophagales > Chitinophagaceae > Chitinophaga. The sequence continues at coordinate 708,863 of JBCNQK010000002.1, read as the reverse complement.
GTCCAGAAAGAATCATTCAGTTTATACCCATTTTTCAAAAAGTGCTCATAGCCTTTTTTACCAATAGGCAGTATTTCAACATGGCCTTTTTCAAACTGCTCCTCGTATTTCTCGCGGATCACCTGTTTTGCCATTTTGATCACGTTGGAATTGTAAGCACCACATAATCCTCTGTCAGATGTAATCACTATCAGCAGTACCTTTTCTACAGGACGCTGAGCAGCCAGAGCCAGATCAATGCTTCCTTCACTGTTGGAAACGATGTTCTGCAACATTTCCTGCAGTTTCAGCGCGTAAGGACGCATCAGCAAGATAGCATCCTGTGCACGACGCAGCTTGGCAGCACTTACCATTTTCATGGCTTTGGTGATCTGCAGGTTAGACTGTGTTGACTTTATACGGTTGCGAACTTCTTTAAGCTGACCGGACATAATGTTTTATGTATTACTTTATTTTGAATGTAAATTAGACCCTTTGGGGCTTTTGAATTTGGCTGCAAAGGTAATAAAAAACATGTCTAATATCACATGATGACGGAGGAGTTTGAACTTTTTTTACCGGATAAGGTAAAGAAAAAGCTCCCGCCAATGACGGGAGCTCGTGTATTCGTTTAGCCCTTGCGGACTTACATATCCTATTACTTATTATCAGCCCCATGCGCAGCTGGTAATATCGGCGCGGCTTCCGCCCAGGTCTCGTTACCATCCATATCCACATAACCAACCCTGCCGTTTTGCCTGATCATCCCCTTTCCCTTCGTATAAGTATACGCCTTGTCATATTTCTGGGCAATCACCACCTGGTTCTTCTTATTGATAAAGCCATACTTCTTTTCTGTCGCTACGGCTACCAGTCCCTCGTTGAAGTTACCCACCCAATCATACATCACCGGGATCACCAGGTCGCCATCTGCATTAATAAAGCCAAATTTCTTATCCTGTCTTACCCAGGCCATGCCATCCCGGAAAGGGCCTACCTTCTCATAAGACGTCATTACCACCTTGCCTTTCAGCAGGTCAGCCCGACCGCACTTACCATCAATATACACCAGCATAGTACCATTGGTCACGAAACCAAGTCGCTCGTACTCAGGCTTTAACACCATTTTCCCCTGGGGATTGATCACGCCATACTTTCCTCCCTGCTTTACCGACACATAACCATCCCGGATACCGTTCACTTCTTCGTATTTCGGCGCCACCAGTTCTTTGCCCTGGTCGTCCAGCAGACCAACCTTACCATCCAGCTTTACAAAATGATACCGGCCTTCTTTTACCCAGGCAGAGTCATATTTGAGCGAGGAGGTCTTACCATTCGGCAATAAATAACCTGTCTTTTTACCCTTCTGCACGATAGCCAGTCCGCGTTGAAACGGTCCGATCGCATCATATACCGGCGCAATCACGACCTTCCCTGACGTATCAGTGAAGCCATACTTGCCGGCTTTTTCGATTTTTACAAGTGAAAGGGTATCTTCTCCGGCCTTGGTGGCGGAGGTCAGTGTCTGAGAATAGCCCATAAAGGCAGGAAACAGCAGGCACAGGAGGATGGGATACTTTTTCATAGGTAGCAGTTCTGCTACCAAAAATAAAAAAAATGAGGCATTTAAATATAATAAATATGTAAACGCCTCATTGGTATCAATGATTTAACAATGATTATCAGTTCATTTCAGCCTTACAGCTCGATTTTCGTACCCAATACTTTCAGGAAGGCGGCTATCCATTGCGGATGTGCCGGCCAGGCCGGAGCTGTTACGAGGTTACCATCGGTCACTGCTTCATCTATATTAACGGCAGCGTAGGTACCTCCGGCCATTGTCACTTCCGGCGCAACGGCCGGGTAAGCAGTCAGTTTCTTACCGCGTACTACATCCGCAGCAGTAAGTATCTGAATACCATGACAAACAGCGGCAATAGGTTTACCGGCAGCAACAAACTGTTTTACGATATCGATGACCTTCGCATTCAGCCGCAGGTATTCAGGCGCTCTGCCCCCCGCGATCATCAATGCATCATAATTGGCTACCTGCACATCTGAAAAAGAAGCATTCAGCACAAAGTGATGCCCACGCTTCTCACTGTAAGTCTGATCGCCCTCAAAATCGTGGATCGCCGTAATGATCTTATCGCCTGCCGATTTATCCGGACATACTGCATGAACAATGTGTCCGACCATCTGCATCATCTGAAACGGTACCATTGTTTCATAGTCCTCTGCATAATCTCCTGTCAGAAAGAGAATCTTTTGTTGTGCCATGTGTGGGGATTTTTAGGGTGAAGTCTTTAAAGTTAACAAAAAAAATACTCCGGTAGTATTAAGTCTATACTACCGGAGTAAGGATTATTTATGAGGGAGCGTTTGCGTCTTTTGTAGTTAACCCGTAATCATTAAACCGGGTCGTACGAAACTATGCACGAAGAAAGAGCCCTTCATTACAGTGATCAGTAACCTGGATTCTGTGGGAACTCATTACTCGTTCTGTCGATCTGGTCCTGCGGAATAGGACGCAGCAAATGTTTGGGTTCGATATTCGGACCGCCCTGCGGATTATGCAGACGTACGCGTTCCAGCAGTTTGTTGGTACGCTTCAGATCAAACCATTGCAACTGCTCTCCCACCAGTTCACGACCGCGTTCATCCAGAATGAAGTCGATATCTAATTGCGCTTCCGAGATCTTCATCGCTTCCTTATGTGCATTGGTTTCCTCTTCTGTAGCACCAACAGCTGCTGAACGCATACGTAGCGTATTCAGATAAGTCACCGCTGTCGCTTTTTCATTTTTGTACATGTACGCTTCTGCTGCGATCAGGTAATCTTCCGCAAGACGATACGCTATGAACGGACGTACGCCAGAAGCCTGGTTATCCGGACGCAATGCATCGGCAAACTTATTCAGTGAAGGGTACAATCTTTCTGTATAATTACGCGGAGGCACCAGCTGATAGTTCTTACTGGCGATCACCGCATCCGGTACATCATGTCCCGGCATGTATACAGAGGTATCACCCACCTTCAGCTTTGCACTACTGGTATTGGCAAACCATACAACGGTATAAAACTTATTATAACGGGCGTCATTTACCCTGTCTGCATACAATGTATCCAACAGGAATTTTGTAGGGCGGAAACGCTTCCAGGGAGTACCATTCGCCAGATCACGTTTCATACCGCCCAGTACATCGTATTGCATCAGGAAAAAACGGCAGGCATTGTTATCGCCTGAATTGTACAACGCATCATTGGTATACTGTACTGCCCAGATAGTTTCTGCATTGTTCTCTTTACCCTGTGCCCATACCTGTCCGACGTCAGGTAACAATGATAAACCATAACTGCTGATCACTTTTGTAGCATACACCGCAGCGCTATCATAATCATGTGCACCTTTTGCTTCAGAAGTAGCGCGTGTCAGGTACACTCTTGCCAGCAGATGTTCGGCGGCTGGTTTGGTAGCGCGTCCCCATTCTGATTGTGTAACCGGCAATGACTGTGCAGCATAATTCAGGTCTGCAATAATTGCACTGTAAATATCCGGAACAGGATCACGATGTGCTTCTGTAACGATCTGTGTGTTTTCTGTCAGCCGTAATGGTACGGCCCCAAACATCTGCAGTAACAGGAAATAGTAATTCGCACGACAAAAACGCGCCTGTGCGATACCCGAACGTTTGGATACACTATCCAGTTCCGGTACCTGGTCAGCCCTGCTCACCACAGCATTCGCAGTATTGATGGACTGATAAAAAGCATTCCATATTTCTCTCAGGTGCGCATAACGACCATCGAGCTGGGAAGTGTATTGATTCGTAAATTTGAAATCACCATCTGAACCGTTAGTATAAGTATCTGTACCAAATACGGTTACCGTCATCCCTCTTTCCGTACTATAAAAACTACGCAGCGCAGCATAACTACCATTGACCGCTGTGGTAAACCCACCAGGGGTATTATAGAAATCATCTGTCACAGAAGATACCACATCTTCATCCAGCATTTTGTTGCATCCTGTTACGATGCACGCGCATACAAACAGGTACCAGCATATATTTTTCATAACTATTTTTTTATTGCATTAAAAAGTAGCATTGACACCAAACTGTAACATCCAGGTAGCCGGTGCATCTACACCGATCACGTTCACATCTTCCGGATCGATACCCTTATATTTCTGTCTGTAAGGTGCAAGGATCAATGGTTGTTTTACATCAACAGAGAAGCGTAATGCCTCCATCTGCCAGCGTTTCATGATGCTCTTGGGCATGGAGTAACCGAGCGTGACATTGCGGATCTTGAAGAATGATCCATCGAAATAACTCAGGGTGTTGTAGTTGTTCGGACGTTCCTGGTTAGCATTCGGACGAGGGAATGCATTGGTGTGATTAGTCGGCGTCCAGTAATCAACATCGAGGTTATTATATCGGCCGAAAAGGGTATTGAACGTAGAATAGAAATCACTCTTCACCGTACTTCCCATACGGGCAAAAGCAACCGCTGACAGATCGAACCCTTTATAGGCAATACGCTGTGTCATACCCCCTGACCATTTCGGTTGCGGCGTACCCAGGATCGTACGGTCTTTATCATCCAGCTTTTTATCACCATTCATGTCAGCCAGTTGAATTTCACCCTGGTGTTGTTTATAGACCTGAGCAGCAGCTTCGTCCTGCCAGATGCCTACTTTTTTATAGTCGTAGTATACATAGGTCGGACTACCAACAAACCAACCGTTACCAATGTCCTGTGTTTTGCCTTCACCTAAAGCCAGGATCTTTTCACGGTTCATGTAGAAGTTGACGTCCATTGTCCAGGAGAAACCACTTTTCGTTTCCAGGTTCACAGTGGATAAACCGATCTCGATACCTTTATTCTGTGTAACACCTGTATTTTCCAGTACGTAGTCTACACCATTACTGAAAGGCAGGAAACGCTGTAACAGCAGGTCGGTCGTTTTCTGTTTGTATACATCAACAGTACCACTGATACGCCCTTTGAGAATACTGAAGTCGATACCGAGATTGGTAGAGGCAGTTGTCTCCCAGGTCAGGTTCGGATTACGCAGTAATATCGGTGAGAAACCAGTTGCTCCTTTGTTGCCAAAAGAGTAAGGAGAACGACCCAGCAAACCCTGTGTGGCATATGGCGGGATACCCGTATTACCGATGCGGCCATAGCTACCTCGTAGTTTCAGATTTTCTACCCAGGATACGCCTTTCATAAAGTCTTCACTACTCATATTCCAGCCCAATGCGACAGACGGGAAATAACCCCATTTATGTCCTGGTGCAAACCGGGAGGAACCATCTGCACGCAAGGTCAGTGTAACCAGATAACGGTCATCATAACCATAATTGACACGGCCCATATAAGAGAGGATGGTCCATGTACCCAGCTGACTACCGATACCGGTTACGTTTGCTGCCTGTCCGAGGTTATAATACTCCTGCCATTCAACGGGAATACCTCTTACAGAAGCGGTGGAAGTATCTTCACGCTGACGTTGTACGCTATATAAAGCGGTTACGTTCAACGCATGTTTTTTGAAGGTCTTGTTATAGGTCAGGAGATTTTCCACGGTATAAGCCCATACAAACTGTCCCTGTTTGGTCGCGGTAGCATCACCACCACCAATGAGCAGGTCGGTATTCTTCTTACCCTGAAAGAGACCGTAGTTGTTCTGCATAACGTCTGTACCAACGTTCAGCCGGTATTTCAGTCCGTCGAACAACGATACTTCTCCATATAAACTATTAAAGAAGCGGATATGGCTGAGTCTTTCCACACGGTTACCGTCTTCATAATCCAGCAATGCATTTGGTTGCTGGTTGTCGGCCGTAGGATAGGTGATCAGTTTACCGGCAGCATCATAAGGATCAGCTATCGGCAGCATTTTAAGTGAGGCGCTCATCCCATTGTAAGTGCCGCCTTTACGCATGCTATAGGTAGCCAGTGAAGAGGCCCCGATCTGGATACGTTTGCCGATCATCTGGTCTACTGCAATATGTAAGTTGTAACGCTCATAACTCTGTAGTTTCAGTACGCCTTCATCTCTGAAGTAACCACCGGTCACCGCATATTTAGTTGTTTCGGTACCACCACTTACACCCAGTGCATGGCGGGTCTGCCAGCCCTGATCCAGCATCAGGGATTGCCAGTCGGTGTTCACCCCTCTTTTAATATTAGCGATCTCTGTGGCGGTGAATATTTTAGCGTCGGAGGCGTCCGGGTTGTTATCATCATATAGACCAGCAGCACGGTTGGCTTCGCGTTTCATGGCCAGGTACTGCTGACTATCCATCATATCGGTTTTACCCAGGGTATTGACGATACCGTACACGCCACTGTAGGTTACCTGCGGAGCGCTTATTTTTCCTTTACGGGTGCTGACCAGCACGACGCCGTTCGCACCACGGGAACCATAGATAGCTGTGGCAGACGCGTCTTTCAGTACATCCATGGACGCGATGTCCTGAGGATTGATGTCATTGAGATTACCAGCGAAAGGGATACCGTCCACTACATAGAGCGGATCATTACCTGCTGATAAAGAACGCGTACCCCTTACCCTGACCCTTGGCTCGTCGCCAGGCTTACTACTATTATTTAATACATCGATCCCGGGCGTTCTTCCCTGCAGGGCCTGTTGGGCATTGGTAACAGGCACTTCCATAATGGCCTTGCTGCTGATGGAGGAAATGGAACCGGTTATGTCTTTTTTCTTCTGCTGACCATAACCGACTACAACCACTTCGTCCAGTTTTTTCTGGTCTTCTTCCAGTTTTACGTTGATTTCGCCCCGGTTGTTAACAGGTATTTCCTGTGGAAGATAACCAATAAAAGAAATCACTAATGTGGCTGTGCCTGGCGCCTGTAGTTTGTAAGCGCCCATTACATCTGTAACCGTACCCTTTTTTTGTCCTTTAATAGCAACTGAAGCGCCGATGACCGGGTTTCCATCCGGACCAGTTACTTTACCGCTAATGGGGACAGACTGCGCACTGATAAATGTGCCCCACAATAGCAGGCATAGCAGGATGGCTCCTACTTTCGATAACGTGTTTTTCATACGTAGAATTTTAAATTTGTAACAGAATACACATCCCTGAAAAGCAATCACTTAGGTTTTCTTCAAGGTTTTTCTAACGCTTTTTTCAGGTAATGGGGTAATACAAGTTAAGTAGATTAGTTATAAATTGCAAACGATTGCATAAAATCAACATCAAATAATACCGCTTATCATAAAAAACGTGCAATCGGTTGAATAAATAATTATCATTAATTACTTTTAAGAGTACTTTAGGTCTATGGTTATGAAAAACACGTTATTAGTATGCAGCGCCATGCTCTTAAGCAGCTTCGCTATGGCCCAGAAGAAGGCAGAATGGCACAATCTCTTCAATGGCAAGAACCTGGATGGCTGGAAAGAAGTAAACGGCACTGCCCTCTATGATGCAAAAGATGGGATGATCACCGGAACATCAGTAGCCGGCAGCCCGAATTCCTTCCTCGCAACTGAAAAAGACTACGGCGATTTTATTCTCGAACTGGAACTGAAGCTGGATGCTGCTATGAACTACGGCATACAATTCCGCAGCGAGAGCAAACCTGACTACAACAATGGCCGTGTACATGGTTATCAGATGGAGGTCGATCCAAGCGACCGTGCATGGAGCGGTGGCGTCTATGACGAAGCCCGCCGTGGCTGGTTATATCCGCTGGAACTAAATCCGGCAGCTAAACCTGCATTCAAAAAAGAAGGCTGGAACAAATACCGTATAGAGTGCCGTGGCGCGGAAATCCGTACCTGGGTGAACGGCGTTCCCTGTGCTCATCTGATCGATGATATGACACTGAAAGGTTTCATTGCATTACAGGTACACCAGATATATAAAGAAGACGATAAGGGCAAACAGATCCACTGGCGCAATATCCGCATCATGGAGAATCCTGCCCCTTCCCAATACTCTCCTTATGACAAGATCTTTGTTGTAAATAACCAGCCGAACAACGTTTCCCCACAGGAAAAGAAGAATGGTTTTACGCTGCTCTGGGATGGTAAGACCTCCGAAGGCTGGCGCAGGGTAAATCAGGATAAGTTCCCGACCACCGGCTGGTCCATGGATAACGGCGAACTCACCATCCATCAATCCAATGGCGACGAAATGGGTTCCGGCGGAGACATCGTGACCATCAAGGAATTTGGCGCATTCGAACTGGAATTTGACTTCAAGCTCAGTGAAGGCGCTAACAGCGGCGTAAAATACTTTGTAAAAGAAGACTACGATACTAAGGGTAAGTCTGCTATTGGTCTTGAATACCAGGTACTTGATGATGAACGTCACCCGGATGCCAAGCTAGGCCGCGATGGGAACAGGACTTTGTCCTCCCTGTACGACCTGATCACCCGTACAAATACGGATTTAAACAAAGCCGCTATAAAGAAGATTGGAGAATGGAATAAAGGGCGTATAATTGTATTTCCCAACAATCATGTCGAACATTGGTTGAATGGCTTCAAAATGCTAGAATACGAAAGGGGTTCCAAAGAATTTAAAGACCTGGTAGCGATCAGTAAGTACAAAAATTGGAATAACTTTGGATTATGGCCAGAGGGACACATCTTATTGCAGGACCACGGCAATACAGTGTCATTTCGTAGCATAAAAATCAAAAATTTAAGATAGGTTAACAGTTTCACTTTGTTAATTAAACTAATTTTGCATTCGTTTGCTGGACTAACCAGTTAAACGGGTTGATAGAAATGGTTCCGCGTATCAGACATAGTGCAGCAGATCTCGCACGGAATCAATTACTTGCCTTTACTATACTGTTATAATAACGGCATTATCAACCGATGAAAGAGTTTTCATTGTTCACTGTTCTATATAAAACATTCCGATTCTTCGGAGTGTTTTTTTTATGTTTATTCTATCCTGAAGCGTTTTATGTATAGCTAAGCTGCTATGCCGCATATATCTCAACATCATCTAATCGTTCAACATGCCCAAGAAAAATCACGCCCTCCTGCTGGCTTTAACAGTGTTTGCTGCTGCCTGCTCAGGACCAGACAAAAAGACCGGAACAGGCGCTGGCACCACGGATTCACTCCAACAGCTTGTCCAGCACTATTACGATGAAAAGATGGAGTTTTTCCCGATGGAGGCTACCATGAACGGAGAACATCAGTTCGATGGCCTCCTGCAGATCGATATCAGCGATCGTTTCCGCTCCAGACTGGACAGCTTCTACACACATTATCAGACGGCCTTGCAAAGTTTAGATACAGCAGCGCTGAACGAAAATGACCTTATCAGCTATTCCATGCTGCAAAGAGAAGTCTCGATAGGTAAGGAAGGTCTCCGCTATCCGGACAACCTGATGCCTATTCAGCAGTTCTGGGGACTCACACTTACCCTACCTCAATTCGGCTCCGGTACAAGCGCACAGCCGTTTAAGAACAAAGCAGATTATGAAAAGTTCATTCAACGTATGAAAAGCTTTGCGGAATGGAGTGATACAGCTATAGCAAACATGCGTCGCGGTATGTCTCTGGGGTATGTAATACCCAAAGCACTAGCCGTGAAGGTTGTCCCGCAACTGGCCGACCTGTCAAAGAAAGACACCACCAATGTATTCTACACGCCGTTACGCCTGCTGCCTGCCGGCCTTGATACCGCAGAACAACGTTCGCTTCGTGCCGCCTACACCGCTGCAATAGAAGAATATGCATTACCGGCGTATAGCAGACTACACGAATTCTTTGTCAAAGAATACATCCCCAGAACGCGTACTTCCAGCGGTATCGATGCCCTGCCGCAGGGTAAAGACTGGTATGGTTACCTGATCAGATACTGGACCACCACCGATCTCACGCCTGATGAGATCTTCGCCACCGGCGAACGTGAAGTGGCCCGTATCAGAAGAGAAATGGACTCTGTGAAAAGCAGCACCGGTTTTACGGGTGATCTGCCCGCTTTCTTCAACTTTATCCGCACGGATAAACAATTCAAAATATTCACTACGCCATCCCAGATCCTGGATACGTTCAGAGGGATAGAACAGAAGATCATGCCTTCTGTAAAACAGTTGTACGGGCATCTGCCTAAGACTAAATTCGAGGTCCGCCAGACGGAAGCTTTCCGCGCCGCGTCTGCAAGCGCGGAATACATGCCGGGCGCGGCTGATGGTAGTCGTCCGGGCGTATTCTACGTGCCCATCCTGGACGCTAAAACATTCAATTACACCGGTATGGAATGCCTCTTCCTGCATGAAGCCATTCCGGGACACCATTTCCAGACCTCTATCCAGCAGGAAAATGATTCTTTACCTAAGTTCCGCCGCTTTACCTGGATCGGTTCCTATGGCGAAGGCTATGCCCTTTACTGCGAAGGATTAGGTAAGGAACTCGGGCTTTATACCAATCCTTATAGTTATTTCGGTCACCTTTCCGATGAGATACACCGCGCTATCCGCCTGGTAGTGGATGTGGGTATGCATGCAAAAGGATGGACCCGCGAACAGGCTATCAAATACATGATGGATAATGAGCCACTGAGCGAACAGGAAGCGGTTGCTGAGATCGAAAGATATATGGCAATACCGGGTCAGGCATTGTCGTATAAGATCGGCGAACTGAAGATCAGGGAATTACGAAATAAGTACAATCAGACTACTGGTTTCAGTATCAAAGATTTCCATGACGAACTGTTAAAAGATGGTTGTGTTCCCCTGAGCGTACTGGAGGAAAAAATGGCCAGAAGATTCAGATAATACAGATACCCGGATAGGATAGTCCATAGGTGATAATCACTAACTTATAGTAGTTTTTTAAACTATGAGTATTTTGGTGCTTATTACCTGTGGACTACTCATTTATAGACTTGTCTGAATCAGTTATTAACAAAAAATATACATGCCGCTTTGGGAAAAGATACTTAAATTTATAGTGGGAATATTTTTATTTAAAGTCAGGGAAACCTTTGAAGGTTTTAGGTTGGTTACTAATCAGCTGTACACAACTAATAAGACAACATATCCGGAACAGACCTCATGTCTGGCAAATAGCTGGAGTAAGAAGACAACTCAACAAACCTTTACCATTACTTGTTGTTTCTTTTTTTCGATTGAGCTTTTATATTTTCCACTCAACGATTTTTTAAACTTTTAAGCTGCCAGTATTATGTTTGACATGACCCTTAATTACTGTCTTGCTTTTCCTGCCGTAACACAGGAAGAGAAATGGGACGAAGATCTGCGGTTCTCTGTGGGAGAAAAGCTCTTTTGCATGATCAGCAAAGCTGCTCCGCACCAGGTTTCTTTAAAATGCCGACTGGAGGATTTTCACCGTCTGATCTCACAAAATGACATCGTGCCTGCACCTTATCTGGCACGTTATCATTGGGTACAGATCAAAGCCCTTGATACCTTACCAGTTCCTGAATTACAGTCATTGTTACAGAATGCATACGATCTTGTGGTGAGTACTCTTCCTCCGGAAGAGCGGGCGCAAATACTCAAAGAAAGAGTCTAATTTTTCAAGGTGATGCATTGGTGCTGTTGATAGACCCGAAGTTCTGCGTATAGCGCCTGGCAGCGCCTAAGTAAGATAAAAAAGGAAGAGAGACGATAGCATTGCTGTCGCCTCTCTTCCTTTTTTTTATTGAAGCATTATACTGTTCTTACTCCGTCCGCAAACTCTTCACCGGATCAGCCAATGCCGCCTTTATAGCCGAATGCCCCACCGTCAGCCACGCGATCACCAGTGAGAACAATAAGGTAACAACAAATACACCAGCCCCTATTTCCATCCGGAAACTAAATTGCTGCAACCAGTCATTCATAAAATACCACGCAAGCGGTGTGGCGATCACAAAGGCCAACGCGATCATTAGGGTGAACTCCCTGGACATTAACATCACAATGGTCATTACATCCGCCCCTAACACTTTCCTTATGCCTATTTCTTTCTTACGTCGCAACGCCATGAAAGAGATCAATCCATATAAACCAAGGCTGGAGATGAAAATAGCGATGCCGGCAAAGATCTTGAACAGTTGCGCTAATTGGTCCTCCTGCTTGTAATAATCTGCCAGCGTCTGATCTATAAAACTGTATTTAAACGTGTAATCAGGATAGTTCTTATTCCACAATGCTTCAATAGCAGCCAGCGTTGCCCGCGCCTTTCCGGTTTCAATCCTGATATTCGCTGTTTTGTAGATCCGCTTTACTGTTGTCATCACTACCGGGTCGATCGGATCACGCAGGGACTTTACATGAAAATCCTTTACGACGCCAACGATAGGCAAGGTCTTGTTCATTACCGTGATGGGCTGTCCGATAGCAGCCTCCGGACTGGCAAAACCAGCTTTCTTTACCAGGGTTTCATTCACCACAAATTCTCTGACGGTATCGGCTTCATAATACACCCTTCCTGCCAGCAGCTGCATTTTATAAATATTGAAATAATTTGTATCTGCGGGTTTCATATTCACGATCAGGTCCGCTTTATCCGTATGATTGGCACCCAGCTTAAAATCTGTTGCCCAGAAATCCTCTCCTGCAGGTGCAAACAGACTAAAACTAACCTCACTCACTCCCGGCTGGTGCATCAGTGCATCACGCAGGTAATCGAACCTGGAACGGCTGACACTATCATGTGGAAATTCTGCCGTAATGATCGCTTCTTTGCTGAAGCCCATATCCGCATTACGGAAGTAGTTTGTCTGTGCGATGACGATCAGCGTACCAATGATCAGCACCTGTGCAATAACAAACTGGAAAGTCACCAGCCCTCTCCGCAAATGAATGCCCTTTGGGTTTTCTGCATTTAAACGGCTTTTTAGCGCATTCATCGGATTAAACCCAGATAACACCAGGGCGGGATAGAAACCGGCTAATACGGTCACAATAGCCCATAAAAACAACACAAATAAAACAGCTGGCATGACAGGCAATACAGCTAATGATATCTTCATATCCAGTAATGCACCCAAAGACGGCAATAACACAATAGCCAGTACTAAAGCTCCGGCCATAGCAACAAAACAGGACAACCCGGTTTCTCCCAGGAACTGTAACAACAGCTGTTGTCTGTTACTGCCAAGTACCTTTCGTACACCGACCTCCCGCGCGCGGTTAATGGCATTCGCTGTGGACAGGTTGACGAAATTAACACAGGCGATGATCAGCAGAAATGTCCCTATCAGGTGTAGGGCCGTGATCAGCTCTTTACTGAAAACGCGGCCGCTGAAGGTCTCAAAACGTTTATCGGTATGTATATCCTTTAATGGTTGCGGTAATAGTTTGTAACCGGCGTGCGAAGGCGGAATATGTTTAGCGATAAAACCGGGAAACAGACCATTCAGCTGATCAGCTTTATAACCTGGTTTGGCAAGTACAAGCACATGATTGTTGCTAATGCTGACCCAGTCATTCATCTTGAAACCCACCAGTGGCAAAGTAGCATAGGAAAACACTATGCCTAAGGAAAAATCAGTATTGTCAGGCGGATTTTCCAGGATACCGGTGATACGTATATATTGCCCGTATACCCGGATCATTTTACCAATAGCGTGTCGCCAGTCGCCGAAATACCTGTTGGCAAAATCCCTTGACAGCAATGCTGTATTCTGCTCACGGAGGCCGCTAACAGCACTCCCTGAAAGCATCTTGAAGTCAAACATCTCAAAGAACGAGGGCTCAGCAAAAAATACACCTTCCACTTCATTGAATTTCTTTACTGTCGCACCATCTTTTCCAGGTATGATGACCTGTACATTTTTATCACCGTAAATACCAGCTACCTTTTCCAACTGCGGATAATCGGTCCGCAGCCCCTCTGCATAGGGGAACGGCGCTCCTGTACCAAAACCATTTCCCTGCAGATCAGCCCTTACGATGCGATAGATCCGGTCTCTTTTCGTATGAAAATTATCATACTCCTTCACATACTGAACAACGATAGCAATAAGCAGAAAGGCCCCAAAACCAACCATCAGCCCAGTGATATTCACCAGGAAATGACGTTTGTTACGCAATAGATTTCGGAAGGCGGTTTTCAGGTAACTGTGCAGCATAAAGGTACTTTGGGTAGCTGATGATCTAGTTCAGTGCCATATTATATAATAATGGAAAATAATAAAATATGATTGAACAGTATTTATCATCTGTCCGGTTTTGGTACAATCACTGTCCGCTGGAGGGCAGTGAATAAAAAAGACCGCTCATTATCTGAGACGGTCTTTTTTCCGTTAACATTGCTCAGCGGGCAATGCAATAGTCATGACATCCTAACACTAAAATAAAATCATTAAAGCTTACTTGCACAAGGTATAGATGATATCATACACACCGAATAAGATCAGTGTACATGCAAACAACTTTTCCAGTAAGGGAGACTTCATCTTCACTGCTGTCTTAGCACCCAGATAAGAAGATGGAATGGCCGTCAGCGATAATACCAGGGCTATATTCCAGTCGATATGTCCCAGCCACCAATGCGCCAGTGCGCCTGGTATAGACAGCAATGCAGACAAGACAATGGAACAGGCCAGCGCCTGTTTGATCGGCATATGCAGTTTCTTGATAAAGAAAGAACTGAACAATACACCACCCGCATTCGCCAGCAAACCGGATAACAATCCAATACCCAGGGAAGCCCACACGATCAGTTGCTGATGCCCTTCTGTGGCATTTTCAACAACAGGTGTTTCTTCTACGTTCTTCTTTCTCAGAAAGGAAAATAGCAGTGAACCACCGATAGATACAATGAACAAGGCTGTCAGTATCATCAGTGTTTTACCCGGCAGGAACTTGCTCAGAAAAGAACCCGCCAGTGTTGCAGGAACGCCGAACAGGGCGCCTGTCAGTATCACTTTACGGTTGAATAACTTTTGACGGCTGTAAACAGTTGTAGCTGATATTGTACTGGTGATCGCCGCCGGCAATGGTGATGCCAGCGCATAAAACGGATTGACGCCTGCAAATATCTGCAGGGCCGGTGTACTCACTGCGCTACCTCCTTTGCCCAATAAACCGGACAGGTAACCTACGATAAGGCCAATAACTAATACGACCAGATAATCGGTCTGTTGTAATAATGTGAACATAAAACTTCCTTCAGCAAACAGGCCTGGTGTAAAGGCGAAGCTGGCTTTACTAATGATGGTTGGTAAGAGTGAAATTACAGGTATCCTTTTCTGTTACATCGATGTTTCAAGTGGAAGGACAACCCAAAAGTACAGTGCTGTGGCGGGTCTAACAAAATTTCAGCCAGCAGCAGGTCATTACTAAAAGTTATAGCGGATAACCATAAGTAATAATTTTGACAGCAGGGGCCCCGACTGGGCTATAACCTATTTAGCCTACTAAATCTATGATTTGGATAAAATCACTATAAAAAGCTTAAATCAGACTTTTTTACCATTGATACACCATACCGACACCTCCGGGAGCAACTGTTAATTGCAGCTCATTAAAATGTTGAAACAGCCCTTTCCCATGATTATGATGCACCATAAAATTCACGCCGTCGAACAGCAACAGGAACGCCCCCTGAAAAATGAGCGAATTACCATATCCCTTCCAGCGGTCATGCCCTGTCCCGAACAGCTTCGTCTTTCCATGCTCCCGCATATACAGTCCGCCGGCCATATACGCCAGGTCCAGCGCTCCGTTCACCAGAAATATCTTTTCAATTTTATGTTGCTCATTAATACTACCCTGCCAGTTATATTGTCCGGGATCAAGTTTACGGTTACCCAGATAACTGGCAGTAGCGATCCCAAGATTGACCACACCCCAGATAGCGTTCATCTGGTGAAAATATTTAGCTTCCACATGTGCAGTACTGTTCCCAATCAGACCGGCAGCCAGATTGGCCGTTCCCCAGCTTCCCAGTACCAGCATTGCTGTTTTGGTATTGTTGATACGCACTTTGTTGAAAGCACGTAAATAGGAGGTATCCTGTGCATGGGCAGCGAGCGTAACAGTCAGCAGGAAGAAGAAAAGGAGTTGTTTCATGGGGTGCGTTTTTCGTATATACGGTGAAATTAGGAATTAGTAGCATTCAACCGGTGCCGGAGCAAATATTTGTCCAAATAGGAAAAGAGCCGCCCCGACTGTTCGAAGCGACTCTTTCTATATTATTTGCTATTACAAATCAGTTATCCGATAGGCCTTTCGGCTATACAACTCTCCGTTGCATTCGAATTCCTAATTTCTGGTCAATGCCTTCCATATTACGCCATAAACGTCCGTAGCAGCCAGTTCCTGCCCTTCTCCCACCTGATTGGATATCAACACAGGGTGAAACGACTTATCCTCAGAAATACGCCCGTGAGAGCCTTTTATGAGGGTAGCGTCCAGCGGTATCACATTCATGAGATAACGGAAGCCCAGTTTTTTCTTGAGTAATTTAAACCCGGCCTTCAGCTTGATCAACGGATCGGCAGGGTTCATGAACATTTCCACAGGGTCATAACCAGGTTTACGGTGAATATCTACCAGCCGGGCGAAATCAGGCGCTTTTGCGTCATCCATCCAGTAGTAGTAAGTGAACCAGCTTTTAGCGTCTGCCACCAGTACCAGTTCGCCGCTACGGCTATGATGCATCTTATGCTGACGCTTACCTTCTCTGTCCAGCACCAGTTCCACACCCGGTGTATTCTCCACGATACTGCGTACTTTCTTGTATACAGAAGGATCATTCACGTATACGTGCGCGATCTGATGGTCTGCCACCACAAATGCTTTGGAGGCACCGGGATCAAGCAATTCCAGTCCTCTTTCCTCTCTCACGGCGATCAGTCCTTCTTCCCGGAAACGACGGTTCAGGTGGATAGGGTTATTCACATTTGTGATGCCATATTCCGACAGGATGATCACTTCGCTGCCTCTCTTTTCATAAAACTCTACCAGCTGCTTACACACCGCATCGACTTCACCCAACTCTTTGCTGATGCGGGAGAAATCCTGACCGAATTTCTGTAAACAGTAATCCAGGTGTGGCAGATAGATCAACGTCAGCGTCGGATCGTACATATTATCTGTTACGATAGACGCATCCGCGATCCACTGTGTAGAACGGATGTTCGCACCTGGTCCCCAAAACTGAAATAAGGGGAAGGTGCCCAGTTCTTTCTGCAGATGATCACGCAGTGAAGCAGGGTGTGCGTAACAGTCCGGCGCCTTACGGCCATCCGACAGGTACTGCGGACGGGGCGTAACGGAATAATCAGCGGTAGAATACATGTTATACCACCAGAACATCTTTGAGCAGGTAAAGGAAGGATCGAGCCGTTTAGCTTTATCCCATATTTTGGGAGCTTCCACCAGTTTGTTGGATTGCTTCCAGAACTTGATCTCACTGTCCTGCCTGTCATACCATCCATTACCGACAATACCATGTTCTGCCGGCCATTGTCCGGTTACATAGGTACTCTGTACAGCGGTAGTGACAGCCGGCACCATTGGCCGGATGGTGGATAAATGCTGTTTCTTCACATATTCCTGCAGGAAGGGCGTATGTACGCCTATAAGGGAGGAGGATAAACCTACTACGTCAATTACTACTGTTTTTTTCATGTGGCGCCATTAGGATATGGGTTCAAAACTATATTACATGGCTGGTAATTCCAACTGTTGTAATACCCAGCGCAGTTCCCTTGATACGGACCTGTCCATTGGTAATTTCAGTTCAGCCGGTAATACGTCCCAGGTATATGTTTCAACTTCCAGGTGTTGTGTAAATGGTTGTTTCCGTTGTAATTGTAATACATTCTCTATATCTGACCGGGTAGAAGACAATACACCGTAACTATCCACAAACACTGGTACATGGAAATGCGAACGCCATTCTTTTACCCCAGGATTCGCCGCGTCTTCCAGGGCCTGTGGCAGGTCGGGATAATGCAGGAAACCATCCTCCTTACGGGCTATCACCTGGTGCAGATAAGTTGGTTCGTTAAACTCCCTGAAAGCATTGATCACCTGTTCCCTTGCGGCCGCATCGGCTGGCAGCTGCGCTTTTAGTGCTGCGCTGATCTGCAGCTTGCCTACTTTCAGTCCGTGCTGGTCCAATTGCTTTAACACATCCGCCGCCGACTCATATACCAGTGCGAAGTGACACACATCATAGCACAACTGTACATGTCTTTTTATAGCCGTTGCTGCTTCTTCTGCACTCATACCAAATTTGTCCTCCAGTGATGGAATGCCTAAAGGCAATAGATAATGCAGATACCAGTCAAGAAACTCCTGCGTATTTTCCATCATGCCGTCCGGCTCAGGTTCTATATCAAGATGCATAACCGGTCCACCACTACGCTGTATGCGCACCAGTTGCTCTACTATCTGCAATATATGCAGGGTAGTCGTTTCCAGGATCGCCTGTTTTTCCGATTCACAACGTACATGCCACAACTTATAGGAAAGTGGCGCTGTGGAGATACCTCCTTCCATCCCTTCAGGTAAGAGGGATGCCAGCAGGCGGAATAAACGACTGGTATAAAACACACGTTCTGACGTTGTCCAGTCAGGCGTGTGTACATGATCTTTTACTACTGTATGGTGGAAACCTCCGTACGGAAAACCGTTCATGGTGAATACATAACAATCCTCTTCTTTCAGCCAGGCTTTGAATTCTTCCAGAGCGGCTTCTTTACTGAGCTCCAGACTGGCTGTATTGGACAGGCGCAGACCGATGCCGAAAGGTTTATCAGGTGCTACTTCTTTCTTTACCGCGGGTACATACTGTTTGAGCTGTGCAAAATGCGCGCTCCAGTTTTCACCGGGATGGATATTCGTACAGTAGGTTAAATGAGATTGATCAGATACTTGCATGGTTCACTTTTAAATGCTGTACAGCTTCGTTCAGTAACATTTCGTCTATCACGTGTACTTCTGCGCCTACGCCGATCGCCTTTAACAGGCAGATGGTCAGCCGCCCGCCCAGGTGCTCACGGAATTCCTGTAATCCTTTGACTACAGGTGATGGTTTACCGTCTTTCATTTCCAGCAGTTCATGATAAACCGGCAACTGTAGTTTTACCAGCAGGTCCACGATCCTTTCTGCTGCCGCAGGACTGATCCATCCTAACAGATAGGAGTAAACGCTGTCTACTGCAATACCAATTGATACGGCTTCACCATGACGTAAAGCAAAGTCAGTCAGTTGTTCCAGTTTATGTGCGCTCCAGTGACCGAAGTCCAGCGGACGGGAAGAACCGCTTTCAAACGGATCGCCGCTACCACCGATATGCGCCATATGCAGGGCTGCGCATCTGTATACGAGTTCCTGCATCACTGTCAGGTCGTTATTGACCAGGGCAGTGGCATTTTCTTCCAGCCATTCAAAGAAGGAAGCGTCTTTTATTAACGCCACTTTCACGGCTTCTGATATACCGGAACGCCAGTCTCTTGCAGGCAGTGTGGTCAGGAAATGTGCGTCATTGAATACGGCTGCAGGTGGTGCAAACGTACCAAGGAAGTTTTTCTTTCCCTTGTAGTTGATACCATTTTTCACACCTACGCCTGAATCATTCTGTGATAGTACAGTAGTTGGTATACGAATGTGGCGCACGCCTCTGTGAGAAACTGCCGCCACCATACCTACCATGTCAAGTACAGCGCCACCGCCGATCGCCACCACAAAAGAGTGACGGTCTATGGCCTGCGTGTCTACCAGGTCTACCAGATGGTAAAAAAGCGCCTGGTCATTTTTACAGGATTCTCCTCCCGGCACAATTTCAATCTCTCCTGCAAGCTTAAAACCTTCTATCTGTTGTAAATAAGTTGTTATTTCTGCTGCAAGCGCCGGATGGGCTTTTGCTACGCCGTCATCCACAATGAAAAGTAGTTTCTTGGTAAGTCCTGACGTAGTCTGCGAAACCAGGTAATTCCTGAACTCCGCGTTGGCTGGATCAAAAAGGTATCGGGTAAAGAAAACCTTAAAAGAATAATCTACACTAAAAGTCTGTTGAATAAACTCCATGGATATCGCTCTGGTGTTTCGTTTAATAATCGTCCTAGCGGCCGTTAATGTACAAAAATTAATTGCTATTGACGAATTACGAATGACGAGCGGATCGAGATCAGGTCACTGCAAACGCTCTCGCCATCAGTAATGACAATGGCAGAAGGATCAGTACGAGCAATGCGTGAGGCAGTGTGGAGAATGCAGCTACCCAGGCGGCGTTCATGGCGACGAGCGCAATGATGCCTCCTTTTACAGCCTTTCCTATGTTAGGACCGCTTGGGTCTTTAATGGCATTGAATAACGGCAGATTTATCATGACTGCGAACAACACGATAAATGGTATCGCGATCACAATATGTCCGTTCATAGCTGCCAACGCCAGCATGGTGCCATATACCAGTGCATAACAGAAAGCTGTAATGCGCAGCGTACGGGTATTTCCACCATGCACCTCTCCACGACTGATAGCGGTCACAGCAGCGATGTATAATACAGGGATCAGACCAATCCACCAATACTTATTTAAGGCAGACACAACCATACTGATTCCCATCAGCAGATTTAATCCGCGGCAGAGTCCCATATTGATCGGGCCCCATGCCTGGTGTTTACCCCACTTATCATATACCAGTGCACACACAGCAATACCCAGCGCCAGGTAACCGGTGATACGGCCTACCGTGAAAGCGGCCAGCACACCTACCAGCAAAAGGTAACTACCCAGTACAATGGCCTGTGTCATTGAGATCACACCACTTGGAATAGGGCGCTCGGGGCGCTCCACCTTATCCAGTTCTGCATCCATCACATCATTGAAAACCACTCCACCGCCATACAATCCGATCGTTGCCAGGCACATACATACTACCGGCAACAAATGGTCAAGATAACTGGATACTTCAGAACCCAGAAATCCGGAAATGGCTACGCCAGCCAGTATATCTGCTACTGCAGTTACTATATTGGCGGGTCGCATTAAACGTAAATATCCTAATAACTTGCCTATAATATAATTCACCGGGCTCGGGTTTTCAACAAGCAAACAATACAAATGACCGATCGTGCAGCAATGCAGCAAAGGGCTGCAATCTACATGTACCGGGCATTGGCATTACCGACTTGTAACTGTTTATCTGATAATATTAGACTGTTTATCTACTCTTGGCTGCTGACCACCACGCAGCACAGTACTTCCATTAAACCTCAGACTCTGATCTACATTTTTTACGGTATCAAAATCAGCCATGTCCATCTGACCACTTTGGGCAAAAGCAGCTACAGCATTGCCGAAAGTTACCAAATGAATATCATTCAAGTCAATACCACTTTCGTGCATGAGGGCCGCGGTTTTAGGTACAGCCAATGGGTCGCTGATACCCCAGTCGGCAGCAGAATTGACCATTATGCGTTCACTACCATACTGTTTTACGATTTCCACCATGCGTTCATTACCCATTTTAGTAAACGGATAAATAGTGAATGCAGCCCAGAAACCACGGTCAAGTACTTCTTTTACAGTCTCTTCGTTGTTGTGGTCAACGATGATCATATGCGGGTCCAGTCCGTGTTCCAGCGCAATATCCATACTACGCTGTGTCCCTTTTTTCTTGTCCCGGTGAGGGGTATGTATCTGTACAGGTAGCCCTGCTTCTTTTGCCAGTTCCAGTTGTGCGCGATAGTATTTTTCCTCTGCAGCGGTCTGATCGTCAAAGCCGATCTCACCAACACCTACTACGCCTTCTTTGTAAATAAAGGATGGTAATATTTCCATTACTGCCTCTGCCAGTCTTTCATTGTTGGCTTCTTTCGAATTCAGACCGATTGTGCAATAATGTTTTATACCAAATTGTGAAGAGCGGAAACGCTCCCAGCCGATCAGGCTGTTAAAGTAATCCCTGAAAGTATCTACTCCTGTACGTGGTTGTCCCAGCCAGAATGCCGGCTCAATGATCGCTACTACACCTGCGTCCGCTAATGCCTGATAATCATCTGTTGTGCGGGAGGTCATGTGTATGTGCGGATCAAAAAAACGCATTCCCCTGATGCGTTCCATATACGAGGATGATGTTGTGATAGGTTGAAATTCTTTACCTGTTAACTCATGACTGCAACACATGTCTTTTACTATTTATTTGAGACCTGTAAATGAACAACCTGCTACCGCGGGCTGAGATTTCCGTTTCGCAAGTTAAGATTATATACACTGAAGGTGTGATACACGTTTATGCTATTCGTGCGGCAACACTATTCCAGGTAAGTCGATCGCTGGCAATTTCTTCTTTTAATGTGGCTGATTGGTCCAGCAATGCAAGTGCTGGTGCATATGTACTTGAAGCACAAGCTAAAGCAGCGGCTTCTTTCTCTACATTCACAGCTGAATTCCAGACACGCTGAATATCCGCGAAATTGTCTGCAGTTATAAATGGCCCTACCAGGCGCCATAACAAAGGATGTACCTTCCTGCCGGCAGCCCAGCGCTCATGGGCATAGTCTGTTAATATGGCTGCCAGTGACTCGTTGGCTCTCTCGTCCAGGCCGGTAATAAGATGGATAGGTTTGTCAGTAAAAAACGCCTTCATTACCAGCTGATTCCAGGCCGGTCCGTCCAGATGACGGGAAGGATAAACATTGTGCAACATGACAGCTTCCTGTACCGGACCAATATTGGAACGGATACCCTCGGTTGTCCGGAATACCCATGCTTCCGGCCATGCCAGCAAAGGTAATGCGCTATAGAGCGCCGCCTGCTCATTCATATCGGCGGCGTCAAACAGTCCCTCGATCACTTTCACATAGGTGTCCTTGTCCTCAGCCGGCAGCTGTAATAACCACCACAGCCGCACCACTTTATCTAACGTAGAACCCTGTATGAAAAACGGGGTGCCGTCTGACAATGCAATAAACGGTTGTGCTGTCTGCACCAGCTGCTTCCCGGCAAAACGCGGAATAGCTGTAAAAGTAAGATTGAATCGCTGTACGCTTACAGGTACCCCCAGTTTTTCCTGCTGCTGTTGTAGCCAGCCGAGTGCCTGCTCCGTACTGTTGTGCTTAATGATATCAAATAATAACGCTTCGGTTTTATTCCTGTCGTGGTAATACGCTTGTTCCATCACCCGGGCTAATTTATCTAGTGCTAAAGTTAGCAGATTAAGTATTAAAAAAAGTGAAAAACTGTGATGGATGGTGTAGTAAATAAAAGAGAGGCACCTTGTGCCTCTCCTTCCGCCATTCTAAAACCTGATCAGTTCAATCAGGAGTATCGTTATCAGCAATAATTCTGCGGAAACTATTGCTTCATAAAATGCATTACTGATTACAGGGAAAATGAAATACTATACGTGGGCTAAACGTGACGTTTACGCAGCATAGATTTAGATTTTTGCCTGACATTGCATATGCAATATAATCAATTATTTGTTACAACTGCAATCGAATGATCAAAAAACTATCCTGTGTATTACTATTTTTAAACTGAGAAAGCATAATCAACTCATTTTGAATTATTTCTGAGCAAAACAAGGGGTGTGTTAACATTCCAGTCAGGCCTGAAACCGTCCTGTATTATGAATCCTTTTGAGTAGTTTCCCAACACAATATCAGCGTCTCCATCACGGTCAAAATCACCCACGTCCATACAGATCCACCGCCCTGCTTTTTTCAGTTCCGGCATCGTATGAGGCGTAAATTCCAGTGGCTTTCCCTGTTTGAAAAGTATAAATTTCTCTCCCGGGTGATCCTTCAGATCAGCAAAAAATGCAATACTTGCAATGTCCAGATCGCCATCTTCGTCGAAATCAGCGGCCACTGCCTTTGTACATCCGTTTACCGGATAAAACCATTCCTTTTCAAAATGAAAGTCGCCTTTATTAAGGTATAGATACACGCCATGAAACGGCTTCAGTTCCATAGAATAATCACCATTATCTCCGGAGGTATACAGGATATCCGGCAATCCATCCTTGTTCATATCCACCACCTGAAAACTGGTGGAACCGTTCACCGGAGGAAAACGTAATAACTGCTGCTGTTTAAAACCGCCTTTACGATCATTCACGAACAACCATATCCCTTCGTCCGCATAAGCAAACAAGGTCATGATATCCGGCCAGCCATCTTTATCAAAATCAGCCACCACCGAATGAATAGCGCCCGGCACTTCCCATACCGGCACCTTTTTATAATCGTCTTCCGCCGTTTGCTTCAGCACATATAATCCACCGTAATCATGCCCGAATCCACATACCAGATAATCCATCAGACCGTCCCTGTTAAAGTCAGCCCCAATACTCTGCACCGGACGGGGCAAGCCCATACCGATCGTCTTTACCTGTTCTGCCTCCGGCCGGGAGGGATGTATCTTCCACAACATTCCCTGGGCCACATCTACCGCCCGCAGGTTCCCGATACAGGTCAGCAGACCTTCATCCGCCGACTGCCAGTTCAGGTCCACCGCTGCTGATTGCAGCTTGATAGCCGTCTGGCTATGCAAGGCCGGGTCCCAGCGAAACAAAGTGCCACTATGTTCAGATGAAGAATACAGTTCCCCGGTAAATGGGTTGATATTCACCATCGTGGTGGTCGCCGTTACAATTCCTTTCATATCCCTGATCTCTGCTTTAGCACCGGTTTCTTCCAGACGTGCTTTCAACGCTATCGCTGCTTCCCGTGTAATGCCACTTTTAACGACATTAGGGACACCGTCTACCAGTCGCTTGCTGTCTACCAGACCAAGCTCCGTTTCAGCCTTTACCTGCTTTACCAGCGTTAATTTACCAGGCCCTGTTTCCGTCAGTATCACCTCGCTCGGCGATCCTTCGGGTCCGGCAGCCTGTATATCAAACAATTTCAGGTCTTCCGCCAGGGGTTGCGGTGCTTTAGCCGCTTCCAGCTTTTCAGGCGCCAGTTCATTATAAAAAGCCACAATGGCATTCCAGTCCTCAATGCTGATATTCACACCCTTTCCAGGCTTTACGTAATAGCCGTTACCCTGCCAGACGCCGATACCCAGTCTGGGCGCCATTGCCGGTAACACATGCTGTGTCCAGGTGGCTTTATCCAGCATCGCAGGAGCGACCGGCAGGTGACAACTGCCGCAATATTTTTCAGAAAGAAGTTTGCCTTTGTCCTGTTGGGAAAGTGTACAGGAGGATAGCGCGAGAATGAAAGGGAGTAGTCGTTTCAAGTGGATAATGTTCTATTATGGTCCAATATACCCAAAAAAGGAAAAGGCCCTGCTACCAGGGCCCTTCCATTTTTCCTCTTCGAATAAAAGTGTAAAATCTTAATATCCGGTATTCTGCTCCAGGGTCTTCGCACCACCCTTCATACTCAGGTCAATCTGACGCTGAGGAACAGGATAATACTCATTACGTGGCGCTACAAATTTAGCACCTCCCAGGTCAGTCGTGATCTTGGATTCATACGCAAAGAACTTAGTCAACTCTGCATTTGCAATACCCCAGCGAACGATGTCGAAGTAACGCTGACCTTCCATGGCCAGTTCCAGCTTACGTTCAAAGCGGATAGCTTTCAATGCAAAAGCCTGACCTTGCGCCGCAAAACGGCCGGCTGGGTAATTAGCTACTACATAGTTTGCTGCTGGTGTAGTTGAAAAACCGCCCATCGGATTAGCGTCATTGGTATATTTATACACGGCACTCTGTGGATTAGCGGCTCTTGTACGCACCTGATTTACATATGCCTGAGCGGCATTAAGGTTGCCCAGTTCAGCTTCTGTTTCAGCTGCCAGCAACAACACATCTGCATAACGGATCAACACCAGGTTGATCGCAGAACCAGGCGCCCAGGAGTTTGGATCTTTATATTTATCCTGGTTGTACTGCCAGTACACATTCTTTTTAGGCGCATAAGGACCTGCGTAGTCCTGATCACGCACCCAGCTACGGCCTGGGTGGTTACCCCAATCCAGGAAAGGAATACCACGACGACCTACTGTCCAGTCAAGACGAGGATCTACCGGCGCTGTATCTGGCGTGAATGGCGCGGTAGACAGCACTTTCATATCGCTCTTCAGTGGATGATCATTTGCATCATCCAGGAATGGCAGCCCTTCTGCATTTGTACGATAAGAGTTAGCCAGGTCCTGTGTCGGCTGATAAAATCCGCAACAACCAAATGGACTGTTATAAGGGAAGTTCAGCATTTCACCCTGGTTACCATTAGAGATCTGACCAGACCCATTGTTGGCAGACATCTGGATCGCAAAAACCGACTCTGAGTTGTTTTTTGTAGCAGCGTCAAAGTTGTCTTCGAACCTGTTGGTCAGTTGATAACGGTCTCCTTTAGCTGTAACACCCTGTGTAGTGATCAGGTCAAAAAGTGTTTTTGCATTAGCCCATTTTTTCTGGTATACATATGTCTTTGCCAGATAAGTAGCCGCAGCCCATTTATTAGCACGGCCTATCTGAGATTGAGTAGGAGGCAGCGTTTCATAAGCAAACTGGAAATCTGCTTCGATCTTTGGCCAGATGTCCGCAGTGTTTGGTTGTTTATAGTCCACCAGCATCGTCTCATCTACCCAGGGCACTTTATTAAACATTTTTTTCAGCTCAAAATAATAGTGACCACGCAGGAATTTAGTTTCTGCTTCCACCTGCGATTTTTCGGATGCCGTCATATCAGTGACATTAGGCAACAATGATAAAATCACATTGGTACGAGTTACACCATCAAACAATACTTTCCACTTCGTATTGAAGAAACCATTACTGGCATCAAACTGACCGGTAGCGATAAGGCTGATAGGCGGCTGGTCAGTAGCATCGCTACCTTTGTGCGCATCACCGGCAGCTACACTACCATAAATCCAGTTACTCGGAGCAGCTTCCCACGGGCCACCGCCACCAATCGCGGCAACATCCTGCTGCTGACCATCCAGGGCGGCATATGCACCAATGAGCAACTCGCCTATACCGGCTTTTGTTGACACATCAGTATCCGTAAGAGAGCCTTGTGGAACACGTTCCAGAAAACTTTTGCTGCACGCATCGAAGAACAGCCCTCCGACTACTACGGCTGCAACAACTATATATTTTGATTTCAAGAATTGTCTTTTCATTTTTTTTGATTTAATATCCTCAATAGTTTAACCTTTCACGTTAATACCCGGCCGATATTAGAAGCCAACATTAACGCCCACCAGGAACTGACGTTGGTTAGGATAAGCACCCTCATCCAGACCAAATGCCTGCGTAGTACCTGTGATCTCAGGATCGATACCAGTGTATTTGGTAATAGTGAAGAGGTTTGCAGCCTGTACATAAATGCGGAATTTCTCAATACCTACACGGTTTAACAACGCTTTTGGCAGCGTATAACCTAACATCAGGTTCTTTGCACGCAGATAAGAACCGTTTTCTACGAGGAAAGAGTTAGGAACTGTATTGGTACTGAAAGATCCTTCGTTTTCCTGGATAGGAGCTTTTGCATTCTGATGATCAGGTCTCCATGAATCATACAGTGCAGTTTTGCTTTTCGCACCTGCGAAAGATGGATAGAAGTCAGTCCACCAGCGTACCTGATTCCAGATTTCATTACCCTGCGTACCGTAGAAGAACGCTGTAAAATCGAAGCCTTTGTATTTCAGCTCGATGTTCAGACCGTAGCTGAAATCAGGGCTTGGGTTACCAAGGAAGGTACGGTCCGCCTCAGTGATAATACCATCACCGTTTGTATCCTGATAACGGAAACGTCCTACGCCAATACCAGTCTGGTAAACTGCATTTGGATTGTTAGTTGCTTTCTGTGCATTATCGTTTGCTGTTGCAACTTCCTGAGCAGAATTCCAGAAGCCGACAGTTTTATAACCATAGAAACTGGAGATCGGATGATCAACCGCGTTACGGATAATAAAGTTACCGTTGAAACGACGTGCTTCCAGATCGAAGTATGGCGCATCACCAGATACATTCACGATCTTGTTGGAATAGCTGGTGAACGTAGCACCAAGTGTCAGGATCAGATCTTTTGACAGATTAAGATTTACCAGGTTGATACCGAGATCAATACCCTGGTTCTTCATTTCCGCAATGTTCACATCAGGAGGTGTTGGACGTCCGGCTGTTGCGGCCAGTTCAGGCTTGAACAACAGGTCTTCAACACGTTTCTGATAGTAATCGGCAGTGATTTCCAGTTTACCTTTGAAGAGCGTTGCATCGATACCAATATTCATATTGATATTGTTTTCCCACTTCGCGTTCGGGTTACCGATGTAAGTCTGTAAGAAACCTGAGTTAATGGTATTAGATGTTCCACCAATATCATAGAACGAAGAGCCCTTGTTAAGACCATACTGGGTAAATGCATTCGCAGGCGTTACGTTGAGCTGGTTACCCATGACACCATAACCTCCTCTGATCTTCAAGTCTGAGATCCAGGATACCTGTTTCAGGAAAGCTTCCTGTGAAATACGCCAGCCTGCACTGACAGCCGGGAACCAACCATAACGGTAATTAGCACCAAATCTGCTCGATCCGTCACGGCGCACAACTGCACCCAACAGATATTTATCCATCAGGCTGTAATCTAATCTTCCGAACAGGGAGAATAATCCGTCCGTACCATTAGTACTGCTGTGGTTCATAGTACCTGTACCGGAACCCAGGTTTGTAAAGTTAGGATCAAAGCTGAAGTAGTTTTGAGTAGTAGCTGTTAAAAAGCGGTCACGGTTATCATAAGCCTCTGTACCTACTACGACCTTGACATTATGGATCGTATTGATTGTCTGTGCATAGGTCAATGCGTTAGTCCATGTATAGTTACGGCTGTTGATAGACGTCTCTGTATATGAATTCACTTTATTGTTCTCTGCATTTTCATATTCAGGATATGTGAACGAATGTGTGTAACCTGAATAAATCTCTCCACCGAAGGTTGTGCGGAAGGTGAAATATTTAAGGAAGTCTACTTCTCCATAAACGCTACCCAGCAAGCGGTTGATCAGACCACGGTTATCTCTCGTACGGTCCTGTATAGCAACCGGGTTACGGGCGTTACCAAGCTGCGCACCATTTGTACTGAACGAACCGGCAAAATTACCATTGATATCATGTACCGGAATGATCGGCTGTTCGCGGAATGCCATACCAATACCACTTCCTTCTGTTAACGCAGTGATACGTGGGTTGTCAATCACGGAGAAGGCCATGTTTTCACCGATGCGTACATGTTTGCTGACATTGTAAAAGCTATTGGAACGGATAGAGTAACGTTTCAGATAAGTGTTCTGTAAAGTACCTTTCTGGTCAAAATAGTTAAATGACAGGAAATAGGCGCCCTGGTCGCCACCACCACCTACAGAGATATTATGACTTGTGATGGAAGCTGGTTTGAATATTTCATGGAACCAGTCTGTACCCTGTTTGTTAGCCCTGGTAATACGATAGAATTTATCCAGGTCCGCCGGGGTTTTGTAGTTAGGATCAACAAAATATTTTGATGGATTTACGTTAGGGTCTCCTTCCATCAGACCACCTGGAGCGATGTAGTCAGGCAGTCTTGGTGTAGCGCCTGTACCATATAATCCATCATTATAAACAACATTAGGATTGGTATTTTTGAGCGCCATCCATTTCAGATCAGCCATTTCCTGAGAACTGAGGATGTCCCATACATTACCTCCCTTTGGACGTTGTGTACCATAGTAACCATCGTAAGTAACACGCACTTTACCATCGGCTTTACCGCGTTTAGTCGTAACGATTACTACGCCATTTGCAGCTCTTGCACCATAAATAGATGCAGATCCCGCATCTTTCAGTACCTGCATGGACGCAACGTCGTTGGGGTTCAGGTCAACAATGTTCTGCGTAGGTACTCCATCAATAACGTACAGCGGCGTGTTGTTACCAAAAGTATTCACACCACGGATACGTACCTGCGGTTCCTGACCTGGCTGACCGGAACCAATTACGGTAATACCAGATACCTGGCCCTGTAACTGATTGCTTACCTGTGCTGTCGGCTGACGGCTGATCTGATCTACGTTTACAACAGATACAGCACCTGTCAGGTCTTTCTTTTTCTGTGTGGCGTAACCTGTTACAACCACCTCTTCCAGAGAACCTACTTTTTCAGAGAGCACGATACTCACCGTTGTTGACTCTCCAAGTACGAACTCCTGTTGGGTATAACCTACAAATGAGAACACAAGTGTCTCACCTTTTTTGGCGGTAACGCTGAAGTTACCAGCAGGGTCAGTGGCCGTACCCTTACCTGAATTTTTAACTGCCACTGTTACTCCGGGCAAAGGGTTACCGGAAGCCTCGTCGGTGACTTTACCGGTAAATTTAGTCTGGGCGAATGCGGCGCTGGCAAATAATAACAACAACAACCAGCAACACGCAAAGGTGCGGTAGACATGTCTCTTCATAACGTGAAACGTTTTTTTTGGTTAATAAAAAGCCTGTTCGGGCCTGGAGACTGCTTTTCGTTGGCAGGTACAGGCACGAAAAATGACCGGGTTAAATCAATATCCTGGTCTTAGAGGGACAATATATAACTCCTTACTTCAGATTAACTCCATACTGACCTGCTACGCAGTTCAGCGCAAATACATCCAATCAATTGTTTTTACCTGGGAATTTTGGTACACACAGTTTTAAAAGAGTACAGTTTAGTTTTGAGTACAGTTTAGTTTTTTCATATACGTGTTAACATCAAATTTTAGGGAACATGGAAATAGACTTTGGTTATACTTTATACACACACTAAAATTTCAATTGTTAACTGTATAACAAGGTAACACATTCGTTTAATTTAAGCAAGACAACCTGTAAATTTTTAATCAGCTTTTAAGAATTTAGTACTAGTTTTTTCAAATCTTAAATAAATCGGCCTTTCCGGGAACCGGAATTACGAATGACGGAAGTCCTGCAGCAGTAAACGTATTTTTTACACTCATTTTTCCACATTCGTAATTCACCATTTCCGGCGTCATAATTTATCTGTAATGACTTTCACCGCCCGGCCTCTTTCCAGCTCATTATGCTCCTGCCACTGATCCTGTTGTTTTGCCAGCAGTTGTTCCATCTGCCAGGCCATGAACTTCGCTTCCAGTCTTTTTAGACATAACTGCTTGTTCTCTAACTGCGAACGGCTGTCCATCGCCAGCACCTGTATACCTGATGGCAGGTGCGTACCACGTACCGCCGTCTCTACCTTGTTGACATGCTGTCCCCCCGGACCGGATGCACGGCAGGACTCCAGTTTCACGTCCTTCAGGTTCCATTCCTGCTGTTTATTTACATCAAAAACTTCCACTCCCACAAACCAGTTCTTTCTTTTATGGAATTTTCTGAAAGGGCTCTGCGCCACCCACTGTATCGTACCCCTCCATTCCTGTATAAACGCTTCAAGGGTTTTGTTGTTCGAAACACCGCCTGTCTGAATGAGTAATACTGCTGATAATAACGTACCCTTCAAATTACCCTTTTTGCTTTCCAGCAAGCTGATGTCCAATGCTTTTCCACGGGCATCCTTCATCATCATCTCTACCACGCGCGCCACCACTCTGCTACATTCCTCCGGACCTCTCCCGGAGGTTACCTGTATAATCGACTTGTTCATTGTACTACTCTTTATGCATTTTTACAATACGGGGCAGGAACCTTCCTTCGATTGCCACCAATTCTTCCTGCGCGCCAATCACGCTTTCGATGTCCTTGTAGGCCAGCGGGTTCTCTTCGACACTGCCACCTATCAGCGTGACATTCGCGGCCGCCAGCATCTTCTTTAAGGCCGATACGGTCATGTTCTCTCTTGCACGCTTACGGCTCATTGCTCTACCCGCTCCATGCGAAGCAGAATACAATGCCTGTTCTTCGCCCTTTCCGGACACCAGGTAGGCAGCAGTTGTCATACTACCGGGAATAATACCCAGTTCTCCTTTATGTGCCGGCGTAGCTCCTTTACGGTGAACGATCACCTTACGGCCATCCGCCAGCGTCTCTTCCCACGCGAAATTGTGGTGATTTTCAATGGTCGCTAAGCGCTCCATGCCCAATGCTTTAGCCAGATTGATATGTATCCTGTCATGGCAGGCTTTGGCATAGTCTCCCGCCAGCTGCATACTCAGCCAGTATTCCTGTCCTGCCTCGCTGTTCATATCCAGCCAAGCCAGTTGCTGCGCCTCTCTTGGCAGTTTACAGGTATCCATCGCGATCTTGGTATAATGCATCGCTACATTCGCACCTAAACCACGGCTGCCGGAATGTGATAACAACGCGACATAATCCTTTGCCGGCAATCCAAGTGAATTATCTTCCGATAAAGTGATCATACCAAATTCCACAAAGTGATTACCACTACCGGAACTTCCCAGCTGACGCGCTGCTTTGGACTGTAATTTTCTCAGCATCTCAGTGGACTGGAACGCCGGATCATCCAGCACCGCATGTTCCTGCGCCACTTCCAGTCCGCCTTCCATACCAAAGTGCGTCCAGTCTTTTAACGCTACCTTCATCTGATAACCAAAGCGTTTGATAAAACTCTCGCCTTCATCAAAAATGGATAATGCCATACGGCAACCGATATCCACACCAACCGCATAAGGCACCACCGCATTTGCAGTCGCCAGTACGCCACCGATCGGCAGACCATAGCCGGTATGTGCATCCGGCATCAATGCGCCCTGTACGGTCACCGGTAATGACATCGCCAGCTCCATTTGTTTTTTAGCGCCATGTTCTATTTCCTTCGCACCATATATTTTTAATCTGCCCGTCTGTTCCAGTAAGCTAAACTCCTGGTGATGGCACACCTCTTCATTCGTGATGAAAGTAGCGGCGATCTTACCAAGTATTTCATCACTGAGATATTGTTCAGGTGTAGCTTTCACAGCCGCCAGCAATGTGAGCAACTGCTCCTTTGTATGATGCTTGAAATGTTTTGAAATTGTATTAATGACCAGACTTCTTGCACGGTCATTTGTATAACCGATCTTACTCAGTTCTTTTGTGCGTAAATTGCCCATGTGGGTACGAATAAATTGTATAGAAAAGTATACCATTCAGCAGATGGTGAACGGTGATTTGCGGCAATAAGAACCCTTTCCGCACATGCGGTCCCACGCTTTCCATACAGACATAACAAGGCCTTTCGTTAATGATTAACGATATTGCATCATACCGTGTTGACAGGCAATAAAAACCTTATCAGACAACAGTCTGTTGCAGGGCCAGCATTACGTACAGGCATGAGCTATACTGATGATAATAGATCATCAATACCTGCGCACGTCCCAATAAAATAATAAGGATTGAATGCCTGAGTTAGGCAGCGGGCGAAAAGGGTAATATGTGAATACGTTCTGTCATGATTCCTTTCAGTTTTAGAAGTGAGTAATAAGGAATACGGTTGCAAAGGTATATATTTTCTATATTATATCAAGTATCTTCGTTTTTTAGCTGATAATTTTTTTCAACATGAAAATATTCAACATCGTCTGGTGTATACTGTTCATCATTTTCGCCGGACTCCAATACAATGATCCTGACCCATATGTATGGGTACCGATTTACCTGTTTGGCGCAGGTTGTTGTTTCCTCGCAGCAAGAGGGCGTTTTTACAGGAAGGCGTATATCTTCGGCATCTTCATTTACCTCGCATATGCCGCGTATCTTTTCTTTGATAAAAATGGTGTGATAGACTGGGCTACAGAACATCATGGGGAAAACATCGCTGAAACAATGAAGGCGGCTAAACCATGGATAGAAGAGACCAGGGAATTCTTCGGACTGTTCATCCTCATCATTGTATTACTGGCCAACTACTTTTACGCCGGCAAAAAGAAAGCATAACAACACTAACATACAGGTATAAACGAAACAGGGTATCTGCCAGATGGCGGATACCCTGTTTCGTTTATCTGAACAATACTTTTACTTACTCAGCAGCTGGAATGTGGTAATACCCAGATTACCTTTCTCAGCCGGATCAGCAGATTTAAGACGTACATATAATGTATGTTTCTTTCCATCTGCAACCGGTGCAAAAGAGATGTTCGCAGTATTTGGCGCTTTCGCTTTTGCGCCCACACCGATCAAGGTTTCTCCCAGTTTTATACCCTCTGCTTTATCCAGGAATATCTCAACAGTGTAACCGTATTTCAATGGTTCCTGTGTGAAGTAAATAACATCGATACCTGTTACCGCTGTAAGATCGATACCATTGTAAGTTACCCATCCGTTAGCTGTTGGGATCAACAGTTTTTTACCATCATATTCGAATGTAGATACCGCATCAGACTTATCAAAAGAAGGTGCAGGAATCTTCGGACTTCTTAGTGATATCGCATCTGTACCGGTGATCGGTTTGATGCCTGGTCCGCCTTTATCTGTATAGCTGGCCATCAGGTACAATACGCCATTGTCTTTTTCAGGTTTACCTGTGGTCGGATCAACCGTGCCACTTACCGGTAATGAAGGCGCCTGTTTGTTAGCACCACCTACTGACATGATATACTCTACCAGCTGATGCGCTTCTGACTGTGACAGGGTAGGATGTGCAGACATTGCTGTTTCACCCCATACGCCGCCACCGCCTTGTATGATCTTGTTAGCGAGATAATCAGCCGCTTTCGGATCGTCCTTGTATTTCTCTGCTACCTGTTTGAAGCTTGGTCCGATAGATTTCTCATCTGGCTTGTGACAGGTCTTACAGTCACTCGCTTCCATGATATTCTTACCTGCAATCGCACCGGTAATGATCTGGTGTCCCTGCTGTGGCGCCTGTGCCTTGTCATTTCCTTCCATGTATTCTGCTCTCACATACAGGTTGGCTACATCGATCTTTCCATCAGCAGTAGAACCATCTTCTTTATCATTAACAGCAATGTTGTAAGCAACCGGTTTACCGGAGAAGTAGAACATCGTGTTACCAGCTACATTTACTTTTACCTGCGGTGTTTCATTACCGGCATACAGTTCGATGCCTTTACTACGTGTGCTGACGCCATTGTTATCCACTACTTCTACAGATACGGCATATTCGCCTGCGGTTGTAAATGTTGCTTCTGTTTCTGGTTCTTTGGTCTCTTTCTTGTTACCATTACCCAGGTACCAGATGTAGGTCAGCTGATCACCATCCGGATCGGAAGAACCTTTTGCGCTCAGTTTCACTTTGAATGGTAAACCGCCTGACAGTTTATCCACATGTATCTCTGCCAGCGGTGCACGGTTACCACCATTGTAATCAATACGGGCCAGACCAGCGTCTTTATTCTTGCTGAACCAACCGTTACCATATTCCAATACGTAAATGCGGCCATCAGGTCCCATTTCCATATCGATGATCGCGTTGAATTTGGTATTCGGCATGAAGTCTTCTGTTTTTGACAGGTTATAATCCTTGTCAAACGTAACCGCTTTTATCCAGCCACGTACCCAGTCATAGATAAACAGCTTGTTGTTATAGTAATCCGGGAAACGGGTTTCCTTCGGATAGAACTCATTGTAGTAAACAGGGCCGGCCATTGCGTTACGGCCACCGCTACCCATTGAAGGGAAATCCGGGGACTTCGCATAAGGATACCAGATGAAGGCTGGTTGTGCAGGTGGCAGGTCTTTGATACCGGTGTTGTTACGGGAGTTATTCACTGGTTTCGCAGGATCGAATGCCGGACCGCTCTTACCTGTTTCGTAATCGTACAGGTGATAGGCATAGTTATTACCTACGAACATCGGATAACCGAAGTTGCCTGGTTTCTTTGCCTGGTTGATCTCATCGTACCCACGCGGACCACGCTCCGGTTTATCATCATTCGCATCAGGCCCTACTTCACCCCAGTACACATAACCATTTTTACGGTCAACAGAGATACGGTAAGGGTTACGGGTACCCATTGCAAAGATCTCTGGACGGGTATTGGCAGTACCTTGTTTGAAGAGGTTACCGTCAGGAATAGTATAAGTGCCATCCTCATTTACTTTCAGACGAAGGATCTTACCACGCAGGTCATTCGTGTTGGCAGATGTACGACGGCCATCATATTGCAGATGCCCCGGACGGTCGTCCAGCGGACTGTAACCATTGCTCACATATTTCTGTCCTGGTTCGTCAAACGGCGTACTGTTATCGCCGGTAGAAAGGTATAATAAACCGCCAGGGCCGAAGGTGATAGAACCACCGGTATGACAGCAGATATTACGCTGTGAGTATAACTGGAGGATTACCTTCTCAGAAGCGGTATCCAGTACATTATTCTCAAACTTGAAGCGGGACAGTCTGTTTACAGAAGTGTCTGCAGGAGAATAATAAACATATACATAGTGATTCTTGGCAAAATCAGGATCAGCAGCCAAACCCAGTACACCTTCTTCTGCATTCACATTCGGCGTCTCTGTTTTGTAATACACACGCAGGAAGCCCGCCTGTGTCAGTTTACGGCTGGTCTGATTGAAATACATGATCTCACCACGGCGTTGCGCCACCAGGATGTTGAGATCAGGTAAAATGGTCATTTCTGTTGGTTCAAAGAACTCACCGGAAATGAGCACATTTTTAGTGAACCTGTTTTCTTCAGGTACACGTAATGTCTTTGCCTGTGCATAATCCAGTAAGGTATTTTTACCGATGGCATATTTGATACCACCCAGGACATGCGCCAGGAATTCTGGTTCAGAATAAGATTCGTTGGTATGTCCTAATTCTGTGTAGAAAGCACGGCCACCATCAAACTCATGGTACCAGCTGATAGGATGTTCAGGACCATTGGTACCGCCTTCATATGTTTTTTCATCAACAGTGATCAGCTTATGCGTGTTCTTGTTGATCTTTTTGAAGTTGTACCATTCGTCGGTATGCTCCCATGTATCAGGCAGCGTAACAGTTGCCAGGAAAGATTTGTCCTTTACGGTCAGTTTCGCTTTGTGTGTACCGGCAGGGTGATTATCAAAATAAGCACCAACCAGTTCACCGTACCATCCCCACTCATATTCCGTGTCGGTAGCGGAGTGGATACCTACGAACCCACCGCCTGACTGAATATATCTTTCGAAATCGGCTTCCTGGTAATTGTCCAGCACATCGCCGGTCGTATTCAGGAAAATAACTGCTGCATATTTCTGCAGCGTGTCTTCTGTGAAGTATGCGGCATTCTCTGTAGTATCTACTTCAAAGCCATTTTCTTTTCCCAGTTTCTGGATAGCCTGTATCCCGGCAGGGATGGATGCGTGCCGGAACCCTGCGGTTTTGGTAAACACCAGTACTCTCGGGTTACCGGGCCGGGTTTTCTGCTGGCAGCCGGACATTACTGTTACCAGTAACGCCAGCATCATCATTACGTACCTGATTTGCATGATATTTTTTATGTTGATTTACACTTATACAGCACGCAGCCATGCTATCTGACTTACGTACCGGAAGAGGGATTATGCGTTTACTTTTTAGTCTTTATATTCATCGCATAGCGAAGTCCGCCCAATACATGCTCCAGGTATGCCTGATCGGCATAAGATTCTTTTGTGTGGCCCAATTCGGTATAGAAAGCGCGGCCGCCTTCAAAATCGTGGTACCAGCTCATAGGATGGTTGTCACCATTCTTGCCGCCTTCATAGGAGCTTTCATCAATTTTGATCAGCACATGTACGTCCGGGTTCAGGTCTTTAAAATTGTACCATTCATCCCAACGTGACCATTTTTCCTGCAGGTGAGCGGTCGCCTGATTATTACGATCAACTACCACCAGTGTAGCCTGTTGCTGTTTCGGATGACTGGTAAACCAGGCGCCTGCCAGTTTGTTGTACCATGGCCAGCCATATTCCGTATCGGTCGCAGCATGGATGCCCATGTAACCACCGCCGTTGTGGATGTATGTTTCCATTGCTGTCTGCTGTTCATCATTCAGCACATCGCCGGTCGTATTCAGGAACAATACAGCTGCATAACGTTTCAGGTTTTTAGCATTGAAAACGGACGCGTCTTCAGTCGTGTCCACTTCGAAGCCATGCTCCTGTCCGAGTTTGATCATGGCTGTTTTCGCAACAGGGATACAGTCATGACGGAAACCCGCTGTTTTGGAAAATACAAGTAAACGGGGGAGACGTTTTTTTGCAGATGCGAGCTGACTGGTAAAAGCGAAGCAGACAGTCAGCAGAAAGGACATCATTATAAAAGATAAGTTACGAACTGCGAATGAAGGCTCATTCGCAATCCGTAACTTGTCATTATTTATTTTTCTCACGTGGATAGTCTTCATGTATGATTGGTATTACAGTTGGCGGATTTTAACACTACGATACCATACCTGGTCGCCGTGGTCCTGCAGGGCGATATGACCCTTTGGATATTGACCGAAAGCTTTCCAGGTCTTGAATTTGCTGTTATCCAGCAGTGTTTTCCACTCATCGCTACCCATTGTTACGTCAATGGTCTGTACACCATTCAGCCAGAAGGTCAGTTTACCGTCTTTCTTACGGATCACTGCTGTGTTCCACTCACCAACTGGTTTTGCAGCATATTTCTCAGATTTCTTCATGTCATAAAGGTCTCCGGAATTGTGCTTGGTAAATTTACCATCCGGGTGTTTCTGATCATCCAGTACCTGCATTTCAGGACCAGACAGATAGGTAGCGCCCAGTTTAGGGTCTTCGTGTACACCGAAGATGATACCACTGTTACCACCTTCAGAGATTTTCCACTCTATTGATAATTCATAATTTTCATACTCGTCGTTGGTCACCAGGTCACCACCGGGAGCGCCGTTCTTTTTAGCGTCCTGATCGAGGGACAGCGCACCATCCTGTACTTTCCAGGCAGCGCTTGGTTCTGTTTTCAGGTAAGTGTGCCAGCCCTGTGTGGTCTTACCATCGAATAATAATTTCCATCCCGCTTTTTTTTCTTTTTTAGAAAGCGTGTTAGGTGTTTGTGCAGATGCGGAGAGAGTTAGCAGACTGAGTGCCAGAACGGGAATGATATGCTTCATTGCAAATTGAGTTTTTTATAGCCGGTAATTGTAACACCGCACACATAGGCGCATACAGTTTACAACTACCGGCTATATTATGATAGTTAATTATAGAAAGCTGAGAGACCAAATACTAAAACTGTTATCTCACTATTTCAGAGACAGGATGTATTTTACCATCTCTTTAGCGTCATCTTTAGACAGATCGGCGTGCGGCGTCATAGCCACTTCACCCCAGTTACCGCTACCACCGGCGATCACTTTATCAGCCAGTTTGTCGATGTTTGCTTCAGTAGCTTCGTATTTCTGTGCTACTTCCTTATAGCCAGGACCTACCAGTTTGGTATCGATCTTATGGCAGGTTTTACAGTCTTTCTGCTCGATCAGCGCAGCACCTTTAGAAGCTGCAGCTTCAGCAGCGCCCGGAGATACCATGGAGTTGTCTACCGGAGTTTCGCTGGTAGCAGCTGATTCTTCTTTCTTTTCGGTTTTGTTCTCGCTGCCGCCACCGCAGGAGGCCAGCAGAACTACGCTCAATACAACAGGCGCCAGAAAACGCATTCTCATTTTTCGATTATTTATAAGTTACCAGATTTGTGAGAATTAAGAATTAACAATTAAAAACTAAGAATTGGTTAGCCGTACGTATGCATAATAACTCATTCCCGCGTTTCAAGCCATCCAGAAACACGGAACAATTGTAATGGTAATTTGTAAAGCAGTTGATAACACAATTCCTAATTATTAAGCTTTTAACTCTCAATTGACAATATACTCATCCTTAAAGAACGATTCAAGTAGTAAATGATGAACGTCAGAATCAGATGGCCATTTAGCAGCACATACCGCCACATTCACTTCCGTCCCCCAATTCTTAATTCTTAATTATTAACTATTAATTTCTAATTGATTCCTAACACTTTCCTATTCAGGGCCTCATCCGCTCCACCACCTGCAAAGTCATCAAATGCTTTTTCAGTTACGCGGATGATGTGATCCTTGATGAACGGCGCGCCTTCTCTTGCTCCGTCTTCCGGATGCTTGATACAGCACTCCCATTCCATAACGGCCCAGCCAGTGAAATCGTACTGTGTCAGTTTGCTGAACACAGCTTTGAAATCTACCTGTCCATCGCCCAGTGAACGGAACCTACCCGGACGGTCGATCCATCCCTGGTAACCACCATATACACCGGAACGGCCGGTAGGATTGAATTCTGCGTCTTTTACATGGAACATCTTGATCTTTTCATGATAGATGTCGATGTATTGCAGATAATCCAGGCATTGCAGCACAAAGTGACTTGGATCGTACAACAGGCAGGCGCGGTTGTGATTACCGGTCGCTTCCAGGAAACGCTCATAAGAAGCGCCATCATGGAGGTCTTCGCCCGGGT
The DNA here is from genome assembly GCA_039592855.1 of Chitinophaga sp. Taxonomy (GTDB): domain Bacteria; phylum Bacteroidota; class Bacteroidia; order Chitinophagales; family Chitinophagaceae; genus Chitinophaga. The sequence goes on along the minus strand of JBCNQK010000002.1, from coordinate 668,569 downwards.
GAATCTCATAGCAGAGGTCGACGCCATTTGCATCAAACTCATTCAGGATCGGCAACCAGCGGTTAGCCAGTTCTTTAAATCCTGTTTCTACCAGACCAGCCGGACGCTGAGGCCATGGATATACGGTATGCCACATCAGCGCACCACTAAAGGTAGCGTGTGCATTTAAGCCGAGGTTTTTGCTGGCTTTAGCAGCATATTTCAGCTGATTGACCGCCCATTCGGTACGGGCAGCAGCGTTCCCTCTTTTATCAGCAGGCGCGAAGCCGTCAAACAGTTCATTATAGGCAGGGTGGGTAGCTACCAGCTGTCCCTGCAGATGCGTAGACAGTTCGGTGATCTCCAGTCCTGCAGCATTTACGATGCCTTTGATCTCGTCTGCATATGTTTTGCTTTCAGCAGCTTTCTGCAGATCGATCATACGCGGGTCCCAGGTAGGGATTTGCACACCTTTAAAACCTAATCCTGCCGCCCATTTACAAATACTATCCAGGCTATTGAAAGGCGCAGCGTCTCCGAGGAACTGCGCCAGGAAAATACCAGGCCCTTTGATGGTCTTCATATGCTAAATGATTTTAAAGTTCAAATGTTGTCCATTTCTCTGTGCTCTGGCTGGATTTCACCACGTTGTCGATGAACGCCATACCACGGATACCTTCTTCTACGCCTGGGAAGTCCAGTGATTCAGGAGACGGTGTCTGACCATCGATCTTAGCCTGCAAAGTCTGTGCGAAGTTGCGGTAGAGGTTACCGAATGCTTCCAGATATCCTTCCGGATGACCACCCGGTGTGCGGGTATTGTGGATAGCATAGCTGCTCTGGTAAGAACCATAGCCACTACCTGCACGATAGATCTCGGTTGGTTTGTCCAGCCATTTTACCAGCAGGGTATTGGGTTCGTGTTGCGCCCATTCCAGACCGCCATTCTCACCATACACTCTGATTTTCAGCGCATTCTCTTCACCGGCAGCTACCTGGGAGGCCATCAGCACACCAGCAGCGCCATTATCAAAACGCAGCAGTACTGCTCCATCATCATCCAAAGCACGGTTTTCTACGAAGATGTTCAGGTCAGCACACAATTTTTCTATTTTCAGACCACTGATATATTCAGCCAGGTTCGCAGCATGGGTACCGATATCTCCGAAACAACCGCTTTTACCGGAACGTTTAGGATCTGTTCTCCAGGCAGCGCCGGCACTATCTTTTTCAGTAGCACGGCTCAGCCATCCCTGCGGATACTCTACCCAAACCTTGCGGATCTTACCCAGTACGCCATCAGCCACCATACGACGGGCCTGTTTTACCAGCGGATAACCGGTATAGGTATGCGTCAGCAGCAGGGTCAGACCTGTTTCGGCTACTTTGGCCTTGATTTGTTTAGCCTCATCGAGGGTAAAGGTGATCGGTTTTTCGATCACGACGTTAAAGCCTTTGTCCAGCGCCATCATCGCAGGTTCAAAGTGTGCGAAGTTGGGCGTTACGATCGTAATAAAATCCAGTCTTTCACTTTCAGGCAGCGCAGCTTCCTTTTCCAGCATGGTCTTGTAGTCAGTGTAGGTGCGTGCAGGGTCCAGGAATAATATCTTCCCGGATTCAATCGCTACTTCAGGATTTACACTCAGCGCACCGGCTTTCAATTCGATCAGGCCGTCCATATTGGCAGCAATACGGTGAATAGCACCGATGAAGGCATCCTTACCGCCTCCGATCATTCCCATTCTTAACTTACGGTTCATTGGCAAAACGTTTTATTCTTTATAGGTTTTGAGTTGTCTTACAGACATAGTAACGTGGAACAAGCAAGGAGAGTTGATTAGTTTTTCACACCGTCGTACTCACTCCGCATTGGCTTTTCCGGGGTCTAATATATAAAAAAGTACAGGCAACCATCAATATAACAGCAAAAACGACGACTTTCCGGGGGGATTCCCCCTGTCGCAATGCTGTTTAGCGAGACCTGTACGCTTTTTTTGAACCAGACTATTCCACAAAACCTTAAATGTAGAAAACTCCAGGCACATTTTCGTGTGATATTTTGATGAACGGAATAGGTAGGAACACTCATGAATTGTGCACAAAATGTCCTACTAAAGTGTTACAGTTGACACTTTTTGGGGGTGAAAAGTAGTTGAAAAACGGGAAATATAACAATAAGAAGATGGGCTATCAAGGCCTTCAGATACAGACTTTTATAAAAAGAAAAAGAGCCAAATAAGACTATCCGGCTCTTGTTTTACTATCCTATGAAAACCCTAATAATGTAAAGGTAAAGTGTTGTAACAAATGATAGTGTTAAACGGTCGTTAATAAATTTATTTTTTTTCCAAACGAGCTGTGGCACTATTATTTTTTTTCTACATACTTTTTTTGCTTCTTTGCACCACTTTACGGCGATATAGCCGCAGAGAATGAAAATTGTCAATATGTCACAGTACTTACTTTCCGTGATCATCCCGGCCTATAACGAAGAAAGGTATATATATGATATCCTGGAAAGGGTCCAGGCAGTTTCGCTTGCCGGCGATGTCCAGAAAGAACTGGTTGTAGTGGACGATTTCTCCAAAGATAACACTGGTGGAGAAGTAGCCCGTTTCCAGGCAGCCTATCCGAATGTAAAACTGCAATACGTTCGTCATGAGGTGAACAAGGGAAAAGGCGCGGCTTTACGCACCGGTATTCAAAAGGCAAGTGGCGACTTTACCATCATACAGGATGCCGACCTGGAGTATAACCCGGAAGAATTTAACCGTTTATTGAAGCCTGTGCTGCAGGGCGTAGCTGACGTTGTATATGGTTCCCGCTTTATGGGAGATGGTCCTCACCGTATCCTGTTCTTCTGGCATACCATCGGGAATAAGTTCCTGACGTTCCTGTCCAACGCACTGACCAATCTGAACCTGACAGATATGGAAACCTGCTACAAATTATTCCGCAGCAATATCATCAAACAGATCGATCTGAAAGAAAACCGCTTCGGCTTCGAACCGGAGGTAACTGCCAAGATCAGTCGCGTACCAGGCATCCGTATTTATGAAGTAGGTATCGCTTACTATGGCCGTACATATGCCGAGGGTAAGAAGATCAACTACAAAGACGGGTTCCGTGCGATCTACTGCATCCTGAAATACAATATCTTCAGCAGACAGAAAAAAACTGTCGACATCAATAAATAAGATACTATGCTGTTCCTGTTCCTTAAGTTCCTGTATATCATTATACTGTCTTTCCTGTATGGATATACGTTGCAACGATTCCTGCAAAACCGGGTACTTAAGAACAGCGAAGCCGCTCCACATTTCTCGCTGGTCACCCTGACCGGTAGTCTTATCATGACGGTACCTGCCGCCTGTCTCAGTTTCTTTATGCCACTGGCGGGGGCCGCCCATGGTGTATTGCTTACAGGAGGACTGCTTTGTTATCTTTTACAACGTAATCACATTCATCACCAGGCAGGTATTTATATACAAGCGGCAAAAGCTGCCGGTAAAGGCAAACTGCTTTTTATCGGAATAGCTGTTTTGTACGTATTGTTTCTTTCTTCGCAGCAATCGCTTTCCTATGACGAAGGACTGTACTACGCACAGTTCATCAAATGGATGCAGCATTATAAGGTCGTTCCCGGATTGGCCAATCTGCATGAGCGTTTCGGCTTTAATTCACACTGGCATGTGTTGTCAGCCGTTTTTAATTTCTCCTGGCTGACGGGCATTACAGATAATCATATCAACGGCGTTGTATACCTGCTCACCTTATTATATCTCCTACCACGTGAACAGGACAATCGATTCCTGACGCTCTTGAAAGCGGGTATGCTGGTGATGATCAGTATGCCGCAATTCTGTGTGTATAATACGACCGCGCCTGCGGCGGATATGGTGATCTACTATATCAGCTGCTTACTGATCGTTGTGTGGCTGGAACATAGTGTCAACGGACAATCACAGCTTACAGGCGACAACAGCGTGTTCCTATTGCTGGCGCCTGTCTTCCTGATCACCGTAAAAGTATCGTCCATTCCGGTACTGATCATTACAGCGGTATTGTTATGGCAGGTATTACGAGCAAAACGCTATCTGCAATTGACCGCGCTTTGTGTCATAGCAGCTGTTATTTTATTACCATGGATAGCCAGGAACGTGATACTGACAGGGTACATCCTCTTTCCGATCGCACTGCCCGACTTTTTTCACCTGGACTGGGCCGTATCCACAGATGTGATCCGTGCTACCACAAAGGATATACACATTTTTGCATTCTACCGCGTAGTAGATGCAGCAAGGTTTGCATCAGAGAGTTTTGTACAGCATTATATCAGCTGGTTCAAAGAAAGTGTACGTATATACGATAAGTTGCTGATACTGGCTGCATTTGCAGCAGTGCCATTGATCTTCCTGCGGAGAAAAAAGTTACCGGCAGGCACCCTGCCTTTGTTTGCCTTCCTTTTACCGGGCTTAGTGTACTGGATATTCCAGGCGCCGGACCCGAGGTTTGGTTATAGCTATCTTGTACCACTGGTGATCATTGCGATCGCCTTATATGCTCCCTCACTTCGTTTTAAGCAAATCTATCTGGCTGCACTGGCGGTTACATTTGTTTTTATGATCGGTACCATCGGACTGGGTCGTCACCTGCTGAAAGCATTCATCAACGACAAACTGGTAGAAGCCGTACATCATGATGACTGGTGGCTGACACCAACACCTTATACTGCAACAACTTCGATATCCACGGGTACAACAACGCCGCTCTTAACGACAAGTAGCCATCTTTGTTGGGACAGTGAATTGCCTTGTGTTTCAGTCATTCCTGCACATGTAGTAATGAGGCGTCAGACCCTGGAGGAAGGTTTTAGATATCAACGTTAAAATAACACCACAATATCCTCTATACGTCAATTTACAGATTCGACCAAGATTCATCGCAGATTCGTCCAGGGTCTAAAGCGCCTTTTCCAGCAAAATCCACCCAAAACGATACTTTTTTCTCCTATTTCCATCGCTCCATCTCCGGAAACTTATACTACACCGTCATTACGACGCTATTTCGCCGTTATCTCTTCGTTCAAAAGCGTGTAGATAGCGGCCTAATAACGGCATAATGAGGGTATTATACGAAGAAAAGGCCACGTATAGCTTCATAAGCTATCCTTCCCTTTTCAAATGACGCAGTCAACTATCCATTACAGGTATACGAAAGAAGTAGTAATTATTCTACACTGATCTCTCAATGGAAACATTTTGTACTTTTATTTAATATTTACGTAGACCTATGAATAAAATCCTATTATCCTTATCGCTGGCAAGCGTGATGTATGGCTGCAATGCAGCAGGAAGGGAGAAAAATCCTTTACTGCAGAAGGACTACGCATTAGCTGACACCCTACACTACGATCACACGGTCATTGACGCATTGAGAGAAAGCATATCCGGAAACATCAGCAGATTAACGCCAACCATGCGTGAAGTAAACGGAGCAGCAGGACTGGAAGACGCATTACAGTTTGAGTATGATGTAAATGCGGACAACAGCGGCGAATACGAAAAACTACGGGCAGCCCTCAAAAAGCAAGGATATCTTTTATTTAAGTCGGAAGAGAACTTTGGCACCAAACCTGATAAATACGCGGTACTGAAGACCAATAACCAGTTTGATATCATCAAATTCCGGGCGACTAACGGCGCTAACTATGACATTACCAATGATAGTGTGATGCGGAAACTGCATCATCTGTATGATAAAGAACCGTTTGAGATAACTGGTGCCGACATCGACTGGGTGGAGGTACATCTGAATAAATTAAACCCGGCAGACGCCATGACATTTGCCAATGATGTATATGAGTTTTGTCCTGATCTGGCAGAGCAGGGAACAGAGACAGTGGAAAATCTGGCAGCTGAAATACTGGAGACAAAACAGCTTTTCCTCTGGTGGGATTAATAACACTATTTTAACATTTGAAGCCGCCTCGTCCACAAGGGGGCGGCTTTTTAGCACCCGTATCCTACTTTAAAGGTACCTGAAGCCCTTTCCCATGCTATATTCCCGTTAAAAATCCATTCTTGCTGCCACAATACCGCATTTAGCCTTCACTATGTGCAAATAATTCCTAATTTTACAGGCCTTGCCAATACCGTGTGAGCCTGACAGCTTGTCATCGGATGCTATGTAAGCATAATATTTGGGTAAGGAACTCCGGTATCGAAAAGACTTTCGTTCTGGACTGTACAACTGTTTTAACAATCATTCGTAATAAACTCAACATGTTAGGTTTTTTAACTAAACTTTTTGGCGGGCACAAGTCGGAGAGAGATATCAAAGCTATCGAGCCTATTGTGAGGCAGATCAACGCGGAGTATGAAAAACTTCAATCCCTTCCTGTAGACCAGCTACGTAACAAAACGCAGGACTTCCGTTTGCGTATCAGCACCCATCTTGCCAAGATTGACGAGACCATTGCTGAAAAGAAAGCAGAAGCTGAAAGCGCGCATGACGTAGCCCAGAAAGACGTTATTTATCAGGAAATAGATAAACTCAAGAAAGAACGTGATACACAGCTGGAAGGTGTACTCAAGGAAATCCTCCCTGAGGCATTTGCAGTTGTAAAGGATGCGGCACGCCGTCTCTCACAGTCACCTACCATCACTGCTACAGCGACGCCGCTGGACAGACAACTGGCTGTCAGAAAAGATTATGTGACGATCGAGGGTGACAATGTGACCTGGAAAAACAGCTGGAATGCTGCTGGTAGTCTTGTAACCTGGAATATGGTCCACTATGACGTACAGCTCATCGGTGGTATCGCGCTGCATCAGGGTAAAATTTCCGAAATGGCAACGGGTGAAGGTAAAACCCTTGTATCCACGCTGCCAGCCTATCTGAACGCATTAGCCGGTGAAGGCGTACACGTGGTAACCGTGAACGACTACCTGGCCCGTCGTGACTCCGAGTGGAATGGTCCACTGTTCGAGTTCCTCGGTATCACAGTAGATTGTATTGATAAACACCAGCCTAATACTGCTGAGCGTAGAAATGCCTACCTCGCAGATATCACTTATGGTACAAATAACGAGTTCGGCTTTGACTACCTGCGTGATAACATGGTGCATAGCCCGGACGAAATGGTACAGCGCAAACACCACTTCGCAATGGTCGATGAGGTGGATAGCGTATTGATCGATGACGCACGTACGCCATTGATCATTTCCGGTCCGATCCCTCGTGGTGACGAACAGGAGTTCCATGCGCTGAAGCCGCGTATCCAGGCACTGGTAGAAGCACAGCGTAAAGCAACCAACCAGTACCTGCTGGAAGCGAAGAAACTGATCTCTGAAGGTAAAGACGACGCGAAAACAGGTGGTATGGCGCTGATGCGTGCATGGCGTGGTTTACCAAAGAACAGCGCCCTGATCAAGTACCTGAGCGAACCAGGCGTAAAAGTATTGCTGCAGAAAGCAGAGAACTATTACCTGGCAGATCAGCAGCGTGAAATGCCGAAAGTAGATGAAGAACTGTACTTCACTATTGACGAGAAAAACAACAGCGTTGACCTGACTGAAAAAGGTATTTCACTCATCACCCGTACAGGAGAAGATCCACACTTCTTTATCCTGCCGGATGTGGGTTCTGAAATAGCAGAGATCGAAAAGAGCGGTCTGACCGCAGATGAAAAACTGCACCAGAAAGATATCCTGCTCCAGGACTTTGCACAGAAATCTGAACGTATCCACTCCATTCAGCAGTTGCTGAAAGCATACACTCTCTTCGATAAAGACGTGGAGTATGTTGTAATGGACGGTAAAGTAAAGATCGTAGACGAACAGACAGGTCGTATCCTGGATGGCCGTCGTTATTCCGATGGTCTGCATCAGGCGATCGAGGCAAAGGAAAACGTGAAAGTGGAAGCTGCTACGCAGACATTCGCTACCGTTACCCTTCAGAACTACTTCCGTATGTACCACAAACTGGCTGGTATGACCGGTACAGCGACTACAGAAGCGGGCGAGTTCTGGGAAATCTACAAACTGGACGTGGTAACCATCCCGACCAACCTGCCGATCACCCGTAAAGATGCGGAAGACCTGGTTTATAAAACAAAACGTGATAAATACAGAGCGGTAATAGATGAAGTAAAGCAATTACAGGCTGCCGGTCGTCCGGTACTGGTGGGTACTACTTCCGTAGAAGTATCCGAATTGCTCGGCAAAATGCTGACCTTCGAAAAAATCCCTCACAATGTATTGAACGCGAAACAGCACGCCCGTGAAGCACAGATCGTTGCAGAAGCAGGTCTTCCAGGCGCTGTGACCATCGCTACCAACATGGCAGGTCGTGGTACGGATATCAAGCTCGGACCTGGCGTAAAAGAAGCAGGTGGTCTGGCCATCATCGGTACTGAACGTCACGAAAGCCGTCGTGTTGACCGTCAGCTGCGTGGTCGTGCCGGTCGTCAGGGAGACCCGGGTACATCCCAGTTCTTCGTATCCCTGGAAGATGACCTGATGCGTATGTTCGGTTCTGACCGTATCGCTGGTCTGATGGACCGTATGGGCTACAAAGAAGGTGAAGTGATCCAGCACAGCATGATCACCAAATCCATCGAAAGAGCACAACGTAAAGTAGAAGAAAACAACTTCGGTATCCGTAAACGTCTCCTCGAGTACGATGACGTGATGAACAAACAACGTACTGTGATCTACTCTAAACGTAATCACGCATTGTTTGGCGAACGTTTGTCCATCGATATCGACAACTCTTTCTATGACGTAGCAGAAAACCTCGTTACTACTCATAAAAACAGCGGTGACTACGAAGCATTCAAACTGGATGCGATCCTGAACTATGGTATCGACACCGATATCACTCAGGAAGAACTGAACCGTACAGATATCACTGCGCTCTCTACCCGTCTTTACCAGCAGGCAAAAGACAACTACGAACGCAAGACCTCTGAACTGGCACAGCAGACACTGCCTGTTATCGAGCAGATCCACCGTGAACAGGGTCATCATATCGAAAACATCTCCATCCCATTCACTGATGGTAAGAAAGGTATGAACGTCCTCGCGAACCTGCAGAAAGTAGTTGACACCAAAGGTTACGAAACGATCAATGCACTGGAACGCAGCATCACTCTCTCTCTGATCGATGAAGCATGGAAAGAGCACCTGCGCGCAATGGATGATCTGAAACAATCCGTTCAGAACGCCGTATTCGAGCAGAAAGACCCATTGCTGATCTATAAATTCGAAGCATTCAATCTCTTCAAAGACCTGAATGCAGAGACTAACCGCGAGATCGTATCCTTCCTGTGCCGTTCAGGTATCCCTGTTCAGGAAGATAGCCGTCCGCAGCAACAGCAGCAGGAAATCCCACAGCAACCAGCACCACAACCACAGATCCGTGAGGGTCGCGAAGAAAAGACTGATATGAGCCGCATGCGTGCTACACATCAGGAATTCGAAGGTGGCGATGCAGCTGTAGCAGAAGATTATGCAGCGAATGCGGAACAGATGAAGCAGGAGCCTGCGAAAGCCGGTCCGAAAGTAGGCAGGAATGATCCTTGTCCTTGTGGAAGCGGTAAGAAGTACAAACAATGTCACGGAAAAGATTTTTAATCTTTTGGAGATATAAGGAAAGGGTCCGCTTACAGCGGGCCCTTTTTTGTTGCGGATATGTCCATTTCCATATTTCCCTTACTTTCGCACACGAAACCTGTCACAATGAAACTCAACAGATACATCGACCACACCGTTCTCAAACCTACCACTACCCTTGAAGATATCAAGACCCTCTGCATGGAAGCGGTAGAATACGATTTTGCTGCAGTATGCATACCTCCTCCTTTCGTCAAAATGGCAAAGACCTTTGTAGGCAATACAACAACAAAAGTGGCGACTGTAACGGGATTCCCATTTGGCTATTCTGCTATCGAGGCAAAGGTGGCTGAGACCATCCTGGCGATCGTAGACGGTGCTGACGAGATTGATATGGTGGCCAGCATCCTGGCGATCAAAAATAAGGACTGGTCTTACCTGGAAAAAGAGATCGCGACCATGATGGCGGTGATCCGTCAGCATGGCAAGGTCATTAAAGTGATCATTGAAAGTGGCATATTATTGGAAGAAGAGATTGTGAAGTGCTGCGAACTGTACGCCAGGTACCAGGTAGATTTTGTGAAAACCTCTACCGGGTATGCCGAAAAAGGGGCGACCGTTGCCGCAGTATCACTCATGAGGGCAAACCTGCCGGCAAATATTCAGATAAAAGCTTCCGGCGGTATTCGTACCTTTGACTTTGCAAAAGAGTTGATAGACGCAGGCGCCACAAGGATCGGGACGAGCAATGGCGTGGCCCTTATGAAGGGATAAAAGTATGAATATGAAACACTTAATATTATTATTCTCCGGATTGCTGATCGGAGGCCTGGCCATGGCCCAGGACGGACCTATTGCCAGTAGCGGCGGCGTAAAAGTGGTAAAAGACAGTCGTCTGGACCTGCTGATCAGAAAACAGATCTACATCAACACCCTGGCTATCCGTAACCAGCCTGGCTTCAGGGTACAGGTCATTTCTACCAATAAAAGAAATGAAGCCAATGATGTAAAGGCACGTACTATGCAATTATACCCTGATTACCGTACTTATCTGGATTACCAGGCCCCTTATTTCAAGGTGCGTGTAGGTGACTTTAAAACCCGTGAAGAAGCTACTGACCTCAGAGAGAAAATGAGCGCCAGCTTCCCGGGAGGCGTATTTGTTGTACCTGCCATTATTAATCTGTCACCTGAGAAAGAAGCCGGTAATGAAGAATCGTATTAAAGAACTGGCGCAGCAATATGCGCCGGAGTTCGTTGCTATCCGCCGTCACATTCACGCTCATCCTGAATTATCCTTCCAGGAATATGAAACATCCAAATTCATCCAGCAGAAACTGGACGAATTCGGCGTATCCTATACTGCTGGTATTGCCGGCACCGGCATTATCGCTACTATAGCAGGTAAAAATCCATCTTCCAAGACCATCGCGTTGAGAGCTGATATCGATGCACTCCCTATCACTGAAGCGAACGATGTACCTTATAAATCACTCAATACAGGCGTCATGCATGCCTGCGGACACGACGTACACACTACCTGTGTACTGGGCGCTACCCGTATCCTGCAGGAGCTGAAAGACGAATTTGAAGGCACCATCAGAGTGCTGTTCCAGCCAGGTGAAGAAAAACACCCGGGAGGAGCCAGTCTGATGATACAGGATGGAGCACTGGAAAATCCCCGTCCTGACGCGATACTGGGTATGCACGTGCAGCCAGGTATGGAAGCAGGTAAACTGGGCTTCCGTGCCGGACAGTACATGGCCAGCGCTGATGAGATCTATATTACGATCAAAGGAAAAGGCGGTCACGCAGCTTTACCTCACCTGACCGTAGATACTATTCTCGTAGCGTCTCATCTGGTGGTAAGTCTGCAACAGGTGATCAGCCGTAACAATAATCCGTTTTCACCGTCCGTACTGAGCATCTGTGCTTTCAACGGCGGTTATACAACGAACGTCATCCCCAGCGAGGTAAAGCTCATGGGTACTTTCAGGGCGATGGATGAGACATGGCGCTTTAAGGCACATGAGATCATCAAAAAACAGGCAACTGAACTGGCGCATGCTATGGGAGCGGAGATCGATATTGAAATACTCGTAGGTTATCCCTGCCTGTACAATAACGAAGCCGTAACGGGCAAAGCACGTGGTCTCGCAGAAGATTATCTCGGCTTGTCCAATGTAGAAGATACAGAAGTACGTATGGGTGCTGAAGACTTCGCCTTCTATTCCCAGATCGTTCCAGCGTGTTTCTTCCGCTTAGGCACCGGTAATATCTCCCGTGGCATCACCTCCGGTGTGCATACCCCGACCTTCGACGTAGATGAAAATGCGATCGAAGTAGGTATCGGGACGATGGCCTGGCTGGCTACCCAATTCTGATACAATAGCTTAAGCTTATTATATTGAGAAAAGCCGTTCGCGTCATGCGAACGGCTTTCTTTTTATCTAAACTAAAGTAACCAAAGAGGTCCACTGGAAAGCAGACCTCTATCAACATAGCCTTTTTGTCTTATCGTTATAAAAAAAGTTTATCTGATCTTTTTGATAGCCGATGCGGATACTCCTTCCATGCGGAATACAGCCAGGGTCTGAATATCCATCTGTACATCTTTATAAGGGACATTGTAAGACTCCAAAGCACTATTTTTCCCTAAAGCGACCTGCAAAGAATCTATTTTACTATAATCACCTTGCACTTTCAGTTCGCAGCCTTCCCCACCACTAACGGTCAGCTTCCCCAGCTGTACATCAATGAGATCAATACTACAACCCTCTTTTGCATGTACATTCAGCACCGGTTGATTGAACCTTTGCAGGAAAACAGCCCCTTCTTTTATTACCACGTCGGTAAGATCGGTACACTCCAGTATACTTACGTGATAGTTCTTCAAATTGAGAAACAACGTATCATTATGAAATGAGTACTCAAATTTGCCGTCCTGGTTTTCTGTAAAAACAGCAACATTTTTGTCGCTTTTTATAACTGGCAAATTATTGTCCCGTGTTCCTTCCAATACCAGCACCTTGAAGGGCTTTAAATCCTGTCCTCTTCTCGGCTGATTCACTTCCGTTCTTATCGCTTCTTTGCCATTATAGCCCTTTTTATAATTTGCCCATATCACACCATCTGCTATCAGCATCAGCAGTATGAGCAGGCCTGCAAAAGCGATTAATAATTTATAACTGGTCTTCATGACTACCGTTTTAATGAATTACTTGAAATGAGATTTTTTAAACTTCTCGTAATGCGTTTTTAGTTCATCCAGCTCTACATCCAGCAGGTATATACTGCGGAAGAACTGTGGCAACTCATTCGCCATGAACTGTTCCTTTTTCAATTGCTTGATCTTCCTGGATGCACCAGCTGCGACAAAGTAACCAATCCCTCTTTTATTATAGATGATATCGTATTGCTGTAGATATTCACAAGTGCGCATCACCGTATTGGGATTCACTTCCAGCTGTACCGCCAGTTCTCTCACCGAAGGAATTCTGTCCTCTGGTTTCCACTTGTCAAGCAATATCTGCTCGCACATGTAATCGGCGATCTGGAGATATATAGCCTGCGTGTCTTTGAATTCCATAAATGATCTATTTAACCAATAGTTCTGATTATATTTCCTTGTCTCTCAACCGTGCATATGCCAGCGTCCAAAGCATAGGCGGTAATAAGTATTTCGCTGTGAAGATGAAAATCTTCTGCAATGTTTCCGGTATGATCAGTACATCATGGATTTCTCCTATAGAAGTTGCCCCCTTTTGGATCTGCACAACGGTAAACGGAAAATGAGAATACCATTCATCCAGTTTTTTACCAAAGAACAACATTACAAAAACAGTATTCACTAAGTACAGAAAGAACAGAAAAAATGCCAGCAGAAAAATGGTTTTAATGAAACTATACTTTTGAAAATACACAGCTCCTAATAACATAAATGCCTGTGCGATGAACCATGCAACATAGAAGTATTGCCAGGGCATATCAGCTGTGAATTCCTTTAGATCATTGACAATATGTACACCCTTCCTTGCATAGATGATCGAATCCATCATCTGATAAGCCAGGTAAAATGCCACATGATAAAAGAGCAGAAAACCAACGGTGGTTACCAGCAATGTACTGATGAATTTTTCCAGGTGTGAGGCCGGGAATAACAGGTAGTCAATACCCTGTTGTTTATTCCCTAATTCACCAAAACAGAGACTGGTGAAAATAAGACCGGTAGCATACATCCCGATAAAAAACAGCGGCATTAATCCACTGGCCTTAATGGAAAAATTATCAGTAGAAGATATCAGCAGTAATATCAGCAACAGTACTGTCAGTACAATTACAGACATCCCGTACAACCGATAGTTATCCTGGAAATGTTTCCTCATATACCACCCGAAACGGACCGGGCTAAATAAATTATTCGCTTGCATAAGGGTTAGTTAAAGATTTGTGTGATACGCTCAGGTTTATCCAATACAGCATTGAACAGCAGTTCCATGTCAATCTTGCTATGCTGCGCTCCTTCATTCTGTGTGATAACAGCATGACCGCGAATAGAACTGTCTGCAAACAGTACTTTATTCGTATCCGCAATGTTTGCTACGGTACTGAATAACAGTCTGTCCGTCACTGTTTCCACGTCCTGTCTGAAGATGATCTTGTGATTGTCGATGATCACAATACTGTCGATCAGGTTATCCAGATCACGTACCTGGTGCGTAGAGATCACGATACACTTTTCATCGCTGACAGCTGCCGCGATCACTTTACGGAACTGGCTCTTTGAAGGAATATCCAGACCATTTGTCGGCTCGTCAAGGATCAATGCTTTTGTGTTGGATGCCAGTGCAAAGCTGATCAGCACTTTCTTCTTCTGCCCATAGGACATTTCTGTCAGCTTCTGGTCCATGGGGATCTGGAACTCTTCCAGGTAATTGTAAAATGCCTTTTTATCAAACAAGGGATAGAAAGGGGAATAGGTACCTACATAACTCTTGATACTCACCTGTGGCAGATAGAACTCTTCCGGCACCATAAAGATGTTCTGTAAAAATGCCGGTTGGCGATAACGTGATTCAAAGCCCAGCACTTTACAGTGACCGGCATTAGGGAACAACAATCCTGCAATATGCTTCAGCAGACTGGACTTACCCGCACCATTCTTTCCCAGCAAACCATAAATGTGCCCAGCCTCCAGCTGCAGATTCAGGTTCTCGAACAAAGGCTTGTTCTTTCGATAACTGAATGATAGATTCTGGATGGATATCATAGATTAGTGATTTAGTGTACTACTTACCTAGTACACTGTAAAAGTAGGAATGATTTTTAAATTGCAAAATGTTTTTTTCAGCACGCAGGAGGTATGGAGATAAAATCAGCTGATATTCAGGGGCTTTTTAAGGGAATTTATTTTTACGGAGCAGAATACCGGGACCGTACAGGGCCTGTCTACTCAATAACAAGGCATACATTATGAGTAAATACTGGTTTAATCTTGACTTTGTCGTCCGAATTCTACACATTAAGACTTTTTTATAAGCTATATTTGCTTTCATGGTTTACATTTAAATCTATCCCCTATGAAAGGCCCTATAGCAGCTGTGCTTTGTTTAAGCCTTTTATTTTCAGCGATTACGGCATCTGCACAGTTCGTGAAGACGAAAGACCTGGAGAAGATGAAAAAGCGAACAAGAATCATTGTGTTGAAAGAAAAACCTGATAAGAAGATCCTAAAGCAACTCGCCCGTACTTCCCCTGAAATGGCAAATGCTTATAAGCAGGCGATCAGACAACTAAATCAGGATTTCCCTGAAGCAGTCAGACAGTTTTGGACAGTGAACAGTGGCGCTACTATTGAAGTACGCACCGAAAAAGAAATTGAGAAAATCCGTAAAAAGAGTGACAGGACCAGTATCGTGATGGATTGCCAGTCCCTCCATGTGAAACCTGGTGTGAAAAGCCGTTATTCCAAACTGACCCGGACCTACACCTCCGGACTGACATGGCAGAAAGATCCGAAAGACCTCAGTATCCCGGTTATCAGTATGACCTTTATTGAGAGCGATCTCCAGTATCCTTTCTACATCCAGAATATGTCCGATCAGTTCCCTGATTACATCGATCTGGCAGTAGGATTACGATTGGCCACCTTCGTATTTAACGAGCAACTGGACGGCAAAACATCTACTGTTCTTCAGAAAGAGATCAAACACAATGCAGTACTGATGAAGGGCAAGACCCTGGTACTCTGCAAAGACTGGCTGGATGAGACATTCGAAGCCAATGTGGCCAAAAATGACTATCCCTTCCCGATCAGATATGTGAGTCTCGAAGAACTGGAAAACCTGATCCGCAAAGACGTATACGACAGCACGGTTGTTGCCTACGTCCCGGCCGGCGTATTCTCCACCTTCGATAAGAACGCTCCGAGCATGGAAGTCCATGTACCGGTCGTTTTTGATCCGGCTAACGGGATGCCGCTCTGCCACTCCGATATCAGTCATGAAATGTTCCAGGCATGGGGCTTCTCACTGATTCCCAGAATGGGTAAGACAGTGGTAGGCTTCAAGAAGATCAGAAATGAGGATATCAGGCATTTTGCGAAGTCCATCACTGAAGGAGAAGAACAGGAACAAATGGGATTGAACAATTAAATAACAGGCCGATCATTCAGCCCGGATATAAACAAAAAAGCTGCGGAACGAACCGCAGCTTTTTTTATGTTACTTACTAACCATTGTTTTAAAGTCGGTGGGACATACATCCCTGATTGACTACAATTCAGGATACAGTACGAACTGTTTCATGAAGTCATTCACAGCGCCTCTTACACTGTTGATACGTGCTTCGTTATCAGCATCCATCAGCAGTTCGTCGATCCAGGATACTACCTGACCCATGTGCTCTTCTTTCATACCACGGGTAGTGATAGCCGGAACACCTACGCGGATACCGGAAGTAACGAAGGCAGATTTATCATCGAATGGCACCATGTTCTTGTTGACAGTGATGTCAGCTTTCACCAGTACCTGTTCAGCTTTTTTACCAGAGATGTTCTTGTTACGCAGATCGATCAGCATCAGATGGTTATCAGTACCGCCGGAAACGATCTGGTAACCTTTTTCAACGAATGCTTTAGACATTGCCTGTGCGTTTCTGATGATCTGTTTAGCATATACATCGTACTCGTCAGACAGGATCTCGTAGAAAGATACTGCTTTCGCTGCGATCACGTGCTCCAGCGGACCACCCTGGATACCAGGGAATACAGCTGTATCGATCAGAGAGCTCATCATACGGATTTCACCTTTTGGTGTTTTCAGACCGAATGGATTTTCAAAATCCTTGCCCAGCATGATCATACCACCACGAGGACCACGCAGTGTTTTGTGCGTGGTAGTAGTTACAAAATGGCAATGCTCGAACGGAGAGTTCAGCAGTCCTTTTGCGATCAGACCAGCAGGATGCGCGATATCAGCCAGTACGAAAGCACCTACCTGGTCAGCGATCTGACGGATACGTTTGTAATCCCAGTCACGGCTGTAAGCAGAAGCACCACACACGATCAGCTGTGGTTTTTCCTTCAGCGCGATCTCTTCCATCTTATCGTACTCGATCAGACCAGTTTCTTTATTTACGCCATAGGAGAATGGCTCATATAATTTACCGGAGTAGTTTACAGGAGAACCGTGTGTCAGGTGACCGCCCATGCTCAGGTCCAGACCCAGGATTTTATCACCTGGTTTCAGGATTGCCAGCATTACAGCAGCATTTGCCTGTGCACCGGAGTGCGGCTGTACGTTTGCATACTCAATATTAAAGATCTGTTTAGCTCTGTCGATCGCCAGTTGTTCACTCTGGTCAACGATCTCACAACCGCCATAATATCTGCGTCCAGGATAACCTTCTGCGTATTTATTGGTCAGAACGGTCCCCATAGCCTGAATAACCTGCAGACTGGTAAAGTTTTCCGAAGCGATCAATTCTATACCATGACGCTGACGTTCCAGCTCCTGGCTGATGATATTAAATATTTGCAGATCTCTTTGCATTGTATGAAACTTTGAAAATTTGCTGCAAAGGTAATCGAATTTGTGAATAGTGCATAGTCAATATCAGCTATTCAATAGTTTTTTTTCCTACAAAAAGACAATCCAATAGTCATAAACACTAGGAAACTATATTTGCCATAGACAATAATTGTTATATCTTAAGGCAGTCGGATGATTTATCTACCCAGGACGGACCTAACATCCTGTACTTCAGCCCTATGGACTATTTTCATTTTTTGTTCTACCTTCACGCCCTCGGTACGAGAACGAGATTATTAAACCTAACCTGCGTACATGAAGGCCATAATACCTGTAGCCGGTGCCGGCACCAAGCTACGACCTCACACATATACACAGCCGAAAGCATTAATTCCCCTCGCGGGCAGAACGATATTAAGTATTATCATTGACCAGCTGGTGGAAGCCGGCATCAACGAATTTGTATTTGTCATCGGATATCTGGGCGATAAAATCCAGCATTATGTGCAACAGAAATATCCTCACCTGACCTGCCACTTCGTGCAGCAAAACAGCCGTGAGGGCACCGGACATGCGATCCTGCTCACCAGACAGGTGGTTCAGGACGATGAGATCCTGATCGTATTGGGAGATACTATCTGCGAAGGCAATTTCCAGGAACTGATCGCTGCACCCGTATCTATGCTGGGGCTGAAGAAAGTAGACGACCCGCGTAACTTCGGTGTCGCCGAACTCAATGAAGATAACCATATCGTCCGGGTGGTGGAGAAACCACAGATCCCTAAGTCCAACCAGGCGCTTGTAGGGGTTTATAAGATAAAAGAGACGCCACAGTTATACGACTGCCTGGAACAGAACATCCTGCATCAGAAGAAATCACATGACGAATTTCAGCTGACGGATGCTTTACAGTGTATGATCGAACACGGCGTGACCTTTAAGACATTTAAAGTCACCAACTGGTTTGACTGTGGCCGTAAAGACACCCTGCTTGAAACAAACGCCATCCTGCTCAGCAAATACAAAATGGATAATAATCCGGCTCAGGCTTATGAGAACACGATTATTATACCGCCTGTCAGTATCGCAGAAGGATGCAGCATCAAAAACTCAATTATCGGCCCTAATGTGGCCATCGGCGATAACACTGTGATCAATTACTCTATCGTTAAAGACTCTATCATCGGCTCGTTCAGTAACTTGTATGAAGTAGTACTGAAATCGTCGCTGATCGGTAGTGATGCGAATATCCGCGGGTTGAGCCAGAGCCTGAACATCGGGGATAATACGGAGATTGATCTGGGTTAAGCATTACTTCATCCCAGGCTGATAGTGATGACCTGCGTCTGTTATCAGCCTGGGATTTTTCCTTATTTTCATTCCATGAACCGTATCACCCAACTATTCCACATTCAATACCCCATCATCCAGGCAGGTATGATCTGGGCCAGCGGCTGGAAACTCGCCAGTGCTGTCAGCAACGCAGGCGGTCTCGGATTAATAGGCGCCGGCAGCATGTACCCCGACACGCTCAGAGAACATATTCAAAAATGCAGACAGGCCACCAGCAAACCCTTCGGCGTCAACGTCCCATTGCTTTACCCGGATATCAATCAGTTAATAGACATCATTATTGAAGAAAAGGTCCCTATCGTCTTTACCTCTGCTGGTAATCCAAAAACCTGGACACCTGTATTGAAAGCAGCTGGCATCACTGTAGTACACGTCGTATCCAGTGCCTTCTTCGCAGCCAAAAGCGAAGCAGCTGGTGTAGATGCAGTGGTAGCAGAAGGCTTTGAGGCCGGCGGACATAACGGGAGAGAAGAAACCACCACCATGGTGCTGATCCCTGCTGTATGCGAACAGGTTAAGATACCAGTCATCGCAGCAGGCGGTATCGGTTCAGGAAAAGCAATGACAGCCGCATTCGCATTGGGAGCCGAAGGCGTACAGGTAGGCAGTCGCTTCGTAGCCACTCCGGAAGCATCCTCTCACCAGCAGTTCAAACAGGCGATACTCGATGCGAAAGAAGGTGATACCATGCTGACCATGAAAAAGCTGACACCAGTAAGACTATTAAAAAACAACTTCTTTCTGAGCGTTAAAGACGCTGAAGACAAAGGCGCCGATCCCGAAATACTAAAGACCCTGCTCGGCCGTGCACGCGCTAAAGCGGGTATGTTCGAAGGAAATATGGAGGAAGGAGAACTCGAGATCGGGCAGGTAAGTGCATTGATCCATACACTTAAACCTGCCGGAGAAATCGTTAAAGAAATATGGGATGAGTTTAATCAGACCATCCGTAAACTGAATAGTTAACGCTGTAACAAAGTATCTGATAAACGTATACTGCTGATCACTTCATCCAGTCCTTTTCTTACAACGGATAAAGGATGATAGGAAAACTGTGCATCATATTTTTCATCTTCAGCCAGATTCATCAGGAACCCTTCTTTTATGTTTGAATCATAAGGATCAGCAGACCAATTATCCAGCGTGAAGGTATCGTCTTTCATCAACAGATCAACTATAAAGGCTTCCCGCGCGCCTGTTGGTCCGGGCTCTATTGCCTGTAATTTGATCACATAACTACGATCTTCAAAAGGTATAGTCAATGCACCAATATAATGCACACCTGATGGTTCCCGTTGCAATTTGAAAATGGTAAGCGCGCAACGAACACCCTGTACTTCGATCGTATCTACCCGGATGATTCCCATTCCGTTATCAGCGGTCCTCGCACGATAGAAATGCCGCAGTTCATCCACGCTTCCCTCATACGGCATATCGGGTGGCAATTCAAAGTAATTTACCGACAATACAGCGGGATATTCGGGATTGTCCCATACAATCTCGGCGGCATTCGCCTGACGTTTATTCCAGCCAAAGTTGGTAAATGTAACTGCATGAATACCTGTCTGTGGAGGATTTCCTCCTAGTCCAAAAAACTTTCTAAAGTTCATTTCTTTATTAAATATTCAATTACGCCTTTCTGCTTACCCATTTCAGCGCCTCTTTCCAGGTGATCTTCTTACCATACATCAGTATACCGGTACGATAGATCTTACCTGCCATCCAGGTGGTAAACAGGAATCCTACGATCAGTAAACTCATGGACAAAGCTAACTGCCAATACGGTACTGTTCCCGGCACGCCATAGGGGATACGCGCCATCATCACCATCGGGGAAGTGAAAGGTATGATGCTGCCCCAGAACGCTACTGGTCCTGAAGGATTTTGTACTGAAGAGATCATCACCATGATACCAATAATGATAGGTAAGGTGATCGGAAAGGTCAGTGCCTGCGCATCTGTAGGGTCTTCATTCACCAGACTACCTACAGCGGCGAATAATGCAGAATAAAACAGGTAACCACCCAGGAAGTAGAATACAAAGCAGGAGATCACAGCGGTCCAGTTCACACTACCTACGACAAACTGTATCTTTTCGATCGCTTCAACCATAGCAGCATTGCTTCCGCCCTGCATCATCGTATTACCTTCATTCATGGCAGCGACCGCATCACCGGAAATAAACAACGGCAATATCAGCTGTACACTGACGATCAGCGCGACCCATATCAGGAACTGCAGGAGGCCGACTGCCGCAATACCAATGATCTTACCCATCATCAGCTGGAAAGGTTTTACGCTGGAGATCATCACTTCCGCAATACGGCTCACTTTCTCTTCCATTACGCCACGCATGACGGACATGCCGAAAAACATCAGGATGATATAGATAATAAAACCGCTGGCATATCCTACACCGTAAGCAACAGCAGCACTTCCTTTCTGTCCGTCGCTGCCGGTCCTGAATTCAATGCTGATATCCGCCTTAACTGCTTTCAGTTGTGCTGCGTCTATATTCGCCTTCTTCAGGCGTTCTTCTTCTATCAGATCATTGATCCTGCGGGTCAGCTTGCTTTCTACGGAAAGACCCGGCTGTGCGTCGCTGTAATAAGTAACACCGGACGGACGGTCAATGTCCAGCTGCGGAATGTACAGCAGACCGGAATAACCATATTCTGCATATTTATACTGAAAAGAGTCGACACTCGTGTTCTGCAGGTATTTGTAATACACTCCTTTGTCATCCGGGAAGCGGTTCATGAACAGGTGACTGTCGTCGATCACTGCTATACGCTTTTCTTCTTTTGAGTTGGTGGCTATCAGGATAGGCACAACGATCATAGCAGCGAAGAACAAGGGTACAAGCAGGGTAACGATCAGGAAAGAACGTTTCCTTACACGGGTGATAAATTCTCTTTTTATAATGAGCCAGATTTTGTTCATAAAAACAAGCGGGAGTTGCGATGAGGAAATAGGAGTTGAAATGTGATGAAGATACTATGATCAGTTGCTGGAATATGCCGGCTGACTGTCATCAACATTGGCAGCCTGAGGTGGCTCCCCGGTCATGGAAGTGACCTGTTGAATGAAGACCTCATTGATAGAAGGCAGTATCTCCTGGAAGGAAGTGATCGGCACATTATGACGGATGAAATGCGCCAGGATATCATTGTTAGTGCTTCCCTCAGTGAGTTTCACCGTATAGGCCAGCGGCTCCTGTTTGATAATGGAAAAGTGATGGGTAGCCACCTGCGCGAAGTTCGGCATTACGCCAAAACCAATACGGAACAAGTGTTGTTTGAAGTCCTGTTTGATCTGTTTTACCTCTCCATCCAGTAATTTCTTACCCTGATTGACCAGCACGATACGATCACAGATCTCTTCTACCTGCTCCATCCTGTGGGTGGAAAAGATGATGGTCGTACCATTCTTACTGAGGTCAAAGATTTCCTGCTTGATAAGATTTGCGTTGATCGGGTCCAGCCCGGAAAATGGTTCATCAAGGATGAGCAGGTCCGGACTATGCATGATCGTAGAAATAAACTGCACCTTCTGCTGCATACCCTTACTCAGCTCTTCCACCTTTTTGTTGTACCAGCTGTTGATCTCAAACTTATCGAACCAATATTTGATCTTATCTTTTGCATCCCGCTCTGACATGCCTTTCAGCTGCGCCAGGTAGAGGGCCTGTTCACCCACTTTCATTTTCTTGTACAATCCCCTCTCTTCAGGCATATAGCCAATGGAGTGAATATCCGTCTGTGGATCGAACGGACGCCCATTGAAAAGTATCTCCCCCTTATCCGGATAAAAAATACCGGTGATCATACGCAGCAACGTAGTCTTACCAGCGCCGTTGGGGCCCAGCAATCCGAATATGCTTCCTTTGGGAATAGAAAAGCTGATATCATCTACTGCCTTATGGGTGGCATAGTGCTTATACAGGTGTTTTATCTCTATGAGGTTCATAGATTAAATGTAAAAAAATTATATGGGATTTCTCACCCAAATATCTCTCCTACAGCCAGTGCATAAGCCGCTCCGATACTGATAGCGACATTACCTATATAGAGGGAACTTCTGTCCACCTTATCGATCTTATTGTTGGCCACAATAAAAGAGCGGTGTACTCTCGTAAATTGCGCAGGTGGCAATAATGCCAGGGCTTCCTGCATAGACAACCGCGACAGGATGCGTTTGTCTTTCAAAACAAAGCTGATATAATTGCCGGCGCTTTCAAGGTAAAGGATATCATCCAGCATCACTTTATACTGCTCATATCCGCTTTTAAGCATGATATGAGCAGGCACATCTGATTTTGAACGTTGGCCGATTAAGACCTGCAAAGCTTTGGCTTTATTACAGGCTTTGAGAAAACGTTCGAAGGAAAATGGTTTGAGCAGATAATCCAGTGCATCCAGTTCAAAACTCTGTACCGCATGTTCAGAGTAAGCGGTGGTAAAGATCACCATGGGCGCACCTGGTAATGTAGCCATCAGCTCCAGACCGGAAATATCCGGCATACGGATATCCAGGAACAGCAGATCGACCTTTTCCTTTTGCAGGTATTCCAATGCTTCAAAAGGATCGGTAAAATATCCTTTGATATCCAGAAAAGGTACCTGCGCCGCATGAGTACGTATTACTGACAATGCGACCTGCTCATCATCTATCGCAATAGCGGTTAATGTCATACGATCTGAATAGTAAGATGTACAAAATATTCTGTGGTCGTTTCACGGATACTCAGTTCATGTTTACGTGGATACAGCAACGCCAGACGCTGCCGTACATTCTGCAGACCGATCCCCATACTGTCATTCTCTATTTCACTTGCTCTGCTGGCATGAACAGTATTATAGACATCAAAATAGATCTTTTCCGGTGTACAGGATAAGGACATGGTGATACGTGACTTATTGCGGGAACTGATACCATGTTTAAACGCATTTTCTACAAATGGTATGAGGAGCATCGGTGCTATTTCATGATCACAGTGCGTATCATCTATATTGACCTCTATACCGATGTCAGAAGAACCCTGTGTACGCAAACGCTGTAAAGCGATATAGTTCTGCAGATAGGCGATTTCTTTTGAGAGAGAGATACGCTCCTGCATGTTATCATGTAACATAAAACGCATCATGTCTCCCAGCTTTTGTATACCCTCACTGGTAGCAGGCGCTTTTTCTGTCAATGCTGTACCATATAAAGTATTGAGCGCATTGAAAAGGAAATGCGGATTGATCTGCCAGCGCAGAAAGTCCAGTCCGGTTTCGGACTGGTCCAGTGCTTTACGCAGTCCCAGGATGGTATCACTACGGGACTGACGCAAATAAAATATCCAGTAGGACAATGGAAGCACAATCAGGAGCGCGCCCATATACAGCGCTATACAAGTAAGAATAACGTCTTTATGATGTCCCGGCGCCATTATTAAGATCAATACCGGTGATATTATAAAAATCATGAGGAAAACAAAGGCCGCGTCCCTGAACAGTAACTGACGACTCCGATGCACATGATAACGGGGTAGCAGACGATACTGTGCGACGAAGTATACGATACCATAATAAATGCCTATCAGACCGAATATGGCAAACTTCGCAACGTTGTTACCAGGCGTCACTAAAGCAAATACTACGATCAGCAGCAATATAACAAGCGCCTCGGTCCTGATCTGTGTAAACTGGGGTTTGCTGACGAGTTTGGGATGTAACTGCTGAAAATAAAGTTGCTTAACACCATAATACAAAGCGTACAGTGTTACATAGAATATTGTAATGATAAAAGCTGACTTTGCACAATGCATATGTACGCCCTTACGTGTACTATACACGCCAAACAGGTATCCGTTATACCACGTAGAAGCCGTCATTATGACCAGAAATACGGCTCCGCAAGTCGCGATCAATAATAAAGAGCCTATTTTCCACTTACCCTGCTCATAGAACGATGGCATGATCCAGCTATTGATACATACAAAAGCGAGATACACAATTGTAATATGTGACAATAGTGGTAACAGGTAATGTTTATAGTAGTCAAATACCTGATCGTATCTGGCGAACTTATAACCATATTCATGTTGCAGTTCAAATACGTTGTAACTAACGCTCTTATACAAAAGAGCGAACAGGAGTAACAGGAAGAGCCCTGTAGCAACACCAAGTTCTGTTTTTCTGAGCTGGTTCATAAGGATAAAATCTTTCAGCAATGATAGTTATCCCTTCCACACTATTTGGAAAAGTGTGATAAAACGGACATTACCTGTGATAGAAAGCTATAATACGCTCTGCTACACGTTCTCCGTCCATTGCTGCTGACACGATACCACCTGCATAACCGGCGCCTTCCCCACAGGGATAAAGGCCGCTGATCTGCGGATGCATCAGTGTTTCGTCTTCACGCGGAATACGTACAGGAGAGGAAGTGCGGGATTCAGTAGCTACCAGTATAGCATCTGCTGTGTAATATCCTTTCATCTTACGGCCAAAAGCCTTGAAGGCTTCTGCCAGCCGGGTGTGCACACTAACAGGAAGGACATCACGGAGATCGGTGCTGTTTACACCAGGTAAATAAGAGCAGGAAGGCAAAGTTGTGGAAACTTTACTGTGGACAAAATCCGTCATTCGTTGAGCGGGCGCTACAAATTGTCCCCCGCCAGCAGTAAAGGCTGTACGTTCTACCATCTGTTGATAGTACATAGCCGCCAGCGGACCTTTATCAGCAAAGATCTGGAAATCACTTTCATCTACGGTCACCACCATGCCGGAATTGGCGTAGGGGTTATCACGTCTGGAAGGTGACCATCCATTGACGACCAGTTCTCCCGGATCAGTTGAAGCGGGCGCAATGATACCACCCGGACACATACAGAATGAAAAGACGCCACGTCCTTCTACCTGTTCCACAAGGCTGTAGCTGGCAGGTGGAAGATACTCATTCCTGGTAGGGCAATGATATTGTGCGCTGTCGATCAGGGCCTGTGGATGTTCCACGCGCACTCCCAGTGCAAAAGGCTTTGCAGAGATCAGGATGTTCTTCTGATGCAGCAGGTGGAAGATATCACGGGCGGAGTGACCTGTAGCAAGGATGATCTGGGCAGCTTCGAATGTTTGTCCGCTGGCAGTTTTCACCCCTTTCACCTGATCATTGACTGTCAATATATCAGTCACCTTTTGTTCAAACAATACCTGTCCGCCACTGTTGACGATCTGTTCCCGCATAGCCACTATGATATGAGGTAACTTGTTGGTACCTATATGTGGATGTGCTTCATACATGATCTTTTCTGTGGCGCCGAAGTGTACGAATATGCTGAGTATGCGGTTGATGTCGCCACGCTTATTGGAGCGGGTATATAACTTACCATCGGAGTATGTACCGGCGCCGCCTTCACCGAAGCAATAGTTAGACTCCGGATTGACGATACCTGTCTTGTTGAGCGCAGCAAGATCTCTTCTTCTTGCACGCACATCTTTTCCCCGCTCAAGTACAATGGGCCTGATACCTGCTTCTACAAGGCGCAAAGCTGCGAACAGACCTGCAGGGCCGGCCCCTATAACGATGGCCTGTGGCGCATTTGCGGGCAGTGTATCATATATCGGTATGATACGTTCTCTTTCCTGAAAGGGCTCATTGACAAACACCTTCACGGTAAGCATGAAGTAAGCCTGTCGGGAACGTGCGTCTATAGAGCGTTTGAGCAGATGAAAGCCTGTAATGGCGGCTGGTTTAACACCGAGGGCGGCCGCTGCTTCCGTGATAATGCTGGTATCAGAAACTGCCTGAGATGGCAGCAATTTGAGCGAGAGTTGTTGTATCATACTGAGGATTGGTTAGGTAGTTATCCCAACAATTGAAAACGGATACCCGTATTTCAGGTATCCGTTCTCAGTTATTTTGTTAATGAGTTGTTATTCTCAGAGCAATTAGAATGGTAAATCGTCAGCCTGACCGCCACCGGAAGAAATCTCCTGAGAAGCGTTGTAATTTGGCATTGCATCAGTCGTAGGACCGCCAGCAACAACAGATTCCATGCGCCATGCGTCCAGATTTGTAATGTAGTTCACTCTGCCATCTTTTTCCCAACGTGTACCTTTGATATTGAAGTACACCTTCACTGTTTCACCTTCGTTGAAGCGATCTACAATTGCAGTTCTGTCCTGTACCGCCTGGAACTTGATGTAGTTGTTTATAACGCGGCCATTGATATCATCGGACTTTTCGATAACGAACTCCCTGGTTTTAAAGGTTTCGCTACGCTGCATCGTATTGTATTTCACAATCAGTTTTCCGGTTATTTCAAAACTCATATAAAAATTTTTAGCTGTTCAGAGGGCCAAAGATAAGTTTTTTAGCAGCAATCCGATACAATAAAATTTAAAACAGGCAGTTATAAACAGGGGCACGTCAACGCACGGGCGCGTATATAATAATTTTGCATGGTATTTGCTAACCTAAAGCACATTTTTTTAAATGCAATTACTAACATAGTTTTGCACCCCCGCGATGAAATTATCAACATTCCGGAAGATCATAAAACGATCACAAAAGGTGATTTGAAGAGCACTTGAATTTGCATACAATAGTATTTTATCAGTAAGTACACATATCTATGACAAACAAGTTAATGTCAACAAGAAAAGCCTGTCTATCAAAGCAGTGCAGTACTGGCTTTCATCATATTATAAAAGCAAAAAAACAAGCGCTTAAAATAGAATAAAAACAGCAAAAAAAAACAGGCGACAAACTGTTATCAGTGAAATAAAAACAAGGGGAGATAAATTTTTTTTTTCAACATTTTCTACTGATATTCGTCGTCCTGTCTGAAAATCTATCAACCCCCCACGTTGGTTAGATTTACAATTCGAGAACAATCCTTAATTTAAGAACAACATTAATTTACATTAGCTCAATGAATAAAACTTGCGAACAAGTTTGGGAAAGGTGTCTTAATATAATTAGGGATATTGTGGAATGGCAACCATTTAAAACCTGGTTCGAACCGATTAAACCCATCCAACTTGAAAACAATGTTTTAACCATTCAGGTACCAAGCCAATTCTTTTATGAATACCTTGAAGAACATTATGTGGGACTATTGGGTAAGACGATCAAACGCGAACTAGGAAAAGACGCAAGGCTTGAGTATCGTATTGTAGTGGAAAACGGCACACCTCATCAGCATCCAAAAACCGTAAACATGCCAGGGCAGTTTACCAAAAGTAAGAAGGACAGCGAAGTAGACTTTCCGTTAACTATACAAAACCCTGTAAAGAACCCGTTTGTAATACCAGGGATCAAACGCGTACAAATCGATTCACAGCTGAATCCTCACTACACGTTCGAATCTTATATCGAAGGTGATTGCAACCGCGTAGCTCGCAGGGCAGGTAAAACTGTGTCTGAAAAACCAGGAGGTACTTCCTTTAATCCACTGGTAATATATGGCGCTGTAGGTCTTGGTAAAACGCACCTTGCACAAGCGATCGGTAATGAGGTTAAACGTATACATCCGAATAAAGCGGTGTTATATGTGAGCGCAGAAAAATTCATCAATCAGTTCATCGATCACTCGAAGAACAGTATCATCAATGACTTTATTCACTTCTATCAGTTAATTGATGTATTGATCGTAGATGATATACAATTTTTTGCGCGTGCAGAAAAAACTCAGGATGCATTCTTTGCTATCTTCAACCACCTGCATCAATCCGGTAAGCAACTGATCTTAACTTCAGATAAGCCACCTAAAGACCTCGATGGTTTGCAGGAAAGATTACTGAGCCGTTTCCGCTGGGGACTCAGTGCCGACATGACATTGCCTGACTTCGAAACACGTATGGAAATCCTCGAGATGAAAATGCGTAACGATGGCCTGGAAATGCCAAAAGAAGTAGTGAAATATGTTGCTTATAATATTCAGAGCAACGTACGTGAACTGGAAGGCGCATTGATCTCTCTCCTCGCTCAATCTTCTCTCAACAGAAAAGAAATTGACCTGGAACTGGCAAAACGTGTACTGAAATCTTTTGTAAAAACTTCATCAAAAGAGATCACCATCGAAAGCATCCAGAAAATGGTATGCGAATACTTCGATGTGCCTTATGATAAGCTGCTGCAAAAAACACGTAAACGTGAAATTGTACAGGCCAGACAGATCACCATGTACCTGGCAAAATCATTTACCAAGAATTCACTGAAAACTATCGGAGAACATTTTGGCGGACGTGACCACACTACCGTGATCCACTCCTGCCAGACCGTAAAAGACCTGATGGATACAGATAACGCATTTCGCGATAATGTCATTGAACTGCAACAGAAAGTGCAGTTGGCAGCCATGTAAGATGCCCCTATACAATCAAGCTCTTTGTCCCGGGTAACTCACCCGGGACTTTTTATTTCCCGCTGCTTAACAATTTCATAATTCACGGCAGATACAGCAGTTCATAACAACTAATAACTTTGTGCTACTGTACAATATGCCACAAGAAGGTCAACACACTTTATGGAGTGCTATCAGGAAAGGCGATGAAACCGCCTTCCGCCAGCTATTCGAAGAATGCTGGGAGCCCCTGTTCTCCTATGCCAGTCGTATCACCATCGACCATTCTCTGGCCCAGGATAGTGTACAAAGCCTCTTTATACACATCTGGGAAAAACGTGACAGCCTTCCCGATGTTACTGCCATCCTACCATACCTGCGCAGCGCACTTAAAAACAGATTGCTCAATGCCCTCCGTGATGAACATGTCTATCAGAAACATGTAGATCTCTTCACACAGGTCATCGACACCAATTCCCCTTCTTCCGCAGAACCGTTACACCTCAAAGAAACAGAACAACAATTATTACAATCCATCAACCGCCTCCCCGGCAAAATGAAAGACGTTTTCTATCTGCATCGCATAGAAGACCTCTCCGTTGCCGAGATCGCCTGTAAACTGGGCACCTCTCCCCAAACGATCAGAAATCAGATCAGTACGGCCATGCAACGCCTGAAAGCGATCGTTGGTTAATCATCCGCCAACTGATTAGCCATCCTTATCATATACACTTCAATCAATTGTTGATGATATCATCGCTATACGATTGGTTAATAACATACTTATCTTACGCTCCTTCATTACACATCCCTTCTTCTCTTATTACTTTTACAACAGCCCTCCATCACATCCCAAACAGCTTAATCGCTGAAGCTTAACTACTTCCCAACGTTACCAAATTGTTAAGCCAACTTTCCCGATAGTTATTCCATTCATAACCCGTGTCTTACTATCAAACCACAGAACAGTTTGGACAAAGGGACATTATTATTATTACTTGAAAAATTCCGGCAAGGGGCCTGCTCTCCCGAAGAAGAGGCCCTGCTGTACAAATGGCTGGATGCGCTGGATGCTGAAGACACCCTGCCGGCATTATCTGCTGATGAAATGCAAACGATCAAAATGAACATGCAGGAGCAGATATGGCCGAAGACCGTCAACCGCTACCGTCGCATAGGATTACGCATCGCCAGAGTAGCCGCCATAATAGTACCCCTTGTTATCTCCGGATATTTTGTACAAAGGTTCTTCAATCGTAACCAACGCATAGCTCCCGTGGGCTTAGCATGGCAGACAGTGAAAAATAACAGTGGACAATTACAGAAAATCGTATTACCGGACCAATCAGTAGCAGTAGTCGGTCCTTACAGCACCATCGAATATCCTGCACATTTTCCTGCTGATGCAAGACCTGTAAAAATAAGAGAAGGAAAAGCCTTCTTCGACGTCGTTAAAGATACACGCCCCTTCAGCGTAGAAGATAACAGCGGTGTGCGCACCACTGTACTCGGTACCTCCTTCACAGTGGAAGCCAGCAAAAGCATGCACATCTCACGGATAGCGGTCGCTACCGGTAAAGTGCAGGTAGAACAAAAAGGCTTTGCCACTGCTGTACTGGGACCATCGCAACGACTTACTTTCCGTGAACGATCAATTGAAAAAGACAGTATCGCAGCAACCGATCTTCTCGCATGGACAAAAGGAGAGATCATTCTGCGCAATGCAACCTTGCAGGAGTTATTGCTGACCATAAAAAACCAATACGGCATTACAGCCACTACAGCATTGAATACAGACCAGGGCAATTACAATTTGCACATCCCTGCTACAATGACCTTGCAGGAAGTCCTGGACATTGTTGAGAAAATCAGTTACAGACCAAAAATTCAATTTACAATGCAAGACAAACAACTCATAGTCAACTAAGAATTAAAAATGAAGGATTAAGAATTGTACTCTTCATTGCCATCAACACCTGCTGATACTGAAAGAAAATTAAAACATACGCTCTTCAGCATCACATAAACCGGAACCATCAGCTCGTCAGGCGAACCAATTCTTAATTTTTAATTACTGATTCTTAATTCCTCTATAGACCGTCCTTCAAAAAAGGACATAACATACTATTGCCTTTACCTTAACACAGACATATATGCAAAAAGACAAACTACATTTCTCTTCACGACTTCGCTCAGTATTCCTCACGGGACTGTCGATGCTCGTGCTGGCATCTACCGCCTTTGCCCTGCCAACAGGTGCTCAGGCATTACAGAAAATCCTCCAACGTTTTCAGGTGAAACAAGGTAGCCTTTCCGCTGCCCTGAAACAACTGGAATCCACAGCTCAGATCAGCCTCGCTTATGACGAAGCTGCTCTCCGGAAAATGCAGGTACACGCAGAAACTTACCAGAAAAAATCTGTTATCAGTATCCTGCAGGACCTGTTAAGTCAGTCCTCCCTGAAATTCGAAGAAAAATATAATACCGTATTGATCTATGATAGCGCCGCTGCTCCAACTATCAGCATTACCGCTCAGCAGGCGCAGGAAAAAGTAACCCTGATCGGTTCCGTATCTGATAAGAACGGCCCATTGATCGGTGCTACCGTAATGGTAAAAGGAACGAATAACGGTACCGGTACAGATGCTGCTGGTCAGTTCAAACTGTCCGTTGCACAACCAGTGAACAATGTCGTACTGGTAGTAAGCATGATCGGTTTCAAAACACAGGAGATCGTTGTGGGCACACAGCACAGCTTTCAGATCGTGCTGGTTGAAAACAGCCTGAACCTGAACCAGCTGGTAGTAGTAGGTTATGGTACACAGCGTAAAAGCACTGTATCCGGCGCTATTGCTGACGTACAACTGGATAAACTGAACTCACGTTCCCTGGGTGATGCGAACGAAGCTTTACAGGGTAAAGCACCGGGCGTAACTGTTCAGA
Source organism: Chitinophaga sp. (assembly GCA_039592855.1). Classification (GTDB taxonomy): domain Bacteria; phylum Bacteroidota; class Bacteroidia; order Chitinophagales; family Chitinophagaceae; genus Chitinophaga. Next base: position 636,314 of record JBCNQK010000002.1, on the reverse strand, counting down.
ACAATGGTGGTGATCCGACCTCTTCTCCAAAAGTATACATCCGTGGTATGGGTGGTATCAACGGTGAGTCTGCACTGACGATCGTAGATGGTTCCATCTACACCGGTGGTCCGATCAACCCAAATGATATCGAATCTATCAACGTACTGAAAGATGCGGCTGCCGCTATCTATGGTGCAAGAGCTTCTGGTGGTGTGATCCTCATTACCACCAAAAAAGGTAAAGAAGGCGCTGCAAGCGTAACCATGGATGCTAAGATGGGCTGGCAGTATGCTGCTAAGAAACTGGATGTGCTGACAGCAAAACAGTTCGCTGATGTAGAAAACATCGCTTACGCAGCTGCTGGTACACCACTCGCAGACGCATTCAATGCTACCAAATATCCTGATGGCCAGATCACCCGTACTGACTGGCAGGACGAGATCTTCCGTACCGGTAAGATCAACGACTATAATGTGAACGTAAAAGGTGGTACTGATAAAGGCAGATATTACATGGGCTTTGGTTACCGTCGCAACGAAGGTATCCTGCTGAATACACAGGCAGAGCGTTATACTTTCCGTATGAACTCCGATGCAATGGTAAAACCATGGTTGAAAGTAGGTGAGAACCTCTCCTTCACCTATACCAACGGTAACGGCGCCAACACCACCAGCCCTTATACTGGTGCGATCTTCACTGCATTGGGTTATCCGCGTCAGGTCACTCCACGTACCGCTACCGGTGCTTTCAGTGGTTTGCCTGTTGATTACGCTGGTTCTTATGGTGACCTGGCAAACCCGGTTGCGATCCTGGAAAGAATGGATAACAAAACGCCAACTACCAACATCAATATCAACCCATATGCTGAGATCTATTTCACAAAAGATCTCGTGTTCCGTTCCAACTTTGCTTTCACCAGATCACTGACTGATCAGAAATCATTCTCTACACGTGCGCTGGAGATCGGTAAGATCAACACCAGCAACGGACTGTCCGAATCAGTGAACAATGGCACCAACCTGCTGGCTGAGCAGACGCTGACCTACACCAAAACTTTCAACGGCGTACACAACGTTAACGCAGTAGCTGGTTATACTTATCAGCATGATGATTATACCTACCTCTTTGTATCTGCCAGCAACTTCGGTGATGAAAGAGATGTATACCGTTACTTCGATAACGCCGGTACATGGGCAAAACCATCCAGCGGCAGATCACAGACAGCTGTAGAATCATTCCTGGGTCGTGTGAACTATGACTACAAAGGCAAATACCTGTTCACAGTATTAGGTCGTCGCGATGGTAGCTCTCTCGTAGCTCCACAGAACCGCTACCAGAACTACTACTCTGTATCTGGTGGTTGGGTGCTGACACAGGAAGATTTCATTCCTCAGAGCTCCACACTGAGCTTCGCGAAACTGCGTGCAAGCTATGGTGTACTGGGTAACCTGGGTAGCTTACCGGCTAACGCGATCAACATCAACCTGAAATCAGTAAATATCTATACTGGCGCAAATGGTACACAGACAACCGGTCTGGCTGAAGATGCACTGTCTAACCCGAACCTGACATGGGCTGATTCCCGTCAGATCAACTTCGGTACTGACCTCGCTTTCTTCAAAAATAGCCTGTCCGTTACTGCTGACTACTTTATCAAAACTACCGAGAACATGATCCTCCAGGTAGACCCACCAAGTACTGCAGGTGTTAGTACCGGTCCGTACAAAAACATGGGTAAAGCCCGCGATAACGGTATCGAACTCGGTATCAACTATAACGGTCGTGCAGGTAAAGAATTCACTTATGGTATCGGTGCTACCCTGACCAAAGTGAACAACAAACTGCTGGAACTGGAAGATGGCAGGAACGAAGTGGTCGCTTCCTCTAACATCAACGTACGTAGTACGCTGAACCCGATCGTAACCCGCGTAGGCAATCAGATCTATGCGTATAACGTGATCAAGACTGACGGTATCTTCCAGACACAGGCAGAGATCGACAATTATAAAGGTAAAGATGGTCAGCTGATCCAGCCGAACGCAAAACCAGGTGACCGTAAATTCATCGACAGAGACGGTAACGGCACCATCAACAATAACGACAGAGAGATCGTAGGAAGCCCGTTCCCTTCTTTCTCTTATGGTCTGAGTCTGAATGCTGCTTATAAAGGATTCGATGTGAACGTATTCGCACAGGGCGTACAGGGTAACAAACTGTTCAACGCACTGAAATACACCAACATGAACGCGAGCATCGGTACTAACTACAACATGCTGACAGGTATCCTGGATGCATGGACGCCTACACATACCAACACAGATGTTACACGTATCATCTCTACCGATAAAAACGGTAACTATGGTAACACTTCCGACTGGTATATCGAAAACGGTTCTTACCTGCGTATCAAAAACATCACCCTGGGTTATACATTGCCTGCACTGCTGACCAACCGTGCACACGTAGGCGCTGTAAGACTGTACTTAACAGCGACCAACCTGTTCACCATCACCAAATACAAAGGATACGATCCTGAAGTAGGTATGGACGAATTAGGTATCGATAAAGGCCGTTACCCACAGGCTAAGACTGTTCTGATCGGTCTGAACGTTAATTTCTAATCAACACAAACTGACGATTACAATGAAGCAACTCATAAAAAATATCACCCTCTCCCTGGCAGGTATTTCCCTGCTGGCGGCTTGTAACAAAAAGCTGGACATTACACCGGAAGGTGCGCCTACCTCCGGTAACTTCTGGCAGACAGAAGCTGATGCTATCTCCGGTGCTAACGCAATGTATAACCTGTTCGACGATGAAAACTTCTATGGCCGTGGCTACTGGTGGTTTATCAACGCCAGCGATGATATGGTGACTGGCCGTGTAAAAGCAGAAGGCGATAACATCAAGAACTTCAACAGCAACTTTATCGGTGGTTCCTATACAGAAGGACAATGGAAGATGAGATATATCGTGATCAAACGTGCGAACGATGTGATCATGCACGTGCCTTCCATCCAGATGAACGAGAAAGTAAAAAACCGTATCCTGGGTGAAGCGTACTTCCTCAGTGGTCTGATGTACTATGAACTGGCATATACTTACGGTGATGCCCGTGCCGGCGTACCTATCGTAAAACGTGACAGTCTGACTGGTGACAAACCAATTCCCCGTTCTGCTAACGTAAACATGGTATATGACTACGTTGAACAGGAACTGAAACAGGCGGCTGCGCTCCTGCCTTATTTCGATACCTATTCTTCTGATATCTATGGCCGTCCGCACAAAACAGCTGCTTTCGCTTTCCTGAGCAAAATGTTCCTGTACAAAAAGGATTATGCAAATGCAGAAAGATATGCTGACTCCGTAATTTTGAGTGGTAAACATAAACTGCTGGACAACTTTGCGGATGTATTCACCATCGCTAACAACTGGAGCAGCGAATATATCTGGTCCGTATACTCCAATTCACAGGGCCCAAGCGGCTGGGGTAGCATCCTGCCAGGTGTAATGCTGGAAAATAAAGGCTGGGGTAAATACAATGGCTGGGGATATTATATGCCAACCAAAGAACTGTATGACTCTTATGAAGCAGGCGATATCAGAAGAGAAGCAACGATCCTGAAACCAGGTGACCACGTTATGTTCTATGGACAGGATATTACCTATTCTTCTACCAACAGTTTGTCCGGCTACCAGTTCCGTAAATACATGGAACCATTCTCTTATCCTGCCGGCCAGCACCTGAGCCCTAATGGGGACCATCCTACCACTGACCTGAACCTGCCACTGCTGCGTTACGCAGAAGTACTGCTGATCAAAGCGGAAGCTGAACTGATGCAGAGTAAAAATGCAGATAAGGAAATCAATATGATCAGACATCGTGCTGGTCTGAAAGATGTAACCGGCGCTACCATGACCGAACTGAAAAAACAACGTCGTTCAGAACTGGCGGGCGAATGGGCTAACCACCACTACGACCTGGTACGCTGGGGAGATGCACAGGCAGCCTACGCTAAACCATTACACGGTTTCAGTGGCGCTGAGATCTGGCCTGCACGTACTTTCAATCCTGCTGTTCACAACGTATGGCCTGTGCCAAGAAGTGAAGTGACCAGTAGCGGTGGCGTTGTAAAACAAAATGGCGGCTGGGAATAATCTCCTGACGGCTTAAAGAATACATGAATTACGAATTGCGGACTACGGATGATGCTCCACCAGTAAGCTAAAATTACCGGTAGATGCAGAAAACGTAATCTGTAATTCGTAATTTGCTTTTTATAATATATTGAAATACAGTAATGCTTAGATCATCATTTCTTTCTCTCTCCCTGCTCGCCGCTATGACAGCCGGCGCGCAGACCCGCAACTATGCACCGATCAATGCACATTCGCATAATGACTATGAACATCCTATTCCGTTCCTGACGGCTTATTTCCGTCATTACGGCTCAATAGAAGCAGATGTTTTTGAACGTAACGGTCAGCTGTTCACCGCTCATACGGAAGAAGCGATCCGTCCGGAACGCACACTGGAAAAACTGTACCTGAACCCTTTACGGGAGCAGATCAAAAAGAATGGCGGTACTGCTTACAAAGACAGTAAGGACACTTTACAGCTGATGATCGATTTCAAGACCGCTGGCGTGCCAACCATAAAAGCGCTCATAAAAATCCTGGACCGTTACCCGGATATCACAAAGAACCCGACAGTAGTAGTCACCATCAGCGGCGAGCAACCAGCACTTGCACTATGGGCACAATACCCTGACTACATTCATTTCGACGGAAAACGCGGGTTCTCCTACACTGCTGCACAGGAAAAACGTATTCCGATGTACAGCGTAGACATCAAACAATTTACCAACTGGAATGGTAAAGGAGTGATTGTAAAAGAAGAAAAAGCAAAAATTCAGCAATGGGTAGATAGCGTACACCAGGCTGGCAAAAAAGTGCGTTTCTGGGGCATGGCTGACAATGTGAATACCTGGAAAACCCAGATGAATATGGGCGCCGATTATCTCGGCACCGACCTCGTGGAAGATATGGCCACCTTCCTGAGCAACAGACAAAATCTTGAATACAACGGCACAGCCGCTCCTCATACACTGTACAATGCCCGTTATATAAACAATGACAGCATGGGTAAAGTGACCAACGTTATTCTCCTGATCGGTGACGGTATGGGACTGGCACAGATCTATACAGGTTTCACCGGCAATCATGGTCAGCTGAATCTGCTGCAAATGAAGAATATCGGTTTCTCCAAAACCTACTCTTCTGATAGCTACATCACTGACTCCGCAGCAGGTGGCACAGCAATGGCTACCGGCAAAAAGACCAATAATCGTTATGTTGGTGTAGATGCTACCGCTTTGCGTATCCCTGCTATTCCTGATATCATCGCACCCAAAGGATACAACAGTGCCCTCATCAGCGCCGGCGATATTACAGATGCCACTCCGGCAGCTTTCTATGGACATGTTCCTGAAAGAAGTATGGAAGATTCTATTGCTGCGAATTTCCTTAGCAGTCCGGTAAGCATCATGATCGGTGGTGGCGCAAAACACTTCAATCAGCGTAAAGACGGTAAAAACCTGCCTAAATTGTTACAGGACAAGGGTTATACCTTCAGTACCAATCTCGATGAACTGAACAATATCCAGTCTGATAAATACCTGGTACTGGACAGTCTTGCAGAACGCTCCATGCTGACAGGAAGAGGTGAATTCCTGACACGATCACTGGAAAAATCCATTACTTCCCTGCGTAAACAAAACAAGGGCTTCTTTATTATGGCGGAAGGCGCACAGATCGACTATGGCGGTCATGCGAACATTGTGCCTTATGTAGCAACTGAAATGATGGACTTTGATAAAGCGATCGGCGCTGCTATGAAATTTGCAGATGAAGATGGCCATACACTGGTGATCGTAACCGCTGATCACGAAACAGGTGGTTTGTCTTTACTGGATGGTAATATCTCTAAAGGTTATGTAGATGGGCATTTCAGTACCAATGATCATAGTGCGATAATGGTGCCTGTATTTGCTTATGGTCCTCACTCACTGGATTTCAGAGGGGTATATGAGAACACGGAGATCTTTGCAAAAATCATTGCACTGCTGCAGTAATACCAGCAGGATGTCGTAACTAGCTAATAATTCACTTAGATATGATCAGACTGTACTCATCTTACGTTCGTCCATCGATAAAAAACGAAGCATTAACGTAAGATGAGTATAGTCTGACTAATAAAAAGCCTTATTTATCTTCTTTTTTCGCAAACTTCTCCAACACTCTTCGCCTGTCCCAGTCCCCAGGGATTACTTTACGTTCTTCTTGCATACCTGCCAATATTTCTAACCAATACAATCCACTTTTCTTTCTTTCCAGAATACCAATTACCCGATCACTTAATTTAGGGGACCCGACAAGCATACTAGCTATTTTCCGTCCTATAATACGAGAACTAACCAATTTCAAATATTCGCGATCAGTTGCTTCATAAAGATCCAAGACTTCTAAATATTGCTCATAAATCTCTACTGTCTTCAAATCAAAGTATACGGAAATTATGTGCTCTATGTCAGCTATATCTTTTGTTCGACCTGGTCTATCGTCATTTGCAATTAACTTTAACAATATAAGCCCTTCAATGGGACATACCTTCAGCATCTTACCTTGACCTAATGGATAAGTTTCCGCCTCAGGAAATACCTCAATAAAACCTGGTACATCTATTACAAATAATCTTGGTTGCCCAATTTTAGTTTCCCTGTTCTCATTTTCGATATCGCCAAATGGCAATAAATCCAGCTCAATACTATTTTTATAAAATAATTTAACTGCTTCGCTCTCATGTGCCGCGAAATCACCAGATTCAAGCAGGAGATTTTTCACCTGATAAAATTGCTCCTCAGTTGCTAAAAGAATTGCAATATCGACGTCATTCGTTTTTCTTTTTGGTGCAAAACTGGGATCATGCGACAAGCTAATATCCCTCGCCAATGCACCAACGAGATAAAAATCTATATTTTGTTTTTTCAAGACACCCTCCAACGCCATTAACATTTCTAATACTCCCTCATTGAAAAATTTACTTTCCATTCAAATAATGTTTTTTTATTCTTTCGGCAATTTCATTATCACGACTATCCATCTCATTTATCAGATCAGCATATATCAATAGTGGAGGTGCTGTATTTTTTGTTTCATTGATTATAATATTTCCATCCCTATCTGGTAATTCACCCCAAAATTTTTCAAATACTGTTATATTACCGTTGCTGTCAGGAACAATTCCTAACATCTTCATTAATTCATTGGTTGTTTTTCTTGTGTAAATAGTAAACAGCTCAGGTGTGAGATGCCCCGTGAGTATTGCCGCACCAGGTTCCCCTCCCCAATAAGTTTCCGTAACGTTGGTGTGCGCCCAACCTAACATACTTTCAGGCTTTAAAAATCTAAATTTTCCGACTAATATTTTAGGTTTAAATGTAGCATGATACATTTCCGTCCATCGTATAATTAGCTGATCATGATTGATGAGTACTTCCCCATTACTCCCCTTTTTTGTATAACCATTGTTTTGTAGTTCCCCTAATAATAACCCAACATTTCCCAAGGCAATACCAGCAGCGGAAGCAATATCCCTGTAAGAAGCACGCAGTAGGGTTGGCGTATTTATTATTGCCAATAAAAATTTTAGTCCTGAAGGTTTCCAAAGCTTCCCCACAACATTAACACGTACTGGTGTTACTTTTTGTTCAGATACATGAATAAGTATACCATTGGATCTTATATAACAATTCCCGGCTAACTCCAGATAATTGATCCCGAATTTTCTAAATTGTTCTTTCAGTGGTTGTGGAATATACCTTGATATGAGTAGCCACTGGGCCTTGTTACGCCCAAACTGTTCAATAATAGATAAAGCGTGGCTCTGTCTTATTTCTCCTTTTACTTCCACATTAAAATGATGTTCGCCTCCGAAATCGAATGTTATTATAGCATCCTGTTCAGGATTTTTTTTCCCCACATAAGAGGTCTTAATTTTAACCCCGATAAGCTCACGAAGTACGTTAACCCCCTCATTGAGAATCTCTTTCTCACTATTTAGTTCTCTCATAAGTTAATTATTTTAACCACTTATATTCATGAACAATCAAAAATAATGAACATCCGCATAAAAACCATGAATTTTGTTCAATAAATAACCCTTGTTCATGAATCACGAACAAGGGCTATTTATTGAACAAAACAGAAACTCTGTATATAAGGGAACTCTTTGAATTCCTAACTAGCTGTCTTTCCTCGCAAACTTCTCCAATACTCTTCGCCTGTCCCCCGGATTCCCTTCCAGATACTTCAATACCCCTCTTTTCACGAATTTCCGCACATCTTTCTTCAGGGCCGGCATATCCAGTTTATCTTTGCTGCGTCCTGCATACGTCAGTGGTTCTCCCTTTACAACAGCAAATAAAACGAGCATTCTCCCGATCCGTTTTTTATTTACTTTCAGTTCCACACCTTCTTTTTCACCCACTTCCACAAAGGCATCTTCCAGTCCTTTTAACACACCGTCCACCAGTGATCCATGTCCTTTGGTGCTTTCATTATTGGCGAAGGAACGAATATATGGCGCAGGATGAACCGTATAAATATGATGATATCTAAGAATAACATGGAAGATATAACCGTTGATAGCTGTTTTCAGTTCAATTGGCAACCAGGCATTCATACTGCCATAGTCGTGTTTATCAAGGAGATCATGGAACAGTTCAGAGATGCCCGTTCTGAAATAAAACACATTACGCTGCAATTCTCCCCGGTTATCCACACTGATTATTTTCAGTCCGGCGTTCAGATAGGCTAATTGTTGCAGCATGATATTCATGGGAATGTAAGCTACCTGGTTATTCCTGAAAATGTTTTCTTCCAGCTGGAAGTCCAGTTTAATACCATTGGGCTCTCCATCGGTAGGATGCGTTTCTAATTCGTATATGCCAGCGTGAGAGGTAACGGAATGTATTTCTCCATCTACCACGACACGTACCAGTACAAAACGACTGATCGCGATGAGTAATGCAGTTTTAAAATTTTTGCCTGAGGATATCTCCTGTAGAAAGGCGACCTCATGTAATAGTTCATCGACCGGTGCGCCTGAAATGACCACACTGATAAAACTATCGGGATTGAACGTGATCTCTATGGTGGATAATCCTGTTACATCTTCCAGATAATCAGTGATCAGCATTTTCATCAGACGTCTGATACCGTAACTGTTCACCGAACCCAGGTACATCACCGGGCGGTTGCGGATAGATTCAATAACAGGAAGAGAAGGCCGTCCGTTCATATTTTTCTGCTTTACTTTCTGCAAAGTAACGCAATCATTTCACACCACCACCAGTTTGTTCCTTATCGCGTACAATACCAGTCCGACGCGTGTTGAAACGTTGAGTTTTTTGAACAATGCTTCACGATATCCATCAACAGTACGCTCGCTGACAAACATTTCTTTCGCGATCAGCTGATAGCTTTTTTCGCTACAGGCAAGCCGCAGGAATTCCATTTCCCTGTCACTGAGTTTTGCGATCGCGTTCAGTGCGGATCGTTCGTCCACCAATGCATTGATGGATTGCATCACTTTACGGGTGACCATATCATTGTAATAATATCCTAATGTAAGGATATCATCAAAGGCCTGTTTTAATTCACTGGGTTCTGCATCTTTCAGGATATATCCTTTTGCGCCATGGCGGATCATTTTTATGATGGCCGTTTCAGCGTCCATGGTGCTTAATGCCAGTATACAGATATCGGGATGATGCTGACGCAACCACTCCGCGGAAGCGTAACCGTCCATATCCGGCATATTAACGTCCAGTAATACGATATCGGGCTGCTGCTCTCCGGTCATTTTTTCGATCAGTTCTTTTCCGCTGGCAGCTTCAAACAATACTTCATAATTGGGGAACAGGTTGATCAGCACCGATAATCCTCTCCGGAACATGGTGTGATCGTCAACAACGGCAATGAATTTTTTGTCAGACATGGGGTATGGTTATAGTAATGATAGTTCCTTTTCCGGGATGACTGGTAATGTTGGCCAGTCCGCCCAATACGGCGGCTCTGCTGGTAATATGCTGTAGTCCGAGCCCGCTCTTCTTATTAAGGGTTTCTGCTACATGAAATCCGGTCCCGTTATCACAGATACTGACATACAACTGCGTGTCCATATAGCGGCAGGTGATGACAACTGCTGTTGCGGCAGCATGTTTGAGTACATTCTGCAGGGATTCCTGTATAATGCGGAAGAGGATCAGTTTTACCTGTTCTTCCATGGGCCTTTCTGTTCCTTCCACCTGTAGACTGACCTGCGTAACGCCACTGCGGTTAATGCGTTCTATTTCCTGGTCTATATTGCCGGCAAAACTGAACAACTGCACCCGCTCTGTACTTAAACCTTTTGCTACGTCCCGGAGGATGCTCATTGCCTGACCGATCGTGTCCTTTACTTCGTGTAATCCGGCATCTGCCTGTTCGCTGCGTTGTCCGATAATATTGAGCTGTACTTTCGCCAGACTTAACAACTGCCCTACATGATCATGCAGCTCCTGACTGATATTATTGAATGTTTCTTCCTGTATCTCGAGCGTCGCCTGTAATAATTGCCGGTCAAAGGCATGTTTCATTTCCATTTTTTCGGCGGCCACCTGCTGCTGCCGGTTATTATAAGCCCAGATCATGATCAGCAATAGAATACCCAGGAACAGCAATACTGCTATTACTGCGATGATGATAATAACGATCTGTTGATTCGAATCCTGCATAATACAAATGCGACGCAATAAGAGGAATAGAGAATGATATTTACTACAGGCAAAATCGCACGATACAGGCTGGTGTTACCGATCACAATATTATTACTTCTTATATATTGCTGTAATCCTAGCAATACAAGCGTAATGAGGCCAAACAGGAGGTTAGCGGCGCTGATCCAGGAATAAGGGTCTTTGAACATACCTAATTGTGTATCTCCATGAAGCGCTAACCTGAGTAACACGAAGCAAGAGAAAACAATATTAAGGATTTCGATCAGAATAACAGAAATATTATTGAACTGCTGTTGTCCCTGCAGGAACAAGAAGTTGATAAAAATGAACAGGATGGAAAGCAGGCAAATGATGATGTAAACAGGCTTTTCATTTTCCCGGAGGCGTAGCATAATGCCATACAGATAGAGATTGAGCGGTGTGGACAACAGGATGTACCAGTTATAGATAAAATCGCTGCGTGTCCAGCCTATCAAACGGTAATTTGTGCCGACTATTTCTACCATGTTGGTTAACAATAGCAGAGGGATAAACAGGACGAGCCGGCAATGAGAGAGCCCCTTGTAGCAGATGACCGCTACAAGGAGGCTTAACAACTGGAAATACTGAAATAGGTCTAATGTCATGGTATATCAGGGTTGCAGACCGCCAAAATCGTATACTTTATCCGGAGGAGCAAGACGGCTATCTACCACTGCATAAGGAATTACGAAGATTGTGGTGCGGTCGTATTTTAATTCCATATCAATCTCCGGCACTTCCGATTTAAACTGATCATGCAGGTAACGTGGATAAGTTCCCAGGACCAGCCTTGTCTGAATAGGCGCACCATGATACTGGAGTTTCAGTGCCTCAATCTTTTTATTCAGCCAGTCAATTACACCATCCCCGTCAAAAAACTCTGAATAGGTCACCTCGCGGGCGGTAGTAATCCTGATATCAATCGGCTGCAATGGATATATAATTCCATGTTGCGCCATTGTACTTGCATAATGCAACATACACTGTTGCGCCAACCCAAAAGAGATCTCCTTTCCTGGGAAAGTAGGTGGAATGGGCGGAAGCGGCGGATTAGGTGGCAGAATGAATGTCTCCACGTAGGTATCCCGTTCCTCAGGGGTGAAATCCTGATACTCGTGGATTGACTTCGTAATGACCTTCGCAAATGAGCGGGATTTGTTGGGTGGCATTATAGCATTAAATTCCATCGTTTTGGGATTTTGGTAAGTTATTGAGGTTAAATTATCACAGGCAATTTACTTCCCTGAAAGCATTCAACAACACCCAACTAACAAAAACGGGGAAAAGAAGTTTATCCCCGGGAAAAATACCCCCTCCCCATGCAGTAAATTAATTATCAATACATAAGCCCTTATAATATGTCAATAAAACTTGTTCACATTCCACCAGTGGCGTAATTTTATGATCAGATACAACACCCCAAAACACCCCCCATGGACCCCGTGATCGTAATACCCGAAACACCACCTGTCACAAACCTGTGTGAAGAGGCCATCAATGAGAATCTGTCCAAAGGACTACCTGTCAATGAAGAAGACTATGCTGTCATCGTAGGTGTCAGTCATTACCTGAGTCTTGCGCCACTGGATGCACCCGTTACAGATGCCTGCCGCCTTAGAAACTGGCTGATCAAAGCCGAAGGTGGCAACATGCATCCGAAACATGTGTTCTTCATTCCATCTGCCCCTGGCAGCAATACGCCTGACCAGCTGGCCATTGACAAAGCCTTATCTGACATCATACAAATGGCGACAGCCAAACCGGCACGCCGTCTCTATTTTTATTTCTCAGGTCATGGCTTCGGGTCTAACTGGGAAGTAAATGGTATGTGCCTGCCGATCTGGTCACCCAGTTTTTATAACGCAGCGCTATCCTCTAAAGCTTATCTGGACTTACTGGTAGAGCAGGACCTGTTCCAGGAAGTGTATTTCTTTCTCGACTGCTGTCGCGACAGGAAGATCAATACCAAACCCCTGCACTCCATGCTGGGCGGAGAACGTCCTGGTGGGGCTAATACCATGGCAGTCGTGCTATATGCATCAGAATACGAAAATCCGGCCTGGGAAGGCATGATGAACAACAATGGTAATCTGCAGGTACATGGCTATTTCTCCCGCGCATTGATGGAAGCTTTGAACGGTGGCGCCGTCAATAACAACGGCGATATCACCATCACCAGTTTCATCGACTACGTCCGCGAAAAGACAGAGTCATATGCACAGGAACGCAACCAGACACAAACGGTCCGTTCCGATATCAGGAACAACAAAAACGGTCTGAACTACGTGTTCCACCGTACAGGCAGGGTACCGGGAACCGTGCTAACGATCACATTCAAATCCGCCGGGGATATCGCGCTGGACGGCCCTGACCTGAACAACATCAAATCAGGGGCTGTACAGACAGGCGATTCGTGGCTGGTGCCACTCGGTAAAGGATACCACCAGATCACCAATAAAACGACCCGCTCTTCCGCATTCATCACGATAGATGGTACACTTAAAACCATGAATTATGACTTCTGAGACGCCCACTTACAGGCTCACCGTATCTGCCGTTGGCGTAATGTCGGATTTTGCACATCTCACTGTATACAACGGCTTTCTGGAAGATATCGCCAGAGGATATGAACAACTTGACCTGGAATTGAAGCCAGGTTTATACAGCATTACACTTAAACTGGATGGCAATATCATCAAGGAACATGTACGCCTGACGCAGGATATGGATTTCCAGATACCAACACCCCCAGTATACGCTTCGCTGGTAGCGGATAAGTTTAAGTCCTCACACGAGTATTATGCGATCAACGCACATAAATACAGCCTCGAACCTACTGTGGAAAATGCAGCAGCGGAAGGAGGAGCGATCTTTCTCTTTTTCCGGTATACGGATGTGGAGAAAAGAAGAGAACTGAATAACGAACAGCAATCCCTCGGACAAGGATTCTCTCTGCTTGATGCAGGCCGGAATGTCATCTACAAACTGGAAGACAACAATATCAAAGAAGATACAGACGCTGGCTGGCTCGCTTTTCATGCGGTATTGCCGGAAGGGACTTATTATCTGCACTACACCGGACACCAATGCAAAACAGGCATAGCAGAAGATCAGGACCTGCCTGCGCGGGAGATACCCATCCAGGTGTTCAAAAGCGGCGACCAGCTAAAAGGGTTGTCCGGTGAATACTGGCAGACCCAGGTCTTTCTCACTTTTGGCCATGGCCCGATCTTTCCGTCGATGAGCATTTTCATTGCACCACGCAAACAGGGATTTGTGAATAACGACGAAGGTAACTATCGCATCGACGGCCTCCGGCATAAGTTCCATAACGGTGTATACATCCTGCCGGAGAAAGTCCTGCTTGAATTCGAGCAGGGACAATGGACATCCCCTATGAAAGGGTTGTTAGCTGCTTATGTTTATTTCAGTAGTCCGGAACTGGATAATGAAGAACTGTTCCGGAACGTCACACAGGATATCCCCATGCTGCTGGGGCAGGATACACCAGATGTAAAGGCCTTACAGATCATGGCAGCTCAGTACTATCGGGACCCAATACCTCCGATCTCCTTAGATGCGCCCTGTATGTTCCTGGCAGGTATCCGGGCTATTATCAGGGCTTCCATCAAAGCACCCGATGTGATTGTGGATGATAGTCTGCTGGAAGACATTACCGACAAACTATACAATGATATGGTCTGGACTTCCTATCAGCCGGCGCCACTTCCCGAACTGATAATGGAATCCATGGCTGCACCGCAAAATGAGGCTACAGCCAGCATTTTCAGTGTAGTAGAAAAGATCATCGGCAATGAAAAATCGCCGGAGGAGATCGGGGAGCGCTTATTACAATCACAGACAGTGAGTACGCTGCTTTACTACATTGACAAACTTGATCACGAACTGGATGTCAATGACCTGGCTACCCGCTTACAGATACCTCCCAATGTGGTGCGCAAAACAGTGCAGCATATTCTTGACTTTTCTGAAAGCATCAAAGATGCGGAAAGTAAGCCGGAACAATTTACGCTCCGCAATATCAACAAACTAAAAAACATCCAGTAATAAACTACGCCATGACACCACAAAGTTATGCACTACATATCGGTCTCAATGCCGTTGATCCTGGCAGCTATGAAGGCTGGAACGGCGAATTGTTCGCCTGTGAGAATGACGCGGCCGTATACCGGTCCATCGCCGAGAAAGCCGGCTTCCGGCAGATTTACTCATTGCTCACAAAAGAAGCGACGGCCGTAAACGTATTGCAACACCTGCAAACGGCAGCCGGACAATTAACGTCAGGCGATATCTTTCTGATGACCTATTCCGGTCATGGCGGCGTACTGGCAGACGCGAACAAAGACGAGACGAACAACTTTGGCGAGATGGACGGATTTGATGAAACATGGTGCCTGTATGACCGGCAACTGATAGACGACGAACTGTTTGCCTGCTTCGGCCAGTTCAAAGAGGGCGTACGTATCCTTCTTTTTTCGGATAGTTGTCACTCGGGTTCTGTCGCCAAAAACACGGCTCCTGTGAACAATAACGCGACCATAGACCCCGCAACTTACACCCGGGCCAGATTTGCACCCCTGGGTACAATGATACGTACGTACAACGCTCATAAGGCAGTATATGACAGTATACAGGCGCCTCTCAACACGCGGCCGGAAGATATCAAGGCATACGTCGTTCAATTTGGCGCCTGTCAGGACGACGAATTAGCCATGGAAGTATGGGGCAATGGTATGTTTACCGCCAAGCTGCAAAAGGTCCTGAATGAGCCTGTAAATAGCTATAATGAGCTATTCTCCGCCATCAAAAGAGGATTTTCCGCCCAACAGCATCCTAACCTGTTTCACTATGGCAATAAGACCTACGAATTTCTCTCACAGGCACCGTTCTCTATCGAATCCAATACGGGTATAAAAGCGGATAGCATTACTGCTGATGGAAGGTAAGGCGGACCGTCAGCCCATGATTACTTTCAATCTCCAGCTGACCATCCAGTTGTGCGGCAAATGTCTGTATCAGTCTTATACCCAGCGATTTTCCTTCTGCAAAATTGACGTCGGATGGAAGTCCCTTTCCATTATCAGCGATCACCAGCAGCAGCTTTGCATCACTGATATAATCCAGAGAGATGGAAATACTACCTGCTTTCCCATTCGGGAAGGCGTATTTAATAGCATTTGTCACTACTTCACTTAGTATCAGTCCCATCGGAACAGCCTGCGAAACATCCATTTCTACCGGTGCAATATGCAGATCGAAAAAGATGCGGCCAACGCCCCGATAGCTGTCTTCGAGATAGTGTACCAGTTCGTGGATATAAGAAGGCATGCTGACAAGACTCAGGTATTCGGATTGATATAATTTCTGGTGGATGAGTGAGATGGACTGCATACGATGGGCGCTGTCTTTGATAGCGGCCAGTGCAGCCTCGCTTTCCAGGAAATTGGATTGTGTGTTCAGCAGACTCATAACGATCTGCAGGTTATTCTTTACCCGGTGATGCACTTCTTTGACCAGCCATTCCTTTTCTTCCACCAATCTTTGCAGGGATGTATTTTTGTCTGTGATCTCCTTCTGTTTAAGGGCCAATGCCCGAATACTACGCTGCTTCAGCCGGTATCGGTTCACACTGAGCATCAGCAGTAATACCAGCAGGATGATACTACCGAAAGTGACGCGTTTTAAGAGGTTGGATTGTCTGATCTGCTTCTGTTGCAGCTGACTTTGCCGACGCAGGCCAGCGATGTCTTTTTCTTTCTGGCTGGTTTCATATTTCGCCTGTATTTCTTCCAGTTCTTTCATACGCGTAACGCTGTAAATAGAATCGCTTAGCAGCTGATAAGCACGCAGGTGATGGATGGCAGATGAACTTCTGTTGAGTACAGAATCCGCCTGAAACAACATCAGGTGAATATCTTTCACCATCGTCACTGGTATGCGACCAGGCGTAATGGATAAAGCGGTATCCAGATAGGCGGTCGCTTTCAGGTATTGTTTGCGTTCGAGGTAGAAGTGGCCGACGGAGTAATAGGTCATTGCAGATATCTCATTACCCAGGCGGCTAAGGCTTTCCCAATACAGCATGTCCTGATAATATTGCGCTGCCTTCCTGTATTGTCTCAGCGCAGTATAACAAGCCGCAAAAGCACCTGCTACCAATTGTTTGTTGAGCACATTTACCGGAGGAAAATACTTCATGGTACGATTCAGCATGGTCAGTGCTTCTGCTATCCGGTTCAGTTTGATCAATTCCTGAGTAAGGTGATAGTTGATCCGGGATACCGGTCCCTTATCATAATTGCGCTCATAGACCGCCAGCGCCTTTCTGAGCCATTCAATGCTGCGTGTGGGATCATTCAACTGACTGTATACAGCCGCTATTTTCTCATAGGTTATACCTGCCATGGCACTATCACCTGATTCGTCGATCGCCTGTACACAGGCAAGTCCATAATCCAATGCCTTATTCAGGTTACTTCTGAACAGGCTGATATCCATTAACTGGATATAGTTATTCGGAAGATACTTATTTCCCTGTGCTTTTTCCATCTCCACTACCTTCAGCAAACCAGCTTCTGCCAGCTGTAATTTACCCTGGCGACGATACACTTCTGCTCTGGCGCCCCATACCCATATCTGCCGGGGGATATCTTTGAGACGGATATAGATCAGCAGGGCATTGGTCATGTATTCCGCCTTTTCTGTAAAGGTACTGTCATGGTCCGGGATACGATACCCAAGGTCGATCCACCAATCCGCTTCGTCCTGGTAATTATGTTCGGCGTGTAATTCATTAATAACGCCCAGGTACATCTCTTTGCCTGCCCTGATATTATGTGATTCAAAGTAATGTCTGCCCAGCAGGCGGGTGCTCTCCCGTCTTCCCTTTACATATCCGATCTTCCGGCTCTCGTACAAAGCCTGACGGAACCAGGTAGCAGCGGTATCCATATCGGCCTTATTATTAAAGGGTCGTTCAAAGTAGTCGATACCAATCAGCATTTGTGCGTGGACTATGAATACTTTATCAGGGGAAATACGCATCAGTTCCACCACCTGTCCAGATTGTTTCCCCTCCAATAAAGCCTTTACCGCCAGCAGACGTGCATCCAGATACCCACGCTCATAACGTATATGCTGTGCCATTTCTTTTGCCTTGGCAGACAACAGGAGGGCTGTATCCAGGTGAGTACGCCGTTTTTCCGGCATCCAGACATAATGCTGTCCCTGTTCGATCATGAGATCGACCAGATTACTGTCTTGCGGAGCAGTGTTGATCAGTGCCCAACGCTCCTGAATAGATATTTCTTTTTTGAGCCGTGGCTGCGCTCCTGTATGCAGACATAACAGTAAGGGGAGCAACAGGCAGATAATACTCCTGGCAATGCTCATTTTGGTTGATTACCTTACAAAGATGATTAAGATTTTTTGATCTTCCTACTGGAAATAAAAATCCGGAAGCCCAGTCAAAAGGGACTTCCGGATCATCAATCATCTATAATCACGTTATCTTTTTGCTTTGAATTCTGAGCCTTCTTTCCATTGCGGGAACTTGTCTTCATTAGATAAGGTCACCCCCACATCAAAGAGGAATCGCACATCTTCCACCATACCGGACAATTCCCAGCTGGAGTCCAGCTGATCGAACGGAGAATGGTAATGATCACGCCCATACATGGCTGCATGGTCAGGCGCCCAGGCAGAGTCGTGATTCAGCGACTGATTACCGCTACCCGGATACAATGCAGGGATACCCACTTTTGCGAAATTGAAGTGATCGGAGCGGAAGAACCATCCACCGGAAGGATTGGCTTCAGGTATCAGGAAGCGGCCTTGTTTTTCGGCTGCTTTTGCTGCATAATCATCCAGGTCAGACTGTCCCTTTCCGATAATGGTAATGTCTTTTGTACGACCGAAGAAGTTCAGGACGTCCATATTGATATCGGCAACGGTGGATTTGATCGGGAAGATGGGATGTGTGGCATAATATTCTGAACCCAGCAGGCCCTGTTCTTCGCCGGTCAGGGCCAGGAACAGTACAGAACGTTTGGGAGGATGTTGCAGTTTCTTAAAGGCGGTAGCCAGTTGCAGCAGACCTGATACGCCGGAAGCATTATCGAGTGCACCGTTGTAGATCGTATCGCCTTTTACGGCTTCGCCTACACCCAGGTGGTCCCAGTGAGCAGAGTAAATTATGTATTCATTTTTCCGGTCTGTGCCTGGCAGCAGTGCAGCCACATTGTGAGAAACGGATTTACGCGTTTTGTTATGCAGGGTCAGGGAAGCGGTGACGCCTAAGGATACCGGCTTGAATCCCGGGCGTTTCGCCTGATTGATAATTGTATCAGATACGCCGGCCAGCTGGAACAGCTTCTTAGCAGATTCCTGGGTGAGCCATCCTTCAATTGCGGCACGGCTCATGTTATTATCAGCCGTTTGCAGGTCGAGTTTAGGTTTTGACCAGCCACTACGCACGACGGTCCAGCCATAACTGGCAGGCAGCACATCATGAATAATGAGGATACCGGCGGCGCCCTGACGGGCAGCTTCTTCAAATTTGTATGTCCAGCGGCCATAGTAGGTCATGGTGCGGGTCTTTCCTTTAAACAGGGTGCTGTCATAGAAGCCCGGATCATTTACCATCACCACCACGGTCTTGCCTTTCACATCCAGTCCGGCATAGTCATTCCAGTTATATTCCGGCGCGACGATACCGAAGCCGGCAAAGATCATTTCGGAGTTATTGATGGACACCTGGTCCTGTACACGTTTGGTACCGGCCACGTACTGGTCCAGGTAAGACAGTTTCAGGTCACCGTTTTTCCCTTTGAGCCGGAGGTCACCTTCCGGGTTGGACTGGATTTCCACCATAGGGACATCCTGCAGATAGCTGGTACCGTTACCCGGTGCCAGACCGATTTCCTTAAATCGCTTTTCCAGGTAGGCGAGGGTTTTCTCTTCACCTATGGTAAAGGGTTTACGGCCCTGGAACTCATCGGATGCCAGTACGGAGATGTCACGTACCAGACCGGCGGAATCAATGGCTTTAATGGCGGTTGAGTCGTCTTCCAGGCCCGCCTGCTTTGTGCCCGTATTACAGGCGGCGGCCAGCGTAGCCAGGAGTAAAAGAGAACGCAGGTCTTTCATGAGCAAGTTGTATTTCCTCTAAAGATATTAAATTCATGAAAGGTCCTACCTGCTGATGTTCTCTCTTTGCGTAAATAATTATATGTTTGCCGACCACACACCCCTCCCTAAATCTAAACTGTATGCAATATTTCGGAGAACGATTAAAAGCCGCACGTAAAATTAAAGGCTGGTCCCTGCAGGACCTGGCCAACCAGACCGCCAATTCCATTACAAAACAGGCGCTGAGTAAATATGAAGCTGATGTAATGCATCCCTCCCGTAAGATCTTATTGTTGTTATCAGCTGCATTGGGGGTAAAACCAGGTTACTTTGAAGGACAACCGGCATTCAGACTGCCGGATTTTGAATTTCCGCGTAAAGGGAACGTACCATCTAAACAGATCGACAGTATTAAGGAAAAGGTGAAAGGAGTCCTGGAACGTTATCTGCAGGCAGAATCCCTGCTCAATATGCCGGTTAGGTTCAGCAATCCACTCAAGACCTTTCCGGTAGCGGATGAGACAGCAGCGGCTGCTATTGCTGTCAGGCTACTGGACAAGTGGGACCTGGGCAAAGGCCCGATTCACAACATTACGGGGATGCTGGAAGAAAAGTCTATCCGCGTCATTGAAGTAGATGCGCCTGTTACATTCGACGCTCTCAGCGCCTGGATCGACAAGGCGCCACTGATCGTACTACATCAGGACAGGCTGGCCGACATCAAGCGTTACCATGCACTGTATGAATTAGGTCAGCTGCTACTGACCGTTCCGGCGACGGCAGACAAGGACAGGATCTGCCAGACCTTTGCGGCCGCTATGCTGCTTCCCGGCGACACACTGGAATCGCTGCTTGGCGCTAAAAGGACGGCCATAGCTCCCGGAGAACTGATCTGTATCAAAGAACAGTATGGTTTGCCGATGCAGGTGATCATGAAACATGCGATCTTCAAAGACATCATCGACCGGAAAGAAACGGGGGCATTCTTCCGGATGATCATGGAGAACAAAGATGAAGCAGGCCTGGGATGTTACACCGGACAGGAAAAGACCGGCCGTTTCGACAGGATGGTCCGCCGGCTGATGGCAGAAGAAGTCATCCCTGCCCAGAAAGCGGAGGCGCTGACCGGTATACCGGAGGAAGCGCTGAAAAGGCAACTGGAAGTATTTGCGGGGGTATCCTGAGTACCGTAATTTTTTTTAATGCAAAAGCCTTTTACGTGGTATGTAAAAGGCTTTTGCATTTTATAGCATGTGCATACGGGGAAATCCCCCTCCCCCGAAACCGTGTATTTCCCATTGTCTGAGGCCTTGCTGCGAGGCTACATTTGTATCGTACAAACACCCCATCACCTCAATCCTTACGATCATGGACCCCGCATTACTTACACATCACCTGGAACAGATTGACAAAAAGATCATCCGGAAAATCATTGCCTCTGCCATAATAGATCATTTCGTACCTGTTCGTCCCAGACCAGCCAGTTCCGGACCTAACCCCAATAAGTATACAAGCAAAAAGAAAGCGCCCCGGTAAATCCGGAGCGCTTTCCTGTGTGTATGTGGGCTATTACTACGCTATGTTAATGTTCAACCACATCGGACACCGCCTTTTCTTCAGCGCGCGCATGATGTACTTTCTTGTGATGCTGTTTGTTGTGTCTGGCATCTTTCTTCTCTTTCTTCCCCTTATTCCACCATACCAGGAACCCGGTAACAGGTAAACTGGCGCAGATCAGACTTGCGAAGAAGGCAAGGATTTTGCCTGGCAGTCCGGCGATCGCTCCTACGTGAATATCATAGTTCATCCCAATGAGTTTCTCACCGGCATTCCTGTCCTTCGAAGTTTCGCGTAACAGCAGTTGACCTGTTGTTTTATCAAATTGCAGGTCATCCCGGTCATAGTAGGTTTCTTTTCCCCAGTATACAGACATCCGTATGGTCGCCTTATTATCGGGAGGCGTTGCCCGTATGCCGATACGTCTGGCTTCCGGGAACTGCTTTACGGCGGTAGCATAGGCGATATCCAATGGTTTTACATTGGCCGGTGGCAACGCCAGGGTATCAGAAAAGACTTCTTTATGCTTTGGCGGAGTAGCGCTGCGGGAGGCGACCACATAAACGGTCGTCTGGAACCATTTAAAGGCCCATACCATTCCTGTGAGGGCGAGCACGAGGGCTACGGCCATCGCATAGAAACCTAATACGTTATGGAGGTCATAATTGACACGTTTGAAGTTGCCTGACCATTTGATCTTAAAGCTCTGTTCGCGGGCTTTTTTTGACCATTTCTTAGGCCACCAGAGTATGAGTCCGGTAATAAGCAGGATGACAAATATAAAAGTGCTCCAGCCGACGATCGGCTGACCGTATTTATCATTGAGCAGCAGGCTCCAGTGCAGGTATTTCACGATCACGAAGAAATCTTTCTTCAAATCACGTACGGCTGTTACCTCACCCGTATATGGATTGACATATGCCGTTTTATAATATGCGGTGGTACCGAAGAGGGTCAGGGCATTTTCGTCGCCGTCCTTGTAGGTAATAAACTCCCATGCGCGGTCAGGCTGACGGTAGGTAAAAGTGCTCAATACCGGAAATTCCTTTCCAAGAGCGGTCTGGGCCTTTTCCTGTAATACGCTTAGCGGTAGCGCGGGTTGTTCCTTAGGGGTGACAAACAGGATATCATGATGCACCCATTCGCTGATTTCCTTCTGGAATACAAAAATACAGCCGGTCAGCGCGACGATGAATACCACTATCCCGGATGCCAGTCCGAGCCAGAGGTGTAACCAGGCGTTGAGCTTCTTTCTCCAGGATGGTCCTTTTTTCTTGCCGTTTGCTTGCGTATTGTTCCCCATGTGGCTGACAAAAATGTTAAGAAATGAGTTGCTTCCGTACGGTAGGGGCCGGTCACATCAGTCGCATAGGGTCTCCTTACCGATTTAAGGGACAAAAGTCGGGGAGCTAAAATGGAAAAACCAGACGAAAAGGGAATTTGACTTACGCAAAACGGAAAAATAAAAAATTGAACACTGGTAGTGAGGCTGCAGTACCGTTCTATAATTTGGTAGTACGATGACCCTACCATTGTCCATTTCAACCCAAATAGGGCAGCCGATATTGTTTACCCCCGGCCTGCCAGCGGCCTATTCCAGCTACGCGCTGCAGGGCACCCAGCCGTATTACGCGGTGAGTGACAACTTTGGCTGTATCCTGTTCCAGCAGGTAGCCAATCACAATTATAAGGCATGGATGAGTCATTATATCATTAATAAACCGACAGCATTCAAAGTAAAAGGAAATGTGGACGACCTGTTGCTCCACCATACGTTAAAGGGGAACATGTTTTACGAGCTGAATGGCCACGAAAGCGAAACTTTCCAGCATCAGATGAACATTGTCGTAACGCCGCGTCTTCGTCACCTGGTCAGGTTTAAATCACCTGGTCTGTACGTTGCGCTGGAAATTCAGATACCGGTAGATGAGCTGAGAAGTTATCAGGAAAGCTTCCCCGTTGTACAGGAATTACTCAATAAATTATCGAATGAAAATACCATTACTCTCCTGGACCAGAACATGATTGCCCATGAGCGGCTTCGCAACATTATACAGGATATAACAGAACGCCAGTTACCTAAAGCTGCCAGCGAAAAATACAGAGAACAGAAAACAGGAGAATTCATCATTGAATCACTTGATATGCTTACACGTTATTTAACAGATGCCAACGGCCTGAGTGCCGCCGATCACGAAAGAGGTGAGCGTACAGAAGTACATCTGCTGAAACATCTACAGCAGCCATCACCTCCTACCCTCAAGCAGCTTTCAAGATTTGCCGGTACAAATGAAAAGAAACTGGAAGAGATCTTCCGGAGTCGTCACGGTATTACGGTATACGACTTCTTTCAGAATGCACGTATGCGTATTATTTACCGCAAACTCACGGAAACGACTGTACCCTTGCAGGACCTTGCGGAAGAATTCGGTTACACGGATTACTCCAGCTTCTCTTACGCAGTAAAGAAGCGGTTTTCACTGAGTCCGAGAGAGCTTCGGAAAAACAGTAGTATTAACTCTTAAGAGAAATTCTTTTTTTCCAAAGTTCGTCGTAGAACTCCTAACATGAACCATACAGGCATGACGTAACTTTAAAACAGAAAGAACAATATTATTCGTTTTCGTTGCCATAACGACCTATAATACGACAAGAACATTTAATGGTATATTGAGGAAAACAACGTCCTGGCTGTCTAGCCGGGACCCTTTTTCTTACATGTTACCATTTCAATTATATCGCAACATATACCAGTTGTAATATGCCAATTAAATTTTCTTTACGTTGATCACACTCCCGTTAAACATACTTAACCCAGGTACATGAAACCGTTTAAAAGCACGCTTTTGTTTGTTACCCTATGTTTCCCCTATTTTCAGATCGCCCTTGCCATTGGTGAGGGCGATCGATTTTCGGGCGGCCGCTGGTCTATGAAACCCGTACCCATTCAGACCAGATGGGCAACAGCAGTATCTCCTTCCAACGTTCTCCCGGAATATCCCCGGCCACAAATGGTACGTTCCCAATGGCAGAACCTGAACGGTCTCTGGGAATATGCGATTACTCATTGGGATGCCGGTATACCGGATAAATTCGACGGGGAGATACTGGTGCCTTTCGCTATTGAATCGGCCCTTTCCGGCGTTCAGAAACAACTATTGCCGACACAACGGCTCTGGTACAAGCGGAGTATCCGTAAACCAGATGTGCATGGTGGTAAACGCGTATTGCTTCATTTTGGAGCGGTCGACTGGCGGGCAGCCGTCTTCCTGAATGGGAAACTCCTGGGGAGACACATGGGCGGTTATCAACATTTCTCTTTTGATATCACCGCTTCATTGCAGGAAGGAGATAATGAGCTGGTCGTCACGGTACTCGATCCTTCTAATCTGGGCCCTAATCCCTGCGGGAAACAGAGTCTGCGACCAAGAAAAATATTATATACAGCAGTCAGCGGCATCTGGCAGACGGTCTGGCTGGAAACAGTTCCACCTACCTATATTACCGATCTTTATTCCACGCCGGATATCGATGCACATTGTCTGAACCTGCGGGTCAATACGTCTGATACCACCGGTGTTACTGTTGATGTAACGGCCTATGCGGGTGCTGTTGTTGCCGGTCATACAAGCGGCCGGGCAGGTAGTATGCTGGACCTGGGCGTACCTTATACACGTCTCTGGAGCCCTGCTGATCCCTTCCTCTATCATATGACCATCCGGCTGCTAAGGGATGGTCGTGTCATTGATTCGGTCTCCAGTTATTTCGGCATGCGGAAGATCAATGTGCAAACTGATAGTAGCGATATGCCCCGGTTATTCCTTAATAACAATTACACCTTTCACCTGGGCGTCCTTGACCAGGGATACTGGCCGGAAGGGTTGTATACGGCCCCGACAGATGCGGCGTTGTTATATGATATTGTCGCCATCAGAAATATGGGATTCAATACCATCCGTAAGCATGTAAAACTGGAGCCGGACCGCTGGTATTATTATGCGGATAGTCTGGGGATGTTGGTCTGGCAGGATATGGTCCCTTGTGCCGATGCCGATTATTACGCCACTTCCCAGTTCGAGCAGGAAAACGCAGAGAACCTTCGTCAGCTGCATCACTTCCCCTCCATTGTTATGTGGATACTATTCAATGAAGGATGGGGGAAGTACAATCAGCAAACACTGACTGAATGGATGAAACAAAGTGACCCTTCCCGTATCATCAATGGGCACTCCGGAGAGAACCTGGATGAATACAGCGATACCCCCGTGCGGGACCGTTGGATAAGTAGCGATGTGGCAGATGTACATTATTATCCCGGCCCCTATATCGCCCCAGCCTTGCCCGGCAAAGCCAGGGTATTGGGAGAATGGGGCGGTGTCAGAGTACCGACACCAGGGCATCAATGGGCGCCGGCGACCAGCTGGGGGTATATACAAGTGACGGCGGACCGGTTTGCACAGCGGTATGCGTATATGATGGAGCGGTTGAAGAAGTATGAGCAACAGGGGCTGTCAGGAGCAATCTATACCCAGCCTTATGATGTAGAGTCGGAGGAGAATGGGTTTATGACGTATGACAGGAAGGTAGTGAAGATAAAGCCGGAAGAGATGCGGAAGGTGAATCAGCTGCTCACATCACGATCCGTCACGCAGTAATAACTACCATTCTCCTCAAAAACTACCTAGTGTTCTTAAAAAGCACGCGTGACATATGTCGATTTCGTCGTGCAGAGATAGAATTCTCTGGTAATGGTGTCTGGTCCGTTAAAATCGAACATTGTCAAAGTGGTGATAGGCGGTTGGGTTGTTACCAGATAGTAAACTGTTAAGGGACTACTAAACGGAATTGTAGTAATATACCATCCATTAGTAGTACACAGGTTGCCGGTGGTATAGTATACGTTAGGACCTACAACAGTTGTAACAATCGTTGTGGGTGTGAATACAGGTACAGTTGTAAACCGTACTGTTCTGAAAGCAAGGAGTCCGGCGATAATAGCACAGACAAATACCAGGGCAAGAAGGAGCTTTGCTGATTTCATTTTCAGGGGATTTAATTGTTCACAAAACGTCTGCACTGACATAAACTACACTCATAGGCCGCAGACCTTCAACCTGGAGCGATATAACTTTTCGTATGGATGATATTTAAATAAATATTTGTGTAATGGTTTCTCCCGAATCTCAGTAATTCAAAATTGCGTCTTTATGCGTCAATATTACATAGGAAGGGAACAGAATAATTACTGGAAATAGTCTTTATCTACTAAACAAGATAAGCGTATTCTCATGTCATATTTTTGTGTATCTAAGGGACAGCCGGGCCTTCATCAACCCGGCTGATACGCCCTTCATTAAAATGCGGTAGTCAGATAAGTGGTTGTTACCGAACAAGGCTGATCTGCTATTGTGATAGCCTCTCCATTGGGTGCTCTTAAGGTAATGACCCCGGTAGGTGAGCCAACCCTGTAAAAAGTGGTCGTGTACCAGGTGCCGCCATTAGAGATGTAATAAACATCTGCCAGTGAGGTACAGAAAAAGGTGGTCGTATAATACGGTAAAATGCCACTTCTTACCATAGTAGTATACTTCCAGGCTGGAATACTGGTAAATCGGCTTGCTTTAAATGAAAAGATGCCTGCAGTAACGGCCAATACAAGCAGGGCGGCCAACAAAAATTTCGCTTTTTTCATAATGGGATTTTATGATGGTTATTAATGTGGAGACGTCCGAAGATAGTTTCTACAAGGCAGGTTTACTTTGGATATCAAGGATATTACCGGGGTATAGTAATTGCTATAAATTATCGCTATCTACTAAGCAGTATACGACCTCTTCACGCTATTTTAAAGTGACGCCTTCATTATGAGATATTTATTTATCCTGCTGCTCTTTTTTCAAACTTCTGTTGTCAATGCCCAGAAGCCTCCTATCACCAATATGACTTACAAGGGATGGGACATGCTGTTGAATTATAATATCTCTGATAACGGGAAATATATCTGGTATACCTATGGGTCAGAGCTGGCGGGTAGTTCGTTGGTAGTACGGTCTGTTCATGGAAATTACAGCCGCATCTTCACCGGGGTAATGGATGCCGTATTCACTTCAGATAATCAACATCTTGTTTTTTCCTCTCCACAGGGACTAGGTGTACTGACACTCCGAAACAATACCATTACATATGATAAGCGACTGAGTAACTATAATTTACCTGCGGGTGGAAATGGTAAATGGCTGACAGCAAAAGCAGCAGACACGTTGATACTAAACGACCTGCATACTGTCAAAGCGTATACTTTCAAGGGTGTTACATCTTCTTTATTCAACGAGTCAGGAAGTATCTTATTGCTTAATTACAGAGATAGCCTTATCTGGTTGGATTTAACGACGATGCATCGCCAGAAGGTCACGTCCCGCTACAATATAGAAAACCTCATTTTCGCCCATTCAGATACAGCAGTTGCTTTTACAAGTGGCATACAAACTGATGTACAGTTACATCATTTTAGTAAAGGAATGGATACCGGGAGATATGTTATTAATGTCGCAGTTGCTTCCCTGACAAATATGCCTGTACAATTCAGTAATGATGATCAGCTATTGTTTTTCAAAACTGTAAAGATGCGGGATCAGCAGCGCGAATCTCCTTATAGCAAGGTAAACATCTGGGATTATCGGGATGTGCGGTTGCAGTCTCAGTCCGTTCCTGATCCATATAGTCCTTATACAGCGGTTATTCCTGTTGCCGGAGGCCCCATCAGATATCTTGAAAATATTGACACGGCGATGGTTTCAATATCCGGCAACAAATATGCGATAGTGTCCAATATAGTGAATGAGGAGGACGCTTATTGGAATGATCAGCAAATTAAAAGTTATGATCTTGTATGCCTTGGTAATGGGCAGAAAAAGAACATTCTTCGTGCTCCCCAGCGAGTAATTGATGTTCACCTTTCACCAGATGAGCGCTTCGTTATATGGTATGACATTGCCAGTAAGCAGTACTTCAGTTATGAAACTGCCACTGGAAAAATCCATAGTCTTACTACATCTATAAAAGAGCCGCTGGCGCGTGAGCGGATCAACCGGAAAGAAATATTTACTTATGGAATTGCCGGTTGGTTAGCTGATGATCAGCGGGTATTGATATATGATGAATATGACATCTGGATGCTGGACCCCACCGGGAAAGTAGCTCCGGTAAATATTACTGGCCACTACGGTCATCAGCAAAAAACTATACTGCGGGTAGTTTATCCACAGCAGCTATCGACATTGTCTTTACAAGACCCTTTGTTAATTACCTGTCTGGATAGTAACAAGCACAATGGATTTATGCAGATCACACCTGGCGCTGATCCAAATCCTGTTCCTATAAAAATGGACCCTGTCGTATATCATTTCCCGGCGCTGATCGTATTTGAGCCACCTCCTCCTGTAAAGGCGAAGAAAGCAAATGTGTATTTGCTACAGCGGCAAAGCGCTACTCAGGCGCCGAATCTTGTTATTACCACCGATTTCAGAACGTTTTCACCTTTCTCTGATATACAACCACAACATGACTTTAACTGGCTGACAGCTGAACTGGTGCATTGGCCCATATCAGATAGCCTCACAGGGACAGGGATTCTATATAAACCTGAAAACTTTGATAGCACAAAGCAATATCCTGTCATCTTTACTTATTATGAAGAACGGAGTAATGAATTAAACATCTTTCCTCATGTGCGCCTTAGTTCAGGTACGCTGACCATTGCCTGGTATGTGAGTAACGGATACCTCGTTTTCATACCGGATATCTATCGTCCTACCGGTAAAAGTGGTACTGCTATCCTTAATACCGTTGAATCCGCCGCGAGGTATATTTCTCTGCGGCCGTATGTAAATGCGGCTAAACTGGGTTTACAGGGGCATAGCTTTGGCGGATATGAGACCAATTACATTATCGCGCATTCCAATTTATTTGCTGCAGCACAGTCCTCAGCTGCACCTGCTGAGTTATTTGGGCTGCATGGCGGATTAGGTTTTGGTGGACGTAGTTATCATTTCATCTCCGAAGTAGGGCAGATGAACCAGGGAGTTGCGCCCTGGGAAGACCCTGCATTGTATATACAGGGTTCACCGGTGTTATTTGCAGAGAAAATAAATACGCCTTTGCTGATGATGCATAATAAAGAGGATGGAGCAGTACCATTTTCACAGTCGGTGGCGCTTTTTACGGCGTTGAGACGATTGGGGAAGCCGGTATGGCTGCTGGAATATAAAGGGGAAGGGCATGTGTTATACGACTGGGAGTGTCAGGCAGATTTTACCCAAAGGCAGGAGGAATTCTTTGGAAAATACCTCAAAGGAGAGTCACCGGCAACCGTTCTCATCACCGATCACTAAGGCTATTCGCTATCTCCTATAAGAAAACGGTATATCACAAGCAGAGAGCTGTCCAAAAATTTATATTCGTTCGGGGAAGATCAAGCCTATACATTAAAGCCACTTACATTATATCCATTCTATATACGAGAACATTCAACCTATCAACATTTATTCTTAATCCCAAGGTTAGCTTTTATACCCAAAAAGCATCACAACTATGAAACTAGCCAGAAAAATAATGATCATGCTTACTATAGTAGCTATTACAGGAGGGATATTTGCCTTCAAAATAAGGTATAATAGCAATCCATCTTACTATACTACTACTAACATTTTGGTTGGTACTATCACATATCACACTACGGTACCATTCTGTTTGCCGAACATCGTCTTTATAACGAACTCTGGTCAGCAGATCGTAATTACACTCCGGACAACTAGTCCGTTAACCAAGTCCATTATACTGACTTCACTAGGAAGAACACATACGCTCATTGTCCCCCAGACCTGTGTCGTAACAAATACATTTACTACCCTGGACTTATAACAAAACCAAAAAAGCTCAATAGCACCATGTATGCTATTGAGCTTTTCCATATACAGAAAGTGATTAACTCTTTATGACTTTCTTCAGTGAATCGACGCTGATACCTCCGATAATAATTTCCCTAAACTCTTTCTTCTTGTCGTACACCGCTAAATAAGGAAATCCCGGCGCTTTATAATAACTAAAGAAAAATCCATCCACATCCTTTCCAATCTGAACGTTCTTAAATTTGTCAAGATGAAACAAGGTATCGTACATTTGGATCTCCTTAAAATCAGCCACGGAGACTAAGTAAAACCGGGTATCTTTCAACTCGTCCATTCGTTTCGTCAATTCTCTTGTCAATGCCTGACAATATGGGCAATCGGGCCCAAAGAAAAACAACACCACTGGTTGTCCCTTGGGAATAGCAGCTGTATTTATCTTAACAGTAGTGTCCAGCAGTTGAATTTTAAAATCAGGCATCTTTCTGTCAATCCCTGGCGGTAAAGGCCTTTGTCTTTGGCAACTGAATATTCCTATTAACAGCAAGGCTACAAACAATACTCTCATCTTTATGATATTTTGTTATTGGCTGCTTTCCAGATATAATCTATCAGTAACAGTCCGAAGGAGAAAAATATTAATATCGGCAGCATCTGGAATCGCAAGGCGATCTGGGATGCGAACACACTAAATCCAAAGTTGATGATCCATAAACCGAATGCCAGCAGCAGACCGACTGATAAGGCTTTATTGTATTTGAATCCTTTCAATAGCACAAAGCCGAACAAACTGAATATGAAGACAACGTTCATCATTCCTACAAGTATGGGGTAGAAGTTGAGAATGGTGACTTTCAGGTCTTTAAAATGAGTCTTCAGTTTGCGGGACTCAAATCCGAACCATTGCTGGCCAATAGGCGCGATACTGTCTTTTCCCATATTATAGGTATCCAGAAACTCTACTGGCGGTGCGTAGTATTTCATGGTATTAGGCACCAGGTAATATTGGGTAAACGTAACCGGATATTGTTTTATCAGGTAAGCACCATATTCAGAAAACAGTGGTCCGACGGAGGCCCACTTCTTCAGGATATGCGCAGTAGAGTCCTTTTTGAACTTTTGATACATGTATTGCTGCAAAGGAGATTTCGGATCCCACATATACCAGGTATTTGCAATCATCATTTCCTGTTGATGCATAAAGACGTTGCGGGTTGTATCAAAGTAAGTTCGCACCATCTTGTCCAGCTGTTTAAACTTCGCAGGCATAGGAGGTGGAGGTTCGTCCTGCACAAAGCGATAGGCATAAAGCGCATTATTCGCCATCTGCCAACCACTGAAAGGAGAGAACTGACGGATACCAGTAAGTCTGTCATATTGGTTGCTGGTATGCCAGACAAAACCTGCGATCAGTACCAAACTCGATAACATCCCAACCACTTTCATCCTCCATGTTTGCCGGCTGATAACAAATGCGATAGCGGCTACTATAGGATAAAACAGCGCGTTATACCGTACGGTGAAGGCTAACAGAATAATAACGGCATGCCAGATGATCAGCCCCTTATTAGGCCGGTGTAATATCCAGAGCAGCAATGTAAACCAGATCAGGCTCAGGCTCAGGAATAATGCATCACTGGAGACATAATTGGCGATGAAAAGAAATACGGGATTAAATATCATTCCTGCGAATAATAACCCGAATATGACTTTTCCAGGTCTGTAGAAATAAGCCAATGTTAATATCAGCATCAATGCACTGGACTGTAATAAAAGGTATTGGAAACCTACTAATGCAGTATCCCATATGGTGAAAGTGCTGAAGAACCGCAGGAACTTGGAATACCCGATCGGATAGGTGTTGATGCTAAAGTTGCCGAAAGCTGATTCCAGGTAGACATAGGAGTCTCCGTCAATGAATCCGGCAGATGGGTAGAAATGTTTAAATATCAGGAACTGAAGAATAACCGCTAATCCTGCAAACCAGATCAGTGCTTTGTTCCATGGTTGGCCCCATATAAATTCTTTAAAAGAAGGGACTCTTTTAGGCGCTGCTGCCACAGGCACTTCATCTCCGGTTTTCTCTTCGTGATATTCCTGCTCGGTATTGATCGCCCAGATATTGTCTTTGGCCGTCACACCGGCTATGATGTTATCCACTGCAACCATAGCAGTGAGCATAGAGTGGTCTGCATTATTATACTTGTGCATACCATTACGTCCGACCAGGAATATATTTTCCAGTTTATCTGTATAAGCCCTCACTTTATCAAATTGCTCATAGGCGCCGAAATATGCAGGGTAGGTCTTTTCTACTCTCAGCACAGTGCTGTCCAATACATTATCTGTGGATGCCAACCCTATCTTTTCTAACTCCCGTATCGCTAAAGCGGCAATTTCACTATCAGGTAATTTCCAGAAATCATCTGTTTCATTACAGAAAAACTCCATTCCTACCCAGGCGGTGTCAGGGTCTTTCACCATATAAGGACTCCAGTTGTTAAACAGCTGCAAACGGCCGACCTTAACATCCTTCTCCTGAATATATATCCAGGTGTCTTCCAGCTTCAATGGTTTCCATTCCCCGGTATGTTTATCCAGGAATGATAATTTCCGCAATAAAATACCTACGGTGATGAAATCCCGGTATTGCAGTTTAGAGGCAATATCTCTCACGGGAATGGGAACATCACCTACAATACCGCCTATTAATTCTTTAACGGGCATTGTGCTGAAGAAATAATCACCGGTCAATCTCATTTCTTCGCCGGTCTGTCTGTTTACAGCCGTTACAGCCGTCACCTTATTATCCTCTGTATAAATATTCTTTACGTCACAATGCATATGGATAATTCCGCCCATCTCCTGTACTTGTCTGGCGACTTCTTCCCACAGTTGTCCGGGGCCGAGTTTAGGATAGAAAAACTTCTCTATCAGACTTGTTTCTGTTCCTTTTTGCGCGATATCTCCCTTATCCTTTGTCTTCTTTTTTGACAATTCCTGTATCGCGTGTTCTATAGCTTTACGGATACTTACTCCTTTGATACGCTGTGCACCCCATTCTGCCGGGATCTCATCACATGGCACACCCCATACTTTTTCTGTGTAGTCTTTAAAGAAGAGGTTATATAATGTCTTCCCAAAACGATTGATCATGAAATCAGCGAGGCTCTTTTCCGGTTTCTTTGGGAATAGCTGTGCCCATAAATAGGAAATGAGAATAGCTATTGTCCTGGCTACACCTAACTTTTGTAAGGTCTCTACAGATAATGTAATAGGATAAGTGAAGAATTTGCGTAAAAAGTAGATCCTTGATAATCTATTACGTACCAGCATTACCTTATCAGGATCATCGCTCTTAATCCCTGGGAAGTCTTTTCTATTTACCTCCCTCGTTCTATTCTGGTAAGTGATCTTGTGCTTATCATTCCCTTCTTCCAATGGCAGGATATTCAGCCACCATTGCATCACTCTGTCTGATTTAGAGAAAAAACGGTGGCCACCGATGTCCATACGATTGCCTTTGTAGTTAATCGTTTTTGAGATACCACCTATATCTCCGCTTTTCTCTAATATAACAGGGATAATATCAGTACGCTGTAACATTTCATAGGCAGCAGTCAATCCAGCAGGACCTGCTCCAATGATAATGGCTTTTCTTTTTGACTCCATAATGTGGTATTGATAAATGTGAAACAGGGCGCCTCAAGAGGGTCATGGTTAACTATTCTAAAATACCACAGTATTTATTCTCATTTGTTAGGAGAAAGCGGATAATTATATCGCAGGGTCGGGAATGGGGCTTTCTTCAACTGGCTTTGATTCCTGTCGGCTTTCCTGGATGACAAAACCCAACAATAGCACTGCGAAGGTCAGGGTGAAGATAAATGGGAATGCCTGGTACCGTAGCACAATTGGTGAAGCTAGTACACTAAATGCAAGATTCCCTAGCCAGATCACCAGCATAATCCATAAGACTTTGCGATAATACGGGCTAACCTTTGAAAAGCCACCTAATATTACAAAACCGATAAATCCGAAGAAGAAGATCACATTGATCATTGCTAGTAACAGCGGGAATATTGCAGTGAGGATGATATTTTTATCCTTTGAGAAATGATGGACCTTGTTGGATTTGTATCCAAACCAGCTTACAGCACCGGGATCAACGGTGTCGCTGCCCATGTTATAGATGCCCAGGAACTCAGTTGGAGGGGAGTAATAATTCAGGAAATTAGGCCAGATGTAATATTTAAGGAACGCGCCCGGGTGTTGCTTGATCAACCATGTGCCATATTGCCCATATAAGGGCGATACAGAGGCCCAACGTTTCAAATAAGGTGTAGTGCTGTCCTTTTTATATTTATCGGCTAAATATAACTTTAAAGGCGCTTTTTCGTCCCATAGGTAATAGATGCCTAGCTCCCCGTCGGGACGTTGTTTTAGTTTATTAAGCGAATCCATGTGCTGGATGGTAAAATTGTGCAGTTTCACGAACTGTTTGGGTATGTTTGAACGTTGAGGTGGAACATGGGCGTACATAAACAGTCCGTTACTGCCCATTTGCCATCCGCCGAAGGGGGAAAATATAGCTACGCCAAGTCTTTCTTTAAAAGTAAAGGTTGTATAGGTCACAAACCAGGCTACCGGAATTAATACGATCGCTATTCTATATAATTTATCCTTCAGTGTGCCCTGGGTAATGAATATCACCAGCAGACTGACAATCGGGTAATATAAGGCGTTGTAACGCACAGAAAAGACGAAGCCTAGTACCAACGCATGGAATATAAACATCCGTCCGTTTGGCTCATAAATGAGCCAGAAAAGACTTGTTAACCATAATAAACTAAACGTAGCAAATAAAGCGTCGCTGGAGACGAAATTTGCGATATATAGCCAGAGGGGGTTTAGCACTATTAGTATAAATAAAATCCGCATGAGCCATTTACCGGGGGCGATCAGATATTTGACTGAAAATAAGAAGAATAGTATTGAAGACTGCAGTAAGGTATATTGAACGATCACCAATCCGGTACTTGATCTGTTAAAAACGCTTACGAAGCGGAGGAATTTTGAGTAGCCGACCGGCCACATATTGATGTTAACGTTGTTAAATGCGGCGTCCATGTAGGAATAGGAATCGGGGAGGAAGTTGGGATAGGGGTAAAGTTGTAATATGAGGACGATCAGGATGACAGACAACGCTATTGAACTTATCAATAACCACCTGTTTTCGTGATCATACCAGATATCCCTTAAAAAATTGTTTGGGAGTAAAGCATCTTTAAATGTCATATCAATTCAGGTTAACATATAAGCTTGAAAGAGAAAGTTAACTAAGGAAACAGACTTCTAACTTATGAGATAGCGAATTATTTTATGTGAATGAATCTTATAGTCTACAGAAAATCCTTATCTGTTAACACCGCATTAACTTCTGACAATTTGGGATTCAGTAGTTTAGCAAGCGTATAAAATACAGTTCATCATTGTCTGTGAACCCTCAACATTATTATCCCTTGAATTCCATATACATGTTATTGTATAATTATTTCATTTTGATATTACTATGCATGTACTAAGCGGTTATAGCGATGAACATTTATTCACCCTGCTACAGGATGACAATGAAGGCGCATTCAATATTATATTCTCCCGTTACCGTCATCGTTTATACGTCGAAGCATATAGTAAACTACAGGATGCAGATGAAGGCAATGATATTGTGCAGGAAGTATTTTGCTGGCTGTGGGACAAACGTCGGGGGCTGGGTACACCACAATGTCTGAAGGCTTATCTCATTCAGGTAGCAAGAAATAAATGTGTCGACCTGATCCGTAAGAAAAGCAGTACCAGGGGAAAAAAACAGCAATATATATGGCTGGCGGATACCTATACTACGACCTCGCCCATAGAAACAAAAGAACTAGGCAGGCAACTGGCCATTGCGATCGATAGCATTACACCTGCCAGCAGACTGGCTTTTGAACAGCTATACCT
The DNA here is from genome assembly GCA_039592855.1 of Chitinophaga sp. Classification (GTDB taxonomy): domain Bacteria; phylum Bacteroidota; class Bacteroidia; order Chitinophagales; family Chitinophagaceae; genus Chitinophaga. Next base: position 599,857 of record JBCNQK010000002.1, on the reverse strand, counting down.
TCACAAGAAAAGCCTGAAAGAGATCGCAGATCAGATGGAGATCAACGTCCAGTCAGTTAAAAACCACATTCATCGCGCGCTGAAAATTCTGCGTGAGAATTTGAAACACAGCTTATCATAAGTACTTTTCGGGACCGTTTCCGACTCTAAAAATACTATGATAGATGAAACCCAGATAGAACAACTGGTACTTGATGAACTAGTGGGTATCATAACCCCGGAAGACAGTGCCACCCTCAAAAAGCTGCTCGAAGATGAACCGGAAGCACGCATTATCCGACATACCATCTACGAACAGTTTTCAGGCCCGGAGGAACAGGCATTCCTGGCACTGTCACCTGAAAGTCTGCCCCTCGAACAAGTATGGGCAAAGATCCATAAGCGAAAATGGGTCCGCGTTATCATACACACGACACTTACCATCGCACTCCTGGTATTGGCAGCCCCGAGTGTTTATATATTATTCGTCAAGCCGGAAAAGCTGGATAAGCGCACGGCAAACGTCCATGGATTGTCCCTGAAAAGTGTTGCGCTACAGCTGCCCGATGGCGAGATCGTCAATCCGGGCAGCCCGCAGCAACAAGTTACCATTGCAAGAAAAACTTACCTGTCAGTAACTAAAGAAGCGCAAAGACCATTTATCGGCCACCTACCTAAAGGCACCATCCATGTACCCGGAGCAGAATTCAACGTCAATACCTATGACAAAACATGTGAAAAAACTCCACTGATAAAAGGTACCATCAAACCGAAAACTGATCCTTCTACGCTCATGTTGAAAACAGGATTCTCGGTAAGATATCAACAAGGTCACAACTTACAGCTGATACATTTTGATCCGGAAGAAATTTTAGCCTGGAGAGTGGGTACTTATGTGTTCCGGGCAACGACTATAGACGAATTATGTCAGGTGATGAAAAGATGGTACGGGATGCATATCGTTTATGACGATCCGGTTATTGGGCAGCGACGCTTCACAGGACACATCGATAAATCCAGGCCCATGCAGAATCTTATAGACAACTTAACCTATACTGGACACTTCAATTATCATTTTGATAATGACAGTGTCTTACACATAAGGTGACATTAAAGGGGCTTTATTTTTTGTTATGCAGTTTTGAATCTAAAATGATGTTATTTCACGAGGAAGAATTATTATTGTCAGTGAAAAACGGGGATGCAAATGCTTTTGCTTCACTCTACGAGAAATATCGTCCGCAATTATTGACGGAAGCATACCATAAAGTACGCAACCAACATGAAGCGGAAGATATGGTACAGGAGATCTTTACTTCTTTATGGCAGCGGCGCCGGCAATTGACGATCACGATCTCTCTTAAACATTATCTGTTCAGAGCCGTGCATCTGCAATATGCCTACAAATGCCGCCGCAATGAAGTAGCACGTAAGTTCGTAACACACACGTACTACACAGCCACGGATGCCGCCCTTCCTCAAAACCTGGAGAACAAGGAACTGGGACAACAAATCCGTCAAGCCGCTACTTATGTATCGGCGCCTGCCTGCAGAAAAGTGTTTGAGCTACTCTATCTGCAGGACTGGAGTCATAAGGAAATCGCACAGGACCTGAACATCCAGCCACAGGTAGTAAAAAATCAGGTAAGCCGTGCACTGAAAGTGATCCGTACCCGTCTGAAAGAAGTTGTCTGAAGCGACACATCCCGTCTATTTACAGACACTAAATAACCATATATGGGTACTACACTTGCTGGCACTAATAAGCTACTACTATTCGAAAGATTAAATCCCTCCTATATATCACCAACCGACATCCCGGAGGAATATGAATCTCTGATCATCCCCGCAGCCGGCGCCTATTTCCGGGAAGATGCAGAGGCAGAAATATTATCCCAGAATATCAACTTTGGCCCCTTCACACTCTGGATACATGATATCTGGTCGAAAGAAAATATTGTACTCTGTCCTTTTATTCCTTCCCACATCTGGTCCCTGCATGGCCTCTATGAAGAAAGTCTGCACCTGGAAAGTCCGGACGCACCCAGCTATCTCCTGGAAGAAAAAGAATTTAATCTCTTTAATCTTCCGGCAGGTTTACATCGCATTCCAATGACTGCAGGAAAAAAAATCCTGTCCATACACATCAATGTAGAACAGGAAGTACTGAAGGCAATGGTGGAAGAATTTCCAGGACTGGAAGCTTTGACAAAGTTGGATAGAAAAGAAGTGGGCGCCTTAAACGCGTATCCTTATAACAGCAATCCTATCTGCGATTTCCTCATGGAGAAAATGCTCTCCTGCAAATACCCCATGAAGAGAGCTTACCCATATATCTTTAGAATTTGTATTGATCTGCTTAGAAACATCGCTGCACAGGAAGCCAATGCACACCAGCCACTCACAGTTGACAGTGTCCTGAACACAGAGAATACACATCAACTACTGAACTACATCAGGGAACACCCTTTTAAGAAAAATACCATCACCCAACTGGGTTACATGTTCGATACCACACCCAAGAAATTGTCATTCGAATTCAAACAGCACTTCGCCGTATCTATACATGATTTTATGCATACAGCCAGGATGATGATGATCTATGACATGATGCAAAACCAGACAGCCTCCATGGATGAAATTGCCAGGATATCAGCATTCCCCAACGTAATGAACATGATGATGCAGGTAGCCGATTATTACGCCTGTAACAGAAGCGCTACTTATCAATGATCGCACGGACCGTATCCAGTGGCAATGATCCTAAATTCGCACGTTTGATCTGTTTGTCTTTATCGTAAAATACAAGCAATGGGTATGCCTGTCCTCCGTAATAGCGGAAGAACGTATTATTATAATCTAACCCCAGTTTCACATTCGGGAATTTTTCCACGTTATACTTCTCCTGGTACAATTTCACATCATGAAAACTACCGGCACTGATGAACAAAAGATTGATATCCTTCAGGGTATCTATCGCTGCTATCATTTTCTGTGTGAAGGTATCACAAGGCAAACAAGCAGGACCGTAATAATACAGCAAGGTTGGGCGTCCTTTCGCCAGACTGTCAGTATTGAACTTAGACACCGTATCTCCCTTTAATAACACAATAGGAGGTAAGGCCTTAGGGTCTTTGGGCATATCGTCAGCGTGAGGAGCAGGAGTACAGCTGGCGAGCCCCAGGGCAAACAAAAGGAGTAGCTGTTTCATATCGTATAGATGGTTAACGGCGGGTAATATAACTTCATTCATCGGGATAGTACTTAGGAGATAGCGATTATCAGAAATTGTCTTTATCTCCTAACTATTCCTCCCAATGTACCTGCTATCTTTAAAAGACCCGTTAACCACAATCAGCTCCCCCATGAGTAACCCAAGTCTCAAAGATTACATTTTTAAAGATCCCAATAACCGCCCTTACGTGTGGACTGCCGTTATCGGAATCGTATTGCAGTTGTTATTCTTTAAATACCTGTATCCCTATGCCAGTTATATCAATGGCGACTCTTATGCCTACATGGAGACGGCACATATGAACTTATCCATCAACACCTATCCTGTAGGATATTCGATGTTCATCCGGCTGTTCAGCGTATTCACTCATTCGGATACTGCACTTGTTGTATTTCAATACCTGATGCTACAGGCAAGTATCTTATCGCTGGTCTTTACCTTGTTCTACTTCTACAATCCACACAGGTATACCAGAATAGGACTGTTCGGGTTTATGTTATTCAACCCGGCCTTTCTCTATCTTGCAAACTATGTGTCCAGCGATACTTTATTCCTTTCTCTTAGCCTGACCTGGTTTACTATCTTATTATGGATCATTTATCGTCCTTCCAGGAAACTGATGATCTATCATGCACTAGTATTGTTTCTCGCCTTTACCGTGCGATACAACGCACTATATTATCCACTCATCGCGGGTATTGCTTTCCTGCTATCCCGACAGGCACTACTGCAAAAGATATTAGGGCTCGCGATCTGTGTGATACTGATCGGTAGTTTCATCCAATACAACAAACACCAATACTACGAACTGAGCAAAAAGAGCATCTTTACGCCATTTACCGGCTGGCAGATGGCTAACAACGCCATGTACGCCTATAAGTTCGTACCGAAAGAACAGCGTAAACCGGTACCTAAAAAGTACCAGGTCCTCGACAACATGATCAGGGAGTATTTCGATAGTACCGTTGGGAATCCCCGTCACCCGGAGGAAAATCTGGTCGCCAGTACGATCTATATGTGGACACCCGGAGCACCACTAAGGACCTATATGCAGAACCAGTTCAAAAAAGACAGTACGGCCCCGGAGTTGAAAAGATGGGCCAGTGTATCTCCCTTGTATGAAGAATATGGCAAATATATCATCAAACAATATCCTTTGCAATTCGCACAGTTCTATCTGCTGCCTAATGCCTTAAAGTATTATGCGCCTCCCATTGAATTCCTGGAATTCTATAGCACCGGACAGGAAACAGTTCACCCCATCGCCCAGACATGGTTTGAATATAAAAGCAACAAGATCGAAACGAAATTCAAAGATTTTAAGGTCGATATCCTGAACTTTTACCCCATTCTGGTAGGCACAATGAATGTGATCTTTTTTCTCGGTATGATCGGCTTCCTGTTATTGCAGGGCTATAAACAACAATCCCTTATGGGGAAAGGGCTTTTATTGGTTGTCTGTCTCTGGCTGACCAACTTCGGTTTTAGCGTCTTTGCCTCGCCGATCGCCCTTCGTTTTCAACTGTTCCCGATCCTGGTCATGACCTCCTTTGCATTCCTCTTCATGGAATATCTCATCAAAGAGGCCACAAAGAAAGAATAATCCGAACCATTGGGCGACGTTCCTTGTTATAGAGCAAACCACCATAAAATGTCAGCATTTTCACATGGAGATGCGAGGTTGCTTCCATTGGAAGGAAAGCGTATTGGTAATACGAATACCGCCCGAATACCCGAAGAGTATCTTCAATTATTACTACCCAATGCCAATGTACACTATTGGCAGGAAGGCCAGGTATATGTCTTGTCCCAGCACATGGTCCTTGGGGTTTATTCTCTTTGGATCCACGATGTTGTAGCAGATGGCGCACAAGACATCCTTCCCTATGTACCTCACCCCCTCTATACGTTACATTATATGTTTGAAAGCGGACTGGACGTAAGGGTCCCGGATTCAGAGCCGTTCCGCCTGGAAGAAGATACCTGTAACCTGTTCTATCTTGAACCAGGCGTCAGCCGGCTGCCTTTGGAAGAGGACCTAAAGGCATTGTCAGTGTTGATCAACATATTGCCTGAACATATATCCGCGCTTACAACAGACTTCCCGGACCTTAATAAACGGTTGCAGCAACACCGTTCAGGTAATCAGGTGATCAACAAACAGCCTTTTACCGTAACGACCGTCAACCGGATGCTGATCTCCAAAATACTGACCTGTCGCTATCTCCGGAATGATGCAGCTGTCTTCCTCGAAAGATGCTGTGCCGATCTCTTCCGTATCTTTTGTCGCCAGTATAATGTAGCCATGGTCGTTCCTCCTGCTGAAAATGACAACTATAATAAAGTATTTGAGTACATGCGGACATATCCTCATGCCCGCTGCGATCTCAGGTACTTTTCACGGATGTTCCATATACCGGAACATGAAATTGAAGCAGGCTTTCTAAGTTATTTTGCGATCAGCATACATGATTGCAGTCATATGCTGAAGATGATGACCGCTTTTGATCTCATTATACAACATGGTCAGTCTTTTGGTGATATCGCAGTGCGGGTTGGGATGGAAACGGAAAGGATGGTACATGCCATTGAAGCATATTATAATATCAAAGTTGCTGCTCAACGAAATTAATAGAGAAAGGCTCCGCAAAATTGCGGAGGCTTTCGACGATCAAGAATTTCCATGCAAAATTGACTCTTTTGTTACATCATTATCTGCTGTATCCACAGCAGAAGTACGTAGAATGGTTATCTGCCATAAAAGCGTACCATATGCCACCCCTAAAATCACATTTAATAACTGATATCGCAGCACCACCGGAGATGCCAGCACACTAAAACCATAATGTACGATCCAATAAAACGTACCGATCCGCAACGCACTTCTGAATCTGGCATCTGCAAATGACGGACCTCCGACCCGATAATAAGCGATCCAGCCGGAAATAAAAAACAAGATAACAATCAGCATCAAAGCAGGGTAACAATCAAAGAGCACCAATTCCCGTGCACCGGACCTTGTATAGACTTTATTGGAAGGATAGTGGAACCAGGCCTGTGCAATCGGCCACACCGTATCGCGGCCATCATTGTACACGGCCAGGTTCTCTACTGGTGGATAAGCGTATTGAAAAAAATTAGGCAACAGATAATAACGGAAATATTCCAATGGATACTGACTGATCAGATATTTCCCATAATCATTATACAACGGCGCCACCGCTGCCATCTGACGAAGATGTATGGCATTATCTGCAATATTCACAGCACCAGGTGATGGTTGCAGCGGAGAACCGGGGTCCCATAAGTAAAATGCCATCATAGGCCATCCATCCGGACGCTGAGACGACGGTACCTGTTGTAGTGAATCCAGATAAGGAACTACTTTAGCATGGATCGCTGCAAACTGATCAGGTACCTGCAATGGTGGCCTTTCTGGCATATGCGCATAGGCGTAAACAGCATTACTCGCCATCTGCCAACCACTAAAAGCAGAGAACTGTCTGGTGCCCATTACCCGTTGATTAACAGCTGTCGTGTACAGCATAAAAGCACCGATCATGCCGGCCATGATCATACCACTGGCAATCTTCACTCTGATAGAGAACGGACAAAAGACGATGACCGTAATACTGATGATCGGATAGATCAATGCATGATATCGCACTGTATATGCCAGTATCAATACCAGTAAGTGCGCGGCCAACAGCCACCTCGAGGGTTGATATACGAGCCGGAACAACTGTGATATCCACACCAGACTGATACCGATGAAATAAATATCACTGGTCACATAATTACTTAGATAAAGAATGGCCGGATTGAGAAACAGTAAGCAAAAGACGATCCGGCGTGTCCATCGATGCAGGCTTGTCAGGTCGTGTAATGTGCAGAAGAAATAAAGCGCGCAGATGTGATAAAAGCAATATTGTATAAATACCAACGCCGTATCCGCATGTGTAAAGATGCCTACAAATCTGATCAGCTTTGCATATCCTACCGGCCACATATTTGCATCTACATTTTCGGCAGCACTACGCAGGTAATTGTAAGAATCCTGCATAAAGTTGGGAAACGGATAGAAATATTTGAAGACAATGAACTGCAACAGCATGGTGAACATTGCCAGGTATACGTATCTCTTTAATTGCATTCTCATAATATGCAGGGAATTTAAACTGGGAGATCAATTCAACAGTTTGGAGATAGAGAATATTTTTGATACACGTTAAAGTTAACAGTTAAATATTAACTTATAGGGACCGTACAAAAACGCACCCGTGTTAACCTGCTACAGACTTATGATACTGCTTTGCTGTTGTTCGCTACCGGTCTGGTCGCAACGGCCAGTCCTTACCAATGATAGCTGGCGGACCTGGACTACCCTGTCCCCACAATATGGCATACGGGATGACGGTCGCTACTGTTGGTATCAGTATGGAAGTCCGGCAACGGGTGATACCTTATGTTACCATGCCCTTGGCAGGAATGAATCTAAAAAGTTCCCTAATGGTTTTAATCCGGTATTTGCCGGTCAGCATTTCCTGTTTCAGCTACCCGACGATACACTGTGCATTATGAAAAATGACAGTCTGCAACAAATAGCAGGCATAAGATCATACGCCATCACACAGGAGCAATTATTGTTACAGGAAACGGACACGCTGCGTTGGATAGACCTTGCTACACGACGCACCCGTTTTACATGGCCGGGCTCCGTCAATCAACTAACAGCTGATGGGCATCAACTGGCTTTTCTGGAGGGCTCAACGCTCAGATATTACCAACCAGGTATGGATAGCGCGATTGTATTAGCTGAACAATGTGCCGGTGGATTACAATTCTCCCGGGATAGCAAATACCTCCAATACGAATTGCCGTTGCCAGTCCCGGCTCCTACAGAAAAATTACATATCTGGCATTACCAGGATTATTATCTGCAAACGCCCCCTGCTGTGCCCACTACGATGATTCTCTGTCTCGCAAGCGGAAAATCATTTACGGTAAATCCCTCCGGCACACAGATCGCCTGGCAGCATGGCGGGCGGTATATTATCATACAAAACAGTGTGAATCACCAGGAATACTATTGGAATAAAAAGGTAATTAACACCCTCTACCTGGTAGATACCCATACAGGATCGCAAAAAAAAATCATTGCGAGTCCCGGCAAGCTGTTGCTACAGCCATCCATCTCACCCAATGAACGATTTATGACCTGGTATGATCATACAACAGGGGCTATCTACTGTTATGAAATTGCCTCAGGGCATATCCGGAAACTAATAAAAGGCATCGGAGTGGCACAATGGTCGGCCGGAGATAGTATTGTTTTTATACATAGTGACAGCGATGTCTGGCAGGTCGATCCTTCCGGACAACAAGCACCGGTAAAGTTGACAAAAGGAAAGCAGCAGCTGGTCTTCCGTCAACTCTATCCTGATGTATTTATTGCATTTAATACTCACACCAAGGCAAATGGTTTCTGGAAATGGGAGCAGGGAAAACTTCATGTCTGTAATATGGAAGATCGGCTTTTCTATATGCCGGTCTATCCACTGGACCAATATCCACCGATAAAGGCAAAGGATACCAGTATCTATCTGGTAGTTAGCATGCGCGGTGATTCAAGTCCGGATTTATTTGCGACGGGAGACTTCATGCATTTCACATCGCTCACAAAAATCCATCCGGAAGACAGCTATAACTGGTTAAGCGTAACCCTGACGAAATATGGCCTGCTTTATCGGCCACAGAATTTTGATCCGGCGAAAAAGTATCCGGTCATCTTTCATTATTATGAAAGCAGTAAAGATCATTTGCACAGGTATCTGGCGCCAGCATTAAGTGAAGGAACACTGAATATCCCCTGGTATGTAAGTAATGGATACGTTGTATTTGTCCCGCACATCCGTACAAAGCAGCGACATCCGGGCAGGAGCGCTTCCCGCGCAGTGATCCGCGCAGCGAAATACCTTGCTGCAGCTGGCTGGGTGAATAAGGAAAGAATGGGATTACAGGGACATAGTTTCGGGGGATATGTCACCAATTATGTGGTCACACATTCGCAATTATTTGCAGCGGCACAAGCCTCCGCAGGGCCAACAGATTTCCTCAGCGGGTATGGCGCTATCAGAAAAAACACAGGCACCGCCATGCAGCAATTGTATGAACAGGGACAAAACAAGATGGGACGGCCGCCCTGGGAGATACCGCGTCTGTATCTGAAGAATTCGCCTGTGATGCAGGTCAGGAAGGTATGTACACCACTTTTACTGATGCACAATGATAATGACAATGCTGTCCCCGTTGCACAGAGTATAGAATTGTACACTGCCTTAAGGCGATTACAAAGGAAAGTCTGGTTGCTGCAATATCGCAATGAAGGACATCAGCTATTCCGGGACCCGGACAAACTGGATTTCACCATCCGGCAACAGCAGTTCTTTGATCATTATCTCAAAGACAAACCAATGCCGGATTGGATGAAGGCTCACTGACCGGCATCATCATAGATACCGTTCAGGGTGATCCAGGCGGGGCCGGTTACAACAGTGATAAAGTAAAAACTCCCCCCGACAGTCGTTGTCGACTGTCTCGTACCCGTATACAGCGGACGGGTTACATTGATCGGAAACTCATAAGTATCAGTACGAAACGTACGGTAAGGCGCCAGGTAGGCATATGTGAGATTACGTGAAGCGCCATTCTGCGTAAAATCTCCGGTAGTAGGATAGAAGAGGTTACTGAGTTGACGGCGTTTTCCTGCCTTGAAAGACATGATCCCTCCCAATATAGCCAACAAGGCGATGATCATTAAAATAAACCGGGCCTTATGCATAACTAAATGTTTTATGCTAAAGGTAGAATCACTAAAATGGAAAAAATGTAGGACGTGAAAAACGGAATTTGGAGATAGCGATTAATCATGGTACCCCTCGTTTTGAAAAAGATGCTGATTCAGAATGATCTCACTCTGAGGGATAGGATACCATTGCGCATAAGAGGCCCAGTTCCCATCTTTGCTGATTGCAGCATTTCCCATTACGGTATTGAGATGGTGCGTACGTTTGAGGTCCAGCCAGCGGTGGCCCCATTCAGCAAACAGCTCAACACGCCGTTCCTGTTGAATGGCCTGCATCAGCTGATGCGGGGCCGAAAAGATAATACCCTGCAATCCTGCGCGGGTCCTTATTACATTGAGGTCTGTTTTTGCACCATTGATATCGCCTGTCTGCAGGCGCGCTTCGGCTCTGATCAGGTATTGCTCGGCCAATCTTAGCATTACCAGATTTTCGCCGGGGAGACCTGTTCCGTCGACGCTTCTATATTTATAAGGGTACAGGTCGGTGTTTATTCCGCTTAACCAGTACCGTCTGCGAAGGTCTCCGTTCTCAAAAGACTGGCGCAAATCATTACTGATGTGTACGGGGCGTTGCTGGATAAATAGCACAGCATCATCTGTAAATGTTTTCTCAACAGTTTGTAGCTGCCAGATCGCCTCTCTGCTATCCTTCTGAAATACCTGTGTGATGCTGCCTGTATCATACAAGTCATGGTTATCAAGTACTATTGTCGCTGCATTGATCGCATCCTGCCAGTTTTCCAGATACAGTTGCACCCTTGCCAGTAAAGCGACGGCTGCCCACTTGTTAGGCCGTACCCGATCGCTTGTCACCGACACCATGTCTGCCTGTAGATAGTCTGTCCGTAATAATTCCTGCGCATCTTTCAGGTCTGCAATGATCAGGTCATACACTTTGCTGGCTGATGTACGGTACAATGTAGCATTGGCCTTATAATCCGTACCAATGACCAGGGGAAGATCGCCAAAAAGATTAACAAGGTAGAAATAGCAAAAAGCCCTGGTAAATTTCGCCTCGCCCATCAATTGTTGTCTGATGACAGGCGTAAGTTTTGTAGCGGCGTGTAAACCCTCTATAGTGGCATTCACACGGTAAATGTATTGGTACAGGACACGCCAGAAAGGCACGTCCGTCGTCCTGATCTGATTGTGGTAAAGTGATAAGGCCAGCTCTTCTTCCTGTTGCAGCAGATATTCATCAGCGGACAATCCACAGAGATAAGAGATGCCTTTGCTACCCATAAAAGCGCCTCCACTGCTCATATCATAGTACAGACCGGTCATCAGCGCTGCAGCTGTGACATCTGAATTAAAGGCCGAGTTGGTGGTAACGTTATCTATCGGCGCACCAACATCCAGTAGTTTACGACAACTACTGAGTAGCAACATTCCAATAAGCAATATTTGTCGCCATCTCATGCTACGAGATTTATAATGCTATTTTTAATCCACAGCTGACCATCCTTAATGGTGGCAGCGTTGTCCTTGATTGTGTTTCAGGATCAAGTCCTGTATAATGTGTCCATGTCAATAAATTCTGTCCCTGCAGGTAACATTTTCCCTCCTGCAGATGCAGTCGCTGTAATAATTTACCGGGAAACGACCAACTGGCTTCTACATAGCGGCAACGTATAAAAGAGGCATCTACGTATCCCAGATCGCTTTCAATGGCCTTTCTGTATCCATCGCGCAAATTGCCTGTTTGTGTATAGCGTTGATAGGTAGCGACATCTCCTGGTCGCTGCCATCTGGACAATACAACTGCGTATTGGTTTTGTGCGTAACCAGGCATGTAATTCGGGTCGAAAGTCGTATTCAATCCTTTTTGCTTTGTGAACTGTAATAATATCTCCAGTCCGAATCCACGCCATTGAAAGTTATTCCGCCAGCCACCATAGCATACAGGCGCTATATCCACGGCTTTGCTCTCCACCGCCTTATCTGCAGGTACCGGATGATGATCAGCATCCGCAAACTGATACGCACCGGTTGCAGGATCGACTCCCATAGCAGTAGCCACGTATAACTGAGAAAGTGCCTGACCTTCTACGAAGCCAGTTAAACTTTGCATGGGAATAGTGGGATCAGGATAACGCAATAACCGGTTACGTCCGAAAGTGATGTTAAATGATGAAGCCCATTCGAAGTTTTTATTTCGGATATGCTGTGTGGATAACACGAGTTCCAGTCCGTTGTTGCGGATGACAGCAGGCAGGTTTCCAATGATACTACCTGCGCCGGTAATATCCGGAAGTGGATAGGACACCAGTTGATTACTGGACCGGTAAAGGTAGTAGCTGGCGTAGAGCAGGATTTTATCATGCAGCAATCCTATATCCAAACCGAGCTCTGATTTGCGGGTCAGTTCCCAGGCAAAATCTGCATTGAATAAACTGGCAGGCCGGAGTCCGGTAACGTTCTGGTAAGCGCCATCCACCTTCTTATACTGTCCGAGATATTGGTAATCCCCTATCTGGTCGTTACCCGTTGTACCGTAACTGGCGCGGAGTTTACCGAAACTCAGTATCTCCTGTAAATGTCTGGCAAAAGGTTCTTCTGTGAATATCCAGGCAGCACCGATGGCGCCGAAGGAGGCAAACTGTTTCCGCGGACCAAAACGGCTGCTGCCATCACGACGTACACTGAGATTAAGCAGATAACGATTTTTGTAATTGATCCCCATCCGGCCAAACAGAGCGACATAGCGGTATGCGGCTGTTTCCGTTTTACCATATATGGTATCGGCATAATAGATATTTCTTAAAAGCGCATCGTCTTTAAATCCGTCTGCGTATAACGCATCCCTGTTTTCATTGTATCCCTGGAGTGTGCCGCCGGCGAGTAGTTGCAACTGCCAGTCGCATTTCGCCAGAGTATAGGTGGCCTGCGGCTCGATGATCCGGGAGATCCCTTCATAGTGAAAATGTTGGGAAGAACCCGTGCGTGTGTTACGAATAGCAGGCGCATAGATCGCAAGTGGCGTCAATGAGGCAGATCGGCCGGTAAGCCAGTTGTAACCCACGTTGGTTTTCAGCACCAGACCTGGTAAGAGCCGGTATTGTAAACCGATATTGGCCAGGAGGTTTTTCACATCCGCATTAAACAGCGGACCGACCAATCCGATATAAGGATTTAACCAGCTATAATTGAGACTCCCGTCCGCCAGGTAGACAGGAGGCGTATTGGGTGGCAGCATGATCCTGCTGGTAAAATCAAAACCCGGAAGCGTAGTTTTATCTGCCAGGAAGCTACCCATAAATGTGACAGAAAAACGTTGATTGACCGAAGTTGCATTCGTACTGAGATGAAGGCCTCCGCGGGTATCTGCAAATGGGCCAGGGAATACCATGCTTTCACGACGGTAGTGCCCGCTTAATAAATATTGGTAGTTGGCGCTGCCTCCGGAAATGGAAGCCTGTGTATTGATGAACTTACCGGTACCGCCAATGAGTTCTTTTTGCCAGTCGGTATATCGTGTCGTATCCCATTTCAACAGGTCCGGGGCATTTCTCTCTGTCGGTTTGACACCATCATTTCTGAAGGCCTCGTTTCTCATTTCCAGGTATTGCGGGGTACTAAGCAGCCGGACACTACGGCCAGTATGCGTCATGCCGGTTGCTATATTGAACCGGAGCAGTGTTTTGCCGGCTTTGCCCTTGCGGGTATTGATGAGGATCACGCCATTGGCGCCACGGGAACCATAGATAGCGGTTGCGTCCGCATCTTTCAGCACATCGATACTTTCTACGTCTTCAGGATTAATAAAATTAAAAGCAGATGCTTTTTCACCCCATATCTGCGATCCGAGTCCGCCGCTAAGAGTGGGATTATAAGGAATGCCATCAATAATAAATAAAGGCTGTGTACCGTTTTCCAGGCTATTTTGTCCGCGGAGCTGGACTTTCATGGCCATCCCCCCGATACCGCCTGTTTGCGTCACCAGCAGCCCCGGTACGCGGCCTTGCAGGGCTAATAACAGATTGGTCCCTGATTGTCCGGCGATGCCTTCGCCTTTGATCGCGGTGACATTACCGGTACTAAAGCGCTGTGTAGTGGTACCGTAGGCAATGATGACCGTTTCGTCCAATGCTTTTCCCTGGATCAGTTTTGGGGAGTCTACTACAGTTTTATGAGCTGGGATTGATATCGGTGTTGACAGGAGTTTACGGACGTTGATGGACCTTCCGTCGAATTCCCAGGAGTAATCTTTTCCAAGAATGGTCTTTAAAACGATCGGTAATGGCGCCTGTTTAAAATCGACATCCAGGGCATGCGAAACATCGACATCCGCACCATAACTGAAGTAATAATCTGTTTGTTCCTGAATCTTTGTGAAGAGCTGTTGCAGGGATAAGCGCCGGCCACTGATAGAAATGTTGGTCCGTCCCCGCTGTCCGTGTACCTGCAACAAACAACAGGTATAGAGCAGGAGAAAGAGCGTACAGCATTTAGCGCGTTCGGGCATCTCCATATTAGAAGTTGTGGCTATTATGTAATAAGTAGCCGTAAAAAGAGAAAAGTACTCATGTCAACATTTTTTTCCCCTTAACAACGAGTTAACTCAACCGTATATCAGTTTAAAATACTTTTACTCATAAAGAAAATAGAGTCTTTATTATGAATCCTTTGAATATCAACCATTCAGAAGACGAACTATTTTTACTGTTTCAACAGGGAAATGAAACTGCCTTTGGTATTCTCTATGCCCGTTATGTTGACCTGCTATACCTCCATGCCTACTATAAATTGCAGGATGATGCCATTGCTAAAGATGCGGTACAGGATGTACTGATTTACCTATGGGACCACCATGCGAACCTTGACATCAGGACGAACATTAAGACTTATCTGATCGGTGCCATACGGCAACGTTGTGCGGACCTGTTACGGAAAGAAATCAGCATTCGGAACCGGCAGCAGACGTACGCGTCCATGACAACGTCTGTGACTGGAACATCTCCATTGGAAACGAAAGAGCTGAACAAGCAGATACAGCGCGCAATGTCTTTTATGAGCCCAACCAGCAGAAAGGCCTTTGAGATGTCATATTTAGAAAAAAAGACAAGCAAAGAGATCGCGCACATTCTGAATATTAAAGTTCAGACTGTTAAGAACCACGTCCAGCAAGCATTGAAGATCTTACGCAAGCGGCTGAAAAAAAATTAGCTCTCTCCCCAGTACTTTTTCCCCTTCTGTTACTACATATAAATGCGTTATCACATTATAGGATTATCATGCCGGTAGATCCCGAATACATTGAACAATTGGTATTGGAAGAAATAGCGGGAACCATTTCTCCTGAAGACAGTACCACCCTCAAAGTGCTCCTGGAAAATGATGCTGATGCATATGCTATCTGGCTGAAGATGCACAGACAACTGACAGGTGATCACATTCGATCCATACGTGAAGACCTTCTGAATACGCTACCCATGTCACAAATCATTGCTGTGGCGGGCAAACGTAAGCGGCGGAAGATACTGGTCAAAACGGGTCTGAGTACGGCGGCAGTATTGCTGGTTGCTTCAGTATGCTATAAATTATTGTTCCTGGCGTTCAAGCCAGTTTCGCCGGGTGCAATCCCATCTTTTGCCCTCAAATCTGTTATGCTGCAGCTGCCCGGCGGACCGTATTTCTCACTGGGCAGCGGGCAGCAGCAGTTCAAGGCGGGTGGGACCACTTTCCGGGAAATAGCCGGAAAGCTGTCCTGGTCCGGTGGAGGTAGCGAATCCCAGCTCGCTACCATAATTGTTCCACCGGGCGAGGAATACACTGTACAACTGGCGGATGGCTCTGAAGTGATGCTGAATGCGGATAGCCGGATGGATTTCCCGCTGACCTTTGGCAGCAAAAGAGATATCACCATCAACGGCGAAGCATATGTGCAGGTCGCGAAACAGGAAAATCAACCATTCCAGGTACACCTGCCTAACAGCACGGTGCAGGTACTGGGAACTTCATTTAATGTGAATACTTATGAGGCCTCTCAGGAACAGGTACTACTGGAAACAGGAGCCGTTAAAATGGTTACAGCGGATGGGGATGTCCTCTTACATCCGGGACAAGCAGTAAGTTATCTACCAGGAAAAGTACCACTGGTCAATCATATGGATACCGCAATGGCATTAGCGTGGAAGAGAGGATATTATGCCTTCCAGGGCGCCCCGATAAAAGAAGTAAGTAAAGTGATCGAACGGAATTACAGGATCAAAGTGATACTGGATGATGTAGCAGCAGGAGAGCAATTGTATTCCTCCAGATTAGAGAAACAGGAAGACCTTGGAAAATTCCTGATACGTTTAAAATCAATTGTCAAAATAGACTATCAATTCGAAAGGGGCGACAGCGTTTTGCATTTGTCTTACAGACCGTAAACTATCACCAATATGCGTTCTACCTTATTTAAAGCGAACCGATTACTGCTGATCGAGAAGAACAGACAAGCTTATCTACCTGCGAGTAGTCTGCCTGTGGAATATCTCAAGCTCATTATCCCTTATGCAGGATTGTATTTTCGTGAAGATGCCGCATGTGAAATTCTTTCACAGCATGTAAATGCGGGTCCCTTTTCCCTATGGATGCATGATATCTTTGCGAAGGAAAAGATGGTGTTATTACCATATACACCTTATCATATCTGGACATTGCATTTCATGTATGAAGATTCCCTGATTGTGGAAGGCAATCTCAATTCCCCATATACACTCGAAGAACGGGAATGTAACCTGTTCAATCTGTACCCGGGGTTACATCGTATTCCTATGGCGGACAATACCAAAGTATTGTCTGTACATATTAACATCCGCCCTGAGTTCCTTCCTGCACTGGCGGAGAAATACCCTCAATTGAGGAATTTACTAAACCGTCCTATGTCTGCACAAAGCAGCGCATTGAACCCACATCCGCATCCTGTTAATCTGGTGTGTGACTATTTAATTCAGAAGATACTGACCTGTAAGTATACAGGTAAAAAGGCGCATCTGTTTCTTTACCGTTGTTGTCTTGATCTCCTGTTGAATTTCGCTACACAGGAGGCGCATGCACATGAGCCTTTCCTGTTTAGTAGTCTGGCGCATCAGGACGCTTACCGGCAGTTGTTTCATTTTATGATTGAGCATCCGCATAAACCCTGCTCTACAGCGAAACTGGCATTGATGTTTGATATCCCGTTTGCTGAGCTGGAAAAGGGATTTCTGCAACACTATTCCATCTCTATCCAGGATTTCGGACATATGTTACAGATGATGATGGCATTTAATGTGCTGCATCAGAAGCACTGGTCGCTGGAAGTAATTGCGGATGCAACCGGTTTCAATCATTCAAATGAACTGGCGGCAGCGCTGGAGAATTATTATGCTTTCAAATTGAAAAAGTAGGGATCAATATCCAGTGAGCGTATTATCATCCTTTTCCAAGTGCAACTTGCTTTGGTGTATATATTTTACTTGTAGCAAAATATGTTTGAAGCAGTTTTAACGCGGCGAAAAAAACCTGGAACTAGCATTCTGTTTAACTCCTAAATACCCCTTAGCGGCTCATCTTCCGATGAGCCGCTTCACATTAACCTCGTATTAACTTCTTTTTATTTTTCATTTATTAGCTTAGTATAAACCATCCCTACTATGATGAATCACTATACCAGCTTTATTAAAAATTTCGACGCGCTTCCCATCGAAGATATTGCCAGTTTTTTCCACGACAACGCCGACCAGATCGACACTTTAATCCAGCTCTACCAGACCTACAACAAACATATCCTGAACACACAGACCAAACGCATCCACGCTTTAAAACAAGCCATTACCGTCGTTACCACCGACGAAGAATGGTCTGATATGGAAGGACTGGAACTCACCTATGATCAATTTATACCCAATATCACTATAACAGCCGGATTTGCTTCCAGTGCAACCGACCCACTACACACTTTCAATATCCAGTTAATGGTCCCCGACATCCATTCCTGGAATCACTACGAAAATCACCTGATCAAGCGCTATCCTACACAGGAGCCAATCATAAAAGATGAAAGGACCATCCTGAACATCGCCGCCCTCCCCGGCAATGAGACAGCCTTAATCCTCAGCACCCTTGAAGAAGTGTATTCATTCCTGTCCAGCCTCACTGTCAATACTTTTTTACACTCGTTAACATCTCATTAACTAACTTCCCTTCCCAATTTATTAGCTTAGCTCCATAAAGAAATAGTGAATGTTGTGGCGGTATTTCACCTTGGGATCCACCACATTACCGGTACCGAATTAGCATTGTTCCCGCAGCCAGCACCGATCAACCGTCTGGCTCATTGTTTAGCTCATGTGTATCATCAAAAAGTGACCGTTAAAACGCGATTATGTATGTACCCGACGTTATTTGAAGAAAACAAGTTGCTGCTGATAGACCGCCTCGAACAGTCATATCTGCCGGCAACATACATTCCGACTGAATATCTGCCCCTTATCATACCTTATGCTGGCTTATACTATGAGCAGGACAACGATTTTAACATGCTCACACAGCATGTGCCGTTGGGACCTTTCTCATTGTGGCTGCATGATGTCTTTGCCCGCAAAGACATTGTGCTCTGCCCATATGCACCTTTCCATCTCTGGGCATTACACTTCATGTATGAAGATACCCTCAGAGCTGTGACGTTTAAAACAAACGGATTCACCTTAGAGGAAAAACAATGTAATCTATTTAACCTCTATGCGGATATGCACCGGGTGCCGATGTTCGCCGGCCAGAAAATATTATCATTCCATATTAATATACTGCCATCTGCGTTTATGCAGCTGGTACAGGTATACCCAGGACTACAGTCCTTAGCCAATAAAAGACTACAAAAACACTCCAGCATCATTAACGAAAAGCCGTATCGTATCAACGCGGTTTGTAATATGCTGATCCAGCACATTGTTTCCTGCCGCTATATTGAATCCCAGGCCCGTCACTACCTCGAACGCTGCTGCCTGGACCTTTTCCTCAACTTCGCACAACAGGACGCTATATCCGACGAAGTGAGAATCCCCAATGAAGCACAGGCACGCTTGTATCATGACATCTTCGAATACCTGATCGAACACCCCCATCAACCCCACACCGCTGACCAGGTCGCAAAAATGTTCGATATGTCAGGCGTTAAACTGGCCACCGCCTTCCGGCACCAGTTCAGCGTTGGTATCAACGCTTTTATTCACATGCTCAAAATGATGCTGGCATATAACAGTTTAATGCAACAGTGCGTATCACTCAAAGACGTCGCCCATACAGCTGGGTATAAAACCGTCGACGAACTGGTGCGCGAAGTAGAAAAGTACTACAACTGCAACATTGCTGCGCTGCGTAGAAGCATGTAACTTCATTTTGCATTGTTTTCAGAAAGCTCCTTTACGGGGCTTTCTTTATTATAGCCCTTTCACGCTCCCTCCAAAGTTTTTCTCCCCATCTCCTAAGTTCACTTCTCACCGCCTCTCCTACCTTTGAAACGTACGAAAACTGCGTTACTACCATTTTAGAGTTCTCCAAAAGTTAGCCCATGGATCAGCCTATTTTAATACCACAAACGAATACCGAAGCTCCTGTAAAAAGAAAAGCCATTATTATCGGAGCCGGTCCCGCCGGATTAACAGCCGCGTATGAATTACTGAAAAGATCAGATATCATTCCTGTCATTTTGGAAAAATCAGGCGATATTGGTGGTATCTCAAAGACCATTAATTATAAAGGCAACCGTATGGATATCGGTGGCCACCGCTTCTTTTCCAAATCGGACCGGGTAATGAACTGGTGGTTGAACATATTACCGGCACAGGATACCGGAAATGATCAATTCACCATCAGCTACCAGAATAGGTCCAGGCAGGTAGCGCCGGGAGAAAGTGTCACCTCCCACGACAGCGACAAAGTTATGCTGGTGAGAGAACGCCTCTCACGTATCTATTTCCTCCGTAAGTTCTTTACGTATCCGATCCAACTCTCTATAGATACACTCAGGAAACTGGGAGTGGGCACCACCATCTCCATCCTGGTTTCCTATCTACAGGCACAGGCCTCTCCGCGTAAACCGGAAACCAGCCTGGAAGATTTTATGATCAACCGCTTCGGTAAAACACTGTACAACCTCTTCTTCAAAGACTACACCGAAAAAGTATGGGGTGTACCTTGTCACGAGATCCCCGCTG
The DNA here is from genome assembly GCA_039592855.1 of Chitinophaga sp. Lineage (GTDB taxonomy): Bacteria > Bacteroidota > Bacteroidia > Chitinophagales > Chitinophagaceae > Chitinophaga. The sequence goes on along the minus strand of JBCNQK010000002.1, from coordinate 579,594 downwards.
AATGGGGCGCTCAACGTATCAAAGGTGTCAGCATTCGTAAAGCCATACAACACGCAGTACAATCTGCCGTGAAAAAGAAAAAATCAAAAGATATCTCTCAGAAAGATACCGAGACCAGCCTGATCGAACAGTTCCTCTATCCCAAACTCGGCCCCGGCCAATTATGGGAAGAAGTAGCCCGTCAGGTACAGGAAATGGGCGGTACTATTCTCATGCACCACGACGTAATATCCGTAAACGCACAGGATGGAAAAATAATTTCCATCGAGGCCTTTAACAAGAACGACCTCCAGACTGTAGAACTAAAAGGGGACTATTTTTTCAGTACCATGCCGGTGAAAGAGCTCATCGCCAGCCTGGAAGCTGATGTACCGAAAAATGTAAAGGAAGTAGCCGCAGGTCTGCAATACCGCGACTTCATTACCGTAGGTATCCTGCTGAAAAATCTTTCTGAACAGGATAAACGCTCCGGTAAATGGAAGCCTCTCCAACTGAAAGATACCTGGATCTACATACAGGAAAAAGATGTAAAAGTGGGCCGTCTTCAGTTATTCAACAACTGGAGCCCATACCTGGTAAAAGACCCCAATACGGCCTGGGTCGGTATGGAATTCTTCTGCAACGAAACAGATGACTTCTGGAAGATGCCGGATGAAAAGATCGCCGCTCTCGCAATTCGTGAATTACAGAAAATAGGCCTCGCCAACGCAAGCGATGTACTCGATTCTACCGTACTGCGCGTAGAAAAAACATACCCCGCTTACTTCGGCGCCTATGAAAGATTTGATGAGGTAAAACAATATGTTAATACCTTCCCGAACCTATTCCTGGTGGGCAGAAACGGTATGCACAAATACAATAATGCAGACCACTCCATGCTGACCGCCATGGTATCAGTCGATAATATCATCGCTGGTGAAACGGGAAAAGACAATATCTGGTCCATCAATACCGAACAGGAATATCACGAAGAGAAAACAGAAAAAACGGGGCAAACAGCCTGATCAGTCGTACAACATGAAATTAGCCGGACAGGAGTGCCCGGCTACATGTATACAGACTAAAAAAATTCAATCAGGATGCAATGATAAGCCTTTCATAACGCAAATAAGTTAATGCGAGGTTAACAGAAATAAATTCCCCTTGTAACCACTTAAAGGTTTTATCCGGCGCTTCATACCACTTGTTTTGTTCCTTCAGCGTCGCGATTACGCTGATCGTTGACCCGGCTGTAGGACAATTGGCCTGGCTCACATACCCGGGCCACTTTTCCTGCACAAACAATTCCTCATTCCTAACTCCTGATTTATTATGCGAACGCCATTGTTACCGCTGCAACAGCTGCTGGACAGTCTGCAGCACCCACCGCAAACCGACGATCCGGACGCCTATGAAATTGCCAGTTTTATGCACAGACAATCCCTTGCCGCCATAGAAGATATTACCATCGCTTTTGAAGAATGCCTCGCCGCAGGCGTCAGCGAACCTACCATCAGAAAATATGTAAGCATCTGCCAGGAAAAGATCACAGCGCTTTGCAATGACGTTCCCTTCAGCTGGCTCGAAGTAGAAACCGCCGCTCCCGTTGAATACGATGAATGGCGCTATCTGTGTAATGACCTTTGTCACCAGCTGGAAGACCTCATTCTCTACCTCATGTTTACCTATGCCAAGTACTATAACAAAATGGCAATCACGCCCAACGTACACCGGGAACTGATGCGGCAACGCATCGCTCCTGGTCTTTCTGTCATCCGGAACTGGTTTGGTGAAACGGATGATAGTTGCCGGGAACTCCAGCAAATAGTCCTCAGCCTGTTCGACGCCTTTGACCCACAAACGCCTAACAGGATGAACCATCATCAGCTCGATTTTCTCCGTGAACTGCAACAAGCCCTCCTGAAATACTGGGCACAGGAAGATAACACCCTCGATCACGGCTCTCTGCAGCAATTACTCTTTACGCTCAACTACAACAGCACCGATTATTATCATTACTGTACCTCCTATATCAGCCAGCAGCTGATGGAATTACCTGACGCACACACACAACTGGACCTCCTGTCCTTTATCCATAAAACGCTCTGTCAGGTGCCTGTAAAAGCCGGATTGGCCTACAGTCAGGATGCGCCCTCCATCATCTCCCTGCTGAAAGAATGGTTACAGGTCGAAACACGACACCTGCAGATCAAACTGAAACGCAGTTCGTCCGGCAGTGTGAAGAAATTCAAAAGTTTACCTGAAAATTTCAAATTACAAACGTCCCTGACGCTGCCGGAGCTGGCCGCCTTATTCAGGATATTAAAAGAAGCGGGGATCGTGGAAAACAGGAACATGCAGGATGTGTTCCGGGTCATTTCCCTCTGCTTCTCCATTCAAAAGAAAGAAGCATTCGAAGGGAACTTATTCCAGTCACATTACTACCACATTTCTCCGGAAACATATAAAAAGATGGAAGATCTGGCGCACACCCTTGTCAGGAAAACCTTCCAGCTGAGAAAGGAACAGTAAACCGCTCTGTTCGCGGTTTACTTCTTTTTCTTTTTCTTCTTCTTCAGCAACTCCTGATGTTTGTTGTGCTCGTCCAGCAGCAGCTGCCAGTTATCATTAGGGATATCTTCAGAGAAACTGATCGTTTCCCGGTAATCATTCTTGTCTATTTTCATCACCGTAATCTCCTTGCCGAGATATTGCTGGATAGCATCCAATACCGGTTTTTCCTCGTCACTACAGAAAGAAACAGCCTGTCCTTTCTTTACACCTCTACCTGTACGTCCTACACGGTGTACATAGTTTTCCGGCACATCCGGCAGGTCATAATTCACCACATATTCCACATCCGGGATATCGATACCACGTGCATTCACATCAGTGGTGATCAGCAGTTTGATATCGCCCTTCTTAAACTCTTCCATCACCTGCAGACGGTTATCCTGCTCTTTACCTCCATGCATGGTCAGGGATTTAATACCCACACGCTCCATAGCAGCAGCCACACGCTCCGCACGCACCTTCGTACGTACGAATACCAGGATCTTGTTCTCCGGGAATTCCTTTACCAGTCTTTCCAGGAAGAAACGTTTGTCGTCCATGCCCACATACGCTACCGCATGCTGCACATTCTTAGACACCGGGTCCTGCGGAGATATCTGTATCCTGATCGGATTATTCACCACTGAATAAGCCAGGTCCTTAATATCCTCGTCGATCGTCGCAGAGAAGAACAGGGTCTGGTGTCTCCTTGGCAGATGTTTCAGTACATCGCGGATATCCCTGATAAACCCAAGGTCCAGCATATGGTCTGCCTCATCCAGGATCAGGATGCCGGTCTGACTCAGGTCAATAAATCCCTGACTAATCAGGTCAAACATACGACCCGGGGTCGCGATCAGCACATCTACCCCCTGCGCCAGCTTCTTCAGCTGTGGCGCCTGGTCTACACCACCATGTAGCCCCAGTATATTGAGTTTGGTATATTTTGCGAGCTTTTCAAACACTTCTGAGATCTGAACAGCCAGTTCCCTGGTCGGCACCATCACCACACAACGTACCTCTCCCTTGGTTTTCCGGAGATGGTACTGTTGCAGCTTATGCAACACAGGAATAGCAAAAGCGGCTGTTTTACCCGTTCCTGTCTGTGCAATGGCCAATACGTCATCACCCTTCAGAATGGAGGGGATCGCCTTAAATTGAATATCCGTAGGACGTTTAAAGCCTAATTCTTCTAAACTTCTCTTAATTTCCTCGGAAATACGGTACTGCTCAAACTTCATGCGGCAAAGATAGGCTAAAGCTGACAATGCTGCGGCGTACTGGCGCACTAATTGTGAATAAGCTACCTTTAAAGACAATTCCGCTCCCCCATGAGAAACAACATTTTTGTCAAATTACATCCCATCCATCGCGTACTGATCAGTGCCGGACTGGCCGGAGCCGTATTCCTGCTCACACAGGCAGCCCCTCTGACACCATTTATCCGGGTAGTGCTCCTATGGGACGTCTTTGCCCTGGTATACAACATCACCTGCTGGGCAGTCTTTTTCAGCCGCTCGGTAGAGGAAATACGCAAATACGCACGTACTGAGGACGGCAGCCGCATTTTCGTGTTCATTGTCGTCCTGTTGGCGTGTTTTGCCAGTATGTTGATGGTATTATTGCTGATGTTGTCTGATGAGGCCCAGGACGCAGGGAAAATATTGTATGTGGTGGTAGCTGTGGCGGGGATACTACTCTCCTGGGCAATGGTGCATACCATGTTCACCTTCCACTATGCGCATATCTACTATGATGATGATGAAAATGATGCAAAGAAACATGCCGGCGGACTGGAATTCACAAAGGAACAACACCCTGACTACCTGGATTTCGCTTATTTTTCTTTTGTCATAGGGATGACCTTTCAGGTATCGGATGTCGAGATCAGCGCACGCAAATTACGCCGTATCGGATTGCTGCATGGACTGATCTCCTTTTTGCTGAATACGTTCATAGTCGCCATGACAATCAACATCATCGCGGGGCTTAAAAACTAAGCAGCCCTAGGCACCCAGTATAAAGTCTGCCTGGAGTATGTTCTTTAACATAGGCAGTTCTCTTGCTATCCGAATATACTACATCTCAAACTCATGCGAAAATGCCTGCGTAGCCAGCATACCTGCCCGGTGCAGTCTTTTCCGCTCCCGCAGCGGCTGTACCAGTGAATAATACGCCTGTTTCAGATAAGGCCATCCAAAAGCGGTAGTATTGAAAATGATCATGATAGTTGAGAATAATTGCAGTCCCATAAAGATGGCAATACCGGCATGCAATAACACAATAGCGACATAGCCATAAGGACGGCTGCGGCGCCACCAGATAAAGAACGGATAACCTGTTTCCAGTAATAATGTACTCCAGCACAACAGCTTCGCAAACAAAGGATAATCAGCCATCCAGCGCATATCAAACCGGGCAAACTGCCCCTGCATCAGCGTCTGCCAGATCGCCTCTCCATTCCACCACTGTATACCCATTGCCTTTTCCGCTCCGGAAGCCACATATACCACACACAGGTGTATCTGCAACACCCTTAATGACAGTGTGTTCCATTCACTCTCCACCGGTTTGGTGCTCAGGGAAAGCTTATCCCAGGCAAAGACTTCTCCCACCGGCATAATGATGCAGTAAAACAGGGCAATATGCATGAACGTCTCCACGCCATACGCTCCCATAAAACCGGTATTGATAAAGGTAAACTGGATCGCCCAGGCAATAAACGCCGCATACCGGGTAAACTTTCCGATCAGCAAAGCGCCCAGACTACACAGGTAAGTACCCATCAGCACATACACAAGGGTCGTCGCAGGGGCGCCTGTTAGCTCAGAAATGGGTTTTAACCAGGACAATTGCGGCATATAGGGGTCAACAATACCACTACTGACAGACCAGGGGATCAGTCCATCAGGGCCATATAACATCGCTATACTGCCTATCAGCCAGCCGCCCTGTACGAGGCCCAGCAGCGCGATCGCAATCCTGAAAAATGCCAGTGGTTCACCGGTAGAAGGAGCGAGAAAGAAACGTTTTATCATAACGGAAGGTTTTATCGGGGTACTCTAAAGTCTTTTACCAGGAAGGCCTCCCATTTTGGCTGACTTCCTGCACGGTATGCCGCCATGGCCGGCACACGCTTATCAATAACGGTTACACGCACCACATTGCTGGTCGGATGCTGCCGTAAAATATATGCTGCGCAACTCTTTGCCAGCAGCGACTGCGCTTCTTCTATGCTAAAGAAATTGTAGATGGTCTGAATACGACGGTTGCATTCCGTATTGGGGCCTTCCAGTCTTGTCACTTCCTGATGACTACCATCACCAAGTGTGTACACCACCGCGATCTCATTCCCTACATGCGGCGCAAAGAAGCTGAAGATATTACCGCTACCGGTAAAGTCGCCATAGGTGGTGATCTGTTTCAGCAACCAGGGTTTATCACTGGTCCACTCTTCCAGATGTGCAGCATGTAAAGCCACCACTGTCAGATGGAAACAGGCAATGCTAAGCCAGATGCGTTGTTTTATTGTAAGCATAAGAAAGAAATTAAGAGAATTAAGAATTAAAAATTAAGAATTGGTAGAGTTCCTCTATCAAAACAATCAGATGTAAACTCACATCCGACCATTAATTGAAAGCATAAACATTAACAGCTACAATTCTTAATTTTTAATTCTTAATTCTTAATTGTTTTAGAATCCAATCACTGCACCACCAGCTACTTCTTCAATAGCCAGCTTGTCAAACCTCGGGTCCAGTCTTGCAAACTTGCTACGGATGTCTTTTAAGATTTCAGGATCGAAACAACCGATCAGGTTCGGGAATCTTTTTCTGAGGATATCCTCCCATTTCAGACCATTGTAAACAGTTACACGAGCGCCGGCAGGGAACTGGGTAATATCTGCTGTGCCATAGAAACCACGGGTGAAATAAGGATATGCACCTGCCGGAATAGATAAACGGAACTTGGAGAGCGACGCTGAACCAATTACTTTCTGATCTACCACATCAGGGAGCAAACGTGCGCCTGCTGTCAGGAAAGTCTTGGTAGCGAGCAACTGTTGTCCTTTACCTACTTCATAAATACCCAGATCAAAGAGCTGTTTAGGATCAACTTTCTGCGCCAGCGCACCTACGCGTTTAGCAATATCCAGATACGGGATCATGGTTGGACAGGTCTTGATCCAGATCTTTCTGAAAGGGATTCTTTCATAACCGATCCTGGCCAGTTCAGGGAATGGCGGACGACCACCAGGTCCGAAATACTGTGTCTCGTCAGATAAACTGCCGTAAGTTGCTTTGGTGATGTAATTGTTTGCTGGTAAACCATCCCAGGTTAACAGGTAGGTTTCCGGAGAAAGATCTTTGAGGATAGCGTCCAGTTCATCTGTACCTGCGGTCCTGCCACCGGCATCGGTCGTGGAATTGTTAGATGACTGTGGATTAGCTTGCTGTTCTTTTCTGCAGGAGAATAATGACAGGGTAGCCAACGCAGCTACGCCTGCGAACAATAGATGTTTGCGCATTTTTTTGGGGTTTGTGGTTAATAATGAAATTGATGACTCAAAATTCCATTAATTAACCTTTCCCATCAAGTGCAAAAACACCTGTTTTATTACGTATAAATACGCAAACAACAGAAAATCAACGGATGAGCTTTGGGTTTGCAGCTCATCCGTCGTTCAATTTTTTTGAATCGTTCTTTCCTATCTCAGGAACAGGATACGACCGGACTCACTCTCTTTGTAAGTACCGCTTACACTGTCAAACGTGTACGTACAGATAGTGAAATGTGCCCATTCGCAGATGTAATCATAATCTCTGATACCAGCTTCATAGAACTGGCCATTGCTGGATTTGAAGTACTTGGTTTCAGCTTTCGCAGCTTTTGTCTGCATGTTAGTCGCTACAGCAGTGCCAGCAGCAAGAATAACGGCTACCGCCATTAATGAGAATCTTAACTTTTTCATTATAGGTTTGATTTTGCAGGTGATGGGGCTAACAAGCGGAAGAATATATTTTATCTCAGGAACGAGATCTTTCCGTACTTACTTCTTTTGTACGTACCAGTAGCACTGTCAAATACATATGTACAGGTACCGAATTGAGACCATTCGCATACATAGTCATATCCCTCCACACCGGCAACAGCATAGCCGCTGCCATTCCAGTAATATTGAGTTACTTCGCGAAGCGTATTTGTTTTTACAGTGGTTGCTAATGCCGACCCGGCGCCAAGAATTACAGCCAGTGCTAAAAATGAGAATCTAACTTTTTTAAGTTTCATGGGTTTACATTTTGTGGGTGACAGGGTTAACAAGAATAAAACAGGATACCGAAATTTTCATGGATGATAAAAGGCCGTCTTTCCTTCATTGGTGCAACGAAGATATAATAACCTGCTGCATCCCGACAGCAGTTGTGAAATTGATATTATAATATTCCTTACCTTTGCGTCAGAATAACACAAAGTTTGAACATGAAACCCTTTCACAGTTATCAGAACCCCTCCCTCGCAGTGGACCTGGTCGTATTCGGTTATAGCAAACAACAGCTTGCCGTCCTGTTGCTCAACAGGAAAGAAGAACCGTTTAAAGACCGTTGGGTACTGCCCGGGGCCTTCCTGCAAATGGAAGAACGCTTCCAGGATACCTGTTCAAGGGTATTGAAAACCAAACTGGGTATGGACGATGTCTATATGGAACAACTGTATTCCTTTGACGACCCGGAACGCGATCCCCGTGGACGCGCCATTGCCGTAGCCTATTATGCGCTGGTCAACCCCGCCCGTGTAGCCATCTCTGCTGGTAATATGGCCAATGACGTAGCCTGGTTCAATATCAGGGAACTACCCAAACTGGGCTTCGATCACCATGCCATCTTTGAGATCGCCCTCCAAAGGCTCCGTTCCAAGATCACCTATTTCCCGGTAGGTTTCGAATTGCTGGACGAATTGTTCACCATGCCCGAACTGCATGAACTGTATGAGTGTATCCTCGATACCACGATCGACCGCCGCAATTTCAGAAGGAAGATCATGGACTCAGAATATATTATCAACACCGGCACCAAACGGGAAGGCGCACAAAACAGACATCCAGACCTGTATAAATTCAATAAGAAGCTGAAAAAGAATGGCTTCCAGATAAATGTATGATAACGATGAAATACAATAACGATTGGTTAATCCGCAAGTACAAGACTAAAGAAAAATTAAACTTCACCTTCTTCTGGGGACATAAAGGTGAACCCGGCAACGTGACAAAAAGCTGCTTCAGTCAATGGTGGCCTTCTGCTTTTACAGATGGCACACATACCTATGCTACCGCTGAACACTGGATGATGGCAGGTAAAGCACGCCTGTTCAAAGACCCCGCTACCGAACAGGAAATATTGCAGACCTCAGACCCTGCCACTGCCAAAAAACTGGGTAGAAAAGTGGCCAACTTTGATACTGCCATATGGGATGCTGAAAAATTCACGCTCGTCGTACAGGGAAACCTCCTGAAATTTTCTCAACACCCTAAAATGCAGGAATTCCTGATCAGCACCGGCGATAGCATCATCGTAGAAGCCAGTCCCCTCGACAGAATATGGGGCATCGGTATGGGCGCCAATCACGAACACGCAGCCAACCCCTTACTATGGAAAGGTCAGAACCTCCTGGGTTACGCCCTGATGGAGGTCAGAGACCAGTTAAAACAACAATGAGATGAACGAAAAACAAACAAAAAGCATCAGTAAGTTTATGAGTCTGGTGCTCAGACATCAACCCGAAACCATCGGGATCACACTGGATGAAAATGGATGGACAGATGTACAGGAACTGTTAACCCGAATGAGTCAACACAAACAACCGATCACATTAGCACAGCTCCGGGAAGTAGTCGAAACCAATGACAAAAAACGTTTCTCCTTCAGTGAAGACGGTACTAAAATACGCGCCAGTCAGGGCCACTCCGTAGAGGTTTCCCTCGGCCTTGATCCCGTTACGCCGCCTGAATACCTGTATCACGGCACCGTCGCCAGATTCCTGGACAGTATCAAAAAGGAAGGTCTGCAAAAGATGAGCCGTCAGCACCTGCACCTCAGCAAAGACAGAGAAACCGCTGTCAATGTTGGCAGCCGCAGAGGTGCGCCCTATATCCTGACCATCAGAACAGGGCAGATGCACAGAGATGGGTTCCTGTTTTACCTGTCAGACAATGGTGTATGGTTAACTGACCATGTACCTCCTGCTTACATTGAAATTTAGCCCATGAGCTACAAAGATCATATCAAAGATGCCCTGCTGGGCGTAGCTACCGGTGATGCCTTAGGCGTACCGGTAGAATTCCGGTCACGCCGGTCCTTATCAGAAAACCCCGTCACCGACATGCGTAGCTATGGTACACACGGTCAGCCGGCAGGTACCTGGTCAGATGATAGTTCGCTGACCTTCTGTCTCGCAGAAATGCTCTGCGGTGAATACGATCTGCAAAACCTGGCCAACCGTTTTGTGAACTGGATGCAGCACGCTTACTGGACGCCACACGGTAGTGTATTTGACATTGGTTTCGCTACGCGTGATGCGATCCTTAACCTTGCACAGGGGGCATCTCCTGTAATGGCGGGTGGTATCCACGAACAGAGTAATGGTAACGGTTCTCTCATGCGTATCCTGCCTTTGGTATTTTATATCAAAGACATGTCACAGGAAATATCCTCACTGACACACAGGCACCAACGCTCCATTAACGGTTGTTTTATTTATCTCGAAATGGCACGGGCCATCTTACAGGGACAAACACCTGAACAGGCATATCAGACGATCTGTGACACCATTCCGTCATTTCTCAAAAACGACGAGATATATTACTACGACCGCGTCCTGTTCGGTCAGTTAATGTCATGTAAGGATACTGATATCCGGGGTGGCGGTTATGTCGTACATTCCCTGGAAGCAGCTATCTGGTGTCTTTTACACACCAGCTCTTATGCGGATGCAGTACTGAGGGCTGTCAACCTGGGAGAAGATACAGACACAACAGGCGCTGTTACAGGCGGACTGGCAGGATTGACCTACGGATGGGCCACAATTCCGGCTGACTGGCTAAATGTTTTGGCAAAAAGGGATGCAATTGACGTACTGATTACTAACTTGCAGGCCAAAATTTACAGGTAAATGGCCCGGACGTTTGTAATTGGGGATATTCATGGCGCACTGAAAGCACTGGAACAGGTACTCGGCAAAATCAAGCCGAAAGCTGCCGATACGCTTATTTTTCTGGGCGATTACGTAGATGGCTGGTCACAATCCGCACAGGTGATAGACTACCTCATGCAACTCGAGAAACAGTATAAATGTATTTTCATAAAAGGGAACCATGACGCATGGTGTGAATCATGGTTAATGGGCTCCCTCCCTGATCCTACCTGGATCTTTAATGGTGGTCAGGCCACTGTTGAAAGTTATGCAGGATTCTCTCAGGAGCAAAAAAATGTACATATCGCCTTCTACAATAGTATGAAGGACTATGTCATTGACCCGGAAAACAGGCTGTTTATACACGCAGGTTTCACTTCTATGCACGGTCCGGCAATGGAACGTTACGAGGCCAGTACAAGATGGGACAGGACCCTGTGGGAGATGGCCTGTACGATGGACAAGCGTATCAAAAAAGATTCAAAGCTCTTCCCTAAACGCCTGCTGTTATTTCATGAGATATACATTGGTCATACGCCTACTATCAACTATGATGTAGACGTACCGATGCAGGGCTGTAATGTATGGAATGTGGATACCGGCGCAGCTTTCTATGGTAAACTGACAGCAATGGATATCGCAACAAAAAAATTCTGGCAAAGCGATCCGGTAAGAGAATTATATCCTAATGAAAAAGGCAGGAACCGTTAGTTCCGCTGTAATCGCAACTCCTTTCTTACAAGGGGGAAATCGCTGTCATTGACGTCTGTTTCATAATAGTAAACAGTACCATCTTCCAGCACGATCCGTTTTTCAAGTTCCTCATCGCTAATATATTCACAGGCGGTGGGGATATACCAATAGTCGGAAATACGAAGCCACCTGTTGTCGCTATACGACCAGGTACTGACAGTATAGGTACACGCACGCATCGACTGCTCGAAAACAGATATTTCATCTTTGCCATCACCATTCAGATCACCTTCATTCACCAAACGGATGTGCCTGCCGGTGATGACCGGCATAGCCCTGATATCGGCTGCTGAAAAACGCACGATATACTGATATTCCATATCCGATTCAACTTCTTCTCCATTTCCCTCACTACCTCTCTTTGCGTAAAAAACACCATACCCGGTGTCCTGTCTGAAATCGCCGTCAAAATCACCCAGCACATGCACAGTATCCGGTATCAACTGTAACTCTTCAGGAGGAGCGTCCAGCGTCATCATACCCGTGTCAACAGGCGTTTCTGCCGTATTATTTACTGTCGTTGCATTAACACTCTCTTTTGGGGACTCTACAGTGGAATGGCATGCCGATAAAAAAAGGAGACCTAAGGCATAAAGGGATCTTTGCATCTCACATGAATTACGGGACTAAAGTATTACTTTATTTATTAAGAATACTTCATTTTTATGAGTATATCATTCTTCCTCAGCGGATGTTTAGCTAACATCCTGCCAATTTATTCATTAACGACGCCTGGACCTCGTACGCGAAAGTAAGGACCTGCTGCTGCGTCTGATGGAAGCGTTACCAAACGAGGAAGAATGATGAACAGATGAAGTGCTGTTGTGTGTATTGCTTACTGCGGGAGATGCACGCACATATTCCAGTTTCTGAATAAGTACCCATTTCCCCTTTTTACACGCATAAATCTCATTCCAGCTTTCTTCTCCTAAAGGTTTTAACCAGATCACAGATACGTCTTCTTTACCATCCCCATCGAGATCACCTTCATTTGAGATATTCACTTCCGCTCTTCCTATCGGACGAAATTTCGGCGCTCCTTTTCCATGAAAATGCAATTCATAGTAAGGGTTCAATGTTTCTTCGTCTTCATTATCGGTACTATCTGTTGTGTGTTTACGTTTCTTCGCGATCTTATCTTCCACCACTACCAGAAATGCAGAATCAGGTCCATCATCACCATAAAAATCTCCCACCATATGTAGTGTATCTTCTTCATATTCCATTGTCTGATTTTCTTCCCGTGTAAGCGCATTGGTCGCTTTGTCCGTAAGTGAATCCGATACAGGATCTGCGCTGGCCAGCGTATCAATGATGATTTCAGGGTCTGTTGTTATTTCAGGGGCAGGTGCATTACATGCAGCAATAAGTAGTAGTAATAAGGGGCACAGGGTTTTCTTCATGATACTAAAATAGTATTTTTTTGTCCATTTTAGAGTGGGAACGTTTGCGTAAATATTTACCTGCACTTATGAGCGCTCAGCTTTCAAATCCTGTAATTTCAGGATGAAATAAAAACCCCCGTCCCGTTATGAGAACACAACTACTACTGGCACTCGCGTGCCTTTTTGGAGAAGGTATGGCCTATGCACAAACCCCTTTGTATGTTGCTCCCGGCGGCTCCGCCTCCAACTCCGGCACCAGCATCAATGCACCAACTACGCTCGCTAACGCTTTAGCAACTATTCCCGCTGGCGGCACTATTTATCTGAGAGGAGGCACTTACAGTTTATCCGCGTCTGTTATTATTCCTGCCACTAACAATGGAACAGCTTCCGCTAACAAAAACGTTGTCGCCTACAGCACAGAAGTACCTGTGCTTAACTTCTCCGCGCAGGCGGTTGCTGACGCTAACCGCGGACTCGTACTGGATGGCGACTACTGGCATTTCACCGGCATCACCATTACCGGCGCTGGCGATAACGGTATGCTGCTGGCAGGCAATAACAACATCATTGAGAAATGTATCTTTAGTAAAAACCATGACAGCGGACTACAACTCAGCCGCTACGTAACGAGTAACACAACGATCGGTTCATGGCCTTCCAACAACCTTATTCTAAACTGTGAAGCATTTGACAACCAGGACCCTGACAATGAAGATGCGGACGGCTTCGCCGCTAAATTAACCTGTGGTACCGGCAATATCTTCAGAGGTTGTATCTCTCATCATAACATCGATGATGGATGGGACCTTTATGCAAAGGATGATACAGGGCCTATTGGCCCGGTAACCATTGACAACTGCGTAGCTTACAGCAACGGTACACTCAGCACCGGCAGCACTTCAGGCAATGGTGACAAGAACGGTTTCAAGCTTGGTGGTTCCGGTATTGCCGTTAATCATATCATACGCCGCAGCGTAGCATTTAACAACGGTCACCACGGATTTACCGACAACAATAATCCCGGTAATATCGAAGTGACCAACAATACCAGCTACAACAATGCGGAGTCTAACTTTAATTTCAGAGAGGGCAGTACTGCCACCTTCCGCAATAACCTGTCTTTTAATGCCGGTTCCAGCGATAAGAGTAACGGTACGGAAGTAGGCGCCAGCAACGTGTGGTGGAAAAACAATGTCAGCACCAACAGCGGTGGTCTGGTAGTGAGCAGCGCCGACTTTATTTCGACCTCACCATCTGTAGGTAAAAACACAGATGGCAGTCCGAATCTGGGTAACTTTCTCGCCCTGGCTTCCGGTAGTGATATGATCAATGCAGGCGTTATTACCAGTGGTATCACCTATAGTGGTTCAGCTCCGGATATAGGCGCCCGTGAATCAGGTAGTACGACCAATCCTGGTACTTATTCTCTGAGCCTCTCAACATCCCCTGCTACCGGTGGTAGTGTTACGGCCAGTCCGAACGCATCCTCTTATACAGCAGGTACGGTAGTCACCCTTACAGCAGTTCCTGCGAGCGGCTACACCTTCTCCGGATGGAGTGGCGCAGCCAGTGGCACATCTGCTAACACAACAGTAACCATGAACAGCAACCTGGCCGTCACTGCCAGCTTTACAGCCAATAATGGCGGTGGCGGGGGTAATACGCTACGCATCGACGATGCAGCAACTACAACCGGTGGTTATTGTGGCGCTGATGGTAGTCGTCAGAACAGCTATAGCGGCGCCGATGGCGGTTACTATATCAACCTGTCCAACTCCGCTTCCAAAGGCGTGAATTACAGCATTACAGTGCCTGCTGCCGGTACTTATTCCTTCGTATGGAGATATTCCAACGGTGGAGCGAACGTCTCTACTACGGCAAGATTACTGGTAAACGGCAACACGGCTGTATCCAGCGTATCATTCCCTAAAACAAGCGCATGGACGTCCTGGACAACCACAGCCGCTGTAACAGCAACCCTGGCTGCCGGTACGAATACGGTGCGTATAGAGACCACGGCTTCAACGGAGTTTGCAGTTATCGACTGGCTGGAAGTAACAGGCAATAGTCCTGCTGCGGGTACCTGCGGTAGTTCGCTGCTTAACACACTGTCCTATCAACACGGATCAGAGGAGGTGGCTGTCATCAGTGAAGCAGCAAAGGTCTATCCGAACCCTGTAGTGAACAATGCCACTATCAGCTTTTATAACAGGAAGGAAACTAGGGTAGCAGTAAGGATATTTGATGCAAATGGCGCATTGATCAACAACGTGAGCAATCAGCTTTATCCTGCTGGTCATAATCAGCTCAATGTTGACTGTAGCAGACTGGTGAAAGCTGTTTATTTTATCCGTGTAGAACGGAACGGCAACAATGAAACATTAAGAGTGGTGAAACAATAAAGGTCTTACCCGATAAGCATTGGTAGTTCCTGGATGAAAGCCTGGTCTGTACAGATCAGGCTTCTTTTTTATTTCTTTATACATTTGTTACACTGTCCAGTGTTCCTTGCGGATAATTTCCTCCAGCCGCATTTTATCCTCTGTCATCTGTGGTTCAAGCCCCAACTGCTGCATCAGACTATAAGTATTAATCACCCCTTCTTTGAACCAGGGCATTTCCCGGCTAAGGGTCATGAATTTGGCGAAGGCTTTCATATAATCACCTTTCTGCACAAGATAAGTGGCGTGCGCAGAACGGAAATGTGGATAATGATAGAATTCACAGGCAATACTATCCCAGAGTGACTCCGTAACAGCAGTGTCGCCTCTCAGCATGCCCACCGCATATACCGGGGAATGCACAAGATCATTGTCAAACCCCACCAGTTCGTGAATGGTCAGCGACTTTCTGGTATCACTCGTCAATTTGATCTTCAACACCTCATTATACATATCGTGGGCCCGTTCCTGTTGGTGGGTATGGTGCCAGATATCTCCCAGCAGGATTTTCGCTTTCATATGATTAGGCGCCAGACTAAGCGCCTTTTCAGCTCTTTCCTGGGCCTCTTTATACCTGGTCAGGATAAAATAAGCCCTGGCCACCGCCATATGGAAATTGGCGTCAGTCAGGTCTGGTCCTGTGGCATGTTCTGCCGCAATCTTAAGTGCGTGCTCCGGATAGCGGTCGATATTATAACGCTCAATTACCTGCCAGAGCTTCAGTGACTCTCCAATGGAGTTGTCCAGTACCTTGTAAATGATCCCCCTTTTGTCCCAAATTGATTTTACCTGTTTCCATTCTTCAAATGCTTCCGGGAAGGCCAGCGCGAAGGGAATCACTTCGTTTGTCTCTTCGGAACGTACCCGCATGTTCATTTCCCCCTTGGGCCGGCTTGTGTAACGGGAAGCTGCAGCGAGGAACTCTTTGTCAAAAATGTCGATGTCTGTCAATGCTGACGCGGGAACTGCCCGCTTACTCCTGTTGTTTCGAAGGCCAAATAGATTAGCGAAAAAGCCCATAGTCGATATAGCTGTATTGTTCCGCAAGATATATAAATTATATACATATTATTTATTATACCATTTGAATAAATTCATCATTCAGTCAACAAATCTTTTTAAATTAGAGAAGGAAGCGAAGTATTCATATTTTTTCATATATCAACCAGATGTCAATATCAAGAAGAGCCTTCTTATCCCAAACAGGGAAAGTCGCGGCCGCCTATCCCGCTATGCTGGCTTTAGGAATGCTGCCTCCCGCACCAGCCCACGCCTTCGCACTAAAGGGCACGGGAAACGGGAAACGTATTGTTATCCTCGGCGCAGGCCTCGCCGGACTTACAGCCGCTTACGAACTCACAAAACTGGGCTATCAGTGTACCCTGCTCGAAGCAAGGAACAGGGCTGGTGGCAGATGCTGGAGTATCCGGAAAGGGACCGTCCACCAGGAAACAGATATCACTCCGCAAACCGCCCGGTTTGACGAAGGCATGTACTTTAATGCCGGCCCCTCCCGCATTCCGCATCATCATGAACTGACCATGCACTATTGCCGGGAACTACAGGTGCCTATACAGGTATACAATAACGTGAACGAGGCTACTTACCTCTTCGCCGAAGGCAAAGGCCCCTTGTCCAATAAAAAGATCAGGGCCCGGGAAATCCATAATGACCTCCGTGGTTATACAATGGAACTTCTCGCCAAAGCAGTGGACCAGCAAAAGATCGATACAGCGCTTTCCAAAGAAGACACCCGCAAAATACTGGAATACCTCCGGGCCGAAGGCGGGCTTGACATAGACAAACTCTACAAGGCCTCCGACAGAAGAGGCTTTACTGAACAACCTGGCGCAGGGGATAAACCCGGAAAAATAGGCGATCCGCATAAACTGGCGGATATCATTTCCTCCGGACTGGCTGACCCGGACTTCTATAACGTGGCAGAATATACGTATGAGCTCCAGATGACCATGTTCCAGGCCGTCGGTGGTATGGACAATATATCCAAAGCGTTTGAACAACGACTGGGCAAAATGATCCGGTACAACTGTGAAGTGACGGATATTCTTAATCTGCCGGAAGGGGTCAAAGTGCTTTATAAGGATAAAAAAGGCGAGGGAGCCATTCAGGCAGACCTCTGTATCTGTACCCTGCCACTCCCTGTGTTAAGCAATATCAGGCATAACTTCTCTTCTGACGTGAGCCGGGCCATCGACTATGTACCTTACATGGTCACCGGAAAGATCGGTATGCAGTTCAAAAGAAGGTTCTGGGAAGAAGATGAACAGATATTCGGCGGCATCACCCATACCAATAACGAACTCACTCAGATATTTTATCCCTCTTACGACTACCTCAGTAAAAAGGGTATCCTGCTGGGCTACTACAATTTCCATGATAAGGCGAAACGGGTAGGGAACATGACGCACGCAGAAAGGGAAAAACTGGCCATGGAAAAAGGTAGCCTGATACACCCCCAGTATCCGAAGGAGTTTGAAAACTCCTTTTCCGTCAGCTGGCATAAGACGCCTTATAGCATGGGCGGATGGGGTCTATATACAGGCGCCACCCGGCAGACGCACTATAAAAGTTTATTACGACCTGACAAACAGGTATACTTCGCAGGTGAACATACCACCTACCTCAATGCCTGGATGGCAGGTGCATTCGAATCGGCCAGAAGGACGGTAGCTGATATACACGCACGCGTAACAGATCAACGTATTTCCTATCCCACTGCCACCGGCAGCTGACGTATAGATATTCTTTACAACCAAAACGAATTGCTATGAGTACCACCAACTCCATGAACAGACGTAACTGGCTGAAAACAACAGCGCTGTTTACCGGGGGATTCACCTTGCTTCCGCCAGTCCTCAGCCGGCTGCAGGCAGCACCTGTCGCCAGCAATAGCACTGCTTATGCCACAGACTTCACCATTTCGCCCAAATTGCCGGTAAATCTGAAAGCACGGCTCTTTGCCAATGAAAATCCTTTCGGGCCTTCCCCGGCCGCTAAAAAGGCCATTATGGAGGCCGTAACGACCAGCTATCAATATCCCATCAGACTGATCCCCGAACTGGAAGCAAAGATCTGTGCCTATGAAGGTATCACGCCTGATATGCTCATGATCAGCTCCGGTTCCTCTCCACTATTGCTCGGTACGGCCGTAAGTCTGTTAGGAAGTGGCGGCAACATCGTCACTGCCGATCCTACTTACGACGATCTGCCTACGCGCTGTGAAAAGGTCAACGCCAAATGGATAAAGGTCCCTTTGACAAAGGACTATACACACGACCTGGACGCCATGGAACAGGCGATCACATCTGACACAAAACTTGTTTACATCTGTAATCCAAACAATCCGACCGGCACCATCGTTGATAAAGATAAACTCAAGGCATTCTGCGAAAGAGTATCCCAGAAAGCCACCGTATTCGTTGATGAGGCTTACATCGATTACCTGCCGGATGCAGATAGCACCACGCTCATCGGCAATGTGAAGAAGGGACAGAACATCATCGTCGCCCGTACCTTCTCTAAAGTATACGGTCTGGCCGGCCTGCGTATCGGCTATATCGTCGCTCCGCCAGCTATCATTGCCAGATTACAGCCTAATACCTCCTGTAGCTGGGCAGCGCTTTCTGCACCTGCTATCAGCGGCGCACTGGCCAGTTATCAGGACAAAGCCTATATGCAGGAAGTCGTAGCAAAGACCAATGAAAGCAAAAAGTTCCTGTACGAAGTATTGAAAGCAGAAGGGTATTCATACATCCCGTCGGCTACCAACTTCGTCATGTTCCCTCTCAAAATGGACGGTGAACGCTTCCAGGAAGAAATGATGAAACGGAGCGTAGGCCTGCGCAACTGGAAGATGAATAACAACCACTGGTGTAGGATCAGTATCGGCCGGATGGATGAAATGCAGGCATTCGCAGCCGCATTCAAGGAATTATCTTAACAAAATCATTGTATGAAAAAATATCTGCTGACATTACTTTGCTCCTTTCTCGTACTACAATTGCTGGCGCAATCCCGTCCCATGACCATGGCGGAATATGTAAAAGCAAAATCATTTACCGTAAAAGACCTCGATAACGACACCTACGTCAAGTTCAACAATGAATACGTACTGGACCGCTATGAGATGCGTAAACCCTATCTCATTACCGGCGATGACGGTCAGAAGAAAAGAATTGACCTCTATCGGCTCGTCGCGAAAGACAGCATGCTGGATATTGCGACCGTCATCTTCTACACCAATGAAGCCGGAAAGTTATACACCGCCGTCATGCCTTTGTTCAATAGTAATCCTGATATCTGGAATCAATACTTTGAAGATATTCACGCAACTGACAAAGTGGAAAAGAACTATGTATTGAAACTCTCGTACGTGCTGTCAAAAGAATTCAGTTACCAGTTGTACAAGTCCATGAATGCCGGTAAAGATGTGAAAGAAGAAGCAGGTACCTATGGCACTGATATCTGTTTCCCTGGCGATCAGCTGGTCAACCTGGCCAATGGCGCACAGAAAGCCTTACGTGATATCCGTCCGGGCGATGAGATCATCAGTCCGGATGCAAATACGCATAAAACGAGCACTATCCGGGTAAAAGAACTGGTGCAACATACCGCTGAGAACTATGCCATCACGCGCCTGCTGGTCATACATGCCACAGAAAGCAATATAGGCGGCATGCATGAAGTATTGTTATCAAATAAAGTACTGCAGGCTACGCCGAATCATCCTGTACTGACCGTAGCAGGTAAAAAACAAATGGGATCGGTAACTACCGGTGATCAGCTCCTTTGCATGGATGCACACACCAAAACACTCGTCACATATACTGTCGTTAATAAAACGGAATCTGCTGGTGGAAAACAACCGGTATACAACATCATTGCAGAAGGTGGAGACGCCTTCATGATGAATAATATCATGGTTTTGCAGAAATAAACCAGATAGCGGTAAAGATAAAAGGCAGTCCACCGCAAGGTGAACTGCCTTTTATCTTTATCAGATCGTTGCCAGCACTTTACCGGCAATGTTATTAGGTACCAGCTGATAATCCTGGAAGGTGACAGAAGCAGCGGCCCTGCCGGATGACAGCGCACGCAGGGTGTTCACATATCCAAACAGATCAGATAAAGGCGCTTCAGCCTTAATATACTGGGCACTCGCTTTCATTTCCACTCCTTTGATCACACCACGGCGTCTGTTCAGATCACCGGTGATAACGCCGGTATGTTCTTCCGGCAATGTCACTTCTACGCTCATGAAAGGCTCCAGTAAACGGGGAGCAGCTTTTTTCGCCGCATGACGGAAGCCCAGGATCGCAGCATGTTCAAAGTCCTGCGCGTGGGAGTCTTTCACATGGACAGACCCGTCCAGTAAACGTACTTTCATAGATTGTACCGGATAACCAGCCAGCGCACCGGTCTTCATCGCTTCTTCAAATCCTTTCTTCACAGAAGGAATGAATTCACGTGGGATCGCTCCACCCGTCACTTCATTCACAAATTCAAGACCTGCCTGTCCATCTTCGCGTGGAGACAATTCAAACACGATCTCTGCGAAACTACCGGAACCACCATTCTGCTTACTATACACTTCCTTGTGTTCGATCGCCTGCGTGAACAGTTCCTTGTACGCGATCTGCGGCTGACCTTTACTGATCTCAACATGGTAGTTGCTCGTCAGTTTCTCCAGCACCACTTCCAGGTGCAGTTCACCCATACCTTTCAGGATGGTCTGACCGGAAGCGGGATCTACACTGACACTCAGCGTAGGGTCTTCTTCCACCAGTTTAGACAGGGCCTCACTCAACTTACTCACATCTTTCGCCACTTTCGCCTCGATCGCATATCCGATCATTGGTTCAGGGAAACTGATCTTTTCAAGTAACACTGGCTGGTCAGGATCAGATAAAGTATCACCTGTGCGAACGTCTTTCAATCCCACGACCGCGCCAATATCACCAGCAGTGATCGCATCCGCAGTTTCATATTTATCGGACATGATACGCATCAGGCGACTGATACGCACATGTTTACCCGTACGACTGTTCCACACGGAGTCACCAGTACGCAATACACCGGAATACACCCTGACCATTGTCAGTTTACCGGCATAGTCATCAGAGATGATCTTAAATGCCAGGGCAGCAAACGGACTTTCCTCAGCAGCTGTCAGCAGCTTGCTGTCTTCTGTTTCAGCATCCACGGCATGTATCTGCGGCATATCAACTGGTGCAGGCAGATAACGCACAACGGCATCCAGTAAAGGCTGTACGCCCTTATTACGATAAGCGGCTCCTGCCAGTACAGGTATCACCTGCATCTGTAAGGTAGTCTGACGTAAGACACGATAGATATCCTCTGCAGCTACGGTAGCCGGATCATTCGTATAGTTTTCGAAAATCACTTCATCATACAAAGACAGTTCTTCCAGCAACGCCACACGGGCCTGCATGGCTTCTTCCTGCATATGCGCAGGGATATCAGTAATGGTATAAGACTTACCATCATCACCATTCCAGACGTATGCCTGCATGGTGATCAGGTCAATCACACCAGAGAAATCATCCTCAGCACCAATAGGTATCTGCACAGGTACGGCATTCGCGTGTAACATATCACGTATCTCTTTCACTACGCGACGAAAGTCAGCACCTTGTCTGTCCATCTTATTGATCATAATAATACGGGGTACATGATAACGGTTCGCCTGTTGCCATACTGTTTCAGATTGCGGCTGCACACCTGATTTCGCACAGAATACAGCAATAGCACCATCCAGTACACGCAGGGAGCGTTCTACTTCAGCAGTGAAGTCAATGTGGCCCGGTGTATCAATGATATTCACCTGATACTTATTATTATCTAATTGCCAATAGGTAGTGATCGCAGCAGAAGAGATGGTAATACCTCTTTTTTCTTCCTGCGGATCGCTGTCCATCACTGTATTTCCTTCATCTACGCTACCCAGCTTGTGTGTAAGTCCTGTATAATAAAGCATGCGTTCAGTAACGGTCGTTTTACCTGCATCGACATGCGCCATGATCCCTATATTTCTGAAGTTATCCAATCGTTTCATTGTTGTTGATTTTAAAGCCAAATAAAAAAGCCTTCCGTTCTGGTAACGGAAGGCTTCTCGCAATATGCAAAGCACTGACGTTACCGGACTAGCGGTTTAAATAAAAGAGTCAATGTTTTGATAATAGCTTTCATATTGCTTGTTATAAATAATGTTATTAATGAACTGTAAATAGTGGGAGAATGGGGAGACAAAATAAAAAGGCCTCTTCGGGTGAAGAGGCCTCTGAAGAATATCCAGACACAATAATTAACCTCTTACATCCGGGTAAGGATTTGCCTCCCCGTTCTTAATAAAGACAATACAGGTGCTAGCAATTACTGCCCTTATTGCAGTATTTGCGTTGAACGCTGATTGATATGTAAGAATGTTTGTCATTGTGATTAATGCTTTTAAAAATCGTGTACAAATGTACGAAGAATTTCGATATAAAAATCAATCAATACAAGCTATTGCTTTAACACATGGTTGACTTTCACACTAACTGATTGAATGATATACGCTTAATTTTATTAAAGAGAAAGACCGTAACTGGCAGTCCATTTTTCCTTGATCGCGGCTCTGGCTTCAACAAATTCTTTGTCTGTTCCCTGTGCGATCGCATCCAGCGGATAACGCAGCGGACGAGTGCCTTTTTCCATATTAACCAGTGCCAGTACACCATCGGCAATTACCTGCGGGTCCATGTTAAACTCCGCCATTTTACCGAATAAAGCTGTACCGATAGCACCGAATAATTGCTGTGCCGGTTCTCCGTATTCAGCTGTAATGTTCTCCTTATCTGCATGCACGCCTGCCTTGCCTCCGTTATTCATCTCTGTCGGGTACACACCTGGTTGTATAGATACGTTTTCGATACCATACTGTTTTAATTCATGCTGTGCACCTTCAGTGATCGTTTCTACGGCAAACTTACCCATCAGGTAAGGCACCATAAATGGCAATGTAAATCCGCTGGCGCCTGAAGTGAGGTTGATGATCAATCCGTTCTTTTCTTTCCGCATGGATGGTAATACAGCCTGATAAGTGCGGATCACACCGTATACGTTCACGTCTTCCATCTTTTTGATCTGATCGATGGACCAGGACTCCAGTAATCCGAAACCAGATACGGCTGCGTTATTTACGAGTACATCTATTTTACCATATTTCGCCAGTACAGTAGCCACCGCATTCCTCACAGAAGCATCGTCTGTTACGTCCAGTTCGACTACATCTACATTAGGTACTTCACTCAGTTCTTTTGCTGCTGCAGCGTTCCTGTCTGTTACACCTCTCATCGCAGCGATAACGGTGTGTCCTGCCTTTGCCAGACTAAGGGTCATTAATTTACCAAAACCGGTGCTTGTGCCTGTGATCAGTATTATCTTTTTCATGATTGCAATATTTTTGTTGTTGATTTTTTGTTTTGTTTACAACACAAAATTGCATCATATCAGGCCTTTGGGCCATTGACTTATATTGGTTAATTTCGTTGATAAATGTCAATGAAACAGCCCGGTAATCTTCTTCTATAACTATACTCAGACTATACATATCCTTCCTTAATGCTACCTTTTGATCGTAACACCAACGTAAAATGACTATAGTATAACTATAGTAGAAAGCCTATTAAATGATCATACCCGCATACTATATGACCAGATATAATAATTATCCGCTATAACCATATCAATGGATGTCTGATCGGTAAATTTCTCACCACTTCCGCATTGGAAGGTTGATGGTCCAGTTTCTTCCATGTATCCAACCAGGCCTTTTGCCGCCAGATATTTGCACCAAATACCAGAAACGGATGCGCTACCGGCCATTCCTCCCAATACATTACATCGGGCTTTTCAGGCCATTTACGCTTGTCTGCCACATAGGGGTACAGGAACTCGATCCCCTTACGGACCGTCCTGCCATCGGGCAGCTGATACGTCCAGAGGGGGTGATCTGCATCGGAGAGTATCTGGCATATCGTCACCATGGCATCCAGGTTAAAAAGGGAATACCCATAGGGCTTCGTTCTGGCTAATTCCCTGGGGAAACTTCCATCGGCAGCCATCTGATCGGGTAAAAGGACTTCCTGGTACCTTTTCCGGCAAAACTGTAATAAAACAGTATCTCCGGTCAACCGGGCAAAACTGGCCACCTGCATCACCCAGCAGGTGCCATGGTTGTTCTTTGCGTTCATTTCATCCTTTCCGTAGGCATGGCTGGTCAGCCATTGCAGATAATTCCCGAACCAACGCCTGATGCCTTCCAGTAAGGTTTTATCGAAAACAGCCGCTTCCTGCATCACTAATACGCCCTGCGCCACTTCCATCAAATGGACCGTATCGATGATACCGATCCCCCTACCGGTGAAACGCCCTTTTATAGCCTGTGCATATAACAGATTGGGATGCATGAGGGTAGCCGTATCGGTAAACCAGGCTTTCAGGTGTACCTGTGCAGCAGTAACATATCGCTGGTCTTTGGTAATGCGGTAAGCGGAAGCCAGTGCCCCGATAATACGGCTAAAGCGTATCATGGCCAGCCGGTGTGCAACAAAGTTATCCGGGTTGGTCATACCGTCCCTTTGCACATAGGGACTGTCCGGCTGACCAGCTACCGGCCACCAGTAATCACCTTCCGAATAAAAATCATGTTTGCCACCGGCGCTACGTACACAGCTTTGTGCCGTTACCGTTTCCGGGGACTGCTGTAAGGCCCAGTCAGCTTCTGCCAGCACCTGCTTACGCAATACCGCAATAATAGATTTATCAGGCGGAGAAGGCATAAATGCACCAAAACAAAGTAGTAGCAGTAATAGGATTAAGTTTTTCATGGGTTATTAACGTGAACTGATCACATAATACAAAACCAGGCTGATATTTTCCTAACTTGCCGCGATGATGAACAAACTTCCGGTTATCCTGCTGATATTACTCAGCGCCTGTGCCCAACCTCCACTTCAACCTGTTATGGTCGCCAAAAAGATGTTTCAGGTGAATGCAGATGAAAAATTCATCAATGCCCATAGTACCGGTGACTATCGTGGTAGTCCCAGCGGACGTGATCTTCCCGTTGATATGCAGCGGTCCTTTCTACTCTTACAACAGCGTGGTGAAAATAGTACCGTAGCCCTCAACCTCAGACAAGGCAATCTGATCATCGATAAATACCTCTTTTTCACAAAAGACAGCGGTAGCTGGAAACTATCCGGCATCGGCACGCCGACACTGGCACAACTCCACGTAAGAAAACTACGGGCTATGCAGGCATTATCTCCGGCAGCCATTGACAGCACTTTACGGGAAGCGCAACAGTATACTGATCCGGAATATAAAACCAGGGAGGAGTTTGATTTTATTGTCAATAGTCTGCAGTTGAAACTAGCGCCTGACGACACCCTGATCGCACATTTCAATAAATACCGTCCTGCGTTTGACAGTCTGCTGGCAGCCGCCAAACAGGCGCTTCAGCAACCGCATGATGAATACAACTCATTAGTCAATACAAAAACACCGGCATACCGCCCTTTACTGATCAGCAACATCAGCACAGGAGGATTTCTTCCCAAAGAATGTATCGACTTCCATATTCTTTATGATCAGGTAGGCTATCTGTATACACCAGATGAGAAATATCTGCCCGAACTACGGCCTGATAAAGTGATGATGGTAAGAAAACTGGGCAAGGGATGGTATCTGTATAAGGTAGCGATCTACCTGTAATAACTGCTTTTCACTGAAAGCCGTCCCGCCTAAAGCGAGGCGGCTTTCTTATTTTTCAACGTCGGCACCACAAATAAAGATGACATTTTGTTAATGTTCCCATAACATATACTCTCAAACCCTTTTATATTTTTGCTCCCGCCCGTTTCACCTTATAGCATCATTGTATAACCTTATAAGGCATGCGAATCGCTTAACACTGTATAAAAAATTCCATACAGTACTTAAGCATTTTAACAGCAGTTGAAATGCGGAGAAAATAAGTATCCTTGACCCGGTATTGCAGCAGAACGACAGTTATCACCATCCACGTTTTTCCTTAAAAACCTATAATAAATGAAAAAAACAACCCTCTTCCTGTTAAGCTGCTGTAGCTTATTACTATTAACACAATGTCAGAAAGCTGACGAAGAAATGGCGCCAAAAATGAAGAACGAAACAGAAGTAGCTGCTGTCGCAGCTGTCGCTCCATGCGCCTGTTCTGAAAGTTCCACGAAGGTAAGCGGCACCACCGCTCAGGCATGGGCAACACAGTTTGCTCCATTGATCAAATTTGACCGTGCGTCACCAGATTATCCGACTACTGTAGAAAACATTTTCGCCAGTTCTGATCCTTCTTCCGCAGTATGTGGCGGTAAGCTGGTACTGGTAGAAAGAACAGTTCCAAGATCAAAAGATTTCCCAACCTATTTCGATGTACAGGTACACCCAAGCGATGCTGACAGAATTTTCATCGACTACTGGTGGGCTTACAAACGCCAGGAGAACTGTTTCTCTAACCTGGGTGGACATGACTATGACCTGGAGCACGTTGTTATCCAATTCAGACAATCTACACAGCGTATCATTTCTGTTACTTACTTCCAGCACGGTGGTTATTATACCAAAGACTACAGAAGTAAAGCAGCTGGAACAAGAGTACAGGCATGGGTAGGTAAATTTGCACATGGCATGTACCACTTCGGCAGCTCTATCACATTACCAGGTTATGAGTGCGCTTACTGGGGCGATTACAGAAACCCGAATGGGACGCAGGATGAAGTGCTGACTGGCAACAGACTGGTACAGATGAGCTGTGGCGCATTTGAGTTTAACTTCAGCGGTAACTGGGGTGATCCTGGTAAAGGGCCTTTGTTCCGCGACAGGTCTTACTGGAATTTCCCTGCTTGCTCTGGTACAGATGGTCCGTTCGGACAGGATGGTTGCAGCGCCTGTGACTTCGGTAATACCAAACAGATCGGTACTATCTAGTTAAGGCGAGTGTCTGTATAATGATAACGTATTATGGTTTAAAACTGAAAAGGGGCTGTCCGGCATACAACCGACAGCCCCTCTTTTATAATGTATTTTATTACCGCCATACCATCGGGAACTGCGACACACGCAGTTTGGTACAACCATATGGGATCAATGTAATTTCTTCTGCCGCTGTAGTTTCCAGTCCCCACATCATTGAGAACGGAACAGGACCGGTCATTTCATTATAGATACTCCAGGAAGGAATACGTTTTGCTTTCGTACGGATCAGGACAGGCGCATGCTCCTGATCCCATGGATAGCTCACAAGGCTGTCCTTCTTCTCTACTGCATACCATTGTTGCAGCTGATCTTCCGGCACCTCTAACAGGGCATAGTTCCATGGTGTGGTAGGATGTACTTCGTAATAGGTATTGCCAAATGCTACCGCTTCTTTATCCACTGCTACTTTCTTAATAGACTCGCCCATTTTCAGCGCATAGGTCACCGGACCACGTTCTACAGACACAGAATTTTCGTACCACCTGCTTTGTGAAATATGCATCGGAAGTATCAATTCAACGATGTCTCCTGACTTCCAGCTACGGTTTATTTTTACGATCTGGTTACCTGGCGACTGCTGGAATACCTGTCCATTCACTTTGATAGTTGCCTGTTTACACCAGGCAGGCACACGCAGATGGAATGGGAAGGAAACAGCAGCTGTCTTCTTATTGGCAGAAAAAATAAAACGAACGGATTCTCCGAATGGATAGGCTGTTTCTTCTTTAAAAGATACCGGCGTCTGGTCGCCTACATAAGTAGTGACAGTGCTTGGTGCATATACCAGTGCGGCAATCCCTTTGTCTGCCGTAGCGTACCAGAGGTTTTGCGTGAACTTTGGCCAGCCCTGGTGCATATTGGAAGTACAGCAGGGATAACCTGTCAGCAGACCATAACAAACGTCCGTGCCGGCATGGTTCTGATCAAAGTTACGCACATAGCGGGTCGCCATTACCTGGTTGGCCTGCTGGAAATACTGACGGTCTATGAAGTTTTCAAAGACCTGTGCAGGTAATGCGTTGAATGCGATCTTCTCCAGGTGATCGGCATAGGCGACATCTCCGGTGATCTCCAGAATGCTTTCCAGGGAAAACATCATTTCTACGGCTGTACACAACTCTGAACCCTGCGTAGGATTGTTACCGTGCAGGGCTTCATCACCTCCATACAGACCATGCGCCATCCCGTTATAAAAGCGGAGGTCTTTGAAGCCGGTCTGCAAGGCTTCCAGGTATTTCTTCTCTGGATGTTGCTGATAATAGATACCCGGTTCTTTGATGCCCTGTGCCAGGTTAACACCATGAATGCTGAATGGTCTTCGTAGCAGATCACCGTGCAGGAAAGCTTCGGTATAGTCGAAGGTCTGCTTGTGTACCACTTCCGCGAGGTCCAGCAGGAATTTATCTCCGGTGATGTTATACAACCAGTAAACGACCATCAGATTATCGCCACCCCGGTACTTTCCCCAGAAAGACCAGTGGTCAAGCGGATGTTTCGGCAGTTCGTTCAGCTGATAGCGAAAATAGTTGGTCAGCAGGGTAATAACGCGCTTGTCGCCAGTAGCGGAGTAATACTGCTTCAATACCTTCAGCATGACCATTTTAGGCCACCAGTCGCGGCTATTATCCCGTTGCAGACCTGGTTCTGCGGGATAATCTGTAGCAGGACCGAAGTAGCCATCCGGCTGTTGACTGTTGATCGACCATTCTATCCAGGGCTTTACTTTAGCAATGAGGGCAGTGTCTTTCAGGATGTAGGCCAATGGTAATAAACCATCGATCCAGTAAGGACCACGTTCCCATTGGTCGCCATCACCACCCAGCCAGCCATTTCTGTGATTCATGACCAGGGGGTACAACTTATCAAGTTGTCCGGTAGCGCCGTTTTTCTGATTAACAAGCATCGTGCGTAACCATCCCTGTGGTTCAATAGAACCAAGAGGTAGTTCGATGTAAGGTTTTTCCTGCAGTGGAGCACGATTGGCAATGTACTGTTGGACCTGTGTGGCATTCTTCCTCGTCTGACCTGTAACGACGCAGGAGAAGCCCATAACAAATAGTGGAATAATAGCTGTGATCTTCATATTACGTTCTTAGAAGATGAAAGATAGACGGGTTGTTCGCCGGAAAAGAACGAAAATATAATTTATTGACAGTTTATTATAGCGAATTATGTGCAGGACACAAATGTAGAAAGGGGCGTTCATCATATGACGAACGCCCCCTTTTCCTTATATCAGTAAGATCAATTACTCGACAGTCACAGATACTGTGTTTACATTCTTCAGACCACTGATACCGTCGCCCTGGTAAGCAACTTTGTAAGTACCAGGAGCTGCGATCTTGTAACCTTTTGTCAGGTCGATCTCAGCAGATACAGTTCCTTTTGCAGGTACTTTAATGAAAGATTCCGCCGGAGGAGGCATAATCCTTTTTGCCATTACACCCTGGTACTGTACGGACTCGCCTTTGCTGTCCTGGATGTCGAAGAAGGAATTCAGGAATTTCTCTTCGAATGGTGTGTGCCATTTACAGAACTCAGCTTCCTTATCGGAATTGTTAGTTACGGTAAATTTCACCATGATCGGAGCGCCTGCTTTTACTTTTTCAGGGGCAGACATTACGGTTGTCAGGGCTGCTGCAGCGCTGGTGTCTGCTGCTGGTGTTTCCGCTACAGTAGCAGTCGTGTCAGGTGCTGCTTGTTGGGTAGTGTCATTCTGCGCATTCTCTGCGTTTTGGGACTGCTGGCAGGCAGTGAATGAGAAAATTGACAGGCATGCTGCCATTGTGATAAGCTGGTTTCGCATTTAAAATGAATTATGGGCGAAAATTAAAGGAAATATTCGAATTATTCTTATCATGATGTAGTCTTTATTGTTAAGACTTTATCAATATTGGAAGATTCTTACACAAGTGTTGCCTATATCGGGATGCATTTTTGCCGTATGAATGACAACATCACGGTAACAGGTACACAACATGTCTCTTTAAGGGTACTGGAAGTAATATGTTGGATGCACGCCGAAATACAGTCAGCAGATCATTCATTTTAAGAATGCACTTAAAGCATGTAAAAAAGAAGGCTATCAGTTCTATTGTGAAGACTATGGCTATACCGATTTTTCTCTTTTTGCTAAAGACGCGAGATTGATCACAGGCCGCCCTCCGTCTAATTTAATATAGCATTATCCACCTTAAAAAAGATTTTTGTGAGTTCAAAATATAGTTTAACTTGACTGTGTTACTGTGAACATTCGTTAGTCGTGCAGACAACCTCAAAGGACCTTTAAACAAATCTACTACCAGGCCGTCGCCGGAAATTACTTTTTTAGCTGCTAATCTTACACAACAAGGGATATAATACATCCTGACTAATCACTGTGCTTGTAATGACCGGTATAACACCCTCCGGAATGTGTATGTAATGCTATCCTGTCAATCACAACATCTCTAAACACTTTAATTCCCCGAGTGATGAAAAATCCAATTCAAAACACACCCGATCAACATGGGTTTATTCTGAACGGAACAGAGACATTATACGTTTGTCATCTGCCCATGTTCAATATGCCGAATCACATGTACCAGGTAACACTGGAGATCACCATTCCTGCGGATGCCCTCGCACAATATCTTGCAGACAGACAAGCCAATCCAGGCAACTTCTATGTATTGGGTAATCTGCAAACTGATCTCTTCACCATTCCTGACGTCATGCTGGGAAAGATCAAAAACTTCCAGGCAGATATTTTCAGAGGTATGCCGCAAGACCCTAATACGGATATACCACTTATCCATAATGTGCAGACGACGATCACGCGTATTGTATATGCACGTCATTTCGATTACAGCATACCTTATCCGGAAGAGATGACCTACATCATTTTCGGTAACGAGAAAGAAGCCTTCCTTGATCACTATCTTACAAAAGAAGAAGACTTTCTCAATATTCTCTCACTCAGCCAGGTACCTGCATGGTTGCCTGTAGATCAACTGGCTATTTCTGCGAATGCAGGCTTCATCGGCATACCGGGTACACCCATGCCTGAAAACCCTCCTTTGTCTGCCGGCACGCATAAAGTCACTTTCCAGGGACAGCAGCAGGTATACGAACTACAGGTAGGAGACAATATCTTCTTCGATACAGAAATTGTGAATGTACCGATGGAAGAACATGCCATGAAAGGATTCTACACTTATTAATGTATATAGTTGCACTCATTTACCCCACTTAAAATACCACTATCATGAAACAACCTTCTAATTCGAAGAAACTCTTTGCACGTCAGCTGCAACAACAACAAAACGATATTCTCTCAAAACTACGCGTAAAAGGAACTGGCTCTGATGATCTGGCCGGCTGGTTCCTTGGCCCTAAAGCAGAAAATACGGAGCTATTACATCACCTGATCCTGCGCGCGCTGGACAATCACTGTAATGACCGTAAAAACCTGTACCCTAACGATCCGGTGTATGTAACAGAAGAGATGAAACAGACGCCGGAGTACCAGGAAACCGTAAGGGTATTACAACATAAACTGGACGTACTACTGGAAGAATTAAAAGGCTCTGTACCTTTCTGGAGCTATCGCTGGCAGTCACATATGAACTGGGATACGACCCTTCCAAGTATGGTTGGTTACTTTGGCACTATGCTGTACAATCCTAACAACGTAGCAGCGGAAGCTTCTCCGGTAACTACTGTACTGGAAATGATCGTTGGCGATGAACTGTGTAAAATGCTTGGTTACAACATCACTGATAATGATCCAAACGTTCCGAAAGCATGGGGACATATTACCTGTGATGGGTCTATTGCCAACAATGAAGCCATGTGGGCAGCCCGTAACCTGAAATATTATTCTATCAGTCTCGCTGCCGCTATCAGGGATACACCTGAACTGTCCCAGGCCAGTGCCCTGCAACTCACACTCGCCAATGGTACGATCACAACGATCGGTGCAGCCAGCAGCTGGGACCTGTTAAATCTCTCTGTGGATGAAGTATTAAGTATTCCTGACAGATTACAATCTGAATTCGGCATCAACCTCGATCTGCTCACACAGATACTGGACAACTACAGTATCCAGAACATCGGATTTGATGGTATCAATAAATTCCTGGATAGTGGTATTCAGTCCCCATCTATGATGGCGGCTTCCACCTGTCACTATTCCTGGCCTAAATCAGCGGCTGTATTAGGACTGGGCGCCAATAACCTGATCAAGGTATATGTAGATGAAAATGCGCGGCTGCATATCGGTCGTCTGAGAGAAGAACTGCAAAAATCACTGGACAGGAAAAGTCCGGTATTGATGGTGGTAGCCGTAATAGGCAGCACGGAAGAAAGTGCAGTAGACCCACTAAAAGACATCGTGGCCGTAAGAGAAGAGTTCAGACAAAAAGGACTGAACTTCGTGATACACGGTGATGCTGCATGGGGTGGCTATTTTGCAGCTATCCTGAGACAACCGGAACACCAGGTACTGTCTAAACGTGCATTATTGTATACGCCTACGCTCACGATGAATGACTATGTAACCGAACAGTATGCGAATATTCAGGAATGCGACTCTATTACGATCGATCCGCATAAAGCAGGATATATTCCTTATCCTGCCGGTGGCTTGTGTTATAAAAACGGCGCTATGCGTAACCTGGTAGCCTTTACCGCACCGGTAGTATATCATGGTGGGATCGATCCTACAGTGGGCATCTACGGACTGGAAGGCTCTAAACCAGGCGCCGCTGCAGCCGCTGCTTATCTGAGTCACCAGGTCATTCCACTGGACCAGAGTGGCTACGGACAGATACTTGGTAAATGTCTCTTTAACAGTAAACGCCTGTATAGCGCCTTTATCACGATGGCAGAACCGGATGATCCGTTTATCATTGTGCCGTTCCAGCGCCTGCCGGCAGAGAAACATGGTGAAGGTCCGCAGAAAATAAAGGAGCAATACGACTTTATCAAAAACGAGATCGTTCCGAAAACCAATGAAGAGATCATGTCCAATGCAGCAGCTGTAGAACTGTTACCGGAACTGGGCAGTGATCAGATCATCATTACCTACACCTTCAACTTCAAAGAGAACGGCGTATTAAACAAAGACGTAGACAAACTGAATGAACTGAACCTGAACATCTTCCAGGCACTGAGCCTATCTCCCGGCGAGCATGATCATCCGTCTAAAACACCGATGTATGTTACGCAGTCACAGTTTGACAATGACTCTTATGGTAAATCATTTGTGAATAACTATAAGGAAAGACTGGGTTTATCTACAGATAATGATGAACCAGTGAATATTCTGATCTCCACTACCATGAACCCATGGCTGACAGATACCGCAGATGGTAACTTCATCCCTGAACTGGTGAAAGCATTACGTCAGACGGTGCTGGAACAGGTTGAAAAAGTAGTAGGAGCAATGGAACTTGCATAGTAAGTACTCCGGAAATATAAAGGGTGTCATCAAAAAAGGCCGCATCAGCTGATGTGGTCTTTTTTTTATTTTTGTTCTACCTTACATCCCGATTGAACATAATAGCCCAAAACGATGACTTATTTAGACCCGTCCTTACAGGAACTCCTTGCACGTTTCCTGTCTACACCAAGAAAACTGACCGTATTAACCGGCGCTGGTCTTTCTGCCGATAGCGGCATCCCTACTTTCAGAGATAAAGATGGTTTCTGGACAGTAGGCTCTGAAAACTACACCCCACAGGATATGGGTACCTATGAAATGTTCTGGCGTAAACCCCTGGAAGTATGGAAATGGTTCCTTTACCGTAATACTATTTGTTCAATGGCGGCGCCCAATGTGGGCCACTTTGCCATTAAACAGCTGGAAGACATTTTTGGCGATCGCTTTAAACTGATCACCCAGAATGTAGATGGTCTGCATACGAAGGCATTGTCCTCTCCGGAAAGGACTTATTTTATCCATGGCACATTGGATAAATCACGCTGTGGAGACGAATGCAGTAAGGATTTTTACCCCTTTCCGGACATTCATTTTGAAAAAGGACAAGAGCTGACAGCAGAACATATTGCGCTGCTGAAATGCCCTAAATGCGGCAATTATCTGCGTCCGCACGTATTATGGTTTGACGAATACTATGACGAAAAGCATTATAAGCTGGACAGTTCTCTCCGCACAGCGAAAGAAACCGGTTTATTGCTGATCGTGGGTACTTCCGGCGCTACGAATCTGCCAAGAAGAATAACAGAAACAGTATTAAGCCGACAGGGCATGATCATAGACATTAACCCAAACCAGAACTACTTTTCGGATATAGCGAAAGAGAAGAAAAACGGGTATGTATTGAAAGGGAAGAGCAGTGATATACTGCCGGAATTTGTGGAGTTTTTCAGCTCCCGAACTTCCGGGGAAAATAAGTGAGTGTCAGCATAAAATACTGTTTCAGCACATTATGTGACTCCTGTGTCAATACGTAATTGCTGCCATAGTTACTGATGCTCCGGTTCTGTCCCAGCAGGTCCAGTGCGGAAAACTTCAGCTCCAGGTTATTACCCGGCAGGAGCCGGTAGGCAGCGCTCAGGTTCCAGATGGTAAAGGTAACCGGTTCGGCCGCGGATGATACGACCGTATTACTGGTCACATTACTACTGATGGTAAACCGTTTGGTAGGTGTATAACCGCCGCTCAGTGTAGTATTGTACTCGTAAGAACTGACAAGGGCATCATTCAGTCCGCGCTGTTTTGACAGGTAATAACGGGCATTCTGAGAGAGATTAAGGGCCAGTTTATCCAGGTGGAGAAAGTAAACCGTGATCTTATTTTTCAGCTGACTCGCATAAGAGATGTTCATTACATCCTGCTGCTCATTATTCCGCACCAGGTAATTCGGATTATGCGACCTGATAAAGGACAGTTCCTCCATTACCTGTAGTTGATCCCCATTTTTCAATTTCAGGGGCTTTTGCACTTCTCCCCGTAGCTCTATACTACGCCGGCCATCCAGGTTGATCGCTTTGGTGATGGTGGTACCATTTTCGTTGATATAGGAACTACCTGCAAAGAAATTATCAGTAGTAATGGCCGTCACTACAAGCCCGTACTCAATGCGGTTGCTGTTGTGACTATAACGGAAATTAAATTCCCTGGTTTCTGCGGGCGTCAGATCGGGATTGCCTGCTGTCAGGTAATAGAAATTGGTGCTATCCACAATAGGGTATAACATATCTACAGTCGCATATTCAAAGGAGCGCTTAAAGGCCAGATGATAGCTGTTGCTGAAGCGGTTCAACTGTTCATTTACATACGATAAACTCACTGATGGAACGAAACGCTGGTAATTCCGTTGAAACTGCTGGAAGGCATGAGAAGAGGTATTCTGTTGTATAAAGAACTGCTCCTGCAGATTCAGGTAAACAGACAGCGACTTTGTGTATTTGTCTTCCAGTGTACGTTCAAAGGTCCGGGACAGGCGGATAGCAGGATTTTCATTAACGATCCGGTATCTGCTGCGATAGGTCAGATAGGGGTCGTGTATAAAGTTCTTTGCGGTGGTATCATTGTCCAGGGCGATATTGTCCGCAACCTGTGAGGAATACTCCAATTCATTTTCCACATCGATGTGTACAGTAGAAAGGAAATTACCACGTCCGAACAGCAGTGGCGCCAGTTTACTCCAGGCAGCGTCCATCCGGTGTCTCACATCAGATTTTGTATTAAGGGCCTTTCGCTCGACGTATTGATTGTCTTTGGCAACAGCAAAAGAGGTAAAAATAGATTTACTGTACCTGTTGCTTTCGTCACGATTATAATCAATGGAATAGGCCATTGATAAAGAGGTGTTATTATCCAGGTCGTGCGAGTACCTTGTATTGATAGCCAGGTGCGTATTCCTCGAATGGCTTTCAGATTCAACACTGCTCATGCTCTGCAAACCGGTTTTAGTGGAAAAACTGCTGGCATGGCTACTTGTTACATTGTCATAGGTCGTGTAAGCAAGAGAAGGCTTTATGGCCAGTTCTACGTTCTTTCCGGAAAGCAGCTCTATCTGGTGAATATTCAGCTGTTGGTTGATCTGGTTGTCTTTGACCGTGACATTGCTTTTCTGCAGGATGGCGCTATCTGGTCCGAGGGTGGTCAGACTACTGATATCAGTAAGGTGGTTATTTCTATCTCTTTTGAGAAAATAATCTGCCCCCATCGAGGTAGGCATAAATGCGGGTCTGCCACCATCATATTTAAAGTCGTGGTGATAGAATACACCGGCGCCCAGGGACTGATTCAAACCGCTTTTACCAAAGTCCGGCTGATTGTCAATATCTCCTTTCAGGCTCTTAAACGCACTATTTAATAACAGGTCGGTAATCCCGCCTGCTGTTTTATTCACATTATTGGCAATACCAAACAGGCCCCATTGGTTACGCGGAGAAAAGAAGTTGATATTCATGCTGCTTTCATAGGTCTTGCGGGAGCCATAGCCGGCAGAGAGTTCACCAAAATGTCCCTCATGCATATCATCCTTCAGCTGGATATTTATTTCCGGAATGGAGTCATGCGGATTGGCCTGCTCCTCTTTTCTGGTCTTCTGATAGACCTGTATCTTTTCAATAGCGTTTTTAGGGATGTTCTGCGTAGCAATGGCTGCTTCATTGCCAAAAAACGGTTTACCATCTACCAGGACGCGGGACACCGTCTTTCCATTGGCGGTGATCGTACCATCTGACCATACGACAACACCCGGCAGCCGGATCAGCAGTTCTTCCGCGACCGCATTTTTATCCAGGGCGAAAGCGTCTGCGTTAAACTCCAGTGTATCGCCATTCATACGTACGGGAGGTGGAGCCCTCACGACGACTTCATTCAGGGCCGTATTTTCCGGCAGCAGATTGACATAATGCAGATCGATGACCGGATTGGCAGTATCAAGGCGCAGGTTTTTAGCCCAGGTGGCATATCCAAGATAGGAGATGACCAGTTTGAAGCTTTGTCCCAGGGGTAATTTAGGAAGGGAGAACTCACCTTGTGCATTACTAAGACCATATGCAAGCAGTTCGTTCCTAAGGTTGTAGATCGTTATACTCGCATTTTTCAGTACATCATTATGAGTAGAATCAAAGGTGATACCTGATACATTGCCGGCGGGCAATGAATCCTTCTGCTGTGCCTTTACAGACACACACAACACAATAAGCCATATGGTAAGCAGATATTTCAGAATGGCTTTCAAGGCGGTACAGGAAATGTTAGGTTATTAGTCCCTTTGCACTTTAAGTTACTGCAAAAAATCCTAAGAGCATGTTAATAGATATGAATGACTATTAAACGGTTAGGGCAGGCAACATTTTCATGCCTGAGTAAGCGGATAAAAAGCAGTGACTTTTCATCATTTGTTTGTTATCTTTAAAAGGATATACCCCCTATTTGTTAATCGTTAATATGACTACACATGAAAAACATGAAAGCCCTTCTTTCACTGCCGCTTTTTACGCTTTTATTGCTGTTCAGTTCATTTTCACCAAAGCAGGAGCCACAAGTACAGGCTGCCATCGTGAACTATGCCTGGTACAGCCCTTCCGGTCAGTTTGTAGCCTGGAGTACACTGGCGAATGCTGAAATTGTGAGTAATGCAGATACCAATCCCGTGAATGGTACGCTGGTAGCGCTGGGATATACTGATGGCGGATTCGGGGTACCACCTTCCGGTACGCTGGTGTATAAGTTATACACGCATCCTTAAAAGGTATTGAGGAAAAAAGAAGCCGTCCGGCAATGTGGCTGGACGGCTTCTTTACTCATTATGCTGAGTAGATATTTCTTATTATTCTGCGTGATTCTTCAACCAGATCACACGACGCTGATCAGGGAGATGCTTCACGGTAAACTCTTCAAATTTAGCTTCAAATCCTTGTCCGTCGGGAGAGGCTGCCATCAGTCCCACCATTACCGGATGGTTATCCTGCAAAGGCGCATTACGCGTCATGATATAGTTCTTATCATCAAATGAATAGTAGAACTCTACGGCGTCCAGTTTTCTGATGGCCTTGATCCAGATGAAAGGAGGTACTTTATCCAGCGGCGTAACGCTCCAGTCGCTTGTTGTATGTGTTACAACGGTGCTGACATTGAGTTTGCCGTCTACGAATTCCACACCGCTCTTGATATAGTTCTGGTGATCTGTTCTGATCATCAGTCCCATCTGATCAAATCTGGCTTTGTAATTACCGGTGAGTTTTACTTTCACTTCAAATTCACCACCATAGGTGGTGTAATAGAAAGGCGCATCGTCAACGGTAAATCCGTAGTGAGAAATACGCCAGTAATCCGTTTGCGGCGTAACAAACATGGTAAATGTTTTATTATTGATCTTCCATTCAGCAGGTTCGTTGTACCATTGCATTTTCTCAAGCGTTTGCGCGGAAGCGGCCTGCATACCGGTAATCATGAGCAGCCCTAAAATGATTCTCTTCATTTATTAGATATTATAAGTTTTTGAAAGACAAATAACCATGTTTAATAGTTACCTTCGCAAAGGTAGAGTCCCGCCAGATATCGCACAATGGTTAAAAATAACCATACTTTAGAGATGAATGTATTAGAGAAACTCAATACCAATCTGCTGCAACAGAATTTTGCCGGTCAGGATACGGCGGCTGCACTGGCATATTGCCAGTCGATCGCTGCGATGTATGCCCGGGTTGAAAATGCCATCAGCGTTTTAAGTGATCTCCAGAACAACAAAAGCTACATTCATACAGGTAAGATCGCCCCGGCACTGGGCATTGCTGCGCATCCTGCAATGAAGGAGATCGA
This sequence comes from Chitinophaga sp., assembly GCA_039592855.1. Taxonomy (GTDB): domain Bacteria; phylum Bacteroidota; class Bacteroidia; order Chitinophagales; family Chitinophagaceae; genus Chitinophaga. Next base: position 540,406 of record JBCNQK010000002.1, on the reverse strand, counting down.
CTCCATCTGGGAGGGAGAGATCTTTAACAGGATCAAACCGGAGCATTTACTGGAAAAGCATTTACTTGAACTGAAGTTCTTCCATCTGGTCGGCGGCGTACCTGTCGCAGAACGTTGCGACTACCAGGTGAACAGTTACTTACAGATGCAGGATGCTGAGGGTGATTATGTTCCTGTCCAGCACCGGATGTTCTATCTGCATAGTAATAGCAACGGGAGTATCAATCTGGCGTTATGTCTGTATAATTTCGCCGGTCATCCACATGCCGGGGACCAATACCAGGGGATGATCGTCAATACGAGTACGGGAAAGGTGATCACTACGGATAACAAGCGCTTCAGCAAGATCCTCTCTTTCCGGGAAAAGGAATTGTTGCAGCTGATCAGAAACGGCAAAAGCAGCAAGGAAATAGCGACCGAGCTATCCATCAGCATAAACACCGTTAGCCGGCACCGCCAGAACATCCTGGAGAAACTGCATGTAAAGAACTCTATAGAGGCCTGCCGGATCGCTGAGGCGATCGAGTTGTTATAGGTATTCCCTGACAAAACAGCCCTTTCCGGCAGCTGTTCCTGCTAAAATGACGGCCAGTACTATCTGGCACAAAAGATGCGCTTAACAGTCAAAATAGATTATATGTCAATACAAACTGCAATACTCGCCGGTGGTTGTTTTTGGGGTGTAGAAGAGCTCATCCGTGCACTGCCCGGAGTAAGCAAAACTATAGTAGGTTATACGGGGGGAGAGGTGCCTAACGCAACCTACCGTAACCATGGTAGTCATGCGGAAGGGATTAAGATTGAGTTTGATCCGAATGAACTTTCGTACCGTAAATTGCTGGAATTCTTCTTCCAGATACACGACCCTACCACCCGCAACAGGCAGGGTAATGATATCGGTACATCTTACCGTTCCGCCATCTTCTATCTGGACGAGGCACAACAGCAGACAGCGGTTGAGTTGATCAAAGAACTGAATGCTGCCGGTATCTATAAGAATCCGATCGTAACAGAAGTAGTACCTGCATCTGATTTCTGGGACGCAGAAGAAGAACACCAGGATTACCTGCAGAAACATCCTTTCGGGTATACCTGTCACTTTATCCGTCCGGAATGGCAATTAGCGACTTCAGAAGGTAAATAACCTGACTTTTTATACATTAGAGCCTGTATGGTGTTAATAAGACGCTATACAGGCTATTTTTATCGCTGTACCTTATGCGCTACGAGATACTTGACCTTCTGCCATCATATGGCCCTATGCCAATTGCTGTTACCGAAAACGGTGTTCCTTTTTATGGCGCGGGTTTTCCGGTAAGATTCTTCAGAACGGACGGAACGGACTGGGTAGGAAACTTTGCCCGTGGCGCCACTTCATTTAATGCTGTATTCTCCCTCAGAGATTCGGAAAATATACTCGTCATTGCAGGTGGTATTTCCTATAACATGCATCCGGATAAAACAACCCCGATCGAAGCATTTGATGAGGATTATGACGCAGCGTTCCCATTGGAAAACGGACGTATTGTCTTACAGGGGAATTGTCGTTTCTGTATCGTGGAACCTGATAGTTCACATTGGCACACGGACGCTATCTATTTCTGGGATTTTAAAGACGTGCGTGTCCAGGACAATATCATAACAGGAAAAGCTGTGGCTTACAATAACTATTGTGATGATGTTGAATTTGTAGCTTTTACTTATAATATCAATACTAAAACGTTGATAAGTGAATGAGCATTAGAATTACTCACCCCGATATTCTCCTGAAAGGAAGTACTTTAGAAATTTATCCTTGTGGTCAGCGAATATGTAAGTTGTGTCTGTTGTTGTTAACGTAAAGTAAGAACCCGCATTGATCTTCATACTGTAAGGTATACCGCTTATTTTCACTTCACCAGATAGTTCACAGGGCAGGTTGTCGAAAGCCAGGTCCAGGGTTGCCCCGTCTATGGGGGTGAAGTGCCTGAGGATTTTAACTATTACTCCCGAATCAAGTCGCCATTGTTTACAGGTTGGGGAGTTGATCATTTCTTTTGCGCTGGAATTGCCGTGTGAGAAGGTGAATTGGCCGGGTTTGATAACGGTGGTGTCGGTGATGATGATAGCGGGCGATGTGTTTGTGAGGGGCGGGTGTTGGAGATTGTTGGGGGATCGTGTCGGGGAGTTTAAGAGAGTCGGTTGAGGGTTGGTTATTGGTCGTGGTGGCGGTTTGGCATTGGAGGCTTAGGAGGAGTGCGGATAGTAGGAGTGTTTGTTTCATGGAGGGAAATTAAGCACTCGTTTTCAAAATAAAAAGGGAGGGCATAGGTACCGTCGATACTTTTGCTTAACTGAAGGATTTAAGATAACTTACCTCGACTTCTACCAGAAAAAAAATTATTTCTTGTATCTCTAGAATATTTACGTACCTCAAAGCTTATCTGAATACAGGATTTTCAGTCGCCATAGATAATGCATCTCTCTTTATTTTTTGGAGTTCGGCTCAAAAGTCGGACAATAATAGGTCGCACTCTAATACTGGAAACACATCACGCGATTGGGCGCGATAATCCTCATATAGGACGCTCACTTAAAAAGTTGCCTTGAGGTATTCAAGGAATTTGCTAATAATAATATAACACTCTCTATCTTTATTTATAACTAAAACAGATTAATCAATAATTCTTGGATGGGTTTGATTCCAAAGCTTGTTTTCCTTTGATAGTTGAGATGCCAACTTACTTCCCAATTCACTTAATTTTATTGAAGAAAGCTTTGTGATATCTCCATCAATTGCTTTATAAAAGAATAACTCTTCAAGATCCTGTTTAAAGTCATTGTTTTCTTTCCATTTTTCATAAAAAGTTTCCCACTTATCATTATACATATATAATTGAGATAAGACTCGTGACTCACCAATCCTTTTTTCAATTCTTTTAATCTCTCGTTCCTTTAATATCAATTCAACTTTTTCTTTTGCATTATTATCAGAGGTATTTATAAGCTCTTTCGTAATAAGTTCAGCTGTTACCGCTGTTTCCTTTTTCGCTTCTTCTAAGGCTTCTTTTACATTTTTTGTTGGTTTTATTTCAGTATATCTTCTTTCAAGATATTTGGAATAAAATGTATCCTCTTGCATTTCAGGTCTAAATTTTGTTTGCAATAGAAACAAGCTCGCCAAGAAAAGAGGAACATTTATTACTGAAGCAATAAGTAGCAACCCTGAAGCCCAACTCGGACTATGAATTTGTGAGGCAGCAGTGAGAAATGATGTATTAATTAGAATTAGCCCTAGCAGCCATGCTGCAAGTAGTTGAATAGGCTTAGTTATTCTTTCGGGCCTAATGTTTTCTGAACTCATTAAATAATATTAGGCTGTTAAATAATAAATTTTTATTACGCTACCATAGCTTAATAAAAAAGGCCATACCTCATTTCTGAAGATGACCTCTAAAGTTGTAAAAGTCGGGGCGGCAGGATTCGAACCTGCGACCTCCTGCTCCCAAAGCAGGCGCGATACCGGGCTACGCTACGCCCCGAATTACCCACATTTCAAAACACATAGCCCTCTATAATATATAAAACAAAAAAGGAGATCAATTACTTGATCTCCTTTTTCTCAGTCGGGGCGGCAGGATTCGAACCTGCGACCTCCTGCTCCCAAAGCAGGCGCGATACCGGGCTACGCTACGCCCCGAGACCCGACTGAACATCTTTGCTTTGTTGCCATCGCTTTCGATGTTTGGGATTGCAAAGGTATACAGTTTTTTCATTTAGCCAAAAAACTTTCAGAAAAAATATAAGATTTTTTGAAATAACTTTCCGGTACGCTAAATGAAAAATTGCCAGAAGGCTTGCTGACAAAGAAAAAGATCAAATTTCATGCGTCTGAAAAAAATTTTGCTAACGGGAAGCCTTTTGCTCTCTTTAGCATCCTATGGACAAACAAAAAAACTGCCGCTGCTCCGCGAACAGTTACTTGACGATAACTGGCTTTTTAAAAAAGATAGTCTGCCGGGCGCAGAACAACCAGATTTCCCGGAGACAGGCTGGAGGAAACTTCACCTGCCGCACGACTGGGCTATTGAAGACCTGCCCGGACAGAACGACAGTACCATTATCGGCCCTTTTTACAAATACAGCCCGGCCCAGGAGCATGGCGCCTATGTCGTAGGGGGCACCGGCTGGTACCGGCAGTCTTTTGCGTTGCCGGCTATTCCCGCCGGACAAACCGTCGCCATACGGTTTGAAGGCGTTTACATGGACAGCGACGTCTGGATCAACGGACATCACCTCGGTAATCACCCTTATGGGTATACGCCCTTTACCTACGACCTGACGCCCTATCTGGCAGCGCCGGGTAAAAAGAACGTTGTCGCTGTCAGGGTGAAGAACGAAGGGACCAATTCCCGCTGGTATACCGGTGCAGGGATTTATCGCCATGTGCACCTGGAAGTGCTGCCCGCCGATCAGCTGATAAAGGAAGCTACTTTCATCACTTTTCCGGAAGCGGAAAAAACTAAAGCCGTCGTACAGGTATCAGCAGCTGTTATTGGTCAGCGGGATGCCGGCAGAATAGTCGAGATCAGTCTCAGGGATAGCAGCGGTCAGGTCGTTGCGACTGCCGTGCAGTCTATCCAGCTAAAAGCGAAAGATACCGTCTCCTTCATAAAACAGCTTACGGTGCTGAATCCAGCGCTCTGGTTTCCCGGAAGGCCCTATCTCTACACAACCGAGATCAGACTTTCTGACACCGTTAAAATGGCCAAAGAAAAGGTGCTGGATATGCTGAGCTACCCGACCGGTATCCGGCGGATCAGTATCACCGCGACCAAAGGCTTCCTGCTCAATGGACAAAAAATATTGCTGAAAGGTGGTTGCCTGCATCATGACAACGGCCTCCTGGGGGCTGCCGCCTTTGACCGGGCGGAAGAACGGAAAGTAGAACTCATGAAGGCAAACGGGTTCAATGCGGTCCGTACCAGTCATAATCCGCCGTCTGAGAAATTCCTGGAAGCCTGTGACCGGCTGGGCATGCTCGTCATCGACGAACTGTTCGACATGTGGACAGAACAGAAACATCCGCAGGATTACCACCGCTTTTTTAAACAATGGTGGCAACGGGATTTACGCAGCGTTTTGTTGCGCGACAGGAACCATCCGTCCATCATCATGTGGAGTATCGGGAATGAAATTCCGGAAAGAGCTGATAAAGAAGGACTCGCCATCACCAGGGAAATGGTCCGCGCCGTACATCAGTACGATACGACCCGCGCTATAACGGAAGCTGTGCCGGAATTCTGGGAGCGGCCCTATCAGTGGCAGGCGGCCGATCCGGTGTTTGCCCTGCTGGATGTAGCTGGGTACAACTACCAGTGGAAAAATTATGCACTGGACGAGAGACGTGTACCCGGACGAGTGATCGTGGGTACGGAGACATTGCCAGCCGACTTGTATGACACCTGGAACCAGGTACAGGGACTTCCATTCGTCATCGGTGATTTTGTGTGGACCGCCATGGATTACCTCGGAGAAGCCGGCATCGGACATTCCACCTACTCCGGCACAGGCCAGGGTAGACGCACCTTCCCCTGGATCAATGCCTTCTGCGGCGACATAGACCTCATCGGAAATAAAAAACCACAATCCTTTTACCGTGATGTGGTATGGCGGAATAGTCCGGTAGAAATGCTGGTACACGCGCCCATCCCCGAAGGGAAAAAAGAAAAGGTCAGCCGCTGGGGATGGCCGGACGAATCCGACTCCTGGACCTGGCGGGGTATGAATGGAAAAAATATGCAGGTACGGGTCTTTACACGCGCCAAAAAAATTGACCTGATACTGAATGATTTCAGGGTCGCTACGAAAGAAGTATCTGACAGCACACCGCTGACCGTCACCTTTGACGTGCCTTATGCTCCAGGCCAGTTAACAGCGTTTGCCTATGATGCAAAAGGCAACGAGATAGGAGTTAAAGCGATTGCGACCGCCAATCCGCCTGTTGCTATCAGACTTACTGCTGATCGCACTGAAATTGCTGCGGACAATGGTTCACTGGCCTATGTGAAGGTGGAAGTTATCGATGACCAGGGAAGGGCTGTTCCTGATGCCAATCTACCACTACAGATCAGCATCAGTGGAAATGGCTCCCTTGCTGGTGCAGGGAATGCCTGTCCGGATTGTCCGGCCAGCTTCCAGCAACCGGTAATAAATAGCTATAAAGGTCAGGCTTTGGTCATTTTACGGGCAAATGAGCGGGCAGGTAACATTAGAGTCGAGGTGAAAAGCAAGGGGCTGAAAACGGCTAAAATTGACATTAAAACGAAGTAGATATTTCTCCTTCTGTGGATGATATATACCTGGCTTATGTTTTACTATCCTTCGTTCATCCTTCGTTACCTGAACGAAGGATGAACGAAGGATAGTAAATATCAAAGCGGCATCAAACCCTTATTACTTCAAAGGACAAGTTAACAACCATACCTACACAACCGGCCGCAGCTGAACGTCACTATTTAAAACTTTTCAACATCCGGTGCAATATGACCGGATACACATCATACAGCAGTATAGTGATCAGTACCAGTGGTATGACAAAAAAAGTAACCATACCTATCAGATTGAATAACAATCCACCTAAAATCCCGCCTAAAATGAAGAACCCTATTACGGTCAGGCGGATATAGATCTTTTCCTTTAATGTGTTTGTCGTTTCCGCATGCGGATGCACCAGTTCGGACAATTCAGAGGCCAGGTCAGTCACCATCCCCGTCAGGTGAGACGTCTTTATCAACCCACCAGAAATCCTGGATACCAATCCATTCTGGAGGCCCATACAAAACAATACCGCTCCTGTAACAGCTTCCCGCTGAAACTCACTGCCGTTATACACATCATTCCCATAGACAGCCACTCCCAGGAGAATCACAATTTCCAGCACCACAGGCATGCCATGCGCGAAATAAGTGCTCTTGTAATCAAAAGACCTGACAATAAAATTGGAGACAAAAGCCCCGAAAAAGAACATGAACAACCAGTAGGCTACGGTATAAACTTCTTCCATATTCTGCTCTGTGATCTTTCCTGCCAGCGTCGCCACATGACCGGTAATATTGGATACAAAAGAAAGAAAGGCCAGTACGCCTACCACATTTGTCATGCCCGCCACCGAGGCTGTTGATGAGGCCAGCATCAGATTTTTTTTAAGGCTTCGCTGCCCGGGTATTTCACGTAACATATAAATAATTCGGGGTTTGATATTGTTGATCGTCTGGACAATAGTAATGCCAGTATTTTTCCATTATCTTTATTTCACGAACACGCCAAGCCACGTTCCTGATACTATGAGCAGCACCGTAAATGAGCAGACATCCCTTCATCAGCATAACGAACAGCATGAACGTTCCGGGGACGCATTCCGTTTGGAAGCATTACTACAACATCAGACAGATGTAATGGAAATGCTGTCAGCAGGCATTCCTCTACAGGATATACTTACGCAGATCATTGCCTGGATACAACAACCAGACCAGGACATGATCGCTACCATTTCACTGTCAGGACAGACATCCGCTCATCCGGGCACTGTGTGCTGCACGACACCGCTGACAGGAAAACAAGGAAATGCCCTCGGAAGTTTTGAGATCAGCTATAAATCCGGACGACAACCGACTCCTGCAGAACTGCATTTCATTCGGCTGGTCGCCCGAACGATCGTGATGGCCATCGAACATTCGCAGAAAACAGCACCCGCCGCAAAGCAGACGACCAACACGCGTCCTGCCACACAACAATCTGCTGTTGAACGGGAAAATTTCTATCAGCTGCTCATGGACACACCGGCAGTTATTGCCGTGCTCAGCGGTCCGCAACACACGTACATACTGGCGAATAAACTGTATATGGAAACGATCGGGATAGATCGCAGTATCGTAGGTAAACCGATCCGGGAAGCCCTGCCAGAACTGGCAGATCAGGGCATCTTCGAACTCCTGGATGATGTATACCGTACCGGACAACCCTTTATCGGTCACGAAATAGAAGTAGGTCTCGACCGTAAAGGCACCGGCGAACGGGAACCTGTATTCTTCAACTTTATTTACCAGCCCATCCGCGATGCGGAAGGAAAAGTCATACAAATACTGGTGCATGCGATCGATGTAACCTCTTCCGTCATGCAACGCAGAAAAGCAGAACAAAGCGAACAACAATTCAAAAGCTTTGTAGCGCATTCCCCAACGCCTATTGGCATATACGTAGGTAAAGAATTACGGATCCAGACGGTCAACGATGCCATCCTGCGAGCCTGGGAAAAAGATGCTTCCGTTATCGGCAAGACCTTCCGTGAAGTACTACCGGAACTGGAAGGACAGCCCTTTTTTGATATCCTGGACAAAGTGTACGACACCGGCGAAACATACGAAGCTGTCGAAGAAAAGGTCATGCTGATGCGGGACGGCGTACTATCGCCCACCTATTACAACTTCACCTACAAAGCGCTCCGGAATGAACAGGGAGAGATCTATGCGGTCATGAATACTGCCATGGAGGTGACAGAACAGGTAAAAGCACGGCAGAAACTGGCTGAAGCTGAAGAGAACCTGCGCAATGCCATTGAAGTAGCTAAGCTGGGTGACTGGAAAATAAACCTGCAGACAGGAGAAGTCGTACTTGCCGACCGTATACAGGAATGGTTTGGCGCTTCCCCCGGTGAAACCATCACGATCGAAGAAGCCACTGCCTGTATCACTGATCCTTCTATTCTGACCAACGCTATTGAACGTGCATTAAAGCCTGGCTCTGACAGGATGATCAATGTCGACTACGAGGTCACAAACTTCCGCACAGGCGAAAAACGCGTCATGCATACCTCGGGTAAGGTCTTCCTGGATGATATCAGTCAGCCTTATATGATCATTGGGATCACCCAGGACGTTACAGAACAGCGGCAACGCCAGCAGGAACTGGAACGGCTGGTCAATGAAAGGACCCGTGCGCTCAGCATCGCCAATATAGAGCTCCAGGAAGCAAATAAAACCCTGGAAAAGGTCAACAACAACCTGGAACAATATGCATACGTCACCAGCCATGACCTCCAGGAACCGCTGAGAAAGATCAAAATATTCTCTGATATCCTCCAAAACAGAACAGATCATACAACAGATGTTTTTACACACAAATACCTGAATAAAATAGACGCGTCTGTCAACAGAATGATGGCGCTCATCAATGACCTGCTGAATTTCTCCAGACTGGATAAAGCCGAGAACACCTTCTTCCTCACCGATCTCAACAGCATCATAGATGAAGTAAAAGAGGATTTTGAACTCGCTATTAAAGAAAAAAAGGTAATTTTGAGCGTCTCGCCCCTGCAGCAGATAGCTGCCGTACCACTACAAATACGGCAACTCTTCTTCAACCTTATCGGTAACGCTATCAAATTCTCCCGGCAGGACGTTACTCCAACGATCAGTATCAGCGGCCGTCCCGTAACCGCTACAGAGATTTCCACGCATCCACAGTTGAATCCATCATGGAACTGGTATGAAATCATCGTCAGCGATAATGGTATCGGTTTTGAACAACGCTATGCGGAAAAGATCTTTACCATATTTCAACGACTACATACCCGCGACGTCTACTCCGGTACCGGCATCGGTCTCGCATTGTGCGAAAAAGTGGTCAGCAACCACCATGGAAAGATTTATGCCACCGGAATAGTCAATGAGGGCGCCAGCTTCCACATCCTTATTCCTGTCACGCGATAGGGAAATTGGGATTTCCCGATATGTTTAAATAGCTTTGCACGCTCAAATACCAACTTAATGGAAACAACAATGCCAGCCCGGCAGTATTGGTCCCTGATTTTAATTCTGGGTACCATGACCGCATTAGGGCCATTCTCAATAGATATGTATCTGTCCGGATACCAGGCCATCGCAGAAGACCTGCATGTCCCTACAGAACGTATCGGATTATCACTCGCCAGTTACTTTATCGGTATCTCCGCGGGACAATTATTATACGGCCCCTTACTGGACCGTTTTGGCAGAAAGAAACCGCTTTATGCCGGACTGATCGTCTACCTGATCGCCTCCGCAGGATGTATTGCGGCAAGATCACTGGAGTCTTTCGTACTCCTCCGTTTTATCCAGGCCATTGGTAGTTGTGCAGCAGCAGTAGCTTCTGTTGCGATGGTACGTGACCTGTTCCCGATAAAAGACAGTGCGAAAGTCTTTGCATTACTGATGCTGGTGGTAGGCGCCTCTCCTATGCTGGCCCCGACCATTGGTGGATATATTACAGCTGCCTGGAACTGGCAGGCCATCTTTATCGTACTGGGAGGAATGGGATTACTGCTGATGATCGCCTGCTTTGCCTTTCTGCCTGAAAGTCATCAGCCGGATACTTCCATGTCACTGAAACCAGGTCCTATTATCAATGGGTTCTGGGCGGTGATGCGGGAACCTCAGTTCTATACCTATGCATTGACCGGCGCATTTGCGTTCTCCGGCCTGTTTGTATATGTATCGTCTTCTCCGGTGGTATTCATGAACATCTTCCATGTATCTGAAACGCACTTCGGCTGGATCTTCGCGGGACTGTCCGTTGGTTTCATCGGTTCCAGTCAGCTGAACAGTCTGACCTTACGCTATTTCCGTAGTGAACAGATCATCCGTATTGCCCTTGTAGCACAGGCCCTGATCGGTATTATATTCTTTGCAGGCAGTTACCTGGGATGGTTCGGACTGACATCGACCATCATCATGTTATTCCTGTACCTGAGCTGTCTGGGATTTGCAAATCCGAACGCTTCTGCCCTGAGTATCGCACCGTTTAAAAAGAACGCAGGTACGGCAGCCGCACTGATGGGCGCCCTGCAGATGGGTATCGGCGGACTGGCTTCTACTGTCGCCAGTTTGTTCCATGCAACGTCTCCGGTACCTATGACCATGCTGATGGCGGCAACAGCCCTTATATCAGTAGCTATATTGTTCCTGGGAGGATTACGTATTACCAACCCCGTTTTCCTGCATGATGGCGGTGATGCGGTAGTGCTCCACTAAGAAAGCTGCACATAAAAATATGACTATACAAGAACGGCCATGATCATATGGCTGTTCTTTTTTATCTTAGCCCCAGCCATATATCCTATGAAAAAGTTAATCATCTTCCTGCTTGTCATATGCAGCTTTCAGTGTAACCGTCACTCTGCCAATAAGAACTTCGATCTGAAGATCAATGTGGATATCGGCAATTACAAATACACCAGCCATCCTGTTACAGAGGAAGAATTCCACGTACTGAAGCAGAACATTGCTAAAAACTGGGATCAGGAACTCATCAGCTCCGGCAGTCATATTCCCGAAGGGGAAAAAGAAATGGCTAACCTGATGCCCGTCAGGTATAACATACAGGAATATATCAGGATAGTGAATGAAATGGAAACTTTCCGGAAAGAGCTCGTACCGCCGGGTGACTATCTGAAAAAGACAGCGCCTACCCAGGAAATAGCTATCCTGGAATACAACAAGGTATTTGCGCCACTATTGAACGAGTGTGCAGGCGAACCCGTGAACTACAGCGATCTGATTATGACGTCCATGAAGGACATACTGGCGGACAATCATCTCAAACTGGAAGTTTGTTATGGGTTCAAACAAGTATCCACCTTTGAGATCAAGTACACGATCTACGCTAAACTGAACAATATCCTGCATACCATCACCTTTTCCAATACAAAGGGATGTATGCCCGATAACCACGCCATCTACCTCCTGCTGAACAAGGTACTGATGAGTACTGAACTGAAGGAAAGACTGGTCAAATATGCAGATCATAACAGCCTGGTATTCGTGCAACCGGCCCGTTATGAACGCCTGGGCAGAAGACTTGCCCAACCATAATTACCCCGGCTTACACTGCAGTGAGGAGATTGTATTTTTCTTTACATTCACGTTTTAAACAGTTGACCATGTCAGTAACCGGTACCCCAGTCGCGCTACTCTATCAGGCGCAGCAACCACCCGCCAGGAACGGCATTTTGAAACCTATGAAGCCCGGAGGTTATTCAGACAGTGGAGCAGATATTGCCTATGCACTGCGTGAAAAACAGGTACCGGTCAGCACGCCTGTGATCCATCCCCAGCTCATGATCGATCTTGACTGGGTATTTCCCGATACGGAAGCGGGTATACTCCATGCACTTTCTAAAGGCGCCCAGGTATTATGGCTGAATACCATCCTGTACAATGGTCACCCGGTAGAAGCATTTCTGAAAAGAGGGATCGCCGCTGTCGGACAACTACCCCGTAATACTGACCTTTATGATGACAAATGGACGACCAATAAACTCCTTCAAAAAAACAATCTTCCCATTCCTCCGGCCCTCCTGATCAACAAAGACAATCTGCACGATTACCAGTTGAATTTCTCCTTTCCGGTAGTAGCAAAACCTATCCGGGGCAGGGGAAGTGATGGTGTGCAGGTGGTGGATACACCAGAAGGGCTGCATAATGTGCTTGAAGAGATGTTTGCAGAAGATAAATACGGTACGGCAGTATACGTAGAGAAATTCCTGCCAGGCAGGGAAGTGACCATTACGGTCATGCCGCCGGGTAAGTATATGATCAAAAATATCTGTCAGGAGAAGATCAATTACTGGAGTTTACCACCAGTGGAACGTTTCAATCACGAAGATGGCGTAGCTCCCTATAATGGCGCCGTCGCTGTTGTGAATAACAGCAAGGTGCTGGACGATGCGCAACTGCAATCGCCTGATATAGTTACTTTATGTAAACAATGTGAATCTGCGGCAGCTTTAGTGGGGGCGAAGGCTCCTGTAAGGATTGATTGCCGGCAGGATGAACAGGGACGTTATTTCCTGTTTGACCTGAATATGAAACCTAATATGACCGGCGCTTCCCGTCCGCATAGAATGGACCAGGATAGCCTGTCAGCCCTGGCAGCCCGTAAGATAGGCTGGACCTTTGCCGATCTGCTGGAAAACATGCTACGCCAGCAATGGCGTATGTAGTTTAACGGGCCGCGCTGAGTGCGGGCTGTTTCTGCGGCATATTGACCACGTTAGAAGTCCGCAGTTGCCTGAATAAACCCACCAGGTCCTGTAATGCCAGCTCCCTGATGTTTTTAAAACACTGCTCATGCGCCTCTTTGGTCGTTTCCAGTATATGATAGTAATTCCGCACATTGCGGAAGGTCAGTAATAATAGCTTGGAGGTCATTATATCCTTTTCACCCCGCTGGTTTGCGAGATGCCTGGAAGTAAGCAAGGTGCCGGTATTCATCAATACCATCCTTAATTCAAACAGACTACCGGTATTCGTATACTTTATAGTCTCCAGCTGCGCTCTTATCTGTAGGAGTTCGTACATACTATATATATCGGATAAAAGTAATTTCAAATACCAGACCAATACACAGATATGTACTATTATTTCAGATTAATGGTAATTCAGTTCAATTATTTGTTAATATAACACCACTATAAGCGACCACGTCTTGGCCACAGCCTGTCGACAAACGACCACGTAGCGGGGAGACTATCTTATTTTTAACTTCTCCAGCATTTCCTCACTCAGGGTATCGGCAGACGGGCCGTAGGCTGTCACTAATACGCCTTTTACGCCATCAGCTGACTCTATTGCATATACCGCTGCTTCATCAGAGGGATCAGTATCTCCTTCGTAACGATAAACATCCACTATATTAAATTCACTAAGTGCGATCTTGTCCCCTCCGTTCACCAGGTAGTTCCCTTCCAGGTTAAAATCAACCGTAAATCCCTGGTTCTTCAAAGCGGTGATCGCATTTGCAACAGTATCATAATGATGTTCCATAAACGTCTATTTTGAGTGAGTGAAAATTAGTTTACCCTGCCGCGTCCCCGTTTCCAGTCAGCACGTATTTTCTGCAGTTTTACCACATACGCTGACAACAGCAACAATTCAAGTCCCAGTGGTGCAAATACGTGTGCCGGTCCGAAATAATTATAGATCATCACAAAGAGACAAACCAGAATACCCATCCATCCATCTGCAAGACCTATATCTACCGCCCATTCCTTCTCTGCGAGCAGTCCGAAGGAGGCAATACCCTTTAGTACAAAAAGCAAAGTAATGACCAGCATAAGAAAAGAAGTACGATCAGCGCTTTCCAATCCATACAATGCCACCCGTGGATCACTATCTGTCAGAAACATATATGGATAACTTAACAGGCCCAGGGTACCGGTCACGACAAAGATCGCACTGAAAAATTTCAGCCACCATGTCAGCAATTCTTTTCTGCGGGGGACCATTAATTCTTCCAGATCGTTCAACTGGTCAGCTATGATTGACTTATCTTTCATTATCGGCGGGATTGTGGGTTATGTAGCAAATATACGAACTGCGTCCCTTCGGCCCTTACGAAAAAAGGACCGTTCCTGAAGAGAAACGGCCATTAACAATCAAGCTCCACTGTATGAATAAAAGGAAGGATATACTCTTTAATAATTGCAGCACTTCACTTTTAGTTAGCAGTCCATAGTCGATAGACTATAGTCCATAGCAAAACACGGGTCTGTTGTATTTCCTGTCTTTTAACTATGTCCGATTAAGCTTTGTTTCGTTCTATGTGCGTTGTGCCACCTGAACTATTGCCTATCGTCTACAGACTGCTTCCTATCCCTTATAAGCTAATAATTGCCGACTATCTTCACTTAAAACCATACTGCTGTTCCTTCGGCTATTCTGCTTATCTGATCCTCTCTGTTGTTTCTTTTTATTCGCTTGCTGAATCTGTTACAAATCTACTTACACAGCGCCTGAAAGTCAATTGCCTAATCAACTCTTCTGTTGTACTTTTTATGGAGAACTTTATAATGTGTGTCTTTTTACAATACCCAGTTTTTTCATCTTCGATGCCAGCGTAGATGGCGGCAGATTCAATAGCTCTGCAGCTCCGCCGGGGCCGGATATCTTATGATTACACTTTTTCAGTACAGTAAGTATATGTTCCCTTTCTAATTCCACAATTGTTTTAATATCTGTTTCAGCAGACACAATGGTTGTTTCCTTCTTCACACTTACAGGTAAGATCACTTCTCTGATAATGTTCTCACGCGATAATAATACGCTTCTTTCAATGAGGTTCTGTAATTCGCGTACATTGCCCGGCCAGGCATAATCCATCAGTTGTTTTAATGCAGCAGGTGCAATATCGGATACAGCTTTACCCGTCGCAGCTGCGTATAAGCGGATGAAGTGAGCGATCAGCAAAGGGATATCCTCCCTGCGCTCACGCAGTGCGGACAGCATGATCGGGAAGACGTGTAACCTGTAATAAAGGTCCAGCCTGAAACGTCCTTCTGCGATCTCCTTTTCCAGATTACGGTTAGTCGCTGCAATGATGCGCACGTTCACTTTTATAGGGCCATTACCACCAATTCTTTCTATTTCCTTTTCCTGTAATACACGTAGTAATTTTACCTGCAGATCAGCCGGCATATCGCCTATTTCATCCAGGAAAATGGTACCGCCATCAGCACGTTCAAACTTACCGATCCTCTTTTCCAGTGCACCGGTGAAAGCGCCCTTCTCATGACCGAACAATTCCGATTCTATCAGGTGTGTAGGCAATGCTGCACAGTTTACCTTGACGAAAGGTTTGGCTTTGCGGGGAGACAGATGATGGATACAATTCGCCACGCCTTCCTTACCCGTTCCTGTTTCTCCCAGTACCAGCACAGAGGTATCCAGCGGCGCTACCTGACGGATCAGTTCGAACACGCGCTGCATAGCAATACTGTTACCAATAATCCCTTCAAAATTGGGAATAGGAGGCGCCACTTCTTTCTTTACTTCCGGTACCGGTTGCTGCTGTACGGGCAATGCGGGTAAGCGCAGATCATCGGACTTAGATACAACGCCCGGTTTTACCTTTAGTACACGATGGTGTTCGTAACGATAACGCGCGATATCCAGCGTTACCAGCAGGTCTTTTTCCCTGAATGGTTTCACGATAAAACCATAGGGCTGTGTCACCTTTGCGGCTTCCAGTACCTGTCTGTTGCAGTTAGCGGACAGATACACGAAAGGTATATTATGTTTATTCAGTTCAACCGCCAGGTCAATGCCTGTCTGGTCGCCCTTCAGATAGATATCCAGTAATACGAGATCAGGTCTTTCTACATCAATGATCTCCAGCGCCCTGTGTACAGAGCGAGCAACGCCTGATACTTTATATCCCGCTCTTTCCAGCGTTAATCGTATATCACCTGCTACAATCAGTTCGTCCTCTACGATCATGATTTTTTCTTCCATACTACGCAGTTTTATTTACTAATTTCAGTAAGCCGGGAATCATCTCCCTGTTATGTTGTGGTTTAAATATTACGATGACGCTCACGCCATCTTTGTTTGTCACGGATAGATTACCTTCCAGTTGTTCTGTCAGGGTTTCCATTAATATAATTCCCATGGATGCCCGCTTGCGTATACCAAAATCAGCCGGTAGTCCTGTTCCATTATCCTTCACAGATAGCAGCAGATAATTTTCTGATACATAGTTGAGCACTATAGTGATCACACCCTCTTTCCCTTCAGGAAAAGCGTACTTGCATGCATTTGTGATGGCTTCGTTCAGGATCAACCCGATCGGCACCGCCTGATATATTTCCAGGTATACGTTCGTGAGATGCAAATCAAATGAAATCTGATGTAATCCGTCAAAGCTGTCGCTAAAATATGCAACAAGTTCCCGGATATATATATCCATATCCAGTTCTGCTGCATTATCCTCCTGATACAGTTTCTGATGGATCAGGGAGACGGCCTGCATACGATGCCGGCTTTCCCGGATAGCAGCCCGTGCTGACTGGTCATCTACATTGGCCGCCTGTGTATTCAGCAGACGTACAATGATCTGGAGATTGTCTTTTGCCCGGTGATGTATTTCCCGGATGAGCCATTCTTTTTCAGCGACCAGCTTCCGTTGCCGGTTGACCAGCACATTCAGTGACTGATGTTGCCGACTGATCTCCTGTTGTTGCAAAGTTAAGTCACGATTGATCCGTTGCTTCAGCTGATAACGGTTATATCCTAATACAAGCATCAATACCAGCGCAGCTGTTCCACCGATGATCATATTTCCTTCCAGACGGGCGCGTTCTAATGCAGAGCGTTGCAGCAGGCCTTCCCTGGTCAGCAACTGAATACTTTTTTCCTTCAGTTGCAGATCATGATCTTTACGTTCGGCTTCATATTGCAACTGCAATTGCGCGATCTGATGACTCTTTTCTTCTCCGTAGAGAGAATCCTGCAATAGTTTATATTGCTTATAATAGTCTATAGCGGCCGCAAAATCGCCTAGTGCAGAATCTGCGCGGAAAAGATACGCGTAATCGTTCAACAGTTCATAAGCGTACCCACCACGTATGCAATATTCTTCGTAGGCGCTGGCATAATACCGCAGGTGTGCATAATCAGCTATCGCCTGATAATAGTTCAGCAATGCTACATATATGACATCCTGGATATAATTATAGCGATCAAACTTACTGGATAAGTTCAGCAGTTTTTTCACATACACATTGGCTTCATCATATCGTCCCAGACTGATATTACTAAGACATAATCCGGCTGCAAAAGTGATCCTGTCCTCATCATAAGTAAGCGGATATCGCTTTTCTGTGGATGCCAGTATACCAATTGCTAACCGGGGTTGCCCCAGCCGCCAGTAAGTACTGGCGATATTCGGGACAAGTGTCAGAATGGAAGTCGTATCCCTCCATTTATACGCAACACCCAATGATTTTTTAAAATATATCAGCGCTTTGTTATACTCTGCCAGGTGGTATAAAGTCAGCCCAAGTCTGTTGTAAATAGTACATAACTGTAAACTGGAATCCTGTTGTGCTTCCGCTGTCCGGACGGCCAGAAAACCATATTTCAATGCTACATCATAATGGGCCTTTTGCCCGTTTACATTTCCTAAAAGATCATAAATGCCCTGCAACGCGGGATACCCTATTTCCTTATAAATAGCCAGCGCCTGCAATAGTTCTGTTTCAGCCGGCACGAGCGAACCCTGGTGGTTATGACAGTCTCCCAGGATTTGTAGTGCATCTGCTTCCTTCCGGCGGTTACGCGCCATACGGTAAAGATGGACAGCCTGTTCATAACAGGCAATACGCTGCGCCAGTTCTTTTTCTGAATAGATGCTATAGTCCAGCGCCACTTTCATCCAGGCGTCTGCTATACCCTCAGGAACAGGATAATGCGCTGTTTCTGGCAGGGAAAATGGCAACAAGGCATTTTGTTGTGCGGATGTATGGTCCGTCCAGATGCAAAACAGTACACAACAGCACCAGCGCAGCATTTTACGGCAGAAATTCATATGGTCCCCAATGACGTCAGGCATAGTCTGAGATTTCCTTCTCCAGTGCTCCCGATCCGGTAAAAGCTTGTTTTTCCTGGTATTTAAAGTTGACTGTAATTATTACACCGATCCTGCTCTCTATGTTCAATATCCACCGTAAATGTTCCCATAAAGTACATATTAAGTCCACCTTTTCACCAACGGATAGCCGTATGCTGTGCCGGACAACATATGGCAATAAGTATCCTATCAGGCAGTTGGAAAGCACCCATCGCCAATCCATAGATAAATATTTTAATACGCTCTTTGTCTGAGGTTTTACTTTTAATGTTGTTTTCTTGTTACGCTAAGGATCGGTTAGTCAGCAATTGTTATTTCTCAAGAAATGGCTTGTTGGCTTAATTGTATGATTGACAGCTGAAAATACGACATTTTTTTCAGACCCTATAGACCACTATAACATAGGGATAAATTCAGGCCCTACTGTCTCTGCGGCCGGTTCAGGCTCCTGATACCTGAAGTTGACCGTTATCACCACACCATTTTCACTCTGGATATCCAGGACGCCATCCAGTTGTTCACTCAGGGTATGCATCAGCATCAGCCCCATTGATTTTCTGACGTCTGTGCCGGCATTTGTCACAAATCCTTTACCGTTATCTGCTATCACCAGCGTAAGCCGGTCATGGCCGGTGAATTTCAGGGAGATCAATATGGTACCGTTATCAGTAAATGCATATTTGATCGCGTTGGTGATCGCTTCATTCAGGATCAGTCCGATGGGTACGGCCTGAGAGACATCCAGTTTAACAGGTGCGATCTGCATATCGAACCTGATCCTGCTGGCGCCTGTAAAGCCATCCTGCAGGAAATGGATCAGTTCGTGGATATAGACGTTGATATCGATCAACGCCATATTTTCGGACTGATAGAGTTTATGGTGGATCAGGGAAATCGCCTGCATACGGAAACGGCTCTCTCTGATCGCGTTCAAAGCATCTTTGTCATCCAGGAAAGCCGCCTGTGTATTCAACAGGCTCATGACGATCTGGAGGTTATTCTTTACGCGGTGATGGATCTCCTTTACTAACCATTCCTTTTCTTCCAGTAGTTTATGTTGTGAGGTGATCAGCGCCTGCAGGGAGAGATTCTGCTGATTAATTTCATCCTGCTGTACCTTGAGCTGACGATTACTGCGTAATCTCAGCTGGTAACGGTTATACCCGAGTAAAAGGACGATGACCAGCATTATTGCCCCCAAAATGATCACGTTTCGGGTAAATCTGGCCCTCTTTAACTCCGCTTTTTGCAGCTGGCTGTCTCTGGTCAGTAATTCTATACTTTTCTGTTTTAGCTGAAGGGCCTGGTCCTTCTTTTCGGTATCGAACTTTACCTGCAGCTGGTTGATCTGACTGGTCTTTCTGACACTGAATAAAGAGTCGCTATAGAACTTATACATCTGAAAATGCCGGATAGCAGCAGCTAAATCCCCTCTTGCCGAATCTGCTTTGTACCACAAACGGTAATTTCTCGCCTCCGGCCCCAGCATATTATATTTCTTTGTGATATACCCTATTTCCTCACATTCCCGTATCGTCTTTTCGTATTGTCTGGACGAGTAATAGAAGGAGGAAGTAGCAGTAAGCAGCTGAAACCTGCCTATATCATTCCGGTCCATGGTTTTCTCTGTTTCCACTATCCTGGCCACATAGGGGCGTGCCGCCTCCGCTTTGTCTTCTGCCACATAAGCGTGTACCATGGCTACCTCCAGCAGTATCTTAGGCCTGGCCCCTACGGGAGGGAATGAGCGTTCCTCCCTCTTCAGTACACGTAAGGCAGCTGCACCGTTTTTAAGGCGGATATAAGAGTTTGCAAGATTACCGGTGATGTATTGCATGGAGGCGGTATCCTTCAGTTTTTCGGCGATCGCAAATGCTTTATTATAGGCATTTACTGACTGCTCAAAAGTCTCCATCTCATAGTACATCATACCCAGGCCGTTATAGGCTGTAGACAGAGATTGTGTCGTATCACCGATGCTTTCTATGTCTTTAATGGCACGTAGCTGGTAGTCAAGGGCCGTGCTTAATTCGCCGGTCGATCTGTATGCCAGTCCGAGGAGATCGTATACAGCCCCCAAATGGGTATAACCGATCTTCTTATATACTGCTTCTGCCTGGTGCAGCAGGTCGATCGCTCTGTACATATCCGGGATACCTATTACATAGTCGGCTAGTAAGGTAAGTGTCTCTGCCTGTTTCAGGTGATTACCTGTTTTTTCATACAGTTTAACCGCCATTTCCTGATCATGTATGGCTTCCGGTAAGTTCTCTGCATCTTCATAAGAGATATATCTTGACAATTCGACATATGCATCTCCCAGGTATTCATCCTGACGGGCGCGTTGAAATAGCTTTTGGGCCTTCCGGGCATATTCATTCCCTATTGTCTGCTCTCCTTTTTCCCGGAATATCTTGGAATAGATCATACAGGCCTGTCCCTGCCAGCCGTCATTGTGCTGTTTTATACCGGCATTGAGTATCTTATTAGCGCATCGAATGCTGCTATCTATATCTTTTGGCAATATTCCTGGTCTGTTAATGTATTGTTCACCCCAGGTAAAAAGCTGTTTAATATCCTGTTCGTCCGGCTTTTCCTTCATCAGCAAGACGCTGATCTGCTTATGCTGTAGTGGCGTCTTATCCTGTGCAACACATTGCAAAACACATATTGTTACTAAACAGATAAGCAATAGTAACCTGTTCATAAATCGTTTTTTAGTACATCTCTTTCCGCTAACGGACCCCATGCTGTCTGTACAGCAATTTACTTTCCTGTTTATCGGTATTTGCTCATTGTAGGTCCGGCCAGGAATGTGGCTTTTAAAATATGGCATAGTAGGTTGAGACCGCGTGAAAGTACACAATTTTCAGGTATCTGTCAATGCCTATGGGGTTAATCAGCTCTTTTGCTGTTTAAACGACACTTGTACAGAGACTCCCGGCGCTTCTTTAATTTCAAGCGTCCCTTCCAGTTGCTCTGTCAATGTCTCTATAAGGCGGATGCCCATTGTGCCATGCGTATAGACGTCAAAGCCGGCAGGAAAACCATGTCCGCTGTCAGCCACACGTAATAATAATTGTGCTTCCCCGGTGTATTGGAGTGAGACATAGATGATGCCGTTCTCATTTTTTGGGAAAGCGTATTTAATCGCATTGGTCAGTGCTTCATTCAGTATCAGAGATACGGGTACGGCCTGGGATACATCCAGTTTTACCTGGGCAATATTGATATCGAAATAGAGCTGCTGTAAACCACCGAAATTATCTTTCAGACCGGCTATCAGTTCGCGGATATAATTCTGCATATCGATCAGGGCCATGTTGGCAGACAGATATAATTTCTGATGGATCAGTGAAATAGCCTGCATACGATACCTGCTTTCACTGATGGCTTCCAGTGCATCGCTGTTATGAAGATAGGCGGCCTGCGTATTCAGCAGACTCATTACTATCTGCAGATTGTTTCTCACCCGGTGATGTATTTCCTTTACCAGCCATTCCTTCTCTTCCAACAGTTTCTCCTGTACGTCTATCAACCCCTGTAAGGACTGGTTCTGCAAATAGATCTCTTCCTGTTTTTGTTGCAGCCGTTTATTACTGGCCTGTTTCAGCTGATAGCGGTTGTAACTTAATATCAACAGTAACAACAGCATTACAGCCCCAAAGATGATAATATTACGGGTCAGACGGGCTTCCTTCAGCGCTGCTCTTTGTAACAGTCCCTGGCGGGTCAGCAATTCTATGTTCTGTTGCTTTAGCGTGATATCTTTATTCTTCTGATCAAAATCGTATTGTACCTGTAGCCTCGCGATCTCTCCCGCTTTGGATATCCTGAACAGGGAATCGTTCAGCACCTTATAATCTTTATAATGCCGGATCGCCGCCGGATAATTCCCCAAAGCAGAATCAGCCCGGAACCATTGCAGATAATTGTGGGATAATCCATTTAACTGCCCGATCTGCTTACAAACCTCTGCCTGCAACGCACAAAAACCAGCCGCCTTTTCAAATTGTTTCGCATGTATATAATACATGACCAGGGCCGAATAGATCATGGTCTGGTAATAATTATACCTTGACATATTCGCAGAGATCGTCAGCAAACCAGGTATAAAAGCGGCCGCCTTATCCATCTGTTGCAGCTGTACATAACATCTGATCAGGTTTGTAGATATCCAGATACGGTCTCTCTGAACAGGTTCTTTATATAACTCGACAATTCTGTTCAGGAGTTCCAGTGCCTTTGCCGGTTGATTATCTCTCAGGTAGATGGTAATAAAATTCGTACTTACGGTCAGGATGGCCGTGGTATCTTTATAATAACCGGCTATTTTCAGCGATCGTTGTGCGAAATCCAGTGCATGTTGATAGTCGCCCAGTTCATACAGGGTAACACTGAGCCGGTTCAGGATCGTACATAGTTGCAGCGAACTGTCTTTTTGTTCTTCAGCGGTTTTCAATGCCAGCAAACCGTAGGTCAGTCCCTGGCTGTAATCTCCTTTTCCGGTGGCGATCGTTCCCAGGAGATCATAGATACCCTGCAGGTCCCTACGGCCGGCTTTCCTGTATAGTGTGAGCGTTTTATTGAGATATAGGAGCGCTTCATCATATTTTCCCCAGCAATGATAACAGTCGCCCGTCATTTTACAGGCATAGGCCTCTTCGGCCGTATTACCTGCCAATCTATACTGGACAGCAGCACTTTCATATAAACGTATCTTTTCCTTCAGTTCATCCTCTACATCAATGCTATAGTAATGGCCGGTCTCCATGAGCACGTCCGCCATGTCACCGGGATAATGAAGAGATGTCAGTATTTGTCTGGCTTTAATAATAGCAGCTTTGCCTTCCGTATAAAGGCCTTTTTCGCGATATGCTTTTGATTGGAGGTAATAACTACGGGCTTCCCAGCGAGGTATCCGGCTGTATGTATTGAGGGCGGAGGCCTTTTTCAGATATAGAAATGCACTGTCCATATCTTTCTGTTCGGCGCCGGGGAGGCGGATATAGGCTTCTGCGATGGCCAGTGACAGCCTGATCTTTCCGGTATCAGTTGTGCTTTTTTCCAGAGAACGTTGTAATCCAGGTATGGATACTCCATATTGTTGCCGGGCCATACCGGGTAGTATGCCCAACAGTATGAAATGGAGGACCAGCAAAAGCCTGTTCATAGATCAACGTTTAAATATCTCTCTGCAGTCGGAGGCGAAGCACAATAATCCGACATTGTTTTTAATATTTCCCGCCTTTCGATGATATATACAATAGATTCGATAATAGGGGAATTGACATATTTATTTCACTTTCAGCCATTCTTCTAATACATCAGATTTAAGCAGCCCGGCATGGAAATCTTTCATGCGGTAACGTGTATCCAGTATGATCCAGGCGGGATAAGCCACCCGTTGGAATGCCAAGGGATCGATAATTTCGTTAAAAGCAGCAAAGTCGGCACTTTCAGCATTCACGGTGACAAAATAATACTTTTCGGATAAAAGTTGCTGTAAAGCGGGAGAACGTTTTATCTGTTTTTCCTGTATCCTGCAATAGCTGCACCAGGTGGTATAGAGTTCGATCACAACAGGCCGGGGTTGTATAACCATACTGTCTTTCAGTTGGGCAAAAGTTACCGGCCCATGCTGCGCATGAGCCGGTAGGAACAGCACAAGGCTGCTTATCAGACAGGTGATGGATAGCAGGACTGTTTTCATTTATAGAGGTTGTAACGTATACCCAGAAATCCTCTGACGCCCTGTAAGGGCGCATAATTGTACTCTGTGTCGAAAGTATAACCATTCGGATTATTCACAGGATCATTCACATATTTATCAAAAGGATCAAAAGGACGTATCAAGGCATATTTAGGTACGTAATTCAGCAGATTTTTCACACCTCCGTACACTTCCCATCCTTTGGCGAATTTCTTTGTTACCTGCACGTTTGCCAGCAGGAACCAGGGTGAATAATCGGGTCTGAAGTCATTATGCTGTACCGGTAAGCGCATAGGACCGTTCCAGTTGCCTGTCAGGTCTATACCGAAATTGTAAGGAAAACTATATCCGATCGTAAATGTACCAGCCCATTCAGGCGCATATAATTGTCTGCTTTTCTGTGGAATACCGGCATCATCCTCATCCACCTGGTAAACGTCCAGATAGGTCAATCCAGCCAGTACTTTCAGTGGGAAAGCGAAGGCTGCGTCCACATTTAAAGAAATCCCCCGGGATACTGCGTGTCCACGAAGGTTATCATAAATGATCTTATTGGGGTCTACATCAAAATCGCCGTTGATCTTATTGGTAAAGTAGGAGTAGAAGCCGGTAGCATCCAGGTTGAGGAACGCGTTGTTCATGGGTATTTTCAGTACATAATTCAGATTGGCATTGTAAGACTTTTCCGGTTTCAGGGCCTCCGCGATCACGACCTGACGGGAACCGGTCAGCGCGGCATGATCTTCTGTGAAGAGGTTCACAACGCGGAATCCCGTTCCAAAGCTGGCGCGCAGGGTATTGTCTGTATTGGGCGCCCATTTATAGGCGATCCTGGGAGAGTGAATACTTCCATTGTATTTATCATGGTCATAGCGATAGCCTAACAGCAACTTATGTTTATCTGCAAAAGACCATTCGTCCTGAATAAAAGCACCTGGCAGGGGTGTTTTAGCCGGCATATTCACTTTACCATCTTCAGAAAGCGTACCAGGTGTATTGTCGTCATACCAGGTATAACGATAGGACGCACCCGTCAGCAGGTTGTGTTTTTCACCTAATTGTTTATCCCAGTAAAGCTGTGCAAAACCTACGTGCTGGGTCGCCATATAGGGCGTTTTACCATAGTAGGAGTTTTGCCGATGCCGGTTATATGAGTATTGCAGCATGATCTTTTCTTTTACCGGCAACTGATACATGCCAATCAGCTCTACCCGCTTTGTATAGATACTTTCGCCGTAGATGCTGTCACTGCCACGCCAGGATTTATTCCAACGCATATCTCCGCCCCAGCGGTCTTCATATACATATCTGGCTGCGATACTGGCCTGACGGTCCTCTTTACGATGGAAACTCCATTTATTAAAGATGGAAATACGGTTTTGCAGGGTGAGGTCAGTAAAGCCGTCCTTATTATTATCTTTTGGCTGCTGATAGTTAAAATAGCTGACACCCAGCAGGCCCTGTGCACTACCGGCTTTGACCTTCAGGGCGGCGTCTACATTATATTCTCCCCAGGAGGTGCTATAGACGTCTGCACTGAGCAGCGGCGCTTTCATAGGGTTTTTAGTGATCACATTGACAATACCGCCCATGGCTTCGGAGCCATAAAGAGAGGAACCGGGCCCTTTTACCACTTCGATCCGTTCCACCATACTCATAGGGATGCCGCTCAGTCCATATACAGTAGATAAAGCGCTGACAATGGGCATACCGTCGATCAGGATGAGGGTATATGCGCCTTCCATGCCGTTGATGTGGATATCACCGGTGTTGCAGACGTTACAGTTCAGCTGCGGACGCACCCCATTCACCATACCGATGGACTCGAACAGGGAGGGAGAAGGATTTTTCTGGAAATATTTAGGCGTATAGACTTCTACCGGTACCGGACTTTCTGCCCGACTGACCGGTTTCAGGGTACCGGTTACTACGATGTCATTGAGTTTGGTGACATCTGCCTGCAAGCGGACCTGCACGTTAGCTTTTCCACCGGCCGTAACGGTCACCTTACGTGTAAAAACGGTATATCCCGTTGCAGAGGCCTTCAGGGTATAAGTGCCTGGTTTAAGGTTATTTATATGAAAATATCCGGTCGAATCTGTAGCGGCGCCTGCCTTATTTTCCACCAGGATGACATTCGCGAGGTATAAAGGCTGCCCATCGGAGAAGACACTCCCACTGATAGCACCGGTAGGTGCAGACGTCTGGGCGGCCGAGGGAAATGCCAGCACAACAAGTAATATTATTTTTAAATACACTAAAGTATAAATACGGATCATTTCTGAATATTATTTAGTCTTATCTAAATTATTATTTTAGACAAATCTAATTAATTATTTAAAATAAACCGCCTCAAAAAATTAGTAATATCAGCAATCAGATCTGCCTGGAATGCTAAGACATAGCCATACTTTGTTCGTATAACACCGTTATTACGCCTCCATTACGCCGCTATCTATCCGTTCATGAGCGGATAGATAGCGGCGTAATGACGTGATAGTAAGGCGATTAACGGACAGGTATTAAGGAGGGTATAGCGCAAAAAAGCTGTCACGCTTTCGGCGGACAGCTGTTATATCGTTTTCTGCCAGCTGGCAGGTTATTTAGCGTTTTTTAGTCATCAGCTCCTCTACGACCGGGAGATATACACTTTTGGGAAAATTATATTTGAAGTAGTCCAGGAGGGCGAATTGTTTGGCTTTATCAGCGGGGCGTTTATTGAGATATGCCAGAAATTCGTTCCCAGCGTTCATTTCGAGCAGAGCGGAGGGTGCATAAGCATAAATACGGGACGGTTCCTCAAAATGCAGCCAGAAATCTGTCATCGGGGCTGGTCCACGGAGATAGCCCTTTTTCAGGAGGTAGCATTTTTTAGCTACCAGTTGACTCGCGTCAGGACTGGAGGTGTATTTCTCATCAAATGGATCGAAGAGGTCTACAGCATCCTGTAACAGCTGTTTCATTTCTTTTTCGGTCAGCGCTTTATTTTTCCTGGTTTCGGGTTTATCAAGGCGGTTGCCTACCGCGTTCAGGAAATTATACAACAAGCGGCTTTCGAGCGTGGTCACCATATTCTCATAGAACCCTACCGAAATCTCACCTTTCCGCAGGTATACCAGTAAGGGGCTTTTCAGTTCTGACAGGTTGTTACGCATCCCCCATAGCGCGCCATTGACAGTCTTAGCGGTATCCAGGACATTGTCCATCAGACCAGCCATCTTGTCTTCAGACAGGGGCGTATCATTATTGAATAGTTCATGTCCGGCGGCATTATTTCCCTTGTACAATTTCTTCCCCTGACTACCTTCCCGGCTGATACCGATATCCACATAATCGCCCGGTTCTACAAAGAGGACAGACTTTATGTATTTGTTTTCGATAGTGATGAAACCAGGTGTGGTCATTGGCACTACTAACTTAAACTGGTGTTCTACCACCTTGCCTACACCCTGTTTATATTGGGAATTGAAGTAAGTTCCTATGGGTTTATAGACGAAGACGTCCATACTATCCGGGCTGTCCGGTACTTGTCCTGTAATAACGACCTGTTGCGCAAATGCGGTGAAAGGAATCAGTAGGATAAATAGTATTTTTCTCATATCGTTTTCTAACTTGTCAAGTCGGACCCTCATGAGCTACCGGTGACAATTTCCAGTTGGCTCCATTAATTTACACAAAAAAAAGAAATCCCCGGGATGAATATGCCCGGGGAGCCTGCTTTTTTTGTTAATCGACCTTATTTTTTTCTCACAGGAACTACTAATCGGTCTTTCACAAGTAGCAGAGGTGTATAGGGTATAGGATAGGTAGTTATTAGTTGACTCCGTCAGTTCTGAGATAATCCAGCACTTTTCCGGAGTAGATCTCTCCATTTTTAAAATGACCACGATAGGTATATGTGATATTACCTCCGAGGTCCGTAATAAAGGTTTCTCTCATATCGTGAAAGAAACCTGTTTTCGTACCAAACAGCCTCAATGCTTCATTCTGCGGATCACTCAGCAGCACATACGGCAGCTGATGCTGCTCCTGAAAAGCCTTATGGCTTTCCACGCTACCGGTACCGATACCGATGATCATCGCATTTGCAGCTTTGAAATCGGGATAACTGTCTCTGAAGGCGCAGACCTCTTTTACAGCCATCTCACTGTCATCCTTATGATAAAAAAAGATCACCAGTTTATGTTTGCCAATATATTCACTCACCACAAAATCATTTCCATCCTGGTCTTTCAAAACAAACAAGGGCAGTTTGTCTCCTGCTTTCAGAGAAGACTGTGCATACACTACATTGGCGGCAAACAATAGGGCAAGGGTTAGTAGGAGTTTTACCTGTTTCATGTTCGTGGGTTGATTGTGAAATAATGACAATGCGAAAGTAGGCGCTGTCAGCAGCAGGAATGATGACTAGCATCAGCGCTCACGATGACACTGGTCTGGTAATTGTGTGAGAAAACCTGCAATCATCATATAATGACCTGATAACTTTGGGAATATGAAAAAGCCATATAGGAAAAAAGACCTGCCGGTTGCGGACATCCGGCGATACCTGGAGCCCGGACCAACTGTACTGGTGAGTACTCACTGGAAAGATGCAACGAATATCATGACGATGGGCTGGCATACGGTGATGGAGTTTTCTCCGTCTATGATAGGTTGTATGATCACGGCCGCCAATTACAGCTTTGATTTGATCAAAAAAAGTAAGGAGTGTGTGATTAACATTCCGACACACGACATGATCGATACGATTATCGGTATTGGTAATTGCACAGGTGCAGCAGTAGATAAATTCAATGAATTCGGGTTGACGGCGGTAGCGGCAGAAAAGGTAAAAGCACCCCTTATAAAGGAATGCTATGCCAATTTTGAGTGTAAGGTGATTGACGAACACCTGTTACCAAAGTATAACTTCTTTGTCTTTGAAGTGGTGAAAGCGCATGTGGCAATTTCTCCTAAATATCCCCGCACAGTACATTACAGGGGAGATGCGACGTTTATGATCTCAGGCAGAAATCTTTCTTATCCTGGTAAATTCAAATCGCAGAACCTGTAAGATCAGTAATTGGCTTGTCCGATATCCAGCCGGTTGATCTTACCATCACTATTGATCTGAAACTTAAAATAAGTTTTAAAATCACCCCAGTGATCACTGTGGATATGACCATATATATCCAGTCCGTTATTCTCTACTTTATCGATACTGGTGAAACGGTCATGGCCCAATGCCTTTTCAAAAAAACTCCGGAAATTCTGTTTATTACCGTCATCGTACAAGATCGCATCTGCGGTGAATAATGCGAACCAGGCCTTGCTGTCAGCACTTTGTAGTGCATCTATCGCCTTTTTAACGGTCGTATTGGTTAATTTATCAGTATTCATTGTCTTGGATGTTGTTTGCGCGAACGTAGTCAGGGCAAATATTACAAACACGATCGTGCTCAGAAATCTTTTCATCATCAATCTGCTTTAGCGAGCGGATGTTGTAGAAAAATAGCGACCAGGTTCATCAGGAGAAAGGGGAGTTCTATGGCGGCGCCTTTTATATCTTTTAATGATAACTCACAACACATGATCAGGAGGATAGAAGCGGCCATCAGAAAGTTACCAGCAACGAAGGTCCCCGGGAACAGGATCAATACGGCACTCAGTAAGGTAACGAGTCCCATTACCAGAATGATATTACGACTGAATTGAAAGCGACCGAGCATTTGTGCCATTTCCGGTTTACCGGAGACCATGGCCCATCCCTGTTTTATACCCATGAATACGATGAAGAGGACCAATACGGTGCTGAAAATTCTGATGAACATAGTTGCTATTTTTTTACATCAACAGATCGCGGGGGAAACTTAGTTTGTGGCGCCGCCATTTACCAGCAAATGCTGACCGGAAACAAATGAGGACAGGTCGCTTGCGAAGAACTCTGCGAGATTCGCGACGTCTTCCACTTCTGCCAGACGGCCCATCGGACAACTATCCAGCAATTGTTTTCTCAGTTCAGGATATGCTGCGGGATCAACGAAGATACCAGACTGATCAACAGCGAAAGGTATGATAGAGTTCACTGTTACGCCTCTGTGACCGATCTCTTTGGACAGGACGTCCACCATATAACGGGGAGTGGTCTTGCTACCGCCATATACGGCCATACCAGGGACAGGGAAAGAAGTGGTGCTGGAGGCTACATATATGATACGTCCATTGTCTTCTACCTGTCTGGCAGCCTGTTGCATGGTAAAGTAAGAGCCTTTGGTATTGATAGAAAATACGCGGTCAAACTGTTCTTCTGTGAAATCTGTTACCGGCGTTTCCACCAGTTCGATACCGGCATTGGCCACTACGATATCCACTTTTCCAAAGGCGGCTTTAGCCTCGCTGAACAATCGCTCGATATCTCCGACCTTGCTTACATCTGCCTGTACGGCGATCACTCTTCCACCCATGGCTTTGATATTCCCTACTACTTCATCGGCGGATGCTTTATCCCTGGAGTAATTCACTACTATGTCTGCGCCAAGTGCGGCATAACGTTCTGCGATGGCTTTACCTAATCCTCTTGCTGATCCTGTAACGATTGCAACTTTATTCTTTAAGCTATTCATGATTGACACTTGATTTAATGATTTGAGAAATGACTGGTGTTATCAGGCCATACCACCGTTTACACCAATGTTTTGAGCGGAGATCCATTTAGCGGCGTCACTGGCCAGGAAGGCAACTACTTCAGCGATATCGCCAGGTTCACCGATACGGTTGAACGCGGATTGAGATGCGAGGCGGGCGATTAACTCTTCGGATTTACCGTTGGTAAATAATTCTGTATTGGTTGGGCCGGGGGATACAGAGTTCACATTAATGCCCCTTGCACCTACTTCTTTAGCAAATACGCGTGTGAGTTGTTCGACAGCCGATTTTGTAGCTACATAAGTTGCGTAGGTTGGCAACATGATACGGTTAACTGTAGTCGAGAAATTAATGATCGTTCCTTTATCTGCGAGTTTAGTAGCGGCCTCACGCAGTGTATTAAAAGTGCCTTTTACGTTAATATCGAAGCTACGATCGAAGTCTTCATCTGTAGTATCTTTCAGCAGCTTGGTGATCATAATGCCCGCATTATTCACCAGTACATCAATTCTGCCGTAATGAGCAATCGCATCGTCAAACAATTGCTTTACGTCGCTGGCTTTACTAACGTCGGCCTGTAATGCAATGGCGTCCCCACCGTTTTGTTTAATGTCGCTAACTACCTGTTCTGCGGCATCTTTACTACCGGCATAGTTAACAATTACCTTTGCACCTTCAGCAGCCAGTTTAGCTGCGATCGTAGCACCAATACCTCTTGAAGCGCCTGTTACTAAGATTACTTTTTCGTTTAGTGTGTTCATGTTTCTTTGTTTTTATTGTCGTTGTTGACATAACAAAGGTGAAACATAAGCACGCCAAAAAAATACAAGTTTTACACTATTAGTTGTAAAAAACTAAGGTCAACCTTTGGAGAGTTGTTTTCTATATAATACGGGAGTCATATCGGTGTATTTCTTAAAATAATTGCTAAAATGCGCCGATTCTGCGAAGCCCAGCTGATCTGCTATCTGCTTAACAGGCGTAGTGGAATTCTGTAGCATGGACTTGGCTTCAGTGATCGTCTTATCCGTGATCCAGGTGGTAACGGACTTACCTGTCTTGGCTTTAATCACGTTATTAAGATAGCTGGGATGGAGGTTTTGTTCGGCGGCATAGTCCTGTGACCGGAAGACTTTGGTAGCCTTACCTGTGCTAAGATCACGGTAATGCTTTTCCAGGGTACGTTTAAATGTTTTTACGATCTGGGAGCTTCTGTTACCTTCATATATGGGGTTATAATCTTCCCAGAAGTATTCTTTTATTTTCAGCAGGATCACTACAAAAAG
Source organism: Chitinophaga sp. (assembly GCA_039592855.1). Classification (GTDB taxonomy): domain Bacteria; phylum Bacteroidota; class Bacteroidia; order Chitinophagales; family Chitinophagaceae; genus Chitinophaga. The sequence continues at coordinate 508,357 of JBCNQK010000002.1, read as the reverse complement.
GTTCCCCATCATTTTATTCTTATAGGGGGAGGTGGAGAAATACTCTTTATAAATCTGCTGGTATAGCGGTTCAATTTCGGCATATACTTCAGGCTTCAGCACCCTTGGAGGAACTGTTTCGGCCAGGAGAAAGGGGAATTCCTCGAATATATTGGCGTGGACGTTCTCTTTGAGGAAGGATTCGCTCATGGTAACCAGGAAAACTTCTTCCAGGCTGCTCCACTCAAAGGATTTATAGTGTCCGGGGTTGGTGAAATAGATAGTCCCGGGCTCCGTACTAAACTCCTGGTCGTCGGTCGTATACTTTCCATGTCCGTTCTTTACAAACAGGAAAGAGTAAAAATTCGCCCTGTAAACCGGGGATTTGTACGGTAGCTCATGGTGGATATCATTCAGTTTATGAATGGTAAAGTCATTTTTGGGATCTATCAATTCGACGGGCAGTCCGAGGTGGTCATAATTTTCCACCAGATTATTAAAAACGGGAGGTGCGTCTACTTGTTTATGCTTACTCATGTGCCGTCATGGATTTTGGACCTTGCTAATTTACAAAACCTTCCCTACGGCACAACACATTAGAAAATATCAGCAGTAGTCCCCTCCAGTTCCAGTACTTCCAGGTGATGTTCGCCTATGAGTCCACTGGCGTCCCTGGCTGCCTGAAATGCCTTAAAAGAGGGTACATCCAATACAGCAGTCTGGATATCCTGGTCTTTAAAATGTGACAGGTGGATAAAGGTATTCTCCTTCGTATAAACCGTATATCGGAAATCTCCGCCCATTTTTTTAAAATCCTGCAGAAACACATTGATATTCTGCTTGTTATCTGCCACAAAGCTGTCTTTTACGGTGTAAGTAACTTTTACAACTATCATATAAATTATCTTTTATTGATATTAAGACAGCTCCGGAAGGAAAAACGTGACAAGATGTTACTAATTTAGTCGCCTATGAACTTTCCGAACACACCTGAATCACCTGTGGCGGTCGCCAATATGCCTGCTATGCTGGGTTGCCGTTTGTTGTTCAAGCAACAACCCGTCATTCAATACGCCCGCATCCTGGAAGAACTGCAAAAATCCTATCCCGCGGTAGAAAACACCGGGAATATGTTATTTACCTTTCCGAATCTGCCGGTTGAGTTCTCCGACACCACCGTACACGCACAGTGCGCCATCATGCCCGTAAACAAAATCGGGTTGATACCAGAGCAGGTTTTACAACAAAACTGGCATTGGTCCGCCGCTGCAGAAGTAGCATCCGGTTGTCAGTACGAGTTCCTCATCAATGACCTCATGACCAGGCCCTTACCTTACAAAGCGAGACATGAGCTGTTTATGCACTTTTTAAGGGCTGTCATTACTGTCACCCAGCCGGACGTGGTTTATTCCCTTCCTGCCGAGAAACTCCTTCCTCCCAACCAGATATTCGAGCAAACAGGCTTACTGGACACGCTTGTGAATGTCCGCATGTTCAATATCTCGAATTCGGCCAACAAGGAAATGCTCATGGATACTATTGGACTAAATACTTTCGGTCTGCCGGACTTTGAGCTCCGTTTTACCAATGAAAATCCCTCTACAGTGGCAACGCTGCTCTGGAATTTCGCTTATTATGTTTTTGATAAAGGGGATGTCATTCAGGATGGGGATACAGTGGAAGGGATTACTCCAGGATCAAAATTGACCTGTCAGCATTCGGTGTCTTTGATAGCGCCGGACAGGGAGGTGGTTAGTATATCTTAGGGGATGTTGCGGACATGCTGCAGTAGTTTTGAACTTTTCTCCATTTTTACAGGCTTTACGAGGCGAAAGTGCTATTTCCTGATGGCACTTTCGCCTCTTTTAATTCATGATCTCCAAAGTTTCTGGCGCTGATTCCTAAGTGAAAGCCTCCCCTATGATGCTATCTTTGATTTAGAGACGACAATGAAGATGTCTCTCACCATTAATCATTCATCATGCTACCATTACTGTTAAAGAAAGCATTCATGGAAAATAATTTGTTACCCGTAAACGATTATCCAAATGAAACTAACCGGCATACTGCTTAGTATGTCACTTTGAGAAACCCGTTCATCTGGTATTTCATTTCGCATATAAATTTATTGTCCTGATCAGGCATATGACCTCGTTTTGAGGTTACTTAATGGGGAAGCCGAAAACCATTAGAAAAGAGTAGGCGTTAATCCAAATTTCCTAAGTTTAGCCTTTTGATTTAAAAGGCGCGAAAGTTATGAAGAAAGCAAAAATCGTTCTTTCTGCAGTTGCATTGTTCGCAGTAGTTGGTGGTGCGTTTGCGTTTAAAGCTATGAGACTTCCATCAAATGTATACACTTCCTATTTAACAACTACAGCTCCAGGAGGTCCAAGCGTTACTAGATGCGCTCCAGCTCCATATATTTCAACGGCTACTGGCAATCTGGTAACCAGCGTTTATTATTCAACTCAGGCTGGTAACATTTGTACATCTTTTGTACCTAATGCTCGTGTTATTCAAGCAGACTAATAAACAGATAAAAAAATCCATAGAGTTCCTATCTCTATGGATTTTTTTCCGGGATATAGGCAGAGTCTAATTTAAAACCGAGTTCACTCTCTCGCATTAGAGGAGAAAGCCCTCCAGTCATCCATTTGGGAGGAAAAGCCCCTTTCAGATAAAAATCAAAAAACTGTTGCATTCTGAGGGTATAATCTAATTTATTATTATCATTTACAATTTGATGTCCCTCTCCTTGATATTCTAAAAGCCAAACTCTTTTTCCAGCACGTCTCATAAACATATATAACTCTAGGGCTTGTGGGAATAAAACTGCAGCATCTTGCCTATTATGAATCATAAGAAGAGGTGTAGTCATATTAGCAATATGAAAAACTGGTGAATTGTCAATATACTGTTTAGGATTGATCCATGGAAAATCACCCAAATTACGTTGTCCGATATCTACACCAGATTGGTTGTTAAATCCTCCAGGACGAAGACTACTATATTCACTAATAATATTTGAATATCCCGCCATTTCGCAAGCCGCTGCAAAAAGATTAGTTCCAGTTGCCAATATATTTGTCTCATAACCACCATGGCTTTGTCCCTGTATACCCAACCTACCAATATCAACAAAACTAAATCGCGATAAGAAGTTCACAGCAGATGTAGCTATTTCAATTATACTTTGTGCAGTCTTATTTCTCTCATAATAAAAATCAAGTTCAAAAACTAAATATCCTCTGTTTACATACCAGGGAATATTAATATTATGTCCGGCCAATTCTGGCAACTTGAAGACATTGAGCCCTTCGGATCTTTGCTGATAATAGTTAAAAATTAAAGGATACTTAACACTGCTATCAAAGTTTTCTGGTACATGGAGTATCCCCTGACAATTAACACCATTTGATAATTTCCAATTAAGGAGTTTAGAGTTCATCCACTTAACAGACAACTCAGGATTTAAATGTGTGACTTTCTGAAATTTAACAAAATCTCTTGTTAAATAAAGGTTAGGCGACTCTTGGGAAGTCATACGACGAACTATAAAGAAGTCTTTATTAGGACTTTCTACTGGTGCAAAAGCTGCAGGATTAACTGCAGCCGTAGAAGACACCATTGGAAATCGAGGATAGAAAAAAAAAGCTGCATCTTCGAGTAAACATTTTTGAGGGGTCAATTTTGACCTCAAAGAAGATTTAAAAAAACCATTTCTTTTCGATTGATTGTCAAATGCTGTCATCCATATTGTTGATTGCATATTTACTCTAGCCAAATCATTTAGACCCTCGGATAGTCGAAACGTTATATTTTCCTTGGCACCATAGTGGTTAGTAATGCAAGTAGGAGATTTGACTCCAGTAGGATCAACAAGCCAAATATCAGTACGATCATATATCAATACATACTCATCTTCAGCAAGCCATCCTGCAACTCCGTAACATGTATTTCTATCACGTAATAAATCTGCCTCGCCGGGTAACCTTGGGGAAAGTGAAGACTTAATCTTGGCCGTAATATTTATAATCTTTCCTGTAGATACCTGATATGCATAATAATTTTTCTCAAGACCATTATACCACAAAACAAATTTCTCATTTGTCGATAAAAAATTAAACTGCAATAACTCAGGATACTCCCCTGATAGAACCTTTATCTTATTTCCAGTTTGAAGAGAAAGTAAATAAAGTGTCTTTTTTTCCCCAGACCAATAATATTCTTCCTCGGATACTTTTGTACTTAGAAGACAATAACGGCTTGTACCAATGAACGATTCCAAATGTAAGCTATCATCTTCTAATTGATTAACGTTACCCGTCTTTAAATTATATGAGCACGAGTAAAGGGCATTTTTTCGCTCATTTATGAATCTATTCAACTTTTCATGAATAATTTTATCTTGGTAAGACCAGATGCTTACAGTGCTAGGCAGAAATTGTTGCGCTGTTAACGAAGACGATAGCTCTGGTATAGGAATAATAGAAAAAAAAATAGTTTCTCCATCTTCACTAAATCTCAAATCAGTATCATTAATTCGAAAATTAGGGTTCGCTGAAAAATTCACAAAAAGACTTTTAACTTCTCGAGTTATTACACTATAGTACAGCAACTTATATTGACTATTTTCACATTTAACAACAAAAGCTACGTTATTACCAGAATGATCAAATGAAGCAAACGTGCATCCTTCACTATTGGCTACATAAGAGGTAGTGCCTCTATTTATATCAACATACTTTAAGCCAACTGAATCAATAACAAGAAGAGCATTACCATTTTCATTAAACACAGCAAATGAAGCATAGCCCAATTTGAAAAATTTCGATTTTTTTATATTCCTTATAACAAATTGATTCTCTTTAGCAGTAAATAAACCGATCCAACTTCCTATTCCCTTAACAGGATAAACGATTGATCTAACATTATCGCTATAAAACTCCTTATTCGTATTTAAATCCTTAATTAGTAAAGAGTCTCCAGGTAACGCAGCAACAAAAAAGTCTGACGCATTAGAAAACCTCATGCTATTCGCACCATGCAAATTCATAGTAGACGAATCGTGTATATTTAATAATACATTTTCTAAACCGGATGAGTTTGAATAATATTGATAAACAATATACTTCCCATCATTACTAATCATACAACTTTTACCATCAATCTGCTGTAGAACTGGCCACTGATCACAAACACTTTTGTCAATAATTTTCTGAGACAAACAGTCTATTGTGCAAAAAACAAAAAAGAAGAAAATATAGTACTTCATCAGAACAATCATTATATATCATAAGTGCAAAATTGCAATATTATGCCGCAATAACACTTCAGCTGATAATATAAACTTCATTAATTGGGCCAAGTGGGTATACCGCTTTTCATACGCTGCAAATTTGAGAGGATTTCTGTATTCCCTGGGGCAACAGCCAATGCAGATTCTTCTACCTCAATAGCTTGCTTTACTCTTCCCATTTTAAAGAGTAAATTTGCGTAAGTATCTATTAAGCCCGCATCATCTCTTTTTTTCGATATGGCTCCTTGGCTTATTACTAGCGCCGCCTCCAAAGAGGCTCTATTTTTAGCATTTTCAAAAACCGACCATGCGATATTATTTAGTAGCGTACCTGTAATCCATTTACGTTTATAACCATATTTTTTAAACCATGTACTTGCAACATCTCCAAACAATGTCCAATCTTTTTGATTAACTGCACGCAGTACTAGTGCCTGGTATAAAGCTTCAACGCCAATATCACCATATTTGTCTTTAATTCTATTTACAAATTCCGATTTATTAAATTCTCCTTGTTTCGATAAAAAAGGAAGTAAATCATCTTTTTCAATTATTCGCGTAAGCAACATTTCAGCTTCGTCTTCGCCTAATACATCATTTACTGATTTAATATTCTTCAATATAAATCGAAAACTCGAACTCTTCGTGGATATCATAGTTGACATAAAAAACTGAAGATTCGTTTCTATCATTGGATTTTCCAACTTCAAAAAATACAATGTCGCTATACTATCAAGCAAAACTGAGTCCTTTCTTCTTAGGGCCTTAAGTCCTAAATTTCTTAAGAACGCCGAATCCGACTTACCTTGATTAAATTCTTTTACTAAATCCTCATAACTTCTGAATATCGTATCAGCCACAGACTCTATATTACAAGAAGTATATTTTAAACTATTCGAATCAGCTTTAACAATTCTATCATTAAGATTTCGAATAATATCTATAGGCAATTTCAAGACTTTTCGATCATAGGTAATAAATCCATTTTGCTCCGTTTCTACATCAGCTAATTCTGTGTAAATCGATGCACTCAGTCCTAAGGCTTGCAGTTTGCAAAGCGAATCTACCATTGCGGCATACTTTAACTTAAAATCCTGCGGCGTTAAAATATCAGAATATCCCCAACCAGAAGACCAATCATTCCATATATGGCCATCAACAGATACAGCAAGACCGCCAAACTCCCCTACTACTTTTGCCTTACCAGGTAAATCTATTGCATTCCTCGGCATTGGATAAGAATGGACATCAGTTACATCAGAATAGATATACGGAGAGTCTGAAGGAGATTTTAATTTATTTTCTACATATAACAACTCTCCGGAATGACCGTTGATAACTCTTGTACTATCCATATTCTTCACCCAACTAGTCATTCTACCTTGATCATATTGTCCCCAATTCTCATTAAAAATCACCCAAGTCGTTATTGAACAATGGTTATACAATTGCTGAATAGTTTCAATGACTTGTTTCTCATATAGTTCTTTTGAACCAATTGCCAAACTTTGATTTGGGTTAACAAAATCTTGCCATACTAGCATTCCGATACTATCCGCGTAATAATACCATTGTTCAGGTTCTACTTTGATGTGTTTACGAATCGTATTAAATCCTAATCGTTTTGCCAATTCGATGTCATATCTGAGTGCAGCACTCGTTGGGGCTGTATATAAGCCCTCAGGCCAGAACCCTTGGTCTAAGACTCCAAGATTATAGCAAAATTGGTTATTCAAATATATTTTATCTATACCATTGGTATCTTTCTTAATTTCAATCTTTCTCATACCAAAGTAACTTTTCACCTCATCAATCTTTTCGCCATGTTCATTGTTCAGACGAACGACTAAATCATATAAAAAAGGGGATTGAGGTGTCCATAAACTCAGTGATTTTAGTTTTATTTTTATCGTTTTATTTGACGTCCCTATATTTTTACCAATTTCGACTCCATTATGCATGGCAACTACTTCTACGGATGATTTATCAGAAGTTTTTACATCAACAAACAAAGAACTGTCATCAATATTAGGTGTGATCTCTAATTTTCGAATATATTTAACAGGAACATTCTCTAGCCAAACTGTTTGCCAAATACCAGATGACGCACTATAATATATATTTGTTGGATCCAAAGATTGCTTACCATGTGGTCCAATCCCTTTATCAGTAGGATCATAAACTTTAACTATTAATTCATTACGACCAACATTCAACATATCAGTAATGTCAAAAGTAAAGTTTGTATATCCCCCGATATGAGCTCCTACTTCATTTCCATTAATAAATACAGTTGCTTTCCAATCTACTGCACCAAAATGTAACAAAGTTCTTCCAGCATTGGCCTTATAATTATCAATATCGCGTTTATACCACAAAGTTTGGCTAGGCAATAATTTTTTCTTTACGCCTGACAACGCAGACTCAACAGGATAAGGCACCAATATTTTCCCATTAAACTTTGGAGGAACTTTTGATGCAGTGTCAGTAATAGTATATTGCCATATTCCATTGAGGGAAGTCCAGCTATTCTCTCTTGACATTTGTGGCCGTGGATATTCACCTAGTGGTTGCTTTGGATCGACCTCGTTGCCCCACTTTGTGGATACAGGAGATGATTTACTTATCCATTTGCTAAGATTTTGTCCCAATACTTGAAAGCATAGGACAGAAAAAATAGCTGTAAGAAAAAACGTCAATCTATTCTTCATTGAATATATTTTAGTAATTGGTCACAAACTGAAGGCTGGGATTTTACCTCCCAATAAATATCAACAGCCGCTCTTAGCTAAGACCGAAAATGATAATTCTTATGAGCTTAACTAGAAACTAAGATTCCGGATAACCAAGATTCTGATGGCCTCGTAAGCTGGGGTTATTAAAAAACTCTGATCCAGGTATTGGATATAACCGTTTAAATGGCAGCCATTCAGCACCCTTCATTGGACAAAATATATTCATAATTTGATCTATCTTATCCATTCTCTTTAAGTCAAACCATCTATTTCCCCATTCAGAAAAAAACTCAACTCTTCGCTCTTTTAAAATTGCATCTAACGCATATGTCAAACTTGTTGATATATCTTTATTCTTCAGACCTGCTCTATTGCGAATAATATTCAAATCAGATGAGGCCGAATTAGCACCAGATAAATTTCCCAAATGAGCTCTAGCTTCAGCTCTAATTAAATATTGTTCCGAAAGTCTAAGTACCATCGGATATTCTACAACATTATTATCCAAGAAGGTTTGATCAGTTATATATTTATGTGGGAATCGATATGTAATAGAATTCAAAACAACACTGTCAACCCATTTATTTCGCCTATCATCTTCATATTCGAATGAGTTAAACAAATCGTCGGCAATAGAAACAGGTTGGCTGGAATTCGGGCCTCCATTTACATCCATTAAGTTAAACATGATACCATCTTTGTTCCCAAAAATGGAGTTTGTAACTTTTAATGCCCAAATGGTTTCGCTACTATTTTTCAAAAAAACCTGATCAAGTGGAGATAATGAGTATGCGTCATTATTAATCACTTTGCTAGACATATATTCAGCCTTCTCCCACTGTGATGTATATAAATACACCCTCGCTAAAAGCGCCTCAGAAACAGATTTGTTAGGACGAACTCTTTCATCAGACTCTGACCGAGAATCGGATCCTACATAAAATTCATTTAATAAATTTTCCGCACTTAATAAGTCAGAGATAATTTTATCATATACTTCAGCTGAGTTAGCCCTTGGCAACAAACTATTTGTTTTCGTATCCGTTGTTAATACAAGGGGAACATCTCCATACAAGTTAACTAAATAAAAGTAGCAAAATGACCGGATCAATAATAGCTCACCTAATAACTGGTTCTTAACGTCTGATGAGATTCCAGTTGAAGAAGTAATACCATCTATTGCCGAATTACACCTAAAAATGTATGAATACAACCCGTTGTTCCAGAATAAATTCCCTAACTCTATACTATTCACATTTCTGTATAAATAATCCAACGACAAATCAAAATTACCGTCAAACAATTTAAACTCATCAGATGATAAACCCACGCGTAAAGAAATCCCATTTAGTCCATGCAAAAAACTTTCCTCTGTCATGGATAAATAAATACCAGCGACTACAGTCGCCGCTGACGAGTTAGTTGAATATATCTCTCTTCCTGATACACTTTGTATGGGAGGTTCAACTTCAATTAACTTTTTACATCCCACCTGTGAGAAAACAGCAAGACAGAAAAGAATCAATACAAATAGTTGATCGTATGGCTTTACTGTAAACATTTTTTTATTTTTTGGTAAGGTTATAAACTTACTTGAACACCAGCTGTGATTGTTCTTAGTGGAGGAAGAGTCGTTATAGATTGAACCTCAGGATCAAAACCTTTATATTTTGTAAATGTTAATAAATTCTGACCTTGGAGATAAATTCGAAGATTGTTTATACGCATTCTATTCTTCCACTTGTCAGGTATACTCACAGACATAGACACATTCTTTAATCTAATAAAGGAGGCGTCAGTATATGCTGCATCACTATTCTTATAGTAGTTACGAAAAACCATAGCAGGACTGCCAGATGAAAGCGAAGAAAATTTTGCATAGCTCTTCTCGTCTCCAGGTTTTTGCCATTGATTTCCATACAATTCAGCCATTTGATTAAATCTGCTTCCACCAGGGTAAGCGGCTGATTGGAATATTGGATTTATTCCCTTTTGTTTACAAAACTGGAAGAAGATATCTAAAGTTAAATTCTTAAAAGTTATACTATTTGACAAACCTCCATAAAATCGAGGTAAGGTATTTATACGAATATCTTTTCCATATTTAGGAAATTCGTTAGTCTGGGGATTTTCAACATTTTCACCTTTGTTATTTTTAAAGGTATATAAACCATTTTCAGGATTAACTCCGGCAGATCGATATACATCTACAAATCCATAAAACGGTTGACCTTCTAAAACATCTTTACCTAACGAGTAACTTCCTATATCTAAATATTTGATTAGTTTATTGCGATTGGTAGTCAAATTGAAGGTTGAATTCCACGTTAGTTTCTTTTTCTTAACATTGCTTGTATTAATTGAAAACTCAAATCCTGTATTTTGTATCAATGTAGGAAGATTGGTAATAAGGTCTCCATAGCCAGCCAAATTAGGATAAGGATAATTCAACAACTGATTTCCTGATCTATTTCTAAAATAATTGGCCGAAAGCAAAATACGATCTTTTAGGAAGCCCAAGTCTAATGCTACTTCCATTTTTCGCGTGGTTTCCCAATGATATGATGGATTAAAAAGTCCAGATGACATATAGCCCTTAATTCCTTGATATCCATTTACATTACCAACTGGCTGATACAGTTCAATATATTTATAATCTCCAATCCCATCATTTCCCGATGTTCCATAACTAAACCGTAACTTGGCAAAACTTAAAGAATTAAATCTCTTTTTGATAAATTCCTCTTCCGAAAAAATCCAAGCGGCACCGACTGAGCCAAAATTTCCAAATTGATTATTCGGGCCAAAACGGCTTGATCCATCTCTACGTAGATTGACATTAACCAGATACCGATTTGCTAGATTATAGGTAAGTCTTGAAAATATCGCATTATATTTATATTGATTCGTTGTATTTCCTTTTCCATTTATAATGGTAGCAGCATCTAGACTTTGAATTAAAGCGTCACTTGGAAAGCCACTGACAGAAATGTACTCAGTTTTACTTGTCGCGCTTTGTAATGCGCCACCTAACAAGATGTTGATCGTTCCATAAAACAGTTTTGAGTTAAATGACACTTGAGGTTCAATGCTCATACTTGTATTAGAATTATTCCCATGTTCTGCGCTTCTTATCTCATCACCTAATATCATTACTACACTTGGATTGAAAGATGAAGAAGGTATACCTATGAAAGAAGAGCCAGACAAATCATTGTAACCTGCATTGACCTTAAAATTCAGTTTCCAAAGTTGATAATTCATCTGAATTGCAGTCGTTAAATTGTTTACAGAAGCTTGATATTTCCTCATCAGTTCTGCTGAATATGGATCTGAAGCCCAAGTACTCGCATCACCAGTCTGTGTATATAACGCCCAATTTACTGTTCCGTCCAAGTTGTAAGCCGATGGAGCATTTGGCTCAAGAGACAACGCCTTTTGAGTAAAATCGACTGCAGGAATTCGATTCCTATTTGTCATATAGCTTGCAGTAAAGACAACCCCGAATTTTTTATTTGCCGAATTACCGCTTAAACTTATGTGGCCTCCACCCTTTATATCAGCATTTTGACCTGGAAAAACAGTAGTTTCTTTATGATAATTTCCACCAACAATATATTGCATCAAGTCACTCCCCCCAGATATTGATGTTTGTATATCTGTATATTGAGCATTACCTCCTATCAAGATATCTTGCCAATTTGTATATCTATCTTGATCCCATAACATTAAATCAGGATATAGAATCGAATATGCAGGATTACTTAATCTATCGATCAACCCATCATTTTTTAGCCCTTCTTTTCTCATTGCAAGATATTGATGAGTATCCATCAAGTCTATTCTTTTAGCTACTTGCGACACACCCTTCTGAAAATTGAAATCAAGTCTAGGTGCGCCTATCTTTCCCTTCTTTGTTGTAATTAATACTACTCCATTTCCTCCTCTAGAACCGTAAATTGCAGTTGCATCAGCGTCCTTCAATACAGTTATTGACTCTATATCATTTGGATTAATAAAATTAAGAGCAGACATATCTGCTAAAGTTCCATTACCTCTTAATCCTGGAATGGTATTACTATAGGGCAAGCCATCAATAACAATTAGTGGGTCGGCAGAACCAGCTTCCGCTCGCAGTGTGTTTCTTCCTCTGATTTGAATACTGATAGTCTTTCCAGGAACCCCGCCTGATGGAGTAATTTCGACCCCAGGAACTCTGCCCTGTAATGCATAGAGAGGATTATTTACAGGCTGTTTTTCAATCTCTTCGGCACCTATGTTTATCGAGCTACCTGTAGTTAATCTTCTCGTCGTACTCCCATACGGAATCACCACAATCTCATCCAACTCTCCTACCTTGCCCTTCAACAATATCCTCCCAATCGCTCTCCTCCCTTTCACAGCCACTTCCTCCGTCAAATACGACACATTCGACACCACAATCGATGCATTCGCTTTTATATCATTCAAAACAAAGTCTCCATTCGTAGCTGTTATCGTCCCCACTTTCCCCCCCTTCACCTGCACCGTCGCCCCAATCACCGGCTCCCCCTTCTCATCCACCACCTTCCCCGTCACCGTTATCGTACTTACCGTATCCATCTCAACCTTTCCTTCCTCTCTCTCCAATTTTTTTTTAACCGCAATCGTATTCTCACTCACCTCCACCCACGAAAACCCTCGCTCATCCAACAACTCATGCAACACGCTCTCCACCGGCTTATTCTTCGCATCCAGCGACACATTCCTATGCCCCGCCAGGTCCGCATCCTGAAAATAAATATACAGTCCGCTCTTCTTCGACACCTGACGCAGCACTTCCGCTAAAGATGAATTTTTAATCGTAAGACTCACCGGTTTCCCCTGAGCCGGTGCAGCGTAAACCCTTTGTTGCAGGCAGAACAGAACAACCATACAGCAGTATAGGAAGACGCGGTGAAGTTTGACAATCTTTTGCATAGTTGCACAGCAATTTTGGTTAGTAAAATGGTTGGTCATGTATACCCAATAAACCCCCTCGCAGCGCTTTCTGCGCTACCTATAAAATGAAATAAAACACCCGGAACACAATAAAGAGCAGCCCAGATAATTCTGGCAATTTGCCCTGTCGTTATTGTGACAGTGAGGGTGTCCTGGTTACTGGGAAAATCCTATGATAAAAGCAATCTGAGCATCGTTGTTGCCCACTAGTTGTCTTAGCCGATTTCAATAGGTATAATAAAACGTCGATCGAACATTCCTTATCAGATATTGTTCCCTATGTACATACCCATAAAGTAAAACTTAACAGTAAGGTAACCTTCATAAGCAAACTTTTTTGTGAGAAATTTTCGCAGTGCTTACCCTCATTATAGTTTCCCATATCGGGGAACCAATTATTCATTCATATAAATCAGTCGTAGATTTTCACACCCGCTACTAAAGAAGTGTCGTATTCTGATTATTTCATTTATTACAAAGCAATATTATTTTCTATCCCAATAAAAAATAATGTTAGCTCATCATTAAAAATGTATTACCTTTTAACTAACTTCAGCCAGAACTAACACGTCAGGGAATTACAAGGGATTGCCAGTGGTCGGCACATCGTCCTTCTTCTTTTCCAAAAAAAACCATTACGGTATAAATACTTACACCAGGTTTGTTGTCCGCTATAAAGATAACTCGCCTGGTAAACTATTTGTTGTAGGTACCTAAACCAATCACTGATAAACAGTCACCATACTGTTGAGACGGATCTATGAAAGAAGAGAAGCTAAATAACGAAGCCGACATATTATATCGTCTGAAAAAAGGTGATGAAGCCGCCTTACGGGAACTAGTAAACCTCTATCGGCCACAAATGCTGATGGAAGCCTACTACATCCTCAGAGATATGGATGAGGCCGAAGATATCGTTCAGGAAGTGTTCATCCGCTTCTGGAACGTGAAAGAAAACATAGAACTCAAACCGTCTCTCCTCGCTTACCTCATCCGTGCCACCCGCAACGAAAGCATTATCAAACTCAAAAAAGATAAAACAAGGGATAAAAAACAACACGGATATAATTACTTCCTGGAGTCCAGTACGCTCATGAAACCTTTCGAAAGCGCTGAACTGGCCAAACAATTACAACTCGCAATAGAACACATCCCCCCAGCTGCCAGAAAGTCTTTTATCAAACTATACCTGGAAGATAAAAGCCAGAAAACGATCGCCGCCGAACAAAACATCAGTCTCCAGGTAGTAAAAAATAATATCAGCAAAGCACTGAAAATCCTGCGGGAAAAATTACATACGGCAAAATAGTTGGGAAGGGAAGGTTACCTATTACTTAAATATTACTTTATATAGTACAGATGAATACGAATCTCGAAGATATCAGAATACTAGTGTTGCAGGAAATATCCGGAACCCTCACAGACGCCGGAAGGGAGACGTTATTCAATGAAATAGCTGTTAATGAAGACGCCCGCGAAATGCGTGACGATATGTTACAGGTATTCTCACCCGAAATTATGGGTAAAATCAAAAGCCAACCATTTAATGATCCTGCCGACGTCATTATTAACCGTATACACCGCCAGAAAAGAAAGAAAATTATCACTATCAGTGCTATTGCTGCCTCAGCAGCAGCAGTCGTGATCGCATTCCTGACTATTCCACATCTGTTTCAACCGGAATCGTCCTCTGGCATAGAAGTTACTGCCAGCCAGACAGCACAGGTAAATAATAAAAATATCCAACTGCAACTCGCTGGTGGACAGGTAGTCAATCTCAATACCGATACCAACCAGGTCGTTGCCGGCAATGTTACCATGCAGTCCAGCAATAAAACCCTGACGTATACCACCAACCCGTCAGTCAATGCTGCAGAATTCGCGACGCTTACCGTCCCACCCGGAAAAGATTATACCATACGCTTATCCGATGGGACCGAAGTACAACTGAACGCCGCTACCTCTATCCGATTCCCCCTGGCATTCAGAAATAATAACAGAGAAGTATACATAAATGGTGAAGCTTACCTGAAAATAGCCAAACAGGCCAGCCAACCCTTCACTGTACACCTTCCCAATACCACCGTCAAAGTATTGGGTACCGAATTCAACGTCAATACATACGATAGTGGCGTCGCTAAAGTCGCCCTTGTACAGGGAGCAGTGAAAGTAGTTGGCGCCCAGGACAGCCTTCAACTGTCTCCCGGCCAGGAAGCAGTGTACGCCTCCAGCAAACTCAGTACCTCCATCTTTGATGAATCAGACGTGCTGAGCTGGAGAGTCGGCAAATTCCTCTTCAGTAACGCCAGACTGGAAGAAGTATGCCGGGTCATTCCCCGCTTATACGGTATTTCACTTGAACTTGATAATAAAGAAGTAGCCAATAAACGCTTCTCAGGGGTGATCGATAGACACCAACCTGTGGAAAATGTGCTAAAAGCACTAAAAGCCACCAACGGTATAGATTACTACACCGACAAAGACGGCTCCTTCCATATCAAATAAACCTATTTATCGCCATCTCTATACTTCATCCACAGTTTCCCCTTTCAAGAATATCTCTTTTACGTTCCCCAACAAAGATGAGTTCATCTTCATCCATTGTACCCCTATTTCCATTTATCGAAATCCCGCTTTATCTTCACTTATCAGCGAAATATCGCTGCCCCTTTCATCCATCCACCCACCTAATTCACTAATAATCAACACACCACAACAACGGCATCATTCTTATTCTCCTCCTGAAAATAAATCAGCTGTATATGTCGTCCCGTCCCTCTTTCCTGCAATTCCTTCCCGTGAGTCTTTTCGGCGGCGTAATGGGCCTTTCCGGCCTATGTTTCGCCTGGCGGATCGCCCATGAAGTCTGGCAGACACCAATCCTAATAAGCGAAATGTTGGGCCTTATAGCTGTTATAGCCTTCATATCCCTTACGATCACCTATGCAGTTAAATGTACCAGGTACATGGCCCTGATAAAAACAGAATTCAATCACCCTACTTCCATCTGCTTCTTCGCCACCTTCATCGTATCCATGCTGCTACTCCCGGGTATACTATTAAACTATGCTCCTAAACTAGCCCTCGGCATGTGGGCAATCGGCGCTATCCTGATGTTCGGCTTCGCCTGGTTTGTGCTGAAAAAGTGGCTGGATAATCAGCAGGAACCAGCTAGTGCGGTTCCCGCCTGGGTGCTCCCCGTAGTAGGTACACTGGATGTTCCGATCATCGGCAACCGTTTTTCCTTCCCTGGCTCCCGGGAAATATGCCTCCTGTTCTTCGGTATCGGTCTGCTCTTCGCCGTCATCCTGCTGGTTGTCATCATCTCCCGTCTTATATTCCAACCGCCTCTGCCGGAACCAATACAGCCCACTTTACTGGTCCTTACAGGACCTTTCGCCCTCGCCTTCAATAGTTATATCGGTCTGTCAGGTACACTGGATATCACAGCTGCTGTATTCCTTTATTTCAACCTGTTCCTCCTGCTGCTACTTACCAGCAAGATCATACTCATTCCTAAAAGCTGTCCCTTCCGCGTGTCCTGGTGGTCAGTCAGCTTTCCGCTGGCGGCTACGACCATCGCTACACTCAATTACACCAAACATACCATGGCCATCGGTCACCAGCTCGTCGCCGGATTATTACTTGCCGTCACTTCTTTTGTTATTGGTTATCTGCTGGTCCTGACCATCACCAGGATCGTTAAAGGCACATTTGTACCTGCTTCCTGAACCAGCCGGAAGTGAGGGATTAATTGTACTTTCGCGGCTATGTTACAAGTCAGTCAATTATTCATCTACCCTGTAAAATCTCTTGGTGGTATCGCCCTGGAGAAAGCCGATATTACAGACCGCGGTTTTAAATATGACCGCCGCTGGATGTTAATTGATGACCAGAACCGTTTTCTGACACAAAGGGAACATACCGTTATGGCATTGTTTAAACTACAGCTGTCAACTGAAGGTATTCTCGTTCACTTTAAGGAAGACGCATTTACTATCCCCTTTGAACCGCTCACGACTATCGTCGAACAGGTAACTGTCTGGGATGATACCTGCCCTGCCACTATTGTCAGCCCCGAAGCCAGTCATTGGTTTTCTGAGAGAATGGGCTTTCCTGTCCGACTTGTATTCATGCCAGATAACAGCCACCGAAAAGTAGAAACAGCTTACGCGAAGAATAAAGAGATCGTCTCTTTTGCGGATGGTTATCCCTTCCTGATCATCGGACAATCATCCCTCGATGAACTGAACGGACGTCTGGAAACACCTGTTCCTATGGACCGCTTCCGGCCCAACATTGTATTTACCGGCGGCACTCCCTTCCAGGAAGACGAAATGCATCATTTTCAGATCGGGGATATCAACTTCTTTGGTGTTAAACCCTGCGGACGTTGTGTGATGACCACTGTCGATCAGCAGACAGCCACCAAAGGACAGGAGCCGCTCCGCACACTAGCCCGCTACAGAACGCATAATAAAAAGGTCCTTTTCGGACAAAACCTCCTGCACAATGGCCAGGGCGCCATTCACACAGGCGATATACTCCAGCTCCTGCAATAAGGTGCTATATTAAATATTAATTTAATTACTATCTTACTCCCCGATATTGAATTACCTGTTATTTCAGGGAACTAATCTTTGCATTGTACACTATAACGTTCGGGAGAAATTACCTATCTATGAAAAAACTGTATGCCATCACAATGGCTTCGCTTATGCTCTATTCCTGTAGTTCAACTAATCTTGTCTACATCAGCGTACAACAACCGGCTCCGGTTACCATCTCACCTGACATCAAAAACGTCGGCATCGTCAACAGAAGCATCGTCACAGAAAAAAATAAGGTACTTGACATGGTCGATAAAGTGATGACCATGGAAGGGGATAGTCTCGATATCCAGGCATCCCGTGCAAGTATGGTCGGATTAGCAGATGAACTGATCAAAAACAACCGGTTCTCCAATGTCACAGCATTCAACACGATCGACCTGCGCGCTACAGTTCCTGGTCAGTTTCAGGCGCCGCTCTCCTGGGATATCGTTGAAAAGATCTGCCGGGAGAAACACATAGATGCCTTATTCTCGCTGGAACTTTTTGACACAGATTCCAAAGTAAGCTATAACGCTGTTCCTGTCTCTATGAAAACACCGCTCGGTAATATTCCTGGTATCGAACACCACGCCAGTATGCTCACCACTGTCAAAACAGGATGGAGGATTTATGATCCTGCTGCAAAACTAATACTGGATGAATACCCGATCACCAAAGACATTACATTATCAGGAAAAGGCATCAACCCTGTAGCAGCTGCCGGCGCTATCCTTAACAGGAAAGACGCTGTAAAAGACGTCAGCAGAAAAGCCGGACAAGACTATGCACTCAGACTGATACCCTACTGGATACGCGTAAACAGAGACTACTATGTAAAAGGGACCGATAACTTTAGCATCGCTAAACGCAAAGCGCAGACCGGTAACTGGGATGGAGCGGCTGAATTATGGAAAAAAGAAACTACAGCAGCCAGTAGTAAAATTGCCGGTAGGGCATGTTATAACGTGGCTATTATCTGTGAAATCAATGGTCAACTCGATCAGGCGATCGAATGGGCGCAAAAAGCTTATGAAGACCATAATAATAAACTCGCCCTCCGCTACGTCAACATACTCAAAAACAGAAAAGAAAATAACAACCTGCTGCAATACCAGCAGCAACTCTAAATATACATATAGCACGATGGCGGCATGAGATGCCGCCATCGTATTTTTATCTACAAAGACTCTCCATTGATATCAGTCGTCAATACATCACTCATATAATCCAGGAATGGACGCATTTGCTTAAACGCATTGTTCATCTCTTTCAGGAACTGCCCACTCAATACTACCTCATCCGGAAAATCCTTCTTCAGAATAAACTGTTTATAACGCAGCAGATCGATCCTTTCATGTGCCGGATCAAATCCCTTTGGCGCCTTCTTTAACTGCTCTCCCTGCAAACTACCAAAGTTGGATACAAACGTTTTCGCTTTCAATATTTTACGCAAAGGAGCAGGATCAAAAGCAATTTCATCTCTGATACGTCTGAGGTCTTCTGTACTCGGTCCCCAGAAACCACCCGCCACAAAAGTATTACCTGGCTCTATATGAAAATAATAACCTCCCCGGCGGTACTTTGTCGCTCTTTTAAAACTACCGGCTAAGTGCTGTTTGTACGGCGTTTTATCATTTGAGAAACGGGTATCTCTATAAATACGATACAAACTGTCCTTACCTGATAAGGTCTCTATTTCATCATGCTCCTTCAGCTCCTGTAACAGTCCTTCTGCAAATTGCTCCACAATGGCTAACTCCCCCAGATAAGTATCCTTGTTCGCATTAAACCACTCACGGTTATTGTTGTTTTTTAATTTATTCAGAAAATCAAATACCGATTTAGTAACAACTGCCTGTTTTGCCATAAAACCATTTTTAAATAACCGGATAAAGGTACAATATCCCTGTCACGTAAAAATGTATAAGTAAATCCGACTTTTACGTCATTTCCCCACCAATAGCGCATGTAGCTTTGTCCTATCATTTTAAAAATAAGGAACAATGTCAAAGATCATTTTCATAACAGGCGCATCCAGAGGTTTCGGCAGATCATGGGCAGAAGCCCTGCTGAAACGCGGTGATAAAGTTGTCGCTACGGCAAGAGATACCAACACGCTCAATGACCTTGTAAAACAATACGGCGACGCTATCTTACCATTACAACTCGACGTACACAGCAGAGAAGCTGCCTTTGCCGCTATACAAAAAGCCAAAGCGCATTTTGGTCGTATCGATGTAGTCATCAATAACGCTGGTTTTGGTCTGCAGGGCGCGATAGAAGAAACAACAGAAGAACAGGCCCGTAAACAGATGGAAACAAACTTCTTCGGTCTATTATGGGTAAGCCAGGCAGCATTACCAGTGTTACGTGAACAGAAAAGCGGACATATTATCCAGGTATCCAGTTTCCTCGGACATGCCACATTACCAACATTAGGTGTTTACACAGCATCCAAATTTGCTGTTGAAGGATTGAGCGAAACACTGGCAGCGGAAGTAAAACCATTTGGTATTCATGTCTCACTGGTAGAACCTAATGGTTATGCCACAGAATTCTGGGGAGGTTCTTCTTACGCGCAAACCGAACACACGCCGCTGTATGAGCCATTGAGGGAAGCTATTAAGACAAATGTAAAACCGGAACATTTCGGGAAAATGGAAGCCACTAATGAGGCTTTACTGAAACTGATCGATAGTCCGAACCCTCCTTTACGCCTCTTTATGGGTAAAGTAGCTTTACCTGTTGTAAAACAGGTATACGAACAAAGACTTTCCGTTTGGGAAGAATGGAACGATGTAGCAGTAGCCGCACACGGATAATCAATTCCCCCAAATACGTTTACAAACAGCAGCTGAAGGAGATGACTTGCACCATCCGGCTGCTGTTTCCCTATTCCTCTTTTTGAAATATAGAAAACATACAATAATTTCGTGTCTCCTTATATATCCTCTCACGCAACGAGACCTACATCCAGGTAGAAATAGTATTCTATCATTTTTATACCATTAGTATATGACACAAGTAATCTCCTGGAAAAAGAGGACCAGCAACCGTATTGCATTTTTACTGAAACTCCTGTTAACACTGATCACAATATCCATTATCTATGGCCTCTGCATCGTTTTTACAAACGGGATCAGCCAGGGTAAACTCGCCGCTGGCATCGCCTTTCTTATCGTACTCGCCACAGGCTGGCTGTTTCACAGACTGAAATGGTTATCCTCCAGAACAAGACTTTTCACCTGCCTGTTTGTGTTGTTAGCGTTTACAGTGTTCGTCATTTATACAGTTATCCCGGTTGCATCAGATCAGGCCATAAAAATGCCTGCCGATTTACCTGGTGTCACCACGAAATACTGGTTACTAAGAACCGGTAGCAAGATCGCTTACTATCAATTCAATGCGCAACCTGGCGTAACTAAAAAAGAAACACCCATTATCTTTATTCATGGTGGTCCGGGCGCTTATGTAAGACAACTGGAAGTCGATTTCTTCTCCACATTTACAGCAGAAGGCTACGATGTTTATTTGTATGATCAGGTGGGAGCGGGTAGAAGCGGACAACTACCTAAATCAGCGTATTCACATAAGCGGAACATACAGGATTTTGAAGCGATCCTGGATAAGATCAATGCACAACAATATATAGTCATCGGACAATCTTATGGCGCATCCATGCTGGCGCACTTGACGGCTAACGCCGTTATCTCCAAAAGGATAGCAAAAGCAATCATTACAGAACCGGCTATTACGGTAAAAGAAGCGGAGCACCCGGTATATGCGAGATCACCCAATGCGCTGAAAGACAATGTAGATATACCCTTCAGGATATTCCTGGGATTTGTGCTAAATCCAACGGGAGCATTCACCACACAAAATGAGGTCATCAACTACTTCGCTGCGCACACGGACCTCACTCAAAAAATCTTCCGTAATTCATTCCCGGCGGCCGACAGTGATCAAATACCAAAAGTTGATATCAGCGTGATCAATTTCTCGATAGTAGGCATCATTCCGCAACAGGTGCCTTCGTATGATCAACATCTTGCTGAAGATTATAAAAAGGTGCATGTACCAACTATGCTGATGTTGGGAGAGAGCTCTTATATCGAAAGGAATGCGCCTATGGACCTGTTGGCGATCAATCCGAATATCATACGAAGCCAGTACATCAGAAATGCAGGACACATTCTCTGGAATGGTTTGCATAATAACAATCAGATCGTAAAACGATCTATGCTGGAATTCCTGAATGATCAGCCACCAACCATACCAGACTATCCCAAACAAAGAGATATCAAAAAATTCCTGGAAGACAGGTTGTAGATAAAGAGGCTGTTACCTGTCAACACAGGCAACAGCCCTCTTTTTTCAGAAACAAAAACAACACGCTCCTTATTCGAAATAAGACTTGTGTTTAATAATGAACTCCTTTATACCTAACGGCTCTCTGCCGGTAATATCTTTTACCGCGTTGTTAGTCCCTGCAAATACGCCATCTCTGCAATCCTGCGCAACAGAAGTGATATGCTGAATAAAATGTGCATGATATCCCATTTCTCCCATGATCTGCTCATAAGTATCGATCTCAACTTCTTCATAAGTGATCGTGCGTCCCAGCACTTCCGTGAGAATCTCCGCTATCTCATATTCATTGTATTCCTGCGGACCGTACAGCGGATAAATCTTCCCTGCATACCCTTCCGGATGCGTCAGCAATTCCGCTATCACACGTCCCTGGTCTTCCGCAGCAATAGGAGCATAGCGTCCCTTACCAAAAGGCAGAATGATCTTGTCATACTTCCTGATCATATCGCTATAGATCAGCCATTCTGCGAAGAATGTCGGCCGGATATGTGTCACCTGTAATCCGGAACGGTCCAGCATACGCTCTGCCATCCAGTGGTCCAGTGCCGCATGACTCTTTGCGGCTCGCCTCGCTGATATCTGTGACATATTCACAATGCTCTTTACGCCTTCTTCTCTTGCGGCCTGTATGATGTACGCTGTACCTGTCAATATTCCCGGGGTCAATATCGGATAGATATAATAGACACCGGTGATATCCTTCATCGCTTTACTGATAGCGTGAAAGTCCTCCAAATCTCCCTGCACGATCTCCACGCCCATCTTTTCCAGTTTCTCCGAACGGCTGTCTATTTTATGCACAAATGCCCTTACATCTACTCCTTTTTCCAGCAAAGCGGGAATTGTGTAACCAGCGGTATAACCAGTTGCTCCGGTTATCAGATATCTTTGTTTTGCCATGATATAATGCTTTATTCACTCCCAATCATTCTATGCGCCGGCAGCACTCATAATTGGTAATCAATTATTTGTAATTAAATTTTCAGACCTCCAGGGTTATGCATAACTTTACTTGCATTTTGCAAGTAATACAAAGATAAAGGCATTTACTTGCAAAATGCAAGTAAATAGACAGAAAATATTTTATGAAGGAAATAAAACAGCGTTCGGACTGTCCGGTGAGCTATACGCTCGACTTTCTTGGCGATAAATGGACACTGCTCATACTGAGAGATATCATACTGGATGATAAATCCACGTATGGAGAATTTCTTGGCTCTTATGAAAAGATCGCCACCAATATACTTGCAGACCGCCTGAACACACTGGAAACATACGGCTTTGTTACAAAAGAGACGGCGACAGACAAAAAGTCAAAATTGATATATCGCATCACCGAAAAAGGAATTACATTGGTGCCTATGATCATGGAAATGATTATCTGGGGCTCGCAATTTCAGCCTCATAACCCTTATGAAGAACTTCTACAGGCATTACAGATGAACAAACAGGATGTCATCAATAAATATCAGGAAAAACTAAGAGCAGACATTGCAAAGGAATAGTGCATTTAACCGTTTGCCCTGACGATATTTCGCCAGCCTGTATAGGAATTAGCCATATATGAACATTCAATAAGTGATCACCGTTATTCATAAACCTGAATATCAAACACTTGCCTGCTGGCATTACCATTGCAATATTCACTTCAGCTAATACCAAAAAATCATGGCAATCCAACTCACAACATTAGGCTATGTACACACCGCAATCAGTGTACTGGCACTCATTCCCGGCTTCGTATCATTGTTTTCACACGGCATCATTACCCCGCAGACAAAATCCGGAAAACTGTACATCCTGCTGACCGTCCTCGCATGTTTAACGGCATTTCCCATCATGAAATCAGGACATCCTTCACCCGGCCACTTCCTGGGCATTCTGATCCTGATCATATTGCCGCTGGCATATTATGCCCGTTCTATCAAGTTATTCGGACAGAAGGGATTGTATGTACAGGTCATTCTAATGACGACAACATTGTACTTCTCACTTGTACCAGCCTTTTCTGAAACACTGACACGCGTACCACTCGGCCATCCATATGCTGCCAGTCCGGACGATCCAGCCATGAAACCGGTACTGTTGTCGCTGACAATTGTCTTCCTGGCGGTAGTCACTTTCCAGATATTCAAACTGAGAGGTCAACGTAGTAAACTGCATTCCCTTTAAACGCAAACCATCTGCATGCCCTGGCTAGGTCATCTCTATCTGTTGACACAAGACCATTAAAGACTTAAGTATATACAAACGATGCTTCCGGAAAACATTTAATTTCCGGAAGCACCGTTTACTACAATCACTTATTGACAATTTCCGATCCTTGGATTCTCCGCCGAATTACAAGGGAAAGTATATTTACTTTGTAAAAACGAAGAACTGGGATTATCGGTCACTGACAATGGTGTTAATGCTTGTCCCCGGTAAGACGGTAAGATCACCTGTTCTACAGCACCATTTCCTAAAGCAACATTCTTTGCAGCTGTATTACCATTGAAACTATAATCAATCATCGCATCCAGGAGCCTGTATATCACATAGTAATCGTACGCGTCATAAGCAGAACGTGTATTAGGCAGATCATGTTCTGCAGTATATGTGTAAGCAGATAATACGCTCTTCTTTACAAGGATGAAGTCCTTTTCTGCTGCAGGTATGTTGATATGCTTGAACACATCTATCGCCATTCTGTGATCATTCGTAACGTCATCATTATATACCTGTGTGATCAGTTTTGTATTAGCGGGGAACCTTTGTAACTGTGAATCCGGAAGCTGATAGGAGTACCATTGCGCCATAGAAAAAATAAAGCGGCCATCATTTCCCCAGCCTTCTTTTGTAAAAGCCCGATAAGCCAATGCGAAGGATGCGCCTCCGCCAAAAGAATGGCCCATAAAGCCCACCTTACGGGTATCAATAATTTTCGGGTAATTGGTCACTGCTGCCTTAAAACTCTGCCAGAGCGTATTATATCGCTCATCAACAGTAACGCCTGTTGTTGGATAAGGAGCAAATACGACAGCATAACCTTTCTTCGCGATAAACTCATATAAACCGATGTTATACGCGCTTTCTTCTCCACCATAAGGATGTGAATAAAATATGACCGGACAGGCGCCTGTCGCTTCTTTAGGATAAAATACCTCCACCTGTTTCCCGGCATAGGTAGGACTGGGAAAACTAACTTTTGCCACTGTATAACTACCATCCTTCCCGTAACCTGTTGCCGGCCTTCCGATAGGACCGTCAAGATCATCATCAATATAAGTCACTGTAGTATCTACTGTTGGAGTTGCGGACTCGCTCTGGCTAACTTTCGAACAGGCGAAAAACAAGAGCAATGTAAGTAATAAAAGAGGTCTCATAGTACGATGCGATTTAAAATACCATTAGCACAGTAAAGAAAGATGATTTATCGCATCTGTAACAGGTAATCCGGGTAAAACAATCAATTTAAGCTGTGAACGTTCATTTACAGGAGGTGAAATAACTGTACCATTCCGTTGATTTTTGTCAATAGCTTTTTCAGACATATGTCAATGTACCAATCGCTCATAACGGCTGACATTTGTGTTGTCAATCGCACAAACAATAACAACACAAAAAATAAAAAATCATGAAAGGCTTAAAGCATAGCATCGTAATACTGATAGCAGCACTGACACTAGGCGCAACACAAAAAATAGCAGCACAAACAAAAGCTGGTATTCTGGGAATAGATCACATCGGCATTAACGTTCCGGATATGTCACAGGCAGTCACATTCTTTACCGATGTACTGGGCTTCACACCTGTTACCCAGATAGGCCCTATACCATTGAATGACGCATGGAAAACGGCCAATCACATGCAGTCCGGTACAGGGGCAGTATCTATAAAAATGGTTCATGCTGGCAGCGGCGCCAATATTGAACTGTTCTATTATGAAAATAATAAAGGTTCCCAACACCAGCCTGGTGGCGATGACGCCGGCGCAACACACATTGCATTTTACACAACAGATATCAATGCGGCAGTAGCTTACCTGAAATCAAAAAATGTAAAAATGCTGGGAGAACCATTCCATACTACAATGGGAGACACCGAAGGTGAAACGTGGGTATACTTTGAAACTCCCTGGGGCGCTAAAATGGAACTCGTGTCATATCCGGAAGGGAAAGGATATGAAAAGAATCATCCGAAAGAATTACTGTGGTCACCTAAAACAGCTGTCAATAACTCAAATACAACAACAATGGATACAAAAGAACTCATCTCAATCGTAGAACAACACCTTTTGATATGGAACGAAAAAGATGCTGCTAAACGCAGTGTGATCGCTCAAAAGGTATATGCAACAGATATTGAAATGGTAGACAGACACTTTACTGCCATTGGTTACAACAGTATCAATGAGTTTATCAATAAACTACAGAAAGACAATCCGACTGCCCGCTTTACACATGTAAAATCGATCAATGCACATCATAATATTGCACGTTTGTTCTGGCAATTTGGTACTAAAGAAAAACCAGATGCAGTAACCGGAATGGACCTGTTTGTGATTGAAAATGGTAAAGTACAGAAACTGTATGTATTTGTTGATGAAGCTAAATAAACACGCTTACTGTATATATGAAAAAACCCGGTAGCTGATACTACCGGGTTTTCCTGTTTACAAACAGTAAGTTTATTAAAATGATTATACGGATCAGTCCAGCAATGGGATGATATGTTCCCATCCAAGCTGTTTTGCGAAATCAAGCGCCGTTTTACCACTATTAGTTTTTTTGCTTGTATCTACTCCCTGCTGCAACATGACCTCTACAGAAGTCCTGTTACCTGCAATGGTCTCCCTATGCAACAGGGTATATCCCTGTTCATCTGCATTGGTCATTTCCTGCGGATAATCCTGTAGAAACTTCACAAAACCATCTTTCATGTTGACGCTCATCGGATGCTCTACCAGGTTTTCCGGATGTGTGTCCTGATCGCGTACAACCTGGATATTGTTGTAATCGCCGAAGTCCATTCCCCAGGCTTCATCATGGGATGCCCTTTCTTCCGGAGACATAGTAGATCGCAGCTGATGAATGCTGAAGCCGCCATAGGTCTTTCCCATACTCAGCAGTAGCCAGTCACTTACCTGTTCGAGTGGTACTGTAACCGCATCTCCATTCTTAACATTTGTCAGCGACTCGGGATCATTGATGAGTGTACCGCTAACATAATCGCCGTCAAAATACACATCATTGATCCACATATGCTCTATCGTTGGTTCATCTTCATCAGAGAATTGCTGTGCAAATGCGACCTTTACACAGGCAAGATCAACTCCGGGAACAATACGTCTTGCTTCCCAACTGAGTTCGCGCCAAAAATGTTTAAATGTATTTCTTGCCTTCTCAAAAGCCTGAATCATTTCAGGAGAATCGCCTTTCGCGTAGAAAATTGAATTATCTGCCATGGGTAACTTTATATAATGTTGTATAAAGATCGGTTCTTATGAATAATTTTTCGGCATTAATAAGCATTTTTAGTGCCAATTATGGTAGCAGAACTGACATTGCCGGGCTTTTGGCGTTCTGGCAATCTTACCACAGGCAGGACAGAGATTTAAGGATAGTTCTTGTCCATGCTGTTCCCATATACGGAGTACAATCCTGTCCCTCAGAGCGCCATGACCGTCAGCGATCATTGCAAGCACGACCGGGTCATCGCTTATCCAGCCTTTTTTCTTCATCATTTCCAGCATGCTGGCAGACGTATCGGCAAGATTTTGATAAAGCACTGTTTTGCAGGCCATTGCCTCATCATCTGTCTTAAATTGACTGCAGTACTGGTAAATATAATCTCTCAACTCGGGATATAAATCATTCATATTAGTAGTGTTAAACTAAACAATAATAGCATTCAGGTAAGGGTCAAATGAAGCTGCTTTTATCAACAGCTGCTAGGCAATTATCCACATTACGGTCTCAATACCGTATTCCTTCCTCATTGCTGGCTCACAAGCTACTCGATTTTGTTAAATTCATAGTAAACAAATCAACACCGATGGCCAAACAAATATCTTTCATCACCTTCACCGGTAAATTGGGAAACATGATAGGGTATGAGCGAGGAGGCAAGTACTTCCTGCGAAGCGTACCTGAAAAAGTAAGGCAAACGGCTGCGACCCGTCGTGCAGCAAAACGCTTCGGATTCGCAAGCAGCAAGGCGGCGCTTATTCGTCATGCCTTCTACGACGAACTGGATATCCGCTGCGATAGCAGTCATATCAACCGTTTGAATAAACTGCTAATCAAAGCAGCAGGTAATCACGCTGCTATTACCCATTTCCGTTTTAACCAGTATATAGGAACAGATCGTTTCCTGCCCATCGAACCTAAACTGTTTAAAAATGGTATGCTACACATCCCTGCACAGTCTATCCATCTCCATAGCGACATTACTGCATTGGAAATAAAAGTGATCGCTACCCGTATTGATTTCAATTCAAAACAGATCTGCCATACAGAAACAGTACTGATGACAATCGATCCTGCTGTTAGTTTCTGTGGAGCTGATGTTCCGTTGGATATTGCCGGTACTGGTACATTAGTAGTCACCTTGCAGGTAAGAGGATTGGATAAAGAAGGGCTTTCCCGGAAGCAATACGAGGCTGCCAATATTATAGCTGTAATGGAGCCGCAAATACCCATGTTCTCTAGTAAACCTGTCTATTCATTAACCATGCATTCTTTCGATGAGACTATGCATATGCATATATCACAGCCAATAGTACAGAGAGAGTAAACTATCTATAGCCGCAGTGTTTTTGTTATGATGATACCATTGAATTGAATACCCCACCTGTTTTCGTTATTATATTGTCCCTCTAACTTTTGCTACAGCTCTATACTGGAGTTATATTCCTATGTCCGTTTTGTATTACTGCATATCCAATTGTTCATGTTTGTTGTAATGATACTCATCGATAAGGGGACCGTATCAAGTCCACGTCTTTTCCAATAACGCCTCCTGTTACCCCCTTTTCTCAGACGACTAACAGTATTATGTATTTTATATGATGCAGGATATTGCCTAAGTAGACACGGATCAAGCACACTGACAATCCATCGAGCTAATAATCATTATGATAAACATCAATACTAAAAATAAACTGGAAGCCTATCAAATAGGTGATGAAATCAGATAAACTTAAATTTGGTACATTTTGTACCAAAAATTGATTTTTTGATTTATCTTTGATATTGTTGGTCCCATAGGCTAAATGACTAAAAATTGAAAGTAAAAATTCTTGAGGTTAAATCTGGTAGCGAAATAGAAGCGTTAATCAGAAAAGGTACAATTAAGGAGATGCCATCCATGCATGAAGGTTGGCAATTCAATTTTGATAAAGAGCTTAAAAAACTAAAAAATGCTACAGGCTATCTTTTAATTACTGATGAGGTCCCACTCCTTGTGGAAGGGTGTATGATATTCCAACTTATTGATAAAAGGGAACCTTATTTATCTATGATCGAAGTAGCGCCTCATAATCGGAATGAGGAAAAAAAGTATGACTGGGTTGCTGGATGCCTCATTGCCTATGCATTCATGCTCAGTGTACAACTTGGAGTAGAGGAATATAAGGCTTACTTACAACTGGATGTTCTGGAAGAACACGAGGAAAATGAGAAAAAATTAATGGAAGTTTACTCAACAAGATATAATGCAAAACGAGTCGGATCAACAACCACCATGGTTATTGCAGATGAAGACGGCGAAAAGCTCGTAGAAAAATACCTAAAAGAAATAGAATAAACTCAAAAAATTGTGCAATGAGAAAAAAAAGAGAGACCCACCAACGACTAGATGTCACCCTCAGCCCTAAGGATGGTCATGCAAGAAATATGAAGCATAAGGCAACCGTTGCCGCCGCTGCCAGGGAACATAATGCCAACAGAAGCTCCGCGCGATTGATAAGAAATGAAATGTTAGCTATCCGTTATCAAATGGAATCGTACGTTTTAGATCAAACAATTACGGCGAATGAGATGCGATCCATCCGGGATTTCGTCAATGACTTCTTGCGCATTTTGAATTTGAAAAAGGGTGATTTTGCCGGTTATATTGAAATAGATTTAGCCAACCTAAACAAATACTATAAAGAAGACAGAAAATTCAATCCACAGTTGGCATTAAAATTTGGACATTTCTTCCATACACCCGCAGATTTATGGCTTAGGGTTCAGTTTAAAAATGAAATGCTGAAGTTTGAACAGGAGACAAGACTGGAAAATAAATATAAAAAATACGATTACGAAAAGTTATTGAAGATCGCTTAACCAAACCAAAGATTTTTAATTCTCTTTTGTTAATTAATAATTGACATTCCCTCTGCTTGTTAGTAATATTAGTTATTCTGTCTATTGTATCTTCATATACAATAATATTATTTCAACCTTGATTTACGCCCCATTTTATTATCTCACATATAAATATTCTAAATAAAATCATTTACATACATAGTAGCAAATATTTCCACCTACAGTTTTTAACATATGACATTCAACGAGTTTTTAAAGAACATGGAAAGCAATTTCCCCAACATCGAAGAGATGCATATCCTATTCTGGAACTTATGGTGCCTCAACTATGCATTTGAAAAAATTGCACCAACTTATACATACTATAGTGAGCTAAGCGATAGTTATAATCGACTGTGGCAGATAAATGGTAACAGCATCACTGCTGATGCAAAGGATTTCGCGTTCATTCAGGATTTTGATGATACCGCTTTCGAGACCCTGGATGATTTTAAAGTAGAAGAACTGGCTGTGAAAGAATTTATAAACGGAGCCGATATTATTATCAAAGGGCTAACCGGAGAGAAGAAGAGATACGGCGGAAAAGCTGTGTTTACCATCCCCTTCAACATCATAGAAATACTGTTGGATAAAGAAGGTACTTCAGTAACTAAAGCGGAGGGATTCAATCAACCAGTTTGTATACAGGAAGCAGGAGCCCAGTTAGAATTATCAATCGCCCTTTCGGAATTGACCACACACTATTCCTTTGCTGACAGGAATATTTACAGAACGGCACTTTAGTGTGAAATGTGTTCAGGATACAGGAAAATCACAATCTGTATTCTCCGTATCCGCCGCATTCACCATATTAAATTTAGCATCTATCCTTTTGCCTGAAAACTCTTCACTGCCAAAAATCTCATGCCGGTGGGTCTCACCCCATCTATGCATCTGACAAACGATATCTAGCAAAGTTTCTCCTAAGGGAGTAATGGTATACTCTACGCTAAGTGGAAAACCATCTTTTTCTGTTTTAGCAATAATACCGTGCTGCACCAGTTCTTTTAACTGGATATTCAACACCCTTCTGTCACCATCAGGTATCTTCCGCTGTAACTCCCCAGGATGCCGGGAACCGGTGTATATATGTGCGAGCAGCAGTATCTTCCACTTACCACTCATTACTTTCAGGAATAATCCTAAACCATTGTCGAGTACGATCGGTAATTTTTTCTCATACATATACTGCAAAAATAAGCAATATGGCATTCCAGCCCCCCGCATAAATTCATGCGTACTTGTTTTTACTTCTCCGCCTATGGACTTTTGCTAAAAATAATTTCAGATGAATATAGCGATTATAGGCGCGGGAAATATCGGTGGTACTTTAGCCGGCAAACTGGTTCAACTAGGACACAAAGTATTTATTGCCAACTCAAGAGGCCCGGCTTCATTAGCGGCTTTTGCAGCCACTACAGGAGCAGTTCCTGTGACAGTACAGGAAGCGGCGAATAGCGGCGATGTAGTGATCATTTCGATCCCATTTAAAGCAGTGCCGGAGCTGCCAAAAGACTTATTTAAAGACGTACCGGCTCATGTGGCTATAGTGGATACCGGCAATTACTACCCGACTATCCGTGATGGTATCATTCAGGAAGTAGAAGACGGCTTGCAGGATAGTGAGTGGGTACAGCAACAAATCGGCAGAAAAGTAGTGAAAGCTTTTAATAGCATTGCTGCGAATAGTCTGATAAATGGCGGAAGACCACATGGCGATAAAGACAGATTTGCCCTGTCCATCGCAGGAGATGATAAGCAGGCAAAGGCCATTGTTATGCAGTTGATAGACGAACTGGGATTTGATCCTTATGACCAGGGGCCATTGAAGCATTCATGGAGACAACAGGGCGGAACGGCTGTTTATTGTACAGATTTGAAGCTAGCGGATATGATTGCAGCAATTGATGCCCAGGGCACAGAACTGACACCGGAGATTCATGAAAGAGATGCAGCTGCAAGAGATGAGCGGGTGGCTACTTATTTGAAAAGCCTTCAAGACAATCAGAAATAGGAAGCTTCAAGTCTGCTCTTCTTCTTCACAAAGTCTTCAAATCAAAAAGGGTAACTAACCGTTGCCCTTTCCTTTACAGACGGCTGTAAGTTTTCTCTTTTTCAGATCAGTTAAACTGTACTTCAATTTCTTCATTTACCGTATCGATCCAGACCCAGCTATCAAAACCTTCATCAGGAATACACTCCTCAATGCGCAAACCTCTTGTATATCTGCTGAATGCTTTATTTCCCAATTTCAGGGTCATGCGATAAGGTGTTTGTCCTGATTTGTCGATAAATGCTTTCATGATAACAGTGCGTTGACCGCTAACAGATACATTTTCCTGCAATAATATCCCATCGCACCAGAAGGCTTTTAAATTACTGTCACGCGCATATTTAAATGCATCACTAAGTCTATATTCGAGGATAGCACAAAATTGCTGGTCTATCATGTAATTAATGATTTAAGGTATAAGAATGCTCTTCAAATCAACTGGAAGTTAAAATGCTTAAATTTGTACTATGAGCAAAGCAAAAAATAAGGAAACGTTAGTAACTGTGTCTGAAGCAGGTCTTTTAGCCTTGGTCGCTTCAAGGTTAAAGGATGCAGTTTTGTTTCCGGAAAAACTTGAGAGAGCTAAGCAATATCTTAACAAGGCAAAAATCAAGATAGTCTAACGACTTTACATATATGAGCATATTGAAGAGAGGTGCCAAGTATGGCGCCTTTTTTATTCATTGCGAGTCATTTTTACACCAAAGCCTTGATCTCTCATCCTCGACACTACCAAAAACAAAAAAGCCTCCAAATCTTTCGACTTGAAGGCTTAAAGCTTGCGGTGAGAGAGGGATTCGAACCCTCGGTACAGTTTAACCCGTACGACGGTTTAGCAAACCGTTCCTTTCGGCCACTCAGGCATCTCACCGAATCATTTTGCCCCGTTAGGGGTTGCAAAAATAGTAATTGTTTTAAATTATCCAAAAACTTTTTCTAATAAGATTTACTGAATTTATTCGTTTACCTTACATATAACCAATTGCGAACTCGCTTCACTTCCTCCTAACAACTGTAAATGAAAGCATTAACCAATGTAATCACAGACCCTGTTTATGTTAAACAAGCAGGCCCTGACTCATTTTTACAGCGAACATTCAAGTCGATGATCAGGGATGAACGTGACCTCCCGTTTGTTCACCTCACCCTGGAACTGACCCTGATCCTGTTGCCGCTGGCGATCATTTTATACCTGCCGCTACCCGCCTGGGCATGGTGGACAGCCGCCGTACTCTACCAGTTACTGAACAATTTCAGGTATAAGGGGTCTTTCGGATTAATGTTACACTGCACCAGTCACCGGGTATTTTTTAATAAAAAGTACGATTTCCTGAATCATTACCTCCCCTGGGTAATCGGACCGCTCTTTGGTCAGACGCCGGAAACATATTACAGCCATCATATCGGGATGCACCATCCCGAGAACAATATGCCTGACGATGACAGCTGTACGATGCCTTTCCAGCGGGACTCCTTTCGGGGCTTTAGCAAATACCTGACAAGCTTCTTTTTTGCCGGCGTCGTTAATCTATGCAGGTACTTTATAAAAAGACACCGTAAAAAACTACTGGTAAAGGCTTCCAGAGGAGAATTCCTATTCATTGCAGCCTGTGTCGGACTCTCATTTGTCAATTTCCCGGCCACTTTTACGGTATTTATCCTGCCATTCCTGATCTCCAGGGTAATTATGATGGTAGGCAACTGGGCACAGCATGCCTTTATTGACGCCAATGCACCGGACAACTCCTACAGGAACAGTATCACCTGTATCAACACAAAGTATAACCATAAGTGCTGGAACGATGGTTACCATATCAGTCATCATGTAAAACCGTCCATGCACTGGACTGAACACCCGCATTTCTTTAAACAAACCCTCCAGGAATACATTGATAATGAATCAATTGTATTTGACGGCATCCATTTTTTGCACGTCTGGCTCTGGCTGATGGCCAAAAGATATGACCTGCTGGCCAGGCATTTTGTCAATATTGGGGATAAATACAGTTCAGACGAAGAAATTATGGCTTTTTTAAGGCGACGCACAAAAAAGATCGACCTCGCTACCGTACCGGCTACTAGTGCAATTGCCTAAAATAGGGCTCCCTTTTTACTTATATGACACATAAATCTTATGAATATGCGTAATCATAAGAATAAGTGACTAAATTTGCGCTCTAACTTTCGATTTTAAAGTCAAAGCATTATGCGCACTGTTACGTTAAAAAGGGTTGTGGTTACCGGGCTGGGGGCCTTAACGCCTATCGGAAACGATGTAAACACATTCTGGAATAGTTTGAAATCTGGTACCGGTGGTGCTGGTCCTATTACCCGTTTTGATACTACGGAGTTTAAAACTAAGTTCGCTTGCGAACTGAAAGGTTTTGATATAGAAAAGTTCATGGAGAAGAAAGAAGCCCGCAAAATGGACATGTTTACACAATATGCCATGGTTGCTGCTCAGGAAGCTGTTGAAAATGCAGGCCTCCACCTGGACGGTGTTGATAAAACCCAAATCGGTGTGATCTGGGCTTCTGGTAACGGCGGTATGCAGACCTTCGAAGACCAGATCGTAGAATTTACCCAAGGTAATTTCATTCCTAAATTCAATCCTTTCTTTATTCCAAAGCTGATCTCCGACATCGCGGCTGGTCAGATTTCCATGAAATATGGATTCATGGGCGTGAACTATTGTACGGTGTCTGCCTGCGCTTCCTCCAGCAGCGCCCTGGTAGACGCGTTCAACTATATTCGCCTCGGTAAAGCTAACGCTATCGTAGCCGGTGGTTCTGAAGCTCCTGTAACCCGCGCTGGTATCGCAGGTTTCAACGCCCTCAAAGCCCTGTCTACCCGTAACGATGATCCATCTACCGCTTCCCGTCCTTTCGACGCTGACCGTGATGGTTTCGTAATGGGCGAAGGCGCTGGCGCTATCATCCTGGAAGAATACGAACACGCAGTGAAAAGAGGCGCTACCATCTACGCTGAAATGGTAGGTGGCGCTATGACCGCTGATGCTTACCACCTGACCGCTACCCACCCTGAAGGTCTGGGCGCGCGCCTCGGTATGCAAAGAGCACTCGAAGATGCTGAACTGAAACCTGAAGATGTTGATTATATCAACGCGCACGCTACCTCCACTCCACTGGGTGACGTTAGCGAACTGAAAGGTATCACCGGCGTATTCGGCGATAATCTTGGTAAGATGAATATCTCTGCTACAAAATCCATGACAGGTCACCTGTTGGGTGCTGCAGGCGCTATCGAAGCGATCGCTTGTATCAAAGCAACCCAGTTCGACATCGTGCCGCCAACCATCAACACCGGCACACTGGGCGAAGGTATCCCGACCAACCTGAACCTTACCCTCGGTAAGGCACAGGAACGTACCGTAAATGTTGCGATGAGCAATACCTTCGGTTTCGGCGGTCATAATGCGATCGTAGTATTCAAGAAATACAAAGCTTAATCAGCTACCTTTTTAATAAAAAAGCGAATTACGTGGCCCCGGCCGTCGTAATTCGCTTTTTGCTTTCCGGTATATAACTACTATTTATTAGTCTGACTATACTTACTTTACGTCAGCGCACCGTTCAGATCGAAGCACTAACGTAAGGTAAGTATAGTCTGACTAATATAATCCCCTCCAAAGACCTGCAACGGCCCCTGTACCGTCTGGCATCCTACCTTTGATAATCAATATCTTAATACTAACGTACACTAAAATTTTTAGTAAACTCGTAATTATCCCGTAGTTTAGTAGTCTAAAATAGTCCGTGGTACTTCACCTTTATCCCACGGCTTTTTATACCGATATGGCAAAGAAGAAAGAGAATGTAATTGCGCCAGATCCAACACCGGTTACGGCAGATGAGCATATAGCAGTGTTTGGAGCCCGGGCGCATAATCTGAAAAATCTGGACCTCCAATTACCCAAAAACAAACTGGTAGTGATAACCGGCATCAGCGGAAGCGGAAAATCCTCGCTTGCGTTCGATACCATTTACGCAGAAGGCCAGCGGCGATACATGGAAAGCTTTTCCGCATACGCCCGCCAGTTCATTGGTGATATGGAAAGACCAGATGTAGATAAAATTACCGGACTCTCCCCGGTGATCTCCATCGAACAGAAAACGACCAACAAAAACCCTCGTTCCACTGTAGGAACGATCACGGAAATATATGACTTCCTCCGCCTCCTCTACGCGCGTGTAGGCCTTGCCTATTCTTATAATACCGGCAAACGCATGACCCGCTTCTCCGAAGAAGAGATCCTGGAGCATATGTTCAAAAACTTTCCGAAAAAGAAACTGGTGATCCTCGCTCCGCTCATCCGCGGCCGTAAAGGTCATTACCGCGAACTGTTCGAACAGCTCCGCAAACAGGGATACCTGAAAGTACGTGTCAACGGAGAGATACTCGATCTTAAAGAACGTATGCAGGTAGACCGTTATAAGATCCACGATATCGAACTGGTCGTAGATCGCATACAGGTACTCGACGACGCCCGCGCCCGTATCAGTCAGAGTGTACAAAAAGCACTGCAGATGGGTAAAGGCCTGCTGTTTATCATGGATAATGATAGCGGTAAAGTCAGTCAGTACAGTAAACAACTCATGTGTGAGGATACTGGCCTTTCCTACGAAGAGCCTTCTCCCAACACATTCTCCTTTAACTCTCCCTACGGCGCCTGCCCGCGTTGTAAAGGTCTCGGCACCATCTATCAGATAGATATGGACGCCGTGATCCCTGACTATGCCGTTTCCATCAACGATGGCGGCTTGGCTCCGCTGGGTGAAGCCCGTGATACATTTACCTTCAAACAGGTACAGACGCTGGCCCGGAAACATAAGTTCTCCCTCACAGCACCTATTGCTGACCTGCCAAAGAAAACACTGAACCTCCTGCTCTTCGGAGATGAGAACGGTTCACTGGAAATGGACATGGAATTCGGTGATGGCGCCGAAACAACCTACTCCACAGAGTTTGAAGGAGTGATCAATACCGTACGCCGCTATTTCAACGATACCTCCTCAGATGCCGTACGCAACTGGGCGGAAAGTTTCATGAAACTGCATACCTGTCCGGAGTGTAACGGTACCCGTCTGAAAAAAGAAAGCCTTTTCTTTAAAGTCGACGAGAAGAATATCGCAGAACTGGGCAGCATGGACCTGGATAAATTACAGGTCTGGTTCAAAGACATCGAAAAACGACTCGATAAGAAACAAAATACCATCGCGAAAGATATCCTTAAGGAAATCCGCGAACGCCTTGGTTTCCTGCTGAACGTCGGACTGAACTACCTCACCCTCTACCGTGCTACCCGCACACTGAGCGGTGGAGAAAGTCAGCGTATCCGTCTGGCTACCCAGATCGGTTCCCAGCTGATGGGGATCACCTACATACTGGATGAACCCAGTATCGGTCTGCACCAGCGGGACAATATGCAGCTGATCGACGCACTGCGTAACCTGCGGGAAATGGGTAACACCGTTATTGTCGTGGAACATGATAAAGATATCATGCTGAACGCGGATTATCTGGTGGATATCGGACCCGGCGCCGGTATACACGGTGGTCAGATCATCGCACAGGGCACGCCAAAACAGATTCTCAAACTGGATACGCCTACAGCCGGTTACCTCAACGGGAAACGGGTAGTACCTGTACCTGCTGAACGCCGCAAAGGCAACGGTAAAGCCCTTGAACTGAAAGGCGCTACCGGCAATAACCTGAAGAACGTCAGCGTGAAATTCCCGCTTGGGGTATTCATCTGCGTTACCGGGGTATCCGGCAGTGGTAAATCTACTCTCATCAACGAGACGCTGTACCCGATCCTCAGCAAACATGCTTACGATTCCAAGCTGGAGCCAATGCCTTACAAGAGCATCAAAGGCCTGGAAAATATCGATAAAGTCATTGAGATAGACCAGTCACCGATCGGTCGTACGCCAAGAAGTAACCCGGCAACTTACTGCGGGTTCTTTACCGATATCCGTCAGCTGTTCTCGCAGGTACCGGAGGCCAAGATCAGAGGTTATAACGCCGGTCGTTTCTCCTTCAACGTGAAAAGCGGTCGCTGTGATGTTTGTGAAGGCGGCGGCATGCGCGTCATTGAAATGAACTTCCTCCCGGATGTATACGTACACTGTGAGAAATGTAACGGACGCCGCTACAACAGGGAAACCCTGGAGATCCGCTATAAAGGCAAATCCATCTCCGATGTACTGGATATGACAGTAGACGAAGCCGTGGAATTCTTCCAGCCTGTAAGCTACATCTACCGTAAGATCAAAACCTTACAGGATGTAGGTCTCGGTTATATCACGCTGGGACAATCAGCCGTGACCCTGTCCGGTGGTGAGGCCCAACGTGTGAAACTGGCAACGGAACTATCCAAGAAAGATACCGGTAAGACCATCTATATCCTGGATGAACCTACCACAGGTCTTCACTTCCAGGATATTCAGCTGCTGCTGAACGTACTCAATAAACTGGTAGACCGTGGCAACACCGTCCTGGTAATTGAACACAACCTGGACGTGATCAAAATGGCCGATCATATCGTCGACCTGGGTCCGGAAGGTGGCGCAGGTGGTGGTACGATCCTCTGCAGTGGAACACCGGAGCAGGTGGCTGACTGTAAAGAAAGCCATACGGCCCGCTTCCTGAAGATGGAACTGAATAATTAACAGACATATATCACATTACATATTTCCGCTTTCTGTTGATGAAATTAATCATCGGCAGAAAGCGGAACTTGTAAATAGGAACTCGTAATTTGCAGGCATGAAATATATTTCTGGGATTATAGCAATACTGCTCCTGTCAGTGTTTGCGGCCTGTGAAGATGAGACTAAGACATGTGACTCAACCTTGCTCAGCGACCTGGGTATGAACTTTAAAAAGGATACGCTTCAGGGATTTCTGGTCAAAGACACGATATGGCCCAAAGTAACATTATATGCCATTGGTAACGACTCCGTGCTGATCAGAAGGCAGCCAAGAAGCAGCGCGTTCATGCCCCTGGACCCATTACA
This sequence comes from Chitinophaga sp., assembly GCA_039592855.1. Lineage (GTDB taxonomy): Bacteria > Bacteroidota > Bacteroidia > Chitinophagales > Chitinophagaceae > Chitinophaga. The sequence continues at coordinate 468,975 of JBCNQK010000002.1, read as the reverse complement.
CGATACATGCAGATACTACCTGCAACTGGATTCCATCGCTACGCCTGATACCATTACTTTCAGGTACAAAAGAGTGCCCAGTTTTGTATCTCCGGGATGTGGTTTCGCCACCTTCTTTTCACTGGATACAGTGATCACCACTTATAATACCATTGATTCCATACACATTAACAATAGGGAAGTAAACAGTTCGAATGATACGCACATTTCTTTATTCTTTATCTATTAGCCTGGCCGGTCTGCTGACCCAAGCCGCACAGGCACAGGTAAAACCCGCTACAGCGGCTAGGGATACCAGTATCAAAAGGACAACCACAGATACTTCCGCTCCCCGCAAACCGATAAAAGCGAACAGCGACGTGTTACAAGTACCAGGGAAAGACTCCTTCTATATCACGGGAGGCGGACTTCGCTTAGGACTGGACATCAGCAGATTTGCCATTCACGCCTTTCAGCCATACAGGACCGATATTGCCATACAGGGAGATGTTCGCCTTGGCAGAAAAATATATGCAGCAGCTGAAGTAGGGTTCAACCGTACCTCACACAGTGACTCAAGCTATACATACAAGGGGAGCGGCGTATATACCACCCTCGGATTCGATTACGACTTTCTGAAAAAGAAAGACCCGAACGAAAAGAACATGGTTTATCTGGGAGTACGCTACGGATTTGCGAGAAACAGTTACGAAGCACCTAATTACCTCATCAAAGACGGCTATTGGGATGTGGAAACACCTGGCTCTTTTCCTAAAACCAGTATGGTCGCCCACTGGATAGAATTAACTTTCGGTATGCGCGTGGAAGCCCTACCAAATTTCTTCCTGGGCTGGGCAGTACGCGAAAAGATCCTGCTGAGCAAAAACTCACCGGATAACTTCGATCCGCTCGTCATACCAGGATTTGGCAGCGGCTCTAAAAGCTCTCAATTCGACCTGACCTACACAGTATCCTACTACATCCCCTTATATAAGCTGAAATTCAACGAAACAAAACGAATGGAAAAGCTGAAGCGGAAAGAGGAGAAGAAGAAACTACATCAATAATATCTTAAAATAGAAAACGCCCATATTTATTAGTAAATATGGGCGTTTCGCTTTATAATAGCAGCCACCTTACACACACCAACAAAATCCAATCTCCGCCGCATTTTAATTCTTAATTGTTAATTCCTAATTCCTAATTGGCCCTTAGGCCTCTGCTTCTCTGATCATTTCGATATGTGGAATATCATCTTCCAGGTACATTTCACTACTCTGCCGGAAGCCCAGTGAACTGTAAAACTTATCCAGATACTGTTGCGCACCTATTTTGATAGGCACTTTTCCGAAACGGTCCTCCACAGTGGCGATGGAATGCTCCATCAGCTTTCTGCCGGTACCATTGCCCCGGGCACGGGAGGAAGTAACTACCCGCCCGATAGAGCACATATCGAATTTAATACCCGGACCAAAAATACGTGTATAGGCTACCAGTTCATTATCCAGCGTATCATCATATCCCAGAATATGCAATGCCAGCTGGTCTGCATTATCCATATCCTGGAAAACGCATTGCTGCTCTACAACAAATACTTCGCTACGCAACCGCAACAAGGCATACAGCTCCTGTGTGGTCAGCTCCTCAAATGTCTTAATGGTCCACTTTATCATAAGAAGAGGATTTTATTGATTCCCAGATGCAAGATAATCAATTACTAATGTCATGAAAGAATAGGCTCATCCATCGTAATTACTCATAAAACAATATCCCTGAATCCGGCAATAAATAATAAATTAGCGCGAATTAACGAGAAACAGCATAGATTATGAGTACCCAAGCCATGCCATTCCTTTCATTGGAGCATATCACTGTTCGTTACCTGGACAAAACCCTTTTTACCGGCCTGGACTGGCATATCAACAAAGGAGAGAACTGGGCGATCACTGGTCCCAGCGGCTCCGGAAAATCAGCCCTGCTAAGTACGATAGCAGGAAAATTCAACGTTATTAACGGTAGCGTACAGCATCATTTCAGCGATACCTATCGTAGCGAACATACTGTTACTGATCCATATTTCACCTACCGGGACCTCCTGGCGCTGGTAGGCCACCATCATACTTTCAGAAACCGTTCCAATACAACAACGGATTTCTATTATCAGCAGCGGTTCAACAGTATGGATTCTTCTGATGCGCCTACCGTACGGGAATACCTCTACGGAGAGTCCGGCGGTACGCCTGCACAGACCCCGATCCTGGAACCATTGCGGATCCCGGCACTGATGGACAAAGAACTGATCAAACTCTCCAACGGGGAAACCCGCCGGGTGATGATCGCAAAGTCCCTGTTAAAGCAACCGGTATTGCTCATGCTGGATAATCCTTTCACAGGACTGGATGTACAGACGCGGAAGCATTTCAGAGAGATGGTGAATAAGATCATTGCCAATGGCACCACCGTATTACTGGTAACATCTCCTTCGGAAGTCCCTGAAAATATCACCCATGTACTGACACTGGAAGAAGGCCGGGTAACCGGAAAGTATACACGGGAAGAATACCTGAAAATACCACAGCCGCTCAGTACGCAGCATTGGCAGGTGGATGAGGACAAAATCCGGGCAATCGTAAAAAACACCAAATCCCCGTTTGAGATCATCATCCGGATGGACCACATAAAAGTGCAATATGGCGAACATTTGATCCTGGACGATGTTAACTGGTTAGTGAAACCCAATGATAAATGGGCCCTTTTAGGTCATAATGGCGCCGGTAAATCAACCCTGCTGAGCCTGATCAATGGTGATAATCCACAGGCTTATGCACAGGAACTTTACCTGTTCGACCGTAAACGCGGCACCGGAGAAAGTATCTGGGATATCAAAAAGAAGATAGGTTTTGTGTCACCCGAACTCCACCAATACTTCCAGGCAGGCAGTAATTGTCTGCAGGTAGTAGTTTCCGGATTTTTTGACATCATTGGCAGTAGTAAACCAGGTACTGAAGAGCAGCAGGCGCATGCCGCCGCGTGGATGGACATACTGGATATCGCGTCATACGCCTCCCACGCCTTCAAAGGCGTACCCGAAAGCGTACAGCGACTGACCCTCCTGGCCCGCGCCCTGGTAAAAGAGCCCCCATTGCTCATTTTTGATGAACCCTGCCAGGGACTGGACCAGCAACAAAAAGAACATTTTAAGCATGTAATAGATACCCTGTGTAATGTGATGGATCTCACCCTGATCTTTGTTACACATTATCAGGAAGAAATTCCATCGGCCGTTACCAAAGTACTGAAACTGGAAAAGGGAAGAGTCATATATTAATTTATTTGATAACGTATTTGTTTACCTTTATATCTTAAACAGCATTTAAGCCTCATGGGTCCCAAAAAACGTCTGGCGGTCGTCTCCGCCTTTGCTGTGTGCCTGTTAATCTCTTGCATCACAGCCTGTAGAAATACAAAAAAAGTCATGAACCCTGCACTGGCGAAATACATCGAAGCCTATACCGCTGGTGTTATTTCCAGGCAGAGCACTATCCGGGTACAATTAACCAGTAATGCGAATGTAACCCACACGCAGAATGAGCCTGTGGATGAAGATCTTTTCAAATTCAGCCCGGGTATCAAAGGAAAAGCCTACTGGGTCGATGCTACTACGATCGAATTCCGGCCGGATGCTAACCTCGAACCCGGTAAGACCTATAATGCCACCTTCAAACTGGGCAAGGTCATGAAGGTGGAAAGTGATCTGAAAGAATTTGACTTCGAATTCAAGGTCATTAAGCCTTCCTATGCTATCGAGGACTACGGTCTGAAAGCCACCAACAGCAATACGCTGAATAAAATGACTTTCTCCGGCGCTATCACTACCGCCGATACCGAAGACCCGCAGCAGATAGAAAAGCTCGTCAGCGCTTCCTATCAGGGTAAAAAAGTAGCGATCACCTGGCAGCACAATGCGGCTGACAAGATATCTACCTTCACCATTGACAACCTCGCCCGTGCGGATAAAGGACAGGGCTCCCGTCAGCTGGAAATCTCCTGGGACGGTAAACCCCTGAAAGTAGATAACGTATCTGGTAAAAAGACGGTAGAAGTACCTGCTATCTCCGACTTCAAAGTATTGGAAGTACGTGCAGTAGCTGAAGAAGAGCAATACATCCTGGTACAGTTCTCTGACCCTGTCAGCGTTGCACAGTCCCTGGATGGTCTGATCGGCGTAAGTGGCGTCAGCGATCTCCGCTTCTCCATTGATGGTAGTGAAGTAAAGGTATTCGGTCCGACGAGATTTGAAGGCAACTTCAATGTCATCGTCAACGAAGGCATACTGAACGTAGCGGATGCGAAACTCGAGCAGAGCTTTTCTGCGAATGTAGTCTTCGAAAACACCCAACCTTCCGTTACCATTCCGGGCAAAGGAGTGATTCTGCCGGAAAGCAATAAACTGGTGATGCCATTCGAAGCAGTGAACCTCAGTGCTGTAGATGTGACCATCATCAAGATCTACGAGAACAATATCCCGCAATATCTCCAGCAGAACTCACTGGATGGCAGTCAGGAACTGCGCCGCGTAGGTCGTCCGGTAGTGGAAAAGACCATTCGCCTGGATGCTGACAAATCCCTGAACCTGCATAAACGTAACCGCTTCTTCCTCGACATGGAGAAACTGCTGCGTACAGAACCGGGAGCGATCTACCGTGTAACGATCGGTTTCCGTAAATCATACTCCCTGCTGGGTTGCTCATCAACTGATAGTGGCAGCAGCAGCGACGGCGAGGGCAATAGCGAAGAAAGCGAAGAAGAGTACTATGGCGGCTACTACGGCAACGATAAGATCGATGAAGACGATGAGTTCTGGCGCCGTTATGACAGCTATTACCCTTACGGTTATTCCTGGGAACAGCGCGATAACCCTTGCTCTAACTCTTACTATAATAAAGACAAATGGGCTTCCCGCAACGTCTTCTCCTCCAATATCGGTCTGACCGCCAAAAGAGGGAATGACAACAGCATGCTCATTGCTGTAACAGATATCCGCGATACCAAACCAATGATCGGTGTCGAACTGGAACTCCTCGATTACCAGAACCAGGTGATCTTCAAAACCAAGAGTGATGGGGACGGTCTGGCTACCTTCGATCTGAAACGTAAACCTTACCTGCTCATCGCCAAAAAAGATGCAGAAAGAGGTTACCTGAAACTGGATGATGGTAACTCACTGCCACTGGGCCGTTTTGATGTAAAAGGTGAGGACGTACAGAGCGGTATTAAAGGATTCCTCTATGGTGAACGTGGTGTATGGCGTCCGGGAGATACCCTGTTCCTGTCCTTCATCCTGGAAGACAAACAAAAGAAACTGCCGGAAAATCACCCGGTAACACTGGAACTCTATAATCCGAAAGGACAGCTGTACAGACAACTCAATGCCTTACAGTCCGTAAATGGTTTTTACAGCTTTACAACAGCCACCGGCGCCAATGACCCTACCGGTAACTGGACCGCTAAAGTAAAAGTGGGCGGAGCCGTATTTACCAAAAACCTGCGTATCGAAACCGTTAAGCCGAACAGGCTGAAAATAGACCTGAACTTTGGTAAGAACACAACACTTTCCAAAGCAGATGCGACAGAAGGTACGCTGAATGCCCGCTGGATGTTTGGCGCTACCGCACAAAACCTGAAAGCGAAAGTGGACGTCTCTTTAACACAGCAGACCACCAGTTTCAAAAACTTCCAGAACTATCATTTTGACGATCCGATCACACACTTCGAATCAGAAAGCAAAACGATCTTCGAAAGCAGTCTGAATGAGAACGGTACCGCTCCGGTGAAAGTAAATCTGCCACTGGGTAAACTGGCGCCAGGTCAGTTGAAAGCCAGCTTTGAGATCAAGGTATTTGAACCAGGCGGCGATTTCAGTATCGATCATTTCTCCATGCCTTACAATCCGTTCGCCAGCTATGCAGGTATCAGAATGCCTGAAGGTGACCGTATGACAGGTATGCTGCTCACCGATAAAGACCACCCGATCAGCATCGTCAATGTAGACGAAAATGGTAACCTGCTCAGCGGTAACCAGGATGTACAGGTTGAACTGTACAAAGTACGCTGGCGCTGGTGGTGGGATGAAAACAGTGATGATGAATTCAGCAACTTCACCCAGGATAGCTACAACCAGCTGCTGAAGAAAGAAACCATGACCTTACATGGTGGTAAAGGCACCTGGAACCTGCAGATCAAATATCCCGACTGGGGTCGCTACCTCGTACGTGTAAAAGACCTGAAAAGTGGTCATACCACCGGACAGGCTGTATATATCGACTGGCCGGGATGGGCGGAAAGGGTACAGAAAGAAAATCCTTCCGAAGCATCCATGCTGGTATTTACATCAGATAAGAGCCAGTACAATGTAGGTGATGATATCACCCTCACTATCCCGAGCAGCGAAGGCGGCCGCGGATTAGTAAGCATAGAGACCGGCAGCAAAGTGCTGAAGACCTTCTGGATCAGCACCGAGAAAGGACAGACCGTTTATAAGTTCAAGGCGGAAAAGGAAATGTCGCCGAACATCTATGTGAACGTAAGTCTGCTGCAGAAACATGCCCAGACCGCGAACGACCTGCCGATCCGCATGTATGGTGTTATTCCGATCACGATCAATGATGCCAATACCGTTCTGAAACCAGTGATCAGCATGCCTGATAAACTGGAACCAGAACAGAATGCCAGCATCACGGTATCTGAAGCAAACGGCAAATCCATGACCTACACCATCGCACTGGTGGATGAAGGTCTGCTGGACCTGACCCGTTTCAAAACACCGGACCCACATAGCGTATTCTACGCACGTGAAGCACTGGGTGTTAAAACCTGGGACCTTTTCGATTATGTGATCGGTGCATGGGGCGGCGATATGGAACGTATCCTCAGTATTGGTGGTGACGAGGGACTGAATAAAAATGCCGGCAGCGCGAAAGCAAACCGCTTCAAGCCTGTGGTAATTTTCATGGGACCATTCACTTCCAAAGGAGGAAAACAGACACATAATTTCAAACTGCCTCCATATGTAGGCTCTGTGAAAGCGATGGTAGTAGCAGGACAGGATGGTGCTTATGGTTCTGCTGAAAAAGCAGTAGCTGTGAAGAAACCTCTGATGCTACTTACAACATTACCACGCGTACTGGGTCCTTCAGAAACGATCCAGATGCCGGTAACCGTATTCGGTATGGAGAACAATATCCGTTCGGCTAAAGTAACACTGGCTACCAGTCCGTTGCTGGAAGTTGTAGGCGAGCGTACGAAAACCGTTACGTTCACACAACCAGGCGAACAGATCGTATACTTCGATGTACATGTGAAACCAGGCGTAGGTGTGGCAAAAGTGAAAGTGACCGCTACCAGCGGCGCTGCAAAAGCAGAAGAAGAAACAGAACTGGAAGTGCGTAACCCTAATCCGGTGATCACTACCGTTCAGGAATCCACATTACAGGCAGGTCAAAGCTGGAGCACAGCCTACAAACCTGCTGGTATGGCCGGCACCAACACCGGCGTACTGGAAGTATCTACTATTCCTGCATTGAATCTGGCAAAACGCCTGAACTACCTGATACAATATCCACATGGTTGCGTAGAACAGACTACCTCCAGCGTATTCCCACAACTGGCGCTGAACCAGCTGATGGACCTGAAACCGAACGAACTGGCCAACATCGAGAAAAATGTAAAAGCCGGTATCGGACGACTGAAAGGTTTCCAGACTTCCGACGGAGGTCTGAGCTACTGGCCGGGTGAGGCAAAAGCAGATGAGTGGGGTACCAACTATGCCGGTCACTTCCTGCTGGAAGCACAGGCAAAAGGATACGAACTGCCAACAGGCATGCTCGACCAATGGAAGAAATACCAGCGTAATAAGGCAGGTTCCTGGGCGCCGTCCACCTCTAATTTCTATGGTGGCGACCTCACACAGGCATACCGTCTCTATCTGCTGGCACTGGCTAAGATACCTGAACTGGGCGCTATGAACCGCCTGAAAGAATTCAAGTATCTGTCTGCCGAAGCGAAATGGAGACTGGCTGCTGCCTATAAGTTATCCGGTCAGCCGGAACTGGCAAACAGTCTGGTACAGGGCTTACCAACGGAAGTAAAACCATTTAATCAGCTGGGTGGCACCTTCGGTTCCGACCTGCGTGATAAGGCGATGATCCTGGAAACACTGACCATCCTCGGACAACGTACCCGTGCGAACGAACTGTTACGTCAGATCGCCGCTAATCTGTCACAGGAAACATGGTACAGCACACAGACCACTGCATATGCGCTCATCGCAGTTGCGAAATATTGCGGTGTAAATACCAGCGGTAACAAGATGAACTTCAGTTACACCCTGAACGGCAGCAGCAACACCGTGAATGCCGCTTCTTATGTAACACAGGTACCTGTTACTGTTAATAGTGATGGTAATATCAGCATCCAGAACAAAGGCCAGAACGTACTGTATACCCGCCTGATCCTCCAGGGCCGTCCGGAAGCTGGTCAGGAACCAAACGTTCCGAACAATCCTGATGTACTGGATATCCAGGTGAAATACAGCACCCGCGATGGTAAAGTACTGGACCCGGCTTCTATGCGTCAGGGTGCAGACTTCATGGCGACAGTAACCATCCGTAACCCGGGTAAACGCGGTTACTACGAGCAGATGGCGCTGACTGAAATATTCCCGAGCGGATGGGAGATCATCAATACCCGTTTGCTGGAAAATGACAGCACCTTCAGTTCATCACCATTTACTTACAAAGACATCCGTGATGACAGGGTATACACCTATTTCAACATTGAAGAAGGCAAAACCCGTACTTACAATGTCCTGCTGAATGCAGCCTACCTCGGCCGTTACTATCTGCCGGCAGTATCCTGTGAAGCGATGTATGATAATACAATACACGCATTTCTGCCAGGTAAATGGGTGGAAGTAGTGAAATAATCAGGAATCAGGAATCAAGATTAATAATTAGGAATTCCCTACAGAACGGCGCTTCAATAATCGAAGCGCCGTTCATTTTTAATAGCCTGTTAGAATATCCAATTCCAAACAATCTTCGCCGCATTTCAATTCCTGATCCCTCAAGCCCAAAGCACGCAGGAACACAGCGAAGGCTTTCAGATGGTAAAACGGACCTTAGCCCGTCCCCTGCATCCAGCTAACGCACACCAACGTTCCAGCGCCCAAACCTTTTCCCAACGCCCAATCATGTACTTAACGGGCGTCAGTCCGTGACACCATCTGAAACCGCAGCGTGTCTCCCTGACTACAGCACACCAAAGCCCCAATCATGCACACCATCTAAATCCGCAGCGTGTCTCTCTCAATATACACTGCTAAAGCACACCAAAGTCCCAACGCCAATCATGCACACCATCTGAATCCGCAACATGTCTCCCTGACTTTAAATTCGTAATTTAGCACCATGTCTCCCTGGTTCCGAAAACGTAAATGGTGGCTCATTGCCGCAACACTACTCCTTATACTCTACATCTTTTGTATCCCTTCCCGTCTTTTCACTACACCAACCTCATTTGTAATTGAAGACAGTAACGGCGAACTACTAAGCGCTACCATCGCTACAGATGGACAATGGCGATTTCCTGCCGACAAACAGGTGCCTGAGAAATTCGCAGCCTGTATCGTCGCCTATGAAGACAAACGTTTCTATCATCACTGGGGCGTAGATGTACTGGCACTGGGACGTGCGATCAAACAGAACCTCAGCAATAAAAAGGTGGTAAGTGGCGGCAGTACGCTCACCATGCAGGTGATACGCCTTTCCCGTAATAAAGAACGTAACATCCTTCAGAAGTTGATTGAAGCCGTGATGGCTACCAGGATGGAATTTTCCTATTCAAAGAAGCGCATTCTTTCACTATATGCAGGTAATGCGCCTTTCGGCGGAAACGTCGTAGGACTGGAAGCGGCTTCCTGGCGATATTATGGTCGTAGCGCGACGCAATTGTCATGGGGTGAGACGGCGGCACTGGCGGTACTACCGAATAGTCCGGCCCTGGTACACCCTGGTCGTAACCGGCAAATCTTACTACGCAAAAGGGATCAGCTGCTGGAAAGATTATGGCATAATGAAACGATTGATAGTGTGACCTGTCAGCTGGCTAAACTGGAGCCCTTACCTGATCAACCGAAAGCATTACCACAGGATGCACCGCATCTGCTGGACCGTTTTCGTAGAGACTATCCTGCAGAAAAAGCCAGGGACGAGAAAGCCGTGACACGTATCCAAACGACACTGGATGCAGCACTTCAGCGGAATGTCAGCAACATTGTAGAACGGTACCATGCCGTTTACAAAGCCAATGGCATCAACAACGCCGCAGCTGTTGTACTGGATGTAGAAACCGGCGATGCATTGGCCTATGTAGGGAATATTTATCACCCGGAAGACCCGGAAACAGAGAGCCATGTTGATATTATACAGGCGCCCCGTAGTCCGGGCAGCACGCTGAAACCGATCCTGTATGCGGCAATGCTGACAGACGGTATTATACTACCGCACTCACTGGTAGCAGATATTCCTACACAGATAGCCGGATATACACCACAGAACTTTGACCTGGGTTATGATGGAGCAGTGCCAGCCAGTAAAGCGCTCGCCCGTTCATTGAACATACCGGCGGTCAGAATGCTGCAACAATACAGGTATGAAAGAATGCACGCGTTACTGAAGAAACTGGGGATTACCACATTGAATCAACCACCGGACCATTATGGTCTGTCACTGATATTGGGCGGAGGGGAATCCACCCTCTGGGAAATGACCGGCATGTATGCCAGTCTGGCCCGAACACTGCTGCATCTTGAGCAATACAATGGCAAGTATGATGCAGATGATATCCATGCGCCGAACTATCGTAAAGACACGAAACTGGTGTCCAGATTTGCCCCTTCTGCTACAGGCGTCCTGGATGCAGGCGCTATCTGGTATACATTCCAGGCAATGGAAGAGGTGATGCGTCCCGGGGAAGAGATGTTATGGCAACAATTTTCTTCCTCACAGCGTATTGCTTGGAAAACAGGCACCAGCTTTGGTTTCAGGGACGGATGGGCTATCGGTGTGACGCCACAATATATCGTTGGCGTATGGGTAGGTAATGCCGATGGAGAAGGAAGACCTGGTCTGGTAGGGGTGTCTACAGCCGCGCCGATCATGTTTGACGTCTTCAGGCTCCTGCATACAGGTAGCTGGTTCAATACTCCATATGATAAATTGCGGAAGATTGAAGTTTGCCGGCAAAGCGGTTACAGGGCCAGCGATCTTTGTCCGGAGAAAGATTCTATCGCTGTTCCTGTCAACGGACTTCGTTCAGGACTCTGTCCTTATCACCAGCTGGTACATCTTGACCATAGCGGTCAGTGGCGTGTTACGGCAGATTGTGAATCGCCTTCACAGATGCAGCATGTACCATGGTTCATACTGCCGCCAGCTATGGAATTCTACTACCGCTCCAAACATAATTATCTGCCTTTACCTCCTTACAAACAGGAATGTCTGGCTACGCTCAGTCAGGATAAGGCGCCGATGGAGGTGATCTATCCAAGACCCAATGCGCGTATTTATGTACCGATAGAGATAGATGGGAAGCCGGGAGAGGCCGTGTTTACCGCTACGCATCGCAATACGACAGAGAAGATCTTCTGGCATATGGATGACAACTATCTGGGTACAACACAGGAGTTCCATCAGATGGCGTTACATCCACCTGCCGGTAAGCACACCCTCACACTCGTAGATGAGCAGGGCGTGCAGATACATGTACCATTTGAAATACTGGCGAAAAAAGGGGAGGATTAAAGGAGATCAGTAACCGTATTTCTCTTTCCAGAGCATACGCAGATGTTTACGCATCTCGTCTTCCCGCGCGTTTTTACCCGGGTCATACAGTTTCATGCCTTTGATACGGTCAGGCAGGTATTCCTGCTGGGAAAAGTTGTTCTCATAGTCATGAGAATATTCATACCCTTTGTGATAACCCATATCTTTCATCATCTTCGTAGGCGCATTCCGGATATGCATCGGTACAGGCAGATCGCCTGTCTGCGATACCACAGACAATGCGTTATTGATAGCCATATAAGAGGCATTGCTCTTTGCCGAAGAAGCGAGATAGGTCGTACACTGGGAAAGGATGATCCTTGCTTCCGGATAACCGATCATCGTCACTGCCTGAAAACAGCTGGTTGCCAGCAGCAGGGCATTAGGATTGGCGTTGCCGATATCTTCAGAAGCAGAGATGAGCAGGCGGCGGGCAATGAATTTCACATCTTCCCCACCTTCTATCATACGCGCCAGATAATACACCGCCGCATTGGGATCACTCCCCCTGATAGACTTGATAAATGCAGAAATGATATCGTAGTGCTGTTCGCCTGTCTTGTCATAGATCGCTACCCGCTGTTGTGCAATGTCCATTACCTTCTGATCGGTAACGACAATAGGTCGTTCATTTTGCAATGTGCTTACGACAAGCTCAAAGAGGTTCAGCAGTTTCCTGGCGTCTCCTCCTGATATATTGAATAAGGCGGTTGTTTCTTTTAATTCGATCTGTTTACTGCCCAGCCATTCATCCTGCTGCATGGCCTGCTGCAACAATTGCAGCAATTCACGTTCACTGAGAGGTTTCAGCACATATACCTGGCTGCGTGACAACAATGCCGAGTTCACCTCAAAAGAGGGGTTTTCGGTAGTAGCGCCAATCAATGTAATGATCCCTTTTTCGACAGCGCCCAGTAGTGCGTCCTGCTGTGACTTGTTGAAACGGTGGATCTCATCGATGAACAGTACGGCATATCCCTGTTTACGGGCTATTTCGATCACTTCGCGTACTTCCTTCACACCTGCCGCGATGGCGGAAAGGGTATAGAAAGGGACGTCCAGTGTATGGGCTATAATATTGGCGATCGTGGTTTTACCTACACCAGGAGGCCCCCACAATATCATTGAAGGAATTCTGCCTTGTTGTAAGGCGGTGCGTAGTATGCTGTCCTTGCCGGTCAGGTGTTCCTGTCCCACCAGCTCATCCAGGGTCTCGGGTCTTATGCGCTCGGCTAATGGTTCCATTTGTGCTTATATTATGGGTTTAGGCTTATGTATCAGTATCAGGCGCCGATATCGTCCGCATCGTCCTGCTGGTCACCCTTCTGGCGATCTCTCCACTGTTTTACATAAACCATTGACAATACTGCATTGCTGACAAGGATGATGCCATACAACGTCATCAATACCTGCGCGAAACTGAATGAAGCTTCTATCGTACCTGGCGGCAGGACCTGTTTTTGGGCAGCGGCCTGTTCACTCAGCTGTTTATACAATACATCCCGTATTTCCGGATTATTCAGCATGGAGGCCATCAGTACTGACAACAAGCCGACCAGTATGGGGAAGAAACCCAGTACCTGTACACCGCCGGGCGTATTTTCCTTTAAGGCGTATGCCGGGTTTGCGAGGCTTTTCTGCAATGCATTCGCCAATATAGCATGGATCAGCACACCACCGAAGAAGAATACGATAAAAAGTACCGCCATATCTCCTGTTTGCAACAGCAGGTTCAGGAAGATCAGTGTAAATAAGCCGGTCACGAATATCCCAATGCCATTTAATATTCTGAATAATTTACTGCCAAGGTTCATGTATGTATCCAGTTTTAAAAGACCACAAACCTACTAAAGAGTCGGCAAACCACCCACAATCATCCTTTCTGTCTGACCATTTGTCAAAAAGCGGTAAGGCCGCATGGGATGTTTTAGCTATATTTAAAAACTAAACCTGTTTATTTTATGAAGAGCACTTACGCTTTGCAACTTCCATTACTGGCAGCTGTCACGCTTATGGCAGCCTGTAATGGCGGCAACACCACCAAACAAACGCAGGATACAGCAGCTGTAGCAGCTGCAGACACGACCAAAGTCCCCGCTTTCGAAGTAAGTTCCATTGATTCGAGCGCTAAACCATGCGATGATTTCGACCAGTATGTAAACGGCAACTGGAAGAAAAACAACCCTATCCCCTCCACAGAAAGTCGTTGGGGCGCATTTAACGTACTGGATAAGGAAAACAAGGAAGTACGTCTGAAAGGTATTATTCTGTCGCTTGCAGATCAGAAAGATCTCAAAAAAGGCACTGAAGAGCAGCAGATCTCAGATTTCTACCGCTCATTCCTGGACACTGCAACTATCGAGAAACTGGCCGTTACGCCATTACAGCCTTATCTCGATAAGATTAACAGCATCCAGACACTGGCAGATTTTTCCAAAGTTTCAGGCGAACTGGAAGCGATCGGCTTACCAGGTGTGATCAACTTCGCTGTTGAAGCAGATGCCCGTAACAGTAAAATGAATGCCCTTTACCAGGGACAGGATGGTCTGAGCCTTGGTGAAAAAAGCTATTACGAAAGACCAGACGCCAGCACCAAAGAAGTGCGCGACGAATTCGTAAAGCACGTGAACAAACAATTTGCAACTGCTGGTTTTAAAGAAGTGGAGCCGGGTAAAACCATCCTCGATTTTGAAACTAAAGTGGCAAAATTACAGCTCTCCAATGTTGAGCTGCGCGATCCGGTAGCTACTTACAACAAAACAGCCTACAGCGAATTAAAGAAACTGGCGCCTGACTACGACTGGGACGCGTTCACCAATGCACAGGGCATAAAATCAGATACCCTGATCATCCAGAACAAAGCATACGTATCCAAAGTATCAGCGCTGCTGAAAACAACAACTCCGGAAACACTCAAAACATGGCTGCGCTGGCAGGTATTGTCTCATTTCGCCGGCTTCCTGAACAAGCAGCTGGATGATGAGAACTTCCACTTCTTCGCAACCGTTATGCGTGGCACCAAACAACAGCGTCCACGTCTGGAACGCGCTATCCGTGCTACAGATGGTATCATGGGTATGCCACTGGGTAAGTTATTCGCCAAGAAATATTTCCCGGAAAGCTCCAAACAGAAGGTATCTGAAATGATCGAGAACGTACGCGCCGTATATGGCGAACGTATCGACAGCCTGACCTGGATGAGTGCTGCTACCAAAGAGATGGCGCATAAAAAGCTGGCTTCCTTTACCTACAAGATCGGTTATCCTGACAAATGGAAAGACTATTCCAGCATAGATATCAAAGCAGGTAACCTGGTAGAGAACATCGTTGCTGCAGCACAGTATGACCATAAAGAGGCCCTCAATAAGATCGGCAAACCAGTAGACAAAAGCGAATGGGGTATGACGCCACAGACCGTGAATGCTTACTATAATCCGCTCAATAACGAGGTAGTATTCCCTGCAGGTATCCTCCAGCCACCATTCTTCAATGCCAATGCAGATGATGCGATCAACTATGGTGGTATCATTGCGGTGATCGGACACGAATTCACCCACGGTTTTGACGACCAGGGTTCTCAGTTCGATGCAGAAGGTAACCTGAAAAACTGGTGGACAGACGCTGACCGTAAGAATTTCATGGCGCTCGCTAAACGCTATATCAACTATTTCAGTGGTATCGAGGTACAAAAAGGCTTCTTTATCAACGGCGCCCTGACCATCGGTGAAAATATCGCCGATCTGGGTGGTCTGACACTGGCTTACAGTGCCCTGGAAAAATCCCTGAAAGGTAAACCAGAACCGGCATTGATCGACGGTTTCAGCTGGAAACAGCGTTTCTTCCTGGGCTGGGCACAGGTATGGCATGCAAACACTACGGATGCAGCCCTGCGTAACCAGATCCAGACCGATCCTCACTCACCGGCAAGAGACCGTATCAATGGCCCGCTTCCTCACCTGAAAGCATTTGCGGATGCATGGGGTTGCACACCAGGCAGTAAAATGGTGCTCTCTGACGATAAAAAGGTGGTTATCTGGTAATTATAATCACTGCAAGATATTAGAAAGGGTCTGCCATACGGCGGACCCTTTCTAATTTTCTATCCTGATAAATTGACATAAACCGATCATCATTCTCCGGGATTTGTACAATGCATTCTATTCATTATGCCTTAAATTTGTGCATTATTCACCGGAATTAATCTTTGAACCAATGACCGGCCTGTTAAAACAATACCGCACAGAAATTCGTAATATATTCATTATCGCCCTGCTGGCTTTAATCGCACCTTACTTACCCAAGCTGTCAGCGTTCCTGCTGACGACGGCTACCGGGTCCATTATTACTTTGAGCCTGGCAGGCACCCTGGTACTTGCCTTCACGCTTAAGATATACTTCCGCATATTAGTGATGCGTATTAATAAAGACAACGAGGCTGCTGCCTGATCCCTTTAACCGCTAACAATATGACGATGAAGCAATTACTCAATATATCTTATACACTGCTGCTTGCTGCCCTCATGACTGCCTGTGGCAACTCCGGTACACAACACACTGCTGGTACTGATTCAGTCACTACACAACCTGCGGAACACGCTCCGGCTGAAAATGCAGTTGTTGCCGGCAAACTGCCGGACCCTGTGTGTGGCATGCCTTATGATACCATGTACAAGGAGTGGAGTGTATATAAAACAGACACATTACATTTCTGTTCTCCCACCTGTAAACGTGTATTTGAGAAGAATCCGGAGAAATACGCAGCTAAGTTGGGATTATAATGTAACTAAGTAAGACTTTTTGCGTTCTAATTACAAACTCCTATGCATGAGATCACTATTAACCAGCTTGCTGCTACTCATGTTATTTTGCAGCTGCGAGAAAAATGACATAGAGGCTACCCCCTCGATAGATATTACCGGGTCCTGGCAGTTATCCCAGCAGTTATCATTGCCTGATACTGCCTGGCAGACAGTAGGACCGAAAGATTCCGCGTATTATATATTTGGCCGTAACGGACAGTTCGTCTTTGACGCTAAAACATATCACCTCAGTGGAACTTATAAAGTAATTCCCGCCGGCAGAAAGGTCAACCTGATCATCACCGGCAAAGATTCTGTTACCCAATACCTCCAGGTAGAACGGTTGACAGACACCAGCATCAGGATAGATGACTGGCTGATAGGCGTTACGAGAGAACAGATAAGCCGCCAGTTCATCCTCATCAATAAATAATCATTCATAAGCAATAAAGACATAAAAAAGTCCCGGGATAATTCCCGGGACGTTCGATTAAAACAGCTTATGAAAATCTACGCTTACGTTCAAATTATATTGTAAAATTACCCGCCCTGTATTACTGCATTGTTACGCCTACATTATCTGCGTATTAACAATTGACCCACGAAAGCTATCTCATTAAGTATTAAGCACTTTCTCCTCTCAGACACTATCGTTGAGCAATATCTGACAGTATTCATTCCCATACATGATAAACACATATACCTAACAGGCGTATTGTCAATGACGTAGTCTGTCCGGCCAATCACCATCTACATAAGGACTCCTTATATTGCCTTTCTGCATCATTCTCACTGCCTGGACCAAGCCCATTTCTGTTCTGATAATAGCAGTCTGTTATTTACCTCCGGGAGGCTGTTTCAGCCCAATACTTAATTTCTAATGCTTCTAAAATCTATAGCGCATAAAAAAGCCGGACCATGTACGGTCCGGCTCTTTTTATGCGCTATAGATTTTAGAATGAGTATCTCAGACCAAGCTGCATCTGGTGTCTGCTACCAAAGAAGTCTCTGGAATAAGGAGTACCAGGGTTAGACCACTCGTATACCGGGTAAGCGGTAGGAGAGCCTGCAGTTTTTTGTGACAGACCTACACTCGCTGTTGAGTTGAAGGTGTTTGGAGAGAAGTATTGGATACCCCAGTCCTTGTTCAACAGGTTTGTCAGGTTGATGATATCATAAGTCAGTGTCAGCGTGTGAGTGGATTTACCGGCTTTGAAATTGAAATCCTGTGAGAAACGGAAGTCAGCCTGTGTATTCCATGGTGTACGACCACCATTACGTTCTGTGAACTGACCTTTACGGCTGCTCAGGTATTTATCACCCTCTACGTAAGCGAAGAACGCATCAGCCATTGCCTGGTTAGCAGGAGTGAAGAACTGACGTGCTTCTGCCTGATCTTTTGGAATGTATGCCAGACTAACCTGCTGAGGTGTACCCTGGATAGTTGCATTCACGAAACCATAAGAGAATGGCAGACCGGAAGAGGTGTTAAAGAACAGTGCGAAGTTTGATACAAAACGACCCTTGTGATTCCAGTCCATTTTGTAGTTAGCAGTTGCTACGATACGGTGACGGATATCAAAGTTAGAGTAAGCCAGGTGCGGATCATTAGGATTCAGTGCCTGGTTCAGCTGCCAGTTAGACTCCATGGAGTTACGGATACCGTTGGTGATATCTTTAGACTGACCATAAGTATACGCTAAGCTGAAGTTAAAGCCGAAATCAAATGCTTTGCTTGCCTGACCGGTTACAGCATAACGGTAACCTTTCTTTGTATTAGACAGCAGATAAGCGTTGGTGAATTTAGAGTTGATCTTGGTACCGCTGTAGATAGGCTGTTGCTTATCGGTATCATAGATATTGTATGTAGGATTATCTACCAGGTTCACCTGCTGGAATTTCAGATCGTAGATAGTCTTGGTGTAGATACCTTCGATAGTGAATCTCCATCTGTTCTTGGTAGAGTAGTCCAGTGCTGCACTACTTCTCCACATCTGTGGCATCTTGAAGTTGTTGTCGATCAGGTCAACCTGTGTAGCACCTGTTGCATCGTGTACATCAACACCCTGTGCAGTTACAAACTGTGCTGCGCCCTGGTCAGATACTTTTACAGGATTGCTGTTTGCTGCCGGAGGAGCGGCTGCGGTAAAGCGTTTGTCATATGCGCCATAAGTAGTACCGTTGTTGTAGTAAGCATAGCCTAACCATGCGAACGGAATACGACCGGTAAACAGACCTGTTCCACCACGCAGTACCAGGCTCTGGTCGCCTTTGATGTCGTAGTTGAAGCCCAGACGAGGGGAGATCTGAATATTGTTCAGGTATTTGTTGTTGATATCTTTTGGCTTCGTGTAGCTATAAGTAGTACCGAAGTTAGGATCTACAGGAGCATTGGTCGTCTTGTCGCTCAGGCTCTGTCTGTTAGGCAGATTAGTATAATCAAAACGGAGACCTGGGGTCAGTTTGAAACGATCAGTTACCTGGATCTCATCCTGTCCATACAGACTATACATACCGATCTTGAACTGAGCCGGAGGATTCGCCATGATATAATCACGGGAATTGTTAGCGTAGTTAAAGTTAGCACGTACGCGGCTTGGTGCATCATTCAGGAAGTCGTTGATGCTTTCGTAGTCAACACGACCATTCCAGGAGTTCACGAAACCATAAGTGATGTTGTACAGCTCATTGTGCGTACCGATAGTGATGTTATGTTTACCCTTGAAAATATTCACGTTATCAGTGAATTCGAAGGTCTTCTGTTTCATGTTGAAGATAGACGCCTCACGGTCTGTACCCAGGAAGATGGTACCACCTCTTGATTTGATCTGAATCTGTGCCAGGGAAGGATCAGAAGTTGGATCACGATAATCATGTACAGTAGAGTAACCAACGATCAAGCTGTTAGAAACGGAGTTGTTAAAACGGCTTTTCACCTCCAATACTGTAGAAGACTGATTGTTTACCTGCTTGAAGTCGATACCGCTGAAACGGAAGTTCTGCTGGTCACGCTCCAGGTTGGTAGCTTCTGAAGTAATGGTGTTGTTACGCAGGGACAACTGGTGTTTATCATTGATATTCCAGTCTAAGCGGTTAAAATACTTATTGGAATTTGAATAGATAGAAGTGTTGCCATAAGTTCCCGGATCGTATTTACCCGTTTTGGTTACATCCAGGCTCAGCATGTGCTGACGGATCTGTTCTGCTTCCTGTACGGTGATCAGCGGCATATCTGCTGAACCGGCGCCCAGGATCACCGGGTCACGGCGACGTGCGATCTCTTCGTTGGTGAAGAAGAATAATTTATCCTTGATAATAGGGAAACCTAATCTGATACCTGTCTGGTAGTCATGGAAGCTGGAAGGCAGCTTAGAACCATCACCGGCATTGTTCTTACCGATCAGGTCAGCATTACGGCCAAAACCATATACAGAACCATGGAATTCATTGGTACCGCTACGGGTTACAGCGTTGATACTACCACCCAGGAAGTTACCGATCTTCACGTCATATGGCGCCAGGTATACCTGGATATCCTGGATCGCATCCAGTGATACCGGGTTGGAACGGGTGCTGCTACCAGGCTGTCCGGAGCTATTGCTCTGACCACCCATAGAAGGGCTGAATCCGATCGCATCGTTATTGATCGCACCATCCAATGTAACGTTATTGTAACGGTAGTTGGTACCCAGGAAAGAGTTGTTGTTACTCTGTGGAGTAGCACGGGTAAAGTCCTGGAAACTACGGTTAATGGAAGGCAGGGTCTTTAACTGGTTCTGACCAATTTTGAAAGCACCACCTTTCTGTGTAGTGTTACCTTTTACTACCACTTCGCTCAGCGCAGTAGAAGCATCGGTCAGCTGAAAGTTGAAAGTTGAGCTACCCAGGGAAAGATTGATACCCGGAGCTTCTTCAGTTTTAAAACCTATATAGGAAACGGTGATCGTGTATGGACCACCTGGGTTAACGTTGTTGATAAGGTAACGGCCGTCTGCTTGTGTCTGTGCACCGTAACGGGTACCTGTAGAAGTATTGACTGCCAGTATTGTAACCCCTGGCAGGGCCTCTCCTTTACTGCTCACTATTTTCCCGCTGATCTGGGAAGTGGTGATCTGAGCTCTTAAGCCGGTAGCCGACAGTACAAGGATACTCACAAATAACAATAATGAATAGAATTGCTTATTCACGTCTTTTCAATTTTGACGCAAACGTATCCCCGCTACATTACGCATATGTTAACACAATATTAAATTAATGTTAACACACAGACGCACGTATCACTCTCAATAACTTATATGTTAAGTTTTGAGCTATGTGAGCAAAATATTCTGTTGGGCTTGTTTAATTCCTTACTTATTCCCGGACATAGACATAGGTAAAATGACAGGAGAAGCAGACGGAAAATTTATTCATACAAGCTTGTTAAGGCAACAATAAGGGTTTTATAGTAATAGGTTTCCTTATATGTTCGCATGTTTCCAAAAATATACAGCGTGTGTTAAGGGAGTGTTACCCTAATATTAACTTTGGTAATTTCTAATGTTAAGTTTTTTCAGGATGTAACTTTCAAAACCGGCCAACCGCTTTAACGTAAAATTCCCCTACATGAAACTAATCTCTAAAGCCTTATTGCTGTGTAGTATAGTATATGCTGCACTGTTTCTGACCGCCTGTACTAAACAAAACGCCCAGGATGAACCTCAACCCGTTTGTCCGGCGCCGCCTGGTATTGCTGGTATATGGGAACTGGATGCGATGCTTCCGTTTCTGGACTCTGCAAGACAATGGCATGCTGTTATGGACGAAGACAGGATCTTTTATACGTTCAAAGAAGATGGTACATTCTCCATGGAAAGACCTGCAATGGATTTCCGTCAGGAGGGGACCTACAAATTCGAGTATGTTGCAGCTGGTGACAGCAGCTATCAGACAGGGCACAAACTGATACTGACCTCACCTGATGTTGTCACCGAATTCAAAATTGAATCGCTGTCAGCAGATACTTTCCGACTGGACTGGTGGTATCTGTGGTGTGCGACAGGCTATAGCAGTAGTCGTTATAAGAGACTTATTACCTCTTCGGCTAACTAAAGTCCTTCTTCCCTTTTACCATGCTTTGATGTTTTAATAATCTGCCCTGTGGTCAAAGACAGGGCAGTTTCATGTTTAGGCTCCGCTATTACAAAAAGACTGTTAATCCTGCTGACAGCATCCAGCCGTGAAAGTTTGTTTGTAATAAACAACTCGTACTCCTCCAGATCGGCCACCATCACTTTTAGCAGATAATCGTACGGGCCATTGATCTTATAACACTCCATCACCTCCGGGAAGGTATTGACCTTCGCCTCAAACTGCTGAAAGATATCATGCCCATGCTCTTTAAGCGTAATATTTGCAAAAGCTGTTACGTGTTTTCCCATGCGCTTTTTATCCAGAATGGCTACATAGCCCTTTATATAGCCCTCACACTCAAGCCGTTTCACACGTTCAAATATGGAGGTTACTGATTTTCCCAGTCTGGCGGCTATCTCCTTGTTGGTCAAACGCGCGTCTTCCTGTAACAGGTCCAGTATGTGCAGGTCGGTTTCATCTAACGTGAAATGCATTGGGGAATATTTTACTAAAATTACGCAGATTAAGCCGCTGTACCTGAAAAAAAAACGTGATTAACAACTCATTATAGATTTGTTTTCGCCTTCTTCCCGCTTCTGTATTTCTAGTTACAATAATGATGACCTTTATCCCGACGCCAACTTTGTCATACACCAAAACTAATCTCTTCAATGGAAACACGAATTGTAATTCCTCTTCAGGCATTATGCCTGGAGGATATCCCTATCGTAGGTGGTAAGTGCGCCTCACTTGGAGAAATGATCGCCAACCTTACCAAAGCAGGTATTAACATCCCCTCCGGCTTCGCTATCACCACTACAGCCTATTATCAGTTTCTGCGTCAGAGTGGTCTGGAAGATTATATCCAGGAACAGATCGCTGGTATCGATTTTACCTCACTGGTAACCCTGAGACGCGCGGGACAACGTATCCGCCAGGCAATCAGTAATACCAAATTCCCGCATGAACTCAGCGCCGGGATCATCAGCGCCTACATGGAACTCTCCAGGGAGTACGGTCAGGATATCACAGACGTAGCGGTACGCTCTTCCGCTACCGCTGAAGACCTGCCAGACGCTTCTTTTGCAGGACAACAGGAAACCTACCTGAATGTCAGAGGACCAGCCGCACTGATTGATGCGGTACGTAATTGCTTCGCGTCTCTCTTCACCGACCGGGCTATCAGCTACCGGCAAAACTTCGGATATGATCATTTCAGTATAGGCCTTTCCGTTTGTATACAAAAGATGGTCCGCTCAGACCTTGGCGCCGCAGGCGTAGCATTTTCACTGGATACAGAATCCGGTTTCAAAGATGTCGTTGTCATTAACGGCGCCTTCGGTCTCGGTGAAATGGTGGTACAGGGAGCCATATCTCCTGATGAATTCATCGTATTCAAACCTGCGCTCAACGGTCATCACGCACCGATCATTGAAAAGCGCCTGGGTATGAAAGATAAAATGATGGTATATGGTGAAAGCAATGACCAACGCACCAAGATCATCCCGCTTGACAAAGCCAATCAGCAAAGATTCTCCCTGCGCGATAAACAGATTTTGCAACTTTCCGAATGGGTATGTAAAATAGAAGATTACTATTCCCAGCTCAAAGGAAAATGGTGTCCGATGGATATAGAATGGGCCCTGGATGGGCTCAGCAACGAATTATTCATCGTACAGGCCCGCCCCGAAACCATTCACTCACAGAAAGAACATCATACGATCACCTCCTATAGTATGGAACAAAAAGCGACGCCCCTGTTAAAAGGGATCGCTGTTGGAGATAAGATCGCGTCCGGAAAAGTGAATATCCTTTTCTCACTGGACAAACGTATTACCGAAGGTTCAGAATTCAAACCAGGCGACGTACTCGTTACAGACATGACAGACCCCGACTGGGAACCTATCATGAAGATGGCGGCAGCTATTGTGACCAACAAAGGCGGACGTACCTGTCATGCTGCCATTGTAGCACGGGAAATGGGTATCCCTGCCATCGTAGGTTGTGGCAACGCCACTGAACTACTTAGTTCTGGTGAGGATATTACGATCAGTTGTGCAGAAGGAGATGAAGGTATTATCTACGAAGGCATCGTGCCTTTCAAAGAAACCTCACTCGATCTGCGGGAACTGCCTGAGATCAGTACTTCGCTGATGCTGAATGTAGCCTCTCCTTCAATGGCATTTCAATATTCTCATCTGCCCAACAAAGGCGTCGGACTCGCCAGGGAAGAATTCATCATCAACAACTACATCAAAATACATCCGCTCGCACTGCTGCATCATAAAACGCTGAATGATGCTGCACTGACCGCAGAGATCACACAACTGATCAGAGGATATGAAAATGAAGAAGCCTACTTCGTACAAAAGCTGGCCTATGGCATTGCAAAGATTGCCGCTGCATTTCATCCGGGAAAAGTGATCGTACGTTTCTCTGATTTCAAGAGTAACGAATATTACAATCTGCTGGGTGGAAAGTACTTCGAGCCGGAAGAGGAAAATCCGATGATCGGCTGGAGAGGCGCCTCCAGGTACTATTCTGAGAAGTATAGCGCTGCCTTCGCACTTGAATGCAAAGCCATCAAAAAGGTAAGGGAAGAAATGGGGCTGGAGAATGTAGTCGTTATGATCCCTTTCTGCAGAACGGTGGAGGAGTTGCTGAAGGTACTGGATACTATGAAGCAATATGGCCTTGAAAGAGGAGAAAACGGACTCGAAGTCTATCTGATGGCGGAAATACCTTCCAATATCATCATGGCAGAAGAATTTGCCACACATATTGATGGTTTCTCTATCGGATCTAATGACCTGACGCAACTGACGTTAGGACTCGACCGCGATTCCTCACTAATTGCAAATCTTTATAACGAACGTAATCCGGCGGTACTGAGAATGATCAGCATGTTGATCAGTAGCGCTAAAAAACATAATGTGAAAGTCGGTATCTGCGGACAAGGACCTTCTGATTTTCCTGACTTCACAAAGTTCCTGGTGGAACAAGGCATTGATAGTATTTCTGTTACCCCGGATGCATTGACCAAAACGGTGAAAGCGATCCATGAAGCGGAAACGATCATACGTATTAAAGAACAGGTCCCTTATTAACAATATATAATGAAAACAGCGGACCTGATTGCGTCCGCTGTTTTTAAATTTTATCATGCCGTAACCAGTTTATGGTACGTACACCAGAAATTTAGAGGTCATATCACTATAAGAAGGATCCTGATTGGAGATAATCTTTATCTGCACAAAAAATGCATATTCTGTTCCCACCATATCCAGATAAGGACCAACTTCAGCGAAATAGCTACCCGTATTAGGTGCAGCCGTTGCGATCACCTGTTTCAGCACATCATTTTTATATAACTCCAGCCTCACAGTTGGCGTATTTACCAGGTTTTTATTCCATTGAATATTAATGGCTGTTGTATTAATGGAATAACCCGAGTTGGGATAAATTGGATCTGAACCATACTTACCTTCCGGATAGGTGATCCACTTGTCCAATGGCAGATAAGGATACATATATTTGATACCGACCTTATCATTCGCAGACAGCGCAATAACACCACCCTGGGTCTCATAAGATGAGTTCATGATAGAAGCCGGATCACTAGACGGTGTACCAGGAAGAATAGTTCCACCAGTTGATATACCTTCATTCGTATGCATCAATCCCATGCAGTGGCCCAGCTCGTGTGCCAGTATCCATAGTTTCAGATTATATGAAAAGGTATTTACATACCCCGCACTAACAAGAATGGTTGGTCCCGCGCTTCCAAATTTGGGAAACTCAGCGAGCGCCATTGCATTCCAGGGCACAGTGCCATTCACATCTTTTGAAACTACAATATCGTTGCCTGTTGCGTAAGCTGGACTATATTCAACTTGTGTAAAGTTCACCTTACAATCAGGAACATTTGCCCACATTTTCAGTGCCTGTGGCATTACGTCTCCCCATGCGGAACCTAACGATGCATCCACAAATACCCTTATATTCTCCACTTTTCTGGATAAAATAATATTGCCTTGCTGAGTTTGGGCAACCGTAAATGTGGAGTCAACGCTTCTTCTACCCGTTTGGTTGGATTTGGGTAAAAATAATAAGGCAAAGGGCGAACATTCTAAACGGTAAGTCCCCAAAAAAGGGAGTATCAAATGATACTCCCTTTCTATTTTTAAACAGTTATCTTATGGCAACTATTAGTATTTAGTAGCTTCAGCAGACCAGTTAGTCCAGCCTTTAGTCCAGTCAGTAGTAGCATCAAATGCACCACGGTAAGTTACATTTGTGAAACCCAGACCTTCTGGAATGATACCACCAGTTACTGCAGGAGAAGTAGCTTTCAGCAGGAAGCTAGGAGTACCAGCAGAAGCACCGATAGCAGCAGAGAATACGTTTGGATTATCCAGCAGGATATCTTCAGCTTTAGTTACAACAGTTGTGTTGGTAGCTGTCCACCATGTAGTCCATGCAGCAGCATCAACTGTGCTCCACTCGCTCTTAGAAACAGTTACAGCACCAGCGATGATGTTGTTTTTGAATACCAGTGAACCTTCAGAAGCGTTCTGAGAAGTTTTGTGGCTGGCAACTTTAGAATCGTCGATATATACACCGATTGGGAAACCTACGATTACAGAGTTGATCAGACTCATAGAAGAGTTACGACGGATCTGAGCACCGTGCTGGAAGTTAGCGTTGATACCGGAAGTAGAGTTACCTGCTACGATCGGGCCAACGATAGTCATGTTAGAGAAATAAGCTTTAGTCTGTGGAGTGTTTACAGAACCGTTTGCATCGTTATCTGATTCGAAACCGTTAGAACCGGATACGTCAGCGATAGCTTTGTAACGGTGAGCCAGACCGAACTGAATTTTACCGGAGAAACCATTATCAGTATCGAAATCATCATCCCATGTGTAAGTAGCAACCAGGTGATCACAGTTTACAGAACCACCAAACCATTCGAACGCATCGTCACCGGAACGGTAAACCTGTACGTAAGAGATTTTAGTACCGCTACCAACGCCGCCCATAGTCAGACCGTTGATTTCGTTATCTGGAGAATAAGCGATACCAGCGAACTCGATACGTACATATTTCAGTACACCAGAGTTATCAGCATCATCTGTACCACCGTAGTAGATATAATCTTTGTCATTACCACCTGCAGTTGGAACCAGACCACCTTCGATCTTAGCTTCACCACCAGCAGCATTTACTTTACCTTTACCCAGGATGATCACACCACCCCAGTCACCCTGTGAACGAGCACCAGCTGCCTGAGAAGAAGTGAAGACAATTGGCTTTTCAGCAGTACCTTCTGCCATGATCTTACCGCCACGTGTTACTACCAGGGTACCTTTGTCAGCTTTATCACCCATGATCACAGTACCAGGCTGGATAGTCAGGGTAACACCGCTTTTAACATATACGAAACCGTCAAGTAAATATTTTTTGTCAGCAGTCAGCGTTTGGTTAGCGCTGATATCACCTTTCAGAACTACCACGTCGTCACCACTTGTAGGCGGAGGCGTCACATTGTTATCTTTATCATCAGAGCAGGAAGACAAAACGCCCAATGACAATGCTGTGGCGAATAATAAAAAATACCTTTTCATGGAATGTTTCAATTGTTTAGATTTCAAAAATATACCCGCACTATGATGTGTATGTTACGGATATGTTACGGTTATATTAAGACTTTATATTATTTAGACAGATGGAAGCTGTAAGTCAGAGAGATCGTTGAACCCGGACGGTACTGCTGTAAAACGTAGTCTTCGCCGGAGTTGATAGTTCCTCTCTTGTATACAGGATTGTCGAACTTGTTGTTACCGTTCTGGTCATAGTAGAAGCGGTATTTTGCGTTCAGGATATCTTTCACATTCAGACGGAAGCTGCTGCGTTTGCTGATGTTCATGTTAGCCTGGAAATCAAGCAGGTTACGCGGACTTTCGAAGATGTTACCCAGTTTACCGGAACCATCAGCCCCACCACCTTCACCGACCAGATACAGACGCTGGCCGATTCTGTTGTACAACAGGTTAAAGCTCAGTTTGTCATTTGGCAGTGTATAGGAGAGACTGGTGTTGATCACGTAGTTAGACTGACCAGACAGTGGTCTTTCTTTCGCATTTACGATAGAGTTATCATCTACTACGGATTTGATGTAAGCAACGTTCGCGTAGAAAGTTGTGTTTTTCAACACACTGCTTTCACCCAGGAAGCCCAGTTTCTTACGCAATTCAACTTCCACACCGATGTTATATGCACTTGGGTAGTTGTAAGGAGTTACATCATACTGGCTCAGACCAGAAGAAGTCACTCTGCTTTCGATCGGATTTTTGAAGTGTTTGTAGAACACAGATCCGGAGAAGATCTCACCTGCATTCGGGAAGAGTTCGTAACGGATATCTGCGTTATCAATCTGGCTACGTAACAGTCTTGGATTACCATTGATCAGGGATGACATTTCATAGTCATAGTAAGATAATGGAGCCAGCTCACGCAGTTCAGGTCTTGCTACTGTTCTGTAGTAAGAACCACGCAGATTTGATTTTTCGCTAAGTGAATAAGTCAGGTTTGCAGAAGGCAATACATCGATCCAGCTATGATCAACATTTACAGTTGGATTGTTGATCGGTGCTTTCAGGTTCAGACTGAAAGATTCTACTCTCACACCCCATACCAGGCGGAACTTGTCAGACAGTCTGTTATCCAGCTGTGCGTAACCGGCGCCGGTGGTAGTAGTGGCTCTGTATTCATCAACAGAAGAGGTGATATCATCCAGTGTGTAGTAACCGTTATCAATAGCATCATTACCAAACAGAGAGGAAATTGGACGCTGTGCGATCTCTGTATTACCATCTTTCAGCGGGTCCAGTTTCAGACCAAGGTAACGAGCATAGAAATCTCTGCTACGGTACTGGAACAGACCACCCACTTTCAGTGTGCTCTTGTTATTCATGAAACGGAAAGGATGTGAATAGTTTGCGCTTGCTATGTAGATATTTTCATCCAGGTTAGAGAACAGGCGGTTATTTGCTTTACCTACTGTACCAACATCCGCAGTCATTACTGCTGTTTCATCACCCAGATTTTTACCGTAAGATACTTTACGCTGGTCAGGCTGATTGTTGGTTACTTTATTGTAAGACAGCAACCAGTTGATTTTGCTCTGACCCTGACCTACCTGGTGTTCACCTTCCAGTGCAGTTTTGAACAGGGATTTCTGTACCAGGTCAAAAGCGTAGTAGTTGATGTATTTGTTGCTTCCCAGGTTATCGCCTTCACGATACAGGAAGTTGTCGTCGAAGATTTTGTTGTACAGGTTTTTCCATACAAACTTGCTCTTACCTGCGGAATAACCGAAGTTCAGTACCGCACCCAGGTTAGAAGAGTATTTATAAACGTTATCAACGTAATCAAAGTTGTCATAACGACGCAGTACATCACGCTGAACAGTTTCCTGGTGGTTGTAGGTAACTGCGGCAATCATACCGAGGCTACCATCTTTTTTAGTATTCCAGTGATTACCGAGTGTAGCTTGTAAATTCACAGCAGGCAACCCATTTTTATCTTTAATACTGAAATCGTTATTTAAAGATTTAATAGCAGTTTTCTGCTGATCCATCGTAAGCTGATTATTTACAATAGAAGTAGTACTTGGGAAGGAAGAAGGCAGTTGACGTCCACCATCAAAACCCAGGAAGTCAGTGCTGCTTTTATAACCGGATTTGAATGATTTAAAAGTAGAAGCAGTATTAAAACCTGTACCTACAGAGATATCGAAGAAATGCTGGTCAGGAATTTCCTTGGTTTGTACGTTGATCACACCACCCGCGAAATCGCCTGGAAGTTCAGGAGTAGCCGATTTTGTGATGGTGATATTATCGATCATGTTAGATGGGATAATATCGAAAGAGAATGCTTTACGGTTAGGTTCTGTACTTGGCAGTACAGCGTTATCAACCAAGGCAGTGTTATAACGGTCACTCAGACCACGTACGATTACGAACTTGTTATCCTGAATAGTAGTACCACTCACACGTTTCAGTACTTCACCTGTGCTACGGTCAGGAGATTTCTTGATCACATCACCAGAGATACCATCAGATACTGCCGCATTGTTTTTCTGTGCAGTATATAATGCATTGATGGTTTCCTGTTTAAAAGAACCTCTGATCACAACTTCCTGCAGTTCTTTGGATTTAGGTTCATCCATGATGATAGGAAGCTGTGTGGGAGTACCCGCCTTTACGATAACCTCGCTAACGGCTTTGGTCTGGTAACCCATGTATTTAAACTCCAGGGTGTAAGTACCGGGAGCGATGTTTAAAGTATAACGGCCTTCAACGTCAGTAACCGCACCCGTAGATGTACCCTGTACAATTACGGTCACCCCGATAAGGGCTTCGCCGGTTTTCTGATCGGTTACTTTACCTGTAACTTTCCCATTATCAATGGCAAAGGCGGAGAGGAAGGAACTCAAAAGGAGGCACACACATAACAGTGCAGACGCAAGAGAATGTTTCACGATATAAGCTGATTCAGTGACTTGATTGAATTACTGACGCAAAACTATTATCGTCGTGTTATCGCAGTGTTACAACAAGGTTACGAGAATGTTAATTGTTAAGGAATAATTAAAAAATAGTTAACACATTCGGGAGAGTGTAGGCGCATAGGATAGATAATAAGGTATGATCAGGATAGGGATATGGTAATGCTAGAACATTGGTCAGCAGGCTATTTGCTGCGGCCCCTGATGATTATTATTCAATAATCTTTCCAGTGTAATGTCCAGTTGTGCACTATACTCTGAATTGAATTTCATACTGTCGTTCAGGGTAGAGATCAACTGGAACAGGTGCATACTTTTATTGGTAAAAGGTTTGTTATCCTTATTACAAAGCTCCAGGGTGAAATTGAATTTGTCTTCCAGTTCCTCTTCGAACTCACGCAGACTCAATGTTTCATCGATAGGAAATTCGATCAGCATCTGCTCAGGGAAACCAGCTTCCTGCAGGGTATCAAATGCGTTAGCCGGGGAGTTCCGCATATACACGGCTATATTACAGGCGAGCAGTCGCTGAAACTGCATCTGTAATAGGGAGACTGTCATTAAAGGATGTAACTTCAATACTTTCATCTTACTATATGTGTTAGCATTACCAGTCGGTCACTTTACGTTTGGACTATTAAAGAATAATGCAAACTTAAATGGCCTGTATTAAGTGAATATTAAGCAGTTGTTATTATATCATAAATAAATGTTAAATAACAACTACTTATATATGTTTTATTGTTGCGGGAAGCTGATGACCTTGGAAATGTCTTCCCAGGGCATGGCTGAGCCATCTTCTTCCTCTTCTGGTAATACAACGCGCGCTTTTGATACCGGATACTGATAAAGGCTCCATTGACCGTTTGTATATTCCAGCGAGGTGAGACTTTCCACCCAGTCACCGGAATTGAGATAGGTCACACTCTTACCATTATGCTGCATGTCCTTGATGATCGGCTGGTGTATATGCCCGCAGCATACTACATCAAATCCTTTATCAACAGCAATTTCAGCTACTACCTGTTCAAAATCTGAAATAAACTTAACAGCTTGTTTCACACCATGTTTCACCTTTTTGGAAAAGCTCATCTTTTCCTTTCCCATTCTTTCTAAGATATTATTAACCAATCTATTGATGATAATCAGCAGATCGTACCCCTTTCCACCCAGTTTAGCCAGCCATTTTGAGTTTTTCATGGTCACGTCGTATACGTCCCCATGGAAAAACCAGTGTTTTTTCCCGTCTACCTCCAGGATCAGTTTATTATCAATGGTCAGGTTACCCAGTCCGAAACCGGCAAATTTGCGTAATGCCTCATCATGATTTCCAGTCAGATAGTATACTTCAGTCCCCTTTCCGGTCATTTTCAGGATGCGGCGGATCACTTTGGTATGGGCTTTAGGGAAATAACGCTTGCTGAACTGCCAGATATCGATGATATCTCCATTCAGTACCAATATCTTAGGATCGATACTGTCCAGATACTGGACTAATTCTTTCGCGTGACAGCCGTAGATGCCAAGATGGACATCAGATATAACTACAATATCGAGAGGGCGCTTATCAGACATTTTTTTTAAGAATTGAACCGAAGAAACCGGACAGTTGTTAGGTTTAGTTTATAATATAGTATAGTTCGCTTAAAAGCAGTGCTAACGCGGGTTCACCCCGCATTCACGCAGTCTTTTTTTACAATACAAAGAAAAAATTGCTATATTACTTTTATATTAATCCAGTGTTAAGGAATCATTAAGGATAATTTTTTCTTGGCGGTATTGCCCGCGGAAAGCTATTTTTGCGCCAAATTTTCAAACAAAGAGTATGGGAGGCTTCAATTCCTTTGTAAAGTTATTTATACCGAAAGACAGGGTTTTCTATTCATTATTTGAAGACGTTGCGGCTAATCTGGTAGAAATGGGTAAAGTGCTCGTAGAGCTGGTATCCTCCACTGACATGGCCGTACGTAAAGACAAAACCCATCTTATTGAGCGACTGGAGCACAAAAACGATGATTTTACTCATCGTATTTTTGTTGAACTGGGACAGAACTTCATTACTCCTTTTGACCGCGAAGATATTCACCATCTGGCAGCTACGCTGGACGATGTGGCTGACTACATTCATGGCTCTGCAAAAAGGCTGGATCTGTATAAAGTGCACGAAATCAATGATAGTGTACGTAAACTGGCAGACCTGATCTATCAGGGTACCCTGGAATTGCACAAAGCGATCCCGGAACTGCGTACTATGTCTAACATGCGTAATATCACAGACGCCTGCGTAAGGATCAACAGTCTGGAGAACCACGCAGATGATATCTATGACATGGCCATCGCTGATCTCTTTGAAAAAGAATCTAATAATGCAGGAGAACTGCTGAAAATGCGTGAACTGTATCAGGCATTGGAAATCGCGACCGACAAATGTGAGGATTGCGCCAATGTGATAGAGTCGATCATAATAAAATATGCATAATCAATTGATTAGGCATATTCAGCCAGCTTCTTTAATGCAAATTTCATTCTAATGACCTTACTTGTCACGATCATCATACTGGCGTTTATTTTCGACTATATAAACGGCTTTCATGATGCGGCTAACTCTATAGCGACTATAGTATCGACCAAAGTACTGACGCCCTTCCAGGCCGTACTTTGGGCAGCAGTATTCAACTTTGCGGCCTTCTTTATCTCCAAATATGTTTATGGCGAGTTCAAGGTAGGTAACACTATCGCGAAATCTGTATTTGAGCAGTTCATCACACTGAAAGTTATCTTGTGTGGCCTGATCGCTGCGATAGTGTGGAACCTGCTGACCTGGTGGTATGGTATACCTTCCAGCTCTTCCCACACACTGATCGGTGGTTTCGTCGGTGCTGCCGTTGCAGCTGCGCACGGTTCTTTTGCGGTGATCAACTACGCCAAAGTGATGCCTATCATCTACTTTATCGCGCTGGCGCCATTCATAGGTATGGCCGTCGCCTTCATAATCACCATTATAATTATGAATGTATGCCGCAGGGCAAACCCATACAGGGCGGAAAACTGGTTCAAACGCCTGCAGCTGGTTTCTTCCGGTGCATTGAGCCTTGCCCACGGTGGTAACGACGCGCAGAAAGTAATGGGTATCATCGCTGCTGCCCTCGTAGCACATGGTACGATCAAAGACATTGCATCAGTTCCGAACTGGGTACCTTTATCCTGTTTTATCGCAATCGGTCTGGGTACCATGAGTGGTGGCTGGAAGATCGTTAAGACCATGGGGTCCCGTATCACCAAGGTAACACCGCTCGAGGGTGTGGCTGCGGAAACTGCGGGTGCGGTAACGCTTTATCTCACAGAATCACTGGGTATTCCTGTAAGTACCACCCACACAATTACCGGTTCTATTATCGGGGTGGGTGCTACAAAACGCCTCTCTGCGGTACGCTGGGGGGTAACGGTAAGCCTGCTCTGGGCATGGATACTGACCATCCCTATCAGTGCGCTGCTGGCAGCTGTTGTTTACTTTATAGCAGACCTCTTTATCTAAACAAAGCGCTCATACGCAATATAATTCAGCCCTCCGGCATCCTCATCCTGTGATGAAATGGCCGGAGGGCTTTCTCTTTATACCCTTCCCTTTTTTAGTTTTTCCTTTTTTTTATCGCGGAGCCCCCTATTTTTGTAGGGCTTTTGAAAGACCAAGTCTATTATTCATTATTATAATAAATGCTATGAAAGGTATCATATTGGCCGGAGGTTCCGGGACTCGTCTGCATCCCATAACCTATGCCATCAGCAAGCAAATCATGCCGGTATATGATAAGCCAATGATTTACTATCCACTATCGACGCTGATGCTCGCGGGTATAAGGGAAATCCTTATTATTTCCACCCCCCATGATCTGCCGGCTTTTCAGCGTCTGTTTGGTGACGGTTCCCAGCTCGGTCTGCGCCTTGAATATGCAGAACAACCGCAACCTAACGGACTGGCACAGGCATTTGTCATCGGCCGTGAATTCATCGGTAAGGATAATGTAGCCCTCGTACTGGGAGATAATATATTCTATGGCGCCGGTCTTGGTACCCAGCTGGCCAATAACGTCACTCCTGATGGCGGTATCGTCTATGCTTACCAGGTCTCCGATCCTGAACGTTATGGCGTAGTAGAGTTCAATGATAAAATGCAGGCCGTTTCCATTGAGGAAAAGCCGCAACAGCCGAAAAGCAGTTACGCCGTTCCTGGTCTTTATTTCTATGATAATGAGGTGATCGGGATTGCCGCTAACCTGCAACCCAGCCCACGCGGTGAGTATGAGATCACAGATGTCAATAAAGAATACCTCCAGCGCGGTAAACTAAAAGTCTCCATTCTTCCACGTGGCACCGCATGGCTCGATACCGGCACCTTTGACTCCATGATGCAGGCCTCTCAGTTTGTACAGGTAATAGAACAACGTCAGGGCATTAAGATCGCCTGTATCGAAGAAATCGCCTACAGACAGGGTTTCATCTCCCTTGAACAGCTGCAGGCGCTCGCCAAACCATTGCTGAAAAGCGGTTATGGCCAGTACCTGGAGAAAATTATTGAACATAAACTCTGATAATCAGAGATGGGCTACGAATTATCGATCTGGAAACGTACATTCGTAACATAGCATTCAATTCACTATTTGTAATTCATCATTGGGCATCTTTTCAGACATCTGATTGTACTTAATCCTGAAAAAAATAAATAAAATCAAGACATATGAAGGTTCTAGTTACCGGTGGTTGTGGATATATAGGCTCTCACACTATCGTAGATCTGATTAACAATGGCTTTGACGTAGTATCGGTAGACAGTAACATACGCAGCACCACTCAGCTGCTGGATGGCGTAGAAAAAATCACAGGCAAAAAAATCCGCAACTACAAGGTAGATCTTTGCAACCTGGAAGACACACACGCAGTATTTCACGAAAACAGGGACATCGTTGGAGTAATCCACTTCGCAGCACTGAAAACGGTGCCTGAATCTGTAGCTGATCCGTTATTTTATTTCCACAACAACCTCGCATCGCTGGTGAACATCCTGAAATGCGTGAAAGAGTTTAACATTCCCAACCTGGTTTTCTCCTCCTCCTGCTCCGTTTATGGCAATGCCACCGAACTGCCGGTAGTGGAAACCTCTCCGCTGCTGGAAGCACAATCTCCATATGCGCGCACCAAACAAATGGGCGAACAGATGATCCGGGATTATAGTAAGGTGAATGACACCCAGTCCATCCTGCTGCGCTATTTTAATCCGGTAGGCGCTCACCCGTCCGGCCTGATAGGAGAATTGCCGATAGGTCGTCCTGATAACCTGGTGCCGTTCATCACCCAGACCGCTATCGGGAAATTACCTAAACTGACCGTATTCGGCCATGACTACGATACACGCGATGGTTCCTGCATCCGTGACTACATCCACGTAATGGATATCGCCAATGCCCATACAAAAGCCCTGCAATACCTCCTGGCTAAAAAGAACCAGGACAATTGCGAGGTTTTCAACCTTGGTACCGGTAACGGTGTTACCGTTCTGGAAGCGATCAAGGCATTTGAAAAAATATCAGGTGTAAAACTGAACTACGAACTGGGCCCCCGCCGTCCAGGTGACGTGATCGCCATCTATGCCAACAATACCAAAGCCAGGGAAGAACTCGGCTGGGTAGCCACCACTGGCATCGAAGACATGATGCGCACCGCATGGCAATGGGAAGTTGCCTTAAGGGACCGGGTGCTTAGCAATTAAAAAGTTTATTTCTTACATTTATGACTCAATTCTTAATAAAAGGCTATGGTAAAAGATATTAAACCGTTAAATGAGAAAGAGACACGCGCAGGCTTTGGAGAAGGTATATTGGAAGCTGGGCGTAAAAATCCGAATGTAGTAGCACTGACCGCCGACCTGTTGGGTTCAATGAAACTGAATGCCTTTATTAAGGAGTTTCCTGACCGCTTTGTACAGGTTGGTATCGCAGAAGCAAATATGATCGGTATTGCTGCTGGTATGACCATCGGTGGTAAGATCCCTTATACAACCACATTCGCTAACTTTTCTACAGGCCGTGTATACGACCAGATCCGTCAGTCAGTTGCCTATTCCAACAAAAACGTAAAGATCTGTGCATCCCACGCTGGTCTGACCCTCGGTGAAGACGGCGCTACCCACCAGATCCTCGAAGATATCGGTATGATGAAAATGCTGCCAGGTATGACCGTTATCGTTCCATGCGATTTCAACCAGACCAAAGCCGCTACCATCGCTATCGCTGACTACGAAGGTCCGGTTTACCTCCGCTTCGGTCGTCCGAAATGGCCAAACTTCACTGCTGAAGATCAAAAATTCGAAGTAGGTAAAGCTCAGGTGCTGCACGAAGGAACAGATATCACCCTGTTTGCCTGCGGTCACATGGTATGGTTATCTGTCGAAGCTGGTAAGATCCTGGAAGAAAAAGGCTACAGCGTTGAGATCATCAACATACATACTATTAAACCACTGGATGAAGAAGCAGTACTGCGTTCTATCCAGAAAACCGGTTGTGCCGTAACATCCGAAGAACACAACGTGCTGGGTGGTCTGGGTGACAGCATCGCACAGGTAGCTGCACGTCACAATCCAATTCCTATCGAATACGTAGGTACTAACGATACTTTCGGTGAAAGTGGTAAACCACTGGACCTGTTAAAGAAATATGGTCTGGATACAGAGCACATCGTTGCTGCTGCTGAAAGAGCGATCGCAAGAAAGAAGAAATAATCTGTTTCGGATTAAACTTTATGTAAAAAAAGCCATCATAATGATGGTTTTTTTTATTTAAACCATTTAACCTAAGAATGAGCATACCTCAGGATGATAAGGCATTATTGGCAATATACCGTGACCCTGCCACAAGGGAAAAGGGCTTCACGTATATCATCCGGAAATACCAGGAACGCCTTTACTGGCATATCAGACGACTGGTACTTGACCATGATGACGCCAATGACGTATTGCAGAACGTATTTGTAAAAGTCTGGAAAAACCTGGAAGGGTTCCGCGAAGATGCACAACTCTACACCTGGCTATACAAGATAGCCACGAATGAATGCCTCACCTTCCTGGAAAAACAAAAGAAAAACAACTCGGTTTCACTGTCAGATGTAGAAACCGGTCTTAGTAATACGCTGAAAGCAGATGCCCAGTTCGACCCTAATAAACTGGAATGGAAACTGCAAAAGGCGATTCTGGGACTGCCTGAAAAACAAAGGATTGTATTCAATCTGAGGTATTATGATGAAATGCCCTATGAAGAAATGAGCCGTGTCCTCGACACCTCAGAAGGCGCACTAAAAGCATCCTACCATCACGCCGTAAAAAAGATCGAAGAGTTCATCCGAAATAGCTGAAAATGCGACATCTTCGTACTTTTAAGAGGTGAATCACAATTTTTTAGAGACGAAACCACAACTTTTTTAAACTATTGCTCTCTTCTGCTGTCTAAAAAGCTGTATGATATCCAGAGACAACGATATTGCGAACGAACTGCGGGAGATCATCCCTGAAGCTGAATGGCCCGGTATCAAGCCTTTCCCCGGAGAGGTGCCCACCGGATACTTCGATCAGCTGCCAGGTAAGGTCCTGCAGAAAGTATATGCTACAGAAGTAAAAGATGAGCTGGAAATGCTCTCTCCGCTACTGTCAGCTATACCTAAATCCGTCCCACTGTCAGTGCCTCAGGACTATTTCAACCAATTATCACAAAACATACTGCTCAATTTCAGCGAAAACATTACCAGTATTTCAGATAGTGTAATAGCTTCAAATGATGAGCCTTCCATACTGGCAGACCTGCCAAAGGCGTTCCCCATGACAGCCCCTGCCGGCTACTTCGATCAGTTACCTGCACAGCTCCTGCAGCAAATACATGCATCCGAAGCCCGGGAAGAACTGGCCACACTGTCACCTTTACTGGCCGGCATACCCAAAGACATGCCGCTGTCTGTACCTGAAGGCTATTTTGCTCAATTGAGCTCCGAAGTAATGGCTGCCGTCGCAGCTTCCGCTACTAAACCTGCAACTGTTATATCTGAACAGCCTTCCGTTCCGGCGCCTGCAGCCGTTATCCGGAAGATGCACACCCGCCGGTATATCAAATGGGCCGTTGCGGCCAGTCTGATAGCCCTGGTAAGTGTCAGTACGCTGCTCTTTGTCAGAGAGAATAACCATTCTGCCAATATAATAGACAATGCCCTGGCCAATGTCAGTGACCAGGAGATCATGGAATACCTACAGGCCCACACAGACGCTTTCGATAAGGAAGAATTGGCGACCTACGCGCCTGCCGCTGAAGAAAGTTACGAGATCCCGGAAGTAGACGAGTTACCGGCAGAAGCCATCGAACACTATTTAGATAACACCGGTTTGTTAAAAGAAAGCCTAACAGACAATTGAGATGAAACATTTTTACACACTTTTTATATTTATTGTCCTCTCATTGTTTTGCCTACCTTCTGCCATCCTTGCGCAGCAGGGTGCTGACGATCAGATGAAGGACCGCATCCGCGCTGCTGAAATCGCCTACCTGTCACAGAAACTGGACCTTACCCCGGAAGAAGCACAGAAATTCTGGCCACTATATAATCAATACACAAAGGAAGTAGAGATACTCATCGCTGAACGCCGTAAACATACGACCAATGGTCCGAAGGCATCCAATAATCCGCCTGCCGATCAGAAAGAACTTGGATATGAACGCCGTATGCTCGATATCAAAACACACTATAACCAGGAATTCCAGAAAGTATTACCCGCTACCAAAGCCGGTAATGTCTTCAGGTCCGAAAGAGAATTCCGTAACACGCTGATCCGCGCCATGAAAGAACGCCAGATGAGAAATGTGAACGGACTTGGCGGCGCCAGAAGAGGCCGTCCCTGACAACTGATGCAATGTTTTAAAATATAAAAAAGCCCTGGTCCTGATAGACCGGGCTTTTTTATTAATCAGGATCAGGCGGCGGTGTAATGTGCCCTCACCTCGCAAACCTTCCCCTCATCGTTCAATACCATCATCTCCGCAGACAGCTTTTCCTTTACGCTCTTATAATAGATCACTACTGAATGTACGCCCTCCAGTACATGATAGGGCTCGAAATGCAGGTCAGGGTACGCATCAAGTCCACGTTTAAAGTAGGCCTTCAACGCTTCTTTTCCCCTGATACACCCTGTGGGATCATTGTTTATCTGCTGAATAAAGGGAGAATAAAAGACGATATCTGTGGCATAATGAGCCATTATCGCCTCAAGGTCATGGGTATTCCAGGCATGCAACCACTCCCGGGCAAAGTCATTCATATGATCAGATTTGATGAGGTACACAATATAGCAAGCCCGGACCGGGCAGTATTTGCTGAGAAGCTCAAATTGAGAAGGTGTAGTTGCGCCAGACTGCCGGCGTCATCCCGAATGCATTCCTGAACAGGCGGTAAAAATGAGAGATGTTTTCAAAGCCTGCACGGTAAGCAATATCGGCAATCGGGTCAGACTGCGTACGTAGCAGAAAAGCTGCCTGTTCCAGCCTTTTCTCCCATATCCAGTTCATCGGCGCCACATCATACAATTGCCGGAAACGTCTTTTCAGGGTAGCCTTGCTCATACAGGCATGCCGGGCCATCTCCTCCAGTTCTCCCATCCGGGACAATTCCTGCCCAAGGGTATGCATAGTAGAAGGCTGAACAGCTGTTGCCGCCTGTAACATCCGGATGACGGACTGCCCCTGTGTCGTTTGCCCCATGAGGGACAATGCCGTTGCTGCGATCTGAGATTGAGATGGTCTTGTGCGTGTATACTCAGCCACTGTAAATTGTTGCAAAAGCTCATTTTTCAGCTGCTGCCATGCATGGGTAGCAGCCAGCTGTGTAGCGCCAACAGGCGTAAGAGGAATAGATGTTCGCGGGAGGGAATAACTACCAATAACTGCATCCGGTAGTTCAATATTGATACTCTCATACCCATACCGTTGCCCAGGTATCTCAGAACAAAGGAGTGAACCGGCAGGAATGATAAAAACATCGCCTGCCTGTAACTGATGTATAACGCGGCCGTCATACATCCTTTTCTGCCCCCGGACGATCAGGTTGAGAATAGTGTGAGGGGTATATACTTCGTGATATGCCTTTTGTGTGTATACGCTGTACGCGGCCCAGCTGTGCGTACCCTGCTGCCAGGTATCTATCCGGTCATGGCCGGTAAACCGCAGGTTCTCGTACAGCGTATACATAAAGACTATTGAAATTTGCCGTAAGGCACTTTGGTATCGTGATAGTACAGGAAAGTCCAGCCATCGCGGACGCCCCGCTCTTTGAACTGCTCGCGCAATTCCATACCGCGTTTGCCATCATAATCATACTTGGCGGCAAAACGACGTTTCATATAGGATACCTGTGGCGCTTCATCGCCTCCGAAAAAGATCTTCTCGTCGCCGGTATCTATAAGGAATGTCTGGTGATAAGGACAGTGACCGCCGGTTACTTCGTAGGAAATATAACCGTCAATCGTACCGTCTCCCGTGGTGAAGACCACATTATCGCGCTGCTGGAGGATACGCACATCTTCTGCATGATAAGACTTACCATCATTGTCCAGTGCATATTGCATTTCGTCCGCATTCACATAGTAGGTCGCCTGTGGGAAAGTCAGATTACGCTCCCCGGTCAGCGGATCAACGATAGAAATTCCCCCGGAATGGTCCTTATGGAGATGGCTCATCAACACTTTGGTGATTTCCATCGGGTTCACACCGTTATCGATCAGATGCTGATGTATCTGCATCACGCCGTCCGGATTACGATAGCCTAATCCGGCATCCAGCAGGATATAATCCTGGTCAGTAATGACCAGAAACGGCTGGATCTCTACCAGCAACGAACCGCCGGCGCGTTGCTGCATGTTATCTTTTTGAAGATCGTACGGTATAAACTTCTTCGTCGCGTCTACTGTAAAAGCCCCTTCTGATAGTGGTATAATACGTGCCATTCTGCAAAGATAGGCAACTATCGTAATACCATCTGTCTGTCAGCATCCAAACGGAGCATGATGAAAATGAGCATCGTGAACGTCATCAGGGAAGACCCCCCATAACTCACCAGTGGCAATGGGATACCGATTACCGGCGCCAGACCGATGGTCATGGAAATATTAATGGCCATGTGGAAGAAAATGATACTGGCCACCCCATAGGCGTATACACGGCTGAATGTCGATCGCTGTCGCTCCGCCACGAAAATGATCCGTAAGAGCAGCGCCACATACAGGCCGATAAATATAATAGAACCCAGGAACCCGAAGTCTTCACCTACGGTACAGAAAATGAAGTCAGTACTTTGTTCAGGAACGAAATCGTAACGTGTTTGCGTTCCTTTCAGATACCCTTTTCCGATCACACCACCGGAACCGATCGCGATCATACTCTGACGGGTGTTATAAGTCGCCTTGGGATCGTTCTCTTTTCCGAGCATCACCTCGATACGGCGTACCTGGTAATCCTTCAGCACTTTGGTAAAGGCAAAAGGCACTACGAACATCACAAACACAGAACAGAAAGCCCATATACCCAGTATAACGGCCAGTCTGGAACGGTTACGCTTGATCTCGCGCCGGCTGAAATAGATCACCAGCACGGTAATGACCGAGAATATGATAAAGAGGATGTTCTTGTCTACTAATAAGGCCGATAGCACCAGTACGATTCCGGAGAAAGCGATCACCAGTAATACGCCCGGCAGGCCTTCCCTGTACATTACCAGGAAGAAGGAGAAGTATACCAGCGCCAGCCCTGTTTCAGATTGCAGGATGATGATGGCGCAGGGGATGAGCGCCAGGGATACGGCGATCAGCCTGGAACGCAGTTTTGTAAAATCAGTTTCAAGCGATGACAGATACTTGGCCAGGGCCAGATTCGTACAGAGCTTGGTCAATTCGGCCGGCTGGAACTGAAAACCTCCTATCACCAGCCACGAATGCGACCCTTTTACGTCTTTACCAATACCCAATACCAGCAACAGGAGCAGAATACCTCCGGCATATAGCAGGTTAGCCGTAGCGGTGAAGAATTTACTGTCTGTCAACCATATGATGGTAGCCAGTACCGCAGATACACCCAGCCACATAAGCTGGCGGGAATAGTTTTTATTCAGGTGGATGATATCATTCCAGATGTTATCACCTTCCCTGTACTCAGCTGCGAAGATCGATAACAGTCCCACGGTTACGATCCCCAGGTAGAGGCCCATGATAGGCCAGTCAATACCTTCTGTCAATTTTATTTGCTGCCGACGGTTCATAACTGATTAATCCCGGAAATAAAGTTTAAGTATCTGATCAGGTGTCATTTTAGCGCTGGCCCCATTCAATGAGTCAAGCTTGGATTTTTCCCGTACCACGGGGTCCAGTGTATTGTATTCCAGCAGTGTTTTCATTTGTGGCTTACGCTTCACGGAGATCGTATCATGCAGGTATTTCTCCATGATCAGGCTCGCGATAGGCGCAGCATAGGTACTACCAAAACCCGCGTTCTCCACGATCACTGCAACAGCGATCTTAGGATTGTCTCTCGGTGCGAAAGCAACGAATACGGAGTGGTTCTTCAGTTTGGTCAGTTTACCATTTACGATCGCATTGTTCTCTGCCGTACCTGTTTTACCACATACGATCTCACCTTCGATCTTCGCGATCATACCCGTACCTCTTTCCACCACATCCTGCATACCGTAAATTACCGGCATATAAGAAGAGTCAGATATCTTGGCCACAACGTGTTTCTCTCTGAATTTCGTCAGCAGTTCGGTATCATCATTATCGATCTTATCCACGAAATGCGGCAGATAATAGAAGCCTTTGTTCGCAATGATACACATCGCGTTCGCCATCTGGAGCGGCGTAGCGACTACCTGTCCCTGTCCCATACCCACGTACAGTTCAGAGCAGGAATTCCACTGATTATGATACAGTCTGTTCATACCGGCTGTATCGATCGCTTTACCACCGGATTCACCAGGGATATCAATACCCAGTTTATGTCCCAGACCGAAAGAGGAGATATAGTCATGCCAGTGCTGGTGTCCTTTTTTCACGCCACCCCATTTCGCAGCGTCCACTTCCATACGGTAGAGGTGTACGAAGTAAGCGTTACAGGAGTTGGCGATCGCCAGACGCAGGTTAGCTGCGTGTCCTGCATTATGGTGCGTACAGGCGATAGGACGGCCGCAATAGGTATATGCGCCACCACAAGGGAAGCCAAAGCTTGGCGTAATAACGCCTTCATCCAGTGCGATCAGTGCCGTCAGCGGTTTCATGGACGATCCCGGTGGATATCCGGCCTGAATAGCACGGTTGAACAGTGGTTTTGTAGTATCAGAGAAGAGGCGGCTGAAGTTACGGGCACGATAAGAGCCGGTCAGCAGGTTCGGGTCAAAGGTAGGGGCGCTCACCATGGTCAGGATACCACCTGTACGCGGGTCGATCGCCACGACACTACCGATCTTATTACGCATAAGATGCTCACCGAGTACCTGCAGGTCTACGTCCAGGGCCAGGCGGAGGTTCTTACCGGCGATAGCGGCGGTATCAAATTCCCCTTTTTCATAAGGCCCCTGTGGACGGTTCAGGTTATCTTTTACGAGGTACTGGATACCACGTTGTCCCATCAGCACACTTTCGTATGTTCTTTCCAGACCTGTCATACCCAGATAATCACCCTGGTTATAGGCGCTATACGCTGGTTTCTGCAGCATCTGCGGCGATACTTCCCCGATGTAACCGAGGATGTTGGCAGCGGCGTTGAAAGGGTAGGAGCGGATCTGACGTTGCACCAGCTCGAACCCGGGCTGGAACATGTACATACTTTCCTGCAGACGGCCGAACATTTCGGGCGGCAGCAGGGGATAGAATATGGAAACACGGCGGCTGCCGTTTTTAATGATAGCGGTAGTGATACGTTTTCGGAATTCCTCCCGGTCGATGCGGAGAATCTGGCACATGTAGGCCGTGTCGATGTTTTTCACGCTGATCGGCGTTACGACAAGATCATACATGGCGTCATTGCTGAGGATACTTCTGCCTTTACGGTCGTAGATAATACCGCGGCTGGGATAAA
This sequence comes from Chitinophaga sp., assembly GCA_039592855.1. GTDB lineage: Bacteria > Bacteroidota > Bacteroidia > Chitinophagales > Chitinophagaceae > Chitinophaga. The sequence continues at coordinate 424,487 of JBCNQK010000002.1, read as the reverse complement.
CGACCTTGCGGAGTACCGCATTGGCATCCGCCAGCTTGGAGTACTTCTTCTCGATGACTTGCAGAAAGAACAACCTTGTAATGATTAAGATCACCATTCCAAGGATGATAAACTGAATTACTCTTTTCCTGGGCTGATTATAGACAGACATTTACGCTGAATAATGTGGCCACTTCACGGCCTCCCCCACCGTCTGGCAGAAAGATGAAGCAAGCGACCTGTTGCTTTATAATATGACTTTCAATTCCTTCTTAAAGATAGATATTACGTTCTGTGCTATCTGTTATAGTTCTTCTAATTAACAAAACATAATCTCTCAAAAAAATATGGTCTTTGTAATGATTCCTGCCTACTTTCTGGAAAAGAACAATAATTCATACAGTACGATCAGCAGAATGCTGGCGGCTGTTGACAAAAGGATCTTCAAAAGCAGGTAAAAGAAGCTTGCAAAGCTGAACACCTCCAGTGGAAAATACAGCAGGTTGTGTAAAAATACCAGGATTCCGATATAGGTCAGGAATTGGGAAACACCCATGCTGGTCATGGACGGTGTTTTCTGGGTCGTCTCAAAACCACCCTGTGGAGACAGTACGTTGATGATGAACGGACGGAGATAGGCAATGAATACGCAGGCAGCAGCGTGCATACCCATGGTATTCATAAACATGTCCATACCAAGTCCCATCAGCAACGCCAGCAGCATCAGTGCAGGTCGTGGCAGGTTAAATGGCAGCAAAAGGACAAACAACATATACAGGTTAAGGCCTACCAGCTGGTGCAACAGGATATTATTCAATACGAATACCTGCAACAGCAGTAAGAGCACAAAGCGGATAATATTTCTTAACAGTATACTCATTTAATCAGCCTGTAGGTTGAGTCTTCCAAAGATTGTTGTTCATCTTTCAGCAGATTGTCTACGACATATACGTACTGAAGGTTATAAAAGTTGGTAGCCAGTTTAATCCTGATGGTATAAGAAGTACTGGATTTATCTGTAGTGGTATAGGATTCAACGTAACCGATAGGTATATTTTCGGGGAACAGGGCAGAGTAACCACTTGTCACCACGGTATCTCCTCTGATAAGCTTCACACTCTTCGGCACATCTTCCATCACTGCATATCCGGCTTCACCACCGTACCAGCGTACGGTACCCATTTCCTTGCTATAGCTCAGGCGGGCGCTGAAACCAAAGTTACGGCCCTTTGAGAGCAGGGAAAGCACAACGGCATAGTTCTCATTCACACTACGTACCACACCGACCAGGCCACTCGGACCAACCACACCCATATTCGGCCGGATGCCATTGGCACTGCCGCGTCTGATAGTAATGTAGTTGATTGGATTATTAACGCTGTTATTCACCACCTTAGCTTCTTTATAGAGGTAACGGCGAACTTCAGTACCAATCACCTTACGGGTGGTATCTGTACTGTAGTGACGGATGGTGTCCAGTTTTACAATATTGTCGAGGGAAACACTGTCGAAGCTGGTGCGCAACATGTTATGGAGGCGGGCATTCTCTTTCACCAGGCTGTCATTGGTAGCTTTCAGGTGTAAGTAATACTCCACATTGTTGTAACTTTCGTATAACCTGGCGCTGAAACTATTGGCAGAATTGAGGTAGGCTGATTTCTGAAGATCGTTGTTTCGGATTACCAGCACAATACAAATCACTTCCAGCAGCAAAAAGAGAAAAAAGTTAAAATAGCGCCTAAAGAAAATGATGAGATTACGCACAGGATATATTTTCTTGGTAGAAGATGTACAAGGCAGCTGTTATACTACCTTGTACATTTCCTGATATTATTGCATTAGGAACGGATACTTACCTACATGTTTCAATGCGATTCCGGTACCTCTTACTACCGCACGTAATGGATCGTCCGCTACGTGTACCGGTAATTTGATCTTCTGCGTAAGACGTTTGTCCAGTCCGCGAAGCAATGCACCACCACCTGTGAGGTACAGACCTCTGCGGTAGATATCTGCTGCCAGCTCCGGAGGAGTGGTTTCCAGTGCTTTCAGGATAGCTTCTTCGATCTTGAAGATAGATTTATCAAGCGCTTCTGCTACTTCCTGGTAAGACACCATGATCTGTTTAGGAATACCTGTTACCAGGTCACGGCCGTTTACTGCCACGTCATCTGGTGGGTTATCCAGTTCTTTCAGTGCGGAACCGATCTGAATTTTGATCTGTTCTGCAGTTCTTTCACCGATCAGCAAGCTATGGTAACGACGCAGTGCTTCCATGATATCAGCAGTGAATTCATCACCTGCGATACGGATACTCTGGTCACAAACGATACCTGCCAAAGCGATTACGGAAATACCGGTGGTACCACCCCCGATGTCAATGATCATGTTACCTACCGGCTCTTCTACATCGATGCCAATACCCAATGCAGCGGCCATAGGTTCATGTATAAGGAACACTTCCTTCGCGCCTGCCTGTTCAGCAGAGTCGCGTACGGCGCGTTTTTCTACTTCTGTGATGCTGGATGGTATACAGATAACCATACGCCAGCTGGGGGAGAATAAGGGCTTTTTGGGATACACCAGTTTGATCATCTCGCGAAGCATACCTTCTGCCGCGTTAAAGTCGGCGATCACACCATCTTTTAACGGACGGATCGTACGCAGGTACTCGTGTGTTTTCTCGTGCATCATCATGGCCTTCTTTCCTACCGCCACGATTTTACCGCTTGCGCGCTCTATAGCAACAATGGAAGGTTCATCCACCACCACCTGGTCGTTGTGTATGATCAGCGTGTTAGCTGTACCTAAGTCAATCGCTATTTCCTGTGTTAAAAAATTAAAGAACCCCATTGCTTAATATGGTCAAAATATTATTGTGTGCAAAAATGAATAATTCCAACGAATATACAATCTAAAAACTGTTTGTTTTCTCAATAATACAACTATAATATTAAAAAATGTTAGTTATTGTATTTGATGAGCCGGTTAATAGGTTGTAACAATTAATGACAATGTAACCGTTGGCATAGTAATGACTCTCGAAAACGCTTAAACGAAAAATGGTTGCTGTTAATTGTGCTCTCTATATGAATGAGTTATGCGCTCCAGGACCACCCCAGCCGGTCCTTCCCGGTACTTTCCGGGCCACAGGATCAAACTACACTTTTCGCGCCGAAAGGGCGTGAAAGGCGCAAATGAACATCACCTACACAAACTCGTAACCAATATCCCTCCTGTAATATTTGCCTTCAAAATCAATAATTTCAGCTGTCTGCCGGCTGTGTGTCAACGCAATGCCCAGATCTGCTGCCAGGGATGTCACCGTCAGTACACGTCCTCCGTTGGTAAGGATTTCTCCGCCAGCGGCACGTGTTCCTGCCTGAAACACCAGCTGATCCTGCGTAGGCGCCGGTATGTTGCTGATTACCTTTCCTTTCTCGTATGCTTCCGGATAGCCTTTTGCTACCAGCATAACCGTAGTTGCCACGCGGGCATCCTCAAAAATCTGCTGTGAAGAAAGTTTACCTTCCTGCACCGCCCTGAAAAGTTCCAGCAGATCGTTCTGCAGTCGTGGCATCACCACTTCTGTTTCCGGATCCCCCATACGACAGTTGTACTCAATGACAAATGGTTCCCCATCTACCTTGATCAAACCGAAGAAGATAAACCCATTATAGGCGATCTGCTCTTTTTCCAGTCCGGCAACCGTCGGACGGATCACACGCTCTTCCACCATGTCCATAAATGCCTTGTCGGCAAACGGCACCGGTGAAACAGCCCCCATACCTCCGGTATTAAGACCTGTATCTCCTTCTCCGATCCTTTTATAGTCTTTTGCAGTAGGCAGTATCTGGTAGGAACGACCATCTGTCAGCACAAATACTGACAGTTCTATTCCCGTCAAAAACTGTTCTACCACTACTTTCTTACTCGCATCGCCAAACTTCGCATCTTTGATCATCTGTGAAAACTCCGCCACTGCTTCTTCATGATCGTTCAGGATCAATACGCCCTTGCCAGCCGCAAGCCCATCGGCTTTCAGTACGATCGGCAGGGAATGTGTACGCAGGTAAGCCACGCCTTCCTCATAATTTTCCTCACTGAACTCGCGGTAAGCGGCAGTCGGAATATCATGACGCAGCATGAACTGTTTCGCAAAAGCTTTACTACCCTCCAGCTGTGCACCCAGGGCAGATGGGCCCATTACCGGGATATGCTGTAAAGCAGCGTCCTGCTGAAAATAATCGTAAATTCCTTTTACCAGTGCCTCTTCAGAACCCGGCACTACCAGAGAGATCGCATTCTCTACGCAGAAAGTCTTTATTTTCTCAAAATCAGAAACAGCGAAATCCAGGTTCTGACCGTACTGGGCAGTACCCGCATTGCCGGGCGCTATAAACAACTGTTCACAATGTGAGCTCTGTGCCATTTTCCAAGCCAGGGCGTGTTCGCGTCCGCCGCTTCCTAATAGTAATATCTTCATATGAAAAAATAAAAATTCGCTTGCGCGCTTAAAATACATTCACCTGATCAATCTGCTCCGTTCTTCCAATTTTTTTGCAAAGAAAGGCCAAAATTTGACCAAAAACACCATTTTACCTGATAAAAAGCTGAATTTATTTAACTTGCCGGATTCGACGGACTGACTAACACCATAAACAACAAAAACTAAACGTACCTATTATGACTCAAACTGCTGTTGAGCAGCCTGTAATTTCACCGTCCCCTAAGGGGAAAGGGCACCATAAGGGATTATATGTACTCTTCTTTACAGAAATGTGGGAACGCTTCGGCTACTACCTGATGATCGGTATCTTCTTCCTTTATCTTGTAGATCCTGCCGCCAACGGAGGTAAGGGTCTCGATACGACCAAAGCTGCTGACCTCGTTGGTTCCTACATCGCATTAGTATATCTCTCTCCATTCCTGGGAGGGCTAATGGCCGATCGCTACCTCGGATACCGCCGGGCCGTTATTCTCGGAGGCTTCCTGCTCGCTGCCGGATACTTCTGTCTGGCCATTCCCGGCGATATGGCCATGTATGTGGCCCTGGGCCTGATCATCATCGGTAACGGGTTCTTTAAGCCCAATATCGGCACCATCCTGGGTAATATCTATAACAGAGAAGACCTCCGCGCCAAGAAAGATGTTGCCTACAATATCTTCTATATGGGCGTGAATATCGGCGCCTTCATCTGCAACTTCGTAGCCGCCTACCTCCGTAACCACTACGGATGGGGCCACGCGTTTGCTGCTGCCGGCGTAGGTATGCTCATCGGACTGGTCATCTTCAGCACCAACCAGCAAGTAATTGCCTCCGGCGATATCAGAAAAGAGCCTTCTCCGGACGATATGCCGATCGGTAAGATCGTATCCCTGGTGTTCGTACCAGCTATTCTCGCGGCTACGCTTGGTTACTTTATGCAGAACATCCTGGGACATACCCTGTTCCATACCCGTTCCAACGACGCATTTATGTTTGCCTGCGTACCGATCATTATCTTCTATATCCGTCTGTACACCACTTCCAGGAAACATGAAGACAAACGCGGACTGGGCGCCCTGCTGGCGTTCTTCGCAGTAGCGATCGTGTTCTGGGTGATCTATAACCAGAACAGTACCGGTCTGACCATCTGGGCTGACCAGTATACCGACCGTGGTATGTCCACTACCGTGGAAGAAGCAGCTAAACCGCTGGGTATGCTGCAAACCGTTACTACAGACCCGCATGCCGTAACACAGGTGGACGAGCATTTCCGTGCCGTGACCGATGCCAGTGGTAAAACCCTGGAAACGCAGGGCCCTGACCCTTATTTCCAAAACCTGCCAAAAGACCAGTGGCCAAAAGATGGTAAAATGAGACTGATCTCCACCGAGATATTCCAGTCCATCAACCCTTTCTTTATCGTGGCATTCAGTCTCATGGTAGTCGGTCTCTTCGGCTGGCTGGCCAAACGCGGTAAGGAACCAACCACGCCTGTGAAGATCGCGATGGGTATCTTCCTGGCCGGCGCTTCCTCCCTGCTCATGGTGGTAGCTGCTTCCATGACCAACGTTTACCTCGATAAAACGTCTATGGCATGGCTGTTTGGCACCTATGCAGTATTTACGGTAGGTGAGATCCTGGTAAGCCCGATCGGTCTTTCCATGGTATCTAAACTGTCGCCTCCACGTGTAACGGCCCTCATGATGGGTGGCTGGTACCTGGTAAATGCGATCGCCGGTAAAGTGGCTGGTCTGATGGCTACCTTCTGGGATGAGTTCATCGACAAGAAACTTTACTTCCTGATCCTCGTAATATCTGCCGCTGTTGCAGGTGTTGTGATGCTGATGATCAGCAAATGGATCGCGCAGGTCGTGAAAGAAAAGACGGGTTCTTACTAAACTCAACTGATTATCAGATAAATAAAGAAGGCGTAACCCCGGTTGCGCCTTCTTTATTTATGTCTGCTAAAACTTGTCCCTGACTGCGACCAATTATCCGAAAAGCCCATTCTAAAAAGGATTTTTCACTTATATTGCCGTTTAATCAACAAAAATCTACACTATCAAACCAACTTATGGCAGATAAATTCAAGCCTTTCGTATCGCCCGAGGTGAATATGAAGGAATTTACCATCAAGTCCATTGTACTGGGCTGTATTTTCGGGATCATCTTTGGCGCCGCAACCGTATACCTCGCATTGAAAGCAGGTTTGACCGTTTCTGCATCTATACCTATCGCAGTTATTGCCATTACCCTTGGCCGCAGATTTTTCAAAACCACTATCCTGGAAAACAACATCATCCAGACCACTGGTTCCGCAGGTGAATCTATCGCTGCCGGTGTGGTATTCACCCTGCCAGGCTTCCTGTTCCTGACAGATGGTGGTGGCGAGCAGTTTTTTAATTACATGACGATCCTGATCCTGGCCATCTTCGGCGGTATCCTGGGTACACTCATGATGATTCCCCTACGTCGCTCCCTGATCGTGAAAGAGCATGAAACACTTCCTTATCCGGAAGGTACTGCCTGTGGTGACGTATTAATTGCAGGTGAAAAAGGCGGAGATTTTGCGAAAACAGCTTTCTACGGATTAGGCTTTGCTTTTATATATGCTATTTTTCAGAAGGTCATGCATATTGTGGCAGAAGTGCCATTCTACATGACCCAACAGGTAAATAAATACTTCCCTTCCGCCCGCGTCAGTGGAGAGATCACTCCTGAATATATGGGTGTGGGCTACATCATCGGTCCCCGTATCGCGGGTGTACTGGTAGCTGGTGGCGTACTGTCCTGGCTGGCTTTGATCCCTTTACTGTCCTCACTGGTACCGGCAGATATGATCGCCGCCCAGCTGGTAAAACTTGGCTATCTGGCCAGTATAACTACCCCGGGTGGTAAAGGTAACTGGGACCCGACCCTGCATACTTTCACTGATTTCTCCTCAGCTGTATACTTTGCCTACGTACGCCAGATCGGCGCAGGTGCAGTAGCAGCAGGTGGTTTTATCACGCTCATCAAAACGATCCCAACTATTATCTCATCCTTTAAAGGCAGCATTGGCTCTCTGAAAAAAGATGATCAGGGTAACGAGGGTGTCGCAACAAGTGAAGTACCTCGTACCGAAAAAGACCTGAATATCAAAGTTGTATTATTTGGTAGTATAGCGCTGATCGTATTAATGGCCTTCCTCCCTCAGTTACCGGGCGATTCCATCGGTAAGAAACTGCTGGTAGGTTTGCTGGTAGTGATCTTCGGCGCTTTCTTCGTAACTGTGTCCAGCCGTATCGTAGGTCTGATCGGTTCTTCTAACAACCCCATCTCCGGTATGACCATCGCCACCCTGATGGGTACCTGTCTGGTATTTATCGCAGTAGGATGGAGTGGTAAAGTATATGAGCCAATGGCGCTGGTAGTAGGTGGTATGATCTGTATCGCTGCTGCGAATGCCGGTGGTACCTCTCAGGACCTGAAATCTGGTTATATCGTAGGTGCAACGCCTATGTATCAGCAGCTGGCCCTGTTCATCGGTGCGATCGTTTCCTCCATCGTGATCGGTCTGACCGTGAAATTCCTGGATAAACCAACTGCTGCGATGATCGCTAATGGCGTTACTGACCACGCGATCGGTAGTACTTACTTCCCGGCGCCACAAGGAACACTGATGGCGACCCTTACAAAAGGTATCCTGACCCATAAACTCGATTGGCAGTTTGTACTTGTTGGTGTATTTCTGTCCATCACTATGGAACTTTGCGGTATCAAATCCTTGTCTTTTGCAGTAGGTGCTTATCTTCCACTGTCAACTACTCTGCCTATCTTCATTGGTGGTGCTATTCGCGGGCTGGCAGATAAAAAACGTAAAAAGGATAATGCTCATTTATCTGCTGAAGAAGAAGAACTGGGTAAGGGTAACCTGTTTGCAACCGGTCTGGTAGCAGGTGGCGCCGTTGCCGGTGTGATCATCGCTATACTCGCGGGCTTTGATGGTTCGGCAAGTGTACTGGCCAGCATTAACCTGGAAGAATCGCTCTCACATACGCTTGGAACGGGTGGCTACTTCCTCCTGGGAACAGTTGCCTTTGCACTGATGGGAACTTATCTCTATCGTGTAGCTGTTAAAAAATAAACCGGCGCAGACAACTCATTCTCTGTTGTCCATAAATATTAAAAATCCTGATCTGTGACAGATCAGGATTTTTTAATTTTCAGGGGCTATAATATTCACAATTAACTGCTTATTATTGCGTTATAGAACCAAATACCCCTATTATGCGCTCAATTTTAACTATTGTCTGTGTAGCCTTATTGCTATCTGCCTGCGAAAAAGAGCAACATGAAGAAGTCCGCAAGTTTATATCTTGTCAGATGGACAGCATCTTTTTCATCGGTGAGAATCCAAAGGCCGTTATTACCAAAGCCGATCTGACAGATACCGATCCGAACAATGATGTCGACAAACTGACCATCACTGCCAGTGGAGAAAAGGCGGAGAAATTAAACATTACCCTGATAGGCAGCAGCGAAGGACTTGATCATGGTGTGTTCAATTCACAGGATGGCAACAGCTTTTCCGTCCATTACGATAAAAACAATGTCACACAGATCGCCGATCAGACTTACGGGTCTTTTACCCTCGCCATCAGGGTTGTCAAAGACAGTCTTATAGAAGCGTCGTTCTATGGAACTGCTGTCGACACCAGTGGCACATTCGTTCCCAAACCCATCACACATGGTTTCCTACGGGCGATCGTCACTGCTAATTAGACAAAAGATAAATGTTCGTACTGCTTTTTAAGAATAGCCGCATCATCTGCGCCCAACCAGTTTTTCAATAATGTTGCATACACACTTTTAAAATCGACCGTGTGTTGCAGGTCTCCTTCATCTAAATTGACCAGGTCAGGTCCATCATTCAGCAATCCCTGTTTTTTCAGTCCGCCACTAATGAGGAACATGTTATTGGCAGTACCATGATCTGTTCCTCCACTGGCATTCTGTGCTACGCGACGGCCAAATTCAGAGAATGTCACGATCACCACATCCTGGAAACGGTTGTTATTTTTCAACTCACGGGTCAGCGCTGTAATCGCTTCATCCAGTCTTTTCAACTGCGTCTGCTGCGATGCCAGCTGATTCACATGCGTATCAAAAGCGCCATGTGATACATAATATACTTTCGTACTGATATCTGACATGATCAGACGGGCAATGGTCTGCATGTTTTTACCCAGGTCCGTCGCCGGAAAAAGCTCTTTGGTCTTATAAGCCTTGAACTGATTTTTAATATATCCTGCGGATGACATGGTTGCGCCCATGGTCTTATACAGATAGTCTACCGGCGCATGATCATCTTCTATCGGGTGACCACCATTTTCTTTACCCAGCAATTCTTTGAACATACGGTCATTGGCCGCTGCCTGTAACTTATCAGGGTCTTTGAAGGCAAGCCCTTTCTGCAGATCGCCTTTCATCGCCAGACTCAATGTATCATCTATCTCCAATGCCTGTACAGGTTTATCACAACCCTTGCACTGCGCATCGAGGAAACGGCCTATCCAGCCATCTGTCCAGTTTTCAGACGAAGCGCTTGCTGACTGCCAGATATCCATCGAGCGAAAATGCGAGCGGTCGGGGTTAGGATAACCCACGTTATTCATTATAGCGAGCGCTCCTTCATCATACAGTCCTTTCAATCCCTGTAAAGCAGGATGAATACCTATTTCATCTGTCAGTGACAAGGCCTGTTCACGTTGAATGCCCAAAGTCGGACGTGAGCGGTAGTAAATATCATTACGATAAGGGATGACGGTGTTCAGTCCGTCGTTACCACCTGACAATTGTACCACGACCAGTACTTTATTGCCGGGAGGCACCAGGTTATCTTTTTCGAATGCTTTCAGGAATTTAGGCATCATCATGGAAGCAGAGGCCAATGATCCCACCTGTAAGAAACTTCTTCTATTTAAGATCAGCATGATTTGATTTTTTAAAGTGGATACATTAGCACAACTGATATTCCGGAGTGCTCATCACTGCGATTGCAACGGTTTTAATATAGTTTTCACGGGAAGATGCGTCTGCATAGTTTTCCAGTACCTGTTTACTGACGTTTTTATTCGCCTGCAGCAATGATCCTACGATAGCATCCGCCAGTTTTTCACGCGGCACCTTCTCATAGTCTTTCAGTAACGCATTCCAGTTGATCACGCCTTTGATCTTTTTCGCATACTGTTTCTTTACAGACTCATTCAGTTCCATCGTTACCTTATAACTACCCATGCCCATCTCAGGTGTAATTTCCTTTGGTGTGATATTGAACTCTTTTTCATAGAGTATCATCTTGGGTAACTGCATGCGGTACATCAGACTGGAACTATCGATCCAGTTACGTCCACCGGGCCATCCGGCCACATTGGGAGGATAGAATAAGACCTGTCCCAATACCTGCTGAAATGACAACATCACTTCTTCTCTTTCGAAATCAACAGGCACGGTCCTACGTAATCCGACCAGTAGTTCTACCGGTGATTTTATATGTGTACCGATCAGGCTTGCATCATAAAACCAGTCCGCATTAAAGAGGTATTGCATCAATGCGCCGATATCGTATCCGGAGGCGTAAAACTTATCTGCGAGTTTATTCACATTTGCTTCGTTCAGGTTTTCACTGACGAAGAAACGATATATTTTCGTGGTGATGTATCTGGCGGTTTCTTTCTGCTCCAGCAATATTTTCAGTACATCATCCCCATTGAAATTTCCACTCTTTCCCAGTAATGTTTTTTGTCCGTTATCATGTCTTTTCTCCCTAAACACAAAACTGCCATCTCCTTCATATGCCCAACCTGTAAAGGACCGTGCTGCTTCTTTGATATCCGTTTCGGAGTAATGTCCTCTTCCCATGGTGAATAGCTCCATGACTTCGCGGGCGAAGTTTTCATTCGGATGCGCTTTCACGTTCTGCTGGTTATTCAGGAACTGCAACATAGCGGGCGACTTGGAAACAGCTGTCAGCAAGTCCCCGAAATTACCCAGTGCGTTTTCTCTTATTACCTGTAGTAACTGTTGATTGAACAATACATTCTGCGTACGGCAGGCAAAATGCCCATGCCAGAAAAGCGCCATTTTCTCGCGCAGGGGATGCTCACTCTGCACCATTTCATTCATCCATTGCAGATTGAGGTCTTTGACGCCCTGGCGGTTCATTCTGTTCAGTTCTCTCTTTTCTTCGGGAGACATCATTTTACGCCGATCGGGCAGATCAGAAACATCGCGGACTTTCAACGGCGTTTGTACGTCTTTTTCAGGTCCTGCCAGGATCTTACTGATGACCTGACGGCGTTTTTTATGGGTCCAGTCTTCAATTGTTGCAGGAGAAGCGCCAAATCCGGCTCTCCATGCCAGGTGCTGCATTTGTAGTTTTTCAGGAACTGCGGGCATACAGGTAGATAGATTTTGGGTTTGACAGGAGAGAAGAGAGAAGGTTTAACAGCAGACAGAAGAATTAACATGACCAAATTGTTAAATGCCAACCATAGAAGAAATTAAGAATTAAGAATTGGGCGAACCGTCTATTGTATGAAGCATTTATTTAGAAGGAAATGACAATTAGTGGAGGGAATTAACAATTAAGAATCAGGCCATTTAATAAAGCATAATTCTTAATTGTTAATTCCTAATTCTTAATTGCCTACGGTCTGAACCGCCATACCGGGTAACTGCTTCCTTTTTCAAACACCCGCTGTTCCGCAGGCAGTTCGAGGAAGCCATCCGCCTGTAATAAAGCGGCAAGGTCTCCTGAACCATGATAAGGTGGCGGCAGGGCAATAAGTTGTCCACCCGCTACCGGATGCAGCCTTACCGGCATAAAGTAGGTCAGCGGAGATGAGAAATTGACATCTGCTCCCAGTACCGCATGCGGCGTAGGAGGCGCTGTATATTGGAGGCTGGCGCGGAACCAGGGCAATACATAACGGTAACAGCACATAAAGCCTGATACAGGGTTACCTGGCAGGGCGAATACGACAGGGCCGTTTTCAAACTGTCCGAAGAGGAATGGTTTTCCCGGGCGCTGCTGTACTTTATGAAAAAGCTGCTGCATACCCATCTGTTCCAGTACCAATGGCAGATAATCGTATTTTCCGGCTGACACAGCCCCTGTACAAATCCAGGCATCTGCGTCCTTCAATGACTCAAATAAAGACCGTATAGCGGCCTCATTATCGTGTACATGATAACAGCTGGCTTCGATACCCAGCTCTTTTAATGCAGCGGCCAGCGTATAAGAATTAGAGATCCTTACCTGGTGGATATCCGGCGTATCGGCTACGGGTACCAGTTCGTCGCCGGTGGCGATAATGGCAACCTTCGGCAGCCGGCTGACATTCACCAATGTTTTTCCGACAGAAGCCAGTACGCCGATCTCGGCGGCGGTTAACCAGGTGCCGGCAGGAATGACCAGTTGTCCGGCAGCAGCGTCCGTCCCCTGCCGGTGGATAGCCTGTCCTTTTTCCACGCCGGCATTGATGGTAAAACGTTTGAAGCCTTCATGCTCTGTAGCGATCAGGTGTTCATACTGGATGACTGTATCCGTCAGTTCCGGCAGGATAGCGCCGGTCATTACTTCCATGCAGTTGGCCGTATTCCCTAGTTGTTTACGGGGCATACCTGCGGCCTGCATATCTTCTACGCCAAAGACGGTCTGTCCCTTGGAATAGGTTTCAAAATCGATGGCAATACCGTCCATCATCACCCTGTCATAAGGGGGAAAATCTATGTCAGATAAGACCGGTTCCCGCAGGATACGCCCGGTAACGGCAGTAAAGGGAAGCTGTTCCATCCCGAAGTCACGAACAGTACTCATTACAGCGGCAGATGCGGCAGTTACGTCTATCAGCATTGTTTTGGAGGTTTGATTGCTTTAGTTGTAAATTTATTCCATTATGAGCAATGATTCAAGTCAACAGGGATTTTCACATTTGAATGCAGCCGATCAACCGGTCATGGTGGACGTTAGCGGCAAAACAGATACAGTGCGCGTGGCAGTGGCAGAAAGCAGGGTTTTTCTACCGGAGATCGTAAGACAACAATTCAGCGGAAAAGATATACATACTGCGAAAGGGGCCGTCTTTCAGACCGCCATACTGGCGGGCATTATGGCCGCCAAAAAAACCCCTGACCTGATACCTTTATGTCATACATTACTCCTTGATGGCTGTCAGGTTGATATCGCACTGGAAGAGGAGGAAGCAGTGGTACGTTGTACGATCAAAACGACCGGAAAGACCGGCGTGGAGATGGAAGCGTTGACAGGCGCCAGCGTGGCGGCATTGACGATTTATGATATGTGTAAAGCATTTACACATGAGATGGTGATCAGACAAACACGGCTGCTGAGCAAAACAGGTGGCAAAAGGGATTTTTAAAAACAATGACATGGCAGCTCCATTAAAAGGACTCATTCTATGCGGTGGCCGCAGTACACGTATGCAGCAGGATAAAAGCCTGATCGCTTACCATGGCGTACCGCAATGGCAATATCTCTACGAACTTGTAAAATCCATTCTTCCGGAAGTATATGTCTCCTGCCGGGAAGATCAGCAGGAAAACTTACGTACAGATATCGATGTTATAACAGATAGTGTGGAAGGCGGTGGTCCTTCCGTGGGCTTACTCAGTGCAAACAAGGCCTTTCCTGATGCTGCCTGGCTGGTACTGGCGGTAGACCTGCCCCTGATCAGCGAACAAAGCATAAACTATCTGATCTCACAAAGACAGACAGCAAAAGATGCGACCTCACTGATCAGTCCTGTCAATCACCTACCAGAACCGCTTATCGCTATCTGGGAACCTTCCGGATTGCAAAAACTCTGGCAGAATGTAACGGAAGGCAGGAACTGTCCACGAAAGACATTACTGAACGCAGATATCCATCAGATAGAAAATCCATTCTCCGCAGAGCATTTCAATGCCAATACGCCTGACGAAATGAAGGAAGCTGGCGCCCAGCTGGGACTGCAATAATAATCGTACGTTGATAGTCGTATTAAACCGTTACTACTACAGCATTACGCCGCTATCTGTCCGTTCGGGAACGAAGCGGTAACGGAGAAATTCCGGTGTAATGGTATTTTTTAGCCTCATATTATTCGTACGATCAGGACCGTAAGTATTTTTTATTGCAAACTATTTGCAACAACGCTGCAAACGATATATATTTGCCCCCGTGATAAGATCAATTCTATACAGGTCCGTAGCATATCTCCTGCTCGTAACGTTCAGTTACATCCAGGGAGTACAGGTCCTGCATGATTATCATCATCACTATTACTCTCCAGACAAACATCTGCACTTCGGGAAAGACCCGGCCTGTAAGATATGTGATCATCTGCTGGTGAAAAAACATCAGTCGCTTACCGCAGATATTTTCACGCTACGTGATATCCATCTGAAACCCGAAATCATCCGGGAGGTAGTCCGCATAAGACCTGCAGCGATTTTCCTTCCCAGCGATCTGAATAAAGACCCTCCATCAATAGCATAAATATCATCCTTCCATCAGCAGTTTTGAGTGTCCTCAAAAGATTTTAAATCATACATACATGTCGATTTCAAAACAGCTACCGCTGTTTTGCCTGCTGACCTATGCCGTATCCGTACAGGCACAGGTCGGGAGAGGCGATACTATTCGCCTGCGCGACGTCGAAGTAAGAGGTAAGACGCCTGTAAAAACAGGTACTGCCACTGCTATGTCGCTAAGCAATGAACAGTTGGAGCAAACACGCGGCGCGAGTCTTGCCGGTGCATTATCTGTATTACCAGGTCTCAGCATACTGAAAACAGGGCATTCTATTGAGAAGCCCGTGATCAATGGTATGCACAGTAACAGGGTACTGATACTGAACAATGGCGTAAGGCAGGAAGGCCAGCAATGGGGCACTGAACATGCGCCTGAAGTAGATGCCTATGTCGCCAAAGAACTGGTTGTGATCAAAGGTGCAGAAGGCGTACGTTATGGCGCGGACGCACTGGGTGGCGTCATACTCGTGAAACCTGCTCCATTGCCGGAACAAGGAAAACTAAAGGGCGAAGTATATCTGAACGGTGCTACGAATGGTCGTGCGGGTAATGCAGCCGTTATGCTGCAAGGTAATGCCCGGGGTATTGGATGGCGGGCCCAGGGTTCATTTAAAAAAGCCGGGAATATCAAAACAGCAGATTATTACCTGGGCAATACCGGTGTCAATGAAAGCAATTTCTCCGGCGCGCTTAAATACAGATCGTTCGATCTATACTATAGTCATTTCAGCACGGAACTGGGCATACTGCACAGTGCGCATATCGGGACTGTAGAAGATATCGCTGCGAGAATTGCACATGGTCGTCCTTTCGAAGAATATGGCTTTACCTATGACATTACCCCTCCCCGGCAACAGGTCACCCATGATCTCGCCAAACTGACATGGAAGACGGAACAGCTGGAAATACAATATGCATTTCAGCGAAACCACCGGCAGGAATTTGATCTGCGGCGCGCTGCAGGCAATGATACACGTGCGATGATGGACCTCGTACTCAGTACTCAGACAATCGATGCGGCTTATCATATCAGTCACAGTAATTATCTGAAAGGTACCTGGGGCGTCAATGGTATGCTTCAGGTCAATAACAATACACCGGGTACCGGTACAACACCGCTGATACCGAATTTTGATAGCTACACTTTTGGCGCATATGCCGTTGAAAGATTCGTGAAAGAACGCTATGAACTGGAAGCAGGTATCCGGTATGACCTCAAATATTTTGATGCGGCCGGTTACCGCTATGACTATAGCCAATTCAATGATAACGGTGGATTTGATCTAAACCTTTTTACGGATACCCGGCAGTTCCATAATGTGTCCGGTGCACTAGGCGCGGTATTACATCTTAATAACGAACTGGAACTGCGCAGCAACATCGGACTGGCCTGGAGAGCGCCGGGAGCAAATGAACTATATAGTGATGGCTTACATCACGGGGCCGCGATCTATGAGATAGGTAATCCGGATATGAAAAGCGAACAGGGTTATAAATGGGTCAATTCGTTTTCGTACAGTAACGACAAACTACAATTACATCTGGATATATATGCACACTACATCAGTAATTATATCTATGCACAACCAACACCGGATACGGTAAGAAGGACGGTGCGTGGCACCTTTCCTATCTTCATTTATCAACAGACAGACGCTGCATTTGCCGGCATCGACTTTGGCGGCAGTTATCGTTTTTTACCCGCCTTCACCTATACAGCAAATGCGGCTATGATCAGAAGCCGGGAATATCTGCCCTATATACCTGCTGATCGCTTTGATCATGGATTACAATGGGACTACAAGCAATGCTATATAAAGTTCGAACACAGGTATGTTGCCCGGCAAAAAAGATACAAGGCCAATACTGACTATGCAGCGCCACCACCTGCCTATCATCTCTTCTCAGCTATTGCAGCAGTGAAGTATAAATCAGTTTCCATCAGCCTTTCTGTGGACAACCTGACGAACAGACTTTACAAAGATTATATGGACCGCTTCCGGTACTACGCACATGAGATGGGTAGAAATTTCACACTCAGGATTCATTATACATTTTAAACAATATACAATTATGAACAAGTTACGCAACTATCTACTGTTGGGAATGATCACATTTGGTGTGCTCACGTTTTCTTCCTGTTCGAAGGAAGACCCCGTACCGGAAAAGGATCAGGAAGAAGTAGGTAAGACATCCCTGTTGTTACAGGAAGTAACATGGGACGGTGATTTCAGAACAGGCCATCCACATGCGATCGATGGCGCAGCTGTTGACACCATTGAGTTTGATGAACAGGGTAATGCTCCTGTAGGATTTCACCTGCATCTACACACTGGTCATTCCTACAAACTAACACTCATTGCACGCGACTACGCAGGACGCGAAATACAACAGACATTCCTCAACAGAGCAGACATACATCAGGCAGTTATTCTCGGTGCTCCCAATGGCGTACTTGACTACACCTATGGTGATGACCAGGTAGGTGTGACTGGTTATCTGCATATCGTGAAAGGCGCTTCCACCTTTACCCTTCAATACCTGATGCGACACCTGAACCCTGGCGTAAAAGCAGGCGTAACAGCGGATGACTGGAACAATACCAATTACCAGTCTAAACTGGCCGGTGCTACTGATCTTGATTTAAAATTTGAATTACACCCTGTTGAATAAAAACCAATAAAATAGAAACCATGAAAAAGTATTGCTATGCATTTGCTGCTATTGCCTTATTTCTGACAGCATGTAGTAAAGACGATGAGAAAGTTACGCCGGACGATCCGAATGTGATCGCATCTTCAAGACTGGATTTCATTGAAGTAAACGGAAGCGCACACGGTGATCACTTCCATGATCTCGCAGAAAAAACCGGCGGGAAAGACAGTATTGCGATACTGTTCAATGCCCAGGGAGAGGCACAAAACGGACATGTGCATCTTGATCCGCATAAGGTATACAGAATACAGTTGCGCATCTTTAACAAGTCAGGGAATGAGTTACAGCAAAGCTTCCTGCAAAACAAAACAGTTGCTGATTCTTTTAAAGTATTCTTAAGCGGCGGGAACTTTATCCTGAACCCGACTACCGGTGATGCAGAGAACGGAGCGATCTTTCAGCCAAGAGAACAGGTGTATGGAGATGGCACTACTGTAGGTGGTAAGTATGAAACAACGGGTATACTGGCTTACTTTACACTGGGAGAAGCGAATAGCGGCACAGAGGCAGATATCTCTTACGCGTTACGCCAATTCAACGATCCGGCTACCAAAGCGAAGATTGAACGTACCGACTGGAACTATACAGATTATGCTACGCGTTATGCGGGAGCAGACATTGTAAAACTGACTTTCGAAGTACACGCGGAAGAACACGAATAGTGATCAATTACTTTCTTTACAAAAAGCGTGTCCTAGCTATGGCTGAGACACGCTTTTTTATATCTCATCAGGGATGTGCAGCTACCCACACTTCTCCGTCTTCAAAATATTCTTTCTTCCAGATAGGCACCGTTTCTTTTAGGGTATCGATCGCATATTCACAGGCATCAAAAGCAGCTGCGCGATGAGGCGCTGCAACAGCGATCACTACGACTACTTCCCCCGGTTGTTTTTCACCAACGATATGTAACATAGCGATCTTTTTGAGTGCAAATTTTTCTACTGCATCATCTGCGATTTTCTCCATTTCGAGTAATGCCATCGGCTCATAACATTCGAAGAAAAGTTTGTTCACTTTTCTTCCTTTTGTATTGTTACGCACATTACCAGAGAAGACAACAACACCTCCACAATCGGGCGTTTCAACGAAGTCCAGTGCTTCTTGTACGGTCACATTGCTGTCTATTTTTATTAACTTATTCATCTGATTATCGCTTAGAGAATTTGTGTATTTCGAAGTAAAATAATTTTTATTGAACAGAGAAATTGATCTAATATTGGCGCATAAAAATTTGTTTGTAATGCCAATACATTCTATTGTACACACGCTTATGTGGATCGTCGCTTTTGCATGTATGCTTTATCCGATTGTTCCAATGATCAGGTATCATTTTAAATCAGGGAAAGAAGAAAATGAACGCTGGGCGGAGCTGGAAGAAGAAATTCGCAAACTTGAAGCAGATCCCAAAAACTACAGAGTGAAAAAATTCCATTAATCACTCTTCCCGTAAAAGGACACCGTGCGCTTTATCTTTTTACTAAATCAAAAACTTTTACCATTTGACCACGTTAACCAACCAAACTGACAAGGCCAACAGCAAAAACACCTATGCAGAAGCAATGGGAGGCGCCAGTAGCGGCACCATACTTATAATGTTTGCAGAAAGTATTCCTGACACATACTGGTTTAAAAAGTGCCTGATATACGCAGCACCGTCTTTGTCTGTCAGTTTCTCAGCAATTACAGATTGGGGTGTCCGACAATCTAAACTCTTATACGACTATCTTACAGCAAGCATTAGGCTAAGCAGAATTTCAAAGAAAATTAAAGGCTTAAAGGATGATCCGTTCGCTTTACAGGAAGATATTCGTCAACTAGAAGCAGAGTTCTGGGCAATCAAAGTAAAAGACGCTAAGAGAACGATGGGCACAGTAAAGAAAGAAGGAGTCGAATAATCTCATCCACCACTCACCGGAGGAATCACTGCAATTTCATCACCAGGCTGCAAACTATCCTCATCATTTGCATACACTTTATTCACAGCAATCATCAGGGAACGTAACTGTTCCAGGGAGGGGTATTTTGTATACAACCAGGCTCTGAGTGCTGCTACTGTAGTGATTCCTTCTGCCGTAATAACAGGCGCACCTGCTATATCTTTCGCTATGCCGAATAATAAAATGCGCATATCCCAATCATGAAATTTAGATAAAGCTACGATATTGTAGTAATTTAAGGGGTGATATATCAAATAACAGTCAAATGAAAATCAGGATCAGAGGCAATAGCATCCGTTATCGTCTGGACAAAAAAGACGTCGAAATACTAAAAAACGAAGGTAAAGTAGAAGAGAGCACCACCATTGGCGCCGGTCAGCTCCATTTCTGCATCAAGGCAAAAGAAGGCGCTACAGGTCCCTTTATCAAACTGGAAGGCCCGGCCGTACACCTGTCTTTCCCGAAAGAACAGGTACGGGAATGGGCCGATACCGATCAGGTAGGGTTCTCCGCAGAAATTCCCAATGCAGATGGTTCCTCCCTCCATATACTCGTCGAAAAGGATTTCAAATGCCTTACAGAGCGTAATGAAGACGACAGTAACGCTTTTGACAATCCATTAGAAAGTTGCTGATCAATCATTTACACATATATTCACCTACTGGAATATCTATTATTATCACCATTAAACAGATAGTCAGCACACTATTTCTTTTGATAGCTGCCGACCGTCAGAAAGCCTGTTTCAGCGCGGTTGTACAAATCACGGATAAACTGTAATTCTTTACAGATGCAACTTGTAAGAGATTAAAGGGGACAATACACCGTCAACAGGGGCCAGACAATGCCTATGTCACACTATAAAATATGACATCGTTCTGACACACATACACTATCCGGGCGGGTTTTTCCGCTTTTGATCAATCTTTTTCCCGATTCGATCAATCATGAGCAGCTTACTGATCGTTCTTTGTGAAAAAATTCGTCAGTTCATGTTCGGCTACGATGGTCCGATGGTAACCAGATTGCAAACGCTTCCTTATACCACATCGTCCGGATCAGTACATTGTACAATGCCAACAAACAGGATACAGGTGAATTTTCAATAACGTAGGTACTAAATAAACCTATTGGGCAGGTGGATATCGAATGATATTCGCCTTTTCCAGGGGGCGCCAAAGAAACTGGCAGGCAACGATTTATTATACAATCTGATCATGAAGAAAATATTTGGCTGGTTACATCTCTGGTTAGGCATCGCCTCCGGTTTAGTAGTCCTGGTAGTAGCAGGAACAGGCAGCCTGTTGGTATTCGAAGAGGAGCTGGAACATGCGTTCCGGTCTTCTTTTTTTTACGTAGAAGCGCCAGCCAATACTTCCAGACAACCTTTGGATAATCTGACAGCCTATGTGCTGCGTGAAAATCCGAAATATAAAGTGCTCACTATCGGTATAGAACCGGAAGCAAATCGTAGCATCATATACCTGCTGGTGAAAGGCAAACCCAAGGAGATCAAAAATCAGCGCTATGTGGCAGTGAACCCCTACTCAGGTCAGATCATCTCTTCTGTAGCGGGTAATAAACGCTTTTTCTCTGTCGTGCTCCAGTTACACCGTTACCTCTGTATGGGCGAAACCGGAAAGATCATCACCGGTATTTCCTGTTCCATCTTTACCATCCTGATCCTGACGGGTCTGATATTATGGTGGCCTAAAAGGAATAACCGGAAACAGCGTTTCCGTGTGAAATGGGATGCTTCTTTCAAACGCCTGAACTGGGACCTGCACGCCGTATTCGGCTTTTATGTGCATATCATTCTTTTCATAATAGCGATAACCGGATTGATATGGAGTTATAAATGGGCGAATAACCTGCTTTATCTCGCATTTGATGGTAATACCAAACAGCAGAAGATCGTAGCGCCTACCAGCAAACCAGTAGAAAATACGGGTATTGCTTACCTGGATAAGATCGTGGCTACTACCAACGAAAAACTCCCTTACGAAGGAAAGATCACGATCCGCTTTGCGGATTCAGATACATTAGCCATTTCTGCTGCGAAAGAAAACAGGTCCAGACACGACAATGTGAGCGATTTCCTGTACTTCGAAGCAGGCACTGCCAAACTGCTAAAGGTGAGACTGTATGATAATGAAAGCGCCGGTACAATTGCCAGAAGATGGGTCTATCCGATCCACACAGGTAGCCTGTATGGCATTCCTACCAAGATCATCGCACTGATAGCAGCATTGGTGGCATTCACCCTGCCTATCTCCGGATTCCTGATCTGGATGGGTAGAAAGAAAAAGAAGCCAACAGCAAAAGCAAAGAAGAAATTACCGGTTGATAAAACTGCGAATGCCAGGGTACAGGTACAATAACGATATCCTGCAAAAGTATATAAGAGAAAGGGCCGTCCGCAATCAGCGAACGGCCCTTTCTCTTATAAGATTAATCTGTTTAATACCTGTTCATTTCCACATCTATCTCTGCCGCCCAGGCATGAATACCACCTTCCACATTATACACTGCAGGGAAACCGGCTGCATCCAATTGCTGCGCCACCATCAGGCTGCGCATTCCATGATGACACAATAAGGCAACAGGAATCTCTTTGCTCAGCTGTCCCATTACGCCACCCACCATACGCATGGGTATCCGCATGGCCTGTGGGATGCTGCATATTTCCCACTCATCCGGTTCTCTCACATCTATCAGCTGTAATGGTTTTTCTGTATCCAGCCAGTCTTGCAACTGGTGTACGGACAAACTTCTTACACCACCTGTATCGCAGGGCTGATCATAGGTTTCCTGTAATGCTTTGATATCATGATTGCCTGCTACAGGTTTAATCTGGAAGGTATCATGCATGTTGTACAGCGTGTCTATCGTCAGCAGCTGATTGCTTAATACTTCACCGATACCGGTAATGATCTTCACTGTTTCATTGGCCTGATAGGAGCCTATAATACCCGGCAATATCCCCAGGACGCCTATATCGCTGCAATTCAGCATAGTACCTGGTTCCGGTTGCTCGGGAAATAAACAGCGGTAAGTAGCGCCGCCTTTGTAATTGAATACGCTGACCTGCCCTTCATATTTATGGATAGCCCCATATACAAATGGCTTATTCAACATAACACAGGCGTCATTCACCAGGTAGCGGGTACCGAAATTATCTGTACAATCCACCACTACATCATAAGGCTGAATGATATCCAGTGCATTATCAGGCATGATCCAGGTATCATATGCGGTGAACTTTACCTCCGGATTCAGTCGCTGTAGGCGCTTAACAGCGGTACGCAATTTGGGTTGCCCGACTTCTTCTGTGTTGTAAAGGACCTGTCTTTGCAGGTTGGTGAGTGAAATATCATCGTGTTCCACGATACCTATACGCCCTACGCCCATGGCGGTCAGGTATTGTAACACAGGTACGCCTAATCCGCCTGCACCTATAATCAGTACTGCCGCATTGCTAAGCAGTTGTTGTTTTGCTGGTCCGAAGCCATCCAGTTTCAGGTGTCTGTCATATCGTTGCATCATCCGTTCTTTATCCTTTTTGACATAAATATTGAATCTCCGTATGTACCGTCCGACTGCTTAAATGCCTGCGGCAGACGGCCATATTCCATAAAACCAAAGTTACGATACAACTGAATAGCTCTTTCATTATTTGCAAACACATTGAAGTGTATGATTTCCAGCTCTTCATGTTGTTCTGCCCATCTTATCGCGGCTGTCATTAACCGCCTGCCGATGCCCATATTCCAGCATTCATGCAGCACAGCGATACCCAGTTGACCCAGATGTTTCTCTTTTTTAAAACCGGACTGTTTGATTGAAATACTACCGACCAGCCGGCCTTCCGTCTCCGCCAACAACATCAGGTGTTGCGGACGATTACAAAAGGAGCGTAGAAATGCTTCTTCATCTGCGACAGTGAGTGCTGCCGATTCCTGAGGGGTCATTAACAGGAAGCCAGTCTCTGTGGTCAACTGTTGGTACAATGCCAGCAGGGCCGGAGCGTCTTCCAGTGTGGCCGGGCGCACCAACAATATCTGGCCGTTAGGGAGAAAATGCTGCATATTACAAATGTAAGCACAAAAAAAAGCGCCGCCCAGAGGCGACGCTTTTATATTATTTTAAATATTACTTACTTACAGCGCGATCTTATCGGCGCCGAAATAAGGCTGTAATACTTTCGGAATATTGATACCTTCCGGCGTCTGGTTGTTCTCCAGGATACAAGCCAGGATACGCGGTAATGCCAGGGAGCTGCCATTCAGCGTATGTACCAGCTGTGGCTTACCACCACCGTCCTTGAAACGGATTTTTGCACGGTTTGCCTGGAAAGATTCGAAGTTAGATACAGAGCTCACTTCCAGCCATTTCTGCTGTGCAGTGCTGTATACTTCGAAATCGTAGGTCAGCGCAGAAGCAAAACCCATGTCGCCACCACAAAGACGCAGTATACGGTATGGCAGTTCCAGTGATTTCACCAGTTCTTCCACATGCGCTACCATTTCATCCAGGATCTCATAAGATTTCTCCGGATGCACCACCTGTACCACCTCTACCTTGTCAAACTGGTGCAAACGGTTCAGACCACGTACGTCTTTACCATAAGAACCTGCTTCACGACGGAAACAAGGTGTATAACCGGTCATTTTTACCGGCAGTTCGGTGTCTTTCAGTATTTCATCTCTGAAGATATTCGTCAGGGGTACTTCAGCAGTCGGGATGAGGTATAATTCATCTTCACCTACAAAGTACATCTGTCCTTCTTTATCAGGCAGCTGACCTGTACCATATCCGGAATCACTGTTCACCAGGTGAGGCACCTGGAATTCAGTGTAACCTTTATCGGTATTGAAGTTCAGGAAATACTGGATCATAGCGCGTTGTAAACGTGCTCCACGGTTTTTATAAACCGGGAAACCAGCGCCGGTGATCTTGTTACCCAGTTCGAAGTCGATCAGGTCATATTTCTTCACCAGGTCCCAGTGAGGCACAGCGCCCTCATGTAACTGAGGGATATCGCCACCCTTGCGGACTTCCACGTTCTCTTCCGGTGTTTTACCCGGAGGCACCAGCGGAGAAGGCAGGTTTGGCAGTTTTACCAATGTATCGTGCAAAAGCTTTTCTGTAGCCGCGAGTTCTTCGTTAATAGGCTGCAGTCTTGCTTTCAGTGATGCTACTTCCGATTTACGAGATTCCGCTTCATCTTTCTGCCCCTGTGCCATCAGTTTACCGATTTCCTTGGAATTCGAGTTTACTTTGGCCTGTGTTTCATCATACTCAAGGGTTAATTTCTTGCGCTTGTCGTCCAGTTCAAGCACCTGGTCCACCAGTTCCAGCTCTCTGAAGTTCTTCAGAGTCAGCCTTTCCAGTACCTGGTCCTTGTTTTGACGAATGAACGGAACTTGTAACATTTTACGATTTATTAAATTTCAGCAAATATATGAGTCGTTTGGGAATTGGAAATTAGCAATTAAGAATTAACAATTAAGAATTGGTGTTATAAGTGACTTCCTATTCTCCCAAACGTCTTCTGGCTATAACAATTTATTTTACAGAAGAAGGCCCAATAAGCCATCAGGCTTACAGATTCTTAATTCTTAATTTTTAATTCTTAATCTCTCAAGAAAGGTATTTTCCAACGATCGGCACTCTTCGGCCTACGCCAAAGGCCTTGGACGAAACGCGTATAATAGGGCAGAACTGGTTCCTTTTATACTCATTGGTATTGACCATTTTGAGCGTACGCGTCACTAATGCGGCATCAAAACCCTGTGCAATGATCTCTTTAGGGCCCTGACGGCGCTCGATATACTGGTATAGAATGCTGTCCAGTACTGCATAGTCAGGCAGACTGTCACTGTCCTTCTGATTCGGGCGTAATTCCGCAGAAGGAGCTTTATCGATGATATTAACAGGAATGATCTCTTTTTCCCGGTTGATATACCTTGCCAGTGCATAGACCTGCATCTTGTATACATCGCCCAATACCGCCAGACCGCCAGCCATATCACCGTACAAAGTACCATAACCGGTAGACAGTTCGCTCTTATTGGAAGTATTCAGCAGGATATAACCAAACTTGTTGGATAAGCCCATCAGCAGGTTTCCACGGATACGTGACTGTGTATTCTCTTCCGCCACATTAAAGGGTTTGCCTTCAAAAAACGGGTTCAGGGTCTGCAGGAAGGTTTCGTAAATATCATTGATGCGGATGATGTCGTAAGGGTTGTCCAGGTTTTTAGACAGCGCTACGGCGTCATCTACAGAATGTTCGGTAGAATAAGGGGAAGGCATAAGAATGGCTCTCACATTCTCTTTACCCAGCGCTTCTACGGCCAGGGCCAGTGTGACAGCGCTATCTATACCTCCGGAAGAACCCAGGATCGCTTTGGTAAAGCCCATCTTCTGGAAATAGTCCTTAATCCCCATGATGATCGCATGATAGATGCGATCGATGTTATATTCAGGCTGCAGTTCGTTTACCGGGATATAAGCCGGCTCCGGTGCTGGCTGTTCTGATCTTAACAATACTTCCAGGTCATAACCATCGATGGCTTCTTCGAAATAAGGCAGTTCCTTTACGATATTGCCTTGTTTGTCAAAGATCACTGATCCGCCATCAAATACGATCTCAGTCTGGGAACCGACCGCATTACAGTAATACATAGGGATACCGTACTTCTTCACATTCTCACGGATGATCTTCTTACGGTCCTGTGCATGATTGTAATCGAACGGAGAAGCAGACAGGTTGATCATTACGTCAGGCTGTTGCTCTATCAGCTGGTCCATCGGACAGATTCTGTACAGTGGGTTATCTCCCAGGTTCCAGATATCTTCACAGATGGTCACTGCCAGCTTTTTACCTTTGAAAGGAACGACGTTCCAGGCATAACCGGGTTCAAAGTAGCGGTATTCGTCAAATACGTCGTAGGTAGGCAGCAGGGTCTTGTGGATGATCTGCTTCACCTCACCCTCATGCAGGAACCAGGCGGCGTTAAAGAGGTCTTTGCCTTCCGGCTGTGTATTACGGCAGGGAGCACCTACCAGTACTGCTATATTGGAAGTATGGGCTTTGATCTTGTCAATAGCCGCGTATGATTGTTGTATAAAGTCGTCAAATTCAAGGAAATCTCTGGGAGGATAGCCGCACACACACAACTCTGTGAACACTACCAGATCTGCGCCCTGTGCTTCGGCTGCTTTTATTCCTTCCAGTATCTTCTGCGTATTCAGTTCGAAATTGCCGATATGATAGTTCTGTTGCGCAAGTATAATTTTCATCTACGATCGTCTTTTTAAAAGAATAGTCCCAGGTTTATTGCAAAGCTATTCATATTTACCTTACCATCGCTCCATTTTCCATTGCGGGTAGCATCGATGAAACCGTTACGGTAGGTGAGCCCTACGAGGCCGCTCAGTCTGTCTCCCAGCGGATATTCCACCCCAGCGCCCACCTGCAGACCGATATTGATCGGAGTGATATCACGTAGTACGCCTACCTTATCCTGGTTGACGCTCAGACTTACCACGTCTGCACGTCCCTTAACAGGGAATCCAAAATAAGTACCAAACTGTCCCCAGACGCCCATACCATTGTCGGTGTCGGTCTTCAGTTTGATGGCCAGGGGTATCTCGACGTAGGTAACTTTCAGCTTATATTCAGTAGGGACCTGCTTGTAATCGTCCAGCCCCTTATCTGCCACATATTTCAATGTACTGCCCGTTGTGGATATCTGTAAACCGGAGGCGACGGCATAACGGCCGGATTCATCCAGGAGGAAGTCCGCCATCAGACCGAAGCTGACCCCGAAACGGGAGGCATTCCGTTCAACCCCTGATTCCTGGGGCTGTAACCAGAAAAAGGTAGGGTCCAGCTTAAAACCGAGGCGTACCCGGTTATCCCTTATAAAGTTGTTCTGGGCCTTTGCCACCATCACTGTTGAGAACAAGCATGCCATCAAAAATATCTTCCTCATATAATTTTATCTTTTTTTTAATACAAGCTATATAATATTTTTACCTGTCCGTAAGTTAGATACCAAGTATGCGAAATTACATTAATAAATTACCCGGTAACAGTCAGTGGATATTATCCGCTCTCATCCTTATATCCTGTTTATCTGCCTGTAAGCACAAAAACGTGCCAGATGTAAGTCATATTGCCGTGAATGTTCAAATTGACCGTTTTGATCAGGCTTTGATCAAACTGGATACAAATAACGTTCAGGCGGGGCTGCAACAGCTGGATAAGGCTTATCCTGTCTTTCTGCCTGCTTATATCGAGCATATTATGAATTTCGGCCCTTATTCCGACAGCAGTAAAATGATACAGTTGCAAACCAATATGCTGATCGGGAATGCAGATTATCGCGTTTTACAGGATTCCATTAATGTGCATTTTCCAAAACTGGATGCACTGGAACGTGATCTGGCGCAAAACTTCCGCTATATAAAGTACTATATTCCTTCTTTCCCTATTCCCAGCAGGGTAGTGGCATTTAGTTCCGTGATCAGTAATTATGGGGCCGTGACCATCGATTCTGTGCTGGGTATCGGACTGGATATGTACCTGGGAAAGGATTTCCCAATATATGGCATACTGCCGGATTATCCTGTCTATATGATCCGCAAATTCTCTCCTGAATATATTACCACCAATGCTATCCAGGTAATGGCCCAACAGGTCTATCCCGGTGCTGCTCCCGGAGACCAGCTTGTGATACAACTGGTAAAGGCCGGCAAGCTACAGTATTTCCTGGAACAGGTGATGCCTGAAACAGCAGACAATATCCGGCTGGGTTACACTGACACCCAGATGGAATGGTGTAAAGATAATGAACAGCTGATCTGGCAGTTTTTCGTACAACAGAACCTGTTGTATAAAGCCGACTGGCAAAGCAACATGCATTATATGAATGATGGTCCTTCCACACAGGGAATGCCTGAACAGGCGCCCGGCAGGATCGGTACTTTTGTAGGCTGGAGAATTGTAAAACAATACATGGAAAATCATCCGGAGGTAACGTTGCAAAAACTGATGGAAGAGAAAGATGCGATGAAGATATTTTCTCAGTCGAAGTACAGACCTAAATAACTTACAGGCATATACTTTTAAAATGCTTCTCTTTCCGGGGAAGCATTTTTTATTTCCATCAATTGTGTTTTACAACTTTACATCTGAACAATGAATATCATCTCCAGATACAAAACGTCAATCGATCTGTTAACCCTACCTGCACTGGCTTAAGGATTCGAACCTTAATGAATAGTTTTGGAGACTATCATCTTACCATTAGATGAAGCCAATATTTAAAATTAATCTGCTTCGCATTGCTGTGAAACACATCGCACTGATCTAAGGATTCGAACCTTAATGAACGGGGTTGGAAGCCGTCATCTTACCGTTAGATGAAATCAGCATTTTATAACATTCTGCTCTGCATATAAATACACAGAAACATTGCACTGGCTTAAGGATTCGAACCTTAATGAATAGTTTTGGAGACTATCATCTTACCATTAGATGAAGCCAATATTTAAAATTAATCTGCTTCGCATTGCTACGAAACACATCGCACTGATCTAAGGATTCGAACCTTAATGAACGGGGTTGGAAGCCGTCATCTTACCGTTAGATGAAATCAGTATTTTATAATATTCCGATCCGCATGCACATATGCGGAAACGCAGCACTGGCCTAAGGATTCGAACCTTAATGAATAGTCTTGGAGACTATCATCTTACCATTAGATGAAGCCAGTAGGAATAAAAAAAGCCCGATTGGAATACCAATCGGGCCTTAATGTCTTTGTATATATGACATCACACAGTAATCCGACTGGTATCTTGCTGACACCATGACCACGATTTACTGTATGACATATTTTTTTGCATGTAACAAAGATAGTGTGATTTATTTGAATAAAAATCTTCTGTATAAAAAATTGCAGGAAATTATTTTCACGCTTACACGAAGCCTATCGTGTTTATGCATTGACAGGTTTTCCTTTGAACACATCTATTACAGTCTCTCCAGGCAGTATTCTATACACAGGTATATTCAATGCATATCTGTCGCAGAGGTGTCGTATTGCATCATCGATCTGTGTAGCATTATATCTCGATGAGAAATGTCCCAGTATCAATTTCTCAATATTACTCCCGCTCACCATTTCGATCACTTCATCCAGACGACTGTGTTTATTCTTATGCGCATACACTTTGATCTCTTCTTCACGTTCAAGAAATGTCGCTTCATGAATCAGGACCTTTGTGTCATCCCATTTATGCAGATCATCAACAGGCGTATCACCGGAATAACTCAGGATGTTCGTACGCACTTCCATTGTAGTAGCATCCTTACCATGTTCAATACCGATCTTACGGATCTCTTCTCCTGATAAACCTGCCAGTTCCGGGCGCAGCTTTCGTTTTGTCTGATAAATCTTATATCCCAGACTGCGTGTTACTTCAAGTGGTACGGGGACATGTTCATTGCGGACGGGTACCACGAGAATATCATCCTTTACACGAATTTCGTCACCCGCTGTAACCGGCTGCCATACAGTACCTGTCGCATAAGGATCAAATCTTGTGAAGAATTCATGCATCGCTGGAAAAGAGCGGGAATCCCTTGGATAAGATATCACGGGATAACCTTCTCTTGCATTCAACTGATTGAATTGTAATAATCCGGTGAGGTGATCTCTGTCGGCATGTGAGATAAATGCATGTGTGATCTTCCTGCTTTTCTGCAATAGAGCAGACATCATGCCGTCTCCGGCATCGAGTAAAATTCCTAGTTCTTCTATAAAATACCAGCTTGAAAATAATGCTGTTGAATAGCCTGTAATCGTTAATTCCATTAAACTTTCTTCAAAATAATTGTAAGTATCCTGGGGATACCGTTCCTATCGTTATCATCAAAATATTCATTGAGGTCTTCCACTATCAGACCATACTTTCCGGCGGACTGGATAAAGTCAGAAATATGATGATTAAAGCACTCCAGTATCGCTGTTCCCGCAGCGGTATCAAAACGTGCTTTAGTGCCCGCATACTGTTTAAAAGGATGCAATTCGCCTATATATACATAACCACCGGGATGCAGTGATTTTGATACCTGCTGAAAGATATGATCAAGGTTGTCGATATGCTCCAGTACCAGACTAAAGCTGACCAGATCATACAGACCATCCTGGAAATGCCATTCCTTCGTGATATCTGCCTGTTTAAACAACACCCGACTCGAAGATATCTTCTCTTTCGCTTTGTCCATCATACCTTCTGACTGATCGATAGCAGTGATATATGTCGCCCTTTCCTGGAACCAGAGCGTGTTTTTTCCGGTGCCACAACCTATTTCAAGGCAGGTATTGAATTGTATATCAGCGAGTGAGGTACGGAGCGCATATGCTTCCAGATCGCGTGTTTTATTATCGTTGGAATCGTATTGGGATGCCCAGAGGTTATAAGCTTGTTTGGTGTCCATGTTATTTTCTTTGCTGATGATGGGGAATGATGATAGTTATCTTTCGTTGATGTTACCAAATAAAGGCAGGACCAGCGTAGGATGAGTACTATATAAGTATTACCAGACCGGGTTCAGGGAAAAAGGCATCCACTGACCGCTGGTAGTCTTACAAGTTATTAATAAAACCCTGAAATTAAACGTAAATCAATTTAGCTTAAAAGGCACAATCATCTGAAATTCGGGTATTTTGACCTCAAACTGCTTCTTATTCAGTTGATTTTCCATCTGGTAGGAACCGTACATTTTACCGATCTCGGTACGCAGATTGGACCCGGAAACATATTGATAGCTTTCAGACGGGGCCAGCAGTGGCTGTACGCCTACTACGCCCTCTCCTTCGACTTCGCGGTGCGTACCGTTGGAATCAATGATATACCAATGGCGACGAAGTAACTTTATGGGGAAAGTATTATTATTCTCAATGGTAATACGGTAGGCGAACATAAACTCACTACCAATCGGATTTGAATAGTCCGGTTGATAAAATGTCTCCACACTGATGGTAATGCCGTCTGTTACTTTCTTTACCATATTACACCTCCGTTTCGTTTAACGTAAAAATAAGCAAAATAAATCCAGTAGTACTAAAAATTATATGTCCGGAAAGACTTTAACTTTTCATTTAGAAGTACGGGAAAAGGGTATTGAAGCGGAATATTTATGCTGATAATAAGCAACTTACACAATAACAACTCTTTCCATGATTGCGGAGTTGTGTTCAGCGGCCCTTGCTTCTACTTCAAAACGGTTGGCATAGTAACCAACCCTGGCACATTCCCATAAGTACTTCCAGAGAAAGGGGATCAGCCCTAACTCCCTGTATTGCATTACATGGCATATTTCGTGCCTGACCCACCATTTGTGGCTGAGAAAGTCTTCACGGGAGGCTCCGTGCAGGTGAATTGTCTTCCCTATTACCATAGCGATCTGGTCTCCACCCATATAACGGGCTGCCAGACGGGCCAGCAATGATCGCTCTTTTATGTAGCAGGTCACAGGTTTCATTACTTAAAAATACAAAATTAGGAATGACGAATAGTACAGAACGGCCATTCATTTTGTTCATATACTATCCGTCATTCCCAGCATGTTATAATGAGAATCTACGGGAAATATTGAAGCCCCATCTGAACTGTCCCTGTAGCCAGGAGGAGCGTGTTTCTGTAATAAACTGGTTTTCCAGAATAGCGGTAGAGTTCCCAAAGGTGATATGGAAGACGTGTCCGCCGGTTTCCAGTTCGAGTCCTGCGGCCAGCGGATTATACAATTCCCTTCCCTGTGCCTTGAAGTAGTCTTTACTTTCCTGGCTACGGAAAGGATAGTAGTACTCCAGCAACAGCCCAAGGCGTTTGGTGAACTTCAGTCTGCCGCCTCCGCCTAACGCAAAGACGTCGTTCTGGTCTTTATAGCCTACCCTGTTGCGGTGCACCCATGTCGGCAGTAAGGTCAGTGACAAACTGGGCGTGAATTTACGGGCAATGATCAATTGACCAGTATAAGACAGGCGATCGCTGAATTTTCCAAAATAGCTTGCATCAGAGATCGTTTTACTGGAGGTCATACCACTTACTACCGCGTTACCAAAGAGGCTTACGGTCAGTGGTACATGATCGTCCGTAGTTTGTTGCAGCAGCTTGTATTTGGCCAGGCCTTCGTACAACTGCGTCAGGTTACCGGAACCTTTTGTGCGGCCAATGCCCACCATTAAACGGTCAGTAATACCATATTCAAAGGCGATACGGATATCGGCAGAGTTGTCCATTCCGAAAAAGGTCTTGGGGCCACCAAACTCACCTCCCAGGTCACCAAAATGGTGCGCTACCCTGAAATCGAGCTCACGCTTTTTCAGGGTTTCAGGAGAATGTCCCTGTATGATACGGGTGGATTTATAGGTGGCGATCACCGCTTCATGTGTCTTTACTTCTTCTTTATCGACCAGTGCTTCCAGGCTTTCCTGGGCGAAGGAATGTAATCCCAGGCCACAGCCCAGCAATAACAGATAAATATGTTTCATAGGATCTGACAGATTATTGTTTTTTATCAGGAAGCGGCGTTGTAAGCGGCTTTTACCGTTACTTCCACTACTTCTGCAATGTTTTTGATAACCAGGGTTGGTATTTTAATTTTATGATCGGCCAGCTTTACATTGAATTTGGCATTGGCGGAAGGTTTACCGTCTTTCACGATGATCGTGGCTTTCTCCTTGTAAGGTCTGTCCACGCCATGCAATGACAATACACCGTCGACTGCTACTTCATAGGTGCCATCTTTATGCAGGTCAGGAGGGGATACCAGTTTGCCTTTGAATATGGCATAAGGGTATTTGTCACTCTCCAGGTAATTTTCGTTAAAATGCTCTTCCATGAGCTGTTTCTTGAACTTGAAAGTATTCACGGCTACTTTGAAATAGAGTTCGCCGGTTTTCACGTTCATGGCAGACGTCCCTTTATCAGTGGTAGCGTCTATGTCTTCAACAGGCGTGGCTGAGAAGAAGGATAATCCGGTATTGCGGCACATAAATACATCCTGTGCGAATCCGGCATGTGCAAGGAACAATCCTGCGAGCAAAGCAATCAGTTGTTTCATTGTAAACTGTTTTGTTGAAAATGGGTTATCAATCTGGCATTCCATGGTTCAGCCAGCAGTTAATCGAGTCACGCGTACCTTCACTGAGTTTGCCACGGGGAGGCATATCTGCGTTCGGGCTGGTCACTCTTTCCCTGAACAGCGACTCATTGGCATTCAGGTAGGTTTTTAGCTTTTCCAGTGTTGAAAAGTCTGATACGACAAAGTTGCCGGTCCCTTTATGACAAGCGCCATTCGTACATTTTGTCGAAATGGTGGTCATAATATAGGCAGATGTAATTACTGCGGTATCGCAGGCAGTTGGCGTAATGCCTGGTTCCGGAGCGGGCGCCTGTTCGGCCGTACAGCTGTACACGAAAAGGATCGCCAGGATGGGCAACAGCGCGGTTCTCATAGGTTTTTTCATTTCACTTTCGATTTAAGGGCGGTTTATCCGGCCGGGTCTTTGAATGGTTATTTGTTTTAACGCTTAAAACAAAAATATATTTTATAATTGACAGTCCATAACGGGAATGTGTTTATGTTGGGATTCTCAAAGGCCCGTTGCGTCCGTTGATCGCCGAATGTTAATTCTTCGTTCTTAATTCAAACGTGGTCTATGGACTATCAGCTGAATTTTAATATTTTTGTTTTTATGAACATCGATCAGCTTTACGATATATACCGGCAATACCCATCTGTCCAGACAGATACCAGACAGCTCAAGGCAGGCGATATTTTCTTCGCACTGAAGGGGCCGAATTTTAATGGGAATACCTATGCGGCAGCTGCGCTTGAAAAAGGGGCCGCATTTGCTGTAGTGGACGAGGAAGCGTATTATACGCAACCGGATAAAATGATGCTGACCAATGATGCACTGGAAACCCTACAGCAACTGGCGCTCCGTCACAGACAAAGTCTTGATATACCGTTCCTGGCCATCACCGGCACTAACGGCAAAACGACTACGAAAGAGCTTGTCAGCACGGTACTGTCGAGTGCATTCAAAACCACTGCTACTACGGGTAACCTGAACAACCATATCGGTGTGCCACTAACGATATTACGTATTCCCGCTGATGCGGAAATGGCAGTCATAGAAATGGGTGCTAATCATGAGCATGAAATAGAAGCCTATTGTAAGGTAGCGCTTCCCACACATGGTATTATCACCAATATCGGAAAGGCGCACCTGGAAGGCTTTGGAAGTCCTGAAGGAGTGCGCAGGGCGAAGGGTGAACTGTATGACTTCCTTCGCAGTAATAAGGGTACTGTTTTCGTGTGTAATGAGTACCCCTACTTAGTGGATATGAGCAAAGGTATCGAGACCGTTATCACCTATGGAGAAACGGCTGCTGATTATACCGGACAAGCGCTGGCAGACAGTGCGTTGTTAAGTGTAAAAGTGACAAGCCATGAGGGCATCGGACAGATCGATAGCCAGCTGGTAGGCGCCTATAATTTTCCGAATATAATGGCGGCTGTTGCTGTAGGATTGAATTTTGGCGTACCTGCTGAAAAGATACAACATGCGATCTCTTCCTATGTGCCGTCCAATAACCGTTCTCAGGTGATCAGACAGGGTAGCAATACTATCATCATGGACGCATATAATGCGAATCCATCCAGTATGAAAGCTGCGATAGATAATTTTGCAGGTATTACTGCGGAGAAAAAAGTACTGTTATTAGGAGGTATGATGGAACTGGGTGATGACAGTGTAGCAGAGCATCAGGCACTGGTAGACCTGCTGCAGCGTACACACTGGCATGCAGTGGTGCTGGTAGGCGGAGATTTCATCAAAACCAATCATCCTTACATTTATCTGGAGAATGCGACGGCTGCAGCTTCGTGGTTACAGCAACAACAATTTACCGATACCTACTTACTCATTAAAGGATCAAGAAGTATGGGTATGGAAAAGGTAATTGCATAATACGTTTTTCAATATTTATCGGATATAATAAGGGACTTCTTTTAAGAAGTCCTTTGTTTTTTACAGACAATAAGATCCATTAAGTGAGCAGCGATACATAACAATAAGTGTAATATTAACACGTGGTATGTACCGGCAGCAAAACAAGTGCGGTCAAAATAAATATTCAAATAAACCGGAGGCTGAATACTATCGCAGAAGATGTTGCGTTTTAAAGACTTATCCTTCTCAAATAACCTGGTCAGCTTTACATAAAAAAGAGACCTGCAAGCTGGAAAGCCCGCAGGTGTTCATAACCTATGCCAACTTTAGAGTATTGTAAATAAGCTTAGATAGTGACGTTTTTTCAAACGTTATCTGATATATAAATGTGATTATATTATAAGTGATGACTTAGTTTTTACAAGGCATATGAGACCATTGGCTAAAAATTATTTTTCTTACGAGGCATAATTTCTACTAAGGTTTACGGGCTATTCTTCAGGGTAAAGCTTGGTTTAATAAGATAATGTAAGGTATATCATATTGCTGCTAATACACTTGCGAACACTTCCGCGCTCTTCATACCAACAATTTTGCGTCTTCTTTGTTTAAAATCTTAGTTATTCTGATTGATGTTTTTCTTCTAACGTGTCTGTCTACATGTGTCTGAATATATTTACGAACACTTTAATCTTCCGGATTTCATTATTTGAAAAAAATCTCAGATTTCCTGGCAAAGCTCTACCAGTACGCCATTTGTACCTTTTGGATGCAGGAAACAAACCAGTTTATTATCTGCTCCTTTTTTCGGTTGAGTTTGTAATAACGTGAAGCCTTCTTTACTCAATCTTTCCATTTCTGCGTAGATATCAGTCACTTCGAATGCAATGTGATGTATCCCCTCACCCTTTTTGTCCACAAATTTTGCGATTGCGCTGTCGGGCCCGGTTGCTTCCAGGAGTTCGATCTTTGTTTGTCCGGTCCGGAAAAAAGCGGTTTCCACGAACTCGCTTTCCACTAATTCTTTTTTATAGCAATCACTGTTCAGAAGCTTCTCAAACAAGGGTATTGAGACATCTAACGATTTGACTGCTATTCCTATATGTTCAACTTTCTGCATATAGCAATTTAACAATTTATAGCAGAAATAACCGTTCTCTATGCAGTTATCATTTCTTACAATGATCGTGGTAGGTAAGCAAAGCAATTAAGCATTAAATTTGTAGTAAAGGAATCAACACGTACAACTAAAGACCGACAGATATGCTAAAACTGCCCGTTTACCTGGATTATAACGCTACTACCCCCTGCGATCCGCGCGTAGTAGAGGCCATGCTTCCCTATTTTTCGGAGACATTTGGTAATGCATCCAGCCGTAACCATTCATTTGGATGGGCAGCAGAAGCAGCAGTCGATCTGGCCCGTGAACAGGTTGCTGCGCTGATAGGTGCAGATCCTAAGGAGATCATCTTCACTTCCGGGGCTACGGAAGCTGATAACCTTGCCATGAAGGGCGTATTTGAGATGTATGCTGACAAAGGCAACCATATCATTACGACTGAAATTGAACACAAAGCAGTGCTGGACACCTGCAAACACCTGGAAAAGCTGGGTGCAGAGGTAACTTACCTCAAGGTGAACAGTGAGGGCTTTCCGGACCTGAAAGAACTGGAAGCGGCCATCACGCCAAAAACCATCCTGGTGTCCATCATGTATGCCAATAACGAAATAGGGGTTATTAATCCTATAAAAGAGATCAGCGCCATTGCAAAAAGGCATGGCGTGCTGATGATGAGCGACATATCCCAGGCGGCAGGAAAAGTGCCTGTGGATGTCAACCGCGATGGTATCGACCTGGCGGCCTTCAGCGCTCATAAGCTCTACGGCACCAAAGGAGCAGGCGCCCTTTATGTACGTCGTAAATCCCCCCGTGTAAAAGTAACTGCACAGATGGATGGCGGCGGACATGAACGCGGGATGCGCTCCGGTACGCTCAACGTACCTGGTATCGTAGCTTTCGGAAAAGCCTGTGAATTATGCCAACAGGAAATGGAAGCAGAAGGACAAAGATTAGCAGCACTGCGCGACAAACTGGAAAACGCATTGCTGCAATTGGAAGAAACCGTTGTCAACGGATCTAGGACCAACCGTTTACCGCATGCCACCAACATTTCCTTCCGTTATGTGGAAGGAGAAGCCCTGATGATGGGTTTTAACAAGAATC
This sequence comes from Chitinophaga sp., assembly GCA_039592855.1. Classification (GTDB taxonomy): domain Bacteria; phylum Bacteroidota; class Bacteroidia; order Chitinophagales; family Chitinophagaceae; genus Chitinophaga. The sequence goes on along the minus strand of JBCNQK010000002.1, from coordinate 386,519 downwards.
TTGCGCTATCATCCGGTTCTGCCTGTACCTCCGCCTCTCCGGAACCCAGTTACGTATTGAAGGGCCTTGGCCTCAGCGATGATATGGCCCATTCCTCCATTCGTTTTGCACTGGGACGCTTCACAACTGAAGAAGAGATCGATTATGCTATTCAAACCGTTACGGATACGGTGAATAAACTTAGAGAAATAAGTCCGCTGTGGGAAATGTTTAAAGAAGGTGCGGACATGAGCTCAATAGAGTGGTCCCGTCTTTGATACAGTGAACATATTGGGGACGATTGGTGAAATCTTTTATACTTATGCTTATGGCTTACGCTGAAAGAGTTCTTGATTATTACAACAACCCCAGAAACGCGGGAACACTGGATAAGTCCAGTCCGCAGGTGGGGACAGGGTTAATACACGTGCCGGAGTACGTAGAAGTAGTAAGGATACAGATCGAAGTGAGCCCGAAAAGGCATGTTATTATGGATGCGCGCTTTAAAACCTTTGGATGCGGCGCCGCCATTGCAGCTACCTCTATTACGACGGAGTGGCTGAAGGGAAAAACCATCGAAGAAGCCGCCAGGCTAGATCATATGGATATTGTGGAAGCGCTGAGCCTTCCGCCTGCCAAGATTCACGCGACTATTCTTATCGAAGATGCGGTGAAAGCAGCCATCAACGATTACCGCTTCAAAAACGGGCTGGAGCCTATCAGCGAAGAGGTACCTGAAGAGGGCTACGAACTGGAAGAAGAGCATAACTAAAATAATTAACTGATCAATTGTGCGTTAATAATCGGGATTTGGGCAAAATACCTGCTTAAATCCTAATTCTTAATTCGTAATTGATCATTTTTAATTATATATATTTGTGCTTTCAGTCTCACTATGCTAGCAATTTTTAAAAAAGAAATACATCAGTTTTTCAGCAGCATAACCGGATATGTCGCCATCATCCTATTTCTGCTGGCCAACGGCCTGCTGTTATTCGTTTTTCCCGATACCAGTCTGCTCGATTATGGATACGCCAATCTTGACCCGCTTTTTGAGCTGGCGCCCATGATCTACCTGTTACTCATTCCTGCTATTACCATGCGTAGTTTCGCAGATGAATTCAAATCCGGCACAATGGAGCTGTTAAGCACCAAACCATTGAGCTGGTGGCAGATCGTCGGGGGAAAATTCGCAGCTGGTCTGGTAGTCGTACTGATCTCACTGATCCCTACTGTTGTTTACTATATCGCGGTCAGACAGCTGAGCGCCGATCCGGCTAATCTTGACAACGGTGGTATGACAGGCTCCTATATCGGCCTGTTCCTGCTGGGCGCTGTATTCACCGCTGTAGGCGTATGGTCTTCTTCCCTGACCAGCAATTCAGTAGTCGCCTTCCTCATTGCTATTTTTACCTGCTTCATATTTTACAATGGTTTTGACGCGCTAAGCAAAGTGCCGGCCTTTTCCGGCAGCGCCGATTACTACCTGCGTATGGCTGGTATCAAATTCCACTACACGTCTATCAGCCGTGGTGTGATCGATAGCCGGGATATTATTTATTTCCTGAGCATTATCGGCCTGATGCTGTACCTGACAAGATTGTCATTACAACGCAGGATATGGGACTAAGTCAATTAACAATTAGCAATTAAGAATTAAGAATTGCGCTATAGGCGAGTTTCCTGAATTCTTAATTTTTAATTCTTAATTCCTAATTTTTAAAACCTCTTTTGTGGCTACTAATAGAAGGAATAAATACATACAACGGGCTATACTTGTGGTGGGCGTTCTTGTGGCGATCAATATACTGGCTGCTTACTTTCATACCCGTCTGGACCTGACCGCTGAAAAAAGATATACACTTACTCCTGCTACCAAAAACCTGCTTCGCGGGCTGGATAGCACTGTTACCATAAAAGTTTTCCTGAAAGGCGATTATCCCGCCAATTTCCGTCAGCTGGCGCAAACTACCCAGGAATTGCTGGAAGAATTCAGAGAATACGGCGGCAACCGCATACAATTCTCTTTCCAGAACCCGGGTCAGGGATTGCCGGACTCCTTACGTATGGCCTACCAGCAATCACTGGTGGAAAAAGGCATCATGCCCTTTAACATGCAGGTACAGGAAGACGCTAACCAGGGATATTCCGAAAAACTGATCTTCCCGGGCGCTTTGATAGAGTACGGCACTAAAACGGTAGGCATCAACCTCCTGAAAAGCCAGGGCGGATTAAACCCTGATGCGGCCATGAATAACTCTGAGTCGCTGCTGGAATATCAGTTCGCCAACGCGATCTATCAGCTGCAACAAAAGCGGACGCCACTGGTAGGATATATGCTGGGTAATGGCGAGCAACTGGGCGCAGAGGTATACGATGCACTCACCACCATGCAGAGCAACTATCTGCTGGACACACTGACACTACAGTACATCTCCTATATTCCTAAAGACTTTGACGCAGTTGTATTTGCAAAACCGGCCTCCCGCTTCTCTGATGAGGATAAGCTGAAAATAGACCAGTATGTAATGAATGGAGGGAAGGTATTGTGGTTTATCGATGAACTGAACGCTTCCATTGACAGTCTTGCGCACCAGGAAAGCTTCGTCGCATTTGATAAGGGATTGAACCTGGAAGACCTGCTGTTCCGCTATGGCGTACGTATCAACCAGGACCTTGTACAGGACATGCAGTCTGACTTTGTACCACAGGTTGTAGATCGTACGGGGCAGATGCAGCCATTGGCATTTCCGTTCTTCCCACTACTGACGCCAACAGGCGCACATCCGATCGTGAAGAACATGGACCTGGTGCTGAGCCATTTTGCCAGTTCTATTGATACCATAAAAGGCGGTAATATCAAAAAAACGGTATTGCTGACAACCTCGGCCAACAGCCGGAGCGTAAGTTCTCCGACAGAGGTTACCTGGAACAGTCTGCGTACAAAACCGAACCCACGTGAATTCAATAAGAAGTTCCTGCCGGTAGCTGTATTGCTGGAAGGAGAATTCACCTCGTTGTTCCGCAACCGTCTTGATGCCGGCACGCAACAGGCCATTCTAAAGGCAACAGGCAGACCGTTCAAAAACAATAACGATACGATCAATAAAATGATCGTTGTGAGTGATGCCGATGTCATCACCAATGCTTTCTCACAGAAAAGTGGTCCGCTGCAAATGGGGGTCAACCTCTACGACCAGTCAATGGTCTATGCTAACCGCGAATTCTTCCTTAATACCCTGGGCTACCTGACCCACAATACAGGCATCATGGACGCGCGTAACAAAGAATTAACACTGCGCCTGCTGAATCCGGAAAAAGTAAAACTGGAAAAAAGCAAGTGGCAGGCAATTTGTTTCATCGTTCCTATCGGACTGATCTTATTGTTCGCTTCGGTGTTTATGTTTTTCAGAAAAAGGAAATTCGAAGTATAGCATTCACCGTTACCAGCGTGGCTGTCAGCCGATGAGCCGTGACACTATACTGTTCTTCCTGTCTGTAAATAATTGATTTATAGACAATAGACTGTCATTTTCCGGCGTTGGAAAGACATGACAGCTTTTCGTAACAATCACAGCCACAGACTATCCACGATAGTCGTCAAATATTCATTGAACGGGCATATCTATGGACGGAAGTCTATTGACTATGGACTATTCCACATATATTTGCCCAACGATAATTTAAAAGCGGCTACCTGAACCCCTGAAAAACCAGCGCCAACTTTTAAATAAAATTAATACCCGGTAAACCCGGAATCATTAAGGGAAGCAGTGAAACGCAAACACGCTTTTCACATCAAAATATAACCACACGTGTATAACGCAGAAAGTATCAGCAAAGTGCTGAAAGGTGAACTATTGCAGCAGACGGGTAATCCGGAGATTGAACACATTTTGCTGGACAGCCGGAAACTCATCTTTCCTGAATCATCTCTTTTTATACCACTGGTAAGCAGCCGTCGTAATGCGCACCAGTATATACAGGAGCTGTACGAGAAAGGTGTTTCCAATTTCGTTGTAAGTGAACCCGTGCCAGAGGGTAAATATCCGAAAGCCAACATCATATTAGTAAAAGACACTATGCAGGCACTGCATGCGCTGGTAGCATACCACCGGCAGCAGTACCATATACCTGTCATCGGTATTACTGGTAGTAACGGTAAGACCATTGTCAAAGAATGGCTGTATCAGCTGCTGGAGAAAGATTATAATATCATCCGCAGTCCTAAAAGCTATAATTCCCAGATCGGCGTTCCACTCTCCGTATGGCCAATGAAAGCGGAGCACCAGCTGGCTATTTTTGAAGCAGGCATTTCCCAGCCAGGGGAAATGGAGCATCTTGAAAAAATTATCCGCCCGAACATCGGGATCTTTACCAATATCGGGGAAGCGCATAATGAAGGCTTCCTGAACATCCGTCAAAAGATCAATGAAAAGCTGGTATTGTTTTCCAAAAGCGAGCTGCTGATCTACTGTAAGGACTATCTTGCACTGAACGAATGCGTGCTGAATTTTCACAACCTGGTAGGCAAGAAAGATAACCATGAAGGTGGTTTACAGCTGTTTACCTGGTCCCGTAAAACAGAAGCAGACCTTCGCATTATCAGCGTTGATAAAAGCGAGCATCATTCCCGTATCGATGCCTTATATCAGACCGTTCCTATCCATATCAATATTCCTTTTGTGGATGAAGGATCAGTGGAAAATGCCATTCATTGCTGGGCGCTGATGCTGCACCTGGGTATGGAACATTCTGTGATACAACAACGGATGGACCAGCTGGGTAATATCGCCATGCGGCTGGAACTGAAACAGGGTATCAACAACTGCTCCGTTATCAATGACAGTTACAATTCCGATCTGGGCTCACTGGCCATTGCACTGGAATTCCTGCAGCAACAGCAGCAGCATCCTACCCGTACGGTCATCCTCAGTGATATCTTACAGAGCGGTAAAAGCGACGCCTCCTTGTATGAGGAAGTAGCCAGCCTGCTCCAGCAGAAAGGTATCAGTAAAGTGATCGGTATCGGAAAAAATATTTCCAGGGAGAAAAAATGCTTTCAGCAGATCACCGGTCTGAAAAGCAGCTTTTTCCTGACAACAGAAGAATTTATTCAGCAATTCAATCAGCAGGACTTTCAACATGAAACCATCCTGTTGAAAGGAGCGCGCATATTTGAATTTGAGCGGATCGGTAAACTGCTGGAACAGAAGGTACACCAGACTATCCTGGAGATCAATCTGAGCGCTGTAACGCACAACATAAAACAATATCAGTCATTACTGAAGCCAGGCACCAAACTGATGGCGATGGTGAAAGCCTTCTCTTATGGCAGCGGAAGTTTTGAAATTGCAAACCTATTGCAGTTCCATGGTGTAGATTACCTCGCCGTTGCTTATGCTGATGAAGGTGTGGAGCTGAGAAGAACAGGCATTACAATGCCGATTATGGTCATGAACCCTGAACCCAGTTCTTTTGACGCCATCCTCCAATGGAACCTGGAACCCGAAATATATTCCCTCCACCTGTTAAAACAGTTTGAAGAAGAAGTACAGCTGGCAGGTAAAACTGCTTTCCCGGTACATATCAAACTGGATACAGGCATGCACAGGCTGGGTTTTGAGAAGAAAGACATCCCCGAACTGGCCCGTTTACTGAGCGATAATATCTATCTGAAAGTAAATTCCGTGTTCAGTCACCTGGCTGCCAGTGAAGATCCGGCAATGGACGGCTTCACAAAGCAACAGGGGCAGTCATTCTTCGAAATGAGCCACGAACTGCAAAAGGCGTTGGGCTATACAGTGATCAGGCATATATCCAACAGCGCGGCTATCGAGCGTCATCCTGATCTCCAGCTGGATATGGTCAGACTGGGCATCGGTATGTACGGCATTGACAGCGCCGATAAGATGCAGGACCAGTTACGTCCGGCCAGTACCCTGAAAACAACGGTTGCGCAGGTAAAACACCTGGTTACCGGCGATACAGTAGGTTACGGGGCCAAATGGGTGGCTAAAGGGCCATCTGTCACGGCGACAGTACGTATCGGGTATGCAGACGGCTATCCCCGCCGCCTGAGCAACGGAAAGGGAAAGATGCTCGTACGCGGGCAACTGGCCCCTGTGGCAGGCGTTGTAGCCATGGATATGCTGATGCTGGATGTGACCCATATTCCGGATGTGACAGAAGGCGACGAAGTGATCGTATTTGGCAATGAGCTGCCGGTACAGCAGGTATCTGCCTGGGCAGACACCATTCCTTATGAAATATTAACAGGAATTTCGCAGCGGGTAAAGCGGGTATATTTCGAGGAGTGACCGGAAATTCCGATTTTGCACATTATTATTATTTTTGATAAAATTTGAAACCTTTGAAATATCGTCACGTAATCTGGATTGTTGCATTGGTGCTGGTTTTTGACCAGGCATTAAAATTCTGGATAAAAACCCACATGAACTTTAGCCAGGAATTCATCATATTTCCTAACTGGTTCCGCATTCACTTTACCGAGAACCCGGGTATGGCCTATGGCCTGGAACTGGGCGGCGAATGGGGTAAGGTCTTACTGACGCTTTTCCGTCTGGCTGCCGTAGTTATTGGCTTCAAGTATATGAAGACATTGGTGAAGCAGCAGCACCATACCGGCTTGCTGATATGTGGCGCCCTGATCCTGGCTGGTGCGGCAGGCAACCTGATAGACAGTATGTTCTACGGACTGATATTTTCAGAGACTAACTTCTACGATGTGGCTACCTTCCTGCCCAAAGGCGGTGGATATGCCTCGTTCCTGCATGGTAAAGTAGTGGACATGCTCTATTTCCCTGTTTACCGTGGCTACCTGCCTAACTGGATACCGTTTAAAGGAGGAGAGTATTTCGTATTCTTCAACCCGATCTTCAATATCGCAGATGCGGCGATCTCTGTTGGTGTGATCACCATCCTGATATTCCAGAAACGCTTCTTCCACAAGCATATTGCAAAACAAGAAGCTGATAAAGAAGCTGTTGCAGCTACAAAATAAGCTTATCAACATATTTTAGAAAGCGGTCTGCCTATGGTGGACCGCTTTTTTTTTAACGTTTTCTTTGAAAACTTGAAATGCCGTATTACATTTGTCCACAATTCCGATAGACTAATAGATATATTAAAGCTAAAAGTAGTATTCACCACCAATAAACTAAACGATGGACACTTCTTTACGATGTTGTTGAGCGCTACGCACCACTTTGCCCCGATGAATCCATAGGGGTAAGTTCCCCCATATTTTATTTCACAAGACCAATTCATATATAATAAACTATAGTTATGTCCGCAAAAAGACGCACTATTCGTATTGCATACCTATGGCTGCTCGTGTTATTAATGCCTGTACTGGCCCAGGCACAGCTGAACGGCTCTTATATCCTTGGTGGCAAGATTGCCGGTGACAAAGGAGAACCTTTGCCGGGCGCCACCGTACAGATCAAAGGAACTTCCTTCGGTGCTACGACCGACAGTACCGGACGGTTTGAAATAACTGCGAATACCAGATTCCCGCTTAAACTGCAGATACGTCTCCTGGGTTATCAGCCACAGGAATTCGACGTAAAAAACAGCAATAGCCGTTTACAGATACAGCTGGTTACGCAGTCTCTCCTGGTGAATGAAGTGGTGGTATCTGCTTCCCGTCAACAGGAAAAATTACTAAAATCGCCTGTTGCCATCGAAAAGCTCGATGTAAGGGCCCTGAAGGAAACGCCTGCGGCCTCTTTCTATGACGCGATCGGTAACCTGAAAGGCGTTCAGATGACTACTGCTGGTCTGACCTTTAAAGTCTTCAACACACGTGGTTTTAACGTGCCTAATAACTTCCGTTTCATGCAGTTGATCGATGGAGTGGATAACCAGGCAGCAACGCTGGGTGTACCACTGGGTAATGCCATCGGCCCCACAGAACTGGATATCCAGAGCATTGAGGTGACTCCCGGTGCCTCTTCTGCCCTGTATGGTATGAACGCGCTGAACGGTATGTCCAACCTGATCACCAAAAACCCTTTCCAGTATCAGGGTATCAGCGTATATCAGAAAGTCGCTTTCAACCATTTTGACGGTAAGGGCAGTTCTCCGAAACCGATCACTGAAAGCTCCTTCCGTTACGCACAGGCCCTGAGCAAGAAATTCGCGTTCAAAGTGAACTTCTCTTATATGGAAGGTACTGACTGGTATGCGGACAGTCACAATGACTTCAATCCCGGCACCAAAGCCAATCCGGACTTCCCACAACTGGTAGGCGCCGATAATACCGCCAATGATGCCTGGAACAAATATGCAGACCAGAGCACATTCCCTATCACCGACAAAAACGGTAAATCCTATAACGTATCCCGTACGGGCTACTGGGAGAAAGACCTGGTGGGTGATTACAAGGTAAAGAACATCAAATTTGATGGTGCGCTGCATTACAAGATCACGCCAAAGCTCGAGGCTTCCTATACTTACCGTGTTGGTAAAATGGACGGTTTCTTCCAGCGTGGTAACCGTATCGGTCTGAAAAATGTAGTTGTACAGAACCATAAAGTAGAATTAGTAGGAGAGGACTTCACTTTCCGTTCTTATATGTCCCTGGAAAACACCGGTGATTCATACAATATGAACCCGCTGGCGGATAACCTGGAGAAGTCTTTCAAGACCGACAAACAATGGCAGGCTGACTACAAAAATGCCCTTAACGCAGCGCTTGACGCGACCGGCAGCAATGTGGCTGAAGCCCACAGAGCAGCACGTGCCGCAGCTGATAAAGGCCGCTGGACACCTGGTACTGCAGCTTTTGATGCGCAGTTAGCAAAGATCAAAGGCATCAATGACTGGGATATTTACCCGGTATCTAAAGACAGCACCAACAAAAGCGGTGGCGCTGCCTTATTGCAGATGAGTCATTTTTATCATGCAGAAGGTACCTGGAACCTGCGTAAGTACGTGCATTTTATGGATGTGCTGGTAGGCGCAGATTATCGTACCTATGAGATCATTCCTGATGGTAACAACTTTGTTGACCTGACCAAACCACTGGATAAACGTAATACGCCTGGTGGCAAAAACATCTGGTATGGAAAAGCAGGTGGCTTCGTACAGGGTAGCAAGTTATTCCTGCATGATCAGCTGAAAGTAACGGCTTCCGTTCGTTATGACAAAAGCCAGGAATTCTCCGGTAAGTTCAACCCTCGTATAGCGGCGGTGTATACTACACAGAACCAGCGTCATAACTTCCGTGCTTCCTGGCAGAATGGCTTCCGCTTCCCTTCTCTGTTTGAGGCATATTCCTTTGTGAATAACGGCGGCGTGAGACGTGTCGGCGGACTGGCATTCATCGAAGAAGGCCTGGGATATTTCAAGAACTCCTACCTGACTTCCAGTGCAACCGCCTTTACGACCGCAGTAAATAAAGCAACCAACGCCGATCCTACCCTGAGCCGTGCAGATGCTGAGGTACAGAATGCGAAAGTGCTGAAAGTAGCGAATCTCGATCCTATCAAACCGGAGCAGATCCAGTCAGTTGAAGTAGGTTATAAGAGCGTACTGTTTGACAATAAGGTATTTGTAGACATCGACGGTTATTTCAATACCTACAATCACTTCATCGGACAGGTAGAAGTAGCTGTTCCTCAGACAGGTAATGTAAATAATCCAACCCAGGAGGTACTCAATCAGATGTATGATAAACAGTTCCAGAACCGCTACAGGGTATGGACCAACAGTAAATCTACTGTACAGAACTATGGTTTTGCAGTGGGTGTAACCTATAACTTCCTGAAGAGCTTTACCATCAGCGGTAACGCCAACTACAATACCCTGGCGCAGGATAAGACCAAAGACGATGCATTGATCCCTGGTTTCAATACGCCGAAATGGTTTACCAATGTCAGCTTTGGTAACAGACAGGTAGCGCGTAACCTGGGTTTCAACGTAGTATGGCACTGGCAGGATAAGTTCTACTGGCAGAACCTGTTTGGTAACGGTGATGTACCAGCTTACAGCACTGTGGATGCACAGGTGACTTATGGCTTACCTAAACTGCATACCTCTGTGAAAGTGGGCGGCTCCAATATCTTCAACACATCTTATTTCCAGTATGTGGGCGGTCCGACCATCAAAGGCCTCTATTATGTAGCGATCACCTACGATCTGCCTTTCAGGAAGAAATAAATTATTACCAAAAAATAAATGTCACCCGCCGGCAGCGTTGTTTGTCCGGCGGGTGTTTTTTTAGCCACTGTGGATAGCTTCCCCATTTCCACTGTCCATTCATTTTAAGAATCTTCATCACATTTTAATCTCCTGTATTTGGATATCCGATGATTTAGCCATACCTTAGTCTATCACATCTATAGACTATATAACTGAAGTAATACATGTCGCACAACGAGGAGATAGACCAACTTGAAAAAAAGTATGCTACCGTGGAACGTCAGGAACTGTTAATAGACCTCGTCAATGAGGAAAACCGTCACCGGCCGTTCTTATGGCTGTTGATAGGTCTTATTGCTGTGGCCGTATTGGCAGGAATAGGCGTTCTGACCTACTACGGCACTTCAGCGGCCACGCATACGCGCGTTTACGAGTTTACGCAGTCTCTTTTTACCAGAGAACTGCTGTTCTATATTCTGGTAGGTCTGGCGGCACAGACAGTAGATGGTGCATTAGGGATGGCTTATGGCGCTACCTCATCCTCTTTACTGCTGGGTCTGGGTATTCCGCCTTCTGTTGCCAGTGCAAGTGTACACGTAGCAGAGGTATTTACTACGGGCGCTTCCGGTATATCGCATTTTCGTTTTGGGAATGTGAATAAGAAGCTGTTCCTGTATCTGCTGGTGCCTGGTATTATCGGGTCTATTGCCGGGTCTTTCCTGATCTCCAATATGAACGCGATTTCTTCGGCGGTACCTTTTCTTTCCTATTTCACGGAAGAGAATGTAAAACCTTTCATCAGCGCTTATCTGCTGATACTGGGTGCGATCGTACTGAGGAAGGCGTTCCTGCCTAAAAAAGCGAAAAGCAAGACCAGACGTCTGGGTTCACTGGCGTTCTTTGGCGGCTTTATGGATTCTTTTGGTGGTGGAGGATGGGGGCCAATTGTGACCTCTACCTTGCTGAGCAAAGGTCGTTCGGCCCATTATACGATCGGTTCGGTAAATGCGGCTGAATTTTTCATATCACTTTCCAGTGCAGGTACATTCCTTATCTTTGGGGCAATCGCCGGCTGGCCGGTTATTATCGGTCTGATCATCGGTGGTGTGATCGCCTCTCCGTTTGCAGCGGTACTGGTGAGAAAGATCAAGCGTAAGCCTTTGATGATCATGGTAGGTACATTGATCATCCTGCTGAGCCTCCGCACTATTATCATTACACTCTTACACTAACATAAACCGGATTACCGGTTAAAACAAAGGGGTATCTATTCGTATAGATACCCCTTTGTTATTGTATATCGTTTGCGATATTTTATTTGATGTCACCCACCATGTTGATCGGGTTTACCCACTCGTCGAATTCTTCTGGTTTTACATAACCCAGTTTCACTGCCATTTCTTTCAGGGTAGTACCTTCTTTGTGAGCTGTCTGCGCGATCTCAGCTGCTTTGTAGTAACCGATCCTTGTATTCAGGGCAGTCACCAGCATCAGGGAGTTGTCAACGTGTTTTTTGATATTTGCTTCGATCGGAGCGAGACCTACCGCGCATTTATCATTGAAACTTACACAACCATCACCGATCAGACGTGCAGAGTGCAGGAAGTTATAGATCATTACAGGTTTGAACACGTTCAGTTCGAAGTGACCAGTTGCGCCACCGATATTGATAGTCACATCGTTACCCAGTACCTGTGCCGCGATCATTGTCAGCGCTTCACACTGTGTAGGATTTACTTTACCTGGCATGATGGAAGAACCTGGTTCGTTGTCAGGGATGTGGAGCTCACCGATACCGGAGCGTGGGCCGGAGCTCAGCATACGGATATCGTTCGCTATCTTCATCAGGCTGACTGCAACAGTTTTCAGGGCGCCGTGTGCTTCTACGATCGCATCGTGTGCAGCCAGTGCCTCGAATTTGTTTTCAGCAGTGATGAATGGCAGGCCGGTCAGGTTGGCAATATGTTTAGCCACATTCTCAGAATAACCTTTTGGCGTGTTGATACCGGTACCTACAGCAGTACCGCCCAGGGCCAGTTCGCTCAGGTGTTCCAGTGTATTTTTGATAGCTTTCAGACCATGGTTCAGCTGAGAAACGTAACCGCTGATTTCCTGTCCGAGTGTGAGAGGCGTCGCATCCATGAAGTGGGTACGGCCGATTTTCACGATATGTTTGAAAGCTTCTGCTTTTTCTGCCAGTGTATCTCTCAGCTTTTCGATACCAGGAATAGTGGTCTCGATCAGCATTTTATATGCAGCAATGTGCATAGCAGTAGGGAAAGTATCATTGGATGACTGTGATTTGTTCACGTCGTCATTCGGGTGCACAGCTTTCTCTTTATCAGTCAGCAGACCACCATTGATCACGTGTGCACGGTAAGCAACCACCTCATTCACGTTCATGTTGGACTGTGTACCGGAACCGGTCTGCCATACTACCAGCGGGAACTGATCATCCAGTTTACCAGCCAGGATCTCATCACAAGCCTGTGCAATCAAATTTGTTTTCTCCTGAGACAGTACACCCGCATCCAGGTTGGTCAGCGCGGCCGCTTTTTTCAGGTAAGCGAATGCCTGGATAATTTCCTTTGGCATTTTGTTGATATCCTGCGCAATCCTGAAATTGTCGATAGAACGTTGAGTTTGAGCACCATAGTAAGCATCTACAGGTACTTTCACTTCGCCCATCGTGTCTTTCTCTATTCTATATTCCATATGCTTGATTTTTTGCGGTACAAACGTACATATCAATTATGAATTATCAACTACAAATCGGGAATTAAAACAACGGTAATACCTTGACACTACTGCTAAGTCAGGTTTTTGACCGCCTGATTTCCCCAGGTCCCGTTACTCTCCGGTAAACGTTGCCGGCCTTTTCTGTATAAAGGCGGATGCGCCTTCCTGCATGTCTTTGGTCGCGAAGCAGGCGCCAAACTCATTCAGTTCTATTTCAAAACCATCAACAGCATAATTCTGGGCAGCATTGGCGCATTTGATCACGCGGGCAATGGCCAGCGGGGCTTTGGTATGTATTTTCTGTAATAATTCAGTTGCTTTCTGCAGCAGATCGGCAGGCGCCACAACATAATTTACCAGTCCCCATTGCAGGGCCTCTTCTGCATTGATAATATCACCTGTCATCATGAGTTCCAGGGCTTTTCCTTTCCCGATGAGTGTGGTCAGGCGCTGAGTACCGCCATAACCAGGGATCAGTCCCAGGTTTACTTCCGGCTGACCGAACTTCGCATTGGTGGCCGCGATCCTGAAATGACAGGCCATGGCGAGCTCACAACCTCCGCCCAGTGCAAAGCCATTTACGGCAGCTATCACCGGTTTGGGACAATATTCTATATGTTTAAAAACCACGTGCCCTTTCTTAGCTAACTCAAGTCCCTGCTGATCAGACAGTTCCAGGAATTCCGAAATATCCGCTCCTGCCACAAACGCTTTCTCTCCCTCTCCGGTGATCACTGCACTTTTGATATCCTTGTTCGTATACACTTCATCGATCGCCAGGGCCAGTTCAGCCATTACCTGTTGATTCAGGGCGTTCAGCTTATCGGGGCGGTTAATGTAGATAAAGAGGGTATTATCCTTGAGTGCTGTTTTGATGGTATGATACATGAGATCCGGGTTTTGTTAGATGGCTAATTTAAGGTTTTAAACTTGGTTACGACACACTGACAATCAAGGTGTGTTCTGGATGGAGAGCATTTACGAGGAAAGACTTGTGATATTATTTTAACATCTCCAAAACACCACCTTCACGAGTCAGAACAGACTTATTTATGTTGTTTCAGATGCCGCTTTAATATTCATTATCCTACGTTCATCTTACGTTCATGAACGTAGGATGAACGTAGGATAATGAATATTAAAGCGGCATCAAAAGAGAGTAAAAGGACTATTACGGAATGTGAAAATAGTACAGGAATACAGGAGCACAGGATTACGATAAAAAAGGAATGACGGCTGATTGACTGCACATTCTCAGTCGGCCGTCATTCCTAATATACGATATTCACAGATGAAAAAATCGATAATATTATCACTCAACTTATCGTGTTGAGCACCTTCTGGCATCAGAAGTTTTTCTCGTATTTCCGCTGGTAACGCACTGTTTTTTCCTTCACGTGCTTGTGGATATTGTGCCCGTGGAAGTCATAACTAAGCGTCACGAAAAACAGCTTGGCGTCGAGGTTCTGATAAGGATAGGCACTACCACCACTGTTGCCGGTTTCCTTATATTCCTTGTTAAAGAAATTGTTAGGGTAGTACTGTACTTTCAGTCCGAAGCCCGGATGCATTCTGATCCCGGCAAAGAAAGACGGCATCAGCAGCGGTGTACGGTCACTGAACCATTCATTGAATTTCTCTTTTTTGTCGCCATTGATGAACTTTTTCTCCTTGTAATTGAATGCCAGGTCATAAGCGCCACCGGCAAAGAAGAAAAAGCCTTTTTTCAGATCACCGATCTTTATACCCAAAGGTACTCCCAGTGTATACACACGGCGTTTCAGCTTGACAGAGTCTTTGTCATCTTTGGTGATCAAACCGATGTTTTTCAGATTGAGTCCTGTGAAAATACCCACATTTCGTCCGAAGTCGTAGTTGTAATTATGCCCGATGTTGAAAAAGAAAGTAAAGCGGGGCACACTGCGTACATGATTACCTGACTCCCGGATATCACGTCCGAAGGATAACAGCGGGCCGTCTCCACCCCAGGTGGTATAACTGCGCTTAGATACTTCATATGTACGGGTGATGGTCACTTCTTCGATCACTTTCCGGGTGGTGTCTGTATTTTCCTGGGAAAACGCGGGTAACTGCGCCATGGAAAGCAGCAGCAGTGGAATAAAGTAAAGCTTACGTGTCATAGAAATCAGTCTGTTTAAATCGGGTTAAGTATAGAACAAAGACGACCGGGCACGGCAAAGGTTTCAAAAAAACAGACTTTTTTTAAAAATCCCTGTGTGTGGCCACCCAATCGGTGATATAGGTGGCAATATCTTCGGTACGGGTACCGGGTGGAAATAGTTTTCCGACACCTAATTCATTGAGCCGGGACATATCCGTTTCCGGTATGATGCCGCCGCCGGTGAGCAATACATCATTCATCCCTTTCTCTTTCATAAGGGTCATAATACGTGGAAAAACCGTCATGTGTGCGCCGGAGAGGATGCTTACGCCAATGGCGTCCACATCCTCCTGAAGGGCTGCGCTGACCACCATTTCAGGCGTCTGACGCAAACCGGTATAGATCACTTCCATACCAGCGTCTCTCAGGGCTGCCGCGATCACTTTCGCTCCGCGGTCATGGCCGTCAAGACCAACCTTGGCCACCAGCACGCGCACAGGACGTTGCAGGGGGTTGACCATAATTGATTTGTTAAGTTTGTAAATATAGGTTTTTTGGACTGTCTACCGCCGTCTCATTGCATACCTTACTATCTGTAGGGGTCTGTGGACTTTTTACTACCTTTGCCGTCCGAAATATATTAAACCTTATGAGTGAAGAAAGGACCCTCAATTTTCTGGAACAGATCATAGAAGAGGACATTGCCAACGGCGTCAATGACGGCAGGGTGCTTACACGCTTCCCTCCGGAACCAAATGGCTATCTGCACATTGGTCACGCTAAATCCATCTGCCTCAACTTCGGCATCGCCCAGAAGTACAACGGTAAAACGAACCTCCGCTTTGACGATACCAATCCCGTTACGGAGGATACTGAATATGTGGATTCCATTAAGGCCGACATACAATGGCTGGGCTTCCAATGGGCGCAGGAACTGTATGCTTCAGATTATTTCGAACAGATATACAACTTCGCAGTAAAACTGATCAATAAAGGACTGGCTTACGTAGATGACTCTACCGCTGAAGAGATCGCGGCTTCCAAAGGTACGCCTACCGAACCCGGTAAAGGCACCACCTACCGTAACCGCAGCGTGGAAGAAAACCTTGACCTCTTTGCCCGTATGCGTGCAGGGGAGTTCAAAGACGGTGAAAAGGTATTACGCGCAAAAGGAGACCTGGCTTCTCCGAACATGCACATGCGTGACCCTATCATCTACCGTATCAAACATGCACATCACCACCGTACGGGTGACAGCTGGTGTATCTATCCGATGTATGACTTTGCCCACGGACAAAGCGACAGCATCGAGACGATCACCCACTCCATCTGTACCCTGGAATTCATTCCTCACCGCCCGCTGTACAACTGGTTCATCGAGCAACTGGAAATATTCCCGTCCCGTCAGTATGAGTTTGCCCGTCTGAACCTTACCTACACGGTAATGAGCAAACGTAAGCTGTTACAGCTGGTGAATGAAAAACACGTCAGCGGATGGGATGACCCACGTATGCCGACTATCAGTGGTCTGCGTCGTCGTGGTTATACGCCTGCAAGTATCCGCGCTTTCTGTGAACGTATCGGTATCCAGAAACGTGACAATATGATCGATGTAAGTCTGCTGGAGTTCTGTATCCGCGAGGAACTGAACAAAACGGCGAACCGCGTATTCGCAGTACTGGACCCGGTTAAACTGGTGATCACCAACTATCCTGAAGGTCAGGTAGAAGAGATGACCGCTGAAAACAACCCGGAAGATCCAAACTCCGGTACACGTATCCTGCCATTCAGCAATACGCTGTACATCGAGCGTGAAGACTTCATGGAAGAACCGCCTAAGAAATTCTTCCGTCTGGGCCCTGGTCTGGCAGTACGACTGAAAAATGCCTACATCATCAAGGGCGAAAGCTTTGAAAAAGATGCGGACGGCAATATCACGACTATCTATGCGACCTACCTGCCGGAAAGCAAAAGCGGTGGCGATACCAGCGGTCTGACCGTAAAAGGTACCATTCACTGGGTAAGTGCAGCGCATGCGGCTACGGCAGAAGTAAGACTGTACGACCGCCTGTTTAAGGTGGAAGATCCCGGTAACGAAGAAGGTGATTTCAAATCTTATATCAATCCTGATTCCCTGCAGGTCATCTCAAAAGCTTATATCGAGCCTAGTCTGCTGAACGCTAAACCAGGTGATCGCTTCCAGTTCCTGCGTAAGGGCTATTTCGCTGCAGACGCTGACAGCACTCCTGATAAAGTAGTGTTCAACCGTACAGTGACCCTGAAAGATGCATGGGCAAAAGAAGCCAAGAAAGGATAATCACATATTATCAGATAAAAGAAAAAGGAGAGGTATATACCTCTCCTTTTTCTTTTATCTGATAATATGTGAAGCCATTTTATGCATTGATCGCATCCAATCCTCTCATGATCCTTGCGATCGTCTCGTGTTTGCCAAGGGTATCTGCGATATTGAATACCGGCGGACCAAACTTACCACCACATAGCATAATACGGAATGGCAGCTGCAATTCTCCTGGTTTGATATTCATAGAACCAGCCAGCGTTTTGAAGCTTTCTTCCAGCGAAGTAGCGGAGAAATCGGACAATCCTTCTACGATAGAGGCCCAGTCACGGAAGAACTGTGTCTTATCTGCATTCCATTTAGGTTTTACCGCTGCAACATCGAATGTTTCAGGCGCCTGGAAGAAGAAGAAGGCATGGTCCCAGATATCATTCACGAAATCACAACGCTCTTTTACAAGACCAGCGATCGTCGCTACGTATTCCAGGGATGCGTTCACATTCTTTTCTTTCAGTACCGGCATAAACAGTTCGGCCAGACGGTTATTGTCCGCATGCAGGAGGTACTGGTGGTTGAACCATTTTGCCTTTTCGAAATCGAATTTAGCACCTGCTTTATGTACACGCTCCAGAGAGAAACGGGCGATCAGTTCGTCCATTGTAAATATCTCCTGACCAGAACCGTCGTTCCAGCCAAGCATGGCCAGCATATTCACAAATGCTTCCGGCAGGAAACCTTTCTCACGGAAGCCGGTGGTCATTTCACCTGACTTAGGATCAGCCCAGTTCATCGCATATACCGGGAAGCCCAGGCGGTCGCCATCACGCTTGCTCAGTTTACCGTTACCATCTGGTTTCAGGATCAGTGGCAGATGTGCCCAGTTAGGCATCTGTGCTTCCCAACCAAGGTATTTCCACAGCAACAGGTGTACGGGTGCTGAAGGCAGCCATTCTTCACCACGGAATGCGTGAGTGATCTTCATGAGGTAATCATCTACTACCACAGCGAGGTGATAGGTAGGCATACCATCTGCTTTCAGCAGTACTTTATCATCAACAGTGCTGGTATTGAATTGTACATGACCACGGATCATGTCGGTAAAACCAACTTCTTCACCCTGTGGCATTTTAATACGGATGACATGCGGCGTACCTTTTTCCAGGAGCGCTGCTGTTTCTGCTGCCGGCAGGCTGATAGAATTACGCATCTGCTGACGTGCAGCAGCATTGTACTGAGGAGAAGGGTTCTGTTCCGTCTTCAGTCTGGTACGCATTTCTTCCAGTTCTTCCGGTGTATCGAACGCATAGTAGGCATGACCAGCTGCAACCAGCTGTTCCGCATACTGACGGTACTGTGCTTTACGCTCGCTCTGGCGGTAAGGGGCGTAAGGGCCACCTACATGAGGACCTTCATCCGCATTCAGACCACACCAGCGCAGACATTCTATGATATATTCCTCCGCGCCCTGCACATAGCGGGTCTGGTCAGTATCTTCTATACGAAGCACAAATTCACCATTGTGCTGCTTTGCAAATAAATAGTTGAATAAAACCGTGCGTACACCTCCGAGGTGCAGGCCACCTGTTGGACTGGGCGCAAAGCGTACCCTTACTTTCTGATGTTGCATGCCGCAAAGGTAAAGAAAGATTTAGCTACCTTTATTTTTCAATCGAGACATCCATGTTTTATCTTACGAAAACACCCGGGCTGCTGAAAGCACTGTATAAAAACTGCACCTGGAACTTCTCCCCGGCCAGGCCATCTGTATACCTCACATTTGACGACGGCCCGCACCCTGTAGCTACTCCCTTTGTACTGGAACAACTCCGTAAGTATGAGGCGAAAGCGACCTTTTTCTGTATAGGGAAAAACGTTATTGAGCATCCGGATATTTACCAGCAGATACTGGAAGAAGGTCATCACACCGGCAATCATACCCATAACCACCTGAACGGCTGGAAAACCGGTACGGATAAATACATGGAGAATATTCTCGATGCCCGTAAATACATCAGTTCACCGTTATTCCGTCCACCTTATGGGAGGATTACTCCTTTCCAGGTAAAACACCTGAAAAAGCTGGTACCCAATGCACAGGTGATCATGTGGGACGTATTAAGCGCTGATTTTGATACGGAAAGAAGCGGAGAAGAGTGTGTACAGAATGTGGTCTTTAAGGCGAAACCAGGGTCTATTATCGTGTTTCATGATAGTACAAAGGCCTGGGACCGATTGGAATATGCCTTACCCAGGGTACTGGAATATTTTCGCAAAGAAAAACTCAATATGGAAGCGATCCCTTATTAAAATACAAAAGCCCGGGTTCATCACCCGGGCTTTTTCATGAATTATTATTGCTATTATTTAGGCAATTTAATGCTTTTCACTTTATCACCCAGATCGATGCTGGCTGAATCATCACACACACCATTACCGTAGTTTACGTTAGCAGTGATATTACCTACTGTTACCAGGGCTTTACCTTTGCTGAACCACGGACATTCGATCCTTCTCTGCAGTGCGTCTGCTTCACCAACGGTGATAGCAGCAGTAGTACCATTCGGATAGATCAGGGAGTCAGTACCGAAGATGCTGAACACGTCATCTGTTACGTCAGCCAGGGTCGCTAAACCATCTGTCTGTTTGATAGTAGCGTTGCTCTTGTAGCTTACTGTTACTGTGTCCAGTTTCAGTACGCCATCATTGATAACAGCGCTATATTTATATTCGCTGTTGGAGCTCAGGTTGGTGATCACTTTAGTACCCTGTACAGCGATACCATTTACAGTATAGCTCAGCGGTTTAATAGTGATCGTTGCATTTGGATAGTAGAAGAAGTTAGAATAAGTTACCTGGATGTTCCCTGCACGCACACGACCGGTTGCATCAGCACACTGTGCACCGAATTTGATCAGCATCACTTTAGGCCACTGACCAGCGCTTACGTCGTCGATCTCAGCGATCGCGCAGCTACCCAGCTTAGCGGTCAGGTCAATATTCGCCTTGCGGCCAGCCTGGTTCATACCAGCTTTCGCACCTACTTCCAGCGCAATACCGAAGAGGTCATCATATATTCCGCTAACGATCGCCTGATCAGCAGCAGCATTAATTGTAAGATTATCAGCCTGGTTCGCGCTCGGCTTAGCTGATTCAGTTGATTTAGAACAGGCAAAAAAGCAGGTTACCACCATTACCAGGATAATTACTCCTGCGAAGATACGGTTAAAGCAAAAATAGCTTTTCATAGAATAAGTATAGTTTTAAATGAGGTCTTTCGGCTGTACTTTTGTACAGCACTTACTGAAATATAAATATTATACAAATGTAATATTTTTAGTAATTGAATAAAAAAATATAATATCTTATAGATGAACTGGATAGATACGCACGCCCATTTATATGGGGAGGATTTTTCGGATGACAGAACAGTGGTAGTAGAGCGGGCCCTGGCCGCAGGTGTGTCCCATTTATACCTGCCAAATATCGATAGTAGTTCAATAGACGGCATGCTGGCGCTGGAAACGGAGTTCCCCGGCAAATGTTTCGCCATGATGGGTGTACATCCCTGTTATGTGAATGAGAACGTTGACCAGGAACTGGGTATTGTAAAAGACTGGTTAGCAAAGCGTCCGTTCAAAGCTATCGGGGAGATCGGCCTGGATTTCTACTGGGACAAGACACACGTTGAACAGCAATATAAGGCCTTCCGCACACAGCTGGAGCTGGCCCGTGAATATAGTCTGCCGGTCGCCATTCACAGCCGTGAAAGCACCCGGGAATGTATTGACGAAGTAAAAGCCTTACAGGATGGCCGGCTCACCGGCGTGTTCCATTGTTTCTCCGGTACCCTGGAAGAGGCAAAAGAGATCATTGACCTTGGGTTCTATCTTGGCATCGGTGGCGTGGTTACGTTCAAGAAATCGGGGCTGGATAAGATACTGGAAGATATTGACCTCGCAAACGTAGTACTGGAGACGGATGCGCCTTACCTCGCCCCGGTACCCTACCGTGGTAAAAGGAATGAGAGCGCGTACATTCCATTGATCGGTGAAAAGATCGCAGATGTAAAAAATCTAAAAATAGCCGACGTAGCTGCTATTACGACAAACAACGCCCTCAAATTATTCAAAATGCTTTAACCTTTTAGGCGGTACATTTGCAGGCAATTTGGAACAGCAGCATCAATGAGTAAAATCCTGATCATTTATACAGGGGGCACCGTTGGGATGATCTACGACGAGAAAACCAAAGCCTTGCGTCCTATCGGTTTTAATGAAATACGTAACAATCTTCCGGAACTATACCGTATGGGGATTGATTTCTATGTATACGCTTTTAATCCGCCTATCGATTCTTCCGACATGCAGCCCGAAATATGGGTGGAACTGGCGTCTATTATTGAAGACCGCTATGACCGGTATGACGGATTTGTTATCCTTCATGGTTCTGATACCATGTCATTTACCGCTTCAGCACTGAGCTTCATGCTGGAAAATCTCTCCAAACCTGTCATTTTAACCGGTTCACAGTTGCCTATCGGGAAGATACGTACAGACGCGAAGGAGAATATTATCACCGCCATGGAGATCGCCGCTACCCGTCATAACGGACAGGTAGTTGTGCCGGAAGTATGTATCTATTTTGACTTTGCACTGTTCCGTGGTAACAGGTCCAAGAAATATAACGCGGAGAAATTCGAAGCGTTCTATTCCATGAACTACCCACCGCTGGCAGAAGCAGGCATCGACATCAAATACAAAACACAGTTTGTATTACCTTGTCCTGACAAACCGCTCAAAGTACATAAACACCTCGACGATAACGTCACCGTACTGAAAATGTTCCCGGGCATCACCCGTAAAGCAGTAGAGGCCATCCTGAACGTAAGCGGCCTGCGCGGCGTGATCATGGAGACCTTCGGTAGCGGTAATACCAACACCCAGCCATGGTTTATAGAATGCCTGAAAAAGGCAATAGACAAAGGTGTGATCATTGTGGACATCACCCAATGTGACGGTGGATCGGTAGAACTGGGTAAATATGAAACCAGTCAGCCGTTACAGCAAATAGGCGTGATCAGCGGTCACGACATGACCTTTGAAGCAGCCATCACTAAATTGATGTTCGTACTGGGACAGGACCTCGATCCGGCCTCCACAAAAGCGATGATCGAGACCTCTCTGAGAGGGGAGTTGACGGCTAATACCAACGACTGGGAAACGATTTAAATTTTATTTTTGGTAATCTGGTAGAAATAGCTACCTTTGCCATCCTGAAATAAAAATTCAACCTACCCGGAGAAGTGCAGGAGTGGTTGAACTGGCACGCCTGGAAAGTGTGTAAACTCGAAAGGGTTTCAAGGGTTCGAATCCCTTCTTCTCCGCAAGCTGGAAAGCCTTCAAGTTGAAAGACTTGGAGGCTTTTTTGTTGAATCGCTTTTTCCCATAAAAAAGATCAGGCTCTCCCTCTTCCGTTTTGCCAACAAACGTTATTCGGGATCAAGTGAGTTCATTTATGTCGCTATTTATTCAAATGTTCTGAACGTTTTCTGAGTAGCGTCCTGTTCCTCTGGTACATATGTAGGCATAATAGGCTGGACCATCTCCCCATTATCACCAGGAGGTTTTAATCCAAAGCTTGACCAACCTGAGCTCCAATAGAGTATTAATTCCTTCCAATATGGAATATCTTTACCGGGTAACTTTTGTTCTGCAAGGTCAAACACTTTCCTTAATTCATCCCTATACTCAGCATAATAGCATTGATCTTCTTCATCAAACACCGGTATGTAGAGATCCAAATGATCTGTGATCTCATTGAGCAGATACAACCGGAGATCCCATCCATATATAATAGTATCAGAGCCATAAACAGAGAATACGGGACGATCAGCCAGACCTGCCTGACTAACTAAAAATCTATGTGAAGTAAGCGGTAGTAATTTTGGTGCTTTCGCATACCAGTCGGCAAAAATGCGTTCTTTCTCTTCTACAGATGCTGGCCTGGCGCCCCAAGACTTTAGCCATACACCTTGGGATGGTGATACATCCTCAAATATGGTCCGATAAGGCCAGTCCAGTTTAGAAACGATTTCATCCTCATCTTCCAGCCAATTGTAAAAAAAAGACCTTTGATAAGTTTGGGTTTTACCGTCTTTTTCATACTCATTTACCTCTTTCCTGTCTATGGTATGCAGAATGTGTAAGAAGGCTCTATGCTCTGGCATAAACGTGATACCATACTTTGCTTCGATGGAATCGATCTGTTCATTGGTCATTCCGATCCATTTTGCCCCTTCTGCCCATTTAGGACAGGGATATCCCTCAGTATTGTTTGAGAATTTGCTTTTACTCCAGAATGCTTCCGTTCTTTCCTTCACCCAGTAAAAAAACTCATTATAGTCGTCAGGAATAAGCAATGCTCGCTTTTTATGCATAAGGGACTTGAAAAAGGTCAGGATATTGGCAGGGATCAGATTTAACATGACTAAAAATTATTCTCTAAGAAAATTGATTTGGAGGTTGTGGGCTCTCGATATTTTATCTTTTACTTATC
The DNA here is from genome assembly GCA_039592855.1 of Chitinophaga sp. Classification (GTDB taxonomy): domain Bacteria; phylum Bacteroidota; class Bacteroidia; order Chitinophagales; family Chitinophagaceae; genus Chitinophaga. The sequence goes on along the minus strand of JBCNQK010000002.1, from coordinate 362,655 downwards.
GTGAATGTAAATTAATCCATCAGCATCCAAAAAACAGGCAATAATTATTGCTCCTGAAAAGCAGTATAGAATACAGTATCAATAAAGAAAAGTGTATTGGATTTGACTATAACATTCTCGTCGTGTATATCCTCAAGTATCAAACCTAGTTCCTTATTATAATAGTTATTAGTGGGCAGTCCTTTTCTTAATGTATTTTCAAAACCATTGTATGCCAGTAATTTCTTAACATCTGATAAGTCAACTACATCTTCTGCTGTCACAAATGGTTGTTTTAAGACGGCAAAGAAATCATCTTCAATTTCAATAAATCCAAGAAAACTATAAGCAGTATTGGGGAAAAGGATATTGTGAATCACTATGCTGTTAAAGAACTCCAGCCAGGTAGCGTAGTAAATTCCATCATTGATTTTAATGACACTTTTTGTTTCTGCTTCAAAATAAACCTTTGCTTCACCCCCTCTGGCAAGAAATTGGGATTCACTTGGGGCTTCTTCTATTAATAGAGCGTTTTCTGAGGCATATTTCCTTAAGAATTCGACCTGCTCTTTTTTTGAGATTGATTTACTTTCGAAGTCTCTCTTAACCGTTGTACTTGTGCTAAAGCTTGAGCATAGGATATTTCTGGTTGCTGTGCAATTATCTGTTGCCCCCTCAATGATAACTCCGTCAATGATATTTTTAAGTTTACTTCTGGTATCATTAATATTCATTTGCAGTAAAATTACCAAAAAAATGGAAAACACGTGAATACGCTATTCAAGCAAATACAAACATTTGTAAATCAAACAAATATATTCATAAATTTAAATATACTCATTTTGAAATAAAGCTATTTTCTCCAAATCTGATAAAAATAAGTTCGAAAGTTGTCCCTCCCACCCCGCAAGCTTTAAGCCTTCAAATCGAAAGACTTGGAGGCTTTTTTGTTTCCTACAGCCCCCCCTATCCGATCTTATGCACAACATTCATCAATCTATAACTCTCGCATGTCGTTTTTGAAGTTTCGCTGATCTTAGGCGCCTGCTTAATAACGTTCTCCAAAAAGTGGCGATTATCATCACCCCATTGATTCATGGCTTCAATGATAGGCATCAGCGAATAGCCGATCTCCGTAAGTGAATATTCCACTTTAGGCGGCAGTTGCGGGTAGGTTTTCTTTTCTATCATGCCATGTCCTTCCAGTTCTTTGAGCTGTACGTTCAATACCCTGCGGGTAGCGCCAGAAAATAAGCGTAGTATCTCGCTTGGGCGCTTTACACCCATCGAAATAGCACGGAGGATGGCTGGCTTCCATTTTCCATTCAGCACTTCTTTCGTCAGGTGCAGTCCGCAATCTATTGTGAGGGGAGTCTTTCTTTCGTACATAAATTGTTCACTTTATTCAAAAATAGGCATTGTATGCTAATTCCTATAGGGGATAAATTTATCCCCATGGCATTAGTTTTTCCCGTATTGCAACGCTGAGGCATATGCCCGAAGTTTGTTTGAAAAAAGCAATGGAAAATACAGCACAACCTCTGTTAGAGGAATATCAGATAGGTGATCTGAAATTGAAAAACAGGGTGGTAATGGCATCACTAACGCGCGGACGCGCTACTAATAAAGGTCTGGTCCCTACACCATTGATGGCCAGGTATTACGCACAACGTGCCTCAGCAGGCTTAATTCTGAGTGAAGGCACCTGGGTGAATCCGAAGTCTATTGGCTTTATCAACGTGCCAGGCATTTATACACAGGAACAGATTGAAGGATGGAAACTGGTGACTCAGGCAGTACACAACAAGGGAGGATTAATCTTCTCTCAATTAGGGCATATTGGTTCAGCATCTCATCCGGATTTTTTTGATGGTGAATTGCCTGCAGGCCCATCCGCCATTAATCCGCAAACCCAGTCTTATACCCCCGAGGGCTTTAAAGATACACAAACGCCCCGTGCGTTCACTGTTGCTGAAATTAAACAAACTATACAGGATTACCGGCAGGCAGCTAAGAATGCTAAAGACGCAGGATTTGACGGGGTTGAAGTACATGCACAGTCCGGCATGTTAATTCCTCAGTTTCTAAGTCTCGCCACTAATCATCGAACCGATGAGTATGGCGGCAGTATTGAAAATCGTGCACGTATCATATTTGAAATACTGGATGTCATCTTAGAAGTATGGGATAGTACAAGGGTCGCCATTAAGTTCACACCGGTCGCATATAGCCATGTAGGCATTGTGACGCCGGACGAAGAAACTATCCCAATGTTTCAGTACATTCTTAAAAAACTAAATGATTACAATCTCGCTTTCCTGCACATTGTCGGGCCTGCAGCAACTTTAACAGGTACACCGGTAGAAGTATTGCAGGATAATTATTTCAGCCATTTCCGTTACCACTACAGTGGCAGGTTGATGGCCAATCTGGGCTTTACGCGGGAAAGCGGGAATAGCATCCTGAATGAAGGCATAGCTGACCTTGTATCTTTTGGTGCACCATTCATTGCCAACCCCGATCTGGCAGTCCGCTTTAAACATAATTTACCATTGTCAGCACTTAACCAGGATACGTTGTATAGTGGGGACGAAAATGGATATACTGATTATCCCGAAGCAGTGTTATAATATTCCGGACATTGTAGCGAATAAAGTCACCAACGGTCAATCCGCTGGTGACTTTTACATTCACAGGCCACATCTGCGCCTGATAAGATATATCCACCCCATTTGTGGCCCTGAAGTCACACAACTAACAATCATTGATTTTTTCAGCACATATACCAATTGGCATGCTTTTTTAAGTAACTATCCCATTATAACAACAATGCAAACATGAAAACTAAAACTGCTCCCAGGAAAATATTGATCATTGACGACGAAGGTGACCTGTGCCTGCTTTTAAACATACTACTTGATGGACAAGGAATGGATGTAGAACATGTACAAAGCATTGCCAAAGCTGAGGAATATCTTCTACAGGAAAAGCCTTCTTTAATATTATTAGATAATCGCCTGCCTGACGGTTTTGGCATCGACTTTATCAGTTTTGTAAAAAACGAACATCCCGCAGCAAAAGTGATCATGATCTCCGGTGTAGATGCTGCTGCTCAGGATGTAGCACTGGAAAATGGCGCTGACGCTTTTCTCAAAAAGCCTTTTACCAAAGCACAGTTACACCAAACGGTTAACGAGTTATTGAATAGGGAGGAAGCCGTTCATTAGGCTTCCTGAACACTCCCTGCTTTTGATTTAATACAGCTTGGGGAATGTGAAGAGATATCTGGCTTTCCAGCAAAACGGGAGGGATATTTCCATTGTCAATGGGCAATGGAAATTTGCTTATATCCATAAGCGATGTCAAATCAGGCATATTCTATCAGACTATACCCCTTTCCTCTGATATTGATAATTTCAATGGAAGCATCTTCACGCAAATATTTTCTGATCCTGGTAATATAAACGTCCATGCTCCTTGCCGCAAATGGGTCATCATCACCCCATAGCTTGAGAAGCGCAGTCTTTCTATCCAGCAATTCGTTCTTCACTTCTAACAATAACCGTAATAAATCTGCCTCACGCTGTGACAACTGGATCACCTGTTCTCCAGCCGCTAATTGCTGTTTCTGTATATTAAACATAAAACCGCCCAACTTTACTACCCCGGATGAATTATTCCTGAAAGCTGAAAACTGGTGTTGCCGTCGCACCATGGCTTTGAGCCGTAATACCAATTCTTCCATTGAAAAAGGTTTCTTCATGTAATCATCTGCCCCTATTTCAAGACCATGTATAACATCTTCCGGTTGCTTTCTGGCAGTAAGAAAAATAACCGGCACCTTCTCATCTACTGTTCGGATATCCGCCACTAATGAGAAACCATCCTTTTTAGGCAACATAACATCAATGATACAAATATCCGGTTTCAACTTCTGAAACAGGGTCCAGCCATGGTTACCATTGCCAGCAATATGCACAATGAAATCGCGCGTTTCAAGCGATTCTTTTATGATAGCAGCCAATACCGGCTCATCTTCTACAAGCAATACGCTAATCTTATTCATCATGAAACTGAATAGTAAAAATTGTTCCTTTATCAATCTGGCTTGTAACGAAAATCTCTCCGTTTAATGCCGTGACCAATAGCTTAACATAGCTTAATCCCAGACCATATCCTTTGACTTCATGTACATTTTTCAACTGCACGCGGTAAAACTTATCGAATATAAAAGGTAAATGAAACGGATCAATTCCTTTTCCATTATCCTGTATCTGCAACTGCCAGCCATTGGCAATAGGCTGAAAGCTGAGATTTATACGAACATTCCCCTCTGAATATTTAATGGCATTGTCCATCAGGTTGCTCAAAATAGTATCTATAATAAAATGGTCCGTATTGGCCACTTCATCAGGCAGGGCATTGACTATAAAAATCTCATCTGGCGCACGCAGGTCAAAGTGGTCAGCTATCGCTGCAGATAGCTCCGTCAGATTAACGACCGTGCGCTGCACATGCATGATGCCATGTTCATATTTACTGATCTCTAAAATACGGTCTATGTCTTTATCCAGCTTCTTAATGATGTTCAGATTGATACTCAAATATCTTTCAAGTCGCTGGGGATCTGATGAAGCGCCAAAGCTCTTTAAAGCGTCTATTGATGATCTCAGGATAGTCAGTGGTGTTCTTAATTCATGCGTAATATTATTAATAAAATCATCTTTAAAACTATTGAGCCGCATCTGGCGCATGATCATTCTTCCCATGAAAAAGAGGCTTCCCGCAGACAATAGTATCAGCATAAGAGAAATAACAGCGGGAAGAATATTCTGTTTCCATAACATCGTTGATGAATTTTCAGGAATAGCCTTCACAATAACAACAGGAGTTCTGTGAAACTTTATAGGCACTGAAATTTGGTCTTGTGCAGGAATTGCTGTACTATCTAAAAGTACGAGCTTAAATGATACTTTAATATTCTCCCTGCGTAGTTCCTGCTTATATAACATGCCCAGGGAATCGAGATTTACCGGCCGGCGAAACTGTTGTGATATCAATCTTCCCATGATAGCACTCACTTCGTTTATATTATACTCGTCAATTTTTACTGTTAAGAATTCGGCATGAAATGGTTTGATAACTGCGGGTGTATCAAAAGCAATGGAATCGCGATTAGGGATAGTTCTCAGAAAAAATGTAAGCGTGGGATCTTTGTACTTCAGAGAAGTGGGTAATTCACTTTGCTGAAGCTGGTAAGTGCTGATACTTTTCTGCAATGCGTACCTGGCGGAAGTGACAAAATTATGCTGACTGACTTTAAAGTTATTATACACCCAATAGACCTGAAACAATACGATCAGCAATACAGCACATATTGCAGTAAAGAATGTAAACTTCAATCTTCTCCTCATAATACCCGTTAAAATTACAGTTTATAACCCTCATGGACATTCCAATTAACATTAGTTAACAGAAAAGTATTTCTTTTTAACATTCAACCATATTGCGCCTGATATCTTCGCAATCAAATTACATCGATCATGAAAAGACGCTTCTTTTATCTTCTGTTCTTTTGCATCTCTGCCACTATGCAGGGTTATTCCAATAATGTTTATAAGCAAACACCTATTGACACACTATTGGATATCCCCGCGCCACAATTCAACATGTTAGATACAAACGGCAAAACTGTAAGTCTTACTGACTTTAAAAATAAAGTGCTGATAGTCTATTTTTGGTCAACATGGTGTTACTACTGCCATAAAGATTTTCCAATGGTTAATAAAGTAGTAAAACAATATGCAAATGATACAAGCGTAGCTTTTCTTTTTGTGGACACACGGGAGAAATCAGCTCAATATAAAGAGCTGGTGCAAAAAGACATGGCAAAGAATAAGTACAACTTCCATGTTGTGTTTGATGAAAAAGGGAAAGATAGCATTCAGAATAAATACTACACTGCATTTGGAACAGTTGGCATTCCTACACGATTTGTAATTGACCGGAACATGGTCATTCGACACAAGTTTGTAGGTTACGATCCGGATATTACTGAAGATGAAGCCGCAGCTTCATTCATCCGTTCAATTGAAGACACTAAAAAACCAGTGCCTCACAGCAAACCCTGACAGACGTCGGGAAACAGTGAACGGCGAAGTGACAATTGGTCTGTCATCCCGCCGTTCATTTATATCATCTTATGTCTTTACAAACCCTTTTATCAAACCTGCAACATATTCGTGATGTTCTTCAAGTAAAAAATGTCCTCCATCGATTTGAATGATTTTTGCATTGGGCAGGTCTTTTCGGTATGCATCTCCGCCAGGCGCTATAAACATCGCATCGTTTTTACCCCATAATACGATCGTGTCAGGTTGATGTTCTTTGAAATACTTATGCCATTCATCATACAGGGCAATATTACTGCCATAATCCCGGAAAAGGGCAAGCTGTATTTTGTCATTTCCGGGTCTGTCAAGATAGTATTGATCGGTTATATAGCTATCCGGACTCACCCGCGTTTTATCACCAGCGCCATTCAGATACATCCATTTTGTAGCAGCTGATGTCAGGAAAAAACGAGCTTCTTTCTCCTGGGCGGCACCCGGGTCCTGGATATAAGTGACCAATGGCTCCAGTGCATCGCCTAAACCTTCGGTATATGCATTTGCATTTTGGATGATCAATGAGCGGACCAATTCAGGACGGCGGCTGGCGATCCTTAGCCCTATGGGCCCGCCATAATCCTGGATATACAGGCTTATGTTCCGAAGTTGCAGGCGATCAATAAAGTGTTCAATGATCACAGACAGCTTATCAAATGTATACGAAAACTGTTCCACATCAGGGGCGCTGCTCTGACCAAACCCAGGGTAGTCAGGAGCAATAATATGATAGGTACCTGACAGATCAGCGATAAGGTTCCTGTACATATGCGAAGAAGAAGGAAAACCGTGTAATAAAAGCAGGACCGGTCGTGGCGCTGCACCTGATTCACGATAAAAAATATTCAGCCCATCTATGTCGACAGTTCTATAAAATATTTGATCTTTCATAAAAAACATTAAGCCATAAGAATAATTACCAGGGGTAGCTTATTTTTTACCCGCTGCTGTGAGGATCACTTTTACCACATCAGCTGGCCGTGACAACATAGCCACATGACTTGCAGGCAGGTGATAGGTAGTTGCGCGAATGTTTTTAGCCATATCGCTTTCCAGTTGGGGGGAAATCATATGATCATTGTCCGCCACGATATAAAAACTTGGCTTATTCTTCCAGGCCGGGTTCGTTACTTTGGCGGCTATAGTGCTAAAGTGAAAGCGACCCTGTCCGGCTGCAATGACCTTTGCATCCTGCGCTGGCAGGTCCTGCGCGAAATGGTTTACCACCGTTTCTTCCTTCAGTCGTATATAACCATCGCTGCTAACAATAGGGTCTGCAAGTCCTGGTACATTAGCTATCTTTCTCACCTCATAGGCATCCTTGCTGAGACTTTCAATACTTTGTCCCTCATCCGGGGCATAAGCAGCGACATACACAAGTGACTGTACCTTTTCGTTGTTCCCTGCCTGGGTAATAACAACGCCTCCCCATGAATGCCCTACCAGTATCACCTTCCCTTTTACTTCTGCTATAGCCCGCTCTACGAATGCCACATCATCATTCAGGGAGGTCAGTGGATTCTGTACTGCAATCGTATGGTATCCTTCTTTCTGTAAGGCAGGTATTACCTTGTTCCAGGAAGACCCATCGGCAAAGGCGCCATGCACCAGCACGATGGTTGGTTTATCATCTTCTGTGGCAGCCATACGCAACCCTGGAGTAGCCGTAAAGGAAACCAATGATACGAGTACGAGCAGTGCGGCCGTTACGCTGGCCATCACGACCACAAAATCCTTTTTCATAATATAAAATTTAAAGTGATAATTAGGGATGACCAGATTGATCAATCAAATATGAAGAGAAGTAGGTAATCGGAAAAATAACATGGTTAATAGCGACCCTTATAATTTTAATAGTCACTTTCTTTTCAATCCTATTCATTTGTACGAAAAAGCAGTCAGACAATATATTTTGCCCAGTGATGAAAAAAAAGACCACTCTTCTCTCAGGAAATGATATTCATCAAACGATATTTTGTACGCCGTTTCTGGAGTACTTATCAAAAGATATTGCGCTTGATGATGCAACAAAAAAACTGGTAGCAGAAAGCTGCAGATTAGTGCAATATAGTGAAGGAAAGAGATTGCTGGAAACAGGTACCATTTGCCGGTATATTTACTTTATTATTGAAGGAAAGTGTATTTCCTACTTTACCGATTTTAAAGGAAAAACGATCACCTGGTTTTTCCACTTCAATAGCCCGGAAAGTAGTGCAAAGAACATTTTTGCTGTAGACTACAGGAGTTTTCTTTCCCGTGAACCGTCCACACTTACTATCGATACACTGTCTGCTGTAACCGCTATACGATTTTCTGCAGAAGCATTAAAAAAGCTGGTTGACAAATCTCCTGCAATTGAACGCTGGTTGCGTCTGCTGACAGAAAAGGCCTTCATACAGGTCTATGACCGTATCAATACACTGCTTACTTTGCCTGCACCCGATCGCTATAAGAAATTTTTGCAGGAAGAGCCTTACCTGCTAAATATGTTTTCGAATTCATTGGTCGCCACTTATCTGAATGTAACGCCACAATCGCTCAGTCGTATCAGAAAGCGGCTCAGCCGTGATTAAGCTACCGGTCAGCTATTAATTACCCCAGGGTAACGATCATATGATTTTCATTACAGAGTTTTGCAGCGAAATTGAAAAAAACAATGAAAAACCAACTTTAATATCAGTATTAAAACAACAAGATGATGTACTTAAAAAAACCGTTCGCATTGATCGCATCCATGCTATTGCTGATGCTGTTTGCTAACTGTTCCGCACCAGCACAAAAAGACGATAAAGCCGAATACTTTGTCACTGACACAACGACCGTGCAAACAGGAGGCGCCAAAATGATACCCATAAAGACACCTAAAGGCGTTTTCAATGTGTGGACAAAACGTATTGGCAATAACCCTAAAATGAAGGTGTTGCTGTTGGCCGGGGGGCCGGGCTTTCCGCACGACTATCTGGAGGCCTTTGAAAGCTACTTCCCTGGAGAAGGAATAGAATTTTATTATTATGATGAACTTGGTAATGGTAACAGTGATAAACCAGGCGACAGTAGTCGTTACAACGTAGCAAGCGCTGTGGATGAAGTAGAGCAGGTACGGCAGGCATTGAAACTGGACAGCTCCAATTTTTACCTGTTCGGACACTCATGGGGTGGCTTGCTGGGCATGGAATATGCGATCAAATATCAGCAAAACCTGAAGGCCCTGATTATATCCAACATGGTATCAAGTGGCAAAGAATTCAACAGCTATATTCAGCAGGTACTGGTAAAACAATTGCCGCCTGCCGTACTGGACACGATAAATGAATTGTCGGCCAAAAACGATTATAGTAACCCAAAGTATTCCGAACTTGTCACAAAGCACTTCTATTCCCGGTTCATTTGCCGGCTTCCATTGGACCAATGGCCGGAGCCACTCAACAGAGCGCTTAGTAAACTGAATACACCTTATTACCTGGCATTACAGGGTCCCAGTGAATTTGGCATCATTGGAAGCTTAATAAACTGGGATATCAGCCTCCGGCTGAAAGAAATTGCCGTACCAGCATTATTCATCGGCGCTAAATATGATGAAATGGACCCTGAACATCTTAAATGGATGAGCCAGCAGGTACAACACGGACAATTTTTATACTGTGCCAATGGTAGTCATCTAAGTATGTACGATCAGCAACCATTTTATATGAACGGGATCATACGTTTCATCAAAGCGGTCAATAATAGCTCCGCAAACTAAAAACTCTCCCGTAGTAAATGAAGAGATAAACCGCCGAACAGCGGAAAACAAGAAAGCCTTCAGTTCAATACTACTGAAGGCTTTCTTGTTAAGAATGGAGTTCTCTTTCTAAAATTTCTCTACAATAGCAACGCCCACTATTATCAACAGCATACCAAGTCCACGCCAGATGTTAACAGGATGCTGGGCGGCAACAAGGATATTAAAGTGATCCAATAAGACTGAAATGATCACCTGTCCGGCTACCACTAGTCCGAAGGTAAGCGCCATACCTAACCTTGGCAGTGCCATCATACTTGCTGTAATGAATACAGCACCGATCAGACCACCACCTACCACAGCAGTAACATCGCTTCCCTTTAGTAATTGCCAGGAAAATGTCTCTTTTGTAAAAGGAACATAAACGGCCATTGCGAGTGCTCCAACGATAAAACAGATCATTGAAGCATAAATGGGACTGCTTATTGATTTGGCCAGTTTTGCGTTAAGTCCCCCCTGTAAAGGCAATAGCGCACCACATAAAAAGACCACAAAAAGCCAGACTATTTTCATAAATACATTTTTGTTATTAAGACAATTGGTATTTCATTTATATCGAAACGCCTTTTTTAAAATCGGTAAAGTTTATGCCGGAGCAGTTCTTAAAATACTTGCTAAAGTGAGCAGGGTCCCAAAATCCCAGGTCATACGCCGTTTCCTTTAAACTAAAACCGTCATGCAGAACCCTTCTTTTTGCTTCAAGAACAATGCGCTGCTGAATGTGATAGCTTGCCGTGCGACCTGACATTTCTTTCACCACCCCATTCAGATAACCGGGGGATACCGCCAGGATTTCCGCATACTCTTTTACCATCTTTTTGGAAGCGTAGTGCTTTTCCACCTGTTTAAAAAACAGCTTGACCAGGTGAATTTTCCGGGACCAGTAAATGTCCTGGATATCCTGGACGTCCTGCTTTATTTGCCGGCACAAATAGATCATAAATATCTTCAGGTATCCCTTCAGGATATCTGAACGAAGGTCCAGCGTATTATTATACTCCTGTATCATTTTGTCGGCAAAGGACTCCATTGAGGCAATTGAGTCGCCCCATATATAGATGACAGGTATGGATTTGAACTGGTTAAAAAACGAAGTACGAAATAATCCTGCCACTGTGATATCAGTTAATTCAATGTACTCTTTAACAAAAGAGATGGCATATCCTTTTGCAGCTTCATCAAGCTCCATTGTGAAAACCTGACCAGGCGTCACATAAAAAAAAACGTTCTCATTTATAAGGAAGGTATCTGTATCAAGACTTATTTTCACACTCCCTTCCAGTATCCAGATCATCAGGTACATATCCACGTAAAAAAATGGCGTTTCTCCTTCTTTATTGCCCATCTGAAGTGATTGGATGGAATGGATCTGAAATGGGGGAGGTTCAGCAACAGGGCCGTCTTGTTTTAATACGCGGCTAATTTTCATCTTTAATTGGTTCTTCAGCTGGATATTGCGCCAATACATCATCCCATAGCGAATCGCCACATTCATCTGGTATGACAATTTTGTCTGGCATTTGCTTATCCTTGTCCTGTGGTCCGGTGGGAACGGCCGGTGATTTTATTTCGCCGGGGTCATTGTTGGATGCAGCACTCATAAAAACAGATTTAATGTAGAATATTGTTATTACAAAGGGATACAGCAAAGCCCCTTTCTGGTCACAAAACCATTATCACATCCGGGGCTGTTGTATCCACAATCAACGATTTATACTGATTCGGTCAATGCGCTCTCCACCTTACGACCGCTCAATTTTCTGTCTAAAAAATCCCTTATGGTTGAAGTAATTTCATCACCAAAGCTTTCCAGTGCAAAATGTCCTGTCGGATAAAGATGAAACTCCAGGTTCTTTACATCCTTTTTGAACGCTTCTGCACCAACACCAGGAAAAATATAGTCGTCCTTGCCATATACTATCAACATTTCCGGATTGCTGGTACGTAAGTACTCCTGCCATTTCGGATACTGTTTTACATTATTTCTATAATCGTAAAACAGGGCAATCTGTATATCATCGTTTTCAGGACGCTGCAGGTGCCTGAGATCTATTTCCCAGTTATCAGGAGATATGACGCTTTCATCCGGAACATGGTGTGTGTATTGCCATTTCAAACCATCAGGGCTATGAAATGCCTGACAAGCCTTGATAGCATCCTTATCATTCCTGTCTTTCCACAGCGCCTTGATAGGGTCCCAGAAGGTTTCTAATCCTTCTTCATAGCAACAACCGTTCTGTACAATGATGGTCTCTATCCTCTCCGGATATTTTGAGGCGAGTGTCCAGCCAACGGGAGCGCCATAGTCCATCAGATAAAGGCTGAATTTCTCAACATTCAGGTGTTTCAGCAATTCTTCCATTATGCTGGCATAATTTGCAAAACTATACTCAAAATCGGCCATAGGTGGTTGTTCGCTTCTTCCATAACCTGGATAGTCAGGGGCGATCAAATGATATTTGTCCGACAAATCATTGATCAGGTTACGGTACATGTGCGAAGAAGTTGGATAACCATGTAACAGCAGTAATACCGGAGCATTGGCAGGACCGGCTTCTCTGTAAAAGATATCTACGCCGCTGATGTTTGCTGTGCGGTGATGCGTTTTGTTTTTCATTGTGTTTGTTTTAGTACAATAATTGTTGTGTCTATCTGATGTCAGCCGAAAGTTGCCTGCGCTGACTGCCTGTAATTCCCACGATCGCAGATCGCTGTATGCATGTCAAAGCTCAGTTCTATAACTTGATTTCTAAAATCACTGTAGTAATCGTCACTATCAAAAAAGTAATATGCGCAGTTGGCCGGTAGAAATATAGAGCGGTTGGATACGGGTGATATCCTTAAAGCTGTCCGAACTGAATGAGATGATGATACCCGTTTTCAAATGGCGGTTCTGCGATAGATGTTTGCAGGAATTCCATTAAAGGCGCAAGCGCCGGCTCTTTTAAATGATATTGAAAAGTGTCCCAGTTACGTAATTTCTTGTAAACGACAAACCTGGTTTTGTGGGTTGTTATCTGGCTTAGTTGAAACGATAACACGCCGGCGGATTTTCGGAGTACAGGCATTAAGTCATGATTTATCGCTTTGAAAAGTTTTTCGGTTCCAGGTCTGACATCTACAAATAATAGGATCGTTATTGCATCACGACTAATTTCTTTGGAAAACACTTCCAGCTCCTGTAAAAAGAAGAGCTTTACAGGGCCCGTTATTCCAACTTTCACTAAAGCACCTATAGCTTTCCCAGCGGCACTTCTTTTATTAGTTTCATAAGAATTACGGCAGCTCCATCGTTCTATGGTCCACATTACACAACCATCCCCTTTTTCATAATATGCTTCCGCCATTACATTGCCGGTCGCTTCAATAGCGCTAAGCGTATATTGACCAAGCACTTCAAAAAACTGCCCCTGATAGGATTTTTTTACATGATATTGTGTTAAAACTGCGGCCTGCTCGTTATTGACACCTAAAAATCCCGGGACAGCCATCTCCCATATTCTGCGAATTTTCATTGCGATAATATTAAGAAATGCATAAGTTTGTCAGGCAAAGTAGCCAATAAATCTTCCAGTGGAAAATAAGTACATTAATGATTGGTCGTATTATTTTAATAGTGAGAGCAAAGGAAATTTCTTATTTTAAATAACATATAATAAACAATAGGTTGACCTATACATTGCCTGCCTGATCGATATCCATTAAGGCGGTACAATATGCCATATGACTTTATATTTTATGATTTCAGAATATATGCTAATTTTTTAAGCAGCTACAACTATGAAGAAAAAAGTACTGATAGTAGAAGACGAATTCATTGTAGCCAGTAATTTGCAGCAGGTATTACAGCGATCGGGCTATGAAGTAATTGGTATTGCTGCTTCTGCTCAGGAAGCGGAAGAGCATTTGCAGCGGGATAAGCCTGATATTGTATTGCTTGATATCCGTTTACAGGGAGAACGTTCCGGTATCGATATTGCCAGGAAATTAAAATCTGAGCATATTGCGTTTGTCTATTTGTCTGCCAATTCAAACCAGAAAATACTGGAAGAGGCAAAGATGACCTATCCTGACGGATTCCTGGTCAAGCCATACAGAAAAAAAGATTTACTGATCATGTTGGATATTGCCTGGTATCGTCATGCGCATGGTCTCGAAACCAAAAACAACCAGGAGCTCCTGGTACAGCAACAGGTAGCGGAAATAATCAGTGAAAATTCGGATAGCCAGCAAAAGTTACTGAAGATCGCGGAGATCATGCAAACATGCGTACCATTCGATCTTATCACTTCCGGATTAAGACCACTTAATAATGCCCAATTCAACGACAAAGGTTATCTGCGCGTAGGCTTCGATGAATACCAGTTTATCGGAGAAAAAGAACTACTTACAATTACGAACCTCAAAAGAGCAGCGCTATCCGTAATTCTTGCAAATAGCCATCTGGACATCAACACGAACATTTACAACAATGACCCGGTCAGTGAAAAGCCGAATGTACCATCACTTCAAAAAACACTGATCGATACGTTCAATATTCAATCTTATCTCGTATTCCCGGTCGTGCTAAGTAATGGACTCTCTTTTCATTACTTTTTTTACAGTCGTCAAAAGGATATTTACACCAATGTTCACACATCCTTACTGGATAGTTTGAGAAAGAGCCTGGCAGCTTTAGCTGAAAAGATGCTTTACAGAGAAAATCCAGCCGTTCCAAAACATACTCAAATCAGCTATGAAAGAAAATTACAGGGGAACACGCTGAATTACCCCGAATTCCGGAGCATCATCGGAAACCATCATCTGCTGTTAGGTGCGCTGGACCTTGCGGCACAGGTGGCGTTTTACAATACATCCGTGTTAATCCTTGGCGAAAGCGGAACAGGAAAAGAAAAGCTGGCGCAAGCTATTCATTTATTGTCTCCAAGAAAAAATGCGCCTTTCATCACTGTAAACTGTGCGGCCATTCCGGTCACACTTATAGAGTCGGAATTATTTGGTCACGAAAAAGGCGCATTTACCGGCGCCATAGAAAAAAGAAAAGGTAAGTTTGAACAAGCTGATGGCGGAACTATTTTCTTAGATGAGATCGGAGAACTTTGTCCGGAGATGCAGGTAAAAATTCTGCGTTTCTTGCAGGAGAAAGAAATTCAATGTATTGGCGGAAACTCGCTTACAAAAGTAAATGTTCGCGTAATAGCCGCGACTAACCGTAACCTGGAGAAAGAAGTTGCCGCGGAAAACTTCCGGCTTGATCTGTATTACCGTATTAATGTTTTCCCTATTACATTACCATCATTGCGGGAACGTAAAAGCGATATAAAAGAACTGTCCTTTTATTTTGCGGAAAGGTTCTGTAATGAATTTAATAAACCCTTCAATGGCATTGTCGCCTCAATGATGGAAGAGATGATCGCTTATGACTGGCCGGGTAATATCAGGGAACTCGAGAATGTTATAGAACAGTCAGCTATTCTTAATGATGGAAAGTCAAAATTAGAACTGAAACGAACACTTACCGGTAAGGCCACAATACCCGTTACGACACCAATTAAAACGTTTGAAGATGTGAAAAACATCCAGGCTGAAACGGAACGGGAATATATCATTTCAGTGCTCAAACAGGCAGAAGGGCGCGTCCGTGGCGCCAATGGCGCGGCACAGTTAATGAATATCAAACCCACTACACTGGAATCCAAAATGGCAAAACTGAAAATCAGGCGGGAAGATCTATAGGGCGACTCCGAAAATATCGGAGGCAAAAAAACGATGAACTCCGATTTCTTCGGAACTTAATGCAGTTACCATAGTCCTGTATACCAGGATATTTTCGTTAAATAATTACGTCCCAATACATTGTATATTTAAATTTCAATTTTATACCATTTGTCTGCAAATGGCATTTTAATGGCTTATGTGACATCTCAGTCATAGTCAACAAAAAAAAACTTTAAGCCATGTTAAACTTGGAATGGTTTAGAACATTTAAAGCAGTTTATGAGACGGGTAACCTATCTACTGCGGCCCAGGCACTATTCATTTCCCAACCTGGCGTAAGTGTTCATCTAAACTCCCTGGAGGCATATACAGGATACCGCTTGTTTGAACGGGTAACAAAAAAGATGGTACCTACTGAACGGGGCACCATACTCTACAATTGTATAATAGACCCTATCAACAAATTGGAAGAAGCCGAAGAATCCTTCCACAGGAACTCCAGTGTGGAGAAGCCAACGATCAGTGTAGGTATGGGATTTGAAATCTTTAAATACACGCTTGAAGAGCATCTTGCACAACTGCCTTTCAATCTCGTTTTACGGTTTGGCGAGTATCGGCAGATCCTGCAGGAACTTGACACAGGGAAGCTTGACCTGGTGTTGACGCCCAAAAAGGGTAGTGAAACAAACCTGGAATATATTCCGTTTACAAAAGAGCGTATCATCCTGATTTGTGGCAATGATACAGACACTGAACAATTTGATACCCTGGTCCTGACTAACGAAAGAACGGCGATCAGGCAATGGCTGAAAGAACAGATATGGTACACCACTGCAGCCGATATGGAATATCTTGAGCATTTCTGGATGGCGAATTTTGATTGCCTGCCAGATCTTAAGCCAAACTATATAGTCCCTTATTTCTCTTCTATACTGCGTTGCCTCAGTAAAGGGAAAGGTTTCGCGGTAATACCCGATTTCCTGGCCAAAAAAGAACTTGCGCTTAAATCGGTCAAACTAGCCTGGGAAGGCAGTCCCCACGTCGAAAACACCCTGCATTTTGGCAAACGGAAAAAAACGATATACTCCAATGAGATCCGGCAGCTGGAGCAAATACTGACCGAGAACTGGTTTTAAGCAACACAACAAAGAGAAATTATATATCTGTAATTTCAACTACACACAACTTTAGCCCAGCTTTATCACGTCGTCTTGTTAGTCCCGTATATTGCATACTTAAACAGCCTCCTCATGCGCTTCCTCCTATTCCTTTTCATCGTCTTCGCAGTCGCCCCGGCCGCCGCCCAGGAGTTCAGCCCACAACAGGCAGATTCACTTAAGCATGAGTTGGCGACAACCAGCGACAGCCACACGCAGGTCAAAACGCTCATACACCTGGCAGAATACCATATCTGGAAGAAGGGCGAACTGACAATCAACCTGGACAGCGCCAACAACTGTTTGATCAGGGCCGAGCAGCTAAACAGGATAGTTAAGTCGACAGAACTGGCAGGGCACCACTTGCTCATGAAAGGGTTTATGCTTACTGAACAAGGAAGGCGCAAGGAAGGCGAGGCGGCCGTCATGCAGTCCATTCCCTTATTGCAAAAAAGCAATAGTCAACGTCTGCTTGGTCTGGCCTATTTCGAATTACAGGCCTTTTATGATTATTCGGATGTTTTTCAATGCAGGGAACGTATCCGAATTACAGGTCTTGCGGTAGCCGCCTTTCGCCTGGCAGGGGATAAATTACTGGAGGGATGGGCCCTCACCACACTGGGTGATCTCTATAGTATACAGGAAGAATATGCAATATCCAATAAATGCCTCCTGCAGGCATTAACTGCGTATGAGGCCATCGGACATAAGAAAACGCAGGATGTATATGAACTGCTTGGTAGAAATTGTAACAACCAGGGCGATTACAAACATGCCTTCGAATATGCATTACTGGCACTGAAAGCAGCACATTCTACGAAAGACTCCACTATGCAGATGGCCACAATTAATAACCTCCTTGGCTCGCTGTACCGTAACGCCAGCAGGGCAGAAATGAGCATCACATATTATCAGGAAGGCCTGAACATCGCCTTAAGGCACAAAGATGGGCCTAATGCACTGCTGATCGTATATGTACTCGGTCGCACCTACCTAGACATTCATCAGCCTTACAAAGCACTCGAAATTTTAGATGCCCTTCCTAAGGGTTTGCCTGACGCTTCCAGTGCCAGGGTTAAGGCCATAATGGGGATGTTGTACATGGACGGGTATTATGCTGTGAAACAATATAAAAAAGCACACAAATACGCAGCTATCCTGGAAAAGCTGGTCCAGGATAACGCACTGACTGCAGAATGGACCAACCGCGTCTGTATAACGCTGGTCAGGTATCATCTGAACGAGCAGCATATTGCCAACGCACGCCTGTATCTCGATAAATGTATGACAGTATCATTACTACCTTCCTCACCTGAATGGGTTGCCCGATATGATATCAGCTATAAGGTTGACTCGGCTGAAGGAAATTATAAAAACGCATTTTACAATCTACTCAAATACAAAACACAAGACGATTTACTACATAATGATGTCAAAACACGACAATTCCAGCAACTGGATGTAGAATACGAAACCTCTAAAAAAGTAGATTCTATCTCTTTACTCACGCAAAAGACCAGGCTCCAGGCCATCAATCTGCAACAGGCTCAGCTGATCAGGAATATCACCATAATAGGCATTGTACTTGCGCTGGCCATTATAGGTCTGTTGTACCGGCAATATCAGTTAAAACAGCGCAACAATAAAACAATGGCTGTCAAAAACGCACACCTGGAACACCTCGTCGGAGAAAAAGAGTGGTTGCTGCAGGAAGTGAACCATCGTGTTAAAAATAACCTGCAGAACATATTAAGCCTCCTCGAATTACAATCCTATTCACTCAGTGGCGATGCTCATCTCGCATTACAGATCAGTCATAATCGTATATACGCAACCTCCCTGCTTTATCAAAAATTGTACAAAACAGAAAACGTTTCCTCCGTCAATATGAAGTTGTACATCACCGAACTCGTTCAACACCTTGAGGATGCACTTTGCGCCACTACGTTCGTGACTGTCAAATTAGATATTGCACCCATTGAACTCGATGTTTCACAGGGCGTCCCCCTCGGACTGATGATCAATGAATTAATTACCAATTCGTTTAAGTATGCATTCAATCAGACCATTTCCCATCCGGAAATCGCTGTTACCTTTTCCATCGAACACGGGTTGGCCAGCCTCATCATCAAAGACAATGGAATCGGCTTTCCGCATAGTGATGAGGGTAACTTTGGGATCGGTTTAAAACTGGTAAAAGGACTAGCGGGAAATATCAAAGGGAAGGTCACGATCGTATCAGACAAAGGCACCTTCGTACAAATCCTTTTTCCGCCACAGGGCTCTCTCACATCAGAACTGCCAAACAGTACACCATTGGGAATATTCAACTTCCAAGACCAGGCACCTTCTTTATAAATCTACCTTTTAAAAAAAAATTGCTCACCGGTTCAGCCACATCTTCAATGAATTCGCCCGGCTTTTACTAACAACGATCCCACCGGCTACTTCAGGTTTAACATATACCTTCAGCTTACCATTAAAGTAATTATGTACCGTTTTCACTGCCGGGAATGCCGTGATATATTGCCTGTTGAGACGGAAAAAGAGCTGTGGGTCCAGCATTTTATCGAGTTCATCAAAGGTATGATCCAGCATATATCGCTTTCCCTCTGTTGTATAGAGGAAAGACAATTTATCCTCCACACTGAAAAACGCCACATCTGCAATCGAAAGAGGAATAAACTTATCGCCCTGTTTGATCAGGAAACGCGTTTTATAAGACGGTTGCACATCCCGGTCCCTTAGAGGACTGATCAGCAACGACTCCAGCACTGCCTTCAAATCTTCCGTACGCTGCGACAACGAACGGAATTTCTTCATGGCTGCTTTTAGCAACTCAGGTTCGATCGGTTTTAGTAAATAATCTATACTGTTGACCTTAAACGCCCGTATAGCAAATTCATCGAATGCCGTTGTAAATATCACGGGCGTTCGGACCTCCGTCTGTTCAAATATCTCAAAGGACTGACCATCGGCCAGCATAATGTCCATAAAGATGAGATCAGGTGGTGGATTATTCCCCAGCCAATAAACAGCATCCTCAACGCTATCTATAACATCGAGCACCTGGATGTCAGGATCATATTCGAGGATCACTGTTTTTAGTCTTTTTGCCGCCAGGGCCTCGTCTTCGATTATCAGTATTCTCATAGGCCTTCATTCGAAAAGATCAGTGGAAGCGATACACGGAATTCTGTCGGCGTGACAGTCAC
The DNA here is from genome assembly GCA_039592855.1 of Chitinophaga sp. Lineage (GTDB taxonomy): Bacteria > Bacteroidota > Bacteroidia > Chitinophagales > Chitinophagaceae > Chitinophaga. Next base: position 342,638 of record JBCNQK010000002.1, on the reverse strand, counting down.
ATCAACCTGTTTACCATTGAGCAGCTCGTAGCGGTTGATGATGTTTTTAAGTCCGGTATTGGTGGATTCTACTCCAGAGGTTTTTTTCTGGAGATTATTGCTGACAACAATAAAGTTCTTATTTATAGCGATCAGGATAGTTAAAGGTCTACGACTGGATATGATGTTATGCTTGATCGCATTTTCCACCAACATCTGTAAAGTAAACGGTATCAGCGATAAATGGTCCAGCTTATCCGGAAGCTGAAACTGGACAATCAGGTTTGAGGTAAAACGTATCTGATGCAGAAAAATATAGTCATCCAGAAAGTTCTTTTCAGTCTGCAGATCAATAACATCCCTACCATTATAACTCAACACATGCCTGTAAACATTAGATAGTTTCTGTATAAACAGTACAGAGAGTTGTGGATCTTCCGGGACCATAGTGATAAGTGCATTCAGACTGTTGAAAAGAAAATGAGGGCTGATCTGATTTCTCAGTAATTCTACCTGAGAGATCAACGCCTCTTTTTTCAGGCGCTCCGACTCGAGCTGGCTTTTTTCATACAGTCCGAAATAGTAAACACATTCGTAGATGACGGTGACCACACCCAGCAATACTCCGCTCTTCCTGAGAATTTCCAGATACTCACTCCAGAAATTCTCATGACTGTTCTGCGGAAGACGTACATTGATCATGGTAAAGATCAGCCCTGCAAATAGCATATAAACGATAAAGAGCAACAGATGATGCAGGATACGCTTCGATGTATCTTTCAGGTCCGGATATCTGTTCCGCATATAGGTAAACAACATACGGTTGCTTTCCCAATAGCAGAGTACAAAAAAAACATTCCGGATCAATTTAAAAACCAGCATTTCTGTACTAAGGCGATCCGGACCTGTATCATCCATCAAAATCAGTAGAACGACAATTGTCGGCACGCCAATAATGCGGATCCACTTATCTTTTATAATTGTTTTATCCATATCATTCAGCCTCCTATACGTAACACGCTAACGAGAGAAGCAGTTTACCTGCAACATGCATGTTCATAAAATTAATTCTTATTCTTCTGTTTTAATCATAGGCCGCTTACTTCAATACCACCGTAGGCAATACTACGGATAGTGAGGCGCCGAAATACCCCGTTGCAACCTTTGCAGATGCTGCATTTATATTGATCACGTTCGTTGGTACATTTGCCGGGACCGGTGCAAATAGTCCCCCATTATCAACCTGCGTTTTCAGTTGATCCCAAAAATCGTACGCTTCCGGATCAAGCGACCATTGTTCTACCGTAATAAGATCGCCACTCTTGTATCCGGTAAAAGAATTCATCTCCAGTCCCTGAACATAATTCCCTTCCACATTGTCATCGTTATAAATATTGAGGTCATCAGGCAGGTTTTGCAATACGCCATTCCGTTTGATCAGAATACGAAGGGCATCCCCTTTTCCGGTTAACTCCTGTCCCCATATCTTAACGCGATAACCAACACTATCATGGTCGCCTCCCTCGGGATAATATTTGAAAGTAAGCGAATCGATAACCGGCGATAATCGGGAAACAGATGTTATCGCACGATATGTTTCTCCTTCGGCCTGGATAGTGAGTGTGTATATGTAACCGGAGATGGCCCTCAGCTGTTTGATCACAAACACTCCAGGTGCTGTTTCTTCCAGCTGTTCCGTGTGTTGATGATCATCCGAGAGTGTAATACTTGCGCCGGTAACCGGCGGCACATTATTCCGGTCAAAGAAGTCAATGGTTTTGGTAAGTCTGATCGTATCCCCGGCTTCCCGGTTGGTGATCCAGCCATCTACGTTGAGCACAGGCGTACCGGAACGAAGTGGAACGCTTGGTAAAGTTTTTTCACAGGCACTCAACAACGGCGTTAAAAATGCCAATAACAGAATGATATCTTTTTTCATGATGCCAGGAGATTTGGTAAACTAAAAGTTGAAATTCCAGGTAACGCCCGGGATAATGGAGCCGATGACTGACAACTGATTCGCAATTGTTCTGTTCGGGTTGGCATTATCCTGCTTAAAGTATAGCGCATACACATTCTTGCGGTTCAGTACATTGTACAGAGAAAACACCCAGTTACTGCTAAACCGGCTCCCTGTACGATGCCGGACGAATAAGGTGGCGGAAAGGTCAAGCCGGCTATAAGGGCTATATCGGTAATTATTGCGCAGATCGCCATTATTGTAGGGAACGATAATCCCCTGAAACTCGCTGCGGCCGGAAGGGAAAGTAGCAGCTACACCGGTCTGATAGACATAATTGGAAGAAAATGTCCATTTGGTGCTATAGTTATATACGACAACCATATTCAGGTTATGGGTACGGTCATACTTAGCATTATACCAGTCCCCATTATTAACGCCGTTGATCTGGCGTTCTGTTTTACTCAACGTATAGCTGGCAAATCCGTTCAGCTTACCTGTATTTTTCTTCAGATAAAGTTCCAGTCCATATGAACGCCCCTTTCCATAAACAAGGTCCTTCTCAATATCAGGATTACCGATCGGCTCTGTACCATTGATCACGTCAACCTGGTTACTCATCGTCTTGTAATAGGCTTCTGCTGACAGTTCATAACTATGCTTTGTCATAAAATAACCTAGTGAGAACTGGTCGGCAAGTTCGGGACTGATGTTGTTGGTCGACGTCATCCAGGCGTCCAGCGGTGTGGAGGCCGTCGTTGCGGAGATCAGGTGTATATACTGGGCCATACGGTTATAACCGGCCTTTATCGAACTACTTTCTGAGAGCAGATATCTGATGGATACCCGTGGTTCAACATTTGCATAGTTTTTTATGGACGCGCCTTTTTTAAATTCCGTCGTCAGCACAGGTAGTAATTCCTTGCCCGGCACACCTCCATAAGTGTATACAGGGCCATTCTGGGCTGCTATAGCACTGAAATAAGAAACCCTGACACCATACTGAGCAGAGAGTTTATCGTTGAATTTATGGGTATTATTCAGATAAAAACCGAGTTCATTACCCGCCTGTCTTGCTGATGCCGTAGTGTTAAAGACGGAACTGTCTGTAAGTGGGGTCTGTACACCCGGATTAACATCATACCGGATAGCGGAGATCCCAAATGTCAGATCAACCGCTGCATTCCTTCGGTAGTTCCAGTCGGTTTTCAACATGTATTGCCGGATGTACTGTTTACTCATCAGCGATTGTGGCTCCTGCAGCACGCCAAGATCACTCCTGTACTGGCTGAATAATACGCTCGTTTTTGCAGAAAAGGCCGTTGAAAACTCATGAAGATAGGTGACCGCCGCATTTGCGTTATTATAACCTATTGTAAAGTCTTTCTGTAACCCCAGTTTGTCATTCCCATAGTACCCGGCGATGCTGATGTGATCTTTTGTACTCAGTTGATAGTTTATCTTGCCATTAAAGTCCTGAAAATAGGCGACGGTCGATTTGAGGTTTTCATCTGAAGAAAGTTTCAGGAACTGATCGGCATAAGTCCGGCGGGCCGCGATGAAAACAGACCCTTTATTATGCAGAATAGGAAAGCCTGCTGAAAGCCTTGCTGATACTGATCCGATGCCTCCTGACACCCGCAAGGAATCAGGGCTCCCATTTTTAAGTCTGATATCCATCACCGAGGAAAGTCTCCCGCCATAGTCGGGTGTTATACCACCTTTTATCAGCTTCACATCCTGTACTACCTCGGGATTGAATACAGAGAACAACCCGAACAGGTGCGACGTATTAAAAACAGGGGCGCCATCCATCAATACCAGGTTCTGATCAACATTTCCTCCACGAACATTAAAACCGCTTGATCCTTCACCAACCGAGCTCACACCTGGCAACGATAGCACACTACGCACCACATCTACTTCTCCAAGCAACGCAGGCATCTTCCGGAGCGTAGCCAGATTGATAGATTGCACCCCCATTTCCAGATTTTTAACCGGGCTGGTCTTGCTTTGTCCCTTGACAACGACCTCCTGCAACCCCGTACCGCCATTACGCATCACCACCTTAAATTCGCCATCGGAAGGGAGGTTTATGCGCCGGCTAACAGATTGAAAACCAATGTATGTCAAGGAAATAATATAGCTCCCTTCAGGAAGACGGAATTCAAAATGGCCCTCCCCATCTGTCGAACCACCTGAAATGGTTTTCAATGTGTTATCTGCTGCGTTTACGCGAACCGTCACACCGATGAGACTTTGACCAGATGTATCCCGTACCGTAACAGGCAATCGATAGTATCTTTTCTGGGCAAATATTTGCTGAACTGGAAACCCCAGAAACAGGAGCAGCACCAAGATTCTTTTTTGCTTCATGAAATTGTTTATTGACAATGCAAAGAAGCAATGCTGCCCTCCATTTTCCTTGTTAAATGGACCCGAAACGTCCTGATGCCATGATGAAGCGTATGAAAATGTAACCGAAGCTTTGGTAATGGTATTAATGTCTCTCTATCTGAAGAGAACGTCGTCACATGTTGAAAAACTGTCTCTGATGGCGAAAAACCTGATGAAACAATCTGGCAAGTAGTACTGTTAAAGCAGTATTTTAATGTTTTCGTTAATTTTGAACTCAGAGAGCCGCTGTCCATCCCAACTGAATGACAGCATTATGTGTTTTTAGATGTATACTTTTGATTATGGGAGTTAGTACACTTGACATCAAAGAAATTGACCTTTTAAGAACTTTGCCGGATCTTCTTCCTGTCAGGCGGGATTATTTTGATGAACTGGATATTACGGTGATCGACCGCGCTGCAACAGTATGCAGAAACTACCTGTCGCCCAACCGGCGTGAGTTTTATAAAGTAGTTTTTATTAATGAAGGAACGGGCATATTTACAATTGGCTTGAATACTTACCATATCAATCAGCCAACAATTCTCTTTATACACCCAAACGATATCATTTCGTGGCGAAATTTGTCACCAGGTGCAGCTGCCTCTGGCCATTTTTGCATTTTTAAAAAAAGCTTTATTGAAAAACACACTGCGTTGAAAGCCGTTATGAACACACATGACCTTTTCACCGCTCACGACAAGCGGGTGATTACCCTGGCTCAAAAAGATGTAGAAGTTATAGATGGATTATTCACGCAGATGCATCAGGAAGAAAACGGCAAAAAGCCATACATTGCTGATACACTACAGGCTTATCTTCAATTAGTGATCATTAAAAGCAGCGCTATAGCTAATTATCCCGAACCTTCAGTAGCGTCTCCGGTCTATCAGCTATTACATCAGTTTTTTAGTCTCCTGGAGGCCGGGACAAAGAATATCAATTATGCCGAACCTATAAAAATAAAGACGGCCGCCGAATTTGCAGATCATCTGGGTGTACATCCTAATTATCTGAATGCACAGCTTAAAAAACATACCGGACAGACTGTAAGTACCCATATAAGAAATCGCCTGCTGGAAGAAAGTAAGATATTACTATTACAAACCGACTGGAATTTGCAGGAAATCGGATTTGCAATAGGATTTGCGGACCAGCCGAATTTTAGTCAGTTCTTCAGAAAAAATACAGGCATTACACCTAACGAATTCCGCAAAAGTTATGGACAGTAGTATCGCTGTTTGCCAGCCTTTTACCGCCACCTTTGAATTTCATATATAAAGCTTTGATTCCACTATAGTGCCGTTAAGCCGTCCTTCAGAAATTTGCACCAGATTCTGAGGACACGAAAAATATCAAACAATGATAACAGATCAGCTTAACACACTAAGCCAGTTATGGCACAGTAAAAAACCAAGAACCTCCAGGCGCGGACACTTCTGGATCCCCGGCGAACGGATAAAACGAAATGAAAAGACCTATCAACGCGGACCTATGTTTGTTGACTGGGAGTCTCCCGTACAGATAACCAAACCTTACCCGATTGTACTTATACATGGGGGGCTGCTGCAAAGTACAGAATGGCTCGACACGCCTGACGGACGTCCAGGATGGGCAGAACGCCTTGTGGAAGCAGGATATGCCGTATTCGTCGTTGACAGACCAGGACACGGCAGGTCTCATACACATCCCGATATTGTAGGACCAGTAGGAACGCCTTTTTCATACGAAGACGGCCGGCATGTATTTTTCCCTCCCGAAGATGCAGCGGTTCAAACCCAATGGCCTTTTGCAGCAGATGACGAAGCTGCGATGGATAGTTTCATCGCACCATTTGGTCCACTGCCCGCTGATCTGGCAACATCGCAGGAAATGGACACAACACGGCTATGCCAGCTGTTAGACAAAATCGGTCCCGCCATTCTCATGACGCATTCTGCTTCGGGCCCGCTTGGCTGGCTGGTAGCAGATCGGCGTCCGCAACTGGTTAAAGGCATAGTAACTGTTGAGCCTATGGGCCCGCCATTTGCGTACACGCATGGAATCGGATCTCTGGACTGGGGCTTAACAGCTATAGCCGTCAACTATTTCCCGGAGAGAAGTAGTGCAGAAGAAGTAAGGAAGGCAGATCCAGTCACGCTGGAAATACCTGCTATGAAAGGACTACCTATAGCCGTAGTGAGCGGAGAAGCGTCAGCATTTGCCCGTTTCTGTCCACTCATTGTTAATTTCCTGGCCAATGCCGGCGCAGCGGCTGAAAGCCTGCATCTACCCTACTATGGGGTACGCGGTAATGGTCATGGACTGATATATGAAATCAATTCCGACGAAGCCCTTCAGCCGGTACTGCATTGGCTGGACAATAAAATTAACGACAGGCATACAACTGATACAACAAATATAAATGATGATCAGGTAAGTAGGGAAAGCACCATGTTTGTTACATATTATCATGATGGAACTAATTGGTTCGACCGCGATTATTATATTCAAAAACATGTGCCGCTTGTAAAAGAAAGCTGGAAGAAGCATGGACTAATCGACGCCACCGCGCTTTTCCATGCCGACAATACAGCAGGCAAGGGCGTCATTTGTACCTGTATATGCAAATTTAAAAATGAAGATGCGATGCAAGCCATATTTAAACTGCCGGAGACAGTACCTGTAATGGATGATGTTGCTAATTTCACAGACATAGTACCATCGCAACATTTTGCTATACCACGTTGATACCTTCAAATCCTCTTATTAACGATTAAGTCCGCGCCAATAGTGCGGACTTAATCGTTTTATATTTCACTACGCATAAAGGATAGTAAGTGACCCTTTATCTTTGATAAAGCCAAGCCAAAACAAATAGACTATGAGGACCATTACACGCTGCCGCTGCTTACCCTTACCCACCCTAAAACGAAACGCTTTCTAACACTTTCTTGACCGGATCCCCCCCCTCAGTGAGTATCTATCTCTAATCGCCGGGTTAGCAGGTAGTTACCGGCGTCCATACAATCTGGTAGCGCTACCTGGATAGTACTCTCTGTTATATATACCGATATCACCTTATCCACAACTAAATGCATTAGAAGACTATGAGAGGACAACAATCACTTTTTGACAATTATATTGAAAAACCCGTCAAGAAAACGACCAGAAAAGGACGTTCATCTGATATGATAGCCCTCAGGGACGAATGTCTGCTGCACAGATATTATTATCATATCAAATTACAAGGCAAACGTTACGATATAGCTATTCAGGAATTGTCCACAGAATTCTGGATCAAGAACAGCAATATCATCTACCGTCTGCAGTGTAATAGTGAGAGACTGGAACAGATCATGAAGCATGAACAACCAGAACTCAGGCAATTAAAATCAATGTATCCCTGGTGGGCCTGGTAAGCAATAAAAAAGCCGCTGCAGATTGCAGCGGCTTTTTTTATTGCTTTAATTAATTACTTCTTTCTGATCCAAATGCGTCCCAAAAAGCCATCCGTTCCAATTAAATCTGGCTGAATATCAGTCCGCACGCCTATTACTTCACCATCCCGGACAATTGACGTATAAACTTCCTCCGGCTTCACGGCCTTTACCTTTTTATCATAAAGAGCAGCATATAGTTCTATGATAGCAGGGATACGTCCTGTGATACTTACACCATCAATAATATCCGGATTGGCTTCACCTTTGATAAATTCTATTATAACTGGGCCGGCAGCACTATCTCCGCCTTTCAGCGTCACTTGCATTCCCCGGCGATTAAATTCCGTATTCGCACTATCCGGAGCATTTAACTTTATCGTCTGTGCAATAATGCCGGCAAAACCATATGCCTCAGCGTATGGTTTACCTAAGATCTTTAATTGTTGTGCGTTAGAAGATGAGAAGATAAAACACGATGCAAGGAGCATCAGCGTACAGCAGGCTTTCAATGTAAAACGTTTCATAGTTTAAATGGTTTGGCTAACAGATTATAAGCTCTAAATATAGATAAATAATTCGGAACATCTCATATCCGGCCCTACCCGTTAGCCAAACCAAATCCTTCATCAGGACAATACTTCCAGCGATGGTTTCACGATATGACTGGTTACCGTCGGCACGGGATTTTCATGAAAGTTCAGGCTGTAAGTAAGTACCCTCACCCTAAATGCATCATCCCTGTCTTCCGTACTGACACTGATACGCGTCAATGGTGCGATCGTTCCGTTTGTCCATCCATGTAGCGCCTGATGTAATTTCAGTTCCGCTTCATAATAATTAAGTGCGGTAGCCGTATCCAGGAAAGTGGCCCCATTTGTATTGGTTACCGGAAACACCATCCTGCATTGTAAAACGCCGGATGCCGCCTGTACAGAACCAGTCAGTTCCGAATACGTCAGGTCCGTAAAATCAAGAAATACACAAGGCCATACGGAAGGGTTACCATTGTAATTTTCTGTCTGTGAAAGTTCCGGATATACACCTTTAATTAAAGGAACACCGGACCCAATACGTGCTTCCAGGGCAAGGAAGAGATTTGAAAATAAACTATCCATTTTAATTGTTTGAGGTTATCATTTTTCTGTTGGTTAACTGATGTAAAGGTCGGTGCAATACGCCTCTTTTCCGCCTGCAATTTTAATGATTGAACAGCCATTGAATTATGATTATACAATAAAAGAACAAGCATTGTTTCCCGATTTTTTCAACGTCCGTTAATGTCGTTCCTTTGTATTGTAATCGCTTGCTGACAGTAAGTAAAACCCTAAAAAAAGAAGCTGTTCCGAAAAAAAATATAGTGATCGGGCAGTGATAATGTTAACCTTCAGATGTTACTATTAAATGCAATCATACATGCAGATCCTGAGCAGACCGTCTTACAGCGGATCGGAGACCAGGCATTTTCAGTCGTCGTTTTAGTAGGCATTGCATGGATACTATGGAAACGCCAGATAAAACTGGAGGACCGTTTAACACAGTACCTCGATGACGATCGTGAAAAAATGCTGGGCGTGATCGAGAACAACACGAAAGTGATGGAGCGGCTGGAAGACGCGCTGAACAGGAGTAATCCCCGATAGCGAAATGCGTAGAATAGACTTCATTGTTATCCATTGTACTGCAACCCCTCAGGACACCCCTCCTGAAGCTATCCGGCACTATTGGAAAGAATATCTCAAATGGAAAAGTCCCGGTTATCATTATCTGATCGAAGCATCAGGCAATGTAATACAACTGGCAACAGAAGATCGTGTCTGTAACGGCGTAGCAGGATATAATGCGAATAGCATCCACGTCAGTTATATCGGCGGAATAGATGCTGATAACAAGCCATCAGATAACAGAACGATCGCACAAAAAGACGCAATGAGAACATTGGTCACGCTATTGAAGCAACAATATCCGCAAGCGCGGGTCCAGGGCCACCGGGACTTTCCATTTGTAAAAAAAGCATGTCCATCTTTTGATGCACGCGAAGCATTCAGCGATTTATAAAAAACATACCTATGGCATTTTGCAGAAAAACCCGATCAAAGATCAAACAGGCATTACAACAATTTGATGCATTTATCGAACGTCATGCTGAAGAAGCATTACGTGTAACAAAGATCATCAAATCCGCTATGGAAAGCCCGTTGGTCGACTTACTGGAAGCAATCATCCCCGGAGACGCTGACACAATTTTTAAAAACAAAGTATTACAGGCGCTGGAAACAGGCATTGACACCCTGAACATCGTGAATACCTGCCGGCAAGAGCCAAACCTTGAAGCAAAACTTGTCTGCTTCGTAAAAGCACTCAAAGAAGTATCACCTGACCTGCAGGACGCAGTACTTCAGAAATTACAAAGCATTCTTTTGCGCGAGCTGGATGGCAATAGCAGGAAGCAGAATATTTACGACCTGTTTAGTCAGGCCGCTTACAGCAACAGTAAATAGCAATTCAAACCAATTACAATGACCAAAAAAAGTAAGAAATGGCATTACCAAAAGTAGCAATTACATTAGGAAACGGCAATCTGGGAGCAAGCGCTGCAACCGACGATGGCGTAGCAGGACTGGTACTGACCGGCGTAGCAACCGCAAGTCTTCCGCTGGGCACACCAAAAGTGATCTTCAGTCTGAGCGAAGCACAAGACCTGGGCATTCTGGCAACAGGCAGCAATGCCAGCGCACACCGCCACATCAGGGAATTTTATGACCTGGCAGGAGAAGGAGCGGAACTGTACATCATGACCGTAGCTGACACTGTGACGCTTACGCAAATGGCTGACCTGACAAACACCTCCGGTGCTACAAAACTGCTGGACGCAGCACAGGGACGTATCAGATTATTAGGTCTGACCCGCAACCCGGCAGGTTCCTACATCCCGGGATTAACAGATGGCCTGGACAAAGACAGTCTGGATGCAATTTCTAAAGCACAGCAACTGGCATTAGCTTATAGCGCACAGTACAAACCTGTACGTGTATTGATCGAAGGCCGTAAACTGGACACCACCAATCTAGCTACACTGAAAGACCTGCGTACTTATACCGCTAACCATGCAGGTGTTGTTATCGGCAGCACCACAAACGATGGTAGCGCGTCAGTAGGTTTAGTACTCGGACGTGCAGCATCTATCCCTGTACAACGTAACATCGGCCGAGTTAAAGACGGCGCATTACCAATATTGTCCGCTTACGTAAACACTGCAAAAGCAGAAGACCTGACCTCCGGCGATCTGCTGCATGATAAGGGTTACATCTTCCTGCGCACGTTCGTTGGCCGCTCTGGTTATTATCTGAACGATGATCCGATGTGCGCTCCCGTTACAGACGACTACAGCCAGCTGGCATTAGGCAGGGTGATAGACAAGGCTATTATGATCGCTTACCAGACTTACGTAGAAGAACTGAACGATGAGATCACCATCGACGAAAGCGGTAAGATCAGCGTACCTGTCATCAAGTACCTGCAAAACAAAATCGAGTCTGCAGTAAACATTGGGATGGTAGATGAGATCAGTTCCTTCAGCGCATACATTGACGCCGATCAGAACGTGCTCAGCACCGGTAAGCTCACCGTTAAAGCAGCAATCGTACCGATGGGATATACTAAAACAATTGAAGTATTACTCGGCTTCACCAATCCTGCTCTCCAGTAAGGCTGTTATTCACTTAAAAAAAGAACCAATATGATTTTTGACAACAAAGAATGTACCTGGGCAAACATGAAGGTAGTAGTGCTCGGTAAAGAATTAACCGGCATCCGTGGCATCAAATACAAACTGTTGCAGGAAAAAGAACATCTGCATGGTGCAGGTGATGAGCCGATCGGTATTCAACGTGGTAAGCGCACATATGAAGGCGAGATCAAACTGTTGAAATTCGAATACGATGTGCTGGCTGACGCCGTGAAACTTGCCGGTGGCAGAGATCTGCTGGACCTTACAGCCGACATCATCGTTACTTATGTAAAAGATGGTCAGTCTGTTCCACGTACTGATATCATCCGCGGTTTCCAGTTCAAAGAGTTTGAAAAAGGCTGGGAACAAGGCGCGAAATTCATGGAGATCACCATGCCGATCGTTTTCATGGGACTGCAACAGAACGTATAATTAAACATAGCACGATCACCTTATTTTAAATAAATACCTATACACTTAACAGATTATGACAGTAGAAAAACCGGTAGCAATTACCAAAGAACATATTGAAGCCTGGAAGCAGAAATACAAAGATGTATTCAAGCTGACAGCTGCTGATGGAAAAACAGGTTATTGCAGAAAGCCCAACAGGGATGAAGTAAGTTACGCGATGACCCTGATCGCAGGCGATCCGCTGGCGTATCATGAAACCATCCTGAAAGCAACCTGGCTGGGCGGAGACGATGAAATATTAAATGACAAGTCTTACCTGTACGGCCTGGGCGCACAACTGGATAAACTGCTGGAAGCGAAGAAGGTTGAAGTGGAAAAGCTCTAAGCGAGGCGTCCGGCGAATTTGATAAAAACCCACTCGGGTATATTCAAACGCTGTTCGAATATTATCTGCCCCAGGTTGACACCTCGCAGCTGACTGATGCTCAGTGGGCGGAAAAATTTGCACAACTGCACGACATCCGGCAGCGGGAGCTAAAAGGATTGCCATTACTCTCAAGGTAGAGATCGTGCTAAAAAAAATAAAAAATGGCAGAAACAACAAGTGATGAGTATTATCAGATAAGCAAGGCCGCCGATCTGGCTTTGAGCAAAGTATCCATCTTCCAGAGAACCGTGATGTCAAACAATAATACCCTGAGTTCGTCTTTAAGCGAACTCAGGGAAAATATCACGCAGATCGAAATAACCAGCGCCAGAGCATCTTCATCCGCATCTGCTCAAATTGGAAAAAAAACCAAAGAAGAAAAGAAGGATGATAAAGACAAAGGCGAAGAATTCGAGGTAGATGGTATCATCAAGGGTGGAACAGCCATGCTCAAAATGGCGATGGACCTACAACAGACACAGGTGGCCTTTCAACAATTCACCGGCAGCGCTACCACGGCAAAAGCACTGATAGGTAGCTTGCAGGAAATGGGGGTAGCTACTCCCTTCAGCAGCAGTGACCTGATGAAAAACGCAGAAGCATTGCTGGCATCGGGTACAGCAGCGGCCAACGTCGTTCCTACACTAAGCCTTTTAGGTGATGCAAGCCGCGGTAACAAAGAAAAGCTCGACTCGCTGACCGCCGCCTTCAGTCAGGTACAGACAGATGGCAAACTGACCTCTGAAACCATGTCTGACCTTGTGAAAGCGGGCTTCAATCCACTGGAAGAAATATCCAGGACCTCAGGCATATCAATGACCAGGTTACAAAGAGACCTGGATGCCGGAAAGATCTCCACAGATCAGCTGACAAACTCTCTCATCTCAGCAACAGGCCCCGGCGGACAATTCTTCGGCGCCATGCAGGCACAAAGTGAAACAGCAGCCGGAAGATGGCAGGCATTCACCGAACGCCTCGAAAATGCTGGTACAACACTGGGCACCGCGCTGCTACCAGTTGCGACAGATTTTGTCAACAATGCCCTCATACCAATGGCGGCCTTCCTTGAGACTACCGCCAACTGGATAGCAGAACATTCATCACTGGTAGGATTTTTAGCTACAGTGATCGGTGGGGCCCTGCTTGGCTATAAACTGTGGGCAATAGCACAAGGTGCTGTTAACCTCGTAATGAGCCTCAATCCGGTCGGACTCGTTGTCGCAGGAATTGTCGCACTCGTAGCAGGTATTATCTATGCATGGAACACCTTCTCAGGATTCAGAGGAGCAGTCGTTGGTGTATGGGAATGGTTGAAAGCCTTCGGTTCGCTGATAAAAGATTATGTCATCGACAGGATTAAAGGAATGATCAGCGGTATCTCCGGCCTTGGACAGGCAATCATGTATATGTTCAAGGGAGAATGGAGCAAGGCATGGGAAACAGGCAAAAGCGCCGTAAAAGACCTGGTAGGAGTAGACGCAAAAAAACATGCTGCTGAAAATGCAGGAAAATTAGGCGCTGCTTTCTCCAAAGGATTTGACGACGGCGTAAACATGAAACCTTTATCCCTGAAAAGCCTGATGCCCGCTACTACTCCTGCAACCAGGATGAAACCGACAGGCGACTATAACTCGCTAGGTAAAACAGGCGAACAGGCAGGTGGATTAGGCAACGCCAAGGACAAAGTAGAAGGCATTACAGGTGGCGGTGCCCGCAATATCATTATCAATCTGCAAAAGCTTTTTGATGATATCAACATCAGCGCCACTACTGTACAGGAAGGCGTAAATGATATGGAGCAAATGGTGACAGAAGCTTTGCTCCGGGTTTTAAATAGTGCTAACGCAATACCAGTTTAACTATGGCAGCAAGTTTCGATATAAAAAAGATCTTCAGAGAATCATGGGGCTATCAGCCTCCCGTCTTTGATGTGGCCATTCAAGCTCAACAATCAAACACACAGGCCAATTACTTTTCCAAAGGACTATTTGGCCGTCCCTATTTCATGCCGGTAACACTGGGATCAGTAGAACTTCCCAATCCTGTCATCCGCATCACTAACAGAAAGACCATTGTTGAAACCGCCCTCGTAGGCCGCGTAGGCACCGTAAAAGAATTGATCGGACAGGAAGATTATAAGATCAATATTAAAGGCATCATCATCACGGAGAACAATAATTACCCTGAAGAACAAATACAAAAGATACACGCGCTCTATAAACAAAATAAATCCCTTACGATCAACAGCGCCCTGACGAATATTATTCTTACTAACGAAATGAGTGTGGTCATCACTGATCTGACCTGGCCTGAAGTAAGTGGTGTGCAGAACGTCAAGACATATGAAATGAACTTGCTCAGCGACATTCCATTTAATTTAATTCTTAAATAATGTTCTCACTCACATGTAAAATCATAATAGGTAATTACAAGCTCTTCTCAGTAACAGATGTAAAAATAAAAAGAAGTATCTATTCCTTCGTCGACACCGCCACCATTACGTTACCCGCATCTGCCCGTTTACAGACTGACGCGGCTAATCCCCCGGCCTCTGTATTAACGGCTGCTACCTTCCAGGAAGGCGACCAGGTGGAAATATGGCTGGGATATGATAACAATCTCCAGCGGGAATTTAAAGGCTTTATAAAAAGAGTGAACGCCGCTACTCCCTGTGAGATCGAATGTGAAGGTTACAGCTGGCAGTTAAGGCGCAAGAACATTCTCTGGGCAACAGAGAAAAATAAAACAACAAAGTTGAAAGACCTGTTGGCGACACTTATAAAAGGGACTGATATCAAGCTGAGCAAGAGCATACCTGACATGGACGTGCAGCAGTTCTCCGAGGGAAACCTCAGTGGAACGGAAGCACTGGACTGGATCAAAAAAAATCTTTATCTCACCGTTTATTTTGCAGAAGACGAACTGTATGCCGGCCTGGCCTTTATTGAGCAACCTGATAGTGCTCATGTCAAATACGAGATCGGTGGTAACCTGGTGAAAGATGACCAGCTGAAATTCAGAAGAGCCGAAGACGTAAAAATCCAGATCAAAGCCGTCTCCTTTGATAACCACAATAAACCCATTGAAGGAAAAGCAGGTGATAGCAGCGGAGCGATCAGGACCATCTATGTTCAACACATCAACACCGAAGAGAAGCTCAACAAAATAGCCGAATCAAAATTAGGTGACTTTAGATATAACGGTTATGAAGGAAAAATCACCGGCTTCCTGGAACCCTTTGCACTACCTGGTTACAGAGTGATTCTTCGGGACGATAATTACAAAGATCGTGAAGGCACTTACCTGATAGAAAGTACTGAAGTAAAATTTGGTACAGGTGGTGGCAGAAGGACCTGCGACATAGGCGTTAAAATAAGCAAAAAATGAGTAGACAACAGGCACAACTGATCGAAGGACTCAGGAACCTCGGCATGGAAAAGGCCACTATCATACCTGCACAGGTTGAAACGTCGGATAAAGCGAAAGGGACCATTGATGTGATCACCTTTGAAGGGCTGAAAATACCCAACGTACGCCTGCGTTCCGTCATCGAAGAAGACGATAAGGGTATGCTCACATTTCCGGCTGAAAAAACAAGTGTGCTGATCGCAAGGATCAACAAGAGCAACAACTATGTGCTAATTAGTATGCAGGAACCGGAGATGATAAAATGCAAGGTCGGCGAAAAATACCTGGAGCTCGATAAAGACGGTCTCGAAGTAAGCGCTGGCGATGATACCCTGAAGAAATGCCTCGACGACCTCTTAGATGAGATCATCACGATCTACGCACCGATGAATAAGGCCGCATTTACAGCTATCAAAGACCGATTAGCTAAACTTTTAAAATAATCATATGCCCCTGAACAAAAGCGGACTGGAACAAAGTATCAAAAATGCTTTCAAAAGTATGAGAGACGCAGATACTGACGAAGAACAGGGACTGGACACGCTTTGCAGCAAGCTCGCAGAAGCAGTGGACACCTACGTCAAAACAGCCCAGATTAATTACACCGCCGGTCTGTCGGCGCCTAATGGTCCGGTAACCGGTGTATTCAACGGTACTCTATCATGAAAGATATATTGTTAAAGGAAGACCTGGACCTGGATATACATGGAGGCGACCTGACAATCGGATACAGCGACCTGCAACAACAGGAGCTGCTACTGATCAACAACAGAGGGAACATAAAAGAGTTCCCCACTGTCGGGGTCGATGCTTTCAGCTTCCTGCAGGACAACAACACATCGGCGTTGCTGCTGGAGATACGCAGACAATTCTCTGCTGACGGCATGGAAGTAAAAGCGATCAACATCACAGATACCGGTCAGCTAAATATTGATGCTACTTATGGAAACAGTTAATGTAAAACCCCACCAGTGCCTGCTGGACCTCTCCATGCAACTGAAAGGCGGCATTGACGCCCTCTTCGACTTTGCGATCGCGAATGGCATAAGTATTACCGACGACCTCAAATCCGGCAGCACGCTATGGGTCCCTGACAGGGCCATCATTGACCGCCGTACATTCCAGACATTGAGAGATGAAGGTGCAATACCCGCCAATGCTTACACTACCGAAGACGAAGCAGCTATCAAAGGCGGCATCGGTTACATGGGGATACAGGTAGACCTGCGTGTAAGTCAAAAACAAGAGTAAAAAACTATTATGGCAAGAACAATCTCCGAAATACAGAACGATATGATCAGCAGGATCACAGCAACTGCCGGACTGACTGATCTGAACAGCAGCAGCAAAACGGCTGTGTGGCGAATGTGGACATACATCGTGGCAGTAACGGTATGGGCGCTTGAAAACCTGTTCGATCTCCATAAAAACGAGGTAAACACACTGATCAACGAAAAAGCGCCACACAGTTTACGCTGGTATGCCAATAAAGCAAAAGACTTTCAGTACGGCTCTGAACTCGTCGATGGGGAAGACTATTACAATAATACAAGCCTCACTGAAGACGAAGTAACGAGAAGAAAGATCATCGCCTTCAGCGCAGTAGTAGAACAGGCCAAAGGCTTACGGCTCAAAGTCGCCAGAGTAGTATCTGACGACCTGGATGCACTCAGCAATATACAGCTGGCTTCCTTCGAAGCGTACATGAACCGTATTAAAGATGCAGGCGTTAATCCACTCATCATAGAAAGTCTGCCAGCCGACAACTTAAAACTGACGCTGAACATCTACTACAATCCGCTCGTGCTTGATAACACAGGCGCAAGACTCGATGGTACTGATCCAAATCCTGTGGGAAAGAAAATAAAGGACTATCTGAAAAACCTTCCCTTCAACGGTACAATGGTGCTGGCCTATCTCGTAGACGCATTACAACAGGTGGATGGTGTGGTGATCCCTCATATTGTGCAGGCACAGGCAAGATACGGCGCGCTTCCTTATACGGCATTTGACGTGAAATACAGTCCTGATGCCGGCTACCTGAGGATACTGAATGACGCCGATCTGCAGATCTCGTATACCCCACAAAGCGCAATCATATGAGTAAATTATTCGAGGTAGATCTTCCAAAACTCGTCAGGCTCTTAGTGCCGCCAAGGATGAGGAAGATGAAACAGGTAGCATGGCTACAGGCTTTAACAAATCCCGTAAACTACCTATACCAGCAGTTCAGGCGCAACAGGGACGCAAACCTTTACCGGCTCTATATCACCCCACAGGTGGTATATATGGAAAAGTTACTGAACGACAGATATGATATATCAGGACGAAGGATCCGCATTAAAGATGCATTGGTCTATGATGCCGAATATCTCTATCAGGACCAGGAACTCAAACCATTATACATCTACAAGGAAGAAGAAAATAAACCGGTATATCTCTTTACAGATGATGAAATAGGCAGCGACTCCGTCGATTTCTTTGTGCTGGTGCCGCCAGATCTGACCTTCAATGAAAATGAAATGACAGCATTGATCGACAATTACAAGCTGGCCGGCAAGCGATATAAAATTCAAAAAGTATGAACAAAGTAGAACAACTCACAAACCTCGGCGGGTTTCCTATGACCCAGTACACGCTGGACTTCATGCAGCAGTCATACCGGGATGCACTGGGCGCACTGGCCAAGCTTGTTGGCAGCGCCGTAATAGTGTCAGGTATGGAAGAAACCGGCAATAATGTGGCCAACGGATGGATCAGCTATAACGGCGAATTGATTCCCTTCACAGGCGGTCCTAAACAATCAACCTGGATCATTGAAGACATAACAGAAGACCGGCTCTTTGCTGACCAGGTGAGCCGCACTGTTTATTTTACCCGCAAGGCAAGGTTTGCAGCAGGCGGCATCAATTACAGCAGCCTCCAACGTATAGAAACGCTGATAGGACTGAAAGGCGTGATCGCTTCACTGGACAACCGTCTTACACAACAGGTACTGAACGTATGGAAAAGAGGGGACATCATTGAAGTGGACTGCAGCACCGCCTATATACAAACAAACTTTGATGGCACTGGCCTGGGAAGAAATGAAAGAACAGGCTGGGCTATCTGTAACGGTAACAACGGCACCAGAAATCGCGGCAGCAGATTCCCTGTTGGTTATGATCCGTCCAGAGGTGAATACAATACCGTCGGTAATATCGGCGGACAGGAAGCTGTAACGCTCTCTGTTGCACAGCTGCCACCTCACATGCACACAGGTAACAAACAAGTCTCCGCACGAGGATGGCCTGATGATTCCGGAGACAGAACAGATAATTATTATTACATCCACTCTTCCAGAGATAGCTGGCAGTTCATGCAAACCTTTGACACGACCTACACAGGGTCAGGACAATCGCACGAAAACCGTCCGCCTTACATTGTTACGCTCTGGATAATGAAATTATAACAACATGGCAATACGTGAACGTAATAAACTAAAAGGCTGGTTCCAGACAGGAGATTATCCTACACAGGACCAGTTCTGGGACTGGCTTGACAGCTTTGTGCATAAGTCAGAAGACCAACTGGAAATCGACAACATAGCCGGACTTCGTAGTCTGATTGCCGCCAAGGCCGATCTGGAAGCATATCTTATCCTGTACCAACAAGTGCAGGATATGACTGCCGCCGGAGTCAAAATAAGAAGGCCGGATGTTTTGTTATCCCTGTCTGATGAAGAACTGAACATACAGTATCCCGACGCACTGCCAGGTACCCAGATCATATGCCCTTCTATAGAAGGTGGCGGAGAAGTCTATGAGAAATTTGACCAGGAGACAAATAGCTGGTTCAGATTATACATGACAAAAGGTGCATCAGGCAACCCTGGCACTATCGCTGGTATTGAACTGGAAAGTTTCGTTTAGTCATTCTGTTAAACTACCTAAAATGAACTTTGAGCTAAAAAAAATAAACTGGGAGCCCGGCAAAGCACCATCACAAACACAGCTGATGACACTGCGCATCAGAAAGAAAAGTGATGAGGACGATGAGAGCTACTATACAACTATTACAGATGCACTGCAGGTACACGCTGATGGTACAATATTAAATCCGCCCATCATCAACGACCTGGAAGAAGAAACAAACTATGTTCTGCGCGTCCTGAACAACGACCCCGCCGGTGGAAAGTTTGATATGGTGTTTACAACACCCGGTACATTTGAGACCGAGCCATTCACGCCATCCTATTATCCCAATTCCGACCTGATGTACACCGCAGATAGCAATATCAGGGGAGCGATGTTACCGCCCAAATCCGGCGCTTATTACAGCCTGGACTATACAGCCGCAGACTGGTTCGAGAATTATAACGATGCAATTCTGTCCGTTGACGCCGTGTTTGAGAAAAAACAGGATATAGCAGGTATTAAGTTACAGACCCCGTCTGACTATGTAATTTTTGCAATGGATGCGGGATTCCTGGAAGGGCTGAAAACGCAGTATGCATTGGGGCTCCATTTCTATGTAGATGCAGCAGATCTGCCAGCAACCGGCAGATGGCCGCTGATCTCCTTTGGCGCTCCGCCAAACATAGATGGTGTGTCAGTATATGTAAACTGTGAAACCAAAAAAGTGCATTGGGCACAGCAAAGGAACGCAACCATCCAGGAGATCGTAAGTACTGAACCGATCAAATTGGGCGAATGGAACCAGGTACTCGTTTCCCGTCCTGCCGATATTGCTGCTTCAAAGATGTGGTTAAACGCCTCCGATACCTCTACAGGAAAATTCACGACAGCCACTATACCCAATATCATATGGATGCTTGACTCTGTGAGTATCGGCTCTCCCGGAGGTGTCTTCAATAAGTACTACTATACAACACTGAATATAGATAGTATTATCGCTGAAAAATATCTCCGCCCACCTTATCCGGTTGGCATACTGGAAGACTATTATGATGCGGAGAATAAGTATACCATCCCGACAAAAAACCTGGTCGTATTAGATAAGAACTATATCCTTTGTTCACTACCATCTGATGCACCTGCCGGCCGCAAGTGGTTTTACATCGAGGACAGTCTTGGCACAAGAAGAAAGATAGAGGTTAACATACTACCGCTTGAAAAAGTACAGTATCCGATAGAAATGGATTTCAGCCCCGAAGGAGGGGGAGAATATTATTTCAAAGATCTCTACTATCCAATGGCGACAGGATGGGGCGGCGCAAATGGTGGCGTATCGGAAAAACACATCTATACCCAAAACGGGCAGCTTGTGCTCGAAGCACACGGAGACCAGTATAAGGGAAGCTCCCGGGGATATAGACAAGGTGGTGGTGGCCAATATCATAATGATCAGCGTGATCCATCATTTGGTCTTCCATGGACTACAAGGGTTGGTGCAATGATCAAATCGAAAGACTATTATGGTTATGGCCGCTATGTAGTGGAAGCCAAACTACCCCGCGATATAGGTGTGGCGCCAAGTTTCTGGACATCTTTCTATGGGAAAGTATATCCACGGGACACACGCTATGATCAGGTACTGGCAAGAGGCTTACACAGGCAGGGCGATTTGCAGTTAGGGTATTATGTAGTGGAGGATAACCAGATCAATATGGACCTTCCCAGCAATAATGCCAGCTACATTTTCTACAATGTTGAAGAAATGCTCGCCACTCATTACCATATGACATGGGAAGGCCAGCTGGTAGCAGTAGAAAGTGATGAAGACCCATCAAACAATGGCACCTGGAAACTCAATAATACCGCCGCACCACAACTGCTGGAAAGCTGGACGAAGGTAAATAATGAGATACAACGTGTACATCAGCCACAGAAGGACAATATCATCTGCACCAACCGGCAAGGTGAGATTGGAGAGGGTAGAGGACTGATCACCTACAACAATCCTTTCGAAGATGAATTCTTTTCTATGCTGACCAACATCGGCAAAGATGTTTGGGATGACGAATTCCATGAATTCAGATTTGACTGGTATGCAGACAGGGTTGAATTTTATGTAGATGGCGAAATGATACAGGTGAATAAACACTTTGTACCTGATGTAGCGGGAAGATGGTCAATAGGCCTTTGGTTCCCTTCTGAGCCCGATCCACGCCGTCCATGGCGCACAGACGTAAGAACTGCGTGGGCAGGACCGGTAGCAGACTGGGACTATCAGAAGATGTTCATTAAAAGGATCGCACATACACCTTTCACTGACGAAGAGGCCGGTGGCTCAAATCGTCTGGTAGGTGAGAATGAGCCCTTTGATGGACTGCGGAGATATCCTGCACCTCTTCCTGCGTAAAAGCAGCTCACCATCTATAGGCGGGACGGCCTGAAATAAAGCCGTTCCGCCTTACTGTTACAAATCGTAGCAAGAAAATTTAATCCTATGCCCATACAAGATAGAAACAAACTTAAAAGCTGGTTTGTAACAGGCGCATATCCCGTCCAGAATCAATTCTGGGATTGGCTGGATAGTTACATACACAAATCAGAAGATCAGATATCAATAGATAATGTAGCGTCACTCAGAGACATTCTGAACCAGAAAGCAGATCAGGAGACATATTCCGCGATGTTCAATCTTTATCAGCAACTATCAAACGAGGCATTGTTAAAGAATGCTGCCTACGACGGAGAAGTAAGCGGAACTTATGATGCGCTGCTACTGAATAACGACGCGGTCATTGCAAAAGTGCTGGAAGGTATTGATATTCCTGTTACACAGGAATACATCAGCGGTGCAGATACTATACTGACCGCCTTCGCCAAATTACAGGGGCAACTGTACAAAGCAGTGATACTGGATGAGAACAATAAAGTACCTGCAGAATATCTGCCAGCCATTGCTATCACCGATGTAATGACAGTAGCAGATGAAACAGCCATGCTGGCATTGGATGCACAACGTGGCGATGTTGCTGTAAGGACCGATATCGCTAAAACATTCATTTTATCTGCTGATGATCCGACCGTACTCGCTGACTGGAAAGAGATCAAAAGCGGCATATCAGTCCAGAGCATAAACGGTAAGAGTGGCATAACGGTACAACTAAGCACGAAAGATATACCGGAAGAGCAAAACGAATATTTTACAAAGGAACGTGCCCGTGCAGCATTTACTGCCGGTGCAGGCATTCATATTTCAACAGAAGGGGCCATCAGCAACACCGGTAATACCTTACAGGCTGTTACTGAAAATGGGGCTGACACCAACAACGGCATACGCATAACAGGCGCCGGCAGCGATCCTGATAATGGCGAAGGGTTAGAATTACGTTACGCAGCTAACGCTGCAGGCATCTTCTCCTTTGACAGAAACCCCGGAGGCGGATATACAAAACTAGCATTAAACGGGTCGCCCTTATTACTTAACGATGCGTTTGGCGTACAGGGCGGCCATGTACTCATAGGGAATTCAGCACCGGAAGCCAAACTGGGCGTCGCTGGTGATGGCATTTTTACTGGTAATGTATCTGGTAGCGATGCGACAGGTCCACGACATTTTGTAACCTATCAACAGCTGAACAATCAATTTTCAGAAGGTACATGGACACCCGACTTCGGAGAACTGAACACGCTTGTAAGATATGTCAATGCCTATTATACAAGGAGCGGGAATAATGTACGTGTGAGTCTGCAATTCCAGATAGTGGAGGTACCCTATCCACAATCTATTTACCTGATCTTTATAAAGGGATTACCGTTCCCGGTAAGACCGTTCGGAGTGACCTATTATAGCGGATATTACGGCACCAGCTTTGCTGATAGTCAGGTACAACCAGGATCAGCTAATCAGCGGCTCAATCTGGCGGTAATAGTCTCCGGAAATGGAGATGCAATCCGTTCCAACACAAATGAACGCTGGGGAGATGTACAAAATAAAAGCATGGTAATTGACATTACTTATGTAACTACACCATATCCAACATCGGCAGATTAAAATAAAAGCCAGAGGTGAGAACACCTATAAAAAAAGTGGCAGCATCTTTATTGATACTGCCACTTTTTATACGAATAATTATTTACCATTCCTTACCTCTTTCTCCAGCTGTTCATTCTTTTCTTTCAACTCTCCGATCTCTTTCTTCATTTCAATCAGGTACAACGTCATCTCTTCTATTTTTTGCAATAATTTCTTATTCATTTCTCCAACATCGATACCATCTTCCTCTACTTCAGCAGCAGAAGGTATCTCAGGTAAATGTTGGTGTATTTTAATATAACTTTCTACTTCTGACAAAGTTGGCAATTTATACTCCGGCTGGAAAACAAAATCCGCCCAGGTCTCAGTTGTCACTTTTACTTTTCTGGCGCCAATCGTACCGGCGACTGCCAGCTTATATTCATCCTTCGGCGTGGCGCCGATACCTACATTTCCATTCTTTAAAATTGTCATTTTCGCAGAAGTAGGTGAGCCTAGAGAAAACCGAAGTTCTCCGGTACCCGGCTGGACGTGTATCCTGGCAAGTTCAGTCCCTGTATTACCTGAAAAGAACAGATCTCCCGGATCATCTGGCGCCGCATCAGGAGCTTTCAATATCAGATTACTGCCACCACTGACCATCGTTTGACCATTGACCTCAAGACGTGCAGCTGGTGTTTCTGTGTTAATACCGACATTACCGCCATTCAGAAAAGATACACCTTCCGCCTTTAACTGTACTCTCAATGTGTAGAGGTTTGGCTGTGGCGTGACAAACATTTGTAACGTCGAATTAAGCGCCCCGCTGGTAGAACCTCCCGGACGTAACATCAGGGTATTATGCGTATAAAGGCCTGGACGGCTACCAACAACCAGGTTATGACCGCTGTGATAAAAATAATTGTAACCAAGACCATTTATCAGATTACCGCTATTCAGAAAAATGTTACCATTCTGAACATGTAATTTCTCATAGGGGGTAGAACCGTTCGTACCAATCCCAACAGAGCCGGTTGCCGGAAATGAGTTCTCCTGCGCAAAAGCAGCTGATGACAACAAAGAAAACGCAAAAATGAAAATTCGTTTCATAGATAAGGAGATAAAAGTCTTAAGATTTTACAAAATTGTTCAGGCAAATAGGCCAGATTTTTTCTCGCATTGCTAAAAGACGTATAACGGTCGCAATTACCGGGTACAGGGAGTTCACGTTAAAATTGCATGCACGTTACGAACAAACATATCATGACTTTCCAATGTTAATCAGAAGAGCTGGCGAATCAGACATACCGCACTTCTGTATTTAATTACGGAAACAATGAGACGTACAGGTTACAGTCATTTGGGCAACAATGTTACATTCTGGCATAATTCATTGCAAAATAATAACTTTTAGACGACTATTCATAATAAAAGGTGATGCTCCGCAGAACATCACCTTTTACTTATTGCTACATCTTTCTTATTTACCTGCAAATATCTCAGCATAATTCGCCGGTATAAATTGATACGCTTTTCCTACATGTCTCAAATGTCCGATACCAGGGAATGATAAATGCGGCGCCGCAATCCAGTAGCCCTGTTTCACAGCATCTTCAAACGTCTGCTTTCTGGCAGCTGCAGCTCCCTCAAGGTCCACGTCAAAGTCGACCGTCACCGCAGGGTCCGCAAACTGTATCGCACCGGCATGGATCACATCTCCCCAGAATACCAGTTTTTGTCCTTTACTTTCCAGTACAAAAAAGCTATGTCCTGGTGTATGTCCTACGGCTGGTACGGCTGAAATGCCAGGTAACAGCTGGGAGCCAGGTACAAACGTCTTTACTTTACCGGCCTGCTGGTAAGGCTGTATTGTTGTCTGGGCGAGGTCAAAGAAAGGTTCTGCTCTTTTATTTGCGCTTGCCTTATTTCCCGCTGTCAGCCAGAAATCCGCCTCCGGCTTGCTGATATAAAGTATCGCATTTGGAAAGGCCATCTTACCTTCATTTACCAATCCGCCGACATGATCCACATGCAGATGCGTCAGCAATACCGCATCGATATCTTCCGCCCTTACGCCGATGGCTGCCAGTCTGGATAACAGTTTACCCAGTGTTGGTCCCAGGAAGCTACCCGAACCGGCATCTACCAGGACCTGTTGGTCGCCATTCAAAATGAGATAAGCGGTAATAGAAGTCTCCACTACCGTATCAAGACAGTTTTGCTGCAACAATGTGTTGATCTCTCCCTTTTTTGCTTCATGCAACAGGGTACGCATATTCAGCGGGATGGTACCATCTGAAAGTGCCACTACACGAAAGTCTCCCAACTGCATGTTATAATATCCCGGTTGCGCCGGTGAACCAGTTATTTGTGCTTTCGCAGATAATATGCCGCCCAGTAGTAATAATGTCAATGTTCCTCTCAGGGAAAATGTTCGCAGAAAATTCATTGCTTTAAAATTTATAGCACAAATTTCCAACCGTACGCTTCCCTTTGGAAGGACCTTTGTCACTTAAAAATTGTGACAAATGTGTCGTTATTTGCGGTATAAACGGCTTATGGTCTCACGGGACACTCCCAGGAAAGAAGCAATATGCATCTTCGGGATACGGCTATATAAATGCGGATATTGTCTTACAAAATTCTCAAATCTCTCCTTCGCACTGCCCATGATCATCAGTTGCAGCCTTTTTTGTAAAGCCACATAACCCAGACTCGACTTAGTCAATAGATAGTGCTGATATTTCCACATTTCTTTTGCCAGTTTATCCCGGTTTTCCGCTGTAATAGACAACAACTGACAATCCTCCAGGCACTCAATAACCGTATTCGAAGGGATTTGTTTAACAATTGACTCCCGCTCTGAAATCCACCATCCCTCAGCGGCAAACTGGTAAGTGAATTCCTTCCCGGTACTAGCCTCTGTCATATATGCCCTGAGACATCCCTTCAACACAAAATACTCATGCTTCACTATGTCTCCCTCGCGTACCAGTGTACTGTGCTTCTTATATTTCACAGGCGTAAAGTGAGACAGAACATAGTCAAACTCATCGTCTGTCAGCTTACAGACCGACTCAATATGTACTCGTAACGGATGCGACATACCGCAAAGATAAAAGAATGCCTTATATCCCCGTCTCGGCAGTATTGCTTCCTATATACATTACCGCCGAATCTTCAATATATTTCGCTGGATTGAAGGAATTGCCGAAGGTCTTTTTCACGAAAGACAACTTCTCCTTCAGTTCGCCCACCTTCGCGGTAAACTCAGCAGGGAATTTATTACTATCTGAATAATCGGTTATCAGCTCATTGTACCTGTCGATGTTGATCATCATACGCGCAGTCAGTTGACCAAAGCGCATACGCAGCGACTGTACCTTATACATAAACGTTTCTACCTGACCTGACCACTTTCCTTTCGTCAGACTATCCGCTTCCATCGACTGTATTCTTCTGGCAATCGCTAAGCGGCATTCATTCTTATATTGCTCTCTTTTACGGTCCAGTGTAGTGGATAAATACTCCCTTTTATACCCTTCGCTATCCAGCCCATAATAAGACAACTGCTGGCTCAGCAAGTCCTGGTTCTCCTGTTGCAGCTGACTCAGTTCTTTCGTGATGGCTGTCCACTCATAGTCGATCACAGATTTCTGCTGCTCAAACTGACTGGCCACATTGAGTAATCGCAACATGGAAGGGCTTTTGCCTTTCAGTTCCCTGTTCTCTTTACCGAAAGACATTACCAGGGTATTCACACCAGATGATACTGTCTGCACAAGAGAACCGTATAAAGGCACCCTGTTGGCAGCATTTGTCACCAATGAAAGCGATGAGTTCAGAAAGTCAAACATCTGATCGCCACGGCCTTTTTTTGAATACCAGTTCTCATATTCTGTCTTCCAGTCATTGAAATCTTTATACTGTTGAAGATTGCTGACAGCGCCCAGCTGTGTAAAGAACTGCTGTGAAGCTAAAAACAGGTCAGCCGGCTGCACATCACGCTGTATGCTGAGCAACTCGGTAAATGCCAGCTGTCCGTTCAGCCCGACCCTGATCTTCGGTGTTTTCTCCAATATGGCCAGTCTGCTATCCAGGGCCACCTGCAGACTTTCCATAGCGCTCATTTTTCGTTTCGCCTCCTTGTCATTCAATCCGGACAGTTCGCTTTTCAGTACTTTGATCTCGCCCTCGTTCAGTTTAAGCTTGTCATTCAGCTCTCTTAGCTGCTGGTCTCTTTCCAGTTTAATTTTGTCGGCAACGGTGGAGTCCTGCTGCGCAAATGAGGTAGTTGTTACGGCAATGCTGATAAAAAATAGTAGAATTCCTCTTGTCATAGATATTTAAATTATAGGGATATGCGGTATTCACCGGAATAAATGCGTACAGTACAGTATATATTAAATTATCCCCGAATATAAAACAAAGTCCATTAAAAATGGAACAGTCCCCTGCTCTCAGGGGTCTCGCAGGTAATTTGTATGCAAAACGATCACTATCAACCTAAAAAGTAACGGGACGGAATATAAAATTCCATCCCGTATTGCGTTTGAGATTCAATGAAAGCCGCCATCTTATGGTCAGGCTATAACATTATAGAGTAATGGGCATCTACTACCATTGCTCTTTATTGAACTAGGGAATGAGGGGTCTGTGAGTTGACAATCTCAAAAAGACAATACCCTTATGCGGTCAAAAAAATTTCCAGCCCGCGTAAGGGTGCTTCTCTTTGTGCATTGTCTACCTTCGGGTAAAACACTTTTACGGCACATTGGAACCACTAAATGACCTTAAAACAGACAGTGCCTTACTTGAGCAGTACTTCCTTGAATACTTTGAGGTGTTGCACAGTTATGCGTATACTATCCTGAAGGATAATGATGAGGCGAAAGATGCAGTACAGGCAGTTTTTATCCAGCTATGGCAGAAAAGAGAAAGCCTGCAGATCCGGCAATCTGTAAAGGCTTATCTCTACACAGCCACCCATAACCACTGTTTGAATCATATCAAAAGCAGGAAGATCAGGCGAAAACATTACGACAGGTTCGCCGGCATGTCATCGATCAGCACAACGGATATCGAACAGCAGATCGTTTTTGCTGATATGAAAAAAGAAGTCCTGGAAGCCATGAAGGCCCTGCCTGACAGATGCCGGGAAATATTCTTTAAAAGCAGATTCGAAGAAAAGAGCTACAGCGAGATCGCAGCAGAACTACAGATTTCCGTAAAGACAGTAGAAGCACAGATGGGCAAGGCATTACGCACCTTAAGAACGGTCCTGTCAGAACGAACTTTCAGCTGGCTGATCATCAGTGCACAACTGATCTCCGTCCTGAAAACTCTCTTTCACTAAGTATGGCACAAAAAGCTGAAAATATGAACGTGACAGATGAACTCCTGTCCAGGTATTTTTCCGGAGAAGCCTCTCCCGAAGAAGCCATGACCATTGACGACTGGAGAGGCCGCAATGACGCCAATAACAAAGAGTTTAACGCCCTGCGTACTGCCTGGAACGCAACAAGCGCGCATCCATATGTCATACAGGACGCAAGGGTCGCATGGCAGCAAATGCAGCCACTACCACAACGTAGTCGTCCAGGACGTATCAGGATCGCTACCTGGACCGCTGCAGCCGCTGTACTGACAGGGATCGTTATTTCCCTGGCCATACTGCTAAGGCCTGTACGCCAGTATACGGTGACTACTACTGCCAATGAAACCAGAAAGCTCAAACTGCCTGACGGCTCCGACCTGACACTCCTGGCCAGCAGTGCGCTCACTTACCCGGAAACATTCGCAGCAGCAGAAAGGCATGTTTCATTGCAGGGCAGGGCTGGTTTCGATATTCACAGCATCCCGGAACAACCTTTTATCATCACTGCCGGCGGCTTGCAGATAAAAGTCCTCGGTACTGCTTTTAATGTAGCGGAAAACGATACTGCCACTATTGTAAAGGTGCTTACAGGGAAGATTCTCCTATACACCAGCAAGGATACATTACCTGTTGCCGGCGGACAAACAGCTATCTATAGCAAACACGACCAGCATATAAGATATGACCGTGTGTTTCACTTTGAGAACGAAGACATGTCTGTTGTCTGTAAAGTGCTCTCCACCGCTTATCAGACCAACATCATCATCGATCATCCTGCAATAGCGTCTTTAAAAATATCCAGCAACTTTGACAACAAATCCCTGGATTATATACTTGAAGTCATTGCCACTACCCTCAACATTCAATACACCCGTAAACCCGAAACAAATGAGACCCACTTCACAGAAGAGAATTAACTACATACTATACTGCCTCATCGCTTTGTTATTCTCAGCACCCTTGTACGCCCAGCAATACGATAAAGCAGTTGTTAACATAACGACATCGCCCATCGACATTACAACACTCGCTAAAACCATTGCAAAACAAACAGGGCTGGAGTATTCGCTCAACATGCAAAACTCCTCACTGAAGAAACGGATTACTTTACGTGCCGGCAACTGGCAATTAGCCAACATATTAAAACAGGTACAACAGCAGGCGAACCTGAGTTATAAGATCATCGGCGATCATATCCTGTTTATGGATAACCGCTCCGGCGAAGGAAAGCGTAATTCGCTGGCAGCAGAAGCATCCAAAACAACACCTGCACCCAGCGCCCCTAATCATCAGAATGCCCGTGTTGCCGAAAGTAGTACAAGAAGGAACTCAGCAGAAACAGCTACGGAGAACAACGGGTCTTTCGCACTGGATGCCTTACCCACCCCCACGATAACCACAAGTGACACTACAGTAAAGCTGCGTACACTTGCACAAACACAACAAGGCCCTCATTTCAAAAAAAGAGGCGCTAACTACAGAATGCCGGCTGCTAAAAAAACAAACAAGTCTCCAATAGGTACAACATCCACAAGTAATAATACAATAACAACAACAGCTAATGTGAATACAACTGCTGTCAGTTCAAAAGGAAACAGCACAACAAAATCCGCTACTACTATCAGCAGCAATAACAATGATGACGGCACTGTGAACTGGTACAAACCTTATCTGAAAGCAGGGCTGAGCGCAGATGAAATATTATATGGCAATGTATCGCTGATAACAGGTTTCAGATACCTGTACGGCATCGCATCTTACGGATTTACATCATATGGCGGCAGATTCCGCTGGGGGGCTGGCATTCCGGTAAAGCTCAATGAAACACAACAGCTACACATCACCTTTACCACTGGTACAATTAAATATCAGATGCTGGATTCTCTGGGAGCAGACGATATCCATCTGAAGGAAAGACTGAATCGCTATAGTCTGGGATGGTCTAAAACATTTGCAGAAAAATGGACCTTACACGCACAGGTGCATTACAATGATCTGCGGAAAAAGGCAGACAATGTTCCACCTCCCATTTTTGAAGATCTTGGTGAACAGAGAAAGTTCAGATATGGTAAAGCACCATATACCATCAGCGAACGCTTTGGCACACAAAATGATTATCAACGTTGGATAGGTGTCCAGTTATCCCTATACTACCACTTCTTTTAAGGCGCTTTAACTCAGCCACTTCCTTAACGCAATAGATTTCTCTCTGCTCACAACTACTTCCTCTGCCGGAGGATGCAGGTCCAGCTTCAGCTTCCCGTTGAAGGTCTGGTGTATCTTCCGGATAGAGGCAGCAGAGACAATATACTGTCTTGTAGCCCTGAAGAACTCTTTAGGGTTCAGTTCCTGCTCCAGCTCTTCCAGCGTCTGATCAATGACATAACGTTCCCCTTGTTCAGTAACCAGGTACACCAATTTATGTTCGGAAAAGAAGTAGGCAATATGATGCACCATCACCGGAATAAACATATTCCTGTAGGACACCAGGAAGCGGGTACGATATTCCACTTCTTTATATTGCATCTTCCTGATCACTTCCTGCAGATTCGGCGCCGCAGATAAGTTCACCAGGTTTTTGATACGCGTAATGCTTTTTTCAAGTTGTACCTCTTCCAATGGTTTCAATAAATAATCGATACCATTCACTTCAAACGCTTTCAATGCATACTCATGGTATGCAGTAATAAAAATGACATGCGATGTTATGGTCACATGGTCAAATATCTCAAAGCTTAATCCATCCGTCAGTTTAATGTCCATACAGATAATATCGGGATGTTCGTTTTCTTTCAACCATGTGATCGCTGCCTCTACTGTCTGTATCTCACCAACGATCGCAATATTCCTGTCTATCTGCAATAACAGCTTTTTCAGCCGTGCTGCGTTCGGCAATTCATCTTCAATGATCAATATGCTCAACATCGTCTTTCGTATTTATTTTCAGCAATGGTATCTTCACTTCAAAATAATCAGGACCGTCATCTATCAGGGGTTTATTCCCACATAACAGGACGTAACGCTGTGTAATGTTCTTCAGGCCCAGTTGTGCTCCAGGCTCTTTTACCCGCTTCGGCTTCTTATTATTTCTCACCACCAGCCATTTCTTTTCCTGCAGGTAAATATCGATAATCAGGGGCGCATCTCCTGAAAACTGATTGTGTTTAATGGCATTCTCAATCAGCAGCTGCAATGTCAGTGGTGCAATTTCCCCCTGCCATCCTTCCACCTCCGCAGCGATATTCACACGGATAGCCTGGCCGTACCGGGTCTGGTGCAGGAACAGTACATTTTTGATAAAGTCCAGTTCTACCGCAACGGCGATCGTATTTTGTGTACGGTTGCTCATCATATAGCGGTAAATAGAGGATAGCTTTACCACATAATTAACGGACAAAGTCTGGTTTTCCTCTATGAGGGAGGTGAGGGTACTTAAATTATTGAAAAGAAAGTGGGGGTCTAACTGTAGTTTCAAGGCATCCAGCTGTGCCTGTACAGCCAGCTCGCTTAACTTGGACGCTTCGATACGGGCATTGTTCAGACGGAAGACCAGGTATTCTGCGGCAAATATAGAAGTGATCACCAGGCAGAAGATCATCCCGGTAATAGAAGATTGCCGGTACAAGAGCTGGTTAAAGGCAAATTTGGCCGGAAAAGGGATGCGAAAGAACAGGTCCACGATCAGCAGCACAATCGCCATATGCGCGATCAGCTGTACGATAAAACGCATTTTCATGTTCCGTTTCCAGTGTAACCGCTGGTTCAGGAAATAAGTCAGCCATATGCCGGTTTCTATCACTGCCAGTGGGAAGAGCAGGGAAATCAGGGTATTGATGAAAAAATCCAGCACCGTGAATTGTCTCCAGGCATTGAACGTGCGCTCGTATGGATTGATCAGAAAAAAGATCAGATTCGTCAGCAGGCTAAAAATAGGATATCCATATAATCTTAAAAACTTATAATTGGATGCAGCCATAGTATCTAATTAGATCAGACTGTTTACCAGGCTGTCCTATCTGCTGATATTTTAGTTGACAGCAACGCGGTGAGATACCGGCCTTGTCAGTGATTCCCATATCAGATAAAACGTGCCTAATGATAAAACAGACAGTACAACTTTAACGATTTTCAGC
The DNA here is from genome assembly GCA_039592855.1 of Chitinophaga sp. Taxonomy (GTDB): domain Bacteria; phylum Bacteroidota; class Bacteroidia; order Chitinophagales; family Chitinophagaceae; genus Chitinophaga. The sequence goes on along the minus strand of JBCNQK010000002.1, from coordinate 309,489 downwards.
AATTTACCTATTTTATACAGCTGTGACACGTAATGCATTTTTTTTGTCATGATCGGTTCCGTTTAGTAATTATGAGGGCAATTTGCCCCAAATACGACAGACCTGCCGGACCAATCTGACTGAAGTCGCGAAATTGAATACCCAAGTTAAAATATCGCATACCGAAGTAAATGCCACCCATATGTCCTATTACATCGTCATTATACTATACCTACGACGTTCGTGCTTCGTTCAGGAACGTAACATTAACGGCGTAGTTACAGTATAAGAAGGGGATAACACGGAGAAAGAAAGCAATAACTATTGAAAATCAGCCTTTTTAAAAACGCAGCAACCCTGCTGTCATTTTCAGTAAATTAGAGGAATGGAAATGCAGACATTTCTTCCTTCCGACATCTTAAAATCTTACATCAAGTATTACTGGGTCTTTGCCACAGAAGAGCAAAGTATCAATGATGCTATTTATCCCAGCGGATACCTGGAGCTGGCCATAAATATCTCGGAAGGAGAAGTCGTTTCCATACTGAACGACCGTCATATCGGCATGCCGCCGGTAGAGGTACTTGGTCAGTTGACGGCGCCGGCCCGGATCATCGCAGGAAAACAAACAACCCTGCTGGTCACCCGCTTTTATCCCCATGCGACAGCCCTGTTCTTTCCCAACCGGATCGCTGACTTTACGGATGATTCTGTAGACCTTTTAGACGTTTTTAAGGCAGATGTAGTCGATCTGCATCCCCGTATGATGGACCAGCGTACGCTGGCACAGAAGATAGGTATACTGGACAGCTTTCTCGTCCGGCAATTGATCAAATCCCGGAAGAACCTGTCCCAAATTTCCCTGGTGGAAAGTATATGCCGGTATGCCGGACCGGGAGGAGATGGGCCTGATATAGAACAACTGGCCTTGCAACACGGTATATCAGCCCGTTACATCCAGAAATTATTTCTCGATTGTATCGGCATCACCCCCAAGCGCTTTTTCAATATCCGACGTTTTAATAAGAGCCTGGGGCTGGTCAGAAAAGCACAGGAATCCCTTACATCCATTGCCTATGAATGTGGATATTATGATCAGGCGCATTTTATCAGGGAGTTCAAGGCATTTGCTGGCGTCACGCCTTCCCGCTTCCTGCAACCTACTCTTTTAGAAAATACAACTGAAATCTGACGCTGTTCGCTTTTTTACAATTTTAAACTTTTCAGGTGTCCTTTCTTTGCTACAGCATTCTAAAACAAGGATTGCCACCGGGGAAAATAAACAGAACACGCCATTCTAAAAAAGGGGACAAAGGACGGTATCGCCTTTTGTCCCCTTCCCCTGTCTATACCGGATAAGGTCCGTCTTCAAATGTTTCTGCATGATAACCCTTGGCGCCCACTTGCCGGGTCAGCTGGCTCCTGAAATCCCGGTCGGCTTTTAACAGCTCCACCACATATCCGAAATCGTATTTAGGCGCCCATCCCAGCTCTTTTCTCGCTTTTTCATTGACATAGACCCTGTCTATCTCCTTAAACATCCGCCAGCCCCTACGGGCGTATTCCTGTGCGAATGCGGGTACGACACCCTGCACCACCCATTCGGCATTACTCCGTAAATAAGGCGTATGCCCCTGCATAAAGGGCGATGTGGCGCTGATGATGTATTTTCCGAACCCGATCGCTTTTGCCCGTTTAATGGCCAGTATATGCGCTTCAACGGCATCTTCCAGTTCCACCCGTCTGCACAGGTACTCATTGGCTTTCAGATTATCATCCGTAAAAGCGCTCCTTCGTCCTTTATTATCATCTTCTTCCGGAAAGAAGCGGGAAGTACGCAACACGATACAAGGCAACTGGTGGTTGCGATAAAACAACTGACAAATATCCTCAGCGGCGGCCTTGGTCACACCATATATATTCTTGGGCACCGGTATCACGTCTTCCGTGATCCAGGCAGCAGGCGTACCCGGGGGAGGGACCAATGCATCTCCGAATACACTGGTGGTACTGGTAAACACAAAGGCTTCCACGCCGGCAGCAACTGATTCCTGCAGCAGGTTCAGGGTACCGGTAATATTGGTATCAATAAAATCCTGTTTACTATGTGTGGCAACATGTGGTTTATGTAAGGTCGCGGTATGGATCACCGCCTGTACCCCCTCAAGACAACTTTTTACAAAACCCCTGTCTGTGATGGAACCTACGTATGTTGTAAACGGAGAAGCTTGTATATCTACGCCGGTCACTTCATAACGACGTGCCTGTAGAGTACGGACTAACCCCTCACCAAGATGTCCGGCGCTCCCGGTAACTAAAACTTTCATATGTTAGCGTATTATCTTAATGTTCAGGTCCGAAATTAAACGGTCCTGACGCAATTTTTGGGACATTTGTCCCATTTACAGCTATGATCAAGACAAACCTGGCGCTATTACAGCTGATGAAAGAACTCTCTGCAGGAGAGCATACAAAAAGCGCCATTACACTCCGCCATCTCGATGTAAAACAAAAACTGATCATGCAGGACCAGACATTGCAAAATGTCTATATCATCAAGTCAGGCGTTATCAAATGTTTTATGACAGAAGAGAACGAGAAGGACTATATACTCGATTTTCTGGGAGAAGGAGAATTACTCGGGGAAATAGAAGCAATACGTCATAAAACGGCTGGTTGTACGGTAGAAGCCATTACCCCGCTTACCGTATATGCGCTGACCAGCACCCAGTTCAGGCATTTCCTGGAAACCATCCCGGCTTTTAATATGGCTGTGCTGGAGCAGCTGGTCAATCGTGTGATGAGGATCTCAGAAAAGGCTTCCCGTCATCAGTTATATACACTGGCGGAAATCCTGCCTCAGTTACTGAACACCCTTGAATCGCAACAGATCAATTTCACAAAACAAGACCTGTCAGAATACCTGGGCATTTCTGTAAGAAGCCTCAACAGGATGCTGAAAGATACCGGTCACACAGCTATTTAAACCGGGCCAGTACCCGCTTTGCCTCTTCAGGATATACAGTAATGAGGTGCGTGCGCATGGAATCCGGCGTAGGACTGGTTTGCCCATTGGTCAGCAGCGTGATCTTACCGGAAGCCAGGGCCGGCATATGGCAATCAATACAATTCTTCGACAACACTTCCGCCGACACGTTTTTCAGTTTACAGAAAGTAGGTTGTCCCGCCTGATGACAGCTCATACAACGCTGTGAAAATGTCGCCAGTTGATTACGCTCACTATTATGCGGATTATGGCAGGAAGAACAGGTCATATCATTGCTTTTCACAAAACACTTGCTGGCAGTGAAGAGCTGGTATTGCTTTCCATGTACATCCAGTTCGGCAGCACGGGTAGGACGGGTAAAGTCAGGAAAGAAATAGTCTGACAAGGCATCTCCCGGCTTATAGTCAAAAGCCGGCTTTTGCGGCGTTCCTAAACCGGAATGGCACAAAGCACACATATCCAGTCGCTGCTGGTGCTTTAAGGAACGCACCTTTGTTATATGCATGGGATTTTTCTCCTGCGGATGGGAAGTGTGAAAAGCCACATGTTCTGCAGCTGGCCCATGACAACGTTCACAATCTATACCGTATACCAGCTGATTCTTTTCAAACTCCTCCGACAAATGCCGGCCTTCCATATGCACGTCTTTAATGCCCACAGCAGAACTGTGACACCCAAAACAGGTGCTGGGTATCATACGGTCAAACTTGGGATAGGAGGGAGGAAAGCCGGGACTATTCGCCCAGCTGTTAGCCGGTACAAACCAGGAAAGTGGTAACTGGAAATATTTACCAGCATTCCAGGTCAGAAAGGTCTGCGCCTTTCTACCCGATCCCATAGCGATATCAAAACGGTGTATCTCCTGTAAGGTACTGTCTGCATAGGCTGTCTGGAATAAACCACTATCCCGGCTTTCCATCGCCACCCGGATGCCATTGCTGTAGGAGAAGCTATTATCATGGGCACCAAAACTGCCTTTGATCGTTTGAGTAGATGCAGGAGCAGAAGTATTAAAATGTCCTGTATTAATATAGGAGTCGTAAATCTGACGGTGGCAACTCACACAAGCGGCCGCTCCGGCAAATGTTTTCCCCCTGATATCAGCACTGCCGCTTTCCGGCGCTTTACGGACACATTGGGAAAATATCAGGATACAGGATATGATCACTAAGGATACATAAAACACTCGCTTGTTCATAACGTAGGAATCTTGCGCCAAGATATATAATGTTTACAAAATCTAACCGCAAAGCCCCAACTTACCCGCCCGAATTACTTATATTTAAGGAGCAAAAATGCTTATACCCATGAAATATATACTGACTGTTAGCCTGCTGCTGGTGCAATTCCTGTCTGCCAAAGCACAATACCCGACAGATAATGATATTCCGGAAAAAGTAAAGAAGATAAAACTGTCTTCCCAACCCGGCGATATAGCGGCGCCATCTGTGCCTATTGCAGGCATACAGGTATTCCATGCCTGCGGCGATACTGTTCGCCTTGGATTTGTACAGGTAGGACTCGCCAACAGGAGAATAGCTGCGGCACCGGATAAGCCCTGGAATACTTACCTGCAACTTTTTGTTGATAACCATTTCAAACCGGCATTTACTGAATCAGGCGCACAGCTCATCTGGATAGTAAAAGACCTGCGCATCAATGAACGTTCCTTCGCGATGAATGAAAAAGCATATGTCCGTCTGAAGGCAGATGCCTATCTGAGCAAAGACAAGGCGCATTACCAGCTGATTCATTCCCTCGATACTGTATTGATAAAAGGCGGGATGGACGTTACACATTCCCACGATCAGAACATTGCCAATGCGTTTGAGCTGCTCTGGGACCAATCTGTCGCTGCTGCAAATGTCGGCGCCGAAAATGCAACGCTTTCCGCTACAGATATAATCTCTAATGAACAGAGCCGTTTTTCGCTTCCGATATTACAGGATACGACGTATAAGACAGGAGTATATAAAACATATCAGGAATTTCTGAATAACAAACCCTCTGTTGAGCAGTTCAACGTAGAAATTAAAAAGAGAAGAGTGACCATTCAGGAACTGAGTACGAATGGTAATACAGGTCCGGCTATAGAAAATCCCTGGGGTATCTGCAAAGATGGAGAACTCTATAAATACTATAAAGAAAGACTGATCCCAATTGAAAAAAGCGGTCACAGTTTTGTGATATCCAATTACCTGGATGCGAGCAATCGCAGGAACCAGTCACTCTTCTGGGGTGGACTGATGGGCGGAGTAGGCGGAGCGGCCCTGGGATTGACTACCAGCGGTCTTTTCAATGTAGAAACCATTCCATATATCACCAGACAACAACCCGAGGCAACTACGTTAGATATTGACAACGGGAACCTGATGTTTTAACAATTCAGTATTACTTTTTTTGGTACATTTATCTCACTTTCCCCCGATCTATGTATCACTCCAAAGTATTGTTGCTACTGCTGATTTTGCTGGTAATAAATGCGTGTACGTCCAAACGTACACCGCCCGAACATGCCTTTTATTACTGGAAATCGGATTATGATTTAGTCTATGACAGATATCCATCAGGCGATCCGCAGGATTCCCTGAAACAGACATTTGGCGTATCCCATGTTTACCTGCACTTATTTGATGTAGACTGGAGCGAAAATCTCTCCATGCCTATACCCAAAGCGGAATTTAGAGGCGCATATGAAATCGCACAGTTCATCCGGAGCGGTTATACGCCGGTAGTCTTTATTACCAACCGGACCTTCGAAAGAATGCCGGACAGTGCCTGTGCACAGCTGGCCAGAAGGGTGGCTGACAAGATCAATAAGCTGAATGGGAATATAAGCGATACGGCATCCGGCAAACCGGCTTCGCTTCCCGTGGAAACAAAACAACAGGAAATCCAGATAGATTGTGACTGGACAGCCGCTACGCGGGATAAGTATTTTCATTTCCTGAAAGAGATCAGAAAACTATATCCGGGTTATACCCTATCGGCGACGATCAGGTTATACCCTTATAAATATCCTGACAAAACAGGCGTTCCACCCGTTGACCGGGGAATGCTGATGTGTTATAACCTCGGCAACATCAAAGACGTCAGTACGCTTAACTCAGTCTTTGATATCAACACATTGAAACAATACCTTTCCGGGGGCGATTATCCGCTGCCACTGGATATTGCCTTTCCAGTATTCGGCTGGTATGCCTGGTTCAGGGGAGATGAATTCAAAGGAATCGTCCACGACGGACCGGAATTCATTGAAGATACCATTTCATTTGCTGCCCTCGACAAACAACGCTACCGCATTAAAACCGATACGGTACTGGGTGAGAACTATTATCGTGCGGGAGATGTACTGCGCATGGAGTATCCGGATACAGCTACCTTGCAGACCGCCATTAGACTGGTAGAGGAAAAGATTCCCGATTATAAACGTATTGCTTTTTATCACTGGCATCAGTCATCAATCATGAGATATGAAAAAGTTATTAAGACGGCTTTTACTGGCCGTTAGTGTGGTCGTTTTATTGTTTGTTCCTTATCTGGATACGCAAAGCTGCGGACCGGAATTGCCGGATGAAGCATACCGTTTTGCATTATTCCAGCCGGACCTGTCAGGCAAAAACGACCTGGCCCCACTCTATTATTCTATTCCCTTTGTCAGTTATTTTGATTCCGATCCCCGGAAAAAAGATTACTGGACGAATTGTACTGAATGGCAGCAGATAACGGGAAAAAGCGTCTCTTTAAAGGATATCTACACCGTACAGTATGATGTCTCCCCGGACAATTTTCTGTATGCCTATAAACATAAGCAATGGCAGCAACTGAAAGACAATTCTTTTATAAAATGGTTATGCCAACCCGCTCAAAAGGACGTACTGGATTATATGGCCCTGGCCAAACAGATAGAATTCAGTCAGCAAGGCGAAATGGACCCCTGGAATGAAAAAGCAGGTGGTGTCAATACGGATTCTATCCTGCATGTCGTTCGCCAGAAAACCGGCAAAGCGACAATGCCTTTCCTGAAAGACCGTTATGCCTTTCAGCTGGTCAAAATGTATTACTATAATGCGGATTCAGTGCTAAGACCGCAACTGGCTGATTATTACGACGCGCACCTGAAGGATCATAAGACGGTTGTCGCCGACTGGGCACTATTATATTATGCACTCATACAACCAGACAAAAATGAACGTACCCGCTACCTGCTGGAGACGTTTGAGCGGTCGGAAAGTAAGAAAGGATTTGTATTCGGCTACCTGTCCAGGCAGGAACTGAAAGACCTCGCAGCAACCAAACCAGCCCCTCACATATCGGCCCTCATATCCCTGATGCAGGGATTAAAGCAACCTGGCCGGGCACTGGACTATATAAAGCAATTGTATACACTGGAACCAGACAATGAGTTCCTACCTATGCTGGTATGCCGGGAAGTCAACAAACTGGAGGACTGGATCTATTCTCCCACGGTACTTGGATTCAATCCACAGATCAATGTAAATACCTTTTATGCGGAAAAGCTGGTAGCTGAACAAAACGATCCGGAAAGAGATAATAAACCAGATACCAGCTATGTTTATTATGCCAAGAAAAACCTGTTAAGCGACAGGGAATATCTCCATACACTGCGGGATTTTCTGATCAGTATGCAGCAACGAAAAACACCGCACAGAGACATGTTACGGCTGGCCATTGCACACCTCTATAATATGGATGGGGAGTATGCGACTGCCGCCACCTATACCACCGGCATCAAAAACCTCAGGGATAATACTTTCCGCCGTCAGGCGATTGTTGAAAATCTCTTGAGCTCTTTTTATGCAAAAGACCTGCATAGCAGCCAGGTAAAACAATACCTGTATGAACAGTTCCATGCCCTTGAAAAAGTAGGTACCATCATGAGAGCGGAACAATTGACATACGCAAACGATGAATGGGGCCAGAACAGGGACCTGCGTTCAGCGCTTTACCTCTTACTGGGACAGCGTTACCGCGCATTGGGAGATCATCTGACTGCGGGACTGCTCCTGCAGCAGTCAAAAACAGAGATCAATGAATATACAGGTTATATAGGGGATACGGCCCGGGTTAGTTACTCGCGTATTGCTTATTTTGATAAATATGCCGGTCCGGCAGACCTGGATAAGGTGATTGCATTAAAACATAAAGCCAATAAGACGCCTTTTGAGAAAATGATCTCGCCTTCCATTTGGGCACCTGATGATTTTTACAGAGATGCAAAAGCTACTTTACAGATACGGCAGCATCAGTTCAAAGACGCAGCAGCTACGCTCAGTAAAATAGCGGATGACTTCTGGGAGGCTAACTATGAATATAGTACCTATCTCACCCACACTTATATCGGCAGCCCGGGTTCATTAATGCCGAATGAACCGGTACAAAAGCGTTATCCTATTGCAAGCAAAAAAGCAATCGTAAAAGATATTGTTTTACTGGAAGACAGTCTGGCGAAAGCTACAGACAATTCAGCTAAAGCACGCCTCTATTATGCCCTTGGCAACGCCTATTTTAATATCAGTTACCACGGCAGATGCTGGATGTTAAGCAGTTATGGGAAGTCAACCAATGAGCCGAATAGCCAGGAAGACGGTGATTATCAATGGGCTTACTTCTCTTTTTATCCTAATAAGGCGATCTTCAAAAGCGACTATTATCGTTGCAACCACGCAATGGAGATGTACGAAAAAGCGCGGCAGTTTTCCGGTATCCAAAAAGAACTACACGCGAAGGTTTTACTGATGATGACCGTCTGCGATCAAGCCAGGTATGCCTTCTTTATCGAAGAATCACGATACGGATCGACAAATGGTATTTCCAACTACCGGAAAGCCGTTTTACCATACGGTTTTCCTTACCTGGCAGTCCTGAAAGAAAGATATGCTGACACGGAGACTTTTGCCGATGCACGCACCTTTTGTCCGGACGTAGAAGAATACCTAAAGCACTAGAAAACACTACTTTGGAGCAAAAAAATTTATAGAAGTTATGCACATCGCATAACGATATGATTTACATATTGTAGCGGGGTGTTTTTACACCCGGTTTTATTCTCATTATTCCAAATCATTTTTGCAATTCAGAAAATTGTTATAACCTTTGTGTGGTAATCAATTTACAAATGGACACCGATTCCTCTATACGTGCTGACTTGCACTTTTTACACTTCACCATTCTTAACACTTCTCCCCCCGGAATTTAAGTTTACGAACGACGGAAAGTTTTAACAGGCTTCCTGTCAGCAATATGCTGTAATACAGTTCAAACTGTACATGGCATTGCTATGCACACTTGTACGACAACGTACGATCTGCCCGCGTATATGCATACATACGCGTCAAGGGCATCCTATATCCATTCACATTCACATATATAAACACTAAACAGCAACACTATGCAATCATCTGAAGTGATCAGGTGGCTGATCATGATCGGCCTGCCCATCCTATGTCTTGTATTTTACAAGTACATCCTTCGCGTCTTCTTCGGTCTCGTTATCGTACCGGAAGACAAGATCGGTCTTGTGACCAAAAAATTCGTTCTGATGGGTAAACAGGAGTTACCCGAAGGACGTATCATCGCCACTGGTGGTGAAGCGGGTTTTCAGGCCCAGACACTGGCTCCCGGTGTATACTTCTGGAAATGGTTCTGGCAGTATGAAGTGACCTTCCAATCCTTTACCATTATCCCGACAGGTAAGATCGGTCTGGTACTGGCAAAAGACGGTACACCACTGCATCCGGGCGCTATCCTGGCACGTCGTGTAGAAAGCGACGCGTATCAGAACGCAGAGGCTTTCCTCAACAATGGCGGTCAGAAAGGTCGTCAGACAGCCATCATGACGCCTGGTTCCTACCGTGTCAACACCTTCCTGTTCGAAGTGGAAATCACGGATATGACCACCGTACCTGACAACACGGTTGCTATCGTCACCACCCTGGAAGGTCAGGCTATCGAAAATGGTCAGATCGCCGGTAAGATCATTCAGGACCACAACAACTTCCAGGATGCTGACGCCTTCCTGAACAGTGGCGGGTATAAAGGTTTACAGGAACAGGTGATCCTCGCCGGTTCTTACTTCCTCAACCCATGGTTTGCCAAGGTGGAGATGCGTCAGATGACGGAAATCCCGATCAGCCATGTGGGTGTTGTCATCTCTTACGTAGGTAAGGACGGTGAAGACATCAGCGGTAGCGAATTCAAACACGGTAACATCGTTGCCAAAAACCATAAAGGTGTATGGGCAGAACCACTGGGACCGGGTAAATATCCGATCAACTCCTACATCATGAAGGTGGAATATGTCCCAACGACCAACCTGGTGTTAAACTGGGCCTCCGCACGCAGCGAAGCGCACCAGCTGGATAAAAACCTGTCTACAATAACTGTACGTAGTAAGGACGGTTTTACCTTCAACCTGGACGTCGCACAGATCATTCACATACCTTCCAACGAAGCCCCTAAAGTGATCGCACGTTTCGGCAACATGAGCAACCTGGTGACACAGGTACTGGAACCAACTATCGGTAACTACTTCCGTAACTCCGCGCAGGACGCTGAGGTGATCGACTTCCTGAAAAGCCGTAAGGAACGGCAGGAATCTGCAAAAGCACATATCGGAAGAGTACTGGAGCAATACAACGTATTCGGCGTGGATACCCTGATAGGTGACATCGTTCCTCCGGAAAGTTTGATGAAAACACTGACTGACCGTAAACTGGCGGAAGAACAGAAAGTAACCTACGACACCCAGATGCGTGCACAGGAAACAAGACAGGCACTGGAAAAAGAAACAGCGATCGCAGAAATCCAGAAAGAGATCGTAAAAGCCGACCAGGGTGTATTGATCGCAGAAAGGATTGCCGACGCGGCGGTAAAAAAAGCAACAGGTGACGCGAACAGCGTACGTCTGCAGGCAAACGCGGAAGCCGATAGAATGAAACTGATGGCAAGTGGTGAGGCGGAAAAAGTACGTGTACTGGCAAAAGCTGAGGCAGAAAGAACTGAACTGATCGCAAAAGCGGACGCTGAGAAAATCTCCCTAACAGGTAACGCGGAAGCGGAAAAGATCCTGGCGATCGGTAAATCAAGCGCCGAGTCTTATAAACTGGCGGTAGAAGCGATGGGTGGTAACAACTTTACACAATTGAAAGTAATGGAAGCCATCGGTCAGCAACATATCAAGATCATGCCTGATATCCTCATCAGTGGTGGTGGAGACAGCTCCAACGGTCCTATCGGTGGATTACTCGGCCTTAAACTGCTGGAACAACTGGGCAATAAACAAACAACTGACGCACAAACAGACAAAGCGGAATCCGCTGAAAATAAATAACCCTTTCATCCATTTCTACATATACGACAAAGGGCTGTCCCGCCAAGGTGGGCAGCCCTTTTCCATTTCCCGTATTTAATAAACGATCGTGCGGTTGCCTGATCAGATAAAACTGATGAACAGCAACAACAATCCTGGTAAAGCAACGGTCCATAACCCGAAGTGTGCCGCCAGAAATGCGCCGGCCACACAACCTCCCAGGAAACCGCCGATGATAACGAACTGTTTCCCGAAAGCCGGACGTTTATCACTGTTCCATACGCCTGGCATCAATATCTTCGCGACATCCAGCGTCAACTGTGTCACATTGCCCGTCATCATGGTGGTAGGCGCATATGCTGCCGTGGCGTACAGTCGGCCAAAAGCATTCTGTATCCCCATAGCCAGTACAACTACATAAGGCAACACAGCCGACCAGGTAGTGCCTGGTCTGTCAAATGCCAGATCGAATGCACCAGCTACCAGTAAGATCACTCCTTCTGCAAATAACAGGGTATAACCGCTTTTCAGCTTAGGAGCATACCAGCCAGCAGTGACCACTGCCAGCGTAAATACCGGGAAAGACAATAGTTTTAACCAGGATTGTGTTTCTGCCCCTCTGATCAGGTCATAAGCAAAAACCACAAAGTTGCCCGTCACATGCGCAGAGAATAACTCCTGCGCAGCCGTGAAGGTAGCCGCGTCGCAGAAACCGGCAGCAAAAGCCAGTATCATGCTGACAATGGCAATATTCTTTTTATCCATATCAGATTATCTTAAATGAGCTCTTAACATCCACGCCATCTTCTCATGCGTCTCCATAAGGCCTGTGATATAATCACTGGTACCCAGGTCATGCCATTCATTGGCAAAACGGTTCACATTCTCACGCAGGTGGATGATAATGCTTTCATGGTCTGCCAGCAGTTCGCTGATGAAACCAGCACCATCATTTGCGGAACGGCTTTTCTCTGTCAGATGTGTCAGTGACAGGTACTCTTTCAGTGTAGCAGGAGAGTAGTGACCGATAGAACGGATACGTTCTGCAACGCTGTCCATGATCTCATCCAGTTCTTCATACTGCGCTTCAAAGAATACGTGTTTAGAATGAAAATCCGGGCCTTCTACGTTCCAGTGCGCGTTACGTGTTTTGGTGTACAATACGAATTCGTCTGCCAGAATTTTCATCAGTTCGTGAGCTACTGAGGAAAGGTTGTCTTTTTTGATACCGATATTTGGTTCCATCTGTAAATAGATTTATTGTGTTAATATTGAATAGAGGTAATGATCTGCTGATATAGTGCCTGCGCCCATACATAAGAGGAACAGGAAACAAAGCGTATACATATAGGGAACATCCCTTACTTCGGCATTATCATGACGGTGTACCACAAAGTAACCTACAGCGGTCACCCCGATTATCGGCAATACCACCAGCCGCGTACCGATACCTATCATTACCAGGAAAGGCGCTACCGTATCCGCCAGGGTAGCCATCATACCATTCAGTTTATCCGGCAGATGCAGGGGATTCGGTACATGTTCACGTTCACCGTTCTCTATCCTGAATTTCTTCAGTCCGTGTACCCTGAATAATTCAAATGCCAGCAATACCCTGAATACCAGCAACACCCAGTTATTAAAATCATTGCCTGCGTCGGAGTACAGCAATTGCCTGATTATCTCGATCATGTGCTTATTATTGGATTAGAAAGCAAAGCAGGAACAACCTAGAGCGCCCCAGAATGCTGTGTAGTTATTAACTGGCACCTCGCTCATACGTGCTTTGTCATGGTCATGCGCATGTACGCTACAACTGCCTATACATTGATGTACAACAGCGCTGATATCGGCAGCAGGAGCGGACGCCTGTTTTGCAGGAGGCGTTTTGGCGCTTAGTTTGTTTGAACCGGGGTAATAACCGTTGTAAATAGCGACAGGAGACCAGTCAGGCAATACCGGGATCGCCGGAGGCGACCATTGCTGGAAATCATCTTTCGCATATACAATACGACCGCCTACTATTGTCAGTTCAGCTTCTATAGATTTGATCGCTTCATCTTCAACAGTGAAATAATCGCTGTCAAGCACTGTCAGGTCTGCCAGCATACCTGTTTTAATACAGCCTTTTTTATGCTGCTCACTGGAAAACCATGCACTACCTTTTGTATAGAGTTCAAGCGCGGTTTCCCTGCTCAATCGTTGTTGGTTATCGTAGAGCGACAGTCCGCCGACGGTCTTCCCGGCACTCAGCCAGTACAAACCGATCCAGGGATTATAAGAAGACACGCGCGTAGCATCTGTACCTGCGCCAACCGGCACCCCCATGTCCAGCATCTTCTTTACAGGTGGCGTCTGCGCGGCGGCAGCCTTACCATATCTGTCTGTAAAATATTCTCCCTGGAAAGCCATTCTGCTCTGTATCGCGATACCTCCGCCAAGTGCTTTTACTCTTTCTATATTTTTCTCATCGATCGTTTCCGCATGATCAAATATCCAGGATAAGCCATCAAATGGAATGTCTCTGTTCACTTTCTCAAATACATTCAGGAAGCGGGTGATACTTTCATTATAAGTAGCATGTAAACGGAAAGGCCAGCGATTGGCGACCAGCAGCCGTACCACTCTTTCAAGCTCTTCTTCCATCACTTCAGGCAGATCAGGACGTGGGTTCATAAACGACTCAAAATCCGCCGCAGAGAACACCAGCATTTCACCAGCGCCATTGTGCCGGTACATATCATCCCCCTGATGCAGCTTCACTGATTTCACCCAGCTATCAAAATCTTCTTCCTCATGTTTAGGGCGCTGTGTGAAAAGATTGTACGCGATACGTACAGTCAGTTCGCCATTTTTATGCAGTTCATCTATTACCTTATAATCATCCGGAAAGTTCTGGAAACCACCGCCTGCATCGATAACGCTGGTAATACCCAGGCGGTTCATTTCCCGCATATAATGACGGGAAGAATTCAGCTGGTACTCATATGACAGCTTCGGTCCCTTCGCCAATGTAGCATATAAGATGGCCGCACTCGGAGCCGCCAGTAATAATCCTGTCGGCTCTCCGCTGACAGTACGCTGGATCTTGCCACCAGGAGGATCAGGTGTATCTTTGGTATAACCGACCGCTTTCAGCGCAGCTCTGTTCAGCAATGCACTATTATACAGGTGCATGATAAATACCGGCGTATCAGGCGCAATAGCATTGATCTCTTCCAGTGTAGGCATCCGTCTTTCGGCGAACTGAAACTCGCTCCATCCACCGATAACACGCACCCATTGCGGAGTAGGAGTACGGGCCACCTGTTCTTTCAACATCCTCAGTGCATCTGCCAGAGACGGAACTCCATCCCAGCGTAGCTCCAGGTTATAATTCAGGCCACCACGTATCAGGTGTGTATGAGAATCATTAATACCAGGGATGGTACGCTTTCTTTTCAGATCGATCATCCTGGTGCTATCATCTGCATATTTCATTACAGTACTATCATCGCCCACTGCTACAAATTTGCCATCTCTGATAGCAACAGCTGTTGCAGTCGGCTGTTCGTGATCTACTGTATGAATACTCCCGTTATAAAGTATTAAATCCGCTTTCATGCTATTGTATTTGAACAGCTGGTGCCGTTTAGCCACGACGTCCGATAATCAGCCTGTAATGCGGAGGCACATATAACGTGCCTCCGGCACAGGCGCCCTGTCTCGTTGTATTGTGTGCAGTAGTAACTGCTATGAAGAATCTGATTAGTGTTTCAGCATGTTATGGCCGTATTGAATACCGATACCATAAGCACCGGAGTGTTTTTTCATCAGGGTAGTAACCGGCTCATAAGTACCCGTCCTTGCCCAGTCACGTTGCAGTTCCAGTACATACTGTACGGACGTCATCGGAACGGCGCCAGCCTGCACCATACGCTGTACCGCTCTTTCATGCGCTTCAGCAGATACGTCTCCGCAGGCATCAGTGATCACATATATTTCGTAACCTTCCGCGATAGCTGACAACGCCGGCCCTACGATACATACGCCCGTCCACAGACCAGCCAGTACAAGCTTTTGCTTTCCTTTGCCTACGATCGCTCTGTACGCGTTGATATCTTCCCATGTGTTCATGGAAGTCCTGTCGATATATCCGGATGTCGCTTTAGGATAAGCTTCTTCCAGTTCCTGGAATACAGGTCCGCTGAAGCTGTCTTCTGCAACAGTCGTCACTACAGTCGATACATTAAAGATTTTGGAGCCACCGGCAACCAGTGCTACGTTCTGGCGCAGTTCCATGATATCAATATTCTTGGTAGCAAAACCCATCTGACCTTCGAAATCGATCAGAACGAGTGTGTGGTTGTCCGGTGTAAGTAATGCAGGTGATGGTTGAGCTTCTGCACCTGTGTGTTTAGTCGCATTAGACATGATCTCTATAATTTAGTGTGTGAATTATGAGATCAAAGGTATTTAGGGGCGGGCGGGGCGGCAATTGCCATATGCCTTCAAATGTTGTATAAATTATCGAAGGGAGGATCATATTAACTACAAAGTATGCGGAGATTAAGTGTCTCTTTTACCATAAAAAACGTGCAGATTGAAAATTATTCTGAAATTCCCCTCCCTACTTGTTATTTTTACTTACAACCTGATTAATTGAATGATTGTCAATTAACTCAACATAATAGAATCTTATCAACAGGTCCAATGAAAATGAAAAAATTAGCCGGTAGCCGTAGCCATTTCATGCTTTGTATGGCAATGCTCGGTCTTGGCACTCAAGCCTTCGCGCAGGTCAAAAAGACCTCTGCTACTGCTGTTGTCTACAAAAATGCATCAGCACCAGTTGATGCCAGGGTGAAAGATCTCCTGAAAAGAATGACACTGGAAGAAAAGGTAGGTCAGCTCTGTACCTTGCTGGGATGGGAGATGTATGACAAAAAAGGTGACTCCGTAGGCGTCAGTGAGAAGTTTAAATCTGTAATGTCCCAAAGGTATATCGGTAGCTTCTGGGCTACGCTGAGAGCCGATCCATGGACGCAAAAGACATTAGTGACCGGTTTGTCGCCTAAACAGGCGGCGATCGCTACCAATGCCCTGCAAAAGTACATGATGGAAAATACCCGCCTGGGTATCCCATTGCTGTTGGCGGAAGAATGTCCGCACGGACATATGGCGATCGGTACGACCGTCTTCTCAACTTCTATCGGTCAGGCCAGTACCTGGGACCCGGCGCTCATTCAGGAGATGGCAGGTGCGATTGCAAAAGAAGCACGTGTACAGGGCGCTCATATTGGTTATGGCCCTGTGCTGGACCTGGTACGTGAACCACGCTGGTCCAGACTGGAAGAAACTTACGGTGAAGACCCATACCTGATCAGTCAGATGGGTATCTCTATGGTGAAAGGTTTCCAGGGTAACAGTATCGGCAGTGGCAGCAACGTCATTTCTACGCTGAAGCACTTTACGGCCTATGGCTCTCCGGAAGGTGGTCACAATGGCGGTATTGCGCTGACAGGTCTGCGTGATCTGTACTCTTCCTACCTGCCTCCATTCCAGGCGGCGGTGAAGGCCGGTGCGCTGTCTATTATGGCGTCTTATAACTCTATCGATGGTATACCATGCAGCTCAAATAGTTTCCTGCTGAAAGATGTGCTGGTAAAACAGTGGGGCTTCAGAGGCTTCTCTGTATCTGATCTCGGCGGTATTCCAGGCGTACGTTCTACACACCATGTAGCCGCAACGATGGAAGAAGCAGCTACACTGGCAATTAATGCCGGACTGGATGCAGATCTGGGTGGTGAAGCATATGGCGATGCACTGATCAAAGCAGTGAATAATAAGAAAGTGACAATGGCAACGCTGGATACGGCGGTAGCACATGTCCTCAGACTGAAATTCACCATGGGACTCTTCGAAAATCCATATGTAGATGTGGATGTGGCAGAGAAAAACGTAGGTACGGCAGCTAACAGCGCGTTATCAAAACGTGTAGCAGCTGAATCTATCGTGCTGATGAAAAATGAGAACAGCCTATTGCCACTCAAAAAAACGATCAAAAACCTGGCTGTAATAGGCCCTAACGCAGATAATATCTATAACCAGTTAGGTGATTATACCGCTCCGCAGCCACAGGAAAAAATAGTGACCGTACTGGAAGGTATCAAAGCGAAAGTATCTCCTGATACCAAAGTAACCTATGTAAAAGGCTGTGCTATCCGCGACACCGCACACGCCAATATCAGTGCTGCAGTAGGTGCTGCACAACAGGCAGATGCAGTGGTGATCGTGCTCGGTGGTTCCAGTGCACGTGATTTCGAAACAACTTTCCAGAGCACCGGCGCCGCTGAAGTAAAAGCTGCAGAAGTAGCAGTAAGCGATATGGAAAGCGGTGAGGGTTATGACAGGGTGAGCCTCGACCTGATGGGCTTACAGTCAAAGCTGCTGGAAAGCATCGTAGCAACGGGTAAACCTGTTGTATTGGTACTGATCGAAGGTCGCCCACTCAATATCAACTGGGCAGCTAAAAACGTACCTGCTATCGTAAATGCATGGTATCCTGGTCAGGAAGGCGGTAACGCTGTCGCGGATGTACTATTCGGTGATTACAATCCTGCCGGCCGCTTACCGGTATCCATACCTAAATCTGTGGGTCAGCTGCCGGTTTATTATAACTACAAAAGCGCCGCAAGACACGATTATGTTGAAATGGACGCTAAACCGCTTTACAGCTTCGGTCATGGTCTGAGCTACGCCAACTTCGAATACAAAGACTTGCAGTCAGCTGTACAGGCTACCGGTAACAACCTGAAAGTAACCGTGAGTTTCAAACTGAAAAACACCAGTACTGTAGCAGGGGATGAAGTCGCACAGCTCTACATCCGTGACGATGCCAGCTCTGTAGTGACTGCCGTAAAACAACTGAAGAAATTCCAGCGTGTACACCTGGCGCCAGGCGAACAGAAAGAAATTAAATTCGAACTGTCCCCTGATGACCTCAGACTGCTGAATGTTGATATGAAATGGGTGGTAGAACCAGGTAAATTCACTATGATGGTAGGTGCTTCTTCTGAAGATATCCGTCTGAATGGGCAATTTGAAGTAAAACAACAGGTGGTGTGTAAATACTGATCTGGATTGTTATAATTATTTAAAAAAGCCATCCACCTTCTAAGGTGGATGGCTTTTTTTTCATCTATCTAAATAGATACATTCAACTACGTCACAAGATAATTACGTGAGAGGTAAACTCATTCCATTATAATTGTACAAATCGTACAATTATATTTCTATTAATGTACAAATTGTACTATATTTATATCACCGATAACCGATTCACATTCATGAAAATAAAAATACTTAAAGTAGATGTAGAAGAATTGGTTGAAGCTATTATAAAAAATGGAAAGCAAGTCACATTGCCTTCCATGCAGGAAGGCTGGAGATTTAACTTCGATAAACACATAAAAACTTTACCTTATTCAACAGCATATATTTTAGTGGCAGCCGAAACGCCTGATATTATTGAAGGATGTCTTATATTTCAAATGAAAGAAAAAGCTATTCCCTATATGGCGTTTGTAGAAGTTGCGCCTCACAATAAAAACCATCCTAAGAAGTATGATTATGTCGCAGGCTGTCTTATTGCATTTGCATTTAAGCAAAGTCTGATTCAAGGGAAAGGAGAGAATAAAGGGTGGCTGATGTTTGATGTACTCGAAAAATCTGAGAAAGATCAAATCAAATTGATGGCTCTCTATTCTAAAAAATATAATGCTGTTAGATTTGATGAAACGACTATGTATATATTTGATGAAGCTGGACATAAACTTATTCAACAATATCTAGGTGAGAAATTTGAGAGTAACTAACCTTGGTGAACCTGTTTCCTATAATTTTCTCAACTATAAATAAAATCGTCATGGCTACTGTGCTTAAAAATAACGATCAGAGTTTCAGTTTACAAATTGGACTGAAGGATGGACGCGAGTGGGATAAAGAGAAAATTTCACGTATTAAAAAGTTTATTAAGCAAGAATCTGCTAATCGTACCCCTGAACAAAAACTAAAAAACGAGTTACTATCTATTCAATATCAAATGGAAGAATATGTTGAAAGACATGTAGAAAAAAGCAAGCAGATATCTATTGATACCTTTTTAAAATCCTTTTTAGAGGCGCTTGATATCTCCTTTAAAAAATTTGCGAATTCAATAGATATGAATGACAGCAATCTTAAAAAATACCTTACAGGAGAAAGGCGGTTTAATACAGATTTGGCCTTAAAATTTGGCTTCTTTTTCCACACCTCTCCGGAAATTTGGCTTAAAGTACAAATGAAAAATGAACTATTGGATTTGAACCGCGAAAAGAAGAAGGTTAGCCATTACAAAAAATACAATTTCGAAAACGTCATATAGCATACCAAAACATACTAATAGGAAGAGGCAGTACCCATATTGAGTACTGCCTCTTCCTATTAATAACTTAAACTATTTTACTCCATCAAACTCATATTCACCGGCAATAACTGCTTCTCCGGTATCCCGATAATAAACGTCGCCCCATTATCAATCTCACTCATCGCTGTAATAAAACCATTGTGCTGCTCCATGATCTTTTTGCAGATGGACAAGCCAATACCCGTCCCTTCTATTTCATGATAGCTGTGCAATCGCTTAAACACAACGAATATATCTTCGACATACTGGCTCTCAAATCCGATACCATTATCAACCACAAAGATTTTGTAATAATTACCATCTGGTCTTTCACGCAGATGCGGATCAGGAGAAGCGACCAGCTCTGCATAGATACGCACCTCCGGTGAGACTTCCTTCTTGCGGAACTTCAATGCATTGCTGATCAGGTTATAAAATACCTGCCGCATTAGCGTGGGTATTACCTGTAAAGAAGGCAATTTCTCGATCTTTATATTCGCGCTGGATTGCTGTACTTTGATCTCCAGTTCTGATAATGCATCCTTTACCAGATCATTCAGGTCACACACCGCAAAGTCGCCTCCCTGAATGGAGTGACGGGAAAAACGCAACAGATCACTCACCAGCTGCTGCATACGGATCGTCGCATTGGTGATCTTGTCCACATATTTATCGACGTCAGCTGCACTGCTCTTCTTCTGAAGGATCATATCACTGAACACCCTGATCTTACGCAAAGGCTCCTGGAGGTCATGTGAAGCGATATAAGCAAACCTGTCCAGTTCTTCATTGACCGCTTTCAGGTGAATGTTATTCTGTAACAATTGTCTGTTCAGCTCACGCACCTTTAACTCGGAAGCTTCTTTTTCTTCAATTTCCCGTTGCAGGGAAGCGTTCGTATTCAACAGTTTCTGTTCCTGTGCGATGAGCGACTGTGTTTTCCGGTACAGCTCAACGAACAGACCCACCTTTACCCGCAGTAATTCAGGGTTGATCGGCTTGTAGATAAAGTCTACGGCGCCCACCTTATATCCCTTAAAGATAGCCTCTTCCTCATGGCTATGTGCCGTAATAAAGATGATCGGAATTTCTTTCAGCTTATCCCGCTGGTAGATCAGGGCTGCAGTTTCGAAGCCGTTCATATCGGGCATCTGCACATCCATCAGTATCAGTGAAAAATCAAATTCCTTCAACAGGATCTTCAGTGCAGCCCTGCCCGAGTTGGCTTTTACAATCGTATAGCTCTCCCTTTCCAGGATGGATTCAATCGATAATAAATTATCCAACCGGTCGTCAACAACTAATATTTTTATTAAGTCCTGTTCGTGCAAAACTGTCTGATTTTTCAAATGAATACGCTATTACCTATCTATACAACCATACCCGCATCAACGATAATAACTGATCTATTTTTAACGGTTTTGTAATATAATCTGAAGCGCCGGCTTCCAGACACTTCTCTCTGTCGCCCTTCATCGCCTTGGCTGTAACTGCAATAATAGGCAATGCGCTGTTCTTATGCTCCCTTCTGATCTTCTGCATCGTCTCGTAACCATCCATCTCAGGCATCATAATATCCATCAGTACAATATCGATATCACTATTCTCGCTCAGGATATTCATGGCTTCTTTGCCACTTTCCGCGGTAATGGTATTGATATGGAAACGCTCAAAGGCAGTGGTCAATGCAAACAGGTTACGTACATCGTCATCGACTACCAGCACATTTTTATGGATCAATACGTCTTTCTGTGAACGCAGATCTTCAATGAGCTTCTTCTTCTCCGGCGCCAGGAACTGATGATTAATATGCAGCTGCATGATCGTTTCTTCCAGCAACAGGTCCAATGAGTTAACGCCCTTGAGCAGTATTTTATTGGCGTACTGCTTCAGTTTCGACCGCTCATTATTGGTAAAGTCCTTTGCTGAATATACGATCACCGGCGTGGCATTATGTCTGTTGACCGTATTCATGTTCGCCACAAACTCAGCACCATCAATATCGGGCAACATATAGTCCGCAATGATACAATCATATAAGGTACTATTCACCTTATCAATAGCCGCCTTTCCGTTTTCTACAAAGTCCATCTCGATCAGCTCACCATTATCCAGGATACGGGCGATCTGTGATGCATCCGGTTCATTGTCTTCCACTACAAGGACCTTCTTCGTCTTACGACTATCATGCTCCATGATACTGGTGAACAATATATTCAGCGCTTCCGCTTTCAATGGCTTCAGACTGAAACTTCTTGCCCCACGGTGCATCGCCAGCAAACGGTTCTCTTCTCCGGATATCAGGTGTATCGGAATGTGTCTTAAGTTAATATCATTCTTGAACAGGTCAAGTACCCTCCATCCACTGGCATCTGGCAATTTCACATCCAGCGTAACTGCGATCGGATTGTATTTGTTGGTCAGGTCGAATACATCCCCGAAGCTGGTCGCTACCACTACTTTCAATCCCATCTCATGGGCCTTCTCCAGCATGATCTTGGCAAAACGCACATCATCTTCCACTATCAGTACGACCTTGTCCGATTCGATGATATGTGTCCTGTCGTCGCCTATTTCGTTGATGATCTCATTCAGTCCTTCCAGGTTTGTCTCAGGAAGCTTGGTCTGTACAATAGGGACAGGCTGCACCAGCGTTGGCTCATAGCTTTCCGGCAACTGGTATTGTCCTACGGTCAGACTACTTTGTTTTTCGCGTTTGATAGCAGCCGGATTGTACTGCAATGGCAGGAACAAAGTGAAGACACTACCTCTTCCCACCTCGCTTTCCAGTTCGATAGAACCACCCAGGAGGTCTGCCAGACCACGGCTGATAGACAGCCCCAGACCAGTACCACCATATTTACGGCTGGTAGAACCTTCCGCCTGCTGGAATGCTTCGAAAATGATATTCTGCTTGTCTTTGGAAATACCGATACCCGTATCCCTGATCTCAAACGCGACCACTCTGTCTGCACTGTCAAGACTACCATTCATCAGTCGCCAGTTGCGTTTCGCTTCATAGACGCGGAGTTTTACTTCTCCTTTTTCTGTGAATTTGAATGCATTCGACAACAGATTTTTCAGGATCTGGTTGAGACGCTGTACGTCTGTTTCCAGTGACTGTGGCAGCTGTTCATCCATTTCGATACGGAAACGCAGACTCTTACTTTCAGAGATATGTTTGAAGGTAGTTTCCACAAAAGATACCACCTCATTGAAACGTACCTTGATAAAGTCTGTAGAGATATAACCAGATTCGATCTTCGAGAGGTCGAGAATATCGTTGATCAGTTGGATAAGGTCATCACCACAACTATGGATGGTCTTCGCATAACGCACTTGTTTTTCATTCAGGTTACCATCATGGTTTTCATATAGCTGTTGTGCTAATATCAGTAATGAGTTCAACGGTGTACGCAGCTCATGCGACATGTTCGCCAGGAACTCTGATTTATATTTCGATGTCAGCTGTAACTGTTCGGCTTTTTCTTCCAGTGATCTTCTGGCTTCTTCCACCTCCTTATTCTTCTCTTCCACTTCGTCCTTCTGTTTCACCAGCAGGTGCGCCTTATCCTGAAGTTCTTCGTTCGTTCTTCTCAGCTCATCCGCCAGGGACTGAGACTGTTCCAGCAGGTCCTCTGTTCTGGAGTTCGCCTCGATCGTATTCAATACGATACCGATACTTTCGGTCAACTGACTCAGGAAGTCTAAGTGTGTCTGGCTGAAGGTATCAAAGGAAGCCAGTTCTATCACCGCTTTGATTTCCTGCTCAAACAATACCGGCAATACGATCAGGTTCACCGGCGCAGCTTCACCCAGTCCGGAGCTGATCTTAATATAATTGGATGGTACGTTGGTCAGCAGGATACGTTCTTTTTCCACGGCACACTGACCTACGAGTCCCTGTCCGAGAGCAAACTCACGGGACACGCTTACCTCATTGCCGTAGGCATATGCTGCAAATAATTTCAGTTTTGGGTTCAGCAGGTTCTCTTCCTGTTCCAGGATGTAGAACATACCTTTCTGTGCGTTTACTACCTGGGCCAGTTCTGACAGAATACGGCGGGTTACCGTATTCAGGTCCTTCTGACCTTGCAGCATCTGCGTAAATTTCGCCAGATTGGATTTCAACCAGTCCTGCTCCTGGTTACGCAGGGTCGTCTGTTTCAGGTTGGCGATCATCTGGTTGATGGTATCTTTCAGCTCCTCTACCTCACCTTTCGCTTCCACACGGATCATCTGGGTCAGATCACCTTTCGTTACCGCCGAGGCCACTGCCGAGATCGCACGTACCTGTGTGGTAAGGTTCTCCGCCAGCTGGTTCACGTTTTCCGTCAGGTTTTTCCAGATACCCGATGCACCTGGCACACTTGCCTGACCACCCAATCTTCCTTCCACACCCACCTCACGCGCTACCGTTGTTACCTGATCGGCAAACAACGCCAGCGTATCGATCATTTCGTTGATGGTCTCTGTCAGCTGAGCCACCTCACCGCGGGATACGATGGAGAGTTTCTGTTTCAGATTACCCGTCGCCACGGCGGTTACCACTTTCGCGATACCACGCACCTGGTTCGTCAGGTTGGATGCCATCATGTTCACAGAGTCCGTCAGGTCTTTCCAGGTACCACCCACACCCTGTACTTCCGCCTGACCACCCAGCTTACCTTCCGTACCTACCTCACGCGCCACACGGGTCACCTCAAAGGCGAAGGAGTTCAGCTGGTCCACCATCGTATTGATGGTATTTTTCAGATCAAGGATTTCTCCTTTTACGTCGATCGTTACTTTCTTGGAAAGGTCACCCGATGCTACCGCTTTCGTTACCTCGGCGATGTTACGCACCTGTGATGTCAGGTTACCCGTCATCTGGTTTACGGAGTCCGTCAAGTCCTTCCAGGTACCGGCTACACCCGGTACGAACGCCTGACCACCCAGTTTACCATCTGTACCTACCTCACGCGCCACACGCGTTACCTCAGAAGCGAATGCACGCAACTGGTCCACCATCGTGTTCAGCGTCTCTTTCAGCTGCAGGATCTCTCCGCGTACGTCCACCGTGATCTTGCGGGACATGTCACCATTCGCTACCGCGATCGCCACATCCGCAATGTTTCGCACCTGCGCCGTCAGGTTACCCGCCATCTGATTCACCGAATCCGTCAGGTCTTTCCAGGTACCACCAACGCCCGGTACGAACGCCTGCCCACCCAGTTTACCATCTGTACCCACCTCACGCGCCACACGCGTTACCTCGGAAGCGAATGCGCGCAACTGTTCCACCATCGTGTTGATGGTATTTTTCAATTCAAGTATCTCTCCTTTTACGTCTACTTCAATTTTACGCGACAGGTCACCGTTTGCCACCGCCGTTGTTACCTCCGCGATGTTACGTACCTGTGATGTCAGATTGGATGCCATGATGTTCACGGAGTCGGTAAGGTCTTTCCAGAGACCTTCCACACCCGGTACATCGGCCTGTCCGCCCAGTTTACCTTCAGAACCTACCTCACGCGCCACACGGAACACCTCCGAACCGAAGGAGTTCAGCTGGTCTACCATCGTGTTGATCGTATTTTTCAACTCAAGGATCTCTCCCTTTACATCCACCGTGATCTTACGGGACAGGTCACCTTTCGCCACTGCCGTCGTTACCTCTGCGATATTACGCACCTGCGCCGTCAGGTTGGATCCCATCTGGTTCACTGACTCAGTAAGGTCCTTCCAGGTACCACCCACACCCTGCACTTTCGCCTGACCACCCAGCTTACCTTCCGTACCCACTTCCAGGGCCACACGGGTCACCTCAGAAGCGAAGGAGTTCAGCTGGTCCACCATCGTATTGATGGTCTTTTTCAGTTCGAGGATTTCTCCTTCTACGTTTACTGTAATTTTCTTGGACAGGTCACCATTCGCCACCGCTGTCGTCACCTCCGCAATGTTTCGCACCTGTGCCGTCAGGTTGGACCCCATCTGGTTCACCGAATCGGTAAGGTCCTTCCAGGTACCACCCACACCCTGCACTTTTGCCTGACCACCCAGCTTACCTTCCGTACCCACTTCAAGCGCCACACGCGTTACCTCGGAAGCGAAAGAGTTCAGCTGGTCCACCATCGTATTGATGGTATTTTTCAATTCAAGTATCTCACCTTTTACATCCACCGTGATCTTACGCGACAGGTCACCTTTTGCCACCGCTGTCGTTACGTCCGCAATATTACGTACCTGCGCCGTCAGGTTACCCGCCATCTGGTTTACCGAATCTGTCAGGTCTTTCCACACACCACCGACACCTTTCACCGTTGCCTGGCCACCCAGTTTACCTTCAGAACCTACCTCACGCGCCACACGGGTTACCTCTACAGAGAAGGAGTTCAGCTGGTCCACCATCGTATTCATGGTGTTTTTCAATTCCAGGATTTCCCCGCGTACATCCACGGTAATTTTACGGGACAGGTCACCTCTCGCTACCGCGGTTGTTACCTCCGCGATGTTTCGTACCTGACCTGTCAGGTTGGACGCCATCTGGTTTACGGAGTCAGTCAGGTCCTTCCAGGTACCTGCCACACCTTTTACCTCTGCCTGGCCACCCAGCTTACCATCCGTACCTACCTCACGGGCCACACGGGTCACCTCGGAGGAGAAGGAGTTCAGCTGGTCCACCATCGTATTGATCGTATCTTTCAGTTCAAGGATCTCTCCCTGTACGTCTACTGTAATTTTCTTGGAAAGGTCACCTTTCGCCACGGCCGTCGTTACATCTGCGATGTTACGTACCTGTGCTGTCAGGTTACCTGCCATCTGGTTCACGGAGTCGGTCAGGTCTTTCCACACACCGGCCACATCTTTTACTTTCGCCTGTCCACCCAGCTTACCTTCCGATCCCACCTCACGCGCCACGCGCGTCACCTCACGCGAAAAGAGATTCAGCTGTTTCACCATCCCGTTCACTTCTGTCGCAATACGGGCAAACTCCCCCTGCAACACGTGATCTTCGATCTGCAATGGCATTTCCTGCGAAAGGTTCCCCTTCGCCACGGAACTAATTACGTGTGCTATTTCGATAGTAGGATGAACAAGATCAGAGATCAGTGTATTGATGGAAGCCACCGCTGTATCCCAGGAACCCTTTGCTGTACGAGGCATCACCACACGATGGTTCAGACGTCCCATCTTTCCTATGGTATTCCTCGCCAGGGTCAGTTCCTCCACCAGGGTTTCGTTCAGGGAAATGATCTCATTAAGGGTGTCACAGATCTTACCGCTCAGACCAATATTGTCCGCCGACATCCTTGTGGAGAAATTGCCACTTCTAACGTCCAGCAGGACCTGCAACAATTGTCGCAAATCAAGTTCATCCGCTACGGGTGTGTATACTTGCCTGGTTTCTTTGCTGCGCTTTGTTGTGGAAGTCTGTGGAGTCTTTTCCACATCTTTCTTGGACAGGGCAGTACTATCGGGATTTTTTCTCCGCGTGTTCATAGTGAAGGTGTTAGCGAAACACTTATATGTATAAGTTAAAAATTTCTTTAAGTTGTGTTTATCAATCTCTACGGCTCTTTTGGCTATCGCATATAGATGTTATGTATTATATGGTTTGAAGTGATTACATTTGTTCTTATTAAAAAACAACTTTACAGATGCAACTTTCAGGCCATTCGAAGAGGCTGATCCTGTTGGCGGAAGATGATATTGATGACCAGGAGCTGTTGGAAAATGCAATAGAGGAGATAGATCCCACCTGGCAACTGGTGTGCATCCCTAATGGCAGAAAATTCGTCAAATATCTTGACACCATGGGTGAAAGCGATATGCCCGCCCTCATGATACTTGATTATAATATCCCTGAACTGACCGGCGTAGAAGTAGTAAAAGAACTGAACGATCAGGGACGCTTCATGGATATTCCGAAAATTATCTGGAGCACCTCAACATCTCCCGTTTTCAAAGCGAAAAGCATTGAACTGGGCGTTAAAGACTATATCACAAAACCTAATGACCTCGCTTCTTTCCTGACCACTGCGAGGTATATGCTTTCTTTTGTCAAAGAATGATCGGAACTTGCACCAGCCATGGTGAATCATTCCTTTTACACTGAACAGTACCAATCACTCGAAGACGATGCCCGCATCGTCGCAGACGTGCTGTCCGTATACCTTTATCCCCTGGAACGATATACGTTCCTCGATGCGGTGAACCGCGTCAGGGAAATACCGCAGGACAGGGTACTGGATATCCTTGAATTACTAAAGGAAAAAGGACTGGGAACGTACAATCTGGCAGGCAACTATTCCCTGATACCGGAACTGGGTTTCCTGTTGTTTCCGGAGAATATCAGAAAGCCGGAATACCTGCGCCTGCTCGACCACGCAAAACCATATTCGTTTTACAGCACCAGCGCCCGCCTGCAGGAACTGCAACAACTACTGACCGCCTTCTTCACAGGCGATCGTTCACTGTTACTACAACCTGTCAGAAAGATCAGCTTTGAGCTCGCTGAATACTTTCCCTATCTCTGCTATCTGCTGTACTATCCCGAATACGAAGGATTATTACGTTTGTTCGATACTGGCAGCATTACCAGCATCTACCATGCAGCCGTCCGGCAGCATTTACTGGCGATGAGTACGCCAGATGCATTGCAACAGCTAAAAGTACAGGTCGCCGCATTGATCAGAACGGGACCGGCTACATTGGCGCATGCAGAAGTGATCTTACAGGCAGGAGAAACAGGAGAGGATATCACCGGTACTGATGCCGTATATGCACAGGCCGTCGTGCGTCTCTACGAAGGTCAGTCCGACAAGGCACTCACCGCTTTTGAACAGGGCCTCAAACAGCAACGGCAACAGGATAAAAAACATTCAATTCCGGTATCGCCACTGTTCGCGTTACTGTATACCTACACGCTGACCATTCTACCGGAAGAAAAAACATATACTACCATCAATAAGGTAGTAGCCGCATACGATAAAAAACTCTTCCAGGATATTACACCGGCCATTGCGCTCCTGCATTTTCATAGCGGACGCAAAGAAAAAGCGGAGCATATTCTGCAGATATTACTGGAAACTACTTCCAAACAACCGGAAAAGTACCTGCTTAGTTACCTGGCATTGATATGCCTGCAGGCCTATCATCCAAAAAGTAAACTGCTCAAACAATATAGCCCTTTCCTTAAAGTCGTTTTGTATCACGGAATACAACGCAAATACCGCTTGCTCACATACGAACTTCTATACCTGTTCCGTGATCAGGCTTACCTGAACAACGAAAAAACTTTCCGTGAACTGGCTGCCTTCATAGGCAAAGAGCCGATCTTCTCACGGATGCAACCGGTGGCGGACTGGGAACGTCTGCTCAACGTGCTCATACTACCGGAAGCAGGCAAAACACTAAAGGAAAAAGCACCCGCCGCTACAAGACTTGCTTATCTGATCGACATACGGAAATCGGAGATACAGCCCGTTATACAAACACAGGGAGATACAGGATGGAGCAGAGGCAGGATCGTGGAACTGAAAAAACTGAAGGACGGTCTGATAGAATCAATGACAGATCATGACACCCGGATTGCAGGTGCGATCATCAAAGAGAACTATCATACCTATGGTACAGAAGCTTACGCTTTCGGTGAAAGAGTATGGCATGAAATAACAGGGCATCCTTATCTGTTCATGCTGGACGCGCCGGAAATACCCGTGGAGATCGTCAAGGGACAACCGGAACTCATCGTTAATAAAACAGGCAACGGGTACGAATTCAGCACCAATATCAATGATTATATCAGCGATACCGTACTGGTAAAAGAATCAGATACGCGCCTGAAAGTGATCCGGCTTACACAACAACAACGCACCGTATTACAGACGCTCAGACAAATTGAAACAGTACCTGCCACAGGAAAAGATAAACTGTTGCAGGCACTACGCAATATAGGCGCTCATATGACGGTACATTCCAATCTGGATGATACCGCTGCATTAAATATCAGGCAACGCGCCGGCGACTCCCGTATACGCGTACAGCTACAACCTACCGGCGATGCACTGAAAGCATCTTTCTTTGTAAAGCCATTTGTCAATGATCCGCCTTACTGCAAACCCGGAGAAGGCGCGCGACACCTGATCGGTGTTACTAATGGAGAACGTTGTCAGGCCACCCGCGATCTCGATGCAGAAAAGAGCAATCTGGAAAAACTCATTACACTCATCCAGGAATCTGTCAAACAGGAAATAGAAGACGAGGTCATCATCTTCGAAGACCCATTGGAATGCCTGCAATTGCTGGAAGTGATACAACGTCACCCCGAACTGGCCACCGCTGAATGGCCGGAAGGACAGAAATTACGGGTACGTATGGTCGAACCACAGGCACAACTCCGTCTGACCATCCGCAGAGTAGATGGTAAATGGTTTGCCGCCAACGGTGACCTCAAAGTAGATGAAGACACCGTCCTTTCACTGAAAGATCTGCTGGACGCTGTAAAGGCCAGCAGCAGCCGCTTTGTAACAGTAGGCAAAGGAGAGTTCCTCTCGCTGACCGGTAAACTCTACCGTCAGCTGAATGAACTCGCCAGTGTCGCTATAACACAACACGAAGAGCTCCGTATACGTCCGCTTACGGCACATATGCTGGACGAATTACTGGAAGGCGCCAGTCAGGTGGAAACAGACGAACACTGGAAAGCACTGCGCGCCAGACAGACAGTAGCTGAAACGGTGCAGGCGGAAGTCCCCGCGACCTTACAAACACAATTGCGCCCTTATCAGGAAGAAGGCTTCCGCTGGATGGTCAGATTAGCCGCATGGGGTGCAGGCGCCTGTCTCGCTGATGACATGGGTCTGGGTAAAACCATCCAGGCAATTGCCATGCTGTTGTACAGAGCGCACGAAGGGCCGGCGTTAGTGGTATGTCCGGCCTCCGTATTACCTAACTGGGTAAACGAGCTGTATAAGTTCGCTCCCTCTTTACAGGTCAAACAGATCGCCGGCAGCAAACGGCATGATATGCTGAAAGCAGCTGGCCCGTTTGATGTCGTGCTGATCACCTACGGTATACTGCAATCTGAAGATGAATTGCTATCCCTGATCCCATGGAACACCGTTGTATTAGACGAAGCACATACCATCAAAAACTACCAGACAAAAACCTCCAAAGCCGCAATGGCCTTACAGGCAGGATTCAGACTGATACTGACTGGCACGCCGGTACAGAACCATCTGACAGAGATCTGGAACCTTTTCAACTTTATCAATCCCGGGCTACTGGGTAGTCTGCCATATTTCAATAAACAGTTTACCACACCGGTTATCTATAACGCGGAAAGTACCGTTACCAAACACCTGCGTAAGATCGTCGCACCATTTATGCTGCGTCGCACCAAAACAGCCGTGCTGGATGAACTACCAGAGAAAACAGAGATCGTGAAAATGATCTCGTTGTCGCCTGAAGAATCGGCTTTCTATGAAGCGCTTCGCCTGAAAGCAGTGGAGAATATCAAACGCTATAGTAAGGACAAGACCAGCAAGCATAATTTAAATACGCTGACAGAGATCGGTAAACTGCGCATGGCCGCCTGTAATACACAAATGATAGATACAGAGATACGGATACCATCTTCTAAACTCGCTGTATTTATTGAGATCGTAAAAGAGCTGATCGACAATAATCACCGCGCACTGGTGTTCAGCCAGTACGTAAAACACCTCGACCTGGTAAGATTGGCGCTCGATGAACTGAATGTGTCCTATTGTTACCTGGACGGTAGCACCCCTATCCCTGTCAGGGAAAGAGTAGTGAAAGAATTCCAGGCAGGCGCCGGTTCACTGTTCCTGATAAGTCTCAAAGCTGGCGGAACTGGCCTGAACCTGACGGCAGCCGACTATGTTATTCACCTGGACCCATGGTGGAATCCCGCTATCGAAGAACAGGCCTCGGACAGAGCCTATCGTATCGGTCAGACAAGACCTGTGACAATATACCGATTGGTGACAAGACACACCATCGAAGAAAAGATCATCGCTCTCCATAACAATAAAAGAGACCTGGCCGACAGACTCCTGGAAGGAAGTGATATCAGTGGTAAGTTATCCACTGAAGAATTATTATCCCTGATCGCAAAAGCAGATAAATAGTATGAGATGATTCGCCATACTTCCACAATGGAAACACTGTTAACATCCACCTCAATGATGGAAGAAGAATATATGGATAGTATTACTATCGATATTGAATGATCTGACCTTTAAAATTTGACAAATTATCTCATAGAAATCCTTCATTTTTTTTCGCGCAACGCATTTTTCTTCATTTTAATATTAATTATTTCAAAAAGAGAAGAAATAATTTCCTGATATTAAAATTTGATTATCTTTAGCGTGTACTTATCCTATGAATCACCTTTTTACATCGGCTCGAATCCCGCTATGGCGTGGCATTTGAGCCGATGCAATGAAAATCTTTCGTAATAATTTTTTACTATCCTATGAAACACCTGCCTTCGATAAAAGGCACCTGAAAACCGTCTAAAATCTCCCCCTTGTATCCCCAATTTTTATTACTTTCAGGATTACTGATATCCTGATGTGATTTTTCATTCTCTCCTGCGAATAATAAGGTAAATATTTATTCAAATGACCTTAATGATTACATCATATGACCCCTCCAAAAGAAGATAAGGTCTTTCTGTCGGTCATCGAACAGCATAAAGGAATTATCTATAAAATAGCCAATTCCTATTGCCACCATACAGAAGGTAGAAAAGACCTCATACAGGAGATCATCTTCCAGTTATGGCGATCGTTTGACCGGTACAATGACCAGTATAAGTATTCCACCTGGCTATACAGAATAGCCCTGAATGTGGCGATCTCCTTCTATCGCAAAGACAGACAGCGAAACAGCCCACATGAACTCACCGCCGATATCATCGTCGTTACAGAAGAAACGACTGATGTAGAACAGCTGCAATTATTGCAACGCTTCATCCACGAACTGCCCGAACTGGACAGAGCCATCATGCTGTTGTACCTGGAAGAGAAAAGCTATAGGGAAATAGCCGATATACTGGGATTGACAGAAACCAACATCGCCACAAAGATCAGCCGCATCAAAGGCAAACTAAAAACCAAATTTTCCACCATTCATACCTGACAACAATGGAAGACATCTTATTAAAACAAATGTGGGCCGCTTACGATAAAAAGCTGGAGAAGTCCCTGGCCCTGAATCATCGCCTAGTCACCGAAATACAGACCCAGAAAGTAAGGAGCGCACTCCGCCCGTTAAAAGCGATCAAGATCGTAGCGGTGGTCCTTGGTATCATCTGGTCGCTGTTCCTGTCCGTACTGGTCGTTTTAGCCATCACTTACATGACGCCCTACAGCCTCTTCTTTATCCTGTCAGCCATGGCTGTCATCGTCATTACGGTCACTGCCATCGTCGTATATATCAGACAGGTAGCGCTGATACAACAGATCGACAATGACAGCAACGTGCTGGAGACACAGAAAAAACTGGTCCGCCTGCAGCTTTCCACCATCAGTATTGTACGAATACTCATGCTGTCAGCTCCTTTTTATACAACCTTCTATTTTAATAAAGGTATGTTTGAAAATGGCAGCATCGGACTGTGGGTATTCCAGCTGACAATCACCTTCATCTTCTCGGCACTCTCCATCTGGTTCTATCGGCACGCCAGGATCGAAAATGCCGATAAACGCTGGTTTAAGATTATCTTTGGTAGCAGTGAATGGACCGCACTTACAAAGGCCCAGCACTTCCTTCAGGAAATTGAAGCCTACGAAAAAGAATAACAAATGTCCAGGAAAGTAACTTTTGATGCAGTAATACAACAACATGGCGGCATGAATGCCGGTTATGTGGTGTTTCCTTATGATGTACAGCAACTGTTTGGCGTAAAAGGCCAGGTAAAGGTGAAAGCGCTGATTGATGGCAAGGTGACCTATCGGGGCAGTCTGACAAAGATGAACATGCCTGAACACTGGCTGGGCATTACCCAGGTCATCCGGAAACAATTAGGTAAAGAACTGGGCGATACCATCCATGTCGAACTGGAACAGGACCTGGAAGTCAGAGAAGTAGCACTCACCGATGAAGTAGTTGCTTTGTTTGCCAGACACCCCAAAGCGGAAACGTTTTATAATAAGCTGTCCTACACCGACAGGAAGGAATACATGGTGTGGATCACCTCCGCTAAAAGGGAAGAGACCAGACAGAACCGCCTTACGCTCATGATCGAAAAACTGGAAGCAGGAAAGAAAGTGACCGAAAAGTAATAATTCGTTCCTTTGATTTAACTTGTACTTTTATCAGGACTGCCAGTGAAACATGAGTGAACTTTCAACACCCAAACCGTCTATCCCTCGGGACCAGGAAATTCAGATACGCTTTGCATTACATGCTGCCGGGATCGGTACATGGGATGTAGATATGATCAACCGGCAGATCGTACTGGATGAACGTTGCAGGGCTTTATTCAGACTAGCAGACGACGAAACGCCTACTTACGAAACCGTTATACGGCATATCCACTATGCAGATCAGGACGCTATCCGGCAGACGGTCAGACAGGCATTACAACCACAATCTGACCCGCAATTCAGTGTCCGCTTCAGAAGCATTGGAAGTGACAATAACACTACCTTATGGCTGAATGTAAAAGGACAGGCTTACTTTGATAACGACGGAAAAGCCATCCGCCTCTCTGGTATCAGCCAGGATATCACCGAAGAAATAGCCGCACACGAAAAGGCGGAAGCAGCAGAAAGACTGGCCAGCCTCGCCGTCGAAGGTTCTGACGCCGGTATCTTCACCGTCGATCTGAGCACCGATGACATAGACTTCTCAGCCAATCTCCAATATATTATGACAGGTATACGCGAACCTGTCGTTAAGAAACGGAACATACTGATCAGCCACATTCACCCGGATGACATGCCCATCAGAGAACTTGCCCACGCGACTGCCGCCCAAACCGGCACACTGCACTTTGAAGCACGTTTTATATGGGAAGATGGCACCATACACTGGGGGAAGGTACGTGGCAAATATTATTATGATATAAACGGCACACCCGTATCCCTGTCCGGTATCTGCCTGGATATCACTCTGCAGAAAGAACAGGACCGCCTGCTCAAAGAAGTGGAACAACGCTTTGCACTCTCCTTTAATAATGCCACCATCGGTATGGCATTCATCGATAGCCAGGGAAAGTTCAACATGATCAACAAAGCCTTTGCAGGACTCCTGGGTTGCACAGCAGAAGAACTGGCCGGAAAAGAATACATAGAGATCGTACATACCGAACATCAGCAGGAAAATGTTGCGCTCTTCGGAGAACTGATGCAGGGCAAACGGGACGTATTCAACCAGATCAAACGTTATCGTCTGAGAGATGGCGCTGAACGCTGGGTACAGGTCAATACAGCCCGTATTACCAGTCAGGACGATCAGAAAGAAGATATACTGGTGATCGCTTTTGATATCAGTAATGAAGTAGCCGCCCGCCAGGAACAGCAAAAGCTGCTGACACTGGTCGAGAACAGCAGCGACTTTATTGCCGTGGCCAATCTCGATGGCACCATTACCTACGTGAATGATGCCGGGATGAAGATGCTGGGGATGGGACGTAAGATCTCCACCATCACCCGTAATATCAGGGATATCTTTACGCTTGAACACCTGGTACATATGGAACAACATGTCCTTCCTGCTGTCTTTACCCAGGGTAAATGGACAGGAAGACAATACTATACACAACAGGAAACCGGCGAACAGATACCTTTCCATACCAATGCTTTCCGGCTGGATAGTCCGATGAGCGGAGAGCCCATCGCTGTGGCCTGTGTAGCGAGAGATTTGAGAGCAGAACAGGAAGTACAACAGGCACTCCTGGAAAGTGAATACCGCTTCCGTTCCCTCGTAGAAGAAGCGCCTGTCGCCACTGCACTCTTTGTAGGGCCCGAGCTGGTCATAGAGGTTGCCAATGAACCGATGATCAATCTATGGGGTAAAGGCAGATCCGTGCTTGGTAAAAAACTTTCTGTGGCAGTGCCGGAACTAAAGGAACAATCCTTTCTGAAAATACTGGATGAAGTATTTAAAACAGGTATCGCCTATCATGAAAAAGAAGCCAAAGCTGTCCTGATCATAAACGGCAAATCAGAAACATTCTATTTCAACTATACATACAAACCATTGCTGAATGCAATGGGAGAAGTCTTCGCAATCGTAGACATGGCCATCGATGTAACCGAACAGGTGCTGGCCCGTAATAAACTACTGGAGCATCAGGGTAACCTCGAACTGGAAGTAGCAGAAAGGACGGAAGAACTGGCAGCCTCCAATGAGGAACTGGCAGCCATGAATGAAGAATTGCAGGATGCCAACGCCAATCTAGTCAGGTCCAATCAGGAGCTGGAACAGTACGCATACGTCGCCAGCCATGACCTCCAGGAGCCACTACGCAAGATCCGTATCTATGCAGATCTCCTTAATCGCTATGAGGACCTGGTTCCGGATCATAAGAAGCTGGTAGAAAAGATCAATCAGTCATCTGAAAGGATGTCGATGCTGATCAAAGACCTGCTGGAATTTTCCAGACTACTGGAAAAAGGAAATATGACACGGCCAATAGACCTCACCTTTATATTACAAAGTGTCATCAGCGACTTTGAACTGATCATAGAAGAGAAAAATGCGGAGATCCGGATAGGACCACTCCCCACAATACAGGGTATTCCGTTACAGATCAATCAGCTGTTCTATAACCTCATGAGCAATGCCCTGAAGTTTACACAGCCAGATACCCGCCCTGTAATAGAGATCAGTGCAAAGATCATTGCACCTGATATGGCAGGCAGTTACCTTGGCAAATCCGACCGACACAGACAATACTTTGATATCACCTTCAGAGATAATGGTATCGGCTTCGAACAGAAATATGCTGACCAGATATTTGAAGTGTTTAAACGCCTGCATAACCGGGCCATGTATCCTGGCTCAGGCATTGGACTCGCACTGTGCAGACGTATTGTGGCTAATCACGCAGGACACCTGTTCGTTGAATCCACCCCCGGTGAAGGCACGCTCTTTCACATTATTATTCCCGGATTTTAATATCAGAAATTCCACCAGGACTTTATCACCGGCTGTTCTCCTATGATAACCGGCTGACCGATCATGGGTGTAGCAATAGGCATATGCTGAGCAACAGCAGCCTTTGTGACCCTTTCAATAGGTTCATTCCAGGCGTGTAATGCCAGCTTAAACTTAGCCCAGTGTACAGGTAAGAGCATTTTTGCTTTCAGATCGGATGCTGCCTGTACCGTCTCTTCCGGCATCATATGAATATGTTTCCAGGCTTCATTATACTGGCCGCATTCCAGAATAGCAATATCCACAGGGCCCTGCTTTTCACCGATCTCTTTAAAATGAGCGCCATAACCGGAATCCCCACCAATGA
The DNA here is from genome assembly GCA_039592855.1 of Chitinophaga sp. Classification (GTDB taxonomy): domain Bacteria; phylum Bacteroidota; class Bacteroidia; order Chitinophagales; family Chitinophagaceae; genus Chitinophaga. The sequence continues at coordinate 272,258 of JBCNQK010000002.1, read as the reverse complement.
AAATAGTATACCCATATATTCTCAGCACAAAAGACGACCACAGCGAACCGCCTCTTTTAAGTCCTCTGCCGGAAAAGTGCCGGGCAGGTGTAGCAGTAAGAGAAATCTCCGGACTTAACTGCTCCGTTTCCCACCAATCCATTTCCGTAATGTGCTGGTCGTCCACACTGCAACCCGCTATATCTCTTCCCACACCCAATGACGTGTAATACGCTTTCGTCTGCGGACGCAGCTTTTTGATCGTCTTTTTGTCCAGGTGATCGTAATGGTTATGTGTGATGATCATGTAGTCGATAGCAGGCATATCTTCCGCCTGGTAAACATTCGAACCGGGAAAAGCTTTCACCATCGTACGTAGCGGAGACGCATGTCCGCTTAATACAGGGTCTACCAGTATATTGACACCTTTGCAATGGATCAGATAGGAGGAATGCCCGAACCATACGATCACTGGTTTGTCCGAACGCAATGCTTTCAGGTCAGTCCTGACAGAAGGGATCTCACTGGCAGGAACAGCTGTCGCCGGCGGACGAAAATACTCTACCAGCATTTTGCTCATTGAGGTGCCCTCAGTCATCATAGGAGTGTACTCCAGGTTCAGAAACTTGCCTTCCTTGTAATTCCGGGACTCAGTTAGTATACGCCATTGCTTTTTCATACAGTAAATTTAATCAGGATGTTGGTTCAGACAGCCATTACCGTCTGCGCAAAGGTCAGGAAAAAGCAGCTATCACATATAATAAAAATCAAAGGATTGATATCAGATTTCAAAGAGGCGCTTCCACTCATAAAAAACCTCCGGAACAGCTGAGGTGCTCCGGAGGCCACAAAAAATAGATACAGTTATCAGTTGGTACTGATCCTATGCACTTTCAGATTATCATAGTAGATATATCCATCTGTAGATGACTGCCAGTAGGTCTGGCTACCACCACGGAAAGTATGGAAGGTCAGGCCTTTGATGAGACGTTTGCTGTCGTTGGTTGTCCAGCGGATATCCTGGTCCAGTACTACGGTACCATCGATCACATACTGCACGTGACCATTGGTATTGCTACCCGTGTTGCTCTTTACATACAGGTGTACATGGTAGGTTTGTCCTTTGTTCAGACTACCACTGGACGGATAAGACTTGCCAAAAGTCTCCCCGTACTGACCAGACTGGTCCTTGAAGTAAACATACGGCTGGAAGAATACCCTGCCGGCATCTGTCTGGTACCACATCAGACGGGCAGTACCGCCATTACCGTCCCATCCCGGATCACCACCGGTATTACCATCTCCGATAGAGAAACCAAAGCCCAGTTTCCCACCTCTGCTCCAGTCAAACTGACTGTGAAACCTAACATCGTAGTCTACCTCGTAGGCAGTACCATCAGAAATGTCAATGTTGGCGACAACGCCACCAGCGCCGGATAAGGCATTCTTTAAGAGGGTAATACGTAGATTACCATTGGAGATCATCCCCCGGCTATCTACCCAGCCGGTAACGTTACCAAAGTCGGTAGCGCCATTATTAGCGGTATAAGTCACGCCATGTGTGTAATTATCCCAGTTCACACTCCAGGAATTAAGGATAGTACTGCCCACTGCCTGAGCTTCTAAACTGCTGCCAGCTGCAAGACGTTCTTCCTGCTGAACGCTCTCTTTTGCACATGCTGACAGTAATACGGTCATGGAGAGGGCTGCGGCCCGTGCGACATTGACAATTTGTTGTCTGTTCATCTTTGAATTGGTTTTTTAAGGGAAAATGAAAAAAGATAATTCGCTATAGGATAATCTATTAGGTCTTCAATTCACTAATACAATCGATTGCATCTATAGGCAAGCAGTTAAACGTGGATCCGAGCTGTAGGTTTCCTTAGATGTCGCACGAAGGGAAAAAGGGTACTACCCGTTTTAATAAAAAATAAAGAATTATCTCAAAATAAGACCGAAAAGGGGGTGTCCGCCATCTGGCAGACACCCCCTTTTTCCTTTCGACGGACGTTATAGGGATAATTAGCGGCTTGTATTACTTACCACGATCTTCTGACGGTGAATGATCTTTTTGTCATCAGTCACAGTTACAATATATACACCATCCGGCAGGGATGAAATGCTCAGACTATTGTAATTGCCTCTGATACGCTGAGACAATCTCTTCACACCAGAGATATTGTAGATATCCACACTGTACACTTTCACAGCATCCGGCAGGGAAAGGTTCAGTACGTTGCTCGCCGGATTAGGCCAGATGTTCAACACAGCAGCTTTTTTCTCCGCTACGACCGCAACAGCCGGTGCTAACAATGGCTGTGGATAGGTAAACGGAAAATCGATCTGCGCCTGTTTGAACTGCATTTCAAGTTGTTTGGTCCAACCGAATGCTGTATCTGCCTGTAACTCCAGACTGAATTGAGCAGCGCCACTCCAGAAATGCACGAACTCACCCAGGTTCAGGTCACGGGTGTATTCGCCATTATGCTGTGGGAAATACTGTGATAACAGTTCGAAATATCTGTTCAATGCAGCACTGGAATCAGCTCTGTCGTAGATCGGATAGAACCAGTCACGGAACCAGTAAGTATCCGGACTAGGGAAGCTCTCTGCCTTCACCACAAAGTCATTGTATGCCTGCTGTGCATCAGCTGACCATCCCAGACGTTTCATTACGTCATAGATGAAAATCTCAGCCCATTTGCTATCTCCCCAGATCGGGAAAGACGGTGAATTGTGTACACCTTTGCTGCCACCTTCTACAATGTGTCCTACTTCATGAATGGACGCATGCAGGTTCCAGCCTTCACGGGTAGCCCAGCTACCACCAAGGTCGCCCACATTCGCATAGTCATGAGAAGCATCAAATACATTCGCCGGATGACCACCGGAATAACCTGCTTTACTATGGAACACCATGTTCAGCTTAGGATCACTGAATGAACCGTAGTTCTGTTTTACATACTCCCATACATTCGTGAAATCCTGGTTCATCCAGGTGATAGACGGACTTACCGCAGCATCAAAATAGATGTTCACGCTGCTGTTGGAATAGTTTAAGGTCAATGGTTCAACGTGTGCAAACCAATGTTCCTGCCATACCGTTTTCGGTGTAGCCGTCAATGTGGTATTGTTGCCAGTTACCCATGCGGATGCACCATTCGCGTTTTCTGCCCTGAGACGGTAATAGTACTTCGTCAGCGGAGACAGATCAAGCGAATAGAAATGCGTAGTATTCACTGGCAATACAAAGGCGGTACTCCAGTTCAGTGTATCTGTTGTTCTTTCCAGGCGGTAATTGGTCTCTGTGCTTGCAGCATCTGCCCAATCCAGGATGATCTGGTTGCTGGATACAGACTGCGTTGTAAAGCCTGTCGGGGCAGCAGGAACGCCTGTATTCACCGTACCTGTACCGGTACCGATGATCTCGAATTCTGATAACTGCGTGATGGAAGCGCCATTATTCGCAGTAATATTCAAGCGGTAATACTTATAGGAAGTCGTGTTAGGGAACACATAAGTACGTTTTTTATAACGGGCAGAAAACTGCTGGTCAGTTACTACCTGCAGGTTCGTCCAGTTCGTACTGTCATTGGAACCCTGGAATGTCCAGTTACGCGGATCACGATCTGCTGCATCATTCGCAGAAGTAATGCTGTACTGTGTAGCCACGGCGCCACCTGGCAGAGAGTAGCCAATGGCAGTTGTCGCCGCCCACGCCAGGTATTTGGTGTAAGGGCTATTGTCAAAGGCCTTATCCAGACCCTCAGCACCGGTCGTGTTGTATGGATCGTTGAACTTTGCATTAGTGTAACCGGTGATATCAAATCCGGAAGGAGCCACGCTTGTTTTTACAACATCGGAAGTATCTGCAGAAGATACACCTGTCGCATTCACCGCTCTTACGCGATAGATAAAGCTGGTACCCGCACTCAATGCGCTATCTGTGTAAGCTGTTACGTTCGCAGCAACAGTAGCACGTGTCTGGAAATTAACCGCATCTAATGAGCTTTCGATACGATAACCGGTTTCGTTGGTCGCATTGTCTGACCAGGTCAGGTTTACTTTGTAACCTGATTGCACAGTGGCCGTCACATTAGTAGGGCCTGAAGCAGGTCCTGTCAATGTACCCTGCAATTGCCACTCCGCTATCTGAATAGCGCCTGCGCCATTATTCGCAGTAACATTCAGTCTGTAGATAGTGTAAGCAGCTGTGTTGGTAAAGGAATAAGTTTTTGTCAGAAAACGACTGGCGAATGTCTGATTGGTCTGCGTGTTCAACGTAGTCCATGTCTTGCCATCATTCGATGCCTGCAGGTTCCAGTTCTTTGGATCGCGGTCGGCATAGTCATTTGCAGAGGTAATTGAGTACTGGGTAACAACGGCGGACCTTGCCGCTTCGAATTGTACCCACATGGACGTTTTGTCGATGTAATACTTCGTGCTGGTGTTATTGTCTACCAGCTTCGGATAGTTTTCCACGGCGTTGGAATTCCCATACTGTGCGGTCAGCGAGCCCGCTGTAGACGTGATGTTCGTCTGAGCCATAGCCGGTACTGCAGCGCATAGGAGGGCCACATACAAAGATGCCTTTGTAAAATTAAGCATAGTGATTGCTCTTTTAGGTTTATGTAATTAAAAAATGCCTGATTTTTTGCGAATCATAGGGTGACGAAATGTTTCTCAAAGTGGGTGTGCTTTTTGGTTGATATAAGTGCTCACGAAACGGCTAACACAAAGGCGATATACGATTTACTAATATCGTAAGTAAACAGCTGCAAAGCTGTCAACGAATCCCAAACAGATTGTTAATAGAAATTAAACTACAGGCGTACACCAAAAACATCTCTCAATGCCTTCTTCGCAGCATGATAACCACACATACCATGAATACCTCCACCGGGAGGCGTAGAAGAGGAACAAACATATATGCCTTTCGCAGGCGTCGTATAGGGCGACCATCTCATCGCTGGCCGGGTATAGAGTTGTGTAATATCCAGGAGACCACCATTAATATCGCCCCCGATATAATTAGGGTTATACGCTTCTACATCGGCGGTATTCATTACATGCCTGCCGATGATCAGATCTTTAAAACCGGGAGCAAAACGCTCTACCTGGTTTTCTATCGCTGCCGTCATGTCTTTGGTTGAACCATTCGGCACATGACAATATCCCCAGGCCGTATGTTTGCCCTCGGGTGCGCGGGTTTTATCAAAAATACTATGCTGTACGAACAGGGTATAAGGTAACTCAGGATGCTGACCATCCACCGTACGTTGCTCATTGGCAGCTATCTCCTCAATGGTATTACCCAGGTGGACCGTACCCGCCTCTCTGCAGCCGGCCGCTGTAAAAGGAACTGGCCCATCCAGCGCCCAGTCGACCTTGAACACCCCCATCCCATATTTATATCTTTTCAGCTGCCATTTATAGAAAGATGTAAACCGTTCTCCCGCAATCTGTAATAACTGCTTTGGCGTCACGTCCAGTAACACGGCTTTCGAAGGTGGTAATTCCTTCAATGCCTTGACGAACGTTCCTGTTACGATCTCCCCACCTAATGACGTAAAATAAGCGCCCAATGCATTGGCCAGCGATTGTGCGCCCCCCTTCGGCGCAGGCCAGCCACTGACATGACTATTCGCCATCAACACCAGCCCTATCGCGGAAGTCGCAATATTTGTCAGGGGTTGTATTGCATGTGCCGCTACTCCTCCAAACAATCCACGCGCCTCACGCGTCTTAAAACGCTTCGCCAGGTGCATGGCAGAAGGCAATGCTTTCAATCCGAATTTGGCCATCGTTAACGGATGCTTCGGTATCTGCAAAGGCCCCAGTATATCTTCAGACAAATCTTTAAAATCTTCCAGTAAGGGACGAAACAAACGCTCATAAGTCTGACGGTCACTACCCAGTAATGCAGCCGTCTTTTCCAGAGAAGCATACAACACCGCCGCCGTTCCATCATCAAAAGGATGCGCAGCATCCGCTACAGGATTGAGAAAAGATAAACCAAACTGCTCCAGTGGCAACTGACTAAAGAAAGGAGACGTTTGCGCCATCGGATGAATCGCAGAACAGATATCATGCGTAAATCCAGGCAATGTCAGTTCTTTTGATCGTAAGCCTCCACCTATATCGTCCCGGCCTTCTATTACAAGTACAGATAAACCCTGCTGTTGCAGGAGTATAGCTGCTGCAAGTCCGTTAGGGCCTGAACCGATGACAATAGCGTCGTATGAATGCTTCATAAAAAATTAAGAATTAAAAATTAAAAATTAAGAATTGAGCCGCAACAATACCTGTATACAGGCATATCATTGTCCCATTTAACAATTAAAAACATTTAAAGAATAGCGGGCTTTTAATTACCCAATTGTTAATTATTAATTCCTAATTCTTAATTATTCTAATACTGTCCTGCTTCTAATTTACTGGGCGACAACAAATACTGCTTATCCACCCTGTCTAAAATTACGTAAATAGAATCTTTATTTTCATTTAAGCCATAAAGAATGATCCGCGTATCACTTGGCCTTTCATACCGCAATACATATGGAGGGTCTTTCTTCTTACTGGTATTCGGACGGTCAGTCGCATTCCGGCGCTGGCGTTCTCTGCCCTGATTGGCCTGACTTCTGTTCTTATCACGCAATGCCAGTTCCTGTTTGACAGTATCAGCTTCGTAATAGAAGAACCTGCGCCTGCCAGCCACACCCGCCAGCTCAAAGTTACGGTCCACATCATTCTTGGGAGAACCACCACCGTTGCTCAGGTCCAGCCACACCGGTTTATTCACCTGGTAAGTGATCGTAGACCATTTTTCAAAAGTCACATTCTGCCAGCGTACTGTGTCTTCTGGCGAATAAGGTATTACCTGGTTATTCAACCGGAATTCCGTCACATTGTAATAACCCTTTGTACCTGCGATCCCTTTATTTACCGGTTGCTTATATGGGTCATACAGGTAGTTCCACATCTGCAGATAAAATAAGATCACTACAAACAATAGTACAGCGCCTCCTTTCAGGATATAACGGGAATACTGTTGCCATTTCTCTTTAAAGGAAGGATAATAATGCACCGGCACTGTATATCTCTCTAATACCAGCAGATTGTAAATCTTTGGCACATCGTAGGCCAATACAAACAATGCCAGCAATACAAAGTAGCCACTATACACATGTACGCCGCCATCATAGGCAAAGTTAACAAAGGTGATATTCGCCAGCGCTCCTGCCAGTAATACGGCGCCGATAGCAGCAGTACCTCTGAAGAATAAAAGCACGCCCGCCAATACTTCTACGATACCGGCAAACACCTGGTACCACGGTACGATACCAATAGACAGCCAGTATATTTTCTGTGCGGTAAAATCACCAAAATTGGTATGCAGATTAGAAATAGACGGATAAGGCATCTGTACGGGAAACAGCTTGGTATATCCAAACCCGATGATCCCGATACCTGCGCGATAACGTACGATCACACGTAACCAATAGTACAGGATATTATACTCCTTCCTGCGGTCAAATATGCTCCAGATACCGGCGCCTGCTATCGCAATGATCAGCGCCGCCAGCCAGCTGGCATAACTGGCGATTCCCCAGCGGCCGCTCTCTGATTCTACATTCCATAAATTCGGCTGAAAACGAGCAATATCATACACATCCCTGTACTTCAGATGTATCCAGTCCATCGTAAAAAGATGCTGATACCAGTTCCAGCTGGTCGGGATACTCATGAGCACAAAAAAGATAAAGGCAACACGGAATGCCACTCTCTGCCAGATTTTCCAGTCCTTTGCAGACGATGCAGCGGCCTCCGTATGCACTTCCGTTACGGGCGTTACAGGTGCTGCAACAGTTGAATGAGTTATATCGGACATAACGTTGATTTTAGAGTTTAAGCGGTTTACGACGACCTTCGATCAGCGGATATTTTTTATCGATCTTATCCAGTACGACATACACTGAATCTTTCTTTTCATTGATACCACTAAGGATAATACGGCTGCTGTCAGGTCGTGTATAATGCAGCTCCAGCTGTTCCTGATGATGATACCTGTTTTTATTCTGCAGCAATAACACCTGTTTTGCTTCATCAATATGATAGCTGTAATAGTGCCTGCTGATCGATCCTGCAAGTTCGTAGTTACGATCAGGATCATTTACAAATATCTCTTCGGTATTCGCCAGGTCAGGATGTACGTATCGGTTCGAACGCACGCTCAGCGTAGCCCATGGTTCAAATACCACATCTTTCCAACGTACGGTATCCGTCAGGGAATAAGGGATTTCCTGGTTGTTGATACGGAACGTCGTCACATTGTAAATACCGGCAGCGGCTGTCAGACCAGGCGTATGCGGGTACTGATACCCCAACTGCCTGTAACTCGCATAAGTTTTATAGCCATATAATCCAACAAAAAAGAATATGAACAGGGCTTTCAATCCCAGCTTCAGTCCGCGCTGCCAGGGTTGCGGCAGATAGGGACGTACCGTATTCGGCGCTGTAGGCTGTTCAAGCGTCAGCAGATTGATAATACGGAGCGTATCATACTGCAACAGGAATAAAGCCAGTACGACCAGGTAGAAACTGTACACAAACTCACCGCCCTCATATGCCAGGTTTGACATGAATACGTTACCGGTAAAGGTGATGATAATACCCGCGCCAATGGTAGAGGTCCTCCTGTGCAGCAATAACAGACCGGCCCCTGTCTCCACCAGCCCCAGAAAGGTTTCCATAGAAGGCACCACACCGGTGCTCATGGCAAAGATCTTCCAGGCCGACAGGTCACCATACTGGGTATTGAGCTGACTGATAGAAGGGAAAGGCAATTGCTGCGGAAACAGCTTCAGTAATCCATAAGCGATCACACCGATCGCCAGCCGGTACCGCACGATCACGCGTAACCAGTAATAAAGCTGATTGTACTCCTGTCGCCGTCTGTCCAGATAAGACCAGATCAACGCACCTGTGATCGCGATAATGGCAGCAACTCCCCAGTCGGCAAAACTGCCGAAAGGACTATCCGTCGTTACAAAACGTGGCGTATAACGGGTCAGATAAAAGATATCACGGAAACTCAGTTCGCCCCAGTGAATCTGAAATAAGCCCGCATAATAGCGGATATCCAATGGCACGCACTGGATAATGAAGTAAATGAAGAAAAAACGGAAAAGCACCTTCCAGGATGCTTTCCACGTTTGTGGTGGTAATAAATTTGCGGGATGTGTCATACCTGCAGGGTTTATATAGTCAAGAAATCTTTCTGCGTTTAATAACCCGGATTTGGCTCCAGTGCATCGTCCGCACTCAGTTCGATAGCTGGTATCGGCATTACATATCTGCGTTCGTCAGTAACGCCCAATACAGTACCCGCACGTCCTGTTCTTACCAGATCATACCAACGGTGCGGCTCAAAGGCAAACTCCAGTCTGCGTTCGTTCTCGATCGCCAGGAGTATCTCATTCTGTGACACCGCCGTACTGCCGGTCAGTCCTGCTCTGTCCCGCACTGCATCAAGGTCTGCCAGTGCGCCCGGCAGATTGTTCTGTTGTGCACGTGCCTCAGCCCTGATCAGGTACTGCTCTGCAATACGCAGCACATAGGCAGGGTCTGTCGCCGGACTACGATAGTAGAAATTGCCATACCAGAGTCCCTGGTTCGTAATGGCCACAGCTGCATTCCTGTTACCGCCAACAGCCGGATTATTGATCAATGCAATAAAGACGTCATTAGGCGCCCACTGGCGGGTACCGTTATTGGCAGGGGGTTGCCAGTAACCACGATGGGCATTGGTATTGGTGGCGCTGTAGGAGATTTCGAAGATGGATTCGTCGGTAGCAACCACGTTATTGGCAAAGAACGCGCTATAGGGCTTTAAAAGCCTGTATTTCGCGTCTTGTATCAATTTGGAGGAATATACCTCAGCCTGTTCCCAATTGCGCTGATAGAGGTAAAAACGGGCTAATAATGCCCATACGGTCTTACGGGTGGCACGATAACGGTTGGTAGTCTCGGGTAAAAGCGGTTCCGCCGTTTGCAAATCCTTCAATACCTGTGCATAGGTCTGCTCCAGCGTACTACGTTTCAGCCCTTTTGTGTCATTGATATTGGAAGTAGCCTTTACTACCAGCTGTACGCCACCCCAGGTACGACCCAGGTCAAAATATGCCAGCGCACGTACAAAGTAAGCCTCGCCCAGCAGCGCGTTTCTCTCATCTGCTGTCAGGGTCGCATCATTTACGCCCGGCAGCTTATCGATCACCTGATTGGCCCTGTTGATCGTCGAGTAGATCGCTGACCACACGGTCGCGACATTCGTATTATCCGCCTTTACCGCATGCGAGATAAACTGCTGGATAATGGACTGAGAACCCGTCCACTGAATATTATCTCCGGAGAGATATCCGATCGTCTGAAACAATGCACCGTAATAATCGTCGTCCCCCAGCTGCCGGTATATACCGCGTACCGCTGTCTGGGCAGAGGTTTTATCAACGATCGTCGTTTCATCTGAAACGGAGTCCTTCGGTTGCACATCGAGAAAGTCACTGCAGGAAACCAGCAAAAAGACGATCGGTAATATGCGGATCAATAATTTTATATTCTTCTGCATAACGCAATTCTTAACTCTTAATTTTTAAATCTTAATCCCTTACAGTGTCACATTTAACCCAAACTGCAAAGTCCTTGACTGTGGTGGTGTACCCAGGTCAATACCCTGTACTGTCTGTGAAGCAGATACGTTCGCTTCCGGATCAGGGCCGGTGTATTTCGTCAGCAACCAGAGGTTATTACCAGCAAAATAGACGCGCAGCGCATCGATATGCCAACGACTGGTCAATGCTTTCGGCAGGGTATAGCCCAGTGTCAGCGCCTGTAAACGCAGGAAGGAACCATTTTCAATAAAGCGGCTGTTCTGCTCCAGTGTATAGTTGTTACCTACCTTCGTCAGTCTTGGTACATCCGTTACATCACCTTCTTTCTGCCAGCGTTTCAACTGACTGGCAAACAATACCCTGTTGGCATCACGGGTACCGCCACCTTCTCCAAAGAAGCGGTTCAGGTTTAATACCTTATTGCCGTACTGGTAGTTGAACTGTACGGAAGCATCAAATGATTTCCAGGAAAAACTGTTATTGATACCGCCAAAGAACTTAGGCAATGCATTCCCTACGATCTGCCTGTCAGCCACTGTAATGCTGCCATCACCATTCACATCTTCAAACACCGCATTTCCTGTCTTCGGATCTACATACTGCTGTTTATACATCCAGAAGGAATACATGGAATAGCCCTGCTGCATCCTGATCCAGTCACGGTTATACTGGGTAATAGGCACCGGCAGTTTATCTACCCTGTTTTTGTTACCGGAAATAGTGAAGGAAGTATTCCAGGTGAAATCACCTCTTTTGATATTCTCTGAGCGGATCGCTACCTCATATCCTTTGTTGCTGATCTCGCCTGCATTGGAGTAGTAGGTAGAATAACCGGTGTTGGATGGTACCGGCAACTGTAACAGTACGTCAGAAGTTTTCTTCGAATAAACGTTCAGCTCCACAGACAAGCGTCCATCCAGGAAGGCGGCGTCCAGTCCGATATTGGCCTGTTTGGTCTTCTCCCAGCGGAGATCAGGATTGGATAACTGTAAAGGCGCCGTAGCAGGTTTATCACCACCGGTTTCCGCATCCGGATAACCACTGGCGCCTGTCCATAAACCACGGGCAGCAAAATCATTGATACCGCTCTGGTTACCGGTTACGCCATAACTGGCCCTTAATTTCAGATCACTGAGGAACTGTGCATCCTTCAGGAACTGTTCTTCTTTCAGACGCCATGCTGCACCCACAGCAGGGAAGTATCCCCAACGATGGTTACTGCCAAAACGGGAAGAACCATCGGCCCGGAAACTGAATTCGAGATAGTATTTGCTGTCATAGTTATAATCGAGTCGGGAAAAGAAGGAAGCCAGCGTACCCTGTGTCCAGGTTTGACCGGAGGTACGGGTAGAGGCAGATGAAATGTCAGTATATGAATTATTTGGAAAGCCTGTTCCCTGCGCAAAGGTGCGTTTCAGGGTATTCTGTTGTACGGTATTACCGACTACAGCACCAAAGGTATGTCCGCGACCAAGTTTCTTCCGATAGGATAGGGTCTGCTCGTTGATCCAGGTACTGTTCTGTGTGATAGAAGATGTAGCCAGACCATAAGTTGGCGCAGCACCCAGCTGCGTTTTATCATTCCAGTATTCCGATTCGTCATAGTTATTATAGTCTACGCTCCAGCTGGTACGGAATTTCAGATCAGGCAGAATTTCAGCTTCTGCATACAGGTTACCGATGTAACGAAGGCTGACCGTATTTACGTCATAGTTATCCAGCAATACCTGCAGATTGTCAAAACCGGCCCAGCGGGCAGGTGTGCCATCTGCATTGGTCTCCGGGAGATAAGTAGGGGTGTGCAATGCCGATTGCAGCAAACCACCCTGCGGACCGTCACCTGCGCGTGCCTGATTCCTGTAAGAACGGGTGATGCCATTGCTTACACCCACCTGCACACGGTCGCTTATCTTATGATCGATGTTGAGTTTCAGACTGGCTCTTTCAAAGAATACAGGACGGATATTTGCTTCCTGTTTGGTATAACCTGCGCCGATATAAAATTTGGTTTTATCACCGCCACCATTCAGGGACAGGTCATAGTTCGCCAGCTGTCCGGTACGGAATAATTCGCCTAGTCTGTCATAGGTCTTTTGTTCCTCCGGTAACCCACGGCCACCTTCCGATACCGGACGAAAAGGTCTGTTGGCAAAGGTCTGGTTGGATGCAGGATTGTCTATACCTGTATTGATCCAGTATTCATTTATCAATGCCGCATGTTGCGGACCAGTTGTCAGGTCCCACAATTCCGGCGCTTTAGCAAAGCCATGTGATACATTCACATTGACCTTTGTTTTTTGTCCGTAGTTACCACGTTTGGTCGTCACGATCACTACACCATTTGCACCACGTGAGCCATAAATAGCCGTCGCACTCGCATCCTTCAGTACCTCTATACTGGCGATATCGCTTGGGTTGATATCTGCGATAGGAGAGGTGGCGCGACCGCCGGTGCTGACTGTCTGTAAACTGGTATTATTCACAAATACGCCATCCACTACATATAGCGGATCATTACCGGCATTGATAGAGGTCGTACCACGCACACGCACAAATACGCCATCACCTGGTACACCGGTATTGGAATTGATCTGCAGACCAGCAGCTTTACCCTGCAGCTGTGCATCAAAACCAGCTACGGGGATATTCTTTGTTTCAGAAGTATTGATCGTAGATACAGAACTGGTAAGGTTGCGGCGCTCCTGTGTACCATAACCAACGATCACTACTTCACTTAGTTTTTTATCGTCATTTTCCAGTTGAATATGAAAGGAAGCGTTGCTGCCTACTTTTATCTCCTGCGGTTTATAACCCAGGTAAGTAAAAACGAGTACGGCATCTGCGGGCGCATTCAGTTCGAAAGAACCATCTATACGGGTAAGGGCGCCACGTTTGGAGCCTTTTACGATCACGCTTACGCCGGGAAGTTGTTGTCCGTTAGTATCAGTGACTTTCCCTTTTACCGGGATATCGGCAGGAAGGCGATCAGACAGTGTAGTGCTGACAGCCTCCGGCAAAACAGCGCCCCTCATAGCAGTGCTGCCCAGTACAGCGGGGATCAGCAGAAAGCCGGCATTCCGGACAAATCTGCGCATCACAGGGTGTCTGTAATAGAAGGTGGTTGACATATTACTGATTGGTTTTTTTTATGCTGATAGTGTTATTTCCATTTTTCCGGTCTGTACACGACTTCTCCACCCCGTTTTACCAGCCATGCTGTTACGGGATTCAGGTGATATCCTGTTCCTATACCTCTTGCTGCGATCAGCTCTTTGAGTGAAGGTTGTGTGTAGCCTGTTTCATCTGTCGCGCGACTCATTATCTCTGTTGTATCGCCGTCCCATTGCCATAAATACCTGAAGTAGGTATGGGCTTTATCCATGACAGGTTCCTGCAGCCGGGCGGCCTGCCAGGTTTTCCCTGCATTGGTGCTGATTTCCACACCCGTTATTTTTCCACGTCCGCTCCATGCAATTCCCCTGATCTCTACCCAGCCTTTCTGTAACTGTACAGGGTAAGCAGGATAGGTGATGATAGAGCGGGCATCCATCGTAAAACTGAACTGACGGATCTTCCCATCTTTTACAGGTTCTGTATATTTCGATGTTTCTTCACGGGTCATAAAAGGCCCGTCTGACAATTCAATACGGCGCAGCCATTTGATACTGGTGTTGCCTTCCCACCCCGGTAGCAGCAGCCGGGCCGGGTACCCCTGCTGGGGGCGAATGGCCTCCCCATTTTGTGCATAAACGATCATAGCATCGTCCCAGCCCTTGCTGACAGGAATGCTACGTGTCATCACAGCTGCGTCTGACCCTTCGGCCAGGAACCAGGTGGCCTTCGGATCGACACCCACTTCCCTGAAAATAGTAGATAGCATCACGCCGGTCCATTCGCTCTGACTGGTGAGCCCGCAGATGTCCTGCGGTGTGATCGTTTCTTTATCGGGCTTACGGAAGTTGCCGGAACACTCTATAAAACAGATTCTCGATACAGAAGGAAATCGCTTAAGATCAGCCAGGGTAAAGACAGTGGGCCGGTCTACCAGACCATGTATAGTCAGTTCATAGGTATGAGGATCAATGGCAGGCACACCAGCATGATGACGTTCGAAGTGCAGATCGGACGGTGTAATGATACCGTAAAGGTCCTGCAGCGGCGTCTGCGATGAAGTGAGGGATGCTTTTCGCTGTGGATGTTCAAACGGCGATCTCGTACCCAGAATGCCGGGTAGCGGCCCCACCTGTTTGGTCGGGTCTATTGCAGCTTCGGGAATACCTGTCTGCACCATTTTGCCAAAGGATGACTTTACCATAGCTACAGCAGCTGTGGCGGCACCTCCGAGCAAAAGGCGACGACGCGTCATCTTCTGGCTCATATTATGTTCTGTTAAGAATTACAGTTTTATACGACACATATGTTTATTCATATGGCCCGTCCCCTCCCTTCCTATTGTCTGTGACATAGTATTTTCTGGCCGGCATAACAATGCCGGGCAAGGTTTTCGCACTCATGACAGTTGTGCTGTCGATCAGTTTGTTAGCATACAGCAAATATGCTGTGACACTATAGACCTCATTATCTGATAAGGAGCCGGGTGCATTAAAAGGCATGGCACGCCGTACGTAATCGAATACTGTCGTGGCATACGGCCAGTAATTCCCGATGGCTTTCACCCGTTGCGGCGCACGGTCAAAAGGAATAGCGTCTGCTGTATCCGGTGCTACCAGTACGTTGAACGGCCCTTCCACACCAGTAACGCCGTGGCAGGCTGCACATTTTGTTGCATATACAACAGCGCCATGCTGCACGGTGCCACTACCCGCAGGCAATCCTTTTCCATCGGGACGAATGGCTATTGCTTTTGCTGCGATTTCCTGCTGTGTGGCAGGACGACCATAGCCGAAGTGCGCAGGCGCAGTATTGACGCGGCGTTCACATGAGATCATAGCAATACCTGCAACGCAGGCCCAATAAGGCATTCGTAGCTTAAACATCAGATAATAAGACTTGGATTCTTCTGGTTGATTACAATGCGCAGAGTGCAACCTTAACGGCTACTGCATTTGTCTCTTGGTGGGAGAGCGTCTCTTGGTGGGAGCACAATAATAATCTGCTGCAAATATATACAGTAGAAATTTAAAAGTCTACTATTTATGTAGACTTTTATTTGAACGGTATTTTTTTGCTCTTTTGAGTAGTAAAAGAGGGGGGTAATATTAATGTTCCATCATATCAAGGATATCTGTCCAGATGATGCGGGCGATCTGTTCACTTTCAATGGTCCGGACACGCTCTTCCGCTGTGATCATACGGTCATCCTGCCAGTCGATCGCTTCCGGCATAAAATCCCGCAGGATATCTCCGCTGGTGATGACCTCATAAGTGGTTTCCTGTGCTACATCGTCCACCGTTATTGCAAGCTGATAAGACCGTCCTTCGATGTATACTGTAATCGTACGCCTTTCCATAACAAACAATTAAAGGGGTGCTACTGCGGGATATTCCACAGCAGATAAAGTCGGAGAGAATCTGTTGATATATTGCTACTGGCTGCTGACCGCCTGGGGAGAATACCGAATATCAATGTTCGATGAACGATCTGCTTTTGCCTCCTTAGCTCCTCCTGTCGCCGTCTCTTTACCCCTGATTGAATACGTCTTCATAATCTCACGGTTTTAATGGGTTAGTTAAAAGCTGACATACTAAATAGAACAAAATATTTGCCAGTATGTTCTTAACTGCCGGGTGTGGAATAATACTCCCAAAGTCCTAATCCGAAAGGGCATGTCCCCTGAAAATTGGGGTATTTGTTAGTCAGTCGCTTTAAAATATAATTGAATGTCAATTAATTATAAAATCAAGACATAATGGCTTTATGGCAGTGACTTACATACCGATTGTCTTTTCTCCCGGCTTAGGAAGCATTAAAAAACGATGGTATCGGCAACATAAGCCATAGGTAAGCTGTAGATAATCCGTAGATAACCCGTAGATAAGCCGTATCTATAAGAATGGATCATATACGGCTTATCTACGGGTTATCTACGAATTATCAGGCAATTATCCCCCAGATACATTGCTTTTTAAAACGGATCAAACAGGTTCTTTGCCAGATAGTAGTCCAAAAGAAAATGCACCGGAACAAAGCCGGTGCATCTCTTTAAGGCTATAGTTTGATAACCTCTTCATAGGGGATCAAACCATTACCTGTATGTTTCTCTGCATCAATATGTGATATTCGGGAACGTCGTTCTTGCCTGCTGGAACTGTGTTTCCCAGCTGGCCGGCCATCCGAAGGCTATAGTCGCCTGTGCTTTCAGATTGACGCCAGCAGCGCCGCTCCAGAAATGCACAAACTCTCCCCAGTTCATATTACGGGCATAGTTGCTGCCATTTTTAGGGAAGTACTGTGCTAATAAAGTGAAGAATCTGTTCAGTGTAGCCGTACCGCCGTGCTGACTGTAAATAGGATAGAACCAGTTCCTGAACCAGCGGGTATTCGCTACCGGGAAGTTATCTACCTTGTTCCACATATCATTGTACCAGGCATTCGCAATAGTCGTCCAGCCCAGTGATTTGTACACATCATACTGATAAATCTCCATCCACTTGCTGTCACCCCACAGCGGGAATGCTGGCGAATTGTGAAATCCTTTGGAGGCGCCTTCCACGATATGCCCTACTTCATGAGCAGTAATATGCAGTGGTTGTCCGGTACTGTCAGCCCATGAGCCGTTCAGTCCTACGTCGATGACATTGCGGAAATCATGACTGGCATCAAAATAAGTTGAAGGATGTCCGCCACTATACTTATTTTCATGCAGGATTACGAACAGGCGTTTATCCGGACCGAATTCACCGTACGTTCTTTTTGTGTAGCGCCAGATGCTATCCAGACGGCGATAAGGCCACGTTACATTTGTGGGCATATCATTATCATAATACACCGCAATGTGATCATTGTAATAAACACGCTTTAGGAGTTGTACGTGTTCGAACCAGTGTTCCTGCCAGGTCGCGGGCGGTATTTCTGCCGCTGCTTCTTCGGTCACCGGCTTTTTTGATTGAAGGGGGGCGTTGTCTTTTTTACAACTTCCGAGTAAAAACGTAGATGCCAACAGGCCTAAAAGAACGATTAATTGAGGGTTCTTTTTCATGGAATCTGTGATTAGGGTTTAAGATGTGATTAACTAACAAACAAGCTACAAGCCGTACAGGAGTACAGCCTGTAGTTGTTACTTTTTTCTCTAAAACAGCTGAGTACGTGATCGTGGTAATTAGCACAAAGGTCTGAGACGCTTTGCTATGACAGTTAAACAGTATTGGTTGATAATAGTATGCTCAAAATGGATGAACGACAACCGAAATTAAAAAAGCAGCAGCAGAAAAGTTGTAAATGGAAAGCAAACAAAGTGTAAACAATTTTAAACGAATTGTGAATGAAATTTAAATTTCCGATATTTAAATATGACTAGAAAATTATGGAGTTTGCGCAAACTGCCATCTGAAAGGATATATTTGTTCTTCAGGAATTTTTTCATGCGGCATCCTTTCAAAATCTATATCACCACATCTGTCATTTGCTTCCTGGTACTGGCACTCGTGCAGTTCATACTGGTATACAATACCTACGATCTGCTCAATCGTCGTTTCTACTACGAAAAGAAAAACAAGATCAACGAGGAGTATTCGAAAGCGATTACCAATGATAAATTATTTCCAGGCGGACAAGCAATTGTAGATTCTATATTGATGCCGCAACTAAGAAATTTAGAACAGATTTATCAAACTGACACTACAAAGTTTCAGACTGTTTCACAGGAAGTATTGAACGAAGTATTTCACCACCTTGTCAGACAATCCACTGCAGATAGTCTGATGCGCGTGATCCGCCAGCGTAATAATATCACAGACTCATTGCGTTATGCATTGACCATCCTCAAAATAGACATCATGACCGGCGACAGAAGATATATCAATATCTACAACAGCCGGCGGAAATATAACCTGATAGATGATTCACTACAATGGTCAGATGGTATCCGCATCTTCGGTGATCTTAAAGACCCCGATGAACGCAGCCAGGTGCTGGGACTCAATGTCAGCACGCCTGTACCTTACAGCTATGCCATGCAGTTCAGCCTTCACGCAGAGCCATATAACAGACGCGAGATGGTGTTCCGGCAGATGCGACTGGTACTGACGATGTCTCTTTTATCAATGTTTGCGATAATTGTATTATTTTTCATCACGATGCGCAACTGGATAAAACAGAAACATCTTTCAGACGTCAAGACTGATTTTATCAATAACATTACGCACGAATTTCATACACCATTATCAGCCATTATGGTGGCCAATAAAAATATTCAGAACGAGAAGATACTGGATAACAAAGTGGCCATCCGTTCTTTATCAGAGATCATCGACCGGCAATCACACAGGTTGAAATTACTCTTCGGACAGGTACTCGATCTTGCGACAGTAGATAAATTATTTGTACAAAAAACGCCACATCATCTTAACATGAGAGTGAGCGAGATACTGACAGACTTCAGCATCAAGTTTTCAGCATCCAATGTGCAGATAGATTTTAAACCAGCAGATACAGATATAGTAGTAGAACTGGACAGTTTCCACTTCACGACCCTGATGCTGAACATCCTGGACAATGCCGTGAAGTACAACACACACCCGATAAAAGAATTGGTTGTGATGATCACTGAAGACAATGAGCACATCTATATAACGATAACAGATGATGGTATCGGCATGTCGAAAGAGACGCTTAAACACATCTTTGAGAAATTCTACAGATACCAGAAAGATCTGACACAAAACACAAAGGGACTGGGACTCGGGTTACACTATGTAAAACAATGCATAGACGCCCACAAATGGAAACTAAAGGTAGACAGCGAAGTAGGAAATGGAACTACATTTGTAATTGTAATTCCTCAATAACAAGCGTATACATTCTAACGTAGACAATGTCGCCTGCTTCAAATTAAAAATTGCAGCTATGAGACACCGAATTTTATTGGTCGAAGATGAAGCTGATCTGGGTAATGTAGTCAAACAATACCTGGAGTTAATGGACTTCGAAGTAAACTGGCAGCCAAACGGCAGCGATGCACTGGAAGAATTCAAGAGAGCACCTGAACTATACCACATTCTGCTGATCGACGTCAACCTTCCCGGCATGGATGGTTTTGAACTTGCCGAACACATCGTGAAAATCAACAACCAGGTACCATTCCTGTTCCTCACCGCACGCGGTGAAAAAACCGATCGTCTCGCCGGTTTGAAAATAGGAGCGGATGATTATGTGGTGAAACCTTTTGATATCGACGAACTGGTATTGCGTATCCGTAATATCATCAAACGCAAACAACCTTCCGCAGCGCCTGAAGTGGTAAAGGCTAAAAACGTCATTACCATCGGTAATACGCAGTTGTACGTAGATTCACTGAAACTCGTTACCGAACAGGGTGATGAGATCGTACTCACACCAAGAGAATGCGACCTGCTGGTCTTATTCTTCCACAATGTCAATCGCGTGATCAAACGTGAAGAGATACTGACCAAGGTATGGGGGTCTAACGATTATTTCGTTGGACGAAGTCTGGATGTATTTATCTCCAGGTTCAGGAAATATTTCCAGCAAAACCCGGGTATCAGTATCAAGAACGTATACGGGATAGGCTTTGTATTCAACGTAAAATAATTCATCATTCAGCTGATATTATAACGTCATTATTTACCGGCAATGGAACCCTACTGGCAATACATGCCCCTACCGATTTTCCACCACTAAATCGGTCAGACAGTGTTCGCTGTCAGCAGAGTTCCACCGGCAATATCCTGATAGTCCTTACCTTGAACTTCCTCTTTCCACAGCACGCGCGGCCCTTCTGTAGGCAGTCTTCATTTTATAATCAAACCATTTCTTACCCAGTATCCTGCGCATTGCATCGTCAAAACGACGGGTGATAAAGATATTTCTGACGCCTACCGCCCGTTTCAGCATAGAGACCGGCAAGGCCCTAAAGGCCACGGAATATCCTGCTGTTTCATACTGTATGTAATGCCAGTAGCCGGAAGGGATGTACAAGGTCTCACCAAAATGCAGGGTACATTCCCATCCACTGAGTTGCCGTAATGCAGGAAAGGCCTCATAATCCGGATTCCGCAGATCGGCAATACCGTGAAAATTCCATGGTAAGCGGTATAAGAGGTCAGATTGTTCATTGGGAAATAACCATACCTTTTTCACGCCCTGAAACTGCGACAGGAACACGTGCGACATATCAATATCATAGTGATAGCGTACTGAAGAACCTTCTCCTCCGAAGAATAAAAAAGGTAACCAGGTCAGCAGATTATCCGCGATCTTCCGGACCTTCAGTTCCTTTTTGATATCCGGTCGCTCGCGCAACAGGTTGAAAAGGAATAATCTTCTTACTGTAGGACGCGACTCTATCAAATCAAGGTAATCGCCGAATTTCATCTTTTCACCCGGCTGACTCGTCGCCTTCTCCAGATGCGCGTTTTCCTCGCTATGCACGCCTACCATTACTTCTCCCGCTTCCTGCCGGAAGTAATCATAGTTCCATTTCTGCAGGGCTACACTGTCCGGTTCAATAAAATCTTTGATCAATACCGGAATACCGGGTCCCAGATATGCTGTCGTGAACTGTTCCCGGGTGTACCCACTAATGGCTGTTACAGGTTTCAGATGCATGATATATTTTGTTGTTAGTTCCCAAAATGAGTGATGATAGCGCCTCCTGTCGCTGCTTTACCTGGTACGCCATTCAGAAAGACCGTATAGCTTTTGCCCGCCTCCAGCTGGAGATGAGAAAAGGCGTCCCTGTCAATTGTCAGCGGCTGACGATCTGCCACGGTACTGACCAGCAATGCGGAAGCACCCGCCGGTACATCCACAAAGGGTCCCAGTGACCAGGCATTCAGACCATCCCCTGATAATACCGATCCTCCGGCACGGCCATAATCCACCGTGTCAAACAGCAGATGGTCATGCCCTTCCTGCTGTAATGACACCTGTACGGCGGGAATAGACGGCGCCAGATGCACAAAGCGTAGTTTGGCTTTACCGGCAGCTGGCGGTTGCGGGTTGTCATAGAATAGTATGAGGGTATCTTTTGTAATATCTGCTTTCGATCTGGCAGCAAACACCGTATGATAGTAACCGGCTATCGGGCCATTAGGGCCTCCATTCGCAGAGAAAGTAGCCTGATTACCAAACTGACGGGATAACTTATAACTGGTGCCTGTACCTTCTGTAAAATTGATCTGTACGTTACCAAATAAGGCAGGCAGATAAGGCGATGCCTGGTTGATGCCCACCGCAGCCGTCGTCACCTGCGTGGTAAATATCCAGAACTGTAAAGGCACATCTGCCGGACGCGCATTGACGAAACTGATCTGTGCATTGAGCGGCGGTCTTTCTCCCGCGTTCACATCAAGATAGTCTGCCTTGTTGCAGGCTGTCAGCAGGACAACCAGCAACAGCACGATCGTATGATGGAGATAAGGTTTCTTTTTCATGTTGCATCTTTTAATACACCATCAGGTGCGTTTAAAATTTAGCGAGTAGTCTGGCGAAAGGCTGCACACCAGCGCTGCCATTCTGGATACCGACCACAGTAGGATTACGCAGACCGGAAATCTCTGGCGTGGTATAATCACCCAATGCATTAAATGCATTATTGACGCCAAGGGTTGCCAGCAACTGCGGCGTAATATGATAGCCGACGGAAATATCGGTCACCCATATAGCAGGCAGTTTCTGGAAGAAATAATCCGGGCGGGGGAAGGTAGCATTCAACGCTGTAGCTGTCGTGACAGTGCCGAAATAAACGGTACGCAATAAGAGATTCCATTTGCGTGAATTATAGACGCCCTGTAAGGTGATCTTCTGCTGAGGAATATTGGTCGTTACTCTCGCTCTTTCTGCTTCGCTGAAAATGACATAACGGTAGGCTTCCAGGCCTTTTGGCGTATTCACGCCCGTCACCTCATTCTTAGAGAAGTTAGCCCCGGCAAGGAAGGATAAAGCGCCTTTATTCAGTAATACTTTATAACTACCTGTGAATTCGATCCCTTTCGTACGGGTACTGAAAGCATTGTAGAAGAATTTAGCCTGTGTGGTGCCTGTCTGTAGTAAGAGGCTTCTCACATCTTCCGGCAGGTTCGTATCCAGCGCAGAGAAATTACCTGTATTACCTACACGGTTATCAATCTCCACATGGTAAGCGTCAATGCTGAGTTCTGCCCTTGGTGCAGGTTCAGACGTGATCCCGGCACTGAACCCTCTTGAGCGCTCAGGCGTCAGCGATGGAATGCCTAATGCCCTTGCTGCTGCACTTTTGTTGGAGGCAGTTACCAGGTCCACAGCACGTCCCTGCTGGAAGGTCGTAGACGTTTCTGTGTAATAGAACTGCGCGAGATCAGGAGCACGGAAACCCGTGTTATAGGCTCCCCGGAAAGCCAGCCATTTAGCAAGGCTATAACGACTGGCTACTTTCCAGGTAGTCACGTTACCGAAGTCAGAGAAATGCTCTGCTCTTACGGCGGCAGACAACAACCACCGGCGGGTGATGTTTGCCTCAATATCTACATAACCGGCCGTTACAGCACGGTTGACATTTACTTCATTGGCGGGACGAAAACCTGCATGGATCTGGGAGCCAGGGGAGAGGCTGTTCAACGCGATCAGTCCTGCGGCTGACTGATAAGGCACACCTGCGGCCGTCGTATCTATGTTATAGATGGTACGCAGATCGGCCTTTGCATACGAGGCTTCCTCTCCCGCGATGATCTGGTAGGTTTCAACGCGATACTGTGCGCCAAAGGCCACATTGATACCCTGCAGCGCATGGTCGAAATAGCGGGAGATATCAAGTCCGGCGGTATTCTGGGAAGCGTTATACCGACCTGCATCAAAGGTAGTAGGGCTTTTCAGTCCATAGCTTGCATTCAGTGAGTTGTCAATAACATTCCCGAAATCATTCTTTCCATATACGTTTGAAAGATCGGTTGTCCACTGTCCTATTTTTCCTTTTACGCCGATAGCGATCGATTTATCCGTGATGGTATTGTCCATTTCGGGCAGGAAGCCATCAGGGTAGAGAAAGGCGTTATTTCTTTCTGTCCATCCCGGTAAGCGGTATACCGCTGTAAATTCTGAATTACGGTGACTGATACCACCGAATGTATACAACTCCACGCCCTCTTTCAAAGGAATGGCCGCGTTGAACGACAACAGCGCATCTTTCGCCCTGTTAGCGCCACCACCACGCTGGTCAAAGTAATGACGATCGATACCACGGCTGGCTAATATGGCGTCATCTATTTCTTTTGTATAGATCGCATCATAGCCCCGGGTATTGGCGCCGCCACCATAGATCGGACCATTGTACAACCCTGCATCTGTTTTACCGGCAGGCAATGCGATCGCCTGTGTGGCAAATTCTGCGGTCAGGCGAAGATAACCGCCGTTATCTCCCAGCTTAAAACCATAACCGGCGCTGGTACGTGTTGTTAATCCGTCTCCCCGCCGGCGTACACTGGCGGTGGAACTGACTGTAATATCATCGGTTGATTTTTTAAGCACTACATTGATCACACCAGCAATGGCATCTGAACCGTATTGCGCGGCCGCGCCATCCCTGAGTATTTCTATGCGCTCTATAGCGCCGGCCGGAATTGAATTAAGGTCATAACCTGTAGCGCCGTTACCCAGTCCACCCCAGTTCACATTGGAGCTTTTATGTCTTCTTTTACCATTCACAAGGACCAGCAGCTGGTCCACACCCAATCCTTTTAACTGTGCGAGATTGAGTGCAGATCCTGCATCGCCGGCGTTGCTGCCGTTCACAGAGTGAAAGGAGGGAGAGATATATTGCAGCAACTGCGTCAGACTGGTCTGTGGGGCGTTTTCCTGTAAAGATCTGAGGTCAATAACATCTACTGGTACAGGCGCATTTAAACGTGTGCGCGTCACACTGCGGGAACCTACTATCTGTACTTCACCCAGCCGTCGCAAGGTAAGGGAATCCCTTTCCTGCGACTGTGCCGGCGCGTAGTAGCCTGTCAACAGCAGTAGAATAATGATAGTAAAGATTCTCATGTTATAGTGTTGAAGAGACTGTCCGCCTGCGGCGGGATTTGATTATTGGTTGATAAAACGGTCGTCTGTAAGTGTTTTCAAAAAAGCTTCGAGTTCGTCTATTTCTGTGTCGGTTAGGTTTAATGGTGTATTTAATGATAAATCCCTTTTGATGCCATCATGTACCAATGCATCCGGCGTGTTGTAGTATACGATAACCTCACGCAGTGTCCGGAACATACCGTTGTGCATGTAAGGCGCTGTAACGGCCACATTCCGCAGACCTGGCACTTTGAAGAAACCCAGTTGGGCACTGTCATGTGTGATATCAAAGCGACCTGCATCTTTCAGTGTTGTACCATTGTACAATCCTATATTTTTGAAGCGGTCAGCAGTGAAGTCTTCACCCGAATGACAGTTACTACAGTTGGCTTTTCCGATGAATAACAAGCGTCCCCTTGCAGCTGCGGCTGAGATAGCATTATCATCGCCGGCGATGTATCTGTCGTAAGGGCTGTTAGCCGTCTCCAGCGTACGTTCAAAAGCTGCCAGTGCCTGCAGGAGATTTTTTTCAGTAGGCGCACTGTTAAAGATCTTTCTGAATGCCTGTACATATACACTATCTGCATTCAGGCGTTTCACCGCTTCTGCTATCGGCAGTCCCATTTCATCCGGAGAGATAATTGGTTGCTTTGCCTGCTCCTCCAATGTGGCGGCCCGTCCATCCCAGAAGAAACTGGGCCGTCCACTTTGGTTGGTGAGCGCAGGGGTATTTCGTTTGGTGAGCTTGTCATGGATGCCTTTACTGAAGGTTGACGTATCGGCAAACGCAAACTGTGGCCTATGGCAGGAAGCACAGCTGACAGTTCTGTCCAGTGACAATACCGGATCAAAAAACAATTTTTCTCCAAGGGTTGCCCGCGTAAGCGGGTCTTCTGAATGAAAAGCCAGCAGGGTACATGCGGTCACTAACAAACCTATGATGAGCCACGTTTTCATTACTGAGCATTAGCGAGCAGTGTTATATCCAGATCGAAATCATCGTAGATAGCCTTATCGCCCAGGTTTTCAAAGTAGTTCTTAGAACGGAACTTAATATCGTACTTCGTTCTGTCCACTTTTACTTTTGCATTGGCAGTCAGTTTACCTTTATCGATCACCACAGTGGCAGGGAAGTTGACGTCGTTGGTAATCCCTTTGATGGTCAGTTTGCCGGTTATATCATATTGGTTCTGACCATGTGGCTTAATCCCTGTGATCGCAAAATCAGCTGCAGGAAATTTCTCTACTGCAAAGAAGTCATCACTTTTCAGATGACCGGTCAGCTTTGCATTGCCATCCGCATCTTTAATATCAGTGACGGCAATAGTGCGGGTATCCAGTTTAAAACTGCCGCTTTGCAACGCATTGTTTTCCACATTCAGCGTACCGCTGCTGATGTTGATCGTACCGGTATGCTCTCCGGTCACCTTACGGGCCGTCCATAAGAGTTTACTGCTTTTGCTGTCTACCTGGAAAGCAGTGACTTTACTGGTAGCGGCAACAGTTGTTACAGTTGCAGGTATAGGAGCTGTATGCTGGACCTGTACAGTGAAAGCGGTGATCACAGCGATCACGCCTATCGAAGCGAAAGATGCAGCGTGTTGAAAAAGTTTCATGGGAGTTTTGTTTTAGCAACCTGCAGGGCCGATCCACGCGGCCCCACAGGCATTACAACAGAGAACAACATGTATAGACGAGAAGAGATTAGTTAATGGCTACGTCCTGGCGGACAGGTTCTGCGATCAGCGCATCCAGATCGTCATTCCACTTCTTTACATAATCTTTGAAATAGTTGCCGGTTACCTCACCGGTGTATCCCGTATGTATCTGACGCACATCACCATTACGATCTATAATAATAGTTGTAGGGAATGCCATCATACGGTTGAGTGCCGGAAGTTTTTCCGAAGCCACTTTCTTATCAGCAATGCCACCAAAAAGAATATCATATTCAATACCGTATTTATCTTTTAATTTACCTAATGTGTACCGGGCGTATGCTAAATCATCTTTCTGCTCAAAACCGATGGCGATCGCCTCTACGCCACGGTCTTTGTTCTTTTTGAACCAGGGAGCAAGAAATGCTGTCTGATCGGTACAGTTAGGACACCATGTGCCGATGATCTCAACGATCACCACTTTCCCTTTATACTTTGCATCGCTCAGAGATACTTCTTTGCCACTCAGATCAGGCAATGTGAAGTCCAGCTTCTTATATCCTTCTTTCAGGTAGGTGAGCTTGTAAGGGTCAGGCAGTTCCGCATTGGCATTCTTGTTACCATCGAACTTTACATTGTTATAGATGCCCAGGCTCAGTTCTCCTGTGAAGGACTGATCATCATTGATGTGACCTTTGATATAGATCGGACTTGGGCCGGTAAAACCCGACAGTTCAAATTCATTACCCTGTACCGTGCCTTCCAGCTCACGGCTATCACCTACGACAGACATGATCACACCTGTCAGGCGGTTACCATCCTGTTTCAGTAAGCCGATCCTGTTAGGTGTAGGCTCTTTGCTGTAAATCTGTAGTTCCCATTTACCGGACAGGTTAACAGCGGGTTTCACATCTTTTCCCGGTTCCACAAAGCGGTATTTCTTACCCGCTTCCGCTACAAAAGGCAATGCATTGCCTCTGAAGTTGGGCACCAGGCTTCTGTATTCACCGGTGATACGACCGTCTGATTCGATCTTTGCAAACAGTGCAGCATCATAGGTATTCATTTTTATAAACAGCGAGTCGTCTCCAACGCGCTTTACTTTAAACTCATCACGGCGTGTACCATTTATCAGGGAGAACACAGCGTGTTCGGGGTCTTTTCCTTTGAATTCGAAGTTGAAAGGCACATTGGCTTCATTAACAGTAAATACACCACGCCATACACCTTCTTTTAAGAACAGGGGCTTTTTCTCAGCTGCAAATACAGTACTGCCGAATAGTACAGTGGCCATCAGGCCTTTTACTCCGATACGGGCAATTGTGTTCATGAGAGTAGATTTGATTTGAGTGGTTGATAGTTCAGGGTATAGCTATCCCTTTCCGGTTATCGGTCATTTGTGATCAGTATATGACGATTGAAAAGGAGCGCGCCTTTGGACAAAAGGCAGATCAGCGACAACAGCAAGGCATACAGCCAGAGGAACGAAGGAAGTTGTTCATGTTCAAAAGTGTTAGTTAATTTTTAGAAAATCAACTAATTAATGGTGGCTTAATTAGGGTGGTGATAACAAAGATAGAATGGCTTGTTTTATTTTCCAAATAATAGTCTATAAATTTTATAGACTATTCAAAATAAACATGGAAATCCCTGTACCTGAATAAGATAGCACGTGGCAAACTATCCTGACCATCTGGTACAACGGCATCTGACAAAGTATGTTGGCGGGGTTATCTTATGCGTGGTGCTTAAAGTTGTTCATTGTTCTCCTTCCAGTTAACGCTCGTTTTGTGACCGTAGAATCTGTTAACTAACACAAACATAACTGTAATGCACGCAATGATAACGTAATGTAAAACGATTGACGGCATGATGATAAAGCTGAATAAGTACTACACTATTTGTTATACTGTTGTTGTATTTAAATCTACATAAAACAGGTGGAAAATATACGGCAGTCTCATTAATTACCTGACATAAGTATAATTTCGTTAACAAAAGTTAACACAGCTTGGCGACTCTGACAATACCACGATCGTTTAATTTCTCTGCAAATCCGCTACCATAAAGAAAAATCCCCCGTTAGGAACGGGGGATTTGTAGTAAAGTATCTGTTTTTAACGGTGTTCCGAACACTGGCCACCCTGGTTTATTCCAGCTAAACCGCTGTATCCTGGGCGATCGCTTCCCGCCACAACCATCTCCGGGATGATCATTGGCGTGGTATAGTATCCAGGATTCTTTGCCATCAGGCGATGTAAAGAAAGAATTGTGACCAGGCGCATATACCTTATTCTCAGCGGATTGTCTGAAAACCGGTTGATCATGTTTTTTCCATGAAGCCGGATTTAACAGATCACTTTTTTCATCAGCTACTAACATCCCTAATGCGTAATCATCTGTCCAGCAGGCAGATCCTGAATAAATAAGGAAAAGTAAGCCCTTATGTTGCAGCATCTGCGGCCCCTCGTTAACGTCTATATGTTTCAGATTAGGATCACCGAGATCACCTTTGGTTTCCCATGGATACTGCGGCATTGATATTTTTACCCTTTTCCCCTGGATGGTCAGCGGGTCTTTCATAGCGGCGATATAAATATCCTGCCGGCCATTCCTGTCGCCTTCCCATCCTGACCATATCATATATAATTTTCCATGATGCTCAAATACACTGGCATCAATGGCCCATTTGTCTTCCGGGTCTGATACTTTTCCTTTAAACTCCCAGGTACCCTGCATAGGATCAGGCGAGCTGTTCTCCAGCGCGTAAATGCGATGGAACTGATTATCACCATTATCAGCAGCAAAATAAATGTACCATTTACCCTTCAGATAATGGATCTCAGGCGCCCAGATGTTTTTGGAGTAAGCACCGGAAGCCGGTGGTGTCCAGATCGTCTTATGTGGCGCATCTTTCAGCTGAGCGATGTTCTTTGTTTTCCACAGTTCCAGGCGGTTGCCCATCGTATGCATATAATAATAATATCCATCCTTATATACACACCAGGGATCAGGTCCGCCTGGAAGTACCGGGTTTTTAAACGTCTGCTGTCCATAGGCAACAGACGTCAGTAGCAGCAAAAAGCAAATAAGTGATCTAATCATATTTTTATTTCAGATTAATCTGCTGGACTTCGGAAAACAACAGATCTTCCACACCGCTGATTTTCACACCAATACGGGCGAATACATAATCCTGGTCGCCGCTCGCACCATTGCCGGAACGATTATCAGGCACGTTGACACTCAGATTGATGTTAGCCAGGTCCGTGATATCTCCACCATTTAACGCCGTACGCGCCAGGTAGTTAGTTCCGTCCACAAACTGGGTTTGGTTCAGGTACAGGAACACAGACTCAACGTTCCTTGCATTGGCATCTGTGATGATCTGTTCCAGTTTACAGTTTGCGTTCACCGTAGTACCACTCAATGTCAGCTTAGCATCCCTGACCATATAATAGGGCATCACCTCGATATTCATGTCACGGCTGCCGCTTACAGTCAACAGCATCGTGTCAGTTTTGGTCTCGGCATTGGTGATAGACCTGAATGGTCCCTGTGAACGGGGGATGACCAGCTTATAATTACCGTCAAATAAGAGCGCGGAATAGGAACCATCCTCTTTTACATTGACAGTGATCGCTCCGCTCTTTCCCCATCCGGGCTCCCAAAGTTCGAAAGTTACATCTTTTGAACTGACGTTGATCGGCACTCCCTGGTAGGTAATATGACCTGAAAGGGTAGAGGAAGGTGGATCATAATTATCTTTCTTACAGGCAAAAGCGATCAGTGCCAAAGCTATATATACGAATGTTTTTTTCATGTGGCAAGTTTTACTATCAATACTTAATGATTAGGGTTCTTCACCAGCTTAGGGTTGTTACTGAGGATATCAGAGCCTATTACAGAATAATAGTTCCCCAGGTTAAAGCGGTGTGCAGCGGTTACATTGGATGGTTTTACGATCCTGTACACCCATTTGCCATCATTCGCATTACCCGGATGATAGATTTTGTAACCCCACATCGCATAGATCATGGTATTTACCCTGTCTGCCTTACCGAGGTTGGATGTCACATCGGCAGCAGAGATATTCTCCCCGTTCCATACCTTATGGGCGATCCTCCAGCGTTTGTTATCAAACATTTCGTGTCCTTCGAAAGCCAGTTCTACACGTCTTTCGTGTACGATCCTGTCGAAGGTCATCTGGGCGTCTGTCAGCTGGGTTGTAAAACCTGCGCGTTCACGCAGCTGGTTAATATAAGTGGATGAAAGACCGGTTTGACCGAGTTCGAAAGCAGCTTCTGCCGCATTTAATAATACTTCTGCATAGCGGAAACGTATCCACCATACATCACTACGGGTACCTATCTGACCAGAACCTACTGTAGGGTCCATGAACTTACGAACAAAGAAACCCGTCTGCGCACTGTACTGTAATCCGTCCACCGGACCATCTGTACCTACTACCTGAGAGCTCTTAGGCGCTCCTGCTACCGGAATACTGTCTCTGTCGCCGAAGTTATCACCGGAGATAATATTGTATTTACCATCCTTCCAGTACATCACACCTGCCCAGATATCCAGCGGAACACCTTTGAAGCGGGTACCAGGTAACATGATCGTGCCACCAAGACGGTTATCCCTTCCGGCGAAAATATCACCCGGATTATTATAGTACACATAATCGTTGCCGTTATTCGTAGCGAATGGTGCGAACGTGTTATCCAGTTTCTCGTATTGCAGGGCGAGGTTCAGGGAAGGGTTCACTCTACCGCCTTGTTGCTCTTCTGCAGATGACCATGGCTGGTTAGCCAATGTCCAGTCCTGCGTCTTACCCGATTTCAGTTTAAAGTCCTGTACAAAGATGACTTCCGGATTGTTTGACTTATCATAGAACAGCGCAGCGAAATTCTCCTGAAGGTCTTCTGCTTTCTTTTTGTATAAAGAATATTTGCCTCCGGTAATAACTGCCTGTGATGCCTCCAGTGCTTTTGTAAAATAAGCAACGGCTTTATCAGCAGAGATACCTACTTCACCACCTGGCAGACTTACCAGCGGAGTAGAACCGCCATATTTAGCAATAGAACCTGCATATAAAGCAGCTCTTGATTGCATCGCCAGTGCGGCGGCTCTTGTTGCGCGGGATTTGATACCACCATCATCAGGCAATACGTTCTTTACGCTATCCAGTTCGCTGATCACGAAATCATATATATCAGATTCCTTTGCACGTGCATGCTGCAGGTAAGTAGGATCACCACTGAAGTTGTATTCCATTGGTTCCAGGATCAAAGGAACGCCACCCATGCGTTTTACCTCTTCGAAATAGATAGCAGCGCGCAGGAAGCGGGCTTCTGCCAGAAAACGGGCGCGTGCATCAGCTCCCAGCTCATTAGCTGCCTGGCATTTCTGCACGAAAAGGTTCAGGTCACGGATATAACCGTAATCCCACAAAGACCACCATCCGGTAGGATAATCCACCTGTTTGGTCCTCCAGTACTGACCAGCTTCTGAAGGGAATGCCTCGTCGAAGTTGGTAAACTCAGCCCAGTTGGTAATGGTCTGCTGTTCAGGGTAACGGTCGTATAGA
This sequence comes from Chitinophaga sp., assembly GCA_039592855.1. Classification (GTDB taxonomy): domain Bacteria; phylum Bacteroidota; class Bacteroidia; order Chitinophagales; family Chitinophagaceae; genus Chitinophaga. Next base: position 240,176 of record JBCNQK010000002.1, on the reverse strand, counting down.
TCAGCCAGTACGGAGAGCACCAGATCGGGGCTTTTCCATACAGCATCGTCAGTAAGCAAATTGGTAGGATCAGTTGTCAGGAATTCATCATCCTTTAAACATCCTGTTGTTATAATTGAGATAACAGCTGTCAGTATCAGCAAATATTTTTTCATGCTGCGTGTAATTAAATGATCAGAGAGAAAGTTCAAAACCAATGTTCACAAATCTGCTTTGCGGATAGGTAAGACCGTTATCATCTACGATCTCTGCATCTATACCTACATTTTTGAGATTGTCAATAGAGAAGAGGTTATTCGCATTCACGTAGAAACGGGCTCTTTCTATTTTCACACGACTGAGCACATTTTTCGGAATAGTATATCCCAGCTCCATCGTTCTGGCACGCAGATATTTAACATTGGTCAGCCAGAAATCAGAATCCCTGCCGTAGCTGCTATGACCACCGTCATTGAAACGGAGAGCAGGGTATTTACCCGGGATCCAGCGGCTGTTTACGTCCAGCGGATTCTCTCTGTGCCAACGGTCGTTATACAGATCGGCAAACAGGTTACCACCATTCTGGAATGGATTACGCGTTTCCCAGTTACGGTTGAAAGAATAACCGCCACCACCGGAGAAGTCGATACGGCCGTCAAAACCTTTCCAGCTTGCAGAGAAACTAAAACCGAAGTTCAGAATTGGGTTTCTGCCTGTACCATAACCGATCGGACGTCTATCCTGATCATTGATGATACCATCATTGTTGAGGTCTTTGTAAATGATATCACCAGGTAATAAAGTTTTGTTACCAAAACCATCCACGTTCACAGGATATTTATTGATCTGCTCCTGTGACTGGAACTGTCCTGCTGATTCAAATCCCCAGAAAGCATTTACAAAACGTTGTTCGCGGGAGTTGAAATAATGGTCGAGTGAGTTGTTGAATACCGGTTTATAAGTGTTTAGCGTTTTCGGACGTGCGATAGAGAAGTTACCACCGATACTAAAGCTTACTTCTTTCACTTTTCCTGAGTAGGCGATGGAACCTTCGAAACCAGCTACCTGATCGCTGTTCACATTTTCAGATGGCAGATTGTAACCGAGTTCACTAGGTACCAGGATGTCATATTTGGAACCCAGCAAACCTGTTCTTTTTCTGTTGAACACATCGATCGCACCAGTGATCTTATCATTGAACAAAGCATAGTCCAGACCGATGTCCAGTGTCTGGCTCACGAACCAGGAGATATTACTGATAGGTACGCCTTTGTTGCGGGAACCGATCACTGCATTACCATCGAGGATAACAGTAGAAGCGTTATAGTTATAACCCGCCAGATAATCGTATGCACCGATACCGATATCATCATCACCCATTCTACCAAAGGAACCACGGAGCTTCAGTTCACTGATCGCTTTCTTGCTCACGCCACTGAAGAATTTCTCTTCGCTTACTCTCCATCCACCGGATACGGAAGGGAAGGTACCCCATCTTTTATTCGGTGCAAATTTCCAGGAAGCATCGCGACGTGCAGAGAGTTCAATATAGTACTTGCCACCATAGTTATAGTTTACACGACCGATATAACCGAGTCTGGCCTCTGTGTTATCGTAATCATTGTAAGTGTCCATTGTCGAGAAATAGATCAATGGTAACTGGTTGAGCGTTGGTACGGAGTGTACATAGGTGCTCAGATCTCTTCTCTTGATCCTTTCAGCTACCAGTGTAGCACCTACTGTATGTTTACCAAAGGTTTTATTATAATTCAGCTGAGCCTGTAATGTAGGCGACAGAATCGTTCTGTTACGCCTTTCGCGGTAAGGGTTGGAGCTACCGCCTGTTACGTTGTACGTATCGTCTGCCGGATTGTAGGTATACACTTTATAGGTATACTCATGTCCGTTCATAATTTCATTTGCATAGTAATAAGAGAACAGACCCTTTGCAGTCAATCCTTCCAGCGGGAACTGGTATTCTGCCGTCAGGTTGGACTGTACTACACGCCAATCACTTCTCCAGTAACCGGACAACTTTTTATTCTGCAGTGCCCAGTTCTCTGTATTGTGACCGATATCGTTCGGATAGTCAGGATTATCGTTGGCGTAAGGACGTTCTGTTGGTCTGTTACGCAGTATCGCAAAACGTGCAGCCCAGTAGTCATCGCCTCCTGGTACACCTGGCTGGTCACGTGTTTCCACACGGCCATTGATCTGTGCACCGATCTTGAAACGGTCAGACACACGTGCGTCAATATTACTTTGTACGTTAGAGCGGGAGAAAGTAAATTCTCTGCCGAGTACTGAGTTCTGGCTCAGGTGCGTAGCTGATACATAGTAATTGATACGCTCAGAACCACCGGTGAAGTTGAGGTTTGCCTGTGTCAGCGGAGAATTACCTTTTACAATAAACTTATACCAGTCAAAGCTTTTGTAACCGGTTTCTGTACCTGCTTTCCATTTATCAAGTTCTCCCTGTGTGATAGCGGTATGACCGGACTGGTTCACATCTGCATCGGCTTTACCGACCATCCACTCATAAGCATTTACGGTTTTCGGGAAACGGGTCCAGTTCTGCCATCCTCTGTAAACGTTTACGTTGATGGTGTTACGACTGCCTACTCTACCGCGTTTAGTAGTCACTACGACAACGCCGTTAGCAGCTCTCATACCGTAGATGGCAGCGGAAGCGTCTTTCAGTACAGTGATGCTTTCAATATCATTTGGAGCGATGTTGTTGAACTGTCCTTCATCCTGCTGAATACCGTCAATTACGTACAGCGGATTACCCATGTTCCTGATCTGTATGGAAGCGCTGGCGCCGGGACGGCCATCAGACATACGAAAAGACACACCAGCGATCTTTCCTGCCAGACCAGCACTCACAGTAGAACCGGCATGTATGCCGTTGAGCTCTTTACTGGTGACAGAAGAAATAGCGCCAGTCAATGATTCTTTGCGCTGTGAACCATATCCTACGATCACAACGTCGCCCAGTGCGGTAGACGATGATTCCAGTGTAGTGTTCACGGAATGTTTGCCATTGATCTCAACCTCTTTAGGCGCATAACCTACATAAGTGAAGATGAGGATACCGCTGAGCGCAGGTACATTAAAACCATAATTACCATTGGCATCAGTAGTGGCGCCGGTGGAAGTGCCTTTCAGCTTAACGCTTACGCCTGGCAACGGCACGCCTTTCGGGTCAATTACCTGACCAGTGATACGTACAGGTTGTTGTTGTCCGGCTTCAGCAGGTGCGCGTAATCGATTTAGCACAATCTGCCGACCAGAGACATGGTACTGGAGTTGCAAAGGAAGGAGTAACTCATCCAGGATAGCAGCCAGTGTTTCATTGTCAGCAGCTACGTCCACCCTGCGGTCAGACTGGATAAGAGAGGAACTGTAAAGGAATTTGACATCCACCATTTTTTCGATCTGTGTCAATACTTTACCTACAGGTTGTTGTTTTACTTCCAGGGAGATTTTCTGCTGTAATACTTCCTGGGCTTTGCCGGACCTGGCAAATACGATGGTGGTAAACGACAGGGCCACCAGCAACTGGTAAACACAAGTACGCATAACGTGGAAGATTAAATCACGGATTCGTAATCTTTTTTTCATAACTTGGATTGTGTTCCTTAATAAATATTGGGAAATAGAATGGCTGTCTCAAACCCAGTGGAGCGGGTTTAAGTCAGATGTGACTTTGGTGTTAGCCAGTGGTACGGCCATACCGCTGGCTATTTTTCATTAAGTACTGCGGTTCATACTACATTTAATCGTGGTTTAGTTTTCAATAACATTTGGGCGACATCCTTTAGCTGTCAGCGTTATTTCATCTCCCTCGATGATACATCCCGCCTCCAGCGCCTTACAGATCAGGCGAATCTTCTCTATTAGTGGTTCATCGGTCAGCGAGGCGGTCAGCCTGCAATCAGCCAGTAATGCTTTGTCATAGTGGATGCGTACCCCATAAGCATTCTCTATAGTTGTCATCACACTATCTACCGGCGTATCACTGAATTCAAATGAATAAACCGTTGCTTCGTCCATCTTCCGGGTATTGACCTGTGGAATGGTCTGCAATACCGCTACGGCCAGTGTACTTCTTGTTAATACGGCCTGCTGGTTGGCAGAAAGATTGGCGACAACTTTGTTTCCCAATGGTTTCACTGACACTGCTATTTTTCCTGTTCTAACGTGCACTTCTACCAGGCTATCCTGTTCATATGCTTTTACATTGAAGCTTGTTCCCAACACATTGATCACCATTTCATTCGCATACACAATGAAAGGTTGCATCGTGTTGCGTGATACTTCAAAAAAAGCGGCTCCCGACAGATATACTTCTCTGTTGCATTTATGGTCCGGGCAGTCAGGATAACTGATCCTTGCGCCGGGTTGCAATATGACAGAGCTACCGTCGGGCAGACTTACTGTTCTCGGGTGTTTCTCTTCATTAATTTCTTCGATCTTTTTCTTCCCGTCCAGTTTTGCTTCCTGCAACAGGCGGCTGTATGCCGCAGGAGCAGGGGCCGGTCGCATCCACCAGATGGCGGCGCCGGCGGTTATAAATAAGAGGGCTGCTGCCCAGTACAAAAAATACCGCTTTGATGTCTTTACTACTGTCTGTTCTGCCGGCGTCATCTTTTCCCGGATATTCTCCCACATCAGCTGCTGTTCCTTTTCTTTCAGCTGAAAAGTAGGTAACTGTGCGGCTGCCAGGATAATGGTCCTCGCCTGCAACATCGCTTCCCGTTGTCCGGGATACCGTGCGATTACCTCTTTCCAGTGCGCCTCCTCCCTTCCTTCCTTCACCCATGCCACAAAAGAATCGTCACAGACAAAATCTGCTGTATCGTATACTGAATAATCCATAGCATTATGTGCCTTCCGACAGTAGTTGTAATAATAAAGGCAGGTGAGTAAAGTTTTAACTCACTTTTAAGAAAAAAAATTTCGGAGGGTGTTATTTCCAGTTTTCGCGCAGTTTTACGATGGCCCGTTGTAACAGGTTACGGACAGACTGCTCGTTGATCTGAAGGATACCGGCTATCTCTTCCCAGCTGAAATTATCATAGAACCGGAGACGGATCACTTCCTGGTGTCTTTCGGGCAATTTCGACATCAGGTATTGCAACCGTTGTAGCTGCAACAAATCCTCTTCTGACCTGATCTTCAGCTCTTCAATAGATTCGGTCTGTAATGAGCTAATAACAGGCACACGTTTGATATCTGCCAGCCGGTACAGCCGTCTTCTGAGTGAGCGGAAAAGATAATATTTGATGGAACTGGTATCGGAGAGATTATTGCGGGTACGCCAGAGGTCTGCAAACAGGTCCTGCATAGCATCTTTTACCAGGGCGGCATCGGGTAGAAGGTGATACCCATAGTTATACAGGGTACCTGCATATCGCCGGTACATGTCACTGAAAGCCTGTACATTCCCCTGTTTGAAAGCAGTCCATAGCTCGTGGTCCGCTATGGTTGTCTGGTTGATATTTTCGGACCCCGCCAATTTACCTCGTTTAAAGCTATTGCCTTTAAACTACAAGCTATAAAAATAAAATGATACAGTAAACAAAATAAAAAAAGGGGCCTGATAAAAATCAGGCCCTCCCCAAATTAACCATTAAAAAAACTCATTTGAATTTTGCTGTACCAAAAATAGGCGGATTCTATCGGCCATCTGTTAATCATAAGTTAATGATTTCAAATTATTTCTGATGAAAAAAAGGTCATGGGGAAGGGCAAAAAAAAGGCCCCCGCAAGAAATTGCAGGGGCTTACCATTTAACCTATATTCTGTACTGTAGCATCAAATTTTCAAATATTTTCCAGGGCGCTAACATTTTAGATCAGTCTCTTTTCACTACAATTATCAATCACTAAAAGTGCTGCCCTCAAATATTTATTGTATCTAAGACTGCTTATTATAACCGAAGTTTAATCGCTGCGGAAAATTTTTTCAATTTTATTCTAACTTGCTGCTGATATGAACAGGATAGACCGTCTTTCCGCCATTCTCATTCAGTTACAGGGCAAGAAAATTGTGAAGGCTGCAGAAATAGCCGAACGTTTTGACATCAGCCTCCGTACTGTATACCGGGACGTCAGGGCCTTGCAGGAAGCAGGCGTACCTGTCGGCGCGGAAGCGGGTACCGGTTATTATCTGGTAGAAGGCTATCACCTGCCTCCTGTTATGTTCAGCAGGGAAGAGGCTGCTGCCCTGCTCACGGGAGAGAAACTTATGGCCAACCTGAGCGACCATTCCAACAGAAAGGAGTTCAGCAATGCCATGCAGAAGATCAAAGCCGTACTGAGAGGCAGCGAAAAAGACTTCCTGGAGTCACTGGAAGACAATATCGCGGTGGTCAGCAGGCGCCCGCCGGTAGGAGAGGAGTTTCCTAACCGCTTCCTGTCAGATATACAGTATTCCCTGGGTAAACAACTCATTCTGCAGCTGGACTACTTCGCCCTCCACAATGAGACCCATACCAAAAGAGAAGTGGAACCGATCGGTATCATCTTCATGAACGGATACTGGCACCTGATCGCGTGGTGCCGGCTGCGCCATGGATATCGGGACTTCCGTATGGACCGTATCAAAAATGTAGGGGTATCTTCCGACAACTATGACAAGAACCGTCATATCTCCCTCAAGGAATATATGGACAGGTACGGGGACTATGAGGCGCAGGCGCACATGGTAAAAATACGCTTCCCTAAAATACATGCCCGCCGGATCGGCGACCAGAAATACTACTACGGGCTGGTAGAAGAACAGCTCGTCAATGACGAATGTATAGAAATGACCTTCCTGGCGCCCTGCCTGGACTGGTTTGGCCGCTGGCTATTGATATGGGGCTCCATCCCGGAGATCGTCACCCCTGTCGCTCTGACCGAAAAGATGCAGGAACTCGCCCTGGAAATAAAAACACATTATCTGTAATCCCTCCTGACATAAGGCTGTCACTTCCCCATTATTACTTTGTGCCAGTAACGATAAATCATTACTGAATGAAGCCACACCTATGGTGCCACTGGTTATTGCTGATCATTGGTATTGCGCACCAGTTTACAATGTCTGATCAATCATGCGTTATCACGCATAAGAATAAACGTGTTTCTGATTCATGCAAAACTAAAACAAGCGTTATGTCTAAAACAGATCTTACCAAAGTACACCGTGACCTATATACGGCAAAAGTTCAACCCGCATTGATATTTGTACCTGCCGGTCACTATGTGGCCATAACCGGCAAAGGCGATCCCGATGGCCCTGTATTTGCCGACAGTACCCAGGCCTTGTATACAGCCGCCTACAGCATAAAAAATGTCTATAAACAATCCGCACAGGACTTTACGGTCAGTAAACTGGAAGGCACCTGGTGGGTAGAGCAGGAGGGCTATCCGCTGGACGTCCCACGTGCTGAATGGTGCTGGCAACTATTGATACGCATGCCTGACTATGTGATCAACCCGGTGGTGCAGCAGGCGCTTACAGCCGCCTTTGTTAAAAAGCAGTTGCCCCTGTTACAGCGGGTCTCGCTGATCACACTGGCGGAAGGCAGGAGCGTACAGGTATTACATAAGGGTCCCTACTCGGAAGAACCGGCCACATTAGCGATAATGGAGGAATTTATCAAAAAGGAAGGATTAGCCTATAATGGCAGGCATCACGAGATCTATCTGTCAGATCCGCGTAAGACAGCACCCGCTAAAATGAAGACCATTTTGCGGCAGCCGGTAAAGTAAATAAGTGATTATTTTTCGCCAAGGCCCAGCAGTTCTATGGCCTGTTGTGCAGCTATCTGGCTGGCGTCTTTCTTATTGAAAGCCTTACCGCTGCAAATCAGCTCACCATCTACGACAGCACCTACAGTGAAGATACGGCGGCCGTTATCCATCTGTTCTTCCAGCAGGTCGAACTCAAGGGTCTTGCCGTGTTTATTCGCCCAGCCGTACAGCTTGTTCTTATGGTTCATTTCCACATTTTCCAGTTGTTCGAGGTCAATGTAGGGAACGATCAGCCGCTGATGTACAAACTGTTTGGTCCTGTTATAGCCTTTATCAAGGTATACGGCGCCAACGAGGGCTTCGAGCGTATTACCGAATATCTGGCTGATTTTCAGGAAGCTGTTGTATTTATCGTAGATGGTCAGTTTACGCAGGCCCATTTTGATAGCGATATCATTGAGCTGCTGACGGTTAACGATTTTAGACCGCATTTCGGTCAGGTATCCTTCCGTTTTGTAGGGATACTTTTTAAAAAGGTAGTCTCCTATAATAGCGCCAAGGATTGCGTCGCCCAGATATTCCAGGCGCTCGTTGCTTTCGAGGAACTTCTCTTTGCTGGAACGGTGGCTCAATGCCACTTCATACAATGAGAAGTTGCCCGGGGCAAATCCCAGCAAATTATAAAGGTCCTTGTAAAGGCTCCTTTTCTTAGGAACAAATCGGTATAAAAATCCTGGCAGTAATTTCACACAATCAAGCAACAAATTTTTTGAAAATAACAGATGCATTATGCCCTCCAAAACCGAAGGTATTACTTAATGCAGCGTTGATTTCTCTATGTTGTGCGACGTTAAAGGTAAAATTTAATTTGGGATCCAGCTCCGGATCTTTCATGAAATGATTGATGGTAGGAGGTACAATACCATGTATTATAGACATAATAGCAGCGATGGCCTCAATTGCTCCGGCAGCGCCTAAGAGGTGCCCGGTCATAGATTTCGTGGAACTGATGTTCAGATTGTAAGCATGTTCCCCGAAAACCTGTTGGATAGCTTTTACTTCCGCAATGTCACCCAGAGGTGTAGACGTTCCGTGCACATTAATATAATCAATATCATGGGGTTGCATTCCCGCTTCTGCTAAGGCCAACCGCATTACATTCATTGCGCCAAGTCCTTCCGGATGTGGAGCTGTAAGGTGATAGGCATCGGCAGTTGCGCCGCCTCCGGCCAATTCAGCGTAAATTTTGGCTCCTCTTGCCGTCGCATGTTCATAGGATTCTAACACCAGTCCACCAGCGCCTTCCCCCATGACAAAGCCATCTCTGTCAAGATCAAAGGGGCGGGAAGCGGTTGCCGGGTCATCATTTCTTTCAGACAGGGCCTTCATCGCGTTAAAACCACCTATACAGGCTTCGTTAATAACGTTTTCTGATCCTCCGGTGATCATCACGTCCGCCTTACCAAACTGAATATACAGCATGGCCTCAATAATAGCATTGGTAGCAGAAGCGCAGGCAGAGACAACTGAGAAGTTAGGACCTCGGAAACCGTGACGGATGGAGATATGCCCTGCGGCAATATCAAGGATTAACCGGGGAATCAGGAAAGGACTGAAACGGGGAGTTCCATCACCCTGACCAAATTCTTTCATTTCCTGGCAGAAATTGATCATACCACCAATGCCTGAAGCCCAGATCACCCCAACTCTGTCAATATTGACAGTATTGCGGTTAATCCCGGCGTCTTGTACTGCCTGGTCGGCAGCAATCACAGCGGTCTGCGTAAAAGGATCCATCTTGCGTGCATCCTTTTTGTCCAGAAAATTGGTAGCGTCAAAGTTCTTCAGTTCGCAAGCAAAACGGGTCTTGAACTTGGCAGCATCAAAATGTGTAATAGGGCCGGCACCGGATACACCGTCCGTCAATCCCTTCCAGAAGTCGGATATGGAATTGCCGAGCGGTGTAAGTGCGCCTAAACCTGTAACGACTACTCGTCTTGGTTGCATTAAAACAAATCTGATTAAGTAGGATTATTTCACATGTTCTTCCAGGTAGGCAACTGCCTGGCCAACAGTAGTAATAGTTTCAGCTTGTTCGTCAGGAATGGAGATGTTGAATTCTTTTTCGAATTCCATGATCAGTTCTACCGTATCCAAAGAGTCAGCGCCCAGGTCGTTGGTAAAGCTGGCTTCAGGAGTTACCTCAGCTTCGTCAACGCCCAATTTGTCAATGATGATCTTTTTAACTCTTGATGCAATGTCTGACATAATTTTAAGTGTTTTTGGTTTAAAACTTGAGTGCAAAAATATAATTTTTATTGAATTGACAAGAAAGCATACAAATTTTACGCCCTATACTTTAGTTGTATACGCCGAAAAAACGCTACCACAAAGGATTCCAGTCACTATTATTAAAACCGGCAAAAGTCGTTTTCCAGCCAAAAAGCCGTCCCTGCCGCACAAATACACACCTATATATATGCAGCAGATCGTACAATAACCACAAATTGCCACTCAACAGCCTAATCTGCCATCTATATACCGATAAAACACAATTAACTTTAATTAACACTGCGGCCATCGTCGCAGCAATCCCATTTATTAAATTTGCCCGGATTTATCCCTCTATATTAAACTAATACAAGCTCATGGCTGGCAATAAGAAGATCCTGACAACTGTTTTATTCCTGATAGTGGCTGCTGTCATTGTCGGTTTTATCATTAACAGAGTGAATGCTCCAGGGAAAAAAGGGGAAAATGCTCCTGAAAAATCAAATGCGAAAGGTGGCGGAGGCCCCAAAAACCTCCTGGTAGACTACTATGTAGTAAAAGCCAGCTCCCTGAACGAAACAATAGAAGCGAGCGGGACCCTGCAAAGTAATGAAGAAGTACAGGTGCAGGCAGAAATTACCGGTCGTGTTACAGGACTCTTCTTTAAAGAAGGTACCCAGGTCGCAAAAGGCGCCCTGCTGGTGAAAATCTATGACGAAGACCTGAAAGCCCAGCTGCAAAAACTGGAATTACAACGCGAACTGGCTAAAACCACGCTCGAAAGACAGGAAAACCTTCTTAAAATAAACGGCATCAGCCGCCAGGACGTAGACGTTACCCGTAACCAGGTAAGCGCTTATGGCGCCGATATGGAATATACCCGTACTCAGCTGCAGAAAACTGAACTACGTGCACCGTTCTCCGGTCGCCTCGGTCTCAGGAATATAAGCCTCGGCGCGATCGTTACGCCTACAACCGTTATTACCAGCCTCCAGCAGATAGATCCACTGAAAGTAGACTTCTCCGTACCGGAAAAATACCGTACAGCCATCAGCCAGGGCGATGTCGTAGATTTCAAGGTAGCCGGCGATAACCAGACGTATAAGGGTAACATCTATGCCATCGACCCGAAAATCGATCTGTCTACCCGTACGATCAAGATCAGGGCGCTCGTTCCTAACGCCGGTAAATTACTGCCAGGCGCTTTTGCACGTGTACTCATCTCTCTGAAAAATATGCCCGACGCTATCATGATCCCTACGCAGGCCGTAATACCTGGTACGCGTGATAAAAAAGTAGCGATCGCTGACAGCGGAAAAGCGAAATTTGTAGTAGTAGAAACAGGCATCCGCAATGCGGACAATGTACAGATCACCAGCGGACTCAACGTAGGTGACACCGTGATCACCAGCGGCATTATGCAGATCAAACCAGGACTGGTACTTAAATACAATGACGTTAAATAGGCCCGGACAATTAAAGCTATAGAATTATGAGCCTTCCTTCACTCTCTCTTAAACGTCCCGTATTTGCTATCGTGATGAATATCATTATCGTGATATTCGGCCTGGTGGGATTCAATTTCCTGGGGGTAAGGGACTTCCCCGCTATTGACCCGCCTATCGTGAACGTGCGTACTTCATACGCCGGCGCCAACTCCGATATTATCGAAACCCAGATCACCGAACCGCTGGAGAAATCCATCAATGGTATCGCGGGTATCAAAAATATATCCTCCAGCAGTAGCCAGGGGTCCAGCAATATCACAGTTGAATTTGAACTGGGTATAGACCTCGAAGCCGCGGCTAATGACGTGCGCGACAAAGTATCTCAGGCACTCCGTAGTTTGCCGCCGGATATCGATGCGCCTCCTGTTGTATCTAAAGAAGACGCCAACTCTGATTATATCCTGTCCATGACAGTACAGAGTAACATCCGTAACCAGCTCGAGGTAACAGAGTACGCCAACAACGTATTGCTCGAAAGATTGCAGACCATTCCAGGCGTCAGCTCCATCCGTATCCTTGGTGAAAAGAAATTTGCCATGCGCCTCTGGATGGACCCTGCACGTCTCTCGGCCTACAGTCTGACGCCAGGTGATGTACAGGCCGCTCTCTCGCGTGAGAACGTAGAACTGCCTTCCGGTAAGATCGCCGGTAACGCAACGGAACTGACCGTGCGTACCTTTGGTCGTCTGAATACAGAAGATGATTTCGATAACCTGATCATCAAAAATGAGAACGGTAATGTGATCCACTTCCGTGATATCGGTCAGGCGATACTCGGACCGGAAAACGAAGAGACCATCCTGAAGGAATCCAACGTGCCGATGATCGCATTAGCGCTCACACCACAGCCAGGTTCCAACTATGTTGCTATCACAGATGAATTCTATAAACGTTACGAACAGTTAAAGAAAGATTTGCCGGATGATATCACTACCGATATTGCGATCGATAATACTAAGTTCATCCGCAAGTCCATCGAGGAAGTGGAAGAAACACTGATCGTCGCGCTCGGTCTTGTGATCATCATCATCTATCTCTTCTTCCGTGACTGGCTCATGGCCTTCCGTCCTTTGGTGGATATCCCTGTGTCACTCATTGCCGCATTCTTCATCATGTACGTCTGCGGATTTACCATCAACATCCTGACACTGCTGGCGATCGTACTCGCTACCGGTCTGGTGGTGGATGATGGTATCGTGGTCACGGAAAATATCTATAAAAAGATCGAAGCCGGTATGCCGCGTATGAAAGCGGCAAAAGAAGGTTCTGAAGAGATCTTCTTTGCGGTGATCGCCACCTCTATCACACTTGCGTTCGTATTCCTGCCGATCGTGTTCTTACAGGGTTTCGTAGGACGATTGTTCCGGGAATTCGGTATCGTGGTAGCAGGCGCTGTATTGATCTCTGCATTCGTATCACTGACGCTTACACCTGTACTCAACGTAAAACTGGGCCGTAAAACACATAAACACTCCTGGTTCTATGAAAAGACAGAACCATTCTTCACAGGAATGGAATCTGGCTATGAACGTGCACTGGAAGCATTTATGAAGATTCGCTGGACAGCATATCTTATCGTGGGAGTCTGTCTTGGGATGATCGTGTATTTATTCCAGAATCTCCAGTCAGAATTAGCACCAATTGAAGACCGTAGCCAGTTCCGTCTGTCTATCAGTGCTCCGGAAGGCACCTCTTTCGACTATATGGAAACCTATATGAACCGTCTCACACAGTTCATGGTAGACTCCATCCCTGAGAAGAAAATCCTCATTTCTGTGACCTCTCCCGGCTTTGGTGGTAACTCGGTGAACTCTGGTTTTGCCAACGTAGTGCTCACCGAACCTAACGAGCGTACCCGTTCACAGAAGGAGATCGTGAACATGGTGAACAAGAACATGTTCCGCTTCCCGGAAGGGAAAGTATTTGCGATCGAACAACAGACGATCCAGGTAGGACGCCGTGGTGGTCTGCCGGTATCATTTGTATTACAGCATATCAACTTTGACAGTCTCTCCGCAGTACTGCCGAAGTTCCTGGAAGAAGCCAATAACAACCCGACGTTCGCTGCAATTGACGTGGACCTGAAGTTCAACAAACCTGAGCTCCGTATCCAGATCAACCGTGCAAAAGCAAGTGAACTGGGCGTATCTGTTGATGATATTTCACAAACCTTACAGCTTGCACTGAGTAACCTGCGTTACGGCTATTTCATCCGTAACGGTAAGCAATACCAGGTAATGGGACAGGTATTCCGTGGCGCACGTGATAAGCCGACCGACCTGCAGAACATCTATGTGCGTAACAGCCGTGGAGAAGCTATTCAGCTCGACAATGTGGTAACGATCGATGAGGAAACCAGTCCGCCGATCATCTATCACTTCAACCGTTATAAATCCGCTACCGTTTCTGCAAGCCTTGCACCTGGTAAAACGATCGGAGATGGTATCAACGCGATGTACGGTATTTACGACAAGCTGAAACAGCAGGGTGTAATAAATGACAACTACGTTGCAGCACTGGCCGGTTCATCCCGTGACTACGCAGAAAGTGGCTCCAATACGATGTTTGCATTGATACTGGCGCTGGTACTGATCTACCTCGTACTGGCCGCACAGTTTGAAAGCTGGGTCGATCCACTTATCATCATGCTCACAGTACCACTGGCATTTGCAGGCGCATTGCTGTCGTTGTGGATATTTGGCCAGACCTGGAACATCTTCTCCCAGATCGGTGTAATTATGCTGATAGGGCTTGTTACGAAGAACGGTATCCTGATCGTGGAATTTGCCAACCACAAACGCGATGAAGGGATGTCCAGGGCGAAAGCAGCTGTAGAAGCATCTGCCATGCGTCTGCGTCCTATCCTCATGACCAGCCTTGCCATGGCCCTTGGTGCATTACCGATCGCCATGTCATTGGGAGCTGCGGCTACCAGCCGTATACCGCTGGGTATCGTGATCGTGGGTGGTATCGTATTCTCACTGGTCCTTACCTTATTCGTAATTCCGGCGATGTATACTTTCCTGTCCAGAAGAAAACCTGCGACAGAAAGAAAAAGTGAAGAAGAAGAAGAGGAAACAGCCTCTGTGCACGCATAAATTATCAGCAACTACATGAAACGAACACTTTTATATCTCTCTTTGCTGCTTTGTTCTGCTGCACATGCTCAGCAGATACTGACGCCGGAACAGGCAATAGACGTCGCATTGAAGAACAACTATGATATCCGTCTCGCAAAAAATGATGCAGCTATCACTGCGAATGATTATGCATACGCTAATCTCGCCTTTGCACCACGTGTGAACGGGACCGCCAATAAAGTATGGAACGCTACGCAGACCAAACAGGAATTCGCTAATGGCTCCAAACGTGATACTTCCGGTATCCGCGCCAGCACTTTAAGTGCAAACGTAAGCCTTGCATGGACACTGTTTGATGGTCTGAAGATGTTTGCTACCAGACAAAAACTGGAGTCGCTGCGCGATCTCGGTGAACTGGCGGTAAAAGACCAGGTGATCAATACTGTAGCTAATGTCATTGCCGGTTACTACAATGTCGTACAACAGAAACAACAGCTGCGTAATCTTTCAGAACAGCTATCTATATCAGAAGAAAGAGTGAAACTTTCTGATGCCAAATTCCAGACAGGTCTGGGACCTAAAACGGACTGGTTGCAGTCCAAGGTAGACTACAATGCACTCAAGGCGTCCTATCTGCGTCAGCAAACCCTGATCGAACAGAGCAAGGCCACACTGAATCAGCTGATGGCGCTTGAAGCCGGCAATACGCAATATGACGTGATGGATACGATCCCACTGAATATGGACCTTTCCTATGGTGGATTAAGACAACAGGCACTGGAGAAAAATACCGGGATCAAAGTAGCACAACAGAACCTGACGGTATCTCAACTGCAACTGAAGGAAAGCAAAGGAGATTATTTCCCCGTTATCAACTTCAACTCCGCATACAACTACTCCCGTGTCAATTCCAACGCAGCCACCAACTCATTCAGCCCGGTATATAACCAGAATGGTGTGGTGAGTTATGGATTTTCTGCAACGATCCCCATCTTCAACGGATTGAACGTAAGAAGACAGGTAAGTGCTGCGAAACTGAACGTGAATTATCAACAGCTGGCACTGGACAATACCCGTACGCTGGTTGATCTTTCCCTGATCAGCGCATTTAAGGATTATGAATACTATAAAACAGCTGTAACGCTGGAAGATGAGAACCTTGGATTAGCCAGAGAGAACGTGATGGTAGCTATGGAACGATTCAGACAAGGGGTAAGTACTGTGATAGAAATGAAAGAAGCACAGCAGAGTTTAGAAGATGCTTACAACCGCCTGATCAATGCACGCTACAATATCAAACTGGCGGAAACACAGCTACTGCGGTTAAACGGTATGCTGGTGAACTAAAGAAAGTGGATGCGTAACACTTATAAACGAAGAAGAGGCTGCCCGCCATATGGAGGACAGCCTCTTTCTATTTATTGAATATTTTTTTCCTATTCTTCGTCTGGTTTCTTCGCCGCTGGCGGAGTCGCTTTATCCAGCTGATAGTGTTTGAAATTCTCCTTGATGAACAACATCAGGTCATAATCAGTAGCCTCCTTTAAGAACTGATAACCGGGTCTGTAACGCAGCATAAAGGTATCCAGTTCATCTCCGCTCAGCTTCGTCATTCTTTCTACCAGTTCAGGACTATATCTGTCATCAATATATTTCTCTTTCTCCCAGTATACCAGCTGCTCCTGGAAGTGCTCTTTACGCTTACGCGTTTTGCTGGGCACAAGATAAGTCAGGGCCGTGATCGGGTTGGAAGGTAAGGTCTTAAGCACATCAACAGCGCCTGGTTTATGGTAATTAAAGTATTTACCATATTCCTCACGAGTGGCGAGTGAATCTTTTTTATGATCCTGTCCGATTACTTTATGTTCAGTCAGTCCGATCACCTGACGGGTCAGATAGACATTGATAAACATAGAGGTAGTTGGAACGTTGATATCTTTTTTGTAGTAACCCAACATCGAGAATTCCAGGGTATCACCAGGCATCGCATCTATGGCAAAACGGCCGCTTTCATTGCTGACAACGCCCGAACGTGAAGTCTTATTAAGAATGGTAACTCCAGGTACACCTGTTCTGCTATCTGCTTCAGCTACCATACCCGACACCCTTACCTGCGCGCTGGCGTGCTGCAGAAAGAATAACAGGTACAAAAACAGTGCTCCGATGCTACCGGAAAGTTGTATGAATCGTCTAGGCATCGCTCAAAATTAATTTTCCCAGCGCAAATGAAAAGTTAAAAAATAGTTCTCGTCTGACAGAATACAGTCCCACAGTATAGGAACAAGCAATAAACTTAGGACTTTTATTTCTAATAAACGGTCTCTTCCTTATGATTTGACAATAAATTCCCAATCAAATGCGCTGATAATCTGTATATAAAAACTATATTATTATCTTTAATCCTTATTTCAAAGACTATGCCTCACAGGATCTTGTTTGCAACTCAACGTTATCAGTATCTGAAAGACAGATTATTGACACTTGTTCCGGACTGGGAAGAAGGAAAACTGGACATCCGGGATTTTCCTGATGGGGAACATTATCACCGTATCAATTCCAATGTCACCAATAAGGAAGTGATATTACTGGGAGGTACGATCGATGATAAAGAAACATTAGAACTTTTTGATATTGCTCATGGCTGTATCCAGGAAGGCGCATGCGCTGTAAATATCGTCATTCCGTTTTTCGGTTATTCCACTATGGAAAGAGCGGTGAAATCAGGAGAGATCGTAAAGGCGAAGACCAGAGCGATCCTGTTTTCGACACTTCCGCCCACCACATCGGGGAATAAAATACTGATGCTGGACCTCCATGTAGATGGCATTACTTACTACTTTGAGAATAGTATACGTCCCGTACATCTTTACGGGAAAGACCTGGTGAAAGAAGCTGCGCTTGAAATAGCCGGCGACAGACCTTTTGTGCTGGCCAGTACGGATGCAGGCCGTGCAAAATGGGTAGAGTCGCTCGCTAATGATCTCCATGTATCAGCAGCATTCGTATTTAAAAAACGTCTCTCCGGAGAAGAAACACATATCACTGCGATCAGTGCCGATGTACAGGATAAACTTGTGATCATCTATGATGACATGATCCGTACAGGAGGATCGCTTATAAACGCAGCAGAAGCCTATTTACAGGCAGGTGCTTCAGAAATAGCCGTTATCACTACTCACGGAATTTTCGCCGGAAATGGCTTTAATAAGATCAAACAAAGCGGTATTATCAAGAGAGTGATATGCACGGATACACACCCCAACGCACTTACGATCAAAGATGAAATGCTCACGATTAAATCAGTAGACAAGCTTATCGCAGACTACTTTAACTAGCAATACTCAGTACCAGCGAGTCTTTTTAGAGTATGCCATTGGCAAGGTGTTTGATATACAGCGCAATAGAAGGGATTGCTCTTGTAGCGGATGACCGTGCCCTGGCATGTCATGCCATATAACATAGGGAAGGGACAATTGATGAATGGCTGTTGCATCCTCTATTTCATTCAAGCTAGAATAAACAAAGAAACGTACAAATTGACGCCGGATGGCTATACCTACGCTAATGCAGGCATGGGTATGGACTGCCAACTGATGAGATGAATGAGCACTGTTTTCTTTGCATATCGGAAATAAATCAGCTGCGGGCTCATTGTGAAAGGCGATTCCGTTGTATTATAGTTAACAGAGAAGATATCGAAATTATCATAGCAATATAGATAGAAGCAGCTGCCCCTGCTTCAAAAAAATTTGTAACCAAATCTTACTATATAAGATGAGAAGCCATGTACTCAACTGGTTGTGGCTGTGCTTTGCCTTTTTCTGTAGCGTAAAACCCACGAAGGCAAACACAAGCGTTAACCACTTCTTTTCCAAGACCAGCGCTGAGCTAAGTAAATATCAGCCCGCAATTACAGCCTTTCAACAGAAAGATACCACTGTAAAACCCACTACCAGTCCGGTAGTTATCACACCTTCGTCATCTGCAAAAGATACGTCCGGTAAGCAGACGAAGGATACTGTAAAGCCTGCCACTACATCACCGGTAGTGATCACACCAAACGCTGCCGCGAAAGATACTTCGGGTAAACAGACAAAAGATACCAGTGCTCCGGCTACTGCATCTCCTGTCGTGATCACACCAAATGCAGATACCAGCAAGCCAAAGCAGGATTCTTCATCAGCATCCCGCACAGACAGTACACGTACTGCTGCTGCCAAAGACACGACGACAAAACCAAAAAGCGATACTGCATTAATCTTACCTGCTGATCCTAACACGATAAAGCAGACAACTGGTCAGTTCAGTCTGAAAGGTACTGTGAAAGAGGCCGGCGGAACAGCTGTTCCCGGTGCACAGGTTGTTAACCTCAGTACCAAACAGGGAGTGGCTGCGGGTCCGGATGGCACATTTACCATAAAGGCTTCTCTGAAAGATACCATCAAAATTTCTGCACCAACATTCGCAGAACAGTCCATTCCACTTGATTCACAGGAACCGCTTGCAGTAAGTCTCGCACCTGCCTCGTCCGGTAAGAAAGAGTTGAAGGAAGTGGTCGTTACCGCACTCGGTATACAAAAAAATACACGCGCGGTAGGTTATGCTGTGGAAGAAGTAAATGGTAGCGCTGTACAGGAAGCAAAAGAAGTGAACTTCGTGAATGCGCTGACCGGTAAAGTACCTGGTCTGCAGGTCAATAGTAACACGGGTTCCATGGGCGGTTCCACCAAGATCACGATCCGTGGTGTGAAATCTATTCTTGGTGATAACAACGCATTCGTTGTTGTAGACGGAACACCATTTATCAACAACAACACGAACCAGGGCGGTCAGCTCAACGGTGGTGGCGGTTACGATTTTGGTAGCTCCCTGCAGGATATCAACCCTGAAGATATCGACAACATTTCCGTATTGAAAGGTGCTGCTGCAACCGCCCTGTACGGTAGTCGCGGCGCTAACGGCGTAATGCTGATCACTACAAAAAAACGCCCTGAAACATCCGGTGGTATTGGTGTTACATACAGCATCAACGCACAGGTAGATCAGGTATACGTACTGCCTAAATACCAGAACGAATACGGTGGCGGTACCGGTGGTAAATTCGATACGCTTTATTACAACCAGCATCCGGAAGGTTTCCTTAATGAAGGCGCTGCAACGTATGATGATAATAATGGTCTGGGCCGTTACGACCTGCTGGTAAGATATTATGATGATGCGTCCTGGGGACCAAAATTAGATGGCCGTCAGGTACGTCACTACTGGTCATGGGATAAGAACAAAGGTAATCCTGACTTTGGTAAAACTGCTCCATGGTCAGCGAACCCAAATAACGTGAGGGATTTCTACAGAACGGGGTTCACGCTCACCAATAATATTGCCATGGCGGGTAACAATGATAAAGGTTACTTCAGATTATCCTATGGTAATATGACACAAAACTTTATACTGCCTAATGCAGAAATGCGTCGTAATAACTTCTCATTTAACGGAGGATATGATGTAGCGAAAGGATTGAAAGGTGTGGCCTCCATCAACTATAGCGCAACTAAAGCAAATGCACGTCCGGGTACCGGTTTCACCGGCCCTAACCCGACATTACAGTTCACCATGTACGGACAGCGTCAGCTGGATATGGAGCGTCAGAAGAAGTACCAGTATGAAGACGGATCACAGATCACATGGAACCGTAAATCATGGGATGATCCTGCTGTAGCTTCCAGCAATGGCCCATACTGGAACCGTTACATGGACTATGAAACTGATAGCCGCAACCGTTTATTTGGTAATGCAGGCCTCGACTGGGATGTATCAAAATGGCTGACCATCAGTGGCCGCGTATTCATGGATGATTATAATACACTGGAAGAAGAAAGAACGGCGAAAGATTATCTGATCGGTGGTTATATCAAGAGAGTACGTACATCCAGAGAGATGAACTACCAGTTAACAGCTAATATCAATAAAGAACTTAGCAAAGACTTTAAGCTGAACGCGTTGATCGGTGGTAACATCATGCACCGCAAATGGACCACTACCGGTGGTAGCACAGTAGGCGGTCTGATCATTCCGGGTGTATACAACCTGAATAACTCACTGCAAACAGCACAACCTATCGATGAGTTCTTCGAAAAACAGATCAACTCCGGTTTCGCAACTGCATCACTGGGTTATAAAAACTATCTGTTCCTGGAACTGACCGGTCGTGCTGACTGGAGCTCTGCTCTGGCCAGTGAAAACAATCCATATTTCTACCCTTCAGCATCTGCTTCCTTCGTGTTCTCTGATCTGCTGAAAGACTGGAAATGGCTTAGCTTCGGTAAACTTCGTGGAAGCATTTCACAGGTAGGTAGCGATACTGATCCATATCAGATCTATGATACTTACCAGTTCATTCCTCCATTCGGTAACTTCCCGGCTACACAGCTGACTTCCGTTAAATACAACAAGACACTGAAACCAGAACGTACGAGAGAATACGAAACAGGTATCTCCCTGAAATTCCTGGATGATCATATCGGACTGGATGTTACTTACTATGACAGGATCACCAAAGATCAGATCATTCCACTGCCGATCTCTTCTGCAAGCGGCTTCACCAGCACGATCGTAAATGGTGGTTCCGTACAGAACCGTGGTGTGGAAATAGGACTGAACCTGAACCCGATCCGTCTGAAAAATGGTTTCCGCTGGGATATCAATGCCAACATCGCACGTAACCGTAATAAGTTGCTGGACCTTAATATTGACCAGTACAACAGCTCATTACCTGTATTGCTGATCGGTACTGACCGCAGAACAACGAAAGTATCTGTAGCTGCTTATGTAGGTAAGCCAATGGGTACCTTACTCGGAACTGATTATGTATACGATGCACAGGGACGTAAGATCGTAGGACCTGATGGTCTGTATAAGATCACTGATAATCCTGTTCCTATCGGTAATGCATATCCTGATTTCGTAGGTGGTGTAACCAACAGCTTTACTTATAAAGGTATCTATCTGTCTGCGCTGGTTGACTTCCAGCACGGAGGTGATTTCTTCTCCTACACCAATATGTACGGTAAAGGTTCCGGTCTGCTGGATATCACTGCTGCCAATGGTGTAAGAGAGAAAGGTATCATTGCGGACGGTGTAACTGAAGATGGTAAACCAAATGATGTCGTACTCGATGCAGCTACCTATTTCCAGAATAACGAAGGTAGAAACCTGAGTAAAGCAAACCTGTACGATGCGAGCTACATCTATCTGCGTGAAGTAAAACTGGGTTATAATCTGCCGGAAGGATGGTTTAAAAAAGTAGGCGCACAAACCGCAAGAGTGTCTCTCTATGGACGTAACCTCTGGCTGATCAAATCCAATGCTCCAAACGTAGACCCTTCGAACATTCTCAATTCCTCTTCCAATATACAGGGGATTGAAGGTGGTGCATTACCATCACTGCGTTCTTATGGTATTAACCTGAATGTATCATTCTAAAACTGAGTTCAATGTTGAAAAGATTCTTAATATACGCATGGCCGGTATTATTCATCTTTGTGATGATGGCAGGATGTAAGGACCTGGATGAGATCAACCACGATCCGACCAAACCTACAGAGTCAGAACCGGCATATCTGCTGACCAGCGCTGAGAAAAATGCGATGGATTATATGTATAGCACTTTACAGAACGGCTATATCGGTATGCACTATTCGCAGTTCTGGTCCGCCAATTCAAGAGTGAATGACAGCCAGTATGCGATCGATGAAAATAACAATACCGCTTTCTGGAATTCTATTTATGTATCCTTACACAGTCTTGATAGAATTGTAACGATCAATAATGAGCGTGGTAATAATCCGGCTGCTAAAAACCAGAACGCCATTGCTGGTATTCTGAAAGTATGGCTGTACCAGGTACTGACAGATGCCTATGTGAATATTCCTTACTCACAGGCATTAAAAGAGGGTGATAATATCACGCCTGCCTATGACAATCAGGAAGCTATTTACACTTCTCTGATCGATACCCTGAACAGGCAGATCACGGCGCTTGATCCGTCCCAACCGACTTTTGACGGTGGTGACGTGATCTATAATGGCGATGTGACAAAATGGAAAACGCTGGCGCATTCACTGATGTTACGCCTGGCGATCCGTATTGCGGATGCTGCACCTGATAGGGCCAAAGCGATCATTGAAGCCAATTATACAGCGGCTATGCAGAGTAATGCAGACAATGCAGAATTTGCGTACCTGGCTGCAGCGCCTAACAAATTCCCGCTGAATGATTCAGAAAGAGAAGTACTGGATTTCTTCGTGAGCACCACACTGGTGAACTACATGAAGAGCACCAATGACCCTCGTCTGCCTGTTTATGCAAGACCTGCGAAAGGCACTGGGCTGATCACTGGTCTTGAGTATGGCAGAAGCGCAAATGACCCGAGCAGATTGTCTCCGGACAATTATTCTTATCCGGGCACTAAAATTTATTCAGCTACCATGACCGGTATTCTGATGACTTATCCGGAAGTTGCATTTATCCTGTCAGAAGCAGCTGCCCGTACCTGGAACGTAGGAGAGGCGGCGCCGGCACTTTATGAGAAGGGTATCCGTGCTTCTATGGAGTACTGGGACGTGACAACAGGTGTGGACGAATATGTGGCGTCTGTTCCATATAATGCGGGAGACTGGAAAAATGTGATCGGCACCCAGAAATGGCTGGCACTCTATCCGCAGGGATTCCAGGCATGGTTTGAGCGTCTGCGTCTTGACTTTAAGCAACCGAATGGGGATTCCCTGTTCATAGCGCCATATTCCGGTTCGCTGGACCAGAACGTGCCATATGTACCATCCCGTCTGACCTATCCATTGGGCGAACGCACGCAGAATGCGGCTTCTTACCAGAAGGCAGCCGATGCTATCGGAGGTGATACCAAAAAGAGCAAAAGCTGGTGGGATAAATTCTAAGTAACACAACTATCCTCATAAATCCTGAGCCCCGGCCACAAGCCGGGGCTTTTTTTTTGTATAGGGGAATTTATTACACACCTCTACTTATCCTTCAGTTATCTTATACTTATCCTATACTTACTCTACGTTACACTTCCGTTTTGATCGTAGCACTAACGTAGAGTAACTATAGTCTAACTATAGTCTGACTACCCAAAAAGGGAAGACGCGTTTAGTTGCCGGAACGGGCCTGTAATAAGGGGGTAATATCAGGGAAGGAGACAAGGTCAAAGGAAGATATTCAGCGGCTTTTCGGGGCTTATTTACCGGTATACGGTCATTCCCGGACATGGTTATCCAGGCCGGTGCTGAAGGGCTATTTTTAGCAGTAAAATTAATTGATATGATCATTCGCCAGACGGCTGAATTCCTCATGCGCGTCAGCGGATTTGAACGCGCTGGTCGGTACGAGGAAGAAGTTCTTTTTACCACGATAGAGGAAGAAGAAATTTTTGGCTTCCACGACCCGGGTAAAGGTGCTCCAGGAGAGCAGGCGTTGTTGTTCGCTATTACGGGTGGAGATGGTGATACCTTCTTCTGAATATTTCAGGTGGATATCATCTTTAAAGGTAGCGGCCTTATTATAGATGGAAACGGGCAAGAGGAACCAGAACACCATAATGATGAGTACCACCATGGAGACAATCCCTATCAGGGCGCCTATTGTGACGATTTTAAAGGCAAATCCGGCCAGTGTGAAGGCCAGGAGGATGAAGAGCGTGTTGCGGAATACTTTTATTTCTCCCAGCTGCAAAAAATGATAGCGTAATGCATTCAATACCTCCTCCTTATTGTAATTAAACTCCAAATGCATTATGGCAAGGCAAACTTTTTATTTATTAACGGGGAGTGTCATCTGACTCTCCATATCATCTCTACGGCTGACAGGCGCGTATTTCTTACGGTTGGCAACTGGTTGTTTCTTAACAGTGCTGGAGGAGCCATCGGAGAGGTCATCCTCGCTCAAACCAGGAAAATTATTCTTTACGAACTGAAAATACTGTTGTAAGGTTTTTGGATCAACTTTGAAGGGAAAAGCCAGCTCATTGCCGGTCATTTTTGACAATTCATTGCTATTGATCCGGGATTCGTTCTGAAGGTACCATTTATAGAGGTCCAGGATACCTTTTTTGAGCTCTTCCTCATACATTTTATCACCATCCTGATCCTTAGGTAACATCCATACATACTCTTCCACCCTGGTCGGGCGGGTTACTTTGGTTACAGTTACCGTCTTATCGTCGCAATTAGCATTCTTATTTCCGGCCTTATCGCCTTCCTTCTCCTTCTCTTTCTCTTTACCGGCTTTGGTTTTATCCTCGTCCTTCCTTTTTTCGCTATTTGCGCTTGCTGATGCAGCTGAGGCAACGGAGACCAACAGCAGGAACAACAGCTTCTTCATAGTGTAAAAAATTTGTAAGACTAAAAATACAAAATCCAAATTATAAATCCCAAACTAATTGTCCGGCGGGAGGGAAGGATAGAGGGTTAAAAAACAAAAGCAATGGATAAACCATTGCTTTCGAGAGTCATTTTACATTGCATGATGATTCACGCCTGTAGGAAATATTTGGTTCTTCATAGGACAGTAACCATAATAAAATTAATACAATAACAAATATAATAAATATTTATTGCAAGATAGATGGAACCCTAAATATTTGAAATTCTTCAATTTACCATCGCCATTTTTGCAAAGCTGGTAAAAAACATAAAGGATTGTTAAAAATCCAAAACAGAAGTTTTTACGGATATATATAAATAAAGTTAAAATGACTCCGAAATGCATCGTAAGGGGGACGTCGTGAATGAACTAATTAAAGCCAACTGTAATACTGTATGAAAAAACCAACCGTGAGCATGTTGAAAAGGGCAGATAAGAAGAGAAATTAATCTTTAGGAACATAACCGCGAGAGCGGTACCGAGTAAAAATAGTAAGGGCACCTGGAAAGGCGCCCTCAATTTGTTACTATCCTATGAAAACCCTATTTGAATACAAATGTAAGGGCATGTTATTTTTCTTTGAAATTTTAAAGCCACAATAACAAATCGTTAACAAAGACGGCAATCCCACAACGCCTCAATCCCTTAACAGTATTGATTTCCGCTTATTCGTACTTTTTCGTAAATTCGTTAACGAACTGCTCAGAACTTATTGATGGGCCTGTCCGATAGTGAGTCATTTTGTATGTAGAGTGTATGTAAAATTATCGTCTTACCAGTTTCCCTTACACAGGGGATCCGCTCATTTAAGTACTTGACTGGAGGGTTAAAAAAGTATATTTTTATTTGATATGATGGTGTTTTAATCTTTTTATTTCCATTTCTTTAGAACGAATATATGGCCTGAAGATTGCACTATAAACGGACAGAACCCTTACTGGATGGGAATTTGGTCGAATAGAAAATGAATAATATGCATATTCATTTAACAATGTGGCTTATTACCGAAAAAATTATACATTTGCGACAACCGGAACAATGCTATTTTAATGCACAATAAAATATACAATTCTTTTATCGATAGGAAAGCGAAGGGCATCAAGTCATTCGCAGTACTGATTGATCCGGATAAGGTAACTCCTGCTGACATAGCAGACCTTGCGGCGAAATGTACAGCAGCTAAGGTGGATTATATATTCCTTGGCGGTAGTCTTGTGATCACCAACCACCTCGATGAATGCGTACAACAGTTTAAAACACTCTGTGATATTCCTGTGGTGTTATTCCCTGGCAGCCCCTCTCAGGTCTCCCGTTATGCCGACGCATTGCTTTACCTGTCTGTTATATCAGGGCGTAACCCCGAATTGCTGATAGGACAACATGTACTATCTGCTCCAGCCGTTAAAAAGAGCGGTCTGGAAGTCATTTCCACTGGTTATGTCTTAATTGACGGCGGCGCGCCGACTACTGTATCTTATATCAGTAATACCACTCCCATTCCTTCAGATAAAGACGACATTGCCATGTGTACCGCAATGGCAGGCGAGATGCTGGGCATGAAAGTAGTATTTATGGACGCCGGCAGCGGCGCCCGTAAGCCGATCACGGAAAGTATGATCTCCCGCGTAGCCAGCCAGGTATCAGCTCCTATTATCGTTGGCGGAGGTATCCGCGACGCAGAAAAGGCTTACCTGAACTGTAAGGCAGGCGCCGATATCATTGTGGTAGGTAATGCTATCGAGAAGGAAACTTCACTCATCAAAGAAATGGCCGACGCAGTGCACGCAGCTGCTCCTGTGTTGAAATAATAAATGCTTTAAAAAAAGCGAAACGCTGATCATCGTAGTCAATACGGCAATCAGCGTTTCGCTTTTTTAGCTTGATATGGCCTCAGAGGCTCATCATTTCCTTGAACTTAACGGCCTGTCTGCGGCTTACTTCAATTTTCTCCCCTCCACGCATCTCCAGCAGCAGCCCTCCGTTGAAATAGGTGTCTATTTTCTCGATCATCCGCAGGTTCACAATATGCTTTCTGTTAGCCCTGAAGAACGTACGTTCGTCCAGACGCTCTTCCAGCGCATTCAATGACTTCAGGATCAATGGCTTATTACCTTCAAAATACACCCTCGCATAGTTGCCTACGCTCTCAAAAAGACGTATTTCCTGCAATTTTACAAACCAGCAGCGATCTCCGTCCTTTACAAATACCTGGTCATTCTCAGACAGGATGGTCCGGATCGTACCGGCTTCCGCCTGTCTTTCCTTCTCTTCCTGCTGATGCAGTTTGTGAATGGCGTCTGCCAGCCTTTT
Organism: Chitinophaga sp.; assembly: GCA_039592855.1. Classification (GTDB taxonomy): domain Bacteria; phylum Bacteroidota; class Bacteroidia; order Chitinophagales; family Chitinophagaceae; genus Chitinophaga. Next base: position 212,849 of record JBCNQK010000002.1, on the reverse strand, counting down.
GGGCTCAACAGGTTTCAGCAGGTAATCCAGCGCATTATACTCAAATGCTTTCAGCGCATGCTCATCATAAGCAGTGGTAAAGATCACCTGTGGTGCTTTTTCCAGTTCGGCCAGCAAATCAAAGCCTGTCTTATCCGGCATTTGTATATCCAGGAAAAGCAGGTCAGGATGCAGCGTTTCAATTTTTTCCAGTCCGTCCTTTGCATTTACGGCTTCTCCCACAATGACTATCTCAGGGTGGTCAGCCAGTAATTTCTTCAGCTCGCTTCTGGCCAGGCGTTCGTCATCGATTATCAATGCTTTTTTCATGAGCAACTACTTTTAAACTTGGCGCGAAATACAATAATCAGAACAACGGCATCAGCACAATGGCTTCCACCGTTTCCTCATTTTTATTATAAATGTTAAATGATGCCTTATTGCCATACAACAGACTCAACCGCTGTCTTGTACTCTGGAGGCCAAAACCATGTCCGGTGGTAGCAGCCCCTCCGATCTGTCCCGTATTTTCAATAGTAATTTCGTGGTGTGTGTCCCTTACATGAGACCCTATTATCACTGTTCCGCCACTGACCGTACGGGAAATACCATGTTTAATGGCGTTTTCCACCAGGGTTTGCAGCATCATAGGCGGAATAGGTAACTCAAGTGTTTCAGGATCAATATCATATTGCACCCGCAGGCGCTCTTCAAACCTGATATTCTCCAGTGCAAGGTAATCTTTTACTATATCCAACTCGTTTTCCAGGTTCACTGTTTCCGCTTTTTCCACCTGCATGGAACTTCTCAGGATGTTAGACAGCTCCGTAATGGCCGTTCTGGCCCTTTGCGGGTTCTCATCCACCAGCGCCCTGATACTGTTCAATGCATTAAATATAAAGTGTGGGTTCAGCTGGGATTTGATCGTTTTCAGCTCCAGTTCCTTCACGGTACTTTCCAGTTTCAGCTTGTCCACCTGACTGTTCCTGCTACGCTCGATATAATGCCACACGAAGTAGATCAGCCACCAGATGGAGGTGATCAGAAAGATCGGCAGCAGAAAGGTCAGTGTCGTCTGGTCCGTCAGAGCCCTTTGTTGCCAGGAATACCGGTAAAGATTACCGGCAATAGTATTTCCCACGTAAATAATCACCCCGGAACTCACCGTCAGCGCGAAAAAAAGCAGCATCTGGCTCTCAAAGCTATACTGGAACCAGTTCAGACGCTTGATGATGCTCCGCAGCAGGTGCGTGGCCAGCATGCCGAAAAACATAATGACCAGCAGGTTTACCAGGAAGTAGGATCCGAATGAACCGGCAAAGGAATAGGCAAAAAACAGATTAACTACTGAATAAGCCGTCCAGCCAAGGATCTGACACCACCAATATCTTGATATTCGTTTAAACATCTATCTGAAAATTAGTAAACTACTGCTACATTTTCAAAAATACCGATGTGCTTAGCCCGTCCGAGGCTAAATGTTATGAGTGGGTACCTTACATTGAAGAATGTCGAAATGTGCTGATGTATGGAATCACTGTACATTAGCACAGAATTTGTACTTTTGCTTACTTAAATCCTGCATCAAGAAGTATGAATATTACGCCGGGCCCTCTTTTGGGCAAGATCGAAACCCCTGCTGACCTGCGGAATCTCAGTAAAGAGCAGCTGCACGAAGTAAGTGAAGAACTCCGCCAGTTCATTATTGATGTTGTCAGTGTGCACGGTGGCCACTTTGCAGCCAGCCTCGGAGTGGTGGAGCTGTCTGTCGCACTACACTATGTTTTTAACACCCCTTATGACCAGCTGGTATGGGACGTAGGTCACCAGGCCTATGGTCACAAGATCCTGACCGGCAGAAGAGACGTTTTCCATACCAATAGAAAATATCACGGTATCAGCGGTTTCCCGAAAAGGGATGAAAGCGAGTACGACACCTTCGGCGTAGGTCACTCCTCCACCTCCATCTCAGCAGCCCTGGGTATGGCGATGGCATCCAAATATAAAGGGGAGACCGACCGTCAGCACATCGCCGTAATCGGTGATGGCGCCATGACAGCAGGTATGGCGTTTGAGGCACTCAATCATGCAGGTGTCGCCAATGCCAATGTGCTGATCATTCTCAATGACAACTGTATGTCCATTGACCCGAATGTAGGCGCACTGAAAGAATACCTGACCGACATTACGACTTCTCCTACTTATAATAAACTGCGCGACGATGTGTGGAACCTGCTGGGTAAACTCCCTGTAGGTAAACGCTTCACCCGTGACATGGCCTCTAAACTGGAAGCCGGTCTGAAAGGCGTTGTTTCCAGCTCCAGCAACCTGTTCGAATCGCTCAAACTCCGTTATTTCGGCCCGATCGATGGTCATAATATCGTGAAACTGGTAGATACCCTGCAGGACCTGAAAGACATTCCCGGCCCGAAACTGCTGCATATCGTTACCACCAAGGGTAAAGGGTATGCACTGGCGGAGAAAGACCAGACCACCTGGCACGCTCCGGGCCTGTTTGATAAGATCACCGGCGAAATCTTTAAGAAACCGGTGGATAAACCACAGCCGCCAAAATACCAGGACGTATTCGGTCATACCATCATCGAACTGGCAGAGCAGAACAAGAACATCATGGGTATCACCCCGGCGATGCCTTCCGGTTCTTCCCTGAAATTCATGATGGAGAAAATGCCGGACCGCGCCTTCGACGTGGGCATCTGTGAGCAGCATGCCGTTACCCTCTCTGCCGGTCTGGCGACACAGGGTATGCGCGTATTCTGTAACATCTATTCTTCCTTCATGCAGCGCGCCTATGATCAGGCTTTACATGATGTGGCTATCCAGAAACTGCCGGTTACTTTCTGTCTGGACCGTGCCGGTCTGGTAGGAGAGGACGGCCCTACACACCATGGCGCTTATGATATCGCTTTCATGCGTTGCGTTCCGAACGTGATCATCAGTTCTCCGATGAACGAAGAAGAACTCCGCAACCTGATGTATACGTCCCAGCTGCCTACCCAGGAATATCCTTTTGTGATCCGTTATCCAAGAGGACAGGGCGTAATGCCTGACTGGAAACAGCCATTCAAAGAGATCAAAGTCGGTACCGGCCGCAAAGTGCGTAACGGTAAAGATATTGCGATCCTCTCCCTGGGTCATCCGGGCAACTTTGTAACCGAAGCCTGCAAAGAACTGCTGGCTGACGGTCTGCAACCAGCCCATTACGATATGCGTTTTGTAAAACCACTGGATGAAGCGATGCTTCACGAAATATTCAGTCAGTTCGATAAGATCATCACTGTAGAAGATGCCGCTGTAACAGGCGGGTTCGGTAGTGCTGTACTGGAATTCATGGCAGCGAACGGCTACAAGGCAGATGTACGTCTGCTGGGTATTCCTGACCGTATCGTTGAACATGGCAAACCAGACGAACTGCACCGCGAATGTGGTTATGATGCTACCGGCATCGCTGCTGCAGCACGCGCTATGCTGAAAGAAAAGATCACCGTTACTGCCTGATAAAAAGGGTTGTACCCGTAAAATAACAAGAAAGCCACCGGTTATGACATTGCGCATACAGGTGGCTTTCTTATTTTTATAATATGGATGAATTGTATATACACCTCCGCATCAGGGAGGTCATAGCGGAAACAGCGGATACATTTACTTACAGACTGGAGACTCTCGACGGACAGCCATTGAACTATCAGCCAGGGCAATTCATTACATTTCTGATCTACCTGCACGGTACGGAATACAGAAGGTCTTATTCCTTCAGTTCTACACCCGGCATCGATCCTTATCCTTCAGTAACCGTGCGGGAAAAGCAGAACGGTGAGATTTCCCGGCATATACTGCGCGACTGGAAAGCCGGTGATAAGATCACATCGTTATTACCCTCCGGACGTTTTACATTACCTGCGCACAGCACTACTCCCAGAGATATCTTTTTACTGGGTGCGGGTAGTGGTATTACACCCTTATATTCTATCCTGAAAGACGTGCTGTATCATGAGCCTGCAGCACATGTCAAATTAGTGTACAGCAACCGTTCCGAACAACGGACGATCTTTCATCAGCAATTGCAGGCGCTTGCGGCACAGTTTCCTGAACAGCTGCATATCATACACCTGTACAGCAGCGAGCCACCTGATCATATTATACGCCGGCTTGGCAACCTGTCCCTGGAACCATTGGTACAGCAACAGCTACGCTATAATAAACAGGATGCGCAGTTCTTTGTATGCGGACCACCTGAATACATGCGTATGGCGCTCTTAACGCTCACTTTTATGGGCTTTGAAGAGGAACAGCTGCATAAGGAGAATTTCGTCGTAAATACGGCCCCGCAACTGGCAAGAATAGGCGTACCGGATGATGCGTCCCTGAAAGATGTGGAAATACATTTTCGCGGGGGAGTACATCAGCTTTCCCTTCCCGGCAATCGTAATATACTGGCGGCAGCACTTGAGCAAGGCATAGCAATACCTTACAGCTGTAAAGGAGGTGTTTGCGGATCCTGCACGGCCCGTTGTACAAAAGGTAAAGTGTGGATGGCCCTGAATGAAGTATTAACGGACAAAGAGGTAGAACAGGGCTTTGTCCTCACCTGCACCGGTTACGCGGCTAGTGCAGCGGTAGTGATAGAGCTATAACTACCGGATAACAGGATCACGAGAAAGACCTGAATTTCTCAAATTCGTCCTGTAATTCGTTATATAATTTCCTGAAGGTGCTCATACGGTCATACATTACATCATAATCATCAACCGGGCGGTCGTCATGTAATATAGCTGGCTGACCATTGTTGGAGATCTTCTTTGAAGATTGCTTCAGATCGTGACGCAGTTCATCTGCTTTTTCTTCCTGACAAATAAACTGGTTCTGGAAATGCTCGATCTGGGCCAGGGATTCATCGTCAGTTTTATGGCGGGCAAGCTGCTCCAACTGACTACGCATAGACCGGATAGACTCCCTGGTAGCAATCACTTCGTCTCTCCAGTTACTGATCTGTTCGATGTCTGAGGTTTGTGCGGAAACTTCCATGTGTATTGATTTTAACGTGAAATAATTAAGCAATACAATATTCGTCCGTTACATATTTCTAAGGTACAAACCTTTTTTCACATAGGCAGCATGAAATAAACACCTGCCTATAATCCGCCATACAAGCCATTTTCAGGCATCTTTGCGATATAATATTTCTATCGGATTTTCTTCAGGGAAAGACTGCATAACTGACTACTAAGCGCTTGTGATCTTTACAGGCAAGGGGATGACAGCAGATTATTATATAACAAAAAGAATTATTTCAGTCTGTAAGGCCCTACCACTATAGGATTCACCCTCATCAACCCTATTTTCAGGGTGTGATGACAGATAAATTATATAACAAAGATTTTGTCATTAGAAAAATATACCTATATTTGCACCCTCATTGTGAGGTAGAGCAGTGGTAGCTCGTCGGGCTCATAACCCGAAGGTCAGAGGTTCGAATCCTCTCCTCGCTACTCAGAAACACAAAAGCCGAAGTTATCTTCGGCTTTTGTGTTTTTATCACGTCACTGTCTATATCTGCATGTTCTCTATCTCAGATAAGCATTGTACATCCAGACTATCTTCTCCTGCTCACGGATATAAGTTGTGATCAGATCGTTCGTACCATCATCTCCCACTTCATCGCTCAGCGCAGATACTTCACGTTCGATCTCTATCAGTGATTGCAGGCCGGACAACACATGTTGTACACACGCTACATCTTTACTTTCATTTTTCACTTCTGCAATAACAGATTGTTCTATATAATCAGAGAATGCATGCGTAGGTGTGAATCCCAGCGTCAGAATTCTTTCTGCGATCTCGTCGATCTTTGTCAACGAGTCTGTATATAACTCTTCGAATTTCACATGCAGGGTGAAGAACTTATCACCACGAATGTTCCAGTGAAAGCCACGCACATTCATATAAAACAGCTGGTACGTAGCCAGCAGTACATTCAGTTTTGCTGCAAGTTCTTTGGATGTTTTCTTTTCAAGACCGATGTTCGTAGTCGCAGTACTCATATCGTTATGTTTTTGGGTAATGGTAATTAACTCATAGGAACATCAATCAACAAAAAGTTTGCCGCTTTGAGTGTCTTTACCGTAGCGCTATCGTAATTGCTTAACCCAATCGCATCACGTGCTTTCAGTACTTCTCCTGCTACTTCCACCTCTCCGTCGAGTACAAAAAGATAGCTACCCTGCTGCGCCATTTTTGGCGTAATCTCCACACTTTGCCCCTCATCAAAATGTCCAAGTGAAAACCATGCATCCTGATTGATCAGCAATGCATCGCTGTCTGCTTCAGGTGAAACGACCACCTGTAATTTGTTTTGTCTGTCAGCAACATCAAATGCTTTCTGCTGATAGCGTGGCGTAATGTTCCGCAGTTTTGGGAATACCCATATCTGCAGAAAGTTTACAGGGTCTGTTTTGGAAGCATTGAATTCAGAGTGTGCGATACCACTACCTGCACTCATGATCTGTACTTCATTACTGCGAATGATCTCGTGTCTGCCCGTATTATCACGGTGTTCAAGCGATCCGCTTAAAGGAATGGAAACAATTTCCATATTATCGTGCGGATGCGTACCGAAACCCATTCCACCTTTTACTATATCGTCATTGAGTACACGTAATGCACCAAAATGAATGCGTTCAGGATTGTAATAACCTGCAAAGCTGAATGTATGATAACTCTGTAACCAGCCGTGATTTGAGAAACTTCTTGAATCAGCCCTGTGAATGATCTTGTCCATATATCTTGTCTCCTTTACAATACAAATATCCTCATAAAATGAAGGCCGGGAAATGGATAGCTTGTTGAAAAGAGTGGACTATTTATACTTATAAAAAAGAGCTGTACAGTATACAACCGCACAGCTCTTTTATAATGATTTTTCTCTTACTGATTACGCCAGTTGAGCGTCCAGTGTGATCTCTGTATTCAACAGTTTTGAGATAGGGCAATTTGTTCTTGCCTCTTCTGCCAGTTCAAGGAACTTCGCATTGTCCAGACCAGGAACAGTTGCTTTTAATTCCAGGTGACTGCTGGTAATAGCGCCATTCTCCAGTGTGATCGTTGCTTTGGTATCAATATTTTCAGGGGTAAAACCGGCGCCGGAGAGCAGAAAACTGAGCTTCATGGTAAAGCAACCTGAATGCGCAGCCGCTATCAGCTCTTCAGGATTGGTGCCGGTACCGTCTTCAAAACGGCTTTTATAGGAATATGCTGTATTGTCCAGTACACCTGACTGTGAACTTACTGTACCTTTTCCATCTTTACCGGTTCCTTTCCAGTTAGCGGATGCAGTTCTTTTCATAATAAATACGTTTGATTAGATGAATGAATATGTGAATGATCAAAGTGGTTGATCTTCCTGAAATTACTATTCTTTTTTGTTTCCAAAGACCTTGCCACTCGTAGATTTTTCTCTACAAGCCTATAGACAGCAAAAAGCCGGATGAATTGCTTCATCCGGCTCACACTATTGCTGGCAATCATCCTCAAAAAAACATCTTTCTCTTATCCATTGCCGCCACTGTTTCCCCTGTCATTAATTCTTTATTCCAGACTGTTTAGCCTTCTTTTATTATCGCAATGGACTACTGCCAGTCTACTTCCAATTAAGCCTGTTTCACCAGCTGTACGCTCGCTTGTAACTTCACTTCATCACTCAGCACCAGACCACCATTATCAGTTACAGCATGGAATGAAACACCGAAGTCCTTTCTGTTGATTTTACCTTTAATATCGAAACCAGCTTTTGTCTGACCATATGGGTCTTTTACAATACCGCTGAATTCTACAGCCAGTTCTACTGGTTTGGTAACACCGCGCATAGTCAGGTCACCAGTTATTTTATAGTTCTCATCGTCCACTTTCTTCACACCGGTAGATACAAAGCTCAGTTTAGGATACTGTGCAGCATGGAAGAAGTCTTCTGCCTGCAAGTGCTGATCACGCTGTTCGTTCTTAGTGCTGATGCTGTTTACATCTGCTTCAAAAGTGATCTTTGCATCGGTGAAGTCATCGCTGCTGCTTTCTGCAGTACCTTCATATTTACCAAAATATCCGGTTACGCTAGAGATCATCAGGTGTTTTACCTTAAATTCTACATCGCTGTGAGATGCGTCGATTTTCCAGATTGCCATAACTTTAAGTGTTTTTTTAAGTTTAGTGTTTTTTTAAGTCTTGCGTTGTTAAGTCGTTTGTCTTATTTCCAACTGATGAACAAATTCGTCATCGATTCACTTTGTCCTTTCACTTGTCTTTGTTTGCCGTTCTTGTTGTTATATCCGTTTCATTAAGACAATACAAAATTACATGTTGCAACAAATGTTAGGAATGGATAAAATAACTTAATCGGTGTACTTTTTTTCGCCGACAATAAAAAAGATTAATTATCAAGCACTTGCGCGGGAAGCTTCTTTGAACTCAGAAGGGGTCTGGTTGGTATATTTTTTAAAGAAGCGGCTGAAATAATGGGGATCTTCAAACCCCAGTTTATAAGCGATCTCTTTGGCGGAGAGGTCTGTATTATATAAATAACGCTGTGCTTCCAGGATGACCCGGTTGCGGATATGCTCTCCGGCAGTGATACCGGACAGCTGTTTGCTGATCTCGTTCAGTAATACCGGCTTGATATGGAGGACCGTAGCGTAGTCTGACACATTTTTCAGCGTGACGTACTTTTCCTCGATCAGGTTTTTGAATTGCAGGAACAGGGAGCTGTTATGTGTAGCATGTTGTTCCGGAGCGGCCAGCATACTGCTTCCCTTAATACGGGAGGCCAGTACCAGGAAGTAACGCAACAATCCGTGAAAAGCAGTTTCATAGTCTGCTTCCTGTTGTTGCACCTCTTTCATCATCATATGCACCACCATCTCGAAGTCTTTTTCCTGCTCCGGATTGAGGGTAATAACGCTGCTGAACTGGTTATTAAAGAAGAGAGAGGAATTGATGCCCATCAGGGTAGCTGCCTGGTCTTTCAGACACATAAAAGCATCCTGGAAAGCGATCATATATCCTTCGATCCTGTCGCTGAATTCCATCTTATGCACCTGTCCCGGCGCCAGGAAGAACAGGGTGTTCTTCTTCACGGCATGTGTGACGGTATCGATGGTATTGATGAGTTGCCCTTTTTTGATCCAGTAAACGGTATAGAAATCATGCCTGTGGGGAATGCCATTGCTGGAAAAGAACCCATCTCCCAGTTCGCATAGTCCGGATACCACGAATTTCGGGTCCGCCTGTGCGTACTTCGGTAAAGACACTATTTCTATATGTGCTCGTTTATCACTCATTCAAATGTACCGGCAACTTCTATCTCCCGGTCCTCAGGCTCAATGTAGTCAATTATAAAGTTATTCCTGCCTTCGCCCACCATAATTCCCAGATATTTCATCTGCACGAGTTCGAGCATACCCAGGAACAGGAAGATGGCGTGTACCCTGTCACGACAATGATCAAAGATCTTCTCAAAAGCGAGGGTCTTTTCACTGGCGGCCAGGTCTATCATATATTCACGGGAGCCCTCCATGGTGTATTCATATTTGTATACAACGTGCTGAGGTTTGTTTTCCCGCTGTTTTACTCTTTGCATCACCTTTTCAAAGGTCTGGGTCAGCTTGAACAGGGTCAGGGTCTGTATTTCAGTCCCTTCGCTGGTCTCTTCTCCGATGCTGGCGAGTTCTTTCTTTATATTTCCGCGTTTTATCTGCAACATACGCTCTGCCTCGCGTTCTGCGAGTTCAGCGGCTGCCTGTTTAAAACGCTTGTATTCCAATATCTTATCGATCAACTCCTGACGGGGATCTATCTCGATACCCTGTTCATCCAGTTCCTTACGGGGCAGCAGCATTTTAGCCTTGATACGCATCAGGGTAGATACGAACAGGATAAATTCACTGGCCAGCTCGATATTGAGCGATTCCAGGTGATGGATATAATCGAGGAAATCGTTGGTGATAGTAGTGATGGGGATATTATAAATGTCCAGCTCGTCCCTTTCGATAAAGAAGAGCAGCAGGTCAAACGGCCCCTCAAACTGGGGCAATTTTATTTTGTAGGAGTTGTCATTCATAATGTTATGTATGGCTTTCACTTGTATTTCAGCACCAAATGGCAACCGCATTATCAAGTGAAAGCCATCAAAAATAACGAAAATTCCCGCTCATTAGAATTTGGCGGTGAATCCGACCCCGATCACCTGCTTGACCTGCAATCTGGGCCCTAAAACGCCTGTTTTCGGGTTCTCGAAAACACGTACATCGTCATCGTAGATCATATCCAGAGATACGCTGGCAGAGATGTATTTATTCACCTGAAGGTTCAGGCTGTTCGTCCAGAACAGGTCAATGTTCTCCGGATTATTTTTGTAATTGGAATACAGGTCCATCCTGGTCTTATATACTATATTCTTTGCGAGTGTCTTTACCCAGTTCACTGTCAGGTAAGCACCCAGCTCACTCTTAATATGTTTGCTCGTATCTACTCCGAATGCACCCTGTGCAGCCAGACGATCGTCCGCCACAACTACATAACGGGCCGTAACAGGAGAGAAGAATACGGACAACTGATCGCTGGGTTTGTAGTCAAGACCAGGTGACAGCAGAACGTATGCAGGAGAGAAGAAGCGGGACACCAATGTAGGCTTGATAGAGTCTACGCCGGAATACAGATAACCGTCGGTAAACTGTGTACGGATGTCCAACAAGGCACTCAGATAGAGGTTCTTACCGATCTCGTAACCATATTTTGTGGTGATCCCGATACGGTCGTCACTTTTACGACCACCAAGGCTGGTCGTATTAACGTAACCATATGCGAGATCCAGTACGTTATCCCAGTTGTTTTTTCCTTTCTTATAAAATGCGTACGCATTCAGATTGGATGCCACTGAGAAGGAGAATTTATCACCACCCGCAGCCCAGTTGGTAAGAGTTCCCTGATTAATGTTCAGGTTGAAGATGCCACCTTTTTTCCATACGGCAGGTATGGTATCGGCAGCGTCTTTCTTTATTTTTCCGCTGGCTTCTTCTCTGGATGTTTTCATCCAGTCGCTTTGTGCGTGCAGCACCTGGAAGCATACCAAAAAGCAAATAATAGTCAGGACGGATGTTCTCATCAGTGTAAAAAGTTGTTTAATGCTATGGATAATATGATTGCCGTTATATGGGCGTTACGAACATGCCGCGTCAATCGAACGCGGCCGCAAAGTTAGGAAACTTAAAGAGAATTTTTTCGGAGTTGGGAGAACAGCCGGATAAGGGTTTCACTATCCGGCTGCCATAAGTTTATTTATTCTTCAGTGCATCACGGATCTCCATGAGCAGTTTTTCTTCATTTGTTGGCGCAGGAGGGGCTGCTGGTGCTGCTTCTTTCTTCTTACGCATACTGTTCATGAATTTCACGAGCAGGAATATACAGAAGGCGATCAGTATGAAATCAATGATACTCTGTACAAAGGCACCATAGGCAAATACTGGTGCACCCGCTTCCTTTGCCTTTTCCAGTGAAGGAAAATCGGTACCCTTACTTGTATTCAGCAGCCAGAATTTGTCTTTGAAATTAATGCCACCAGTGACGATCCCCAACACTGGCATAAAGATATTGTCAACCAGTGACGTAACGATCTTCTGGAACGCACCACCAATGATCACACCGACAGCCAGGTCCATTACGTTTCCTTTCGTGGCGAACTCTTTAAACTCTTTGAAGAAAGACATATACAACTATTTTTTAAGGGTGAAGACAATCAGTTGCTAAGATAGTTATTATAAGTTATAACATTCATTCACATAACATTTACTGCTCCAGGTTAGGATACTGCATTTCAAACGAACGCAGTGTATCCCTCAACGTTTGTGCCACCACGTATTCCTTGTACCAGTTTTTATCTGCCGGTACAATGATCCATTTCACCTCGTTACAATTTTCAATGGCATCTTCATATACCTTTCTGTATTCCTTCCAGAGTTTGGCTTCTACAGAATCGCTCTTATTGTACTTCCACATTTTACGCGGGTCTTCCAGTCTTTCCTGTAATCGTTTTGATTGCTCTTCCTGCGAAATATGCAGATAGAATTTGAGGATGGTTGTGTTGTTGTCTTCGCTTAACAGCCGCTCAAAATCATTGATCGCCTGCATTCTTTTTTCGGCAGTTTTATCGTCTATCCATTTATGTACACGCTGTATAAGAATATCTTCATAGTGAGAACGGTTGAACACCTGTATCATACCTTTTGCAGGTACGTGCCGGTGAATACGCCACAGGAAATCATGCTCTTTCTCTTCCTCTGTTGGCCCTTTGAATGACTTTACGTTAACACCCTGCGGGTTCATATTCCCCAGTACCTTACGTATCAGGCCATCTTTACCGCTAGCGTCCATTCCCTGTAATACAATTAACACGGAGTGTTTATGTTCTGCATATAGCAGATTTTGTAATTCATCCAGTTCCTTGACGATTTCCTTGGTCATTAACTTGACAGCTTCCTTATCCATTCCCTCGGGTGGGGTAGTGCTGATATCCGATAATTTGATCTTACTCATACTGAAAGGGTTAGTTCATGTATTTGTAACAAAATACAATCCGAAGTGTTGCAGTAGTAAGAAATTCTACTCATCCGTGTACCAAAATAATCGGACATTGCACCTTAAATCAACCAATTGTGAACAACCGTGCCATTCACTGGAGTATTTTCCTTCTTTTATCACTCACCTGGGGTAGTTCCTTCATTCTGATGAAAATCGGTCTGCAGGCCCTTTCACCATATCAGGTAGCCAGCTTACGCCTGCTCAGTGCCGGTATTGCCCTGCTGCCTTTCTTTATAAAATTCATCCGTCAGACGCCACTGAACAAAATACCTATGATCATCCTTTCGGGTGTTCTGGGCAACCTGTTGCCGGCATACCTGTTCTGTATAGCAGAAACGCGTATAGACAGTGCATTGGCGGGTATACTGAATAGTCTTGTACCATTGATGTCACTGTTAGCGGGCTTTTTCCTGTTTCGTGCGCCTATTGTAAAACAGCAGTTGCTGGGTATCTGTGTGGGATTGCTGGGGGTAGTTATGTTGTTTGCGGTGAAGGGAGTGGATGCCGGTTACTGGTATTACGGCCTCTGGATCGTGGTGGCCACGATCTGTTACGGGTTAAATATTGCATTGGTGCACCATCACCTGAAGGGATATAGTTCCCTGCAATTAGGGTCTATTGCGCTTTTCTTCTGTGCCGTTTTCGCCCTGCCTGTTCTGTTCTTCAGTGGCTTTTTCGGTATCCTTTCAGGGCCATCTATCCCCTGGAGCTCGCTGGCAGCCAGTGTAACGCTGGGGATTCTGGGTAGTGGTGTTGCATCGGTATTATTTTACATCCTGATCAATAAAGCGGGGGCCATGTTTGCCTCTATGGTGACCTATGCCTTACCGGTAGTTGCCATTGGATGGGGGCTGCTGGCAGGCGAACAGATTTCCTGGCTGCAGGTACTTTGCCTCAGTATCATTCTGGCGAGCGTATATACTGTCAATAAAGCAAAACGCTGACCCATCGGATCAGCGTTTTGCTTACATCTTATATATAATAAGTGTTGTCCCGTTAGATAACCATGATCTCCTTCTCTTTCTGAGCAGTGTGTTTATCTACCAGTTCAATATGTTTGTTGGTCAGGTTCTGGATATCTGCTTCAGCATCTTTCGCTGTATCTTCGCTCAGGCCATCTTTCTGCAGTTTCTTGATACCTTCGATCGCATCTCTGCGGATATTTCTGATAGCGATTTTTGCCTGCTCACCTTCGTTCAATGCACGTTTAACAAATTCCTTTCTTCTTTCTTCGGTCAGTGGGGGCAGGAACATACGGATAATGATACCGTCATTCTGTGGGTTAATGCCGATGTTAGAGGCGATGATAGCCCTTTCAATTGGCTGGAGCATATTTTTTTCCCATGGCTGAACTGTCAGGGTACGGGCGTCTGCCACAGTGATATTAGCTACCTGCGAGAGGGCAGTAGGCGAACCATAGTAGTCTACCGTGATTCCGTCCAGTATCTGCGGATTGGCTTTACCGGCCCTGATCTTGGTAAGTTCCGACTCCAGGTGTCCGATAGCCTTACGCATGGTTGCGGTGGCATCTTCTATTATTAACGTTAGATCATCTTGCATAGCAAAAAATAATTAAGTGCCTGCAAACCTACAGGATTTATCTGAATTTGGAAAGGGGGAACGGAAGGGAAGGTCCCGGTACAGGATGACCGGGCCTGAAATTATTTGTCCTGAAGGATACCCTTTGTGTTTACGCGCAGGATCTTTGGATGGTTAATAGCAGCCTGTGCTTCATTTGCTGCATCACTGATGGCAGCAACTGCCAGTGCACGCAACATCGCCTCTTTTCTCTTCTTCATCTGGTAAAGTACACCAGTCAGCAACAGGGCAGAACCCAGGATCACGCTTAACAGATAAGCGGAACCAATGTTCTGCAGTGCAAACGCCAATACGATATAACCAGCATTGATGGATACCATTACCACGGTAGTCTGTCTGTGGGTCAGACCCAGTTCCAGGAAATAGTGGTGGATGTGGTTACGGTCAGCCGAAAAAGGAGACCTTCCATGCATCATACGGATCGCAAAAACACGTAATGTATCGAACAGTGGCATTACCAGGATGGCAATGGCCACAATAGGAACAGAGTTTACAGGGAGTTTTCCTGCAGGATTACCTGCCACATCGATGAACTTGATCACCAGGATCGCATTCACCAGTCCGACCATCAGGGAACCGGTATCGCCCATGAAGATGCGTGCAGGAGAGATGTTATAGATCAGGAATGCTGCCAGACCACCTGACATTGCAAAACCCATTACCGCATACAGCAATTCGCCGGTATACAGGAAATAGGTCCCCATTACACCAGATACCAGCATACCGATGCTACCCGCCAGACCGTCGATACCGTCTATCAGGTTGAACGCATTAATAATTACCAGGAAAGTAAAATAGGTGAGCATCAGGCTGATGTACGGAGGCAGAGCGTCGATACCCATGATACCGTACATGCTGTTGATCTGTAAATTACCGAGATATATAACGGCAAAAGAAGCCATTAACTGGCCAATCAGTTTCTTTAATGGGGAAAGACCTACGATATCGTCTTTCATTCCAACCATAAAAATAACTATAAAAGCAGCGACCATATACTGAAATGGAGAATCCGCAAAAGCTGGTACACATACCGCAGATGCCATCACAAATCCAGAGAAGAAACCTATACCCCCTAAAGTTGGTATACGTGCTTTGTGAGATTTCCTTTCGTCCGGTTCGTCATAAAGATGTTTCAACTCTGCAACCCTGATTAGTACGGGGATTGCAAAATAGGTTATAACAAAACTCAGGACAGTCGCAATTAAAACATTCTCCATGTTGGGAGGGGCTTGATTATTACAAAGATATTAATTTCAATCAAATGTGTATCACAAAAATAGGAAATTAAAAAGAATTGAGTCTTAGTCACTAAAAACTATTAGCTTAGAGACTAAATATGCCAGATTCTATCTAAATTCTATTAATTTAGCAATCTCAAAATTTGCAATTATCATGCCTCAGTTGAAAGACATAGCAACACAAATAAGACGGGATATAGTTCGTATGGTGCATGGCTGCCAAAGCGGTCATCCAGGCGGTTCTTTAGGATGTGCAGATTTCTTTACTGCGCTCTATTTCAAAGTGATGCAGCATAAGCCGCAGCCTTTTGAAATGGATGGTTTAGATCAGGATCTGTTTTTCCTCTCCAACGGGCACATTTCTCCAGTATTTTACAGCACTTTAGCCCACGCAGGCTATTTTGACAAGTCAGAACTGGCCACTTTCCGTAAACTCAACTCCCGCCTCCAGGGTCACCCAACTACTCACGAGCACCTTCCAGGTATCAGGGTAGCATCAGGTTCCCTCGGTCAGGGTATGAGCGTAGCCATCGGTGCTGCACTCTCTAAAAAATTAAATAATGACGATCGTCTGGTATTCTCCCTCCATGGTGATGGCGAACTGGAAGAAGGTCAAAACTGGGAAGCGATCATGTTCGCTCCTCACCATAAAGTTGACAACCTGATCGTGACAGTTGACTGGAATGGTCAGCAGATCGATGGTACTGTTGAACAGGTAGCCGGTCTGGGCGACCTCGAACCTAAATTTGCAGCTTTCGGTTGGAAAGTATTGCACATGGACGGTAACGATATGGATGAAGTGGTAGCTACCCTGGAAAAGGCAGTTAGCCTGACCGGTAAAGGCCAGCCAATCGTAATCCTGATGAAAACTGTGATGGGTAAAGGTGTTGACTTCATGGAAGGTCACCACGAATGGCACGGTATCGCCCCTAGCGATGAGCAGCTTGCAAAAGCACTGGAGCAGTTACCTGCACCAGCAGAACTGGGAGACTACTAGTCTGTAAGAATCTGGCAATTACGAATGATAGATCGATGTGGTCTGCATAACACCACAAAAGACTTCGAATAAATAAAAGAGGCGGTCCCTTACGGTGGCCGCCTCTTTTATTTGCTACCGGGCATAAAAAAGCCCCCGTTATCCGGAGGCCCTTTCATATTATATTATTGATAATCAGGTTGCTTTTAATTCAATTCCCTGTTTTCCAGCTCTTCTGGCAGGATACCAGCTCGCCGCTCCACCAATAACGATGATCGTCACGCTCACCAGGATAAAGTCCGATATATGCATACTCACCGGATAGGCATTCACCAGAAAAGAGTCCTCCTCCAGTCTGATCAGACCGAAATGCTGCTGTAACAGACAGAACCCGATACTGATCCCAAATCCGATAACGGTGCCGATAGCCGCAATGATCATCCCTTCAGCCAGGAAGATACGGGTGATCAGCTGTGGACGTGCGCCCATTGCCTTCAGGATCGTAATATCCTTTTGTTTCTCCATCACCAGCATGTACAGACTACCGATCATATTAAAGGCTGCGATCACCAGGATAAAACTCATGATCACATATACGGCCCATTTTTCCGTCTGCATAATGGCGTACAAAGCCTGGTTCTGCTCGTAGCGGGTCTGAAGATTATAGTTCGTGCCCAGTACTTCCTGCAAACGGCGCTTCAGCACATTGTCATCCAGTCCCGGACTGGCTTTTACCTCCAGTGCCGACATTTCATCTTCATTCATGCCTAGCAGTCCGCGCATGAACGCGATATTGGTAATGACGTATTTGCTGTTGAACTCCTGCTGAATGGCGAAAGAGCCTGCCGGATACAGAATACCACTTCCAAGTGCATCTTCCGGTGTTGTGACACTGCTGACGTTCCTGCGGGGCAGGTATACGCTAACGGGGGTCAGGTCTCTATCTACATCTACGCCCAGCGCCATTTCCAGTTCAATGCCCAGCACAGCTGTATAGCCATCCTGTTCATTACCGGTTTCAAACTTACCCCGGGACATGCTTTTATCGACAGCGGCCACTTTATTGTAGTTACTGTCCACGCCCTTCAGGATAGCGATCGTCTGATCTCCCTGGCCGTAGCGCAATACCGCCTTTTCCTCTATCACTTCCGTCATATAGGCAACACCTTTCACACCGGCAATCTGTTTCAATTGCGCCGGCGTGAGGGTAATACTTTTTCCACTTACTGCACTGATTTTTACAGAGGGGTAGAAAGTAGAGTATAAGGATTTCACCAGTCCTTCAAATCCGTTGAAAACGCTGAGAATAACGATCAGCGCGCCTGCACCTACCGCAATAGCCGAAACACTTACCCAGGCAATGATATTGATGGCATTGGTACTTTTTTTAGCCCTGAAATAACGGGATGCGAACTGCCAGATCAAAGTGAAGCTATTTTATTTGTTTTCCTTCCCTGCGTCGTCTTCTTTGATCTTTTTGAACAGCTCTTCCATTTTGAAGATATATTCCAGCGTATCATCGAGGAACAGTGATATTTCGGGTATACGGCGTAATTGTTTGCCCACACGGTTGCCCAGGTCCTTCTTGATCTCACCCATTCTTTCCTTGATCCTGTTCACCATTTCATGGGAGTCAGCTATTTTGAACATGCTCAGATACACTCTTGCCTCCAGCAGGTCCGGTGTCAACTTCACGGAAGAGATGGAGATCATACCCCCATCCACCACGTTGAATCCCATCCGCTGAAATATTTCGCTCAGTTCCTTTTGTAATAGCTGTCCTATTTGTTTCTGTCTTTTGCTTTCCTGCATAATGTTTAAAGATTTGAGATTGTATTAACTTGCACCCTTAATTCAATCTTCTCCGGCAAAGATAAGGAAACAGGCATGTGCTGACAGATATAAAATCGGTTCCTGCTCCCGGAAAAGTAAAACAGATAAGATAAATAATCGTAAGATGAAGACTTTTTTCAGGTTGCTGAGTTTGTCGAAGCCCTATCACCACTACGTTCCGGAATATGTTGTATACATTTTCCTCTATACGCTGTTCAGTCTCGTAAACTTCACCCTGCTGATCCCACTGATGGATACACTCTTTTCCACCGGTAAGCAGGAAGTGGTGTCGGTGCTCCCGGATTTTTCATTTTCTTTCGCTTACTTCAAACAGGTATTCTACTTCTATTATAACGAGTTGCTGGTACATTACAACGGGAACAAATTTGCCATACTTGTATATGTCTGTGCGATCCTCTTCGTCGCTATCACGCTCAAAAACTTCTTTGGTTACCTGAGTCAGCGCGTGCTGACCCGTGTACGTGTCACCATGGTGCGTAAGATGCGGGAGAAGGTATTCCATCAGTACAGCACGCAATCCCTTTCCTTCTTCCAGAACGAACGTAAGGGTGACCTGCTTTCCGTGATCAGCTCTGACGTGGTGGAAGTGGAAAACTCGGTAGTGACCTCTATGCAGACGGTACTCCGCGATCCATTTGTGATCATTACGACCTTCATTACCTTATTTTATATCTCAAAAGAGCTGACTTTCTTTACCCTTGTCTTCTTCCCGATATCTGGCCTGGTGCTCAGTTCTATTTCCAAAAAACTGAAAAAACAGTCTGTGCTCAGTCATGGCTTACTAGGTAAACTCCTGAATATCACGGAAGAATCCCTGTCTGGTATCCGTATTATCAAGGCATTTAACGCTGAGCGGTTCATCGGAAAGAAGTTTGACAATGACAACAGAGCTTTTGCCCGTACTATCAAAGCGATGTCGGACCAGCGCGAAGCTGCGTCTCCGGTATCTGAAACCCTGGGGGTATTGGTCGTGATCGTCATTATGTTGTATGGCGGCCGTTTGATCCTGGCAGGCGATCCTTCCCTGACAGCTTCCGGCTTTATCGCTTACCTGGGTTTCTACTTCCAGATCCTGGCGCCGGCAAAATCCATTGGTAGCGCCTTCACAGCAATGCCTAAAGGTCTGGCTGCCGGTGAACGTGTACTGCGTATCCTGGATGCGCCTAATCCGATCACTGACAAAGCCAACGCAGAGACCCTGGCTGGTTTCGAAAAGAATATCGAGTTCAGGAACGTGACCTTCGCTTATAATGAGAAGCCTGTCCTGAAAAATGTACAGCTGACCATCGATAAAGGCCGTATGATCGCCCTGGTAGGGAAGAGCGGTGCGGGTAAATCAACTATGGCCGACCTGATCCCACGTTTCTATGACGTGACTTCCGGTGCTATCCTGGTTGACGGAAAAGACATCCGCGATGTGAAAATGCATGACCTGCGGGCGCTGACGGGTATGGTTTCCCAGGAAGCTATCCTTTTCAATGATTCCGTATTCAACAATATTGCCTTCGGACAGGATAACCCTGACAGGGAAGAAGTCATCAGAGCCGCTAAAATTGCCAATGCACATGAATTCATCGTGCAGCTGGAAAACGGCTATGACACTCCGATTGGTGACCGTGGTATGAAACTCAGTGGTGGTCAGCGTCAGCGTTTGACCATTGCACGTGCGATCTTCAAGAATCCACCGATCCTCATCCTGGATGAAGCTACCTCAGCCCTGGACACAGAATCAGAAAAACTGGTACAGGACGCACTGGACAAACTGATGGAAAACCGTACTACTATTGTGATTGCACACCGTCTGTCGACTATCCAGCACGCAAATGAGATCATCGTAATGGACCAGGGAGAGATAAGAGAGAGAGGTACCCACGATGAACTGATCTCTACAGATGGCATCTACCGGAAACTGGTGGAAATGCAGGAATTCAAATAACACAGCATACTGTAAATAAAAAGAAACGGGGCATTCTCTGGCAGAGACTGCCCCGTTTCCTTTTATGATAATTAATTATTCAATAATATCTCCTTTACCCCTTTCTCCAGTACATTTCAATTCCAGATCCGCCATTTCCACGTCTGTAGCCAGCCCGCAGGGCCTGCTATGGTACTATTTTTGTGACCCAATGGCCCTATGTCCATGTATGGCCTGATGATATTTTATCACCGGCCGATTTTTCACACTAAACAAGCATTCACCTATGATTTCCATTATCATTCCGGTTCTGAATGAAGGGGCTACATTACGTCAGGTAATCAAAACCATCAAAAAGACGACAAGAAAAATTGAGATCATTGTGGTAGATGATAATTCCAACGACAATTCGGTTGAGGAAGCATTGAAAGAGAAAGTGCGCGTCATTACCAGCAGTCAGCGAGGCAAAGGAATTTCCATGCGGGAAGGTATGATGGCCGCCAAGAACGATATTGTCATGTATGTAGATGGTGATATCCTGACCTATCCGGACAATATAGTGGAATTACTGACCGATCCCATTATCGAGGGAAAAGCTGATTTTGTAAAATCCTATTTCGAGCGGCAGGCAGGCAGGGTCACACAACTGGTGGCCAAACCACTGCTCAGCATTCTTTTTCCTGAACTGGCGAATTTCAATCAACCGCTTAGCGGCATGATCGCAGCCAGAAAATCATTATTATCACAGGTACAGTTTGAAAACGACTATGGCGTAGATATCGGACTGCTGATCGACCTGCACCTACAGGGCGCCCGCATCACCGAAGCCAATATTGGTCGCGTAGAGAATGCCATGCAAACCTGGGAACAGTTGAGCAAAATGTCCAGGGAAGTATCCCGCACCATTCTGCGTAAGGCCGAAAACATTCCACAGGAAAACCTGGAAACACTGGGTAATATCAATATGATCCGCGAGCAGATGGAGTATTCTATCCTGGAATCTATTGACAAGCTCCACAAAATGGTCATCTTCAATCTCGACGAGACCATTTTCCGTGAGGATTACCTGATGGCCGCAGCTACAGAGTTTGGTTTCGAAAATACCTTAAAACAGATCAGAGGACATTTCTCTGATCCGGTATCTATTATCGAGCATACGGCAACCCTGTTCCAGGACAGGAATTTAGCGGAACTGCTGGAGGTAGCAGATGAAGTATCACTGGTACCAGACATCAAAGTTGTCGTACGCGAACTCAAGAAAAGAGGATATACCTGTGGTATTATCACGGACGGCTTCGAATGCGTAGCCCGCCATGTAAAAAACAAACTGGGAATGGACTTCGTGTTTGCCAACAAACTGCATCTCTTCAATAGCGTAGCGACAGGGGGAGGTGACCATTCCAGAATATTTCCTCTGCCAGGATAAAAATCTACCCACGCAGGCGCCGGTGTATTGTAAGAGCAATATATTAACCTATATTGCAGACAAATACCACGTCACTCCACAGAATATTATATATGTAGGCAGTGGTTCTGATGGTAGTCAATTGCTGAAAGAAGCAGGAATTGGCGTTGCATTTGATGCAGAAAACCCCGACGCAGAGAAAATTGCAGATAAAATTATTCCCGGCCCATGGATGGAACCGTTGTTGCAGATAGCCCAGGCCAGTCCTGAGAGGTTCAAGCTACGCTTACCAGCGATCAGCAAGAAACAGGCAAAAAGGATTGGTGTGGGAAGCCTTATCGGATTGGCGTCCGTAGGGCTGGTTTACCTGGCGGCCAGGCAGATTACTAAACGCAAAAAACAAGAGGTCTCATAAAGAACTTCTCCTTGAAGCCCCTGTTTATTTACACTGGCGTTCCTTCTGAAAAGAGGGGACGCTTTTTTTTGGTGTATGCTGGCATAATGGTGTGATTGAGGTATTATAATACTAATTACCTGGAGATCAAGATAATAAAATCCCATATTCTGTTTCGTTTATTTCGTTTATTCATATTATTTCACTAACTTCACCATAGCAAAATAAGTAAGTGATATGGAAGCGATATTGGAAAAAACTACAAGAACTGACCAGGAAATCGCCAGGGCGATAAGGCCCAAAGTATACGAAGTATCTACTGAAATTGCGAAAAATGAAAGTGATAAAGTTTCATTGAAAATTGCCGGTTATGAAGAAGAGCTGGAAATACCAAAATCAGCTATACTTCTTTTCTTCACTATTCTGGATAAGATGGCAGAAGGCAATTCCTTTGCCTTATTCCATTCAGATAATAATACAGATATCAGCACTCAACAAGCCGCAGAAATGCTGGGCGTATCAAGACCTCACATAGTTAATCTCCTGGAGAAGGGTGAAATCCCCTTTCATAAAGTAGGCACACACCGCAGAATCCAGCTAAAGGACCTGATTGCCTATGATAAGAAAATGAAGAAGAAAAGAGCAGACAATTTAGACTTCCTGGCCGGACAGGCACAGGATCTTAATCTGGGATATTAAATGACTGAACATAAAAAGTTTGTTACTGTACTGGACGCCAATGTCCTGTACCCAGCACCATTACGTGATTTTCTTTTACGTCTGGCTCAGGTTGGGTTGCTAATTCCAAAATGGACAGATCAGATTCATGATGAATGGATACGTAATCTTTTACTGAATCGAAGTGATTTAAAGTCATTTCAGCTGGAGAAAACGCGGGAAGCAATGGAAAATGCTTTTCCCGATGCGAATGTGACTGGCTACAAGAACCTGATTGCTGGTTTACAACTACCTGATGAAGATGACAGACATGTGTTGGCTGCTGCTATAAAATGCAAAGCTGATGTCCTTATCACCTTCAATAAAAAAGACTTTCCCAGCCGATATGTTTTTGTCCATGATATTCTGGTAGAAACACCTGATGAATTTGCGTGTAGGTTATTGAAGGCAAATCTGCCTAAAGTCTTTCAGGCTTTATTAAATCAGGTCAATGCGCTGAAAAATCCTCCTCAGAATACAGAGCAGGTATTGGACACACTTGAAAATTGCGACAACCGCTATTCTGAAAGAGGCGCTGGCTACATACACGTTGAACTAGTCTTTTAAGATATCACCGTGCTTCTTTGACACACCTCTCCCAAAACAAAAATCCTGATCTTCCCTCCGCTACCACTTCCCGGCAATGCCAGTCTGTGCTTAACGGATTTTAGATCAGGATTTTTTCCTATACTGGATAAGTAATTACTTATTTGCTTTTCGCCAGTTTCGCTTCGATACTCAGCGTAGCATGCGGTACAGCACGCAGTCTGGCTTTATCGATCAGCTTACCGGTTACGCGGCAGATACCGTAAGTTTTGTTTTCGATACGCACGAGTGCTTTCTCGAGGTGATCGATGAACTGGATCTGGCGGCTTGCCATCTGGTTCAGTTGTTCTCTTTCCTGAGAACCGGAACCATCCTCCATGCTCATGTATTTGTTTTCGGTATCATCGGTACCTGCTTCATCTTTACGAGTGATCAGGCCCTGCAGATATACCAGTTCCTTTTTAGCAGCTTCCAGCTTTTTCAGGATCAGGTCTTTAAATTCCTGCAGATCTGTATCACTATAGCGGTAAACAGGACCGGACGGCTGTTCTGGCTGATCGAGAACAGATTTAGTAAACTCTGGTTGGTAGGTTACTAATGTAGCCGCTTTAGAGGCGCCTTTTTTCTCAACTTTCTCAGTACGGTCAGCTGGCTTTTCAGCTTTTGCTGCTGGTGCTGCTTTTTCAGCTTTCTGTACTTTGTCCGCTGGTTTTTTGGCGTCCTTAGCAACTACTTTTTCTTTATCGTCTTTTTTATTTACTGGCATTATTACTTCTTTTTCTTCTGGCTTGGAAATTAGTTTTTCTTTATCTGCAGTAACGCTTGGCGTCACCACTTTCTTTGTATCAGGCACTTTCGCGGAAGCTGCTGGCTTAGCAGAAGCCGCCGCTTTCTTTACTTCGCTTTGAGGCACCGCCGGTGCTGCTACGGGTGCTTTTTTTACTACAGATTTACTTGACGAAGCCGTCTGGGTAACTGCTGATTTTTTGGCAACAACTTTCTGAGTTGTAGTTGGCTTGACCTGTTTGGTGGCAACTTTTGGCGCCGAAGTTTTTGCAGCTGGCTTTGCAGGTGCTACCTTCTTCGTCGCCGGCTTGGCCGCTGCGGATTTTTTTACAGGAGTAACCTGTTTTGCCGCTGCTTTCTTAGCCGGTGTTACCGCTTTCTGGGTCTTTTTACTAGCAACTTTCTTGCTTGTTGCCATGGGGATTAGCTTTTTTTGTTAACTAATACGTTGAATGTCAAATCATTTACTTCTATTTCAATTCCATCCTGTAATTCCGGCACTAATTCCAAACTATCTGCCAAAATTTCCGTGCAAATATAGTCATTATAGTTAATAATCGCCGATTTCAAGCTCTCGATTACTGCCACTTTTACCTGTATTCTGTCAGTCAGTTCGAAATCACTATCCTTCCTGATCTTCTGTATACGGTTGACTAACTCGCGGGCATTGCCCTCGTCCAGTAACTCTGGTGTAATAGTAATATCGAGCGCCACTGTTAGTGCGCCCTTATTAGCTACTGTCCAACCGGGAATATCTTCTGAAATGATCTCTACGTCTGACAACTGTATAGGCAGCTGTTCTTCCTCAATCTGAAGGATAAATTCTCCGTTACGTTCGAGGGATGCGATATCGGCAGCAGAGAATGCACTAATGGCGGCCGCAACGGCTTTCATCTTGGCCCCCATTTTACCACCCAGGGATTTATAGTTTGGCTTGATCTTTTTCTTGATAAAACCTTCCGTTTCCGTAAGATAGTCAATACCTTTCACATTCACCTCACTTTTTATCAGATCTTGAATTTTTTCAATCTGTTCTTTAATATGCAGGTTTTGTACTGGTATCAGTATCTTTTGTAACGGCTGACGTACCTTAATATTTACCTTCTTCCTGAGAGACAGCACAAGCGAGGAAATATCCTGCGCCAGCTGCATCCTTTCTTCGAGGTCCGCATCTATCGCTGTTGTTACCGCAGCTGGGAACAGCATATGGTGAACAGATGCCTCCGCATGGCGACCACTTACCTTGTTCAGGTTGCCAAATAACCAATCTGCAAAGAACGGGGACACTGGCGCCATTAAACGGGCCAGTGTTTCAAGACACTCGTACAAGGTCTGATAAGCAGAAATCTTGTCCTGAGCGTACTCACCTTTCCAGAAACGGCGACGGCACAGACGCACATACCAGTTGCTCAGATGCTCATCAACGAAGGACTGTATCGCCCTTCCCGCCTGGGTAGGCTCGTAATCATCGAAATAACCTGTAACGTCTTTCACCAGTGTGTTCAGCAAGGATATAATCCAGCGGTCTATCTCCGGGCGCTCTTCCAACGGTACATATGCTTCGCTGAACGTGAACTTGTCCAGGTTCGCATACATCGCAAAGAAATTGTACGTATTGTACAGGGTGGAGAACAATTTACGTTGCACCTCACGAATCCCATCAATATCAAATTTCATGCTATCCCACGGAGACGCGTTGGTAACAAGGTACCAGCGTGTTGCGTCCGCCCCAAATTGTTCCAGTGTAGCGAACGGATCCACAATATTACCCAGTCGCTTACTCATCTTGACGCCATTCTTGTCAAGTACCAGACCGTTCGATACAACCGTCTTATAAGCTACATTGTCAAACAGCATCGTTCCGAGCGCATGCAGGGTATAAAACCAGCCACGTGTCTGGTCAACACCTTCCGCGATGAAATCTGCCGGGAAGCTCTTCGCAAATTCTTCTTTGTTATCAAATGGATAGTGCCACTGTGCATAAGGCATTGCTCCACTGTCAAACCAAACGTCCACCAGGTCCGGCTCACGATACATCAGCTGCCCCTTATGATCAAAGATCAGATTGTCCACCATTGGCTTATGCAGATCGATATCTGCTAATGTTTCTTCAGTGATCGCTACGCAATAGCCGCTTACCAGATCAGTCTGATAGAAATTAGCCAGCGCCACATCAACCAGGGTGATCTCCTCTTTCTGAATCTTTGCGCGGACCTTATCTATATTAATAGTGAACAGTTCCTGTTCTTCCTTGCTCTTACCTGCGTACTGTGCATTATGTGCTGCAACACGTTTGCTCAGCTCACTGTCTGCATTCAGTACATCTGCCTTAAATTCATCTTTCTTTACAAACAGCAGCGCACCTACCAGTTCATTCTTCGCACCCAGACATTTCTGTACAGCGCCCTCCGGACTATCTTCCTTCACCGCAACTGTTCTCCATACCGGCAGCGGTGTACCCCAGAAACGGCTACGGCTCAGGTTCCAGTCTACCATGTTCTCCAGCCAGTTGCCAAAACGGCCTGTACCGGTAGTAGCTGGTTTCCAGTTGATGGTCTTGTTCAGTTCCACCATCTTTTCCTTCGCAGCGGTCGTACGGATGAACCAGGCATCCAGCGGATAGTATAATACCGGTTTGTCTGTACGCCAGCAGTGAGGATAAGTATGTTCGTATTTCTCTACTTTAAATGCACGGTTCTCTTTCTTCAGCTTCACAGAGATATCAACATCTACGTCTTTATACTCCGGATCGCTCTTGTAATTCTTCACATAACGACCGCCAAATTCACCTACTTCATCCAGGAACTTACCCTGACGATCTACCAGGGTCAGTATACCGATATCGTATTTCTGTCCTACACGATAGTCATCCGCACCAAAAGCAGGAGCGGTATGTACGATACCTGTACCATCTTCTGTCGTTACGAAATCGCCCAACAGTACACGGAAAGGATCGCCAGACTCAGGCTGTACGTATGGCAGCAGCTGCTCATAACGGATGTTTTCCAGCTGACTTCCTTTGAACACAGACAGTATCTGCCACGGGATGATCTTATCACCTTCGTTATAGGCAGCAAAATCACCGTCTTCACCTTCCTGTTTGAAATATTTACCCAGCAGGTCTTTCGCCATTACCACAAACTGCGGCAGGTGAGTATATGGGTTGAACGTGCGTACCAGGGTATACTCGATGTTAGCTCCTACGGTCAGACCCAGGTTGGATGGGAGTGTCCATGGGGTAGTGGTCCAGGCCATGAAAAATACTTCTGCATCCGCAGCAATTTTTCTTGCCGCTTCAAACAGAAATGCGGATTTGTCAGCTTCTATCGCTTTAAACATCGCTACGACCGTGGTATCTTTTACCTCTTTGTAGCAACCCGGCATATTCAGTTCATGTGAACTCAGACCAGTACCTGCTGCCGGAGAATACGGCTGGATACTAACGCTCTTATATAACAGATTCTTTTTATACAGTTCGCTCAGACACCACCACAAACTCTCGATATAATTATTGTCGAAAGTGATATATGGAGATTTCAGGTCAACCCAATATCCCATCTTACGGGTCAGGTCATCCCACTTGTCTTTGAATTTTAATACTTCTGTGCGGCAGGCCTTATTATAGTCCTCAATGGAAATTGTTTTACCGATAGCTTCCTTGGTAATACCGAGCATTTTTTCTACACCCAGTTCCACAGGCAAACCGTGGGTATCCCAGCCACCTTTACGTTTCACCTGGAAACCGTTCATTGTTTTGTAACGGCAAACCAGGTCTTTCAGGGTACGGGAAATCACGTGGTGAATACCAGGCATACCGTTCGCACTAGGCGGACCTTCATAAAATACGAAAGGAGTGGCGCCTTCGCGAATGGATACGCTTTTCTCGAATGCCTGGATATCTTCCCAGTGCGCCAATATATCCTTCTCTATCTGCGGTAAATTCAGCTGATTATATTCCTGATATTTGCTGGCCATAAAACAATTCTCCGCCCTTTGACGTTATTAAAAATATGTTGATTAAAATTCTGCAAAGTTACGGATTTTACAGCAGCCTGGAAGAGACCGTGTCACGAAAAAGATGGTTTTGCTTTTAATTGTGGTTTTTTTTTGTATTTTTACCGGGCATTAGTTCGTTGGTTACTTTTTGGCATTGTTTTGGTAATTACGACGGAAGAATAAGTTGAAAAACTCAACCCAATTGAAAAACCATATCTGATTATTTATGAAAAAGTTAGTATTAATAATTTGTGTGGCACTCATATCTTCCGGCACAACTTTTGCACAAAAGAAATCAGCAAAAAAAACAAAGAAGGTAGTTGCGAAAAAAGAGATAGTAGCTCCTGTCGTAGTAAAAGATGCTTTTCAGCAGAACTTTTCAGGCACAGAAGCGAAGTGGGCGAAGAACTACAGCGGACATTGGGTAGCGAACTTTACTAAAGAAGATGTAAAGACTGCGGCCGAATATGACGCTGATGGTAAGTGGGTAGCAACCCGCAGCACTTATGCAGCAGACAGGCTTCCTGAAGCGGTTGCCTCTACGCTGAGATCGAAATATCCAACAGCTACCATTAAGGACGGTTCGAGAATTGAGAGATCTGATGTAGCTGCATATTATAAGGTTAATATTCAGGACAACGGTACAGAGAAATCTGTGTTAGTGAACGAAAGCGGCACCGTTGCAGAATAATTAACCACATTAATTTGTATTTCATAGGTATAGGGATAAATAGGACAGACCCTGCTCTTTTGGGCGGGGTTTTCTTTTTTTATATATGCCGATATCCCATCCTGTCACCTTATAACACAGAATGTCATACCCAACGACTATCTGAC
Source organism: Chitinophaga sp. (assembly GCA_039592855.1). Classification (GTDB taxonomy): domain Bacteria; phylum Bacteroidota; class Bacteroidia; order Chitinophagales; family Chitinophagaceae; genus Chitinophaga. The sequence continues at coordinate 183,965 of JBCNQK010000002.1, read as the reverse complement.
GGAATAACTGAAATTCAGACAGTACTCAATTTAGTATAAATTCCTGTTAACCAGCCCCATCTTTACGTATTTTTTCTACAGACTGTACAATAGATCACCATTTACGGTGCTCATTTCCACGCATCCGGATAGCAGCACTAATTATTATCTTGTCTTTTACCCGTTCTGATATTTGTTTGATAGGCTTTATCCTACGTTCATCCTACGTTCAGGAACGTAAGATGAACGTAGGATAAGCATTATCTAAACGGCATCTGAACAAGATCTGATGAACAATTATTTATCCTGGGAAATGCAGTACAGAAGGCAAAATGACAAGCATATAGATGACTTGTCCAAAAACAAAAACCGTCTCGTGAGACGAGACGGCTTTATGTAATTACGGTAGAAAACTTACTGAACAAAAATGCACTTTTTCCAAAAGGTCAAAATTGGTGTTATGAGGTGCAAAAATCGATGGCTTTACTCTTTTTTTGCTCAGTAAGCTTTCTCCATGGTCAAATCTGATAAGGAAGCTTATAAGGAAGATCGGGATAGATATCTGCCGATCGTGATACAAAGAAACGCCAATATTCCGGGGAGTGTTTTTGTATTCGGGAAAAGTAATGATCAAATCGGGAAAAGAAACTGACCCCACTATTATCGATTACCTCAAGCACCTCACAACTCCTTGAATACCAGATACATAAAATAAAAAAGCCCGATCGCGTCCGATCAGGCTTCAAAGTATTTTTGCGTATTTCTTTTATCTCAGCAGCAACTCACATGGCTTCAGCCCTGTGTGCTTCTTGAAAGCAGTAGAGAAATGCGAAATGCAGGAATAACCCATCAGGATCGCTACCTCGGAAACAGACATCCCTCTTTCGTACAGCAGGCTTTTTGCCTTTTCCATTCTCTCTTTCTGGAAATAATCATAAATCGTAGTGCCATACATCGCCTTGAAACCTTTTTTCAGGTAACATTCATTCATCGCAACACGACGAGCCAGGTCACGAATGGTGATCGGTGCATCCAGTTGTTCCAGTAATATATCTCTTGCTTTTTCGATCTTTTCACGGTCTTCCAGCTGTGTCAGGAAACGACAACCATAACGGTCGTCCGTATCATTCTGTACAAACTGGTCAGAACTGAACAGTAACAGTTCCAGCGCTTTACTCTGCAGGAAGATATTCTTCAGGGCGCCATCATAATTATGATGTACCATCTGCTCCAGCACCTCTTTCGATTTAGTGCTTGGCTGAATAGTCTTCACAAAAGGCTTGCGGGACTGCATGTCAAAAAGGGTAGAATTGGTAGACCCTTTTTGCAGGGATTGTATGAAAGAAGGCTGGAACCTTACAGTGATCATATCAATGGATGGAGACTTCTGTACACAGTTGTCTTTATGTCCACCAGCACATACCTGATCAGTACAACCCGGGTTCTGACAATATTTATTGCCGGCAACACAATAGCGTAACTCGATGGCAGCAGTCTGACCACGTTTGGCAGGTTGATATACCACCATGGCAACATCTTCTACCGGCAACGGACGATCATACGTAAACCGTTGCAATGTAAAGTCCAGGCAGTCCGGCACCGCTACAGCGTCGTTTTCTGCCAGCTGCAGCTGATCGCTCATCGCGGGCTGCCTGATAGCCAATGCTAATATATCCTGTACCTCTTTCACGCCTTGCATTTTGTTAAAACCGTCACAAAAATAGGCATTCAAAATTTATTCAAAAACGTTTTGACATTCAGGTTACAATAGCGATCCCTTCAAAACGACGCCTAAATCAACATAAACGAATATAATACAAATACTTATGATTTATTGATGAACTTCAATATTTTTTATTCGCAGTAGAAAAAAAACAGCCACTTTCTATTTTCTACTACCCCGATATAGGGACAATGGTATGAATTTCGTTTATATTGTATATAATGCAGAAAAGATCCTTTTTCAAAAATATATGGGTGAAAATCCTCCTGAGCTTCGTGCTGCTGATAGCACTGATACTGGGAGCGGCCTGGTACATCGGACACCGCTGGAACAGGCAGATCCAGTGGCAGCTCCGGTCATATATAATGGACATGTCGGACAGCCTGTATACCCTCCGTTATGCCGATATCGCCCTGAACCCTATTACAGGTAGTCTCAGCCTGGAAAAAGTAAGCCTGATCAGGGACCCGAACGTATATAAACGTCTACAGCAGGAACAGAAAGCGCCGAAACTGATCTACAGTTTTACCGCCGACAGGATTTCGCTCAGCTATTTCCGGGTATGGCGCTATTTCATGAAAAAAGAACTAAGCGCAGGTTCACTGATTTTTGATAATCCGGTCGTCCTCATGGAGTACAATACCATGAACAGGGATACCTCTGCACCCAAAAATGCCTATCAGAATATTTCGGCTAAAATAAAGTCGCTCTACCTGGGCGACCTCCGTTTTGATCATACCAATCTGAAATACACTGTCATAAAGCCTGACAGCGGACTGGTCATGACACACCTGGAAGACCTGCGCATCCAGGTCAAGGACTTTCTGATCGACTCCATGGCGCTGGAAGACCCAACACGCTTCCTGTATGCCCGGAACTATGAATTTGGTTTGAAAGAATACCGTTACCGGACACCGGACAGTCTTTACTGGATGCATGTCAAAGACGTCGTCTACAGTGCTGAAGAACAAACACTACGGATCGGGCAATTTGCTGTAGAACCCCGCTACGGAAGAGCGGAATTTGATATCAAAGCAAAAACACAACGTGACCGCTTTGACGTAAAACTCAATAACATCGAACTGGCACAATTGCAACCCAGGATGCTACTGGAGAACCAGGTCATCTGGGCCAATAAACTCACTATCGGCAGCGGCGAACTGGACATCTACCATAACCGGAAGTTACCGGACGGTCCGGGTAACAAACTGGGAGGGTACCCCAACCAGCTGTTTAAAAGACTGGCCGTACCTATATATATAGATACAATGATCGGGAAGAAGACCGAACTGACCTATACGGAAATCAGTCCGAAGTCAGAAGAAGCCGGCCGACTCAGTTTCAAACATATTCACGGCACATTCCGGAATATCACCAATATAGATAGCATGGTGGCTAAAAATGCGCATATTACGGCGGATATCAACGCTATTTTGATGAATAGCGGGAAACTGAGGGCGCATTTTGACTTCTCGATGAAGGATAGCAGCGGTGCATTCGGTGTTTCCGGGCAACTAAAAGACATGGACGGCCGGGAACTGAACCCGGTGCTGAAGCCCTTAGGTATGGTGGAGATCAAGTCCTGCCAGATACAAGACCTGACTTTCAATATGACTGGCAATGAAAGAAGGGCCTCCGGACAGGTAAAATTCCTGTACAGCAACCTGAAAGTGAATATTTTAAAGAAAAAAGACGGCTCACACGAATTTAAAAGGAAAGGGCTGTTAAGCTTCCTGGCCAACGCCCTGGTGATCAAAGACGCCAACCCGGACGGCGGAGAAACACGCCTGGCGCACCCCCGATATGAAAGAGATATCACCAAGTCCTTCTTTAACCTGGTTTGGAAGACCCTTTTTACCGGAATTAAAGAGACCGCGCTGGGGGAAAATTCCCCTATCTGATTACCTAAGTGAAAATGTGGATATCAACGATTCAAAAACCATGTGTTAAATATGGAAATAAGCCTCATTTTTCGTATTTTTGCACAATTCACGAGGATTCAAATCTAAACACATTTTACACCCAAATATGAGCGAAGAATTAGTGCAAGCACCTACCCCTGCCAGCAGTGGCTATGATGCGGGTAGTATACAGGTATTAGAAGGCCTGGAAGCGGTGCGCAAGCGCCCGGCCATGTATATCGGCGACATTGGTGTCAAAGGGTTGCACCACCTTGTATATGAGGTAGTGGACAACTCCATCGATGAAGCCCTTGCCGGTTACTGTAAAAATATCAGTGTAACTATCTGTGAAGATAACTCCATTCTGGTAACGGATGACGGTCGTGGTATCCCAACCGGCATGCACCCTAAAGAAGGACGTTCCGCACTGGAAGTTGTAATGACAGTGTTACACGCTGGTGGTAAATTCGATAAAAATACATATAAAGTATCCGGTGGTCTGCACGGGGTGGGTGTGAGTTGCGTAAACGCACTCAGCGACAAACTCCATGTAACCGTACGCCGCGAAGGAAAATTATTTGAGCAGGAATACCAGCGCGGTGTACCACAATATGCTGTCCGCGAGATCGGTACCTCCGAAGAAACTGGTACAACCGTTCATTTCAAACCGGATAATGAGATCTTCAAAGAGACCATTTACAACCGTGAGATCCTGGCCGGCCGTCTGCGTGAACTGGCTTACCTGAACCGTAAGATCAAAATCATCCTGACTGACGACCGTGAAAAGGACGAAGCAGGCAACTCCATCACTGAAACTTTCTACAGCGAAGGCGGTATCATCGAATTCGTACAGATGCTGGACCGTAACGGCCGTCGTAATGGTCTGTTACCTGATCCGATCTTCATCGAAGCACATGATGCAAACAGCAACGTAGCGGTTGAAGTAGCGGTGATCTATAACGACTCTTTCAGTGAGAATATCTTCTCCTACGTCAATAACATCAACACGATCGAGGGTGGTACACACGTAGCAGGCTTCCGCCGTGCTATTACCCGTATCTTCAAGAGCTATGGTGATAAGAACAAAATGTTCGAAAAAACCAAGATCGAAGTAACCGGTGATGACTTCCGTGAAGGTCTGAGCGCTATCATCAGCGTAAAAGTACCAGAACCACAGTTCGAAGGCCAGACCAAAACCAAACTCGGTAACTCCGATGTAATGGGGGTTGTGGACAGTTCTGTAGCAGCTGTACTGGATGCTTATCTGGAAGAACACCCACGCGAAGCCAAGATCATTATCAATAAAGTAGTACTGGCAGCACAGGCGCGTGAAGCAGCCCGTAAAGCACGCCAGATGGTACAGCGTAAGAGCGTACTGAGCGGAAGCGGCTTACCTGGTAAACTGGCTGACTGCTCTGAAAATGATCCTGAAAAATGTGAACTGTACCTGGTTGAGGGTGACTCCGCAGGTGGTACGGCTAAACAGGGACGTAACCGTAGCTTCCAGGCGATCCTGCCACTCAGGGGTAAAATCCTGAACGTGGAGAAAGCCATGGAGCATAAGATATATGAGAATGAGGAGATTAAAAACATCTTCACTGCACTTGGTGTAACCATCGGCACAGAAGAAGATGACAAAGCCCTCAACCTCTCTAAACTGCGCTATCACAAACTGATCATCATGACGGATGCTGACGTGGATGGTAGTCATATCGCTACACTGATCCTGACCTTTATCTTCCGTTATATGAAGGCAATGGTTGAACAGGGTTATGTGTACATCGCACAACCACCACTTTACCTGGTGAAAAAGAGCAAGGAACAAATCTACGCATGGACGGAAGAAGACCGTAAAGCAGCTATCGCGAAGATCGCAGGCGGTAAAGAAGACAGCGTAACGATCCAGCGTTATAAAGGTCTTGGTGAGATGAACGCAGAACAGCTGTGGGAAACTACCATGAACCCGGATAACCGTACCCTGAAACAGGTAACCATCGAAAGCGCTGCAGAAGCAGACCGCGTATTCAGTATGCTGATGGGTGACGAAGTTCCACCAAGAAGGGAATTCATCGAGTCACATGCGAAATATGCAAAGATCGATGCATAAAATTTGAAGTGTTTACTCACAATATAAAAGCCCTGGTCCGATCAGACCAGGGCTTTTGCTTTTTATACACATTTCTGCCCCCCTTTGTTTCTTCCTCATTCCCAGTCAGTTCTCATTTTATTGCATCATACCTGTTAAAAAACTTATAAATAATTTATTTAATTCATCATAAAGTAGCTAATTTGCACTCCTATTTATCACTATACCTGAAGAAACTACCTATCCTATGAAACTCTATTCCCTGTTGGGATTCCTGTGCCTCTGCCTCATCACTTTCGCATCCTGCCAGAAAGATAAGGCTGTACTGGCATCTGGTTCCTGTGAATTCAAATTTGATGGTGCTTCCTATTCAGCTAATACCGCATACGGAGAAGTGATCGACACGACCGTAGTAGGTAAAAAGGTGTTAACGATACAAGGACTGACCAGTAATCTGAACAGCGCCATCATCATGACCGTGATCTTCCCGGATTCACTGAAGACAGGTACTTACACCAATACAGAAAATGCAGGTATCATATTCACTGCTTCTTTATCTGGTTCTGATACTTACGAAAGCAAAACAGCGACAATAAAAATTACAAGCATAAATAGTAAATATGCCGAAGGCACATTCGACGGCATTTTAAACAATGGTGAATCAGAAAAGCCATTAACGGACGGAAAGTTTAAAATAAATATTAATTGATCATCGTTTTTTTGAAATCTTTTTCCATCGTGTCCCGCCTTTCAAGGCGGGATTTTTTTTTGGTTAATATCCGTCTATAGATAGTCAAGAATCATAAAAAATTAGCCCCCTTCCAATATTACATTTGAGTACATATCATTTCAAGTCATTTGCGCAGATGACGGGATCAGTTATTTAGAGGGGAAATCACAAAAACCAATATCTAATCTCGTTGTATGAAAAGAAACGTATTTCACCTGCTGGCGTTGCTTGCGGGACTGCTGATCTATTCCTCAGCAATAGCACAAACAAGGGGAATAGAAGGAACAGTGACCGATGAAAAAAAGCAGCCGATCAGCTTCGCCTCCGTCATCATCAAAGGCACTTCAAAAGGGACAACTACTGCGCAGGACGGCTCATTTAAACTGGAAGTATCCCCCAATGCCACACTCATTATCCGCGCTGTCGGATATAACCTGCAGGAAATCCCTGTCAATGGTGAACAACACTTCAATATCACACTGACAGAAAACGCCAGCGACCTGAATGAAGTGGTAGTAACAGCATTGGGCGTAAAGAAAGAAAAAAGGAACCTCACATTCAGTGCACAGGAAGTAAAAAGCGATGAGATATTACGTGCGAAAGAACCCAACGTACTGAACTCACTGACCGGAAAGGTAGCCGGTGTGCAGATCACAAGTTCATCTGGTATGCCAGGTAGCTCCGCACGTATAGTCATCCGCGGCATTACGTCTATATCCGGTGAAAACCAGGCACTGTTCGTAATGGATGGTGTACCTATCAACAATGACGAAAGCGGTGGCACCTATAATGGCGGTTCCGGCACCAACAGACTTGCCGATATTGATCCTGCCACCATTGAAAGCATTAACGTATTAAAAGGCGCTGCGGCGACCGCTTTATACGGCTCTGCCGGTGCAAGAGGCGTCGTACTGGTGACTACAAAAAAAGGAGCTGCGGGCCGTAAACCAGTAGTGACATTATCATCCGGTTTGTCTTTCGAAAGGACGATTTTTCCTGACCGCCAATACCTGTACGCACAGGGAGACAAAGGCGTATTCTTTGACGGAGAAACCAGAAAAAGCAGCACCTCATGGGGACCACTTATGGATACGCTAACAGTGAACGGACAAAAAATAAAAGCGCACAATCCGCTGGAGGAATTCTTCCGGACAGGTGTAACTTCCAATAGTACTGTCAGCGTATCCGGTGGCGGGGCAACATCGAATTATTTCATGTCTTATTCTTACTTCGATCAGAAGGGAACAATACCAGTCACTTCGTATAAACGTCACAGTGTATTCACCAAATACAACACACAGATCATAGACAAACTGAACGCTACTTTTCAGTTGACATACAGCACTGCCAACAACAAAAAAGTACCGGAAGGTTATGGACTTGAATCTCCGCTCTGGACGATCTTTACCGCGCCCGTGTCTTATGATCTGAAACCAGCGCTGAACCCAGACGGATCGCAGCGTCTGTACCGTTACAGCCGTAACAATCCTTACTGGGTACTGGACAATGTATTGAATACAACAGTTGTAAACAGGTTCCTCCCGGTATTTACTTTTGTGTACACACCGTTTGAATGGTTGTCTGTTACAGAACGCGCAGGCGCTGATATCTACACTGATCAGCAGACCTATCACGTGAATACAAATGACATTACTTATGCAACCGGATTAACGTACTACAACAATAAAAACTTCAGACAGTTCAACCACGATTTCATCGTTCAGCTGAGACAACAATTTAACAACACAAATGTCAGTCTGCTGTTAGGTAATAACGTATATTCAGAACATGGCGACTTTATGACCGCATTAGGGCTGGGACTGGCAAAACCAGGGTATTATAACATGGCCAGCGCTTCTTCCATCACCTATACAGGAACAGAATATCTGAGGCGGAAAACAGGCTTCTATGCGCAGGCAGAAGTGGATTACAACCGTATGTTGGTATTGTCACTGACTGGAAGATATGACGGCAGCTCTGTATTATCCTCCGAAAACAGATACTACCCCTATGGTTCCGTAGCAGGTGGATTTATCTTTTCAGAATTATTCAAAGACAAGCTGAAAGACGTCATCAATTTCGGTAAAGTAAGAGCATCTTTCGCCTCTGTTGGTAACGACAACGTAAAGCCATATGCGACCACTACGCCATACTATCAGGCAGTGATCTATGGAGATGTCAGCAGCAACCTTACCTTCCCTTATAATGGCCAGAATGGTTTCCTGATCAGTTCTTCACTGGGTAACCCGAATCTGAAAAACGAACTGCAGAAAGAGTATGAACTGGGACTGGAAATGAAAATGTTCAAAAGCAGGATCGGGCTGGAAGCCTCTTATTTCAACAGACGTATGACGCAGGGTATTGTTGAAAATATCTCGCTCGCCAATTCTACCGGTTATGCAAGCACTACCATTAACTCTGCGAAAATGTCAACTAAAGGAGTAGAAGTACTATTGAACCTGACACCTGTCACTACTAAAGATTTCAGCTGGGATGTAACGATTAACTACACAAAACTGAAACAGAAAGTCGAAGAGATCAGTCCCGATCTGGACCAGACAAGCATTGGTAGTATTTATGCAAAAAAAGGAGAACCCTGGGGATTGATATTCGGTACAAAATACGCGCGTACGGCAGATGGTCAGTTGCGTATAAATGAAGCGGGATTACCTTACGCCTCCGGCGAATTTGACGTAGTCGGCAATATCACGCCAAACTGGATAGGAGGTATCACGAATCAGTTCCGCTACAAACAATTCAATTTAAGCTTCTTTTTCGACACCAAACAAGGTGGTGATATACTGAACTCAGATGATGGGTACGGGCTCTATTATGGCAGCTCAAAACAAACAGAAAAGCGGGAAGACAGGGTAGTGCCTGGCGTGAGTGATGCAACCAATGCGCCTAATAAACAGGTAGTAACGGGACAGGCTTATTTTCAGCAGATCAGCGGTATTACAGAAGCATTTATTCAGAACGCTTCCTATATCAAACTGCGCAACGTGAGTCTTTCTTATACCTTGAGAAAAGGCGCCAGCGGACGCATTCCATTCAAAGATGCATCTATCGTACTGACCGGCCGCAATCTCTGGATACACAAGGACAAAACATTTACCGGTGGCGATCCTGAAGTAAACTCATGGGGCGCCGGTAATGGTGGATTAGGTGTGTATACTTTCTCTGCGCCAACTGCCCGTTCATTTGACTGCACATTAAAATTCACGTTCTAGTAAACTACGCAACATGAAAAGACCATTCATCACAATAGCATTGCTGGCAGCTGTTACACTGTCTGCCTGCAGCAAATACCTTGACGTCAACCAGAACCCGAACGTGCCTTCTGACGTCTCTGAATCGCTTCTACTGGCGCCACTGGAAGCAGGCGTTTCCCAATACATAGCAGCCGGGAATGCCGCCTCCCTGGTAAATCAGTGGATGCAGAACTGTGTGCCGAATCAGCCGATGCCGAATACGGCTAATTATATGGTGACCAGCTCGAACTTTGACGATTTCTGGAATTCATTCTATGTCGTTGTACTGAACAACGCCACGATACTGGACAAACAGGCGACTGCCAACGGTAATCTTAAATATGCAGGGATAGCGAAAGTATTGAAGGCATATACACTGGGCACCGCCACTGATCTGTGGGGGGATATTCCGAATGCAAGCGCATTTTCCGGCACCGGAAACACTACACCGACTTATGATAAACAGGAAGATATTTACAAGAGCATACAGTCTTTATTAGACGAAGCGATCACACAGTTACAGTCAGACGCGGGGAGCACGCCAGGTACAGATGATTATTACTATGCCGGTGATATGAACAAATGGACAAAGATGGCGTATACGCTGAAAGCAAGGTACTATATGCATCTGACAAAAGCACCGGGCTATGATGCAAAGACACAGGCGAATCTCGCACTGACAGCGCTCAGTAATGGTATGAGCAGTAATGACGACGATTGTTCATTTGCCTATAACGGATCATCTACGTCCTCCAATGCCTGGTATTTGCACTTCTACAACACCTCTACTTTAGTACTGTCATCACATTATGTGGATTCACTGGTGAAGTATGCTGATCCACGTTTACCGGCCCTGGTCAGCAGAGCGGAGAATACAGGCAAATACAATGGTAACGTGATCGGTTCAGGCGCTGGTGTATTACAGGATTTTTCGGTTCCCGGTAATTTCTATGGAGCGATCGGATCGAAAGTTTATATACTGAACGCAGCTGAAGCATTATTCCTGAAAGCAGAGGCCAACTATATCACATCCGGATATAGTGCTGCTCAACCAATATTCAGACAGGCAGTGGCCGGTAATATCCTTAAACTGGGCGTTGACACCAACAGCGCAGCCGCACAGACCTTCTTATCCAAAAGAGGTATACTAACTGCGAATAATGCCCTGCAACTGATCATCGAAGAAAAAGCGACCGCTAATTTCCTTTCTGTTGAAAACTATACAGACTGGAGACGTACCGGTTATCCGGCACTGAAAATGATCCCTAACAATACGGTAACAAGTTTGCCCCGCAGATTTCTGTACCCCTTGAATGAGATCAGCGCCAATCCACAGGATTTACAAAAAGCAAAACTCACCGACAAAATATGGTGGGATAGCTGATATAGATGGGTATGCAAAAAAATAAAGGGAGCAGCGGTAAAGCATGCTCCCTTTTTCTATTTATGCGACAGTAATTACTTGATGAAGAACACCGCTCTTACTTCTGCACGTACTTTTATTTTCTTGAAAGCAGTAGGGTCAGCAACTGCATCAGCCGCCATTAAACGGGCATTAGCGAAAGCCACTGGCTGTACATCTGCATAGTTATCCGTGTTGATCTCCTGTACTTCCAGCACACCACCGATGTTGTCACCGATCGCTTCCAGCATATAGGTAGCTTTTGCTTTAGCAGCCTGTAAAGCTTTTGTTTTTACCTGTTTGCGGTAATCTTCCATTTTGCTGTGTGTATAGCTGCTGATGTTTACGCTTTCAATACCTTCATCATCTACGCCACCCAGGATGCTGTTCACTTTATCCAGGTTGCTCAGTTTAAGGCGGTATTGTTTACGCGCCATGAAATCAGGATCTTTTTTCTTTTTAGTCCACCACTGGTCATAGTTGGTACCAAATACATTCGCGATGGTCAGATCGCTGGCAGGGATACCAGCTTCTTTTACCGCTTTCTGCAACTGGAGCTCCAGTGTGTTCATGTCTACTTTAGTCGTTTTATTTTTGAACTCGCGGAGGGAGATATCGAGGTATATCTCATCAGGAGTGATCTCGATCTCTGCGGAGCCTGTTACTTCGATTTTCTTAACAGGAGGCCTGTTGTCTGTCTGCTGTGCCTGACCGAAAGTTGCTACGAGTATTCCTGCCAGTAAAAACATTACCTTTTTCATACTGTTGTGATTTGATGTTAAAATGAATATTAGTTTCTGTTGTTTGCCTATATGATGCGATAAAATATCCCGATTCCATAAAGGGGTAAAAAAATATTTTCCCAGTATACCAGTGCTCAACACTTGATGATTAAAGATATATGGAGTATCTGCCTGTAACGTGCAAGTTGGGGATATGTTACACTGATTATTTTTTTTATTTTACTGACACAGTATTAGCCTATGACCAGAGCATTGTTGCTTATAGCAGGATTGTGCTGGCTTCTATTTTTATCCCATACACCGCTACATGCTCAGCTACAGACCCCATATATATTGAATGGGGCTGCGACACAACGGACTTGTAATTGTTATGTGCTTACAGAAGATCAGGGTACTTCGAGCGGTACAGTATGGAATAAAAATAAGATCAGCCTGAATAATTCCTTTGATTATTATTTTGATGTAAACCTGGGTTGTAAAGATGAAGACGGTGCCGATGGCATCGGTTTTATTCTGCAAACGCAGGGTACTAACCTTGGGGCCACGGGTCAGGGCATAGGCTTTCAGAATATCAGACCTTCTCTTGGCGTTATTATAGATACCTGGCAGAACGCGGACGACGGCGATCCTTACTACGATCACGTATCCATCCAGATCAACGGCGATATATCACATAGCAGTCCTAACAACCTGGCAGGGCCGGTTACGGCGCTGGCAAACAACGATAACATAGAAGACTGTAACTGGCATATTTTCCATGTTAAATGGAATGCGACCACCAAAGAACTGGAAGTGAGCATGGACGACTCCCTGCGCTTAAGCATACAGAAAGACCTGGTGGCAGAGGTATTTGGTGGCGATCCGATGGTATTCTGGGGTTTTGGCGCAGCAACAGGCGGCGCATCCAATAAACAACAGTTTTGTGCAGCATTGCGTCCCCAGCTGGAATTTAACAGCAATCAGCTCTTCTGTGATGGCTCCGCTATCGTCTTTGCAGATAACTCAAAATCATTTGGCAGCATCACCCGCTGGCGCTGGGACTTTGGAGATGGCACCACCGCTTCCGTACCTGATCCACCACCACATCAATACGCCAAACCAGGCAAATACCAGGTAAAACTGCTTATAGAAGATAACAGCGGCTGTGTATCAGATACCATGAAACAAGACCTTACCATCGGTAGTTATCCCATCCCCGACTTCTCCTATGACTCCATTTGTACAGGCCGTACGGTGAATATCACGGATAAAACCACCCTGGACGTAGGCACATTACGTCAATGGGTATGGGATATGGGCAACGGTACTATTACAACCACTCAAACGCCTGTGTTCAGTTATGATAATACAGGTACTTACACCGTAAAACTCCAGGTCACCAGTTCCGAAGGGTGTGGAGCGGAAATCTCCAAACCTGTCAACGTCTATCCGACGCCTGCAATTGCAGCTACAGGAGAAAGCGTGTGTATCGGAGAACCTGTCGCGTTTACAGGCACGGATTTAACACCTGCTGTTCCGTTGGCGCAATGGTATTGGGACATGGGCAACGGCCAACAACAGACGGTACAAAACATCGACTATATCTATCCGGAGGGTGGGGAATATGAGGCATCCTTACATACGCTCAGCACCAAAGGCTGCTTCTCAGATACTGCTTACCTGCCGGTAACTGTTGCTGATATCAAACTGGACCTTGGTAATGATACGCTCATCGCCCGTGGTCAGCCGTTACAGTTACATGCATCGACCAGTGGTAATAATCTGCAGTTCAGCTGGACGCCTGATAACGGGCTCACCGATCCTTTTACGGCTGATCCAACGGCGACACTGAACAATGACCAGACCTACTACCTGACAGTAACCTCCCCACAGGGATGTATCGATACGGACACCATACACATTAAAGTGTATGCGGGTCCGGACTTCTATGTACCGACTGCATTTTCTCCCAACCGTGATGGTTTAAATGATGTTTTCCGGGCTATTTCTCCTGGTGTAGCAACACTTGACTTCTTCTGTGTATGGAACAGATGGGGACAGGAGGTATTCCGCACACAATCGCTTGCTATTGGATGGGACGGTAGTTATAAAGGACAGCAGATGCCTGCAGGTACTTATGTGTGGATGATACAGGGAACGGATTACAGGGGGAAGGTATTTAACAGAAGAGGTACTGTGACGATAGTGAGATGATGTTCAATTACGAATTAGAGAATTACGAATTACGAATTGAAATGCAGCGACGATAAATGTGAATTGAAGATGTTTATAAATGAGAATGGCGCTTCATAAAAGAAGCGCCATTCTCATTTATAAACTTAATATGAATTAAGCAAATTGAAAATAATTCGTAATTCGTAATTCGTAATTCGTAATTCGTAATTTATTTCTCGTTCCTTGCTTCTTCCATATTCTTCAGGAAATCATACAGATCACTCATTGTCGCGATCTTATCTGCTACTAACATAAAGTTCTTTCCTACCTGTCTGAGTTTCGCATTGTTCACTCTCGTTTGCAGATAAGTAAGGATGTGATTGAAAGTAGGTGATTCGAAGTATGGAGAATCCGGATTATTGATGAAATAGCAACGTAATTTTTCCTCTTTCAGCATCATCTTTTCGAAGCCTAATTTGATCGCCATCCAACGACAACGGATCATACAGAACAGGTCTTTTACCGGCTCAGGAACAGGTCCGAAACGGTCCTGCATTTCTACTTCGAATGCCTGGAGTTTGCTTTCAAGGGTGATATTATCGAGCTCCTGGTAGAGGTTCAGACGTTCCTGTATACTTTCCACATAACTATCAGGGATCAGGATCTCCATATCAGTATCGATGGTACAGTCACTAACGAAGTCTTTCTTCTCTTCCAGCTGATCTTTAAAGAGTTCACGGAACTCATTTTGTTTCAGTTCACGGATCGCTTCATCAAGGATTTTCTGATACATATCAAAGCCTATCTCTGCCATGAACCCGCTTTGTTCACCACCTAAGAGGTTACCGGCGCCACGGATATCAAGGTCACGCATAGCGATCTGGAACCCACTACCCAGCTCACTATGCTGCTCCAGTGTTTGCAGACGCTTACGGCTATCGCCGGGCAGTGTACTGATAGGAGGCGCCAGCAGATAACAGAACGCCTTTTTATTACTACGACCTACACGTCCACGCAACTGATGCAGGTCACTCAATCCGAAGTGATGTGCATTGTTAATGATGATCGTGTTGGCATTTGGAATGTCCACACCGCTCTCCACGATATTGGTACATACCAGTACATCGTATTTTCGATCGATAAAATCGAGGATCACTTCTTCCAGCTGATGGCCTTCCATCTGACCATGCGCCGTTGCAACAGACAGATCAGGACACAGGCCTTTGATCAGGCTGCTCATCTCACCTAAACCTTTGATACGGTTGTATACAAAATATACCTGTCCGCCACGCTCTGTTTCGTAATAAATCGCATCACGTATCAGGTCATGGTCAAAGACATGTACTTCTGTTTCTATCGGTTGTCTGTTAGGCGGAGGTGTATTGATCACTGACAGGTCTCTTGCACCCATTAATGAGAACTGCAATGTTCTCGGTATAGGTGTTGCCGTTAGTGTCAGCGTATCTACGTTTATCTTCAGTTGTTTCAGTTTCTCTTTTGCAGATACACCGAACTTCTGTTCTTCATCCACCACCAGTACGCCAAGGTCTTTGAACTTCACATCCTTACTGAGCAGGGCGTGTGTACCAATGATAATATCGATCTTTCCTTCGGCTAGTTTTTGTAATGTTTCCTTCTTTTCTTTTGCCGATTTGAAACGGTTCAGATAATCGACAGTACAAGGAAAATCTTTCAGACGGTCGGCAAACGTCTTGAAGTGCTGGAAGGCAAGAATGGTCGTAGGCACCAATACGGCAGCCTGTTTACCATCAACAATAGATTTAAATGCAGCACGTACTGCGATCTCTGTTTTACCAAAACCAACATCACCACACACAAGGCGGTCCATCGGAGCAGGCGACTGCATATCACGTTTTACGTCAGCAGTTGCTTTACTCTGGTCAGGCGTATCTTCATACAGGAAGGATGCTTCCAGCTCTGTCTGCAGATAGGTATCCGGCGAGTGAGGGAACCCGGTCTGGGCCTTACGCGCAGCATACAACTGGATCAGGTCTTTTGCAATGTCCTTAACCTGTGTTTTAGCTTTTTCTTTCAGCTTATCCCAGGCGTCACTACCCAGTTTATTCACACGCGGCTCAACACCTTCTTTGCCGGAATACTTGCTGATCTTATGCAGGGAGTTGATGTTTACGTACAAGAGGTCATTGTTCTTGTAGATAATACGGATCGCTTCCTGCATTTTACCACCTACTTCGATCTTCTGCAAACCGCTGTACACACCTACACCATGATCAATATGCGTCACAAAATCACCTGCCTGTAATTCACGCAGGGTTTTCATTGTAATCGCCTTGTTCTTGTTGTAGGCCTGTTTAACCTTGTACTTATGATAACGCTGGAATATCTGGTGGTCAGTATAACAAACCAGTTTCAGCGAGTGGTCAATAAAGCCGTGGCTGACAGGAGAGGGGATCGGGAAGAAGGTAAAATCAGCTTTCAGGTCTTCAAAGATGCTGCGTAGCCTTTCCAGCTGACGGGCATTTTCTGCGAAGATGAAAAGTGTGTATTTATTCCTGTTGTGTGCGTCGAGGTCTTTGATCAGCATTTCAAACTGTCTGTTAAAGACAGGTTGTTCCTGTGTCTCAAAGTTCAGCGGTGTGAAAGGACGATTGGTATCTTCCCACCACTGGCGATTGCCGAATATGATACAGTGTCTGCGCAGCAGGTCCTGTATCATCGCATGTGCCTTGACAAAGTCAGCTTCTGAAAGTGCGATGGTATCATCATCACCTACCTTCACCTGTTGTCCTGTTTGCAGAAAAGCGTCCAGTCTTTCTTCCAGTTGCAGGATCACCTCCTGTACATAACCAGGGTCTTTCATCCAGACGATGGTATTTTCAGGCAGGAAGTCCAGCAGGGAGGCTTTCTCGTGTTTCAGCCCCTGGGTGTCCATATTGGCGATCAGTGTTACCTGGTTCAGCTTACGTTCACTCAGCTGGCTTTCCGGATCAAACAAACGGATAGAATCGATATCTTCTCCAAACAATTCAATGCGGTAAGGCTTTTCATTACCGAACGAGTAGATATCGAGGATACCGCCACGCAGGGCATACTGTCCCGGTTCATACACAAAGTCAGTGAACTCAAAGCCCCAGCTAACGAGTTTGTTCAGCAGGTCATCCACTTTCAGTACGTCACCTACTTTCAGCTGCACCATGTTGCCCGTATAGGCAACAGAAGCCGCTACTTTTTCCCAGAGCGCTTCCGGGTAGGTCACCAGTACTTTCTTGTGTACCGCATTGCCGGAGAACTTCATCAGCGCCTCCGTGCGCAGCATACTATGACTACTGTTGATCTCATTGAAGAAGCCGGCCTTTTTAAAGGAGTCCGGAAAGTAGAAGATGTCCAGCCCCTGGGTAATTGACTCCAGGTCATTATGGAAATAGGCGGCCTCTTCTCTGTCGTTGAGAATGAAAAGATGATTAACGGAATTGGCCAGTTCCCAAGCTCCCGCAGCTACGAATGTGGTGGCACTTCCTGTTAATCCTGTTAATTGAAAATACTGTGGATCGGACAAATGTATCCCTTTCACCAGCTGTTGCAGGCGGGAATCTCGCTGGTACAGTTGTAAAACAGCCTGTATATTCATGAGGGTTGCAAAGATACGGAATTACTGTTATCAGTCCATAAATGGTATACCGGATCGGGCCGACCGCTTACGGACTAAATTGGTTATATTTAGTATAAATAAATTCCACACAAATGGCGGACCAATGGCATAAGGGACTGGTGACCCGTATCGTACAGGAAACCCATAATACACGCAGGTTCTGGATACAGATTCCCGAGCTGGAGCGCTTCAGCTTTAAAGCCGGGCAGTTTGTCACCCTCGATCTTCCCATACACGAACAAAAAAACAAACGCTGGCGCAGCTACTCCATTGCCTCCCCACCGGATGAGACCAATACCATCGAACTGGTGATCGTATTACTGGAAGGAGGTGCAGGCACCAACTATCTTTTTAATCAGATCAAAGAGGGGAGTGAACTGGTCCTGAAAGGGCCATTGGGGCACTTTGTACTTCCTGAACAGCTGGACAAAGACCTTTTCTTCATCTGTACAGGCACCGGTATTGCTCCTTTCAGGGCCATGGCCCAATATATAAAGGCGCATGATCTGCCACATCCCCCTATTCATCTTATTTACGGGTGCCGGCAGCAATGCGACCTGCTGTATGCATCAGAGATGTGGGAGCTGGAGAAAGAGTTGACAGATTTTCATTATACGCCTACGCTCTCCAGGGAAGATGATAAATGGAGCGGCAGGAAAGGTTATGTGCATCTTATTTATGAGGAACTGGCACAACGTCAGCCAGCACATTTCTTTCTGTGTGGTTGGAAAAATATGATCGATGAGGCCAAACAGCGTATCCTGGCACTGGGTTATGACAAACATGACATTCACCAGGAGTTATATGGTTAAAAGATATACTGCAATAAGAAAGGCCGCATCCTGGGATGCGGCCTTTCCATAATTTATACTTATTTTCTATTCGTTGATCTTATTCAGCACGAGTTCTTTCACCTTGTCCATTGGGATTCTTTCCTGTTCCATGCTATCGCGATGACGGATAGTAACAGTGCCATCCTCTTTGGTCTGGTGGTCGATCGTTACGCAGAATGGCGTACCGATAGCATCCTGACGGCGGTAACGTTTACCAATGGAGTCTTTTTCCTCATAGAAGCAATAGAATGATGGCTTGCATTTATCCATCAGTTCTTTTGCGAGCTCCGGTAAACCATCTTTCTTAGTCAGTGGTAATATTGCCAGCTGAATAGGAGCAAGTTTAGCTGGGAACTTCAATACAACACGGCTATCTTCCTTACCATCTTTAGTCAGATCCTGTTCTTCATATGCTGCACAGATAGTCAACAGGAACATACGATCCAGACCTATAGAGGTCTCTATTACATATGGGATGTAGTTCTGGTTAATTTCTGTATCGAAATACTGTATCTTTTTCTTACTGTATTCCTGGTGACTCTTCAGGTCAAAGTCAGTGCGGGAATGGATACCTTCCACCTCTTTGAAACCGATCGGGAATTCATACTCGATATCCACGGCAGCATCCGCATAATGCGCCAGCTTCACGTGATCATGGTACCGATAGCTCTCAGGAGATACACCGAGGCTAAGGTGCCATTTCAAACGTTCTTCCTTCCAGTAAGCATACCATTCTTTCTGGGTGCCAGGGCGGATAAAGAACTGCATTTCCATTTGCTCAAATTCACGCATGCGGAAGATGAACTGACGAGCTACGATCTCATTACGGAAAGCTTTACCTGTCTGAGCGATACCAAAAGGTATTTTCATACGACCTGTTTTTTGCACATTCAGGAAGTTCACGAAGATACCTTGTGCAGTTTCAGGACGCAGGTAGATTTCGCTTGCCTCATCAGTTACGCTACCCAACTGAGTAGAGAACATCAGGTTAAACTGACGTACGTCTGTCCAATTAACAGTTTTACTTACTGAACAAGCTATTTTATTATCTTCTATCAGTTTTTTAAGCCCTGCAAAGTCATTCTCTTTCAACAGGTTATCCATCTGACCTAACAATGCTTCACCATCTTCTTTAGAAAGCGTTTCTGCATGGCCTTCAATAAGGTGGTCTACACGATATCTTTTTTTACTGTCTTTATTATCGATCATCGGATCACTGAAATTATCAACGTGACCAGATGCCTTCCAGGTAGTCGGATGCATAAAGATGGCTGCGTCGATCCCCACGATATTCTCGTGCATCTGGGTCATGCTTTTCCACCAATAATCACGGATATTCTTTTTCAACTGTGCTCCATATTGGCCATAGTCATAGACTGCACTTAAGCCGTCATATATTTCACTGGACTGGAATACGAAGCCGTATTCTTTACAATGCGAGATAATCGCCTGGAATTTGTTCTGATCTGTAGCCATAGTGGCGCAAATATAATAAGGGTTTTCGGAATTAAAGGAGCCTGTTATTTACCTTTTTCATCGGTCACAGGGGCTGTTAACGGCAATTCATCCGTTTCTACCGGCACTTCCTTCACGTATACTGCATATTCATTGGGTCTGATTTTTCCCCCGAAATGCTGGACATACACCTGGGTAAATTCGGCCCCAAAATACAGGATTATCGCCGAATAATACACCCACAGGAGGATAATGACAATAGACCCTGCGGCCCCATAGGCAGTCCCGACCTTACTGGAGCCCAGGTACATGCCGATAGCGAATTTCCCGATCATAAACAGGATAGCTGTGGTAACAGCGCCCACGATCACATGTTTCCACCTCACCTTGGCGTCAGGTAACACTTTGAAGATAATGGCAAAGAGGAAGCTGATGATCAGGAAGGTCAGCGCCAGGTTGATAATGTATACCAATACCATGGTCACTTGTGGGAATAGCACTGCCAGCTGTTGGCTGAACAGTTCTATGATACCGTTCATCGCCAGGGACACCATCAGAATGAATCCGAGGCTGACCACCATGGAGAAGGACAGTAAACGGTTGAGCAACATTTTCAACAGGCCGTTTTTCGGTTTGGCCTTCAGCTGCCAGATGAAGTTAATAGAGTCCTGGATTTCACCAAACACACTGGTGGCGCCTATGATCAGGGTCACGATCCCGATTACAGTAGCTACTGTGGAGTCCCCGGAAAGTGCCGCATTTTTGATCATCTGCTGAATCTGAAGCGCTGCCTCGTTACCAACCATATCGTTGATCTGCCCATATACGCTACCCTCGATGGCTTCTTTTCCCAGGAACACATCACACAAAGTGATGATCACAATGAGCATGGGCGCAATGGAAAAGATAGTGTAATAGGATAATGCCGCACTGAGCTTGAGCACCTTATCATCCATAAAGTCATTGACAGTCTGCTTCAATATCTGCCAGTAGGTTATTACTATAGACGGGATCTTCATATGATTGCTTTAACAAAAAACCTGCCTTATTGCAGCTTCTCATTGTTCTTGTGCCGGTTGGCGTCGCGGATGTTCTTTTTCTCAAAATTCTTCTCCAGGGCAGCAGTCATATCTATGCCTGTCTGGTTGGCGATGCAAAGCAATACCCACATTACATCTGCCAGTTCATCGCCCAGTTCTTTCTTTTTATCAGATTCTTTACTGGACTGCTCCCCATATTGGCGGGCCATAATACGGGCTACTTCACCCACTTCTTCGGTAAGGATAGCCATATTGGTCAGTTCGCTGAAATAACGAACACCGACGGTCCTGATCCAGCCGTCAATCTGTTCCTGTGCTTCTTTGATAGTCATATTGCTGATTATTCTTTTGCTTTTGTGTCAATAATGATGGTAACGGGGCCGTCATTCAGCAGGTCTACCTTCATATCTGCGCCAAAAATGCCGGTAGGGACATTTTTCCCCAGGTCCTGTCCTAACTGACTGATCATCTGTTCATACAGGGGTATGGCAATATCCGGCTTACTGGCGCGGATATAAGAGGGGCGGTTCCCTTTTTTGGTAGCAGCATGCAGGGTAAACTGGCTGACGAGGAGAACTTCACCATCCACTTCTTTTACCGACCGGTTCATTACACCTTCTTCGTCGTTAAAAATACGGAGGTTTACGATTTTATTACTCAGCCAGATAATATCTTCTGTATTGTCGGCATCTTCAATGCCCAATAATACCAGCAATCCGGTATTGATACTACCCGTAATATTCCCGTCTACGGTCACGGATGCCCGGGACACGCGTTGTATAACTGCACGCATATGTGTAACAGATCAGTTTATTGCGCCGGGAAATTAAATAATTATGCGGTATGAGTGAAAATATCGCTGGTTTCCGGCTCCTGTAGCTTCATTGTGTCCTCAATTTCCAGTTTAGGACTGAAAAGCTCGAGCAAAAGGTAGTAGTAGAGATAGAGCGATGCCATTATCAGTATCAGGTGACCACTGTTCGCAAACAGTACGGTAATGACGTTCAGGGACATGACCAGTCCTACAGCCGCTCTGCCGGAACGCAAACGGATATAGCCGAAGATCTTCAGCAGGTATAATCCACCAATAAGACCGATAACAGGCAGACGCAATCCTGTAGGCTGTGTCAGCAGCATATAAATGTTGAAGACCGTTGCCAGGATACCTGCGGCGATCATGATATTTTGCGCCAGTGTCCTGTCCTGATGCATATAGGTGTTTGCATGTTCAGATGCGTTAGCAGGTGTTTCTTTTGAAAAAAACAGCCAGGTCACGGCGCCGATATTGAGTACGGGCACGTAATGCAGGAGCAGGGTCCAGAAGGAATATTTTCCCACTGTCAGGGCCCGGCTGGTAACGACATTACGCATCAATCCGGCTACGCCATATAACAGGAGGATCATCCCCAGGGTGGAAAAGAGCATATAACCTGCAACCGTCAGTGGTTGGGGACCTTCTTCAAAGAACATGTAAATATTGGTATCCAGTACGCCGATGGCGCCGATATAGACAAAACACAGTGACAGGAACAGGAAAAAGTACTCCCATTTTGCGAGCGTCTGTACTTTCGATTGCAATAACATGCTGTAGAACTGCCACTTATAGCTGTTTTCAATCAGGAACACGATCACATAATAGCAGATAAAACAACAATATCCGACAGGCAACGCAAGCGCTATTTTAGTGTAGGAAGAGAAAAGGGACAATACCGGCAGATCACGTGCCAGCTGAAGATTGTTCAATGGTATACCTTCTTTGGGCATCAGAAAATAGATCAATGCACCCACGAGGGCAGCATTCAGTTTATCGCTCATGCCGGCGAGATAGAACCGGGTGATAAAGATCAGTAACAGTACAGCAAAGGTGTTGATCTTCTCCAGGAGAAACCTCATATCCAGGTCTGTTCTTTGCATCAGCATTTTACTCAGTCCCACCTGTAATACAGCGGTTAATAATACCGCCAGTGCAATTACGAACGCATGCTTCCATTCCTTCTTTATCACCATTTCCCATACTGCTGTGATGAAGAGAGGCAGTACCGTCATCAGTGCAAATCCACCATATCTGATATATTCAAAGTTGTCCTGACGGACAATATTATTCAACATACAAAAAGCGGTGATCGACCATATCAGGAGTGCTGGTATCCAGCTTGTTTTCAGAACGCGTAACTGAATGGGTGTAAAAAGAGCCATATAGCACAGGATTAAGGGTGGGTGGCAAATAAAATCATTTACCTTTATTAAATTACGACAATCAATTATAAAGAAACGTTAATTAATGAGCTTAGATCTTTCCGCTGAAATCACCTTCCAAACAGCCAGAAGTGGGGGTAAAGGCGGACAAAATGTCAACAAAGTGGAGACTATGGTAGAAGGATATTTCGACGTCTCCGCGTCAACATTGTTAACCCAGGAACAAAAAGCGCTGGTACAGGAAAAACTGGGCCACCGCATCAATGCAGAAGGGCTGTTACAGGTGCGTTCACAGGAAGAGCGTACCCAACTGGGTAACAAACAACTCGTCATCAAAAAAATGAACGAACTGGTGAGTAAAGCGCTCATCAAACCTAAGAAGAGGGTGCCTACGAGGCCGTCCAGAGCGGTACGGGAGAAGAGAATCCAGCTTAAAAAACAGCAATCCGAGAAAAAACAGCAGCGCCGGAAAGGGCTGGAATAGTTAATTTTGGAAAAATTTCAGGGCATTGAGTATAAAATCACTGGCAGGACAAACGATCTATTACGGCTTTAGTAACATTGCGAGTAAGCTGCTTAATTACTTCCTTACCCCCCTCTACCTGGAGCTGATGACACAGGCTTCATATGGGGAGATGTCTACGGTATATGCCTATGTGCCTTTCATGAATATTATACTCACCTATGGAATGGAAACGGCTTTCTTCCGCTTTGCTAAAAAAGAGAACAGTCAGTCCGTTCTGAGCACCTCAACAATATCTCTGTTATTTTCGACTATTAGTTTTACCCTCATACTGCTGCTGTTCAGAGGGCCGATCATCAATTCCTATATCGGGGAACTGGGCGGACTGGGCGGTCACCCGGGATTCTATACCTCCCTGGTACTGATCATGGCATTCGATGCCCTGACCGCAATCCCTTTTGCACAGCTGCGAATGGAAAACAGACCGGTACGTTATGCCGTTATACGCCTGACGGGCATTATCACCACCATTGCGTTCAACGTGCTGTTCCTGGTAGTGATCCCGAAATTGTATGCGGCTGGTCATACCTGGTTGCCTGAGATACGTCCGGGCGGTAACCAGCTGGGCTATGTATACCTGAGTAATATGCTGGGAAGCGGGGTTACCTTCCTGCTGTTCATCCCACAACTGATGCGCATCAGCTGGAAGTTTGACAAAGCACTATGGCGGCAGATGCTGAATTATTCCGTTCCGCTGATCTTCTTCGGCATGGCAGGAATGGTCAATGAGACCTTTGATAGGGCCTGGTTCCTGCCGGAATTCCTGCCGGGAAACAATCTGAATGATAAAAAAGAGCTGATAGGGATATATGCGGCCAACTACAAACTGGCGATCCTGATCACCATGTTCATACAGGCATTCAAGTTAGGGGCGGAGCCCTTTTTCTTCAAACAGGCCGAAGGCAAAGACCCGCAGAAAATGTACGCCCGTATTATGAAGCTGTTCGTCGTACTGCTTTGTATGATGTTCCTGTTTGTTGGGTTGTACCTGAATGTCTGGAAGATATTCCTCCGCAAACCGGAATATTATCCGGGTATGAAGATCGTACCTATCTTATTGCTTGCCAATATGTTCCTTGGTATTTACTATAACCTGACCATCTGGTTCAAACTGACTGACCGGACCAAAACCGGGGCGATGATCACTATCGTCACGGCGGTACTGGCCTTCCTGCTGAACTGGTGGTGGATACCTGTTATGGGATACTTTGGGGCAGCCCTGGCTACAATGGCCTGCTATTTTGTGCAGATGGCCATTTGTTACGTGCTCGGACAAAAATACTACCCGGTGCCTTATCACCTCCCGCGCATACTCACCTACATACTGGGAGCGGTAGGCACTTTCTATGTATATGACCTGTTGAACAGGACCCTGTTCTCCCCCCGGGATATCTATGCGTTGAACCCATTATCGCTGACTGTGGCGACCATTTTCTTCTGCGCGTATATCTGGTTCCTGCTGAAAATGGAGAAGAAGGAGTTTTCCAGGCTCCCGTTCATTGGCAAGTACGTCGCAAAAATCTGATCCTCCTATTGCAGGAAGGGATTATGCTGCTTTTCATACCCGATGGTGGTAGACTGTCCGTGTCCCGGATATACCGTTACATCATCAGGCAATACGAACAATTTCTCCCGTATGCTGTTTAATAAAGTTTGATGACTGCCTCCCGGAAGATCGGTTCGACCGATGCTCTGGAAGAACAGGACATCGCCACCAATCACGAATTTTCCGGCGGAGGAATAAAAGCATACACTGCCTGGTGAATGACCTGGCGTGAGCAGTACTTCCAGTTCGTCATCACCAAAAGTTATCTTTTCACCTTCTTCAAGGAAACGAACAGGTTCAGGGGAGGGGTCAAAGGGAATATTATACATTTTCCCTATTTCAGGAGAGCGGTCCAGTAAAAGCTTCTCCAGGGGGTGTATTTCCAGGCCTACGCCATATGTTGTAACCACCAGCTTATTGCCGAGAACATGGTCGATGTGGCAGTGAGTATTGAGCAGGCGTGTAACTTTCAGCCCCTCTTTTTCGATATAATTCTGTAATTGTTTCCTTTCTTCTTCAAAATAACAGCCCGGATCTATAATTATACATTCCTTTTTTTCGTTAATGAGTAAATAGGTATTTTCCTGAAACGGATTAAAGGTGAAATGTTGTATTTCCATCATTGTTGCCGATTTTTGCTATTTTTAATTCAGAACGCAATATTATCAATACTTTCTGTATGAACCGACTTATTACCAGGTTATTAATAATTACCGGTACCCTATTACTTGGCCCGTATCTATCTCAGGCACAGACCAATACCGTGGAATTTGGGCAGAACCGCATACAGCATAAGAATTTCAAATGGCGTTATTATCAAACCCGTCATTTTAATACGTACTTCAGTCAAAACGGTCTTGAACTGGGTAAATATGTTGCACAGGTAGCAGAAAAGGAATTGCCGCAGCTGGAACAGTTCATGGAATTTACCTTCCGTCAGCGTGTGAATATCGTTGTGTATAACAGCTTCGGAGAAATGAAGCAATCCAATATAGGCATTGGCGTTGAGTGGCAGAATACAGGTGGTATTACCAAGCTGGTGGGCAACAAACTAATCGTTTATTTCGATGGCGATCACCAACACCTATACCGTCAGATACGTGAAGGTATTGCCCGCGTGATGCTTGAGAACCTGCTGTTTGGAGAAGATATCGGAGAGTTTGCAGGTAATACGATCCTGATCGATTTCCCAAAATGGTTCACAGATGGATTTGTGGCATATGCGGCTGAAAACTGGAACCCCCAACTGGACGATGAGCTGAAAGATGCTATTCAGTCCGGCAGATATAAAGACTTTTACCAGCTGGCCTACGAAAAACCAACCCTGGCCGGACATGCGTTCTGGTATTATGTAGAAAGTAAATATGGTAAGGATGCAGTGCCTTATCTGATGTATATCTCCCGTATTAACCGCGGACTGAAAAAAGGCTTTGAGCAGGTGCTGAACCAGAAGCCGAAAAATGCGCTCAAAGACTTCATGGTATTCAATACCAAACGTTATCAGGATGACAACCGCCGTCGCCGTCAGAGTACCCGTGGCGCACGTACCGTTGTATCCAGAGAACTGAACAAATCAGACTTCTACCGTTTCCAGGCTAACCCGAAGAGCAACTACTATGCGGTAGTTGAATTCTCCAAAGGCCTGTATAAAGTACAGATCCAGTTTGCTGACATGAAGCCTAAAGTGCTGCTGCGCAGTGGTGTAAGAATGCAGGCCAGCCAGCTGGACCCTAACTATCCGCTTCTGGCATGGAACCAGAAAGGTAACCGCCTGGCCATTGTGTACGAGCATGAAGGCGTTACCAAACTCATGGTATATGACCTGGTTACCAGGACCAGCACCAAAGAAGACCTGCCAAGATTTGACAGGATCATCGATGTGAAATACTTCTTCGAATACGACAACTCCCTGTTGCTTTCTGCCGTGAAGAATGGTCATACAGATATCTACACTTACAGCATCAACAAAAAGACAGCAGAACAGATCACCAACGATGTGTATGATGACCTGGACCCGTCTTTTGTGTCGTTCCCTGGTAAGAGTGGTATCATTTACTCTTCCAACAGACCTTCACCAACCGCGAAAAGCGGCGATACCATACTGCCTGCCGGACATTATAACATCTTCCTGATCGACAACTTCAACAAGAGCGCCGACAAGCAGATATCCCAGCTGACAGACATGAAATATGGTGATGCACGTTCACCATTACAGTATAACACGACCCACTTTACGTTCGTATCTGACGTAAACGGTATCCGTAACCGTTATGCAGGTTTCTTCAAAACTGAAAGGGCCGGAGTTGACTCTCTGTTCTTCGTAGGTTCTGAAATCCTTCATAACCCGGAAAAAGCGGACCTCGATTCTGCCCTGGCAGAATATGGCGCTACGGCCCCGGATTCTGTAATGGCGGTTTCGCTGACAAAAGACTCTACCTATACTTTCCCGATGTCCAACTACGCTTATGGTATCAAAGAATCCAGAGGCGCAGGCGACCAGTCGGAAGTATCACAGGTGATTCAGCAGTATGGTTTCAAGAACCTCCAGAAACTGAGGATCGACACCGTAACACTGCGTAAGAGAAACGTTGCCAGCCGTCCGACTACCTTCAGGTCACGCCAGATGCATGAAGATAGTATCCGTCTCGGTCTGCCGACCTATCACGAGAAGGCTAAAACAGATACAGCGAAACATGGTGATTTCTTCCAGAGCGAGTTCGCACAGGAAGCACCAGATACCACAGCTGCTGCTGAAGAAATGGCCATACAGATCCCGCTCATCGAACCGGTGCTGAAAAAGGCCAAACTGCTGCCATATAAATGGAAATTCTCATCAGACTACCTGATACTCCAACTGGATAACTCAGTGCTGATCAACAGATATCAGCCATTTACCGGTCCTCCGGTGAGTCCGATCAGACTGGCTGACCCTGTGAATGGTCTGATCCGTATCGGTGTAAGTGACCTGATGGAAGATGTGAAGATCAACGGTGGTTTCAGATTCCCTTCCAGCCTGGATGGTACTGAGTACTTCATTTCCGGTGCTTATCTGAAAAAACGCTTCGATTATAAATTCACTTACTACCGCAGAGTGGATAAATACAGCAGCCTGGGTGTAGATACTTCAGGTAATCTGCTGGATTACCCGGCCAAACTGAAAACAAACCTCTTCCAGTTCGATATTCGTTATCCGTTCGACCAGGCAAGAAGTATCCGTTTACAGGTAGGTCTGCGTAACGACAAGTTTGTCGTATCAGCATCGGATGCTAATACACTGAAGATGAAGAACTATGCTGACAACTATGCATTGGTTCGCCTGGAATACGTGTATGACAATACCATCAACCCGGCTACCAACATCTGGCACGGTACCCGCTATAAGATATATGGTGATATGAATGCTCAGATCAACGGTGACCTGAACGATATATTTGACCAGGGAGCTGCCGCAGGTAAAGGCAAGTTCACGTACAATATGGGTATCGATGTAAGACATTATCACTCTATTTACCGCAACTTTATCTGGGCTACCCGCTTCTCCGCTGACCTGTCATGGGGTACACGTAAACTGCTGTATTACCTGGGTGGTAGTGACAACTGGCTGACGCCTAAGATCAATACCAATACACCGGTGAATATGAACGCAAACTATGCGTATCAGACACTGGCTACACCGCTGCGTGGTTACAAACAGAACGCCCGTAACGGTAATAACGTAATGGTATTCAATACGGAGTTACGCTTACCGGTATTTGCGACCTTCATGAACAGACCGATCAACTCAGCACTTGTACGTAACTTCCAGGTGACCAGCTTCGTTGACATCGGAACTGCGTGGAACGAAAAACTGAGCTTCAAAGATGCTAACTACACCTATTATACAGGGAATGACGGAACGGTAACAGTGAAAGTGAAAGAAGGTTTCCTCGGACCGTTTGTAGGAGGTTATGGTTTCGGCGCCCGTACAACGCTGGCAGGTTACTTCCTGAGAATAGATGCAGGCTGGCCGGCAGTAGCATTCTTCCGTGGCAAACCGATCTGGTATTTTGGATTGGGAGTTGACTTCTAATAATCGGATTAACATATAAAGCAGGGGCTCGTTGAACAACGAGCCCCTTTTGTTTTAATACAGGATAGGGATAAAAATGACAGCCCCTGTAATAGCCGCGATCAATGCCGCAACAAGTACCGCCCCCGCAGCAACATCTTTGATCCACTTCACCCGGGGGTGATAGTCCGGGGACAAATGGTCCATGATCTTTTCAACAACAGTATTCAACATCTCGGTAACCCACACCATGCCAATGACGATCAGTATAGGGAGCCATTGGCTGGCTGACAATCTGTAATAAAAACCGGCCGCTATCACCAGCACCGTTGCCACGGCATGAATACGGGCATGAGGTTCACTACGCAGAAAAGCAATGATTCCCTGAATGGCGTATTTAAAACTTCGTATGCGTTGTTGCAGATAACGACCGGTTTGCATGAATATCTTTATTTACTGGTTTATAATTCTCCCCACTTAATTCTCCGGCTAAAGTACATCACAATGGCCAGTATTATGAAGAGCCCCAGACTACCCATTAACAGGGCCTGGTCTTCAGAACGGATGATCACATAAATGAATCCGTAGAGCAGGGAAAGCGCGCCGCCAATACCAGCAGCCAGACGATTACTTCGTAATACGCTTGCCGTATAAAAGGAGACCAGTCCGATGGTCATGACCGCTGCTATCAGGTAAGCAATGCTGAAATTCAATTGTTCTGCAAGGGCGATGAGCAGGGTATAGAATACACACAAAGCCACGCCTATCAGTATATATTGTAATGGATGAACGGAATATCGCTGTAACAGCTCGATGAAGTAATAAACAAGGAATGAAAGACCGATGATCAATATTGCATATTTAACAGCACGGGTTGATTGCTGATAGGTATCGACAGGGAGGAACAGTTTTACGCCAAAGTCGGCAGAATGCAGGTTACTGTTATTACCGACCCAGCTTTGCGGGAAATTGCGGTTCAGGTTAGAGACCTGCCAGGCAGCAGTAAAACCTTTACTGTCCACATTATGCGCATTCGGCAAAAAGGCGCCGTCAAAACTTGGGTTGGTCCAGTTGGATTTCATTTCTACCGAAGTCGTTTTTCCAACAGGAGAGAAGTACAGCTGACCAGAACCTTTCAGCTCAAGATTTACCGCAAAGTTGCCAGCTACGATACCACTGTCGGACATAGACAAGGGTACTTTTACCTGCATGCCATTGGAGAAGAGGTCTGCTGCCGGAATGCCCGGATTGAAATAGTAGGTCTGCCCGTTCCACTGTACACCTGCCTGATTACTGATGCCCCGCATATCATTCACACCAACAGCGAGATAAGCATCTCTCAGCAGGACTGCTTCCGCGGGGATATTCAGTTCCCTGAGGTCAAGTTTAGAAAAGGCGCCACTGATATCGAGTCTGGACGTATATACGGCAACTTCATATATCCCTCTTCTACGGATTTCCGGCATCAGCTGACCGTTGACCTTTAGCTTTTCCGGTAGAAAGATCGCGTTAGATACTACATTGGGTTTGCTATAATAGGGTATTACCAGTACTGGTCCGGTGATGGTTTGGGCGTCTCCCCATTTACCGCTCACTTCCCCTTTGGCTTCAAACTGGCGTTGTTCTCTTTCGGAGATCAGGCCCATGATCATATTGGCGGGTATCAGGAGTAAGAGGACCAGGATGCCTATCAGCAGGGCCTTGATACCATAGGCATATCTTTCAAAGAATGACGGTCTGGTTTCCGCTTTATCCGGGAGCTGGCGGGAGGATTCATTAGGGCGACTGGAGCCATCATTAATATTCGTTGTTTCCATATTAATTATATTTTAAAGTGCTTTGTATTTCAAAGTATAAAGGCAAAAAAAATCACTCCATGGAGCGGATCATATTTTCGAGAGCAGCCAGGTGCCCTTTGAAAGCCTTTTCACCAGCTTTCGTAATAGAGTAGGTAGTATTGGTTTTACGTCCGACAAACCCCTTATGTACTTTCAGAAAACCATTTTCTTCCAGGGTACTGAGGTGGGAGGCAAGATTTCCGTCGGTCAATTCCAGCATCTGCTTCAGGTCATTAAAGCTCACTTCCTCATTCACCATCAGGATGCTCATGACCCCCAGCCGTATACGGCTGTCAAATATCTTATTTAAGTTACCTATGGGATTGATCACGAGTTCATCATTTATTCAAAAAATTGATACCAAACAGCACCGGTTCACTCTTCCACGGCATTCCGCTCATATTTCCACCACATCACGATGCCGTAAAATATATGCATGACACCAAAACCGACAGCCCAAAAGTAAAGCCCTCTGCGCAAAAAGAAAACATTTAATATTCCCAGGGCTATTTCTGCAATACCCAAATATTTCGTATCGGAGACCGTATACTTACTGGCATTGAGTACGGCCATACCATAGAATATCAGACAGGAAGGTGCGATGAGTACATCCATATTGTTGTACATCAGCCCCACGATAAAGGCGCCGCCTGCTGCCATAGGTATCATACCGTTAATGAGTACCTTCCGGGAGGTAGCATCATATACGGGCAGATTGTTCTTTTTTGCCCGTCTCCAGGTAAAATAAAGTCCGCCGGCAGCTGCCAGGAACATCACCACAAAGCCTAACAGTATCAGCTGTAATCTGAGCGTAGAAAAATCTGCATCCTCATAGTGACCTCTGACTTCCCATTTGTCATAGTACCCACGGAAAAGGACCAGTGCCGCACCCGCACCTGCAAGTGCGGAAGCTCCGGCGAAAACACCACTCAATCCACTTAAGGATAAAAAGCGGCTGCTACGCTCCATGATACGTTTGATGTCACTTAATGTTTGCAGATGTTGCTCTTCTGTCATACTTAAAGTACTTTGTGAATCAAAGTTACATATTTTAGGGAGACGACAAAATATATTTTTCTATTATGGGTTGAGAAAGGGGCAGCGTAAGAAATATAGCCGGCAGCGTTTACACTGCCGGCAGGCGATGGAAGGGGTTAAGCATCTCAAATACAATGAGATAACAGGTATAGGAATATAACAGCTAAAATGATCGTACTACAGCCAGCACCGCTACCACGGTAGCTGCCTTTTCGAAAATGACCAGGTACGAAAGTACCGTTTCTGCGGAAGTGACCTTTTACCCAGCTCATAAGTCTTGTTTGTTTGCGGGTTGCTGATTAGCACCCAGTTTTTCATCGATACTTTCAAGATGCGTTACAATATCATCTATCCTGAATATCCATCTGGTTAATAATATGCCGATAACGAACAAGAATACCAGCAATATGATACCACTGATTACATCACCGGATTCTGCAACTAACAGTACATTTAATATTTTCATGGGGTTAATGTGGTTATTAGAGTACTAAAATTAGTACCTCTGATACATTCCCCCTTCAGCTTTAATCAGAAACAGGAAAAATCCCCCTTATCAATACCAATAGCGCACTTAAAATAAAAAAGGCCATCAGCAGTGCTGATGACCTTCTTAATATGTTTGATCTGATTACTTAGCCCTTTGTCGCTTCCGCTACCGCCTCGAGTATAATATCACAAGCCTGCCTGATCTCCTCTTCGCTGATTATCAATGGAGGCGCAATACGCAGACATTCCGGTGCAAACAGGAACCAGTCTGTCAACAGCCCCTTTTCTATACACAGATCGATCACCTTCTTATTTATGGCAAAGCTCTCAAATTCAACTGCCATCATTAGTCCCAGAGAGCGAATGTCCCTGATAGCTGGATGCTTCAGGTACTGATGGAACAGCTGTCCTTTTGCTTTTACACTTTCTATGAGATGCTCTTCGAGCAATACCTTAAATCCGGCCATACCTGCTGCACAGATCACCGGGTGACCGCCAAAGGTGGTCATGTGTCCAAGGACGGGTTTATTGGTAAAACTCCACATGATCTCTCTATCGGCAATGAACGCACCCATCGGCATACCACCGCCCAGGGCTTTTCCCAGCAGGAGTATATCAGGTACTACGCCAGCCTGTTCGAATGCCCAGAGACTACCATTTCTTCCCAGTCCGCACTGTATCTCGTCCAGTACCATAAGGGTACCGGTAGCGGTACATTTCTCCCTGATGGCCTGTAACCATTCTTTTTGCGGTACTCTGACACCTGCTTCTGCCTGTACGGTTTCCAGTATAATACAGGCCGTACGTTCGGTAATCTGGTCCAGCGCTTCCCATGTATTATACTGAAGGTGCTGTATATCAGGCAATAATGGACGATAGGCATTTCTCCAGGTTTCATCGCCCATGATACTCATAGCCCCCTGTGTGGAACCATGGTAGCTTCTTTCAAAAGCGAGGATCTCTGTCCTGCCGGTATAACGTTTGGCCAGTTTCATGGCACCTTCCACTGCTTCAGCACCGGAATTAGTGAAATAGACGCTATTGAGCGATGCCGGCAGGTGTTGTGTCAGCAGGGTCGCAAAACCTACCTGTGGGGTCTGGATCAGTTCTCCGTACACCAGCAGGTGCATATATTGCTCCGCCTGTTCCTTGATGGCGTTCACCACAGCAGGGTGGGAGTGCCCTACGTTACACACGCTGATACCCGCGATCAGGTCCATGATCTTTTTGCCGTCCGCATCCCACATATACATGCCGGAGGCCTTTGTTATCTCGAGAGCCATAGGGGCGTCAGATAGCTGAGCCACATGGCGTAAAAATAGTTGTCTGTTATTCATGCTGGCACAAAAATACGCTATACGATTTTATTTACTTTTGCGTTAAAATTAACTATATGCCTGTCATCTTACCGGTTAAAGGAATACTGCCTACAATGGGAAACGACTGTTTTATTGCGCCAAATGCGACTATCGTAGGCGATGTCGTAATGGGCGATCAATGCAGCGT
The DNA here is from genome assembly GCA_039592855.1 of Chitinophaga sp. Classification (GTDB taxonomy): domain Bacteria; phylum Bacteroidota; class Bacteroidia; order Chitinophagales; family Chitinophagaceae; genus Chitinophaga. The sequence goes on along the minus strand of JBCNQK010000002.1, from coordinate 149,853 downwards.
CTGGTTCAACGCAGTAATCCGCGGAGATGTGAACAGCATCAGGATGGGCAATAAGGTAAATGTGCAGGATGGCGCCGTGATACATTGCACCTATGAAAAAACAAAAGCAATTATCGGCAATAATGTCTCTATAGGACATAATGCTATCGTGCATGGCTGCACTGTTGAAGATAATGTATTGATAGGCATGGGTTCTATTGTGATGGATAATGCGCACATTGGCAGTAATACCATCATAGCAGCAGGAGCAGTGGTACTGGAAGGCACCAAAGTAGAGCCGGACTCCATTTATGCCGGCGTACCTGCCAAAAAAGTGAAAGATATCAGCCAATCCCTGATCAGTGGTGAAATAGACCGCATTGCCAACAATTATCTCATGTACTCCGGCTGGTTCAAAGAGGATGCCGGCAGTAAGTGACATATTTTAATTATCTTGCATTTATTAACACCTTACCCTATGAAAAAGCTATTATTCCTGATGGCGGTATGCGGCATTTTTGCCATCGGCTGCAAAACTGAGCGTACCGGTTGCCCCAACAACAACTACTATTCGGCCAAAAACGGAAAACAGAACAGGTCATCTATCAAACAGATGAACGGAAGAGTATTCTGATAAATAAGCTACCCTATGAAAAGATTAGTACTCTTTGTACTGGTGCTGTCCTTTATCGGACTATCCGCCTGTCGTACCCGTAAGACAGGTTGCCCTACGCCCCGCAAGAACTGGGGTGCGGAAAAACTGCTGGACGAAATGAGCGCTCCGAAGAAAAAGAAACGTCGTTGACAGCAGCAAGTATTTGTACAGATAATTAAAATATATAATTTGACTTAAGCAGGTATTTCCCCGGGAAGCCTGTTTGGGAAAGGCTAATACCGGTCAGCGGGCTCCTGCAGATCAGTATTGGTCTTCCTGTATGCTTTCCAGAATGCTGGCATAGCTTACATAACGCTCAACATCTATCTCTCCCTCATTTACAGCTGCTTTTACGGCACATCCCGGCTCGTTGATATGGAGACAGTTATTGAACTGACACTCCTGTAAATAAGGCTGCATTTCCAGGAAATAATGCGACAATTCCGGTTTTGTGATATCCACGATACCAAATTCACGTACACCCGGTGTGTCGATCAGTTTGCCGCCATCCGGCAGATCATACATTTCCGCATAGGTAGTCGTATGCAACCCTTTCCCGCTCCATCCGCTCACTGCTTTTGTACGCAGGTCGAGTCCCGGCAACAAACGGTTGATCAGGGATGATTTGCCTACACCGGAGTGGCCTGACATCAGGGTCGTTTTATCCTTCATCTCCGCTTTCAGGAGGTCAATACCGTCAGTTGTTTCAGCAGATACCAGCAATACTTTATACCCGATATCTTCATATAAAGCCTGTAGTTCGGCGAACTTGTCCAGGTCCTTTTCTTTATAAATATCCCTTTTATTAAACACCAGGATCACCGGAATATGATAGGCCGCCGCTGTTACAAGGAACCTGTCCATAAAGCCGTTGGAAGTACGTGGCTCCTTTACCGTACAGATCAGCATTGCCTGGTCCATATTGGCAGCTACGATATGTTTCTGATTCTTCTTATGCGGAGAGCTCCGCACGATATAATTATGTCGCTTAGTGATCTCCGTGATCATTGCATTATTCGCAGTAGCATCTCCATCTTCCCGCACGATCTCTACCACATCGCCTACGGCAATAGGATTGGTGGAGGTAATATCTTCATCGATCTTTAATACCCCTTTGATACGTGCCTGGAACACTTCTCCTTCGGCTGTTCTTGCTGTATACCAGCTACCGGTCGATCTGTAAATAGTTGCCTGCAATGCTTCTCGTAATTATTTAGGGTATAAAGGTAGTTCAATTAGGAATTACGTATTAAGAATTAGGAATTATTGGCAAATTGTCCTGCCTTATACTTATTACCTGTTTAAAAATCCTGATCAGATATTACAAACAGAAAAGGGTGTCTCAGCCGCTGCTAAAACACCCTTTTCTATTTATATAAAAAAATACTATTTAATCAGGCTCACCGATCTCCGCTGCATTTCAATTCATAATTATCTAATTCCTGATTGTCTTACGGCAGACTTCTGAAAACAGTATATCTCAATACCACTTCCAGCAGCATACATGCCAGCGCCAGCATTGCCAGTGTAAAGAAATGCTCTGCAAAACGTTTATAGGAAGTGATCTCTACTTTCGTTTTCTCCAGTTTGTCGATCTCTCCATAAATGTTTTCCAGTTCTTTGTTGCTGGTAGCCCTGAAATATTTACCGCCTGTTTCAACAGAGATCTTTTTCATTAAAGGTTCGTCCAGCTGTACATCCTGCATCTGCATCTGAATGGAGCCATCGGGCATCGTCATCGGGAATGGCGCTTTACCAATGGTACCCACACCGATCGTATATACACGGATCTTAAATGCCTTGGCGATCTCCAGTGCAGTAAGCGGATCTATCAGACCGGTATTGTTCACACCATCCGTCAGGAGGATGATCACTTTACTTTTCGCCTTGCTGGTACGTAAGCGTTCTACAGATGTGGCCAGTCCCATACCGATCGCTGTACCATCCTGCAGCATACCACTCTTCACCTGTGCGATCTGATTTTTCAGTACACCGTGATCGGTCGTAATGGGGCATTGTGTAAAGCTTTCGCCGGAGAAGATCACCAGACCGATACGGTCGCTGATACGGCTGTCTACAAAGTTCATCGCCACCCTTTTAGCTGCTTCCAGCCTGTCAGGTTGTAAATCCTGCGCCAGCATACTGCCCGAAATATCCATCGCCAGCACGATATCGATACCTTCACTGTCGATGCTTTCAGAAGTGTTACTTGTCTGCGGTCGGGCCAGTGCCACCACCAGTGCGGCAAAAGCTACTAAGCGCAATACCAGCAATAAGGGGCGCAATCTCACTTTCCAGGATACCGGCAAGCCTTTCAATCCCTGCAGGGAAGACATCTCCATAGCAACCTGTCTGCGTTGCTGGCGGGCAATATACCAGTAGATCATTACCGGTATCAGCACCAGCAGTCCGAAGAAGGCGGGATGGGCAAATTCAATATGTTTCCAGATCGAAAAATCCATTTACTGATAATAATTTCTCTTTTCAAGGAGCAGCCTACTTCGCAGGCTGCTTGATTTCTTCTTTCCCGTTTTCTGCGCTTGCGGCTTTCTCTACAGCCGGTTTCGTCCACTCGACGATCTCCTGCGCCTGCTGCATCGCACTTTCATGCTCTTCCGGAGAAGGCATCAGCTTTGCAAACTTTGCAAGGTCAGCTACACTTAACAGGCTACGTAACTTGTCGCGCTGCTGGTTCAGAATAGTAACAGGTTTGATATGCTGTAACAGTTCTTCTGTCGTTTGCTCAAGTGCGGGAATATTAAACTGTTGTTCAAAATAAGCGCGCAAAATATCTGTAAGACGGGTATAATATTGTTTGATATCTCCCTGCTGCCATACCTTTTCCGCTTTCAGCTGCTGCAAGTGCCGCAATGCGATCTCGTAAGGTGGAACTGCAGGAGCGGCAACTACAGGCGCCGCTTTCTTAGGCCGGTTACGGAAATATACAAACAGGCCGATACCGATCAGTGCTGCAGATATGCCAATGGCAAAATATAACCAGTAATCCCAGAAACTCCAGGCTACGGAACGCAGACCTTTGATCGGTTTAAATGCTTTTGTTGTATCAACGCTTACGGTATTGACGTCAATGAACAACGGACCTGTAAAAGCAGAATCCGTGATGTTACCATTATTGACAATATCAAAACGCAACGCCGGAATATCCCACCTGCCTGAATCAAAGCTGGTCAGTACAATGGTTTGTCCCAGCAATTTTGTGCTGCCTTGTGCGGTAGTATCCAGCGGGGAGCGGCGTACTACTTCAAAATGTCCAAAGGAATCCGGTATCTGCGGAAATACGATATCCATGCCCTGTGGAGGCATGGTTGCCGAAAGACGCAGTTGTACCTGTTCTCCTAAACGGATGCTTTCTGTATCGACTGTCGCCTTTACTTCACCCTGCTGTGCGTAGGAAGCAAATGGTGCCAGGATAAATCCAAGCAGAAAAAATAAAATAAGACGTTTAACTATAATCAGTTTAGCCATGTTAATATTTGCTCAGCTTTAGACTATCACCTGTTTACGAAAAAGTTCTGCAGGGCTTTTACATAATCTTCATCGGTACGGATACTGATAAGATCTGCGCCGCTCTTCTTGAATGAATTGCGGCAATATTGCACGTGCTGATTGAACTGATGAGTGTAATACTGCTGTACCTGTTTATCAGAGGAATCCACCCACTGACGTTCGCCTGTTTCCAGGTCATTCATCTGGATCAATCCTACGGAAGGCAATTCTTTATCACGCTGGTCATACACATGTATACCGACCATGTCATGTCTCTTTGATGCAATGTTCAGCGCATCCTGGTAACTACCGGTCAGGAAGTCACTCATGAGGAATACGATGCTTCTTTTCTTGGTCGCGTTATTAAAGAAGCGTAATGTTTCCTTAATATTCGTGCCCTTGCGTTTTGGTTCGAAAGAGATCAGTTCACGGATGATAAACAGGATATGCGACTTTCCTTTTTTAGGCGGGATGTATTTTTCAACACCGTCGCTAAAAAAGATCACACCCACCTTATCGTTGTTGTTGATAGCAGAAAACGCCAGTACGGCACACAATTCAGTGATCATGTTCCGTTTGTTCTGTTTGGAGGTCCCGAAGATGGAGCTTTCACTCACATCCACCATCAGCATCAATGTCAGTTCACGTTCTTCTTCAAATACCTTTACGAACGGGTGATTGAAACGCGCAGTCACGTTCCAGTCGATAGACCGGATATCATCTCCGAACTGGTATTCCCTTACTTCACTGAACGACATACCACGGCCTTTGAAAGCGCTATGGTACTCACCTGAGAAGATGTGATTGGAAAGGCCTCTGGTCTTTATTTCCAGCCTCCTTACCCTTTTTAATATTTCCGCAGTATCCACCGGTAATGATTAAAATGAATAATGATTACTACTCCCGACTTTAACTATAAAGATCAAGGTACTTCTACCGCATTCAGGATCTCGCTGAGGATGTTCTCGCTTGTTACATTCTCTGCTTCCGCTTCATAGGTAAGACCGACACGGTGACGCATTACATCAAAGCAGATGCTGCGTACGTCCTCAGGAATTACATATCCTCTGCGTTTGGTGAATGCATATGCTTTAGCTGCCAGCGCCAGGTTGATACTGGCCCTTGGGGAACCACCATAAGAGATCAGCGGTTTCAGCTTTTGCAGTTTATAATCTTCCGGATTACGGGTAGCGAAAACGATATCGATGATATAGCGTTCTATTTTTTCGTCCATGTATACTTCACGCACCAGTTTACGCGCCGCCAGGATATCTGATGGCTGTACTACCGGATTGATCTGTACGGAAGCCTGAGGGTTCAGGTTCTGACGGATGATATGACGTTCTTCTTCTTTTGTTGGATAACCGATGGTCACTTTCAGCATGAAACGGTCTACCTGTGCTTCCGGCAGGGTATAGGTACCTTCCTGTTCTATCGGGTTCTGGGTAGCCAGTACCAGGAACGGATCATCCAGTTTGAAAGTGGTATCACCGATGGTGATCTGTCTTTCCTGCATTGCTTCCAGCAGCGCGCTCTGCACCTTTGCCGGGGCACGGTTGATCTCATCCGCCAGGATAAAATTGGCGAAGATAGGACCACGGCGTACCACGAACTCATTCTTCTGCTGGTTGAATAACATAGTACCTATCACGTCAGCCGGCAGGAGGTCCGGTGTGAACTGAATACGGCTGAATTTCGCATTGATGGCGGAGGACAGGGATTTGATGGACAGTGTTTTTGCCAGACCCGGCACACCTTCCAGCAATACGTGACCACCTGCCAGCAAGCCGATAAGCAACCTATCTACCATGTAACGCTGACCAACGATCACCTTACTCAGCTCCAGGTTCAGCAGGTCCACAAATGCGCTGGCCTGATGGATCTTTTCGTTTAATTGACGGATATCATACGATGTATTCTCCATGCTTATATATGATTTACAAGTTTGCTAAAGTAAACATTCCGCGGGTAAAAGCCCGCGCCACGCGCAGTTTTTGCCCGTTAAAATGCTGTTAATAATAACATTATAAATGACAAATTACGAATTACGTCTATGATTATCAGGATACTCAGGTTTTTCCAGGTGTGCCTATATCAGAAAATGGTCATTCATAAGTCTCACCAACTCATGCGACCAAATTAATAAAGCCTGAGCATATTTATATCATCTTTTTTTATAACGTACATTTGCAATCGTAACTTCTCCATACGGAGCTCATAATTAAATATTTAGAAAGATGCAGGAAGATTTCGCGCAGCAATGGAAACGGGTGGAGGATATGCTTACAGAACGTTTCGGTAAGAAACCAAATATGGAGGCGATCCTCTTTTTAATAGGTATCCAGGAGCTGAATCACATAAAAAAGAAATTTACCAAGGAGCAGAAACAGGACCTGATGCACGTGGCCACCTGTACACTGTTGAGCCAGAGCGGCTATTTTGAGGTCGAAGGCCGCGACAAGGATGGCTGGCCGCATTTCAAGGAAGTACAACCCGTTCCTAAAATGAGTATGTTCGAACAGGAAAGATTCTTACAGGAGCATATTATTGCATACTTTGACGATCTTGAGGGGCGCTAAACAGCGCCCTTTATTTCTCCGGTCGGCATGATACGGCCCGGCATCTGGGAACATAATAACCGCATAAAACGTTTTTATGAGCGAAAGGACTTTGTACCATCCGGACAAGACAACTTTTGCATTGACCGGCAGTCGTTCACCCGCCGGTCCAGAAAAAAATCCATAAAATACCCGCATGAAAAAACATTTACTACTACTATTCTTGTTATTCTCTTTTGGCACGACCATGGCAAAAAACCGGAAAGTAAAAGTTATTACACCCTATGGCACCATGATCATCAAACTATATGATCAGACCCCATTGCACAGAGACAACTTCATCAAACTGGTAAAGGCCCACTTTTACGATAGCACTCTTTTTCACAGGGTCATCAATACCTTCATGATACAAGGTGGAGACCCTGAATCCAAACGTGCACAGCCAGGTATGCAACTGGGTAACGGAGATGTGGGGTATACGGTGCCTGCCGAGTTCCAGCTGGACCTCTTTCATGCGAAAGGCGCACTGGCAGCTGCGCGTGATGATAATCCGGCGAAAGCCAGTTCCGGTTGTCAGTTCTATATTGTACAGGGCAAGAAATGGACGGACGAACAACTTGATAATCTCGAGAAGAACCGCCTTGGCGGCCGAAAGATACCTGTCGATCAAAGGGAATACTATAAGCAATATGGCGGCACACCGCAGCTGGACCAGAGCTACACTGTTTTCGGCCAGGTAGTGAAAGGACTGGATGTGATCGATAAGATCGCCACACTCAAAACGGACGCGAATAATCGTCCGGTAACAGACGTTCCTATGAAGATAAAGCTGATACATAAGTTCCTTTTCTTCTAGGGTAAATATTCAATCGGAATTTCATTAATTTTACCGCTTAAAATCAAACTTGCCATGAATTTTCCATCAAACCTGCGTTACACCAAAGACCATGAATGGGTATTATTGGAAGGTAATACAGCGACTATCGGTATTACTGAATTCGCACAACGTGAATTAGGTGATATCGTATTTGTAGACATTCCGACCGTAGGTAAAGACCTCGATGCCGAAGACGTTTTCGGTACAGTAGAAGCCGTAAAAACCGTTTCTGACCTGTTCCTGCCGGTTAAAGGCACCATCAATACGTTCAATGAAGAACTGGAAGGTTCTCCTGAACTGGTTAACCAGGACCCATATGGTGAAGGCTGGATGGTAAAAATGACCGTTAAGAACCCGGCTGATGTAGATGGCCTGCTTACTGCAGACGCTTACGCATCACTGGTTGCTGAATAATTCATTCGCACTCCACACGATATTTAATAAAAGGTTAAAAAGGGTATAACCCTGCAAAGTTTAAGGTTATAAGGTTGGTAACAACTTTATAACCTTATAACTTTACGGACTAAATTTTGTCATGGCGCCAGCAATGAGACTTTTCCGATATTACCTGCCAGCAACTGTCTGGATATTACTGGTACTATATCTATGTACGCTTCCGGGAGACGATCTTCCGTCCAATCCCTTCTTTGAGAAGATTCACCTGGACAAGATCGTACACATCGGATTATTTGGAGGAACAGTGTTCTTCCTGTGTCTTGGCGTATACCTGCAAAAGAGGATCATATCAAAATTCACGCTGACGATCATCGCGATCTCCGCTGCATTCTATGGTCTCGCAATTGAATATATCCAGAAATATTTTGCGGTCCACCGCAGCTTTGATATGAGTGATGTTGCTGCCGATATAGTAGGCGCTATTGCAGGTATCATTGCATTTAACCTGGTCAGGAAATGGTGGCTTAAGTAGCCGCCTGCTGCGGTTCCGGCTGTACGATAATGAAGTGTATAGGCGTATACGCCGACATGATCTCCTTCCTGATCCGTATAATCGCATCGTTAATATCTTCCGTTCCCAGGTCATCTCTGAAGGTGACCATCAGTAATAACATTACATCCTCCGGCGACTGATAGGTAGAAAAAATATGCTGCACCTTTACAATTGCCGGATCACTTTCTACCAGCCCTTTAATATGCTGTTGCGTAGCAGGCGCAATACCTTCCCCCATCAGCAAGCTTCGGCTTTCTCTTGCCAGCAGCACTGATACAATACTGAGAATGATACCCACGATCAGGGAAGCGACTCCATCCAGGTACGGATTGTTGTAATGATGCCCCAGATATACCATCAACGCTACAACTGCAAGTCCGATCACAGCCGCTCCATCTTCAAATAACACAATAAAACTTGCCGGATCTTTACTACGGTGGATCGCTGTCCACCACGACAGATCACCCCGTACCTTATCAAAGGCTTTGATAGCCACGATCAGGGAAGTACCTTCAAATACAAACGAAAACGCCAGTACAATATAATTCCAGGTAGGGTCTTCAAGGGGAGGAGGGTGCTGAATATGGATCACACCCTGATAGAAAGAGATACAGCCTCCTATACCAAAGATGAGTATAGACACAATAAACGACCAGAAGTAAATCTCCTTGCCATAGCCAAAAGGCCGTCTTTCATCAGGAGAGCGCTTACTTCGCCTGATCCCGAACAGCAATAACAACTGATTCGTCGTATCTACCAGGGAATGCACCCCTTCTGATATCATGGCGGAACTACTGGTTGCCGCACCGGAAATAAACTTGATGACGGCAATGAGCAGATTAGCTGCCAGCGCGGTAAAGATGGTTTTATTATTCGCGGCCATATACAGGGTATACCGACGGGAAAATCGTGCCAATAGCCACAAAAAAAGTGCCCCCGTAATAACGGAGGCACCAGTTGTATCAGTTGATCAGTGGAATACTAATTATTTTCCTGATTCTTTCTGTGCGTCAGATTTCATCTTCTCATTCGCGAAGATGGAGAATTCAACACGACGGTTCTTAGCTTTGTTAGCATCAGAGTTGTTTGGAACAACCGGCTGTCTTGCACCATACCAGTAAGTCTGTACACGGCTTGCAGCAACGCCCTGAGATTTCAGGTAAGTAGCAACAGCGTTTGCACGTCTTTCAGAAAGACCCATGTTATAAGCATCTGTACCTGTAGTATCCGTGTGACCTTCCACACGTACGTAAGTATCAGGATATTTGTTCAGAATAGTAGCCAGGTCTTTAATGTTCTGCTGTGCCTGTCCGGTCAGGTCTGATTTATCAAAACCAAACAGTACGCCGGAAGCAAAGGTTACATTGATACCTTCACCTACACGCTCAACAGTTGCATTCGGAACTTCAGTTTTGATTTCCTGTGCCTGTTTGTCCATTTTTTTACCGATCAGTACACCAGCACCACCACCTACGGCAGCACCAATGATCGCACCTAATGCAGTATTACCAGCAGCTTTACCGATAATTGCACCAGTCGCAGCACCACCAGCTACACCGATAGCAGCGCCTTTTTGGGTGTTATCCATTTGTTTCACTGTGTTACAAGCGAATAACATGATAGCAGACAGGAAGATAGCTACAATAGGATTTATCCTTTTCATCTTAATTAGTTTAAACGTTCTTTTAATTTGCTTTTAATAGTCAAGCGAAATACCTTAGACAAATATGCTGCCAGATTTTGAAACAGGCAGCATACCAGTGAACTAGATATTAAGAGCGGCGCAAATGTAAGACATATATTTATTATGAAATAAGATATATATCTGCTCCGCCACTACATATTAACTTCCCATCTTCATCTTCTCCGCGTTCTCTGCGAACTGTAATGCCTGTACCATTTCCTGTATGTCACCGTTCATAAATGCATCCAGATTGTACATAGTCATACCTATACGGTGATCAGTTACACGGCCCTGTGGATAGTTGTAAGTTCTGATCTTGGCAGAACGGTCACCGGTAGATACAAGGCTCTTACGCTGTGAAGCGATCGCTTCTTCATGCTTACGCACGGCCGCTTCATAGATACGGCTACGCAGCATCTTCATCGCGATATCCCTGTTGGAGTGCTGGCTACGTCCTTCCTGACATTCTACCACCACGCCGGTTGGAATGTGCGTCAGACGTACAGCAGACTCGGTCTTGTTTACGTGCTGACCACCCGCACCGGATGAACGGAAGGTATCCATTTTAATATCTGCGTCCCTGATCTCAACGTCTACCTCTTCTGCTTCAGGCAGGATCGCTACCGTAGCAGCAGAAGTATGTACACGTCCCTGGGTTTCTGTGGCCGGTACGCGCTGTACACGGTGTACGCCTGATTCAAACTTCAGGGTACCATATACATCGTCGCCGGTTACTTCTACCACCACCTCTTTATATCCACCAGCGGCGCCAGGCGTCTCATTCATAATGGACGTGCTCCAGCCTTTGGTTTCGCAGTAACGCAGGTACATTCGCAGCAGGTCGCCGGCAAAGAGGCTCGCCTCGTCGCCACCGGTACCACCACGGATTTCCAGCATCGCATTTTTCTCATCCTGTGGGTCTTTCGGGATCAGCAGGTTACGGATATCAGCCTCCTGCTCGTCTTTCAACAGCTGCAGCGCTTCTGTTTCCTCCTTGGCAAGCTCCCTCATTTCCTCATCTCCGCTCTCAAGGACTTCTTTATTAAAGGCGATATTGTCCAGCGTCTTCATATAGGCATCGTATACCTTTACGATCTTTTCGAGCTGACGGTATTCCTTACTCAGCTTGCTGAACTGCTTATTGTCACTAACAATTTCAGGATTCGTTAATGCCAGCGATACCTGCTCAAAACGGCCTTTTATCGCATAAAGTTTATCTATCATAATTATCTTTGTTGGAGAGGGGCCGGGTGACCTTACGGTTGCCATTTCCTCTGACTGGCCGCAAAATTAATATAATTACTACATGTCTGAACAGCTGAAATTTAAGGGAACGGCATTATTTAACGGGCGGCAGTTATTGCCCGGGAGTATGGTACTGGTATTGACAGACGGTGGGACCGTACAAGACATCGTACACGAGAGCGAAGCAGGGGAGGGCGTCAGGGAACTCAACGGCATCCTGAGCCCGGGTTTTGTGAATACCCACTGCCACCTGGAATTATCCCATATGGGGGGTATCATCCCCGAAGGGACCGGTTTACCGGCCTTTCTGACCAGCGTCATGGAGAAAAGAGGGCAGCAGGATGCCTCCGCCCAGGCATTGGCTATGGAAAAAGCAGCTATTGCCATGTGGGAAAGCGGCGTCTCGGCCGTTGGCGATATCTGTAATGGCGCCGCTTCCCTGGAACTGAAGAAAGACAGTCCTGTATATTATCATTCCTTTATAGAGAGTCTGGGATTTGTGCCGGCTTTTGCGCAGCAACGCTATGATTATAGCCTGGGTATACTGGAGCAGTTCAAGGCCATAAATGGCGTAGGGCACTCCTGTTCCATCGTCCCGCATGCCCCGTATTCGGTGAGTGAGGCACTATTTTCTTTGCTTTCGGCTACGCCGGATAATACCCCTGTCAGCATTCATAACCAGGAATGTGAGGCGGAAAACACCCTGTATCAGGATAAGTCCGGGGCTTTCCTGGACTTCTACCAGCACTTTAATATGGATGCTTCCGCATTCAGGGCCAGTGGCACGAATAGTTTGCCGGCATGGCTCCCCTGGTTTAAACACCTGTCGGTCATCCTGGTACATAATACCTATACCACCGAAAAAGACATCGCTTTTACCAGGGAACAGGCCCCCAATGCCTACTGGTGCCTCTGTCCGCAGGCAAATCTTTATATAGAGAAACGGATGCCTGACGTCCCGCTGCTGCGTAGTCAGGGTTGTACGATCACCCTTGGTACTGATAGTCTGGCGTCCAATCACCAGTTATCCATCTGGCAGGAAATCCAGACCATCCGTAAGTATTACTCAGACATTGCACTGGAAGAAATATTACAATGGGCCACCCTGAACGGTGCAATGGCATTGGGTATTGAGGGAAAATATGGCAGCTTTGAGAAAGGCCGGCAGCCGGGCGTTATACTAATAGATGAACAGGAAAGCCGCAGGATTCTATAATTTCGCGGCATTAGAAGAATGCAAACGTAAACTATGAACAGTCTCTTAGACCAGGTAATACTTGGCAACCCTATCCAGAATTATTTTATACTGGCAATTATATTGCTGTTTGTTTCCATGATTAAACGCTACCTATCCAGAGGGTTAGCGACCCTGCTATACCGTGAGGTAAGACGCTGGGCGCCTGAGATCGGGCAACATGAATTCTCTCATCTGCTGCTGGTGCCACTGGAATATTTTCTCCTGCTGATCACCTTCATGCTGACGATAGATCACCTGAACTTCCCTCCTGAACTGGACGTGACCGTATATAACGGTTTTACCGTGAAGATGGTGCTGCATACGCTTATGGAACTGGCGCTGACCATCTCCATCATATGGATCATCCTGCGCGTGATCGACTTTATATCACTCATGATCAGCAAAAGCGCCGATCTTTCCCATGATATCACTGACAATCAGTTCATCGTATTCTTCCGGGATTTCTTCAAAGCGATCGTATTCATCTTTGGCGCCATTGCTTTTATCCGCATCCTTTTTGGTGCCATACTTGTGAACAAGATCATCGCCGGTCTCGGTATCGGTGCTGCTGCCCTTGCACTCGCTGCGAAAGAAAGCATTGAAAACCTGATCTGTTCCTTCATCATCTTCTTTGATAAGCCTTTCCGGGTGGGAGATGCCGTAAAAGTGGATTCCTTCCAGGGTAACGTAGAAAAGATCGGTTTACGCAGTACGCGTATCCGCACACTGGAAAAGACCTATGTAACAGTACCTAATAAGAAAATGGTGGACAGCGTACTGGATAATCTTTCACTGCGTACCCACCAGCGTGCTGTTATGCGCCTTGAAATAGCAGGTGATACACCCGCTGACAATATCATGCAGGTATTGAACGATATCAGACAACTGCTGATCTCAAATGAGCGGGTACAGGAAGGCTTCGTACTGAACCTGAATGAGTTTACAAAGGATACTTATGTTATTCAGCTGATCTATCTGACACAGGTGATTGAAGGTGTGCCATATAATGGTCTGCGTAATGAGATCAATCTGGCCATCATTGGTATTATGGAAAGAAGAAATGTGAAACTGAGCAGCACAAAAGTGGAGATACACGAGAAGTAAACAAGCTGTATAAATAAAAGAATCCCCGGTTTAACTATACTTATCTTTCATTGATCTATCGTTCAAAAACGAAGCACTAACGAAGGATAAGTATAGTCTAACCGGGGATTTACTATTGATAAATGTATGATCAGTCTTTATCTTTTCTGTTCGCTTTCAGCAGTATTCTTGCTATGTCGCTTTCCAGGGATTCACCTACTTCTCCATTCAGACGGCCGATCTCTTTCCCTTCACGCAACACGATAAAAGTAGGGAGTTTCTTTACTTTATAGTCCTGTGGTGCGTTGGTCTGCAATTTTTCATCAGCGCCATAGGTTTGCACCTGTTCATCAGGACTACCACCCAGGATCATGATCTTATATAACTGAGGCAGCAGCTGGCGGCTCTGGTCTTCCCAGGTACCTACAACGGCTACTACATTGAATTTACCGCGATTGTCCTTGATATAGTTCAGCATGTTATCATTTGGCTGATAACCATTTACACCGGTATAAAACCAGGCAAATGCGCTGTCATTCATCAGGGTCTGCATGTCTATCTTACCTTTTAATACTTTTTTACCGTTGGATGCTCTGCTTGCTGTGGTTTGTGCAAATGTCAATGTTGACAGTAACAGACTGCCAACCAGTAATAATGATTTCAATCGCATAATGTATTTTTATAATTGTTCCTTCAGTTCGGTCAGAAAACCTCTTACCTTTAGCAAAGCTTGTACCATTTCGAAACTGCGGGCTGCCAGTTTACGGTCTTCTTTCAATTTTTGTTTAGCACCTTCGATAGTATACTTCCGTTCTCTTAGTAAATGATAGATAAGTTTCAGGTGCTGAATGTCTTCCTGGCGGAATAAACGGTCGCCTTTACGGTTCTTTTTAGGCTGCAATATATCAAACTCATTCTCCCAGTAGCGGATCAATGAGGTATTTACGCGAAACATAGTGGCCACTTCACTGATTGAGTAATATTGCTTATCCAGGGGGATGGCATCTAATGCTCTCATCAGGTCAGGGTCATCTGCCACTTCTTTTAATGACTTCCTGCCACGCTTTTTCTGTGGCGGCTGTGTTGCCGTAACAGACGTCCCTTTGCCAATAAATGGCACGGGTGGCAAATTGTCTGATGGCATCTGTACCTGTATCTTCACGGGAATCTCTACCTCCGGCAAGGGTCTTGACGGTGGAAGAGGTGGTGGCGGCGCGGGGGCCGGCTTTATGACAACGACGGGTTCCTGTACCTGTTCTGGCACTTGCACTTGCGGCTTTGGATCTGGTGAAGAAAAAAGGTCCAGTTGTTGCATCATGGTACCAAATTACAAAATTCTCTCCTTTGAGAGTTCAGCATTAACAAGTTAGTCGAATGACTGGTTGCCTGATCTGGCAATCTTCAGCATACGGTCAAACTCTTCGGGAGACAGATCATTAAAGAAGAAGTATACCGGGTCAACTTTCTCTCCATTTTTCACTACCTCGTAGTGGCAGTGCGGACCTGTCGATTTACCTGTACTACCTACCCAGCCTACCACATCACCACGTTTTACGGTCATACCTGTGCTCACTTTCATCTTCAGCATGTGTCCATACAGGGTCTTATAACCATAGCCGTGATTGATCATAACGTGGTTACCATAACCCACGTCGCTGAGGCTGGCATCTTCTACCACCCCGTCGCCTGTTGCATAAATAGGCGTACCTGCCGGAGCGGCAAAGTCAAGTCCGGAGTGATATTTTACTGTTTTGTAAATAGGGTCGATGCGATAACCGAACCCGGAAGCAATACGTTTAAGGTCTTTGTTGGCCACCGGCTGAATAGCAGGGATGGAGGCCAGCATTTTCTGTTTATTTTTCACCAGGTCATCGATCTTTTCATAAGATTTAGCCTGGATGGAGATACGGTGTAACAGTTCCTGGAGCAAAGCGCCGGTGCTGGCGATGATCTCGCTGCTGGAGAAAGACTGCAACTGGGTCAGCTCTTCTTCCTTCTCTGCACTGCCTGCACGGGTACTATCCGGAATAGGGGAGGCCTCGAAGATAACCCGGTAAATCTCGTTATCACGATGTTCCAGTTCACCCAGCTGGGATTTCACTTCGTTCATCCGGTCTTCCATTGCCTCATACTTTTCATTCATTACCTCCAGCTCACGGCGTAAACGTTTCTCTTTTGGAGAATCCAGTACACGGTAGGATACGGACAGGAAAATGAACCCTGTTACGATGGCAGCAGAAACAAATCCCAGTATCCTCAACAGTTTCACCCGCAGGGACACTACGAGTTTCTCATATTTGAGCGTTTGTGTATTATAAAAGTATTTAACCTTCTTCATGTACCGGCCTTAAGCATTTAAGCAGAACCTACATTCCCAATGGAAGTCCTTTGGATTACTTTTAATAGGGTTATACAGATATGGATGAGAGGGGATATAGACTTTTTCAATATTTTTGCACTCCTTTCCGGAAATACGGCAAGGTGTGCAAACCTAAGGGAATTAGACTAAAAGGGCAATCTTTTGAGTGTCAATTTTCTAAATACCGCTAGTTGGCTTAAAATACAAATTAAAGCCATTTAGGTGACACAAAATTAATATACATACCAATTATTTCAAATACTTATGACAGCTCCCGAGATTCGTCAGCAATTCCTGGACTTTTTTGCGTCCAAAGGCCACCATATAGTGCCTTCTGCTCCTATCGTAGTAAAAAACGACCCTACCCTGTTGTTCACCAACGCGGGTATGAACCAGTTTAAGGACTACTTTCTGGGCAACAGGGCGCCGGCCTGGAAACGGGTGGCGGATACCCAGAAATGTCTGCGCGTAAGCGGTAAACACAATGACCTGGAGGAAGTAGGTATCGACACCTACCACCATACCATGTTCGAAATGCTGGGTAACTGGAGCTTCGGCGATTACTTCAAAAAAGAAGCGATCGACTGGAGCTGGGAACTACTTACAGCAGTATACAAGCTACCTAAAGACCGTCTTTATGTGACTGTTTTTGAGGGAGATGCGAAGGAAAACCTGGAAAAAGACCAGGAAGCATTCGAATTCTGGAAAAAACATGTTCCGGAAGACCGCATCCTCATGGGTAACAAAAAGGATAACTTCTGGGAGATGGGTGATACCGGTCCTTGTGGTCCTTGTTCTGAGATTCACGTAGACTGCCGTCCTGATAGCGAAAGAGCGCTGGTAGACGGTAAAACGCTCGTAAATGCAGACGATCCGCAGGTGATCGAGATCTGGAACAACGTATTCATGCAGTTCAACCGCCTGAAAGACCGTAGTCTGGAATCGCTCCCCGCTAAACACGTGGACACCGGTATGGGCTTCGAACGTCTGGTAAGGGTGATACAGGGTAAAACCTCCAACTACGATACAGATGTATTCTCCGGCACCATCGAACATACCGAAAAACTGACCGGACTTAAATATGGCTGTACTGACAGCAAACCCGATGTGGCTTTCCGCGTAATTGCCGACCATATCCGTGCGATCTCCTTCGCTATTGCTGATGGTCAGCTGCCATCCAACACAGGCGCCGGTTATGTGATCCGTCGTATCCTGCGTCGTGCAGTAAGGTATTATTTCTCCTTCCTGAACTGGAAGAAACCACTGCTGCAGGACCTGGTACCTGTACTGGCGCAACAGTTTGCCAATGTATTCCCGGAACTGCTGCAACAGGTTGACTTCGTGCAGAAAGTGGTATTCGAAGAAGAAAATAACTTCCTCCGCACA
The DNA here is from genome assembly GCA_039592855.1 of Chitinophaga sp. GTDB lineage: Bacteria > Bacteroidota > Bacteroidia > Chitinophagales > Chitinophagaceae > Chitinophaga. Next base: position 132,334 of record JBCNQK010000002.1, on the reverse strand, counting down.
CTGGATAGCGGTATCCGCAGAATTGAAGACTTTATGGGCGCTGCCAAAGAGAAATCTGTGGATGGCAAAACTGCCTTCGAATTATATGATACTTACGGCTTCCCTTACGATCTGACCAGCCTTATTGCATCTGAAAATGGTTTCAGCGCAGATAAAGAAGGTTTTGATGCTGCTATGAAAGAACAGAAAGACCGTTCCCGTGCAGCAACTGAACTGGATATGGGCGACTGGACCGTGCTGAACGAAAATGCAGAATCCGTATTCGTAGGATATGAGCTGTCTGAAACAGCAACTTCCGTAGCGAAATACCGTAAGATCAAGGCAAAAGGAAAAGAACAGTACCAGCTGGTACTTTCACAGACGCCTTTCTACGCAGAAAGCGGTGGCCAGGTAGGAGATACCGGTACCCTGACCTTCGGCGGAGAGACCATTCAGGTTACCGATACCAAAAAGGAAAATAACCTGATCGTTCACTTTGTAGATAAACTGCCTGCTAATATCACCACAACTGCTAATGCAGTGATCAATAAAAGCAACAGGCTCAGTACTACCATGAACCACTCCGCTACACACCTCCTGCACGCAGCACTGCGTCAGGTACTGGGTACACACGTAGCGCAGAAAGGTTCCCTGGTAAATCCTGAATACCTGCGTTTTGACTTCTCTCACTTTGCAAAAGTGACAGACGAGGAACTGGCGCAGATCGAAGAGATCGTGAATGAAAAAATCCGTGCTAACATCCCGGTAGTCATTAAAGAAGTGCCAAAGGACGAAGCCCTGAAACTGGGTGCGATGGCGCTCTTTGGTGAGAAATATGGTGATGTGGTACGTGTGGTGGTAATGGACCCTGGTTATTCTGTAGAACTGTGTGGTGGTACACACGTAGGTTCAACCGGCGAACTGGGTATCTTCAAATTCACCTCCGAAGGAGCAGTAGCAGCAGGTGTACGCCGTATTGAAGCTGTTACCGGCAGCAATGCACTGGCATTCGTCAATGCACAACTACAACAACTGAAAGACATCAAAACAGCTTTAAAGAATCCAAAAGATATCGTAGCTGTTGTAGATAACCTGATCAACGATAAAGCGGCCCTGGAAAAACGGGTGGAAGCGCTGGAACTGGAAAAAGTTCGTCAGCTGTCAACCGGTCTGCAGGCAGAAGTTGAAAACGTACACGGTATCAACTTCCTGGGTAAGATCGTGGAGGTGAACAATGCAGAAGCACTGAAACAACTGTGCTTCACCTTGAAAACACAGATCGATAACCACGTATTCATACTGGCTGCAAATATTGGCGGTAAAGCGAACGTAGCACTGATGATCTCTGATAACCTGGTTGCTGAAAAAGGACTGGAAGCACCGAAGATCATTAAGGAAAAGATCGCGCCTATTATCAAAGGCGGCGGCGGTGGACAGAAGTCTTTCGCAACTGCGGGCGGACAGGAAGCTGGTCAGCTGGAGCAGGTGATCACAGCGGTGAAAGCGATGCTGTAATTAGTTATTAAGGATATCAATAGGGTCTGTTTACTGTATAGTGAACAGACCCTTTTCAATTTATATTGTTATCTTCTTTTCCGCAGAAAGCTAAACCATTTTCTTTTCTGTTTTACTTTCTTAGGAGGGTCTGCTATTCCCCGAATTTCGTGTATGGTCACTGTATAACCGCGCGTAACCGTCTTTCCGTATGCTTTTACCTCAAGATCTTTACTCAACGCAGGATAACCTGCCAGCAAGTTTTCAGTTGTATCTACCGGTTGACAAGGAGGTATTAATGTCGTGTCTATATGTATGTTAGAAACCGGGACTTTCACTTTTGTATCACGCCCTGTTGCACTTCCAATCCCGACAGTCATTGCTGCACTTAACAATATGGCAGGAGCAAGTGAGTGGTCAGGAATGCGCGCTGTTACTAATTCCCGGTTTAGTTGGTCTTCCCTGTAATTACCACATAATTGCCCGTTTGTCTGGCTGATAATATGCACGATCTCCCGATCTGACATACCAGAAAAATCAATTACATTTTTATTGCAATGCTGACAAAAGCGGCCATCTGACGATGGCGTCATCTGGTTCCAGGACTGTGTGCAAGGGGTAGGCACATCTATCCTGAGAGATGTGATCTTATTCATTGGGGTTGGTTTATACCCAATTTACTTCATTCTGCTGAAAACACAGCAGAATGCCTGCCAGGATATCAATGGCTCTTTTTATCTGATGGGTGTGACAATGACCTGAATTCAGGTAAGACAAGTGGTTTCAGTTCAATCTTGAACATTTCATTCGGATCATGCGTATCCTTTGCAGGCCATACTTTTCCATCATATTTTACGTCACTGAACAAAGAAGGCACTTCTTCATTTTTAGCGGTCATGATCTCACCCGTCTCGCGTATATCGAGGTCAGGAATTATTGTTTTTGGGCCAGGTACCGGAAGACCAAAGAAACCTGTTATATAAACCTCCTCTTTAACCGACACCGGCACATCCGGCTGCCGGGCAGGATCAACCTTGATCCCATATTCAAGCATACGCCGCTTACCTTCTTCCGTATTATAGTCGCTCAGGGCTAAAGTGTCCTTGTTCTCTATCTTCAGCAACGTTTCCAATAATGGTTTTCCCTCAAAATCTCCCCAGGGGATGATCGTCCAGGTCATGGACTTAAATTGCGCCTCTTCCGGGCTATCTCCAGGAATTAATGTAGCATCTAATTTTTTGAATTCGGTGCTTTTGGAGGGAAAGCACGCTGTACTCCCAGATGGAACTGTATCCATCCTTGCTGATAGCGACGACTTCGACGATTCCGTCTTTGTCCCTGCGGATACATTAGACGCAACACCAGCTGCCAACGCTGTACTTACCAGTAATGCCGGTATAAATGAATTAGCTCTTTCTTTCTCCAGATGTAACAGGTTTCTGTTCAGCTGACTGTCAAGGAAACGACCACATGCCGACTGATTATTGCGCACATATTGCACGATCTCATTGTCCGTCCATGTGCTGAAATCAATCACCTTTTTAGTACAACTATCACAAAAACGGCCCCCTTCAACAGGCGTCATATCACTCCATGCTTCCATACAGGGCGATGCAATATTTATCTGGAAAACGGGCTTCTTCTTCATGGCGGAGGTACAGGTTTTTCCAAATGTAATGTTAATTCCAGGCCCATGCATATCGCAGCGTCCGTATTCATCTATTTTAACTTTTCCTTTATATACAGTCCACATAAATTTGCCACTGTTAATACCACATTTAAAATAAAAAGGAACATATTATGAGCAAGCTATTGCAGACCCTTACACTGGCAAGCATTACCTGCTTTGCTTTCAGCTCTGCCACTATCGCGCAGGATAAAAGCGGCGATAAACTGGGAGAGTATGACGAGATCGTCATAAAACGAAACACCAACAAGGATGGTAAAGTGACCATCGAGATCAAGGATGGCAATGTTTTGGTTGATGGGGAGAAAATGGATGCTTATAAAGACGGTGATATATCTGTATACAGACGTCGCATCCGTCCTGTAGATGGCAATACTTTCAATTTCGCCATGCCTCCGGGTGGAGGCGGCATTCAGTTATTCAATGAGGATGACGAGGCAGGAGACGACGCAATGGCTATCAAACCAGGAAAAGCCGTACTGGGTGTGTTTACTGAAAAGAAAGAAGCCGTTGGCGTAACAGTGAAAGAAGTGGCAAAAGGCACGCCTGCGGAGAAAGCCGGTTTACTGGCTGGTGACGTGATTACTAAAGTGGATGCTGACAAAGTAGATGAACCAAAAGACCTGTTTGAGAAGATCGGCGCGCATGATCCCGGAGATAAGGTAACGATCACTTACTTCCGTGATAAAAAAGAAAGTACGGCTACTGTTACACTGGATGAAAGAAAAGGTGAAGGTACGCTGGAGCTTTTCCCGCGTAATGACAGAAACTTCCGCCGCATGCCTCGTAGTTTTAACTTCGGAGATGGTACTCCCGGCCCGGGTTTCCCTGGTCCTGGTTTCAATCGTGACTTCCGCGGTCTCCATGAGAACAACGAGGTAAAACTGGGCCTTTCCGTACAGGATACCGAAGATGGAAAAGGGGCAGTGGTACTGAGCGTAACGCCTGGTTCCGCAGCTGAAAAAGCCGGTTTTAAGGCCAATGATATCGTTACTGATATTGCAGGCAGTGATATCAGCTCTACCCGTGATGTAGCGAATGCTTATCGTGCTAATAAAGAGAAAGGTTCTTTCTCTGCGAAAGTGAAGAGAAACGGTCAGTCAAAAACATTGGAAGTAAAAGTGCCAAAGAAATTAAATAAAGTGGATCTGTAATGATCCGTCTGTGTATTATAAAACAAAGGGAGCTTCATTTCTGGAGCTCCTTTTTTATTACTTCAACAGTCTTTTTACCAGCCAGAGCTTATTCCTGAAAGGCGGATATTTCATAGCAATATCGATCCAGGTACCGGTTTTCATGATACTCTTGGGATGGGTAAAAGTATCGAAGCTGTATTTTCCATGGTACTGTCCCATACCGCTGTTGCCGACACCGCCGAAAGGCAGTTCCGGGTTGGTGAAATGCCCCAGTGTATTGTTGATACAGGCGCCGCCGAAACGTAACTGTTCAGTGATCAGTTTCTCTGTCGACTTACTGCTGGTAAACAGATACAATGACAATGGGTATGGCTGTTGTCTGACTAAACGCATGGCCTCTTCCAGGGTTGTGTAGGGAATGACCGGCAGAACAGGGCCGAATATTTCCTCCTGCATCACCGGACTATCCCAGGACACATTATCCAACAGGGTAGGAGCCATGAACAGTTGACTTTCATCTGCCGTCCCACCGTGTATGACAGTACCCTGTGTCAGATATGTCTGTAGTGTTTTGAAACGTTTTTCGTTAATGATCCGCGCGTAATCAGGGCTGGCTGCCGGTTGCTCTCCAAAGAACTTTATGATCGCTTTTTTCATGGCAGCGATCAGTTCATCTTTGACCTTTGTATGCACAAGAATATAATCCGGTGCAATACAGGTTTGACCGGCGTTCCAGAACTTCCCCCATACGATCCGCTTGGCAGCGACCCTGATATTCGCCTTTTCATCCACTATACAGGGTGATTTACCCCCCAGTTCCAGGGTAACCGGCGTCAGGTGAGGACTGGCCATTTCCATTATTTTACGTCCGATGGCTGGTCCTCCGGTAAAGAACACATGATCAAAACGGTGCCGCATCATGTCAGGAATGACGGTACTACCGTCCCCCTCCAGGGTGGTAATGTAGGCAGGATCAAAAGTCTCTTTTATCAGTGCTGCTATCACTGCGGATGTACGGGGCGTCAATTCGGAAGGTTTGACGATCGCACAGTTCCCTCCGGCGATCGCACCCACTAGCGGCGCCATGATCAGCTGAAAAGGATAATTCCAGGGAGCGATAATAAAAACGAGTCCCAATGGCGCCCGATGTATACGGCTTTTGCTGGGGTACATGGCAAAGGGACTGGTGACCTTTTCCGGCCGCATCCATTCTCTGAGGTGACTGAGCATATGCCGGATTTCGACATACAGCGTGCCTATTTCGCTACTGTATGCCTCTACCGGATGTTTATGCAGGTCGGCCTGTAAAGCGGCCAGAATGTCCTTTTCCCGCTTTTTAACAGCCGATCTCAGCAGGCGAAGCTGCTGCCTGCGAAATTTATATGAAAGGGTTTTACCCGACTCAAAAAAGGCCTGTTGTACGTTATAAATCTCCTGGGTATTCATACACCCTGAAAGGTAATGAAAATGGCGCAGCTGCCATGAGCGGCCTGTCACATCAGTACAGCTACGACAGAATACAGGTTAAACGCTGGTGTATGCGGGAAATATAGTACACTCAGGGGCGGTCTTAAGAGACGTAGCCCGGACAGTATATAGGTCAATGGAGATCTACAGAATAATTTGCAATAGTAAAAAATGAATATACGACTGTAAATGGAGTATCAGATGAGACAGAATATAGGTTGAATGGTTCTGCAGTACAAGAATACTAAAATTTTGTTAAATTCCAATAAGATTATCAGATTTCCCCGCACTAACCGGTCATCCTTCTCATTCCGACAGATCGTCCGGTCATAAAAAATGCGGCCGGGCCCTTGTCTGGTAAAGCTTTAGCTATAATTCACTGCTCCCGCTGCGGGCTACAGATCAATCTGTACTACCTTTCTACCCTTCATTGTATATATTTGTGCTAATAGCAGAAGATTATCATGAGCGCAGCCATCGATTCAGACAAATATGAAGTAGTTATCGGCCTTGAAGTACATGCCCAGCTACTGACAGAAAGTAAATTATTTTGTGGAGACAGTGCAGCTTTCGGAGGCGCTCCCAATACCCATATCAGCCCGATCACTCTGGGCCATCCGGGTACCCTTCCAAAACTGAACCGTAAAGCGGTGGAATATGCCATCCGCCTCGGTCTGGCCTGCGGTAGCAGGATCGAGAGGGAGAATTACTTTGCCCGTAAAAACTACTTCTATCCGGACCTTCCGAAAGGTTACCAGATATCTCAGCATACGGCTCCCATCTGTGATGGCGGTATCGTTGCCATTCCCGTGGCCGGTGGTCAGCGGGATATTCAGCTGAACCGTATTCACCTGGAAGAAGATGCCGGTAAGTCCATGCACGACCAGGACCCTTCATTTACAATGGTGGATTACAACCGTGCAGGGGTACCATTGGTAGAGATCGTGACAGAACCGGCACTGCACAGCAGTGATGAGGTATATTCCTTCCTGACGACCCTCCGCAGACTTGTACGCTGGCTGGATGTTTGTGACGGTAACATGGAAGAAGGCAGCATGCGTTGCGACGCCAATATTTCCATCCGTCTGAAAGGAGAGACCAAACTGGGCACAAAAGTCGAAGTAAAGAACCTGAACTCTATCCGTAACGTAAAACGTGCGGTAGAGGGAGAGATAAAACGCCAGATCTCCATTGTGGAAGAAGGCGGCACTATCCTCCAGGAAACCAGGAGCTTTGATGCCGGCAACGGTACCTCATTCTCCCTGCGTTCCAAGGAGGAAGCAAATGACTATCGCTACTTCCCTGAACCAGACCTGGCGCCTTTCCACCTGAGCGAAGATTATCTCGATCAGCTGTTAAAGGCGTTACCGGAACTGCCGGAAGCAATGGTAGAGCGTTATGTCAGCCAGTACGGATTGCCTGATTATGACGCACGTGTACTGTGTGATGATAAGGCAACGGCTGATTATTATGAGCAGGTAGTGGCGGTTATTCCTAAACACAAGGCAGTGGCGAACTGGCTATTAGGTCCGGTAAAATCCACCCTGAACGAACAGGGCGCTGCTATCAGCGATTTCGCATTGTCGCCTGCTGCACTTGCAGGTCTCATACAGCTGGTAGAAGATGGTAAAGTGAACTTTTCCATCGCATCTTCCCGCATCTTCCCGGAGCTGCTGCAAAACACTGCAGAAAAACCATTGGATATAGCAACAAGACTGAACCTCCTGCAGGATAACAATGCCGGCAGCATCGCACCGATCATTGACGAGGTCCTGGCAAAATATCCGGATAAGGTAGCAGAGTTCCGTAAAGGTAAAAAAGGTCTGATGGCCCTCTTTGTCGGAGAAGTAATGAAACTCTCCAAAGGCAAGGCTGATCCTAAACTGACCAACCAATTGCTTGCTGAAAAACTGAAATAATTATAACTGAAGAATATGAAGAAACTTGCTTTATGGGCAGCCACCGGGTTATTCCTGGCCAGCTGTTCACAACAAACTGAGAAAGGCGATTTTACGATCAACGCACATATAGACAACGCTCCTTTAGGTACGATCTATCTGGAAGAGCTGACCACGGAAGAAGTGAAAGTAGTGGATACTGCGGTTATCAAAGACGCCAGCGGAAAATTCACGCTGAAAGGTATGCTGCCTGAACAGGCTTTGTACCGCATCCGTTTCGGACAAACAAGCCGTCTGATCCCGTTAGGCCTGGATGCAGGTACAATGACCATTACCGGTGACTTCAATCACCTGGACCAGCTGAAGATCGAAAACTCTGAAGCGACCGTAGAAATGCAACAACTGCTGAACGAAGCCAGCGCAAAAGACAAGGCGCTCTCTGCTGAAATGCAGGCGCTTGACAGTCTGCATCAGGTGAAAACACCGGATAGCGTACTGCAACCAAGGGTAGCAGCTTTCCAGGCTAAACAGGAAGACTTCAAGAAGTTCCTGGTAAAATCAGCTACGGATACAAAATCTCCTGCTGTTGCCGCATTTGCGATGAGCATTATTGGTCCGCAGGTGCTGATGGAAGACCCTAAAACGGTAGAAGAAATTAAAAAGCATTTCCCTGAGAATACGCTCATCGTAAGCTTTGCCGATAAACTGAAACAGAGTGCACAACAGACAGAAGACACAGGAGAAGAAGGCAATATGTCTACTGTAAAGATAGGCCAGGCCGCTCCCGATTTCACACTGCCTGATCCTGCAGGAAAACCTGTCAGCCTCAGTTCTTTCAAAGGCAAATATGTACTGGTCGATTTCTGGGCCAGCTGGTGTAAACCATGCCGTATGGAAAACCCTAACGTCGTAATGGCTTACAATAAGTTCAAAGGCAAAAACTTCACCGTACTGGGTGTATCACTCGATAAAACAAAAGGTAAATGGGAAGAAGCGATCCAGGCTGATGGTCTGACATGGACACATGTAAGTGACCTGAAATTCTGGGATTCGCAGGTAGTGCCTTTATATGGCATTAATTCCATCCCTTCCAACATGTTGATCGACCCACAGGGTAAAGTGCTCGCAATCGGCCTGAGAGGCCCTGCGCTGGAGTCTAAATTACAGGAAGTACTACAGTAATATCAACTGCTGATAAATAAAAAGCGTCCGCCATTGGCGAGACGCTTTTTTTATTTATTGGTCGACCACAATTATTTTTTATACCCCGGATTCTGTTCGATGTTCAGGTTGACATCGATCTCACGTTGTGGTATCGGGAAGATCGCAGTAGGAGAGTTTGCTTCGATCGTACATCTGGGCGTATTCAGCTGCGCCGGATTATTACAGGTCGTACGTACAATGCTCAGCTTATTTCGCAGCAGGTCAAAGTAACGATGGCCTTCAAACATGAACTCCACGCGTTTTTCTTTCAATACAGCTGCCAGCACACTGGCGTCGGGTACGTTTTCAAGTGCCGGCAGACTACGATGCGCACGGATCTCATTTACATCCGCCAGCGCCAGTGCATAACTACCGGTTTTAGCATAAGCTTCCGCACGGATCAGGTATAGTTCGGAGATACGCAGGACCTTGATGCTGTACAAACCTGATATCCCATCCTGTCCGGTGAACTTATTATTCTGCAACTCGGTAGGGCTACCACTGAATTCAGACACAAATGTATTCCTCGCATCCCCCGTTTCCAGTACCGCCTTCAGATCTGGAGATACCCTTATATCTCCGTAACCAGGCTTCAGATAAATACGGCCAAGGTTATCAGATCCTAAGGACTCTGTACTGAGTACCCTGATCGTAAAGATATCTTCGGTAGTACCAGGCGTATTATAAAAGTTGGCCAGGGTATTTGCAGGTGCAATACTATAACCTGCGTTGATCACTTCTGTAGCAGCAGTAATAGCAGCTGCGTCATCTCCTTTATACAGATGTACTCTCGCCAATAATGCTGTTGCGGCATAGGAGCTTGCGACATAAGGCGTATTCCTGCTTTTGGGTAGTAACTCTCTGGCAGTAGTCAGATCGGCAATGATCTGTTTGTATACTTCGTCAACCGTATTTCTTTTTGGTGAACCAACTTCAAATTTTGTCATCAATGGTACACCAAGGGTACTGCCACCGCCAATTGCATAAGGGGTTGAAAACACACGTAGCAGATCAAAATGACCCAATGCTCTTACAAACAACGCCTGGCCCAGTGCACTGTTCTTTTCTTCTGTTGTACCATCCTGCAGCAGGGGCACGCTATTGATAATATTATTTGCACGAAGGATCACGGCATACACCCTGTTCCATACGCCTGTCACATCACCATCTGCCACCAGCCAGCTGAGACGCCAGCTTGATAAAAACCGGTTACTGTTACTTAAAGACAGGTATACGTTATCAGCAGCTATTTCCGGGATGACCAGATAATTCCTGCCATAATATTCAGTTACCTTCAGCCCTTCATACATACCGTTTACGGCAGCATTAACACCCTGTATTGTTTTCAGTGCATCCGCAGTGGGTAATTTATCTGCAGGATAAAGGTCCAGTTGTTTATTACAGCCCTGATTGACTACAAGCAGCACTGCCATTAATATCGGGAAAAATAATTGTTTCATAGCTTATCAGTTACCAGGATTAGAAGTTAATGTTTGCGCCGAATGTAATGCTCTTTGAAGGTGGATATCTGAAGAATTCCAATGCACTGATATCCTGTTCAGGGTCCCATCCTGTGTAGCTGGTCCAGGTGGCAAGATTTGCTGCCTGTGCAAAAAGTTTTACGCTGGTGAAGCTGGCTGCTCTGACCCATTTTGCCGGCAGGCTATAACTCAGGTTGATATTTCTGAGGCGCAGGAAAGAACCATTTTCGAGGTATCGTGTTGACAATGCAGAGTTGGCGTTCTTATTACCACCCGGAATAGGTTTAGGTCTGTCTGCAACATCGCCTGGTTTGCGCCAGTAATTCTCAGCAGTCAGCTTATCATATCCATATCCGAAATAAGCGCCATCGGCATCTCCCAGTATTCTTGTTCTGTTAAGGATTTTATTACCTGTTACTGCATAGAAGAATACTGAAACACCAATACCTTTATACTGGAAAGTGTTAGTGAGTCCACCGGTAAATTTCGGCTGACTATTACCCACGATCCTTCTTTCTGCAAGGTTGATATTATTGGTTGTTTTACCATCTGCGGTATACCATAAAGGATCACCATTCTGAGGATCTACACCTGCCCATTCATTGAGATACCAGCTTTGCACCGGTTGTCCTACTCTATGTAACTGCGTACTGTTTCCACCAGCTACATCACGACCCATGAACAGCGATGTGATCTTATTTCTGTTCATGCCAATATTGAGTTCTGTCGTCCAGCTAAAGCCACCTTTATCCTGAAAATTCTTAGAGGTGATCAATGCTTCAATACCTTTATTTTCCAATGAACCAATATTAGCCATCTGTGTGGTAAATCCACTGGTTGATGATACCGGCGTATTCAGCAACAAACCATCTGTCTTGCGTTTGTATACATCTATAGTTGCTGTGATAGCGCCTTTCAGCAAGGCAAGGTCAAGACCGATATTGAAAGACTTATTTTTCTCCCATGTCAGATCGACGTTACCAATTGTGTTAGGGGCATTACCAGGAGCGCCATTATACGAAGTACCATAATCATACAGTGCACGCGCTACGAAGTTGTCGATCGTACCAAAATCAGCGTTACCTGTCTGACCGTAGCTGAAACGTAATTTCATATCAGAAAATATATCCTGCGATTTCATGAATTCTTCTTCTATCAATCTCCAGGAAGCACCTACTGAGAAGAAAGTACCATAGCGTGTATTCACACCAAAGCGGGAAGAACCATCTGTTCTGAAACCAAGGCTGAGGTTATATTTTTGTCTGAAGGAATAATTCAATTGTCCCATATAAGACAGGAACGTATATTCAGTAGCATTACCACCTACTGACTGTGGAGTAGCAGTGATATCAAGCACTTTTAAATCACTGCCGATAATACCACTACCTTCGGCACTGAACGACCTTGACTTAAAACGGCTGTATTCTGTCAGTGCAAGATAATCCAGCTGATGTTCCTCACCTATATTGAAGTTACCACTCAATGAAAACTGATTGGTTACCGTAGTTACCTTTACATTCTGGTTGTATACACTTCCGCTTTTCAATGGATCAGCAGCATTGTATCCATCACCTGTAGTAGGATCATAGAACAGATTTGCTTCTGTGTTCACCATATCAAGATTGACCCTTTCCTGTATTTTCAGCCAGTCAAATATGCGATAGGAAACAGTGGCGCCACCAAGACCGCGGAAATTGGAAAGTTTCTTGTCATTTCTGTAAACAGAGTACAGGAAGTTATCTCCGCTGGCAGCATTAAAATCTGATTCGAGACCGGTATACAGCGAACCGTCTGCTTTGTAAGGACTTTGAAATGGAGAAACGAAGTATGCACCAAGCAGGGGACTGGCGTAATAGTTACCACCCATTGCGCTTCTGGCGTCACCCTGCGAAAGGTTCAGGTTCATCGCAATATCCAGTCTGTCGTTCACTTTCTGCGATACATTTGAAATGACAGTATAGCGTTTCAGACCTGAGTTGATCAATGTTCCTTCCTGGTCATTATAACCAGCAGAAATGTACAGTTTTGTTTTCTCGTTGCCACCGGAAGCAGAGATACCATAGTCCTGCGTTTTGGCCGTACGGAAGCCGGCGTCACGCCAGTTGAAACCTGTTGCCAGCAATGAAGCAGGAAACTCCGCATCTATTTCTGCCGGTGTAAAATCATTTAATGCCAGTACATCGCGATTGTAGGCATAGCTTTCTGCGGGACTTAAGAGGTCGGATTTACCAAAGCTTGGTTTTGCCGTACCATATTGCGCACGGGCGCCGAAAGTAGTCACACCTGTTTTCCCTTTTTTGGTGTTGATAACGATCACACCATTGGCGCCCCTGGAACCATACATCGCTGTTGCAGCCGCATCTTTCAGCACATTAATAGTTTCAACATCATTGGGGTTCAGGTTGGCCAGGAGGTCATTGGATTGCAGCGCGAGGTTACCACTATTGTTCACATCACGACCGTCCACGATGATACCATCGATCACGTACAATGGAGCAGCGCTGGCACTGATAGAGCCTACACCGCGGATGCGCACATTCTGTACAGAACCCGGCTGACCGGAAGCACCACCTACGAATACGCCGGCTGCTTGTCCCTGTAAGGCCTGATTGATATCAACAAGCGGCGTATTGGCCAGCTTTTCAGCTGTGACCTCAGCGACTGCACTTACCTTTCTTACCCTGTTGGTATTGACATAACCGGTGGCAATGTATTCGGTAAGTGTATTGTCTGCTACCAGTGAAACATTGACCGTATTACTGTTATCAGGTTTCACGGTTTGCTGGGTAAAGCCAACACTTGAAATAACCAATGTCTGCGTACCGGAAATATCGATGCTGAAATTTCCGCTCTGATCGGTCGCAGTTCCTTTATTGGTCCCCTGTATTCTGACAGTAGCATAGGGCACGGCAGCGCCGTCTTTTGAGTCAGTTACCCTGCCTTTAATCGTTCGTGTTTGAGCATACGCGGTCATCCCGCTGATGGCCACGAATAGCCATAGGAGTAAAGTGTGTTTCATAAGCGATTTTGATTGATAATAAACGTCCGGATATTTACCTCATAGTTAAAATTTAGGGTAATGAAATGCCACAGCCCTTACGTACAGATATAATTGTACGCAAAGCTTACTGCCGACGGATCAACACAAGAAAAAAGGGATTGTATGCTACATTTCAGGCAACAATTATCCAGCCCCCAATGTCAGGCAGCAGCGTAAATCAGGTAGTTCGTTTTTGATGTTCAATAGTACGTTTAAGTAATTCCTCTCTATACGGCAAAAGTCGGTGGGTCGGGTCTCTCCAAGGAATTCAAATTCGAATGTTAGATTTTGGTTCAGTCTTGTTCACAATAAGTCGTCTAATGCAATATATGAAATTCGGAGGAATTTATCTTGTGGTTTTAATTATTTACAAACTGTTTTTTACGTTATAAAAATGAAAAGGGCGCAGCAATAAATTGCTACGCCCTTCCCGAAGAAAATGCATTTTTGATTAGTCAGCCAGACAATCTCTGTTGCCCTTCTCAATAAAACTTCCCTGTGTGGTACCATCGCTAAAGCGGTAGCGCCAGTAACAGGCATAAGTTCCGTCTTTCAGTTTTTCGGATTTATAATATTCTTTAACACCGGTTTCACAACCACCATTAAGACATTTTTTATCTACAGTAGAGCAATTGACCGCACATGGGCAGGTTCCCTGCTGATTTGCCAGCTGCTGGGCGTATGCCTCTGCCTGCCTGTCTGCATCCAGTTGAGATACTGTTGAAAAGAACATACCCTGAGGCACAAATACCGTTACAGCAGAACCAGGAGGAATAGCACAATCATTCTTTGTAAAACTCCTGTTGATTTCCGCATTCCGGAATCTGGTACTACATGATTTCAGGTAATAATGGTCAAATACAGGCCATATTCCGACTACAGTATTGTTTTTAACAAACTCATTAAAATATCCGCACCAGCTGGTAATATTGGGTTGAAATGCATTGAACATCTTCTGAATACTCACACCGGATACATTATCAAAACTTTCTGTTGGTGCATTGATATAAGGATCCATCAGGTCATGGTACATACCATAGGGAATCCACTTATACTCAAAATAATATTCCTCACTTTCGATTAGCCAGGACATGTCAACCAGGTTACGGGTAAGAGGGTTAGTCAGACGATCTTTACCAGCCGGATACCGTCTTAGCGCGAAATTCATTCCGATAAACTGTGCCCATGATTCACCCATTCCGACATAGTTGGCAGATGTTTCTTTTGTGCCATCTCCGTATGGGTTTCCTGTTACGCCACTGGTGAGTTCCAATGTCGACATCTGCGTATACCAGTTCATTCCTACCTGCCTGAAAAAGGAGGCATGTCCAAGTTCATGAAAAATAAGCTGCGCCAATCTTGAGTGATAGTATGGCATCGTACTTTCTTTCACCGTTACAGGAATCGTCATATCGGGGAGGGCAGAAGTCAGTACGTTAAACAGGTTCGGAGCGTTTGTGCTCAGGTTGATATTTGAGCCAAATAAACCATTAAGTGTCGACTCCACAAATTGAGCAGAGTAGTTGATATGTCCGAACATCGGTGTACTACCGCTCCCCATATCATCGTCATTTGTCCAGTGCGCATAGCACACCATTTTATCAGGTGCTTTGTGAATTCCCTCCAGTGTGAAATACTGGTCGCTGAAATAATATGCATTCAGGATCTGACTCCAGAATTTAGCCTGAGAATGCTCAGTATACACAAAATTCTGGCCCCTGTTCATGTCACAGGAAGATACCCAGCCGTATAACTTCTTAGATCCTGCCGCAAATTGTCCGAGGATCCTGAGTATATTTCCGACAAATGTACCATTGGTATCCAGCGGGCGGATAGTGAGACGTGAATTCACCGCCTCTGTGCCCATTACACTACCAAGGGAAAAACGATAGTTAATCTCATAATAACCATTTGCATCAGTATAGGTACTTACGGGAATACCAAATACCAGCGCCCAGACTTTCATGCCTCTTACCGGTTCCTCCCGACCCAGTTCAGCATCGGCATAGCGTACATAACCGTGCGGTTTTTTAAATGGGCAGAAGCCAAAAAGCCTTGCCTCATATCCGGCCTGTTCTAATGCCACTCGTTGTAAACTCACGCTGGAATCGGGAGGCAGTACAATAGTATCCAGGCGCTGAAATGAGAGATTAGACATTGCCTGCAATTTAGTAAGCAACGAATCGGCAATAGGCGCCATACCATACAGATATCCATCTTTTAAAAGTTCTGCTGATGCTTCTGTTAAAGTTGAATCACCGTATAACGCACCATCACCGAAAGGAATTTCCATCAGTGTGCAGGCCGTATCAGCAGCAAGAGATTTGAATTGCCCCGCAGCAAAATTGGCAGGATTAATTCTGAAATAGACGAACGTCGGATAGGATGACACTGCCTGCACTGCAAGCCTGCCTGATTGCCCGGACCTGGCAACAAGCGTATCCTGTGCTTTCATGATGTTGCGGAGAGAAAATGGATTTGTTCTGATGCCGGTTTTGATCTTTACAGGCACAGGCTTTATCTCATTTTCCGGAGAGATGTGTCTCTTACATCCCCATGACAACAATAAAATAAATAGAGAAAAAATAACCGTCGGGTTAAAAACAAACTTCTTCATAGAAGGGATTTAATAATAGAAAATATAGGGTCAAAACTTACTTTCTATTCGGGATAAATCTAAAAATTGACACTATAAAATTACGAATAACTTTTAATAGTTGCTCAATCGTTAAAAAAAAGCGGCGTTAAATACATAATTTAACGCCGCTTTTTTTTATGAAAATATTGAATTTAGTAACCCGGATTCTGTTGTCCTTTTAACGCCGGACTCACATCAATTTCACGCTGCGGAATTGGCAGTATCACGCGCTCAGCGCCTGCTTTCTTCTCAGGATCATTATCGCGTAAAGCAAGACCTCTTCTGAGGATATCCATTCTGCGATGTCCTTCAAAACAAAGTTCCTTTCTTCGCTCATTCAGAATAGCTGTAATGAAAGCATCCTTGCTGGCAAATGTATTGACATCCCATTCTGCGAGTCCTGCACGTCTTCTTAATTCATTCATCAGATAGATGGATTCCTGGTTCACACCATTGATGGAAGCCAATGCTTCCGCTCTGTTGAGATACATTTCGGTAACTCTGATAAGCGGAGAATTGTCTTTAAAAGTGCCGATATTCGGGAACTTTAAAGTAAAGCGTCTTTTCTCGTTGTTAAACGCATTCCCCTCATCACTTGCGAGAAAACGTTTATCGTTTGGCTCTGCGGAGAATGCAGTGATCAGAGAAGGCGCAAACGGGCATGCTCCTGATGCAGATGTACTAGCTGTCGGACGATAATAATATGCCCATCCCAGTCCGCCACCCGGAGGATCTGTGTCTGTATTCTGAATAGAGAATATATCTTCCATGGTGTTCCCATCATAGAAGCCATAGTCTCCTGATAAATTGTAGTAAGGCGATTTCAGCACGCTATCTGCATACTGTGCGGCTTTGTCCCATTGCTCACGGTACAGATATAACCTGGACAACAGGGCAAATGCAGCCCCTTTAGTAGCCCTGCCTCTTGCCAGTGCGGCATCACTGAAGGTGGCGGAAAGATCAGGAATAGCTTCCAGCAGATCTTTTTCTATCTGGGCATGTGCTGCATTTACAGTTCCTCTTTCCGGATAAGTGATAGTACCATTAAAAGCGGCAATGACCATCGGAATACCAGGACGCGTACCCTGATCTACCTGATAAGGCTGAGAAAACAGGTTCAGCAACTGAAAATACAGGATGGACCTCATGAACTTTCCTTCTGCCACATACATTTTGCGGTTAGTAGCCGAAAAGGTCGGATCCTGCACCAACGGTACTTTCTCCACCACCATATTCGCACCCATGATCGCATCATAGTGGATGCGCCACATTTCACTGATGATAGAACTGGCTGGCGTCGCCGTAAAAGTATTTATCTCACTAAGGCCGGCAACGGGTCCATAGTAATTGGCATTATCTGCCATATAATCAGCGATAATCTGCGGTTGAGCCCCGAATACCTCCGGACGTTGAGAGCGGCTGTATACGCCGTATAATGCGCTTAAAGAGGTAGCTTCTGACGTAAAGACATCCTCTGAAGGGATAGCCTGCTCAGGGTCCTGCTGAAGGTCCTTGCTGCAGGAAAACATGCTGGTACAGGTAACACCCGCCAGTAGCCATATCCATATCTTATTTTTCCGGTTCATGTTGGCTGTTTTCATTTTTTAAAATACCAGGTTTGCACCTACAGTGATCGATTTAGGCTGAGGCAGGGAGTAGTAACCCTCTCCGGCTACCTGTGCATTGGTACCATACTGAGATACCTCAGGATCAGCTCCACGGAAATTTTTATCCTTCACGGTCCAGAGGTTCTGACCCATTACATACAGACGGGCACCGCTCAATACACGTGTATTGTTTAACACCTTAGCCGGTACATTGTAACCCAGGCTAAGCGTTTTCAGACGCAGGAAGGAGGCGTTGAACAGTTGAGCGTTGGATAGCTGTGCGAAGCTGCTGCCATTTTTCCAGGAAGCACTGGTAGCCGCTGGTGCAAATGCCTGATCGCCCGGTTTCTGCCAGTAATTCAGCATTTCCTTACTCAGGTTGGTAGCTGTAGTTTTATTTACATTGTCAAGCTCCTTGAACTCATTCAGCAATACCTTATTACCATAGGAGAAGTAGAAATTCACGCCCAGATCAAACTGCTTGTAACGAACGGTATTATTGAATCCGCCCGTCCATTTTGGCAAAGCGCTACCTGCAACGGTCTGATCTCTGGATGTAGGCGTGCTGGTTGTTTTCCCGTCCTTTGTATACCATTCAGGATCGCCGGTTTCAGGATTAATGCCTTTATAGTTGAGCAGATAGAAGGTATTCAGCGTGTAACCCTGCAATACGCGCTGGTTGTTATTGGAACTCAGAATATAATGCCGGCCTTCATCATCTTTGTTGTCAGCTGGTAATGATAATACTTTGTTCTTCACCAGTCCCATATTTAGAGAGGTGGTCCACTGCAGCTCTTTCGTTTTCACCGGTACTCCTGTGATCTGCAGGTCAATGCCCCTGTTACGCATTTCGCCTGCGTTTCTGGTGGCAAAACCAAAACCCGTTGTAGAAGGTACAACTGCATATAACAGGAGATTTTCTGAATGCTTGCTATAGTAATCAAACGACAACTGGAGTCTGTTATCCAAAACGTTTACTGCAAGTCCCAGGTCAACCTGACGACTTTCTTCCCAACTCAGTTTAGGATTTTTTATCTGAGTGGGTCTCAGACCTGTCTGTCCGGCATAGTTAGCATCAACACCGGCAGTATATAACCCCATATAGTCGTAGTAACCAATACGGTCATTACCGGTTACGCCATAGCTGGCAGTTACTTTCATATAATCGATGAAACCAAGCTTACGGATAAACTGCTCTTCTGACATAATCCAGCCTCCGGACACTGCCCAGAAGTTACCATAGCGGTTATTACCATCAAAACGGGATGAGCCATCGCGACGGAAGCTACCTTCGAAAAGATATTTATCTCTGAAACGATAGTTTCCACGGAAGATATAAGATTCCAGGCCCCAGGCTTTACCCGTGGCAGAACCTGTATTGATCGCCGCAGATCCTACATTCGGCAGCAGATCGCTGGTAAAGTTGGTACCGGTTACCTTAATATCATCGTATCTCGCCGTTTCATAACTATGCGCCGCCAATAAAGTTACCTGGTGTACATCTGCAAAACGCTTATCAAAGTTGATACTGTTAGTGGTCAGCCACTTATAGTCCTGCCAGATAGTTCGTCCTGCGGTTCCGGTATTTGAAGTACCACCCAGTTTGCCTGATCTGCGGAATCGCTCTTCCGTCTCCAGCAGATCCATTCCCCAGTCGGTCTTTAACCACAGATAGTCAGTGATATTCAGTTTTGCATATGCATTACCGGTATTACGGCGGGTATAATATTTATTGGTGCTCAGATAAATATTAGCCAGTGCATTATTAGTTACATTAGCATACTGCCCATCATCAGTATAAGCAGCAGTAGTAGGCGTATTTAGCAAACCTCTTGTATAAGGCGCCTGTGAACCACTTTCAATATTGATACGGTCCATATTCGTATAGGCCGTATTAAAGTTAACACCCAATGATAAATATTTATTGGCCGTATGTTCCAGGTTAATCCTGCCGGACAGTTTCTGCAGATTGTTTCCAATCACAAAACTTTCATCTTTGGCATAATTACCACCTATATAGAAACGGGTTTTGTCGTTACCGCCACTGGCAGATAATGCATAATTACTGTTACGGCCAGTCCTGCTAACCAGGGATGGCCAGTCGGTAAATTTCGCCGGAGCAGTGATCGGTGTAGCTCCGGTAGCTTTAGTAACATAATCATTAAAGAAGTTAACGTATTCGTCGCCGCTCATGACATCTATCTTGCCAGTCGGACTTACCCAGCCGGTAGCATAATCGAGCTTTACCTGGGTTTTATTCTTGTAACCACCTTTTTTTGTCAATATCAATATCACGCCATTGGAACCCCTTGAACCATAAATTGCGGCAGCTGCAGCATCTTTCAGTACAGTAATGGATTCGATATCCTCAGGGTTCATTTCCAGCAGCGGATTCAGCGACGCGCCACCGCCATAGGCGGTATTGTAAGAACCATCATTCAGCGGCACCCCGTCCACAATGAATAATGGCTGTGTACCCGCTGTAATAGAAGCAGTTCCCCTTACACGGAGTAAAGAAGCATTACCCAGCAGGCCGGAAGAATTGGTCATACTGACACCTGCTACCTGTCCCTGCAGCAATTGCTGGGGAGTAACAACCGGTACATTGGCAAAATCAGCAGCTTTTACTACTGATACGGCTTCCGTGGTATATTGCTGGGCCTGTTCTCCATACCCAACTACCACTACTTCAGATAGTTTGGAAGAAATAGGTTCCAGTTTTACGTCAAGGCGCGTCATATCCGGTCCGACTTTTACCTGTCGGGACAGATATCCCAGCATAGAGAATTGCAGTTCGGGAGTGCCCCCGATGCTCATAGAATAAGATCCATCCGGATTAGTGGCAACGCGATAGGTAGAGCCCTTCAGATGGATAGTAACACCGGGCAGAGGCGTTCCGCTGCTGTCGGCAGTAACAGTGCCTGTAAGTGTTCTCATCTGCGCGAATGCTGGCAGCACAGAGATTAATGAAAACAGATACAGGAATACTCCTTTTTTCATCAAACAGATTTTTAATTTAATGCAGGAAGTCAGGCATTGTGATATATAGTACCAAGATTGAGAATCGCATTTGTGGTGAAATGCGATGATTTGTCCCCCGTGTCTTTTATTATTTTGATCGTCACACAGTCAAAAAAGCAACACAAGATATAAAAATTCTTACAAAGATGTAGGGATGTGTGGTTTAACAGCTAATTGCCCGACCGGCATATACTGGTCTGAGTAGGTACAAAAAAAAGGGCTCGTTGTATAACGAGCCCCTTTCTGGTATATACATATACGTTATTGCTTACTTGTCCCACCAAACTTTATCGGTAACAACTTTAGCGCCTGGGAAGTTAGGGTTCCTGGTCAGCTCAGTGTTAGGATAGAGGAAACGGGCAGGGAACTGACCAGCTGGCAGTGAAGACTCAACTGAACGAACGAAGAAGTCAGGATAACCTGTACGACGCCATTCGCTCCATGCTTCAAAGCCCTGGTTACCGTTCATTGCAAAGTATTTCTGGGTGATGATCGCTTTCACCTGAGCAGCAAGTCCGGTAGCCGGGAATGCAGCAACAGCAGTAGTGATATAAGCACCTGGAGTTACGTTGTAAGCTGCGAAGCTAGCAGTGATACCATCCTCATATAGACCTCTTGCATCGCCAGCCAGCCAGCCACGTGCAGCAGCTTCAGCCTGCAGGAAATAACTTTCCGCAGCAGACATGAACTTAACAGGCGCCAGTGCAGAAGCAGCACTTCTTGGAGCAGCACCTGTGTTAGGTGATGGCAGAGACAGTGGATAAGACGCAGATGGTGGTACGTTAAAGCTACCCTGAGGGATAGGATTAACAGTAGTAGTACCAGCAGCATTCTGATAGAAAGCTAATAAGCGTGGATCGCTCAGCGCTTTCATCTGATTAACAGCTGTTTCGCTGGCAACCAGGTTCTGGGTACGGCCCAGACCAACCATTTCAGCAAACAGTGGGTTTTGGTTACCACCAGTTGATGTGTAGTTGATGGACGCATCTTCTGTCAGGAAAGTTTTACCCGCCAGCGTAGCAATACCTGCCTGGGCTTTGGTTGGGTTTACTTCAGACAGACGCATGTAGGCACGCAGCTTCAGGGTATTACCAAAAGCTTCCCATTTATCCATATCACCCTGGAAGATCAAGTCTTCATCACCTGGTACATACTCAGAATTTGCATCAATCATAGAGATACCTCTGTTGATCAGTGCAAAAATGCTATCATATACCGATTCCTGAGAATCGTAATGAGGATTCAGGCTCTGTTGTTCGCCCTGTAATGCTTCCTTATTTGGAATATCTCCGAAAGCATCTGTCAGCATCTGCAGCTCATATGCTTTCAGGATGGTGGCAATAGCGCCATATTGTTTAACCGGCTCAGCATTTGACTGATTGATAATCAGTTGCAGGTCTTCCATACCATCTGCATATAATAACTGCCATGGTCTGTCAAAACCAGAACCCTGTAACAGGAACTGATCTATGATCTTATACTGAGAGGAACTTCTGTTCTGTGTCCAGTACTGGCTCCACATGCTACCATAAACCTGATAGGTGTTACCGAGTACAATACCAATCGCAGCCTGGGCAGAAGGCAGTACCAGAGAAGGTAATGCTTCTGTAGTCTGGTTAGGGTTATCGTTAACGTCCAGGAATTTGCTACATCCTGCTAAGGTGATAGACAACGCAGTTAGTACACCTGCGGTCGCCTTAAATATATGTTTCTTCATCATTGTTTTTACTCTTTAAACTTTAGAAAGTTACTCTCAGATTAAAACCGTAGTTTCTCAGTGAAGGCTGAGCGGTGAAATCAAAACCCTGCTCGTTACCAGCACCACCAGAGTTAACTTCCGGATCTGCGTATTTATTTTCCTTAGCTGTCCACAGCGCCAGGTTGTTACCGAAGATACCTACAGACAGGTCACCGAATGGTGTTCTGTTCAGCAAGTGTCTTGGCAGCTTGTAGCTCAGGCTAGCCTCACGCAGTCTGATGTAAGAAGCATCTACAACGTGCTGACCAGAAGGGATTACACTTGGGAACCAGTTTTGTTTGTCGTAAGTAATGCTTGTGTTTGGTACCAGCTTACCTGTACCATCATCCACTACTGAATTTTCCCAAACAGAAGCATCACGACCACCTACAGCAGTTTCGAATGCTGTACCGTTGAAGTCCAGGATGTCTTTGGTACGGGAGAAGAACTTGTTTCCTTGTTTAGTATCAAACAGGACGCTGAAGCTAAAGCCTTTGTAGCTTGCATTTGCACCCCATGATGCCTGGTATTTAGGATTGTAAGAACCCAGATATACAGGGTTTGGTGTCAGCAGCGGGTTACCGGTAGAAGCGCTTACAATCACGTGACCCTGTGCATCACGCTGAATATCCTGTGCATAGAAAGTACCATATGGTCTTCCTTTTGCAGCAACGATACTCATGCCACCAAAACCACCGATCACAACCTGATCAACTGAACCCAGGTCTACGACTTCGTTCTTGTTTCTTGTATAAGTACCGAACAGCTCCAGGCTGAAACCTGATGCAGTTCTGATTGGAGTACCTCTTAAGCTAACCTCAATACCTTTGTTCTCAACAAGACCAGTGTTAAATACCTGGCTGGAGAAACCGGAAGAAGTTGGGATCGGAACGTTCAGGATCTGATCTTTAGATTTATTCTGGTAATAAGAGAAGTCTACATAGATTCTGTTTTCCAGGAAACCTAATTCTGTACCTACTTCAAATGCAGTAGTGAACTCAGGAGTCAGTTTCGGGTTACCGATTCTGTTACCATAAGTGTAACCAGCGATGTTACCAAATGGGAAGGTAGTGTTACCAAAACCACTTGACAGGTCAGTTTTCGCATAGTATGTTCTCAGCAGGTAAGGATCAGCATCGTTACCCACTTTCGCCCAGCTACCGCGTACTTTACCGTAGTTCAGGATCTGTGCCAGACCAGATTCTTTGGTCAGCTCTGTAAATACGAAGGATGCATTCACACTAGGGTAGAAGAATGAGTTATTACCCTTTGGCAGTGTGGAAGACCAGTCGTTACGTGCAGTAGCACCTAAGAACAACATGTTTTTATATGACAGGTTCAGATCTGCATATACACCAATCAGACGACGGATGGAACGGCTGTTGAAAGTATAAACAGGACCATTACTGTTATCCAGGTTGTACCAGTCAGGAATTACCAGACCACTGGATTGGTTGGTCTCAGTTTCCATTGTGTTGAATACACGCTGACGTACGTTGTTACCTACCATTAAGGATGCCTTGAAGTCAGGAGTGAAATCCTTCTTCGCAGTGATCATCAGGTCATGGGTTACTTCGCTCAGGGTGTAGTTATCTTCACCGTATTTACCATTGGAAGTATGGTTGTTAGTACCTGTTTCGTAGTAATCAGGATTGTCATCCAGTGGCTTCACATCGAATTTTGGATACTTGTAACGACGACGATCAGTATACACATCAGTACCTAATCTTTCGAGTACATCCAACCATTCAGTTGGTTTGTATCCGATAGTGAAGTTACCGGTGATCCTGTCAACATCGTTCAGGTTGCGGTAGTTCTTCAGAATGTAATAAGGGCTCACAGTGTAAGCACCATAATAACCGTAAGAAGGAATACCATTTGCATCCGGAACATTGAAGCTGTTATAAGGATTGCTCAGATCTCCCATTTTGTCGATAGGAATATCACGGGCAGTCTGCAGTACGTTATCAAATACAGAACCTTCGCCCTGACCACCCTGGATCATGTTAGCGTTGATCTTGCTGTAGTTAAAATTGATACCAGTATAGAACTTGTTATTCAACTGTGCAGTACCGTTAAAACGCAAGCCATATTTGTTATACTTGTCAGAAGAACCTGGCATAACTCCATCAGAATTAAGACTGTTCACAGACAGGTAATAAGTAGTTTTTTCACCGGCGCCGGAGAGGGATAAGTTGTTGCTATACGCGGTTGCTGTTGAGAAGAAATTCTTGATGTTGTCTGGCAATGCAACATAAGGTTTTTTCTGCCTTACGCCATTGATAGACTGTCCCCACTCTTTCTCGCTACCATCAAATTTAGGACCCCAGCTCCAGTTTTCCATCGGGTCATTGATCTCCTGATCATAACCCTGACCATAATCATTCTGCAGCTCAGGCAGTTTTACCACATTAGATAAAGTGATAGAGCTGTTGAATGTTACTTCGTTCTTTTTGTTAGCAGATTTTTTACCGCTCTTAGTAGTGATGATCAACGCACCGTTAGAAGCGCGGGAACCATACAACGCTGCAGCAGCAGGGCCTTTCAGAACAGTTACTGATTCGATGTCTTCCGGGTTCAGGTCGTTACCACGGTTACCGAAGTCAACTGTGCTACGGCTGTCGCCACCACCAATGATGCTGCTGTTGTCGATAGGTACACCATCCACAACCATCAGCGCCTGGTTATTACCACCGATAGATGAACCACCTCTCAATACGATCCTGGAAGAACTACCCGGAGCGTTCGCACTGGTGGAGATATTTACACCCGCTACTTTACCTGCAAGTGCATTCAGCGGGCTGGAGCTCTGACCTTTGGTCAGTTCGTCATTTTTTAAGGTTGGAGCTGAGTAACCGAGGGATGCTTTGTCACGACGGATCGCGTTAGCAGTTACAACAGTTTCAGTCAGTTTTGTTACATCCGGGTATAACACCACATTGTGTTTCGCACCTGAACCAAGCTTGATCTCCTGGTCTTTCATACCCACGAATTTCACAGTTAAGGCAGTAGCTCCTTCTGGTACATTAATGGTATACTCACCATTCATGTTTGTTACAGTACCAGTCGTCGTACCTTTTACAATTACTGTAGCGCCGATCACCGGACTCCCATCATCAGAGGAAGTGATCTTCCCTGTAATGGGGCGGGTCTGCGCAACCACCTGTCCAACTACCACGATAGAGGGCAGGAGGAAAAATAAACTTTTCCTCATAAGCTTTGTTGTTTCTGGTTGTTTAGTTTAAATATTCAATGAATAGAGAAAACTTTTCTCAGGAAACCGACCACTGGCTCTGAAATAGCTGTCCTACGTTGATAAAACAAACTTTGTTGATAAAATTCTTAATCTACGGTTCCCCTTCAATCGTTCATAACGATTTAATTGTCCTGGAAAATCCTTGAATTAGTATACAGAGGGTGAGAAGACTACCTTGGGTCATTTCTCATAAGCATTTACCCTTCTTCTGTTGTTTAACTTAATTTTAACGTTCAAATATAAATTATTTAACAATAATTTCAGTGAAAAGCGGCAAACAAATTATATGTTATAACACCCCTTTAACAGTTTTTTAACATAATAGAAAAAACATTATTTGTAATAATCAAAATCTGTTGTAGATATCATAACCGGGCTTCACTGGGCTTCACTTTATACTGAAATTAGTAACGGCAAAAGATTTAAAGGCAGGTGATAGGAATACCACCTGCGCGCTCATCAACCAAAATCTAAATCCGGGTTTTGTTCCAGATCTAAATAAAAGTTCCGCTGCATTACTGCAGCAATATCTTAATAAAGAGAAATAATCAGGAGAGACTCAGCGGCTGGCTTTTTAACAATTCCAGCAAAGTCTCATAAATGTCCTCATTCCTGTTATTATACCGGAACTCGCACTCCTTTAAATGTAAATACACAGTACTCCGGTTCAATCCCTTGAACTTGGCAAGCCTGTGCTTGGTCAGCCCCCAGAATGCGTCCACATCGTCCGCAATACTGATGGCACCCTCATTTTCCAGGTTGTACAAACGGTATTGCCCCAGGTCCACCACATTGCTGAAACGGCGGATCTTCTCCGCAGCTCCCTGCATTTCCAGAATAGAACGGCTGCTCCTCACTACAGAATGGATCATTGACCGGCTTACGTCAGGCAATATCTCCGTATGTAACCGGTCCGAAGAACGGTAAATACCAAATACGACCGGCTTTACAGTACGGCCTACTTCTGTTTTGACGGATACGTCCCCATCTTCTGCAGGTGAAGCATGTGTGATGCGCGCGGGGGCTACTGAACGGTTGTGATTGTCGGAGGGCGATAAAGACTCACAGTGACGGGCAATCTGCTGGCGGATCTTTTTGAGATAACTATTTACAGTGACACGGCTTACCCCACTAATGTTGGCAATCTGAGTGGCTGTAAGATCTTCGGCAAATAGCCGTAGTATCTCCTTAAATTTACGCTCAGAAAGGTGAGCGCCCTTTAAGTATTTGTTTTTCATGAACTAAAAGAGGTTAGAATGGCATTATAAACCTCTTACTTTTTACCGGGTATGTAACGCCCTTTTATACGAGCGGCGAATAAGGGGGGATGAATGTAGCCCACTAGATTATTTGGGTATAACAAAAACGCCCAATACTGATAATCATGTATTGAGCGTTTTAAACATATGTTGAAACTATACTTGTCTAGTCTTCTTTTTCTCTTTCTTTCAGCCCCAGCTCTGACATATCCATATCCTTCTCCTCATCAAGCGCATTCCATAATTGCTTCTTCTTCGCCTTCTTCAATAACGCCTTCTCCATCCACAATAACAATGCCGGCAAAATAGTCAGGTTCGTGATCATCGCCATTAACAAAGTCAGTGAAGTCAACCAGCCCAAAGCCTTTGTGCCACCAAACTCAGAGAAACTAAAGATCATAAAACCAGCCAACAGGATAAGTGACGTATAAATGATACTCAAACCTGTCTCATGGATCGTCTGTTTCACTGTAGCCGAAATATCCAGGTTGTGATGCGGTAACTCCTGTTTGAAGTTCACAAGGAAACGGATCGTCACATCGATCGCTATACCCAACGCCACACTGAACACCAGTACAGTAGATGGCTTCAATGGAATATCCAGCCAGCCCATTACACCCGCTGTTACCGCCAGTGGAATGATATTAGGGATCAGGGATATCAGCAGCATCCTCCAGGAACGGAACAGGTACAGCATACAGAAAATGATCAGTACAAATGCCAGCAGAATACTTTCTGTCAGACCATTGATAATAAAACGGCTACCCTCCAGGAAGATCACGCTTGTACCGGTATAACTAACCTTATATTGTGCCGTATCAAAGATTGCATCTACCTGCGGACGCAATGAATCCAGCAATAACGGCAGTTTCGCAGAACCTACATCCGCCATGTTCACACTCATACGGGCTACCTGACGGGTACTGTCCATAAATGAGGAAACCAGCTTCGTAAATGCTGTCGCATTACCTGCCGCATTGTTGCCTCCCTTCATACGCAGATAAGGCGCCAGGAAACCAATATCAAACTGATTAGGAATAGCATAGTTAGAGCTGTCCCCGTTATAATAAGCCTGCTTGGCAAACTTGATACCTTCCGCTACAGATAATGGTCTTGCAAACTCTGGTTGTGCACCGATCAACTTAGATAACTGGTCCAGTTTCTCCAGCGTTTTCAGGTTTACCACCCCATTTTTCTTCTTCGTATCCACCGCTATTTCCAACGGCATCACACCCTTGAAGTTCTTTTCAAAGAATTTAAGGTCGGTATATAGCTTGTCACTTGTCGGAATATCATCCAGCATGTGCGCTTCTGATTTCAGCTTCAGCATACCCGCTATAGCTCCGATCACCAACACAACGGTCACACCATACACCCACGCACGATATTTGAAAACCAACGCAGTCAGTCCGTCCAGTAAAGCACGGAAAGTGCGGTTGTTCATATAGTTCGTATGTTTCGTTTTTGGCGGTGGCAGATAACTCAATACCGCAGGCAGGAAAATAAAGGAGATCAGGAAGATCAGCATAATATTCAAACCCGCTACTACACCGAATTCTTTCAGCAATTCACTCTTCGTAAAACAGAACACACCAAAACCAATAGCCGCTGTCAGGTTAGTGAACAATGTCACAATCCCCATACGCTGGATCATGTGTACCAGCGCCCTGGTCTTGTTACCATCCTTCGCATATTCCGTATGATACTTATTCAGGAAATACACGCAGTTCGGTATCCCGATCACCACGATCAATGGTGGTATCAGTCCTGTCAGCAATGTGATCTTATAACCCAGCAACACGATCGTAGCTACCGACCAGATCACACCAATGGCAACCACGATCATTGACATCAGTACTGCACTGATGGAACGGAAGAAGATCAGCAGGATAATTGCCGTCAGTACAAATGATAACTTCAGGAACAGGTCCAGTTCTCTCTTTACCTTATTTGCCATCAGTGTACGGATCAGCGGCAAACCGCTCATACGTACTTCTGTATGATGTTTCTCTCCGAAAGCAGCACCCAGCTTCATCACGTTCTCCACCACCTCTGTACGGCGCGGGGTCATCATGACGCCCTTCTGAATATTGATCATCATCAGGTAGGCATGCGTCTGCGGATTATACAGTAATCCCTTATAGAAAGGCAGATTGTTCAGTGCACCGGCCAGGCTGTCGAGTACGGCCTGTTGTTGCAGGTCTCCCTGGAAAAGCGGTTCTGCTGACAGTTTGCGTGTACTGTCATTTTTCACCAGGTTAATGGCAAAAGGTACGCTCAGTACATTCTCTACAAACTCCACCTTCTTCAGGTCTTCATTCAGCTTTACATAGTCATGAAAGAAATCTTTCCGGAAGAAATTGTCCGTCTGGATACCGATCACCATCATATTACCATCCTCTCCGAACAATTCCCGGAACTGCATATATTCCTTATATTTCGCATTATCCAGCGGGATAGATTTATTTGCCTCATAGGAAAGCTCTACTTTGCTGGCGAAATAGGTCATCACTGCAGTGCCCAACAGTAATAAGACCAGGAGTGGTAAACGAAATTTCAATACGAATCCTGCTAAGCGTTGCCACATACGCGTCTTTGTAATTTTAGTAGGGCGTAAAGGTAACTCAAAGTAATAACATATAACTATTTTTGATGCATGCACCGTTTTCTGATATCCCTCTGCGCCATACTCTGCCTATCCTGTCTGAATGCCCTCCAGATAAGCGCTCAGCAACATATTGAAGGCACCTATGTCGGTCAGTGGAGCGACCATCTTCCCTGGCGTCCGGCTGTCGCCGTCGCCGTAAAAGGAGACCGGATATACTGCGCCTCCGCAGGCGGCGGGCTCTCCGCTGTTACCAACACGCCGGAAGAAGGACTGGAACTCAGTCGCTACAGTAAAGCCAACGGTCTGCATGATATCGGTATCAGTACCCTCGCCGCCAACGACGAAACTGTGCTCGTCGCTTATTCCAACAGCAACATCGATCTGCTGAGCGGCAACATGATCTATAATATCCCAGACCTGATGCGTAAACAGGTCGCCGCCGATAAAACCATCTTCAGGGTCATTTTCCGTAATAACAAGGCATATCTCTGTACCGGTCTGGGTATCGTCGTACTGAATACTTCCGTTCCGGAAATTGAAGCCACCTACGTCGTAGGAAGCACAGGGGCTTATACGCCGGTTTATGCGCTCGCCATCATAGGCAGCTCCCTCTTCGCCGCTACAGCAGAAGGGGTCAGAACAGCGTCGCTTAACAGCAACAACCCATCCGATTTCCGTAACTGGTCTTCCCTATCACAAGGTCTCGCGCCGGATTCCGTGCAGGAGATCGTTGCTTTTAATAACAAGCTGATATGTCGCCAGCGTAATCAACTGTTCCTACTGAACAATAATAGCTGGACGCCATGGTATACTGCTGATCGTACCATCAGCAGCATGAGCGTACAAAACGATCAGCTGCTCCTCTGCCAGCCGCAGACCGGCGCCTCCCGTATCCTGGCCCTGAATGCCAGTGCTGCGGTTGTAGCCAGCTTTCAACATGCCCTGCTGAAAGCCCCCATGCAGGTAGCTGGTACAGATCATGCGCTCTGGATTGCGGACTCCCTTTCCGGACTGATACAATACGATAAACAAACCAGTGAATATGCAGCAGTCAACCCTGATGCGCCTGCGGGCATCATTACAGGTGATATGCTTTTCTCCGGCAATACACTGCTGGCGGCCCCTGGTACTATCAGCAGCAACTGGAAAGCTACCGGCAACCGGGATGGCTATTACAGTTTTGCAAATGGTACATGGACTGCTACATCTGCATGGCCGGACTCCCTCCATGATATCGCCACTATGACAGTAGATGCCGATGCCATATACCTCGGTTCATTTGGCGGCGGACTGGTACGCATCAGCGGCAATAAACGGACAGTATTCAAGCAGGGCATACTACCACCAGCAATAAATGATCAGACAGCGTATAATGTCAGCGGACTCGCTACTGACCTTGCAGGTAATCTCTGGGTCGCGGCCTATGGCGCTAACAATAATCTGCTGGTCAAAAAACCAGACGATACCTGGGTTTCCTTCCGCAGCCCTTATGCCATGACCGGTAATGCCATCAGTCAGCTGCTGACAGACGACAATGGCCTGGTATACATGGTCTCTCCACAGAGCAATGGCTTATATGTACTGAACCATAACAATACCCTCGATAATAAATCCGACGACCAGTGGCGCCAATACCGCCTTGGCCCGGCACAGGGCAATCTTCCTTCCAATGACGTCTACTGCCTGGCAAAAGACCGTAATGGCAGCATATGGATAGGTACCGCGCGTGGCGTCGCTATTATCAACTGTCCCGGGCAAGCCGCTACAGAGGGCTGTAATGCGCTCCTGCCCATCATTCAGCAGGATAACTTTGCCGGTTATCTCTTCCAGGATGAACAGGTCACCTCCATCGCGGTAGATGGTGCGAACCGTAAATGGGTCGGTACCTATAATGGCGCATGGCTGGTCAGTGATGACGGCGAACGCATTCTTGAACATTTCAATACAGGTAATAGTCCGCTGCCTGACAATCACATCTACCGTATTGCAATAGACCCGAAAGTAGGAGAGGTCTATTTCGCTACCGCCAAAGGCCTGATGTCATGGCATGGCACCGCCACTGAACCTGTCAGCAAAATGGAGAGAGATTCCGTACTGGTGTTCCCTAACCCGGTGAAACATGATTATAGCGGCCCTATCGCTATCCGCGGACTTGCAGATAATACCCGGGTAAAAATCACCGATATTAGTGGCAGAATGGTATACCAGACAAGAGCCTTTGGCGGACAAGCCATCTGGAACGGCCTGGATTATACCGGTCACCGGCCACAGTCAGGCGTTTACCTCGTATTTGTTGCAGGAGAAACAGGAGGGGAGCACGTGGTGACAAAGATTGTGTTCATTAATTAACGACCGCTCGTCGTACATTTGATGTCAGCAGTTGCTGTCTAGTTTTATGTTACACAAAACCCGCGGGATAGTCTTAAGAACGATCAAATACGGCGATACCAGCGCCATCGTCAATATATTCACCGAACTATTTGGGGTACAGTCCTATATGGTGAACGGCGTGCGCAGTTCCAAACCAAAGGCTAAAGGCAACCTCTTCCAGCCGGGTAATATCCTGGAACTGGTCGTGTACCATTATGAGCAAAAGAGCATCCAGCGTATTTCTGAGTTCAAACTGGGTTATATCTATACCTCCCTGCACTTCAATATTGTGAAGAACACGGTAGCCCTTTATATGATCGAACTGCTACAGAAAAGTCTGCGTGAACCGGAACAACAGGTCGACCTGTACTATTTCGCCGAACAGTCTTTACAGGCGCTGGATATGGCGCCACTGGGTATTGCGGCCAATATTCCGCTTTATTTCACGCTTAAGCTGGCGGAGCACCTGGGTTTCCGTCTCAATGGACGTTACTCGGAATACGCCCACTATCTCGATTTACAGGAAGGCTCCTTTACCGATCTTCCGCCACATCACAGTAATTATCTCGATGCTGCGAATAGTGAGATCACAGATCGCCTGTTCCAGTGTACAAACTGGGAAGCACTGGGTGAGATCAACATGAATAAAGACAAACGCAGAAAACTGTTATACGCTTACCTGGATTTCTTCAGACTGCATCTGCCCGATTTCCAGGAATTGAATTCTCCGCCGATACTGCACGAGATCCTCGACTAATGAGGCTTATTTCAACAGCGCAAAGCGCTATTTTCCGTCGTATATCAATTCAGTGTTCTTTCCGTCAAAGACGGCATAAGTGAAGTAATTGAGCCAGTCGCCGAGGTTGATATAGCGACTATCAGGCCCTACCTGTAAGTCCAGTGGCAGGTGTCTGTGGCCATAAATGAAATAATCAAAATGAGCTTGCTGTAATATTTCTTTACTGTGGATAGCCAGCCATTCGTTCTCTTCTCCCAGGAATTTTTCCAGTTCGCCACCAGTAGCGGCACGGCTTTTACGGCTGAAGTAATTCGCCAGACCAATTCCCCAGGAAGGATGTATCAATGAAAATAACCAACGGCATACGGGGTTACGGAATACTTTCTTCAGCATCTTATAGCCATGATCACCGGGGCCAAGTCCGTCACCGTGACCGATATAAAATCGTTTGCCGCCTATATCATACGTTTTAGGTGCATAGTGTACCGGGATTTCCAGCTCTTCTTCAAAATAGCCATCCATCCACATATCATGATTACCGATGAATACAGTGATGCCGATACCTTTATCACGCAATTCAGCCAGTTTACCCAGCAGACGCGTATAGCCTTTTGGCACTACTTCTTTGTATTCAAACCAGAAATCGAAAATATCACCTACCAGGAAGATGTGCTCCGCGTCTTTCGAACAGGCATCCAGCCATTTTACGATACGCTTTTCCCTTTCTCTGCTGGCAGCAGGATTGGGAGCGCCCAGGTGAAAGTCTGATGCGAAATAAACACGTTTGCCTTCCGGAAGAGGAATGGAATAGTCCACTGCGGACAGTCCATGCGTCATAGATGATGATATTTGTCCGGTCTGTGCTGTTTAAAACAACAGACCGCTGATGATGAAGCGATTTGCACCGCGAAGTAATAGATAAGTCTTTAAGAAAACAACCCTCAGGGTTTCTTTATACCCGATTCCAGATAAGCAGATTCGATATCTGTCAGATCAGCCTTCACAGGATCGCTGTACCCATTATACAGGAATATCTCCCAGGAGTACTTCGGATGGGCCAGACTGAGATAGAAGACTTCTCCGTTCGGTTTGAAAAACTTCAGCAGTGTAGCACTGGTGCTGAACACCTTTACGCCTTTAGTGGCAAGATAAGTGCTGTCCTCAGTCAGTGTGCTTTTGTTGATTTCTTCAAGGGAAGGGAAACCTTTTTCACCAATAGCGGCTTTCAGCGATCTTAGTTTATCACCTGCGGGTCTGACGATAACAGCGCCCGGTTCTTTTATGGTGAAGGTATTAATGGTATCTACTGTGGCGGTACGCTGCTCGGAAGACTGTCCACATGACGCCAGCAGAACAGCAGCAAAAAGAATTAGGAATAACCTGGTCATAGCGGCCCGTATAACATGATCATTTAAAAGAACAGCGCATGATAGGATCACGCGCTGCTCAAATATGCTTTATTGATTACAAATCTATTCATCCAACAGGAACACATATACCTCTCGTGGGCCATGTATTCCGACTACCAGTGTTTTCTCGATGTCTGCGGTACGACTGGGACCGGAGGCAAAGGAGATGGAAGAGGGGAGATCACCGTGATACTTTTCCTTCAGACGGGCGATCGCATCTTTGAGATCGAATACCAGCTGATGCGTGTAAGCGATCACTATATGCACCGGTGTGTATACCGGTAAGGCCCTTCCGGAAGCTTGTGCGGCGCTCAGCACCATGGTGCCTGTACGCGCTACCAGCATTTCACAGTCTGTGATCGCTGCCTCCGCAGTATGCATATCCCCCTTATTCATAAAAGGGAACTGCTTTAACTGAAACTGGTCCATCAGGGATGGCGTCTGGCAGTGTACGTCTTTCCATTCTTTGGATTCGACTAATGCCGCCAGGTTGTCCAGCAGTTCGTTTTTACTGGTGCAGAAAATGAACTTTCCCTGTAAACGGGCAAATTCTTCTGCGAATTTCATCTCCAGGCCATCATGTTCCTTCACAAAAACGGAACTGTTGCCCTCCGAATTAGGAAAGGGCAACTGCACCGACTGACTCAATGCGTTTCGTACTCTCTTGAGGATGTTTTCCTTGGCAGGAGAAATCTTCATAATAGCTTACGCGTTAGCAGGTGTTGGTGAAGGATTGATGATATCGGCAGGATGTACGCCATCGGTGGTCATACCTTCCTTGTTTGCGATATGCTCACGGTGAACATCCCATGGACGTTTACCGATCAATCTTTCCAGATCTGCCTGGTACAATACTTCTTTTTTCAGCAGTTCCTGCGCCAGCGCTTTCACGTTGTCCAGTTTATCGGTCAGCAGGGTTTTGGTACGCTGATAAGCCTTGTCGATCAGGAGACGAACTTCTTCGTCGATCATTTTGGCTGTTTCTTCAGAGTAAGGTTTAGTGAATGACTGATCGCTGTTAGGATCGTAGAAAGACACGTTACCAACCTTATCGTTCATACCATACACGGTTACCATTGCATAAGCCATACGGGTGATTACCTGCAGGTCATTCTGTGCGCCGGTAGATACTTTACCGAAAACGATGTCTTCTACTGCACGGCCACCAAGTGTCATACAGATATCGTCCAGCAGTTGTTCGGTATTATAGAGGTACTGTTCTTTAGGCAGATATTGCGCATAACCTAATGCAGCCACACCACGGGGAACAATGGTTACTTTCACCAGTGGATTAGCATGCTCGAGGTACCAGCCACAGATAGCGTGACCAGCTTCGTGGTATGCGATCACTTCTTTCTCTTCAGGAGAAATGATCTTGTTTTTCTTTTCCAGACCACCGATCACCCTGTCAACTGCGTCGTTGAAATCTTCCATTTCAACTTCGTTTTTGCCTTTACGGGCAGCGATCAGTGCAGCCTCATTACAAACGTTGGCGATGTCTGCACCGGCGAAGCCAGGAGTCATAGAGGCCAGTTTCTTGATATCGAGGTTCGGAGAGGTCTTGATCGGTTTCAGATGCACGTCGAAGATGTGCTCACGACCATTCAGGTCTGGTTTATCGATAGAGATCTGACGGTCGAAACGTCCCGGACGCAGCAGTGCACTATCCAGTACATCCGGACGGTTGGTAGCGGCCAGGATGATGATACCGCTGTCGGTACCGAAACCATCCATTTCTACCAGCAGCTGGTTCAGGGTGTTTTCACGCTCGTCATTACTCATCATTACGTTCTTGCCTCTGGCACGTCCGATCGCATCGATCTCATCGATGAAGATGATACAAGGCGCTTTCTCGCGGGCCTGTTTGAACAGGTCACGTACACGGCTTGCACCCACACCTACGAACAATTCAACGAAATCAGAACCTGACATGGAGAAGAAAGGTACCTGTGCTTCACCCGCCATTGCTTTCGCCAGCAGGGTCTTACCTGTACCCGGAGGGCCTACCAGTAAGGCGCCCTTCGGTATCTTACCACCCAGAGCGGTATATTTTTTGGGATTTTTCAGGAAATCAACGATTTCCATCACTTCCACTTTTGCTTCAT
Organism: Chitinophaga sp.; assembly: GCA_039592855.1. Lineage (GTDB taxonomy): Bacteria > Bacteroidota > Bacteroidia > Chitinophagales > Chitinophagaceae > Chitinophaga. The sequence goes on along the minus strand of JBCNQK010000002.1, from coordinate 96,199 downwards.
CCAGACCGGCTACATCACTGAAAGTGATATTTACGCGGGTACCCTTATCAAACAGGGTCGCTTTGGATTTACCAATGTTGAAGATGCCACCTGGACCGCCACTACCACCGGCAGGGCCACCCATTTTACGCATCAGCAGTATCCACAATCCAATCAGCAGCACCAGTGGGAGCAGCAGTTGGACAAATGGTTCAAACCAGCTTTGTCTATCCTCATACGTCACTTTCACCTGATCTTCCAGAGGTACTCCAGCCTGCGCCTTATCAAGGTCGGCCTTAAAACTCTCTTCACTACCAATTGAGAAGCGGAAATGAGGGCCTTGGTTAGGAGAGCCAAGACGATTCTTAGAGACCTTATCGAATTTAGACTCAGTGAGCCTGTCCTTCTTAATGTAGACCTCCACGGATTTTTTGTTCACTACTACCAGCTTATCTACATCACCCGGTTTCAGGTAATTAAGCTGGAACTCCTGGAAACTCAGCTCTTTGGGCCCAGCGCCAAAGTTTGCGAAGTTCATTGCCAGCAAAGCTACCCCGATAAAAGCATACACCCAGTATATGTTGAACTTTGGTCCTTTCTTTGGCGTTTTGTCTCCCTTGTTGAAGTTGTTGCCTCTTTCCATAATCTTACGATCCTTTTTTAAGGATGTCTGTAATAGTTAAAAGTTATTAGTTCGTATCATTATGCTCCATTCGTTCTGCATCACTCCACATATCTTCCAGGCTGTAAAACTGCCTGGCCTCTGGTTGGAATACATGCACCACAACATTCACATAATCTACAAGTATCCATTGTTGCGCGGTAAAACCCTCGTGCTTATAAGGCTCTTCGCCGATGTGTTTCGACACCTGGTCTTCCACGTAATCGGCTATCGCCCTAACCTGTGTAGTGGAGTTAGCCTCACATATAACAAAGAAATCAGCCACAGCTTCAGGAATCTGGCGCAGATCCAGAGAAACAATATTTTCTCCCTTTTTTTCCTGGATGGCCTTGATGATGGTGGAAAAAATCTCGCTTTCTCTACTCAAGCGCGTTAACGCTTTCTTTCTCGTACTCAGAACGGTTAAGGGTGCCAATAAAATCTCTTTTGGTTAAAAATAAACTTTAATTGTCAAAATTACTAAAGAAGGAGCAAATAAACGCCGGAATATGATATTGTTACAATGTGCAATAATCCATGATGTACAGTACTTTATCGCCTATAAATCATACACTTGTCTAATATCCCTGCTCTTATGCCAGCGCCTGACCGATTGTTAAGAAAAAGATAAAATGAGTTACTTTGCTCTCAAAATAAACCAGAAAAGAATTTTTCAGTGATCGGACAGCCATTATACATTTTAGACACAGTAGACAGCACCAATAACTATGCCATGGAGCAGGTAAATACCGGCCAGGTGACACCCGGTACAGCCTGGTTTGCCATGGAGCAAACTGCGGGAAAAGGACAACGTGGTAAACAATGGTCCTCCCCGCCAGGAGAAAATCTCATGCTCTCTATTGCCCTGCAACCCGGCACGCTGCCCCTTTCCAGACAGTTCCTGCTCAGTGTTGTAATATCGCTCAGCGCCTATGACTGGTTCAGTAAATATGCAGGCGATGAAACCGCAATTAAGTGGAGTAATGATCTTTACTGGCGTGACAGAAAGGCAGGTGGTATCCTCATTGAAAATGTCTTACGTGGCACGACATGGCAATATGCCATCATGGGAATAGGGGTGAACCTGAATCAGACAAATTTCCCGCCTCATCTTACCAATCCCGTATCCCTCAAGCAGATCACCGGAAAAGACTGGGACCCTATCGAGCTGACACGCACCCTCTGCGCCTGTCTGGAAGAAAGAATGAAACTACTGCATCCTGCTCATTACAATACCCTTTTAGACGAGTATAAGCGTAGGCTCTTCCGGTTCAACAAAGCAGGTACCTATCGCATGAACGGGGAGCTGTTTGAAGGCATTATCCGCGATGTACTTCCCGACGGGAAACTCTGTCTGGAAAAGGACGGAGAAATACTGCAGCTGGGCTTTGGAGAAGTAGAGTTCGTTATTGTAAAATAGCTTATTTCCAGGCCCTGAATCGTGCCTGTTCCTGCAGTTGCCACTCATGCAATTTTGCAGGAAAAACAGGTAAAATTCCCTGCATAAGGTATACGCCGGTACCATATTCTCTTGCCAGAACGTCATTGATCTGTCCGGTTTTGATGTAGCCGGACGTATATTTCCGGACATATTCTGCGGGAGCTTCTCCCACTACGATCAGGTAATGCAGACTGTCCATTTTAGGGAACCAGAACACATAATCCGCGCTAAAGGTGATCGCCGGACGAACCGCCTTTCCTGCATAGTAGTTAATAGCGCCAGCCTGGCCATAGTTCTCACAGAGTATCAGGGTATTTTTGTGCTCGCTGTCAGGTATCTGTTGATACGCTTTCACCGTCAGTGCTGCCAGGTCACGCCAACCCCGCATATCGGCAAAATCCTGTGGCAGCTCATGCAGTTTACCATCTTCCCACCTACAGAATATTTCCTGCCGGAGCGGCGTCATAGCAGCATGTAACTGTTGAGGGGAGAGTACAGGGAATATCAGCCGGAATAACCAGGCCATAGGGAATATGATAACAACGACCCATACCGGCCGCAGGTATCGCAACCATCCTTTTGAAAAAAGCTGCTCCCAGTATACACCTCCCAGGGCAACCAATATGGGATAGATGCCATATGCGTAATACCCTTTTGCCTTCAGGTAGATGAACAATGCCATCACCAGCAGGAAGGTCCAGCCGATAAAACGGTAGGGCCGGAAAGGAGTATACCAGATCAGTGACAACACCCCTGCGATCCAGATCAGGGTGCCTATCAGAAAAATACCCAGCTGGTCTTTTACAAAACCCATCCGTTCTACATTCACCAGTTGCGTCTCTGCCAGTTCGTGCATATGGTGTATCACCGGCATACCGTTCTGTATCTGCCAGATCACATTTGGCAGGGCCAGCAGACAGGCGATCAGCAGACCACCATACAGGTATTTATCAAGGAATATTTTTCGTTGTGCGGAGATCAGTAATGCAGGCAAGAGCCCTGCTACCAGGAATAGTACATTGTATTTGTTCAGGAAGGCGATACCTGTCGTCAGTCCAAGCCATAGGAGCAGCCTGGAATTGCCTTCTTTCGCATAACGCATCAACAGGTAAAGCATTAATGTCCAGGCCAGGATATCTGCACTATTGGGCTGGAAAAGGGTGTTTATTCTCGATATGGCGGAGCACAGGAACAGGAGTCCTGCGATCAGTTGAGCATACCATCCTCCTTTCAGTAACTCCACCGTTTTCCAGATCACCAGCATGGTAAATGCACCAAACAGGGCAGGGAAGAAGCGCACCCAGTGCATGCCGCCGCCAAGCCCTTTGATGAGCAGGGAAATAAAGGCCGTAAATGGTGGCACTGACAGATAGCCCGCTGCCAGGTGATTGGCCTGGTCCAGATGCAGGTATTCATCTCTATGCAGGTCATAACCGGCATAAATTGCCCAGTAGTTAAAAGTCAGTTTGAACAGGAGAAAAAAGATCAGTAGCAGATAAGGGCGTCCGGACATTCGAAATAACAATGAAGACAGTGAAAAAAGAAAAGGCTACATGTCATCATTACTACAGCCATAGGTATGGACTTGATAACATGTAGCCCGATATAAAGAATCTTGTATTACTGCAACAGATAGTTGGTTAAATAGGCAGTTCATCAAAAAGACCAGTTGATGAAAACAAGATTTTGGTTGATAAAGGTTGACCTCAAGTTGTGAAATATTTGTTAATTTATCAAAACTAAATTTGCAACATTGATACAAACGAACTTCCTTTCAAACAACAGCGTAACCATCCAAACTATTATTAATCCGCACGTCCTCGCTGTAATCGACGCAATTTGATTAGCATACCATTAGCAATCTGCTTTTGAGTAACTTTACGCTATGTCCTCCATAAACAGTAAGAATAGCAGAACTGTTCCTCGCAAAAAGCTGACGCTGAGCGAAGACTTTTCACAGGTAAGCGTTGATCAGGAGAACTTGCCAAAGGTGCCGGCAAAGAGTAATTTCTCCATTCACTCCCGTTCCACCAATCCCTGCCGGGAATACATATCTGCCAGCAGAAGAGATTATTACAAAATAACACTGATGACGCAAGGTGGCGGCATCATGACCTTGGGTCAGCGTACTTACGTCATTAAAGCGCCTGCCATTGTCTTCATCAATCCGCTTGAACCAAAGCTCTGGGAGCCGAAAGGCGAACAGGATGGCTATTACTGCCGGTTCACGGAGAACCTGTTTGAAATGCAGCGTCATTCCCGCGATGAGTTATTGCATCATCCGCTCTTCCAGGTAGGCGCCAATCCGGTGATCAATCTGACTGAACAACAAACTGCCTACATGCTGCAACTGTTCGGTCACCTCCTGAAAGAAAGTAAGGACTGTAATCCCTATCGTCAGGAAGCCATCCTTATCTACCTCCAGCTCTTACTGCTGGAAGCAAAAAGGGTTGCCGCTCCCCAGATCATACCACAGCGCTCTCTGACCACAGCCCAGCTACTGGCAGAACGCTTCACCGATACACTGGAAAGACAGTTCCCGATCACTTCCGAACAGGAGCAGATCCATCTCAAAACTGCCAGTGACTTCGCACTCACTTTAAACGTACATCCCAACCACCTGAACGCTACCGTCAAACGTGTCACAGGACGTACCACCAGCGAACATATCCGCCAGCGCATCCTCCTGGAAGCACGCCTCCTGCTGATGCACACCGACTGGCCTATTTCCGCTATCGCCCACTCCCTCGGCTTCGAGGAACCGGCCAATTTCTCCCACTTCTTTAAAAGCCAGACAGGACATACGCCGCATACGTTCAGGATGCTATAAACCTGACTCAAAACATGCGGCGAATTAGAATTAGGAAATAACAATTAGGAATGATGATGAAAGTGAATGCCCTGATCTCAAACAAAGCAATACAATAACACAAAGAAAGGGCATTAGAAACAGGTCTGAGTGAGAACTGGAAGATGGAAGATGGATAAGGAGAAAACAGTAAACAAAAAAATAGAGGATCAAAGCTAGCAGAGGAAAGGAGATAAGAAAAGTGAGATGAAAAGAAAAGTAGAACAAGCAAATACATCAAGCCGAAAGCTGCAATAAGAGAATAGCAACTAACTTTTTACAACGACCTGATCTCACCAATCAGGTCGTTCTTTTTACCCTGATCGATAGCTTATAGCCGATAGCCGATAACCTACAGCTCCCACTACTATAAGTGGACCCCGCCAAGCCAGGCAATGGCAGATTGAGCTGGCTGGCCTTAGTTCTTTGAAGTCTGCCGGGCCCATGCAACAGGGGTTTGATCAACCCACCACCGCCAAAATCTCCAACCCACCGCCCCATAGCAAGCAACTTCAAAGAACGACAGCCTGCCAGCCCATACTGCCTTTGCCGACCGCCGCCTCACTCACTTCAACGAAAACCCAGACACCCAGCTAAAAGCCAATAAAAAACCCGGACAGTCTCAAAACCATCCGGGCCTTATTTAAGATTAAGGCTATTCCTAATTGCAAAGTCTATTTCGCCTTATACCCCCAATCCTGCAACCACTTCACCACCTTCTCCTTATAATCCCCCTGTATCAGGATCTGACCATCTTTCGCACTTCCTCCCGTCCCACACTTCGTCTTCAGCTCCTTCCCCAGTTTCTCCAGGTCTTCTTCAGCCCCAACGAAACCATCTACCAGCGTCACCACTTTCCCGGCCCGCTGCTTCGTATCCAGCTTCACCCGCAACTGCTGCTGTGCCGGCGGCAAGGTCTCCACTGCTTCCGGCTCTTCGCTCTCTTGTCTGAAATCAGGATTGGTGGAATACACAATACCACCCGTATTGTTTTTTTTCTTCGACATAACAATAAGTTTAAGAACGGTTAACGATTACCTGCAGCGCACCAGGATGCACACGAAATGCGACTTTACCATTTTCTTTCAGTGGCACCGCATCGCCATCTACCTGTAAGTGTACAAGTTCATCACTTTTAACAACGATCGTTTCTCCGGTAAAGTGTTGCATATAGCGCGTCTTATCGATATTACCCATGAGGGAATAAAACCCGACAGGAATAAGACCGATAAGTTTGATCGGCGGTACGACACAAAGGTCCAGTTTCCCGTCAAACACATTCGCGTCAGGTGCAAGTTTGAACTCATAGCCAAACTGGTTACCATTGGCGACGGTAAGCAAAAACGCGCGTTCCTGTATTGTTTTACCATCTACGCTGATTTCGTAGGACGGACCTTTATAACTGCTGAAGCTCTGGATAACGAGTTTGGCGTATCCCCAGAGACCACGTTTGGTTTTATGTCTGAACTGATCAGCGACAAGTGCATCAAAACCTACGCCGGCGTTACTGAGGAACAGGTGTTCGTTGGCATAACCAACATCTATTGCCTTTCGTTTTCCGTCAGCGATCACTTCCAGTGCGCGTGAAACTTTCAATGGTATTTTCAGTGCTCTGGCGAGACCATTACCACTTCCGAGCGGAATGATAGCCAGGGCAGTCGTAGTTCCTACCAATCCCTGCGCAATTTCGTTGATGGAGCCATCTCCACCTACTGCCACTACTGTATCAGTTCCATTTGCTACCGCTGCTCTGGCCAGATCTGTACCGTGACCCAGGTATTCAAGGTGAGTCACTTCCACGGAAAATGCTTTTGGGGTCAGGTATTTTCTGATGATACCCTCAAGGCGTTTTTCTCTGTCTGTGCCGGCTTTACGGTTTATGATGAATAGAATCTTTCTCAACGTTAGGGATATTATATTGCTTTTAAACTAAGATCAAGACTGACTGCGTGATGGATCACGGCGCCTGCGGATACGTAATCAACGCCTGTTTTGGCATATGCTTCCAGTGTATCGAGATTGATACCACCGGATGCTTCTGTTTCGTACCGGCCATCTATGAGCGCCAATGCTTCTGTGAGCAGGGCGGGAGAGAAGTTATCCAGCATGATACGGTGGACCTGCCCAATGGCAAGCACTTCTTTCACATCCTCAAGGTTACGGGTTTCTACTTCTATCTGTAATGGCAACTGTTGCTGTTGCAGATAGGCGACCGTTTTGGTAACAGCGGCAGTGATGCCTCCGGCAAAATCGATGTGATTATCTTTCAGCATGACCATGTCATAGAGACCCATACGGTGATTGACACCGCCTCCGATGCGTACGGCTTCTTTCTCAAGCAGGCGGAAATTAGGAGTGGTTTTCCGGGTGTCCAGCAGGCGGGTATGATAGCCTTTCAGGACGTCGACATAGCTGCGGGTCAATGTGGCGATACCACTCATTCTCTGCATACAGTTCAGTACCAGGCGTTCTCCCATCAATAAAGTATGGACCGATGCTTCTACTTCAAATGCAACCTCGCCCGATTTCATGACATCGCCATCTTTCTTTAACGGCCGAAAAATGGAATGACTGTCCAGCATCCGGAAAACAGCTTCCGCTACTTCCATTCCGGCCAGTATGCCGTCTTCTTTTATTTTCAGTCTGGCGCCACCTCTGGCGTCAGCCGGAATACACGCTAAAGTGGAATGATCACCATTCCCTATATCTTCTGCCAGTGCGTTGCGAATAAGCTCAGTTAATGCTGGTTCCTGTAACATACTATCGGTTTGAAAGAACGAAAGTAAGCCAATTTCAGAAAGGAGGCCGGCTCAGAATCCCCCCGAATATAAAAAAGTCCGGACGGAGCCGGACTTTTCAATATCAATCTTAACAATTCTTTATTTATTATTTGTTCTCGAAACGAAGCTCGTTCAGCACCATAGAACCGCCCTTCATCTGCAAAAAGAAGGAAGTACGGTAAGCGCCACCGGAAGTACCAACATTGGCAATACCAACCCTGGAACCATTGTTACTTTGCACCTGGTGGATCAGTTCAAAAGTCTTAACCTGATTTTTTGAGAAGAAATCTTTCAGGATAATTTCTGCCTGTGCTTTGCTGTAAGAGTTAGATTTTCCAGCCATGCTGATCTCTACTGTGTTGTCAAGGTAGCGGGATAGTGCGCTTGCATCGCCTTGTTTGATCGCAGTTACCACATCATCGAATGGGCCTGCTGCGGGAGCTTTTAAGTTAGCGGCTGACAGTGTAAATGCAGTGATAATGACGCCAAACAGCACAACTCCAAGCCCATACAATAACTTTTTCATCGTCAGTATTTTATTAAGTAGTAAAGTTTTCATCATTATAGTAAAATGGGCTAAAACTATGCCAATTTGCGGGATGCCTTTTAAAATACAATCATCGTTGTATTGTACAATCACTAATTAATGCGAATATATTAATATATATTTTTAGAATAAAACCTAAGTAAGACAAATTGCTGTTACCCCTGTATGAATTTTGAAGGCATTTCAATAAGTTTGACGCCGTTTCGCGGATGCTTCATAACTTTAGCCTCCTTTACAGAACAAGAAAATTACAACCGGAAATATGGAAAAGAAAAGAGCCATTCTCATTATCATGGACGGATGGGGACAGGGACAGGTTCCTGCCGCTGATGCTATCGCGCATTCTAAAACGCCATTTGTGAGCAGCCTGTATGCAAAATACCCGCATAGCACACTGATTACCTGCGGTGAAGATGTTGGTCTGCCGGAAGGACAAATGGGTAACTCCGAAGTAGGTCACCTGAACCTCGGCGCAGGCCGTATCGTGTACCAGGAACTACAGCGCATCAACGTAGCCATCCGCACAGGTGAACTTGCCGGTAACAAAGTATTACAGGATACGTTCAGCTATGCAAAAGATAACGATAAGGCGCTTCACCTCATCGGTCTTGTAAGCGACGGTGGCGTACACTCTCATATCAACCACCTGAAAGCACTGACGCAGATCGCTAAAGATAAAGGACTGACCAAAGTATACATTCACGCCTTCACTGATGGCCGTGATACTGATCCTAAAGGTGGTCTGAATTATATGGAAGACCTGGTAGCTCACCTCAGGACAACCGTAGGTGAAGTAGCCAGCATCACCGGCCGTTACTATGCAATGGACCGTGATAAACGCTGGGAACGCGTGAAACTCGCATATGATGCGATGGTACACGGTACAGGTACGCCTACCCAGGACGTCGTGAACGCGATCAGAGCTTCCTATGCAGATGGCGTAACCGACGAATTTATCAAGCCGATCATCACTACCGATGCGCAGCTGAATCCGATCGCAACTATCACTGAAGGTGATGCAGTACTCTGCTTCAACTTCCGTACTGATCGTTGCCGCGAGATCACACAGGTACTTACCCAGCAGGCATTCCCTGATTTCGGCATGAACCCGCTGGCGCTGCACTACACGACCATGACCGAATATGACAAGACCTACAAAGGCGTTCATGTTATTTTCGAAAATGATAACCTGCAGAACACTATCGGCGAAGTACTGGAAGCAAACAACCGCAGCCAGATCCGTATCGCTGAAACTGAAAAATATCCGCACGTATCCTTCTTCTTCTCCGGTGGACGTGAGAAAGAATTCCAGGGCGAACGCCGTCTGATCGTTGCTTCTCCGAAAGTAGCGACCTACGACCTGCAACCCGAAATGAGCGCTTACGAAGTAACCAGCACCATCGTACCTGAAATAGAAAGCAAATCAGCTGATTTCATCTGTCTGAACTTTGCCAACGCTGACATGGTCGGTCATACCGGTATATGGGAAGCGGCTATCAAAGCTGTTGAAACAGTAGATACCTGCGTAGAGAAAGTAGTGACTGCGGCCCTGAAAAACGATTATACCGTATTCCTTACTGCTGACCACGGTAATGCTGATTTCATGATCAACAGCGATGGTACGCCGAATACCGCACATACCACCAACCTGGTGCCTTATTTCATCCTCAGTAATGAGTTCAAGGGCGCAGTAAAACCAGGTAAACTGGGCGACGTTGCTCCGACCATTCTGACGCTGATGGGTCTCCCCATCCCACAGGAAATGACCGGCAACATCCTGATCTAAGTAGTATATCTCATTGACAGGAAAGCTGTCCGCCTTATGGCGCGACAGCTTTTTTTATATTATTTCAATGCTGTAACTATTCGCGTAGATAATACGTTTTACGTTTTTTAGTGCTCTCGACAGATTTGCTCATGCATTAGATGCGCCGTCTTTACGGCGCATTAACTTTTTTATATCACTTGCTTTCAGACAGATGCGCGGCGCATTAGTGCATCTTCCCTAAATTTGCAGCATGGATCATCGTTTTTCATGGATACTGATGGCCGTTGTTGCCTGCTGCGCCTCCTGCAGTAACAGCAGCGGAGGGCAACAAGGCAAGGCACTGGCTTACAGGGATCTTAAAGGATACTTTCAGGAAGAACTGAATACTATCTCCACGAACAGACCTGCATTGCAGAAGACAATCATCATGAACGGACAAAGGGACAGCATCACTATTGCCACTCCCGATTCCGCCCAGCTTCAGCACCTGCTGGCCCCTTTCCTCGAAATAGACCTGAATAAGCCCTCCCTCAGAGGTGCATACGATACCATTCTGCTGGCTGACCAGTTCTCCGGTACCCATTCCCTCATGTACAAGGCCAGAAATGCGACCACCGTACCCCAGGAAGTGATCATGGATATTGACAACCAGCAGCATATTACCAACGTGCAGATGAATAAGCATGTGGAAAACCTGGTATACGAATACCAGCAAAACCTGGTGTATCAGCAAAACAAACATATCCGCATCGTAACCTGGCAAAAGATCGCTTTTCTGCCCGCCAGGGAACTGGATGTGAAAGTCCAGCTCAGACGCCCCTAACTGATTTTCTTAGAACATGACAGCAGCGGAGTTTCAACAGATATCACATACAATACCCCTTCAGCCTGGTATTTACAAGTATTACAGCGAAGCAGGCGAACTGCTTTATGTAGGAAAAGCTAAAAGCCTGCGCAAAAGGGTCAGTTCTTATTTTGTTAAAAATCATGATAACTACAAGACAAGAAAACTTGTAGAGAACATCCACCATATTGAATTTACCATCGTTGGCTCCGAACAGGACGCCTTCCTGCTGGAAAACTCACTGATCAAACAGTTCCAGCCAAAATTCAATATCAACCTGAAAGACGATAAGACCTACCCGTATATCGTCGTCAAACATGAATCATTCCCCCGCGTATTCCTGACCCGTAACGTGATCAAAGACGGTTCTGAATACCTGGGCCCCTTCACCTCCGTAGGCCGCGTACGCGAACTACTGGAAGTGATAAAATATAACATCCCCCTGCGTACCTGCAACCTGAACCTCTCCCCCCAGAATGTCGCCAAAGGGAAGTATAAGGTCTGCCTGGAATATCACCTGGGCAACTGTAAAGGTCCCTGCGAAGGACTACAGACAGAAGAAGATTACAGGGAAGGCCTGCAACAGGTCAAAAACATCCTCCGTGGCAACCTGTCGCCTGTATTACAGCTGTTCCGTACACAGATGCAGGAACACGCCATGAACATGGAGTTTGAAAAAGCGGAGATCGTCCGCAAGAAGATAGAAAGTCTGCAGGCTTATCAATCCAAATCCACCATCGTGGGTACCCGTGTCGGTAATGTCGACGTCTTCTCCATCATAAGTGAAGGCAATTACGCGTATGTCAACTACCTCCGCGTGCTGAACGGCACCATTGCCGATACAAAGACCGTGACGCTGGAAAAGAAACTCGAGGAAGACGATACAGAAGTACTGACCTATGCGGTCGGTTATCTGCGTGATGCATTTCAGAGCCTTGCCCGCGAGATCATCGTTCCCCTGGAAATAGAATATCCGGAAGAGCATGTCACCATCTCCGTACCAAAGGGCGGCGACAAAAAGAAACTGCTGGAGCTCTCGGAAAAGAATGTGAACTACTTCAAAGAAGAGCTGTACAGGAAAAAGATCCTTCACCTGGAAGGCAAAAGCGATATGGAGAAGAAGAAAGTACTGTACCAGTTACAGGCTGACCTCGAACTCCAGGAATTACCGCTGCATATCGAGTGTTTCGATAACTCCAATTTCCAGGGCGCCTATCCGGTGTCAGCCTGTGTGGTGTTCAAGGATGGCGTTGCCTCCAAAAAGGACTACCGCCACTTCAATATCAAAACTGTACAGGGTATTAACGACTTCGCCTCTATGAAGGAGGTGGTATATCGTCGCTACAGCCGTTTACTGGCCGAACAGCAACCTTTGCCACAGCTGGTGATCATTGATGGTGGTAAAGGACAGTTAGGGTCTGCGATGGAGAGTATCCGGGAGCTGGACCTTATCGGCAGTATGACCGTAGTGGGGCTGGCGAAAAACGAAGAAGAGATCTTTTTTCCGGGAGATAAAGACAGTATTAAACTGCCTTACGACAGTGAAAGTCTGAAGCTGATCCGTCGCGTGCGTGATGAAGTGCACCGTTTTGGTATCACCTTCCACCGTCAGAAGCGCAGTAAAGGCACTTTTAAGAACGAATTAGAGGCTATTAAGGGCATTGGCGAGAATACAGCCACCCAGCTACTGAAAACCTTCCGTTCAGTCGCTAAAATCAAATTATTATCAGAGGATGATCTCGTAAAGGAAGTCGGAGCAGCCAAGGCCCGTCTCATATACACATATTTCCATCCTGCTGCCGGAGAAACAGGCCCTGCTACAGATGCAGGCAGTAATAGCTGATATTACGCCTTTGCCCGCAGTGCTTGTGCCATATGCCGCTGTTCGTGTGCGATCACGAAGCGGAAAGTGTCGCCCAGTGAAAACTTCAGCCAGCTACCCAGTGTGGTGCCTATTCTGATCTGTTGCAGATTCACCAGTTTTGCGCGGTCCAGCAGAACGTTCATCTTTTCCTGCCATTCAATGAACTCATTGACCACCTTTCCGGCAGCCAGGTCAGCCAGCGGCCGGTAGGCCTTCGGCGCCTGCATCTTCATACCCGGCAGACCATCTGCCTTTGGCAGCATCATATTCGTAAAATAATTACCCAGCCAGCCGCTTTTAAATACAGGTGATGGGTTAAGAGGAAGGCTGCCAGACAGTTTTCCCTGAATAGCGTTTTCTATGGCCGGTACATAAAAACGGGCATACGCGTTCAGGTGGTCCAGGCATTGGGCGGCGCTCCATTTTCCCGGGGCCGGTTGTCGTAACAATATTTCATCAGAGACATTCAGGAATTGATGGCGGGCGGTCTGTTGCAGTTCTTCGACCTGGCGGTGTAGCTGACCGAGCAGGGTGGGGGTTTCTAATATCAGGGACATAAGCGTGGTGATTGTTTGTGGAACAAAGGTAGGCAGGGACGGGGAGGAGAGAAATGAGATAAGTCATGTAAACGAAAAAGGGTCCGCCGTATGGCAGACCCTTTTTCAGTTTTTTATATCCTGCGAGCAGATTAATACTGCCACATGTCTTGTTCTTTGTTAAAGATCTTATCCTTGATCGCCTGACCTTCCAGGAGACGCATGGTACCATCTTTAATGTATTCTTTGATCTCGCGGTTATAAGTATTGTTTTCCTTGATGATGAAGCTGGAGAAGAAACGCATTTCGAAAAGGTCTTCCCAACTCATGGTAGCCGCATCGTTATTCTGGTTGTAAACATCGAATTTAGCCAGTACAGGACGCAGATCAGGATAGTATACCCAGAACAGCGGGATAGCAGCACGGAAGGAACCGTCTTCGTTCATACGGGATACCATTGGAGCGATACCCAGGATACGAACTTTCAGTGCAGAGGCTTCTTTATCGAATACCCAGATTTCTTTGATCTTGTACTGAACAACAGTACGTGGGTCAAATTCATCACGGGTAGTGACCATTTTCTCCTCACCGGTTACCGGGTCGATACTACGTACGGTCTTTTCTTCACCACTCAGTTTGTTCTGAACTTCGGAGAAAGGAATAACAGTAGTGAACCTGTCATCGATAGGGCTGAAAGCCTGCACTTCGCCGGACTTAACCGCGTTGAGCAGAATGTTTATGAACAGCTGGTTAGTACCAGATTCATCCTCAACATTGTACTGGAAAGGAAGGTTCATCTTTTCACGGGTGTCGATCACCTGCCATATCTTCTTTTCCCAGAACTCATCGTCTGAGCGGATATGGTCATATGGAATAGGCACACGGTCTTTGATAAAGTTCTTTTCAGAAATGCCATCCGTACGCAGGGATTTGCGTGGAGTATCTACAACTGGCACTCCTACGCCATCCTGGCGAAGAGAAGCTGGCTCAGCACCTTGCGGTGTTGAAGGTGGCGCAGATACTGCATTGCCGGTAGCGGGATTGACAACAGAACCATCAGCAGGTGTTGTATTCTCAGATGGGGTAGACTCGGTACGACGTGTCGTACGACGGCGACCACCGCCCTGAGCGTTTGCCTCAGTCGCCAGGAAAACCAGCAACAAAGCGCACAAACCGATTCTGTTAAGGATGACTGCTCGCATAGAAAAATAATATTAGTTAATCTTGAAATTGACGTTACTCATATCTCTCACTCTTCCATCCGGACCTTTTACGCGGATGTTGTCGAAGTATACGATATCGCCAGCTCTCAGGGAGCGGATAACAGGCATCACGCTGCTAGGGAAGTATGCAGAGTTAGCTTCGCCTTCTGCATAGTCTTTACCTTTTGCATCGATACCAATACGATAGCTTACAACTTCGTATCTAACACCCTCGAAGAGGAAGTCTTCCAGGTCAGCGCGGAGACCGCCCTGTACTTTGAACTCAGCAGCCTTCATGAAAGGGCCTTTGCTCATACCAACCTTCAGGACTGGATCAGGAATGTATTTGATACGGAATTCTTTACCTGCCATGCTCTTACCGTTAGCAACAACACCGATTGTAGCTGTACCTGGTTTAGTAACTGTTACAGAGAATTTACCTGCGCCAGTTTTAGATATAGTACCGTTGTTGATGCTTGCAGATACCTGCTCAGCAGGAACACCAGCAGCAGAGATGGAGATCGGGTTCTGCAGACCGATGTACAGTACGTTCATCTTGTCAGCAGAGATTGATGTGGTAGAAGCACCTACCGTGTATGGTTCGCTGAAAGGGAATGTTTCAGTTTCACCATTTGGTCTTTTCAATGTAACTGTACCGGATAATGTTTTGTCACCCAGACCGCTAACATTCATTTTATAGCTACCCAGACCGTCAGTTGCTGTAACGGTAGAACCGTTTACAACGATCTCAGGATTTACTGTGCTACTATAAGCACCTACCGCTACCTGCGCAACCAGTTCCTGACCTTCCATCAGGTTCTTGGAGTTCAGAGATACGAAAGGCTTGATTTTGTCGAATTTGAACTCGTTAGCACCGATCTGTTTGAACAGATAATCAACGATGCTTGATTCAGAGTTTTTAACGTCGTTCTGAAATTTACTCAGGATGGTAACTGC
The DNA here is from genome assembly GCA_039592855.1 of Chitinophaga sp. GTDB lineage: Bacteria > Bacteroidota > Bacteroidia > Chitinophagales > Chitinophagaceae > Chitinophaga. The sequence goes on along the minus strand of JBCNQK010000002.1, from coordinate 80,772 downwards.
TGCAACAGTAGGTACCATGTTAAAGTGGTAAGAAGTCCATGTTGCATTTTTAGGACCGTGACCACCATGAGATTTACCAACTTCAATACGCAGTGGTAAGCTCTTTTCGAAATCTGCTGCTACTTTGCTATCAACGAATGTGAGTAATTTAGCACGCAGTTCGGTCAGCTTTTTCTCAAGTTCAGCACCTTTTTTCTGATTCTCCATTACACGGGTAGGAGCATCCAGGTTGTCTTTACTTTTAATTTCACCGTCTTCAGTCAGACCACCAGCTTCTCTGATGATGGTTGCTTTCAACGTATCGATATAAACGAACATCTCAGCAGAGATCGCTTTTACCTGATCAGCTTTTTCTTTCAGAGGACCGACCTTTCCTGGATCGTTGCTCATCTGTTTTGTAAACTGATCATAAGTAATAGTGTTCTTACTTGTGATGGATGCGTTCGAAGTTATAATTGAATCGTTTACTATATTAAATGCGTTCAATATCTCAGCAGAGACGTTCAATGCCAGCATGGCCGTTAGGACCAAGTACATGATATTGATCATCTTCTGCCTGGGATCTTTAGGTAGTGCCATAGTTTGTTCTCAGGTTTGAATGATTGTCTGTTGTTAATTCAAAAACTATTAGCGATACCTTATCTCGCACTCTGCATAGCGCTGAGCATATTACCGTATACGGTGTTCAGGCTGGTCAGGTTGTGAGCCAGTTTAGAGATCTGATCCTGAGTTTTACGAGCATCGTCCACGCTGCTGGTCATTGCCTGAGAAACATTCAGCAGATTGCTATAGAAGTTGTTCATAGCTTTCAGGTGATTGTTTGTGTCCTGCAGTTCCAGTTCATAGATAGCATTCAGGGAAGCCAGGTTTTTGGTCATACCCTGCATTTGCTCGTGGAAGCTTCTTGTAGACTCGGAAGCACTGTTGAAAGAAGATACAGCTGAAGCAGCAGTAGTGTAAGCGTGCGCTACGCTACCAATTGCAGTAGCAGCTTCTCTTGTTTTTTGTGTGTAATCGCCTGTAGCGGCAACTACATCACTGATATCCCGCATTTTATCTACTGTGGAACCTAATTTCTGGAAGTTCTCGCTCAGACGCTGTAAGCTTACCGGAGTGATGTCAGCTTCTTCGAGCATTTTATCCAGACCAGCCAGAGCAGGACTACCACCAGCTACAACTGCTACCTGCGTAGGAGCTGCATCGTGGCCACCGCTATCCGGTACGAATGCATAAACGAAGAAGATCAGCGCTTCTGTGCTCAAACCAACGATCAGGGCGATATCAGCGCCTGGCCAGTGTTGAAGTTTAAAAAGCGCACCGATAATTACTACAGATGCCGCGACACAAACAAAGAAATTAAGCCATTTCGATGTAGTAGGATTCATAGCCATAGGTCAAAATTTACTGGTTAAAGTGTTAAAGGTTAAATTGTTGTTATGGAATAGTTGTTGCTCAACGATGATTTGCGGTTTCCCAATGTACTTCATACGGTCTCTCATATCAACTTGTTTTAGTTTGATTTTCACACACATGCCCGTCCCAAAGGCATACAGGTTTATTCCTGTCTCTTCGATACTGCCTGTTCTCATTCTCATCTATCCGTAATGCTGTTACTATAATTGTTACCTGTGACCAAAATCGTTTTTAGAACGGCTCAGGAAGGCGATCGTACATCTGAATCCAATGTAGGATTTAGCACTGTCCTGATACTCGTAAGAACGTGTACCTGTCTGGAGGAAATATCCGATATCCTTCCAGGAACCACCTCTTACCGCTTTACGTTTCATTTTCGGAACTGCATTGTCCGGAACGTCCATACGCAGATAAGGGTTCATATCAGACGTGAAGGAGTATGCGTTCTCATAATAAATATCCTGTGTCCACTCGGCTACGTTACCTGACATGTTATATAAACCGTAGTCGTTTGGCCAGTAAGCATCCGCTCTTACAGTGTAGAAACCACCGTCCTCTGGATAGTTACCACGACCTGGTTTAAAGTTAGCCAGCAAGCAACCTTTCTTGTTACGAATGTAGTAACCACCCCATGGGTAAGGCGTTTGCTCTCTACCACCACGTGCAGCGTACTCCCATTGCGCTTCTGAAGGCAACTGGAATTTATCTTCTGTAAATAATTTCTTAGAAATACGGTAGTCTTCCCAGAACTTACTGCGCCATTCAGCGAAAGCGTTTGCCTGGTGCCAGGTCACGCCTACAACCGGATAATTATCGAACGCAGGGTGCCAGAAGTACATCCTCGTCATTGGCTCATTGTAAGCATAAGAGAAGTCACGGATCCAGCACAATGTGTCAGGATAGATCGCAACATCCTTCTTTACGATGAACTTAGCACGGGATACGTTCGCGTTCTCACGCTTCTTAGCCTGTTCCCAGTTGAAAGTCTCAGCATGGTAAACCAGCTTACGTACGTCAAACTCCTTACGACCATACAGACGGTCCTCAGGTGCATATGTCATACTTTCCAGCTGATCCATGGTGGATTTGTCCCGGTAGTTGATTTTCTTCTTCCAATCGATATAATCCTCACCACCATCATTCTTCACATGCCCTAACATTACGTGGGCAATGGAGTCAGTAACCCACTGTACGAACTGCCTGTACTCGTTATTTGTGATCTCCGTAGCATCCATGTAGAAACCGGAGATTGAAATAGACTTGTTACGGGCGGTGTACGCGTAGTTCAAATCCTCATCGCTCGGTCCCATGTGAAAAGTACCAGACGGTACATACACCATTCCATAGGGTACGGGCGGGAAATACTTAGGTCTAGGACTTACGCCGATTAGCTGTCCTTGCGCGTTTTTGGGGGTCTTACTACCACCACAGCTGGCGAGCAGACTAACCAGCAATACTGCTGCTAACAGACCACTTGAAAAATTAAGCTTCATAAGGGTAGCTTTCATTGAAAATCATTTATTTCGTAGGCGACGCAGTGCACATTGGCCATAATGCTACTGAGGATGTCGCTAAGTTCTGAAACATGGCCTTTAGTCTCGCCGATCTCTCCGGTCGGACCGTTTACCAACGAGCCCCTCACACTTAATGACCCTAAAGTTGTTAAGGGCAACTTCAGAAATTTCGCGGTTGTTATACTTGTTGGTTTCAATTTTTTGAATTCATTCCCATTGGAAACACATCATCTCTTCAAAGTCAGCACTTACCCTTCTGATAGTCTATCCCACACTATTAAGCAAGATAACAAATGTAACGATTAATTTTAATCCGTAGTCAGTTTTTACCCAACTTTTTCATGCCCGATCAGGGACGTGTGACAATTAAAATAAACGTACTTTTTAACATTTTATTATATCTTCTCAAAATCATTTTTCCGTGTGCTTTTTACACAGATATGGTCATGCAAGATACATAAATATTATTTTAAATTAATTATTTCCTCTATATAATTAACTGGCTTAATACAATGATAATGCTCACAGACGTATATAAGTGTTTCCCCTGGCCGTTCCCGCTGTTCGAGTAGTGGCAGACCGGGTTGATCGGTTGCTGCTCCTAACATTACTTTAAACGGAATATAATGCCTGTTAGTATCCTGCATCCTCGATTTATATTCTGACCCCACAACCGCTATCTCCCTTACCCCGATCACCTGTTGCAATAGCACACCAGCCCATACCCCAAATGAAGTGGAATACCTGACCGCCGTCTGCGACTGCCCCGCCAGCATATGAATGCCACGGTCAGACCAGTCCTTCCTGTCATAAACAACTGATAGATAAAGCAGGTTAGCCGCCATTACAGCGTTGCCACTAGGCGTGGCGCCATCATATACTTCCTTCTTACGTACGATAACATCCGTCTGTCCGGCTTCCGTATAGTAAAAATAAATGCCCCCTTCGTCCGAAAAATTATTCACTACATACTCCGTCAGTTCCTTCGCCTTACGCAGCCACTCCGGCTCCCCGCTCACTTCCTGTAAAGCAATTAAAGCGCGTATCATCCACGCATAGTCATCCAGGAACGCCGGATATTTTGCTATGCCGCCCTTAAATGTATGAAAAAAAGACTGTTTATCAGCGTTTTGTAAGTGCTTCAGGCAAAATTTCATCGCATTTACCCCCATCTCCCTATACCGCTCTATACCTAAGGCGCCATATGCCTTACAACACGCATGCACCATCAGCGCATTCCAGCCCAGAATGATCTTGTCATCCAGCCCCGGACGCACCCTTTTCGCCCGTACCGCCATCAGCTTTTCCCGGCTGACAGCCAGACTACGTTCCAGCGCCTCTACCGTGATCCCCTGCTCCGCAGCGAATACCGCCGCAGGCTTCGTGATCCATAATATGTTCGTCTCTTCCCAGTTGCCGGCTTCTGTCACATCATAAAATGCACAGAATAAAGCGGCATCTGCACCGAGAATATGTCCGATCTCTTCTCTGCTCCAGGTATAAAACTTGCCCTCAACGCCTTCTGAATCAGCATCGAGCGCACTATAAAAACCACCGCCGGCATCCGTCATCTCCCTTTCCACAAAACCCAGGGTGTCAGCAATCGTCCTTGCATACAACTCATTGCCTGTCAACTGATATGCTTCACTCAGCACATCCACCAGCAACGCATTGTCATACAGCATCTTTTCAAAGTGAGGCGCCAGCCATTGAGCATCCGTGCTATATCGTGCAAATCCTCCGCCCAACTGGTCATAAATTCCTCCCTGGATCATTTTATCCAACGACAACAAGGCCTGCTCCAGCGCCTTCGGCTCATTGAAACTATGATGATACCTTAACAGGTACTGAATAATAAAGGTTCCGGGAAATTTCGGCGCACTGCCAAAGCCACCCCATACCTTATCTCCCTGCTGCATCATATTATTGAAAATGGTCTCGCACTGCGCTTTCGTAAACAGCTCATCATGCGGCACCAGGTCCTGTCCGGGCGTCTTTCCGCTAAAACCGGAAGCCTGTACCAGGTGGTCACGCATGTTCTGCGCCTGTGTTTCCAGGTCCTCCCGGCGCTCTTTGAATGCCTGCGACAAAGCCAGCAGTACATCCGTCCAGGACGGTCTGTTAAATGCCTTGACAGGAGGGAAGTAGGTCCCGCCATAAAAAGGCAGTTTATCGGGTGTCAGGAAAACGTTCAAAGGCCATCCGCCTGAACCCGTCATAGTCTGTACCGCATCCATGTAGATATGGTCCAGATCGGGACGTTCTTCCCTGTCTATTTTAATATTAATGAAATGCTCGTTCATGATACGCGCGGTCTCTTCATGTTCGAAGCTTTCACGCTCCATAACATGACACCAGTGGCAGGCGGCGTACCCAATGCTGACTAATATAGGTTTATCCTCGGTTTTTGCCCGCTGCAGCGCCTCTTCCCCCCAGGGATACCAATCTACAGGATTGTGCGCGTGTTGCAGCAGGTACGGACTGGTTTCTTTCGCTAATCTGTTCACAGTGAATGGTTATTCTGTTACCTACGCAATTTTTGGTCTTACTTCTGTTCTTAACGGTAATTCTTCACTACCCCAAATATAAGAAGGGACAGCTTTCGCTGTCCCTTTCCGTGTAATATTTTACCGTGATTTTCGTGTTATTTTTTGTTGATCGTCGCCAGATACTGTTCCAGCGCTGCTACCATGGAAGGAGCCTGAGGTGCAGGAGCCTTTACGTCCAGTCTTAAACCAGCCTCTTCAACAGCTGCTGAGGTAGTTGGGCCGAATGCACCAATACGGGTACCGTTCTGCTCAAATTTCGGAACATTCTCAAACAGCGATTTTACACCATAAGGACTGAAGAAAACGATCATGTCGTAATCGGTCGCCCCCAGTATTTCCTTTACGTCGTTGGAGACAGTTTTATAGAGGGTAGCGGTAGCGTATTCACACTTATTGGTTTTTAACCACTCTTCGATGTCTTTACGCTGACTGTCAGAACTTGGGAACAGGAATTTCTCATTGTCCCTGTGCTTGTTCATCACTTCCAGCAAACTCTTCGTTGAGCCGTCTGCACCATAAAATACTTTACGTTTCCGGTACAGGATGAATTTCTGCAAATACAAAGCAATTGCCTCCGTGATACAGAAATACTTACAGTCCTGGGAAACCTTAATTTTCATTTCCTCACAGATCCTGAAAAAGTGATCCACTGCATTGCGGCTGGTAAAAATTACAGCCGTAAAGTTCGGGATATCTATTTTCTGTTTCCTGAACTCTTTTGCGGACAGTCCCTCCACCCTTATAAACGGATAAAAATCCAATTTAACATTGAATTTTTTAGCTAGTTCAAAGTAAGGTGATTTTTCTGTTTCAGGCTTAGGTTGGGAAATTAGAATTGTCTGAATATGCTTTGCTTGCAAATCTTTTTTTGGCCCGCCTTTAATCATACGTTTTTATGCTCTTGTGTTAACAATAGGCAGTTTTAATAATCATAGACCACCAGTTAACGCTACCAGCAACACCTTAGTTATTATTAGAACCGGCGCTACTTCGAATGCGCAAAGGTAAAGAAAAAAATGCAATCTGCTGAAAGATAAGTATTGTTTTACCACTGAATATGACCGGATATAGCGATATGCAACGAGTAACACAATAAATGCTACAGACATATACATAAATGGTTTTGACCATTCAGGCTTACAGAATGCCAGTATCACCAGGAAAGGCACCAGTAAAATGCCCAATATTTTATTGATAAGATACAATATGAAAATGTAAGCATCCGCCAGTTCCGTACTGCCAAACAGCCATCCGCAGAAGCGTAACATCACATATTTCACGCTGTATACAGCCGCCACCAGTACGACCAGTCCCGGAATCGCCATCCAGGCCGTATTTGCCGGGATATACTGCTGACGGTACATCAACAGGTACAGGTACAAAGCCAGACTGATCACAAAAAAGCCGTTGAGCAAAAAGTTAGGGAACGGGGACTGAGATAACTGGTCTTTCAGCTGTCGCTGACTAAGCGTCGGGTTCATAAATGCCCGGAACAGATCGGAGAAATATTTCAGATAGCTCAGCCTGATAATACCGAGTAACAATACAACGCCCGCCATCACATATACCAGCCAGTCCAGATCTTCATATACCCTCACTTTATTGACATCCAGCCGGGTAGGCTTATCGCTTTTCAGGAAAATATTGGTAGTCGCCAGCTTTTTCAGGTACAGATCGTACTCCGTATCCTGATGTAAAGGTACAGCAGCCTGCTGCTGCATACTATCAGCAGCTGCTTTTGCAGCACTGTCACCCGTTGGAGCAGGCACAGCCGCTACTGTTTTTTGTGCAGTGACCGCAGGTGCAGTAGTAGTACTTACCGGAGTAGCAGGGGTAGCAGGTTTTAACACACTCGCAGGCGCGCCAAGGCCCGTACTGTCTTTTTTGATCACCGGCGCCTTCTTCTTCACAGGCTTTACTGAGGTATCCCGGGGGGCACTTTGTACCTTCACAGGAGCGCTTTGCACAGCAGGAGCCGGCTTTGCGGAGCTATCCGTCTGAGCCGCCAAACGTAAACAGGGTAGAATGAACAGAAACAATAACCAGCGTCGCACCGTGAATATTTTTTAATGCAGTAAATTTGTCGTTTGCAAAGATATAAAAATAGTCCATGGTCACTAGTTGATATACTATAGTTACCATATACTTATTTAAGCTACACTCACTTTATTTACAGGGTTTACCGGTCTGTACCGGCACACTCTTTTTTTCAGATGGCAGGTATTTATCTACATATTCCTTTTTGCAAGCAGGCTTGTTACTATTGTAACTTCCATTTTTCCACTTCATTGTCGCAGCAACCAGCACTGGTACAGCAACTTTTAAGGGAAATCGATCTGCAACGCAATTACCTCTCCGGCGCCCCGGTCAGCAGTATCTATTTCGGTGGCGGTACCCCCAGTATGCTGCCCCAGGCAGATATAGAACTGCTGCTCAGCAAACTTCGGGATACCTTCCCCGTCAATCCGGATGCAGAGATCACACTGGAGGCTAATCCGGATGATCTTACACCTGAAAAGCTGGACGCCCTCCGCACCGCAGGTATCAACCGCCTGAGCATCGGGATACAGTCCTTTCATGAACCGGACCTGCGCTGGATGAACCGTGCGCATGATAGTCAGCAGGCCTTGCAATGTATCATCAACGCAAAAGCGGCCGGTTTTAATAACCTGACCATCGACCTGATATATGGCGGACCGACCCTGACCGATGAAGGATGGGCGGCCAATGTGCAACAAGCCATCGACCTGGGCGTACAACACCTTTCGTGTTATGCCCTGACCGTAGAACCCGGCACAGCGCTGGACCAGTTTATCCGGAAAAAGAAAGTAGCTGCCGTAGACTCCGATAAAGCTGCCCGTCATTTTGAACAACTCATGCAATGGACGGCAAAAGCCGGCTATGAGCATTACGAAATATCCAACTTCGCCCTGCCCGGCTGGCACTCCCGTCATAACAGCAGTTACTGGCAGGGACAACCTTACCTCGGACTGGGCCCTTCCGCACATTCCTTCAATGGCGTCTCCCGCCAATGGAACATTGCCAACAACGCACTGTATATCAAAAGCCTGGAACAGGACAAGGTGCCTTTCGAACTGGAAGAACTGACCCCTGTAATGATGCTGAACGAATACATCATGACCACCCTGCGCACCTCACAGGGCTGCATATTGCCGGTAGTCGAAGAACGTTTCGGTACAGACAAACGGGATACCCTGCTGCAATTGTCCCGCACTTTTATCGATAAAGGCTGGATGGTGCTCCGCAACGATAACCTGGTACTGACGCCGGAAGGCCGTCTTTTTGCCGATGGTATTGCCTCAGACCTCTTTTTCTGAGCCCGTTTCCGGATATATTCTTCGTATAATAACGTTACTACACCGTCATTATGCCGCTATCTCTTCGTTCATGAACGGAGCGGTAACGGCGTAATGCCGGTATAATAAGGGTGTAATCGAAGAAATTAAGCAAAACGAACGAAGAACCCGGGGCTGACATGGCCTAAAAGCAGAGGGTGTCCACCATGCGGCGGACACCCTCTGTGCTGATATCTCTAAAAACGCCAGGCAGCAGCCTGCATAATTGATTAAGATTTTACACCAAACTTGTACACACAGGTAGAAGTATAGGTTTCTCCCGGTTTCAGTACTACTGAAGGGAATGTTGGCTGATTTGGTGAATCAGGGAAGTGCTGTGTTTCCAGGCAGAATGCACCGCGGTGTACATAAGTTTTACCTTCTTTACCCTTATCGGTACCGTCCAGGAAGTTACCACCGTAGAACTGTACACCAGGCTCAGTTGTCCATACTTCCAGGGTACGGCCGCTGGTTGGCTCTTCTACAGTAGCAGCCAGAGACAGTTCTTTACCTTTTTTGTTCAGTACATAGTTGTGATCGTACCCTTTACCGAATTTCAGCTGTTCGAAATCAGCGTCTACTCTTTCACCAATTCTGGTTGGTGTGGTAAAGTCCATCGGCGTACCCTTTACCGCCTGCAGTTTACCTGTAGGGATCAGCGTGCTGTCAACCGGTGTGAACTTATCAGCATTGATATACATGATATGATCATTGATCTCACCATTACCCGCGCCATGCAGGTTAAAGAAAGAGTGGTTGGTCAGGTTTACCACAGTTGCCTTATCGGTAGTGGCTTTATAATCGATCTTAACTTCGTTGCTGTCTGTCAGTTCGTAAGTCAGTGTGATATCCAGGTTACCAGGGTATCCTTCTTCACCGTCCTTTGATACGTAGTGCAGTTTCAGGGTGTGGTCATTTGGCTGCTCAGCGTCCCATACAACATCATTGAAACCTACTTTACCACCATGCAGGTGATTAACGCCATTGTTGGTAGCGAGGGTATACTCTTTACCATCCACTTTGAACTTGCCTTTAGCGATACGGTTGCCATAACGACCAACGATACCACCATAATATCTTTCCTTGGTGCTTACATACTGAGCGGCATTATCATAACCCAGTTCAACGTCGGCCAGCTGTCCCTGTTTATCAGGAGCGAGCAGGCTTACGATCTTTGCGCCATAGTTGGTAATGGCTACCTGGATGTTCCCTTTACCTTTCAGGTGATATAATTTCACCTGTTTGCCGTCGATGGTGGTATCAAATTTCGCATCTGATATCTGGCCCTGAGAAAGACTGTCTTGCTTGGTACTCATACTATCTGCTGAATTATTATCGGTTTTTGTACCAGACTGGCAGGCGCTGAAGCTTACTGCGGCCGCCACTGTTAATAGTGGAAATATGTTTTTCATTTTTGGAAGTTATAAGGGTACAATATACGCTTTTCGTATTAAAAGTGATAGTCTTATAAAAGACAAAACGCCGAGCACCGCAAAAAAATGCAGTGGTCAGCGTTTGCCTTTGCGTCAGCCTTCTGGCATCAGCACTTACCAGCCGAGCAGGTAAGCAAATATCAGTGGAGCTACGATCGTAGCATCAGATTCAACGATGAATTTCGGTGTGTTGATATCCAGTTTACCCCAGGTGATCTTCTCGTTCGGTACTGCACCGGAGTAAGAACCGTAAGAAGTAGTGGAGTCAGAGATCTGGCAGAAATAGCCCCAGAAAGGTACATCATGCCATTCCAGGTCCTGGTACATCATTGGCACCACGCAGATCGGGAAGTCACCCGCGATACCGCCACCGATCTGGAAGAAGCCTACGCCCTTACCAGCGGAATTGTTACGGTACCAGTCTGCCAGCCATACCATGTACTCGATACCGCTCTTCATGGTAGATGCTTTCAGTTCACCTTTGATGATGTAGGAAGCGAAGATGTTACCCATGGTGCTATCTTCCCATCCTGGTACAACGATCGGAATATTACGTTCAGCAGCAGCGAGCATCCAGCTGTTCTTTGGATCGATCTCATAATGCTCTTTCATTACGCCGCTCAGCAGGAGTTTGTACATGTACTCATGCGGGAAGTAACGTTCGCCTTTATCATCAGCGTCTTTCCAGATCTTGTGAATATGCTCTTGTATACGGCGGAAAGCTTCTTCCTCCGGAATACAGGTATCAGTCACCCTGTTAAAACCATCCTGGAGCAGGTCCCATTCTTCCTGGGGGCTCAGGTCACGGTAGTTAGGAACCCTTTTGTAGTGTGTATGTGCTACCAGGTTCATGATATCTTCCTCCAGGTTAGCGCCTGTGCAGGAGATGATATCAACTTTACCCTGGCGGATCATTTCCGCGAAGGAGATGCCCAACTCGGCAGTACTCATAGCACCTGCAAGGGATACCAGCATTTTACCGCCTTCCAGCAAATGTGTTTCATATCCCTTGGCAGCATCCACCAGTGCGGCCGCGTTAAAGTGGCGGTAGTGGTGCTGGATAAATTGAGAAATAGGCCCTTTATTCATGTCCGTTTAAATAGTTTAAATTCCCTAAGAAGCGCAAAGGTAATGAATTAAAAAAAATAGCCCATAATAGCTGGCGCTACTATGGACTACCTTGACTATGGACTTTTCAACTGATGAACTGATGTCTAAACTTTTTTCAGGTGCTGGTGTACGCTCATGTCGCCACCTGCGCTTGATTTGATCACTTTCCAGGTCTTGTCGCCTTCCAGTGTTACATAGTACACAGTGTTACCATCGCTTTCGAATTCTACCACCCAGCGTACTTTTTCGTTCGGATAACGTTTTGCCAGTTTGTTGGTCACAGCCATTGGCAGATGCTCTTCCGCTATATAGCGGCGGGTAGCCAGCAGCGTTCCTTCCTTATCGAAGTAAGCGGTCACATTACGCTCTTTCAATGTGAATTTGGCCATAAAGGTTTTGTTGTCTTCGCTGTACCATTTCACATCTGAAGCACCCGAGAATTCTTTGCTGAGTGCATTCTTCAATTTACTGCTGGCCTCCATTTCCTTGCTGGCCGCAAATGTGAGCTGTGTACTGAAAAGAAGAGCGGCAACAAATAACAGTAACATGTTGCTGATACGACCGAAAGACAGTCGTGTAGCACCCGCAGGTGCACTGAGGTTAATTGATTTGATCGGTTTCATGGCGGAAACTTTTAGGTTTGGTTTTGTGATGTAAAGGTACATGCAAGAATGGGGCGGGGTCAAATGCTTTGTGTTAAATGGAGACGCTAGATTAATTGGTAATTCGCATCTGTAACAGAATCATATTCAACTTACCTTGTCTTTTCATATACTTCCTTTGCCATACAGATGTTGCACTGAAACGACGATTGTTGCAAGCGTCCGCGTTAAGCTTTTGTTAAACTGGACAGTGTAACGATGAACGGCGGAAATCAATTAGGAATTACGAATTAGGAATTAGGAATTGGTTAGCCATCTGTTATAAAAAGCCCTAATAGCAAGCAATAACATTGTTGGTCATTACGGTCCAGTATTTGCCTTAGTGATACAATTACTATCAATTGATGCTCGTTCAAACGTAATTCCTAATTCGTAATTCCTAATTCCTAATTCTTACCTTCAGTACATGAACTACCTGGCCCACGCATATCTTTCTTTCAATGATCAGTCCCTGATAGTGGGCAATATGATAGCTGATTATGTGAAAGGCAAACACTGGCAGGAATACGATCCGGGTATTCAGCAGGGCATACAGTTGCATCGCGCGATCGATACATTTACAGATACGCATCCCGTGACACTGGCCGCCAGAGAATATTTTCAGGCCTCCTGCGGACGATACAGCGCCGTCTTTATCGACATTGTATATGATCATTTCCTCGCTACCGATACCAGTATCTTTTCAGAGCAGTCCTTATCAGCCTTTACCAAACAGATATACCGTACTGTTGCGCAACAACATGATATACTACCACCTGTGTTTCAGCAGGTATTTCGTCATATGCAGCAATATGACTGGCTGTATGGTTACAGGCTTATGGACGGTATTTATAAGAGCTTCAACGGTATCGTACACCGGGCAAAATTCCTGGAAGTGACGGCTGATGCGCCATTTGAAGTACTTAAACAGCATTATGATGAACTGGCCGATCATTACAGAACATTCTTTCCTGAATTGGTTGCATTCGTTAAAACATACCCGCATTAAATCGTAGGTTTGCACATATTTTGTAACAACTGAATTGATAGCCAACAATGAAAAGTTTACTGCGCTTAATGCTGCTTACCGTTATAGCAGGTCTCACCAGCCTGACCACCAATGCCCAGGACAAAAAGATGCCGCCTCTCGATGCGAGCCCTATGGACATGGCATACTATCCGGTAATGTATCCCTATGTGGTAAAGGTGAAAGGCGAACCAGGCACACTTGTGGCGCGCGTTATTTACAGCCGTCCGCAAAAGAAAGGAAGAAAGATCTTCGGTGAACTGGAAGCTTATGGCGAGATCTATCGTCTGGGCGCCAACGAGGCCACAGAAATAGAATTCTATCGTCCTGTTAATATCGGTGGTAAGAACATCCCTAAAGGCCGTTATACCATGTACGCAATATTAGGCGAACAGAAATGGACCATGATCGTGAACCGTGAAACGGATATCTGGGGCGCTTTCAAATACGATGAAAAGAAAGATGTGGCAAGAGCAGAAGTACCTGTTGTAAAACTGAGCACACCTGTTGAACCATTCAGTATCGTATTCGAAAAAGCAGACTATGGCGCTAACCTCATAGTAGCCTGGGACACCACCAGTGTAAGCCTGCCTATCAAATGGTCAGACAAAACACCGGCCACCGGCAAAAAGAAATAACGAAAAGCAGTTCGTATAAAAATAAAGAGAGCGGGAGTATGCACTTCCGCTCTCTTCGTTTTTAGTAATAAAATAGGCGGTAAGATTACCGCCCACGAATTTTAACCATATCCTATGAAAAACCTTTTCAAATGTAGTTCGAATTACTGCGCGGAAACTACGGTTTCGGCTGAGTGAACAAATTTTGTTCGTGAAAGTGGCGATTTCATCCGTAAAGGGATTTTTAAAAGCGATAAAGGACAAAAACGGCCACCATGGCCCGTATTTATACCTCAGTCTGCATCTGCGTAGAAGTACTTATTTGTATTTTTTTGTATCTGATTTGATATATAACACCTTGCACAAATAAAGGGATGGACCGGCGCCGGAATGCCGGAATTAGTACCTTTGGAGCTGTCGAAAAGAATCGTCTAAATACTAAAATATTTCAGGAATGAAGCTGGGAACAAAACTTATACATGCAGGCGTTACCCCTGATCCTTCAACCGGGGCGATCATGACCCCGATCTTTCAGACGTCCACGTATGTGCAGAATGCACCGGGCGACCATAAAGGATATGAATATGCCCGTACGCAAAACCCCACCCGTGATGCGTTACAGAATGCGTTGGCTGCCATCGAAAATGGTAAATACGGTATTTCCTTTGGTAGTGGTCTTGCCGCTACAGATGCAGTGATGAAACTGCTGCAGCCTGGTGATGAGGTCATTGCCTCCAATGACCTCTATGGTGGCACCTATCGCATATTTACCAAAATATTCGAACGCTATGGTATTAAGTTCCATTTCATTGGTATGCAGGATGCTGAAAACATCCGGCAGTATGTCAACAAAAACACAAAGCTGATCTGGATAGAAACACCGACCAACCCACTGCTCAATATCATTGATATCGCCGCCAGCGCAAAGATCGCAAAGGAAAACAAGCTGCTGCTTTGTGTAGATAATACCTTCGCCTCTCCGTACCTGCAAAACCCGCTGGACCTGGGCGCTGATATCGTTTTACACAGTGCTACCAAATACATTGGCGGCCATAGCGATGTGGTACACGGAGCGATCGTGGTAAAAGAAGAAGAACTCGCCAAACAACTCTATTTCATACAGAACAGCTGTGGCGCGGTACCTGGTCCGCAGGACTGCTTCCTCGTATTACGCGGGCTCAAAACCCTGCACGTACGTATGCAGCGTCATTGTGAGAACGGCGCTATTATCGCCCGGTTCCTCCGCCAGCATCCGAAAGTGGCGAAAGTATACTGGTGCGGATTTGAAGACCATCCGAACCATCATATCGCCAAACAGCAGATGAGGGACTTCGGCGGAATGATCTCTTTCACCCTGAAAGATGACAGCCAGGAAGCGGCCTTTAAAGTACTGAGTGGCACCCACCTGTTCTCCCTGGCAGAATCACTGGGAGGCGTAGAGTCACTGATAGGACACCCGGCCAGTATGACCCATGCGTCCATTCCCCGTGAAGAAAGGATCGCAAACGGACTGGTAGACTCACTGATCCGTCTGAGTGTAGGCATTGAAGATGCAGAAGACCTGATCGCGGACCTGTCCAAAGCAATCGGATAAGAAGACAGACAAGCAATATTCCTGATGGAGGAACGAACACCAGCTATCCAGGCGTTCGTTCCTCCATCTTTTTTTAATGTTCACACACCATACTCTGCAATAACTGATTCGCTATCAGACACCTGAAATAGACAAAAAAATCATCCCTGGTCAACACTATGCGGTATAAGAGTGTATAATTAACATGCCTTTAAAAATAAAAACCAATACCCCGGAAGCCTTGTTAACCGGTGCTTACAACAAAAAATACTCACAAATACTCATTATCAATTAACTATAATATATAATTCGTTATCTATATAAATTGATATAGTATGAACATCTTTGCTTATTTTTCGGGCAGCCAGAGTAATGCACTCCCGACACAATCAGCACAAAAACCGAGCAGACCATTATGAAATTTGACCAACTGAAGACCTTTCTGGACGCAAAAGCAGCGCAATACAACAATCCTGACTTTATACCGGGCGACCCGATAAGTATACCGCACAGGTTTACCCAACTTCAGGATATCGAAATTTCTGGTCTGTTCGCAGCCATACTGGCCTGGGGCAACCGTACCACTATCATCAATAAGTGTACGGACCTCCTGAAGCTGATGGACGACGCACCCTATGACTTCATCAAAAACCACAAGCCCAGGGAACGGATGAAACTCCTTCAGTTCTGCCACCGCACTTTTAACGGGGTGGACCTGATGTATTTTGTAGAGTTCCTGCAAGGGTATTACAACGACATTACTTCCCTGGAATTCGCTTTCAGTGGCCACATTACCCCGGAAGACGATACGATCGAAAATGCCCTGCGCGGATTTCATCATATGTTCTTCCTACCGGAGCATCCTGAACGTACACGTAAACATATTTCCACTCCTGCGAGAAATTCCGCCTGTAAAAGATTGAATATGTACCTTCGCTGGATGGTGAGGAAGGACGAAAATGGCGTGGATTTTGGATTATGGGAGCATATCCAGCCATCGCAATTGGTATGTCCTGTGGATGTGCATGTTGGCAGAGTAGCCACCAGACTGGGTTTGATTCCCGCCGCCAAATCTGACTGGAAAACGGCGATCGCCCTTACAGAGCAACTCAGGCAGCTGGACCCACTGGACCCGGCGAAATACGACTTCGCATTGTTTGGCCTGGGAGTAATAGAAAAGTATGTTTAATAAATATAGCGCAATGATGAAGCGATTTTTGGTGTCAATGGCAATGGGCGCCGTGCTGGCACTTCCAGCAACAGCCCAGAATCAGGAAGAAAAAAGAGATTATATCGACCTTGCCTACAATTTTCAGAAAGGCCAGCAGTTTGAACTGAAACAGGAAAGCCGCAGTGAGACATACACGACCGTAGACGATATTATGCAGCGTGTTTCCCGCGATTTCAACAACAGTATCAGTATCCAGGTGTCAGATGTGGCAGACGGACATCTCTACCTTGAATTCAGGTATAAAGAACTGAAATTCAATTTCAATGCTAAGAATCAGAACATCCTGGTAGATGCCGGTGTTCCCAACGATAAAGAACCTTTCCAGGCGGCTCTGAAAAGCATCATAGACCACCCGTTCACCGTAGATATCTCCAACTCCGGATTTATCAATAAGATCACCGGTCTGGATGAACTGCTGGATAAAGCCTCCGCAACCTTCTCCAGTCTGAAAGAAGATGAAAGGGAAGCTTACAAGAAACTGATGAAAGACCAGTTTGGAACAGCGGCCTTCCGCACCTGGCTGGAACAACTGCTGGTGATCTATCCGGTACGCAGTATCAAGACAGGCACCCGCTGGGAAGAAACCGTACCTATCCGTACAGGACTGGTAGGGGATATAGACCTTTACTGGAACCTGCAAACCTGGGACGCCCAGACTGCGAAGATCTCCGGTACAGGTAAAGTACATACCAACAAAGTGGAGACTTTCACCATCGAAGACGGCATCACGGCCACCGCGGAAGTAGAAGGCGATATCATGACCAACTACCTGATCGATCGCAACACCGGCTTACCAAGCATCTGTGCACAGAATATGGAAATGAACGGTACGTATACCTATAAGGCCAACAAAGCCAAACGTATCAAGAAAGATATCAAGGTACCGGTGAAAATAGTCACCAACTCCTCCTACAAGATCAAACAAATGAAATAATACAGAAAAAAGGTCCGCTAATAGCGGACCTTTTTATTTTTGTGCTGTATGATGCAATTACTTCCGGAAACGGCTCAACAGATATCAGCGGATGCCGGTCTGCCAATGCCCGACGGTATGACCTACGATCAGCTGGAAGAGGCCCTCGCTGAAAAGCTTGAACAGCTGATCAGTGCCGACTTTCAACAATTTGTGCTGCTGCTTTATAAAGTAGATGTCTCTGAATTCAGTATCCGGCAGGTACTGGAGGCTGACCTGACACCCGGTGTTTATAGAAAGATAGCTGCACTACTGATAGAAAGACAACAGGAAAAGGTCCTTTCCCGTAAAAAATATAGCCAGCCTCCCCCCGATGACGGAGAGGAGAAATGGTAACAGGATTATTTATTGAACATCAGTTCCCGCACTTTCTCCTTGTCTTCTTTTTCTTTCCCGAGGTCAAAACTGGTACCGAATATATAATCCCATATACTGGAACTTACCCCAAAACCTTTCTCATCACCTTTATAGTGATGCAGGTGATGATTACGCCATAATGGTTTCAGGAACTTTGCCGGCGGGTTCCATGCATGGATCGCATAGTGCATACTGCCGTAAATCAGGTATCCGAGCATGAACCCCGGGAAGAACATAAAAGTGTACTCCCTGAGAAAAACATATTGTGCGCTGAAAATGACCGAGGCCAGGACCAGGCTGGGCACAGGCGGCATGAATAAACGTTGTTTGTCACGCGGGTACTCATGATGATTACCGTGCATAACGTAGATGAATCGCTTTACTTTCTGGTTGTCGCTACTGAAATGGAACAAATAGCGGTGCATCAGGTATTCAAATAAAGTCCAGAAAAACATAGCACCCAGGAAAATAGTCACCACGCGGGTAATACTGAATCCTAATGTGTCGTAACTGTAAAATAGCATGTAACCTATGATGGGGATGTACATGGCCCAGATAACCAGGGGGTGTGTTTTGGTGAGCATCTCCAGATACCTGCTTTCAAATAATCTCGCCTGTCCCTTGTTCTTAATCTTATCAAACTTCATAACTCCTTTATTTAATGCAAATAAGTGCCTAAACGAATGACATGTTGGTTTCCTGATCTGTTCTAACTTATGCCGAAAAAATGCTCCCGCGAATATTATGCCGATCTTATGCGTCGGGCGGGTATGTGAATATCTATTTATGTCCATCAGAAGACCGGAAGGGTGAATGGGGTACTAATAGATACGGTGTTAACAGCTTTTATTGATTGATAAATATGCCTGTCCGTAATGTCCGTTTGTCATGAGAATACACCGTAATTTATCGAATTTCCCTAAGCTACCTGCACAAATTCTCAGATAAATCTGCTTATCATATCTTCCATATCAACCCACGATCGCCTGCACAGGAAGACATTAATTATCAATACACGACCAACCTGTCCCTGATAATAAACGCCCGCTGCCACAATATCCCCTATAGTCAGGTCTGGAAATTATCCGGCAACAATCTTTCCAAATAATCAGGCATTCGCTGACGATCACACGTCCATATATAGCAGGAGACATTTACCTGAACAGACCTCATTTGTGCGCCCGAAGCCCATTAATGAATGAATGCCCGATTCTTAATTCCTAATTGACATATATTTACAGATCATACAACCAGAACCAACTACTTATTATGAAACTTGTTAGTTATCTACGGGATGAAGCTGACCACCTGGCCATTTTAATTGGCGATAAACTGTATAACACACAGGACCTGCACCCCAATCTGCCTGGCAACATGCAGATGTTCTTACTCTCCTGGGAAGAAGTAATAGACCTTGCCCTCGAAATCGATGCACAGCTGAAGGCGGGAAAACACATCGGCTCCGCCACCCCGATCCCTTACGGTTCAGTGGAAATACTGGCGCCTGTTCCTGCGCCAACATCCTGTCGCGACGGATATGCCTTCAGACAGCACGTGGCTGCTGCAAGACGTAACCGCCGGGTCGACATGATCCCTGAATTTGATCAGTACCCGATCTTCTATTTCACCAATCATAACGCGATACAAGGCCCCGGCGATGTATTGTGTATGCCTGACCATTTCGATAAACTGGACTTCGAACTGGAAGCAGCGATCGTTATCTGCAAATTCGGTCGCAACGTACCGGCAGCTGAAGCAGACAACTATATCGGCGGCTTTATGATCATGAACGATATGAGCGCACGCACGCTACAGATGGAAGAAATGAAGCTTAATCTGGGCCCGGCCAAAGGCAAGGATTTCAGCACAGTGATAGGCCCTATGCTGGTTACGCCAGATGAACTGGAACACCTCCTTATTCCGGCAAAACCAGGACATACCGGTAAAAACTATAACCTGAAAATGACCTGCCGCGTAAACGGCGTACAGGTAAGTGAAGGCAACATGGGCGACATGGACTGGACCTTCGCAGAGATCATCGAACGTTGCGCATACGGCGCCAATATCTATCCGGGCGATGTAATAGGCAGCGGTACCGTAGGCACCGGCTGTTTCCTTGAACTGAACGGCACGGGTAAACGTGAAAATCCTGATTACCAGGAACAATGGTTACAACCAGGCGATGTAGTGGAAATGGATATCGACGGACTGGGTACACTGACAAATACAATTGTAGCAGAAGAAACAGACTTCTCCATTCTGCAGTTGAAAAAATAATAAGACCACATGCAACTCATTCCAGGACAGGTGCCAACGGCGGCGCTACAGGGATACCTGCAGGGCGCTATTGCACCCAGACCCATTTGCTTTGCCAGCACCGTTGATAAAGAGGGGAGGCCTAATCTGTCGCCTTTCAGCTTCTTCAATATCTTTGGCAGCAACCCTGTTACACTGATCTTTTCCCCTGCACGCAGGGTACGTGACAATACCACCAAACACACACTGGAAAATATCCTGGAAACGATGGAAGTGGTCATCAATGTGGTGAACTATTCCATGGTACAACAGGCATCTCTTTCCAGCTGCGAATATCCAAAGGGAACGAACGAATTTGAGAAGTCAGGATTTACGCCCATCGCTGCTGAAAAAGTGAAACCTTTCCGCGTAAAGGAAAGTCCCGTACAGTTTGAGTGTAAAGTAAAAGAAGTACTGACACAGGGTACTGAAGGCGGCGCAGGTAATCTGATCATCTGCGAAGCAGTAATGATACACATTAACGATGAGATCCTGAATGAAGCCGGCAGTATCGATCCGCATAAGATCGACCTCGTAGCCCGTATGGGAGGCGATTATTACTGTCGTGCATCCGGTGCAGCCGTATTCGAAGTAGCCAAGCCTAATATGTCACTCGGCATCGGTATAGATGCATTGCCGCTGTCTATCAGACAAAGCAGCATTCTTACAGGCAACAACCTCGGACAACTGGCCAATGTACACATACAACCGGAAATTGATCCTGCATTTGAAGATGATCATCTGAAGAACATCTTTCAGTACTACAGTATCACGCCTGATGAAATGGAAAAAGAGCTCCATCGTCATGCACAGCAACTACTCGAAAAAGGCCAGATACAGGAAGCCTGGCAGGTATTACTGGCCGGCGCACAATAAGTGTGTATACACGTAAAGACAATAGAAAAGCCCCGTATCAGGTGATACGGGGCTTTTTTATAAATCGTTCAACAATCCTTATTTGCTGCTGGAGCTGCTGCCGAATACTTTCTTCAGCAGGTCAGTTGTTCTTGCAGCCGGATTAGCGCGGATATTAGATTCCTCTTTCGCGATCTGGTCAAACAATGCAGTTACCGCCATACCTGTTACATAGTCCTGTAAATCAGGGTTTACCTTGTTGAAGGTAGTTGGCAGCTTGTTGTACGCAGTGACGATATCGCCATAATATTTTGTAGCGCTGGTGCTATCCAGTGAACCTTTCACTACAGGAGAGAAGGCCGCTTTCAGTTTGTCAGTTGTTTTGCCTTTGAAATACTCAGTAGCGGAGTTGTTACCACCGGATACCAGTTTCAGGGCATCAGTGATGCTCATTTCCTTGATCGCGTCCACAAAGATCGGCGCTGCATAACCTACCGCTTTTTCAGCAGCACGGTTGATAGACAGGATCGCCTTATCTACCTGTGCGCCCATACCCACACCACGGAGGGTATTACCGATTTTTACCGCATCTGGCGGGAGCAACATTTTATAGAGTTCGTTTCCAAAGAAACCGTCAGTTTTGTTCAGATTAGCGATACCATTTGCCACGCCTTTTGCCAGCGCTTCTTTGATCGCACTGCCGGCTTCACCCTGCGTAACATTGGATGTACCTGTTTTGGAAGCTGCACTGCTTGCTGCTTCACCTAATTTCTTCAGCAGCTGTGCCTGGGTAGCGGGCACGAAAGCTATACCTGATAATAATAGAACGCATAGTTTCTTGTACATAGACTGGATTGTTGTGGTTTTATATGCAAAATAGTAACAATATTTAGAAGCGCTACTATAAAGTTAGAACAAAAAGGACCCTCCAGGTTTAATGGAGGGACAAGCGGTAGTTATTCATGTATTGCCAGCATGGGAATATGCGTATGGAATGCCAGCTGAGCCGTACGACTGCGTTTGAAGATACTTTCAAACAGCCCGTGTTTACGGGGAATGGTAATGATCAGATCGGCTTTTTCCTTGTCCGCAAACTCCATAATGCCCTGTACAACATTCGAATGATCAATGAAATGATATTTTGGATGAAGACCTTCCAGCAGGGTGTCCAGCAACAAACTGGCTTCCGGCGTATCGCTGGCGAGTCCTTTTCCTTCCTTGTCGATATTGAGGACATGTAATTCTCCCTGGAACACATTTAACAGCCTTTTCAGCGGATAGATCGGCGTGCCGGTACCTACTTTTTTGAAATCGCACGCAAAAACGATCCTTTTTACCGGTTGAAAGGAAACATTGGACGGAATGATCATAACAGGGCAGGAGGTATGTTTTACCACATCGATGGTATTGGACCCGATCAGGATCTCTTCCAGCTGACTACCACCGGTGGTGCCCATAATGATCAGATCGGCCTTTTCCTCCTTGCTGAGCTCTTCTATGCTGGCTGCCAGCAGATTATTGTCCGCCCGGTAATCCAGTTCCACGCCACCCGGTAATATAGGTAGCAGGTCCTGTTTCATATGTTCCAGCCCTTCCAGACTGGCAGCTTTCAGCTCATTGGGATCTACCATGGGGATAGAGGTCGGCACATCGGGGATGGGCACGATCAGTTCGTAAGCATGGTAAAGCAGAATACGGGCGGTACCCATCTGCGCTGCCAGTCCCATTGCATAACGGGCGGCATTATAGGCAGTAGCGGAAAAGTCTGTAGGTACGATGATGGTTTTCATCCTGTTTGTGTTTTAAAGCTGATGAATCCCTGATTGGGGGCCTCATACATAATGAAAATTTGATGCCAAACCCGTGTTTCGCTCATTTACCCTTTAAATCGACTATTTTTGCACTCCAATTATTGTAATCAGTACACATGACACAATTATCCGAGCAAGAGATCATACGCAGGGAGAAACTGCAGGAACTGGAGAAACTGGGCATCAACCCTTATCCGGCGGAAAAATATCCGGTGAACAATACAGCTGCCAATATCAGGGCCCTGTATACGGAAGAGACCAAAGAACAGTTCAAGGAGGTTTGTATAGCTGGCCGTATCATGCACGTGCGTGACATGGGTAAAGCCAATTTCGTTGAGTTGCAGGACCATACAGGCACCATCCAGCTGTATGTTCGTCGTGATGACATCTGCACAGGCGAAGACAAGAGCCTGTATGATGTTGTATTTAAGAAGTTACTTGATCATGGTGATATAATCGGTGTGAAAGGTTTTGCCTTTATCACCAAGAAAGGAGAGTTATCCATCCACGTACTGACACTGGACCTGCTGGCGAAATCGCTTCGTCCGCTGCCGGTTGTGCGTGAGAAAGACGGTGAACTGTTTGACGCTGTAACCGATCCGGAATTCAAATACCGTCAGCGTTATGTAGACCTGATCGTGAATCCGCAGGTAAAGGACGTTTTCATTAAACGTACCCGCATCATGCAAACCATCCGTGATTTCTACAATAACCTGGGTTACCTGGAAGTGGAAACACCGATCCTGCAGCCTATTCCCGGCGGTGCTACTGCCCGTCCATTCAAAACACATCACAATGCGCTGGATATTCCTTTATACATGCGTATTGCGAATGAACTGTACCTGAAACGCCTGATCGTGGGTGGTTTTGAAGGTGTATATGAATTTGCGAAAGACTTCCGTAACGAGGGTATGGACCGTACCCACAACCCGGAATTCACCGTAATGGAAATGTACGCTGCTTACAAAGACTACGAGTGGATGATGGATACGACCGAAACCCTCCTGGAAAAGATCGCTATTGCCCTCCATGGCACTACCGAAGTAACAGTAGGTGAGAAGGTGATCAACTTCAAAGCGCCTTTCCGCAGAGTGACCATGTATGAAGCGATCCTGGAACATACCGGTATCGATGTAAGCAACATGGACGAAGATCAGCTGCGCGCTACCTGTGTGCAACTGGGTATCTATGTGAAACCTAGCATGGGTAAAGGCAAACTGATAGATGAGATTTTCGGCGAGAAATGTGAGCACCGCTATGTACAGCCTACCTTCATCACTGATTATCCGGTGGAAATGAGTCCGCTGACCAAAAAGCACCGTAGCAAAGAAGGTCTTGTAGAACGTTTCGAACTGATGGTAAACGGTAAAGAGCTGGCCAACGCATATAGTGAGCTGAACGATCCGATCGATCAGCGCGCCCGCTTCGAAGATCAGGTGAAACTGATGGAACGTGGTGATGATGAAGCGATGTATATCGACTACGACTTCCTGCGTGCACTGGAATACGGTATGCCGCCAACCTCCGGTATCGGTATTGGTATTGACCGTCTGACCATGATCATGACCAATCAGCCGTCGATCCAGGATGTACTGTTCTTCCCGCAGATGAAACCTGAGAAAACAGCATAATACTTTGATTACCATGCAACCGGCTTCCGGTTGCTGACAATACTGACAGGGCCTTCTCTATAACAGGGAAGGCCCTGTTTTATATAAAAACCTCCTTACATACGCATCAAGTCCACCTCATCTCCATTTCTCCTTCATTGTCAGTACATTACATTGCCCTACCTTTGACCTAAACCCAAACGGTATGAAAGCACTCATTCCTACCAGGATCGCCGTTATCCTCTACGGCATCGTAATGGCGTTATTTGGCCTGATCCACTTTGTACATGCTGATATCATGGTAGCGGCAGTTCCCATCCCCGGAGGGAAAATCTGGTTATATATTACCGGACTGGCCTTACTACTGGCGGGTATCGCCTTCATTATCAACCGCTATGTCAGGTTAGCCGGTTACCTGCTGGCATTTTATATCTTCCTGGTCATTCTGCTGGTACATACACCGCATGCATTTGAAGACCTGACCTCATTGACGATGTTCATGAAGGACGTCGGACTACTGGCAGGCGCGATCGTAGTAGGTAATACCGGAAAATAACCGCTTTGCTCCATCCATCCGTAATTTCAGACTGAGCTTTTCTTTATTTAATTATTTTAGCTGTTTCTTACAACAATAGCTAAACTATGCATACAACACGTTACGGGTCAGTGTGTTTCACCGCACTGAGCCTGCTCGGTCTGAGTCTGCAGGCACAGGACAAAAAAGATCTTACGTTCCGGCAGATATTCAAAGGAGAGGCAACCGGCCTTTATCAACCACTACCAAATATCAAAGGATGGGCAGATGACACCCATTACATCCAGTACCGTACAGAAGGAGGCGCTTCGAAAGCATGGAAAGTAGATGCTGCTACCGGCAAATCCGAACCTTATGTAACACCTCCGGAAGGCGCCACTGTGGAAGTACGCAATAATGATGTGATCTATACATCTCCGGAAGGACAACAATCACAACTTACCAGCGATACCGCACAGGAGAAGAACCCTACACTCTCCCCCGATGGTAAATACGTCGCCTTCACCCGTGGCAATGACCTGTATGCGGTGGAGATCAATACTAAAAAAGAGATCAGATATACGACTGACGGTTCTGACGTCATCTATAACGGTTGGGCATCCTGGGTGTACTATGAGGAAATCCTGGGTCGCGCTTCCAGATACCGCGCTTTCTGGTGGAGCCCTGATAGCCGCTATATCGCCTATATGCGCTTTGACGACTCCAAAGTGCCTGTATTCCCGATCTATAGTGAAAAAGGGCAACATGGCTACCTGGAAAACACCCGTTATCCTAAAGCCGGTGATACCAACCCTGCTGTGAAAATAGGCACCGTACCTGTTGGTGGTGGTGCTACCCTCTGGTCTGACTTCAATGAAAAGGAAGACCAGTACTTTGGCGCGCCATTCTTTACACCTGAAGGACGCCTCTGGGTACAGTGGATGAACCGTGGTCAGGATAACCTGAAAATCTACGAGATCGATCCTGCTACCGGAAAAAAGAAAGAGATCTATGATGAAAAACAGAAAACCTGGATCGACTGGTATGACGCTATTCCATTCCTGGCTGGTAGTAAAGGTTTCATTCTGAGAAGCGATAAATCCGGCTGGGCACACCTGTACTGGCACAATATGGATGGTTCCCTGAAAAAGCAGCTGACCGACGGTAACTGGACAGTAAAGGATATCCGTTCGATCGACAACAAACAGCAGGTAATCTATTTCACTGCCCGTAAAGAAGCTTCTCCACGTACAGACCTGTACCAGGTAAGTCTGAAAACAGGCATTATTACCCGTCTGACCTTTGGCGACTACATGCACACGGTGGATGTGAGCCCGAACGGCAGTTATTTCATCACCACCTATTCCAACCTGGGAACACCGCCACGTATGGCCCTGCTGAACAGCAAGGGAAAAGTGGTACGCGAACTGGGTGACGCTAAAGGCGGTCAGTTTGATCAGTATAACCTGGCAACGACCAGATTACAGTATTATAAGACCCGTGACGGCCTGGAACTGCCCATGACGATCACGATGCCTTTACATATGGAGCAGGGCAAAAAATACCCTATTCTGATCAGTATTTATGGTGGTCCGGACGCAGGTACCGTATATGACACATGGAAGATGCCACTGACTACCCAATGGTGGGCAGAAGAAGGCGTTATTCAGGTAGCGATCGACAACCGTAGTTCCGGTCAGCTGGGTAAAATGGGTATGAACTATATACACCGTCAGCTGGGTAAACATGAGATCGAGGACTATATGGATGCAGCTACCTGGCTGAAATCGCAGCCATGGGCCGATCCTTCTAAAGTTTGTATGACGGGAGGCAGCTTCGGCGGTTATATGACCTGTATGGCCCTGACCTATGGTGCAGACGTATTTACCCATGGAATGGCCAATTTCGCGGTAACTGACTGGCGCCTGTATGACAGTCACTATACCGAGCGCTACATGGATACCCCGCAGGAAAACCCTGAAGGCTACCGTATCACGTCCCCGATCACCTATGCAGAACGTTATAAGGGACTGCTCCGTATCGTACACGGCACCATGGATGACAACGTGCACATGCAGAACAGCATTCAGCTGGTGGACAAACTGGAGAACCTGAACAAGCATTTTGAGTTCATGGTATATCCGGGAGAACGTCACGGCTGGAGAAGTGTCAAGTCGCAGCACAGCGATAACGAGGCGTATCGTTTTATCTACCGCAACCTCCTGGAGCGTCCTTTCCCTGAAAACTTCACGAAGTAATTGCGCTGTAAATAGCTTTTTAGACGGCTGGTCGGATAACGCTGACCGGCCGTTTTTTATTCCCGGAAGGGGTGAAAATGGGGGATCAGGTCAAACGCGGATCTTTTTCCGGTGAACGTATGAATTTTCCGGTTTAACGTTTTGGTCCCTGAACAGTTTAAAAGGGTCAAAAGCAGGGTATGCTATAAGAGATCATCTCTTAGGCAACGTCAACAGTAAACTATCAGGAAAGAATGAGAAATGTAGCAGGAGTGGGAGTTTCTAAAAAAAGAAACGGGGCTGCAAGACTACAGCCCCGAAAAATTTTAACCATATCTTTATTGAAAAACCTGAACCAAAGGTGCGCGTATTTTGCATACAGGCAAAGCCCATTCTAGTGAATGCTATATTTTAGTTGGGGAACGTATAGAAAAAGAAGGTGAACGTATAAGGATCTGCGGGTGAAAAAATACCCATTTTCAGGGGGTGTTTTTTATGTTTTTATTGATTATAAGCGTATTAGCTCAAAAGAAGGGAAAAAGGGGCAAAAACCGGCTTAAAATGTAGAAGGGCGGTAAGAATACCGCCCTTGTAATAATTTTAACCATATCCTATGAAAAACCTGAACCAAAGATATAGCAGGCCCTCATGCGGTAACCTCCCATTTCCGTGAACGTTATATTTTAGTTCGTAAACTGGTCAGTTTGGATAGGTCAGCCATCATATACTAAATATTATCATATTATATTAAAATATAATTGTATTTCTTGTATATATAATAGTGAATATAGTATCAAGCAGTTAGCGATTTACCCGATTTTCAGGCCATTTGCCACTGTCTTGTCTGGTTGGAGTAAGATGACTTCTTTATCATTACCATAAACACCCAAAACCAGGCATTCAGAAAAGAAGTTTGCGATCTGCTTTACGGGGAAATTAACAACGGCAACGATCTGTTTACCGATCAGCTCTTCCTGCTGATACAAGGTGGTGATTTGTGCGGAGGAACGTTTAATCCCCAGTTCGGGGCCAAAGTCTATTGTCAACTGATAGGCAGGGTTCTTCGCTCTTGGAAAGTCAGCTACTTCGATAATTGTTCCTACCCTGATCTGTACTTTTTCAAAATCTGCCCAGTTGATTGTGTCCATGGTGCTAAATCTATGAAAATTAACAGAATAAAAAAAGGGCAGGTAAGACTACCGCCCAATAATTTAAACCATATCCTATGAAAAACCTGCGCAAATATATTCGACTCACAAGTACCACAAAACCACCATTTGGTGAAAACACCCAAATTCCCGTGTGAATGCAATGAAATACAGCATATGTACAACAAATGTCTTTAAGTTATTATATCATAAAAAAACCTTCTACCTCCACATACTTAATGGCATGGTTCTTGCGTTTTTATAGAGACAAAATTTTAGGTTAAAAATAGGTTAAAGCGAAACGGCCCGACATTGTATCATACAATGTCGGGCCGTTGTCGTTAAGGGCTGTGAGCCTGTATCTTATTGCATCATCGTGCTGTCCTGGATCACAAACGGACCGCTCGGATGCAGTACTGTATAATCACTAAAGTCCTGATTAGATTCCAGTCCGGTGCCGTATAATGTGTCAGTTACCGTACTGATACGTACCGGTTTATTGGAAAGGAATTTTTGCTGTTTGGAATCCCAGTTCAATTCTTCACAATCCAGTCTTTCTCCTTTCTTATTGATAACCACTACATGATCTTTCAGGAAGACGTTAGCGTCATTTTCGAAGTATTTGCCATAACGGGCGGTCAGCGTACTCTCTACTCCAAGGGTGTCATTGTAAAACAGCACTTTAAGTCCGGTGTTGAATTCCACGAATACCGGCGGCTTCAGGTGCCTGAGCATGGTAGGGGCTGTCAGCTTGGCCTTTACACGACCAGTCTGGCTGTACATGGACTCAATATCCTTACCCTCTTCTACGGCGGCCAGTTGTTTGTCCATGTTCATAATGGCATTGATGTCATTTTCACAGGCTACTATTGTCAGCAGGGAAAAGAACAACGCGATGCGCGCTATAATGTTATTCATAATACTGATTAAAAAATGCCTGTTTGGGCATTTTCGGCCCCAAATGTAGATAATCCCTGGCAAAAGAGGAACGAAGCCGGTTTAACGCCTATGCTTCACCAGTTGACAGGTTCCTGAAATGTCCGTTCAGCTTGACCCTGTCCTTCAATCGTTCCATTTCGGCCATTAGTGGGATCACCTTCAGTAAATGACGTTTCAGGTACTCCAGCCGCTGCAATTCCTGTAAAAGATGCAGTAACTCGTATTCCTCTGTCAACGAGAGCCCCACATGATGTGCCATATCATAGGAAGACAAAGCTTCCTCTTCCTTCTGGAAGTTCTTGCTGATCTGGAGAATGCTGTGTAACTCCCTCATGGCATGTACCACCTGGGCATGTAAACGCGCATTACTACCGGACTGATTATCAGGGTAACTCACAATGGCGCCGGCAAACATTTTATCGGGTATGCTTTTGATCACCTCCAGTATCCGGAACACTTTAATACCACGTGTCACCACATCGAGCTCGCCATTATCATATGTTTTTTCGATCCGGACGATCTCTACCAGTGTTCCGTACTCCGCCACTCTTCTGTCTACCACAGAAGGAATACCAAAAGGCTTGTTTTCAGCGATACATTCTTTTATAAGCTGTTTATACCTTGGCTCAAAAATGTGCAGGTTCAGCTGCTCGTCCGGGTATACTACAATGCCAAGCGGGAATATGGGAATAAAATTGGTCATATAACCTAAATTATAGAATTACTCGTTACCAATGAAATATATAAAGATGTTATCTATATTTGCCCGATATGCTGAAAACCAGGACTATACGGGCCTTAAGACCTTCAGTATCAAGTTAAACTTTTTCCATGCATCATATATTGTTTGATTGCGAGACAATGAAATATGCCAATACAGGACTCTATGAGTATTGTAAACAGTTTGGCCATGCATTGCTTCGCAACAAAGCTGAAGACGAGAAAATAACCTATTATGTTCCCGCCGGTCTGAAAGGTTTCTTCGGAGACGAACACCAGTATATCACGATGAGCAAACTGCACCGTCTGATAATGCCGTCGTTCTCTTATCTGGATATCTGGCACACTTCCTTTCAGTCAACCCATTACCGCCCCTCCAACAAGAATATCGGGCACGTACTGACGATCCACGATCTGAACTTTATTCATGAAAAAAAGGACCCTAAAAAGGTGGAATCTTTTCTGAAGAAAGTACAACGGAATATCGACAGCGCTGATCATGTAGTAGCGATCTCCAAATTTGTACTGGAAGATATAAAACGCCATCTTGATCTGCGCAACAAACCTGCCAGCGTTATTTACAACGGCGGCGTACTGGAAACCTTTCCTGATTTTGATGCGCCGGAATACCGTCCTCAGCGTCCTTTTATCTTTAATATCGGTAGTATAGATGCGAAGAAAAACGCCCATGTGCTGCCAGCTCTTTTAGTAGGTAATGAGTACGAGCTGGTCATTGCGGGTCCTATCTTCGACGAAGAATACAAAGCAAAAATCCTTGGTACCGCAGCACAACACGGTGTAACAGATCGTGTAAACATCATCGGCAGCATTTCCAATAAAAGCAGGTACTGGTATTACCATCATTGTACCGCATTTGCATTCCCGTCACTGGCGGAAGGTTTTGGTCTGCCGGTAGTCGAAGCCATGAGTGAAGGCAAACCCTGCTTCCTTTCTGACAGAACGAGTCTGCCGGAAGTAGGTGGGCCACTAAGTTATTATTTCCATGATTTCACAGACACTGCAATGCAAAAAACCTTCACAGAAGGTATGGCGCACTTTAATGCAACAAAGCCCATTGAAGCAATGAAAGCACATGCAGGAGCACTGAACCAGGACAATACGGCCAGGAACTATCTGCAGATATATCGTAGTCTGTACTAACTTATTTTATATGCATCGCATCGGAGTAGACTTAGAAAAACTGAAATATCCTCATAACGGTCTGTACACCTTTTGTGTACAGCTCGGACAACGTTTGCTGCAATTCAAAACAGCAGATGAACAACTATTATATTATCTGCCGGATACATTCGATAGCTATAAAGGAGATTTTAAGAAAATCCCCTACAAATGGTATGACCGTTATATGTTCAATCCACCGGAAATGGACATATGGCACGCCGTTCACCAGAATGGAAATGTATGGCCAAGAAAGAAAGCAAAGAAGACGATCGTCACCATTCATGATTTAAACTTTTTGTTTGAACCAAACAAAAGTGATCGTGAGAAAAAAAGCGCGCTCGATGCAATTCAGCAACAGGTGGATGAAACAGACCATATTGTTGCGATATCTGAGTTTACATTGAAGACTATTCATGAACATCTGCAGATACCTGACAACAAATGCAGTATCATTTACCAGGGCTCTGAAATAAAAGAATTCCCTGGATTTGATGCACCTGCATACCGGCCATCAGCACCGTTCCTGTTCTCTATCGGCATGATATTGCCAAAGAAGAATTTCCATGTATTACCGCGTCTGCTGGAGCACAATGATTATGAATTACTGATCGCGGGAAAAACACAGGGAGACTATGTAAAGCGAATAGAAGAGGAGGCTGCTAAACTCGGTGTATCCGACCGCGTTAGAATGCTCGGAAGTATCACAGATGAAGAGAAATACTGGTACTATAAAAACTGTGCGGCATTCATGTTCCCTTCTGTTGCAGAAGGCTTTGGCGCACCAGTAGTAGAAGCGATGCATTTCGGAAAACCCGTATTCCTGTCAGACCGTACCAGTCTGCCGGAAATAGGAGGGGATGCAGCGTATTACTTCAAAGATTTCGATAACGAATATATGCGTGGTGTATTTGAAGCAGGTATGCAACATTATGCTTCAAACCAGCCTGTAGAAAAGATAAAACAACACGCTGTAAAATTCAGTTGGGATACCAACGCGAGAAAGTATATGGAGCTGTACCGAAGTCTGTACTGATATAAAAGAACAACCGGCAATGACAGTGTGTGATACCTGTGATTGCCGGTTGAAAATATTAAATACGTTTGTAGTTCCTGTAGTCAAATAAACGCTTCCCTGTCAGCTTCTCTACCCAATACAGGACAGTATCTTTAAACGACATTTTTTTTCTGCTGATATCATGTGTGAACTGCCAGTTCTTCTGATTAATACGCTCCTGCATAACAGCGGGATGTGTGCCTTTGAATACCGCCAGTGAATCTACTTCACCATAGTCAAAAGCATCAGCTGATACCGGTCCGTTTACCTCATTGTCATTTGATCCATGATACATCTGAAATGAGTTGTTCACCTTCTTTGCCTGCACCTTCGGATCTTTCACCCAACCATAGTGATACATGCGCGCATTCACCGGTTTTACATGCAGTTTCTGGCCTTCTTTTCTGAAGCCCTGTGCATCACGGTAAGAAGAGATGCGTTTGTCATTACGGATGATCCTGATCTCATACTGATACCATGTTCTGGAATCTCCGATATAGTCATAGCTACCAAAGAAATGCGTGTACCTGAACAGCAATCCTTCGACACGTTTATCATCACGATATTGCTGCATAGCAGTACGGATAGCATCATAATCCTGCTCATGCACCACTTCATCTGCCTGTATGTAAAAAGCCCAGTCTGCATCCGGACTAACATGTGCATATGCTTTGTCCGTTTCCACAGCCAGTACACGTCCGCCTTCTTTCAGTGAATCGTCCCATACGGAACGAAAAATTTTGATCTTAGGCGATCCGATGGACTGGATCAGTTCAAGCGTACCGTCTTCGCAGTTGCCCACACTGACAATCACTTCATCACACAGCGGCAGGATAGATTTTATCGACGCCACTACGGGATAATCATATTTAACGGCATTCCGAACAAAAGTGAACCCGGATACTTTCATATAGACATATATATTGTTTGCGAAGATATATAATCATTGTGAATTGTTTAATTTCGGAGCATGCAACCCTCCCTTATCGATGGCTTACTGAATGGAGATATCAGGTCCCTGGCAAGATGTATTTCACTTGCTGAGAATGAGTCTGCCGGCTATGAACGGCTGCTGGAAACTCTTCCGGTGCAGCAGACTACCCGGGTGATCGGTATAACCGGTCCGCCGGGTGCAGGTAAAAGCACCCTCGTTAATTCTCTGATAACATTTTTGCTGCAGCAGCAAAAACGTATTGCGATCATTGCAGTAGACCCTTCTTCGCCATTCAACTATGGCGCGTTGCTGGGCGATCGTATCAGGATGTCGCAGCACTTTGGGAATGAAGATGTATTCATCCGCTCTTTGGCCAGCAGGGGTGCATTGGGAGGTTTAAGTCCGAAGATCATCGAGGTAAGCGATATTATCAAAGCAGCAGGATTTGATTACCTGTTTATTGAAACAGTAGGAGTGGGGCAGAGTGAAGTTGAAATTGCCGGTATTGCAGATACGACAATTGTCGTTGTCGTACCAGAAGCAGGAGATGAGATACAGACGATGAAAGCAGGGTTGATGGAGATCGCAGATATCTTTGTGGTCAATAAGGCGGATAGGGACAATGCAGATGAATTTGTAAAAAACTTACGCATACTCTCACATACCCGGCAAAAGGAAAACTGGGAAATTCCCGTACTAAAAACGATCGCTACAAAAGAGGAAGGATTACAGGCGCTGGTAGCAGCCATTGATGCACATCAGCAACAGCTGACAGGCAACAATACACATCATGCATTACTGCTGGCAGAGAAAGCCTATCAGTTATTGCAGCATCGCCGTATGCAGGACGTGAACCGACGTGTACTGCAACAACAGATCACACAGGAACTGGCCAGCGGAACGTTTAATCTCTATCGCTTTGTGAATACGCTTGTATAGGCACGGCTATCTTTCTTTTTATTCAGCAGGAACACCAGCGCATAAGCGGCTGTACACGCACAGAGCACCGGCAACAAAGCATGCAGGGCATGCGTGGTTTCTATAGCAAAAAAGATAGGGGCGATCAATACCCTGTTCCCTGCGGCAAACATGGCCGACATACCGACCAGTGCAGCCACCGCAAAGTTCAGATGTAATGCAGGAAAAGCGAATTGCAAGAGGAACGTAATAAAGAGCCCGGCTGCACCACCCACAATGACCAGGGGCGTCATGGTACCACCAGGCATTCCACCACCGATACTGATGCTCAGCAGTAACATCTTTCCCAATAGCATCACCACGAGAAATTGCAGGGTGATCTGGCCCAGTAACAGGCTATCGATATGCTCATATCCACCGCCCACTAATTCGGGCTTAAAATAGCCTGTAATGCCCACAATAATACTCGCGACTACCGGCCACCATAATCGGTCAAAAGGAAGGCGTTTAAAGAGTTTTTTTGCCCCATTGGTCATCCGCCTGGTCAGCATACCCAGTAAGCCGACCAATATACCTGTTCCGGTATATACCAGTAACATCGGAAAACTGGCGGCCGGTATCTCCGGTGTAAGAAAAACAGGGTCTGTGCCTATCAGCCAGTAACGGCACAACAAACCAGTTCCGCCCGCCAGTACGATGGCCACAATACCTATCCAGCTCATTTCTATCACCAGCAGTTCAATAGCCAGTGCTACCGCCATCAGGGGAGCGCCAAAAAAGAATGCCAGTCCGCTGGTCATACAGGCAGCTGCCAGTATCCGTCTTTTCCGCAGAGGCCAGTTCTCCCCCTCAGTGATCGCAAAGGGCATATCTGCTATCGGTCCTTCCAGGCCCAGCGGGATACCTGCATTTATCATTAAAATACCCTGAAAAGGCCTTAATATCTGTTTAGCTTTATCTCCGGCGTAATAAAGTATTCCGGCGATAAACATGGCTGCTACAACCGGTATAGCCAGCACCAGCCAGTCCTGTTCATCCAGGTCCCGGGACACGCCGGGTAGTCCGCAATAAGTAGGAATTAAGTTCATAACCGCTATCAATCCGAACAGCAGGAGAGCCGTAGCTCCTGCCAGCAGGATGGCATACAGGAATAACAGGGGTAGTTGCCTGTTTCCGATGGGGTTTTCAGACAGTGGTTTATCCAGTCCGGCAGTATCCATCAGGGGGATGCCTTCTTTTACAAAGA
This sequence comes from Chitinophaga sp., assembly GCA_039592855.1. Classification (GTDB taxonomy): domain Bacteria; phylum Bacteroidota; class Bacteroidia; order Chitinophagales; family Chitinophagaceae; genus Chitinophaga. The sequence continues at coordinate 45,515 of JBCNQK010000002.1, read as the reverse complement.
CCCGGATATTTTCTCTCATTTAAGATGTTTTTTAAATCTTCAATATACGTATATCAGTGTATTACTGCATACTATCTTTTTATTGTCAGATTTACAAATATAGATGGGATTAGATGGTACACCGTATAATTTGCGTATATCAGATGTTAATCAGATGTTAAGAAATAAAGGGTTCATAGCGGTACGTTACCAATAAGTTTAATTTATTAAATAATGATATTACAAAGATTAGTCTTATTACTACTTATTCGAGTTATCCACTTTAGCTGTGGTAAATGAGATGTTAAAAATTTGACCAGTTTAACACCCTTCTTACATTTGTGGCCTACCATTGATCCATTTACTGATAATTTGATTTTCATATTCTATGACCTTAAAAGTATAGACAATCATGGACGTTGCTATCTTTGACACCTACGTGAAGCGCCGTGAAGGCGGCTACATGCACTTTGACATCATAGTATCCGCTGATACCAATTATGAAAACGTGCTAACCTTCGGAAACGCATATCTCAAGTCAAAATCAATTGAAAAACAATCTGTCTCTTCCAGAGACTGTCGATTCTGTCATGTGCAGGAGATGATTCCCACATGGGAACAGAACATCCGTCAGCATGGCTATCATATCTACGAACTGGAAGGCTGCAGATAAAGATATATACCACTAAACCGTATCCTAATCAAACGCAAAAAGGAGGTCTGGCGCAATGCCGGACCTCCTTTGATTTATAAAGAGTTTATGTTTTATGCTGTGCGGTTATTTCTCCAGTACCTGAATCCCAGTATAGCGATGATGATCAGCGGGGTCGCTGCCAGCATCAGGATACCGTTATTCAACCCTTTCGCCGGACCTTCACCCAGCTGCTGAGCCGTTTTTGTACAAAGAGAGCACTGTGCCATTGCCTGCACACTGAAGCATAAAATGATCGCTGATATCTGCGCTGTCTTTTTCATAAGGTAAAATTAAGCATTATTGCTATTCACCCCATTACCATTTGTCAATAGTATGGAGAGATCATTACGTACACTACGACGCCGGTAACGGCCACATAAAACCAGATCGGCCAGGTGTAACGGGCGATCTTCTTATGTCTTTCAAAATCTGCCTGAAAACCACGCAGCAATGTAAACAGTACCAGGGGTACAATTACCGCAGCCAGTACGATGTGCGTCAGCAGAATGAAGTAGTAAATACCTGCGCTACCGCTGATAGCCGCTTTTTCAGCTGCATCTACGATGTGGTTATGGTCTACATCACCATATTTGGTGCTTTCTGTGAAGAAGTGAAACGTCACATAAGACAGCAGGAATACGGATGACAATGCCACGGCAATCAGGTTACTCACCTTATGCGCTTTGATCTGTCCTCTTTTGATAAAATAAAGACTGGCAAGCAGCATCACCGCTGTTGCTGAATTGAGCACCGCATGGAAAAGCGGTAGTATCTGCACGTTAAATCCTGCTTCGATATTAGGCCTCGGCAGATAGAACAGGATGGCTACAAGTACCGGTATCACGATCGAAATGATCGCGATAGGCAGATTAAGATTTTTACTTTTTATATCCATAGCGGTGTTAGGTTTTGCCTAAATGTGAAAAGTGAAATGTGAACGCGTATTGGGGCGTTTTCACATTTCACTTTTCACATTTACATTTCATCGTTTATGTATTTAGAACATACTTACGTATGTGCTCATTATTCCGTTGTCGAAAACAGTCTTTTTAACAAACCAGGTCTGTGTTTATCCTTCTCCAGGTGCAACACAGCGATATCATTGGCACATCTGCGCACGGCATTTGAATCCAATCCGTCGTAGTAACCTCTGATATTATGGTTCTTATCCAGCAGCACCAGTTTCTCGGTATGGATAAAATCATCCGGTCCACCGTCTCCTTTTACCACGCTCACATATACCTCGTTTCTGGCCCAGTCATAAATATCTTTCTTGGCGCCGGTGAGTAACCACCAGTTGTCCGGATTGATACCATGTTTTACACCATACATGCGCAACGTTTCAGAGGAGTCTCTCTCCGGATCCACAGTCAGTGATACCAGCTGTAAGAGGGTATCGTTCTTAACATAAGCCTGCTGGATCTTTTCGAGGTTGGCCATCATACGCGGACATATGCTGGGGCAGGAGGTGAAGAAGAAATTAACCAGTATTACTTTGTTAGGAAGGTCTTTCAAACTTACCTGGCGGCCCATCTGGTTAGTAAGGGTGATATCTTTCACTACATGGAACGTAGTATCGTAAGTAGTAGTTCCGTTTTTCACTACAGTATCTACTCCTTCCGGAATATAGTACCGTGGGATAGGTACTACGTTCTTACTGTAATGGTCCACAATCAGGTATCCCGCCAATGGCACCAATATTGCCAACATCGCTCCTAATAATCCTCTCTTGGTAATGGCCTGAAGTTTTAAAGTGTCAGAAAAAGTTACGCTTTACAAATACGGCCGTAAAGATACAGCAGGATTCGTAAAGCGTAATATATAAAGTTGTTATTAGTGATGTGCAGCCTCGTTGGTAATGTGTGTAGCAGGAGCTACAGGCGTACCGGGAGACAGGTCTTTGCGCATGTTCTTCCAGGAATCACCATCAGCCAGGAAAGCGATGATGAACCATACGAACAGTAACAAAGGAATTAAGATGGTCATAATCAGGTTTCTGATCTCATGACGTAAGTGCATGAACTCAGCTACGATGAAGAAAGCTTTCACCAGCGTCAGACAAACGAAGATGCCATTAAGCGCCCATCTTGCCATGAAGTCGTATTCCAGGTAAAGGAATGCCAGACCTACTTCAAAAACAGTGATCGCTAATAATATCCAGAACGTTTTCCAGATACCTTTAGTGGATGAATCGTGAGCATGTTCCTCGTGCGCCGCTCCTGTATGTGTATGTTCCATTAGTTTTTTCTTTTAAAGTTCCAGATTTACAAATACCTACTGACTTCTCTTAGAGCAGATAGAAACAGGTGAATACGAATACCCAAACCAGATCTACAAAGTGCCAGTATAAACCTACTTTCTCCACCATTTCATAATGACCTCTTTCTTCATAAGTACCTTTCAGTACGTTAGCGAGGATAATGATATTCAATACAACACCAGAAGTTACGTGTAAACCGTGGAAACCAGTAATAGTAAAGAAGAAGTTGGTAAAGTTGGTAGATGCTTCTGTACCGTCAACGTTCAGGAAAGGGTTACGACCCCACCATGCACCGGATTCGTGTAAGTGTGTCCACTCCCATGCCTGACAGGCCAGGAACGCAGCACCACCGAGAATGGTCCATGCCATCCATTTTACAACAGCCTGACGGTCTCTCATTTTACCGGCGTGTACAGCCAATACCATTGTTACAGAACTCATGATCAGGATGAAGGTCATCAAGCTCACGAATACCAGCGGGAGATCTGCATGCCCCATACCAGGGAATGAGTGGAATACCACGTTAGGATCAGGCCAGGATGGGCTCATGAAGCGGATCGTACCATATGCTATCAGCAATGCACCAAAAGTAAAGGCATCTGACATCAGGAAGTACCACATCATCAACTTTCCGTAGCTCACATTAAAAGGAGAATGTCCCCCGGACCACCATTTTTTCTTCGCTGTAACTGCTGTATCCATTGTTTGTTTTGTAAATTAATTTTAAGAAAGTTTATCTGGCAACACTCAGAAATATCAACAGGTAAATCCATAACCCGTCCACAAAATGCCAATACGTGGCGGCAACTTCTATAGGAACGGAACTATATGAACGGACCCGGGTGCGAAATGCTTTGCCAAACATGATCAGCAGTGCAACAACACCACCCAGTACGTGTAACAGGTGTACACTCACGATAACGTAGATGAAAGATACAGAAGCAGGACCATTCAGTCTCAGACCACTATCATTCATTTGTTGGAAACCAACCCACTGGCACAAAGCAAAGGCAACACCCAATATCGCGGTCAGCGTGATCAGCTGTTTGTACCGCTGCATGTTCCTGTTACGGAACTGCTTCACTGCCATCTGGATAGTAGCACTGCTGGTCAGAATGATCGCAGTAGATATCCAGAAGATCATCGGCAGATTGAAAGTGAACCAGTTGGCCTGGGCACGCTTCACAACATAAGCACTCGTAAACCCGATGAACATCATGGTAATACTACCCATGGCTATCCAGAGAGAATATTTATGCGGATGTATTTTATTGCGTTGTAAGCTCATTGCGTCCATCACTCCTTGATTTCAAAATTGAATTATCCGATCTTATCAAACAGTAGTGCAAACTGCATGATCATCAGATAAATATATGAACCAAACATCAACTTGCGTGCTGCAGGCACATCTGCTTTTCTATACAGATTGATCGCTCTGTACAGGAAGAACAATGTAACCAGCAGTACAATGATCGCAGAAGTCGGACCACTGATACGCAGGTAATATGGTAATAATCCTGCGGGGATCAGCAGTAACGTGTACAGCACTGCCTGTAATGCGATCAGCTTGTTAGGTTCTCCTCCGGCAGGTAACAGTTTGAACCCTGCTCTTGTGTAGTCCTTATGCCCGATCCAGGCGATAGCCCAGAAGTGGGGGAACTGCCACAGGAACTGAATTGCAAACAAAGCCCATCCGCCTTCACCAATTGCGTCAGCACCACCAGCCCATCCGATGAGCAGGGGTAACGCTCCAGGCACTGCACCCACCAGCACAGCCAGTGAGTTCCATTTTTTCCAGGGTGTATATACGAACCCGTACAACACCAGGGACAGCAGACCCAAACCTGCACATAACAGGTTAAAGCCTAGTGCAAGGATAACCAGACCGGATACCCCTGTAACAGCAGCTAAGATAATAGCTTCTGTTTCAGACATCCGGCCTGACGGTAAAGGGCGTACAGCTGTACGCGCCATCAGTTTATCCGTTTCCTTTTCCAGTAATTGATTGATCGTGTTGGCTGCGCCAGACACCAGCAATCCACCGGCAAATAAAGTAAGAACTTTTACGAGGTTGAACCCGATTCCCGGCACCAGCAGATATCCCACTACACTTGAAAACACTACCACGATGGTGAGATTAAACTTCATCAACTGAGAATAATCCCTCACCTTACTGGCTACTGCATACGATGTCGACAATTTTATCGAGTTTTCTCTTATCATTTCTTCAGCCCATGCCCACAGGTGTTACCCCGTAGCTTGCCCAAAAATTCAATCTATTAATGATGTCCTTCTTTTTCTTCGTCTGGAGACAATGGTACAGTCTGAGGAACGAAATCTTTACCGTTCTTGCTGTAGTCATATGGCCAGCGATATACTTCAGGGATCTCACCAGGCCAGTTACCGTGACCAGGATTGATTGGAGTCGTCCACTCGAGAGTAGTAGAGTTCCATGGGTTGGTAGTAGTTACCTTTCTACCCTTGAAGATGCTGTAGAAGAAGTTGAATACGAACAGCAGCTGAGCAGCGAATACTGCGATAACCACGATACTGATGAAGTGGTTCAGATCAGCGAACTGTTTGAATGATTCCCAGCTGGTGTAGTCGTAGTACCTTCTTGGCATACCCGCGATACCTTCATAGTGCATTGGCCAGAAGATCAGGTAAGCACCGATCAGCGTAGCCCAGAAGTGAATGTAAGCGAGGGTATTGTTCAGATAACGACCAAACATTTTAGGGAACCAGTGGTATACACCGGCGAACGTACCGAAGAACGCAGATACACCCATTACGATGTGGAAGTGCGCAATTACGAAGTATGTATCGTGCAGGTGAATATCGATAGAAGAGTTACCTAACCAGATACCTGTCAGACCACCAGAGATGAATGTGCTCACGAAACCGATAGAGAACAGCATACCAGGCGTAAAGCGCAGGTTACCTCTCCAGATGGTCGTGATCCAGTTGAACACCTTGATGGCTGATGGAACCGCAATCAGCAATGTTAACAGTACGAAGAATGCACCCAGGAACGGATTCAGACCAGTAACGAACATGTGGTGCGCCCATACCAGGAACGCCAGGATAACGATAGCGAACATAGAACCCACCATCGCTAGGTAACCGAAGATCGGCTTGCGGGAGTTAACCGCCAGGATTTCAGATACCATACCCATCGCAGGGAGGATGATGATATATACCTCAGGGTGACCGAGGAACCAGAACAAGTGTTGGTACAGGATAGCACTACCACCTTCGTTAGAGAGTGCTTTACCGGCAACGAACAGATCGCTCAGGTAGAAGCTGGTGCCTGCATGACGATCAAACAGCAGCAGGATGAAACCAGACAATAATACAGGGAAGGAAAGTACACCCAGTACGGCAGTGAAGAAGAAGCTCCAGATAGTCAGCGGCATCTTCGTCATGTTCATACCTTTGGTACGCATATTCAGGATAGTAGAGATATAGTTCAGACCACCCAGCAGCTGTGAAACAACGAACAGCGCCATAGAAGCCAGCCATAAGTCCATACCCACTTTAGAACCGATCGAAGCGTCACCCAGTGCACTCAGCGGAGGATAAGAAGTCCAGCCACCGGATGCAGGACCTGTCTGAACGAACAGGGAAGCCATCATTACGACACTCGCAAGGAAGAACGCCCAGTAACTCATACAGTTCATCAGGGGAGAAGCCATATCGCGGGCGCCTACCTGAAGAGGGATCAGCAGGTTAGAGAAGGTACCGCTCAAACCGGCAGTTAATACGAAGAATACCAGGATGGTACCGTGCATCGTTACCAATGCATAATACGCTTCCGGGGTGATACGACCGCCTTTTGCCCAGTGACCCAGGATGCTTTCCAGCCAAGGGAAAGTAGCATCAGGGAAACCCAGCTGCAAACGGAACAGTACAGAGAAGAAAGCACCTATGATAGCCCAGATAATACCGGTGATCAGAAACTGCTTGGCAATAGTTTTGTGGTCAAGGCTGAAAACGTACTTCGAAATGAAGCCGCCTTCATGATGCTCATGGTCATCGTGCCCGTGGCCGTGGTCGTGCGCATGCGCTGCGCCATGAATTACCTCCTGACTGTGCAATGTTGCTTCGTTACTCATAATCGGTTCTATTTATATAAAACTGTCATCGGGGAGTACCGCTACCAGTTTATCTTATAATTTTTAAAATTCCTGCGTCAATTAATTTAATCTCTTCTACAAGGCAAAATTACTATTTCACCTGGTTAGCCGCCACTACTTTTTGCGAGGTAGTATCATTAGCAGCAGGCGTTGCCATTGGAGCCGGTGCTTCCGGAGTTACCGGAGCCGGGTGAGCTACACCATACTGAGCCACCTGTTTAGCAGACCATGCGTCGAACTCTTCCTGTGTTTCCACAACGATATTCGCTTTCATGGAATAGTGACCGGAACCACACATCTGATCGCAGGAGATTTCATATACGAAATCAGGATTGCCGGTTTTTTCCTTCATCTCAGTAGTAGTATACTTAGGCGTAAACCACAGTGTAGTAGGAATACCTGGAACAGCATCCATTTTCAGACGGAAATGAGACAGACCTACGTCATGGATCACGTCGCGGGAACCAATGATCAGTTTTACAGGTTTACCAACTACCAGGTGCATTTCATTTGCCATGAAATCGTCCTTGTTCAGCTGATCGTCCCAATCCTGACCTACAGGGTTATTAGCGTCGTTGATATTCTTGAAGAATTTACGACCCAACTGACCATCTTTACCTGGGTAACGGATCAGCCAGTTAAACTGTTTACCTGTGATCTCAACAACCGCAGCATCTTTCGGTGCATCGGAAGTGATACGGAACCAGTGTCTTAAACCGATAGCCACCAGGATAGTGAGCGCTATGGCAGGAATAACTGTCCATATTAACTCCAGTTTGTTGTTATGAGGGAAATAAAAGGCTTCCTGACCTTCTTTCTCCTGATATTTAAAAGAGAACCAGAACAACAGGATCTGGGTAATGATGAATACGATACCTGTGATCCACAACGTCCATTTGATCATGTTGTCGATGCCCTCACCCTGTTCAGAAGCCGCTTCAAAGAAGATCTTTCCTTTCAGTGCATCGTTACAGTAGTAAACACCTATCATACCCAATATCAGGAAGAGGATCAACATGAAACCGTTCACGCGGTTAGATTGCTGACGCGCTTTCTTTTCTCCCTTCAGTATGGACACATACTCGCTGGCCTTCGCAATCTGGAAGATGACTACGAATATGAGCACAACAACTAAGACTGCTAAATATCCTGACATTGCTATTTGAAATAATTAAGTTATCTAATGCTTTACGTTATTACCTATCACTTCCGGCAATACACCGGAATCTCCGTTACTTGCTCTATGATCAGGTATGGTGTATAATACTTTCTTTCAGATAAGGATGATTCTTTGGAACCAGCGGTGCTTTAGTCAGCTGCTTGGTTACAACGAAGATAATCACACCTACGAAACCAGCACCGATACCAGCCTCGAACCAAGGGAATACCAGGTGTTTGTATGTACCAGGACCTACCATCTGCCAGAAGTCTAACCAGTGACCAAACAGGATCACTACGGAGATAAACACCATAGAAGAGTAGTTACGTTTTGTATCACGTTTCATCAGGTACAATAACGGAGTGATGAAGTTGATCAGCAGGTTAAGGAAGAAAATTGGTCTCCACTCACCCCAAACACGTGGTTTGAAGTAAACGATCTCCTCAGGCATGTTCGCATACCAGATCAGCATGTACTGGGAGAACCACAGGTACGTCCAGAAAATACTGAAACCGAAAGCGAATTTACCCAGGTCATGCAGATGCTCTTCATTCACCATTGGCAGGTAACCATTACGTTTCAGGTAAACCAGGAACAGAATGATCAGCGCGATACCAGATACCCAGCTGCTAACGAAAGTATACCAGCTATACATGGTAGAATACCAGTGTGCATCGATACTCATTAACCATAACCATGGGGTAGTAGAACCTACGGTCAGGGAGTATACTACGATGAAACCACCGCACCATACTGTATTTCTCCAAACGATACGACGACCGGAAGCTGCGGACAGGTCCCAACCATCTTCTTCGATGGACATGTTACGTAATTTCATTACAAAGAAGATCCACGCACCGATAGTGATTACCGCAAATGCAGTGAACATTCCCTTATTTAAGAAAGCTGCTTTCCAGCTTAATATTGCGTCATGTTTAACATGTTCAGCATTTACCCAGTGATAGACGTGTTCCTGACCGGTAAACACTATCAGCATAAGTATTACGAACAGGATGAGACCCAGTACTGGTACAGCCATGGAAATTGCTTCCGGTACGCGACGGAAACCGATCTGCCAACCACCATGTGCCAGCGTAGTAGCTCCGATAAAGAAGGCGCTGGCTAATGTTACCAGCAAAAAGAATGTACTGTTCTGGAGGAGGCCAGCCCAGAGACGTGTAGAGCCATGCTCGCCATGAAATGCAAAAATTCCGATCAACAAAGTCAGCAAGCCAATCCCCATTAACACGAAGCTGGTCGTTTTTACTCTTGCCGGTACTACAAATTGGTCCTTCATTACTGTATATTAAAATACTTGATTGAATGCTAGTTTACTTAGTGAGATGCTGCTGTTGAGTCATTTGCCGGAGCCGCAGTTGCTGCAGCAGCAGCAGGAGCAGCCTTGGTTGAGTCACTAGCCACAGCTGACGCGTTCGCACCGCCGTTCTGTACGCTGCGGATGTACGCTGCAACTTTCCAGCGCTGTTCTCTGTCCAGCTGGCTGGCGTAACTACCCATCGCGTTATAACCGAAAGTCATTACGTGGAACAGGCGTCCTTCAGTATAGCTGGCCTTCGCACCGCTCGCCAGGTTGGCAGGAGCAGCTACGTATGGACCAGAACCACCATTGTACAACGGACCGTTACCGTCCAGTTTGGAACCATGGCAGATAGCACAATAGATATTGAATAGACGTTTTCCTTCCTCCAGATCCGCTTTTGTGAGAATCAGCGGATTCTTTACTGCATTAGCCAAAGCGGTATCTGCCGCTTTCAGATGGTAAGGCAGCAATTCTCCTCTTTTTACGGTCCCATCTACTGGCTTCAGTGTAGAAAGACGCTCACTGTAGAACTCGTATGCACGGGATTCAACCATGTCCGGCATATAATGCTTGCCGGGTTTCCTGTTGTCTTTTCCGCATGCCGATAACATAGCTCCACTTACCACAGCAGCCGCGATCAATATGTTGGAAGTCCTTTTCATCTGTTTATTATAATTCAAGCTTATGTTCTGTGTGCTCCTCCCGGGGAATAAGTCCTCCGGAAAGTTTTAAATTCTGTTTATGCGTTTACAGCCTCAACTTTAGTTTCAAACAGGCGGTCTTCACGGTCAAAACGACCGAACCACCAACCTGATTCTACACGCTGTTCGTTCACATCTTCACCGCCTACGCTCGCCAGGAACCTTTTCAGTTCTTCAGCATTGGTTTTAGCAGTTACTTCGATCGCCATCACGAACTTATCGTCCGTCTGACGTGGATTGAAGATATGTTTCTTTACGAAAGGAGCCAGCTGACACAGGTAGCAGAACGTGAGCACCATACCTACTGCAGAGAACAATACCGTCAACTCGAAAGTGATCGGAATGAACGCCGGCAGCGGGAAGTGTGGCTTACCACCTATATTCATAGGCCAGTCAGAGTTAAATACCCAGCTCATGCAGGATAATGCCGTAGTAGTACCGGTGATACCGTATATGAAGCCGGCAGTGTGCAGGCTGGTTTCGCGCAGACCCATTGCATGGTCAAGACCATGCACCGGAAATGGTGTGTACACATCGTGTAACTTGTAACCCGCAGTTCTTACTTTTTTCACTGCCGGAAACAATACCGCCTCATCACTAAAACTTGCTACAACAAAATTTTTAACCGCCATATGTTTAAAAAATTCTTAGTCTAAAAAACGAAATCCGATTCTTTACTTGTCCGGGATGTCCCGGTCATAGATTAGTTATGATGAGCGTGAGCTACTGCACCGTGAGCATCGTGATGATGATCATCATCGTGGTGTAAACCAGCTTCAAACTCTTCAGCAGGCTGCTGCTCATACTGCTCCATGCCTTTCTTGAAGCTTTCGCCGGAAGTCTTCAGTACGCTCTTGATCTCAGCAACAGCGATAACCGGGAAGTATTTAGCGAACAGGAAGAAACAGGTAAAGAACAGACCGAAGGTACCCATGTAGAAACCAACTTCCGGCCAGGATGGACGATAGTAGCTCCAGCTGGATGGCAGGTAGTCACGGTACAGGGAGGTACAGATGATCACAAAACGCTCGAACCACATACCGATGTTTACGATGATTGACATCACAAAGGTTACGGCTACGTTTCTTCTCATTTTGCTGAACCAGAACACCTGCGGAGTGATTACGTTACAGGTCATCATGATCCAGTAAGACCAACCCAGCGGACCAGCTGCACGGTATTTATAGAAAGTATCGAATTCATAAGGAACTGCTGCGTACCATGCCATGAATAACTCGGTCAGGTAAGCACAACCTACTACGGAACCGGTCAGTACGATCACCTTGTTCATAGCCTCCATGTGGCCCAGGGTGATGTAGTCTTCCAGACCTAATATTTTACGTACGATGATCAGCAGGGTCTGTACCATTGCGAATCCGGAGAAGATCGCACCCGCCACGAAGTATGGAGGGAAGATGGTAGTATGCCAACCAGGGATTACGGAAGTTGCAAAGTCAAAAGATACGATGGTGTGTACAGAAAGTACCAGTGGAGTAGAGAGACCCGCCAGTACCAGTGACAGTGCCTCGTGACGCTGCCAGTGTTTGGTAGAACCTGTCCAGCCGAAAGAAGCAACACCATATAATAACTTACGCAGTTTGGTTTTAGCCCTGTCACGTACAGTTGCGAAGTCAGGGATCAGACCGGAATACCAGAACAGGAGAGATACTGTGAAGTAAGTAGAGATCGCGAACACGTCCCATAAGAGGGGAGAGTTGAAGTTCACCCACAGCGGACCACGTGTATTCGGATAAGGCAATACGAAGAAAGCCATCCATACACGACCCATGTGGAAGATCGGGAACTGACCCGCACACATTACCGCGAAGATCGTCATCGCTTCAGCTGCACGGTTTACACCAGTACGCCAGCCCTGACGGAAGAGGAGGAGGATCGCGGAGATCAGTGTACCGGCGTGACCGATACCTACCCACCATACGAAGTTGGTAATGTCCCAACCCCAACCGATCGTTTTATTCAGGTTCCACACACCCGTACCGTAGTAAACTTCCCAGGTTACGGAGAAGGCGCCAAATGCCAGCAGCATTAGGGAAATGAAAAAGCCTACATACCACAATTTACCAGGCTTGGCTTCAATTGGGCTGATGATATCTTCTGTTACCTGGTGGTAATCTTTCACCCCATCAACTAATGGTTCTCTTAGTGTGGATTCGTACTTTAAATGCATAATTCTTTAAGCTTTTACCCCTAACCTGCACCTGGATGCAGAATAAGGAGCTTTAATTGTTCTAAACTTAAAACTTTATCTCTCTGTTAATCTTTCAATCTAATCAGCTCAACCCCGGCTTACGCTTCGTGTTTTGCTGCTGCTTCATGATGAGCTTCTTCTTCATGATGTCCTTTCAACTTAGGCTCAGCATCTTTGTTTCTGATCTTAGCCAGGTAGTTGATAGAAGGTAATGTATGGGTTTGTTCCAGTACATAGTACATCCTGTCTGTCTGCTCTTCTGTACGCAGTTTAGCGATGCGGCTTTCTTTGTCGTTGATGTTACCGAATACGATCGCATCAGCAGCACATGCAACCTGACAAGCTGTTTTAGCTTCACCATCCTTCATCGGACGACCAGCTTTCTTCGCAGTCAGTTTAGCATCCTGTAAACGCTGTACGCAGAAAGAACATTTTTCCATTACACCACGGCTACGAACCACTACATCCGGGTTCAGCACCATACGTGTCAGATCATCGTTCATACCTGCTACGTCATACAGGTTATTTTCAAAGCTGTCAGCACCGTTCCAGTCTCTCCAGTTGAAGCGACGAACTTTATACGGACAGTTGTTAGCGCAGTAACGGGTACCGATACAACGGTTGTAAGCCATCTGGTTGATACCTTCAGAGCTGTGGTTGGTAGCAGCTACCGGACAAACGTTCTCACATGGAGCGTTATCACAGTGCTGACACAGCATCGGCTGGAATACTACTTCAGGATTGTTCTCATCACCTGCGAAGTAGCGGTCGATACGCAGCCAGTGCATTTCGTGTGCTTTCAGCACCTGCTCTTTACCAACTACAGATACGTTGTTTTCAGCCTGACATGCAATAGTACAAGCGCCGCAACCGAAACAGGTGTTCAGGTCGATAGACATACCCCATTTGATACCCTGATAGTGGTGAACATCCGGATAAAGGGTACCGTCTTTACGGAAATCAGGGCCAAACTGGTCCAGTTCTCTGCGGTCTTCGTTTACCTCTTTAGGGTTCTTGATGAACTCTTCGAGGGTAGTTTCTTTTACGATAGGACGACCTTCGTAGCTGTTGTGCGTCTGTGTTACACCTATCTGAGCTACTGCGCCGGTTTTTTCAACCGCAGCATCAGCAGCGAAATATTCAAAAGTCTGACCGTTGAAGCTTACTAACGGATAGGCATTTTTACCTACACCTGCAGCAGCTTTACCGGCGTTATTGTTACGACCGTAACCAACCGCGATAGCTACAACTTCAGGATGGATACCTGGCAGGATCAGCAGCGGCAGTTCGATTTCCTTACCGTTCGCTTTGATCTTCAGTACAGTTCTGTCGTTGTTGATTTCGTAGTCATCACCCAGCTGCGTATTGAACGTTTTAGCCAGAGTGTTGGAGATTACTGCGTAGTTATCCCATGTAGAACGGGTGATCGGATCAGGCATTTCCTGCAACCATGGGTTATTCGCCTCTTTACCATTACCGATAGCAACTTTCTGATACAGTACCAGTTCCAGCTTACCGCCTTTCTTAGCACTGTTGATCTTGGCAGCTGCACCAGCAACGTCACCAGCAAAAGCAGCACCACCTAAAGCAGCTGGCTGAGCCGGCTCGATGATACCATCCTGGAGGATTTTATCCCAGGCTTCCTGGCTACCCAGTTTAGTGATCCACTCATTTTTCAGGAAATCTTCCCATGATGTAGCGTTTCCGCTCCATGCCAGCAGGGTAGATTCAAACGCACGTGTTTTGAACAGCGGAGCGATTGTTGGCTGTATAAAGCTGAAGTATCCGGTACGGCCTTCTGCATCTCCCCAGCTTTCCAGGAAGTGATGAGCAGGAGCAGCGTATTTGAATAATTCAGAAGTTTCGTCTTTACGATCGTTGAATGTAACCGTCAGTTTCGCCTGCTTAACACCGGAGATGAATTTCGCGGAGTCAAAGTAGTCGTAAGCCGGGTTAACACCATATACGAATAATGCGCCGATGCTACCAGCATTCAGATCGCTTACCAGCTGGGTCATTTCGCTGTCGATACCCTGACGGTAGCTAGACGTTGAGTTCCAGTCGATAGTAGTGCCATTCGCGCCGATCTGGCTGTTGATGGCATTTACAATGATCTGTACGTTTACATCGTTTGAACCACTTACTACCAGCGCTTTACCCTGGTTTTCCTTCAGTGATTTCGCAGCTTTTTCGATACCTTCTGCCAGACGTTTGTCAGCGATAGCTGGTTTGCTTACCGCACCACCCACAGCGCTCAGTAACGCCAGTGCAACAGCACCGAGTTCAGAAGGCTTATGCGTGAATCTTTCGTCAGCATTTGCACCGGTAACGCTCATCATGCTCTCAAACTGGAAATGTTTGCTCATTTCCGGTCTCTTCTGATCGATCTTACGGTTAACGCCATAACCCTTAGAATACTCTACAGGGTTCAGCCAGGTACCCAGGAAATCTGCATCCAGACTCACAATGGTCTTTGCATTTTCGAAGTGGTAAACGGGCAGCGCTCTCTTTCCGTAAGAAGCTTCGTTAGCCAGCAGCATACCTGAGTAGGAGACTGCATCATATGTTACATGACGGAAGCCAGGATATTTCGCCTGGAAACCTGCAATAACTTTCTTGGTAGAAGGACTGATAATAGTGGAGGTCAGTAACACGATAGGAGCACCGCCCAGACCGGCCAGTGCAGCACCTACCTGTTTGTCCAGCTCTGCCCATGTTGTTTCCGCACCACTGATGGTCGGGAAACGCAGACGAGCTGCATCGTACAGGCTCAGAACAGAACCCTGTACTCTCGCTGTGGAAGCTGTACCGGTGATGGACGACAGATCGTTACCATCAACTTTGATCGGACGGCCTTCACGGGTCTTAACGACGATAGGCAGATATTCTCCGTCTACTGCGTAAGTGGAAGCGTAATAGTTAGGTACACCGGGAGTGATCTCTTCCGGCTTATTTACGTATGGTATTGCTTTCTTAACAGGCGTTTCGCAACTAGCCGCAATTGTAGCAGCTGCGGTAGTGAACCCCAGGTATTTCAGGAAATCCCTGCGGGGTGTAGTAGCATTCAACAGGCTTTCACTCTCCTCAAAAGGCAGGTCCTCTCTAAATTCGTTATTCACAATCTCCTGATGTTCCTTGGTATTGTGCAACTCCTCCAAGCCTTTCCAATACTTTTTTTGCTCCATGTTATTTATACTAACGAGTTACGGATATATTGTTTTAGAACTTTGAAGCCCCTCGTTGAAGTACAGCATGCCGGCATAACGATTTACATTCGCTAACAATCCCCTAAGCTTCCTTCACCCGATTTACTTCTTCTATATTAATAGTGACATTTCTGACATTCAGTACCACCTACCATCTCAACTGTTACGCTGTCGATCTTGCCTTCTTTCACCTGCTGGTGGAACTGTTCAAAAATGCTGTAATATTTATTATCTGCGAACTGCACTTTAGTTGTACGGTGACAGTTTACGCACCAGCCCATTGACAGCTCAGCAAACTGATGAACTTCGTCCATCTCAGTGATCGCACCATGACAGGTCTGACACTGTTGTTTACCAGCTACTACGTGTTGAGAGTGGTTGAAGTAAACGTGATCAGGCAGGTTGTGGATTCTTGTCCACTGGATAGGTTTGCCAGGTTTAGTGTAAGCCTGTGCTTTCTTATCCCAACCAACATGATCGTATAATTTCTGGATTTCTGCAGTACCATTCACCTTCTTACCTTCTGCAGTGTACAGGTCAGCACCACCGTATTCACTGATGGTCTTGTGACAGTTCATACAGATATTCTCAGAAGGGATCATAGCATGCTTACTCTTCTCAGCACCCGCGTGGCAATACAGACAGTTGATCTGGTTAACGCCTGCGTGAACTTTGTGAGAGTAGAAGATTGGTTGCTCTGGCATGTAGTCTTTCTGACGACCCAGGCCGATCGCACCATTGATTGTATAGTAACCACCTACGATGAACAGCAGCAGGATCACCAGGGCGATGTATGCTTTGTTCTTGTAGAAAGGAACCGGTTCAGCAGTAGGAACGCCGTCTTTATCAGCAGCGAGCTTGTTCAGGTTACTGTTGATCTGCATCAGGATCAGCGCAACAACTGCGAGGATCAGCGTGATGATACCGAACAGCAGGCTGTTGTTACCACTATCTGCTGTTTTGCCATCAGGTTGATCATCACCCTTTTTCTTGGTAGGATCATTCAGGCTTTCCTGAGCGATAAAAGCCAGGATGTCATCGATATCCGCATCCGTAAATGCAGGGAAACCAGGCATTACCTGCTTGTTAAAATCATTGAAGAGTTTAACAGCATAAGCATCACCTGAAGCCACCACGGAAGATGAGTTATGAATCCATTGGTGCAATAATTTCTTATCGGACCAACGTTCCTCCACACCCTTCAGTGCAGGACCAGTAACTTGTTTGTGAACATTATGGCAGCTGGCGCAATTCTGCTGAAACAATGTTTTACCCTTGCCTGGATCTGCTGCCCTTACTGATAAGGACGCGATCATTGCAACGCATAGGACAAGAACACTCACAAAATGCTTGCGCATAAGAATGGAAACACGACGATACACAGCCTATTTAGTTTAGATTTGACCTTAAGTTTCTTTAAAAGTGCTCACAAAAATAAGACACAATGTTGACAATTTATCAACAATTATAAAAAATTCTTACTTGCTTCACTGATTCCTTTTCCCTATATATAATCCGCCAAAGCGTATATTGGTCAATGCTTTTCGCATGAGAAAAAACATGATAAAAGTCATGATTCATGACAAACTCTTGCAGTCTTTATCGTTCTGGTTATATATATAATGGTGTGTGCTTTTAATGGTATTATTTTTGTCTGGACTGTTGTTTTCTTAACTTCCTTGTGCTTATCAGGTTCCATTTATAACCCACCCAGTACCTGGAATGTTCAAACCTCTCTATAAATAAGACCAATTAGTTACTTTTGCGCCGTCTTATAATTTAACATACGCACTTTGAAAAATATAGCCATCTTCGCCTCGGGAGCAGGTAGTAACGCACAAAAAATTATCGATCATTTCCGGAACTCTTCCATTGCAAGGGTCGCTATGATACTTTGTAATAAACCGGAGGCCGGCGTGCTGAAGATCGCCGAAAAAGAAGGTATCCCCTCCGTACTGATCGAAAAAGAAGCCTTTTTCCGTACGGACCATTATATAAAGATATTAAAGGACGCCTCCACCGACCTCGTCGTACTGGCCGGTTTCCTTTGGAAAGTACCGGCCAACCTGGTACAGGCATTTCCGGACCGTATTATTAATATCCACCCGGCCCTGTTACCTAAATATGGTGGTAAAGGCATGTATGGCAACTTCGTACACGAAGCCGTGATCCAGGCAAAAGAAACAGAAAGTGGCATCACCATCCACTTCGTCAACGAAAAATATGATGATGGCGCAACAATCCTCCAGGAACGTTGTACGATCACCCCGGATGATACCCCTGAAACCCTCGCAGCTAAAATTCACCTGCTTGAACACCAATGGTATCCTCTAATTGTGGAACGATTATTGACCTCGTAATCACGGGCTTTCAGCTCAGCTGTAGGCGCCCTTCTGAACCTACAATTGCTGACGCCCACCGTCAAATGCAGACAACTATATGAAACAACCACTGCTTGTTATTTGCCTGTTATGCCTGAGTGGAATGTCCCTCTATGCCCAGGACAAAACGCCCTTTCACCGGTCTACCTTTATTAAGGTAAATCCAGCCCGGCTGATCAATCAACTGGAATTCACCGTCGAACAGGAACTCACCCCACGGCTGAGTCTTGAACTGGGTGTCGCCGGTATCTATACAGACTACCCCGACTATATCCTCGCCAGGAAAATCGATATCGGTCAGAAAAAACCAGATATCAGTACCGAACAATTCGTCGATGGGAGAGGTCTTGGGTTCAGCGCCAGCCTCCGCTGGTACCTCGTCACCCAGAAAGATGACATCTCCCGCGCTCAGGGTACCTACTTCCAGCCTGTCCTTATATATAAGAAGGTGTTCTACCCCAATGAAAAGATCAATATCCAGGGTACTGAATACGAAAATACAGGCGACAAAGACGTCTACGCCATCCAGTTCCTCCTGGGCCGCCAGATTACAAGAGACAGATTCATTATAGATCCCTATGTCGGTCTCGGCGTCCGCGCCAAAGTCTACGACTACAATAACTTTTATGATAATAATGGTGTGGCCGACTCCAGGGACGGACGCCTCATCAGCGTACTGCCCAGCCTGCACCTCGGTATAAAGATCGGATTACGCCTGTAACGGTCCGCCAGTAGCGCCATTTCCGCCACCCGCCTGCCGGCAGGGTGCTTAAGCATATTTAGCTAATTGTGTGCTACCTTTGTGGTGTAAAACGACTGGCATTATGTCTAAAAAGAATGTGTTCTATATTATATTTTTCGCATTGTTATCCATCGCCTTCCTCGGCTACTCCGGTTATGTGATCAAAGGTGAGAAAGGCAGCTTCTTCGGAGAAGAGAAATTACCCATACTCGGCACCAACGGTCATATTATCGGCGGCTTCTCTTTTGTGAACCAGGAAGGAAAAACGATCACCAGTAAAGACGTTGAAGGGAAAGTTTATGTAGCAGAGTATTTCTTTACTACCTGCACCAACATCTGCCCGAAGATGAATGCAAACATGACGAAAGTCTATGCAGCATATAAAGATGAACCCCGCTTCCGCATATTATCTCATACCGTCGATCCGGAAACCGACAGTATCCCTGTCCTGAAAAAATACGCAGAAGAGCACGGCGCAGATCCCCGTAACTGGTGGTTCCTGACCGGCAGCAAAAGGGAGCTCTATAAACTGGCCAGAGCCAGTTATATGGTTGACAATGGTACATTCACCGGTGATGACGACTTCGTACATACCCAATGGTTTGCCCTTGTAGATGGCGAAGGCCGTGTAAGAGGCCTGTATGAAGGCACGAAAAAAAGTGATGTAGACAAAATGATCATTGACATCGACCGGTTGCTAAAGGAAAAACAATAACTCATTATAAATTATCATGAGCAACAAGAACAAAGCAAGTATTACCGAACTGCTCCGGGAAAGTAAGCTCAGCATTACGGATACCCGTGTGAAGATACTGGAACTGTTCATGAACAGCAATGGCGCACTTGAACACAGCAGTTTTGAAAAACTGGCCGGTCAGAGCTTTGACCGCGTAACAGTTTACCGCACATTACAAACCTTCCTGGATAAAGGGATCATTCATAGCATCCCAACCACCGATACCTCCATCCGTTATGCACTCTGCCGATCGGAGTGTTCGGAACATGATCACCATGATCATCATGTGCATTTCAAATGTGAAGAATGTGGTAACACCACCTGCCTGGATACCGATGTACCAGAAATCCACCTGCCGAAAGGATATGCCGCGCATAACGTGGATGTAGTGGTAAGTGGCGTGTGTAAGGAATGTAAATAACCTGGTTATTAGTCTTTTATATAAGAAAGCGCCTGATCTGTAAAAGATCAGGCGCTTTTATTTTTAGCAAATCCCGCTTACTTAGCTGATCGCTTCAATTTCTTTCTGTACAAAAGCAGCCAGTTCCTGCACATAAGCAGGGGAGAAGTCAAACCTGATGCCCGCCGCTTTATACAGTTCAGGCAGGGTACGGGTGCTACCCAGACTGAGCGCATTGACATAATTATCAAGCGCCTGCTGTTTGTTCTCTTTGAACTGTTTCCACATCCCGATAGCTCCTAACTGCGCAATACCATATTCTATATAATAGAATGGTACTTCAAACAGGTGCAACTGCCGCTGCCAGCCAATCGCTTTATAATCTTCCCATCCGCTCCAGTCCACTACACCGGTAGCGAACTCGTCCTGTATCGCAACCCAGGCTGCAGTACGTTCTTCCACGGTATGTTGTGGGTGTTCATACAGCCAGTGCTGGAATTTATCGATGATAGCGATCCATGGGAAAATAACGATCGCACGTTCCAACTGCTGCAGTTTAGCTCTGCGCAACTCTTCCTCATTACTAAAGAAGATATTCCAGTAGTCCATCGTGAACAGCTCCATACTCATACTTGCCACTTCCGCGATCTCCATCGGATACTCCTTGAAGGCGCTCAGGGACAGATTATGACTCAGGAAGGAATGTACCGCATGACCGCCCTCGTGTACCATGGTCGTCAGGTCTTTCATCTGACCGGCCGCGTTCATAAAGATGAAAGGCACACCGGTTTCCGCCAGCGGACAGTTATAACCGCCCGGCGCTTTACCCTTACGGCTCTCCAGGTCCAGACGTCCTAATTTTTGCATCACCCGCAGACAGTTACCAAAGAATGGTCCCAGTTGGTCAAAACACTCGATCGTCTTGTTCACGAGCTCGTCTCCGGTCTGGAAAGGGGATAGTGGATTTACACCCTGTGGTTCCGCATCGGAATCCCAGGGTTTCAATACGTCCAGTCCCAGTTTAGCACGATGTTTCTCCTGCAGGCGCTTTACCAGTGGCACAATATGCTCCTTTACGGCAGTATGGAACTGGAAACAGTCCTCTTTGGTATAGTCGAAACGTCCGAGGTCTTCGAATTTATAATCCCTGTAATTGGCGAAACCGGCGTTCTTTGCCACCTGATCTCTTTTGGTGATCAGGGTAGTAAAGAGCTGGTCAAGGGCGTCTTTATCTTCCAGACGACGCTTAGCCGTTTTGGTAAATACTTCCTCCCGCAGTTCACGGTTGCTGTCTTCCAGGAAGCGGGCCGCCTGTTGCAGGGTATATTCCTGTCCATTTACAGTAATGGTCATCTTACCGGCAATAGCGCCATACTGCTGTGACTGTACACTCAGTTCCGCCAGCAGGGGCACGTTCTCTTCACGGAACAGCTTTACCTGTTTACGCACGCTTCGCAGGTAAGTAGCATACAGGTCCTGGTCCAGGGCTTTTACCCATTCGCTGGCCAGCAGCTTTTTATTCAGCGCATCCGCGTAGGGTTGCAGTTTGGGCTGTATTTCCATACAGAAGTAGGCGAAAGCCTCTTCCAGGGATTTGTCGGTTGTATCGCAGGTCATGCGTATCTGGCGCCAGCAGGCATCCTCACTGATGACAGCCTCCAGTTCACTGATATCTTTCAGCCACTGCTCCAGCGCCGCTACACTTTCGACCGGCCTTTGCTGCAACTCTTCAAAATATGGCTGCAATGCCTCCCACGTTGTTACCGTAAAGTCTTCAGGTAACAGTTTACGTGGCTGTTTCTCAATATTTGCGTCTAAAGTCTTCATTTTACTAAAATAAGAAATTCCGGTGCAAAGACCTGAGATGGGGAATAAGAAGCTCTCTTCAGATAGTTATACTATGATAATCTTTCATTGATCCTTCGTTGAAAAACGAAGCATTAACGATGGATGAGTATAGTCAGACTAATATAAAAGTATAGTCAGCGGGGGAGAATACCAGGGGAAAAAGGGGCCATACCTATCGTACGGGCAATAAAAAACCAGACGCTGCATGCGATAAACACACAGCGTCTGGCATTGGAAACCAATAAATTATCTAAGAATTACTCTTCAGTCTTCTTTTTCTTAGGAGCAGCCTTTTTCTTAGGAGCTTCTTCACCTTCAGCAGCAGGAGCGTCTTCTTTCTTAGCTCTTGCCTTTTTAGGTTTTTCAGCCGGAGCTTCTTCAGTTGCTACTTCCTCAGCGCCTTCTTTAGCGGCAGCTTTCTTAGGTTTAGCAGCTTTTTTAGCTGGCTTGTCAGCAACTTCTGCATCAGCAGCAAGTGCTACTTCTTCAGCCGCAGCTTCCGGAGCATCTTCAGCTACTTCTTCGAATCTCAGCAGATCGTTAGTCTTGAGGATGGCATACCATTTCACCATCTTCTTCATATCGCTAACGTAAACCCTGTCCTCATCGAAAGAAGGAAACACGCTTTTGAAATAAGACTTGATAGCATTATTGTCAGCTTTGGTACCTACCGGCGCTGTTGTAGCTTCCTGGTCCTGCATGGCTTTAAATACTTCAGCCAGGTTTACATTTTCTCCGGTTGTAAACACCTCGATGCTTTCCAGCGGAGTAAAATTATGGATGCGGGAGCTCACAAATTTTGTGCTCTTGTCTTCCAGAGATCTTACGATAGCGCCATCCTGTTTGCTGGCAATCAATTGAAACAGACCACTCAAACCGGTTACTGCAACTATTTCTCTATACTGCATGTTCAAATTTTTAGGAAGCGCAAATATAAAAAATCGTTTCTATCCGACAAATTGGAGAGGCTGTTCATTTAATTATTCTTGATAATTGACAAAAACAACCTTTCTTTTTGACCGTATCAACTATTTAACTTTTTTCCTAATACCACAGGCAATTTCCATTGCCGTACCTGTCCACCGGGACTGATCACCTCAGCAAAGATGATATATATACCTGTTACCAGTTCGCGTTTTTGGGCGTCCCGGCCATCCCAGATCATATTTCCATTAGCGGGCAAGACCGTATTCCTTTCCAATTGCCTGACAGACCGCCCTTCCGCATCAAAAATCGTGACATTTATGACAAAACCCGGCGCCGGAAACTGGTAACTGAGTACTGCCACATCCTCAAATCCGTCATTATCCGGAGAAAAAATTGCCGGGCGGACCGATAACATCCCCTGTACACTCCCTGTTGGCAACTGCTGGGAATTAACTCTTGCCGGCGTAGCATATTTTGCCGATGCAGCAGCAGAATGCCAGTTATACTTATCCTGTGTAGGAACATCCGCCTGTAAACGTTCCAGGGAGACACCCCGGGTATTACCAGCCAGGGATACATGCATGGCATCCGAATAATGCAATTCATCAAGGATATTCCCGGCGGCGTTTAATAATACAACTGTACCCTCCCCATTGATCAGCGCCGGCAGATTTATTTTATAAATGCTCTCCGGTGGCAAACAATCATACTGCCCGCATAAAGCAGACGGGTCTGTGGTGAAAGCCGCATACCCACCCGGCAACAATGAACGGGGCGTCCCCGATAAAGGGATCACTTCATCCAACTGACCATCCGTTTTTCTTCTTGTCAGGAATAAACGGGAAAAGTCGACCGCTTTACGGCTTCTGTTGAATACCTCCACAAATTCCGGCACACCGGCAACAGGGTCATATAATATTTCATTGAAAACGATATCAAAACTATCCGCCTCAAAAACCCTGGCTACCGCCAGATCAGGCACAACGGTCACTTCCTGTCCGGTACAGTCTTTCAGGTCTTTCACCCCTATCTTATAAATAGTGCCCGGCAGGAGCGGAGTACCCAACTGAAGGGACACATTATTATATAATGGCCCCTTCGCAGTGACTTTAATAACAGACAAAGCCGGATCAAAATTATAATGAGCAATAGCACTGACGTCCAGACTATCCATAATACCGGAAAATGATAGTCCGACCGTCATACTATCAGGCGCATATACATGTACCAGCGATACTGGTGGAGGTGTACTAAGCTGTCCACTGACCGTATTCTGTCTACCAGGTGTAGCACCTTCTCTTGCCAGCGAGGGACGCCAGTTAGTGCTACCCGCACAGGGCCAGTGTACATCTACCATCTCAAGGCTCCAGCCTCCTTTCTCTTTTACCGGATTATGATACCAGCTGCGGTCATAAGCAACTGCATGCACCAGCGTACCACTGTCATTACGAAGAATGATCATATCACTATCACCAGGCGCCGGAAAATTGCTGATGCCCATTACGGCAATATCTGCAGGGAATTGAGACACTGATTGTCTGTCACATACTACCAGATAGGTATCTGGTGGGAAAAGACGGGCTGGTAATAGCACTTCTCTGCTACTGTTGGCCAGTCGCCAGTCTTTTAGTTGCAGGGTAAAAAGACTGTTGTTTTTCAGCTCTACAAAACGCGCGGCCTGTAATCCTGCCGAAGGCAAAGCTTTTGGAAGAAATTCATGTATCAGCACATCATATCCTGTGGAGAGATAA
Organism: Chitinophaga sp.; assembly: GCA_039592855.1. Classification (GTDB taxonomy): domain Bacteria; phylum Bacteroidota; class Bacteroidia; order Chitinophagales; family Chitinophagaceae; genus Chitinophaga. Next base: position 21,065 of record JBCNQK010000002.1, on the reverse strand, counting down.
TACAGAAAGGAGGTCTTTATTACAGGTGATATATTACCTGCAATATCTCTTATTCCCTCAATCGATAAATGACAGCTATCCCCATTGGGAAATGGCCGTTCAAACTGTACATTAACGCAGGAAGGATTATTATGCTCCTGCCAGATTCGCAGGGGCATATTGTCCGTACCCGAGAGCTGAAAATTACTGTAGTCACGAAGACTATTGCTATCAGGCGTTTCACTGAAACAACAACTGATAGTATGCTTGTTCATCAGCTGAACAGACAACAAGGAAATGGGTATCGTATCAGCGACGAGCGGGTGGACGGATACATCATCAAAATAGTGACGGCCAAAGAAAGAAGCAGTAGACTGACGTATAGCGAATCCCATAAAACGGGACGTATTATACATATTATCTTTTGCTATACCTTCTCTTATATAACCAGTACCATTGCCATTTTCATCGGTCCACAATTCCCAGTTATCCTCTTTCCTGATCACTTTTATTTTCAGGATGGAAGAAGTATGATCGGTGATGCCATCACGACCATCGATCAGCAGGACAGGAGGCAGGTTGCCGTCTTTCCGGTAAAGACTGACTTCATCTTTTGTATTGCCGATGCGTACGAAATAACCTTTGGCGCCCGGTCCGGAAAGGTTGGCGCTATCAGCGATAAGAAATACGTCGGCATAATTCAGAGAAGAGGTATTGAAGTCCAGTTGCAGCCACCACTCCCATATTGCATTACGGGCCAGCGAGGAAGTTGTGGAAAGATGGAATGTACTACTGCTGCGTGGCAGACGGCTACGAAGCCGTCCCTTATCTACGGTCCATGCGGTATCTGTTCCTTTCCAGGCAACTGCTTCATTAATATACTGGTATTCAAAAGATTCGCTCACCTGAGCAAATGAGTAAGATACCTGCATCAGCAGGCATACACAAACAATGGTAGTACGCATGTCTTAAAAAAATTGGGTTGGTTTGGACAGAAATTTAGTGATTTTCTATGATTCTGCCGAAGACATTGAAAACCGCAATGGTTGTGTTAAATTTGCATTTCCAAAAAATTAAAATGTAAAAACAATGAAAGTTGCCGTAGTAGGAGCTACCGGACTGGTAGGCTCAAAAATGTTACAAGTATTGACCGAAAGAGATTTTCCGGTTACAGAACTGATTCCCGTGGCTTCTGAGAAGTCCGTTGGTAAGGAAGTAACATTTAAGGGCAAGCCTTATAAGGTGGTGAATGCAGATACAGCAATTTCCATGAAACCGGATGTGGCATTGTTTTCTGCAGGTGGCAGCACTTCTCTGGAGTGGGCGCCAAAATTTGCAGCAGCAGGTATTACTGTAATTGATAATTCCTCTGCATGGAGAATGGACCCTACAAAGAAACTGGTAGTTCCTGAGATCAATGGTAAAACCCTGACACCTGAAGATAAGATCATCGCAAACCCTAACTGTTCTACTATCCAGATGGTGCTTGTACTGAATCCTTTACATGATAAGTACAAGATCAATCGTGTAGTAGTTTCAACTTATCAGTCTGTGACCGGTACCGGTGTAAAAGCGGTAGACCAGTTGATGAACGAGCGTCAGGGTATTGAAGGTGAAAAAGCATATGCACACCGTATTGACCTGAACGTGATCCCACAGATCGATGTATTCCTCGATAATGGTTACACGAAAGAAGAGATGAAGATGGTGAAAGAGACCGTGAAGATTATGGGCGACAGCAACATTCGTGTAACAGCGACAACTGTACGTATCCCTGTGATCGGCGGCCATAGTGAGTCTGTGAACATCGCTTTTGACAATGAATTTGAGCTGGCGGAAGTACGCAGCATCCTGGAAAACACAGCAGGTGTTATCGTTGTGGACGATCCATCCAAAGCGCTGTATCCGATGCCAAAAGATGCACATGAGAAAGATGAAGTGTTCGTAGGTCGAATCCGTCGTGATGAAACACAGGAAAAAACATTGAATATGTGGATCGTGGCAGACAACCTGCGTAAAGGTGCTGCAACAAATGCGGTGCAAATAGCAGAATATCTACACGCACAAAAGTGGATTTAGTAAAAAATAGCCGTCGACTTTATCCTTTTGAGTGATAATTTCGCGAACGTATAAACGATTTATTTAAACTGATAAGAGCAAGTGTACCCACACTTGCTCTTTTAGTATCGATTTGATGCGAAATAAGTATCACTTTAACAAAAATTACACAGAAGTAGTATTGCTTTATGGAAGATAAAATCCAATTTTGGTATCATAATCCTATGCCAACTTACTGATTCCAAAAAACTATCTTTGTGAGCAAGTAAGGAGCCGAAGAACTAAAATTCACAAATCCGTAAACACCCTTAAAGTCCTATGAAAACCAACGCCAATCGTGAGCTTTTACTGATGCACAAATTTACAGAAGAGTGGAGTACTAATTTTTCTTCACAGGTGTCCCGCATCATGAACATTGTGGATCAACATGATACACTGGACGGCATTATCCCGATTATTGAGGTAGCCAACGTGTATAATCAACGTTTTGCGCACACTAAGACAGACAAGGAAAACCTGTTGAAGAACCGCAAGGCAAGACCATTCGAATTCCTGATCCACAAGAACTAATCCGTTGAAAATTATTGTGCTGTAGTCATCTGCCGGCGGTAATGTGCCCACGGTCGGATAATATGCCCGGCAGATGGTTATGTCGATTACACGTTGAAAACGGTGTTACTCCCAGAGAAAATTACAGTGCATTGTTGCTTACCCATCCGCCGGCGGCGGACAGTGACTAATGATAGTATTTTCACCACGGGAAACTAACTAACTATTCCAGATCGAGTGCCCTGTCCATAAACTTGACAAAGGGCTGCATTACAGAAAATATTTTAAGGATTTCCCTGACCAATGCAGGCTGCAAAGCGGCATCGTCGGATATATGATGCCATACAGTGAAGCTTTTCAGTTTCAGGTATGCGATGGCAGGATTATCCGGCAGATAGCCCTGTGGTGCTGTCTTCAATGATTCTCCTTCGATCTTACCGAAGTAGCGGATGAATTCCTTATTGGAAATGATCTGCTGAAATTCTTCGAAATTATAATCTATTTCCTGTCTCACTTTTTTGAGCACAGACGCTTCCGGCATCCATAGTCCACCACCGGCAAAGCTATTGCCACCTGGTTCAAGATGAAAGTAATATCCGGGACGTGGCGTCTTACGTCCACCAGGCGCAAAAGATGCGCCCATATTGGTTTTATAAGGCGTTTTGTCTTTCGAAAAACGAGTGTCTTTATAAATACGGAAAGTACAGTCTTTTACCTGCAGACCTATCAATGCAGGTTCCTGTTTAGCCAACCCGTCCAGTATCTGTTGTACTACACTTTCGTAATCAGCTTTCGCATTCTGATAATCGGATTTATGTTCATCAAACCATACCTTATTATTATTCTTAGCTAATGATTTTAAGAACTTCAACGTGGGGGGCTGTAACATGTAATCAGTTTTGTACACAAAATATAAAAATTATTTTCCCTTGTTCCAGTAATCTATAAATGCACTATGCCCTTCATCCCTGGCCGGAAAGCCAGGAATGAAGAGCGCAGGCAGTAACTTTTATGTACTAGAAATGATATGTCGCAGCTAACAGCACACTTGGAGATGTGGCAGCAGGAGCCCCTGATTTCTTATTGAAGATATCTACGGATGCATTGTCAACTCTGAACTCAGGTATAACCGTCAGGTTACCCACCTTGTAATTCAGTGACAGCGTACCGGCTACAACATGGCCTCCGCCGGCAGTAGCAAAGGTTTTAAGACCATCTTTATCATCAAAATATTCACCGCGTACGGTCAGTCCCAGTTTGTCATTGAAGTCAACATTGACATACAGTGCAGAACCCCACCATTTTTTAGCAGATTCGCCTGGTTCCTTATCACGGGTATCATTATATGTGCTGACAGTACCATTATACCCCAGACCCAATACAGAATTGATCTGATAAGTAGCAACGAAGTCGATCTGGTGATTCTGAATACCAGTAGTATCTTTTCCTTCCAGGTAATTGAGGTAGAGCTTAAGTGGCGCTTTGGTAGAGGAGTAGCCCAATTGCGCGCCTACATATTTATTGTTGGTCCAGGAAGCGGATTTAAAATCGGTAGGATTGAAGACGCCGATCATCGCTGTCCAGGCGCTGCTGATGGTGAAATCAGCCTTTACGCCGGTACTGAAGAACGGACCATTACTGAACATGTAACTCATGCTGTAGTTACGGTTCAGGTAAGCATCCAGCAGTTCATAACCAACGTGCGTACCAAAGCTACCCATGCTGATCTTCAGTTTGTCCAGCACCTGGTAACCTATATACAACTGCTTGATGGCCAATTCGGCTGTATTTGTTTTATCGGTAGTCTCGTTATAGGAAAATTCAGCAGCCCTTTTACCAAAACCGAGGTCAGCTACGATACTTCCCTTCTTGAATTCATGCTCGGCTTTGAGAGAGATCATACCCAGTTCAAAACTGTTGTGGGAGTTGGTGAAACTGGTTTTGTTGTCAGTGTTGTTGCCATTGAAATTATACCGGTAATATACGTCCGCAGACCCTGAGATCTTTACCAGCGGAGCTTGCGTCGTATCAGTAGCGGTCTGGGAATAGGCAATAAATCCCTGGCAGGCAGCAAATGCTACCAATAGAACTTTTTTCATGAAACGATATTTGGTTGATAAAATGGTGTGCGTGTGTTGTTTTCGAAGTTCTTTGCTCGTACTGTTCTATAGCCGGAAATGAAGGGAAAAGAATAGCTAATAATTATCCGGGAAGGAAAATCCTACATGGAATAATTGAAATTGGTTGATAAAAAATTCTGGTTGATAAAATATAATTCTGTCTACGTTCTTTATTTCCCAGAATAATTATTAGCTATTCGACTTTAGGGTGTCAAACTACATTAATCTCTTAGTTGCTGTGGTTAGTGCGTCATCTGCTCTTCTTTCAGTGCACCATTATCTTGTACACTCAGCATAGCAGGATGGTATTGTTCGTTGTGCTGTGTAGCGTCCAGACCCAGTTCTTCTTCTTCTTCGCTTACGCGGAGCGGGTGGATCAGGTCAATCAGCTTGAAGATACCGTAAGACACGGTGAAGCTGTATACTACTACGATCACGAGGCCGATCACCTGGTTTTTGAAGAGTTCAAAACCACCGTAGAACAGACCGTCAGAGATAGCACCGTTTACATTTTTGCTGGCGAAAATACCTGTCAGCAGCATACCTACCATACCACCTACGCCGTGGCAAGGGAATACATCGAGGGTATCATCGATCGCAGTTTTGGATTTGTAGTGTGCTACCAGGTTAGATACGATAGCGGAAGCGAAACCTATCATAATACTCTGCGGAATTCCTACGAAACCGGCAGCAGGGGTGATAGCTACGAGACCAACTACAGCACCGATACAGAAACCGAGCGCAGAAGCTTTACGGCCACGGATCACATCGAAGAAGATCCAGGACAGACCAGCAGCAGCAGCGGCAGTATTTGTAGTAGCGAAAGCGGAAGCAGCGAGGCCGTTAGCACCCAGGGCAGAACCTGCGTTGAAACCGAACCAGCCAAACCACAGCAGACCTGTACCTAACAATACGAAAGGAATGTTTGCAGGCTGCAGTTCTTTCTTTTCAATATGATCTTTACGGCGTTTCAGTACCAGTACACCTGCCAGGGCAGCGCAACCAGCAGAGATGTGTACTACTGTACCACCTGCAAAGTCAAGTACGCCGAGTTTGAACAGGATACCATCAGGATGCCAGGTCCAGTGCGCGATAGGCGCATATACCAGCAGACTGAATAACACCATGAATAATACATAAGATGTGAAGCGGATCCTTTCTGCAACAGCACCTACTACCAGCGCAGGAGTGATCACTGCGAATTTCATCTGGAACAGGGCGAATACCAGCAAAGGAATAGTAGTACCCAGAGACCATGGCTGGCCGGAAGGCACTCCTTTAAAGAACAGGAAGGTTGAAGGATCACCAATCAGACCATTTATTGATGTACCGAAAGAAAGGCTGAATCCAACGGCAACCCATACTATGCTCACCACACCGGTAGCAATAAAGCTCTGTACCAATGTTGAGATCACATTCTTACGATTCACCATACCACCGTAGAAGAATGACAAACCGGGTGTCATCAGGAATACGAGGCAGGATGCCACCAGGATCCAGGCAATATCACCATAATTGTATTTTCCTTCAGGATCAGCAAAAGGAAGCTCTCCTGGAACGAAAAGTGCAACTACTGCGATCAATGCCAGCACAATGAAGGGCAAATAGTCTTGAAATGATGTTTTCTTCATAGCAATTGATTTTTAAATTTCTTCAATAAAAGTATGAAGGATATTCAAGTCATCAAATAGAAAAGGCAAAAAATAGAAATGATTGAACAAAAATATGGGTTGAACGGGCAAAAATTAACTATATTATTATTATTTGTAATATATGTATTAAAAATTGCATGAAAAGGTGCTGAAAAAATGGGTATACATGTTTTACAAACAACTAAATATCAACAAATTAATGAAGGCAAAAAGGGCCGTTTAACAATTTTCTAACATTGGAGAGACAGTTGCTACTGCAAATATGTCATAAGGCATATAATAAAATTAAAATCAGCCTATTATATATTAGGCTGATTTTACTAGGTGTTTGATCTACGTTGAAGAATATTGATATATTACAAATAAATAGATATAAATTTTATGATCCAGGACATAAAAATGGGGCTTACTGCGATATTATTGCTTCATACTTTCTAATTCCCGTTGCATAGCGAACATCTGATCGCGTAAACGGGCCGCTTCCATAAAGTCCAGGTCCTTCGCAGCCTTCTCCATATCCTTCTTTACCTTACTGATGGCCTTCTCCATCTGAGGAATGGTTTTAGCTGTTACCGCTTCCTGCTTCGCGTAACCCATAGCATCTTCTGCCACCAGACTCACCTCATCATGTACTGCATAAGGTGAATTTTCATCGAACTGCTTGATTTCCAGCACGGATGTCTGTCCGAGTATCTGTTCCTTGCTTTTCAGCACCGTCCGTGGGGTAATATTATGAGCTATATTATAGGCGACCTGTTTTTCCCGGCGACGGTCTGTCTCATCTATTGTACGCTGCATACTATCGGTAATCTTGTCAGCATAGAATATAACCAGACCTTCCGCATTTCTCGCCGCACGTCCCGCTGTCTGTGTCAGGGAACGCTCATCACGCAGGAAACCTTCCTTATCGGCATCCAGTATGGCCACCAACGTTACTTCAGGCAGGTCAAGCCCCTCACGCAACAGGTTCACACCGACGAGTACGTCTATCTTACCAAGGCGCAGGTCTCTTAATATCTCAATACGTTCCAGCGTATCTACCTCCGAGTGGATATAGCGGGACTTCACATTAATACGGTGCAGGTACTTATCCATTTCCTCCGCCATTCTCTTGGTCAGGGTCGTCACCAGTACACGGCCTCCTTTTAATACACGTTTGTCTATTTCGTCCAGCAGGTCATCGACCTGGTTCACACTCGGTCTGATCTCAATAGGCGGCTCAAGCAGTCCGGTAGGTCGTACTACCTGCTCTACCACCACCCCTTCGGTTTGCCGCAGTTCATATTCACCTGGCGTAGCGCTGACGAAGATGGCCTGATTTACCAGGTTCTCGAATTCATAGAAGTTCAGCGGACGGTTATCCATCGCAGATGGCAACCTGAAACCGAAGTCTACCAGGGTCAGTTTACGGGACCGGTCACCGCCATACATACCACCGATCTGAGGAATGGTAACGTGGCTCTCATCTATTACTAACAGAAAGTCTTTAGGGAAATAGTCCAGCAAACAGAACGGGCGGGTACCCGGTGCACGTCTGTCCAGGAAACGGGAGTAGTTCTCAATACCACTGCAATAGCCCAGTTCGCGGATCATCTCCAGGTCATAGTTCACTCTTTCTGACAGACGCTGTGCCTCCAGGTGTTTTCCGATAGAACGGAAATACTCTACCTGGGCCATCAGTTCATCCTGTATCTCAAAGGTGATCTGTGCCATCATGTCTTTAGGCGCCATGTAGAGGTTGGCAGGGAAGATGGCAGCATTTTCCATCGTTCCGATACGTTTCCCGTTTTGTACGTCAAAGCTTTCGATCTCTTCGATCTCATCTCCGAAGAAGGTAATGCGGTATCCAAAATCCACATAAGGCAGGTTGATATCCACCGTATCTCCCTGTACCCGGAAGTTACCACGGTTGAAATCGCCGGTGGTACGGGAATAGAGGGAATTGACCAGTCCGTGTAAAACAGTATTACGGCCAATGGTCTGGCCTTTATGCAGCCGGATGATACCATTTTCATAGTCTGTCGGGTTCCCCATACCATATATACAGGACACACTGGCTACTACGATAATGTCTCTACGGCCTGATAAAAGACTGGTAGTGGCCCGGAGACGCAACTTATCCAGTTCTTCATTGATGGAGAGGTCTTTTTCTATATAGGTGTCACTCACAGGCATATAAGCCTCCGGCTGGTAGTAGTCATAGTAAGACACGAAGTATTCCACGGCATTATCCGGAAAGAACTGCCTGAACTCTCCGTACAACTGGGCTACCAGCGTTTTATTATGCGTCAGGACCAGCGTAGGGCGCTGTACCTGCTGGATAACGTTAGCAACTGTGAATGTTTTACCGGAACCTGTTACCCCCAGCAATGTCTGGGCAGGGGCTCCATCCTGAATACCTTCCACCAGCTGTCTGATAGCTGTTGGCTGGTCGCCCGCAGGGGCATATGGTGCTTGTATCTTGAAGGGCATATCTTAAATTATGACGTTATCAAATGTACAAATTATCGGAGAGTGCTTTTTCATTTGAAAAAACTGGCTCACCTTTACACACTTGGATATTATTAACCTTGTCATGCTTTATGTTTAAAAAATTGTACCATGTTTTGCTGGGTGTCATATTGCCATTGATTCCCATGACAAGCTTCGCCTGGGGTGTTACAGGCCATCGTGTTGTAGCAGAGATTGCCAGCCGTCATCTGACTCCGCAGGCACGCAAAGCGATTGCAGCACTGCTCGGTCAGCAGAGTATGGCAATGGTCGCCAACTGGCCTGATTTTATCAAGTCAGATACCACGCACGTATATGATCATACCTCTCCCTGGCATTACCTGGATTTCCCAGCCAATGTTGATCGCGCACAGTTTGATGAGGAACTGAAAAAGCACACGACCGGTGAGAACCTGTATGCGCAGACAGAGGCGCTGATCAAAAAACTGAAGGACCCGGCTGTATCCAAAGCGGATAAGGTATTTGCATTGACTTTCCTTATACATATGATCGGGGACATGCATCAGCCTTTACACATCGGCCGTGATGAAGATCAGGGAGGCAATAAGATCAATGTGATGTGGTTTGACAAGCAGAGTAACCTGCATCGTGTATGGGACGAGCAACTGATAGAATTCCAGCAGCTCAGCTATACCGAATATACAAAAGCGCTGGATACAGCATCTACCGCAGAAGTGCGTAAGATACAGAGCGGCAGTATTGCTGACTGGATGTACGATTCCAATCAGTTGTCCAATAAAGTATATGCGCTGACACATGCCAATGACAAACTGAGTTATCGTTATAACTACTGGTTTATTGGCGACCTGAATGGTCAGCTGCTGAAAGGAGGCCTGCGTCTGGCGGCACTCCTGAATCAGATCTACAAATAATGGGTTACAAGTATAAAAGAAAAAGCATCCGCCGTGGCGGATGCTTTTTCTTTTATAGCAGATACGAACTGACTAGATCAGATCGATATCGAAGTTTACCAGTTGTACGAACTGATCGAGACGCGCATTGATATCGTCCTGGGTGATCTCACGCAGACGGCCTACACCGAAGCGCTCCACACAGAAAGAAGCCATTGCAGAACCTACGATGATCGCAGTTTTCATATTCTCGAAAGAGATATCCTTGGTCTTAGCCAGGTGGCCAATGAAACCGCCTGCGAAAGTATCACCAGCACCGGTTGGGTCGAATACTTCTTCCAGTGGCAGGGCAGGAGCGAAGAATACGTGATTTTCATGGAACAGCAGTGCGCCATGCTCACCTTTCTTAATGATCAGGTATTTTGGTCCCATAGTGGTCAGGATCGTACGGGCAGCTTTTACCAGGGATACTTCACCTGTCAGCTGACGTGCTTCACCATCGTTCACCAGGAGTACGTCTACTTCTTTCAGTACCTTTTTCAGATCGTCCATAGCAACCTCCATCCAGAAGTTCATGGTATCCATTACGATCAGCTTAGGCCTTGTTTTCATTTGTTTTATTACGCTCAGCTGTACCTGCGGGGTCAGGTTACCCAGGATCAGGAATTCGCTGCCCTGGTAACTGTCAGGTATTACCGGCTGGAACTCACCCAATACGTTCAGCTCTGTAGCCAGTGTATCACGGGTATTCATATCCATATGGTATTTACCCGCCCAGTAGAAGGACTTTTCGTCTTTTTTCACCTGTACGCCATCCAACGCAACACCCTTGGCGGTCAACGCGTTGAGCTCATCCTGAGGGAAATCTCCTCCGATTACAGATACCTGATTGATGGGCTTCACAAAATTGGAAGCGGCCCATGCGATATAAGTGGCTGAACCACCGATAATTCGTCCGGATTTACCAAAGGGCGTCTCAATATCATCGAACGCCATCGTTCCTACAACAGTTAGCGACATGCTTATCTTTTTTTATTGGGTTTTAGTTAGTTTAAAACAAAACAGCGCAAATGTAACTAAACTTTTACCCGCTTCCACCATCCTTTCCTGAATATAAATATTGCCGCAACCGCCACACAGGATTCGGCGATGGCGATCGCCCAGAACACACCTGCAGGGCCCATATTGTAATTTACGGCCATTATCCAGGCCATCGGGACCTGTAACATCCAGAAACCGACAAGATTGATCAGCGTAGGCGTACGCGTATCACCTGCGCCGTTAAAGGACTGAGAAAGCACCATGCCATAGGCGTAGAATATATAACCGACACTGACCAGCTGCAAACACTGGGCGGCATAAGCGATAATACCCGTATCCTGTGTGAACAACATGACGATAGGTCTTGCTGCCAACAGGAAAAAGACCGATACAAATCCCAGGAAAAGCATGTTAAAAAATGCGGCTCTCCAAACCGAGGTCTCTGCTCTATCCGGCTGTCCGGCGCCAAGGTTCTGCCCTACAAGCGCTGCGGCCGCATTCGCCATACCGGAAGCAGGTAAGAGCGTGAAAATAATAATACGCACCGCTATCGTATAACCAGCGACAGCATCTTCTCCAAAGCGGGCTATTAACCTTACCAGGAATATCCAGCTGGCAGTGTTGATCAGTAACTGTGCAGTACCGCCTGCCGCTATTTTCAGTAATCGTACGATCACACCCATATCAGGGAACAGATGACGGCTGTTTATTTTTATCAGTCCCTTACCGCCAAACAGGTGATATAACTGATAACACACACCGATACCTCTGCCAATCGTGGTAGCCAGTGCGGCGCCTTTCAGACCTAAAGCAGGAATAGGTCCGAACCCATTGATCAGTAAAGGACATAGCAGGATATTCAGGATATTGGCGATCCACAATGAACGCATGGCTATAGCAGCATCACCAGCACCTCTGAAGATACCATTGATCAGAAATATAAGGATCACGATGAGGTTACCACCCAGCATTATCTGCGTATAAGTGTATCCGTTATAGATCACCTCATCAGAAGCACCCATCAGCGCCAGTATTTCACTGGCGAATACGATGCCTGTAACAGCGATGATAGCAGCCAGTGCGAGTGCTATATATAACGACTGCACCGCTGTATGCGCAGCCGCATCACCGTCCTTTTCACCCGTACGGCGTGCCACAACAGCCGTAGCGGCCATGCTTAAACCGAATGCGGCAGTATACACCAGTGTCATGATGGACTCTGTCAATCCAACAGTAGTGATCGCATGTTTACCCAGTTTACTTACAAAAAATATATCGACAACTGCAAACAGCGACTCCATCACCATTTCCAGTATCATCGGAACAGATAATAAAAAAATAGCACGGTTGATATTACCACTGGTAAACTCTTTTTCCGTACCTGACACAGCCATTATGAACAGCCGAAATGCCTTGCCCAGGCGGGAATCTGCCTGTGTATGTTGCATGGTGGAAACTATTAAAAAAATTAGAAAATGGGAACAGGTTGTACTGTATGGAGTACATCCTTAACAAAGTGGCGTGGGGGATACCTGGGAGGACCAGGTATTACATGATGCTTTTCATGGCGTTTAAAATTGTAGGCTACAAAGCTAAAGATGTTTTTTTAAACCGCTTTGTTTTTTTATAAGGTGTGGCAACAAGCATCTTATTTCAGATATTTTTTAAATGGCATCAAATTCAATACGGGTAAGCACTTCATTGCATGACCAAAACACATTAAATAATTTTTTTACAATGTTTGTAACTTTTCTTTAACGCTCTCGTTTAACAATTGCATCAGCGCTGAGAAACCATTATTGTATTTAAAATACGGAAAACGGAAACCTAAGTTCTAAAAATTCAATTAAACGGAAACCATGCTTACGATTAAAAAACATGCTCTTAAAATGGGAGCATTAGCCCTTGCTATGGGTATTACTTTTGCAGCTTGCAGCGATGATGATGACAATCCAACACCTGCGCCTGGACGTACTAAAGAGTACAAACTGTCCAAAAGCGCTACTGATGCGACTCAGGTAGGTACTATCACCCTGTCTGAAAACGCGGACAGCAGTGTAAACCTGGCTATCACCCTGAAGGCTTCTGCAAAAGACATCAAACATCCTTTCTATCTGATCGGTGGTACCGTTGCTGCACCAGTAACAGATACCCTGATTAAAGATACACTTGCCGGTAATGGCGCAGAAGCTACGAAAGTGATCTGGAACAAAATTAAAACAGTAGTAGTAAATGGCAGCACCCGCAAATTCAATTTTGACAGTGCGCTTAAGATCAATGCTTTCGCTAAAGTACGCTACAGCGCTACTAAAGACAGCACAATTGCTATCGGTAACATCCTGAAAAGCGTTGCGCAGTAATCGGCTATTTTGCTAAGAAATTAGAGACTCACTGGTTCAACTAAATGTAATAATGGCCGGAAATATTCCGGCCATTATCATGATGGTCTTCGCTCGTCATTAGGATATGGCTCCAATCCGTAGATCGGAAAAACCGACTTTATAAAGAGGTTAACGTGATCGCTATTGGTTTAACTGCGTTACACGTAACACTTTAAATTCTGTTCTTCTGTTCAGTTGTCTGCCTTCCGGATTATCCTTGCCATTAGGCAGGGTATTTGGCGCGATAGGCCTTGTTTCTCCGTAACCTTTCGCGATCATACGATCGCTAGAGATGCCTTTGCTGATAAGGTAATCAACACAGGACTGTGCTCTCTTCTGAGACAGTTTCATGTTGTATTCATCCTTACCCTTACTATCCGTATGCGCACTCATCTCGATGATGATATTCGGGTTATCCTGCATGATAGATACTACCGTGTCCAGTACGATCAGTGACTGCGGACGAAGCGTTGCCTTGTCGAAATCATAATAGATATCCTTCAGGATAATAGGCTTGCCTATTTCATAACGTTTCAGACATATAGTTGGGTTCACTAATGAATCAACTTTTGTCAGATCGTCTGTATTTACATAGATCGCTTTTGAGAAATAATTCTCTTTCTCAGCCATGATCTTGTAATGTTTGAGCGGCTCTACTTCAAAACGGTAGCGGCCTGTCTCATCCAGTGTTACCTGACCGATCACACGCTGTACGATCGTATCCAACAAGGTTACTTTCGCACCTGTCAACGGCAGATCTCCATCACAATCCAATACTAAACCATTGATGGTTTTAGATATCTTTTTAATAGTGAATACTTCAAGACAACAAACAGATTCCCTGTCAGAACTGATATAACCTCCCGCCATCGGATGATCTCTGTCAGCTGCCGTAAAATAAACGTCATCCTTCGGTGAATTCAATGGCAAGCCAAGGTTCTTAGGTGATCCCCAACTGCTGAAATCGCCGTCACTCACAAAGAAATCCAGTCCGCCTAATCCTACTCTGCCATCTGTACTGAATATAAGCGCTTTCTTTTCTCCATCATAAAAAGGGGCCTGCTCCTCATCACGGGTATTGATGTTGGTGCCAAAATTCTTTGCAGCACCGGCAGTACCATTATCCAGCGCACAATACCAGAGGTCGTTCTTACCCATACCACCTGGTCTGTTAGACGCAAACAGTAAATACTTCCCATCACTCGTAACGAAAGGCTGCATCGAACTATATCCATCCACATTCACATTAGCGCCCAATACCTTCGGCTCTTCCCATTCAGTTCCTTTGCGTTTACTACTATATATAGCTGCAGCTTTGATGCCATTTTTTGTGGTCCAGCGTGTCAGGTAAATAGTATTTCCATCAGGACTGACAGTCGCTACACCCTGATCGATCCCACTGGCTTCCGGAATGGTTACCGGACGGCTGTTACTAAAGTTACTGCCTTCACCGGTCGCAACGAACAGGTTGTTGATATACGGGTTTACCTTCTTTGATTTCTTCTCCTTCTCCAGGTCGCTGCTATCAGGACGGGAGGAAGTATACAGCAATGTGTTCTTCGCCAGTACAGCAGGCGCGTAGTTCGCACCACCTGCATTCACATCACCGGATAATTTGCTGATAGTATAACCAGGCATTCTGCTGGCTTCTGACACAGCAAATTCACAACTGGCTATTTCCAGTGTCGCCCTTGCACTGATATCATCCGTTTTATTATACTCCTGTTTAAACTTTGTAAACTGTTCCAGCGCGTTGGTATACTTACCATTTGCACGCAGACATACGCCATACCAGAAACGTGCGAGCGGGAACAGTGTGGTATTATTAAAACCTACAGCCTGCTCATAATATTTCTCAGCATTGCCGTAGTCGTAATAGTGCCTGTATGATTCAGCCAGCTTGTAGATGACCGTTTCGTAGTCCTTCAGCTTACCAGATTCCTTACCACGTAATTCTACTGTGTAAGGCAATATCTGTTCGGGTTTTATCTTAAAAGTACCCAGGGCCCTGTTGTAATATTGAGCTGCGGAATAGTAATCCTTTGCTTCGAAATAAATATCACCGGTCCGCTTATAATCGTATACATACTGCGCTCTTGCAGTGCTGACAGTCCATAATAGCGCGATAACCAGCCAGTAGCGTACATTTTTTTTCATCCGTGTATTTTTTGTTTTTACAACCGCGGGCAAAAGAAATTCTCTTCAGAATAAACTTTCTTCTTCCTGCTTATGAAGGATAAGGATAGTTCAAAGCTGTTACTACCGTTAACTAGTCTTCTGAGATTAGATGCGTTCACATCATAACTGAGACCCAGCACAAAATTTTTGAAATGGAAACCTGCAAAAGGGATCGCAGAGTCATTGATACGATAGTTAGCGCCCAGCAGGAAATCAAACTCTTCGTTCAGGTACGCCTGACCATATAATCCTACCACTGTTTCATGCGCATTTCCCTGGCGCATGTATAAGCCGTGCGGTGTAAGACTGAATATCTCATTCAGCTTGATACGTGTACCACCATGTCCGATATATCTTACCGGCAAACGCTTATTGGAACCTGCAGATACAAACGGGTCCTGCGGTTGTGTAAGGTGTCCGGCAGAGAAGCCCGCAAATGGATTGAACTGGTGATTAGGGTTACCATCGAAGAACATCACACCGGCTGCCGCATCGAATGCATTGGAAGACGTTGTATTGATATTCTCCCCACTCGGTTTAGACGGGTCAAATCCCATCACCGGATCGTACTGGCTACCCAATTGCCATTTCGCAGGGTCTATTTTACGATTGATCATACCTGCCTGGATACCGAATACCAGCTGACTGGTACCTGTTTCACCAAAGCGTACGCCACGATATGAAAAACTGGCCATTGCGTTGAGATAGTTATATCCCGCGTCACCGGCAGACATATTCGTAATATTCAGCCCTACACCAATGTTATTTGGCGCAGCAGCATCAAACGATACTCCTACTGTAGAAAAAGGCTTACCGATATTTACCCATTGATTACGGTAATTGGCACTGACACGATAATCGCCATCCACAATACCTGTCAACGCAGGGTTCAGCCACATGGGATAAGCATAATACTGGGAGAAGTGAGGATCTACCTGTGCCTTTACCCAGCCTGGCATCAATGCGATCAGCACGGTTCCGACAACAAAGAGTATATTCTTATTCTTCATAGGAAGACTTTTTTGACGTTTTTAAGGAATGGCCGGGATAGGGGACTACCCCGGCCTTATGTAGTTTCTAACCCGTTTAGCGTACGATAGTGACGGTTCCCTTCATGTTAACAACTGAACCATCCTGGAGAGTAGCGCGGAGCACCCAGATATATACGCCTACCGGTTGCTGGCGGCCACCCATTGTACCATCCCATCCGGTACGCTGATCTTTTGTTTCGAAGATCTGCTGACCAAACTGGTTGTAGTATCTCACCACCACGTTGGCAATTGTGTTGCCATATACATAGTGGATGTCGTTGAAGCCGTCACCGTTTGGCGTGAAGAGGTTCGGTACGAAGATCTTATTACCCTGTGGGTTTTCAGCCGTACCGGTCACCGCTGCAGAGAGTGCGCTGGTTTCACAATCAGCATCACCCAGTGCTCTTACACGTATAGTGACTGACTGAGTAGGCGTCAGACCTGATACGACATGTGTCAGACCGGCAGCACCAGAACTTGGAACGATATAAGTATTGCCATTGTCAAGTGTTACCTCATAAGATACCGCACCTGGAACAGCAGCCCACTGGAAGGTCACCTGTGTTGGTGTTGTTTCGCTAACGGTCACCACCGGAGCATCCAGTGCTTCCAGGATATTCACCTGTACCGCTATTCTGCTGGTGCTGGTACAACCACCGGCGCTTACTACTTCCACATAGTAGGTAGTGTTCTGGTTCAGTGCAGGTGTGGTAAATGCTGCCGTTGTAGCGACCGCTGTACCGCCTGTTGCTGTTGTATACCAGCGGAAGCCTGCATTTGGCGTTGTTGAAGACGCAGTGAGCGTTGCGGTAGCACCCGGACAGATAGCAGCTTCATTGCCGGTCACTGTGGCATTGTTAGCCGGTGCACCTACATTCACATTGACTGTCGTACGTGCGGCGCTTGCGCAACCGGACGCGCTCAGTGCTTCTACATAGTATGTAACGTTCGCATTGATCGGAGGCGTGATAAATGTGCTGCCTGTGCCAGCCGCTGTACCACCGGTCGGAGTGGTGTACCAGCGATAGGTGAGGGCTGCATTCGGGTTCTGTACGCTCAGCGTAGCTGTCTGACCCTGACAGGTCGTTACGCTCGCACTGGCCACTACCGGAGCGATAGGCGTAGTATTCACCGTTACCTGTACGATCGTGCGGCTCTGGCTTACACAACCACCGGAAGAGGCTTCTACATAGTAGGTCATATTTGTATTCAGCTGTGGAGTGGTAAACTCAGCACCAGTGAAGCCGGCAGTACCACCTATAGCAGCTTCGTACCATTTGTAGCTGATACCAGCCTGCGGGTTCTTCACAGAAAGCAGGGCAGAAGTACCGGCACAGATAGTCGCACCATCTGCCAGCGGCGCATCTATCGTATTCACAATAGTGACAGTTACGCCTTTTCTTGCCTGGCTGCTGCAACCGGAACCATTCAGCGCTTCCACATAGAAGGTAGTGTTGCCGTTCAGCGAAGCAGTGGTGTACTCAGGGCCGGTAGCCAGCAGGGTACCATTAGCCGGAGCATCGTACCAGCGATAGGTCAGTGCTGCATCCGGGTTGAGTACATTGAGGGTAGCAGTACCACCTACACAGGTTACCACATTCGCAGAAGCTACATCTGGTGTTGGAGCGGCAGCATCTACTACGATGCTGGCTGTTGCGCGGCCTGTACTTACACAGGTAGCACCTGAAGCTGCCTGTACATAGTAGCTGACATTTGCTGTGACAGCTGTCACGGTGAACGTAGTGCCTGTGAAGACAAGCGTACCACCGTTCGCTGCGTCAAACCACTGGTAGTCGATACCAGCCTGCGGACTCTGTACTGACAGGGTCACATCCTGACCGGCACATACTCTTACGCTTGCGGCAGTCAGTACCGGTACATCAGGCGACTGGCCTACCGTCACTGTAACTGCTGCTCTTGCACTTGAACCAGCGCACTGGCTGTTAGTGCTTACAGCTTCTACATAGTAGGTAGTGCTTGCATTCAGGTTTGGCGTTACAAATTCAGGACCGCTGAATACGGCTGTACCACCTGTTGCTGTTGCGTACCAGTTATAGGTTACACCTGTTGTAGAAGAGGTGACACGCAATCTTGCGGTACCACCTGTACAGGTGTTTACATTATTGGATTCAAGGGTTGGAACAGGCGGAACACTGGACACTGTTACGTTTACAGCCGCTCTTGTCGCACTGCTACAATTACCATTGGTTGCTTCTACATAGTAGGTAACCGGCGCATTGATCACAGGTGTAGTGAAAGTGCTGCCTGTGCCTGCAAGCGTACCACCCGTAGCGGCAGTATACCAGTTATAGGTCAGTGCTGCATCAGGATTCTGAACACTCAGATCAACCGTTGTACCTGGACATGTATTTACAGAAGATGCTGTTACTGGCGTACTCGGAGCTGGTGTAACAGTGATCGTTGCAGTCGCACGGCCACCTGCATTCACACAACCACCTGCATTGACTGCTTGTACTGTGTAGGTTGCATTGGTCGTTACACCTGTTACAGTGAAGGAGTTGCCGGTAAACACAAGCGTACCGCCTGCATTAAACCACTGGTAGTCGACGCCTGTCTGCGGACTCTGTACTGACAGCGTCACATCCTGACCCGCACAGATGCTCACGTTCGCAGCTGTCAGTACCGGTGTAGCAGGTATCTGATTAACAGTTACAGTCACCGCGACTCTTGCGCTGGTACCTGCACACTGACCATTGGTGCTAACCGCCTGTACATAATAAGTAGTACTTGCAGTCAGGGTCGGTGTTACGAATTCAGGGCCACTGAATATAGCGGTACCACCTGTTGCTGCAGTATACCAGTTATAAGTTACACCTGTCGTACTGGATGTCACACGCAGTGTTGCGGTAGCACCTGTACAGATATTTACGTTATTAGACTCAAGGGTCGGAACTGGCGGAGCGCTGGACAGTGTAATGTTCACAGCCGCTCTTGTCGCACTGGTACAGTTACCATTGGTAGCTTCCACATAGTAGGTAACCGGTGCATTGATCACTGGTGTAGTGAAAGTGCTGCCAGTACCTGCAAGCGTACCACCCGTAGCTGCTGTATACCAGTTATAGGTCAGTGCTGCATTTGGATTCTGTACGGCCAGGTCGATAGTTGTACCCGGACATGCTGTCACATCTGAAGCAGTTACCGGTGTAGCAGGAGCTGGTGTAACATTGATCGCCACAGCCACCCGTGCACCTGCATTTGCACAACCATTTGCATTTACCGCCTGCACATAGTAGGTGATATTGCTGGTGATCGCATATACTACGAATACAGGTCCGGTAGATACCAGCGTACCGCCTGTTGGCGCATCATACCACTGGTAAGCCAGGTCATTCTGTGGGTCCTGTATGAACAGGATGGTGTTCTGACCGGAACATACATCTATACTGTTGCTTACAACAGCAGGTGTACCAGGTCTTGGCACCACAGTCACCGTAGCCGCCACTCTTGCACCAGCAGCACCACAACCGGAAGCCGTATTTATTGCCTCTACATAGTATACGGTAGTGGTTGTCAACGGCGCCGTCGTGAACTCAGGACCGGAGAATACCACTGTGCCCCCTGTAGCTGTAGTATACCAGTTATAGGTAATACCTGTAGTCTGGGAAGTTACACGCAGGGTCGCAGCCGCACCTGTACATACTGAAACATTTGCAGATTCCAGGGTCGGGGTCGGCGCAGGACCACTTACCACCACACTTACTCGTGCTCTTACCGCGCTGCTACAGTTACCGCTGGTAGCTTCCACATAGTAATCAGTATCTGTATTGATAACAGGCGTTGTAAATGTTGCGCCTGTACCTACTGCTGTACCACCGGTAGCGGTAGTATACCAGCGATAGGTAAAGCTGTTATTCGGACTTTGTACAGCCAGTGCCGCTGTTGCGCCACGGCAGATATTTACCGCAGTGCTGACCACTGTTGGCGTACCCGGAGCTGGTGTTACCACCACACTTGCTTTTGCACGGGCGCCTGTACTGATACAGCCATTGCTGTTCACAGCCTGTACATAATAATCTGCACTGGCACTCGCAGCTCTTACCACGAAGGTCGGACCGGTAGCTACCAGCGTACCGCCAGTAGCGGCGTCATACCACTGATAGGTCAGGGTAGCCTGTGGGTTCAGAATTGCAAGGGTTGCATCCTGACCGGCACAAACCTGTACACTTGCCGTCTGCAATACAGGTGTACCCGGATTCAGGGCGACACTTGCAGTAGCAGCGACTCTTGCACTGGATGAACCACACTGTGATGCATTATTGATCGCTTCCACATAGTAAACTGTGGTCGCTGTAAGCGCACCTGTAGTGAAGGTAGCGCCTGTTGATACCGGCGTACCGCCAGTCAGCGCTGTGTACCATCTGTAGGTCACGCCTGCTGCAGGAGATACTACTCTGAAAGTAGCAGCACCACCTGAACAGATATCGACATTCTG
This sequence comes from Chitinophaga sp., assembly GCA_039592855.1. Classification (GTDB taxonomy): domain Bacteria; phylum Bacteroidota; class Bacteroidia; order Chitinophagales; family Chitinophagaceae; genus Chitinophaga. The sequence continues at coordinate 261 of JBCNQK010000002.1, read as the reverse complement.
CGCTTCCAGTACCGGCGTTGGAGCAGCTGCACCTACGCTTACGGTTGCTCTTACTCTTGAAGAGAGTATGCAGGAGCCATTACCTGTTTCTACATAGAACGCAGTATCTGTATTCAGGGCATTGGTCACATATGTTGTACCTGTAAAGAGGAGTGTACCACCTGTTGGTGCACTGTACCAGCGGGTCTGGATATTCTGACCTGTTACAGTAGCTGTCAGGGTTGCCTGCTGACCAGCGCAGATAGTAGCGTTGGTGACAGT
>JBCNQK010000001.1:0-1030054 GCA_039592855.1 Chitinophaga sp. | reverse complement strand
ATTTCTCTCGAAATTAGACGTCATTTATCTAATGTTTTCGCTGAACATTACCTGTTAAAATTTGCTGTTGTTTCCATTCTTTCAAAGAACTTCCGTTAAACCATTCGTCTAACGTTTGTTAATGTCCTGGATCCGATCCGTGTGGCGCTTATCGCCTGACATCTTTTGTATTTTCTTAAGAGCTTTCTTTGTTTCCGTTTCGCGTCGTTTGCGTTGGGGTTGCAAAGATAGTCACTTTTTCATTTCTACCAAATCTTTTTTGAAGATTTATTTTTAGCGATCATTTTAGCAATGATCCTCCAAAACTCAACACCAACGCCACTTTGGGCGATCGGTATTTATTCAGAAAAGAGAGAAAATTCGTACCTGGGAAGAGCTTTTTCCGCGTCTCGTTCTATCGAAACGGGATGCAAAGGTAGGAGTTTTCTGTTCTCTACCAAATCTTTTTTGAAAGATAACTGTGACGATTATATTAATACACTAATTATCAGCTTATTAGGTGCAATATTTTTTATTGCACCCTGTCCGCTAACATCCCCTCGGGATAAGCTACCTTCATCAAAAACAATCCCTGCGGTGGCACCGCGAAATCAGCATTCACACAATTACGGCTCTCTATCGCCTCTCTGAACCCATCCATCGTCAGTTTCCCACGTCCTACCCTCAACATCGTACCTACCATCCCCCTTACCATCCCTCTTAAAAAACGATTCGCTGTCACCCTATATACAATACGGTCCTCTCCCACTTCCCACTCAGACGACATGATATTACAGTTGTACGTCTTCACCTGCGTATTTCGCTTTGAGAACGTCATGAAGTTCTCGTACTCCCTCAACACACCTGCTGCCTCATGCAACAGTTCCGGATGCAGCGTGTACGGGAAGAAATATCCTCTGTCCCGCATGAACGGGTCCTTCTCCATATACAAAGTATACTCATAGGACCGGCTCAATGCCGCAAACCTCGAATGCGCATCATCTGCTACCCGATATAAATTACGCGCTACCACATCCGGGGGCAGTATCGCGTTCACCTTATAGAGAAATTGCGGATGCAATGGCTGCTCCATATCAAAATGCAGGAAGTTCTGCCTCGCATGCACGCCCGCATCTGTACGGCTGGACCCCGTCGTTACAATGGCCCCTCTCATTAATGTACTGATAGCGTGATCAATGACCGACTGCACCGTCTCCACATTATCCTGGACCTGAAAACCACCAAAGCTGGTGCCCTTGTATGCTACCTCTATAAAGTATCTCATATTTACTGATTGCGAAACGCGAAGGTAAGGCGCAAAAACAAAAAGGTCACAAAGTTGCTTTTATACAACCCTGTGACCTTTCTATTCTTTAGTCTGTATATTATCTGTGTAACATCGCTTTGAAACGTCCTCTGTAGTATTTATCAGACAACAGATTCTCCATTCCCGGAAACTCGTCTGAATGATACGCTTTCGGATACGCCTGGTCCAGTAAGCGATACTTGGAATCATCAGTACTCATTAACTGTACCATGGTCCTGATCTGAGCAGACTCGAGACAATAGCCTTTTGTCTGCTTACGGAACGATTCTATCATCGCGTCGTCATCTTTAGATGCTGCAAATTTCTTCAGTACTTTCCTGAACGTCTCATCATCCATCACCTTCCCACAATCAGAATTGATCATTTTCAGTGCAGAAGAAGACTTCGTATCAGTCACCGGTTCAGCTACAGGAGCAGCTACAGGCGTCACTTCTTCAGCGTCTTTTTTCTTCTTTCTATCCTTTTTACTTTCTTTTGGATGATCAATAGACAGATCACTTACTTCATAACCGGTCGGATCACTCACCACATTATTAGGACGCTCCGATGCATCTATCGTATCGATCTTCTCAGCAATCTTACTACGCTTTTTCTTTTTACTACCTGTTGCCGGATCTTCTGCCGGAATTGTCACAGGTGCAGGAGCCGGTGTTTCGGTCGTTGCTGCCGGAACAGGTGTACCTGCAGGCGGCGCCTGATGACCACCGGTATCCATAAAGTCGATAAAAGCAGGATCATCTGCTTTCTTCTTACGCGACTTCCTATCTTTCTTTGAAGTAGCTTCTTCTTTCACAGGCTCTGCTGGCGGCATTGCAGCCTTTACAGGTTCAGTTGCAGGAACAGCTGCCGGGGTATCCTGTGCAGGCGCCGGTGTTGCTGCAGCTTCCGTTGTCGCCTGCGGAACACTTGCCGGCTCTGTTGCAGCGCCCTTATTCTCTTCAGCCAGTATCGCACTGGCCAGTTGTTGCTCTTCTTCTGTCAGCGGCTCACGTTCACGTCTTTTCCTTTTCTTCTTCGGCGCTTCCGGCACCACCTCTGCCGATACCACTTTTTTAGCGCTATCTACAGGAGCTGCTGCTGTTACCGGTGCCTTGGGCTGTTCCGGCTCTATATCATCCGGACGATCATCACTTACCACCCTATCCAGTGCCTGAGAGAATTTATTTGTCTGCTTAACAGGCGGAGGGGTCACCGGATTTACCGGACGGGTACCTGGTCCTACCGTCACTCCTGATTTTGAAGGGAAGGTAGAATCAAGATCTTTCTTCAGGGACGCCATCATTTGCTGGTTCTTATCCTCATCAGCAACAACCGGTACCGGCGGGGCGGGCACCAATGGCGAATCCGCTACTGCCGTCTTAGGCGCCGGTGTTACCTCAGGCGCGGACGTTGTTACTGCTACTTCCGTTACCGGAGCTGGTGGAGGCGTCTGTTCTGTCGCTACCGGCGCTTCCTGAGCAGGAACTTCCGCAGCCGCTACCGCTTCTTTAGGCTTACCTGTTGATGGCCTTGTCACTGCAAAAGTCTGTAGATTGAACAGGGCATATCCCCTGTCGCCATCCTGCTTAAACAGAAACCCCTGATCGGCAGGACCGGCAATACGTACCTGATACTCACGCTCAGGCACATCACTCTTCGCCAGACCAATACGCAGGGAAGCAGTACCGGCAGGCATTTTAGAAAGTATTAGATACCCCCTGTCCGAAGACGGGAGCAACTTACCATCATATCTTACATAAAAAGGCTGGGACCTTTCACTTTGTATATATACAAAATACTGCTGGTCCTGAGCCGACATATGTAATGCCATCCCAAGGAAGAACAGTGTGAAAAAAGATCTCTTTAAAAATTGCAGCATACACATTACTTAAATAACTACGAATGACGGACGAGTCCGTCATTCCTGATCGCTTTATATTGGTTTAATAATTACAAAATCTATTCCAAGATAACCAGTACTTCTCCTTTCTCTACTGCTGTACGCTCTTTTACCTTTACTTCTTTCACTACCGCATCTGCTGCTGCTTTAAAGACATTCTCCATCTTCATCGCTTCCAGTATCAATACCGGATCGCCTTTCTTTATCGCCTGTCCCGGTTCTACCAGTACTTTCAGCACCAATCCCGGCATAGGCGCCTTCAGGTCATTCACCTTCCGGCTCAACGCATCCTTCATCCCCATCTCTGCCAGCAACTGATCGATCGGTTCTTCTATGACCACCTCGTATTCCTGCTGATCTATTATAATAGTAACCGTTTTTGTGTCCCGGTCTATCTTAGCTACCTGTGCTACATAGCTCTTCCCATTTAGTATAACACTGTGATTACCACTTGGTAATGAAATATCCGACCAATTCACAGGCTGCTCATCACAAGTAATTGCATCTTTATCGGTTGCGACTTTAAACGACAGATCGCCATTCACAATAGCTTTTATCATAACATGGTTTTAGCTGTATCAGAACAAAAATAGCATTTTTAAACACTTACCGGGCGGAGGCTTTGCGAATGATCCCGAATAATAGCCAATTATCATGATTTGTTTAATATTAACAGCCCGAATAACAATTATTTGTGATAAATCCTGTTAATTCGTGGCTTAAAACAGTTAATAATCATGTTCAAACCTTTGAAGCACACGCTTAAAAGTGTACTGTTAGCAGGTCTTACCGGTATAATTTATTATACGCCAGCCGCTGCTCAACAGACCCCTTCACAACAGGAAGATCCCGCCCTCAAAATCTACCGCGCCACCGCTACAAAAGTGCATGACCTGACGCACACTAAACTGGATGTTCGTTTCGATTATGCCAAAAGATACTTATTGGGTAAAGCCTGGCTTACGCTGAAACCTCACTTTTATACCACCGACTCCCTTACCCTTGACGCTAAAGCAATGGATATCAAACAGGTGGCCATCGTAAAAGCAGGTAAGAACGTGCCACTGAAATTCACCTATGACAGCTTACAGCTGCACATTGCGCTGGATAAACCTTACCAGAGAACAGAGTCATTTGTTGTTTATATAGATTACGTAGCCCGCCCTGAAGAAGTAAAATCCGAAGGTAGCTCCGCTATCACCGACGCCAAAGGGCTGTATTTTATCAACCCTGACAGTGCCATCGCCAATAAACCGGTACAGATCTGGACACAGGGTGAAACAGAATCCAGCTCAGCCTGGTTCCCTACGATAGATCGTACCTATCAGAAGACCACAGAAGAGATCAGCATCACAGTTGATAAAAAATACGCGACCCTTTCCAACGGTAAACTGGTTAGTCAGAAAAATAACCCTGATGGCACCCGTACCGATAACTGGAAAATGGACCTGCCTCACTCTCCTTACCTGTTCATGATGGCAGTAGGCGACTTCGCCATCATCAAAGACCAGTGGAAAGGCAAAGAAGTGAATTATTATGTGGAGAAGGCATATGCGCCTTATGCAAAAGCCATCTTCGGTAATACGCCTGAAATGATGACCTTCTACTCTAACCTGCTGGGTTATGATTATCCATGGGCGAAATACTCCCAGGTAGTAGTAAGGGATTACGTTTCCGGCGCAATGGAAAATACCACCGCTACCATCCACGGTGACTTCCTGCAGAAAACTGACAGGGAACTCCTGGACAACAACAACTATAATGAAGCGGTAGTTGCCCACGAACTCTTCCACCACTGGTTTGGTGACCTGGTGACCGCAGAATCCTGGAGCAACCTGACCCTGAACGAGTCTTTTGCAGACTACAGCGAATACCTGTGGATGGCTTATAAATATGGTAAGGACGCTGCAGATGATCATGCTTACAAAGCCATGCAGAGCTATGAGAAATTTGCCCAGTACTCCGGCGACAGAGACCTGGTACGTTTCCATTACCATGACAAAGAAGACATGTTCGACGCAATCAGCTACCAGAAAGGTGGCCGTATCCTCCACATGTTGCGTAATGTAGTAGGTGACAGCGCCTTCTTCAAATCGCTGAACCTCTACCTGAAAACAAACGCCTTCAAATCCGCTGAAGCACACCAGCTCCGTCTGGCTTTCGAAGAAGTGAGCGGGCAGGACCTCAACTGGTTCTTCAACCAGTGGTATTATGGTCAGGGTTATCCTGTGCTGGATATCAAATCCACCTTTAATGAAGCTAATAAGACCGTCACCGTTACCGTAGAACAGCAGCAGGCAGGCAATAAGCTCTTCCAGTTACCGGTAGCTATCGATATCTATGCAGGTGGTAAGAAAGTACGTCACCAGGTGACCATCTTCGATAAAACCAGCACTTTCACCCTGCCTTGCGCTACCAAACCTGATCTGGTGAACTTTGACGGTGATAAAGTACTGCTGGCGGAGAGAAAAGAGCACAGAGATATCAACAGTTATATTTTCCAGTATGCACATGCGCCGGAATTCCAGGACCGTCGCGAAGCGATCGAGGCCTGTCTGAAAGAACAGAGCACCAACCCTGCTGCGCTGAAAGTTGTCATAGCGGCCCTGAAAGATAAATTCTATGGTCTGCGTGCAATGGCGATCGGTGGTCTGAAACTGTCCGATCCTGTGGTGAAGGAAGCTTCTTTCGCTACTTTACAGGAACTGGCAAAGAAAGATGACAATTCAACCGTACGTGCAGCTGCCCTGGGTCAACTGGGCTCCCTGAAAGATGCTGCGCTGGCGCCTGTATTCGAAGCTGCCGTGAAGGACCGTTCCTATGCTGCTGCCGGTGCTGCTCTGGAAAGCCTGGGTGTATTGAACCTGGACAAAGCCTATACCCTGGCAAAACAGATGGAAGCTGATTCCAAAGGTGCGCTGAGCAACGCGATCACTACCATCTATGCTCAGAAAGGTAACGAAAGTGATGTCGCTTTCTTTGCAAAGACCTTCAATGAGACCAGCGGACAGGATAAACTGGAAGCTGCTATCCAGTACCTTTCTATCCTCAGCATTGTGGATAATACCGATCAGGTACTGCAGGGTGTGGAAGATATCAGGAAGATGGCCCTTATGTTCAATAACAAGATGGTCAATAATTACCTGGTAAGTATCCTGCAACCTATCGCCAGAAACAAAGAAGAAAAAGCTGCGCTTGCTACGCCTGATAAAAAGACCGCTTTGCTTAAACAAAGTGAGTTTATGAAGAAAGTAGCCACCGAGTTAAAGAACTAAGAACTGATCAATAAAAAAAAGCGTCCGCCGGTTGGCAGACGCTTTTTTTATGCCTTTGAATGATTAGCCCAATCCCACTTCCGAATGCCGTTCAGGGATCTCGATATCCTGAAACCCTTTCTTCAGCAGCCAGTTCCGGAAAATGGTCTGTACCTCATATTCACCATGTACCAGGAATAACTTCTTCACTGCCCGCGGGTCCTGACAGGACAACCATTGACTCAGGTCTTCATAGTCGCCATGCGCACTCATCGAACGGATCACACCTACATCTGCCCTTACTTCATAGCGGGTACCATAGATAGATACCTCTTTGGCCCCTCTCATCAGACGGCCCCCCAGTGACTGCGGCTCACAATAACCAACGATCAGGATGGTATTTCTGCTGTCATTGATATTATTGGCGATATGATGTTTTACCCTACCCGCTTCCGCCATGCCTGATGCTGAGATGATCACACAAGGCTCTTCCCGGAAGTTCAGTGCCTTAGACTCATCTACAGTACTGATATAATGCAGACCCGGGAAGTCAAACGGATCATCATCTATCTCCAGTAATTTCTTTACGGTCTTGTTAAAGGTTTCCGGATGGTGTCTTACTACATCGGTTGCCTCCCTGGACAGCGGACTATCCACAAAGATGTCCACTTTTGGCAGTTTGCCATCCAGTTCCGCCCTGTTAAGGGCATATAATAGTTCCTGTGTACGGCCTACGCTGAAAGCCGGTATGATCAGCTTTCCCTTTTTCACCTTACAGGTCTCGTGTATATATTTGATCAGGAGATCGTCTGAAGGAGCTGCTTCCGCGTGCAGGGTACTGCCATAGGTTGACTCCATCAGTATATAGTCTGCCTGTGGAAATACATCCGGAGAGCGGAGGATGGCATCATTATAACGACCAATATCGCCACTGAACGTGATCTGTGAGGTCTTGCCATTTTCTGTTATACGCAGGTGTACGGATGCACTACCAATGATATGCCCTGCATCAGTAAAGTATACCTCCACATCGTCATCCACCTGAAACCAGGTATTGTAGTTCACCTTTTTCAGCGCATTGATACTTTTCTTCGCATCATCGATGGTATACAGGGGGGCGATCTCCGGTTTACCTTCCTTGCGTAATTTCTTATTGGTAAACTTCGTATCGTCTTCCTGGATCTTTGCAGAGTCCAGGAGCAGGATCTCCGTCAGGTCTTTTGTAGCGGGTGTGCAGTAAATAGTCCCCTTAAAACCTCTTTTTACCAGCAGGGGGATCAACCCGGAGTGGTCTATATGCGCATGTGAGAGGATCATGTGGGTCACGCTGGCAGCGTCAAATCCGAATTCTTCATTCATCGCGTCTGTCTCTCTCCCCATACCCTGGAACATACCGCAGTCCAGTAAGATCTTTTTGCCATTCGTGAGAGATATGAGGTGCTTTGATCCGGTAACCGTACGTGCGGCGCCGTGGAATGCAATTTTCATGTGGTGATATTGAAGAATGAACTGTAATGGTATAAGTACTCAGCCCTTTCCTTTAAAGGACCAGGTAATGGCAAACGAGGCAATTACTGTGCCATCGTGGCTTCTGCCGATACTGTTAACGGTGACCGTTTCCGGTTCGCCAGTGGCGGCCGTACGTGCGATCGCATCTCTGAGGATGTCCCCTTCCTCAAAGGTAAACCAGGTCTTAGCGGTCGCCTTTTTCATAAAGCTGGCCTGCATACCGGTCACCAGCATCGATACACGTTTGGGAGTTGCGCCTCTGACATACATCATGGCCGGCAGACCGGTGCTCATTTCGGCAGCCATGCCCAGGCAGGCAAAGTAGGTAGAGCGAAAGGGGTTCTGGGATAACCACCTGAAGGGTATAACGGTCACACACCCCGTTTCCGTCAGCTGTTTCAGACGGACACCTGATAACCAGGCAATGGGCAGTTTCCAGAACAGGTACAGGGAGAACCTGAACGGTTGTCCGGCAAAACGCATAAACGCCCGGGCAGCTGGTGGAAAAGGGGTGTGCTCCATAAAGGACTTATTGATTGGTATAAAAAGCAGGGTTCAGCGCCTGTGGCGACCATTGCTTCAGCATATCCGCGACTTTCTTCTTATCATAACCATCCGCATCCTCGAGTAAGCCGGTATTCTGCGTATGCAGGCGATTGCCTTTTGCATCCAGCACTAAAAGCACCGGGAAACCAAAACGCTGTGGATATCCAAGTTTTTGCAGGAGAGGCAGGTTTTTGTTTTCCTTGCTATAGTTCAGGTAATAGATCACATAATTATTCTCTGCCTGGGATAACAGGGTGGAATCTTCGTGCAGCATCTTATAAAAACGTTTACACCAGATACACCAGTTACCACCGACTTCCACCAGGATGTGCTTATTCTGAGCCGCTGCCTGTTGTTGTGCCTTTGCCAGATCGGCGGCAGCATCGGCAGCAGGATTATAGATATGCTCGAGGTCCAGGTGTTGCTTTTCCTGTGCCTGTGTCACGCCAGCACTCAGCAGTAGTAACACAACAGGGAGCCACAGATATTTTTTCATAAGCCGGATAGGTTGTTTTACAGTGATTGTACATACTGGTAGATGGATGCCTGCGCATTAACAAGCGGGGCGCCTTCGACCGGTCCTATTTCAATATTACGGATGTTCTCATCAAGTCTGACCGCATTGGTATTATCAGCCAGCTGTAAACGGATAATTTCCTTTAATTGCTGCTGTAATGCCGGATCATAGATCGGGAAGACCACTTCGATACGCCTGTGGAGGTTACGGTTCATCCAGTCGGCCGAACCCATATAGACCTCTTCGTTGCCATTATTATGGAAAATAAAGACCCTGGCATGTTCCAGGTAGCGGTCCACGATACGGCGTACCCTTATATTACTGCTTTCCGGCTGATCGGGTACCAGGCAGCAGATGCTGCGTACGATCAGATCGATCTCCACTCCTTCCTGACTGGCAGCATACAGGCTTGCGATCATTTCCTTTTCCTGGAGGTTATTCAGTTTGATGGTAATCTTAGCAGGCTTACCGGCACGGGCGTTTTCAATTTCCCGGTTGATGAGCTGTTTGAAACGGGCCATCATATTAAACTGCGCTACCAGCAGGTGGTTAAAGGTCAGATAACTATATTTAGCTGGTTGTTCTCTTGCCTGCAGGTACAGGAACAATAGCTCCAGTTCCTGGGTCATACCCGGGTGAGCGGTCATGAGCACATGGTCTGTATAGAAACGGGCCGTACTTTCATTGAAGTTACCCGTAGCCATCAAACCGGCATAATCCCACTGGTATCCACGACGGCGTTTCACCAGCGCGATCTTCGCGTGTACTTTGAGTCCGGGGATGCTATAGATGATCTTTACGCCCGCCGCCTTCATTTTCTTTGCCCAGCGGATATTGTTCGCCTCGTCAAAGCGGGCCTTCAACTCCACAAATACCGTTACCTGTTTCCCGTTATGCGCAGCACTGATCAGTGCATTGGCTATCTGGGAACTGGAAGCGATACGATAAAGGGTGATATAAATTTCCTGAACGGACGGATCGACAGCAGCTTCATTGAAGAACCGCAGGATATAGTCATAACGCTGGTAAGGCGCATGCAGGATAATATCCCGCTTCATCACTTCCTCCAGCAAACGGGGTGTACTTTCCAGTGAGGATTCCGGCAGGGAGGCCTGTTTCGGATAAGCAAATGCGGGAGACTTTACCGGCATCGGCAGATCGGCCAGGTCTTTCAGGTTATGGTACCTGCCACCTTCCACCATCTCTTCCGGCAGTATATGGAAGTAAACGGCCAACAGTTTCCGCAGGGCCAGTGGCATGGCCGCGTCAAACAGGAAACGGGTAGGGATACCCAGTTCACGTTTTACGATCATGGTCTCGACCTGCTCAAGAATATCATTGGCCAGCTCATTCATATCCGTCTCGGCATCTCTGGTGATCTTGATACTATAACATCCGTTCACGGTATAACCCGGGAACAGGAAGCCGATATTATCCCTGATCACATCATCCAGCATGGCAATGTAATAGACATTGTCCAGGGCCGGCAGCTCGATAAAACGAGGCATGAACGCACTTGGAATGTTTACCAGTGCATATTGCTGCATATCCGGAGCGCTATCTTCTGTCACAGACACCACAAGGTATAACTGGTTATTCTCCAGGAATACTTCTTCCGGCTTCTTTTTACGCAACCACAGCGGTTGCAGGAAGCTGAGTACCCGTGTCAGGAAATATTCCCGCAGGTGCTCATGGTGTTGTGTATGAATAGGTTCGTTATAATAGAGATGTATGTTATAACTCCCAAGGGCAGGTAACAGTTGTCCGGTCAGCGTCTGTCCGAACACGCCCAGCTGCCTGTTGATCTCTGCCTGTATAGCGGGCAGGGTATCCGGAGAAATGATCTCCTCTCCGGCGGCAGCCGGATTGTTATCCAATACTTTATTCACGGCCAGCACGGCCGGCATACGTACCCTGAAGAATTCATCAAGGTTTGAGGAGAAGATAGAGAGGAACTTGATCCGTTCATACAAAGGCACTTTCTCATCTCTTGCCATACACAGTACACGGTAGTTGAACGACAACCAGCTCAGGTCACGGTCATATAACGGTACATTCATAGAAATCGTCTTGTTACTCATGCTTAGTTCTTCACCGGAAAAAATAATGCTGCTATCAGGAACGCCGCCACGGAGATGATCAGTCCGAACATAAAGATGTTATAGGCAATACGCAGCTGTTTATATTTCTTGCCAAGCACTACGCCCAGGTGATAGATATCCTGGATCATGCTGCCATATACGTATTCATTGTCTTTCATCATCTCGGTCATACCCCAGCTATATTCTTCCAGAGACATCTTATGGAAGTTGCCGAAGAACAGCAGGTTGGTCTTTTTACTGTCAATATCAGCTTTGGTGAACTTACCGACGTTGATATTAGGACGGGTAGCCAGTACGGAGAAGATGATGGTCAGTACGCCGGTCATTAAGAAGATGAAGGCAGGGATGATCAGATTAGGATAATCTTCCAGTCTTCTGAACAACACGCCCAATATCACAGAGATGATGATAGAGTTCACCGAGATCATGATGTGCGCCTTGCTGTCGGCCATGGAACTGAGGCGGATATGATTGGTGGAGGTAGTACGGAACATCGTTTCCACGCCTCTTCCCGGCTTCGGCTCTTTCTCCTTATCCTTTTTTTTGTCTTTTTTCTTTTCCTCCGCGGTTGTCACGGTGGCATCAGGCACGACTACAGCCACTGCTGTTTCTACCGGCGCATCTTTAGCTGCATGTTTTGCTGCTTTATCTTCTTTCTTCTGTGCCTTTTCTTCCTGTTTTTCGAGTTTACTTTTCAATTTGGCGATGTTCTCGTCTTTTTGTTGTTGTAATAACGCCTTACAATAGGCGGTGAAATAGTGATGTGATTCCTGGAGACGCAGCGAACCGGCATTCCATACGGCGCCTGGTATCTCCGTACCACTGGACAGTTCCATTTCCTGTCTCAGCAGGCGGGACCTGTCTCTGAACTCTTTTGTGCCGAGGTGGAACAGGTCTGCATCACATACGATCTCTTCCAGCAGGTTCTGCGGATGCTGTGGCATTTTAGTAGCCATGATACAGCCTGTTACCCGTTGTTGTACATCTTCTGGAATCTGTTGTACATTTAAGAAGGCTCTTGCCATCTCTGCGCCCTTCTCCTCGTGCATTTTCGTTTCCCCCATCAGGTAGCCAAGGTCATGAAACCAACAGGCCACACATACGATCAGCAGGTCATTATCTGCCAGCCGGTAATGCGCTGCAATCTGCTGTGCTGCTGCAACTACCAGCTTTGTATGTTCTAAATTATGATAGACCAGGTTAGGGTGAGGATGTTCCTGGTATTGCTTTGCAACATATGTTTCTGCTGCTTCTATGATTAATCCTGTGTGCATAAGCCTTAGTTAAAAAAGCAAAACTGAGATCAGCAAGTTACTGCATTTTTAAGTTAATTTTATTCTGCAAATAAGCAATACAAAATACAGCGGATATCCAGTCCGTTGTGTTTTTGCATTGAATATTAACCACTCATCTATGCAAGTAAGATATATTGCGTTCTTTTTTCTGTTCCTTTCCTGTAACGCTTTCAATCAGGAAGATAAACAATATAGCTCTCCAAAGGGTTATAACCTTGCAGAACCTACCCGTTACCGTGTAAGGCAGTCCATGCAGGAAATCTCCGGGATTGTACTCGCTCCGGACGAACACCACATCATGGCGATCAATGACGAGGAGGGCAAGATCTACTCTATCGACCTGGACACCGAAAAGCCTTACCCAACTTCCAAGTTTGACAAAAGCGGCGACTACGAAGATCTCGCGACCACAGGTAACGACTGGTTCGTATTAAAGAGTAACGGGCATCTGTACCAGGTGCATGGCATGTTCACTGACACCGCCGACGCTACGCACTACAAACTATCTATCCCCGGCAAAAGGGAATTTGAAAGCCTCTATTTTGATGCAAGAAACAACAGTCTGGTAGCTATCTGCAAAGCCTGTGAAGAAGACAAAAGAGAGGGTTTCACCTCCGCTTACCGGTTCCAGCTGAACACCATGGAGTATGACACCACACCTGCATTCCGTATCAATGTAGCTGAAATTGCAAGACTCACCGGTGGAGATGTAGGTCATTTCAAACCTTCAGGAGCCGCCGTTCATCCCCTTGAGAATCGCCTGTACATTGTATCTGCGGTCAATCGTATGCTGGTCATCACTGACCTTGACGGCAAAGTACAGGAGGCTTATAATCTACGACATCGCAGATTCGCGCAGCCTGAAGGTATCTCCTTCACTGCCAATGGCGACATGTACATATCTAACGAAGCGGTAGACGAGGCGCAGGCCAATATTCTGAAATTTAAGTACAACTCATCACGATGATTAGCATTTTACCAAAAGCAAGACACCTTTTACCCCTTCTATTCCTGCCATTGCTCTCTCAGGCGCAGATGACAGATGACAGTCTCGCACGCAGGGTGATCCTGATCGGCGATGCCGGAGAGCTGCATAAAGACGGTCACAACCCTGTTATCGATGCAGTAAAACAGCGCATCAACCTCCAGGATGCCAGAAATACCGTATTGTTCCTGGGCGACAACGTATACCCGCTCGGCTTACCCGATGCAGGCGCCGCAAGATATGATGAGGCCAGACAAATACTTGACTACCAGGTAGGCCTGGTGAAAAATACCGCCACACAAGCCATCTTTATCCCCGGTAACCATGACTGGAAACGGTCAAAACCAGATGGATGGCAAACGGTGATCAACCAGCAGCTGTATATAGATTCCTTACAACTGCCGAATGTCAACTTCCTCCCGAAAGACGGTTGTCCGGGGCCGGAAGAAGTACATCTCGATAACAATACCACCCTCATCATTATGGATACCGAGTGGTGGCTGTTCCCTTATCAGAAACCCGGTTCCGAGTCTTCCTGCGATACCAAGACCCGGGAAGAAGTACTGGCTGAAGTGAGCGATATCGTGAGCCGTAACAGAAATAAGCTGATCATATTCGCCGCACACCATCCTTTCAGAAGCTATAGCGTACATGGTGGCTACTATACCATCAAACAGCATATCTTCCCTTTCACTGACCTGAAAAAGAACCTGTACATCCCATTACCGCTGATCGGCTCTATATATCCGATCACACGTGGTGTATTCGGTACGCCGGAAGATATTCCCAATCCGATCTATCAGTCAATGATCAGAGGTATCGAAGCAGCCATCAAGCCACATGGCCCGGCCATCTTTGTATCCGGTCATGATCATACCCTGCAGCTCATCAACGACGATCAGAACTTCTATGTCGTGAGTGGCTCAGGCGCTAAAGAAAATCGTGTAAAGAAAGGCAGCAAGTCTTTATATGCCAGCAATGAGAACGGTTATACGGTACTGGAAATCTCCAAAAGCGGTCGTGTGGAAGTAAAATACTACACTGTCGATAAAACGGATGGTCCTTCCTATGCGCAGCAACTGTTCAGCTTACAGGACGTTCGTTCCAGCACCCTTGCCAACGCAAGTCCTTCTGCCAGTCAGTTACCGCCCACTATCTCCATGGCGGCAGATTCACAGTATATCAACAAAACCGGTTTCCATTACTGGCTGATGGGCCGTAACTACCGGAATATATGGGCTACGCCGATGGACTTCCCCGTACTCGATCTGAATAAAGAGCAAGGTGGTATGAAGATCCTGAAACGTGGTGGTGGTATGCAAACCATGTCCCTGCGACTGGAAGATAAAAAGGGTACCGAATGGGTACTCCGCTCGCTGAAGAAATATCCCGCGAAAGCGGTACCCGAAGCATTACGGGAAACGATCGCCAAAGATGTCGTACAGGACCAGATATCTGCCGCCAATCCTTACGCCCCTATGGCTGTCGGTACATTAGCCGATGCGGCAGGTGTTCATCACACTAATCCTAGATTTGTATATCTACCAAAAGATACTGTACTGGGATTCTACGCTAATAGATATGGAGATGATGTGTATCTCTTCGAAGAAAGAGAGCCGGACGTAAAGGGTAAAACCCTGAATACGCCCAAGCTGCTTGAACAGATACAGGGTGATAACGATAACACCGTTAACCAGTCAGCTGTGCTGAATGCACGTCTGCTGGACTGGCTGATGGCCGACTGGGACCGTCATGATGACCAGTGGAGATGGGGAGCAGAGAAGAGTAAAAAAGCAAAAACACAGGTATACTTCCCTATTCCCCGTGACCGCGACCAGGCATTCTTTGTAAATGAAGGCTTTTTACCGCGTGTCGCTTCCAGGAAATGGGCGCTGCCTAATATCCAGGGCTTCCGTCCGAAGATCAGGTATATCGAAGGACAAAACCCTACGGCTCAACCATTTGACCGTTCTTTCATGAACGAACTGAGTGAGCAGGAATGGAAGGACATTTCCCATGCTTTTGTACTGCGTATGACGGATACTGTTATCAGGAATGCCGTTAACCAGTTCCCTGATAATATCAAATCACAGATAGGTGAACGTGTGTACACTACGCTGAAAGCCCGCCGCGACATACTGGAAAAAGAAGCGCTTCAGTTCTATAGCTTTATTTCCAAACATGTGGAAATCGTAGGTACTAAAAAGGATGAGTTATTTACCATCGAGCGTCAGCCGGAAGGAAAAATAGACGTCGCTGTTACCAAGATCAATAAAAAAGGAGAACTGGAGCAGACCATCTATCACCGGCTGTTTGATCCGAAAGATACCCGTGAGATCAGGATATTCGGTCTGGGTGGTGAGGATAAATACGTTGTAAAAGGTGATAACGGCTCTCCTATCAAGATACGCATCATCGGCGGCAGGAATATTGATACTTATGTGGACAGCACCGGCAGTCATGCAGGTAAACGCATCCGTATCTATGACCTGGCCAACAGGAAAGATAGTTTTGATATGCATGGCAATGACAGACGTATCCTTTCTTCCAATCCTGACAACATCCGTTACGAGCGCACCTTCTTCCGTTATCAGTATGATAAGCTGATGCCGCTGGCTTCCGCAGCCTTTAACCAGGATGATGGATTATCACTGGGAGCAGGTTTCCAATATACCACACAGGGCTTCCGTAAACGTCCGTTCGCTACCAGACACACCTTACTGGCAGGACACTCCCTGGGTACCAACGCATGGCAGTTCCGCTACTTTGGTGAATTCACCGATGCGATCGGCAACTCTGATCTGACGATCGCTGCGAACGTAAAAGCGCCTAACAATACCGTGAACTTCTTCGGTTTCGGCAACGAATCCGATTTTGATAAATCACTGGGTATCCGTTATTACCGTACCCGTTTCAGTCTGTATAATGTGGAGCCTCTGCTGAACACCAAACTGTCGCAGAACGTATCTCTGTTTTATGGCCCATCCTTCTCCTACTACACGCTGGACAAGGACGAAACAGTCGGCCGTATCACTTCTGACTTCCCGAAAAACGGACTGGACTCTCTCTCTGTATTTCAGTCTAAAACATATGCCGGTTTACGCTTAGGTTTAAGAATAGATACCCGTGACAACGCATTGATCCCAACCAGGGGTATCAGCTGGACTACATCCGCATATGGCAGTCAGGGATTGAATGCACAGAAGCGCAACTACGTACAGGTGCAGAGTGACCTGAGCCTTTATACTAATTTCCATGTACCAACCAGCGTGGTATTGGTAACCCGTTTCGGTGTGAACAAGATATGGGGAGATTATGAATACTTCCAGGCGACGACCCTGGGTGGCGTGCAGAACCTGAGAGGTTACCGTAATGCCCGTTTCACCGGTAATACTTCCGTATACAATAACATCGAGTTACGTATCAAATTATTTGATTTCCGTTCTTATCTGTTCCCTGCCAGTGTAGGTCTGATCGCGTTCAATGATGTAGGTCGCGTATGGTACCAGAGCCAGAAATCCAGTGCATGGCATGATGGCTATGGTGGAGGTATTTACTTTACCCCTGCTAATCTGGTGGTATTGTCTGCGGTGGTAGGTCGTTCCGAAGAGGGTATATTACCTTATATAACATTCGGTTTCAGGTTCTGATATCCGGATTGATGTAAAGTCAGATGCCGTTTTGATATTTATTATCCTACGTTCATCTTACGTTTGCGAACGTAGGATGAACGTAGGATAATAAATATCAAAACGGCATCTAAGCTTTATAGAAACTACATGCTCAATTAGTCCATATTCACTTTCACGCGTAATGCCCGCAGTCCGCTAACCCCTTGTAAATCTTCCAGGTCCAGCATTTCTACCTCAGGCGACAGCACCCCTTTATTCTGGAGGAAGGTGATATACTTCAGGTATTCTTCCATTTCCTTTGCATAAGCATATACAATAGAAATAGTACCCGGTTGGGTCAGGCGTTTACCTGTCTGACGGATATGCACTTTATCTATCCGTTTTTTCATGATCTCGTAACGGATATTATAAGCACCTTCCACATCGAAGCGGCGTTCATCCTGACGGAAACTGATATCGATCGGATTACTGTGCGCCAGTATCAGCTGTGTGGTCTGTAAAGGCACTTTAAGGGTATCTTTCAGTTTGTTCGTCATTTTCGCGATCTCGGCCATGGATGAGATTTGCCAGAGGCGGAGGTTACGCAGATATAGTAAGTCAAACTTACGGTTATGTGCGATAGACTGACCTATATAGATATTGTACTCAACACCATCGGTACGGTACTTTTCAAAGTAACATGGGAATGAGTGCTGAATATTTTCTTTCTCTTTATCCAGGTATTTATTGATCTCGGCGTTGATACCGGCAAGGCTATCCTCATATTCCTGACGGTGGTGCAGGATGTGTCCTTCTGTGGTATCTACGAGGGAGAAGTAACGTTCCAGTACCGGCTGCAATTCAGGATGACTTTCATGCAGGTGACGGAACAATGGGCCGATCTCTTCGTCCAGGTAGTTGTTGGTCTTCAGTTCATCTTCTGAGAGCATACCACTGGTGATACCGGTGATCAGTTCATCGTTTTTGAACTTCAGTTCTTCCAGCAGCGGCAGATAGATGGCATTACCGATATGTTCCAGTGTTTCCTTGATCAGCAGCAGCTGTTCACGCAGGTCTTCATGGATCGCATTGCTACGTTCAGTAGAAGAGTTACGGATATCTACGGCGCCGTACAACGGATACACGTCTTCAAAGGCGATATTACCGATGTCTTTACGCTCTTCTTTCGGTGTATGGAGATAATGCCATGCAGCATCGGTGAACTTCCATTCTACCGCGGGTTGCAGGGCGGTGAACTGTTCTTTTATAACCTGTATGATGCGGTTGTTCAGTATGTCGACACCTCTTGTGAGCAGCATGATCAGCAGCGGGTAGGCAGGCATTGCTCTGCCCATTGTTTCTGCGGTGATCCTGTTTGGTTCGGAAGATGCCAATTCGACAATACCGAGCAACTGACCTTCATGCCATACCGGGGCCATTACATAACTTCTGATGCCTTTAAGCGGCAGATAGCGCAGGAAGGGATATGCCAGTAAGGTAGCTTCTGTTACATCAGGAATGAATAATGGTTCTTTCTGACGGGCGAGATGGTCAAGCAGTTGCTGGAATAACTGTTGCTGTTGTTTACCGTTGTTGATAACACCAAGCATCACACCACTTTCGCAGAGATCACATTCCAGTACATAGCGACCATTGATCTTAGGGATAGGCACAATATGCACACTGGTCTCACTCTCCTGCATCAGTGATTCCACCTCTTCTTCCATACGGCGGTAAGTCTGCTGTTCGTTACCATCGTGCATATTCAGTATAAGGTTTTTCATACTGTTCTGCACTTCATCTTTGGTAACGTCCTGTATGGTCCAGATCACGAAACCTTCCAGGGCAAAGTTGCGCAGGGGCAATATTTCCTGTAAGGCTTCCAGGGAAAACTTGGTCCTGCAAACATTATCATAAGAGAGCTTAGGTGTTTCGCCTTTGACGATCACGTCTACGAAACGGGCGTCTATCTGCAGTTTAACATATTTCTTCAGACCATTGCTATCAGGCAATGCGACATGATGAATGATTTCGTTGCGGTAATCTACCGGGAAGTCATATACTTTTTCAAGTATGAGTTTGTATAACCATTCCAGTTTGTCTTTTTTTACTTTCTCAACAGAAATGCCTTCCGGCACAGCGACCAGTTTATCGCCGTTGGCGGCAAACATTTTTTTGAACAGGTCGGAGTAGTAAAAAATGGCAAACTTATGGGGGATACCTATACCATAAATATCTTTATCCATGTCAACAGTGACAGGAAAAATGGTTGAAATAACGAGATCCAGATATTCCTGGTAGGCGGACAGATCGTCTGCGCCTGCAATGGGGCCGAGTAACGCGGGGTTACCCTCAAACTGCTTTACTATCTGCTGATAGTAATTAGCGCGCGCGTCCGATTTCCTGGCAGCCTTCTCTTTCAGAAACTTAACGTAAGGACCGAAGGAGATATGGCTGTCTATCAATACTTCCTCTTCCCTGAACACCTCGGAGTTAGCTGATAAAACTTTCATAATCTAAAATGTGTAAAAAATACTCATCGTATACTTATACTATAACAGACGAATGGGATAATAAAATATTTTGTGTCTACTATCAGTATATACAGTGGCAGGTAAAAGCAGGAGGCATTGGCAAATGATTTTGCAAATTTATGTTAAAACTGCATACAACCCTTCAAAAAAAATGCAGATTTGCTTATACAAATCTGCATTAATATTTTAAGTATTAATTATTTAGCTACTATAACTCGATCTGGTTACGCAGCAGATCTTCCAGGGTATCCCGCTTACGGATCAGCTGTGCTTTACCGTCTTTTACCAGCACTTCGGCAGGTTTCAGGCGGGAGTTAAAGTTGGAGGACATCTCGAAGCCATAGGCGCCGGCATTGTAAAATACCAGGAAATCTCCTTCTTTCACTTCATTCAGTTTGCGGTCCCATCCGAAGGTATCTGTTTCGCAGATATTCCCTACGATGGTATAGATACGCTCTGTTCCTTTCGGATTAGAGATGTTTTTGATGAGGTGGAAAGCGTCGTAGAACATTGGTCTGATCAGGTGGTTAAAACCTGAGTTCACGCCTACGAATACGGTAGCGGTGGTCTGTTTGATCACGTTTGCCTTTACTACGAAGTACCCGCTCTGGCTCACCAGGAACTTACCTGGTTCAAACCATACCTGCAAAGGACGTTTGTAGGTAGCGGCGAACTTATTGAAGGCGTCGGACAGTTTTCTACCCAGCAGGTTGATATCTGTTTCCGGATCGCCAGCCTGATAAGCTACTTTGAAACCGCTGCCCAGGTCGATGAATTCCAGATCAGGGAAGTGTACGGCCTGTTCGAACATGATCTCTACCCCACGCAGGAACACGTCTACGTCTTTGATCTCAGAGCCTGTGTGCATGTGCAGACCGGTCACTTTCAGTTTGGTACTTTTTACGATACGTTCGATGTGACGCAGCTGGTGGATGGAGATACCGAACTTGCTGTCAACGTGACCGGTAGATATTTTATAGTTCCCACCTGCCATGATATGCGGGTTCAGGCGGATACAGATCGGGTAAGAATCGCCGAAACGGTTACCGAACTGTTCCAGGATGGAAATATTATCGATATTGATATTAACACCCAGTTCTTTTGCAGCGATGATTTCATCCAGGGCTACGCAGTTAGGGGTGAAAATGATATTGTTAGGAGCGAAACCGGCTTTCAGACCCAGATGTACTTCCTGGATGGATACGGTGTCGAGTCCGCAGCCAAGGGAATTGATGTACTTCAGGATATTGATATTGGTAAGCGCTTTACAGGCATAGAAAAAGCGAGCATCCGTCTTCTGGAAAGCCGTTTGCAGCTTTTCGTACTGGATCTTTATTTTTTCAGCATGATAAATATATACCGGAGTTCCAAATTCCTCGGCCAATTTTACGAGGTATTCGGCAGGGAGAAGATCGCTTTGCTTAGACATCTATGGATAATGATTTACAAAATTTACATGCAGGCGGCTGATTTTTTGCAAAGGCCGCCAGAAAAGCATGCGAATTTACTACTGAAAAACGGATATTTTTAGAGATCTTCCTCTCCTCCCATGAAATCGTCCAGTTCACGGCGTTCCTTCTTGGTCGGACGACCGATCTTGCTGGGACGTTTACCGGTCTGGAATACAGAGGCCTGCCGTTCCTGTGCTTTATCTTCCTCGGGGGTGATATCGTTATAGAACTTGATAGCTTCTGTGTACTGTACACGGTTGGCCAGCAGGGCGGTCACCTGGATCACCCATTTACGGCCTTCAGTCCTGACCTCATATACATCGTTCAGGGCAACGTTCCTGGACGCTTTTACCGTTACACCATTCATTTTCACCCTACCTGATTCACAACCAGCAGAAGCCAGGGAACGGGATTTGAAGATCCTGATGGACCATAGATATTTATCGAGCCTTACTTTTTCTACTTCTTTCATCTTATTGACTATAATATATAAGGCCGGCATGTATGTCACACGCCGGCCTTCAAATTTATTAAAATAGTACGATAAGGCTATTTGCTCAGTTCCGCAAAGAATTTGTGGAAATAAGGGATGGTTTCAATCCCTTTATAGAAGTTAGCCAGACCGTATTTTTCATTTGGCGAGTGTAAGTTATCACTATCCAGACCAAAGCCCATGAGGATAGTTTTGAGACCCAGTTCTTTTTCGAACAGCGCTACGATCGGAATACTTCCGCCGCCACGCATTGGGACCGGCGCTTTGCCAAAGGTAGCCTGGATGGCGTCACTGGCAGCTTTGAACGCGATATGATCTGTCGGTGTTACGTAAGGGCTGCCGCCGTGGTGGGTGGTTACCTTTACTTTTACGCTCTTAGGTGCGATCTTTTCGAAATGAGCCTGGAACAGCTGAGATATCTCGATCCAGTCCTGGTTAGGCACGAGGCGCATAGATATCTTGGCGAACGCTTTGGATGGCAGTACGGTTTTGGAACCTTCGCCGGTATATCCACCCCAGATACCGTTTACCTCCAGGGTAGGACGGATACCGGTACGCTCGATGGTAGAATAACCTTTTTCACCCCAGAGTTCGTCTACGCCCAGGTCAGCTTTGTATTCCGCTTCGTCGAAGGGTGCTGCGTTCAGTGCGTCACGTTCTGCCTGGCTCAGGTCTTGTACTTTATCATAGAAGCCAGGGATGGTGATGTGGTTGTTCTCATCGTGCATGGAAGCGATCATTTTGCACAGGATGGTAGCCGGGTTAGCTACAGCACCACCGTACACACCGCTGTGCAGGTCACGGTTAGGACCGGTCACTTCTACTTCCATATAGGACAGGCCGCGTAAGCCGGTGTCCAGGGATGGATTTTCGAGGCTGATCATAGCAGTATCGGAGATCAGTACTACGTCTGCTTTCAGTCTTTCTTTATTCTCTTTGATGAAAATACCCAGGTTGGCAGAACCCACTTCCTCTTCCCCTTCGATCATGAACTTGATGTTGCAGGGCAGGGTGTTGGTTTTGGACATGGTTTCGAACGCTTTGACATGCATGTAGAACTGACCTTTATCGTCAGCGCTGCCACGTGCATAGATCTTTTCGTCTTTGATCACAGGCTCAAACGGACCACTGTCCCAGAGTTCCAGCGGATCGGCCGGTTGTACGTCATAGTGACCATATACCAGTACCGTAGGCAGTTTCGGATCGATGATCTTTTCACCGTATACGATAGGATGGCCAGCAGTAGGGCACACTTCCACTTTTTCAGCACCTGCTTCCTGCAGACGCAGTTTTACAGCTTCAGCGCAGTTCTTTACATCCGGGTTAAAGCGGGAATCCGCACTAACAGAGGGAATGCGCAGCAGTTCCAGCAGTTCTTCCAGGAAACGATCTTTATTCTGTACCTGATAATCTTTCCAAACTTGCATGTTCCAGTAAATTAAACTTTTAGAAAGGTGCAATTTAAGGGAAAGTCGGAAATATTGATTTGTCTGTTTCAGCTGGCCGTTTTTCCGCCGTTAACAGCCTATTAACTAAATTCTTGTTCTTTTAGGCGAAATTACCAGCCGAAACCGGTACACACTACAACCAATTACCATTCGTATGCAAACCAGCGAGGACATCACCATGTTATCCGCGCTTAAGAAGGATAACAGACTTGAGGCTTATCAATACTTCTTTATGAGATACTACAAGCCCCTCTGTCTCAAAGCCTGCCAGATGTTGGGAAATGTAGAACGCGGCAAAGAAGTTGTGCAGCAATTATTTATAGAAGTATGGCAGGAGCGCAGTTACAGGAAGATCGCACATTCTCCCGGTGGATTTTTCTATCAGCTTTTATATGAGCGATGCCTGCAATTGCAGCAGCCCGCAGCAACGACAGCTGCCTGTCCACCCTGTAAGACAGGACCGGCACTTGTACCCCAGGCGTTAACCAATCAGCTGGCTGTTCTTTTAGATTCGTAAACCCGACGACATTACACACAACTTTATCACCCTCAATCATCTTCTCATTACTACGATGAAATACGACCAAGAGTATATATACACATTACTTCTGCGTAAGCAACTTGGCGAATTAAGTGAAGTGGAAGATCAGTTGCTGCACAAGGTCATGCAAACCGATGAGCAGGTTCGTAAATGCTGGCATGAACAGGAACAGGCAATACTTTATACTGACAGCGCATTCCTTGATGATCTGCGTGTAGAGCATGACTGGTGTCAGATTGCCGCTATCCTTTCACCCCAGCCATTACACGTCAGAATAATCCGTTTTATCAAACGTAACAGCGCAGCAGCGGCAGTACTGCTAACCCTTTCTGCATGCGCAGGCAGCTGGTATGCATTTGAACATTATTATAAAATACGATCGTCATCCGCAGTTAACCGCGCGGTGCTGGCACATCGTACACCAAAACACTCTCCGGTACGCAAAACAGCAGATGTTAACTATACGCTGCCGGCAGATACGAGCGTGAACATCAATACAAATACGGCTACCGAACCCGTTCCTGTATCAGGCGTAGTACATGGTGACAGTATTGCAGCCATTCCATTAAAACGAATTACGCACGACACCATTTACCAAAGCAGCACCATTGAATGGAATACCCTGACCGTACCACCTAAAATGGATTATCGCATCGAGTTGTCCGATGGTACGGAAGTACACCTGAATGCCAGTTCTACACTGCGATTCCCTTTCATCTTTCCTGGTAAGACCAGGGAAGTATACCTTGAAGGAGAGGCTTATTTCACCGTTGCGCACAATCCAAAGCAGCCTTTTATTGTGCACACGGGTACTACCTCCGTCATCGCATTGGGTACGGCATTCAACGTGAATTCTTATGATGGCAATACCATCACAACTTCACTGGTTACAGGCACTGTGGTAACTGATGTAGGCGATAGTCTGGACGTAACATTAAAGCCGGGGTACGAGGCTATTTACAGACCAGGTGAGCGTTTTAAAGTAAAACGTTTTGACGAGAACGTTACCCTTGGCTGGCGGGATGGTATTTTCCGCTTTCACAACAAGCCGCTGGAAGAAGTCATTCCTGTGCTGAAGCGCTGGTTTGGACTGAAGGTTGCCTTTGCTGCTGCTGGCATTGCCGACATCCACTTCTCCGGGGACCTTGACAAGGAAAAACCCGTTTCTGACTTCCTGAATGAACTTTGTTGGGAAAAAGGGCTGGAGTATAAAATCTATGACGGCACTGTTCACTTTAGTAAACCCAAAGGATAGCCGGGCTGAAAATTAAGAAATCAGCTTCTGCCGGAGCAGAAATTCAAGCTTCTCATTCACATCCAGCAATTTTGCTGTCAACTCCTTATTCTCTTTTCGAAGGGCATATACTTCATATGCCTTATCAATGTTCTGCCGCAATTCATCGTCATTCCAGGGTTTGGAGAAATATTTATACACCTGTCCCTTGTTAATGGCGTCGATAACGGCATTAATGTCAGCGTAGCCTGTCAGCAACATCCGGATCGGCTCCGGGTATTTGCCGAGGATTGATTCAAAAAACTCAATTCCTGTAATTTTAGGCATCCGCTGATCTGAAATGATGATCTGTATGTCTTCTCTGGCAAGTATCGCCTCCGCTTCTTCAGCCGAAGTAGCCGTAAATACTGTATATAGTCTACGGAAAGATGCCTTGAAAGCATTTAAATTATGTACCTCGTCATCAATATACAGGATATGGATGTGTTGTGCACTCATTGACGCAACCTTAGATTCAAATAATTAAAAATAAAAGCGTTACAAACGAATGAAAGATAAACACTGAAAAACAAGCGTTTGTACTAACCTATTTATGGATAAGATCTTAAAATACAAGCTGTTCCGTACCCTTGCTATCGTGAAATACCAGTAAAATTATAGAGAAACGTACATACGGGGCCTGATTTTTTTGACAATGCTACTATCTTTTCTGTGAAAGTGAAATAATACCGTTTTATCGTATTTCTCAATACCCTTGCAGATTAAAAAAAAGCTCCTATGTTTGCTATTACTATCCAGACTGTTCATGGAGGTTCGATCGGATGCCCCCAAACCGCATTCCTAAGTTACGACAAACCAAAGTGATATGGTACTGTTGCATTTTAAAACTAAAAACAACCTGGTTTAAACTTAAATTTTTATAAGATGAAAAAAAGCACACTCGTAATCGTAATTATCATAGCTGTTGTAGTAATATTAGGCGGCTGTGGTGTATCCAAGTACAATAAGATCGTGAATCTCGACGAGTCTGTAAAAACTTCATGGGGTACTGTACAAAGCCAGTATCAACGCAGAACTGACCTGATCCCGAACCTTGTTGCTACAGTAAAAGGTGCTGCAAATTTCGAGAAAGAAACACTCACACAGGTGATAGAAGCACGTGCGAAAGCTACGTCTATCCAGGTAAGAGCTGAAGACCTCACTCCTGAAAAAGTTCAGCAGTTCCAGGCTGCACAGGGTCAACTGAGCGCCGCACTGGGCAGATTGCTGGCGGTATCTGAAAGCTACCCTACCCTGCAGGCTAATCAGAACTTCAAAGATCTGCAGGCGCAGATAGAAGGTACTGAAAACCGTATCGCTGTTGCCCGTAAAGACTTCAACGATCAGGCAAGAGTATACAACAGTGCGATCCGTACATTCCCTAACAACATCGTTGCAGGTTTTGGCGGTTTCCAGCAGAGACCATACTTCGAAGCACAGCCAGGTGCTGAGAATGCTCCTAAAGTGCAATTCTAAAAACAACCGGCATGAGCATATTCCCATTCAGTAAGAAAGAACTTTTAACGGAAGCTGAAAAGCAACAACTGGTGCAGGCTATACGTGATTCGGAAAGACTCACGAGTGGGGAGATCAGATTATATGTGGAAAGCCGTTGTAAATATGTCAGTCCCATGGAACGGGCCAAGGAAATATTCCGGCAGCTCGGCATGGAAAAAACCAAACGCAGAAATGGCGTTATCCTGTACATTGCTTTGAAAGACCGTCAATTTGCGATCCTGGGTGACAGAGGCATACACGAAAAAGTAGGCTCCTCCTTCTGGGTAAAAGAAGCGGAACTGCTGGTCAGCTACTTCACCAGGAACCAATATGTTGCCGGTATAGATGCATGTATCAGGGAAATAGGCGAATCGCTTTGCCAACATTTTCCTTTTGAAGGGGATGATGAAAATGAATTACCAGACGATATAGTGATCGGCAGATAAGCAAAAGGCTTTCACCTGTCGCACTGTAAAATTTAATATGATGAGGAAATTATGCTGGTTATGGCTGTTGCTATTATTGATCACCGGATGGCAGGTCCAGGCGCAGAACATTCCGCCAAGACCTAATCCTCCCCGGGCAGTCAATGATTTTGCAGGCGTATTGTTAGGCAATGAATCCGACATGCTGGAGCAAAAACTCCGCGCCTATAATGACAGTACCTCTTCACAGATCGTGATCGTCACCATGAAAACCATCGGTGACTACGAAAGCAGCGAAGTAGCGATCAAGATACTTCGTGAATGGGGTATCGGTACGAAAGGGAAAAACAATGGTATCGTTATACTCGCCGCCATCGATGACAGAAAGGTCCGTATAGAGACCGGTTATGGTATGGAGGGCGTTATTCCGGACGCTATTGCCAATCGTATTATAGACGAAGCAATTGAGCCTAATTTTAAAGAGAAACAGTATTACCGCGGCCTTGATGAAGCGACTGATAAACTGATCAAGGCGGCAGCAGGCGAGTTCAGAGCAGACCCTAAAAAGCCGGGCAGAAGCAATAACAGGAATGCCCTATTCATGGGTGTCTTTGTTATCATCATTATTCTGCTTGTTATGAGAAATCGTGGCGGCGGCGGTGGTGGCGGCACCACTATCAGCAGAAGAGGCTCAGGCGGATGGATCGGCCCTATAGGCGGACTCGGAGGTTTTGGTGGCGGCTTTGGCGGTGGAGGCTCCGGAGGCTGGGGTGGTGGAGACAGTGACGGCGGCGGCTTTGACTTCGGTGGTGGTGACGGCGGTGGCGGCGGCGCCAGTGGAAACTGGTAAACGACCGTTCTCAGAATTACTTAAATGACTACCTGATCCCATCAGGTACCCGAATAAAAGGGGCTATCTCAATATTTTTGAGGCAGCCCCTTTTTTTTATACTTCACTCAGCGGGAACCAGACATTGACACGTGTGCCGCTTGGCTGTCCTGCTTCGTCATATAAATCTTCTATATCAAAAGTAGCATCCAGGTTGAAACGTCTGTTGTATAAGGCCAGCCTGTCCCTGGTGATCTGTAAGCCACGGGAATGGTGCTCATTTCCCTGCTGACGTTGTGCTACTGCTCTCTCCCTTCCTACCCCGTTATCTTCTATCACACATAACAGACTGCCGTTCTGCTGATGGAAAGCAATAGACAGGTGACCGTCTTCTTTCTTATGCAACAATCCATGCCAGATCGCATTCTCCACAAAAGGCTGCAGGATCATGGTAGGGATATCTGTAAAGTCAGGGTCCAGTTCATCGTCTACTGTAATCTTATAGCTGAACTGATCACCGAAACGGAGTTTCTCCAGTTCCAGGTAGTTTTCCATCATGCGGAGCTCATTGGAAATAGGGATGCTGTTCAACTGTGAATTGTCCAGTACATTCCTGATCAGTCGTGCAAAACGTCCCAGATATGACAAGGCCTGCTCTGTTTCCCGCTTCATCATAAATGTCTGAATGGAGTTCAGCGCATTGAAAATAAAGTGAGGGTTCATCTGTGCGCGAAGCGCCTTCATCTCCAGCTGAGCGATCTGCTGCTGAATAGCCGTACGCCTGCGGGCTTCTTTCTTTACCGCATTTACACGCAGTTTGAAATAGACATAGATCAATACTATAATCAGTAATACACAGCATATTCTGAACAAAGCTGTTTGCCAGAAGGCCGGTAAGATATTCACCGTGATCGTCGTCACACCTGATGAAAACGTGCCTGCAGGGTCCACGCTACGCACTTTGAACAGATAACTGCCTGGCGGCAGGTTGGTATATCTTGCCACCAGCAGACCGCCAGCTTTTACCCATTCCTCATCTACTCCTTCCAACTGGTACAGATAACCTACCGGTTCATGGTGATACAGCAGACTTTTAAATTCTATACTGATGAAGTTCTGCCGGTGTGTCAATGTCACCGGTGCATACTTACCTCTCTCCACACCTATATGGATCACACTGTCCATGGCCCGGAAACCAAGGATCGTCACATCAGGAGGTGGTGGCGCTACCTGCAGGGCAGACGGATCAAAGATGACAAAATGATCAGAAGCGCCGACCATTAAGCGGCCGTCATGAAGCATGCTGACCGTCCTGCGTACTTTTCTGTTATTATCTATGATATCGCCGCTCTGTACGAATGTCTCGATGGATCCCTGTTGTTTATTGAAATAATAAAATCCGTACTGGGTGCTAAACCAGGTACCCACGGAGCCATTTACCTGCAGATTTAATACCCATTCGTCAAACAGGGCGCCGTTGATCATTAACGGGCGGGCTACATTGCTGAATGTATTGTACACCCAGAGTCCATGGTCTGTTCCGGCGATCAGCGTACTATCGTCCAGGAATTCTATACAGGTGATATTACTGACGGTCAGTTTATCGTGGAGAAATAGTTTAGAGGCGCTCACCTTGCCGTTACGGGTATTAAAGCGGATCAGTCCAGCATCGCTGGAGGAAATCCACAACAGGGAATCAGAACGCCGTGCGATGTCCATGATGGTTATAGGCCGGTTGACGTATTCCAGTAAAGCGGGATAGGCGATAAAAGCGTCTGTACGGGTATCCCAGCGTACGAGGCCCCGCTTATATAAACCGATCCAGACGGCCGTATCCCCTTCCGGCAGCATGGTCATCAGGGTCTGTTCACCGAATACGCCGGGCTGGTAATGCTTCAGGAATTTCCCCTTGTTCGGATCAAATATGGAAAGGTTCCCATTTTCCTGTCCGATCAGTACCGTTCCATTGTTCATTTGTGCAAAACTCCATACAAGACTGCGTTCTTCCGGCAGTTGATAGGCAGGGCTCTTCGCATCGTGCTGGTATTGCCCTAATAATTCCAGTGAAGGATTCAGCCAGCAAAAGCCTCTCCCCCAGTAACCGGCATAGATATTCCCATGACTATCCTGGAAAAGACCGGTTACTTCTGTTTTGGGTAAACGATCTTCTGAGCCTTTGAAGACAGTACGGTGGTCCATGATCCGGAAGGAGTTGTCCGGTATACTCAGGATATTCACTCCCAGATCGGTGCCTACCCATAAGCGGCCATTACGATCGCTCAGGAAGCAGTTCACCTCAAAGTCGTAGTGCAGGTCCTGGTCGTCTTCGTTATGCGCCCGGATATTGATATCAAATTTACCTGCACGTTCATTAAAGCGGAAGATGCCGCCGTTTTCTGTCGCTACCCAGATATTCAGATCACGGTCTGCAATGATATCCGTGACCATATTACCGTTCGAGAAAGGCATGGAAAAGGAGAAGGCATGCAGTTCCCGGGTATCCGGATAGTATTGATACAGGGAGTCTCCTCCCCTGGCAGCTACCCATATGCGTTGCTGGCGATCGATATAAAAACGTTTCACGCTGGTCCTGATGGCGAGCAGCGGGTCATGTTCAGGATTATTTTCTGCATAATACAGGTGTTTGCGGGAGGGGTCAAATTTATAGACACCACTGCGACCGCTGATCCAGAGGTTGCCTTTTTTATCTTCTACAATGGTGCTATACAGGTCGCGTCTGATCGTTTCGGGAATATTAGCAGGTTTTACGAAACGGTTATGCACATCATCGTATTGCAATAATCCTTCCTGTGTGGTAGCCCATATCATGCCGGCGTGATCCTGTATGATGCGGCTGCAGCTGAGACTACCGTGTATGGAGGGTGGGATGTCGATCTTTAATACGGAGACGCTGGCAGTAGCCGGATCGTAATAGCGGATGTTATCAGGGGCGCCCATCCAGATACGGCCCTGATTATCTTCACAAAGACAGATATCATCATAATAGATAGAACCCGGTACTTTATCAAAGCTGGCGATGGTGACCAGGTTGATCCCATCATAACGTTGCAGGGCGGTACTGGCGATCCAGATGAAACCTTTACTATCCTGCATGATCGCTGACACGTGATTGCTGGCCAGTCCGTCGGTCCTGTCGAGGTGAGAGAATGTATAGGAAGAACCCTGTGCACGGCCCTGTGCACAAGGCCATATCATCAGCCAAAGCAGTATGGCTGCCACACACAGATAATTCGATAAGTACAGCTTCGTCAAGTGGTGAAGGCGTTAAATGGTTGTTTGCTTCTTACCGGTAGCTGCCATATATTTTTCCATGTCAAATGCATCTTCGCTTTTTGCCATAACAATCGTGGCAACGCCATTTCCGATAAGGTTTGTGATGGCACGGGCTTCAGACATAAAGCGGTCCACTCCTATCAGGATACCGAGCCCTTCGAGGGGTATCACTTTTATAGCGGTGAGGGTGGATGTCAGTACGATGAATCCGCTGCCGGTAATACCGGCGGCTCCTTTTGAGGTGATCATCAGTATACCGATGATCGTCAGCTGCTGCCAGATATCTAAAGGTACTTTAGAAACCTGAGCCAGAAATATCATTGCCATAGAAAGATAGATGCTGGTACCGTCCAGGTTGAAGGAATAGCCGGCGGGGACGACGAGTCCTACTACCTGTCTGGCGCATCCGAGACGTTCCAGTTTTTCCATTAAACCCGGCAAGGCTGATTCTGAGGAAGAGGTACCCAGTACGATCAGGAGTTCATTCCGGATGAACACGAGGTATTTCCAGAGGCTGAACTTATATTTAAAGGCGATCAATCCCAGTATGACAAAGATGAACAGGAACATGGTCAGGTAGACGCATCCCATCAGTTTCAGCATGGGGTATAAAGCGCTCAATCCGAAACTACCAACGGTGAAGACCATTCCCCCAAAGGCGCCGATGGGGGCCAGTTTCATGATAAACTTGAGTATGTTGAAGAAGACTTCTGACAGCTTTTCGAAGGTCAGCAGCAGGGAGTCCCCAAAACTTTTCATTTTAGTCAGTCCGTAACCGAAGAGGATCGCGAATACCAGCACCTGGATAATATCGCCTTTAGCAAAGGAATCGACCACATTGGAGGGTACGATATGCATGAGAAACTCTGACCAGCTGAAATGGGTAGCCTGTTCCTGGTATTTCGCCACCTGGTCGGCATTCACGTTCCTGGGTGTCATGCCTGTACCTGGTTGCAGGAGATTGGCCACTATCAGTCCGATAACGATGGCGAGGGTGGTGACCAGTTCAAAGTACAGCAGGGCTTTCCCTCCTACACGGCCCACCTTCTTCATATCACCCATGCGGGCGATACCGAGTACGATGGTCAGGAAGATGATCGGGGCGATGAGCATTTTGATCAGATTAATAAAAATCTCACTCATCATTTTACCGGTAGCAGCGGCAGAAGGGAATAGGGCGCCAGTGATAATACCAAGGAAGATAGCTACAATAACCTGGAAATAGAGATGCCGAAACAGTTTACTCATACAGTCAAGATACAAAAAAACGCTTAACGCTGCATACGGGAGGTATGCAACGCCAAGCGTCTTTTAATATAGTGTGCGGGGACCGCTTAGCCTTTGATAGCAGCGATACCTGGAAGGGTTTTACCTTCGAAGAATTCCAGCAGTGCACCACCACCGGTAGATACATAGCTTACTTTTTCAGCCAGACCGAACTGGTTTACTGCAGCTACGGAGTCACCACCACCTACGAGGGAGAATGCACCCTGTGCGGTAGCCAGTACGATAGCGTCAGCAACGGCTTTGGTACCGTTCTGGAAAGCTTTCATTTCGAATACGCCCATTGGACCATTCCAGAGGATGGTTTTAGACTGTTGGATCGTTTCGCTGAACAGGGCAACGGATTTCTCTCCGATATCCAGCCCCATCCAACCAGCAGGGATATTGTCATTGCTAACGATCTGGGTGTTGGCATCAGCGGCAAACTTGTCAGCAGCTACTGAGTCAACAGGCAGGATCAGCTGAACACCTTTTGCTTTGGCTTTAGCCAGCAGTTCGAGTGCCAGGTCCAGTTTATCATTTTCGCAGAGGGAGCTACCGATCTCTTTACCCTGTGCTTTCAGGAAAGTATAAGCCATACCACCACCGATGATGATGTTATTTGCTTTTTCCATCAGGTTTTCGATGATCAGGATCTTGTCGCTCACTTTAGCGCCACCCAGGATAGCGGTAAATGGTGTGCCGGAACCACTCAGTACTTTCTCGCCATTACTCACTTCAGCTTCCATCAGCAGACCGAACATACGTTTGTCAGCAGCATATGATTCAGCGATCACCGCTGTAGAAGCGTGTGCACGGTGAGCGGTACCGAAGGCATCGTTCACGTATACGTCACCCAGTTTAGCTAATTTTTCAGCGAAGGCTTTATCACCTTTTTCTTCTTCTCTATGGAAGCGCAGGTTTTCGAGCAGGAGCACTTCTCCGGGCTGCAGGTTAGCAGCTGCTGCTTCTGCCACGGGACCGATGCAATCTTCCGCGAATTTCACGGTAGCGCCATCCAGTAATTTTACCAGGTGGTATACCAGGTGTTTCAGGGAGTATTTGTCGGTAGGACCATCTTTCGGGCGGCCCAGGTGAGACATGAGGATCACGCTACCGCCATCTTTCAGGATTTTCCTGATAGTTGGCACAGCGGCGGTCATACGGGTATCATCCGTAATTTCAAATTTATCATTGAGGGGCACGTTGAAATCTACGCGCACCACAGCTTTATGGCCACTAAAGTTAAAGTCGGAGAATTGACTCATTATGCAATTATTTAAGAGTGGAGAAGTATACTGAGAGTAAAAGGTAAATGGTGAACAGTGAATGGTCTCTGTGAGTCCATTTACCATTCACCATTTACAGATATAGCGTTTATAGCTTATTTGTTGATCAGACCAGCGAAGTATTTCACTGTACGAACGAGCTGAGAAACGTAGCTCATTTCGTTATCGTACCAGGATACAGTTTTCACCAGTTGTTTATCGCCAACAGTGATAACTTTCGTCTGGGTAGCATCATACAGTGAACCGTAGTTGATACCAACGATGTCAGTGCTTACGATTTCATCTTCAGTATAACCGAAAGATTCGTTAGCAGCAGCTTTCATTGCGGCGTTTATTTCTTCAGCGGTTACTTTCTTCTTCAGAACGGAAACCAGTTCAGTCAGGGAACCAGTGATGGTTGGAACACGTTGAGCGTTACCATCCAGTTTACCTTTCAGGGAAGGCAGAACCAGACCGATCGCTTTAGCAGCACCGGTGCTGTTTGGAACGATGTTAGCTGCAGCGGCACGTGCACGGCGCAGGTCACCTTTTGGATGCGGAGCGTCCAGGGTGTTCTGGTCGTTGGTGTAAGCGTGGATGGTGGTCATAGTACCCAGTTCGATACCGAAGGTATCATCCAGTACTTTCGCCATTGGCGCCAGACAGTTAGTAGTACATGAAGCGCAGGAGATGATAGTTTCGCTACCGTCCAGGATATCATGGTTTACGTTGAAAACTACTGTTTTCAGGTCGCCTGTAGCAGGAGCAGAGATTACTACTCTTTTAGCGCCTGCGGTCAGGTGAGCGGCTGCTTTATCTTTATCTGCAAAGAAACCTGTAGATTCAATCACCACATCAATACCATGCTCTTTCCAGGGAATTTGTGAAGGGTCTCTCTGTGCGTATATTTTTACCTCATTACCGTCAACGGTGATGGCGTTATCAGAATGTTTAACTTCTGAATCGAAACGACCTTGTGCAGAATCGTATTTCAACAGATGAGCTAATACAGCGGGACTTGTAAGGTCATTAATAGCTACCACGTCTATGCCTGGCATCTTGTAGATCTGACGGTATACTAAGCGGCCAATACGACCGAAACCATTAATACCGATTTTAAGAGTAGTTCCCATTTTACACTGAGTTTGTTGAGATTGAAAAAAATTGAGTAGCGAATTTACAAGCTATAGCGGGATAAAGCAATATAAATTTAAGTTAAGCAACTTTTTTTTGGAAATATGAAAATACCGCTTACCTTTGCAGTCCTCTAAACATGGTGATCATGTGTTAGGGGCAAAAAGATCAGCCGCGTTGGTCAATCGGCTAAGACGCCTCCCTTTCACGGAGGAATGACGGGTTCGACTCCCGTACGCGGTACCAGAGATGACGGCAACGATACGAAAGTATTGTTGCCGTTTTTCTTTTGTGGTAGTTCGTGCGCCTGGCGGGCGATGTCGAGGAAGACTTCATTCACCCGGGAGGTTCGACACCTCATTTCCCATCTTTGCCAATTCGTCTACGATTACTTTACGTTCTTTAATGTGCTTTGTCGTGAACTCTTCATATAAGTCCCGGTCTATCTCTTCATTTGCGTGGCGTTTTTAAACTCCCTACGTTCATCCGTCCTGGCACTTTCAATGGCTTTTTACCTGCAAAATCAACCTGGGTAAACTCATCCGGATTATATTCCCAATGGAACGCAGGATCAGTGTCTTTTAGATACTTTTCAACAGGTAACAATATTGGCTATACTTATATCAATCCTCATTTTCAACCATGTATTCCACCCATAATAACTGTTTGATAACACAAGTACCATGCATTTCCTTTTTTTGGTGGAAGTGAACACATACAGCCGGTACATATCGGAGAAGCAATACAGCTGAGGAGTTTAGTTAGGGAGAATTGGTGGGACAACCTAAATGCAAGGTATTTTTTACAAAATGTAAAGTATTTATTACATTGTGTAAGAAATACTTTACATTTACTATATGAAAAAGATCCTCTTATTACCACATAGGTTTAAATTACCTGGCCTGCTTATCATGATTCCAGCTACTGTTATAGGGCTGATGATCATATTTAACGAATTTCAAATTAGTGCTTTAGACACGCATGTTTTTGCTATGTATGTACAAGATTTGGGAGCGGGCAGATACTTTACTATGGTACCTGATAATATTACTAACGAATTGATTGGCCTATTATTTCTTATTGGCGCCCTGATGCTGGGATTTTCCAAAGAGAAAACTGAAGACGAATATATAGCCAGTGTACGGTTATCATCGCTGCTATGGGCGGTTTACGTTAATTATGCGTTGCTTATCATTTGTTTTTTGTTTGTGTACGGCATTGTATTTCTACAGGTAATGACCTTTAATATTTTTACTGTTCTTATCATTTTCATTGCCAGGTTTAACTTTATTATTTACAGGAATAAAAAAAGGTTTGCTGATGAAAAATAATATAAAAATTGAACGAGCTATTCATCAGTTAACCCAGGAAGACTTAGCAAAGAAAATAGCTGTAAGCAGACAAACTATTAATGCGATGGAAGCAAACAAATACGTCCCTTCCACTATCCTGGCATTGAAAATAGCGAAGTTATTCAGTAAACAGGTGGAAGAGATATTTATTCTGGAAGAGGATGATTAAGGTGTGCTAATTAGCGCCTGATTTGCTTCTTCTTTTATCCTTATAATTTCATCAGATAAAATCCTTACCGGCATCTGTAAATTTTTCTATAAGTTTCAAGAAGCCGCAATGTATCTCCCGTTTGTTTATAAATTCTGGACATCTCGTATTTAGGCGAGCACTTATACGGCACCCTGTAGCTAAGAAACTCATATTTGGCCAACGCCATCTGATAGTAGCCTGCGCAGGCATATGCATGAGCCTTTTCTGCTATAAGGTCGTATGAAATAATGTATTTGCCCGCCTGTTCCTGTAACGAAACCGCTTCCAGACAAGAAGCGGAATCCTGGATCAGCACATGCGCATAATCTGTTAGAAATTTTGGATCATTATCTAATATTTTATTCAGCTTTTCGAATTGTAACAATTCTGCGTCTCTATCGAATATTATGGACGAAGATCTTGCACGGAAGCTTTGGCAAATAGCTCAACAGGCAACTGGTATTCAGTATCCAATTAAGATGTTCTGATTTATCATTTCAAAATCCACCACCCAAAAGTTCGACATTCGTCCGGTCCGTTGTACCAGCACAGAAAAAGGAACATCAAATGATGTTCCTTTTGTTCTTACACCTCAATCTCTACATTTATTTTTTTAATTCCAAAGTTTGCAAACACGTAGTGCCTCCTTGCCTCCGCCAGCCCTCTTTCAACATATTCGTCGTAACTTTCCCCCATGACTACATTAAAAGAGAACGTAACTACATTAAATGACCTTATCATCAGCAAAGAAACATTGAAGGCAATGGATCTGTTCTATGCACATGATGTACAGATGCAGGAAAATGAGGACCAAACCAGAAAAGGAAAAGATGCGTGTATAGAATATGAGAAAATGTTACTTGATATGTTTGATCTTGACAGCATACTGATAGACCAGGCAATTGATGAAGAGAGAAATGTAGTTTTTAGTGAATGGGAAATGACCATTACCAACAAGGAAACCCAAAAAACCAGCAAACGCACACAGGTATCAGTACAACACTGGCATGACGGACTGATAGAAAGTGAGAAATTCTACTATAACAGAGCTCCTCAAAAAAGATAAACCACAGTGCTGGATGACTGCAAAAACGCTTTTAAAAGCGTTTTTTGTTAGTATGAAAATGATATTCTGTACTCGTTCTGCATATCTGACAGCGACAGGTTTATTTTTCACGCTGTTTATCCCATGCACAGGTTTCGCTGAAAATGATCAATCTCAATAATGGTCCCTGGCCGGTAGGCTTTAAACATGAAGTTAGTTATGACAGTACCCGTACCTATAAGCGTATAGGAGACTGGAATAACAAATCTCAGCCAAGACCCATACCGATCAGCATATGGTACCCGGCACAATCAGCTGGCACCAAAGCTCCGATGAATGTGCTCAACTATATGCAGATCTTTAAGGAAGAAGAAGAATGGGAACAACTACCCGACAAGCGCATACTTGACTGGTTCTCTTATTCCAATACCCGGACAATCAATTACATCTAAAAGAAAATAGCAAAGCATACAAAGGACTGCCTAGCACCATCACTCTACTTTTAGGTAACGATGTTATAACACAAATATTTTTACTTATATTTAAGACGTTCACAGGCTATGCTGCCTTTAATTAACCCTTTAATTTTTAATTCCAATTATGCGAACCATTTTTGTATTGACACCAATCTTTCTCTTTGCATTTCACATAGCCATTGCTCAAACTAATTGTGATGATCTGAAGAAAGAAAATGAGTATCTCAAGAAAACATTACAAATTAACACTCCTACTAAAACTGTTACTACAGGGAAAATTGATTTCAATCTGATAAAATGTGAGGGAAATACCAAAGATCAAACAATTAGTGTGGTATTCACGTTGGTAAACCATGCTGCTAACAGGCGCATCCTAATTGATCCAGCAAAAGCTATAGACATTGAAGGAAATGAATACAGAAGTGATAAAATTTCTATAGGATCAGGAGATCAACATGGTGACCTATATACTGAAGTACCAATTAAAACAGTAGTTAGGTTAATAAAAGTATTACCTGAAGTAAAAATACTAAAGATAGTTCCTCTAAAATTTTATGACCCTGCTGCAGGACATTTTGAAGTTGAATTAAAAGATCTACCTATTAGCTGGAAATAATTTTCGTTCTACTCTTTAAATCTATTACGAAATAGTTCGACTTCCGTCCCCTTCCCTGTACCAGGGATGACGGCAACGATACGAAAGTATTATTGCCGTTTTTCTTTTATGGTAACGCGTGGGCTAGTTGGGGCCCTCTTCTATCGTCTTGCCGCTAAAGGACTTTTACGATACCCTAGACACATAAGATAGCAATGATTGAATAAAGAACCGTTATAAAAAAAGGTCTTTCAGCTGTTTACCGGCGTCAGTATCACTTTAGGTACAGGCGGGTATGTACGATTAATCTTTGGATTCTTTTTCATTTTCTACTCCTGGTTTGGCAGCGTTATTCCAAAAGATATTTTAGCCTGATCGTTGATCTTGTTATGCCCGCTTTAGCCGGTTATTTGCCCGTTTCCCGCTCATTTCCCCATCAAACCTTGATAATGGCAGCTTTATTTGCATCGCAAATAGCAATTATTTTTCCGGCCATCAGGATGGCTGAATAAAGGAATATACATATGTTCTTAGAAGACGAAGTTGAGATAGCAGAAAAAACATTATCAATTCAAGCACCAACAGCAACTGAAAGCCATACTAAACAGCTTTTTAATAAAACAGTGATCCTCAAAGGGGCGCTGTGGCTTGGTTTGTTAACCATAGCATCGGTAGCTGTTGTATTTTTTTATTCACATACAGGCGATACCATCATAGCGCTTAGCAGCATTCAATTCAAATACATACTAATATGCTTCGGTATGGTTTTTATCGATCTGATGCTAGGTAGCTGGCGTAACCATATTTTTATACAAAAACTTAAACCAGGCGTATCACACTGGGTAAGTTTTAAGGCCAATGTTGCTAATATGTTTATGGGTGCAATAACGCCGTTCCATAGTGGTGCAGGTCCTGGTCAGTTATATGTATACAACCGCCATGGAGTGAAAGTATTGGACGGGTTTATTGTCAGCCTGATCAACATGGGGGCTACACTGATTTTTATGCCGCTGGCAGGCTTATTAGCTATATGGGCAATGAACAAGCAGCTTGAAAGCGGGCTTGTAACGATTTTACTTAAATATGGCTTCTCGGTATTTTTCGCTTTTGGGGTGGTTTTCATTCTTGCATTCCGGAAGCCACTATGGATCGGCTCTGCTTTGATTAAAATCGCTATGGTGTGTAGCCGGATCTGGCCAGCGAGGAAAGATCGGGTAACGAAATGGGCTGACACGTCTTATGCTAACATTCTCAATTACCAACAAATTTGTAAAAAATTATTACAGCATCATCCTTTACTGTTTCCTCTGAGTCTGCTGATGACCACATTGCTTTACCTGAATAAATATTGCATGCAGTATGTGATATTACTGGGCCTGGGTATTCATGCCGATATGTTACAGGTTATAAGCATTCAGATCCTCATCCAGTTTATGATCTACTTCGCGCCAAGCCCGGGCGGGAGTGGATTTGCCGAAGCCGGTATTGCAGTCTTGTTTTCAAGGATTGTCCCTACAGCTGTATTACCGGTCTTTACATTATTACAACGATCTTTTCTTCTCTTTTTTCCGGCATTGATAGGCGCATTTGTAATATTGAATCTACTTAAAACCCATACTCAAAAAGTTCACGACAACAATCATGGATAATCAGTAGTATCATTCGCCTGTTCTATGCCGCTCGTTTGATAAGCCTCTTCAATCAGCTCAATATCCCGTCTGGCCATTTGCAGGTTAAAGGCGGCGTCTTCACCGGTTCGCAGGGCATTTATAAAATCGGTAAGCATGCCTTTTGCACCGCCGATATCTCTAAGACCGGGGAATATCAGCCTCCATTTTTCGCCGCGGACAAATATGTACAAACCGTTAGATTCAAATCTTATAGAACCTTTACTGCCGAAAATACGGGAATTGCGTAAGCCTCTGAACAAGGTGTTAACTTCCCATGAATAAAGCAACGTGCCGACGGGGCCCTCTGCATATCGAGCTACTACCTGCATACTACGTTCGGGTTTACCGGTATTTAATGGCAAAAAACCTGTTACAGATTGTACGGTTAAGCCCAGGTTTGACATATAGTTGATCCAGTGGATACCACCCTCAAATAAAGCACCTCCGGCTGTATCAGCATCTGCACGCCAATCAGTTACTTTTTGCCTTTTGGTGGCGTTAATGAAAAGGAACTTAATGTCACCTATCAGGTCCATGGCCAAAACTTCACGCAGTTTTCTTAGTGCCGGTTTGTAAAAATAATTTTCGGCCACAAACAGCTGAACACCTTTTTCCCGGCGAAGCGTATCAATACTATCAAAATCTGTTGAATGGAAAAACGATGGTTTTTCACATATAACATGTTTACCTGCGGTCATTGCTTCGATGGACAATGCCAGGTGACTATCCGGCGGAGTGCAGATGAAAACTACGGATACATCGGGCGATTGGATGGCCGCGGTATATGAAGAAAAAAAGCCCTTCCCCTTGTATTTATCGACATATTTCCTGGCCTTACTTTCGGCACGGCTGGCAAAATACAGATCTACACCTGCAAACGCGCTGAGCCTTTGGGCATGCCTGCCAGCTATTGCTCCGCAGCCTAAAAAGGCTATTCGTACCTTGCCTTCTACCTTTTTATAGGTCGACATAAATTGTCAATTTAGCTTAGTAATAAGTTCGCCTATCCGTAGTGCATTTGCTGCAATGGTAAGGCTGGGGTTTAACGCTGCCGATGTTGGCATTACGCTACCATCGGTTACATATAAATTATCTATTCCCCTGAAACGGCAATTCTCGTCAAGAGCTGATGTCTTTTCGTTCAACCCCATACGCACCGTACCCACCGCGTGTGAAAACGTACGGATCTTATGTATATAATGGGTTAATGCCCCCGCACCTTTCATGATCTTTTTACCCTCCTCGGTTAAAATTTTCATTGCGGCATTGTCCCTGTCGCTATAGCTGTGATTGATAACTACACGAGGCAAACCAAATTCATCGGAAAAAGCGGGATCAATAGTTAGCGCGTTACTGTATTGCGGCTGGTCTTCGACTATGGCCAGCAAACCACTTAACAGCTTTACCGCCGGACTAAGCATTTTTCCAAATATACCCTTTAACTCATTTTCAACTACACTGCCCGGAGGGGTCGGCATTTGCTGTAAACTACCTATTTTATTAAACTCAGGGGCTTTAGGGTGACCAAAATAATAATCCAATATAGCCAGCTGTTTATGAAAACGCCCTTCCTTATCGGCAACGCCGGGGAAAATACCAAATATGATAGCATTTAAATGCCGCATCAGGTAACGGCCCACTACATCACCGCCGGGGTTGTAAAGTTGCAGACCAGATGATAACAGGATATGCGGCGTACCTAATGAACCTGCAGCCAGTATGAACTTATCGGCCTTAAACGTATACTGCTGTTTTGTTGTTTTCGATACGCAATCAACACTTACAATACGGCGGTTTAGTACGTTTAATCTGGTGACCACCATATTATGCTGTAACTCCATACCCTTCGCCATAAGCGGAGGAATAACAACTGTAGCCAGATCATTCTTAGCACTTACGGCACAGGCAAAAGTATCGCAGGTTTTGCAGCTAAGGCAGGTTTGACGGCTTGTATCTTCGTAATTAATAGCCAAAGGCAACTGAAAAGGATGCAGCCCTAATTTTTGCGCGCTTGATTTTACCTTTCGGGATATATTGGCCAAATCAGGTGCATGTTGCGGCAGTGGCGCACTGCGGCGTGGTTCAGTTGGATCAATATCCGTTTCGCCCGATATATTTAATATGCCCTCCGCTTGCGTGTAATAGCTTTCCAGGTCATCATATTTAATGGGCCAACCCTCTGCGTCCTTACCTTCGATCTGCTCATTCTTTTCAAAGTCGGCCTCGCGAAAACGAAAAGATACACCGCCATAAAAAGCCGATGGTCCGCCTACACAGGAATACAACCCCATGGTTGGCTTATTACCGCCAACGGGCACATGTAAAAGAGAAGATTTATCATAAAAAGGAGAAAGATCAATAGACCCCTTAGGCCCCCAGTTTTCTTCGACACTACGCTTTACCCAGTCCCCGCGCTCCAACATGAGCACTTTCATTCCGGCTTCCACCAACGGTTTAGCAGCCATCGAGCCTCCAAAACCACTTCCAATTACAATCACATCGTAGCTATTCATACATCAGCGTTTGGTAAGGGTACAGCATCCGTATTACGTGTGCGCGGAAAATTTTGGACGGTGGTGGTTAAGTGCTTCAGGTAAAAATTCATTTGTCAGATTTATGCTGCAAATGAAGACGCAATCATCAGGGCTTGATGAAAAAATCAGCGGGAAGCGGGCAAATAACCGGCTAAAGCGGGCATCGTTTTAAAGCGACACCAACAGAGGAATCGGAATAATAAATGTTATGCTAGTGTTAATAAGCAGGCTAAAAAAACGGATTGGGAGTAATTCAGCAAATTGGAGATGGCATGCACTTACAAGGTAAAAATCAATATGCAGAAGTTCGGAACTACAACATCTTTTGCTCCAGATCACTTACCCTTTGCAATTCGATCCTGTATTTATCTTTATTATCATTGATCAGTAAGCTTGTTTTCACCTCATTGAGCAATTGCTTTGCCAGCGGGATATTCTCTTGTTGTAAAGCGA
Organism: Chitinophaga sp.; assembly: GCA_039592855.1. Taxonomy (GTDB): domain Bacteria; phylum Bacteroidota; class Bacteroidia; order Chitinophagales; family Chitinophagaceae; genus Chitinophaga. The sequence continues at coordinate 987,285 of JBCNQK010000001.1, read as the reverse complement.
TATCTGCCCTTAGGGTCATTGCCTTATATAAATTAATACAGGGAAATCCTTTATCCCTTTCTATGGCTTTATCCAGCGACACCGACACCTTTTCCAGTTCACCCGGCTCATCCTCGTAACGATATGCAAAATCTAGCACCAGGGAAAGTCGTTTATTAGCCGCCATTATTTCTGTTGGATAATCCTCTTCTTTATGATCAATCTTTCTTCCTATCCGGATACAGTTACCGGCTATGTCAGAGAACATAAATTCACGCACGCCGGAAGACTTATCTCTGATCTCGCTGATCCTGGGTAATCCTCTCGTGGGCAATTTACCATTCTGCTTACGAAGGGCATTACTGAATTGTTCATATAGCTCATCGGCTTCTTCGGTAAGTATGTAACAGGTGTGGTAGCATTTTTTAGGATCATGATGTTTTATACCATAAAAATCGAGTCTTATCCAGTCTCTTTCCACCACAGCATAAGGGTTAGGGCTTTTCTGACAGTAAGTAACTTCAAAACCCAACTGTCTGTAAAAGGTGAGTAATTCATCAAGAGACTTGCAGGGTAGAATAGGAACTATGCGGTTTGTCATACGTTTATTTATTTAAACAATGACAAAGTTGCACAGCAGGCAGCTGATAAAATTGTAGATTTTCGACAATCAGTATTGAGGGGCCGGCAGTGCACCTATTATCCTGCAATAGTCTTTAGGAAGCAATCCTGTAAACGCTCTGAAATCATGGATAAAGTGCGACTGATCAAAGTATCCGCTATCCAGGGCTATATGGGTTAGGGATTGCCCTTTATTTAACTTACTGACAGCCGTCTCAAATCGGATGACCTTCGCATATGTTTTAGGCGCCAAACCAGTCAGGCCCTTAAATAATCGCTCAAATTGCCGCAAAGAGACATTGTATTGCCCGGCCAGGTGATGAATACTTATAATTCCCCTGGATAAATGTATATGATGTATTGCATCCATAACAGGTGAGCTGTTGAGCGCCGTCATTCCCGATTCAAGAAATTTTGTTGCGATAGCTACTCTTTCAGCAGTACATGTTGCAGATAATATCCTGTTCTGCAACTCTCTCCCCCTGGCGCCAAGGAGTGTTTCCAGATCAATAAATTGCCCTGTTACGGCATCAGCTGAAATTGAAAATAGAGAAGGAATGGCATAAGGATAAAATTCGATGCCAAATATACCCACGTCGTTGTTTGAAATGAATTGCGTATGTGATCGGGATTGGCCCTGTAATCCGGATACAAAAGAGTTTTTTAGTTCTCCAGCTGGGTTTAATTCTTTGAAATCGCCCTTGTAATGAAAAACGAGTTTAGCGCTACTGGTCGCTATTGAAAAATGCCTGAAGTCATCTTCTCCAACCAGGTCAACCTCTCCCTCCCAGAAGTGCCGGACGTAGCCGGCGATATTTTCGGAGGGTTTTATCCTAACATATCTTATTTCACGTTCCATGAGAGTTGATGCCATATGACTATATTCGATATCATATGTAATATAGGAATACATATCCTTAAACCGAAACATCATCCCAACAGGGAAGCGCTGTAAGAGCGCCCGTTATCGGAGACGCCAATAATGAGAATAAATACCACGGCTGATAGTATTGACTTCACTTGTCTGACGTAAATGTTATATACATCTACTCAATTCCAAACCTTATTCCCAAAATCACTCCCGATCTCAAAAACCTCCGCACCCTCTTTCTCTCTTTGCTTCCTTAATCTATCAAGCCCCTCCTGATTCTTCCCATTATGCGCATCCAGCAATCTAACCGCTACATCCGTATCATGCCACTTCCCTATCATGTCCTGCAACTGATCAAGGTAATCTGCATTTAACGCCAGTTTATTCCTCAGATGCTTAGGGCATATCTCATAAATATACCCAAGATGTTTGATCCGCTTCCGGGCTGCATGCAATTGCTCCGTCGGTGTTCCTGTTACAATAACAGTGATCTTTTTTAATTGCTTATCTATCCATCGCTTCAACTTTCTATCCCGTAAAGGGCGTAACAATCTCAGCAGAGAGCGGACCAGGTCTTTTATGAGATGATCATATTGCGTTACATGGGAACGGAATTTTTCCGGCTCCTGTTGAAGGACACGTCCGGCTTTATCTTTAACAGCTGGTCTGTTAATATGAAAATGTTGCATCATTTGCAGGTTAAGGTCAGCTTCCCGGATGACGCCCGCATGATCAAAAACCAGCCTGATAGAACGCTGTTGTGCAGTTACCTTCTTCTTTCCCCGATACAGCGTTACCAATTTTATAAAGGTTTTTATTTTCTTTAGCTCTACCCGTAGCTTATGTAATTCGGGTTGCTCTCCGGAGCGGGCAAAAGTCCGCAAGCGACGTCTCACTTTAAGGCATCTTTTGATAAGATATTTCCTTTGCCGTTTCCGTTTTAGCATATTGGGGGTTTATCCTTAAAGTTAACACTAATTCCCTGAGGACCATGGGCCTCAGCAAGGTCAGGCGCTTAGGGGAACAGTTGGTTTAACCACAATTCTACACTAAAGTGTAGCCGCTGAAAGTATGAATCTACTGACGTTTGCAAAAACATTTTTTTCAACAACCAGATATCACAAGGGCGTCTACCTAATAAACTATACCCGCTATGCACACCAATACAGTGACCTGCAAAAACTGCAATATTACAGTCGACGATAAATTCTGTGGCAATTGTGGTCAGCCGATGCAACTCAAAAGAGTTGATAAGGATTATATCTTACATGAAATCTGGCATGTCCTGCATTTTGAGAAGGGGATATTTTATACCATCAAAGAATTGTTAGTAAGACCCGGGAAAAACGTAAAAGGTTTTATCGTAGAAAACAGAAGCAGATTAGTAAAACCGATCATATTTATCATTGTCACTTCACTCATCTATACACTGATCAATAACGCGTTCCATATCGAAAACGAGTATATATCTTATCACGGAGAGGAACAAAGCGCCATGAAATTAATTTTCGAATGGGTGCAACATCACTATGGTTATGCAAATATCATAATGGGGATAGGCATTTCCTTCTGGACCAGGCTCTTTTTCAGGAAGTATGATTATAACTTCTTTGAGATACTAATCTTGTTATGTTTTGTAATGGGAATCGGCATGCTGATCTTTGCCGTCTTCGCATTGCTCGAAGGACTGACCAAATCAAGCATGATGCAGATTTCAGGGACATTATCGTTATTATATGCGACATGGTCGATCGGGCAATTCTTCGATCCAAAGAAAGTCGCCAGCTATATAAAAGCATTAGCTGCCTATATACTTGGGATGATCACATTTCTACTTGCACTGGGACTTTTAGGCATTCTGATGGAACTTATCAAACACTAGGCACTATACACGATTCAAATCATCCATTTTGACTTAAGTAAAAAATGGATGGACCGGTAAGCGGGTAAATAGCCATTTCAGGCGATTTATCCGCTTAGCGTTTTACGCGTTTTCTGATCCGGCTTAATGACGGGTTCGTAATACCAAGAAAAGACGAAATATGGTATGCAGGAATCCGTTCGATGATATTCGGATGTTCATCCAACAGGCGCAGGTATCGCTCTTCATGTGAAAAGAACATGAATTCCTCTGCACGGGTTTGTGCATAGGCAAAGAACAATTCGGCCAGCAGTTTTCCGAAGTGCAGCCAGTTATTATTCTTTGCATACAACGCGTGGAGGTCCCTGTAGGAAATAAAGATAATTTCCGCATCCTCCATTGCCTCTATATAGTACCAGCAAGGGTTCTGAGAGATAAAACTTCTGAATGAAACGACAAACTGATTCTCAGAAAAAAAGAAGATATTTTTATCCTGTTCCGTTTTGGGATCGTGGTAATAGATACGGAAAATGCCTTTTACGACTAATCCGAGATCATTGCAGACCATACTCTGCATATTAAAAAAATCACCTTTTTTGATCTTTCGTGTTTTCCAGAATGTCTCGCTTTCTGCGATATCTTTTTCTGTCAAAGCCGCGAAATTCTTCAGATGCTGTGCCAGGATCTCGTTGTTTTCAGTCATGATCGTCATATTAAAGGATATAAATGCCCCTGATACATTCACAGGTATCAGCAAAGTATCCAAATTTCAGTATCTGGAGGCCCCTGCATTTTAACTTAAGTTAAAAGTTGATATGAATTTAACGAATCATTAGCAGTTTAGCTGACCGACCAGGAAAAGAGATGGCTAACTCACCCCCATCAGGTAGCTAATAAGCCAACATGAAAAAAACCGGAACTCAGATTCTTTGAATTGTATAAATTTGAAGAATGGCAATAACGATAAAAAGGGAAAAGGGGCAATTCAGGGTAGCCGGCATCAATGAGGGCATGTGTACCCTGGATTCTTATAACCGCAGAGATTTTTATAAGATCAGCCTTGTGACACAGGGTTCTCCCTGTAGCCTGCGTTATGGCTCACTACCAGACATTTACGTCGACAAACCGGCCCTGGTGCTCGTCAACCCGATCGTGCCTTATAAATGGACAGTCCCGGAAAGGACCATCCCGTCCGACGGGTATTTCTGTGTGTTCAACGATGAGTTCATCCGCACCAGCGGACAACTCTCCGGCCTGATGGACCGCCTGTTCACCACACAGGACTCGCCCGTTTACTTCCCTGACACCCTTACCCAACAGTTTTTAAACGGCTTGTTTATCCGGATGCGTGCTGATGCCGATATGGATTATGCTGATAAAGATGAGCTATTCCGTAGCCACCTCAGCCTGATATTCCATGAAGCTATTAAAATGCGGCGCACAATAGATACAGTGGAGAACGGCACTCCCCGTGTTGCCGCTGAATTCATCCGTTTATTAAATCATCAGTTCCCTATAGATATGCCTTTACAGCCGATCGCTCTTAAAAAGGCCTCTGACTATGCCGACCGTATCGCAGTACACGTTAACCACTTAAATATGGCCGTACAGAAAGCCACCGGGAAATCCACCACCATGCACATCAGCGAGCGCTTATTTGCTGAAGCAAAATCATTGCTGAGCTATACAGAATATACCCTGGCGGACATTGCAGCAGGCCTCGGCTTCGAATACCAGAGCTATTTCAACCGGTTTTTTAAGAAGTACGCCGGCGTCACTCCCTCCGATTATCGAAAAAACTTTGAAAAGTATAAATAGTACTTTGAAAAGTCTTCGGCCGGGAATGCCCGTCGCCATAGCTTTGTCTTCATAAAATTACTGGTATGGAGACATTATCAAGCTTTAAACCGACCTTTTTACTAGGTGGCGATATAGAGATCAACCGGATGGGCTACGGAGCCATGCGTATTACCGGACCAAAAATCTGGGGCATGCCCGAAAATCCGCAGAACTCAATAGATGTGTTACAACGCGCTGTTGAATTAGGCGTTAACTTCATCGACACAGCTGACCAATACGGGCCATTTACTTCCGAGCAATTAATAGCGGATGCGTTACATCCTTATAAGGACAATGTCATCATCGGCACGAAAGGCGGACTTGTACGCTTTGGCCCCTGGGGTGACATTAACAACGACGCCAGTCCACAACACCTACAGGACGCGCTTGACGGCAGTCTGCGCAGACTTAAACTGGAACAGATAGCACTTTATCAACTGCACCGCATCGATCCTAAAGTACCGGCAGAGATCAGCTTTGACTTCCTGGCAAAAGCACAGCAACAAGGGAAGATCAAACACCTGGGATTATCTGAAGTGTCTGTTGAAGATATTAAGCTCGCTCAAAAACACTTCAAGGTAGTGTCCGTGCAGAACCGCTATAGCGTATTGGACCGTCAGTGGGAGTCCGTACTGGAATATTGCATATCGGAGAACATAGCTTTCATTCCGTGGTTCCCGATAGGTGGCGGCATGGTGCAACTGGAAGAAAAGCTCCAGGCAATAGCCACCCGTAAACAGGTGACCATGCATCAGCTGGCACTGGCGTGGTTATTACATCGTGCAGATAATATTCTGCTGATACCTGGTACTTCCAGCGTGGCTCACCTGGAGGAGAACATAAAAGCTGCAGGTATCGAACTGACTGCAGATGACATGAAAGAACTGAACGGTCTGGTGCAATAACTGCATATCTCTGGATATAAAAAAGCAGCCGAGAGGCTGCTTTTTTATATCCAGAGATATGCAGTTATAACTTCTCAATAAATCCAATGTTGATCCCTCTGAAACAATCATCCGCACATCCATCTTCCACATATCCGCAATTGGAGATCATCCCACGATTATTTGCTTCAAAATACGTCTTTACATTATCCCGCTTTTTCAACCAATCGTTCTTTGCACTGCTATAAATATCATCCAGCGTGAACAATCCGGCCCCAGCAGGATGCACTCCCAGACTATCCACACCTTCTTCCCATTGTGCACGGGTCACCAGCTCTGCTGTCCCACCTACTCTTTCCTTTTGTACATATGAACGTCCTGTGACACGTCCGTCCTTCACAGTAATGATGGTTTCCGAACCAATACCTGTCCAACTGGCAGTGGCCACCATATAGCGGTAAGAGTTGTTGGAATAATCTTTAAAGTTCTTCCAGGCCTTTTCACTTTTGGAATAATCGTTTCCAAACTCCATGTCCTTCTTACACGATATCAACAACGAGGCGATTAACACGAGGATAACAGGGTAAACATTGAGTTTCATAAACAATATAGGTTTTCAGGTACAACGGGTAAATAGCTGCCAATGTTACACCAGCTATCAAATAAGGGCATTTTCAGGCTGCTATTTTTTACAGTATATTAGTAGCAAATGACAACACCTATACCGGTTACATCTCTTTATCTATGGAAATAATCAGTCAGAAAACATATGCGCAGCTCTTCTTCTTTGAATTAGGCGGCTATTCACTATTGCTTCCCGTATTGAGCGTCTTTATTCGTGGAGATGCATGGATGTTACTCATCGCACTATTCCTGATCATCTTAGCGGTCCGTATCAGACGCACTTATACCAGCTCATTGCGTATTGACGGCCCTCAACTGGAAGTCCGTTATATTAAATACTTCACCAGACAAACCCGGCGGTTCAAAATGGCAGATACCATACTGGTACTGCGGGATTTTTACGACGTAGAAATAGAAAGCAGATATAGCAGCCGCAAAGCGTGGTTTTCCAGGATCGAGATCATTGAAAACAATAAGGTAAAGTATACATTCAGTACCAAGGAAGGTTATTCAAAAGAAACAATTCTGGCGTTCTTTGACACATTCACCAAAGAAAAAAACAGGCTCTTGTCCGCAGGCCATTAACTATGCAGATTCCTCCTTTTTATTATTTTTACGGCTAGTTTATTGCAAATTCAATGAAGAGAGCTCCTTATATTCTTTTGTATATCATACTGGTGGCTGCGTGGTGCATGTTGTTCTATCAATTCATGACCCCGGTAAAAGACGGTCAGGCCATATTATCATTAATCACCAGCTGCGCATTTTATAGCCTGATCTGGGGCGTTATGGTCTCTCTCTTTCAACGCCTGTTCGGCTGGAGAGGATATGGCATGTTATTGCTCCCTGTAGCGATCATGATCGTATTCCTTCTGGGAATGGATAAATCGACATTTCTGTTTATGATCGGGCTGATGCTTATCAGTGTCCTGGTCTCACTCACAAAGATATTTGCATACAGAAGGAAGAATCCCCGCTGATGTGCATACCTTCTTACAAACAGAGAGGCCGTCCGGAATAGGGCGGCCTCTCTGTTTGTAAGCAATAAAGCGCATTTACAAACTAAACGCATATCCTACTACGACCACAGCAGCACCCGTCTTATTGGCGCCGTTCATTTTATCTTTCTGAATGTCGATGAACCCATAGTTGCCACCGCCTTCGATAAATACACTTCCCTTCCCTAGCGAACAGGCTACGCCTGCATGACCGCTGATCCCGGCATTAAAGCCACGCAGATCATCTTTTATGTTCTCTGTATTATCAAATGATTGAGCTCCTCCGGGTAGTGGCTGCTGATGTCCCTTATCCAGGTATACCGGACTGGAACCCGTAGTTTTATTCTTTGCAGATAATAAGAAACTGGCAAAAGGTCCTGCCGCGACATATATATTCCAGCGGGCATTGATGGGGAAACGGTACTTAGCGAGTATAGGCACCATCAGGTAATTGAACTTCGCCTCACTTTTATAATTAGCATACAGATATTGTGGGACCTGACCTGGTGGGAATAAGGCTTCCATTTCCGGCGGTACGGTAAACGCCTGATCACCATCTTTTTTACCTCCCTGTGAAGAGTATTCCAGCTGCGGCTGAATAGAGAATTGCTTAGAAAGATGGAATTCAACGTGTATAGCTGCATCAGGCCCCAAACGGGAACCATACCCACTGCTGATAGGATTATTGCCATCACCAGAAGTCAGATTGGGGATACTGAGTCCCGCCTTGATACCGATATCAATGCGGTTTTGTGCGAAAGAATGATGCATGATCAGAAAGATGGTGCTGAACGTAAGCCAGTAGATTGCTTTTTTCATTCTTTAAGTTTTTTGGTGTTAATAGTGAACGTTGAGAAAGAACTTTAGGGGTATCCTTTGGGAATTACAAATTATGAGTATCCGAAGATACGCAAAAGAAAGGGGAAACCGGGCAGTACAATAGCCACCTCAGCTAACAGGAGGTCTTAAAAATTCCTTATAATTTTCATGATCTGGCCGGGGGAGTAAGGTTTTATGTACTTTTCATCTCAGTAATCCAGTATTATGACAAACGGCAGCAAATCACCACACATCCTCAATACGTCCACCAACCTGCTGGGCTTTTGTTTAATTGTGCTGACCTCTATCAAAGTCATGCACTTCAATCATAGTACACTGATCGATGACAGTACCGGTATCGCAGCATTGCTCCTGATGGCCAGTTGTTTTCTGTCTTTCCTTTCTATGCGCGCAGAAGGTAGCCGTAGCAGCGAACGGATGGAGAAGATGGCTGATTATGTATTTCTGATCGCGTTGATCTGTGTAAGTGTGACGATCGTACTGGTCTCTTTTAATATCATTTCATAGGTCGTAGCACCAGTTTTTTTTGCTATTTATAGGTCTTAAACAAACGGTCCCATATACTCGTGTAAAAGCCAAAGTTGTGCGTTATATCCTGGTGATGGTTGTGATGAAAAGTAGAAGTGCCCAGGTATTTAATCAACGGTAGTCGCAGTACCTTTTCTGGTATGGGTTCTATCCCCAGATGCCCTGCCAGTCCGAAGATGACATTAATCGTCAGATAGATCATGATAGCGTAAATATTGAAGGGATATACAACCAATAACAACAGCCACAAACTACCAAAACCAAATGTCTCAACTGGATGCAGCACGAACAGATCTATCGGCTTCGGATCGACTGCTTCGTGATGCAGGTGATGTACCGCTTTATATAGGAAGGTTTTGTGAATAGCAATATGGAAAACGTACATCAGCAGGTCCATTGCCATAAATAACAGCAGGAAATCCAGCAGTATATTCCAGGAAACACCCATTGCGATCTTGACGATCCCATGTTTCCAGAGCCAGAAACCGGTATAGGTAACGATGGTATTGATGATATTGGTAATAATACAGATGGCCCATTCCTTTGACGTATAAGGGCCTTTATAGAAGAAACTGCCTATTATCAGGACGCCACAGGTGATCAGCGAGTTTTCCAGCAGGAAAATGAGCCAGACATACCCTACGGGGAGCTGTAGCAGATAGTTGAGTAGTGTTTCGATATTCAAAGCGGTGTAAATCTAAACAATTCTCTTTATTACTATCTGCCTAATGGTATAGGTCACACATCTTCGCATTTACTATACTTGCAGCTCTCTAACTGTTACACGTTATAAATACCGAAAGAATTAATCCGGAATGCATAATGCATCCCGGATCAGGAGTTTACTTCGCTAACAATGCAGCCAGTAACTTCTGTGCAGTCGGTTCAGCAGAAGCTGGGTTCTGGCCAGTGATCAGCAGTCCATCCTGTACGGCAAATGGCCCCCATGGTGTTTCACTTTTCTCGTATTTAGCACCACGCTCTTTCAGCATGTCTTCCAGAGAGAAAGGTATTACGTTGGTCGTCTGACCGGTCTGTTCTTCATTGTTGGAATAGCCGGTAACCGTTTTACCATTGATGAAGTAAGCGCCGCTCTTTGTCTTTATATTCTTTAAAGCAGCCGGACCATGACAAACAAAGGCAACAGGTTTTTGTTGTTCGATGAATGACCGGATCAGGGCTACTGATTTTGCGTTCTCAGGCAGGTCCCACATAGGGGCATGTCCACCGGGATAGAATACCGCGTCATAGTCTTTCGCCTTAACCGTACTCAGTTTTACTGTATTGTTCAGGGCCGCCTGAGCCTGTGCATCGCCCAGGAATTGCTTTGCAGATGGCGTCAGGAAATCAGGCAATGTACTTCTCGGATCGATAGGCGCTTTGCCGCCGGCAGGAGAAGCGATCGTCAGTTCGATATTGTTTTCTTTTAACAGGTAATAGGGAGTGGTGAACTCTTCCAGCCAGAGGCCCATTTTAGTACCGTCTTTCAATGCTGAAAAGGAAGTCACTACGATGAGCACTTTCTTTTTCTGCTGCGCGAATGCGCTTGTTGTATGCAATGCCAGTACGGATATCAGGGCCATTAATGCTGAGACATATTTTATCTTCGCTTTCATATATTTATTTTTCACAAAGCTACATTTAGGTGCTACCTTGCAACAAGGACCTGTATCACAGATTTGATGTGATGTAAGTCACATCAAATCATTCATCTTTGCGTTCAACTGAACTTATGTACCCGGCGCTGAGAAAACATTTTGCGGAATTAGCTGATCTGACTGATGCCGAATATGAGCGCATAGTTACCTGCTTTAAAGAAAAACGGTTTAAGAAACACGCTATCATTCTTCATCAGGGCGATCCCGTCAATCATGAATATTTTGTACTGAAAGGCTTATTGAAAACCTACCTGGTGGACGATAACGGCAAGGAGCATATCCTGCAGTTCTCTATGGAAAACTGGTGGGTGTCAGATTATCAGGCCATGCATAGCGGTGCACCCTCTTCCTTTATTATCCAATGTCTGGAAGATGTGGAGCTGTTGTATATGTCTTATGATGACCGGAAAAGGCTGTGTGATGAGATACATCAATACGAACGTTTCTGCCGGCTGAAAGTCACCTCCGGCTTTATCAGTATGCAAAACAGGGTCATGGCCTTACTGAAGAATGACGCGCAGTCCAGGTATCAGCAATTATTAAATCAGTACCCCACGTTATTCCAGCGTGTACCCAAGGCAATGATAGCCGCCTATCTCGGCGTCAGCAGGGAAACCCTGAGCAGGTTACAGGTATGATCACTGACTATTCCGCCAGCTGATCGATCGCATCTTCAGGGATATCAAAATACAGGTAGGTGATATTAACGTTCAGCACTTCTTTCATCGGGATGATCAGGTAATCTCCCTTCACAGGCATGGAGTCGCCCGTATGCTGATCGTAAAAGCTGGCCTTTCCTGCTTCCACATGCGGTTTATCTGATCTGAACTCCTTTCGCAGATCTCTTTTCACCGCACGTTGCAGTACGATATAATCCAGTTCGGTAGACTTGGGCTTATAGTAATATTTCACGAGGATACCTGAATACAGGATACTGGCTTCCTTTGTATTGGCCAGTACATCCAGGTATACCAGGTCAATGTTGGATACATTACTCTGTTCTCCGGATATGTTCAGGATATCTCCTTCAAACGCTTCATACCATTCATTCCCCAGACCAAATAAACGGGACACAAGCTTCCAGCGCATTTCCAGTTTATTGATCATAAATCCCAGTACACCACCGAGGAAAATCGCCAGCAGATTATATCCCAGAAATTTGATGATATCCGGGCCCAGTATGGCATTGTTCAGGGTAAACCTGGAGTTGGAATAAATAATGTTCAGTATCAGGTCAAACTTCACCGTTACATTGAACAGGCAGAAGCACAGCAGGATAATGATATGAATGAATATCGGCACCACTGTAAATACCCATATAGAGTCAGTGATAGATAAAGTAGACAAAAGCCCTTTCAGATTTTCCAGGCGGTTTACAGCCAGTCTGAAGGATATTGCAGGAAGAAATAATAGAGTAAGGATAAAAGCACCTAATGCTAAATTCATTTTTGAGGCAGATATGGCTAAATATGGATATCGGGTTACATAGAAGTCACTTTGCGCACCCTTACTTCAAGGTCACGCTGAGATATTCCATCATTGATGGCAACATGAAAAGGAATAGCAACGCCATTGGATAATTGTTTGAAATTATTCACAACAGCTGCAATCAATGCATTAGAAGCCTGTGTACTCTTTAAGAAGGCAGTACCCTTTTTGCTAATTTTTGCTTTCATGATACCCAAATATAAGGGTTTTTCCTGCAAAGGAGCAAGCACCCACCTAAAGCACTGTCTGACAATCAAATACAATACTTTTCCCCATCCACTATGACCTGATAAGCCCCTCTTTCTGACACCCTTTCACAAAAAAAATTTCCTGTTTTATTCCAAACAAAACTATATTTGCGACAATATGTATCCGAATTATCTAAATTAACTCTTTATGAAGCATCTCATCATTATAGGTGGCGGTTTCTCAGGGTTCTGGAGTGCCATGAGCGCTGTGAGACAGAGCCGGGAAATGGGCAAAACGGCAGAACTGAAAATCACTGTCATCAATAAAGACAACTATCTGACCAATCGTCCCAGATTGTATGAAGCGCATCTTGATACTGTACGGACCAATATCCTGCCATTACTGGAGCCACTGGGCGTATCGCTGCTGACCGGCCTGGTGACAGACATACAGCCTACGCAGCATAGCCTAACCCTGGAAGAGGATGGTCAGCAAACAACCTTAACGTATGATTATCTGATCGTTGCAGCTGGCAGTCGATTAAAACGTCCTGATTTCCCTGGCGCAGAAAGTATCCATCATATTGATGATTTTAAGGGCGCTACGCAGTTACATACACATATTGCCCAACTGGCAGCCGGCGGTTTTAAAGAAAAAGGCGCTGATACCGTTGTGGTAGTTGGCGGTGGATTGACCGGACTGGAGATCGTGACGGGTGTACAGGATATTGTCAATAAATATGCTGACCGGCAGATAAAGGTGGTATTGATCGATCGGCAGGGCAATGTAGGCGGGATCTATTCTCCTGAGGGCCGGACCTATATCAATGAAGTATTAATGAATCAACATATTGAATTACGCCTGGGTACGCTTCCCGTGAAGATTGAGGATAACATAGTTTATCTGGCTAACGGCGAACAGATCCCTGCCGGCACCGTGGTATGGACGGCCGGCCTCGAAGCCAGTCCGCTGCATGCTTTCTTCAACGGCGATAAAGACAACATGAACAGACTGACTGTTGACGAATATTTCAAATTACCGGGTTACAGCAATATCATGGTAACAGGAGATGCAGCGCTCTCTAAACCAGATGGCGTCAATTATGCGCTGATGTCCTGTCAGTATTCCCTGTTCCAGGGTAAATGGTCAGGTCATAATGCTGTAGCCGACCTTTTTGGTGGAGAGAAACTCCCATATGTACAATCCTCGTACGTCACCTGCGTAGACCTTGGGCCTGAGCAAGCATTATTCACCAGGGGATTTGATCGGAAAGTGGAAGCCAGGGAGGCCGCAGGTAAGAAAATTAAAGCAGAAATTAACACTGTATGGATCGTACCATCTCCTGATCCCGAGGCAAACGTTGCGGCTGCAATCCCGGCAGATCCTGCTTTTTAGTTATCTTTGGGGGATAACCAGCTTAAAATTGTATGCCATTACTGGGAAAAGGTGTTGAATATGCGATTCACTCAATGTATTATCTGGTGGATGTGTCTAAGGATAGTGCCATGACGATTGCGGATATGGCTACATTTCAGAATATCTCAGAAAGTTATCTCGCAAAGATCTTTACCCGTTTACAAAAAGGAGGACTTGTACGCTCAGCTTTGGGTGTGAAAGGAGGATATGTCCTGGCCAGACCAGCAGAGGAAATCTCATTCTGGGATATAGCAATGGCGGTAGAAGGCAGGGTATCTCTCTTCGAATGTCATGATGTACGTTCTGGGTGTGTGATCGGTGGTACGAATGGGAGTGAGACAGGCGTATGTACCGTACATGCTGTTTTCCTGGAAGCCAGTCAGAAACTGGAAGCTTTTCTGAAAACAAGAAACCTCCGCTGGCTGCATTCCACACTACTGGGACTCATCCCGGACGAAACAAGAGCCGAAACTGAAAAGTGGTTTAATCTCCAAAAACTCAGAAAATAAGTTCACCTATTATAGAAAGGTCCTCCACCAGAGGACCTTTTTTACTGTCCAGGCTACCTATTTTAAAAATTTCTTCCGGTCACATCAAAGTATACCTCCTCTCTGATTGTCATATTAGCAAAACCCTCATTTTTCCTTAAAATAAACCATTAGTAATGCACAAGTTCACAATGCTGATCGCTATCCTGGCTATATTCAGCAGCTGCGCAAAAGACGCCGCATCCACGACCGGTACAGATCAGGCCAACGGTGGCCGTAAACCTTCCGCAGAAGCTACCTATATCAGTTTTAGCGGATATACCTGGGAAGTAAGAAATGAAGCCGGTACTTCCGGTCCAGGTCCAAATTATTGGAGCAGTTCTTCCAGCAACGTATGGGTGGACGGCGATGGTCACCTGCACCTGAAGATCAGGAAAGACGCTGCTACTGGCAGATGGCTTTGCCCTGAAGTAACGACTACCCAGTCTTTCGGTTATGGCACCTACGTATGGAAAGTAGAAGGCGCTGTAGACAAACTGGATAGAAACATCGTGCTGGGTCTGTTCAACTACAAATCCGGTGATGATGGTCATCATGAAGTAGACATCGAATTTGCCCGCTGGGGAAATAACGCATGGCCTAACTACAACTATACCGTGTACCCTGCCACTGGTTCAGGCAATGTATCCCAGACTTATGAGCTGGCCCTGAATGGCACCTACACTTCGTATAAGTTCACCAGGACCGCGACGTCTGTGTCCTACAAAGGTTATCATGGACACAACCTTGTTGAAGCAAATTCCTTCTTCCCATGGTCGACGCCTGCAGGATACAATGTGAGCACATTAGCCCTGCCTGTACACATGAACCTCTGGTTGTTCCAGGGTAGTGCACCGTCCAATAACCAGGAAGTAGAAATCATTATACACTCATTCACATTTACGGCAGCGTAAGTGTTTTAAGTTTTGTAATGGAGAGGGTTACGCCTGGAAGGTTTCCACCTTCTGGTTAACCCTTTTCTTATTTAATTAAGTTAGATTTACGGCCAGTAAAGTTTACCCCAAAAACACCACCTTATGGCCGCCCACACCATTAATGAAGTTATTCAGCAACTGGAAGACATCATCACCACCTCCGCGGATACCAACAGCAGACTTGGTTTCTTTGCCGCCCTTTATCACAAAGTAACCGTCAGAGTACAGGAAGGCATCCTCAATAATGAATTTGAAGATGGCCCCAGAATGGAGAAACTCGATGTAACATTTGCCAACCGCTACATTGAAGCCGTTCGCCGGTATAAGAATGGCCAGACGCCTACCGGTTCCTGGTTGGTCGCATTTGAAGGCGCCGAAAAATCCTCAGTATTGGTTTTACAGCATCTGCTCCTGGGTATGAATGCCCATATCAACCTTGACCTGGGTATTGCCGCTGTGGAAACATCCGGTGAACAGGATATCCGGCTTATCCGGAGAGACTTCAATACCATTAATGATATACTGGGCTCTCTGACGGGAGAGGTCCTGACAGAAATTAACCGCATCTCCCCTTTCCTCTCCCTGCTTGGCCTGAATGCCGGCAACAATGAATCCATCCTTATACAATTCAGTCTTACCAATGCCCGTGATGGCGCCTGGCGTTTTGCAGAAGAATTATCAGAGAAAAAGGGAGCTGACTATACCGCCTGTATCGCAGCAAGGGATATCAGCATCCGGAAACTGGCGGTAGGATTATTACAACCTGCCGGGAAACTGATCAAATTTACCGTGTGGATCATCCGGTTGTTTGAATGGAAAAATCCCCGCCGGATCATACAGGCGCTTTATGCGGCTAAAAGAGCCTACATACGGGTATCTGCGCAACCAGCAATTTAAATACGGGAAAATAGTTAGTCATACTACCCGGATAGGTATGCCCGCGGTTTGGAATTATATTGGAAAGATTACATAACTTAAGCGCTGTAAAACGAAAGTTCAAATCATATCTCGAATTATGGCTGGCAAGGCTAAAATTATTTTTTTAGCGGATGATGACCCGGAGGACCAGGAAATCCTGAAAGACGCAATTTTAAAACAGGACCCGGCTGCAAATATCTACTCTGTCATGAATGGACAGCAGGCAATTGACTACCTTGTCAATTGTCCGGAGAACGGTTTACCCTCATTACTCATACTCGACTATAAAATGCCGATTTTCAATGCAGTAGAGGTATTGGAAAAGATAGCCGGCGTTCCGCAGCTACAAGGTATCCCTAAAGTTGTATGGAGCACTTCTAATCAGGCCGATCACGTACGGCATTGCCTGGACAATGGCGCTGATCTCTACTTTGTAAAACCAACAAAAACAGAAGACCTGAATAACATGGCCCGCCAGATGCTTAGCATCAGCAAAGACTAATGTTTAGTCACAGGGAATGTAAATATCGAAGGTGGCGCCAACTCCCGGTATGCCATTCGCTTTGATCTGTCCACGATGATTCAGTACGATCTTTTTGCAGATGGCCAGTCCGATACCCGTACCGGCAATATCCGGTAGTGTATGCAAACGCTGGAACACATCAAAGATCTTTTCTGCATGACCGGGTTCAAAACCAATCCCATTATCCGCTACAGATATCTTATAGCTATTCAGCTCCGTACTGTTAACAAGCATATCTTCCGCGGCTAACTGGATTTTCGTGGCGGAAATGTTGATATGGGGCTGACGTTCAGGATGATGGTATTTGAGCGCATTGCTGATCAGGTTATCAAATAACTGACTGAACTGAAACGGAATGACACGCATAAACGGCAACAGGTCCACCTGAATGACTGCCTTCAATTTGTCTATGGTAGGCTGGTGAGCCTGTAAGACTTCCTCTACGATCTTATTCAGATCTACTTCTTCCGGTTCTTTAGAAAAAGAAGATGCCTGTGAATACATCAGCAGATCGTCTATGAGTCCCTGCATCCGGGAAGCTGCATTGATAGAACGGTTCAGGTATTCCCTCACTTTCTCCGGCAATACATCTGCCGCATTATCATTGATATAATTATTGTAAAACTGCACCTTCCGGAGCGGCTCTTTCATATCGTGCGCAGCTGCATAGGCAAATTGTTCCAGCTCCCGGTTCTGGAATTCCAGGTCGCTGGCATACTGTCTGATCCTGTCTTCCGCCAGCTTTCTCTCTGTAAGGTCGCGGGTAACTTTTGAAAAACCGATCACCTGCTGGTCAGCGTCATGTAGTGCTGTGATCACAATGCTACCCCAGAAGCGTGTTCCGTCTTTACGCATCCGCCATCCTTCATGCGCTGCTTTTCCGGTCCTTATTGCTTCCGCTATCAGTTGTTCGGGTAACTGTCGTTTCCGGTCTTCCGGTAGATAGAACACACTAAAGTGCCGTCCGACAATTTCAGATTCATGATATCCCTTGATCTTTTCAGCGCCCTTGTTCCAGTTCTGAATGATCCCTGACTTATCCATGGAGAGAATGGCATAATCTTCCACCTCTTCGATCATTTTATAATATCTCTCCTCACTTTGCTGCAGCTGTTCATTCAGAGCGGCAAGGTTTCCTCCCCGTACTTCCATACCTGGTACGATGGTGACTGCCACTTCTTCAAAACAATGTATCAGTCCGATCACGACCCCATCCCGGTTTTTCAGCGGAGCAATATTCCCCCTGACGATCACCGAGGTATCATCAGCATGACTGATCGTTGATTGCCAGTCTTCTAATGGTAATCCTTCCTCTAATACGGCAGCGATCACTGTGCTGTCATGGAATATGGTTTCGCCGGGTGATGGTGCTCTTCCCCACAATTTTAAGGCGCGCGCATTACAGCATATGATGCCACCATCCACATCACACATATAAGCTGCCACCGGCAATAACTGTAACAGTGCGGCAGACGAGATGCCTGCTTCACTCAGCAGTTTGTTTGCCATTGCAGTGTTAAATCCTTGTTCCATGTCTTGAAAATATACAATCCTATGTTAATTTTAGTTGTGTCGGAAGAGTAGTGCCTATTTAAATAAGCAGTAAGCGGCCTTATCAACATTTGTCTTTAACTTTGCGCCGCTTTTTCCATATATAACACAAATACTCAAATACTATCACATGAGATTCAACATTGCAACAATGATCGCACCTGCAGTAATTGCATGCTGCATGGCTGCCTGTAACAATCCGCAGGCGGGTTCTGAACACAGTGCTGACAGCACAATTACCAAACCAACTATTACCGAAGAAGCTGTTACTATCCAGGCTGACAGCGTAACCCTAAACAGTACTGTCGCTTTCAGCAGCGATACGACCGTTAAAAAACCAATCGTACTGATTGTACCGGAGTGGTGGGGCCTGGGCGATTATGAAAAAGGCCGTGCTAAACAACTGGCTGAACTGGGTTACCTCGCTATTGCTATTGACTTTTATGGCGGTAGTAAACATGCTGAGAACCCTGATCAGGCAAAAGCATATGCTACCCCGTTTTATATGAACCCACAGCTGGGTTTCAGCAGATTACAGGCCGCGCTGGCAAAAGCAAAAACCTTCCCACAGGCTGACACTACCCGTATTGCTGCGATCGGTTACTGCTTCGGTGGTTCCATGGTACTGAATGGCGCAAAACTGGGTCTTCCGGTAAATGGCGTAGTAAGCTTCCATGGTGGTCTGCAGACCGTTCCTCCACAACAGGGACTGACAAAAGCACAAATCCTGGTATGTCATGGTGCAGCTGATCCATTTGTACCAGCTCAGGACGTAGCTACTTTCAAAAAACAACTGGATTCCCTGAGCATCCCTTATACATTTAAGGAGTATGCGGGTGCTACTCATGCATTTACTAACCCGGCGTCTACCGCTAACGGCAAGAAATTCAATATGCCTATTGAGTACAATGCTGCTGCTGACACCGCTTCCTGGAATGACATGCGCACCTTTTTCGGAGTTATCTTCAAATAAGCGTATTTAAGCACCTTTTAATGGAGCGTCTTCAAAAGAGACGCTCCATTTATTTTTCAGGCCCTAACTTTGCAGCGTCAAAAACAGGGAATGCTATGCGTAAGAAGATTATTCAGTTCAACTATGTAAAACTTTTCGTTGCTTCTGTTATGGCGGGTTTATTATCAGCTCTCCTGGCAAGCGTACTGAAGCATATCACTGAACACTACGAAGCGTATTTCTTTAAGACGATCTCGGCCACTTCCTACCTTTTCCTGATATTTCCACTGATCGGTCTGGTACTGATACATGTACTCCGTAAATATGCTTTCCGGAAGAAGCCGAACAAGGGTATCAAAGAAATTTACCTGACCCTGGACACCCGCCGCAACGAATTACCCAGTTACAAAATACCTTCTCACTTTATCAATGGTTTTCTGACAGTTATTTTTGGTGGTTCGACCGGCGTAGAGGTTTCTACTGTTGTGTCTACTGCTACTATCGGTGCCATGACCAGACAAAAGGCATTAATAGCCAACCGCTATAAAACAGAGTTGATCTGTGCAGGCGTAGCGGGTGGTCTGACAGCCCTGTTTGGTAGTCCGCTGGTAGGCTTGCTGTTTGCCGTTGAGGTCATTGCCCGTAAGGTGACCAAAACCATTCTGCTCAGCAGTATCGCTGCGGTACTGACAGCGTGGGGATTGCTGCAACTCTTGCATGAGGAGCCGTTCTTAAAGCTCAGCATTACTCACTGGCAGGTACGCGCCATCCCTTATATCATCGGATTGAGTGTGATCGGTGGTATTGTTTCTGTATTCTTTACCCGGACGGTCATTGGTATCAAACACCGTTTTGGTATAATGAAAAAAGACTCTACCCGTATTCTTGCCGGTGCGGCTATTATCGGAGTGGGTATATTTATCCTGCCGGCTTTATTCGGAGATAGTTATAATGCTGTTACTGAGATGATCGGCCGTTCACAGCATGAGGCATTTACCATTCCTTTTGGTATTACCCTGCTGGCAATCGTATTACTGAAACCGGTTATTTCCTCTGTCACGCTGGGTGCAGGTGGAGACGGAGGTGTATTTGCGCCAAGCATTGTCATAGGCGCCTTACTGGGGTTATTACTGGCAACAGTCTGCAACCACTATTTCAATAGTCAGCTGATCGTAGCCAATTTCATCATCATGGGTATTGCGGCTGTATTAAGCGGCAGTATACATGCACCACTGACATCCACTTCACTGGCCTGCCGTTTATCCGGCGGCTTCATTCTTGCGGTGCCTGTACTGATCGTCAGTACAGTGGCCAGGTATACTGCCAAAAAGATCTATCCTTATACAGTGTACAGTTATAAAGACCAGCCGGCTCAGTAACCGTATCCGAGATCATCGGAACGTCTGGTGCCCAGTACTTTATAATTCATTTCATCTAATGCTTTCACCACTTTCGCCCTGTCTTTGTACAGGGATCTGTGCTGGTAGTTGAAGACGCCCAGTCCGACGTGGAATAATACGCCACTGATAACAATGACCTTCAGCAACTTCAGTACAAACCCTTTCTTTGTGATCAGCCATTCGTAACAATAGAACGAATAGATCATCGGCAGCGGCAGCAGCATACAAAAAGTATGTGAGGACGGACCTTTGATAGAAAAGAAGAAGCTGGCGAATACCAGCAGATAGGTGAAGAGGTTCAACCATCTCATTTTCTTCCATTCTTCATTATCGGTTTTAACGAAATAAGACAGGATAAACACGCCTACCTGTGCAAATCCTACCAGCAGCAGGAACAGGAAAAACGGCGCTATCCACATCTGTTCTTTCAGCAGTTGCCATTTCTCTTCCGAATTACCCACTACATACGGTATTTCAAATGCGGCAAACGACCAGTACCTTGTCAGGATGGTCACGGCATTGCCTATATTTTTCCAGTTAAATACAATATTAGCGCCCACATTACCTGCCTGCGGGTCCGGATGTAACCAGGTCGGTATCAGGGTGAGGGTACCGATGAGCAGTCCGCCGATATAGGGAATAAGACATAACGCCGTTTTCTTGAATCCTTCCGTGCGCAGATAAAACAGGAACCCTATCCCTGCATATGGCAGCAGGAGTATCCAGGACATATGCAGCTGCATGATGAGGGTAGTGACCAGACCCATTACGCCAAAAGAGACCCATGGAGCGATGAATTTATCTTTTGTGATAGGTAATACCTCCAAAAGGCAAATAAAGAAAGGAATGGCCAGCGCAATCGCATAAGAAGGGTTTACCACTCTGGTACTGTAATACAGTGTCCAGGGAGTGGTCATACAGAGTACCCAGATAATCCAGGCAGGTACGCCCTTGATACGGCGGGTGATATAGTACGACAGCAGGGAAAGGCTGGCAAAAGAGAAGACATTCAGTACAATGGCCGGCATTTCCGGCAGTTTAGCGATATAGAAACCGATACTTACCAGCAGGCCCTGAAGCGCACCCGGGATCTGGGTATTGGTATATACCACATCCGGACCGTAGGTCGGCCAGGTACCGGTGGTATAGGATTTCAATCCGATCAGATAGATCTGTAGTTCGTCGGCGAACCAGAATTCCGAGCATAATCCATAAATCACGCGAAAGATAAATAGTGCAATCAGGAGCAGAAACAGCTGTTTCCTATTCATAATTAGTTGTTTGTTGTAGTTGCGGAGGGGCCAAATTACGCAACTTTCTCAATTGTTGCCCTGAGAGAAGTCCGGATATTGGCCATACAGGCTATTTATCAGGGTCATAATTCCCAGATAATCCGCAGATAATCCGTATATAAAAAAGGCACGACCGGTGGTCATGCCTTTCAATATCATGTTTCAGACGGATTTTATTCTCCGAGCAGGAGGTCGTACAGTTCTTTTGCCATTTTCTGATAGCCGGGGGCGTTATCAGGCTTAATGAAGTGTTTCAGTGCGCCCATTTGTGCGCACTTTTTCTCATCTGTACCGGTTGCAGAGGTAGAAAAGGTTACGACAGGGATTTCCCTGAACGCGTCACTCGTTTTCAGATAGTACAGGATATCATACCCATGTCCTGCAGCGGAGAGAATTACATCCGGGAACAGGATATCTGATTCTTCCATGATCGTTTTAAGGATCTGGCCGTCTTCTGCGATGGCTAATACATTGAACAAACCGGTATCTGCAAAGGATTCCTGGATCAGTACTTTACCATCTGCATCGTTTTCTGCTATAAGTATGTTTAATTTTCCCATAGTTGTACAAAGGTGATATTTTCTGACCTTTTTGAAAATATTTTAAAAAAGATTTTGTGGATTGAATTTTTTGTCTACCTTTGCAATCCCAAACGCGACACGCCGCGTTGGTCAATCGGCTAAGACGCCTCCCTTTCACGGAGGAATGACGGGTTCGACTCCCGTACGCGGTACCAAGGGAAAAAAGGAACATCAATTGATGTTCCTTTTTTGTTTTAGACCAATGCTGCTTTTAGGTCTGCTATCTTAATCGTTTTACAACTCACTTGTTAGGAAGTCTATCAGGTTTTGCTGAATTATTCCATTATTATCCTGACCAATTAACACATCGTTTAACGTAATTACATACTTAGGATAATTGTCTTCTATTTTTAGCAGATTACCGAATTCTCTGTTGGCAGTGCTTTCATCCATAATAGTAAGACAAACCTGAACATAGATTTTAGCCCCATTTTTATCTGCAACAAAATCTATCTCCTTATCACCTAGCTTCCCTACAAAAACTTTATAGTTTTGCTGTTTTAAATGCAAGAAAACAGCATTCTCCATAAGCTTATGAATGTCGGCACGCTGATTAAAACCAACAATTGCATTACGGAGACCCAAATCCTCAAAATAATACTTCTCGCCGATTTCAAATATTTTCAGTCCTCCAATTTCTGATCTTACAACCTTATGCACAAAGAAGGTGTTGCATAAAGCCCGTAGATAGTTAATAGTTAGTTGTGGAGAGATATCAACCCTTTGGGACTTAAGATACTTGCTAATATTGCTGGCAGAAAATAAACTGCCTGTATTATCTGCGAGATAAGTTACCAGATTTTCTAAAAATGAAACATTCCGAATATTTTCACGGGCCACAACATCTTTTAACAAAATAGTGGAGTAGACATTGCGCAGATACTCATAAGGTAGATCTTCCTGCAGTCCTATATTACTCAAAAACGGCATCCCACCATACCTGAGATAAAGAATTAATGATTCAAATTTTTTATCAAGCTGATGAAATTGTAAAAATTCCTGGTAGCTGAGACTATGGATATTAAATACTAAATACCTGCCAGATAAAAATGTAGCCAATTCACCGGAGAGCATATTTGCATTACTACCCGTACAGTAAATATCACAAATACCCTTTGCCAGCAAACTACGCAAGGTTCTCTCGAATTCCTGTACCTCCTGCACCTCATCTATAAAGAAATAATTGTTCTTATCCTCAATGAATTTACCTTCAAGATAAGCACTTAGGTCTGTATGCGTTTTAATATGGATGTAGTTATCCAATTCCATATTAATATAAATAATGTTGGCCTTCTGATCTGTATTACGTATATGTTCCATTAATTGAAGCATTACATAACTTTTACCCACCCTCCTTTGACCAGTCAGCACCTTAATTACCTGCTTGTTAATAAATGGAATTACTCGTTCAGTATATAGTGGCCTTTGTATAAGTTTCATGTATATCGTAAACTTTTATTAAAGATAACAAAGTTTCATGTATATCGTAAACTCAAATCTCTAATATATATGACGCTTTTCCTGTGCCATCTACGTCAAACATACACTTCTGATTATCAATGAACTACTTTCGGTGATATTAAGACATGAGCATCTTCAATAACGCTAAAAGTTTATATCACAGTGTACCTAATAGTCCTTAAACAAGAAAAGCTGTCACATGCCATATGCCGTGACAACTCTCCCTTAGTCCTATAATCATCTTATGGCTTCGCTACTTTTTTCAACGCCTCCAGTTCATTGCGCAACACATCCATTTGTTCCTGCATATTTATAATTTGTTCCTCCATTTTCCCATTAGCTGCATGCTCATTAATAAGGTGTAATGTCAGTTCTTCTACCTTTTGTAACAACAATGCATTCATTGCTCCTACATCCTGTCCGTTCTCCTTTACATCTGCTGCAATTGGCACATCAGGTAAATGCCTGTTAGCTTTCACATAGCGTTCGATCTCCTCCAGAGAAGGTAAGCGGAAGGATGCATCAAACACAAAATCCGGCCATGTAGCTACTCCGGTAACTTTAACTTTTCTTGCAGCAATAGTACCTTCTACGGCCAGTTTATTCGAACCCGTGGTCTTGTTGCCGATTCCCACATTACCAGTGTTAAGTACGTTAATCACGCCCACACCATTGTTTAAGCCACCAATTTTTAACATATTTCCTCCTTCCTGTATATAAAAGCGGGACTCAGTTGCTGACTGAATCGATATTGATCCTTCATTCACATTTGCGCCATATACAGAAAGTTTGGTTACAGGAGAAGTTGTACCCACACCGACAAAACCCTGGTCATTGATAGCAATCCTGGGAACGCCGGTTGTAAACAGCTTAATGCCACCATAGCTGGCTAACCACAGACTGTTGCCTGCGCCGCTCCAGCTATCCGGCGCCCACTGCATACCGTAATGTGGCTGGGTTTTACCGTCATAGGTAAAATTGTCTTAGTAGGGATATCTAAATACTGTATCCTGGGAGCATACATGCTAGCCGATACACATAGGTTTGATTTAAAAAGGGACTTTTTGCATTCACTATTAACAACTTAGAATTACCGAAGGTACTTATTTCCGGCACATATAAATATACTACAGCCGTTATCGATATTCTGATTTTTTGGGGAAACAGGGCTAACCTGAAAATGGCCTACCCTTACCTATACTATAGACAAAAAGGCGCTTCAATATTTAATTGAAACGCCTTTAATATTATAAAACAGCTTACATGCCCTAAAAATGATACAGGAACACTACATCACCCGTATAAGCTGGTTTTGTCTTCCCTTTAATATTGAGGGTCGCGGCAATCACCACTTTTGTAACGCCTCTTAAATCAACGATAGATTTCAGTTTAGCGCTCAGCTGTACCTCGTCGTTCACGAGCACCGCCTGGCCAAACTTAAATTGCTCTATACCGTAATTAATTTCCATTTTAACATTGCGGATATCTGCAATTTGCTTCCACAGATAAGGAATTAATGACAAAGTCAGATAACCATGCGCAATGGTTGATTTGAAAGGTCCTTCACTTTTAGCCTTTTCCTCATCACAATGGATCCATTGATGGTCCAGGGTTGCATCTGCAAACTTATTGATCTGTGCCTGATCGATTGTATGCCACTGAGAAACCCCTATTTCTTTGCCCTCGAATGCTTGATACTCTGCGAAACTATTGACGATTACCACAATTTTTTCGTTTATAATTTAATAATTACAGCCACCTGATGACACCTATATTGTCATCAGGACAAGCGAATTTATAACCTATTTTTACATGTATCCCAAATATTTTCCATTTTCATTTAATTAAGATTCTCAGTTACCGTCTTTAGCGAAAGAATTCCCTACTAAATACAACTCCCTTCTGCACAGCTATAACTGACTGTAATTCAAAATGTTCCATACAATTATATGGAGAGCGCTTCCTTAGACATTAAAATATTATTCTATTTTTTTGCAGCTAAGATGCATTCACCCCGGGAAGCTCTTTCCGGAGTGTATGATAGCCCCATTCCCATGATCAATCCAACAAGCCATTGATCGCCGAGGCCAAAGCCTGTATGTCACTTGGCCTCGGTGCATTAACATGCCTAATCATCCCATTCTTATCTATCAACAGGTATCTCGGAAAACTGGTGACACTGATCCGTTTATTCAGGCGGTCAAACTCCTTGTCTGTGAGACGGTAATGCTCTCCCTGTATCTGTTCCCTCCTGATCATTTTCTCCCAGGCATCCTGATCTGAATGTACAGCGAGGTAAAGGAATACGACCGGTTGTCCTTCAAACACCTTTTTTATCTCGGGCACCACCTTCATCTCTTCCAGACAAGGCAGACACCAGGTGCCCCAGAAGTCGACATACACCACCTTCCCTTTGTATTTCTCTCCCAGCTGTTGCAGAATATCTGAAGTCGTATCGGCGCTGGCGGCGAGAAGTGTTGCTTTATCCGGCATGGCATTGCTCATCGAACGGGTCAGATCACTATTGATGACAGATAACCGTTTCGCAAGCGGGCTATTCCCTGGCAACAGACTGAGATAGCGTAAGGTAGCCGGATGAAGTGGAAGTCCCCGGTGTATGCTATCCTCGGACTCATTATCGAGCAACAGGTTCTGTCCAGTTCCCTTTGGCACCTGCCCGGCGATGTAGGAAAGTTTGTGAACAGCCTCTCCGCTCCCTCCTTTCACCTGAAGATAGACCTTGTAGTTGTTGAGAAATTCGTAATACTCTGCCGTCTGTACCGCTTCATCATTATTAACAGGCAGGGTAGCGATAAATTGCTGATAAGCCGCAGGCATATCATGCTGCTGCTTATCCTTTTTTAACCAATAAGCCAGCACATCAGCGCCGGCATTATAGCGGATAAAATGGAATGTGCGCGTATAAAATAAGGGATGCAGTCGTTTCCGTAATTGTTGCAGACTATCGAGTTGTTCCTTCATTTTCTGTACTCTCCAGTTAAGATATTCTTCTACCGGTTGCTTATCTGCTGCATAGTTCATCATTGGATTCATCACTTTATTCAACCGGTACATATAGTCATGATAATCCCTGTTTACGCGCGCTACGTCGCCGGAGAAAGCGATCACCTGCTGGTTAACATGATAGGCGGCCATGTCCTCCATGCTTTTAATGTATTTGATATCCTTTGCCGACACAGTAAAAGAAAGGCCCTTTCCAGGCACTCCATATAACATGATCAAGGCATTTTCCCCGATAAATAACATCAGTTCCTGTGAATTGAAGAGGGGAATAGACGCCTTAAAATGCCCGGTACTATCCGGCGTCACTATTGTCTGTTCCTGGCTGCCATAGGGCATATTATAGACAATCTTCAGCGTAACATCAGCCATGTTCATATCCTGTATATGACCACTGAGCCGAAAAGTATCTGCTTTGAATACGGGCTTCTTCTGTGCAATTACAAAGCCTGTACAGAACAGAAAAAATACGCTGAGAAAATACCTGGGCATAACTGTTATTTATAGTTGATTAGTCGTATAGGTTCGTCCTGTTAGTGGAATGATTACTGGCGGCCCGGGTTGATTAAGGGCTGATCCTGATTGATGACTAATGTAGGAATTATTCCGGGTGACTGTTGTTAATGGATTTTAAATCCCCGATAAACGGTCTCGTAAAATACCAATAATTATTTTTTTGTAGATTTATAACCGATGAACACTTATGGTAATATGTCGGATACTGCACTGGCAGACCTCCTCAGGTCTGGCGACCGGTCCGCATTTGAAGAAATCTACCATCGTTTTAAGTTCATCCTGCATAACCACGCCTGGCAGAAAACCAGAGATGAAGAAGAAGCCAAAGATACTATCCAGGAGGTTTTTGCCTCTTTATGGGCCAAAAGAGAGACTATTAATGTTGGCAGCAATCTGGCTGGATACCTGTACGCCAGTGTACGCAATCATATTCTGAACAATATTGCACATAAGGAAGTGCAGGACAAATACCTTACCTCCATCCGGAAATTTACTGAAGAACAAACAGTGATCGCCGATCACCGGGTACGGGAAAATTTGCTTACTGCACTTATAGAAAAGGAAATAGCCGCTTTACCTCCCCGGATGCGGGAGGTATTTGAACTGAGCCGGAAACACCATCTTAGTCATAAAGAGATCGCCCAGATCATGGGGACCACAGAACAGACCGTCAAAAAGCAAATGACCTTCGCCCTGAAAGCGCTACGCAAAAAGTTTGGGGTAATGACCTGGCTGCTACTCTATTTCTTCTACCGGTAGGCGCTACGTACAGCTGTTCCTATCTTTCTAAAAAATATTTTCTCCGCTTATACCTCCTCCGCAGGTAGCTCCCTGTCTTACTCTTATCAACCACAAATCAGACATTGGGACAATACATCGTAAGAACAGCCAATTTATATCACAGATATAGCAAACAGTGGGCTATACAGGATATCAATATTGCTATCAGCCATACCGGCGTACTGGGACTGCTGGGATCAAATGGTGCGGGCAAATCCACCACTATGAACATTTTGTGTGGCGTACTGAACCAGACAGCGGGTAAAGTCTATATAGATGATACTGACCTGCAGGAGTACCCGGAGCGCGCCAAAAGATTACTGGGATTTCTCCCACAGCAGGCACCACTCCATCTCGACCTAACGGTAGATGAATACCTTACCTATTGCGCACATATCAGGGATATTCCTGCAAAAGCAGTCAAAGCTGCGGTGGAGGCTGTAAAGGATAAATGTGGGGTTACCGATTTTGGCAAACGCCTGCTTAGCAATCTTTCCGGTGGTTACCGGCAGCGAGTAGGCGTCGCTCAGGCCATCATCCACAAACCTAAACTTGTCGTACTCGATGAACCCACCAACGGACTTGACCCTATTCAGATCAAGGAAGTACGTCATCTCATCAGGGAAATAGCGGAGGAACGGGCGGTCATTTTCTCCTCACATATCTTGTCCGAAGTACAGGCTACCTGCAATGAAATCCGTATGATAGAAGGGGGACAGATCGTCTTTGCCGATACAATGGAGGCCTTTAACAATTATATTCTCCCTAACTCTATGATCGTTGCAATGGACAATGCCCCTTCCATGGAGGAACTAGCTATGATATCCGGGGTAACTAACGTAGAACTGCTACACGACCAACGTATCCGTATACATTTCAGTGGCCCCTCTACCATCTCCCAACAGATCGTACATATGAGCGTCGCAAATAACTGGCAGCTCAATGAAGTAACGCTGGAAAAAAGCTCGCTCGATGAAATATTTGCTCAGCTCTCTAACCGTAATCCTGAATGAAGAAGATATTAAAAATAGCAAAACTGGAGTTGAGTATACTCTTTTATGCGCCAGTAGCCTGGCTGGTACTTGTCATTTTCATGGTACAATGCAGTATGCATTTTTTCAATCTGTACCAGGGAATACGCGAAGGGCTGTCTGCCGGTATCCACATCAACGATATTACCTATGCAGTTTTTCCGGATCAGCCCGGACTATTCACAGAAGTACTGCAGAACCTTTATTTGTACATCCCCCTGCTGACTATGGGTCTTATGAGCCGGGAAACCAGCAGCGGATCAATTAAACTACTACTCTCCTCTCCTGTGAAAATATGGGAGATCATATTAGGGAAATACCTCGCCATCGCCGTTTACGGCTTGCTGCTGATGTTCGTTCTTTGTATCTATTCCCTGATAGCCTTCCTCACCATCAAAGACGCAGACACCGGCCTTATTATCTCCGGATTGACCGGTTTATTCCTCCTGACGGCGACCTATGCCGCGATCGGCCTGTTTATGTCCAGTCTGACATCCTATCAGGTGGTAGCTGCCATCAGTACGCTGGCCGTGTTTGCCGGACTGAGGTTTATCGGATCAGTAGGCCAGGAAACTGACTTTCTCCGCGACCTCACCTATTTCCTTTCCATCTCAGGAAGAGCTGACGAGATGCTAAAGGGCCTTATCAGTACTAAAGATGTTATATACTTTCTGCTGATCATCCTTTTATTCCTATCCCTCTGTATCATGCGCCTGCAGAATGACAGGAAACATGATTCCCTGCCAGTACGAACCGGTAAATATATGGTCCTGTGTACAATTATATTACTGGTTGGCTATATCAGTGCAAAGCCCTTATTTACCGCTTATCTTGACATGACGGCCACCAAAAAGCGTACGCTTACACTGGAGAGCCAGGCCATTGTCAAACAGGTACAGGGACCGCTGAAAATAACGACCTACGTAAATCTACTGGACGATAACGTATATTTCGGATTGCCGGCAGCGAGGAATACTGACCTACAGCGATTTGAGCAATTCAGAAGATTCATTCCCGGCATGACATTCGACTATGTTTATTATTACGATGATTTGGTCAAAGAAGATTATGAGGCAGGAATGACCAGCTATCAGCTTGATCTGAACGGTCTGAACACACAGCAGAAAGCAGAGAAAGTAGCAGAAAACATGGGACTGGATATCACCATGTTCCTGCCTCCTGCAGAGATCAGGAAACGGACCAATCTGGCGGCAGAGAACAATAATATTATACGGACCGTTGAATATAAAGGCAGGACAAGTACACTCAGACTGTATAACGGATTCGACCAGTTCCCTGCTGAAAGGGAAATCAGTACAGCGATCAAACAACTGCTGATACCCACACAAAAAATAGCATTTATCATCGGAGACAATGAAAGAAGTATCAGGAAAAAAGGCGATAGAAATTATTATATGATGGCCGTGATGAAACGGAACAGGATCGCGCTGATCAACCAGGGATTCGATGTGATGGAAACAGATCTTCACACACAGGAGATACCCGACAGTCTCAGCGTACTGGTACTCGGAGATCCTTCCATACAACCGGACAGCACTGAAATGCGTAAGCTCATCGCTTACACCAACCATGGAGGAAATCTGCTGATCACAGGCGAACCAGGCAGACAATCACTACTAAACCCACTGCTGGCACAGATGGACGTCAGTATGAAAGAAGGAATGCTGGTAAGACCAAGTAAGGATGACGCGCCGGACCTGATCTATGGTCAGCTGAATGCAGGAACGGTAGTCGCCATGGAGAGTGCCGCCGCACTGACATACAACGACCATGGCAGGTTCCAAACGGATACGGTCATTATGAGCGGACCAACGGGATGGAATACACTGACAAAGGTAGATCCATCAGGAACGCCGACCTATCAGACCGGGGATGAGAGAGGAAGCTTCCCTATTATGCTGGCCCTGACGAGAAAGATAAATAATAAAGAACAGCGGATAATAATATCAGGTGATGCTGATTTCATGAGCAATGCATCATTGGACCATCCTAAAGGAGCCAATCAACTGCTTGTGAATAACATCTTTAAATGGTTCAGTAATGGTGCATTTCCATTAGAGGTCAGCAGACCCGTTATGACAGATGATCAACTTTTGGTGAACAGAAAACAGATCTCAAAACTGAAACTGATCTTCCTTGGTATCGCACCTGCCCTGCTGATCGCAATCGCTGCCATTATTCTCATCAGAAGAAAAAGAAACTGATTGCATATGGATGAACAGGCAATAAAAGAACTCCTGGAGAAGTACAAAGCAGGAACAGCATCCGAAGAAGAAAAGGCCATACTGGAAAGCTGGTATTTAAATTATGAAGAGGAAGGGCCATCTTCACTCTCTATGGAGAAACGCTTAGCTGCTATGGACGAGGTATGGCAGAACCTGGGAGGACAGTCTGCCCGCACCCGCCGGTTGTGGCCACGTATCGCCGCTGCTGTTGCTGCAATCCTGATCATATTGTTCGTGAGTCTGTACTACACCGGTCGTCAGCAGCCGAAAATAGTACAACAGGATATTACACCAGGCTCGAACAAAGCTGTATTGACGCTGACCAACGGCAGGAAGATCGATCTGAGTAGCCAGAAAACAGGCGTCGTCATCAATACGAAGGCATTGGCTTATGACGATGGCACACCTATTACCGGCGATAACGATAATCGCTCACCACAACTGATGATATTGCATACTCCCAGAGGAGGCACCTATCAGGTTGTTTTACCGGATGGAACAAAAGTTTGGCTAAACGCAGCATCTACACTACAATTCCCCGCCAGCTTCGCCAATCAGCCGGAAAGAAAGATCAGGCTGACGGGAGAGGCCTATTTTGAGGTAGCCCCTGCCGCGAAACAACCATTTCTGGTAGATGCAGGCGCTCAGCAGATACAGGTGCTGGGCACCCATTTCAATATCAATGCATACGAAGAAGAAGATATACCCAGGACCACGCTGCTGGAAGGTAGTATCCGGGTAGGACAAATATTATTAAAACCGGGAGAACAGGCCGCTGGTGCGATGAAAATCACCGATGTCAATGTGGATGAAATCATGGGCTGGAAAAACGGCTACTTTATTTTTGAGAATGAACAGCTGCCATCCGTTATGCGCAAAATTGCCAGATGGTATGATGTAGACGTACAATTCAAAGGAGATGTACCTACAGATGAATTCGGAGGAAGGGTAAGCCGGTCAAGCAAT
Organism: Chitinophaga sp.; assembly: GCA_039592855.1. Lineage (GTDB taxonomy): Bacteria > Bacteroidota > Bacteroidia > Chitinophagales > Chitinophagaceae > Chitinophaga. The sequence goes on along the minus strand of JBCNQK010000001.1, from coordinate 954,789 downwards.
TTATCACAGGTATTAAGAAAACTGGAACTGACTAATAAAGTTCATTTTAACATAAACGGGAGGACAATTACAGTAACAAAGTAAAAGCGTCCATTCAGCAGAAAGCCAGCCGTGCTCGCGACACAACTGGCCAGATGCCTGGCGCTCAGTAGTAGAATCGGAGATTATATCAACCAAAAACCAGACAAGCAAATGTATCGAAATTATGCCATCAAAATTGGCGTGCCGGGGAGGCATGTCCAGCAACTATTGCGAATAATGAAATTATCAACCATCCTCTTGCTGGTAGGTTTTATGCAGGTAAGTGCAGCAGTGTATGCGCAAAAGATCACCTTATCGGAGAACAATGCCGGTCTGAAGCAGCTGTTCTCCAAAATACAGTCACAAAGTGACTATGATTTTGTGTACACCCGGCAACAGCTGCAGCGTGCAAAGCCTGTCAATATCCATGTTGCCAACATGGAGCTCAGGGATGTGCTGTCACTTATTTTTAAAGATCAGCCTCTAACCTATGTTTTTGATGATAAGACCATCGTTGTGAAGGAACGGGAACTTACCCTCACACCGGAAGCACCTGTCTCTTTTGATATACAAGGGTTGGTGCTGAATGAGAAAGGACTGCCTTTGCAGTCCGCGACAGTGAGAATAATTGGCACCCGGCAACAACAGCTGACAGACGTCGATGGAAAATTTTTCTTTACAGACGTACCTAAACAGGGAAGATTTATCGTCTCCTATATTGGTTACCGGACAGACACCATTGCTATCAAAGGGAAAACGGATTTCACCGTCCAGCTCGATCCGCAGGCAAAAGCGATACAGGAGATCAGCATTGTTTCAACTGGTTACCAGGAGCTACCAAAAGAACGCGCTACCGGCTCATTTGAAGTTGTTTCCAAAGAACAGCTGCAACACAGTACAGATATTAATCTTGTCAGACGACTGGAAGGTATTACCAACTCCATGGATTTCAGAAATGACCTGCGACCTGTCAATTCAAGCAATCCTAATGCACAACGCTCTCCACTGGCCAACCTGACCATCAGGGGAAAGAATACACTCAATGAATCTCTTACGGCGGACCTGAATGGCAATTATAGTGGTCAGCCATTGGTGGTCATAGATGGTATCGCCAGTCCTTATTCTATTGACAAGATCAATCCCAACGATGTGGAAAGCATTACCATCCTCAAAGATGCGGCAGCTGCCTCTATATGGGGTTCCCGTGCAGCAAACGGCGTAATCGTCGTAAAGACAAAACGCGGCGCCTACAACCGGGCGCTCCGGGTATCATTCAATAGTAATGTCGCGACTTCAGATAAAGTCGATCTGTTTTACAACAAGACCATGAGCATTTCTGATCTGATAGACGCACAGATGCTACAGTTTACCAATGCTAACAGGCCCTTGCCTTCTATCAGTATAAGCAGTCTTTATGGCCAGGAGCCTGTTTCACCAGTTGCAGAAATTATGGATGCCTGGAAAAATAAGGGTACACTTACCGCCGCTGAGGCGATGGCACAACTGGATGCCCTGAGACAGAATGATATCAGAAGAGATTATACGAAATACTTCCTGCGAAACCCTATCACCCAAAGTTATTCACTTGCTGTAGATGGAGGTACGCTAAACTCCAATTACCGCCTTTCCGTCGGTTATGACAGAGGCATCAACAATACACGTAATTCAAGCCAGGACCGGGCAGTGGTAACGTTCAACTCTGCGTTTCGCCCGTTGAAACACCTGGAACTACAGGGTAACATCGCGTATAATGTGCAGCAAAATAATGAACAGGCGGCTGATAACAGGATCACAGGCGTATCCAGCGCACCATTTTATCCATATAGCCGTCTTGCCGATGATCAGGGCCGTCCGCTGGAACTAACGAAGATGTACAGACCCGGCTTTGTAGCGCTGTTTGAAAAAACATATCCTACACAGTTCCTGAGCTGGCGCTACACGCCGCTTGAAGATATCAACGAGGGATATAATAAATTAAAAGCGCAAAGTCTTAATCTGAATTTCAGCGCTAATTACAGGATCATCGACGGGCTGTCCATTCAGGCCACTTACAACTACAATACAGGCCGTAGCGATGACAATACCCTGTACAGGCAACAATCCTTCTTCATGCGTAACCTGATCAACTATTTCACCACGTCGCTCGCATCTACGAACCCAATGACTGGTGATCCTGTTACGCCTTTTGTAAGACAGCTGCCATTAGGTGGTCAGTATAATACCAGTCTGACCCGGTCCAGTAACCAGACCATGAGAGGACAGTTAAACTTTGACAGAACATGGAAGGCGAAACACCAGGTTTCGGCTATCGCCGGTCTGGACATGGCACAGAACTATAGTATCGTTACCAGCAACGGTTTCTACGGATACGACGAAAATACGCTGCAAAGTAATAACCGGCTTGATTACAAAACCATGTTACCTATCGTCTTTTCTGAAGACTTCAGTGGCTACAACGGCGAATACATCCCTAATCTCGACGCAGGGTTTATCGACAATAAAGTAAGAACTTTCAGCTGGTATACCAATATGGCATATACCTTCGATAGCCGCTATACGCTTTCTGCCAGCTTCCGTTCAGATCTTTCCAGCGAGTTCGGACGAGGCACGAACCGTAAAGGAGCGCCTTATTATTCCGTTGGTGGAGCATGGAATATTCACCATGAGAAATTCTATCATTCAACGCTTTTCCCGACGCTTACACTCAGGACTACGTTTGGTTATAATGGTAACGTGAATCCGTCGGTACTGGCCCGTCCATTGGTTACTTATTCTATCTTCGACGGCCTTAATGGACTCCCATACGCATATACCAGTTATGGTACCGGTATCACCAACAGCAAACTGCGTCCGGAGAAGACCGGTATCCTTAATATAGGTGTCGATTTTGCCATGAAAGGCAACCGTCTTTCCGGTAGTGTACAATACTTCATCAAAAGAACTTCTGATCTGATTGCAGGCGGCGCACTTGACCCCAGTACCGGTTATACAAACATCACTTACAATACCGGCAACTTACTGGGACATGGTATCGATGTATCCCTCAATTCACTGAATATCCAGCGGGGTAAGTTCAGATGGAATACCAACTTCCTTTTCAGTTATAACAGGGTTAAAGTGACGAAACTGTATGCCACAGCAGCAAGTGCCGCGGGACAGGTCGTATCCAACAGCTCCGGTTCGTACAACGAAGGCTATGATCTTTCCCGCTTATTCGGATACAAATGGGCTGGATTAGACCCTGCGACCGGTGATCCGCAGGGATATGCAGATGGGCATATCGTCACTATCTCCAATACGCCGGATGGCAATACTGCCTATAACAGTGTGCAGAACGCCCCTATTGCCTCCTTAAATTATTTTGGCTCGGCGGTGCCTGTTTGGTATGGTTCCCTGCGTAATACGCTCAATTACGGCTCCTTCTCTGTAACGGCGGGCATTCTGTATAAAATGGGTTATTACGTAAGAAGGCCACGTTCCCAGGTATTAAACTACAGTCAACTATACAGTACTAACGCCACCATACAGGGTATCGAATACCAGGACAGATGGAAACAGGCGGGAGACGAGTTGCATACGAACGTGCCATCGGCTATATATACATCCACAAACCAGAACCGGGATAATTTCTATTATTATTCGGAAATAAACGTCCTGAAAGGAGATCATATCCGTTTACAGGAGATCAATCTCTCCTACCTGATACCAGCAAACAAAAGCAAGTTTATCAGGAATCCCAGGGTATATGCGAACATCAGTAATCTGGGCATTATCTGGAGAGCCAATAACAAAGGAATCGATCCGGAAGTATTTGACTATCCCAATCCCAAATCCTACAGCCTTGGCTTTTCTGCAAACTTTTAAACCTTATGACGATGAAAACATTTCCGATAATATTGCTTGTCTGTCTGGGGGTTTCCTCCTGCAGAAAATATGTGGATATCAAAAAAAGCAGTGCCCAATCATTTGTAGAAACTGCGAATGATTGCCAGTTGCTGATGGATAACTATGAACTTTTCAATACCAATTATCCCGCTGACGGAGAGTTATCCGCTAACGACTTCTATCTTGACGATGCAGGTTATCATCTTGACCGGGTGACCATTGAAGCAAGGACCCTTTATACCTGGCAGCCAAACGCCATCCGCGCTTCCGCAGATGCCTGGGTAAAACAATACAACAAGATATATCATGCCAATCTTGTATTGGAAACACTTGCTACTTTATCCGGCCCGGAGACCGGTCATCTGAGAGGCAGTGCTCTTTTCCTGCGATCGTATGCTTTATGGACGCTGGCGCAACTATACATTCAGCCTTACAGCCCGGCTACATTGCAGGCGCCGGGTTTGCCCATTCATCAGAAATCAGATATTAACGACGTACCGGGCAGGGGTACCGTAAAGGAAACCTACGACCATATTGTAAGCAGTTTACAGGAAGCCGCAGACCTGCTGAACACTACCTCTTCTATTTCCTCCAGACCCAATAAAGCCGCTGCCTACGCCATGCTGGCCCGGGTATATCTCTCCATGCAGGATTATCCCAATGCGCGCATTAATGCGGATAAGGCACTGGCCCTGCAGCATGAATTACTGGATTATAACACTGCCGATCCGAATACCTTAACGCCTTTTGTACGGTTTAATAAAGAAGTCATCTTCCAGTCAGTAAAGACCAGGGAAGATGCGCTGGACCCAGGCTATGGTGAAGGTAACAGCGCGATCATCGTTCCGGAACTGATCGACAGCTATGCGGCAAATGACCTTCGGAAGTCTATTTTCTTTAAAGAGAATCTGAGTGATGTGGATTATACAACACCACTAGGAACTTTCCGTTTTACCGGCAACTATGATCCTTCCGTATCATCGGCGCAGTTCAACGGATTATCCGTAGACGAAATGTACCTGATCAGAGCGGAAGGGTATGCCCGGTCTGACAATGCAGCTGCTGCCATGGCAGATATCAACACCTTATTGCGTAGCAGATGGAAGACTGGTTCCTATACGGACCAGTCGGCAGCCAACGGTGCTCAGGCGCTGCAAATAGTGCTAAAAGAGAGAAGAAAGGAACTGGTCATGCGTGGCTTACGGTGGACAGACCTCCGCAGGTTACAAAATGAAACTTTGACGCGTATTGTAGATGGGACAACATATACATTAGCTCCTGGCGACAGCAGGTTTACGCTGCTGATCCCTCAGGAAGTCATCACAAATTCACAACTACCACAAAATCTAAGATAGCGCATCAAAAACCACCCAACCCGCCCCGGTCGACAATAGCGAACCGGGGCTTTTTCTTGCAGTCCTGGCTTGCCCCTCCTTTCATCAAAAAATACGCCGCTCCCATTTAAATTTTTATACATTAGATCACCTATCATAAAATCCATTTTAAACAGAAAACAGGTTCAACGTTATGGAAAGAAGAGACTTTATTAAAACAGGCGGTTTGGCCGGTCTGGGAGCTGGTCTGACGATACTCAACTTCCCCGTATTCGGTAAAAATGCGCCCAGCAATAAGCTGGTATTAGGCGTCATGGGCGTCAACTCCAGGGGAAACTGGCTGGCACAATGCGCTGCGAAGCTCCCGGGAGCAGAAATCGGTTATGTATGTGATGTGGAAGATGGCGCTATCGCCAGGGGATTGAAGGCCATTTCCGGCGCGCAGGAGAAGAAACCAACCGTCATCAAAGATATCCGGCAATTGCTGGAGAAGAAGGACCTGGATGCACTGTTCGTGGCCACACCAGACCACTGGCATGCTCCTGCCGCTATTATGGCCACCGCTGCCGGTAAACACGTCTATGTAGAAAAACCCTGTGCCCACAATCCGGCTGAAGGGGAAATGCTCATAGCTGCCGCAAAGAAATTCAACCGCCTGGTACAAATGGGTAGTCAGCGTCGCTCCTGGCCCAACATGCAACAGGCTTTCCGGGAAATAAAGGAACAACAGGTATTAGGGAAGATATATTACGGCAAAAGCTGGTACCTGAATAACCGTAAGCCTATTGGTATCGGTAAAAAAGTACCGGTGCCGGATACCCTCAACTGGGACCTCTGGCAGGGGCCTGCTCCCCGTCGGGACTACCTGGACAATATCGTACACTATGACTGGCACTGGCGTTGGCATTGGGGCACTTCTGAAACGTGTAACAACGCCACGCACGAACTGGACTGCCTCCGCTGGTTCATGGAACTGGAATTCCCTACAAAAGTCACTTCTGCCGGTGGCCGCTATGCCTATCCGAAAGATGACTGGGAAACACCGGATACCCAAACCCTGAATTTTGAATTTGAAGGCGGTAAAGCCATTTCCTGGGAAGGAAGAAGCTGCAGTAACTATAAAGTGGAAGGCAGTGACCGCGGTTTCGCCATATTCGGAGAAAACGGTACCCTGTACGTTCCCGGCAATGACAGCTATAAGCTCATCGATAACCAGGGGAAAACTGTCAAAGAAGTCAAACAGGCAGCTCCCAGCGAACAAAAAGCCACTAACGTGGTGAGTCCGGCAGGTGAGTACTATGACGCTATCCATATCAATAACTTCCTGGAGAGCATCCGTGGAAACGCCACCCTCAACGCTGAGATCAATGTTGCCTATCGTAGCACCTTACTGCCACTCCTGGGCAATATCGCACAACGTACCGGCACTATCCTGCATACAGACCCGTCCAACGGACACATTCTCAATAATACGGATGCTGCTAAACTCTGGAAAAGAGAGTATGAAAAAGGCTGGGCGCCAAAAATCTAAGCGATCATAAATATTTTTAATGGCATAAGGGTATAACGACGACTGTCGTATTGTACCCTTATGCCTATACCTTATTAAAAGATGAAGTCCTATTTATTGGAAGCCGGGACCGAACATTTGTTACTAAATGCTGTTAAGATAAGAATACGTCCCCCGTTGCCAGCTTAGCATTGTCCTAATATTAACGACCACAACATCATGGCCACAGTGAGTTCGGGGTGGGAGAACTGTGCCCCTACAGACATGTCTTCTGGAACCATTAAATACTATTTTATGACCAACGACGCTTCTTCGACATCCTTGACTATCACAAAATTTGAACAAACCACAACAGCTGCCAGCCATCCTGTCCAGACTGCCAGTAAAACAAACAGTTTTGAGATCATCTGGGTGGAAAAAGGTGCAGGATATTGCCAGATCGACCAGAAACGATACGCCATCAGCAACAATGTGCTCATCTGCGTACAACCCGGACAGAAGTGCAAACTACATCCTGTCAGCCCCTGTCAGGGACTACAGATATTCCTTGCAGATGTAGACCCCAGAAACAACATGAATGGCTGGGAAATGACCTGGGTAGGCAATCTGGTGCATCTGCTGGCGGTTTGTCCGGTAATGGAGGCAGAAGAGCCTTTTGCCCACAACTTCCGCACCGTCATGGCGCAGATATCCAGGGAGTACGACCATCAGCAGGCATCCAGTATGCCCATCATTCAGCGTTACCTTGACATTATCCTGCTGTACGTATCACGCCAACTAGGTTCTTTCAGGACGACTCATTTATCGGGGAAATCAAAACTGGTAAGGGAATTCAGTATGCTGGTGGACAGTAAGTTCCGCGACCTGAAACTGGTGACCCAGTATGCCTCGCGCCTCCGGATTTCGCCTAATTACCTTAATGAGGCGGTCAAGAGTATCCTGGGATACCCTGCCAGCCATTACATCCGTAACAGGATCATCCTGGAGGCCAAAAGAAAGGCCATCTATTCTAATGAGAGCATGAAAGAGATCGCTTATTCACTGGGGTTTGACAATACGGCGCACTTCAGTAAATACTTCAAGAATTCAAGCGGTATGTGTTTTTCTACATTCAAAAAGGAGGGGAATAACATTTTTGAACCGGCGTAAAACAGTGGTAGCCGTCCGCCCGGAGCGGAACGGCTACCGCCTCACCAGTTTTGCAGACTAGCGTCTGTTGTAATCATAATATTCAGTGCCATACTCACCGGACAGTTCCTTTTAGCTTCCCGGACACAGGCCTCAAAATCGTCCGGACCCATCCCCCACACCTTTCCTATCACGACCAACCGGGATGCAGTAATGACGCCATTTTCAAAGTTTACGTAGGCGGTGGTTTCCAACGCTTCAGGAAAGTAGCCAGCTTCATCCAGTACAAAGCTCAGCTTCATGGTAAAACAGCCTGCATGCGCAGCCGCCAGCAATTCTTCAGGATTGGTGCCTCCCTCGCTGGTGAACCGGCTGCTGAAAGAATAGACCTGCTTATCAAGTGCTTCACTTTGTGTCGTCATATGTCCTCTGCCATCTTTCCCGGAACCATGCCATATGGCTTTCGCATATCGTTTCATGGATCGGGTCCCTTTAAATATCTATCAATGCTGTGTTATCCATTGCAGGATCTCGTCCGCGTCCTCTTTCCAGGTAGGTAGCCCTAATACATAGTGGTTACGCTTTTTCAGTTTGAAATCGACTACAGATGAGTTGTTGTAGCGTGCATACACCCGCTCACATAAACCCGGCGGGATACACTGATCTTCCGACCCTGCCAGTATAAGCAAAGGGCCCTGTGGTTTTTTAAAATCCACCTTTGCCTCATTGCTCAAAGCTCCTCTGATCGCCCTTCTGGATTCCGGGATGGTCAGTTGATCGTAGCTGGTCTGCTGTTCCGCCAGTGACATACCATTAGTAAAAGCGAACTGCCATGTTTTGAACGGCATCAGGTAAGTGGTATTGACCGTAGAAAAGAAGCCCAGCGCAGCAGTATTGGATTTGAGGAAATTGATCTCATAAGGGAAAACGCCTTTAGGCGGTACTGCATGCATCGCCACCCCGGCAACGCCATAGCCCTTATTCAGGAGGACCTGGGTCATCATTCCGCCAAATGAGTGTCCGATCAGAATAGGCTTTTCAGGCAACTTTTTGATAGCGTTGATATAACTGTCCAGTACCTGTGACAGATCGACTGCCGCCAGTGCCATATTGGGCTGACGACCACGAAGGGCAGCAGGATCGCCTTCCTTCTGCGGCCAGGCAGGCGCTACCGTAGTATAACCCTGACTCTGAAAATAACGGCTCCAGTCGTCCCAGCAACGATTACTGACATATGCTCCGGTGATGAATACAATGGTTTTTGATTTGATCTTTTCCATAGCGTTGATAATTTAAGGTCTACCAAAGCTACCTTAGCGCCGGAGCTGTATCAATGTAAAATCAGGTGATTCATCTGTATATTTTAACCGGGAATACGTAGTTCGTCCTTATTGATACCCAGCTTTCTGATCCGGTAATTCAGGGTAGAAACATTCATCGAAAGCAGCTCTGCCGCTCCCCCCTTGCCAAAGATCTTCCCATTACAGCGTCTCAGTACATCGATGATATGTTCTCTTTCGTTTTCCTGCATGGTCTTAACCCGCTCATCCTGTACAACAGGCACATATTCAATCTTTTCAGGCAGTGCGATATGGGTGATCACCGTTCCGTCACACAATAATACCGCCCGCTCGATCAGGTGTTCCAGTTCCCGGATATTCCCCGGCCAGGAGTACAGGACCAGGGTATCCATCACCCTTTGTGTGACCGTCACCAGCGGACGGCCCATATTGCGACAGTGTATTTCCAGGAAATGATCTACCAGCGCAGGAATGTCTTCCCGCCTTTCTCTGAGTGGTGGCAGATGCAGGGGAAATACATTCAGCCGGTAATAGAAATCCATACGGAAGCGGCCATCAGCGACCTCCTTTTCGAGGTTCCTGCTGGTGGCAGAGATAATCCTGACGTCCACTTTCTGTGAACGCATGGCCCCGATACGTTCGATTTCCTTTTCCTGGAGCACGCGCAGCAGCTTGACCTGCATATCCACCGGCATTTCCCCTATTTCGTCCAGGAAGATCGTACCACCATTCGCCTGCTCAAATTTACCGATGCGTCTTTCTATCGCGCCGGTAAAAGCGCCTTTTTCATGACCGAATAATAGCGACTCGATCAGCTCCGCCGGCATAGCGGCACAGTTCACCTTTATAAGCGGCCGGGATGACCTGCCGGACAAGCGATGTATCAGATCGGCTATCTTCTCCTTGCCGGTACCGCTTTCCCCGGTAATGAGCACTGATGTATCGGAAGGCGCTACTACAGACAGATGCTGCATCGTTTGCCGTAGGCGTTGGCTTTCTCCTATAATCCCATTTCCCCGGAGCATTGGCTGTATTTCTCTTTCTGTTGTGTCGCTGTTCCGCATCACTGCTTCAAGACTATTGGCATGCAGGTAACGCGCTATTTCCAGCGTGATCAGCACTTCCCTTTCCCGGAAAGGTTTTACCAGAAAACCGTAGGGAAAAGTAGCCTTTGCTTCATCCAGAATTTGTTTGGTAGAATAGGCGGAGAGGTAGATAAAAGCGATATTTTGTTGTCTTAACAGCTTCGCCAGGTCGATGCCTGTCAGTTTACCTTTCAGGTAGATATCTATCAGTACAAAATCAGGTTTTTCCTGTCCGATCATCTGCAAAGCGATCTCCGCAGAAGCAGCAATACCGCTTACCGTGTAGCCCGCACGCTCCATGATCATCTGGAGGTTGTTTGCTTCAATAAAAATGTCTTCGACGATCAGTATTTTTTCTGTCATGCGTTGTTTCCTTCGTAGTGATGCTAATACGGTCTTCTGAGCCAATGCCTGTTCGTCTGTTACGTGGCTTTGTCTTTTATGGTTTCTTCAGAAAATAGGTATGTTCTTTCTGGATGCCCAATTTTTTGATCCGGTGATTCAGGGTGGAGACGTGCAGTCCCAATATTTCGGCTGCACCGCCGGGCCCGAATACTTTCCCCTTACACTTGTTCAGCACACCCAGTATATAGTCCCGTTCCATTTCGTCCAGGGTACGGCTGAAATCTTCTTCCTGGCGGACTTTCGTTTCTGACTTCGGCTGAGACGACAGATGGATTTCCCGGATAATATTACCCTGTGTCAGTAAGATGCTTCTTTCCAGTACATGTTCCAGCTCCCGCACATTACCCGGCCAGTTGTAGGCCGTCAGTTGTTTCATGGCAGTACTGGACAGTCTGATATTCCTACGGCCGGCACTTCTGGCAAAGCGTTCTATAAAGTGTGCCGCCAGCAGCGATATATCTTCCTTGCGGTCCCTTAAAGGCGGCAGTACGATCGGGAATACGTTCAGGCGGTAATACAGGTCGCTACGGAAGCGGCCTTCCGCTACTTCTTTCTGTAAATTACGATTGGTTGCTGCAATGATCCTCACGTCTGTTTTGATCGTGCTTTTCCCACCGATACGTTCTATCTCTCTTTCCTGGATGGCGCGCAGGAGCTTTACCTGGAGGTCCAGCGGCATCTCGCCTATTTCATCGAGGAACAGCGTACCGTGGTTGGCTAGTTCGAATTTACCGATCCTCCTTTCTATGGCGCCAGTGAAACTACCGCGTTCATGGCCGAACAGTTCACTTTCTATCAGGTTGGCCGGCAATGCCGCACAGTTCACCTTTACCATCAGTTTGTTCTTACGGGGAGAACCGTTATGGATCGCCCGTGCGATCAGCTCCTTACCGGTACCCGTTTCCCCCAATATCAACACCGTGCTTTGTGCAAAGGAAACCTGTGACAGCATATGGAATACGCGTTGCATTTCAGGTCCTGCACCGATAATGTCCGTATGGGTATATACACTACTGATCTCCTGTTGGAGGTATAACTTCTCTTCTTCCAGTTTTTCCTTATACCCGTTGATCTCTTTCAGCTGCTGACCGATCTTTTCATCTGCCAGTATATTCGCTACCGCCACGGCTACCTGGTCAGAGATGCCTTTCAGGAGATGCAGGTCTTTATGGCGGAAGGAATTTCTTTCTTCGGATAACATGGTAATAAAACCAATGTCCTCATTCTGATTCACCAGCTTTACACCGGCAATTTCCTTGATCCCCCGTTCAAAGATGAACTGTATCCCTGGATGCCTGCCAGGGTTTTTCATCAACAGATTTTCAATATAAAAGAGTTCTGGCTTATCAGAATGCAGCAGCATATCATGGATACCATCAGCGATCGGATATTCTGCGAAAGCGATCTCTTTGAATTCCGGATGAGAAGTGCGGCGTTCTTCCACATCGGCCACCATGACCCTGAAAGCGGTCTTTTCGGCATTGAAGATACCGACAGTGATATCATTGAAATGAAAGATACTTTTCAGACGTTGCCGCATCACTGCGATCAATGCTTCGGCGCCCCTGGTCCTGCCAATGTCAGCACTGAACGATAACAGGATTTCCTTTTCCCTGTCACGTTGCTGGATCGCTTCATTGGCCAGCATATTGGCCACCAGTCCCGAAAGATGATAGGAGAACCTTTCTATGAGCCGCAAATCATCCGCAGAAAAAGAATTGATATTTTCTGCAAGTAATGTCATGCCTCCGAAAACCTCATTATTATGCATCAGCCGGACGCCCGCAATCTCATTGATACCTGCTTCTGCCAGAAAATCGAAGTGTATGCCTCCCACCTTCTGCAGGTCTGCTACACACAATAACACCGCACTGTCCGACGCCATGACACGGTTATGTAAACCATCCTGTAAGGGATATTCCCGGAAGGCAATTCCCTCAAAATCCTGGTGCTGGTTGGCTTTCTCACAATCTTCCAGGATCACCTTATACAGCCCTTTTGCCACGTTGTATTGTACGATAGCGATATCAGAGAAATTCAGACGTGTCTGCAGGATCTTTTTAATGGTCGGCACCAGTTTGCTCTTGTCAGCAATACTGGCAATAGAATGGCTGATAGACAGCAGCATTTCGTTCTCTGCTTCTTTTGCCTGGATATACTCATGGTGGTTAATATTCACCATCGCGGTAGCCAGGTGGAAAGACACTGCATGGATCAGGTTCTGCACGTTGGCGTTAAACCAACCCTTCCCATCTGCATAAAACAGGATCATCCCCATGGGACGCTGGTCATTATTACGCAGCGTGACGCCCACACATTCCCTTAGTCCGGCGTTAAACTGCATGATCATATAATCTGTCGCATTTGCACTGGTGGCCTCCTTTTCTATATCGATGACCACGGGCACATTCGCAGCCAGTATACGGCTGACCATACCATCATTTACCGGGTACCAGCGGGAAGCGATCGTTTCATAACCGGGTTGCGAGCGACTGGTAGAATCCGGGTCCAGCAGGAACGCGGCGCAGGACTGTTCGTCCTCACTGAGTTTGATGACCAGGCTATAGGTAAACCGGAAAAGCTTTTTCAACTGGGCATTAATGAGTTTCAGTAAACCTTCACGGTCTTTCAAACGGCCAATGGCATCACTGATGGTCAACAACGCCTCTCTTTCCCTGCTCTTTTGCTCTATTTCCTCCTTTGCCATAATATTGGCCACCGCCAGGGAAATATGGCTGGAAATAGCCTTTACAACCGGAAAAATGGCTGGTTGAAAATTACCTGGTGTCTGTGAGAAAAAGGACAAGACCCCGATGACCTCATTTTCGAATATCAGTCCGCAGTTCAGTGTTTCCGCCACACCGGCGTCATATACGATCTGCATATTATCGGTCAGTTCACCGGCAGCTTTCATATCGGCCAGATGACAGATAAAAGGCGCTCCTTTATCAATAGCGGTCACCATCCAGTCAACCCCTATGGGCCAGTCGGCGGTGACCAGTTCCTGGTATTGCGTGTGTTCTTTTATCAGCGAACTTGTATCCAGCATAAAGGCCTTATAGTGCTGTGGTCTGCCGGAAGGCACAGAAATAGTACAGTGACTGAAAGAGAAAAAGCTGCTGAAACGCTCTTTCACCAGGTTCATCAGGTCGCTCTTCGCCCTTACCCTGGCGATATCCATTGCGAGGGATAATAATAGCCGGGTCAGTTCAATGTCGTTCTCCATGGAGACATTGGATGCTACCTTTTGCACTTCCCGTGTGGCTGATTTTGATCGATGCATGTTAAAGTTGTGGTTTTCGCCGGGGTGATAAACATATACGGCAAACTTACAGGATATGTGGTCAAGCTGCATGCCATGCCTGTAAGTAGTTGGCTGTTATATGCTTAAGAAGACAATTGACCTACCATGATTGTTCATATATGAATAATTAACCAGAGAATTATCGAAATATGAATAAGCGCAGAGAAAAGGTCACCAGGCATTCTTTACCCGGATGTTACTCCTGAAATACCAATAATACGGTGGATAATTAACGATATATGAATACCAAAGAAAAGAGAAACGCCTGCTAAACATATAACAATCAGACACTTACTACGTGGCACCAGATTAGCATATTATATCCCGAACTGAAACCACTACATTATGAGCAGTAAAATCCTATACGACACAGGTACAGCTATATTGCCAGAGACCCAAAGTTCGCGAAAACAGAGCAGACCCGAAAAGACCACACACTTTGAGATCAACAGACTGGAAACGATCAGCAATGACCATCCCTTACTGGATGGATTACAGGAACGGCTGCAATACTTCGAGATCGTATGGATGCAGGAAGGAAACGGCTGTATTTCCATTGACGCCCTTCAGCATCCTTTTGGCAACAACATGATCTATTGTCTGACGCCGGGACAGGTCAGGCATTGCTGTTTTCAGCAAAATCCCAAAGGGTACTACATCTCCTTTTCGCAGGACTTCCTCTACCGCTGGGCCACCTATACGATGGGTACGACCTGGCTGGACACCCAGATTTATGGTGTGGGATTGTCGGTGATATCCGCGGATGAGGATATGCAGCTGGAGATCGGAGACCTGATGACAAAGATGTCCAAAGAGTACACGAACCATTATCTGCTACGGTCGGAAGTGCTTGCCGGTCTGCTGAATATACTGGTGATCTATTTCTCCCGGCGGCAGCAGATCAGGGTCAATGAACTGGCCCAATCAAAAGAGATAGAACTGGTGCAACGGTTCATCTCACTGGTAAAGGTGCAATTCAGAACGATGAAATTCGTTGCTGATTATGCCAGCGAACTTTGTGTAACGGCCAATCACCTGAACCGTATCGTCAAGAAAATAACCGGTATGCCTGCCAGTTCGCATATACAGCAACACATCATCATGGAGGCGAAAAGGCAGGCCTTACATTCAAATGTCAGCATGAAAGAAATTGCTTATCTGCTGGGTTTTGACGATCATTCGCACTTCAGTAAATACTTCAAGAATAACTCCGGCATGAACTTTACCAGTTTTAAAAAAGGCCTGAGCAACGAA
The DNA here is from genome assembly GCA_039592855.1 of Chitinophaga sp. Classification (GTDB taxonomy): domain Bacteria; phylum Bacteroidota; class Bacteroidia; order Chitinophagales; family Chitinophagaceae; genus Chitinophaga. Next base: position 939,562 of record JBCNQK010000001.1, on the reverse strand, counting down.
TTGGTGACAGATAATGTTATTTAAAAATAAGATACACAACCAACTATTATTTCCTGATCATTACAGACAACAACAGTTAACCTTAAATGTACAACTGAGCACACTATTCCGCCATTGATGCCCGCACAGTCATATGATAGCTTTGTATACACCCGATATTATCTAAACATCATAAACGACAATAAATGACAAAGCAATCAATGAAAAACATACTGGCAGCGGGAGCTGTAGCAGCAGCAAGTGTGGTGAACAATGCGGATGCGCAGACCAAAGTACTGGACCCGGCAAAAGACCCTGCGATCGAAACCCGTACGAAAGCATTCCTGAACGTGTTGAACAGCGGCGGTGGTAAACCCATGGAACAAATGGCGGCTACCGATGCCCGTAAAGTACTGGAAGGTGCGCAAGCTTCGGTAAAAGTAGACCTTTCCGGTGTTGACGTAACTGAGAAGACCATTACGGAAGACGGACTGCAGGTAAAACTCTTTATCGTACGTCCATCCGGCGTAACAGGCACATTACCTGCATTTATGTTTTTCCATGGCGGTGGCTGGGTATTGGGTGATTTCCCCACACACCAGCGTTTCGTGAGAGACCTGGTCGTATATTCCGGTGTTGCAGCCGTATTCGTAGAATACACCCGTTCTCCGGAAGCAAAATATCCGGTAGCGCTCAACGAAGCCTATGCCGCTACCAAATGGGTGGCCGCACATGGCGCCGAAGTCAATCTTGATGATAAAAGACTGGCGGTAGTAGGTAATAGCGCCGGTGGCAATCTGACTGCTGCGACCGCATTGATGGCGAAAAACAAGAAAGGTCCTGAACTGAAATTTCAGCTGTTGTTCTGGCCGGTAGCCGATGCCAACTTTGAGACCGGATCATATAACCAGTATGCTACCTCCCGTTTCCTGACAAAGAACATGATGATCTGGTTCTGGGACAATTACATCCCAAAATCCCAGCGTAAAGAGATTTATGCAGCGCCTTTACAGGCCAGTCTGGAAGAGCTGAAAGGCTTACCTCCAACCCTTGTGCAAACGGCTGAAAATGACGTACTGCGTGACGAAGGAGAAGCATATGCCCGCAAGATGGATGAAGCAGGCGTACCTGTTACACTTGTAAGAATTCAGGGTATGATACATGACTACGGGCTGCTAAACCCATTAGCTGATGTACCAGCGGTGCAGTCAGCATTAAGATATGCCGCAAATGAGCTGAAAAATGCCTTAAAATAGTAAGTAACCAGCTTTCTTCTATAGTCATACTATACTTACTTTACGTTAGTGCTACGTCTTTAACGCAGCACTAACGTAAAGTAAGTATAGTATGACTATTGTTACACTAATCCCGTTTGTTACGCCTGATTGTCAGCCTCCTTCGAATTATCCTACTTTTACCAGTATCTGTACAATGATAACAGTGAAAATCTAGCTGAATTATAACTACCTTTCTGCCCAATAATCATCCTTCCATGACTAATATCACCGTTGAGTGGATGCGCTCCATTGAATCGCTTACAGGCGTTCCCGATAATCAGCTGCAATGGTTCATAGATAACTCAGAACGCAGAGAATTACCGGCAGGTTCGTATGCTTTTAATGTAGGCGATGCCATGATCGGCACACACGTGTTGTTATCCGGCAGAATTAAAATATGCCAGATGCAGAATAACGAACTGCGGGAACTCATGATCGCAGAACCCGGACGTATACTGGGCTATCTGCCCTTCTCCCGTGGCATGACCTCTTCCGTATCCGGCGAAGCGATCGACGACGTGACATTATACACCCTGCCCATGGACAAGATAGAACCCATGATCAGGCATCATTTTGAACTGACACAGGCACTGGTACATATCATGACCAACCGGGTACGCGATTATACCTCCTTCATCCGCCAGAGCGAAAAAATGATGGCATTGGGTAAGCTTTCCGCCGGACTGGCACATGAGCTCAACAACCCTGCAGCTGCTGTTGTACGCGGCGCACATTCCATGAAAAAACACCTGCAGTTACAGCCGGAGTTCTTTAAAAAGATCATGGAAATACGCATGGATGAAGCGTCCATCAAACTGGTGAAAGAGAAAATGTTTGAAATACTTTCACAACATAATACCCACAAATCGCAACTGACACTCGTACAACGTTCCCAACTGGAAGATGAACTGACCGACTGGCTGGATGATCTCAATGTGGAAAACAGTGCAGAACTGGCGGAAAACTTTGTGGAATTCGGTTTTACATTAGAACATCTCGATCAGTTCAGACAAAGACTGGTCGCAAAAGATGTCTCCCCGATATTCAACTGGATCAACAATAACCTGATCACAGAAAAGATCGTTTCCGACATTGAAGAAGCGTCCAAACGTATCGCCGACCTTGTAGGTTCTGTGAAGTCATTCACCCACATGGACCAGGGTTATGATAAACAACTGACCAATATTCACGATGGTATCCGCACCACGATCTCTATCCTCCAATACAAGATCCGTAAAGGGAACATCGAGCTGGTGGAAGATTATGATACCAATCTGCCCCCGTTACGTGCCCTGATCGGAGAACTGAACCAGGTGTGGACAAATATCATCGACAACGCGCTCGATGCAATGGAAGTGAATAAAAAAGGAAAACTGTTTATCAAAACAGAGCGGGACAAGGATTGCCTGAAAGTCATTATTACGGATGATGGCCCGGGTATCCCTGAACATGTTCTTGAGCGTGTTTTTGACCCTTTCTTTACCACAAAGGAACCGGGTAAAGGCACCGGTCTGGGACTGGATATTGTGTCTCAGATCGTGCGACAGCACAAGGGCTATCTAAAGGCGGAATCGAAGCCCGGGGAGACGAAGTTTATCGTGTCGCTGCCCATCCTCGGATAATATTCAATTAAGAATTAGGAATTAAGAATTAAGAATTTGAATGCAGTGGAGATTGTAGAGAAGATTACAGGAGAGATTTGTGGAGAAAGATTTGTTGGGGTGATTTGTAGGGAGGGGTTTGCAGGATTTTTATAGCATTGAATGCCAAGACCATTAATAGTATTAATATGACTCAGAACTTACCATATATTCTCTGTATTGACGATGATCCACAGGTATTACGTGCACTTGTGAGAGACCTGAAAAGTCAGTACCGTGAGCAATACAGGATCATCAGCACAACAGTTATCAGTGAAGCACTGGAGTCTTTACTGGAACTCAGAAATAAAGGAGAAACCGTGGCTATGTTCATTTCAGATCAGCGTATGCCTGAAATGGAAGGCGTGGATTTCCTTGAAAGGGCCATGGAATATTATCCGGACGCACGTCGGGTGTTACTAACCGCTTATTCTGATACAGATGCTGCGATCAAGGCGATCAACTCCGTACAGCTGGATTATTACCTGGTGAAACCATGGAGTCCGCCGGAAGAGCGTCTGTACCCGGTACTGGATGACCTGCTGGAAAACTGGCAGAGCGTATATAAGCCAGACTTCAGGGGTATCAAAGTGGTTGGTTATCAGTTCTCTCCAAAGTCACATTCTGTAAAAGATTTCCTGGCGGGTAACCTTATCCCTTACCAATGGCTGGATGTACAGAGTTCGGAGGAAGCAGGTAAATTAATGAGCCTGAACAACCTGAGTCAGAAAGACGTACCACTGGTTTTCTTTGAAGATGGCACTTTCCTTTCCAACCCATCCATCATTGATATTGCGCATAAAGTGGGTCTGAATCCACAGGTAAAACTGGACGTATACGATGTGGTGATCATAGGCGCTGGTCCTGCAGGACTCGCTGCAGGTGTATATGGCGCATCTGAAGGCCTGAAAACGCTGCTGATCGAAAGACGTGCTCCCGGTGGACAGGCAGGCACCAGTTCCCGTATCGAGAACTACCTGGGCTTCCCAAGCGGATTAAGCGGTTCAGAACTGACCAGACGCGCTATTGCACAGGCTACACGACTGGGTACGGAGTTTATTACTCCGCAGTCCGTAAAAGATATCAAACAGAAAGACGGTTATAAGAAGGTGATCCTGGAGGATGGTACGGAGATCAATACCCGTGCGGTGATCATCACCACCGGCGTGGACTACCGTCAGCTGGAGACCAAGGGCGTACCTGATTTCACCGGCGCAGGCGTTTATTACGGCGCGGCTATGACAGAAGCATCTGCCTGTACCGGTATGGAAGTTTACATTGTTGGCGGCGGCAACTCAGCCGGACAAGCCGCGATGTACCTTTCCAAGTTTGCCAAAAACGTGCATATTATTATCCGCCGGGAGGACCTGAGCAGTACGATGTCAGCTTACCTGATAGAACAGATTTCCGGCGTAGCCAATATTACCCTGCATCCAAAAACGGAGATCGCGGAAGCAAGAGGCAGCGACCGCCTGGGCCAGCTGATCCTTTGTAATATAGATACCAAAGAGCAGCAGGAAGTGCATGCTGATGCCCTGTACATCTTTATCGGGGCTAAACCATTCACGGACTGGATCGCCCTGGATATTATCAAGGATGAAAAAGGCTTTATCAAAACAGGTGGCGATCTGCATAACTGTGACGCGTTCAAACGGATATGGAAGCAGGACCGCGACCCTTATCTGCTGGAAACCAGTTGCCCCGGCATCTTTGCAGCAGGAGATGTACGCGCGCAGGCAATGAACAGAGTAGCGGCAGCAGTCGGGGAAGGATCGATGGCGATCAGCTTTGTGCATAAATACCTGTCAGAAGTTAAGTAGCTTCTTAGGTATTTATACGACATTTGCTTCCCTGTTTTAATTGACTATGAAGGTTTGTATCGCTGAAAAACCAAGTGTAGCCAGAGACATTGCCGAAGTCATTGGCGCTAAAGAACGTAAAGATGGATATTACGAAGGCAATGGGTACCAGGTGACCTGGACCTTCGGGCATTTCTGTACGCTCAAAGAGCCGCATGATTATACGGAACAATGGAAGTTTTGGCGACTGGAAGATCTACCCATGATCCCCAGCAGTTTTGGCATCAAACTCATAGACAACTCGGGCGTTCAGAAGCAGTTCAAGGTCATCGAGCAACTGGTACAGCATAGCGAAGAGGTGATCAACTGTGGGGATGCCGGCCAGGAAGGAGAGCTTATCCAGCGATGGGTGCTGCTCAAAGCGCAATGCACCGCGCCTGTAAAAAGGCTGTGGATATCTTCCCTGACAGAACAGGCGATCCGCGAAGGATTCCAGAAACTCAAAGACGCAGACCAATATAACAATCTGTATGCAGCAGGTAGTGCCAGAGCGATAGGCGACTGGTTACTGGGCATGAATGCCACCCGGCTGTTTACCAAGAAATTTGCTATGGGAAAGACTGTACTCTCCATCGGGAGGGTACAGACCCCTACCCTGGCGATGATCGTAGCCCGCCAGAAAGAGATCAACGCCTTCGTTTCTGAAGAATACTGGGAGTTGAAAACGGTATACCGGGAGGTGGAATTTACCGCTACCATTGACCGTATCAAGGTGCTGGACCGGGCAGAAAAAGGGCTGGCTTACCTGAAAGAGCACCCCTTCGAAGTGACGTCCTTCGAGAAAAAAGAAGGAAAAGAGGGCAATCCCAAGCTGTTTGACCTCACCGCCTTACAGGTGGAAGCCAATAAGAAATACGCCTATTCAGCAGACGATACCCTGAAATACATTCAGAACCTGTATGAAAAAAAGCTGGTAACCTACCCAAGGGTGGATACCACTTATCTCTCTGAAGACCTGCATCCGAAAATCGCAGGTATCATGCAGGACCTGACGCCTTATGCGGCACTTACAGCGCCAATACTGGCCAATCCGATCCCAAAGCTCAAGACCGTTTTCGATGATAAAAAGGTGACTGATCACCATGCCATTATCCCTACCGGTATCTATCCATCCAACCTTGGTATGGAAGAAAAGCGTATTTATGACCTGGTAGCCAGACGTTTCATTGCGGCCTTCTATCCGGAGTGTAAAATCTCCAATACGACCATCCTTGGTAAAGTAGGTCAGGTGGAATTTAAAGTCACCGGTAAACAGATACTGGAGCCAGGCTGGAAGGAAGTATACGCCAATGACGTAACGCCTAAAAAAGAGGGTGAGGAAGAGGAAAAGATACTGCCGGTATTTGAAGTAGGTGAAAGCGGTCCGCATACACCCAGAATTCATCAGGGTAAGACCACACCGCCGAAAGCATTTACGGAAGCGACCTTACTACGCGCCATGGAAACGGCAGGTAAACAGGTAGATGATGAGGAGATGCGTGAGTTATTGAAAGATAACGGTATCGGACGTCCATCTACCCGTGCGAATATCATTGAAACCCTCTTCCGCCGGAAATATATCGAGAAGCGTAAGAAGAATATTTTCGCTACGCAGACGGGGATTGACCTCATTGATACCATTCAGACGGAGTTGCTGAAAAGCCCTGAGCTGACAGGTATCTGGGAAGGAAAACTTCGTCAGATAGAGAAAGGCGAATATGCCATGGAGACCTTCAAACAGGAGTTGATCCAGATGGTCATTGACCTCACGATCGAAGTAAAGACCTCCAACTATAAGGTGATCACCGTAAGGCCTGATCAACCGGAAGAAAAAGAAAAGGAAAAAGAAGAGAAACCCAAAAAAGAGGCTAAACCTAAAGAGCCGAAGAAAGCCGTTGTCATTGCGGAGCAACAATGCCCTAAATGCAAGGCGCACCCTCTCAAAAAAGGGAATACCGCTTATGGCTGTGCAAACTTCCATGTATGCGGCTTTAAAGTGCCATTTGAAGTATTTGGCAAGAAACTCACCGATAAACAGATTGCTGATCTGCTGGCCAAAGGAAAGACCGGTAAGATCAAAGGCTGGAAACTACCAGGTGCCGCTGGCGATACGGAAGGTAAACTGATCCTGAATAAAGGATTTGAACTGGAAGTAGAAAAGGCCTGATCATCTTTCCATGATCAGGGTAACGCCTTGTCCGCCGGCAGCACAGACAGACACCAATCCTCTGCCTGATCCTTTTTCATGCAGCAGTTTTGCCATGGTGGCAATAACACGTGCGCCGGTAGCTGCGAATGGGTGTCCGGCAGCGAGGCTACTCCCATGTACATTCAATTTACTGCGGTCGATACTGCCCAATGCTTTGTCATAGCCGAACTGTTTCATCAGATCGGGTTGTTCCCATATTTTCAATAATGCCAGTACCTGCGCGGCGAAGGCCTCATGGATTTCATAGTAATCGAAATCCTGTAAGGTGAGCCCTGCCTGTTCCAGCATCTTTACAGAGGCATGTACCGGCGCCAGGAGCAGGTTATGCGGACTTTGGAGATAGTCTATTGCGGCGGTTTCTGCGAAGGTGATATAGGCGAGTACAGGTAAGTCCTGCTGTTTTGCCCAATCTTCGCTGGCCAGCAATATACAGGAGGCGCCATCCGTCAATGGGGAGGAATTCCCGGCTGTAAGCGAACCACTGGTTTTATCGAAGGCAGGTTTGAGTCTGGCGAGTTTTTCCAGACTGGTATCTCTTCTGAGGATGTTATCCCGGTCCAGTCCTGCGAATGGCGTCAGCATGTCATTGAAGAAGCCACTATCATAAGCGGCTGCCATTTTCTGATGACTTTCGAGTGAGTAGCGGTCCTGGTCTTCGCGGGAAATCTGGTAATATTTAGCGGTGATCTCTGTATGGCCCCCCATGGACAGCCCTGTGCGGGGTTCCATATTCATCGGAGCCACCGGTTTCAGGTCTTTCCACCTGATCCGGGAGAATGCCTGGATACGCTGCCGGAGCGTCTGTGCCCTACGCACTGCCAGGAGACTGGTACGTAGTCCTTCACTGAAGACAAGCGGTACGTCACTGGCGGAATCTACACCACCGGCAATACCCGCTTCTATCTGACCAAGGGCGATCTTATGTGCGATATAGAGGGAGGCGGCAATACCGGTATTACAGGCCTGCTGAATGTCACAGGCAGCTGTGGCATGGTCGAGGGAGGAGCCTAAGACGCATTCCCGCATCAGATTGATTTCCCGGCTATGTTTGATGACGGCGCCACCGGCGACTTCACCTAAAAGCATACCGCTCAGGTGATAACGATCTATCAGACCGTTTAAAGCGGCTGTCATCATGGCCTGATTCCCTTTGTCGGCATAAAAAGTATTTTGCCTTGCGAAAGGGATACGGTTGTAACCGACAACGGCTACTCTGCGGGATTTCAGATCGGAAAGCATATACTAAATATACGATTATCGTACCCAACAATTCCCTAAATTACATACTCAATTTTTACCCTATATGATAAAGAGTTTTAAAGCCCGCATCTGGGGACTGGTGCGTTGGGCGACCCTGATTTTTGCTGTACTGTTCGTTTTCAGATTTATCTATGGATATGTAGCTACTGACACCCGGCAGACCAATGACTATAGTGTTGACTTCTTCGAGAATATCAGCAATCTGAGAAAAAACTATGCATCCGAAAAGATGCTATACAAGAGCAAAAGTTCCATGTCTGAACCGGATATGTCAGCTCCAGCCGCTGCCGCCCCTAGTCAGAAGTATGAAAAAACTGCTTCCATCCGTACCAAGTCTTCTCATTTTGAAGACGATGCCAAACAAATCTCCCAGCAAACAGAATCCTTTAAAGCGATCGTACAGTACGAACAGGCTTTAGGACTGAAAGGCGGTCGTGAGTTGCATCTGATGATCGGCGTTAATCCGGAAGTCTTTGATTCCTTCTATCTGGCCATCCAGAAAATAGGCGTGATCAGGTCGACTGAGATCACGAAAGTGGATAAAACCAATGAGTATCGTCAGCTGAATGCACAGAAAGCCTCGCTGTTGAAAACACTGGAATCACTGAACGAATTAAAGTCAAAACCCGGCCCTATCACAGACCTGGTAGCTCTGCATGATAAAATTCTGGAGACAGAAGGTAAGCTGCAGGACCTCGGTGTTGAACTGGGCAATTTTGATACAGAGAATGAGTTCTGTACCGTGCGTATATCATTATATGAAGGCGCGACCGAAAAGAAACCTATCAGTTTTATACATAGGGTAAGAGTAGCACTGGAATGGACGATACATTATTTTACCTATCTGGTGTTTGCAGCTGTGGGTGTAATATGTGGTGCGTTTGTCCTGTTAGTGATCGTTGATAAACTGAAACTGATCAATAAGGTTGCGAAGAAACTGGAAGAATGAGAATAGTATATATGTTGACGTTGCTGATAATGATGGGCATAAGCGATCTGTCAGCACAACGTGCACCGCTGTACCTCATCAGGGAAGGAGGTAAATTCGGATATGTAAATAAGGATAAAAAAATAGTTATTACGCCGCGATTTTTCGCGGCGTATAACTTTTGGGAAGGTCTTGCGCCGGTGAGAGAAGCGGGGCTTTATGGATATATTGATACCAGCGGACACTATGTAATACCACCACGCTTTGAGCAGGCATTACCATTTCATGGCGGTTTAGCGAGAGTGTATGAAAATGGCAAACCTGTGTATATCGATAAAAGCGGTCATAAAGCATTTGACGATGTGTATGTCTCTGTCAGGACTTTTAATGATAACAGGGCGATCGTGGTTGACAGCCAATATCACACAGGAGTAATTGACACAAGAGGCAAAATGATCGTCGAGCCGGCATTTGACTACTTATCAATAGCTGATTTTCAGTATGGGCATGCATACGCAAATACAAGAGCTCATGGCGCCTATTTTATAGATACGATGGGTAAAAAAATTGACTTGCCCTATCAGTACGACAAGATCGAAAGAGCAAAGGGATGGAACAATACAAAATCAAAGCTGGACGGTGTTATTGCTTCCAGGGAGCCATTTGATGACATGGAACTTATTTATACTGCAAATGGTCAGATAGAGATCAGTTCAGCAGGTGATTTTTCCTATATGGATTCATCAGGCCTTCTCGCGCAACATGCCCCATCTTATACCCTACCCTATAACAAGAATATTGATTACCTGGAAGAAATTAATTACAGGATAGACACTGTGTCTTCTCCGGAGATAAAACCAGAAGACTGGGAAAACTATCCAAAAAAGATCACATCGGCTGATACATTATTTCCTGCAGCTAAAATCGGTATCCTGGCGGTACCTGATGCGAAGATAGTAGCGGATGAAAGATATAATGGGCATAAGGTATTTGTGTTCAATGCAGGGCAAAAGACAGCAACATTACTGACAACACATGATCGTCTTTTGATGTGGCTGGAAGCGCTGACCAAAGACAATGAATGGGTTCCATTGGAAACGACTCCCCGCGGTAACCGGCATTTTTCATCGAATTTCATCCGACAAACCTCGTTACCGGCACAAAGTTATTGGGAACTGAATTGTCCGGTATATGAAGGTACATTCAAAACAAAGATGCGGTATGCTATGTGCTACCTCCCGAAAGCGGACAATTATGCATCACAGGTCATCATCTACAGTAACGAGTTTTCAGGAAGTATCAATCCGGGGCAGCTACTTACTCCGTTGTATGAAAGTCGATTATAAACACCAGCCAACAAGACAGCAATGAACCACAAGAAGAGCATTGTCTATATGTTCCTGTTATTAATGGTCCTATCAGGGCATCAGTTATCTGCGCAAAACAGGCGGTTGTTCCTGATGCAGGAAGGAGGAAAATTCGGCTATATCAACAGGACAGGAAAGGTGATCATTCCAGCAAGGTTTCATGGAGCAAAAGATTTTGAAGAAAGTCTTGCAGTAGCGCTATCAGACATTAATCTTAAACCGACCCGGGATGATCCCTATTTTGTGTTTAAGTCGGATGGTCAGGATAATGCGCAGGAGGAGAAGGAAGATGAGCCTGTTGTCTATTACAGTAATGAATTTGAAGGCACTATCAATCCCGGGCAAACAATACCGCAGTTGGTCCCTTTTCCCAATGTTGAATTACCGGCAGCGATATTTGAAAAATTAAGATCACAGACAAACTAAAATATTTTCCGTTTTTGATTCACCATCAACCAGCATATCTGCGTAAATTCATATTGTCACCTTTAAAAGAGCGTCTATGTCAATAAATGAAGTACAGGATAAACTGATTGAGGATGTAATGCACCTCGAAGATGAAGAAAGCCGCCAGCAATACATAGATAATATTGCAAAATCATTGCCTTTGATGGAAGACAAGTACAAACATGAACACTACCAGGTACAGGGCTGGATCTCTGACATCTGGGTACGTGCTGTCTATATCAAGGAAAAAGTGTGGTTCACGGCCGCAGGTAGCGATAAAGCAACAAATGGTCTCCTGGCCATGTTTTCAAGGGTCCTGTCCGGCAATCATCCAAAAGATATCGCTGATGCGGATATCTATTTCATGAACGAGATTTCCGGTCTGTTTCAGCCCTTCCTTACGCTACAATGGCCGTTGATATTACGGAAAATGAAGTCACAGGCAGTAGCGTACCAGATACAGTTATTGCAAGCCCTGTAAAAAAGAGATCAGTTATAAGAGAAAGGCCGTTCAATGTATTGAGCGGCCTTTCTTCTTAAACAATATGATAAGATTAAATCACGGGTTGGTTGACCATAAGCCCGCTTCTTTTACAAAGGTACGTCTGTTTAGCTTCAGCTGCATCACGATCAGCTCGGCAAAATCTTCTGCCTGCATCACTTTTTCCGGATTACCATCTGTCAGCTTAAGATCGATAGCCATATCTGTCGCGATAGTGCTTGGCGTCAAAGTGGTCACTCTGATATTAGACTTACGCACCTCCTGCATCAGCGACTCGGACATACCGATCAGTCCGAATTTTGAAGCACTGTAAGCACTGGTTACCGGAGCGCCTTTCTGACCTGCTGTAGAGGAGATATTAACGATATCGCCTGTCTGACGGGATAACATACCAGGCAGTACTGAACGTATAACATAATAAGCGCCGAAAAGGTTTACTTTAACGACCTGCTCCCATTCTTCAGGTTCCAGTTCCAGGAACTTTCCAAACTTACCGATACCGGCATTATTGATCAGAATATCGATGCTACCCAGTTCAGCTGTCATCTTTTCAATCGCTGCTTCTACTTCCTTTCTCTCGGCCACGTCTGCAGTAGCATACACTACCTTTACGCCGGTACCCTTCAGTTCTTCCGCTACTGCCTGCAGATCTTTCTCTGTACGCGCCAGTAATGCCAGGTTCACTCCTTCTGCGGCCAGCTGTTTAGCGACTGCCTTTCCGATGCCTTTTCCTGCACCTGTTACCAGTGCGTTTTTTCCTTTTATTGATTCCATATCTGATGTATTTACATTTTCAGCGTTAAATATAGCCCTATCCTTTCACACGACCCATTGCAGGATCGCTGAAACCGGCTTTACCGTTCTCTACACGACCGGCATATCTTCTTTCAAAAGATGATTGTCCGGTGATACGTACGCTGAAATCGTACCAGGAATGGCTCTTTTGCAGGTCCAGCACAACAGCCGTTTTACTCCTGGCAGCCAGTGTCTTTTTCTGTACAGGTTTGCCATACGCATGGTCGATAATTTCAATCGTCAGCGCCTGGGTATGGTGATTGTTCAATTGCAGGGAAACATTGCCGGTAAAGGCCTTTCCTTTGCGTTCATAGTCGCACCATACTTCCAGTTGAGGTACCTTGTCATTACCGGCAAATTCACGGAAGAAGCCGTTCGGTCCGTAGACGCACAGGTGGTAAATACCATTCTCAAAGGATTGTAAAGGCCAGTGGTCCGCCAGTCTGTCGCCGGCTTTCACTGCATATGCCCATGTTCTGACTGTTTCAAAGGTGTTATTATCAGCGGACAGGTATTTACCTGGTGCATACACATTGAATGGTACACCAGCGGCAGCTTTCCCTGCCAGTTCATTACCTGCTTTGAAGGATATTTCAAAACCGCCTTTACTCAGCTGGCCATCCACATACATTTCATAAGGCAATGCACAGGCTGGTCTTATACCCTCTTCCTGCTTCGCCATGTAAGGAGCAGTTGCCGGGTTTTTATTGATCGCAGCGATCTCCGCAGCCGTCAGTTTTTTGAAACCGGAAGGCGCGTCTTTGAATTGCGCTTTGTGAATGCTTTCGATAAACGTGTCCTTATCACCAAAGGAAGGGAACGGTATTTTCTCTCCGTTATACGGCGTGAACACAGAACTAAGGTCACCGCAGATCGTACGGCGCCATTCAGAAATATTACTTTCAACGATATTTTTGCCTGTCTTGTGATGGAGGAAGCGCTCCAGGAATTGTAAGGTAGAAGTATGGTCAAACACTTCTGAGCAGACCATACCACCACGGCTCCATGGAGAGGCGATGATCAGCGGTACACGGTATCCCAGACCAATCGGGCTTTCTCTTACGTCTTCTTCCTGCATGCCGTTTTTACGGAGCTCCTGTTCGCGGGTGACATATTCCACGCTGGTATCGATACCTTCGGATACCAGACCAGTACCCGGACCATGAGGTGGTACGAATGGAGGTACGTGATCGAAATCGCCATCATTTTCATCATAGGCCAGGATGAAGATGGTCTTCTTCCATACTTCCGGATTCTGCGTAAGAATATCCATTACCTCTGCAACGTACCAGGCGCCATACCACGGTGCGCCAGGGTGATCCGAGAAGTTTTCAGGAGAGACGATCCAGGAAACAGCAGGTAACTGACCATTCTTCACATCTTCACGGAACTGGTACAATACATCGCCTTTTGGCACCTGCATAGTACGCTCTGTGTTACCATCGTGATACTGTAAGGTGCTCAGCTGGTGGTAGTCAGGGTCTTTTTCATTGGTGGTGAACGCTTTTCTGTGGATGTTCTTTTCCCGTTCAGACAGCAGTTCAAATTTCTCAGGACGCCATTTCTCTTCATGTTCCTGTAATTTGCGCAACAGTTCTCTTTTCTCCTGCAGCTCTTTTTGCGCAGCATCTGCCTGTACACCGGAAAGTGTCTTTAATTTATCTTCCAGGGCCGTAATGGCGGCTTTCTGTTTCTCTATACTGCGTTGTACATGTTTATAGTGTGCCACCGAAAATTCCGGTCTGTATTGTGCAAAGAATTCCAGCGGGTTGTCTGTGAAGTTTGCCAGCCAGGAATCTTCTTCCCCTGTAAAACCAACACCTACGCTCAGTTCGTTCTGGTATACCTTCCAGCTGATGCCATTTTCTTCCAGGCGTTCAGGGAAGGTGGTCCAGCTGGCAGGAACACCATAATCCACTTCCGAGTTACGCACGTTAGGCGCGGCATCAGGACTTTGTTTTTCGCGGATGGTGCCTGTCCAGAAATAGAGTCTGTTCGGCGTTGTACCTGTCAGCGAAGAACAGAAGTTCTGATCGCAGACAGTAAATGCGTCAGCCAGGGCATAATAGAAAGGAATGTCCTCACGGGTGAAATAACCCATGGTGAGCGGCAGGTTAGCGTATTCCTTATTACCGGATTGTTTTACATCCAGCCATTTGTCGTATTTACCATTATTGCGGGCATCTACCTGGTTCTCCCATGAGTGCGGGAGAGAACTCATCCAGGTGACCTTTGAATCTTTGATATCGAGGCGGAAGGGAGCATAGGTTTCTCCTTTCGCGTTGGATTGCAGCCACACCAGATTTTTATCTGGCTGTGTGATAGCGCGCGGATCATTGAATCCACGTACGCCACGTAGTGTACCAAGACTATGATCGAATGAACGGTTTTCCTGCATGAGCAGTACGACATGTTCCGCATCAAGGAAGGTAGTACCTGCAGCCGGATTGATGGCCATGGCTCTCTGAATGGAGGCTGGCAATACACCTGCCAGACCTGCGCCGCCTGATAGTAATGCGGCTTTTTTGATAAAGTCTCTCCTGGTATCCATAATGCTGACAAGATACATAACCTGCTGCAAGCGGAAGCCATATATGATCAATCTTCAATGTAATTTAATACCACATTAATGTGACGCTGCCAGCTATTATTATTATCTTTCGACCAATTAAACCGATACTATATGAATAAGAGACTGTTGCTTTACCCGCTGATTATCGGCTTTTTCGGATGTCTTATCTGGTTTATTATCAATAAGGGCAGCCATCTGACGACCGACGGCAGTACTCCTGCCAGTACTGTGGCTACTGCTGCTCCGGCAGCTGCGCACACAACTCCCGCTACTTCTACAGCGGAGAGCGTCTGGAACGGTATGGTGCAGAATGTTCATCATCCTTTAGCTTTATTGTTATTACAGATCATCCTGATATTGATCACTGCAAGAATATTTGGCTGGCTGGCAAATAAGATCGGACAACCATCAGTGGTGGGAGAAATTGTAGCAGGTATTTGCCTCGGCCCGTCCCTGCTCGGTACATTATGGCCTTCAGGCAGTGCGTTTATCTTTCCTGCGGAAGGGTTTAAAAATCTGCAGTTTTTAAGTCAGATAGGTCTTGCCTTCTTCATGTTTGTGGTAGGTATGGAACTGGACACCGATAAGATGAAGAACAAGGCACATGATGCGGTGATGATCAGTCATGCGAGCATTGTATTTCCGTTCTTCCTGGGCGTAGGACTGGCTTATCATATGTATGCCCGATTTGCACCTACGAATGTGAGTTTCCTGTCTTTTGCGCTGTTCATGGGTATTGCGATGAGCATCACTGCATTCCCTGTTTTAGCACGTATCGTACAGGAAAGAAAACTGAGCAGCACGCCACTAGGCCTGCTGGCTATTACCTGTGCTGCAGCAGATGATGTTACTGCATGGTGTATCCTGGCGGTTGTTATTGCGATCGTAAAAGCAGTTACATTATGGACGGCTGTGCTGACCCTGGTACTGTCACTGATTTTCGTTGCGTTCATGTTATATGTATTAAAACCATGGTTAGCAAAAAAGATCACGCGTTTTCAGGAACAGCATAAAGAGAAATCTATTGTTGCCCTTGCATTTATGGCCTTGTTATTTTCGGCATGGGCTGCAGAGGTAATAGGAATACATGCGTTATTCGGCGCTTTCCTGGCAGGTGTGATCATGCCTTCAGAAGTATCCGTACAGAAATTGCTGACTGATAAACTGGAAGATGTGAGCGTGTTATTATTACTCCCTATCTTCTTTGTGTTCACCGGACTACGCACACAGATCGGCTTACTGGGTCAGGGTAATCTCTGGGCAGTGTTTGGTCTGATCATGCTGGTAGCTGTAGGCGGTAAACTGGGCGGTAGTGCGCTTACCGCTAAATTAATGGGACAGTCCTGGATGGACTCTCTTGGTATAGGTGCGCTGATGAACACCAGGGGATTGATGGAACTGGTGGTATTAAACATCGGTTACGACCTCGGTATTCTGTCACCTGAAGTATTTGCGATGCTGGTACTGATGGCACTGGCGACCACGTTTATGACGGGTCCTTTGCTGGATGTGGTAAAGAAGGTGGAAGAGAGCCGATTACAGGCCAGCCAGATAGGCTAGTTTAAATTAGAAATTAAGAATGGGGCTGCTGAAAATGCCGCTCTATAAAATAAAACGCTGCGGAGGTCATCTTCGCAGCGTTTTGTTCTATGGTAGGATGATTTATAGCCTATTTAAAAAGCCCAACAATATGGCTGTAAAGAGACGTAGTCACTATTGCAAATAATCTTTGTTTGCGTCTCTTGATGCCTTTCACGTGCAGACACATTGGCCAGGTATAGACTGATCAGAAAAGCTATTCCTAATTCCTGATTATTCATAACCACAAAACATTATAAAAACAAAAAGGCCTGATCGATGATCAGGCCTTTAGTATTAGTTCAGTATGATTAATGCAGCGTTGTTTTCTTCAAAGTTGGCTTCTTCGCTGTTACTGGTTTTTTAGCAGTTGTTTTCCTGGCAACTGTCTTCTTTTTCGCGGTTGGCGCTTTTGCCTTTCCTTTTGCTGTTGCTTTCGCTTTAGCAGAAGATTTTGAAGTTTTGGAGGTTTTCGCTGTTGTAGTAGTCACTGGTTTCTTTGCTTTCGCCTCAGCTGGAGCAGCTACTTTTGCCGGAGCAGGGAAGCGGGATTTATCGAAGGTGGTTGCTTTGTCATCCAGCATCATCTGTAATGATTCCTTCAGTATTTCCTCTTTCTCTGTCTGGAATTCCTTCATCTTCTCTTTCGGAATTCTCAGGTCATAGCTGTTTTCAGGTCCTGACATCATTTTAGCGAAATCAGGGTTGAGGTGTTCCAGATCGGAAAGTTCCATGTTCAGTTTTTTCGCAATAGCATCCAGGCGGTATTTGCCGGAGATATTGAATTCAACTGTGTTGAACATTTCTTCTTCTGAAAGTTCAGTTGTAGCATACGCTGCGGCGGTAGGAGCCGGAGCGGCAACAACTGTACTCATATCGTTACCTACACCGAAGAAGTTATTGAACCTGTCGAGGATGTAACCGGTAGCGATGAATTTGTAAACGTGATTGCGGGACTCAGCTGGCAGGAAGTATTGCATACCCCAGAAGTCGCTGCGACCGCTTGCGTTCATGGCACGTTGTACGCCACCAGGACCGCAGTTATAAGCAGCTACCACGAGTAACCAGTCACCGAACTGGTTGTACAGTTCGTTCAGGAACTTGGCAGCAGCTACAGTAGACTTATAAAAGTCTTTTCTTTCGTCCACTTTTTTACCCACACTGAGACCGAAGATACGCGCAGTACCGGACATAAACTGCCAGGCTCCTACTGCACCTACACGGGAACGTGCATTGGTATTAAAGGAAGATTCGATCACGGCGAGATACTTCATTTCCTCGGGAATCCCGTGTTCTCTGAAGATTTTCTCCACCATTACGAAGTAAGGTTGCCCTCTGGACACCATTACCTGCAGGTGTTGGCTATACCTGCTGGCAAAGTTATTGATGTATCCAGCTACAATGTTGTTGTTGATCTGTTCATAGACCTTCGGGCTGCTGATGCTGGACGGGAGGCTTTGCGCATTTTTACGCACAGCCTGTGACGTTGCGGAAGGCACGACAATTGTGTCTTTAGGCAAACGTACTTTGTGGTTCAGTACCGTAGTATCCGGTCCCCCATATGGAGTAACCATCTCTTTAGGTACACTATTGCCACCAATCGCTCTCATTTGCACTGCACCCAGCGATGGCAACAGCAGTAGTAAAAAGATTTTCCTCATACACATATTTATTTTAAACAGGAGTAACCTGTCGTAATTGCATGGCGTGTTCCGCAATGCTTAACAGGTTTGCTTCGCTAAATTGCTTTGTGATGATCTGTACACCGTATGGCATCCCATTTGAATGCCGCTGCAAAGGTACGGAAATTGCCGGAACCCCTGCCAGATTTGCCAGTACCGTATAAATATCGGCCAGGTACATGGCTATCGGATCATTTGTTTTTTCTCCAATCTTAAAGGCTGTAGACGGTACAGTTGGCATTACGATGGCATCATATTCAGATAAAATTTCATCCAATTTATCCACCACCATTCGTCTAACTTGTTGAGCTTTAGCAAAGTAGGCATCATAATAACCTGCACTAAGTACAAAAGTCCCAAGTAAGATACGCCGTTTTACTTCTTTTCCAAAACCTTCTGACCTACTTTTCTTGTAAAAGTCAGCCAATTCAAGATTATTTAATGAAGTTCTGTGTCCGTATTTAACTCCATCAAACCGCGAAAGGTTTGAGGAAGCTTCCGCAGTGGTCAACACATAATATGCTGGCACTACATAATCGAGGTAAGCGAAATCAGCTGCTGTAACAGTATCACCTGCTGCTTCCAACTCTTCAAAAAAGCGGGTATAGCCTTCCTTCATTTCTTCATCCAGGCCGGGGTGAAACAACGCGTCCTTTAAATACGCTATTTTCCAGGATTTATTGTGTACGATCTGGTAATCAGGTACTTCTTCATTTGAAGCGGTACTATCATACCCATCGGGCCCTGCAATAAACTGCAGCACCCTTGCCACATCTGCAATATTCCTGCCAAAAATCCCGATCTGATCGAAAGAAGAGGCGTATGCAATTAACCCATAGCGGGAAATCCTGCCATAAGTTGGTTTTAATCCTACAATACCACAGAAATCAGCAGGTTGTCTCACAGAGCCACCGGTATCACTACCAAGGCTGACCATACAAAGATCTGCCTGCACAGCTACTGCTGACCCTCCGGAGGACCCTCCCGGTACACGGGAATTGTCCAGTGCGTTCAACACCGGACCGTATGCGGAGTTCTCATTTGTGGATCCCATTGCAAACTCGTCACAATTGAGATTACCAATAATAATGGCGTCTTCTGCCAGGAGCCTTTCGACTGCCGTAGCAGAATACAGGGAAGTGAATCCCTCCAGTATGCGAGAAGCGGCGCTTACTTTATGTCCTTTATAACAGATAACATCCTTAATGCCTATCACAATGCCTGCAAGCGCTCCCACAGACTCTCCGTTTTTAATACGGATATCCAGTGCATGCGCTTTAGCAAGGGCTTCCTCTTCAAAAACTTCCAGGTAAGCATTCAGGTGTTTTGTCTGTCCGATACGGTCAAGGTAATACCGTACCATCTCCGTACAGGTTGTTCTGCCGGCGTATAATGCTTCATGAAAAGCCGATATACTGCTGTATTCAGACAAAGCCAAACCAGTTAATTGCTTAAAAAATAATGTAAAGTCAAACTTGAAAAACTGCTACTGAAAAGGTTTTCAGTTGGCATATGGTATATAGCAATTTCATACAGTGGTTACTGCATCTCCCATCACAGGCATACTACTCCCCTATTCACGTCTGAATCAAATAAAAAAGAAAAACCTCATTCCTTTAGCAGGAATAATTAGGCATTCTTGTGGTCAGTCGTAGCCGGCTGATCTTTCATACCGTCTTCGATCTCTTTACGCACGTTGTTCTTCGCATCGTTGAACTCACGGATACCTTTACCCAGGCCACGCATCAGTTCAGGGATTTTCTTACCACCAAACAGCAGCAATACAACCAGAGCGATCAAGAGTAATTCTGTCATACCTAATTCCTGAAATAATAAAAACGGTGATTTAAAAGCGGCAGTCATTTTCTCAGTTTTAAACGTTAAGCAAACAAAGATAGGTAAATATATTCGGGAAATATCCTCGGTTGGATTGCCCTGCAAAGTTTTAATACTATTTTAAGAGCATTATTACTGCTGCGTCCGGTCCCTATAGACATGAAAAAAACGGGGAGCCAAACGGTCCCCGTTATCACTAATTTCCCTGTATTTATACTAAACCCTTTTCTCTTTGATACGGGCAGCTTTACCAGCACGTTCGCGCAGGTAGAACAGTCTTGCCCTTCTAACTTTACCAACCTTATTCAGCACGATTCCGTCGATGTGTGGGGACAGCAAAGGGAAAATCCTTTCTACACCTACTCCATCAGAAATCTTTCTTACTGTAAAAGTAACAGTAGCACCAGTACCCTGGATTTTCAATACATCACCTTTGAAGGACTGGATTCTTTCCTTGCTACCTTCAACAATTTTATAGTTTACAGTGACGTTATCACCGGCTTTAAACTTCGGGTATGATTTCTTACCTGACAGTTGCTCGTGAACAAAAGAAATAGCGTTCATCTTTCAAATATTTATCGGAGTGCAAAGGTAGTTTAGAAATTCACAACTTCCAAATAAGAACCCCGTTATTAAATAATAATTTTCCGAAACGGTTGATAATCAACCAAAATTTATAACAGATCCGGACGACGTGTCTTTGTGCGCTCAAGCGCCTGATCATGTCTCCAGTTATCGATCTTCTTATGATCACCGCTCATCAGCACATCCGGTACCTTCCAGCCCCTGAATTCTTCCGGGCGGGTATATACAGGCGGCGCGAGCAGATTATCCTGAAAGGAGTCCAGCAATGCGGACGTTTCATCATTCAGTACGCCGGGTATCAGTCTGCCGATCGCATCTACCAGCACAGCGGCTGCCAGTTCCCCACCAGACAGGACATAATCTCCTATGGAAATCTCCTTTGTCACGAAGTGAGTGCGGATACGTTCATCGATACCCTTATAG
Organism: Chitinophaga sp.; assembly: GCA_039592855.1. Lineage (GTDB taxonomy): Bacteria > Bacteroidota > Bacteroidia > Chitinophagales > Chitinophagaceae > Chitinophaga. The sequence continues at coordinate 918,644 of JBCNQK010000001.1, read as the reverse complement.
TGGCCACAGAGCATCAGGAGGTTCCCTTTCAGCGACAGCTGGTTGGCCATTTGCTGGTTCAGGGTTTCCCCGTCAGGTGTCAGGTAAATAACCTCGTCGTATTGCACTTTTGCCTGCAATGTCTCGATGGCATTTACAATGGGTTCCAGCATCATTACCATGCCCGCTCCGCCGCCAAACTGGTAGTCATCTACCTGTTTGTGCTTAAGATTGGAATAATCCCGCAGATTATGGATATGTACCTCCAGTAATCCTTTTGTCTGGGCTCTCTTCATTATAGAGTGTGAAAAAGGCCCTTCCAGCAATCCTGGTTGTACGGTAATGATATCTATTCTCATGTTTAATGCTCCATCCAACCTGACAATACAGGTCAAAGTGAATAATAAATGTCCTGCTATTCCAGGTAAAGGTCCAGTAAGCCGTCAGGAAGGTCGACATGCACGATCTGCTGCTTTTTATCCACTTTTACGAGCGATTGCTCATTCAGTGGCAACAGTGCCTCTTTCTCCCTGTACATTACTTTAACCAGCACCTGCATGGGCATTTCAATTACTTCTTCGATAACACCCAGTTCTCCCTGCTGCTTGTCTTTCACCATAAAGCCCAGCATTGAAAGCGGGGCTGATGCGGACGTCTGTTTTTTGAAATCATCCTCCAGCAGGTATACAGGCGTTTGTACCAGTCTACGGGCGTCTTCCTTGGTATCTACCCCTTCCAGCTTGACGAACATATGCTCATGGTCTTTCACGCTGGATTTCTCTATGAAATAAGGGATAAAACTGTTCTTACGCTCTTCCAGGAAGATAGCATCCACTCCCTGCAGGGCGGTTCTTTTTCCCAGGCTGTGCCTGAGAATGAATTCCCCCTGTAAACCAAATACGGATACCAGTTTTCCTATGCTGAAGTAATTATTCATAATACGATGCCCTTCCGGCTAAGAAAAAGGGAAATATTTGCGTACAAATATTTCCCTTTCAATATTTATTCAAAAGCTAGATTATGCTTCGCCTCCTTCTGGCTGAGCTGGAGTATCTTCTACTCTTCTCACGATTGGAGTCGCAACTCTTGCTTTCTTGTGACTGTCACGACGTGCAGCAACTTTCTGCTCGTGTTCAGCCTGCCATTGTTCGAATTTGGTGAAAGCTGTAGGCTCATCGAACAGACCCAGTTTCACACCTCTCAGTAAGTGTTTCAGGTAGAGAACACCTTTGAAAGACAGGATTCTTCTTACTGTATCTGTAGGCTGAGCACCTTTCTGTAACCAACGCAGTGCTTTGTCTGTATCAATGTTGATAGAAGCAGGCACAGTCAGCGGGTTGTAAGTACCGATCTTCTGGATGAATTTACCATCTCTTGGCGCGCGAGCATCGGCTACTACTATAAAATAAAAAGGTCTCTTCTTAGCGCCATGACGTTGCAGTCTGATTTTTACTGGCATAAATAATTCGAGTTATTTTTTTGCGAGTTATGAAAAAGTATTTAATTGGGGCAGCAAAGGTATTCTTTAAAACGAATAGTTCAAAATATTTTATGTTAAAAATCCACAGGTTGTGGATTTTTTTTTTAAAACTACCTGCCTAAAGCTTTTAAACCTTTACCTCCTCCTCCGAATTTGTTCATCATCTTCATCATCTGACGCATCTGGTCAAATTGCTTCATGAACTGGTTCACATCCTGGATATCTTTACCGGAGCCCTTAGCGATACGCTTACGGCGGCTACCATCAATGCTATCCGGGTTGTTACGCTCGTATGGCGTCATAGAACCGATCATTGCTTCAATGCCTTTAAATGCGTCGTCGCTGATGTCTATATCCTTAATGGCCTTACCTACCCCAGGGATCATCGCCATGAGGTCTTTCAGGTTACCCATTTTCTTGATCTGCTGCAGCTGTTCGCGGAAGTCTTCGAAATCGAACTGGTTCTGACGGATCTTCTTCTCCAGTTTTTTCGCCTGTTCTTCATCGAACTGTGCCTGTGCACGTTCCACGAGGGTGGTGATATCACCCATCCCCAGGATACGCTGAGCCATACGTTCAGGGTAGAATACGTCCAGCGTGTCGAGCTTTTCGCCCATGCTCACGAACTTGATCGGCTTTTCTACCGTGTATTTGATCGTCAGCGCCGCACCACCGCGTGTATCACCGTCCAGTTTGGTCAGTACCACACCACTGAAGTCCAGGCGTTCGTTAAACGCTTTGGCAGTATTCACAGCATCCTGACCGGTCATGGAATCCACTACGAAGAGGATCTCATTCGGCTTTACAGCTGCTTTTACATTCGCTACCTCGGTCATCATCACCTCATCTACAGCGAGACGACCAGCGGTATCTATGATAATAATGTTGTTATTGTTCTGTTTCGCGTGTGCGATCGCGTTCTGTGCGATTTTCACTGCGTCTTTGTTCTCCGGCTCACTATACACCTCTACGCCGATCTGCTCACCCAGCACTTTCAGCTGGTCAATCGCCGCCGGACGGTAAATATCTGCTGCTACCAGGAGTGGTTTCTTTCCTTTTTTGGTTTTCAGGAAGTTAGCCAGTTTACCAGAGAAGGTGGTCTTACCGGAACCCTGCAAACCTGCGATCAGGATGATAGACGGATTGGATTTAACATCCAGTTCCGCTTCGCTGCCACCCATCAGTTCAGTCAGCTCGTCTTTAACGATCTTCACCATCAGCTGTCCGGGAGAAATGGCAGTAATTACCTTTTCACCCAGGGCCTTTTCTCTTACGCGGTCGGTAAAGTCCTTCGCAATTTTATAGTTTACGTCAGCATCCACCAGCGCACGGCGAATTTCTTTCACCGTAGAGGCCACATTGATTTCACTGATACGGCCTTCACCTTTCAGTTGTTTAAACGCCGAGTCGAGCCGCTCTGATAATGATTCGAACATCTGTGATCTTGTTTAATTTTTAGCTGTGAGCTATTCGCTGCTCATCCTGGTTAGGGGACTTTACAGCTGCAAGGGTTGCAAAAATAATATAAAGTAGCATGCAAACCAGTAAGCAGCTATAAATAACAAAAAAAGGTGAATATCCGGCAGATATTCACCTTTTCAATTATGTAGAACAATTAATTTCTAAGTGACTGTATTACCTGTCCGGACAATGATAATCAACTTCCCAGGTAATTTCTCAGCAGTTTGCTGCGAGAAGTGGTACGCAGTTTAGTGATCGCTTTATCCTTGATCTGGCGAACACGTTCGCGGGTCAGACCAAATTTCTCACCGATATCTTCCAGGGACATCGGATGCTCAACCGCGATACCGAAGTAAAGGATGATCACATCTTTCTGTCTGTCAGTGAGCGTAGATAAAGAACGTTCTATTTCGCGGCGCAGTGAATCATGGTGGTCCAGTTCTTCGTCTGCGTTCACAGCATTCGGATTTGCCAGTACATCCAGCAGGGAGTTGTCTTCACCATCGATAAACGGTGCATCCATGGATACGTGACGGGCGGCAACGCCTAAAGTAGCTTCTACTTCTTCCGTGTTGATCTCAAGGATGGTAGCGAGTTCGTCAGGAGACGGCTCTCTTTCAAATTCCTGTTCCAGCTGAGAGTAAGCCTTGCTGATCTTGTTGCTCAGCCCCACTTTGTTAAGCGGCAGTCTTACAATACGGCTCTGTTCTGCCAATGCCTGAAGGATCGACTGACGGATCCACCATACGGCGTAGGAAATGAACTTAAAACCGCGGGTCTCATCAAAACGCTGTGCTGCCTTGATCAGGCCGAGATTCCCCTCATTGATCAGATCACTGAGCGATAATCCCTGATTCTGATACTGTTTGGCAACAGACACCACAAAACGGAGGTTTGCTTTCGTCAGTTTCTCAAGAGCTCTCTGGTCCCCCTGCTTAATGCGTATAGCAAGGTTCACCTCTTCCTCCGGTGTAATTAAATCCACTTTCCCAATTTCCTGCAAGTATTTCTCCAGAGATTGGGACTCCCTATTGGTGATGGATTTCGTGATTTTGAGTTGGCGCATTGACATAAAGAATCGGAACAGTTACAGGTGAATAAAATGTTACCCTATTTGATGAATGCCAGACAAAAATAAGTTTTTTTAGATAGCTCCCAAAAAAAATAATTACTTATTAAACCATTTTCAAGCAAAAACGTTTCACCATTCATAACTTAATATCGGGAGCTTTATCATAGGGCTTTCCGGCAAAAAGCTGTGAAAACAATTAGTGTGGATTGCTAATGTATTTATATTTTTCATAATAGAATTGTTATTTATAAAGTGTAAAAGAATTTGGGCAATTATTAAAAAAAAATGCAAAATAATTTTGACAGAATAAATATTTTTCTATAATTGCAGCCAGATGCTATTGATTTACTAATTACTTGAGCGATGTCTAAGAAAGTGCAATATGAGTTGGAATATCCGGTACGGTGCTCACCCAGTATCTTATACGAATTCCTTTCCACCCCCGCAGGTCTGCAGGAGTGGTTCGCAGATAAAGTAGATTACAGGGACAGTGTCTTCTCCTTTTCATGGAACGGTTCCACGGAAGAAGCAGAAGTACTGGAGCAGGAAGAAGATGAATTTATCCGTTTACATTGGAAACATGCGCCCAAAGAAGAATTCTTTGAATTCCGCATACAGATTTCCGAAGTGACCAATGAAACAATCCTGATTGTCAGAGATTTTGCAGAAAAGAAAGAAATAGCTGATCAGAGCCAGCTGTGGGATTACCAGGTGAAAGACCTCTTCCATAGAATAGGCAACTAAACCAGCCAACACTGATCAACCAGTAGTACTGGTCAGCCCCCGAAGCAGAAGAGCATAATCTCTTACTATCTCCGGAACAAGCTTTCCCCATTCTTCAAAACTGTAAGGTTTAGCAAGTTTAATAAAAGAACGTCGGTCAAGTAGCTGCTTAAATTCCAGTTCCGACAAAGCTGATATTAATTTGTAATTCCCATTTTCAAAATCATGCTGCCAGGGGTCTTCCTGAAGATATACCTGAAACTGTTGCTCAGCCAGCTGCTGCCAGGCTGAAGCAATAACATGACCATACTTTTCCTTCTCCTCCCCCGCCAGATGCAGGGTAGCAATGAAATAATGCCCCCACCAGAACATGGTGCGGAACGCAAATATGTTGTCTTTACTGAACAGACGGGGATAATCCAGGATGATATAGGGCAAATCCCTGTAGCGCTCCCCCCTTGATATTTTCGCCCCCGCCCGTAAGACGCCTTCCGGGAAAGTGAACGTGCTGGTGACAGGCGCCTCCTGCAATGCCAGGTGCAACTGTCCCATCAGGGTCATCACTTTTTCTAAAATATTGTTTTTCAGATAGATCCAGTCAGCATTGACAACTAATGCCTGCTCTGCCGGGGTAAGTGAAACGGTCTCCATCCCGTAAATTTACCCGCTCACATTCATTACCAGAAATTTAACGGTAATTTTAATACCCCGCTCCCCTAAACTCCATAAATCATATTAAATTTGTATGCTTTAAATTTGTTTCCGTACTTGCCGTACGGCAAAGCCAACAAACAATATTTAAAGTCTTGAAACAAACTACGCTGTAAGTGAAAAAACTGGATAAACTGCTCATCAAAACATTCATGGGGCCATTCGTGGCTACTTTCTTTGTGACACTCTTCGTGTTGGTGATGCAGTTTCTGTGGAAATATATTGATGATCTCGTAGGTAAAGGACTGGATACACCTGTTATTATCGAGCTGATCACATATACCAGCGCCAACCTGGTATCGCTTGCCCTGCCACTGGCTGTGCTGCTTTCCTCTATCATGACCTTTGGTAACCTGGGAGAAAGTTTTGAACTGGTCGCGCTGAAGTCCTCCGGTATTTCGCTGACACGCTTCATGCGTCCCTTACTGGCAGTGTGTACAGTGATCGCGATACTGGCCTTCCTGTTTAACAACTATGCCATGCCCGTAGCGAACCTGCGTGCAAAGTCCCTCCTGTATGATATTACGAACTCAAAACCCGCTTTCAACATCAAAGCCGGTGTTTTCTATACAGATATTCCTGACTATACCATCAAGGTAGCAGAAAAAGAAGCGGATAATAAAACCATCCACCAGGTAATGATCATCGATCATACGCCAGGTGGGGGCGACAAAGTGATCCTCGCAGAAAAAGGCACCATGCTGCTTTCTGCCGACAAACGCTTTCTCTATTTCGTACTGGAAAAAGGCTGGCGCTATGAAGAACGTAACAACCGTAGCTCTACCACGCCTGGTGAACTGATCCGCCTGGGATTCCGTGAATACAAGAAAGCATTTGACCTCAGCTCTTTCGCCTTCAGCCGTCTGGATATGGGCCTTTTTGCCTCTAACCAGCAGATGCTGAATGTCAGACAACTGGATAAAGCGATCGACTCCCTCTACAAACAGGAGGCGCTGTTCGGCCGTACGGTCAATGCATATGTCACTACCCGCTATGCATTCTACAAATGGCAGGATACCGGCTGGCTGGCAAAAGCCCCTGCACTGGCAGTAGCCAATTTTAAAGATATTATACCTGAAAAGTCACTCAGATATACACTGGAAAGAACAGAACAGAACATCCGCGACGGACAGAATAACCTGGAAGGACCTGCCCGTGAGTTTGGCGATAAACACGGCACCCTGTTATTGCATAAGGTAGAATGGCAGCGTAAATTCACCCTGGCTTTCTCCTGTATCGTCATGTTCCTGATCGGCGCTCCGCTGGGCTCCATTATCAGAAAAGGAGGTCTTGGTACGCCACTGATCTTTGCCGTTGTGTTCTTTGTGATCTTCAATATATTTTTCATGGTTGGGGAGAAGATGGCCAGAAAAGATGTAATGGCTACCTGGAGCGGAATGTGGCTCTCCAACATTGTCCTTATGCCTATTGCAATGTTCCTGATCTATAAAGCGCTGAACGATTCAAATCTGTTCAACAAAGAATTTTATTTCAGGGCCTTCAATAATATCAAAAAGCTCTTTATAAAAAACAGTCCAAAACCTACAACTTGACAGCCTTAAGCCACTAGCTCCCAGCTTCAAGATCTTTAGACATTTAACGGGCAATCAGCAACTGCCCGGCAGTATAATCCTGTGCCTGCTATAAAGGAATAAAACAGTGTAAAGATCCTGCTGCACCTGCTAAGTTTAACGGCGGGTCACCACCTATTACTATGAAAACACTATTGACGCTGCTGGGCAAAAATGCCCCTTTCTTTTTGCCTTTCCTCCTATGGATCGTTGCGGGCGCATTGCTGCAGGCTTATTTCACACATGATGATCTATTCCTCGCCATCAACCGTGCACACGCTCCATGGGCAGATATTGCCGTAACAGGTATTACTTACATCGGAGACGGTATTACCTTTGCTGTTATGCTGGTGCTCATTCTTGCATACAGGAAATACAAGCTGTTCTTTGCTGCTGGTACCGTATTACTGCTGACCACCATCATCGTGCAGATCGCCAAACATTATTACAATGAACCTAGACCTTCGTTGTATTTTGCAGATGCAGGCTCACTGATACATACTGTAAAATGGGTGACAGTACACGGTTCCTGCAGTTTCCCATCCGGACATACGACGACTGCATTCGCACTGTTCACATTTTTAACACTGATATGCAGGAATAAATTGGCCGGATTCGCGTTCTTAACACTGGCATTGCTGGCTGCCCATTCCAGGATATACCTGGCACAACATTTCTTCGTAGATGTATATGTTGGTAGCATCATCGGAACAACAAGCAGTCTGGTAGTGTACACGCTGTTTCATCAAAGCAGAAAAAAGGCTTCGCCGGAAGCGATCAACGAACCGGTTGTCAGCCTTACCTGATTCGATTATTTTTATTGATTGCCTGAATTATGAAGTACCTGTTGATTGCCATTGTTGCTGCTGCTCTTTTCGTACCCTTCCTGGGCGCTGTGCACCTGTTTGACTGGGACGAGATCAATTTTGCAGAAGCTGCAAGGGAGATGATCGTAAGCCATGATTATTCAAGAGTACAGATCGATTTTAAGCCCTTCTGGGAAAAGCCTCCGCTGTTCATATGGTTGCAGGCTATCAGCATGCAGCTCTTTGGGGTAAATGAATTTGCAGCCCGTTTTCCTAATGCAATGATCGGTATCGCCACCCTGGTGACCCTGTTCGGCATTGGTAAGAAACTGGCTGACGAGAAACTTGGTCTCTGGTGGGCACTGGCGTACGCAGGCTCCTGGCTGCCTCACTTCTATTTCAAATCAGGTATCATTGACCCGACTTTCAATTTCTTTATATTTCTTGCGATCTATTGCGCCTACCGCACCGCGTTCAGTGGTAAGCCTTCCAGGTTTGCTATCCTGAGTGGTATATTCCTCGGACTGGCCGTACTGACAAAAGGCCCGGTAGCGATCCTCGTGAGCATACTCTCCTTTGCCTTCTACTGGTTGTATAAAAAAGGTAAAACAGGTATTGGTCTGGCGCAGCTGGGATTGATTATACTGGCCGCTGTATTGACGACCGCTCTCTGGTTCGGCTACGAGATCATTACACATGGTTTCTGGTTCGTACAGGAGTTCATTACCTACCAGATAAGGCTCTTCACAACAAAGGACGCTGGCCACGGCGGTTCTTTCTTCTATCACTGGATCGTATTGCTGATCGGTTGTTTCCCTGCCAGTCTGTTACTGTTCACCTATATCAGAGGCCGTAAGGGAAAATCTATCTATACCGGCTCTCAATCAACAGAGATCAAAGATTTCAAAATATGGATGTGGGTATTGTTCTGGGTAGTACTGGTCCTGTTCTCAATTGTAGAGACGAAGATCGTGCACTACTCCTCACTGTGTTATTTCCCGCTTAGTTTCCTCGCGGCCTGGCAGCTGTACCGTATTTCCGAAAACAAGCTCCAACTGCATGCCTGGAATATTGTGCTGATGATGCTGATCGGTCTGTTGATCGGTCTGGCCCTTACCTTACTACCGTTGGTAGGCGTCTACAAAGATGCGATCATTCCTCACATACACGATCGTTTTGCACAGGCCAATCTGCAGGCCCAGGTGCCCTGGTCATTATGGGAAGCCGTTTACGGCGCCGGCTATATGCTGCTGATCATTATTGGTGCAGTATTGCTATTCCAGAAAAAGATGCAGGCAGGTCTGCTGTGCATGTTCTTCAGCACTATTGTGGCAATACAGATCACGATCGTCCATTTCACACCCAAAATAGAACGTTACTCACAAGGCGCAGCGATCGACTTCTTCAAGACATTTGAAGGGAAGGATGACTATGTGCAGGTACTGATGTATCATAGCTATGCGCACCTGTTCTATACAAAGAAGCTGCCACCGGTCAATCAGAACTATTATAACACCGACTGGCTGCTGAGCGGCAAGGTGGACAAACCTACCTGGTTCGTATGCAGAACAACGGACAGTGCGCCGTTCAGAACTGACCCGAATCTGGAGATCGTAGGAGAAAAGAACGGGTTTGTATTCTTCAAAAGAAAATAACCAATAACAATAAAAAAGGAAAGGAGAGGTCAACACCTCTCCTTTCCTTTTTTATTGTCATCAGTCACTACTATTTAGTAGCAGCTGCATATAATTTATCTACTTCCGCCCAGTTCACTACATTCCAGAAAGCGGTAACATAGTCAGCGCGAACGTTATGATATTTCAGGTAATAAGCGTGTTCCCACACATCGAGTGCGAGGATCGGCGTACCACGTTCTTTAACGATGTTCTCCATCAGCGGATTGTCCTGATTAGGTGTGGATATAACGGACAACTTCTTGCCAGGCGTAACGATCAGCCATGCCCAACCGGAACCGAATACGCCTTTAGCGGCAGTATTGAAGATTTCCTGGAATTTCTCCCATGAAGTGAACGTTTCGTTGATAGCTGCTTTCAGTTTATCTGAAGGCGCTGACTTCTGCGGAGACAGTAATGTCCAAAAGAGGGAATGGTTAAAGTGACCACCTGCGTTGTTACGCACTGCTTTATCTTCAGGTTTCACTTTCGCCAGGATCTGCTCAAGTGTAAGGCTTTCGAAAGCTGATCCTTTCACAGCATCGTTCAGGTTCTTAACATAGGCGCCATGGTGCTTATCGTGATGAATCTCCATTGTAGCTTTATCGATGTGCGGCTCAAGGGCATCATAACCATACGGTAAAGGCGGTACCTCAAAAGGAGCTTTTACATTGCCGTTGAGTACGGGCGCTCCTTTACGGGCTGCAGGAGCAGCTGCCATTATACCAGATGGGTTGCCGAGAGCTGCTACGCCTGCCAGGCCTGCCAGCTTAATAAATTCTCTCTTGTTCATATGTTAAGGCATTAAATTATGATAATAAAGAACTTGAAATATACCCTGCAAGGGCAGCAAATTCTACACCAATATTAGATAAATTTATTGCATAAGTATAGCCGGTCATCAAACAGTTGGTAATAAAACGCGGATTCTCACTAAAATAACCGCAACATTTCGCAATCTTTTGAAATTAATTGTTATTTTACCATACGCTTTCATGTGAAACTTTAACTTTTTCTTTATTTGATTAACTAAACAACAATTTATCCCAGACTACATAGTGAATATGTAACATATATAGAGAACTAACGAGCTTGCCTTTGTCACCAGGGCCCTTACCATGCCACTTTACAAACAACACTAATTGACCATATTTAACATATACCATTTATAAATTGCCATCATTGTTCATAAAATTTTATGCCAGGCAAAATGACAGAACTAGAGCATTATATCAATCAGCAACGGACCGAGCCAGATAACTACACACCAGTATTTTATCGATTGCAGCACGAAGAACAATATGTCGATTTACTGGCTTTACTGGCAAAGAATCCGCATATCCGGGTATATGACGAAATATACTCTCAGCTGAGGGAATTGATGAAGATCCGCAATCCTACCAAACGACTCACGGAGGAAGAATCTGAACAAAAGATCAGGGAATATGTTGGTACTACACCGCTCCACGCTTTTGGCGTTTGGGTTTATTACCCCTGGTCACACCGTGTGGTACATATCGTAGATGAAAAAGACTTTATTGAGCTCCGCACCAGCCGTAACAGGGAAAAGATCACTGAAGAGGAAATAGCCCTGCTCAGCAGTAAGAAAATAGGCATCATTGGCCTTTCAGTCGGACAATCCATTGCACTGACGCTTACGATGGAACGGGTATGTGGTGAATTGCGACTGGCCGATTTTGATAAAGTTGAGCTGACGAATATGAACAGGATCCGTACCGGTATTCACAGCATACAGACATATAAGGTGGTGATCGCCGCACGCGAGATCGCCGAACTGGACCCATTCATTAAGGTTGTCATCTTTAAAGATGGCGCCACTGAAGAAAACCTGGACGACTTTTTCACTAAAGATGGGAATCTCGACATCCTGGTAGAAGAGTGTGACGGCATAGACATAAAGATATTGAGCAGGATGAAGGCCAAAGCCCTCGGTATTCCCGTAGTAATGGATACCAATGACAGGGGCCTGGTCGATGTAGAACGTTTTGACCTGGAACCCGACCGACCTTTACTTCATGGATTCATACCCGATTTAGATCTGAAAAGCCTGCGCGGATTGACGGATGCAGAGAAACTACCCATATTCCGCCCTATGGTCGCCCTGGATGATATGTCCGCAAGGATGAAACACTCTTTAGGCCAGATTGGAAAAACGATTACTACCTGGCCTCAGCTGGCATCTTCCGTGGTGCTGGGCGGCGCCGTAGTAACCGATACCTGCAGAAGGATACTGCTTGACCATTTCAAAAGCTCAGGCAGGTATTATGTAGATTTTGAACAAATTCTTGTCTAATAATGCAGGAATGAGCGGCCGCATCTCATTTTGCAATCGAAGCCAAATGAGACGACCGCTCATCCCCCGAACTGATCCTTATTAAAGAGTACCCACATGCAATATCATGATTACAGTAAGGGCTTTTAAGGCGCCAGATGATCCGGAAGCCTGCCTTCGCTTTTACAATGGCCATTTACGGCTGTTGGAAATCTATTTCGGCATTGCCAAGATCACGTCAGGCAGTGCTGATTGGATGCACCATGACAACAGCATTGTAATTATTGTAGAAGACGAGACCCGTACCAAAACGTACGGTGGTGCACGCGTACAGCTTGCTGACGGCGTGTTGCCCTTACCTATCGAAACTGCCATCGGTAAATATGATGCAAAAATATACGACGCTATCCGTCCCGGCAGTGCCGAGATATGCGCCATGTGGAACTCAAAGGAAGTAGCCGGTATGGGCATCGGAAGTCAGGTACTGGCCCGCGCGGGCGTAGTACTTGCAGCCCAGCTGCCGATAGATAATTTCCATGTATTATGCGCTCCGATCACCACCCGCATTGGCAAACGGGTAGGCTTTGTGATTGATGAATCCCTGGGTGATAAAGGCACCTTCTTCTATCCCAAGGACGATTTCATTGCCACAGCAATGCTCATCAATGACGTTAAAAAGCTCGAATATGCCGACCCCAAAGAGAGAGAACTGATATATGACCTGCGGGAAAACCTGGTACAGACGAAAACCGAAGTTGGCCCCAAAGGCTCTTATGAAGTGAGTTATAACCTCGAAATTCCCAACTTACAATTTTCAGATGTGAAGAGCGAACGATGAATTTTCTATAAATTTAACGCATGTTCCGATTTATCGCTCTATTGCTACTTGCTATCTTCGGTTACCAGCAAATGCAGGCGGCATCCCCTTTTGTATACCGCAACAATATGCCCCTGACCCGGATCGGCAAATACCTTGAAATATACACCGACAAGACCAATTCACTGGATATCAATGCTGTCAGCAAACAGACATTCAGTGATCCTGGAGAAAATGTACCTAACCTGCAGATCACCCCATACACACATTGGGTACGCTTTACCGTTACTAACGCGTCAGATCTCCGTGAGATCATGCTGGAGGTGGAATACCCTACCATAGACGATATTACGCTTTTTGAGCTACGTCCCGACGGGAGTTACGATAGTACGCGACTGGGCGAGTTTACCAGTTATCATAACCGTCCGGTTGACCACCAGAACTATATTTTTCCCTTATATATAGCGGCTAATACCACCCGGCAGTATTATCTGCGGGTGATTGCCGGCGAACAGGTACAACTCCCCATGTTCATCGGTACACGGGACCAGGTATCTGAAAAGAACGACTACCGTGACCTGATATTCGGTTTATACATCGGTGTTATGCTGGCGATGTCGTTTTATAACCTGTTCCTGTACCTGTCTACGAAAGACAACAGTTACCTGACCTATGTGTCTTATAACGTGTTTGTCGCCCTCACACAGGCAACCTTACAGGGATACTCGTTCCGCTTCCTTTATTCCAACAGTCCGTGGATGGCACAGCATGCGACCGTCCTGGTACCCATACTCAACGGACTGACCGCGCTCGTCTTTATTCAGCAGTTCCTGCTGACGAAACAGCATTATAAACGGGGGCACCGCCTGATCAATATCCTGTTGGTACTATACATGGGATGCTTCATTCCGGCACTCATGAACGAATACATCATTGCCCAGATATGGGTGCAGATGGTGGTGGGAGCTGCTGCAGTAAGCGTGTTCTATATATCGCTGCGAATGAGCATGAAGGGCTACAGTTCTGCGCGTTTCTTCCTGCTGGCATGGTCTATATTCCTGCTTAGCGTACTGGTATTTGTGCTGAGGAACGCCAACGTACTCCCCTACAATGAGTTCACCTATTATGCACTGCAGATCGGTTCAGGTATGGAAGCCCTCCTGCTCTCCTTTGCACTGGCCTATAAGATCAACCTTTTCAAAGCGGAAGCGCTCTATGCCTCTCAGGAAAACGAGCGGCTGGTAAAAGAGCAGAATATTATACTGGAAGAAAAGGTGACCCAGCGTACGGAAGAACTACAGACATCCAATGAGGAACTGAACGTCGCACTGAAAAACCTGAAAGAAGCCCAGACCCAGCTGGTGGAAAGAGAAAAAATGGCATCTCTGGGTCAGCTGACGGCAGGTATTGCCCATGAAATAAATAATCCGATCAATTTTGTCACTTCTAATATAAAGCCGCTTAAACTGGATATCCAGGATATCAGATCATTGCTGGATAAGTACGATGCCTTGCCAAACACCACGGATATCCAGGGAGCGTTGAGAGATATTGCCGCCTTTAAACAACAGATCGATATTGATTATATTCACGAAGAGATTTCCTCGCTGATCAAAGGGATTGAAGATGGCGCCTCCAGGACCTCGGAAATTGTCCGCGGATTACGTACCTTCAGTAGACTGGATGAAAGTGATGTTAAATCAGTGGACCTGCACGAAGGAATCGACAGTACACTGGTATTGCTGAAAAACAGTATCCCGACAAATGTCAAAGTAATAAAGGACTATGGTCCTTTACCCAAAATAGAGTGTTATGCCGGCAAGATCAACCAGGTGTTCATGAACATTCTGACCAATGCATTTAATGCTATTAAGACAAATAACCAGGACCGTGAAGAAGCGGTAACGATCACTACCCGGGAAGATAACGGCCTTGCCCTCATCAGTATAAAAGACACCGGCCCCGGAATGACAGAGCAGGTAAAAGAGAAGATCTTTGATCCTTTCTTTACCACGAAAGATGTGGGAGAAGGTACAGGATTAGGCCTTTCCATTGTATTCAGTATTATCGAAAAACACAACGGACGTATCGAGGTGATCACCGCTCCTGATAAAGGTGCAGAATTTATTATATATTTACCCATGAGCATAACCGCTCAGGCGTCTTAGTATACCCACGCAGGCAAATCCATGTAATCAATGACAAATTGAACCTGCGGCAAAACCAAAATGGATGAAAGACAACCGTATCAGGATTTTGTACATTGATGATGAAATTCATAACCTCAATGCTTTTAAAGCCGGATTCCGCAGAAGTTATGAAATTTACACTGCCAATTCCGCCCAGGAAGGCAAACAACTACTTAAAAGCATTGACGTCCATATCATCATAGCGGACCAGAAGATGCCGGTATCGACAGGGGTTGAATTCTTTAATGAGATCAAGGACACCCTGCCGGACCCTATGCGCATTCTCCTGACAGGTTATACCGATGTGGAAGATATTATAGACGCCATCAACAAAGGTCATATCTTCTCCTATATCAAAAAACCATGGGACGAGATAGAACTACACCGTACGATCAACAACGCTTTTGAAATTTACAATACACGCCGTCAGCTGAAAGAAAAGATACTTGAGCTGGAAAAGATCAATGACGAGTTAAACCGCTTTATCTATTCCACTTCGCATGACCTTCGCTCTCCGCTGATGTCCGTACTGGGTATTATCAATCTGAGCAGACTGGATAATTCGGTAACCGATCCGAATGGTTATCTCAATATGATCGAGGTATGTATCCTGAAACTGGACGGATTTATCCAGAAGATCATCGAATACTACCGCAACTCACGACTGGATGTAGAGTATGAGAAGATCAACTTCGAAAACCTGATCCATGAATGTATTGCGTCCTTCCGTCATCAGAACAACGCGATACAGTTCGAAGTAAATGTGGACCAGCCGGTAGATTTCAAAGGCGATACTTTCCGCATCAGTGTCATTCTGAATAACCTGATCTCTAATGCGGTAAAGTACCAGAAGCCGGATGAAAGTCATCCACAGGTGAATCTGTCGGTGAAAGTAGAGCCGCATAAAGCGACCCTGTCCATTGAAGATAATGGCATCGGTATACTGAGCGAACATCTGAACAACATTTTCAAAATGTTCTTCCGCTCCAAAAACAACAACAAGCCAGGCAGTGGTATTGGATTGTATATCGTGAAAGAAGCGCTGAATAAAATTGGCGGTACTATTAACGTTGAGTCAAAGTATGGAGAAGGTACCCTATTTGAAATAAGCATTC
This sequence comes from Chitinophaga sp., assembly GCA_039592855.1. Taxonomy (GTDB): domain Bacteria; phylum Bacteroidota; class Bacteroidia; order Chitinophagales; family Chitinophagaceae; genus Chitinophaga. Next base: position 902,754 of record JBCNQK010000001.1, on the reverse strand, counting down.
CCAACAGAAATGATTTCGATTCCTGATTTACGTGTTATACTGATCGACGACAATGAAGTTGATCTGCTGCTGCATGAACGTTTGATAACCTTGCAACAGATCAGCAGGACTGTGCTTGCTTTTAATAACGCAAACAAGGCGCTCGAATTCCTGTCTTCCAATATTGCGCTGCCACGCATCCCTCCTACTGTATTGCTGCTTGACATACAGATGCCGGAGATGGATGGCTTTGAATTCCTGGAAGCATTTTATAGTTATCCTGCCAAGATCAAGTCACAGTGTCATGTGATCATGGTTTCTTCTTCCCTTGACTATGGTGATCTCAGCCGTACCTATGCCAATCCGATGGTATTTAAACTGCTGAAGAAACCATTGCTGGCAAGTGAGTTGAAAAATGCGATCATGGATATTTTCAGAGATCAGTAAGCCGTTTGCCAATACGCAACGATAAAAAGGGGTATATCAAATTTACTTTGATACACCCCTTTTTATTTTATGTGACCAGATTTCCTGCGTCTATTACGTTATAGCTACATCATCAGCGCACTTAATGCGATAATCGCAAAACCAGCCGCGATGAAAATGCCATAGATAAAACTTACTCCGATCGCTTTTACCAGTGAGATGAACAACGATTGCTGATATGCATTTCTCAATGCTATTGTCATATAGGCGATCAGTAAGAACAGTTCCATCGAAGAAAGGAAAGTCGCAATTGCCGGCACCACTTTATTCAGTAATGCAATGACAAAAAACAGGAGAAATGCAGCAGAATGGAAATGCAGTGAAAAGATCGCGTGATCTCCATAGTAGTATTTCTTTTTGTCGTAGAACAGTTTTAATATCAATGCAAACAAAGGCAGTAACAGGAACATCAGTTTGGGTATTGCATGCTGCGTTTTTTCAATGAGCTGTTCTAACACAGCTTCCCCATTATGTTCAATAGCTGTAAACCAGCGACCATACAGCCAGGGTTTTATCCCTTTATCTCTTTTCTCTGCAGGCAATGCCTGTTGTTGTTCATGATATTCTTTCAGGAGCTTGTAATCAATGTTCCCGACTATATTAAATTCAATTTCTTCCACATGAATAGTATCCAGTTGCAATCTGCTGATGGTACTTGCCAGCGCTGCTGACTTAATGCTATCCACAGGTGTCTTATTGCCCGTTTCCTGCAATATCTGATGTAGACTATCTGCCATTTCTTTTCTGGCCACCATTACGGTCCTTTCTTCCTTAATCGACTCCAGTTTATGACTGGAATGTCTGAAAGTAAATGCCGCGAGAAAATACAGAAAGGAGATAAAAACATACATCCGGATAGGATGCAGATAACTGGCTCTCCGGCCGGAAAGATATTCCTTCGTAAGGAATCCTGGTTTAAATGCCAGGTCCTTTATGGTGATGAAAAACTTGGAATCGTAGTGTGTAACGTCTTCAAAAAAATGTCTGAAAAGGTGTCCGAAAGACTCTTTTACAACGATATTCTCCTGTCCGCAGTGACTACAGTACCTGTCTTCTACGGTTGCTCCACAGTTAAGACAGTTCTTTTCATGTCTCAGGTGTTGTGACATAGGCAAGCTTTAAAATGGCGTTTAGATTTTGGCTACAATAGCAGTGATCGCTTGATCTTTCGGGAAAGATATTACATTTAGCACAAGAATCATAACGCCGACGCTGAGACGTAATAACAGAAAAGAACTGTTCTTATCGTGATGCTATCAGGAGCTTATCTTGAAATGTGGGTTATAGATCAGTCCGACAAGATTGCCCCAGGGGTCTTTCACAGTGGCTACCACGATACCCTCTCCTACTTCTGTCGGTGCTTCGTGTTCGGTGGCGCCTAATGCAATGAACCTGCTGAATTCAGCATTGATATCATCAACACCCCAGTAAGTAAATACATTTTCTGACTTCTCCTTTGCCGGCGTCTCTTCCGGCTGTAAGCCCAGTTCATAGCCACCGACATTAAATCCTACATAAAAAGGCTGATCAAAATAAGGCTGTACTTCAAATGCTTTTGCGTACCATTCCTTTGCCTGATTGACGTCAGCTACCATGTATATGGTCGTTCTCAATCCCAGTATTTTCTGTGCCATTTTTTTTCTTTTTGCAGATGATCAATTATGGAGATAAAGGTAGTCCGTCAGCGGCAAACCTGTTTGGAAAAAAACGACAAAATCAGATCACAGAAGGGGCCGCACCAGCGTACTTTTTGATATCATTTGTCAGATGTGCATGATCGTAGTAACCACAGTTCAGTGCAATAGACAGGAGACTTTCTTCCTGTGTGTTATCCTTTATCTGCGAAAGCGCAAAACGGAATCGCACGATATTCGTAAACTCCTTCGGACTGACACCAACATAACGCTGGAAATGTCGCTCCAGCTGTCGTGTCGTAATATGATTTCTCGCCGCCAGCGCCGGTATCGCAACCTGTCCTTTCGAGTCCTCAATGTCTTTTATAATTTCAGCAAGACTATGTTTAGATGGATGTAAGCGCTCCAGAAAAAAGCGATTGAGATATGTCAGAAAATGTTGTTCTGTTTTATGCAGATCAGGGGACAGTGCTGCCTCAAATTCGATGGTCTCATCCGTTATCTCACTCAACGCTGCAAAGCGATAAAACGTAGAAAATCCTGCAGGCTTGAAACGGATACCGACCAATTTATTATCCGGGTTAATGAACGAACTTTTATAGGTCGTCATTGTCCCTACTAGATACGCCTTTCCAGCCCCCATTTTCAGCTCCCCGGCCATTGACCGATAATCATCCTTCAGATTGAGTATCAGATCAACACAACCATCCGGCAATATATTCGACTGAATATACTGCGCCTGGAGACCTTCAACGACCCAATAAGCATCGATGTAATCAGCCAGATCAGGATGAGGTTTAAATTGACGATAACTCATTGTTCAAATATAGCTTTTCCCTATATATAATACACTCGCCTCCCGCTTATACCGGAGTAAAGGTGGACTTGATAAGGACCACTATCAGCAACCCGTCCCCTAAAATGCACATTATTTAATGATAATCAATAAAATAGCCCATATTTCAAAGAACTTATGTTTATCCCCTCACAATCCTCTACCTATACAGCTTCCCCATCAGCAAACTGGTACCAACCACTAAGGAGATAAACAATTATATATCAGATAATAAATTTCAATAAAACAAAGTCCTGCAATACACTTCAACATGGACGTCAGCGCACCAGTGACTCGCTCCAGTAACAAAATATCTCAGTACACTCCTCATCTAACACGGAGCACAATTGATGCGGCGGGTTTGAGAAGGAGCTATCGGGCCTTAGCCCTTGGCTGGTCCGTACACACTTGAAAAAGCTTCATGTCCCCGAAGCCAACCACGCCTGACAACGTCAAGTAGCAATTCCAGCAGAAGGGGTCAGCCCGATAGCCCTTCTCAAACCCATAGCAATATTTCACCGCCAATAAGCAGCACAAATCGCCGAGCCAATGCATCGCCAAACAATATTAAACAAGCTTGAAAGAGACTGGTAAGGACACTTACCCAGGAACAGGATTAACCACTGACTACATCACAAATTTACAAAGAAAAACAGGGAAAAGGTATGCGGGAAATACTGATTTTGTGATTCATCCGGCTAAAATATCCGCTTAGATATTTACTATCCTACGTTAATCTTACGTCCCTGAACGTAGGATTAACGTAGGATAGTAAATATCTAAGCGGCATCTGTACAAACGCCCAAACGATTCAACACAAAGATTACTATTTCTTTTCAATGAAAGCATGCCGGAATTAACTTAAGTGAAAAAATCAGTTTGCATTTCCCCAGACCTTTGACCCAAAGCTGCTACCACCGGATACTGACATTATCCGGCGGTAAATGAATGTTCTCTCCTCAGTACTATATATTTTACAATGGAAACTACCGAAAATGCGCTAGTTGAATACGGGTCCAGACGGATCATCATTACCATCGTGGCCGTAGTATGCGCAATGCTTGAGCTGATCGACACCACCATCGTCAATGTAGCGCTCAACGACCTGCGCGGAAACTTAGGCGCGACCGTCAACGAAATTGGATGGGTGATCACGGCTTATTCACTGGCAAATGTGATTATTGTCCCCATGACCAGCTGGCTTTCCCAGCAATTCGGACGGCGCAATTACTTCGCCGTGTCCATTCTCGTTTTCACCATTTGTTCCGTCTTATGCGGTAGTGCGACCAACATCTGGCAAATGATGCTATACCGTTTCATACAGGGACTTGGCGGCGGCGCCCTACTGGTGACCTCACAAACGATCATAGCTGAAAGCTGGCCATCTGAAAAAAGAGCCGTTGCACAAGGCATCTATACACTAGGTCTCATTATCGGGCCGACTATCGGACCAACACTAGGCGGCTACCTGATCGATCATTACTCCTGGCCGGTGATCTTCTACATCAACGTTCCCATCGGTATTATCGCAACTGTGTTGTCTCTGCAATACGTCAGGAGCCCGCGTTACGAACAAAAGCGACCTGCCAATGAAGTCGACTGGCTGGGTATTATATTGCTGACCGTTGGCGTATCCTCCCTGCAGTACGTACTCGAAAAGGGACAGGAAGATGACTGGTTTAGCAGTAAACTCATTATCACATTGACAGTAATAGCCGTATTCGGCATTATCTGCTTCATCTGGCGACAATTAAACTACCGTTATCCGATCGTAGAACTACGCGTACTAAGAAACACCAATTTAAGAATCGGAACGATACTTACTTTTTTAATAGGTTTCGGTTTGTTTGGTACGACCTTCGTGCTTCCTCTATATACCCAAAGCCTGCTAGGGTGGAGCGCGTTTCAATCAGGCGTATTACTCCTGCCCGGAACACTGTTTGTCGCGGTTGTAGTCGTAATCGTGTCGCGGCTGATTCAACGTGGCGTTTCCTCTAAATATCTGATCGTTGCAGGCATGATCACCTTTTTTATCTACGGATATTGGTCTTATCATTTGCTTACTCTGCAAACGGGAAGTGCTAATTTATATGCGGCGTTATTCGTCAGAGGACTGGGGCTGGGTCTGCTGTATGTACCGGTGACGAATATGTCCCTTTCAACCCTGGAAGGGAAAGAGATCGCACAAGGCGCAGCGCTTACCGGTATGTTACGGCAACTCGGCGGGGCATTTGGCGTCGCGCTGATCTCGACGTTTATTGCACGGGAAACGCAACAACATCGGGTTACATTGGTTAGTCATTTAAATCCGGATGATCCGACAGTACAACAGCGACTATCGCAATTGATAGCTAGTTTTCAGCAGCGAGGTTTTGATTTTTTTTCTGCCAAACAAAGTGCTTATGCTGCTTTAGAAGGCTCTGTACAGCGACAGTCTACCCTGCTTTCCTATATGGATGTGTTTTTATGGGTGGGTTATTTGTTTTTAGTGTGTGTGCCGTTGGTATTGATTTTTGTAAAAGAGTCGCAACGCAAAACACATTTGGTCGAAGCTGCCGGACATTGATTAATTGCAGGAAACGATCCCATTTATAATCATTTGAAGTAAACACACGCCTGCATTAAACAGGTGTGTTACCATATAGCATTCATCTTCTGAGCGATATCCGACCAGCAACATCAACGTGGCGGTAAGACTTTTTTTAATGAAATGTCAAAGTCAAGGACCTGATACATATCGGTTTATTATTATACAATTAGTAGCATGGGCGATCCGGGCAACCAACATTTGAAAATCATATATCAACCTTTGATATCAATATAAGATTCGCAAAATGTTGTAAGATATTTGTGTTTGAAAATTTATGTAAAACAACAACAGTGAACGCTTTTCAGCTACGACAATTACTGTCAATAGCTGATTGCCCGCGCACTAAAAATCGAATAGATAGTGAATCATGAAAGAAAATATTAATGACCCTCGCCGATGGCTGGCCCTGGTCGTACTGTTAACAGGTACATTACTACCGCCTTTGGATTTTTTTATCGTCAATGTTGCGCTGCCTGCGATCCGCACAGACCTGCATGCATCTCAGGCTGATTCACAGCTTGTCGTATCAGTATATGCTGCGGCGTACGCTGTTACATTGATATTGGGTGGCCGTTTAGGCGACATTTATGGCCGAAAACGGGTGTTCATTAGTGGTATGCTTGGCTTCGGTCTGGCGTCTGCAATTTGCGGCCTGGCACCGTCTCCCGCTGTGCTGATAGGAGGTCGGCTGCTCCAGGGCGTAACGGCAGCCATCATGGGGCCACAATCGCTGGCTTCTATTCATGCTATTTTCCCTCCTGATGAAAAGAACCGGGCACTTAGCCTGTATGGTGCAACTTTCGGCCTGGCCTCTGTATGCGGACAGTTGCTGGGAGGGGTACTTGTATCTGCCGATTTGTTTGGCATGGGATGGCGAAGTGTGTTCCTTATCAATTTACCTGTTATTCTGCTCGCCATACCTGCTGCTTTGCTGCTATTACACGAGAACCGTGCTGAACGATCGGATAAACTGGATATTCCTGGCGCATTACTCCTTGCAGGGGGCTTATTGGCGCTTGTATTTCCACTTATCGAAGGACGTGAAAATCACTGGCCTTGGTGGTGCCTGGTATTATTAATATTTAGTTTGCCCTTATTGTACCTATTCTGGCAGTACGAAAAAAAGAAGGAATCAACAGGTAATTCGCCACTGGTATATACTTCCTTATTGATGTCACCTGGTTTGCGCCGTAGTCTGGCTGCCGCATTCTTTTTTTATGCCCTTGCATCTTTCTTTCTCATTTTTGCTGTCTACGAGCAGGGCGCACTGGCGCACGATACGCTGGCTACAGGATTGGCTATATTGCCATTAGGCATAGGCTTCTTCCTTGGTCCCTGGTGTAGTCCATCCATAGCAAAATGGGTTGGTTCGCGCACAGCCGCATTTGGTATGATACTGGAAGTCGTCGGTTTAATGCTTGCTGCCTTACTAGCTGTTGCAGGTAATCAGTCCTGGCTTCCTGTACCACTGTTTATTATAGGTCTGGGACAGGGAATCGCTGTTCCCGCACTGGTGCGATTAAACGTTGATCAGGTTGATGCACGTTTCTCAGGACTTGCAGCAGGCTTGGTAAGTGCCACTTTACAGATCAGTGCTGCTGTATTTGTTGCCTTAGTTGGTGGTTTGTTTTTTACACTCGCGCCCGAAGGTGCAGACCCGAAGGAAATTCAACTCAGCTTTGCTATATCAACGGCGGCGATCGGCGTATCTCTGGGATTGGCTGCAATGCTATGTTGGAAACGTTAGTTAACAATATAGCATTGCGTTTAGGGCTTATATAGTACCATCCTGTTCCAGTTCGTACGATTGAATCACCGGCATATGCCCACAACTCCCTCGACAGATTTTCTGCGCCACTATATCGAATAGTATCATTGACCGGATAGCATATATCTCATTCGCTTGTTGTTCATATAGCACATACAAATCTCTTCCTTTAAAATTATCCCCGTACGGTGTTTCCTTTTTTGTAAAGCCGCTGCTTCCTGTCCCCCAAAAAAAATAATTAACCTACCTACATGAATGTAGGTATATTTGTACGATTATACATCATTTCTTAACATCGTTAGCGATGCAGAAAAAATCAAACATTTTAATTAAATACAGTATAAGTATTTATTTATCAATATTTTAATCATAACCATACTGCTAATATGACTGGAGTTATGTTTGTTCGATACGTCACGATTTACAGCAAGCGCATGTGGGTGCGGCAATAATTAAGAGCGTCTACCGAAGCTATGACAGTCTTCAGCTTAAGTGTGTCTACGAGTTATTTGTAAATGGATTGTTTCCTTGATGAAGTACAATTTCAATAGATATTGACTCAATTATGTAAAAGCTTGAAATAAATTTTTTTGATATCAAAATCTACCTATATGTAGGTAGTTTAACGATTTCAAATATTATCAAATAAATAAGTTAAAAATGAAAAAATTACCTGCACCGCTATCCATAGAAAGAATGGAAAATGCGCCAATTATTATTACAAAACATACACCGGCGTTTTGGAGGATTACGTTAGATAATCCGCCATTAAATCTTCTGGATCCGGAAATGATTGACGGAATGCATCGCCTGATGGATGAACTGGATACAAACAAGGATGTAAAAGTCATTTTGTTTGACAGTGCAGACGAAAACTATTTTATTGCTCATTATGATGTATTAAGAGGCTCAGAGGTACCTAAAGTCACCGGTAAACACGGCGTAAACCAGTGGACTGACATTTCAAACCGCCTGCATCATTCCCACGTCATCAGCATCGCATCAGTTCGCGGCCGTGCACGGGGCAATGGGTCAGAATTCTTACTGGCATGTGATATGCGCTTTGCCAGTAAAGAAAAAGCATTTTTTGGGCAAATTGAGGTAGGTTGTGGCGTTATCGCCGGAGGTGGCGCACTTGAATATCTGCCATTATTAGTAGGCCGGTCGAGAGCTTTGGAAATTGTGATCGGTGGCGATGACTTTGATACCGATACTGCTGCATTGTATGGTTGGATTAACCGCTCGCTGCCCGATGATCAGTTGGATGATTTTGTAAATAGCCTCGCCGTTAGAATAGCGAGCTTTGAAGCTGGTGCGATCGCAAAAACCAAAGCTATTGTAAACAAGCGTTCAGGCGGTGGCCCCAATCCACATGATATTGAAGAGTCTTTGGCTTCATATACCGAATTATCACAAAACCCGAATGTACAGGCATTATGGGGTAAGCTCGGAGCAATGGGCTTTCAGCAACCTGGAGAACTGGAACTCAACTTTGGCTTCCAGCTGGGTAAACTTGCTGAAGACCAATTATAATAACTCAATGTCGGGTTCCATACCCGGCATTTTTTCAGGGGACGCATATATCTGTTTTCTCTGAATAACATCTTTCAAAGATGAATCACATCCTTTGATGTGCTGGTGCAATTTCTGACCCAATTTGAAATTACAAGGTCAATTACGATAAAAAAAAGAGATAAAAAACCGGAGAGTTGAGGGTACTAAAAAAGGCTAAAATTCTTAACTGTTAAGTATTTTAGCCTTTTTTCTGTGGAGAATACCGGAGTCGAACCGGTGACCTCTTGCATGCCATGCAAGCGCTCTAGCCAACTGAGCTGCAATAGAACCTTTTACCAGAAAAGGATTGCTTGAAATACCTGCAATTATAATTTAACTTTTTTAGGGGCTTGGAGTAGGAGGGTAAAAAACATAGATTCATCAGCACTACTGTCTTTCGTTCGCAGGTCATTCATCCATCGACCTTCCCTTGTACCAATAGCAATAATGAGACGGTTGAACTTTATGCCTTCCCCCTATCTATGGTGCACTAGGGTCAAGAATTCCATTCAGCTAATCGATGCCTCACTATAGCTGCAATTTCCTTCCTAATGACTAGGTTATGCTTGTTCCTCAACCCACATGTCAATCTTACTGGCAATCAAATCAATATCATCAATAGGAATTGAAGATGGTTGCAATTCATGCTGAATAGAAAGCATTTTGGAGATGTAATCATCAATTCAACAAAATAATAGGTCATAACCCGTTAATATTTTGAATTGATGCTGGGAATCTGGATTGAATAATCTGGCCTAATCGATAAAGACATGTAGCATCTTTTTGAGGCAAAGACACATCATTATAACATGACGAGCCAAATATACGTTCTCAAATGAACTAGCAAAAATCTTCAAATGTTCTCCTCAAGGTTTCCTACCACAAAATCCAGTTTAGTGAAACAAATAACATCCATTAAAACCTGTTATACAAATGACGATCAATTGCCTCTCTCAAAATAGCTTTATGCTTTCTAATTTGCTTCATAATTGCAGGTTCTTTCATTATCCTACTCGCACGTAGCACGTATGAAAAATAGTTCGATTTATATTTCCTTTCTCTTCTGTCGAATTTATAAACAAAGTCCCCATTTTTGTTTCTTATCAGTTTCTTTCTTTTGAACTCCTTAAGTTTTGATAAACTCTTATCAAGATTAATAAAAGAATATTTGCGCTTTAGCCTACTTAAGAATATGAAATTTGACTCTAGTCCTTCCTTTTCGCTAAGCTTTTTAGCTCTAGATGCCTGTCGCTTGACCGAATAGATCAGTCTTCTATAAAACTTTGCTAGATTAGTCGACCTTATAAGGGTTTTATAGCCGTAAAATTCAAAGCCTAAGTAGGTTAATGGCCTTCCAATGACACATTGATTGTCTGACAACAAGATAGATGTAAGACGTTCTTCATTCTTACGAAACATAATCTTTTTAAACAAAAATGTCTCTGTTTTGGCTTCACTTATTTTAAGACGACTTCTTTTTATAAAGACACTTATAAATCGCTTTACGTAGTCCGCTTGGGCAGGACTACAAATCACCATTATATCGTCAGAATATCTACGATAATAACATCCTAGTTCAGTAACAATTCTTGCAAATACTTTCTTATCAAAACCTAATAAATACAAATTAGCTAACACAGCACTAATTGGTAGTCCCTGTGGAATGCCTATACATTTTTTGGATTTAGAAATGGGAGTTCCAGTAGCTGCCGACTTCACAATTTCCTCTTTAATAAATGGATGTTTATAAACTGTTAACTGTTTTGTTACAATAGCTTTTTTAAATTCATTTATTGAATCGAAATGAGCTTCAATTCCACTTTTCTTTCTGATCCTTGATAGCTTCCGTTCGTCAAAACCACTCTTCCTCGAATTATTCTTAACCTTGATCCGAAGTTCATCCAAAAGTATGTACCTAAAATCTGTAGCTGCTTTAAACACATTAAAATGATCATCATCCAACTCTTGTTGGTTAAGTAATTTCTGCCATGCGCCCTTCAATAAATCATGATCAAGCTCACTAAAAAAACTTTTAATGTCAAATAACAGTACAACACATTCATCCTCTATTCCTCTATTTTTAATTTCTTCGAATGCTTCATGAGCAAAATTTATTGTACTTTTCCCACGACTTATTTCTTCATCCGTATTATTTGATAAAGCAATCTTTCTGTAAGCTGTAATACACTCTTCTAATCCTGGAAAATTACCTAATTCTTCAACATACGCTAACTGAAGAAGATAGGCATAATATGCAAAAATCAATGAATCAATATGAGTAGAATAATGAAGGGGCCTCAGTTTAGCTGTTCTAGTTACTTCTCCTTTATTAGATTTAAATCTATGGCTTCGGTCATTTTTGGTGGGCCATTGTTCTTGCTCTTTTTCTTTAGGCCGTTTTTTGTATTTCCTTTCCTTAATTACAGCGTGTATTAATGGAAAAAAACCGTGTCGCTTAACAAAGTTCTTATCCTGCACTTTAGAGACAATCTCATTGTGCATCTTATCCCCGCTAATTTTCGGCGTTATGTGAAGATAACCTCTGCTTTTTAACCAAACAGGTCTATTTAATAGTGGAATTCTCATAAAAAAAACCTTACAATTCGGTGTATAGGTGTCTTTAAAAACATGGACAAACATAACAGCTTTTCAGCCTGGCTAGTACCCAATTACTGAGTCACACTTATTTTCCAATATAATACAAGTTTCATCAAATAAACTAAGAACACCAATGAAGATGTTGATAATTCACTTAATAAGCTGTATCTTTGGAGCTTGTCTGACAAGCTGCATATATCCTGCAGTGCCTTCCTTGCATAGCCTGTTCCCATTGCTGGTTACAGTTCTGCTGAAGACTCTACTGGGGCATATAGAGCTCATTCATAACAATCTCTTACCTGTTACCCCAAGTGTAACAGTAATTCACTCCTAAACGAATATGCTTATGGAGTAATTTTATAGCCACTAGTCGTCGTGCCCCCCTCGAATTGTAAGGTGGAAACGAATATACGATTGTTTTAAATATTTTACCAAAAATGAGTACCGCGTTATTCTCTATTGGGGATATTGTAGCCCTTAACTCACACCCTTATACCGAAAATTTGCAGAATGTGATCATAGGTGGGGAGCCGAATATTCTAACTCCCCTTATGGTAGTTGGAGAGATTCATGCTATTAGCGCAACTTCTATATTGGATAGTTCACCTCAGAAGGTCTTCCGTTATAAATGTTTCTGGTTTTCATATAAGTCTTTTACTTTCAGCGAATGTTTGGTTACTGAAGAGCATATTAAGTTGATTACTGCTATCAATTCCAATATTTCATTACAAGGATTGAAGCGCGGAATGAGTTTATCATTGAGAACGGCATTTATTGAGCACGAAAAGTTAAAGTCTTCTTTCAGCATACACGGTGGTCAAAGACAATCCGCACAAGAAAATAATCTAATTAATCCCCTACTTTCCTTTATACCACCAATACTTCAGTTAGTTGACGTTACAAAACACAAACCCAAGTTCCCTTTAACATATAAAAAAACTAGCACCCCTGTAAGATGGGTATCAGCATGGGATGTAAAATGTATTTACTTTGACTCTCGGTCAGAAAAAATCCAAGAAGTGGTCCTACCTATTGAAGTGTTACAATTATTTAAAGAGAATGATCATACAAAAGTCGAACTGATTAATCGGGGCATTAATGAAAATAGCTTTTTTTTACTTACCAAGAATAATCAAACGACAATAATTCGTCCCATATCTATATCATATAGATATGGTTCATACTACGCTCGAGGGTTTGACTATCTGACTAATAGCTTTTACGATACCGAAATCGGTGACTCAATTAATATTAATGATATAGAATCTCCTATTAAGTCCACATTCCCGAATTTTAATATTGAGTTACACCCAGAATCAGCCAATAAACATGCCATTACATCCGAATTTGTCAAAGCTGTTTCTGAGCATAAGCTTAGTAAGCATTACTTAAGAATTAAATATAAAAATAAAGAAGACCACATAACTGTTCGTACTGTAAAAGATTATAAACTTATAAGTATTAATGAGGACGAAAAAAACGTAATATATTTAGTAGGATTTTGCCTTCTAAGAAACAGTGAGCGAAATTTTAGATTAGATCGTATTCAGCAACTCGAAGTTTTGAACTTGACTTATTGACTAAAAATTGAAGCTAATTGAATCCGGCCTACCACTATTAATACCGATAGAACGAATACCACTACGCAATCACGACATAATGGTATTTCATTCCATTTCATTATATCAATACTAAATATTTTGCTACATTCTGGGCAATTTAATTGCCTTTTTTTGTACCCCTACATAGTTTCGTATAGTAGTCTGTATGGTACTATGGCCCATAAGATAAGCGACATCAGTAACCGCCATCCCTTGCTGTACCGCACGCGTACCAAAACTAGGCCGTGCAGTATACAAATCCCTGTTACCTAATCCTAACTTAACCATCACTGGTTTAAGTATCCTTCGTTCAAACATTTGATCATTGATAGAAAGCTCTTTAGGAGAGAGGAAAACAAATGTATCAGCATCTTTATTCACAGAAAGGGGTAAAAGAAGCTCATACAGCTCCTCTGTCATAGGAAGGTATCGAGTCTTCCCTGTCTTAGTTTCCATCCTTATCCTGGCAGCATGGTTGCTTCCTTTTACCGTTCTGGGGAATGCTTCTGAGACCTCTATCTGCTTTTCTTCAAAATTCAAATGCTTCACCCGAAGCCCTATTGCTTCTGCATTACGCACACCTGTATTATAGATATACTTTAGAAAAGGATAGTAGAATGAATGCTTGAACCGGGATGCGTTAGGACAATATTTATCACTTTTAATAGCATCCAGTATTTGCGCTATTTCATCTATTGTAAGCGGTTTACGTCTCTCTGTCTTATCCTTCTTACTTCCTCTACGTTTACTTACATGCGTCAATGGATTAACAGATATGCTTCCTGAAGCCAGTACCCAATCGAGAAAGCTACGTAAGTAGTTTAACCGCCTGTTATACGTAGTATCGGCCCAAACCTCCGCAGCCATCTTTGCTGGCAGGCTTTCAATCTTATCTCCGTTCCATTTTTCCAGCAGCTTCCGGGTGTAGAGATAATCAAAGGAGTGATCAATATTAATGTTTCTGATCTGTGCCACCCAGATATTGAATTTACCCACCAGTTCACCAATGTAGATTATATCCGACTTTACAACGTTCTGCGGGAGGGTGGGTGTTCTTTTCTTTGCTTTAGGTGGTTTATACTTTACCAATGTCGTATCAAAACTACATTTTAGCATGTCCAGCTTTATCTCTGCCACCTTGACGGTAGCATGATGCATGTTCTCATGACAATAAGGATACGGGAGGTTTAGGGAATAACGTTGTCCCTCATAGCTCCATCTTAGTCGAATACGACCTTCAAAGTTGGTGATGTTGATTTCGCCTTTGGCGGCTTTTAAAAGCTGACCCATTTCTGACCAGATTTGCAGGTGAAAGGGAAGGTATTTGTATGGGTATCCGGGAAAACTACAAACCTTATAAAACACAAAAAAGCCTTAAAATGCTTACTGATAAACACTTTAAGGCTTTTTAATCTTGTGGAGAATACCGGAGTCGAACCGGTGACCTCTTGCATGCCATGCAAGCGCTCTAGCCAACTGAGCTAATTCCCCTGCTGAATGGTGTGCAAATGTATAATTTTTCCTGAAATCAGCAAATATTCCCTATAATAATTCCAATTTCTGCCTCAAAACCTATTTTTGCCGGCAATACGACGCTATATGCCCGAAAAAACAACACACACAGAAAAGAACAAACTGGGTTTATTGACCAGCACCTCCCTTATCGTCGGTAACATGATCGGCGCTGGTATCTTCCTGGCGCCAGCCGCCTTATCTTCCTTTGGCAGCGTCAGTTTGCTGGGATGGGTGATTTCTGCGGTAGGCTGTTTTTTCCTGGTAAAGGTCTTTAGTAATCTGAGCCGGATCGTTCCTAATGTTACCGGCGGACCATACGCTTATACCCGCCGGGGCTTTGGCGACTATATGGGCTTTTCCATTGCCTGGGGTTATTACATTGCGGTGGCCTGTGCGAATGCGGCTATTACCGTAGGCTTTGTGAGTGCGTTGAGTACATTTATCCCCTTGTTATCTACCAGTACACTGGCGGCGGCATCAACTGGGCTGGCATCGATCTGGCTGCTGACCTGGATCAACAATGCCGGCGTAAGGGTATCCGGCAGGGTACAGCTGATCACGACCATCCTGAAACTGATACCGCTGATCGCGGTTGCTTTCTGCGGATTGTTCTTCATCCGGTTCGACAACTTCCCCCCTTTCAATAACAGCAATATGTCACTGTTTGAAGTCATTTCACAGACGGTGACTTTCACCATGTTTGCCTTTGTAGGGATAGAGTCGGCCACTGTACCGGCAGATAAAGTAGTCAATCCACAGCGGACCATCCCCCGGGCGACCATGCTGGGACTGATCATTGTTACGATTGTTTATGTACTGGGAACAGTGAGTGTAATGGGCATCATTCCCCCGGCGCAGTTACAAAATAGTCTGACGCCTTTTGCCGATGCAGCGGTGATCATGTGGGGCCCCAGTGCCCGTTTTCTGGTGAGTGCGGGTGTAGCTATTGCTGCATTTGGGGCTTTAAACGGATGGATACTGATCCAGGGACAATTACCTTACGCGATCGCCAAAGACAAGCTCTTTCCGCCTGTATTTGGCAAAGAGAATAAAAAAGGAGTGCCTTATGTAGGGATGTTCTTTAGCAGCATACTGATCTCTGTGTTTATGATCATGAACTATAACAAGGGACTGGTAGACCAGTTTAAATTTCTTGTACTGCTTTCTACACTTTCTGTATTGATACCATATCTGTTTTCAACAGCATCTTATTTTGTATTACGCACGAGTAAACAGCTGACACGTAGTGAATGGGTACAATGTATATTACTCTTCGCCATTTCCTTCGGATATGTATTCTGGGCGATCGCCAGCGCCGGACAAAAAACGATCTTTTACGGATTCCTATTACAAATGACAGGTATTCCGTTATTCCTCTGGATGAAAGCTAAAAATGAAAATACGGCCAAAGAGGATATATAAAATACAACCGATCCTGTTACCCGAAATACGAACAAACATCTGACCTTAAGATCAGCTTAAACAGGGCTTAAAAAGGACTTAAAACGAATCACCCGAAAACCTTACCCCTACTATATTACAGGCAGGCATACTCACTGCTGAAATGAGTGGTTTTATAAAAATCCGTCGTCAAATAATACCCGTTTCAGCGATATACTTCCTGCTCCGGCAGATTATTTTCCGGGAACGTTGCCGGTCGACTTACCTTCCACGCTTATTTACTTCAGGGAGCACTTCGTAATCGTAAATCTGTCAATCAAAATCTAAATAATTTGTTAACATAACTACTGCCGTTATGTGAGTTTTTTTTGAGTATTTCGAACTTTAAATCCAATTAGTACATGCTATTAAAAAAATGCCTGTCAGCCATCCTCGGGCTGATCAGCTTACCTATGCTACTACTTGCCCAGGAGACTACCTCCGAAATCCACGGGCAGGTAAAAGATGGGCAAACGGGAGTTCCCGGAGCTGTCATTATCGCACTACACAATCCCACCGGAACAAAGTACATGACGACCACCCGTAAGGATGGACGTTATAACGTACCAAACGTCCGCGTCGGAGGACCGTACACCATTTCTGTATCCTACATCGGATACAAAGACCAAAAGATCGAGAACGTTACCCTCTCACTGGGACAGGAGTATGCAGGTGACTTCAACATCGTACCTGACACAAAACAACTGAGTGAAGTTGTGATCAAGTCAGGTAAACAGGACAAAACATTTAATAACGGCCGTACAGGCGCACAGGAGATCATCAGTCGTGACCAGCTGGAAAAGCTGCCTACCATTAACAGGTCAGCACAGGACTTCACCAAACTGGAGCCTACTGCATCCAGCACTCCCGGCGGACAAAGTTTTGGCGGTCGCAGCAATCAGTATAACAACTTTACTGTGGATGGTGCGAACTTCAACAACTCTTTCGGTCTGTCAGGTACACTCGGTGGTCAGGCAGGTGCACAACCGATCTCTCTGGACGCGATTGATCAGATCCAGGTGAACGTTGCACCTTATGACGTACGTCAGGGTGGTTTCTCCGGCGCCGGTGTAAATACCGTGACCAAGAGCGGTTCCAACACTTTCAGAGGAACTGTTTACACCTACTTCAAAAATGAAGGTACACAGGGTTACAAAGTAGAGAACGCAGTTGTTCCTAAAACTGACCTCTCTTTCAACATCCGTGGTGCGTCACTGGGCGGTTACATCGTTAAGAACAAAGTGTTCTTCTTCGTGAACGCTGAGTCTTCCCGTCAGACAACGCCTGCTACCAGCTGGACCCCTTCCAGTGCTGGTAATGCACCAAGCAGCGGCGGTGGCGTTTCCAACGCCAATGCCGATACACTGGCTGCACTGGCTAACTTCCTGAAAACTAACTATGGTTATGATCCAGGTGCTTATTCCGGTTATTCTTTCAAAACAAACAGTGACAAGATCACTGCGAAAGTAGACTGGAACATCAACAGCAACCATACACTGACACTGAAATACAACCGCCTGAAATCATTCTCTGACCAGTTTGCAAGTACCAGCAGACCGGCCGGCGTTACTGGTGGTCAGCCAGGTTTTAACTCGATGCCATTCTATGGTAGCGGTTATGTGATCAATAACAACTTCAACATCTTTATTGCTGAACTGAACAGCCGCTTTGGCAACTCAGCTTCCAATAAATTTCAGGTTGGTTATACCGCACTCCGCGACTTCCGTTCTTCTCACTCCAATTCCAGCACGTTCCCACTGGTGGATATCCTGAACAACGGTAACATCTACACTACTTTCGGTTATGAGCCTTACACCTACAATAACGTACTGAATACCGACGTATTCCAGATCTCTGATATATTCACCTTCTACAAAGGTTCTCACGAGATCACTGTCGGTACACAGGACTATTACAGGAAGTATAAGAACGCGTTCGCTCCTGGTTATCAGGGTGCTTACCAGTTCTCCAGCCTGACCGATTTCTATAACAGTGCAAAGAATGGCGACCTGAATGCAAAGAGCTACTATCTGCAGTACTCTGCATTACCTGATGGTTCTTTCCCATGGGCTTATGCAGGTTCTACCGAATTAGGCTTCTTCGCACAGGACAAATGGAGAGCTTCCGACAAGTTCACCCTGACCTATGGTCTGCGTCTCGATATGACCATCTACAAACAGGATTTCGAAGACAACCCACAGTTCAATGCACTCAAGTTTAAAGACGGTAAAAGCTACGACATCGGAAAAGCACCAGGCAATGCACTGCTGATCTCTCCTCGTATTGGCTTTAACTGGAACATTCTGGATGATAAATCCTTACAGGTTAGAGGTGGTTTAGGTATCTTCTCCGGTCCTCCTCCATTCGTATGGATCAGCAACCAGGCGAGCAACAACGGTGTTCAGTGGGGTTCATTCACCAAAAGCGGTGTAGCATTTGATACCGATCCTAACAAATACCGTCCTGAATCAGCAGCTGCCAATACCGCTTATGCAGTAGCACTGACTGATAAGAACTTCAAATATCCTTCTGTATTGAAATCCAGCGTTGCGGTTGATAAGAAACTGCCAGGTGACTGGGTATTCACAGTAGAAGGTACTTATTCAAAAGATATCAACGCTGTATACTTCCAGAACATCAACCTGAATGAAACAAACGGGTTTGCACTGAGCAACGGCGGCGATCACAGAGACCGTTACCTCACATCTGTTGCGAACAGTAACAAGTATTACTCAGGTACTACGCTGCAGAACCCTAACATCGGTAACGCGATCCTGATGAGCAACACCAACAAGGGTTACTCTTACAACGTGACTGGTCGTATCCAGAAAACTTACAAGAACCTGTATGTAAGCGTTGCTTATACACATGGTGATGCACGCAATGCCGCTGAAACAGGAAGCACCGCTTCTTCCCTGTGGAGCGCACGTGCAGTAAGCACTGACCCGAACGGTGAAAACCTGACGTATGCTTCTTACAGACTGCCTAACCGTATTATCGCAATGGCGTCTTACAAAGTATCTTACGCTAAATACTTCTCTACTTCATTTGGTCTGATCTATGAAGCAGCACCTGCTGGTGTTACTTCCTATACCTACAATGGTGACCTGAACGGTGATGGTTTCAACAATGACCTGATGTACATCCCTAAAACGGATAAAGACATCAACCTGATCAACGTTGGTTCTTACAATGCAACCACTCACACAGGTTCTACTACAGGTACAGCTGCTGACCCAAGAACTGCTGCGCAGATCTGGACACAGCTGAACAACTTCATTAACCAAAGCGGTTACCTGTCTTCTCACCGTGGAGAGGTTGCGAAAGCAAACGCTGCAACATTGCCTTTCTTCAAGAAAGCTGACGTAAACGTCACTGAAGATATCTCTATGAAGACTGGTAAAACACGTCACACACTGCGCTTATCCCTGGATATCATTAACGTGGGCAACCTGTTAAACAAAAACTGGGGTATCGTAAAACTGGCGACCGTAACCAACCCGCTGAAGTATGAAGGTCTGGCAGCAGATGGTACTACACCACTGTTCTCTTTCCCTTACGCAGATCCAAACAACCAGGTACACCAAACCAACAGCTTTGCAAACAACACAGCGATCATTTCCCGCTGGCAGATGCAGTTCGGTATCAGATACCTGTTTAACTAATATCCGGCTTACTATCCTATGTAAAAAGGGCAGTCCGCAAATAGCGCGACTGCCCTTTCCCTTTATAAGCTGTGGCTGTATTACCAGCCAATACCATAATCTTCTCCATGATTACTGCTACCACCCCATAAGGAACCATGTGCAGTATCCAGGAATATTGCATTCACCGGACCGCTTGTACGCTCGCTATAACTCGCTGTATATCCCATCTTCTTCAAGATCGTCCTGGTAGCTTCCGGTGTATTATTGTTCAGCAGAATACTACCCGGATGTGGCATACGCTCCTTAATAGAAGTACCACCCAGGGACAGCCAGAGCTGATTCGTATTGATATTTGCAGCCTCGGTCGCCTGCTGGACCGTCATACCAAATTCCACCATGTTCAGGAAGAACTGCAACAGGTTCTGGTCCTGTGTATCGCCTCCCTGTACGGCGAAGGAAAGATAAGGTCTGCCGTCTTTCAGCGCCATAGAAGGCGTCAAAGTCACACGTGGACGTTTGCCCGGAGCAATGACGTTAAAAGGGCATACAGCACTATCGAGCACAAAACTCTGTAAACGCTGGCTCATACCAACACCTGTGTGTCCTGCTATACAGGCAGGCGTCCATCCGCCACTTGGCGTAATCGATACCACCCAGCCGTCTTTATCGGCAGCTTCCACACTGGTCGTACCTCTCCATAACCTGTCCATATAAGCACTGTCAATATCATTTGCGGCATACATTTCTTCGGACGCCTGCACATTGAGTATGCTGGCGGCGTCATGTTTCGGTACAAAACCGGCTGGTTTCTTCTCAGCAGCAGTATCCGTCAGCGCCTGGTGTTGCTGCATCAGTTGCAGATAAGGATTGCTTTTCCCTTCGAAAGGATAAGGATCACCTGGTAATGGGTTCGGATCATTGTGATCAGGATGGATCATTTTGGCCCGCTCCTTTGCATATGCTTTACTCAATAATCCGTTGATCGGTGTTTTTGGCGTGAAATAAGGATCGCCGTAGTAGAAGTCCCTGTCCGCAAAGGTCAGGTTCATCGTCTGATACAGAGTATGGATATACTGCGGAGAGTTATATCCCATTGCTTTCAGGTCAAAGTTCTCCAGGATGTTCAGGCTTTGCAGCAGCATCGGTCCCTGTGTCCAGGATTGGAGTTTATATACTTCGATCCCTTTATAGTTGACGTGCAGTGGTTCTTCCTCGATGGGTTTCCAGCGGGCCAGGTCCTGTTCTGTGATCAGACCACCCTGTTCCTGACAACCACGCACAAATTCTTTTGCGATATCTCCTTTGTAAAATCTGTCATAGGCAGCCATGATCGCCTCCTTACGGGATTTCTTCTTTTTCAGGGCCTCTTGTTCTGCTTCCACCATTTTGGTCAGTGTAGCCAGCAACTCCTTTTGTACGAAGATCTCTCCTGCTTCCGGCGCTTCCCTTTTTTCACCCGGGTGGGTCAGGAAAACAGCCTTACTGTAAGGCCATTGTTTCAGACGGTCTTTTGCTCTCTCCATACTATTGGCCGTCTGGGCCTCGATCGGATAACCGGCAGCCATTTCCATGGCGGGCGCCAGTACCTCTTTCAGGCTAAGGGTGCCATATTCTGCCAACATGTAGCAAAGACCGCCCGGCGTACCAGGGGTTACCGCTGCCAGCGGACCGTATTCCGGCGGAAAATTATAGCCCTTTCCCTTGAAGAATTCCGGTGTCGCACCTGTAGGCGCAACGCCCAGGGCATTAATGGCAATGACTTTCTTGGTCTTCGGATTGAAAATAAGCGCCTGCGTTTCACCTCCCCAGCTCAATACGTCCCACATGGTACAGGTCGCGGCCAGCATCGCACAGGCGGCGTCCACGGCGTTACCGCCTTTCTGGAAGATCATGGAACCTGCTGTGGCAGCCAGTGGCTTACCAGTGACTGCCATCCAGTGACGTCCGTGTAGTGGCGGCTTCTGGGTCTGCTGCGCCTGCATGGTCAACCCCAGGGAAAGCAGGGTGACAAGAAAAAATAGATGTTTCATAAAATAATATGCTGTTTAGAGGTGTTATTATCCAGGAGCTGACAAATTAGCAAAATCACAGGTATACTTCTAAAATATGGGATGAACTTTGCACCCATTTACGTGTTATAGTAAGGGTGCCTTCGTAAATGTACATTAGTTCTAACCCGGCACTTATTCCACGACATACAAAAATCTGTCTTTATGAACGCAACAAGATTCTGGGAAATCATTGAAACGGCGTGGACAACAGATAGAGATTTATATAATTTGAGAAAAACAGCGCTTACGACCAATGATCCCTCCTTAATCAGGTATCTCGGAAACATTGTTTCCACAGAAATTACGGACCATATCCAGCAACAGCTTATTTATCTGGATGAGCGGGAATTAACAAAATTTAATCACGTCATGGAAGAAAAGCTCTTCCATATTGACCGTGAAGAGATCCATGAACGCATTGGCGGTACAGATGACGGCTTCCTGCACCGAAGGTGCTTCATCGTCGGCATGGGAGAACAATATTATGACATGGTGGATGAAAATCCGGCTGTCGCCACTATGAACGTCTCTTCAGGAGAGATCGGTTTTATTGGCTACAGTGTGTATCAGGACAAATTCGGGGAAGAATTTGAAAGATATTGTCTTCACTGTATTGAGTCTGGCTCCAATTCAAGGGGCTGGTAACAGAAAAGGGGCTACATAATATGCAGCCCCTTTTTAGTTGCAATGTTTACTAATCCTCCGCAGCAGCAGTTCCTTCAGGTGCTGCCTCCAGACTTGTCACCAGATTCAGGTGCTGGATATTCTTCTCCTTAAAAGTTTCCATTACGCTTTTGACCTTTGGATAAGGTGTTGCATTATCAGCCTTGATACAATACTTCAATGCCTTTAAACTCGCTCCCTGCGCAGATTGCGCATATTCTATCCAGACAGCCAGTTCATTATTCGCCGTATCTACCGGTATACCGGTCTCACCTGCATATTTACGTCTGTCGGAACTTTTCAGACTAAGATATTCTTTCAGATGGTGCAGATCAGTACCCACACTTGCCCCCAATATGTAGGCGTTTATCTCCTTTTCAGACAAGCCCAGCTTAAACTGCGTATTGATATCTTCAATTAATTGTTTTCTTTTGGGTTGTCCGTCCATCTCAAAAAACACGCGGCCAGCCTTATCTATACTTACCAATATGACATCGGAATCAGGCAGGAGCATCGTGTTAATAGATGAAGGCGTGACGATCGCCACTGGTTCATCAGGTTTGAAACTGGTGGTCATAATAAAGAAGTTAAGCAACAGGAACACGACGTCGCACATGGCAGTCATATCAACAGCAGTGGACTTCCGGGCCATTTTTACCTTTGGCATAGCAGCTAAATTTTGATAACAAAATTCAGCTTTGCAACAGGCGCCGGAAAGGCGTATTTGCTCCTTTTTGCTATCTATTTCGTCCTAGATGGATTGCTGTTGCCGGAAACTGGCGGGACTAACACCGGTATGTTTAGTGAAGTATTTGATGAAATGTGTCGTTTGTGAAAAGCCCAGTTCAAAGCCGATCTCCTTTACGGTCATTATTGTAAAAGCGAGCAGGCGTTTGGCGGCGATTAATACATGATCATCTATGAATTGTTTGGGCGATTTACCACTCACATTAGCGGTTGCCTGATTCAACCGTTTTTCTGTGATACGCAGTAGTGCTGCATATCCGGCGACGGTTTTCATGGTCTTGTAATGTTTCTCTATCAACACCGTATAGCGTTGTACATACTGGATATCGGGGCCTTTTATATGGTTAAAGGTATGTGTGGCCGTATATTCTCTTCCTGAAAGGACCAGGAAATTCTGTAACAGATTTCTAAGGAACATTTTGCTGAATTCATCTTTGGGTTTACGTAATTCAGCCATCATCGTTTCTATCAAACCTTTGTAGGTGGCAATATCCTGCAGATCTATTTGTCCGCTACCACTGAATAAAGGATGCTGATGCAATAGTACCAGGTCATGTTCATCCCGGCAAACAAAATCCTCCGTAAAGTTAATAACGATGCCCTCGTAGCGGGCTTCGGGGTCGAAAGTATGGACGCGACCCTTACCTATAAAAAAAGTGGAGTATGGACGGATCGTAACGGGAGAGAAATCTATCGCATGATGTGCAATAGCTGTAAAAAATATCAGTACCTGATAGTTGTTTGTTCTCAGTGGTTGGGACAACAACGCATAGTGCTGTTCGTGGAGTTCTTCCATGGTAAATATTTCCAGCCCGATGCTGTCCTCCTGCAAAAACGTATTATTGATCGTCTGATGCTTTTTCTGCCCTTTCATTATCCGCTGATAGTTCTCTCCCGAAAAGATAGTACATCTTCGTCACATGTAGAATTGCTCGGAAATGATCTTTCCATCCTTCACTTCGTATACGCACAATTCTTCCATGTTCATTCTGTCCTGTCCTTTCATCGTCATATCCATTTTGAGGACAACGGCGAATGAAGAACCAGCGATCAATGGCGCAGAGAGTTCAACACCATGCATCGCTTCTGTCATGGACATAAACTTTTGTCCTTTCTCAAAGATCTTATCAAGACCTTTGGTTTCCTTTTCGAATTCAGGCGTTGCATAAGGTTCTATGCTGACAGCATCTTTAGAGTACAGTTCCTTCTGTGCGGCTTCAAAGTCGCCTTTTTTGCAAAGCTCAACAAGGCGGTTAGCGATTTCTTGTGTAGTCATGACAATGGTGGATTTTTGGAGTGTACTCTAATTTAAATCAAATTCGCCGAAAGTTATTGCTGTGCTGCCTAAACATCGTTATATTCACAATAGTATCAACCATACCTGTAAATAACGTAGCATATGCAGTCATCCACTCCCCGTATTGCATCTATAGATATTCTGCGTGGCATTGTAATGATCATCATGGCGCTTGATCATACCCGCGATTTCTTTCACAATACAGCCATGACTGCCGATCCTCTGGATGTGGACACGACAACTCCCTGGTTATTCTTTACACGCTGGATCACCCATTACTGCGCGCCGACATTTGTATTTCTGTCAGGGATGTCAGCTTACCTTTCTTCTCAACGAAAAACACCAGCGGAAGCAAGTGCGTTCCTTTTAAAAAGAGGATTGTGGCTGATCATTGCAGAGCTGGTGATCGTCACACTCGGACTTACTTTTAATCCGCTTTACAATGTCTTTATTTTACAGGTGATCTGGGCTATAGGTTTCAGTATGGTGATACTCGGACTGCTGCTGCAGACTTCTTTTAAGGTGATACTGATCACGGGGCTGATACTTTTCTTCGGACACAATATCCTGGACTATTTCAATCTGCCTGGTAATTTCTGGAAACTGTTCTTTACTTCATTCGGTACGGTGATCCCTATTGGCGGCAATCGTTTCATATTTGCGTTCTATGCGGTATTACCATGGACGAGCGCCATGCTGCTTGGTTATTGTGCAGGATACTATTTCAAAAACAATATACCTGCGGAAACGCGCAGGCGTTTTCTCCTGATAACAGGCAGTGCTGCTATCCTGTTGTTCATTGTACTGAGAGCAATTAACAGGTATGGTAATCCTACGCCATGGGAAGCACAGAAAAACGGATTTGATACTTTACTGGAGTTTATTGATGTCAGTAAATATCCGCCTTCACTGGACTTTCATTGTATGACACTGGGACCGGCATTACTAGCCCTGGCAGCACTGGAAAAGGTGAAAGGGCGCTGGCAGGAAATTGCAAAAGTATATGGCAGTGTACCTTTCTTCTACTATGTGCTTCATTTCTATCTGTTACACTTTTTGCTGGTAGCTGCCTTCTTCCTGAGCGGTTACACAACGAAAGATATTGTTGATCCCAACATTCCATTTTTATTCCGTCCGGCAGATTTCGGTTATCCATTACCGATAGTATACCTGTTGTGGATAGCAGTAGTTGCGGTACTTTATAAACCATGTAAATGGTTCTGGCAATACCGGAAAACGCACAGCCAGTGGTGGCTGAAGTATATTTAGCAGCCAATTCATCTGAAGTTTCATCGCAGTACCGGGACATAAATTTGGGAAGTAGCCAGAATTATTACAACCAGAATTTATTACAGTCACCGGTTAAATGCCTGAACATGACCTCCAGCTTATATCCCCCGGCACTGCATTTCGGCATTCCCGAATCGATGCAGCCACATGTCCGGACATTAGAGAGCTTGCCGGAAAGATATCAGCAATACCGGATCGCACAAGCCACTGAAACAACGTACGCAGAAGCACCCTTTGGTAGTTACATCACACAACAGATCAGCGAACCCGACTGGGTGATCAGCTGGCAGCACTGTTTCGTGAAAGAAAAAGTGAGATTACGTCCCTCCGTTGCACAACCAATGCTGGCGATGTATTGCATTCTACAGGGTAATATCTCCTGTCGCTTGCAGGGAAAGGGCAAACTAATGCTGATAGAAAAGGAATTTGGTATCTACTACATTCCTGATCATTCCGACAACACAGCGGACCTGCGACCCGGTTATTACGAGATGATATGCATCTCCTTCTCTCCTGCTTTCCTGCGGCAATTCATTGCCCATCACCCTTCATTTGAAGAGATCTTTCAGCTGCAACAGCGGCAGGCCCGCCGTGCATCTATGCTGCCTGCCATCCGTATGGAAGTTTCCGATCTGAAAGTATTGCTGGAAATGCGGCAATCGCCAGCTGCCGCAGAAGCCCTGAAGCCATATATTGATACGAGACTTCATGAACTGCTGACCCTTTACTTCAATGCCCTTACGCCTAAATACCTGCAAAACAGCGATCAGGCACAAAAGCTGCGGCAAATCTGTGTATATATTCAGGACCACTATCACCATCATCTAAGTATTTCTGAACTGAGCAAGCAGGCTGGCATGCACATCAATACTTTTGAAAGAGCTTTTAAAGAACTGCTCAGCGTATCGCCCAGAGGCTATATAGAGCACCTCCGCATGAAAAAAGCAGCTTCTTTGCTGGCGCAAACATCCCTTAGCATTAAAGAAATCAGTATCAGCAGTGGGTATCGGGGCGCTAATTATTTCACAGCTGTATTCCGCAAGCGTTATCGTTGTTCTCCGAGAGAATTTCGGAAAAACCACTTACCTTGATGGAAATTGCTGCATAGATGGACGCACAACTAACGGACAGGCTTATTCAGATCAGGAGACAGATTCACACACAACCTGAATTAGGGTACGAAGAAGAAAAGACATCCCGCCTTGTACAACAGGAATTAGACAGACTGGGAATAGATTATATTTCAAATGTTGCCGGCACAGGCGTTATCGCCACACTGACACGCGGACAAGGTCCCTGTGTGGCTATCCGTGCAGATATGGACGCCCTTCCCATGCAGGAAGAAACAGGATTGCCATTTTCATCTGCTGTAAGTGGGAAAATGCATGCCTGCGGACATGACATTCATACCACCATGCTGATCGGCGCTGCAGCCTTACTGAAAGACATGGACTTCAACGGCTCCATCAAATTCCTTTTTCAGCCCTCTGAAGAAGGCCCCGCCAATGATCCGGAAAAGAAAAGCGGCGCAAGGAAATTTGTGGAAGCCGGTCACCTGGACGATGTACAGGCAGCGCTGGGATTACATGTAGATCCTTCCTTACCCGTCGGACAAATATCCTATGCACTTGGTCCGGCCCTGGCATGTACCGGGTTCTTTACGATCGAGGTAAGAGGAAAGGCAGCCCATGCCGGCGCTTCGCCACAGCTGGGCATAGATGCGGTACTGATCGCGTCTCAACTGGTACAGTCAGCCCAGGCCATTGTATCCAGACAAACACCGCCGATGGAAACCGCTGTACTGTCATTTACCAAGATCAACGGTGGCGTTGCACCCAATGTGATTGCTGACAAGGTCGTACTGGAAGGTACCATCCGTGCCCTGAACCTGGATATCTATGAAGGTGTGGTCGCACACCTGCAACAGATCATCGACGGTTTACAACTGATCCACCGGACGGAGATCATATTTGACCTCTATTTCACCATACCCAGTGTACTCAACAATAAGGATGTGCACGGTCAGCTGAAGGGCAGTCTGACCGATGTATTCGGTGAGGCAAATACATTAGAAAAAGTTCCATTGCTGGCTGGGGAGGATTTCTGTTATTATTCCCGCAAGGTGCCCTCCATGTTTTATTTACTGGGGGCACAGGACCCTGCTTCTCCGGACTATTATCTGCACCATCCGAAAGTCATCTTTAATGAGGCCTGTATTCCTTTCGGTTCCTCTTTTCTGGCAAAAGGGGCTGTTGCGCTTCTGGAAGGCTTCCGGTAATTGTCGTAACTTTGCGCCTTTATCAGAAATCTCAGGGAATGGAACAGAAACACTTAGGAAAGGGAGATACAGCCTTTATGGCGGCCTGCGCGGGATTGATCGTTGCCAACATCTACTACTGTCAGCCACTCATCGTATTAATGGCCAAAGAATGGGGATTACATGAGAGTATAGCAGGAAGGGTGACCTATCTGACACAGATCGGATATGCCATGGGCTTGCTGCTTTTGGTACCCCTGGGAGATATCCTCGAACGCCGTAAACAGATACTTTTCGGTACAGGCGCTGCAATTGTGGCCCTGCTGATGGCAGCTACCGCACAAAACTTCATCATTTTACAGATAGCCAGCGTATTGATCGGGATCTGCAGCATTATACCGCAGCTGATCCTGCCATTGGGTGCAACCCTTGCAGCGGATCATAAACGTGGCAGTACGATCGGCGCCATTATGGCCGGTCTGCTGGTAGGGATACTGGCTTCCCGCAGCCTTAGCGGTGCAATAGGTTCCTTATACGGCTGGAGGGCCATGTATTACATTGCAGCCGGTGTCTGTGCTGTACTGATGGTACTGATGCGACTCCGTTTTCCGGTGAGCCGGCCATCCTTCAATGGTAATTATGGTCAGTTAATGAAGTCTGTGGCCCATTATGCCATGACACAACCATTGTTAAGACAGGCGGCAGTTACCAATGCACTTTCTTTTGCGGTTGTAAGCGCCTTCTGGGTAACCATGGTATTATTCCTCTCTGCAGCCCCTTTTGGATACAAGAGCTTTGAGATAGGGCTGTTCGGACTGGCAGGAGCCGCAGGCGCACTGGCAGCTCCACTGGTAGGAAAGATCAGTGACGGACGCGATCCCCGTAACAATATTATTATAGGACTGGTATGTGAGTTACTAAGCTTTATCGGTTTTTACTTTACCGGTAGTGGCATTTTCCTGCTCCTGGCAGGTATCATCATCCTGGATGTAGGCCATCAGGCGGTACAGGTGACCAACCAGACCATTATATACTCTATTCTTCCGGAAGCCAGGAACCGTTTCAATACGGTATTTATGACATCTACTTTTATAGGGGGCGCAACAGGTTCCGCTATGGGACTATTCCTCTGGAATGTTGGCCACTGGGGGGCAGTATGTCTGGGTTGCAGTGCCATTATTACTGTCAACATCCTGCTTTTCTTCAGAAATAAGGCGAAAGCTGCGGGCAGTGCAGCAGTAGAAATGGCGCTACAGAAAATTTAAGGTAGCCACTGCGCCCAGCGTTTCCGTGAAAGCACTTATCTTCGGTATACAACTGTTATGACCCACGCTAAACGACACAAAACCGTATACCGATGCGTAATTTCATGATCATTGAGGCCCCATCTAACCTGGGTTTGAAGGAACCGCGTCCAGGCGTGGAACCCGGTGTGCGTTTTCTTCCGGAAGCATTACGCCGGAACGGCTTTGCCAGAGAAGCCGGCATTACCCATGTTATCAATGTTCCTGCTCCACCATATACGATGGACATAGACCCGGACAGCCAGGTCCGGAATGCCGACGCCATCTGTGCCTATAGCCAGTTGCTGGCAGAACGGGTTTGCGAGTCTGTTCAAAAGGATATCATTCCCATCGTCATTGGAGGCGACTGTAGTATCCTGATAGGTACAGCCCTGGGACTGAAGTGTACCGGTGGCAGCTATGGGCTGTTTTCTATGGATGGGCACCATGATTATATGTTACCCTTCCATTCCGGCACTGCCGGAGCGGCAGGTATGGGACTGGCGATCGTATCCGGCAACGGGCATCCCAAATTGTGTGACATTCATTCCCTGCGTCCATATATAATGGAGCAGCACATTTATTCCTTTGGCAACCGGGAGCTGGACGAGGAATATGTCCGGATCATACGGGACAGCCAAGTCCATTATTATGATCTGCCATCTATACGGGCAAGAGGCATACATGCCATAACAACCGAATTCCTGACGATGATGGGGCATACAGGGCTGGACGGGTTCTGGGTCCACCTGGATGTGGATGTACTGGACAACGACATTATGCCTTGTGTGGACAGTCCCGAGGAGGGCGGTCTCTCCTACCTGGAACTGGAGGAAACCCTGATACCATTAGTTAACTCCGGGTATTTCAAGGGGATGCACATTACGATCCTTGACCCTACCCTGGACCCTGACAACCGTTATACGAGGACTTTTTCGGAGCGGCTGGCCCATCTGTTAAGACCCGTTGTAGAAGGACTGACAGTGAGTTAAAAATTCTGTTGGGTCTGATTTTTTTTATTCATAAAAAAACATACCTTCGCAGTCCTTTTCCCAGTATTTCTGTACGGGGGAAATAGTTCTTACAAATATTAAAATGCGGGTGTGGTGAAATTGGTAGACACGCCAGACTTAGGATCTGGTGCTTCACGGCATGTAGGTTCGAGTCCTATCACCCGCACTTTTTTTGACGCTTAATGCAAGATGCTGACCGCTTAACGCAGAGACTGCCTCAGCATTAAGCGTTTTTTTTATCCGGCAACCGGCTTCTGAAAATTGCCATTAAGGCGCTAAGTCACTAAGTAACTCCCACATAGCTGCCATTCCTTCGTGCCTTTGTGACTTCATGGCAGAAAATACAAACAAGGAATTATTATTGCTTCATACAAGAACATTTAAACTATTATGGCAACCGTTACCAGAGAAAACATCGGTTTATTGAATGATAAGATCACTGTGAAAGTGAGCCAGGAAGATTATCTTCCGAATTTTGACAAAGCAGTAAAGCAACTCAGCAAAACCGCCAATATACCAGGATTCCGTAAAGGAATGGTACCTGTAGGCATGGTAAAAAAGATGCATGGTCAGGCCATTTTCTCAGATGAAGTACTGAAAACCGTGGAAAAAGAGTTGATGGGATATCTCCAGAATGAGAAAGTGGAAATATTTGCACAGCCACTGTCCCTGGACAAAGAAGCGAAAAATTTCGATATCAATAGCCCATCTGAATACAACTTCGATTTTGAGATCGGTCTGAAACCAGCTTTCGAAGTGACTCCACTTGAGTCCGGAAAGACTACCCTGACCCGTTACAAGATCAAGGCTACTCCGGAAATGCTGAACGAAGAGATCGAGCGCCTGCAGTTAAGAGGTGGTAAATCTGAAGAAGTTGAAGCTATTTCCTCTGAAAATAACGTACTCGGCCTGAATGTTGTTGAAACAGACGCGCAGGGTACTGCTGTAGAGGGCGGTCTGCAGAAAGAAGTTTCTTTCCTCGTAAAGAATTTCTCTGCTGCTACTCAGAAAGAACTGCAGGGTAAGAAAAAAGAAGAGAGCATTGTAGTGCTGGCTTCTGCTGCGATCGATGCAGATAAACTGGTGTGGTTCCAGCACGATGTACTGGGTCTGCACGAAGATATCTCTGCGAAATACTACAAACTGACTATTACCAAGGTAGAATTAATAGAGAAAAGAGAACTGAACGAAGAGTTTTTCAAAGAAGTGTTCCCTGCTGAAGAAATCACTACCGAAGCAGCCTTCCGCGAAAAACTGCAATCAGAAATAGAAAAATCCTGGGATGCCGAAAGCCGCAACCGCCTGCACAACGACCTGTTCGAAGTGCTGGTTCACGAGACGCCTATTGAGCTGCCTAAGGATTTTCTGAAACGTTGGCTGCAGACCGGCGGTGAAAAACCAAAAACCGCTGAAGAAGCTGACAAAGAATATCCAGGTTTTGATCATCAGTTACGCTGGACACTCATCAGCGATAAACTGATCCGCGAAAATCAGCTGGACGTTTCTTTCGACGAGGTGAAAGAAGCTGCTAAACAGAAAGTTATGGGCTATTTTGGTGGCGCTGCTGCTACCGATGGCGCTGACTGGCTGGACAGCTACCTGGAGCGTCTGCTGCAGGATGAGAAATTCGTGGACCAGACCTACCGCGAAATGGTGACCCAGAAATTGTTTGATTGGGCAGAAAATAAGGTAAATGTGAAGGATGAGGAAGTAACAGCCGAAGAATTTGCTAAATTACCTAATAAACATCACCATCATGAACATTAATAACGAATTCAGGAAATATGCCATCCAGCATAGAGGGATCAGCAGCCTGGTAGTAGATAGCTATACCCGTCATCAGATCAATGCCCTGACGCCAAACATCATCGAGGAACGCCCGATGAACATGGCTATCATGGACGTGTTTTCCCGTTTGATGATGGACCGTATCATTTTCATGGGAGACCCTGTAAATGACTACGTAGCGAATATCATTACTGCTCAGTTACTGTTCCTGGAATCTACCGACCGTACACGTGATATACAGATGTACATCAACAGCCCCGGCGGTAGCGTTTATGCAGGTTTAGGTATATATGACACGATGCAGATCATCGCTCCTGATGTAGCAACTATCTGTACTGGTATGGCCGCTTCTTTCGGCGCTGTACTGCTGGTAGCTGGTACAAAAGGTAAGCGTACTGCGCTGAAACACGCCAGGGTTATGATTCACCAGCCTCATGGTGGTGCAGAAGGTCAGACTTCCGACATCGAAATCACTGCACGTGAGTTCGTTAAGCTGAAAAAAGAGCTGAACGAGATCATCGCTACCCACTGTGGCCAGCCAGTGAAGAAAGTCGAAAAAGACTCAGATCGTGACTATTGGATGACCGCTGATGAAGCAAAAGAATACGGCATCATCGATGACGTACTCACCAGAAATCCAAGAAAACAGCAGGAAAACAACACTCCGCAATAATAGATTACGGAAAAAGTTAAATGAAAAAGGGTGCGAAAATAACTTTTCAGCACCCTTTTTTTATCTAATTTCCATTCCCATCTTAATTTCCATTTCCCCCTTTTAATGTACCTTTGTAAGCTATGAAAGAGTCCAAAATCCGTTGCTCATTTTGCAACCGTTCAAAAGATGAAGTGCAGATACTGATAGCTGGGGCTGAAGGTCATATCTGTGAGAACTGTGTGGCAAACGCGCAGGAGATCATAGAACAGGAGCTATTTCAGCAACAAGGCAAGAAAGCGCCTTCCCACTTTGTTCCTAAAGTGGCGAAGCCGGTAGAGATCAAGAAATTCCTGGATGAATATGTAATTGGACAGGACGACGCGAAAAAAATACTGGCCGTTGCCGTTTATAATCACTACAAACGTCTGAACCAACAGGTTGGTGATGACGATGTGGAGATCGAGAAATCCAATATCATCATGGTAGGAGAAACCGGTACGGGTAAAACCCTGCTGGCGAAATCTATCGCACGCCTGCTCAATGTACCGTTTACCATCGTAGATGCGACCGTATTCACGGAAGCAGGTTACGTAGGTGAAGACGTTGAAAGTATCCTGACCCGCCTGTTACAGGTATGTAACTACGATGTAGAGGCTGCTGAACGTGGTATCGTGTATATCGATGAGATCGATAAGATCGCACGTAAAAGCGATAACCCGTCCATCACCCGCGACGTAAGTGGTGAGGGTGTACAACAGGGTCTCCTTAAACTGCTGGAAGGTACCGAAGCACTCGTACCACCACAGGGCGGTCGTAAACACCCTGAGCAGAAACTCATCAAAGTAAATACGCAGAATATCCTGTTCATATGCGGTGGCGCATTCGACGGCGTTGACAAGATCATCAGCCGCAGGGTGCAGACACATAGTATCGGCTTCACTGTTAATACAGACAGAGAAGAAGAGAACAAAAAGCACATCCTCCGCTACATCAACTCTCAGGACCTCAAGGCCTTCGGTCTGATCCCTGAACTGTTGGGTCGTCTGCCGGTTGTGACTTACCTGAACTCTCTCGATCATGAAGCACTGAAAGCCATCCTGACCGAACCAAAAAATGCACTGGTAAAACAATACAAAAAACTGTTCAAAGTAGAAGGTATTGACCTGGTGATCGAAGATGATGCTGTTGATTACATCGTTGAAAAAGCAATGGAATATAAACTCGGCGCACGTGGTCTCCGCTCCATCTGTGAAGTGGTATTAAGTGACGCGATGTTTAACCTGCCTTCTTCCAATGCAAGCACCTTCGTACTGACAAGGGCTTACGCAGAAGAAAGACTGGACAAATCCACCCTCGTACAGCTGAAAGTCGCTTAATAAACTTACTATACTAATACTACAGGGAAAAAGAAAAGGCGTTCGTTAACATCGAGCGCCTTTTCTTTTTCTATAAACTATCCCGCACGATCATCAGCTGCTCTTTATCACTTCTCACAGAGACCGTATAATAGAAATAACGTCCTTTCATATCCTTCAGGGTTACCTTAAATCTGGCAGTGCTGTCTGTCTGATGAACATGGTATTTCAATGAAAACAGCGTAGGCAATTCATAAGGAGCGTGCATACTTTTATCAGATGGCCCGATCTTCCCTTCCAGGTTCTTTACAGCAGTAATGCTGATGTTTTTTCCGGTATGCTCCATGACCAGTTCGTCCTGTTCACCATAGCTGTTTACTTTACGCACACCAAAAGTCCGCTTGTCTTCTATATGTCCAACCTGCTTCAGGGATAGGTTTTTAACCCCAAATAAGGCCATATCCTGGTTTCTTAAGGTAATTGTCCTGAGTGCATCAATACGGACCCATTCCGCCTGAATAGTGGGTATATTCTCATCAAACATTTCAAGCAAACCTTCCCCATGATAAAACTGATCATTTGCCGTATCTGCCACCTGTAATAACAGGGCAGAGTCTTTCACTGATAATACTTCCACATATATTGGCCGCTCCTGTGCACCAAAGACTTTTTTACCAAACCTGAGATAGTCATGCACAGCAGCATGATTAAGTTGTGATCTGATGCCAGCGGTATTGTCCCAATCTGTCCGCTTGCTGTTACCGCTAAAACTCTCCACCTCTGTCCTTATTATATTGACGCCAAAGAAGACCAGCAAACCAATTAATAATAACCCCGGCAACAGGAAACTTACTAACGGTGCACTGGGTTCATACAACTTCCAGAGCCCTTCTTCCAGCAACGGATTCACTTTATAGGATACCCTCTTATTTTCCTTACTGCGGGCAACCCAGCCTGCGTCTATCGGCATGACAGGAAGATAAAAGAGATGTATGTAATGTTGCACATACTCAAAGCGGCTGATATCAGCCGGTACCGCCAGTTTTAATTCAGAAGGATAGATCGTTTTCCTGACATAGGAATTAGTGCCGAAAATGAATAACATAGATATGGTCTTATAAGACAGGGATTAATATTATAATAGTGAGGTTTATACCTGACACGTTTTCTGTAATACGTCATAGGATATGCTTTTCTGTGTAGTACGCGGCCAGTCCTTTAACCAGGAAAGCAAGCGCCACTACTATGATCAGCATCAATGGTCCCAGACAGGCCCAGAGCGAAACACGGGGATGATAGATCGCATTCAGTTGTGCTGCGATATCCTCCGGCAATTTTTCGATCGCGTTCTCTTTATTACGTGCATACCAGCCGGCTTTCGTCGGTATCACCGGTATCTGACAGATGTGAAAGTAATACTGGATATATTCGAGTTGCAACGCGCCAGGCATTGCATCAATGCATCCTGCCTCTTCTTTGGATAGGGCTCGCCTTGTAAAATGGCGGATTCCAACAGGTATTCTGCTCATAGGTATAGGGGATTGCTCCGGCAAAAATAGAATATAATTCATACTTACTGCATTTTCTCCTACCTTTAAACTCAAAGCAATACGATATGGACCTCTTAAAAGAACTTCAAGAAAAAGCCGGACTCTCCAATGAGCAGGCAGTGAAAACTTTCGAAATACTGAAAGAGTATGTAAGGGGAAAAGTACCCGTATTTCTGTCAGGTACAGTAGAAAAATGGTTTGCTGATATTGAAAAAAGAGCTGGCACCAGTGGCACAACCGATGAAAGTAAAGAAAATGATTTCCTGGAGCACTAAACCAGGAGTGAAAGGATAACAAAAGGCCGATCTGTCTGAGACAGATCGGCCTTTTTCCTTTTCGTCCGGTAGTCGATCACATACCCGGGACTTACTAACAGTTAGAGCGATCGTTTATACACTCTCCGCAGGACAAAAAAACATCCGCTTTGTTGAAGCGGATGCTTTTCTTGTGGGTTGCGTAAAAATGTTTCGATTGTCTTTCTTTTTGTTGAAGGTTGATAAATGGTAAAGAGTGATGAATTAACCCAAATTTAACGTTCTTAATCCACAATTCCATCACCCTAAGCCACTAACAGTCATTTTTTTGCAGAAAAAGATAACAATAATCTTCACATTATAATTTAAAAATATAGTTAAACAACTATTTCATAGTGTTGTAACAAGTATTTTACCCACTAATAATATTTTGATCAGAATATATATTTTGTTGATAAAAAGTTTGAAGTCTGATCATTTACGATGCGATTGAGCAAATTTTTGTTCATTTCTGATTGTTTTGTGGCAACCATTGAACGAATCGAAAATGCACGCAATGCATCCGGAACACTCAGTGTACCTTCTGCAGAGTCCTTACGTCCTGTGAACGGATATACGTCGGGACCACGCTGACACTGACAATTGATATTCACACGGCTCACCTGGTTCACCAGCGGGTCTATCAGCGAAGCCAGTTCGTCTGCATCATTGGAGAACAGGCTTACCTGCTGACCGTGATCTGATTCGATCAGGTATTCGATCGGTGTTTCGATATCATCAAATGGCAATACCGGGATCACAGGGCCGAACTGTTCCTCCCTGTATAATTTCATTTTATTGTTTACCGGATATAACACGGCCGGGTACACGAACGATTCGTAGGAAGCGCCTCCGTTCTCATTGATGATCTTTGCCCCATTGGCAATTGCATCATCAATACATTCTTTCAGATAAGCCGGTTTCTGCGGCTCAGGCAATGGCGTCAGGAATACGCCTTTCTCCCATGGCATACCGATCTTCAGCTGGCTGATAGCAGCGCTCAGCTTCTGTAAGAACACATCTGCCACCTTGCTGTGTACAAATACGATCTTCAGGGCCGTACAACGTTGTCCGTTGAATGACAATGAACCCAGTACTGTTTCCTGTACAGCCAGGTCAAGGTCTGCCTTGTCAGTGATGATAGCTGCGTTTTTAGCATCCAGCCCGAGGATCGCTCTCAGACGGTTTACCTTCGGATGCATTTTCTTCAGCTGATTCGCCACCCTGCTGCTACCGATCAATGTCAGGACATTGATCTTACCGGTTTCCATCAACGGACCGATAATGACGTTACCACGACCGTAGATCGTATTGACAACACCTTTCGGGAAACAGCTGGAAAAAGCTTCCAGCAATGGATAGTGTAATAAGGTACCGTGCTTCGGAGGTTTGAACAGTATGGTATTACCCATGATCAGCGCAGGGATCAATGTCGTAAAGGTCTCATTCAGCGGATAGTTGAATGGTCCCATACAAAGCACGACGCCCAGTGGAGAACGCCTGATCTGGGCGATAATACCCTGTTCAATTTCAAAACGGCTGGAATTGCGGTCCAGGTCTTTGAGCGCGTCTATGGTCGTGTTGATATATTCGATAGTACGGTCAAACTCTTTAACAGAATCGGCATAGGATTTACCGATCTCCCACATAATGAGTTGAACGATCTCCGGTTTCTTTTCGATCATCTTGCCCGTGAATTTCTCCATACAGACAATACGTTCAGGTACCGGCATTGTAGGCCATTCTCCGCGACCATCATTGTAAGCGAGTACTGCGGCATCCAGCGCGGCCATCGCCTCATCCGGGCCACATAAAGGATAGGAACCGATCACTTTTCTCTCAAGTCCGTTGGCTGTCTGAATACAGATCGGAGATAACACTGTATGCACATCGCCATTCCATGGTTTCATCTCACCACCTGAAAGGTATTCCCGCTGATGTACTTCCTTCTCCAGCCTGTATTCGGCCGGAATTGCGTCAGCTGTAGGGAACATTTGGTGTAATTGTTCTTCGAAGCTCATGACATAGTTAATTTAGTCAGATGAAGATAAGAAAAGGAGTG
The DNA here is from genome assembly GCA_039592855.1 of Chitinophaga sp. Taxonomy (GTDB): domain Bacteria; phylum Bacteroidota; class Bacteroidia; order Chitinophagales; family Chitinophagaceae; genus Chitinophaga. Next base: position 864,803 of record JBCNQK010000001.1, on the reverse strand, counting down.
AAGAGAGTATAGCCCCTATTCCACAGTCTTTGAAATTGATAACTATTTCTTTCTTTCATACAAGAAATAGCATCAAACGGAGGTCAATATGGGCCTGTAAACACATAAAAAAACCGCCGGGAAACGCCCGACGGTGTGACCACTTTATATCAATTTGTTCATATTATTTTAATGCTTCGCGGGCGATCACCAGTTTCTGTATTTCAGAAGTGCCTTCTCCGATGGTACACAGCTTAGCGTCACGGTAGAACTTCTCTACAGGGAAATCCTTGGTATAGCCATATCCGCCGAAAATCTGTACGGCGTCATTAGCTGTCTTTACCGCCACCTCTGAAGCGTAGTATTTTGCCATGGCGGCGTGCTGTGTCACCTTGGCCCCTCTTGTTTTACCATCTGCCGCCTGCATGGTCAGTAGTTCTGCCGCCATGATCTCTGTGGCCATATCCGCCAGTTTAAAAGAGATACCCTGAAAACTGGCAATTGGCTTGTCAAACTGGTGTCTTTCCTGCGCATATTTCAGCGCAGCTTCATAAGCGCCTTTAGCGATACCAAGAGAAAGTGCGGCAATAGAGATACGTCCGCCGTCCAGTACTTTCATAGACTGAATAAAACCATCTCCTTCATTACCCAGCATGTTGGCTGCCGGTATACGACAATTGTCAAATATCATTTCTGCGGTCTCGGAAGCCCGCATACCCAGTTTATTTTCCTTCTTACCACCACTGAACCCAGGTGTACCTCTTTCCACTACAAAGGCGCTCATGCCATGGCTATCCCTGACATCTCCCGTTCTCGCGATCACAACGGCCACATCACCGCTTTTACCATGTGTGATCCAACATTTGGTACCGTTAAGTACCCACTCATCTCCTTCCCGGCGTGCGACGCATTTCATGTTCATGGCGTCAGAGCCTGTGTTGGGCTCTGTCAGTCCCCAGGCGCCTATCCATTCAGCACTGGCGAGTTTTGGCAGATAACGCTGTTTCTGCTCTTCTGATCCGAATTGCAGGATATGACCGGTACAAAGTGAGTTATGTGCGGCCACGCTCAATCCTATAGCGCCACAGATCTTTGATATTTCGCTGATCACGGTGACATACTCCAGGTATCCCAGACCGCTGCCACCATATTTTTCGGGCACGAGTACGCCCATTAGCCCCAGTTCTCCCAACTGTTTGAATAACTGAACAGGAAAAGATTGATTCTCATCCCATTCGAGGATATAGGGTTGCATATGTGTCTTTCCAAAATCGCGAATCACCTGTGTAATCTGCTGCTGCATTTCAGTGGGCTCAAAGTTCATAATGGGGAATTTTCTGTTTTGATGTAATGTTCAATTTTACGATAAATACTATCATCTACCAATGGTATGCCAAGAAGGTCTTCCGGTCGCCTGAAAGTCCCGTGGTTACTGCGATACAGTACGATTAACCGCGCCAGTTTATAGCGGATGTATGGATGTTGTGCCAAAGATTTTTCATCCGTCTGATTGAGGTCCAGTTTTTTTAGTGAAACCGTAGACAATTTCAGGTACGGTTGAATTTTATTAAATGTACTGTCTGGCAATCCGAAAGTCTCGCCTATCTGTGCAACAGCATAGAATCCACCCAGCTTATCCCTGAATTTCACAATGCGCGCAGCCAGCACCGGCCCTATACCTGGGAGCGCCTCCCATTGCATTGAATCAGCGGTGTTGATATCCAGTTCCGGAAAACGCCTTCCTCCTTTGTAAGATAATCTTCCGGAAAAGGCCGTTCCTGCCGGATGACCGGTATCTCTTTCCCCTGCCACAGCTGCAATGCGCACATATGGTAACAATGCATTAGCGAGTGCAGGTGTTAGTCCATAGATGTTCAACAGGTCTTCTTTACGACGGAATTGTCCTCCTTTTTCGCGATAGTGCGTTATTGTCCGGATAGTGCGTTCCGGTACACCCAGCGCGGACCATCCTGCGGCATCAATTGTATTCGGATCAAAGTAAAACCGCTGATAATGTTTGCTGCTATCACTTACCGTGACTGGCGTTACAGCGAGCGACGAACGGAACGCCCTGACCTCAGCCAGCAAAGTGCTGTCTGTAGTCAGGGCTGCCGGTGGCATACAATATTCCCACAAAGCAGGTGTTGCTGCACAGACAACTGTTACTAATAACAGTAGTAAAATTCCCTGCCGTTCTTTTACGGAAAAGCTGCAATAGGCTTTCCACAACGCCTGCTTCATGGGTTAACGATTTTAAAGCAGGGCAAGTTATCGCATAAACAACCGGAATTGGTTAATGCGAAGTTAAACTCACCGGAGAATAATAGATGCCGTCAACACCGGCACACACATAAAATTTGAGGTTAATTGCCGGTGATCACGATCGTCTCATAGTTGATGGGGCCACAGTCTCCCATATCACATTTCATCTCTGGTTCTTTCTGAACGATATTAAAATTAAATTCTGCTTCAGCTGCTATCCCATTCCTGTTGATGATATTTACGCCAATCACATGCTGGAAAGTCTGTTGATCATGACAGTTGGTCCAGTCCGTGCCGATATCCTTATTCAGCACCTGTACAACAGTGGTAGCGCAGGAAGAATAGATGATCTTGCCTCTCAATCCTGTCTGAAGGATATTATTAGCCTGAGTGTCATTTTTACTACAGCCGGCTGATACCATTAACAGGCTGCTCAACAGTATCATCGCGGAGAAAGGTTTCATGTAAGGGATATTTTAGTCAGTTGTCGGTAATTCTTATAGTTGCTGATGCAGAAGGCGCACAATCCAGCATATAACATGCGGCATGCTGCTCTCTTCTAACAATATTGAATGTGAATTCAGTCCCCGGAATAATCTTTATCCCTGTTGAATCACTCAATGCGGCATCGAGCATGTGCTCATAGGTTTGCTGATCATGACAATTAGTCCATGTGGAACCCACATTGCTGTTAAGTACCTGTACAGCAATGGTCACACAGGAAGTATAAATCACTTTTCCTCTTAATCCTTTTACTAATGCGGTGTGATCATCATTTTTATCACAGGCCGGGAGAAACAGGAACAGCCCTGTTGCTGACAGTGAAGCAAATACAGATCGCATAGAAGGGGATTTCCTGTAAAACGGCCATTACCGGCAGAAAGTTACAGTATCACTTCGAGGCCATCGTAAGCGAGCGCCATACCATGCGGCAGCTCTGCAGACACCTCTTCATGTAGTCCCAGCTGATGACTGATATGTGTAAAATAAACCTGTGGAACGCCTAGTTCTCTGGCCAGTTCGATGCCTTCGTCAAGCGTAAAGTGAGAGATATGTTTTTCTTTTCTGAGGGTATTCAATACCAGCACTTTGGAGCCGATGATCTTCTTTTTTTCCTCTTCAGCTATGAAGTTAGCGTCAGTGATATAGGTAAAATCGTTAAAACGGAATCCGATCACCGGCATGCGGTGGTGCATTACATGGATAGGGGTGATATCCAGTCCGTTGACATTGAAAGATGCGCTGGTCAGCGTACGCAGGTTCAGTTCCGGAATACCGGGATATTTTTGTTCTGCAAAAGCATAGGAAAACTCATTGCGGATCACCTGCTGACTGAATTCTGTCGCATAGATATCAATCGCCCGTTGCTGGAAATAATTGAAAGCGCGGATATCGTCCATACCCGCGATATGGTCTTTATGTGAATGGGTGATCAGCACAGCTTCCAGGTGTTTTACACCGGCCCGGAGCATCTGATAACGGAAATCCGGCGTGGTATCTACCACAATATTACCGGCGGGCGTATCACTGATCAGGATGCTGCTGCGAAGACGCTTGTCCTTTGAGTTGGAGGAGGTACAGACCTGACAGCCACAGGCGATTACAGGTACGCCCTGTGATGTACCTGTGCCTAAAAAGGTTACTTTCAATTTTCTGAAGGTTGTTCGGGTGAAGGTGATTTTTCTTCGGCGTTATCTTCTGCTTCCGGTGCATTCCTGTTTTCCAGTACCTGTTTGTACAGTTTCAGGGACTCTGGCGAAAGCATCGTTTCATCCAGTTCCATGCCACCAAGGATATCAAGGAGGGTATTGATACGGCCTTCCAGGTTCAGGAATTTATTAACTACAACCACCTTCTTGTGTTCAAGTACACAATAGCCTGAGTTGAACGTTCCTTTTTCAAAACGCAACTCATACTTAGCCTCTCCAAATATTTTTTCGAGGCGGGTCAGGTTATTAGGCGTGACTTTAAAATTCATTCAACAAAAATAAGGAAAAAGCCGGGAGCTCCTATTTACTCACCAGTCTGGCCACTGGTACGATCACTTCTTCCAGTGAAATACCGCCATGCTGGAAAGTATTCCGGTAGAAATTAACGAAGTAGTTATAGTTATTAGGATAGCAGAGGTAGCCGTCCTCTTTCGCGAAAATATAAGAGGAATTGACGTTCGGCCGTGGTAATCCGGCTTCCTTCGGGTCCCTGAACGCCAATACTTCCTTCGCTTCATAGTTGAGGTTACGGCCATGTTTATAACGGAGATTGGTCGTTGTCTGCTTGTCTCCTATCACTTTGATCGGCGTTTTTACGCGTACGTTACCATGGTCGGTCGCGATGATCAGGTTTATCTTCTTTTCAGAGAGTTTTTTCAGTGCCTGGTGCAATGGAGAGTGTTCAAACCAGCTGGCAGTAATGGAGCGGTAAGACATTTCATCTGCGGCCAGTTCCTTCAGCACTTCCATTTCGGTACGTGCATGACTGAGCATATCCACAAAATTGTACACAATGACATTCAACGGATAGGCCATCAGGTTGTGAATGTTGTTCACCAGGTGCTGTCCGTCGTTATGGGTGGTCACCTTTGTGTAGGAAAACCGGGTATCCATCTTCAGGCGGCGCAACTGATCGGCAAAAAAGTGCTCTTCATGCAGGTTCTTCCCTCCTTCTTCATCATCATTCTTCCATTCCTGTGGAAAACGGCTTTCGATATCTATCGGCAGCATACCTGCGAAAATCGCGTTACGGCTGTACTGGGTAGAGGTAGGCAGTATACTGTAAAAAGTATCTTCCTGCACCAAACGGAAGGATTCCAGGAAGATCGGCAGGATAGCCTTCCACTGGTCCAGGCGTAGGTTATCTATTATAATAACAAAATTGGCGACCTCGCTATCGAGAGCAGGAACGATCTTATCCCGGAACAGGGTGTGCGACATGACAGGCGCTTCCTTGGCCTTCGGATTTACCCAGCTGGCGTAATTACGGCTGATGAATTTGGCGAACTCGGTATTGGCCTCCGCTTTCTGGTTATTCAGTACTTCCAGCATTTCAGGACTGTTGGTTTTACCCATTTCCATCTCCCAGTATACCAGTTTCTTATAGATATCCATCCATTCATTGTAGTCAGGGTTGGAATTGAGCGCCATAAAAAGGCTACGGAACTCCTGCTGGTACGCAATAGTGGTCTTTTCAGCCACCAGACGTTTGTTATCGATGATCTTTTTCAGGGACAGCAGCACCTGATTGGGGTTTACGGGTTTGATCAGGTAATCCGTGATCTGTGAACCGATCGCTTCGTCCATTACATTCTCTGCCTCATTCTTGGTGATCATTACGACCGGGATCTGCTGATCGATCTCTTTGATCTTGCCCAGCGTTTCCAACCCGGTTATACCCGGCATAGACTCATCCAGGAGAACCACATCCACGACCTGCTCCTTCAGGAACTCAAGCGCGTCATACCCATTGGTGAGTGCTGACACCTTATAACCCTTTGCTTCCAGGAATATGATCTGCGACTTCAGTGATTCTATCTCATCGTCTACCCAAAGTATATTTATTTGACTCATTCAAGTATGGTATTTATAGTAAGGTAAAGAATAGTTGGCGCTGACAACTATCGTACTCAAGTTAAGCTTTCATTTGGTCAAAAACCGTTCCTCCGCTCTTCAGAGGGCACAATAAATTGTTAAAAAACAACATGTTCCGTAAGCTGTCGTCAAATATTAATAATTTCGATCATAAAAATAGTTAAAATAGCGGGTAAGATAGGGGAAAGACTTCCCTCGTGCGTCTATACATTAGAAAAAGTTACAGATAATAATTCCTTAACGTAGCTTTGTCTAGCTAAAGGAGAACGGTCAATGGCAGAACGCAAGCGTAAAATTGTAAACGATCCGGTATATGGTTTCATTACGATCGACCATCCACTGATCTTTACATTGATTTCCCATCCTTATTATCAGCGCCTGCGCAGGATCCATCAGATGGCCCTGGCGCATCTGGTTTATCCGGGCGCAATGCATACCCGTTTCCATCACAGTATGGGGGCTTATCATCTGATGTGTTGTGCGCTTGCTGAACTGAAAGGGAAGGGAGTGGATATCACGGAAGAGGAAGAGGTTGCTGCAAAGATGGCCATACTTTTGCATGATATAGGTCATGGACCGTATTCACATGCACTGGAGAACGGCATTATTGAAGGCGTATCTCATGAAGAGATCAGCCAGTGGCTGATGGAGGAGCTGAACAGGGAAATGGACGGGGCGCTGACGCTGACGATAGAAATATTTAACGGCCGGTACCACAAGACATTTTTGCACCAGCTGGTGTCCAGTCAGCTGGATGTGGACAGAATGGACTATCTCAACAGGGACAGCTTCTATACGGGCGTTTCTGAGGGGGTGATCAGCTACGACAGGATCATTAAGATGCTGACCGTACACCGTGGTGAGCTGATGGTGGAAGAGAAAGGGATCTATTCGATAGAGAAGTTCATTATAGCGAGGAGGCTGATGTACTGGCAGGTATACCTGCACAAAACAGTACTAAGTGCGGAGAATCTGCTGGTTAAGATATTGCGCAGGGCCAAAGAACTGGCTTTAAAAGGAGAATATCTCTTTGCCTCACCGGCTTTGCAGTATTTTTTATATCATACCATTACCGCGGCCAACTTTGAGCAGGAACCGTCCTGTCTGCAGCAGTTCTGTCTGCTGGACGACTATGACATCATGGGCGCCATTAAAGTTTGGGCGCAGCATCCCGACAAAGTGCTCTCTTTGTTATGTAAATGGCTCATTGACAGAAACTTATTTAAATGCATCCTGAACAGCGAGGCATTTGACATGGAAAGTATCCAGCTGCTGAAACAAAAGGTACAGCGGGAATATGGCATCAGTGACGCCGATCTGGATTATTTTGTTTTTACCGGAACTGCCTGCCTCAGTACATATAATATGAACAACGAGAAGATTAACATTCTTTTCAAAGACGGCACCGTAAAAGACATTTCCTCCATTGATAATGCCCTGATTAGTCATACTCTGGCTATACCCGTAAAAAAATTCTACATTTGTCATCCAAAAATCTGATGAATGGCTAATTATCAATTAAGAATAAAAAAAATACGATAGGCAAAATAGAGCGTTTTGATAGCTGGTCAGATTCGGATAACATTATTAATTAATAACTATGCAGTTTAGCGCATTACAATTGGCTACCATGTTGGATGGTAAGCTGGAAGGCAACCCAGACGTAAAAGTGAGCAACATCGCCAAGATCGAAGAGGCGGGTGAAGGGATGCTCAGCTTTATCGCCAATCCTAAGTACGAAGAGTTTATCTATACTACCAATGCCTCCATACTGATAGTGAATGAGAGCCTTGTAACGGAAAAACCTGTAAAATCGACGCTTATCAGGGTAAAAGACGCCTATAGCGCCTTCGCCCTTTTACTTGAAAAATATAAGCAGATCATGAGTAATAAGACGGGTATTCAACAGCCGTCTCATATTCCTGCGTCTGTAAAGACCGGACAGAACGTTTTCATCGGTGCTTTTGCCTACCTGGGTGAGAATGTCGTGATCGGTAACAACGTGAAGATCTATCCTGGCGTATACCTGGGTGATAATGTGATCGTAAAGGATGACTCCACCCTCTTCCCAGGCGTGAAAGTGTACGAAAACTGTGTGATAGGCAGCCGCGTGATATTGCACGCAGGTTGTGTGATCGGTGGAGATGGTTTTGGTTTCGCACCTCAGCCTGATGGCACCTACAAAAAAGTACCACAGATCGGTAATGTCATCATACATGATGACGTTGAGATCGGCGCCAATACCACTATTGACCGTGCGACCATGGGGTCTACCATCATCCGTCAGGGCGTAAAACTGGACAACCTGATCCAGATCGCTCACAACGTAGATGTAGACACCAATACAGTGATCGCGGCACAGACGGGTATTTCCGGTAGTACTAAAATTGGTAAGAACTGTGTAATTGGTGGTCAGGTTGGTCTGGTTGGACACATCCAGCTGGCTGACGGCACCAAGATCAATGCACAGAGCGGCCTGTCTAAATCTATTGCAGAACCGAATTCAGCCCTGATGGGATCTCCTGCTTTTGATTATAAAAGCTCCTTAAAAAGTCAGGCAATTTTTAGAAATTTGCCCGATCTGGAAAAACGTGTGAAGGAATTGGAAGACATGGTAAAACAACTGCTTTCCGTGCGGGAAGGTGTTTGATGATTAAGTAGGACAAACAGTTATAGCAAAATATGGATAATCAACAGTCGTCTAACCAACACACGATTAAAGACCCAGTTACGATATCGGGTGTTGGTTTACACACAGGAGCCCATGTAAATATGACTCTGAAGCCGGCTAACCCCGGTTATGGTATTAAGTTTCAACGTGTGGATCTGCCAGGGCAACCTGTAGTGAAGGCCGATGTGGATTATGTTGTGGATACATCCCGCAGCACGACGCTCGAACACAATGGCGCCCGCGTAAGTACTATAGAACACATTATGGCTGCCCTGGTTGGTACCGGAGTAGACAACGTACACATCGAGATCGATGGTCCTGAGATCCCTATTATGGATGGCAGTTCCTACCCTTTTATCCAGAAAATAGAAGAAGCAGGTATTGCAGAACAGGATGCGAAAAAAATATGGTATACAATTGATACCAACATCAGCTTCTACGACGATAAAAAGAACGTAGAAATGGTAGCATTACCAGCTGTTGACTATCGTATCACCTGTATGATCGATTTCAACTCTCCGATATTAGGCACCCAGCATGCTAATCTTAACAGCCTGCAGGACTTCAAACAGGAAGTAGCGCAATGCCGCACTTTCGTGTTCCTGCACGAACTGGAATACCTGATATCCAACAACCTGATCAAAGGCGGCGATATCAATAACGCGATCGTGATCGTAGATAAAGCTGTGAGTGAAGAACAACTGGGCCACCTGGCAAAAGTGTTCAACCGCGAACATATCAGCGTGGCACAGCGGGAAGGTATCCTCAACAATATTCAGCTGCACTACCCGAATGAACCGGCACGTCATAAACTGCTGGACATCGTAGGTGACCTGGCGCTGGTAGGCGTTCCGATCAGGGCGCATATCATTGCAAACCGTCCCGGACATGCTTCCAACGTGGAGTTTGCCCGTAAGATCAAGCAATATATCAAGAAGAACAAGCATATCAAGGATATGCCTGTTTATGATCCTAATAAACCAGCTGTTTTCGATGTACCACGTATTGAAAGAACACTGCCGCACCGTTTTCCGATGCTGCTGGTGGACAAGATCATCGATCTTACCGATTCGCAGGTGGTAGGTATCAAGAACGTTACCTTCAACGAGCCATTCTTCCAGGGTCACTTCCCAAGTAATCCGGTTATGCCGGGTGTACTGCAGGTGGAAGCACTGGCGCAATGTGGTGGCATTCTTGCACTCAGCACTGTTCCGGACCCTCATAATTACGATACCTACTTTATCAAGATAGACAACTGTAAGTTCAAACAGAAAGTAGTTCCGGGAGATACCATGATCCTGAAAATGGAATTACTGAGTCCTATCAGAAGAGGTATAGTGGAAATGAGAGGGACCGTATTTGTAGGTAACAAGGTAGTTACTGAAGGTGACCTGACCGCTCAAATCATTAAAACAAGAGAAAGCTAAACCATAGCAATGATCCATCCGCTTACTTACATTCACCCGGACGCTAAGGTGGCGCCAAACGTGAAAATCGATCCGTTTACCGTTATTCACAAAAATGTTGAGATCGGTGAAGGCACCTGGATCGGTTCAAACGTCACCATTATGGAAGGCGCAAGGATCGGCAAGAACTGCCGTATCTTCCCCGGGTCTGTAATTTCCGCTATCCCGCAAGACCTCAAATTTGCTGGCGAAGACACTACAACTGAAATCGGAGACAACACCACCATCAGAGAGTATGTAACCATTAACCGAGGAACCAAAGACAAATGGAAAACCGTTATCGGCAAAAACTGCCTGATAATGGCCTATAGCCATATTGCTCACGACTGCGAAGTTGGTAACAGCTGCGTATTCTCCAACAGCACTACGCTGGCAGGTCATATCACCGTGGGCGACTACGTAGTGCTTGCAGGTATGGTGGCCGTACAGCAATTCTGTAAAATCGGCGATCACGCCTTTGTTACAGGTGGCTCCCTGGTGAGAAAAGACGTACCACCTTTCGTAAAAGCAGCCCGCGAACCGCTGTCTTATGTAGGTGTAAACTCTATCGGTCTCAAAAGAAGAGGTTTCTCGCTCGAAAAGATCAATCACATACTTGACATATACCGTGTGATATTCGTGAAAGGATACAAGCTGTCAAAAGCGATCAGTATCATCGAAGCAGAATATCCTGCCACTGACGAAAGAGATGAAATACTCTCCTTCATCCGTGAATCCGGCCGGGGCATTATGAAAGGTTATACGTCACTAGCCGGCGACGAATGAAAATAACGCTCGACCAGACAGGCAAACGCTTTAACTACGACTGGATCTTCCGTCGTGTTTCCGCTACCTTCGAACAGGGCGGACGATATGCCATACTGGGTCCCAATGGCTCGGGAAAATCAACTTTATTACAGGTTATAAGTGGTCACCTTCACCAGAATGAAGGCACCGTTACCTATAGCACACCGGAAGAACTGCTCAGTCATGATCAGTTTTTCCGGCATTGTGCCATCGCTGCTCCTTATCTTGAACTGGTGGAAGAATTTACACTCGCAGAAAGCCTGCAATTCCACCTGCAGTTCAAAAACTTCATTCCCAATATTACTCCCGCTGATGCTGTGGCCATTGTAGGCCTGGAGAAATCCATGCATAAACAGGTCCGCAACTTCTCATCCGGCATGAAACAACGGCTGAAACTGGCATTGACCATTTTCTCTGACGTACCCGTGCTATTACTGGATGAACCCTGCACCAACCTGGATGCCGCAGGTACCCGGCTTTATCAGCAATTGATCACTGACTATAGTGGCGACCGCATGATCATTGTCAGTTCCAATGATGAACAGGAATATTTCATGTGTCCCAACCAGATCAGAATACAGGATTATAAATAAGCTCCCCCTCTTGTAGCAGCCCCGATAACTGCTACTTATGTCTTGTTTCTTATATTTGATCACTAACTTACTTACTCAATATGCAAACTGCCAGTAAAAAAGTAATCAATGGCTGGGCGATGTATGACTGGGCGAACTCAGTGTACAACCTGGTAATTACCACCACTTTTTTCCCTATTTACTTTACCTCAGCGACCCATTCTGCTGAAACAGGCGACAATGTCTCCTTCTTTGGTAAATACTTCGTCAACTCCGCACTCTATGACTATGCAATGGCAGCCGCATTTATACTGGCGGCATTGTTGTCCCCTATCCTCTCCTCCATCGCCGATACGAGAGGGAATAAGAAAAGATATCTCATGCTGTTCACCTGGCTGGGTGGATTGAGCTGTATCGCCCTGTACAATTTCAGGGGCGGTAATGTGGAATATGGCGTCATATTCTTTATCCTCGCTACCCTTGGCTATTGTGGCGGTTTAGTATTCTATAACTCCTACCTGCCTGAACTGGCGGCTGTCGAAGACCGTGACCGGATCAGCGCAAAAGGTTTCGCCATGGGATATATCGGTAGTGTAATATTACAGCTGATCGGGTTTGTACTGGTAGCGGTAAAACCATTTGGTCTCAGTGACGGAGATGCCGTACGGCTGACTTTCCTGCTCACCGGTATCTGGTGGATCGGCTTTGCGCAGATCACCTTCCTGCGTCTGCCTGCTTCCAAGGGTACCATCCAGGAACATAAAGCGGGCGCATTGACCGAAGGGTTTAATGAGCTCAAGAAAGTATATGCACAGGTAAAGACCATGCCTGTACTGAAAAACTTCCTGCGTGGTTTCTTCTTTTACAGTATGGGTGTCCAGACCGTAATGATGGCGGCTACAATCTTTGGCAGCCAGGAATTACATCTGCCTTCCACCAACCTGATCGTAGCAGTTGTCGCCATTCAGGTGGTAGCAATACTGGGTGCATGGGGTATGGCAAAACTCTCCGGCAGATTTGGCAACCTGCCCGTACTGATGGTCGTGATCGTATTATGGATCGGTATCTGTCTGGCCGGTTATCGTATGCAGACGGCTAACGATTTCTATATGCTGGCAGTTGCCGTAGGACTCGTCATGGGTGGTGTACAATCCCTCAGCCGTTCTACTTACGCCAAACTGATGCCGGAAACAGAAGATACCACCTCCTTCTTCAGCTATTATGACGTAGTGGAGAAGTTATCCATCACTGTCGGACTGACCACATTCGGTTACATTCACGAACTGACAGGCAGTATGCGTAATTCTGTACTGGCGCTCATCGTTTTCTTTGTGATCGGATTGATCTGGCTGTTCTCAGCACAGAAAAAACAAAAAAGCCTCACTGCAAAAAGCTGAAATTCACGAACTTCAGCAGGCAATCAACTGACAACACCATGAAGTTATATACAATAGAGACGGGCAATTTTAAATTGGACGGTGGCGCTATGTTTGGCGTTGTACCTAAAAGTATCTGGAATAAGCTGAACCCCGCCGATGAAAACAATATGTGCTCCTGGGCCATGCGTAGCCTGCTCATCGAGGATGGCGACCGCCTGATCCTGATAGATACCGGTATCGGTAATAAACAGGATGAGAAGTTTTTCAGCCATTATTACCTGCATGGTAATGATTCGATCGACAGCTCCCTGGCAAAACATGGTTTCAGCCGCAATGACATTACAGACGTATTTCTGACACATCTGCATTTTGATCATTGTGGAGGTTGTATAGAAAGACAGGGAGATAAACTGTTACCCGCATTTAAAAATGCAGCCTACTGGAGCAATGAGGAACACTGGCAATGGGCGACCAAACCCAATGAACGTGAAAAAGCCTCCTTTCTGAAAGAGAACATTCTCCCTATCCAGGAAAGCGGTCAGCTGAAATTTATTCCCAGAGAAGAAGGCATTCCTTTCAGCAATGATTTTAACGTCCGTTTTGTACATGGACATACTGATTCCATGATGCTGCCACAGATCCAGTACAAGGATAAAACTATCCTATATATGGCCGACCTGCTGCCCAGCAAGGGACATATTCCCATCCCTTATATCATGTCTTACGATATGTTCCCGATGACAACCCTTCAGGAGAAAAAAAATTTCCTCCAGGAGGCCGTCGGGAATAAATATATTCTGTTTTTTGAACACGATCCTGTAACAGAGTGTTGCACTGTGCAGATGACCGATAAAGGCATCCGTGTAGCAGATACATTCAGACTTTCTGATGTATAAGTAGTGCCATATTGGCACCATGTATCCCTGCTGCACACATTTTGCAATACCTTCACAGGAGGTTATATTACCATGGCTATACATTTGACGCAAGACAATAAATTGAAGAAGCTAATTGTTGTAGGAGACCGCGTGCTGATCAAACTGACCACTCAGAATGAACGCACCGACAGCGGCTTATACCTTCCTCCAGGCATGCAGGAAAAGGAAAAGGTACAACAGGGATATGTGATCAAAACAGGTCCCGGATACGCCCTTCCACTTCCTTCTGAAGAAGATGAAGCATGGAAACCAGAAGAAGAGAAAGTGAAATACATTCCGCTGCAGGCCAAAGAAGGCGACCTCGCCATCTTCCTGTTAAGTGGTTCTACCGAAGTAGCTTACCAGGGCGAAAAATACTATATCGTTCCACAGGGAGCTATTCTGCTGCTGGAACGCGAAGAAGACCTGTAACGGCTATTAACACCGTTAGTTATTACGAATGTCAGGTGCGGACAAAGCGCAAGCTTTTCCTCACCAGGCATTCGTAATTTTTTTGTGAAGCCTTATTGTCCGAAATCGCTTTTCTTTATCTTCAGTAAAAATTTGCACACCATGGCAACGAAAGAAGCATTTCTGGAATATATCCGCAATGGTTATTCCTTTAAGGGTGAACACGTTAAGCTTGGATGCGCCATGCTGGATGGCGAAGTGGTAACCGGCGCAGATGTATTCATACCCCTGAAAACACTCAACAGACACGGTCTCATTGCCGGTGCCACCGGTACCGGTAAAACTAAAACCCTGCAGGTCATAGCTGAAGCCCTTAGCGACGCCAGTGTTCCTGTCCTCCTGATGGACATCAAAGGTGACCTTAGTGGTGTGGCTGCTGCCGGCGCCAGCAATGCAAAAATTGAAGAGCGTTACCAGAAAATAGGTGGCAGCTGGTCACCTTCTGCCTACCCGGTGGAACTGCTCTCCCTCAGTGATGAAAAAGGCGCCCGCCTGCGTGCGACGGTAAGTGAGTTCGGCCCTGTATTACTCTCTAAGATCCTCGAACTGAACGATACCCAGGAAGGTCTGGTCTCCATGATCTTCAAGTATTGCGATGATACCAAACTCCCACTGCTCGACCTGAAAGACTTCAAAAAAGTATTACAATATGTCAGCGATGAGGGAAAAGCGGAAATGGAGAAAGACTATGGTAAAATATCCACCACATCTGCCGGTACCATCCTCCGGAAAGTGATCGGCCTGGAACAACAGGGTGCTGACCGTTTCTTTGGAGAAGCCTCCTTTGAAGTGGACGACCTGATGCATATCAGTGATGATGGCCGTGGCGTGATCTCCATTGTGAGAGTAGCCGATATCCAGGACCGTCCGAAGCTGTTCTCGACCTTCATGTTAAGTCTGCTGGCGGAACTTTATGCTACCCTGCCGGAAGAAGGCGATCTGGAAAAACCAAAGCTGGTGATGTTCATAGATGAAGCACACCTGATATTCCAGGAAGCCAGCACCGCCCTCCTGCAACAGATCGAAACTATCATTAAACTGATCCGCTCAAAAGGCGTAGGTATATTCTTCTGTACACAGAACCCTATGGACGTACCTCCTTCCGTACTGGGACAACTGGGTATGAAAGTACAGCATGCGCTGCGCGCGTTTACTGCGAATGACAGAAAGGCGATCAAACAGACCGCTGAAAACTATCCACTCTCTGAATTCTATAAAACGGATGACCTGCTGACGCAGATCGGCATAGGGGAAGCCCTCTTTACCTGTCTGAACGAAAAAGGCCAGCCTACACCGCTTGCCGCTACAATGCTGGTATCTCCGCGCTCCCGTATGGACGTGCTGACCGATGCAGAAGCTGATACA
Organism: Chitinophaga sp.; assembly: GCA_039592855.1. Classification (GTDB taxonomy): domain Bacteria; phylum Bacteroidota; class Bacteroidia; order Chitinophagales; family Chitinophagaceae; genus Chitinophaga. The sequence continues at coordinate 849,351 of JBCNQK010000001.1, read as the reverse complement.
TTAGTGAATGCGTCTAAGCTGGTGAAGAAATATAACCGCGAAATAGACAATGAAAGTGCGTACGAGATATTAACTGCCAAACTCCAGGAAGCAGCCGAAAAAACGGCAGAAGAAAAGCAGGAAAAGCCTGCAGCAAAGGGTGGCAAACAGAAAGAAGAAAAGAGCGTGCTGGAAACTGTGCTGACCAGCTCCGCAGCCAGACAGGTAGGACGTACTGCCGCCAATATCATCACGCGTAGTCTGCTGGGCGCCCTTGGCCTTGGTGGTAAAAGCAGCAAAAAAAGCAGTAGCTGGTTCTGATCAGCATCAAAATAATGAGACAGGCCGGCCATATGCCGGCTTTTTTTATATCCGGTCTTTCCAATACAGGAATAAGCATATCCCCGCCGCCAGAAATACCAGAATGAGCAGGTTACCATAACGGAGTAACCAGTGAGGTTTATCCTTCTGTACCTCAAGTACAAAATCACCTTTCTCAGGTACCTCGTCAATTGCTTTATACCGCTTTATCATTTTCCCAGTTCCAGTTGATTTTTTACAAGTTTGAAGTAATGCTGTTTCAGGGCTACCAGTTCCGTATGATCGCCTTCTTCGATGATCTCGCCCTTATCCAGTACGATGATCTTATCCGCGTGTTTTACAGTGCTTAAACGGTGTGCAATGATGACAACCGTCCTGCCTTTAAAGAACTCCTGCAGGTTCTCCATGATCACCTTCTCATTATTAGCGTCCAGCGAACTGGTTGCCTCGTCAAAGAACAGAAAAGCCGGCCCCTTATAGACCGCGCGCGCGATCAATACCCGCTGGTATTCGCCACCGCTTAAAGCAATGCCACCATGACTAAGATTGGTATGGTAACCGGAAGGCAATTGCTCGATCATATCTTCAATGTTCGCAACATGCACCGCCTGTTGCAGCCTTTCCTTGTCGATGGTATAATCATTATCTGATTCTGTGATATTACGCAGAACAGTATCTGCAAAAATGAACCCGTCCTGCATCACTACGCCACAATTACTACGCCAGTGACGGCTGTCCATTGCTTCCAGTGATTGCTCTCCAAGATTGATACTGCCAGATGAAGGATCATAGAACTTCAGCAATAGTTTCATCAGGGTCGTCTTACCACTTCCGCTGGTGCCTACGATCGCCGTCACCTTTCCCCGGGGAATGGTCAGACTGATATTCTTTAGTACCAGCCGGGAACTGGCGCTCCCATAACGGAAGGACACATTATCCAGCACCAGATCATCCGCTTCGTCAGATACATCGAAAATGCGCTTCTGTTTATCTTCCTCTTCCACATTCAACACCTCTCCTATTCGCTCTATACTGATACGGGCTTCTGCAGCGCCGTGGATAAATGCCACAAAACTATTCAATGGCGTTGCCAGTTGTCCGATGATGTATTGTGTGGCCAGCATCACACCCAGCGTGATCCTGCCTTCGATCACTGACCACGCAGCCACAAAAGTGATAATGATATTCATCAGCTGCAACAGGAAATTACCGCCTACCACCTGCAATTGTTCCAGGCGTAGTTCCTTCACCGCCGTATTATACACCCTGTTCTGTACAGACTCCCATTCCCACCTGCGGCGACGTTCACTATTGTTCAGCTTCACCTCCTGGATACCATGCATGATCTCAAGAATGCTGCTCCTGTTCTCCACCGACTCATCCCTTCTTTTATAACTCAGGACAGCCCGCTTTTTTACGAACAGCATGATCCAGGTGAAGTATAATACACTGCCGGCCAGAAAGATCAGGAACAAAGGAAAGCTGAACACACATAGAACTGTCCCGAACAACAATATGTTGATCAGGGAAAACAAAACACTGAGTGAAGTATTGGATAAGAAGGTATCTATCTGCTTTTGATCTTCTATACGCTGAATAAGATCAGTGATCATTTTGGAGTCGAAGAAAGCGATCGGCAATTTCATCATTTTGACGAGGAAGTCCGATACGATGGCGATATTTACCCGCTTGCTCATATACAGCAACAGCCAGCGGCGTACGATCTCAGCCCCTGTCTGTGACAGGAACAATACCAGTTGTCCCGCCAGGATCAGGTATACAAAATTGAGGTTATTGAACCGGATGCCTTTATCGACCAGCGCTTTTGTGAGAAAAGGGAAAACGACCTGTATAAAAGACAAGATCAGTACTCCTATCATTACCTGATAGAGTATCTGCTTATGTGAGCGTAAATAAGGCAGCAAAAATCGCAGATCGAGGGGTCTCCCTGCTACTTGTCCTTCTTTATTATAAAACTCCGCAGAAGGCTCTAAAAACAGTGCAAACCCCTCCTGCTCTTCCTCCTTTTTAATCTTCCTGTTGTATAACCAGCCCTCCAGGAATTTCGCGTGGGTGTACTTTACCTTGCCGAAAGCGGGGTCTGCCACCCAGATATGCTTATCATCGGTTTTATAAACCACCACAAAATGCCGTTGCCGCCAGTGTACGATACAAGGCAGCGGTACGTCATTGACCAGTGACTCAAAACTGATGTTCAGGGCCAGGGTTTTCATCCCGATCTGTTCAGCTGCATCGCAAAGCCCCAATACAGAGACGCCCTGTCTGGTGATACCTGACATTTCGCGCAACTGCTGAATGGAATAATTCTTTTTATAAAAAGCACAGATCATCTTCAGACAGGCTGCCCCGCAGTCCATCTGGTCCAGCTGCCTGAAGAACGGAAATGAGGAAAATCTGATCAACTGATAATGGTTTAAGATAATTAGATCCTGTTGATCACTTTCAGTGATTCAAGATGCAGCAATACATCTGCTATCATAGAAGGCGCTTCGATCTCATAATAACTGTCCAGGTGTGAGATCAATGCTTCGAATGTCTGTGGCGTAGCCAGGAAACGTAGTATATCAAAAGCCAGTTCCGCGATGATAACCGCCTCACCATCTGCCGTACGGATCATGATCTGGTCCATCGGAATATCTTCCTCCAGACGGCCTCTCACTTCATATTTTATGCCCTCAGAAACGCCGAAGATGGTAGTACCCACTATCGGCTGCTGTATGTACTCCTTCTTACGGAACACCACCAGCCAGTTCTTCAGGGTGACTGTCTGCATAGACAGTTCCGATTCCAGGTGATTACACCTGATCACTTCTTCCTTTACCACTTCAAAGCCTGCCCGTATAAAAGCTGCTTTGATCTCATTGGCGGCCAGTTTCTCGCTGACATCCTCAAAACCATATCCCAGTGGGCCCAGATGAATAAACACACCTCCCGGTTTCAACAGCCTTTTCACCTCTGGCAGTAATAGCTTCAGGGCCAGCACGTCTGTGAAATAAGCAGAACAGAAAGCAGAGATACTACCATCTTTATGAGGAGAATGCAGGATATCCGAAATGTAGCAGAACAGCTTATCATTCACTTCAGGCAACGTATATCCACTGAAAGGCGCATGATAACTGGCTGTCAGTTCCCTGGCCACATAGGTATCCTGTAATATATTCGTGTAGTTAATTTCATGGAAATTGATACTCGCGCCTTTCAGCAACTGCTGAAAGAACCAGAGCATAGAAAAGGACAGGTCCGTTGCATATACCTTTTCAAAATAGCCGCAGAGTTCTACAGCAATACGTCCCACTCCGGCGCCCGCCACAAGGATGTTCTCCCGGTCGCTGATTGCTTCACTGATCACTTCTTCCAGCGGCCCCAGTATTTCAGAAAGTTGCAATTCACCTTCTTCCAGCCAGCACCAGTCCCGTTTCAGGTACTGAAAATCTTTCAGCACCGCCGCTGATACCGGCGAAGTCTTTGTCCTGAGCAGCGCAGCAGGACTCACGCGTTCACACAGCATATTGACCAGTGTGCCTATCAGCTCATTATTACCGGACAGCGCTTTCCTTAATTGCTGCCAGTATATCTGTCTGTAGGGCCTGTTCTCAAAAGCCTGTTCCAGTTCACTCAGTTCAGTTTCCTTCTGCTGGGCAAAATCTGCATATTGTTTTGCCATACCGGCAATATATTCTTCTTCGTTGCTCACAAACAATGGCACTCCATGCAGGTGTTGATAGTCTTTATGACATACGGCACAACTGTATGTTTCCTCTTTTATAAGAGGTGATCCGCATTGCAGACAGATCATCTGATCGGCAGCAATGTCAGTATATGTAATCATCTGAATTATTTTATAGCAAGAAAACCCTCAAAACAAACATATTTCATCACAGACAGGATATCGACAAAACCGGCTCTTGTCAGCAGGTCTTTATTACCAGTAGTAGAAAAAGGTTCCAATACACCTTTCAGGCTTCTGCTCTTCGCCAGTATCTCTCCGGCAGTAAAACCCTGCGCCAGCTTAAACTCAGTATAGAGGCTGGTTGCAATATCCTGGAAACGTGCGTCATTCGCCCGTACCTTTTCGAACATGATCAGGGCGCCGCCCCAGTTGAGCGCATTGTATATTTTGTCCACCACCAGTTGCCGTACCTTCGGCTTTATAAATTGAAGCGTATAATACAGGATAATCAGGTCACTTTTCTTCAGGTCGATATCCAGGATATCATCATGAATAAAAGAAACCTGCGGATACGCGCTGCATTTTTCCTTTGCAGCACTGATCATATCTGCTTCCCTGTCTACGCCTATTATTTCAACATCTTTGTCTTTACAGTTAATGGCCAACTGTTTGGTAAGTTCAGCTGTTGAGCAGCCTATTTCATAACATACTGAATCGTCAGACAAAAAGAAATCGGACAATTTCACAATGAGGTCATGTCCTTCATGATATAAGGGGATCGACTTGGGAGCGTGTGTGTCAAAGGCAGCCACAGTTTTACCGGAGAAGGTCCATCCTGCATTGGCGGCAACGATCGTATCACCGGCATGGAACGTTGTTAATTCGTTATCCATATTGCGGAGTTATTAGTGAAGGGAAAAAGACAAGAGCAGTATTGCTACTGCCCTTGTTTACACTCTTACGTTTTTTCGATTACAGCGCAGATGCTGCTTCCAGCGTAGTGTGGCAAGATGCGAGTGTACCACCTACGATTTTTGCCAGTGCATCTTCTGCTTTCACTGACTGTGCAGCTGCTTTCAGCTCTTCGATGGTCAGTTTTTTCTTTGTTTCGTTAGCTTTGGAGCTGTTTTTACCCATTTTCATACAATGAACGTTTATTTGGTTAACGCCTACTCTGTTTCAGATTTTCGGCTTCCTCTGTAAAACCCTTGTATTGTAATTAACAATTATCTCATTCTGTCCCTTTCACTGCCAATACCGATGGTATGTCTCCTGGCAGTTCTCAGTTTGCTGTTGCCAAACTTATAACTGAGGTTCAGTTTAACAACCCTTGAGTCGGTATAGGTCTTATATCCGGAGTGCTGGTCCAGGTAGTTGATGTCCCACTGCCACCTGTTGGTATAGAAGATATCCGTTACACTTAATACAGCTGAAAATTTTGCAGAGAATGTTTTACGGATAGCTGCATCCACAAAGAAACGTGTACCTACTTCATACAGACCATTCAGCGATGGCGTTCTGTAATAAGCTGTCATCTCTGCTGTCAGACTCTTAGATATAGGGAATGTATTATTCGCATTGATATAGAACACCGGTTTGGTGATGTTATAAGTACCGTTCAGATAAGGCGTCTTATACTGTATCAGGTAATTATTCCAGGTGATATTACTCTGCCACCATTTCGTGATCGTGACAGGAATAATAAAGTAAATACGGTAGTAATAGCAGTGATCAATATTTGCAATGATGTTCTGCAATGACTGTGTATCATAATGCTGTTGTACTGACTGCTCGATCCTGTCTCTGATATTATCTATCTCGATCGCTACACGGTATTTCTTCCTGAATATATAGGCCAGTTCCAGCGTATTGGTATAAGAAGGCTTCAGGAAAGGGTTACCCGTTGAATATGCATTGGGATCTCTCCGGATGGCCAGCGGACTCAGATAGTTATAGTTCGGCCGTTCAAAGCTGGTCGTGTAAGAAAAATTAAACTCATGGTTTTTATTGACCACATACTGTGCGAACACAGATGGGAATACCCTGAAATAATTTCTGTCAACGATATCGCTCTGCCGGAGCACACTGCCTTTTGCAATGGTCTGTTCCACACGGGTACCAGCCTTTATCGTCCATTTCTTAAATGCTTTTTCCAGGTTAAAATAAGCGGCATTGACATTTTCTGTATAGTCAAACTTATTCAGCTGTGACGTATCTACCCTGTATTTATCGCCCTGTAATTCTGCGTAAACAAGATCGCTGTTGTTCTCCATCCAGGTACTCTTGGCGCCCAGTTCCAGGGTATAATCGTTTTGCAGCTTTCTTGTAAAGTCTACTGTAAGCCCCTTTACATTCAGCTTCACGGGCGCATCATTCCTGAAGTAGGCGGAGGGCTTACGCTCTTCCATATTGGGATTGAAATAGGAAAAGAAATAATCCTGTCCGTTGTCCGCGTTGTAGTGTGCATAATCAGCATTTACACTCAGGGAGCCTTTCGTACCCATTGTCAGATTATAGTACACGTTATACAACTGCACGCCCGAAGGATATCTGATGGCGCTATTGGTATGTACAATAGAATCTATATTGCCTTTACTCCAGATATAGGTATCATTGTCATACAGACTTTTCCTGCGCACCCGCTGGGCATTGACCTGAAAACCTATCGTATGCTTTGCATTGATCGTATAATCCATCCCGCCTATCAGCGTATGCGATCTGTTGATCGTACGTGCGTATTGCTGCTGATCAAAGTAAACCGGTACGGTCTGATCTGCGTAATCAACATAAGACGGCTGCCGCTGATAATCTTTGATGCTCATGAAAGAATAGTTCACATAAGCATTCAGTTTCCCTACTTTATAGTTCAGGTTCAACGCAGGACTGTACTTATCATACTTTCCCTGTCCGTATGTAAAAGACACTGTTCCATTCATGCCTTCCGCCTGATTTCTTACTGTCCTGATATTGACCACGCCAACGCCTTGTCCTGCTTCATAGCGGGCAGAAGGATGTTTGATGATCTCTATCTGACTTACCTGATCAGCGGCCATACCTCTCAGCATGTTGCTCAACTGCTCTCCACGCAGATAGGTCGATTTACCATTTATCAGTACGACAGCGCCTGTAGTACCAAGGATAGATACGGCGCTTCCGCTGGTTTCAACACCAGGTGATTTCCCCAGCAGGTCCCACACAGAGTTTCCGTTTGTAAGGATACTTTTCTCCACGTTCAGGACGATCTTATCTATCTTATATTCTATCAGTGGCTTCCGCGATGCGACAGTCACTTCCTTTAACAGACGGGGGTCTCTTTTCAACACCAATGACTGTTCTACAGCGCTATTGTCAGCACCTGAAAGATTCAATAGTGCAGAAGCTTCCTTATAACCGATCAATACTGCTTTCAGCACATAGCTTCCCTTCTTCAGGTGTCTGATCTCATAGCCACCTGCAGCATCGCTTTCGGCACTGGCAACTACTGCCGAATCGGGCAGATTCAACACTGTAATTTTTGCATATGCGATAGGTAACTGCGTACTATCCTCCTTCACTGTTCCTCTTATCTGTACCTGGGCTAACACCTGTAGGTGAATGAGTACAGACAATACTAACAGTGACGCTGTCTTTTTACAAGCGCTCATCATAGGTTTTCATTTAAAAGCAAATCGGAACAGGATCTATTGGTTATTCGCTGGTTATTGAGTAATCATTTAAGAGACAAAAATTAGGATAACTAAACCTGGAAACCTGATTGGAGAAGTCCGCACGGTCCAGTATATGCCGGATGTTTTCCAGTGTATGCTCAATACCTTCATGCAGGGACGTATAGAGATTTTCTCCTGCATCGGTATAGACTTCTGAAAAAACAACTTTCTGCATACCGGTTTTGTATCTCCGGCTCTGGTCACAGTATCGGGCTATCAGTTCATGGCGTTCCTCTCTGGAGAATGCATCCTTTAACCGAAACAACACATCAAAACATTTCACACGTTGTGCCACGGTAAATATTCCATGGAAAGCATCGTAGATATTTCTTTTGTCAGCTGTTATCCCTGAATAATCTGATAATAATTTCAGTTCAGGATTGATCACAAAATACTCGTCCATATTGAACATGTAAGCGTTGAGCATATTGTGTGACCATTGGTGTATAAGATCATCCAGGAAAAAAGCGATGCTGCTGTTCGCATTTGCATTCAGGAACACGGTCCCCTGTAATTCTTTCGTAGCAAAGCTGTTAACTGGTTCGCTGTTAAAGATCACTATCTTGCGGTTTGTCATACAGGATAACCTGTAGAAGGCAGGACAGTGTACTTCAATAAGCTTCAAAGCACGTTCAAGGTTATCGCGCTGTAACACGCTGATGTTGTAGGTATCGATCGCTGATGCATCTACAACAGCGTCTTCGCGTACAGGGACAAAATACTTATAAAACAGCGGATGATTGAATGGTAGTAATTCAAAACCACCAACCATCTGCAGCGGCACAAAAGTATGTGTCAGCAGTGTATCTCCATGTCTTACTTCAAAGGTAGTTCCTCCTCTATAGCGCACCTGCGCTGTTTCTACATGGGTTGCACCGGTAAGGCAAATGCTTCCCATCTTAGGCAGATAAGCTATACCATGCGGATCAAATGTCGCTGTAAACGAATTTGGGCGCTGTTCTTCAGAAATGTATCCAAACAGGATCTGTTCCAGTGAAGGACGGTTGGGAGCTGTTGCGTTATTAAACCAGGCAAATAACAGGGGTTCCAGAAAGATATCATCATCATTGATGTCCAGTAGGGATATGATATTTTCGTCCTCCTTATATACCAGTATTTTTATTGTTTGCGCAAGTTCTTCCAGCTTATCCTGCAGTCTGAGATCATCAATAAAATCTGTTGACTGATCCGGTCTCCGCGTGATATTGAGGGGTAACATAGTGTTGTGGATGTTATGTTATGGGTCTTAGTTTATTGGGCAACACTTCTTACTTCCTTTCTTTAATCTTCAAAACGAATTTAGTAACATTTTCCAATCCTCCAAAAAAATTTAGTCACGTATTGAGAACAAACGCTCAATCGACTTTACATAAGCTTTCTTTGTCATTCCTACCAAAACGTGGTCCATACCGGTTTTCAGACAATATTCACACGCGAGCTCGGAAATTTTTCGTTTATCGTTAGCAGGTAAAAAGCCATTTTGGACAAATTTCTCTCTCCATGCTGCAGCCTTCAACGTGAGTTCTTTTCGTGAGTAATCTTTACACAACTGCTTCAGTTTTTCGTACATGCGTTTATGTGTAACAGGAATATTATTATCGTACAATGTTCTGATCAGTGGATACAAATGTGTCTGAAACACTTGCTCCACCGCATCCGGAGTACCTATACTCATCCACCGCTCATGAATGATTTTCACAACCGGCAATGACAACACATCTTCTTCAAGACCATTCTTTATCATTCGTTGTTGTATTAATGCTATCACCTTTTCCACCAGCAACACATCTTTCTCCGCCTGCAATTTTGCTGTCTCTTTCTCATAGGATGCAAACCTGATGATCTCATTTCCCTGCTGACTACTCAATGGTCTGTTTGCAATAGTGATGATATCATTTTCCTTTGCGGCACTTATAATACTACGTCCATTATGATGTGGCATAAGCGCCTGCTGCTCAATCAGATTAAAAGGGAACTGTATAAACTTAAAATGATGTCCGGAACGGATACTGCGCGCTATATCCAGCAGTCTGTCAAGGTCTGTGGTATCATCTGCCGCCGTATCAAAAGGAAAGGTATTGGAACTGATACCATAGTATCTTATCAGACCTTTATCAACCTGTGATTCCAACCATATGAATGCTTTTCTGATACGATGATAATACTCATCTTTACTCAGTGTTACATTCGTTTGCCGGAAATAATGCTCAGGATTATGCAGCAGGAATGTATCCACATAATCAGTTTGCATGCGCTGTAAAGAAAGTTTTAGCTGTAATTCCAGGTATACCGGATGGACCGAATATTTCATCCTTTCGGAGAAAGTGATCACTTCATTTTCCAGTAGTGCAGCGTCTACAGTGTCCAGCAGGGGCAGACTTTCACCCTGTACATAACCTGCTTTCGTCACAATAAAAACCTTCTCTCTGAGCTGATGCGCTGACAAGACCTCTCCTATCAGCCTTTCTGAAGCGCCATTCAGATAATTAGCTGCTGTATCCAGCAGATTACATCCGGCATATATAGCAGCAAGAAGGGCTTCATGATGTTCCTGCTGGTTAACTGATGTACGGTAAGCGCCAAATCCGGCGGCAGTCAATTGTTGTATCGGTAACATATTTCAGGGTTTAAAAAGGGCTTCGGATAGCTAAAATAAATCCTTTATAGCGTTTACCACATTTTCTTTAAATTTACTTTATCTATAACCCTCAAAAGTATAACATGAAGAAATTAGCTTTAACCCTTTTTGTCAGTCTCTTTTTCTTATGCACCCAAGCCCAGACGAACACCTCTACCGCTACGGAACACCCTGCAGACAGCAAAGTAAAATTCAAAAAGGAAAATGTTGACTTCGGCACCACTGCTTTTAACAAACCCGTTACTGTCAATTTTGAGTTTACCAATGTGGAAAAACAACCGGTGCTGATCGAAAATGTACGGACCAGCTGCGGATGCACCGCTCCTACATGGACGAAAGAACCCGTGCTGCCAGGTAAAACAGGAAAAGTAACCACTACTTATTCTGCCAACTCGGTTGGACAACAAAACAAAACCATCTGGGTAAAGATCAAAGGCATTGACCAGGAAAAAGAATTACATCTGACCGGAACGGTACAGAACTAAGCCTTGCTACAATCACATTATTGCCTGGCAGCAGCGTAACGAACGTCTTTCTGCCAGGCTTTTTTATTGTATTCCTCCCTTACATTCCTGCCTGTCATACATTTTATTGATATCATTTTCCCAAGATTCACTATCTTATTGCCTCAATAGATCAAACTAAAGATTACATGGAAAAAATCATCAAAACCGGCATATGCGCCTATGGCATGTCAGGCCACGTTTTTCACGCACCATTTATTCATGTACATCCCGGATTTGCATTCACGGCTGTAGTGGAAAGAAGTAAACACATGGCTCAGGAAAGATATCCTGATGTAAAAGTGTACAAAAGTGTAGAAGAAATGCTCCAGGATGACAGCCTGGAACTGATCGTTGTAAACACGCCTAACTATACACACTACGAGTACACCAAAGCTGCACTGAATGCGGGCAAACATGTAATCGTAGAAAAGCCCTTCACTGTTGCTTCTAAAGAAGGACAGGAACTGGTGGAGCTGGCTAAAAGCAAAGGTCTTTTACTAAGCGTTTATCATAACAGACGTTTCGATAGCGATTTCAAGATCGTACAACAGGTTATCAGCAGCGGCGATCTGGGTGATATACTGGAAGCAGAAATTCACTATGACCGCTACCGCGAAGAGCTCAGTTACAAGAAACATAAAGAAGCAGCATTACCCGGAACAGGCGGTCTGTATGATCTCGGCTCTCACCTGGTAGATCAGGGGCTGCAACTGTTCGGTATGCCTGACGGTATCTGGGCTGATATCCGTATCATCCGTAAAGAATCCCTGGTGGATGATTACTTCGAACTGGTATTCTTCTATGATAAACTGCGTGTTCGTTTAAAATGCAGCTATATCACCAGAGAGCCAATTCCATCCTATCAATTCCATGGCCGTAAAGGTTCTTTCATCAAAACGAAAGCCGATACGCAGGAAACCATGCTGCAACAGGGACTCATGCCTGGTGCACCAGGATGGGGCATAGAAGGCATTCATGAATGGGGACTGATACACACAGAGAAAGACGGAGAAGTGATCAGAAAATACCTGCCATCACCAAAAGGTAATTACCTGGAATACTTTGATGGTATGTATGCCGCTATCGCAAATGGCGCGCCTGTACCGGTCCAGCCTACTGATGCTGTCAATGTGATCCGTGTGATTGAAGCAGCTTTTGAAAGCAGCAAAACCGGTAGCATCGTTAAACTGTAAAACAATCATTTTGTATAAAAAGCGAAAGCCGTACACTTCAGGGTGTACGGCTTTCGCTTTTTATACAAAATCATATTATCTGAGATAGACCTTCCCATCAGCATCCCTGCCTGCTTTCTCTTCCAGGATCAGGAACTGCATCACTTCCAGTAATGCGTCTTCTTCAATAGATGAGAGCCTGTTCCTGACTACGCTCCATTCCTCCGGCTCATCCCCCAACTGCGCGATCAGCTGACTGGCAATCGTGGCGCCTGCCTTTGCTTGCAGCGGTCTTTTCTTCTTCTCTATACATACATCACAGGTACCACATTCCGCTGTATTTTTTTCACCGAAATATCTTACCAGCAACTGCGTACGACAGATATCCCTGTTCTCCACATAATCTATCATTGCATCCAGCCGGGCTTTATATGCCTTCATACGCTCTTTTATCTTTCCGGCATCTATCTGCAGATGTTGTGCTGATACACGTTCTTGGGAAAAACACAACTGCGGTTCTTCCTTGCGCTGATTATATTGAATGATCCTCCGCTGATGCAGCTGCTGTAACCATTGTATGATCTGTGATTCCGGCTTTCTTAAAATACGCGCAAGCTGTTTCTCATACACCGGTACCGGTGTATCGAAGATGCCTTCATAGGTACGCAGCAATGTCTGGGTGATCGGTTCAAAGTCCGGCTGCATATCAGTAAAATCATATAACGTCTGTTTACTGATCACAAACTCTATTCTCGAAGGCATGAACACACTTTCACTTAATTGCAGTATCCCTTCCTGTTCCAGTATGCGTAATGCACTATAAGCGATCGTGATATTGAGGTTAAATCTTTTTACAAAGTCATTGATATCAAAATCATAGTATACCCCTTCTGCACTACCCACCGCTACCTGCAGATAGTTGACCAGACTTTGGTACACTTCACGTATTTCGGGTATTTCGGGGAACTGCAACTGCATGGCCTGTACCATTTCATTCAGTTCCTGCTGCTGATACAGAAGTACGGCATAAGCCTTCTTTTCATCCCTTCCTGCGCGGCCAGCCTCCTGATAGTAAGCTTCCAGCGCATCTGTAGCATCATAATGCACCACCACCCGCACATCCGGTTTATCGATCCCCATGCCGAATGCATTGGTACAGGCGATCACCCGTATACGGCCATTGATCCATAATTCCTGCCGTGCAGTACGTTCTTCTCCGGTCAGTCCTGCGTGATAATAGGTCGCAGAAATCCCTTCCTGTTCCAGCATATCAGCGATCTCCCGGGTACGCTTCCGGTTGCGGCAATAAACAATGGCGCTACCCGGAACCCGCTGCAGGATGTGCTTCAGCTTTTCAGGTTTATTATCCTCTTCAATAACACTATAGGAAAGGTTAGCACGGGCAAAGCTTTTGGTAAATACTGCCGCCCGTTTCATCAGCAGCTTCTCACAGATATCCTGCTGTACTTCAGGGGTTGCAGATGCGGTAAGCGCCAGTACACGCACTCCTGGAAAATACTCCCTGATAGCCGCTATTTCCAGATATGCAGGCCTAAAATCATATCCCCACTGTGAAATACAGTGTGCTTCATCAATGGCCAGCAGATTCACCGGCATACCATCACAATATTCCAGGAAACGCTTACTCTGCAAACGCTCAGGAGAAACATACAGGAACTTGTACTTCCCTCTGCGGGCTTCTTCCAGCAGCCGCTCCACATCCTGATAATACATACCGGCATAGATAGCCGCAGCAGGTATGTTCCGCTTCTGCAGATTTGCTACCTGATCTTTCATCAGTGCGATCAATGGCGTCACAACCAGACAAAGGCCTGGTCTCATCAGGGCGGGCACCTGGAAACAAATAGACTTACCACCACCCGTAGGCAGCAATGCAAGGGTATCTTTTCCGTTGATGATCGATTGTATGATATCTTCCTGTAAAGGACGGAATTGTTCGTATCCCCAGAACTTCTTGAGTATGTCGGATGGATTGAGCATATCTGAGCAGGTGTAAAAATAAAGAATCTGCTCCTACAGGATGCAATACTCAGACCACCTTTTTATAGCGTAATCTGACTGAGTTCACTGCCAGGACGATATCTGACAGGGCCATTACGCCGGCGCCCGAAATAGGGCTTAATACGCCAAATGCGGCGAAGGGAATGGCAATGATATTATAGATAAATGCCCAGAAAAGGTTCTGTTTGATCGTCAGGTAAGTATGCCGTCCCAGTCCCAGTGCCAGTGGCAGTGATGACAGGCGGTTATTCAACAGGATCACATTGGCGCTCTGCATGGCCACATGTGTCGCATCGCTCAGGGAGATACCAATACTGGCTCTTGCCAATGCAGGAGCGTCATTGATGCCATCACCCACCATGGCTACGGCGGCTTCTTTCATCAGGGCGTCTATCTTTTGTAGCTTCTGCTCAGGTGTTTGTCCGGCAAAGACTTCGGTAATCCCTACCTGTGCTGCCAGTTCCCGGCACTTTCTTTCCGTATCTCCACTCAGCAGTACCGTTTTGATGCCCCTGTGCTGCAATAGCTGCACCATCTGAGCGGCATCTGGCCTGATCTCGTCCGTAAAGTCGATCCAGCCAGCCAGTTGTCCGTTTTTCAGCAGATAGATGTTATGACTGTCATCTTTAGTGGCCTGTTCCGCCATCGTATAGGAGCCCAGCTGCCACTCATTGCCCTGTGTATCTTTTGCCTGCATACCACGGCCCTTGATCTCTCTGACCTGTAACAATCCGGCTTCTCCCTGTCCTTTCCACTGACCGGAAAGAGAACGGGCGATCGGGTGTGAGGAATATTTCTCCAGGCTATATACAGTGGCTTTGAAGGCCTGTTCGGTCATTCCTTCAAAATGGTAGTTACCTATCTGCAATTTACCTGTCGTAAGGGTACCGGTTTTATCCAGCACCACGTATTTAATATCCTTAAAAGCCTCCAGCGTATTGGCCCCTTTGATCAGAATACCATTATTGGCGGCACGTCCCAGTCCGACCATCACAGCAGCCGGCGTGGCCAGTCCCATTGCACAGGGACAGGCAATGACCAGTACCGCAATACTCTTCATAATGGCCTCTCCGGTGCTGACCTGACTGAAAAGCAGCCATCCGAGGAAAGTCGCAATGGAAATACCCAGTACCAGAGTTACAAAAATACCGCTGATCCTGTCGGCCAGTCTTTGCATATTGGGTTTGCTTCCCTGGGCCTGTTTTACCAGTTCTATGATATATGACAATACAGTATCCTTTCCGGTAGCGGTAATGAACATTTTGACACTGCCATCTTCCATGATGGTGCCACCGATCACCTTATCTTTTTCCTTTTTGGATACGGGCGCACTCTCTCCGGTGATCATAGACTCGTTAATATGTCCGTTACCCCAGTAAATGGTGCCATCCATGGGGATTTTGTCACCTGTATTGACTAATACCTTATCTCCCGGTTTCAGGGTCTGATTATCGACAACGTGGATATGCTCGTGATTCCCATGATCGGTGATCAACCGGGCTGTCGTCACCTGCATACGCGCCAGGTCGGCAATGGCAGTAGTCGTTTGTTTAACAGAACGCTCTTCCAGCAGATTACCCAGGAAAACGAGCGTAATGATCGCAGCAGCCGTTTCATAGAACATGTACTCACTGCCAAGATGCAGTAAAGTACCTGTAAGGCTGTAGCCATAAGCAGCGGTAGCTCCCAGTGTGATCAATACGTCCATATTGGCCAGTCTGTTGACCAGGGAACGCCATGCGCTACGGCCAAAATGCCATAATCCCACCAGATATACCGGTGTGGATAAAGCCAGCTGAACATATGGGTTATGCAGCCATCCCCAGTGTACCCACATATGCAGTAACAGTGGAGCAGTAAATATGGCGCAGAAAATAAATTTAAAGCTGAGGGTATTGAGAAATGCTGTTTTAGGCAGAGGCTGGTCAGGCAGTATTATTTGATAGCCCATCTGGCTGACGCCATTCAGTACTTCAGTAGCGGATGCTATGCCTTCCGGTAGGGTAAAGCTCAATTCTTCTGTGGCGAAGCTCACATTCACGTCCTGCATGCCTTTATGTTCAAGGTATCTGGACACCGATTGCGCGCAATTGGTGCAATGCATACCCCTTACTTTACAACTGATCGTTTCCATGTTCTACTGAATAAATATTAATATCAAAATACCATTACAAAGGTACCATGCACCGTTTTACGCGAATAAAATATTAATGCAACGGAGTATCGGCATACGGGCTTATCATACAGATTATCAATCCGTTCCGGGTACCGGGATTTTTAATGCAACTGGGTAGCAACCAATGACATAGTAATTAGCTAAATTTACTCCATGGAATGGACATTTTCTCAGGAAGATCTGCCTGCCACGGCTGAAAGCTTCTGGCAACATTACAAGGGGCAACATATATTTACACTGGAAGGCCCGATGGGAGCAGGTAAAACCACGTTTATAAAAGCATTATGCGCGGCCAGGGGTGTGGAAGACGCGACTGCCAGTCCCACTTTTTCCATTATCAATGAATATGCTTTCAGGGAAAATGGTCAGCAGTATAGCATTTTTCACCTCGATCTCTATCGTCTCAAAGACGAGGAAGAAGCCATCGCCGCAGGCGTAGAAGATACCATATACCGCGATCATGCGATCAGTTTCGTAGAATGGCCTGATATCATTAGCGACCTGCTGCCCCCGGATACTATCCGGCTGCAGTTATCAGTGTTACCGGACAAAAAAAGGCTTTTACGCGCCGGATAATGCTTTCAACAAATGACGTATCTTTGGATACTCGGAAAAAATCACCCGGACCAATCTTGATAATCATATGGAGCAAAGGCAAAAACCTGTTGTGAGTGCTGGCTTTACATATTCACCGCTGGAAGAAACGCTGGATATTCCTCAAAAAAATTCCCGTTTATTTATAGGCATACCAAAAGAAAACTCCTTCCAGGAAAACCGTATCGCGTTAACGCCGGATGCGGTAAGCATCCTGGCTAATAATGGTCACCACATAGTGGTTGAACATAAAGCAGGCGACGGCTCCCATTTCTATGATACCGATTACTCAGAAGCAGGTGCTGAGATCCTATACGACAAAAGAGAGGTCTTCAAGGCAGAGATCATCGTAAAATCCGCCCCTCTCAATGATGAGGAAATAGAACTGCTGCGTCCCCACCAGATCGTTATTTCTCCTATTCATCTTGCCGCGCTCAAAATTGAGCAGGTACAGAAGATGATGGAAAAAAGGATTACCCTGCTGTCTTTCGAGAACCTGAAAGACGATGCGGGCACCTATCCTATTGTGAGAGCGATGAGTGAAATTGCAGGAGGTGCTGTCATGCTCCTGGCAGGTCAGTATCTCAGTAACAGCAATAAAGGAAAGGGCATTTTACTGGGTGGCGTAACGGGCATCCCTCCTACCAAGGTGGTGATCATCGGAGCGGGTATCGTAGGCGAATTTGCTGCCAGAACAGCGATGGCCCTCGGCGCTTCCGTAAAAGTCTTCGATAATAATATCTATAAGCTGAAACGCCTGCAAAATAACATCGGCGTACGTATATTCACTTCTGTGATGCAACCAAAAGTGCTGGCAGAACAACTCCGCAATGCAGATGTAGCCGTAGGCGCTCTCTCCTCCCAGAATGGCCGTACGCCTATTGTCGTAACGGAAGCGATGGTCAGCAATATGAAAGCCGGCTCTGTTATCGTTGACGTCAGTATAGACCGTGGTGGCTGTTTCGAAACTTCTGAGATCACCAGCCACGAAAATCCTGTCTTTAAGAAATACGACGTCGTACACTACTGCGTACCTAATATCCCTTCCGGATTTGCCCGTACAGCATCAGAAGCTATCAGCAATGTGCTGATGCCCCTGCTGCTGGAGGCTGCCGATGATGGCGGATTTGAAAACCTGGTATGGATCAAGCGCGGTGTACGTAACGGTATCTATCTGTACAAAGGCGCGCTGACCAACTATCATCTCAGCGAAAAATTCAAGTTAAAGTATACCGATCTGGAACTGTTACTGGCAGTGAAAGGTTAAAAACTCAATCTAGCCAGTACCTGTAAACTGTTGAAGGCCGTTTTTCCTCCTACATAAGGAGAAAAGCCGTTACCGCTATTGTAGCGGACTTCAGCACTCAGTCTATATATCATAACACCAATACCACCCACAAGTGATTGCTCGTATTTGCGTGGACCGGCAATATTAATCTGCCATTCATCTGGTCTGGATGCATAGGCAAAGTCATTCTGCGCAATTTTTATGGCCATTCCATTCCCGAGTCCCGCATTTATATATGGTTTGATGCCTGTTTTGGTAGGATAAGTATATCTGACCAGTGTATTCAGTTGCAGATAACGAAAATCAAATCTGCTAAAATCTCCTTTTTTAGTAATGGAACTGGTCTTAGACTGCTTATATATCACTTCTATATCAGCGGACACATTACGCGCCACTCTTCCAAAAGGAATATTCAGCCAGATACCTCCTACAGGGCTACTGTTCGATTTTGCAGGACCATCCAGTCTGAAAGCAGCCCCCCTGAAATCGTAGGAGTTAAAAGATATCCCAGCCATTAAACCAAAAGACACAGGATATCTGATCTTACTCTTAGCCTCCGGGACCTTCACTGTAGACGGATCTTTTGCACTGTTATATGCGACAAACAGTTTGACCAGGCTCTTTTCGTGATAACTTACATTTTCTGCTTTACGTGCTAATGCAGGGTTGTCTGCAAATAACGTAGCCAACTGTTTCTGGTAGCGGTTATCAGTATACATGCCCTCCACATTTGAACGCCTCACAAATGCGGCTACTTTTTCCAGTTCCTGAACAGGCGTATTTGTCCCATCCACGATGTAGTGCACTCTTGCATGCATGTCAGCATATTCATAAAGATTATAAGTACCGCCTACCAGTTTTCTCAGAAACACGATCGTGTCCTGTATGGTACGCTCCCATGCTTCTTTATCACTGGAATAGTCTTCCTTCGTAATATCTATGTTTACTTTACGTACGACATATTCGATGTCCGGCTCTCCGATCTTAAAGCCGTTGATATTTCCAGGGCCAAAATGTTGTTCAGTCGCGTCAGATAAACTCTGCTTAAATATAATTTCCTTTGGCGGCATAAACCAGTCACGGAAATCAACAAATCCTTTCAGGGAGTCATTCTGGGAAGTAATGATAGTTGCCGGAACATAATTTCGCTGGGCAACAGCAACACATGCCAATGCCATATAGCACAGATACAGGATAATAATTCTCATAAAAATTAATGAAGGAACAAAAAGCCCCGTCAGATGCAGACGGGGCCATATGGAAAGTTAAGATTACACAGACAATTTATATCCCAGGCCGATAGCCACCAGGATAGCAATACCTACCACAATACGATAGTAGCCCCATACTCTGAAGCCATATTTTTTCAGTGCATTGATAAAAAATTTGATCGCGACCATTGCCACAACAAATGCTACAACATTACCGATCAACAGGAGTTTCAGGTTGTCTGTGTTAGACATCAGCAATTCACGTCCTTTCAGCAGTTTATAACCAGTGGCAGCCGCCATGGTCGGTACAGCGAGGAAGAAGGAAAATTCAGCCGCCACGTTACGGGTCAGCTTTTGCTGCATACCGCCGATGATAGTAGCTGCGCTGCGGCTTACACCTGGTATCATGGCCACACATTGCCAGAAACCGATACGTAAAGCCTTGAACAGGCTCATATCTTCATCCCTTTCTATGGTTTGTTTGGTAAACCAGTTGTCCACAAACAGTAGTATGACACCACCTACGAGTAATGTAATACCAACGACCAGCGGACTTTCCAGCAGGGCGTCAATTTTATCGGCAAACAGATACCCTACGATCAATGCTGGTAATACGGCCACTACCAGTTTGATATAAAAGTTCACCCGGTTCTTATCAAATACCAGGAATTTCTTCCAGTAAAGTACCACTACCGCCAGGATAGCGCCTAACTGGATACATACTTCGAACAGCTTGGTAAATTCGTCTTTGTTGAGTTTTAACAATGCACTGGTGATTACCATATGTCCTGTAGATGATACAGGTAAAAATTCGGTTAATCCTTCGACAATTGCAATAATGATAGCCTGCCAGAGTTCCATGACAATTAACGGGTTTAAATTTCTGAGGTTGCTTGTTTATCAAAAAAAAGGCGATGAACTGGTCATCGCCATATGAAAATCATATCTTTTTACTGCTTATTTAGGTCTGCGCATGATCGCGTAGATCTCTACCACCAGTCCCAGTAAGATAACGATAGGAGCCAGTGTGATACGGCGGAAGCTATATACTTCTTCAGGTTTAAAGGTATTAGGATCGTCGCTGTTGCCGCCCATCATTAACAGGAAGCCCACTACTACCACTGCCAGTCCGGCAACCATGATCTTGTAGTTTTCCTTTGGAAAAACAGCACGGGCCTCTACGCCTGTTTTCTCGACATTGATTGTCTTAGTTGCTTTACTCATATCTATAGTATGGTGTAATTATCAGTTTAATAAAGGTCATCCAGCTTCAGACGCAGGTATTTCATTACCGAGCGGTGTGTACTCACCAGGGAGATAAAGATACCTATTATGATCATCCCGATGAAAAGCACTGCCATCATGAAATAGTCCCTCATGCCTGCCAGTTCCGGCAGCAGCTGGTCTGCAAAATAAACAATCCCGATCAGTCCAGCTATTGCCATCAGGGCACTGATAGCGCCATTGATGATACTGCGGATATCGAACGGTTTGGCAATGAACCAGCGGGTCGCTCCTACCATCTGCATGGTTTTGATCAGGAAACGGTTGCTGAACATCGCCAGGCGTATTGTATTGTCAATCAGTACGATCACTACCAGTGCCAGCAGCACACAAATGCCGAGTATCACCAGTCCGATCTTACGAACGTTTTCATTCAGTTTGCTTACCAGCCCACGCTGATAAGAGATCTCTCTTACAATGCTCTGTTGTGACAGATTGGCCTCGATGATCCGAAGGCTGTCAGGGTTCACGTATGGCGCATTACCTTTGATATTGATACTTGCGTACAAAGGGTTATATTGTAAGAGGGTGATGAAATCCTCACCAAATTCCTTTTTGAAACGGTCGGCAGCCATCTCCTTGGACACGTATTCGATAGACTTCACGTAAGGACGGGAAGCAATAGAATCACGCAGTGCTATGGCCTGGTCCTCTTTCACATTATCCCTTAGAATCACCTGTATCTCAATACTTTCCTTAAAGAATTCACTCAGTTTATTGGCATGAATGACGATCAGTCCCAATGTTCCAAGGAGGAAAAGGACAAGAGCCACCCCAATAATAGAGTACAGATAGGAAGGTTTAGATTTTTTTGATGATGATTTGCCGGGTTGCTGCGCCATTAATCTACCGTTTAATGGCGAAAATAATAAAAATTAGGAGTTATGTTTACTTTTGTCATCCTTTAACGTTATTTTAAGCTGACACGTGGGTAGCTTGAACCGCCTCACGGGACAGAACAGACAGATTATTATTAATTATATGGAATACAACTTCAGGGCGATTGAGAAAAAGTGGCAGGCACGCTGGGTAGAGACAAAAGCCTACCAGGTCAGCAACAATAGCCCCAAACCCAAATGTTACGTACTGGACATGTTCCCCTACCCTTCGGGAGCGGGACTCCATGTGGGACACCCACTTGGATATATTTCATCGGATATATATGCGCGTTATAAAAGACTAAAAGGCTTTAACGTGCTCCACCCAATGGGTTGGGACGCCTTTGGTCTGCCGGCAGAGCAATATGCACTGGAAACCGGTCAGCATCCGGCAGTGACCACTGCCAATAACCTGGCTTCCTTCCGCAGGCAGCTCGATAACATAGGATTCTCTTTTGACTGGGAACGTGAGGTAAAAACCAGCGACCCAGGCTATTATAAATGGACACAGTGGATTTTCCTGCAACTGTTTGACAGCTGGTTCAACCGCTCTCTGCAGAAAGCAGAAAGGATTTCCACACTGATCAGCACCTTCGAACAGTCCGGTAATGCGGCGCACGAATGTCCCGGTGATCGTTATATCAAATTCACCGCCGGGGAATGGAAACAGTTCTCCGAAGTACGTCAGCGTGAAATACTCATGCACTACCGCCTGGCTTACCTGGCCTTCGCAGAAGTAAACTGGTGCGCAGCGCTGGGTACCGTACTGGCGAATGATGAGGTGATCAATGGTGTCAGCGAGCGTGGCGGGTTCCCGGTTGTCAAAAAGAAAATGAGACAGTGGTTCCTGCGTATTACCGAGTATGCGAACCGCCTCCTGGAAGGACTGGATACAGTATCCTTCAGCGATGCGATGAAAGAAATGCAGCGTAACTGGATCGGCAAGAGCCAGGGTGCTGAGATCACTTTCCAGATAGATGGCGTTGAAAATGCCGGTGTGACCGTATATACCACCCGTCCTGATACCATCTTTGGTGTGGACTTTATGGTACTGGCCCCTGAGCATGACCTCGTATCGATCATTACGACTGCTGATCAAAAAGAGGACGTAGAGAAATACCTGGACTATGTGCAGAGCCGCTCCGAAAGAGAGCGTATGGCGGAAGTAAAGCAGATCACAGGTTGCTTTACCGGCGCATATGTACTCAATCCATTCAACGGACAGCGTATCCCGGTATGGATCTCAGAATACGTACTGGCAGGCTACGGTACCGGTGCTATCATGGCCGTACCTTGTGGCGACCAGCGCGATTTCAACTTTGCCAAACACTTCGATATCCACATTACCAATATCATAGGCGACGCCTTCAACGGTGAAGAAGCCAATGCTACCAAAGATGCGATCCTCCAAAACAGTGATTTCCTGGATGGTATGAACATGCGGGATGCGATGGACGTAGTGATCGATAAAGTAGAAGCACTGGGTATAGGCAAACGCCAGATCAACTACAAGATGAGAGATTCCGGCTTCAGCCGCCAGCGTTACTGGGGTGAGCCATTCCCTATCGTGTATAAAGACGGTACGCCTTATGCACTCGATGAAAAAGAATTACCTGTTACCCTGCCGCACGTAGAGAACTATAAACCAGGGGAAGAAGGTGAAGGTCCGCTGGCCAATATCACCGACTGGGTAAACATCGACGCACATATAAGAAGAGAAACCAACACCATGCCTGGTTATGCCGGTAGCAGCTGGTACTTCCTGCGTTATGCAGACCCTAAAAACACAGAAGTATTTGCTGATCGTGCAGCAACCGACTACTGGAACCAGGTGGATGTATACGTTGGTGGTACAGAACACGCCGTTGGTCACCTGCTGTACTCCCGTATGTGGACAAAAGCCCTGTATGACCTTGGTTATATCGGCTTCCAGGAGCCTTATAAAAAGCTGATCAACCAGGGTATGATCGGTGGTAACTCACGTCTTGTTTATCGCGTACGTGGTACAAATACATTTGTTTCCAATGGTTTAAAAAGCCAATACGAAACAGACGAACTCCATACGGATGTCAATATCGTAGATGGTGTGGAAATGGATATCGAAGCTTTCAAAAACTGGAAACCGGACTACAAAGACGCTGAGTTTATCCTTGAAGATGGTAAATATATCTGTGGAGTTGTGCTTGAAAAAATGAGTAAAAGCAAGTTCAACACAGTAAACCCGGATGACGTAGTAGAGAAATTTGGTGCAGACACCTTCCGTATGTACGAAATGTTCCTCGGTCCGGTAGAACAATCCAAACCATGGGATACCAAAGGTATCGAAGGTGTACACCGCTTCCTGAAGAAACTGTGGCGTCTCTTCGCTGACGAACAGAAAGGCATTATCGTCAACAATGATGCGGCTACGCCGGAAGAACTAAAAGTGCTGCACAAGACCATTCAGAAGATCGATGCAGATACCGAGAACTTCTCTTACAATACAGCTGTCAGCCAGTTCATGATCTGTGTGAATGAGCTGAGCAGCCTGAAATGTAACAAACGTAGCGTACTGGAAGCAGTACTCATATTACTGGCGCCTTATGCGCCGCACATCGCAGAGGAACTGTGGCACCAGCTGGGCAATACGACCAGCATCCTGGACGCACCGTATCCTGTATTCGATGAGAAATACACGAAAGAAAGCGCATTCACTTATCCGATAGCTGTTAACGGTAAAACACGTACCGAACTGAGCTTCCCGCTGGATGCTGACAATGCTGCTATCGAAAAAGAAGTACTGGAAAACGAGGCTGTCCAGAAATGGATTGACGGTAAACCAGTTAAGAAAATCGTGATCGTAAAAGGCAGAATGATCAACCTGGTTGTCTAATGCTGTCTGAAATATAAAAAAGGAGCGCTCCATCAAAAGATGGAGCGCTCCTTTTTTATGTCTGTTAGTTACTATCGGTTTGTCTATACTCAGACTATAGTTACTCTACGTTGATGCTCCCTTTTGATCGCAGCATCAACGTAGAGTAACTATAGTCTAAGTATCGGATGACCCATTATTTACTGGGAATTTACGTATTTTTCCCGCCTCAACCTTTTTGAATGTTAGACCAGATATTAGTGCGTTATCAGCCTTTTCAGCCCGTAGTTTTGCTCGATCCGGAAATCGACAGATTACTGCTGATGGACTTCACCGACCGGAATACTTCCATTACACCTGAAATACTTGATAATACAGAGCGGTTCACCGCTTATGTCGACCAGCTACTGGAAGATCATGACTGTACCTTTGGTATCGGTGGTTATGCGGAACACCGTACGATCTATGCCCGCAGTGAGCATTTCTCTACGGGGGAAGAACCCCGCCGTCTGCACCTGGGGATCGATATCTGGGGACCAGCCGGCACCTATGTTTTCGCTCCCATGGACGGTACTGTACACAGCTTCCGTTTCAACGATGTACACGGCGATTATGGCGCGACCATCATCCTGCAACATCAGCTGGAAGGACATACCTTTCACACGCTATATGGCCACCTTTCACTCAAAGACCTGGAAGGGCTGCATGAAGGGATGAGAGTGGCCGCCGGACAACTGATCGCCCACTTCGGAGATATTCCTGAAAACGGTCACTGGCCTCCTCACCTGCATTTCCAGATCATCACTGATATGGAAGGAAATAAAGGGGATTATCCCGGTGTATGCCGCTACAGTGAAAGAGACAAATATCTTGCAAACTGTCCCAATCCTGATCTGATCCTTCAACTAATGCCATAAGCACTATCTGCGGTTGCTGACAGTCGCCTTGTCAATACGGCTTGGCGTGTCTTTACCATCTACGATAGAGGTCGCGCTGGTAGCGATCGCCTGGATAATACTGGTGATATTGTCCAGGTCCATGCTTTCCATTTCATCATTTACGCTGTGATAGAGCGTGTCTTTATCGATCTGTGTAGTGGAAATAGTATGTGCAGGTACACCCAGTCTTGCCAGAGTGGCATTGTCCGAACGATAGAACAGCTGTTGTTCCGGATAAGGATCAGGATGGAAACGGAATTTGGAGGAAGCCAGGTTCTTAGCTAGTATCTCACCAAAACTGGAGCGCTCATACCCTGTGATAAAAGCACTGTTTTTGCCGAATTTAGACTCTTTACCGATCATTTCGATGTTAAACATCGCCACTACCTTTTCAGGGTCTAATTGACGGGAAAAATAGCGGGAACCGTATCCTCCTATCTCTTCTCCAGTAAATGCGACAAACAGAATGCTACGTACCGGCGGATGTGTCTTGAAATATTTAGCCAGTAATAATACTGCGGTTACACCACTTGCATCATCATCTGCACCATTGGCGATACTGTCCTGTTCTACCGGCGGCAGGATACCTATATGATCATAGTGACCAGAGAAGATCACATATTCATCAGGTTTACCACTTCCCTGTATCATACCTGCGATATTGCAGAGCGGTAAGCGGGTTACTTCCTGTTTTGCTTCGAGTGACCAGCTGTCGATATCTCCGTCACCCGCATTCTTCAATATAAATGCTACTGTCGCGGCACTGTCCATTTTAGGGGCGCCGTGCTCCTGTAAACCCTTATAATACAGTCCGAATTTCTCACTGTGCGCATTATCTACCCATACAAGCGTCGGCTGCGTACTGCTACGTCTCAGTTCTCTTACCTTGCTGTCAAAATTATCCGTAGCGCCAATCGTTGCTACTTCCAGTTTTGTATCCTGCGTCCATTTGATACTGGTTTCCACACCGGCAATAAAAGTACGGCTGCTGGATACCGGCTGTCCGTTCAGGATCAGGTCCTGGCGTACAGGTTTTGAATCATACTGAAAAAAGGACTGTCTGAAATCGTTATCCCCTTTCAGTGGTTGTAAGCCGGCGTCAGCGAACTCTTTTTCCAGGAATACAGCGGCTTTCTCCGCACCTGGTTTAAACGTTTCGCGGCCTTGCATATCGTCAGCCGCTAAAGTTGACAGGATACGTTTTACCTCCGATTTCTTTATTTGCTGTCCCTGAGCGAACAGGGCGGCCAGGCATAGTGCAGGTAGTGTTATAAAGTGTTTTCTCATGTTGTGACCTTTCCGGGTTACGGTTGATTTTGGGTTCAATATATACAATATAGCAAACAAAGCGGTACCGGGAGTATGGGGACAGCTAATATTTTTGGTAACTTTCACCCCGATATGTCTAATCCGATAAGACCAGATGAACACCGCCAGAGCGCGGCAGAAAAGGAATTTGAGAATAGTATCCGGCCCCGGGAGATCGTTGATTTCTCCGGGCAGGACCAGATCATCGAGAACCTGAAAATTTTTATCAAGGCAGCCAAGATGAGAGGTGAAGCGCTGGACCATATCCTGTTCCACGGCCCTCCCGGACTGGGTAAAACGACCCTTTCCCGCATCGTGGCCAATGAGATGGGCGTGAACATCAAAGAGACCTCCGGACCTGTTATAGAAAAACCCGGTGATCTCGCAGGACTGCTCACTAACCTGGAAGATAAAGACGTGCTCTTCATCGATGAGATACACCGGCTCAGTACTGTGGTGGAAGAATATTTGTATTCCGCCATGGAAGACTACCGCATTGACATCATGATCGATACAGGCCCCAGTGCCCGTTCCATACAGATCACCCTGCATCCGTTCACACTGATCGGGGCCACTACGCGTTCGGGTTTGCTGACGGCCCCTCTCCTGTCCCGTTTCGGTATCAAATCAAGACTGGAATACTATAATTCGGTAACCCTTCAGAAGATCATCTGGAGAGCATCCGATATACTACATACAAAGATCACTTCTGAAGCAGCGCTGGAAATAGCCCGCCGTTCCCGTGGCACCCCTCGTATCGCGAACGGATTGCTCAGACGTGTACGTGACTTTGCACAGGTAATGGGTAATGGCACGATCGACCTTGAAATTGCGCAATTCAGTCTGAAAGCACTGAATGTAGATGAATATGGACTCGACGAAATGGACAACCGCATTCTGCAGGTCATCATCGAAAACTTTAAAGGTGGTCCCGTAGGTATTACCACCATCGCTACAGCAGTAGGTGAAGAAGCAGGTACGCTGGAAGAGGTATACGAGCCGTTCCTCATACAGGAAGGTTTTATCAAACGTACGCCACGGGGCAGGGAAGTGACAGAGAAAGCTTACATACATCTTGGTAAAGCGCCAAGAGGCGGAAGCGGACCTGGCTTATTATTCTGATGCATGATCTACAAAAGGGTATAAAAAACTTAAGGGAGCAAAAGCTCCCTTACTTGTTTCCTCCATATAACACTCTATATCCATGTCAGGACCGCGTCTGGCGCAATAATTCTCCCCTTCCTGATTCTTTGATTTAGTCTGCGATTCAAATACGCCAGAACGCTATCCCTCCTCCAACAGAGTAAGTGTAGGTTGTACAGCTATAATTTTTACATCACGTAGAACTTATGATCAACATTTTGCGTCGTTTCCGGCAAATGATGATCGTTTAGCAATTGCTTAAGATCACGTTCAATGTTTCTCGAAATTGTTGTCATCGGCGTATCCGTTGGTTTGTTATCAAACGGATCCTGCAGATGAATGGCCATCTTTTCTATCAGCAGGAAAGATGCCGCGATGGCTACTACCAATGGTACTTCAATCAAACCGAAGTACTCTATCAGTGCAAACGGTAACAGCAGTATGAAAAAGTTCATTGCAAAATGAATATACAAGCTGTACGTAGCCGGGAATACGGTGTTTTTAATACGCTCACATTTACCCATTGCATCACACAGACGGCTTAATGTCTGGTCGAGCGTTACCTGCTGGAATTCATTGAGCCAGCCTTTTTTCAGGGCATAGTTCAGGTCCCTTGCATGCAGATCGAGCAATGCCATTGGAATGTTCGCGAATCTTGATACATAAGCCACCTCTCTTTTAGAGATATGCTTTTCTAAACCTTCTTTTCCATCCAGTCCCCTCAGTGAGAGGCTTAATGCATAACACCATGCTATTTGTCTGCGTACCATTCTTTCGCGGAAATGATTGATTTCCTCAGATTCATAGGCAGAGTCGTCAACAAAGGACAGCACCTGTCGGGTAAAAGATCTTGAATCATTCACTATCGCACCCCATATTGTTCTTGCTTCCCACCAACGGTCGTAAGCCTGGTTAGAGCGGAACGCGAGCAACAGGGATATTACAGTGCCCATGATCATCGGCACAGACAATGGAATTGCCATGTGCTTAAGGTTAAACCTGTCATGCAGTATTACAATGATTAACGTGTATACCGCTACGAGCAGGACCTCATATTTGATTTTCCCGAAAACATATTGTAACGGGATATTTTTCTTCAATAACATCGGTAACGGTTTTAATTGGTCTATGCTTCAAATAGCTCAGACATTGCAGATACCAGGAACTTCTCTTTTCTTGGCGCCAGTGGTACCTGATGTACAGGATATTTGCTTTTCCGGATCAGCTCAGCAGGATTGTAGCTATTAGGGCCTGCTTTGCGAAATTCTTCTTTTGCTGCGCATGCGATCACATCTATGTTGTGATACAGCAGAAAGTTTCTGAATATTCCTTTACCATTACCTATCAGGAACTCTGTTTTCATAGATTGAATAACAGAGGCATATTTATTTTTTATGATCTCACATGCATCTTTATAATCTGCCGTGATCAGGTCCTGGTGAGATGATCTCCTGGAGAGCATCATCAGGTCCATGATCGATGTAGGCATTTCTATTGCATGCAT
Organism: Chitinophaga sp.; assembly: GCA_039592855.1. Taxonomy (GTDB): domain Bacteria; phylum Bacteroidota; class Bacteroidia; order Chitinophagales; family Chitinophagaceae; genus Chitinophaga. The sequence goes on along the minus strand of JBCNQK010000001.1, from coordinate 820,140 downwards.
CAGAACAATGTTTAACGGTTCACCTCCAAAGCGCTCAACCACACCGTGTACTACGCGCAGAGACCTGATAGAAAAATCCGTTGGAATCAATACGTGCTTCATTGGTATTTATTTTAACACAAAGCTACCAGCACGAGGTTAGCAACAGGTAAGTAACAGATAAAAGCTGTTTAAAAAAGCGGTAAAAATGTTGTAAGAAAAACGGCGTTAGGTAAGAAAGCCATCAAAAAGCGGTAAGAAAACGGTAAGAATCACCTGGAAGGAATATATGTAGGGATGGTGATGCGAATCTCTGTCCCCTGGTCCTGGTGGCTGTTTACAATGATATTTCCACCATGGAGGCGCACGATATTCCGCGCCAGCGGTAAACCAATACCATACCCCTTATAACCGCTGGTGTTAGAAGCGCGGAAGAAAGGATCATATATAAAGGGCAGGTCCTGGGCAGGGATACCGATACCATTATCTTTAATAATAATGATATTGTCGTGATCGGTAGCGGCCAGGGCAATAGACGCCGGGCGGTTATCTGAGTATTTGCAGGCATTCTGCACGATATTGCTCAATGCCAGTTGTAAGAGCTGCGGATCGCCAAGGATGACCAGTTTATCTTCCTCTTCAGGCAGCATGGAATAATCTATTTCTACCTGGTTATCAGGGTTGATACGGTCAATCGTCTCTTTTACAGTGAATATGAGCTCATCCGTACGGATATGCTCCAGTCGCTGTTTTTTATCGGTAAACCCGGTCTGGGCGAGACTTAACAGGCTCTTTGTGATATGTTCCAGCCTTTCTGCTTCTTTCAGTATAACAGAGAGAGATTGCTGGTATTGTAGTTCGGAGCGTTGTTTATTGAGCGCCAGTTCTGCTTCTCCGATGATAGTGGTAAGCGGTGTGCCCAGTTCATGGGAGGCATTGCTGACAAAGTTATTCTGGGTTTCGAAAGCTGTTTCCAGGCGGTCCAGCATATTGTTGAACGTCATGGCCAGTTCACTCATTTCATCATCACTATCTGGCTTATCGAGGCGCAGATGCAGGTTATGCGCCCTGATATCCTTTACGCGGGAGGTGATCAATCTGACTGGTTGCAGGATATAACGGGAGAAGAACAAGCCTGTTGTTACGATCACTATAGCGGCGATGATCAGGCAGATGAGCAGCGTTCTTCTCAGTTCGGTCATGAACTCCTGTCCATATACATTGCTGGCGGAAACGATCACGATATAACGGCCGGATTCGTTCTCAAACAATACGCCCTGGAAGAAGGTATCCCTGAAGCGGTAAGTGGCTTTACCGGATGATTTTACCTTATCATAGAACGTACGGCGCAGGGGTGATAGTTCCGGGTAATGCGGCGGTTTACCGGTTGTATCCAGCCGGATGAAGTATTCCCGTTCATGTGGCAGGCGTTCCAGGTGTTCATTCCTGATCTCGGCGTAGGCCGCACTGTTTCCCTCATCCTTTGTCAGTCTGGCCCTGGCGGCAATATAGGCCCTGATCTCAAGGCGTTTATAGAAGTCGTCGAAAGATTGTCTGCTAATAAGAAAATAGGCAAATGCGACCATCATGAGTATGATAGAAACAGTCAGACCGGTGAAAAGGCCCATTATCTTATTACGTATCGTCATTCTTCTTCTTTAAGCATATATCCCATGCCGACCACTGTCTGTATCAGTGCCGGCTGGTCTTTACGGTTTACTTTTTTACGCAGGTAATTGACGTATACGTCCACTACTTTGGTATTCATATTGAAGTCAACGCCCCAGACGTTTTCCAGTATTTCCATCCTGGACAATACCCTTTTGGGATTGCGCATCATATATTCCAGCAGCCGGTATTCGGTGGCGGTCAGCACAATGGTCTGTCCATATCTGCTGGCGCTTTTGGTATTGAGGTCCAGCTCCAGATCGGCTACTTTGAGCACGTTACCGTTGGTCTGTGTTACAGCCGGAGCGGCAGCAGCAGCCGTATCATTGTTACGACGTAAGAGGGAACGGATACGTGCGAGTAATTCGGCCTGTTTGAACGGTTTTACCAGGTAGTCATCAGCGCCGCTGTCAAGCCCTGCTACTACATTCTCTGTAGACCCGAGTGCGGTCAGCATAAGGATAGGCGTGGTCAATTGCTGTTGTCGCAAAGCCTTACACACGGCAATACCGTTCATACCCGGCAGCATGACGTCGAGGATGATCAGCTGAAAGTTATTTTCGGTGGCCATCTGTAGTCCCGACACGCCATCCAGTGCGACACTGACGTCATAGCCGGCTTCTGCAAGATAGCGTCGTATAAAGGAGACTACCGACGGTTCATCTTCTATTAGTAAAAGTTTCATTACATCTCTGATATGCTTTGCTACAAACAAAAAACTCCCGGCGTGGAGTTATAAAACCTCGTTCGCCGGGAGCTTTCCCATTATACTATCGTAATATGATCAGTCCTTTACTACCAGGCGGAAACCGTTACCATGGATATTGACGATCTCGATATCCGGGTCTTCCTTCAGGTATTTACGCAGTTTAGCGATATAAACGTCCATACTACGGCCGTTGAAATAAGTATCGCTGCCCCATATCTTTTTCAGGGCCAGTTCTCTTGGCAGCAGGTCGTTTTTATGTTCGCACAGCATGCGCAGCAATTCATTCTCCTTAGGAGATAAAGTGTGTGAATCGCCGTCTCTGGTGAGTGTACGCAGGCGAGCATTGAATGCATAACGGCCGATGCGGAACTCGTGCTGTTCTTCTTCTTTGCTGTTCAGTTCCTGGTTACGTTTGAGGATCGCTTTGATCTTGAGCAGTAACAGTTCACTGTCAAAAGGTTTGGTGATGTAATCATCAGCGCCCAGTTTGTAGCCATGGATCACATCTTCTTTCATTGTCTTGGCAGACAGGAAGAACAAAGGAATATCCGGATCAACGTCACGGATCTCTTCTGCCAGTTTAAAACCATCCATATTAGGCATCATGATATCGAGCAGGCAGATATCAAATTTCTCACGTCTGAAGGCTGCCAGCGCGAGTATACCATCACGGCACAGTTCTACGTCGTAGTCATTCAGTTCGAGATAATTCTTCAGTACCATACCCAGGTTGGTATCATCTTCCGCCAGCAATATTTTTGGTTTACGCTCTTCCATATTCAATAAAGTATTAATGTGCAAACAAATATAGGTATTATTATAGTCCGCAAATGGCAGGCCATTGCATACAGAACGTTAAAATTAGGTAAAAAGAGGATGACAGGCGTCAGGGAGGGGGCTTATTTACTGATCAGGGATGTAAAGTTATAACGGAGGTTTTTATATTCGACCATATCTACCTTGATACTACCTACAGAGATGGGGCTATCTACGCGCAGCGGAACTTTATTCCCGTCATCGCTCACCCACACCAGCATTTTCTCACCACCTTCAAACATAGTGCCCTGGATAAGCAGGGGCGCAAATTTGATGGCGCGGAACTTACCGAACTTGGTAGAAACGGTTTCCTTACCGATATAACGGATATAGATATTGTATAATTTCTCGTCCAGGTACATATTGAAGTAGATCTTGTCGCCTGGTTTATACTTATCGAAGTTGATGTTACGGGCGTAATAGATGGCGCTGATCACGTCCTGTGTACACTTAGGGATTTTGAGGGTAGATTCGTTACTGACAGCGGTATTGTCTGTGTGGTTGAAGGTAACGTTCTGGTATATTTTGTAACCGCCTTCGTTCACATTTCTGATAAAGCGCATAGGTTGCAGGGAGGCGGTATCTACAAAGCTTTCGTATTTATCTCTTACTTTAAAGAACCAGTCGTAGGTGCGGAATGTTTTACCATCTCCGGAGATATGGTATACGTCCCTTCCGTTCAGTTTCTCCAGGTTACAGGTAAAGGTAGCTTCTCCGGCTCCTACGAAGAGTTTTCCCAGGTTGTAATACACCTTGAACGTGATAACTTCACCTGCCCGGAAGCTGGTATTGGTAAGTCCGCAGAATTCATTCTGATTCTGGGCTGATACAGGGCAAATAGTGGCCAGACAAACGATTAATAGTAGAAGGAACCTCATTTTGATGAAAGCTATTTTTCCTTAAAAATCTTTATTCCGAGCAACAACACACTTCCTAAGATGGCTGGCAAAACCAGGTTGATTACCCAGATGCATACAGTGGCAGCGATGATTCCCGGACTATTGGTACTCAGTAATCCCATAAAGTACAGGCTGACTTTCCCTCTGAGCCCAAGTTCCGCAATAGCGATAGTAGGTACCAGGGCCATTACAAGATAAACAACAGCATTCATCAAAAAACCTTGCCACCAGAGCATCTCAACGCCCAATGTGTCAAGCAAAATCAAATACTGTGCCGAGAAGACCACGTATCTGACGGCTGAAAGCAGGAGTAAATGTTCGAGGTCACCGGCTGAGTAACGAACAATGATCTGCACAAATACCCGGGCTTTTCTCAACAATGGGATCTTTTCAAATATCGCCAGGATGATCTGTAGTCGAAAATATAACAATATGACCAAGGCGCAAATAACTATTAGCAATCCTACCAGGATTTTCTCCCAGAAATGAGGGGCGAAATAGCCACTTCCCTTTACCAGCGGGAATTTGTTGATATAGTAGCAGAGGCCTGTTAACCCAAAAATAATAGTGACGATCAGCTGACTGAAGCTACCGACCATGGTAGCGGCGATCGCTTTCAGTTTGCTGCGGTTGTTCCGGAGATATAATATCCGCCCTCCATACTCACCGATACGGTTAGGGGTATTGATGGAAAATGAGACGCCTGAGAGCACAGCGCTGAAGGCGCGCAGGAACGATATATGTTGTAACGGCCTGACCAACAGCTGCCATTTACGGGCTTCCAGGCCCCAGTTGAGCAACATGCCAATGAGTACCAGTACTACGGTGAGCGCTCCTTTCTCTTTAAGGGTGGCCATCATCTGCCATAAAGAAGCCTTCAGATCAGGCTGATGCAGCAATTGTGTATAGATGGAATAGGCTAACCACGTAAAAAGCACTGCTCCCAGCAGGTAATTGAGAATTATTTTGGTATTTTTGTTCAGACATCAAGATTTTGGCAAAAATAAACTGTGGTTGGCAAACAAGTCAAAAATAATTCTGGGCATTGACCCCGGTACGCTTGTGATGGGTTACGGACTGATACTTGTGGAAGGCGCTAAGGCCAGCCTGCTGGAAATGAACGTACTCAAGCTATCCCGTCATAAAGACCACTACGAAAGGCTACAACTGATACACGCGCGTGTACATGAACTGATACGCGAGCACAAACCGGTTTCCTGCGCAATTGAAGCTCCTTTCTTTGGTAAGAACGTGCAAAGTATGTTAAAGCTGGGCCGCGCTCAGGGCGTAGCGATAGCGACTGCTATGCAGGCAGGAGTACCAGTAACGGAATACTCTCCAAAAAAAGTCAAACAGTCCATTACAGGCAATGGTAATGCCGATAAGGAACAGATTTGGCAGATGTTACAAAGAATATTACATTTCAATGAACGTCCTGAATTCCTGGATGCTTCCGATGCGCTCGCAGTAGCGGTCTGTCATTTCTTCCAGGAATCAAGCGTAATACCGGATACACGTAAAGCCAAAGGATGGGAACAGTTCCTTCAAAAAAACCCCGAAAGGATTGTAGGATAATATTTTGTATGACAGATAATTCCAGGTTTAACGCTGACGTTTTTCCAGAAGTTCATAAATTGTATTTACTTTGAAGTAAAATCTTCATAGAGGCCCCTGTAAGGTACTCGGGGCTTTACACCATTAATATGGTATTTATATAATCAGCATCACAAGCTATGAAAGCAAGAATCCTATTGGTGGAAGATGATCAGAATGTTGGTGCGGTAACAAAGAAACGACTGGAAGAAGCGGGCTACGACGTTGTACATAGCACAGATGGCCAGATGGCCTGGGAGCAATTTCAGTCGCGGACCTTTGACATATGTTTACTGGATGTTGTTATGCCTAAGAAAGACGGCTTTACACTGGCAGAACAGATCCGTAGAAAAAATGACTTCATTCCCATACTCTTTCTGACCTCGAAAGCGCTGGATGAGGATAAGATCAAAGGCTTCAAGACCGGCGCAGATGATTACATAACCAAACCTTTCAGCATGCAGGAACTCCTGCTGCGAATAGAAGTATTCCTGAAAAGGAGTAAAGCCGCTCACAGCACTTCAGAAAAGCGCACACAATACAATATAGGCAAACTCACCTTTGACTATAATGATCTCATTCTCCGTGAAAAAAACGGAGAGGTATCAAGTACACTTACACAAAAAGAAGCCGACCTGTTGAAGTATCTGTGTGATAACGCCAACAAGACACTCAAACGGGAAGAGATTTTATTTCACGTATGGGGCAAGGATGATTATTTCCTGGGCCGCAGCATGGATGTGTTTATCACCAAACTCAGGAAACATTTTAAGTCTGATCCTTCTGTCAAATTAGAAACCCTTCATGGAGTAGGGTTCCGTTTTAACGTTCCAGGCCAGCTATAATCTGCTGCTGTACAGCCTTGAATTCTTCCTCTGTTAATTTCAGCTTGGGCCGCGCAAAATTCATATCATCCGCCGTGTTGATAGGTATCAGATGCATGTGCGCATGAGGCACTTCAAGCCCTACAACGCTCATACCTACACGATTGCAGGGAAAGTTACGCTCTATCGATTGTGCAATAGGTTTCGCAAACAGCAACCACTCTCCCAGCAGATCATCCGTTACATCAAAAAACTTGTCTATCTCTACTTTAGGCACTATCAGCGTATGACCTTTCACTAAGGGAAAGATGTCCAGAAATGCATAAAAACTATCGTTCTCGGCTATCTTATAACTGGGTATTTCGCCTTTGATGATCTTTGTGAAAACAGACATGGGTTTTGTTTTAATCCGCATAAAGTTATAAAAAAAAGCCCGCCCTTGCTTGGAAACAAGGGCGGGCTTTTTATGTAAAAAAACGCTTAATTATATAGTGATGTTCTCGATCCTGAACTTCACGCTGCCATTTGGTGCATGCACATCAGCAATCTCTCCCACGGCCTTTCCCAACAATCCTTTACCAATAGGAGATGTCACGGAAATCTTATTCAGCTTCAGATCAGCTTCCTTCTCTGAAACGAGCTGGTAGGTAAACGTCTTCTTATTAGCCATATTTGTAATAGTTACTTTACACAATATGGATACTTTAGAGGTATCAATAGAATCAGCTTCTACTATTCTTGCTGTTGCAATAGCGCTCTCCAGTATGGCCACTTTCGCTTCGTGCATACCCTGGGCTTCCTTCGCAGCATCATATTCAGCATTTTCTTTGAGGTCACCTTTTTCCCTTGCTTCCGCAATGGCCCTGGCTATTTCTGCGCGGCCCTTGGTTTTCAGGAAACTGAGTTCCTCACGCATCTGGTCAAGGGTCTCTTTGGTAACGTAGTTTATACCAGACATAACGTTATGTTTTAGAATAAAGAAAAAAAATCAACGCCTCCGTTCGCACAGAAGCGTTGCAAGATTGGTATACCGCAAATATAATATTTTTTACATCACCTCGCCGATTTCATGACATAAATATTGTCATATATACGGTATTTATAATAGAAGAGCCGGGTCACCCCACTCCCTAAATAATGTGTAATTTCTCCAGTACGATCCTCGCCATTTTGATGCTGGCCTCGTGTGAATAACCTCCGATATGCGGCGTCATTACGACATTTGGCATATGCAGCAGTTTTTCAAACTGTGCCTTTTCAGCCGCGCTGTAAGTATCCAGTTTTTCATTTTCCAGTACGTCCAGACAAGCACCTGCGATCGTGCCCGCTTCCAGCGCTGCAACAATGTCAGGTGTATTTACGATCTTTCCTCTCGCCGCATTGATGAAACGGATCGGCTTTTTGAATGCCGCAAAGAATGCCGCATTGGCAAGATGACGTGTCTCATCGGTCAAAGGCAGGTGAACGCTTACTACATCTGCTTTTTCATACAGTTCTTCCATGGTCGCTTCCTTTACATATTCGTCGCTGAACCCGGTCCTGTATTTGTCATACGCCAGGATTTCCACGTCAAAACCTCTCAGTTTACGGGCAAAAGCACCACCGGTATTACCATAACCAATAATACCCACTGTTCTGCCTCCCAGTTCGGTCGCCCTGTTGCCATCACGCTCCCAGATACCCTCACGCAGCTCCAGGTTGCTCTTCAGAATATTGTTCATCAGCACCAGCAACATACCCACTGCCTGCTCTCCTACTGTATCTCTGTTTCCTTCCGGACTGCTTACACAACGGATGCCTTTGCTTTCCGCATAGGGAACATCTATCAGTTCCATACCACTTCCCAGTCTGCCGATCCACTCCAGTTGTCCGGCGCGGTCCAGCATAACTTTATCCACTTTGATCCTGGTCGTCACGATCATACCGGTACATTCCGGAATAGCGGCCACCACTTCATCATATGTAATAGACGGCTGGTAATTAACTTCGAAACCTTTCTCTTCCAGCTTGTGAATCAAATAATTATGCACCTTGGCGGTGATCAGTACTTTCCTGCTCATAACATCTTATGGGATAATGCTGCAAAATCAGCCACACTCAACTCTTCTGCTCTTTTGTTGAAAATGCTGTCCTGCAAAACTTCTTTAGCAAATAAACCCTTTAACGGATTACGCAACTGTTTACGCCGCTGTCCGAAAGCCGTTTTTACCAGCACAAAGAACTTACGTTCACTGGCGATATCATACGACGTCTCCAGTCTGTCCAGCCTGATAACGGCGGATTTTACCTTTGGCGGCGGATTAAAACAGTTCTCATGCACCTCAAACAAATACTCCACCTTGTAAAACGCCTGTGTCAGCACGCTCAGAATGCCATACTCCTTCCCTTTCGTAGCCGCAATACGCAACGCTACTTCCTTCTGGAACATGCCTACAACGGATGGTACCTGCTGGCGCCATTCCAGTACGCGGAACATGATCTGTGAAGAAATGTTATAAGGGAAATTGCCGATCAGATTGAATTCTCCCTGGTAAGGAACAGGGGTGTCGAGAATGCTTTCATTGATGATCTTGCCCTGAATAGCGGGATATGTCTTTTCCAGGTACTGTACCTTTTCAGTGTCCAGTTCTACAGCTTTGAAGTGAACATCCGGTATCTGTAGCAGGTATTTGGTAATAGCGCCTGCTCCGGGGCCGACTTCCACTATCTGCTGCCCGGGATTGACCGGTAATGCTTCCACAATCTTCCTGCAGATGTTCTCATCCTTCAGGAAATGCTGTCCCAGCGATTTTTTGAGTGTATACATGATTAGCCCGCAAAATTAAGGAAAACTTAGCAGCAAAGCTGCAAGATAGAGAGGGTATGCCTGTACAGCTCCCGGCTAATATTCTTATATTTGCCCATTATTCTCAATTAAGCATGAGTAGCAACACCCATACAAATAAACCGGTTATCGGCATTACAGTTGGCGATATCAACAGCATAGGCACAGAGCTTATCATCAAAACCTTTGCTGACGCCAGAATGCTCGAGTTCTGCACGCCGGTGATATTTGCTTCCAATAAAACCATCAACTTCTACAGGAAGCTGATGAACGAAAATAACTTCAACTACCAGAGCGTGAAGGAATTCACCCGCCTGAACCACAAACAGGTGAACGTCTTCAACTGCTGGGAAGAGGAAGTACAGATCACCCCCGGCGTACTGAACGAAATAGGCGGTAAATACGCTGCCCGCTCCCTGTCAGTAGCGATCGAATGCCTCAAGGAAGGACATATCCAGGGGCTGGTTACCGCTCCTATTCACAAAAAGAATATCCAGGGCGAACAATTCAACTATACTGGTCATACACCTTACCTGCGTGATGCATTTGACGCAAAAGACGTACTGATGTTCATGACGGCCGACAACATGCGTGTGGGTCTGCTGACCGAACACGTACCTGTAGCGGAGATCGCCAAATATGTGAAAAAAGACAACATCCTGGCGAAACTCCAGATGATGGAAGACAGTCTGATCAAGGACTTCGGTATAGATAGTCCGCGCATCGCCGTACTGGGTCTCAACCCACATGCCGGTGATGATGGCCTGATCGGTCAGGAAGAGATCACAGAGATACTCCCTGCTATCAAACAGGCAAAGAACAATGGTCTGCTGTGTTTTGGTCCTTACAGTGCTGACGCCTTCTTCGCCCGCAATATGCACGAGCAGTTTGACGGCGTACTGGCAATGTATCACGACCAGGGACTGATCCCTTTCAAATCACTGGCTACGGGAAGTGGTATTAACTATACCGCTGGTCTTCCGATCGTACGTACCTCTCCTGATCATGGTACTGCATTCGATATCGCCGGTAAGAACCTGGCTGATCACGACTCTTTCCGTCAGGCGATTTTCACCTGTCTGGATATCCTGGAAAAGAGAGAAACATATGCGGAAAATACCCGTAATCCGCTGAAGAAAATAGAGCTGGCTTCCGAATAGGAACGCCTGTAAATACAAAGAGAAAGGGAGTCCACCGTATTGGTAGACTCCCTTTCTCTTTATCATCATATTTATATATGAAAGGATATAATTTCAAGCATGCCTTTCCGCTCGCCCTTATACACCCGGTTCTGTCCATTCAGGGCCAGTTCTGCTGCCTGCATGTCATACACTTCGATCAGATCAGCATCCAGCAGGGACAACAGGTTAAGTACCTTTTTCCGGCTGAACTGCTGTAAACGACTGCCTATATAGCTTTCCATCGTATCGAGCATCTCTGTTGCCTTGGATACCGAGCCTACCGGCAAGCCTTCCGCATATTCCATATAGTCCATGATCACCGCATTCTGTTTGGTGCTACTGGTGAAATTGCGCATGATGCTCAGGAACTGCTCTTCAGAGATATAATGCATAATACCCTCAAAAATGATGAGCGCAGGCTGCTGCGGATCATATCCGGCATCTACCAGTGTACGCATCAGCTGAGCGGTATTATTGATATCCGCCTGTAGTGTACGGAGTCTGTCATCGGAGAAACTGATCGCGGCATAGATCTCCTGCTTTTCCCGCATATTGGAACTGTCCACTTCATAAATACTCAGATCGCGATCAGGGAAATACTCTGTGATCTGCAAACCAAGCGGGTCCAGTCCGGCCGCCAGTATACATATCTGTGGCCGCGGATGTTGCGTCATCAGTTGTCTGATGATCTGCCGGATAATCCTTTTTCTGATCAGCAAAGCCTCTCTGAATAAAGGCGTGATCCTGCTCAGTTCATCCGCCAAACCTTTTACCTGGCTAAAATCAATGTGGGACAGATACGCTTTTCCAAGGCCTTCTTCATACAAACTTTTGACATAGGTCAATACCAACGCTGAAGTGGAAGCCACGCTCAGCTTGTTCACACCAGTTTTCATGGAATTTTCATTTTCAAGGTTAACAGATGACAGGGCTAGTTTGTTAACGTGTTTTTAAAGTTACTACGGAGCACTGACATCGCCTTGCAGGCAGGGCGGTGAAAACAATTAAGAATTAGGAATTAAGAATTAATAATTTACGAGCTATTGAGATAATAGTATGGAACTACTGATACAATAAAAAGGCCCGAACTTTTGATCGTCCGGGCCTTTAATAGGCAATTCTTAATTCCTAATTCTTAATTCCTAATTCTACTTGATCTGTGCAATCAGACCCTTTGTATACGCCTCGCCCCAGTGTGGTGCAATACCGCTGGCTGGTTTGAAGGAACTGAATTTCTGCAATGCTACTTCAAACTTCTTCTTTGCTTCTGTTTTGCTACCACCAAACTGCTCTGGCGTATAGAAAAGAGACTGGCCCTGCAGCATGTATACTCTTGGGTTCTCCTGGTTGATCTGGTTAGCCTGTACCAGCAGATTAGCGGATTCCATACCGTATTTCATCCCTCTGTTCATTGGGTCTACACGGATACGGGAAGTAGCGATCAGCGATTTAATACAGTTGATCTCATCGTTCTTCGGGCTGATGGCCTCTGCCTGTTCGATGTTCACCGCTGCTTTATCAGCCAGATCGTCCACTTTATCATTGTCCTTCTGCATAAATGTGCTCATCACATAACAATAACCTGCATAGTAGAATGGCAGCCATTGTGATTTTTCAGCAGCACCGATACGCTCAAATGTATTGGCAATTTCAAGTAATCTGTCAGGGGTGAAGTTGGTGGAATCATCCAGCATGGCAACCTGTTTGGTCATTGCGCCTTCATATTGTGCGCTCTGTGCCATGGAGGCAGATGCCAGACCAACTAACAGACAAATGGAAAATAAGATACGCTTCATTGTAAGTGGTTTAAAAGTGTTTAAAGTGTTTATATAGTGGTTTTAGAATGGGCTACATGTTGTTGATCACATCCTGTCTTCTGTCAATACCGAAGTTCATGAACATACCGATATAGATGAATCGTGGCATATTCGGAACGATCTCCTGTCTGCGCAGTTTATCCGTTGAATAACGGTAACCATATACCTGTTTGATATTAGGCGCATTGGATACGGACAGTACGAAGATGGTGAACGCTTTACGGATGGAGGTCAGATAACTGGCACTCAGTCCGACAGAGTTATACGTCATTGTTTTTTCTGACATGAACTTACTTTCCGGCAGGTTCGGATTGTAATATGGTCTGCCTGTAGAGAAGCTGTAAGTCACACCCAGATTGGTAGTAATAGCCGGGATATAATATTTGTATACTACACTCACCGTATGCTTTGCAGCGAAATCAGGCTGTACTTCAAACGGATAATTCAGGTAATTACGCTTGGTATCCAGGTAAGAATACGAGATCCAGTAATCGGTATTCTTAAAGGTCTTTTTATCACGCCAGAACACCTCGATACCCTTTGCGTAACCTGTACCTGTTGTACTGGTATCGATACCTGTTTTAACCAGGTCATGGTACTTTTTGTAGAAGGCTTCCACACGCAGCGTATAGTTCTTCGCTACAAGCTGATAGCTTGCGATATAGTGTGTGGCCTTTGTGAATCCCAGGTCGTTTTTAAAGCGCAGGTACTGCTGTTCAGGTTTCTGGTAGAAGTCACCATAGGCCAGTGATACCTGACTGTTACCTGTCAGTCTGTAGGCCAGAGACGCACGGGGTGCGAAATTAGCTTTCGCCAGTATGGAAGTATATTCTGCTCTTCCACCTACACGACCCAACAGTCTTGGTGTGAAGTAGATATCGCTTTCTACGAATCCTGCGGTGTAGTTATCTACATAGTTAGCCTGCCATCCACCAAAATTTGATTTCTCAACACCATACTGGTATTCTCCACCGAAACGGAGTACGGAATACTGTCCCAATCCTTTTGTCAGTACCAGACGTGTCTGGCTCAGCTGCGACACGTTTTTACCGTGTAAAGGGTTTGACTTCTTCAGGGTATCCAGGTTCAGGTCATCCGAGTTGGAGCTGAAGGAGAAACCGGCATTCAGTTTCCAGTCGTGACCCAGGCTCTCCTTATAGGTCAGGTTAGTATAGACGTTCTTATTTTTCAGTTCAAAAAGTTCATCAAAACCAGGATACTCCAGGCTTGGACGGATGGTGCCCATATTGGTCTGGTTATAGTATCCATAGAATTTGATCATACCGGTAGCAGAGGTTTTTCTGCGAAAGTTGGCGGAAGTACCGATGATCTCCGGGTCTTTGCTGAAAGCGTATTTAGGTTTTACGACGCCAAGGTAAGGTCCAAGGTTGGTATAGTCAGCTTCTACCCCGTACGATCCTTTCTTATCCTTCATCAGTTCTTCGAGTCCGCCACTCACACCGATCACGGAAGCACCCAGTGTATAGGAGGAACGTTGTGGCAGGTCAGTCGATTCCAGGATCAGTGCAGAAGATAATCCCTGGCCGTACTGAGCAGAATAACCGCCGCTGCTGAAGGTAGTTCCTTTAAACAGGAAAGGAGAAAAACGGCCCCTTCCGGGCTGGTCAGGCAATCCTGAAAAGAAAGGGTTACGCACCATCATGCCGTCAATAAAGGTCTGTGTTTCGTAACCGGTACCACCACGTACGAACAGGCCTTCTCTGTCATTTGTCTGCTGTGTACCCGGTAAGGTTTTCAGTGCATTCACGATATCGGCGCCGGCACCGGCAGTGGTCACGATATCCAGTGGTTTCAGGACGGTGGTTTTACCTTCGTCGCTGGCTTCGAAGCTACCTGCGCTGATGGTGACTACTTTCAGGTCATTCACATTATTTCTCATGACAATGTTGATCTCCTGCGGACCGGTAATAAAGATCTTCTGTTCCTGGCTGGTAAATCCGAGCAGGGTGGCGGTGATATATTGCGTTCCTTTTGCGTCGGTGGTAAATGAGTATGAACCGTCTGCTGCGCTGGTAGCCCCGTCGTAAGAGTCTTTGATAGAGACGTTTACTCCTTGTAACGGTCGCTTTTTGCTATCAGTGATCTTACCGGAAATCCGTTGCTGTCCCATCATACAGACCGGTAAGAGCATTGTTAACAGAATCAGGTTTAAGTGTTTCATGGGGGAGTGTGAATTTTTAACAAAACTACCTGGGCTGCCGTCCCTTTTCAATCCATAAAAGGCAAAGGGAGGGAATAATATCGGTGAAAACAGGGGATTTGTCGGTAGGAATAGCGCGTAAAGATAGGGAAATAAAAAAGCCCACCGGTAAAACCGGCGGGCTTGATAAAAAGATGTATGCTGATTAAGCGAATCTTGGTTTCAATTCGTTAGCCAGAGTCACCATGCGTTTGATACCATCATCCGGCAGGTTACCCTTCTTGAATTCACCCAGTACTTCAGGCAGACGTACTTCCATTTCGTTCAGGAACGCTTCTTCGAACGCTTTTACATTCTTAACAGGAACGTCACGCAGCAGACCCTGTGTACCCAGGTAGATCATTGCTACCTGTTTTTCCACAGCGTATGGAGAGAACTGAGCCTGTTTCAGGATTTCCACGTTACGTGCACCTTTATCGAGTACTGCTTTGGTAGCAGCATCCAGGTCACCACCGAATTTGGAGAACGCTTCCATCTCACGATACTGTGCCTGGTCTAGTTTCAGGGTACCAGATACTTTCTTCATGGATTTGATCTGTGCGTTACCACCTACGCGGCTTACGGAGATACCTACGTTGATCGCCGGACGGATACCTGCGTTGAACAGGTTGGATTCCAGGAAGATCTGACCATCTGTGATGGAGATTACGTTTGTTGGGATGTAAGCAGATACGTCACCAGCCTGAGTTTCGATGATAGGCAATGCTGTCAGGGAACCACCACCTTTTACCATGTGTCTGATAGACTCTGGCAGGTCATTCATCTGTTGAGCGATTTCATCCTTGCTGATCACTTTTGCCGCACGTTCCAGCAAACGGGAGTGCAGGTAGAATACGTCACCAGGATAAGCTTCACGACCAGGAGGACGACGCAGCAGCAGGGAAACCTCACGGTAAGCTACGGCCTGTTTAGACAGATCATCATAAACGATCAGTGCAGGACGACCGGTATCACGGAAGAACTCACCGATGGCAGCACCAGCGAATGGAGCGTAGAACTGCAATGGAGCAGGATCTGCCGCAGAAGCTGCAACGATAGTGGTGTAAGCCATCGCGCCTGCTTCCTGCAGGGTTTTCATCACACCAGCGATGGTAGATGCTTTCTGACCTATTGCTACATAGATACAATATACTGGTTTACCAGCATCGAAGAATTCTTTCTGGTTAATGATGGTATCGATACAGATCGCGGTTTTACCGGTCTGGCGGTCACCGATCACCAGCTCACGCTGACCACGACCAACCGGGATCATCGCATCGATCGCTTTGATACCTGTCTGCAGTGGTTCTTTTACTGGTTCACGGAACAGAACGCCCGGAGCTTTACGTTCCAGTGGCATTTCGTACAGTTCGCCAGCGATTGGGCCTTTACCATCGATAGGATTACCCAGTGTATTTACAACACGACCAACCATGCCTTCACCCACTTTAATGGATGCGATCTGGCCGGTACGGCGTACTTTAAAACCTTCTTTAATCTCTCCGGACTCACCCATCAATACCACACCCACGTTGTCTTCTTCCAGGTTCAGTGCGATAGCTTTTACGCCATTCTCGAACTCAACCAGTTCACCGTAACCAACGTTATTTAATCCATAGATACGAGCGATACCATCTCCAACCTGCAGTACTGTACCTACCTCTTCCAGGTCGGCAGCAGCATTGAAGTTGCTTAGTTGCTGGCGTAATATCGCCGAAATTTCATCAGGTTTTATCTCCACCATAATGTATACTTTTTAAAAATAGTCGTTAGAAGAATGAATATAACGACAACAGCTTTGCGTGTACGCAGCGGCTGCTGTTAATTGTATTATCTGATATTGTGAACGTAAATATTCTCAGCAAATTGCTTTTTGATATCGTTCAGATCACGCAGTACGGAAGAATCGTATAAATTGTTATTTGATTCCAGTACAAAGCCGCCGATCAGATCAGGGTTTACTGAAGCTTCCAGCGTCACCTTTTTATCAGTGCCCGCCTGTACTTTAGTTTTGATCATATCGAGTACAGCTGCGTCTACAGGCACGGCTGTGGTGATCTTCACCTTGCTGATATTTTTCAGGATATCATACTGCTTACCGAACTCCTGTGCGATTTCAGGCAGGTTACTTTCCCTTCCTTTCGCTACCAGCAACCTGATAAAAGCAGCTGAAATAGTGTTCAGTTTACCTTCGAAGATCGCGGCAAGGATCTGCTGTTTCTTATCAGGCTTCACAATCGGACTTTTCAGCAGAGCTACTACATCCGGATTGGTTTTGGCCAGCTGTTGCAGGAACTGCATGTCAGCTTGTACAGCTTCCAGCTGTCCTTTTTCGGAGGACAGATCTACCAGAGATTTTGCGTAGCGGGATGCTAAACGGGGATTCTGCATATTATATATCTTTTGGCCTTTCAAGCTGAAAGCTACAGGAAAAGGACAATCATGTCATCTATCTCCTGTAGCTTTCGCCTTTCAGCCTATCGCTTTAGTTTAATTTGATTTCTCCTGCCAGTTCTTTGATGTAGCTTTCCTGAGCTGTTTTGTCAGCCAGTTCTTTGCGTAACACCTTCTCAGCTACTTCGATCACCAGTTTACCTACCTGGTTTTTCACATCGGTCAGCGCAGCCATCTTCTGGTTGTCGATAGCAGTGTAAGCTTCGCTGATGATTTTCTTAGCTTCCGCCTGAGCCTGAGTTTTAGCTTCGCTGAGGATCTGATCTTTAGCATCTTTTGCTTCTTTCAGAATCTTGCTTCTCTCAGCTTTTGCCTCTGCCAGTACGTGCTCATGTTCAGCTTTCATCTGAGCCATTTCTTCCTTTACTCTCTCAGCAGATGCGATAGCATCAGCGATAGATGTTTCCCTTTCTTTCAACGTAGAGAGGATTGGCTTCCACGCGAATTTCTTCAGGATGAGGAATACTATTACGAATATGATTAATGAAATGAAAAACAAGCCTAACGCGGGCTGTAACAGATCCATGAGTATGAATATTTAATTTGTTCGCAAGTTGTTTGATAAGCAATCAGGATACACATCCTTAAAATGAAGATTACTGCATCCTTTGCCCTGTGCGCCAGATGCAGTAATAAGTTTAGCCTTACAGCACTACTGCCAACAGACCAGCGATAACGCCGAACAGGGCAACACCCTCTACCAGCGCCGCAGCCAGGATCATGTTTGCACGGATATCGTTCGCAGCTTCTGGCTGACGAGCGATGGATTCCAGCGCGCTCTTACCGATGTTACCTACACCGATACCAGCTGCGATAGCAGCGATACCAGCACCGATAGCACCACCAGCTTTTGCCAGACCTGCTGCAGCAGCAGCAGCTTCAGGAGCAGCCTGCAATAAAACAGTTAAAATTGCCATAATGAATGTGTATTTATGTTTGATTACTAATTTGTCCTAATGAATATATTAATGGTGCTTGTTATCACCTGCATGGTGATCATCATGGTGAGCTACTTCCATACCCTGGCCGATGAATACAGCTGTCAGGTTAGCGAAGATGAACGCCTGGATGAAAGCAACCAGCAGTTCCAGCATCATCATTACGATGTTAAACAGGATGGTGATCGGTAAGAAACCGTAACCAGCCGCCTTGTTGATGGAACCAAAGATGAATACCAGGGAGATAATGCTCAGAATGATGATGTGACCTGCCAGGATGTTGGCGAACAGTCGGATCATCAGAGACACCGGCTTAGTGAAGATACCGATGATCTCTACAGGCACCAGGATCGGTTTAACCCAACCCGGAACCGGTGGGTTCAGTATGTGAGACCAGAAATGCTTATTAGCACTAACCATTGTTGCAATAAAGCTGATCAGCGCCAGGGCGAATGTCACAGCAATATTACCGGTTACGTTAGCAGAACCTGGTAACAGACCCAGCAGGTTATTAATTAATATAAAGAAGAAGAAGGTCAGAATGAAGGGAGTATAACGTTCTGCGTTGATACCTGGAATGTTCGGTTTCACCACTTCATCACGGATGAAGATGATCACCGGCTCCAACAGGCTCTGCATACCTTTAGGCGCTTTCTTGGAACCTCTCGTTGTATAAGCTTTCGCTACAGAGGTCATCAGCCAGATCAGCAGGATCGCTGCAATGATCATGGAAGTGATGTTCTTGGTAATAGACAGATCATAGATCTCAGCTCCTGTCGGATTATCATTTGCATCTACTGCAATGATGCGCTCGTCAGGATACTTTGACTCTTCCAGTCCCTTTTCCTCACGGTAGTGCTTGTTTACCAGGCGGAAACCTTCATGAGACGCATGTCCATGATGGAACGCTGAAGAAGAAAAGCTGCTGATGCCTTTCTCTTTGCTATAGATAATAACCGGCAGAGGCATTGTCACATGTGACTCCCCAAGGCTGAAAAGGTGCCAGTCGTGGGCATCCTTAACGTGGCCAAGAAGTACTTCTTTGGCATCAAAACCCTTCTTCGGCTCTTCATGAGCTTCTGAAGTATTCGCAAACGTGTTGAAACCGCTTATGCAAAATGCAAGAATAAGGGCTACCAGCTTATATTTGGACAGAGTGTAGGAAATCACCGCTTTCTGAAATTTTGCGCAAAGATAGCAGTTTTATTATCAAAAAGGTGAGCGATTCCAAAAAATATATACAACTAAAGAGGGACCGCTTTCGACGGTCCCTCTCGAGCATAACATATTGAATTATTTACTTAAATGAAACATATTTCTGCTCAGCGGCTACAATCAAATTGAAGAATTCCTTCATTTTCGGGAACGCTTCCGGCTTAATGTTGTCACGGATATTTGTCTGAAACACCCGCTTGATTAACAACTTATTAGGAGCAGGTTTAATATATGTCAGTTCATATTTCATATCTCCGAAGCTCGCCTGCACGTTGGAAGGCACCTGGTCAAAGGACTTTCCTGCCGGCAGCTCTATCTCCACCTCTGTGTTATAGTCATCCACATTCTCATATCTCCAGTACTCGAACGGATATTGACGAGCCTCGTTATTGAAGATGTCCACCGTCGCAACGATATCCATTAATGGCGGCTTCAGCATGCTCAGATCGCCCACGCTGATCACATCGTTCTTCACCGTATAGGTTTCATCCATCGTCACCGTATCACTCAGGTTGTCCAGGTTGCGGAAAGCGAACTTCTCCAGGGTCACTGGATTACGGAACTGTCCGGACACCGCTTCCTGCAGGTCCTGCTTCAGTTCGTCCTGCGCTTTTTCTCCATAACTGCTGCGGAAGCTGGACGCTACCTCTCCGTTGGCAGTCACCACCGTATTGATATGCAGATCAGCATTATCTACCATGATCTTGCTCCTGCGATGCTTGATCACGTTAGCATTAGCGCCTGGCTCATATAACTGTATGAGCTCTCCGTTCTTATACTCATAAGGAATATTCAGTATCTGTGCTCCTGCCAGACTCTGTGGCATCGCATTGAACGGCAGGTGATTATCCGTCAGTTCCAGGGTACGGTAATCCGCCCCGTCCTTATACCTTACCACACAATGGTTAAACTCCATAGAAGGAAGGCGCATACTGTGCTGACCATTTCCACGGGTGCTTACCAGTACCAGGTTAGCGTCCATACCTGCCTTACGGGCAAAAGAAACAAACAGGGCCGACAGGTCTTTACAGTCACCCAAACGGGTATTCAGGGTTTTAGAGGCACGCTGTGGCACATATGCCCCCTGTCTGAAAGAAACAGAACTGTAACTGATGTTTTCCTCGATGTAGTTGTAAATACGACGCGCCTTTTCATACTCATTCAGACCAGTAATGCCTGACGGGAATATCTCTTTGTACGCCGCATTGATGTCAAAGTCCTCTTTTGACTGGATACGTGTGATATCACTGTACCACTCGGCTATATAATCCCATGACTTCACCGTAGAGACATGCAGCACAGTGCCAATGTCGCCTGCCGCCGGACTATAACTTTCTTCTTTCAGCACCGGCAGGTCCTTCATTTCCCATGTATACAAACGGAAGTTCTCATGCTTGCTTTCTACCGGTTTGATACCATTCACGTTGTTGACCAGCTCATAGTAGACGGGCACCTGGTCAGCCACCAGTACGCTATACCGGGCAGACAGCGTCGGATTGAAAGCAGAGAAATAAAACTTGTCCCAGTATTCACGTCCCAGACGACCGATACCATAGCTACTGAGTTTATAGCTCAGGTACACTACATCTCCTGGCTCCAGACGGGTATATACCAGCTCATTCTCATAGGTCTCGGCAGGCACTTTTGCGCCACTGGCTTTTACTACTTCTGCTTTAACGATGGTCAGGTCTTCATATACACTGTTGTAAGGAATGCGGACCTCTTTCCAGTAATCCAACGCTTCCTTATTGTGGATATAAACCGCTGAATTCATCACACGTTCACTCGCCCCTTCTCCATACAACACGACTTTATTATCCGTAAAAACATAACTGTAACTCTTTGAAGTATCCTTCTTCGACTTCAGGTATTTACTGATCTCTGCATAGTAATCTGTTTGCGGGAAATAGCTGAACACATCAGGCTTATTCTCCAGTTCACGTATCTTCTCGCGATAAGTATAACCGCCGGAATACAAGCTCAAGGCCTGTTTGTAATATTCAAGGGCTTTCTGCTTATCTCCTTTCTGCAGATAAGCGCTGGCAATATCACCCAATGGGCCATTACTGTACGGACTGATCTGGTGCTGTATCTGCAGATAGTGGATCGCAGAATCATATTCCTGCCTGGCGTAAAAATGTTTTATTAATGGATTATACACTTCGAGATCGTAAGGGATCATGATCGCAATATGCCGCAGCGTTGCAAGTCCTTTCTCCATTTCATTCTGCTGGAAATACAGGTCTGCCAACTCATTCGCCATATCGTTCTGTAAGTGGCCTGCCTGATATTTCTCCAGTACTTTCAGCGCTTCCACAGGGTCTTTCAGCATCTGCGTATAGTACTGGTACATCACCGTAACGATCGTCGAATTTTCAGGGTACTTCGCATAAGCGTGTTTCAAAAGAGATATCATACTGTCCACTCTTTGCAGATAAGCATTCAGTGACAGCCTTCTGAGAACCGTATATATTTTCTCTCCGTTTTTTGCCTCCATCTGGTTGATCACTTCCAACGCTTCACTATACTTCTTCTCTTTTTCCAGTTGATCTTCTTCCGACTGTTTTACCAGATAATTCTCAGGGTCCTGTTGTTTAAGTTTTTCATATAATTCTGCCAGCATGGTCCTGTCGTATTGGTAAGACAATCCCTGCGTATAATTGAAAAGGATCAGCGAATTGTCAGGATACTTCTTGAAAATACCGTACATCGCTTCCTTTGCTTTATCTGATTCGGTATTACGGGCATAGACTTTTGCCAGCAACATAGGGAAGATAGGGTCCTGCGGGTATTTCACCATCTGCTCCTTAAAATATGCCTCTGCAAAATGCGGCAGCAGTTTTGGGATTTCTGTGCTCTTGTCCGTCTGGTATTCCTGCACATCCGTTGTACTGGAAATACCTTTCAGCGGAAAATACTTTTCATCAGTCAGACGTACAATGAAATTAGGAATGTCTTCATTGGTAAAACCAACCTGTACAAGCACACGGTTATATCCTTTGTTCAGATGACATTTTACATTGTACTTGTCCAATTCAGTGGTGTGTTCCTCTTCTTCGGAGATCAGCAGTTTGTCATTTACCCATACTTTCAAAGCACCCCGTACGCCCGTACAGATAATGGCGTCTTTGTCCGCATCAGCAAGCACAAATGTCTGCGCATAACCAATGCCTGTTCTGGCAGTAAATACGCTTCCTACGAAAGACCATCCTGCATCATCCGCATGTAAAGGTTTAAACCAGTCGATCGTCGTGTTGTTATAGGATACAAATCCTTTACCGGCACGCGGTTCTTTCACAGGCCCGTACTCTTTGTTGAAACCGCTCCCACTGATATTATCGAAAGCGCCGACAAACTGCCAGTTGCGTAAACCTCCGATCTGTGCATAATACACCTCCGCACTGTCCTTTTTTTGACCGCGCAGCAGACTCAAGCCCCTGAAATAATCAGCTGCTGCTCTCAGCGAACCATGAAAGCGAGGTTCAGTAAGTACGCTGTTGAGATTGGATAATTGTTTACCATCTTTGGTATCATACTCGCCCAGGATGGCGTCGTTGAACCACAATGCGTATACGTAAGGGTTGATCTCCGTAAATACGTCCAGTGGATTAGGGTACCGGTCGAGGAAAGTATCACCGTTCCCCTCATATGTTTCCAGTAATATCAATGCCGCCATGGCATTGTTCTTTTTGGCAGGCTCGCTTTTCAGTGCTTTCCTGAAATATTCGACGGCGCGAGTTTTGTCATTTTTGTTAAGTGCGTCCCATGCTTTTTCATAGTCCCCTGCAAAAGCAGCAACAAACGAGAAAAGGGATAACAGTGTACAGACAACAATAAACTTTTTAAAGCAGCTCATAAAATAGGTAGGGATTATAATTGTTTCACTACCCTAAAATTAATGAAACTAGCTCATATTCACCCCTGTCTGTTTGAACTGCATGCTGTGTAATTTATAGTAGAACCCTTCCAGTTTCAGGAGTTCTTCATGGGTACCCATTTCCCGGATTTCCCCTTTATCCAGCACAATGATCTTGCTGGCTTTACTGATGGTGGATAATCTATGTGCGATGATGATAGAGGTCCTGTCGGAGATCAGTTTGTCTATGGCACCCTGGATCAGCATTTCAGATTCTGTATCTACCGAGGAAGTGGCCTCGTCCAGTATAAGGATCGATGGGTCGTACAGTAATGCGCGTACAAAGGAGATCAGCTGACGCTGTCCCAGGGACAGGGTGCTACCTCTTTCCATTACCTGATAGTCATAACCGCCCGGTAACTGCAAAATGAAGTCATGCAATCCTATCAGCTTAGCTGCCTGCTCTACCTGTTCTCTGCTGATAGCCGGATTACGAAGCGTTATATTTTCATACACCGAACCAGCGAAAAGGAACACGTCCTGTAACACCACGCCTATCTTACTGCGCAACGCTTTCAGTGTAAAGTCCTTAATATCTGTGCCATCCAGCAGTATACGTCCTTTCTGTATTTCATAAAGGCGGTTCAGGATGCTGATAATGGTCGTTTTTCCGGAGCCTGTATGTCCTACTATAGCGATCGTATCTCCGGGATTAGCGCTGAAATCAATGTCTTTCAGCACATACTCGGCATCTTTGTAGGCAAAATACACATGATCAAAGGTGATCGCACCTTTCATACCGGCGGCATCTTTAGTACCACTATCGGTAATATGATCATCGCTGTCCATGATCCGGAATACGCGCTCACTGGCCACCATTCCCATCTGCAGGGTGTTGAACTTATCCGCGAGCATACGCAGCGGACGAAATAGCATATTCAGGTACATGATAAAGGCGATCATCACACCCTGTGTCACTTCATAGTTCAGTACTTTATTTGCGCCCCACCATACCATCAGACCAAGAGAAATGGCCAGTATTATTTCCACAACCGGGAAGAATACGGAATAGGCAAAGATGGCGTCAATATTGGCGGTACGGTGTTCTTTGTTGATCTGGCGGAAGCGGGCATATTCGCGTTTCTCACCGGTGAAAGCCTGCACGATCACTACTCCGGTCAGGTGTTCCTGTACAAAGGCATTCAGCGCCGACACTGCATTCCTCACCCGGTGGAAAGACTTATTGACACTTTCCTTGAAAATGTAGGTCGCGATGATCAGTATCGGGAAAGGAGAAAGACTTATCAGTGTTAAGCGCCAGTCTTCGATAAACATCACCACAAGGATAGCCACGATCATCAGCATATCGGCAATGATGGAGATCAGGCCTTCTGAGAAAACATCGTTAATTGCTTCAATATCGTTGATGGTACGGGTTGTCAGCGTACCAATAGGCGTCTTGTCAAAAAAGCCCAGGTTCAGGTGTACGATCTTTCTGTATACCGCTACACGGAGGTCTTTTACGACCGACTGTCCCAACCAGTTTGTGAGATAGGAGAAATAGAAACGCATGACCGTTTCCAATAACAGGAGAATGACCTGTACGATAGTGATGTAGATCAGCATCTGCATCAGCTGGCCCGCAATATATTTATCAACTGTTAGCTGTATCAGGTATGGCCGCATGGGCGATATAACGGCAAGTAACACCGTCAGGAACATCGAAAGATAGAACGAGCGCCTGTATGGAACTGCATAAGTGAATATCCTCCTTAATAAGCTAATATCAAAAACCTTCTTGACCGCTGTATTTTCCACCGTACAAAAGTATAAAGAAAAAGCCCTCCGGCAACATTGCCGGAGGGCTTTTTCTTTATTTCATAATTCCTTTACTTGTCTTCCTTCATGATCTGTTTGTAGGCCTTGATAAAAATAGCGCCCAGGTTTTTGTGCGGAGGCACATAGTCACTGAACAGCTCTTTATTGCGGGCATCACCAGCAAAACGTTTGCCTAATGCGGCCCACATCTGTACCCAGTCAACATTCTTACCGGCACGGATCGTCTCGTCCAGGGTGCGGATGATCGGTTCATTTACGAAACGCGTACCCACCTGTTTAGAAGAGATGATATGCGCTTCAGGCGATTTCTGCAATACGATCGCGAGGTTATGGTAACCACCACAGGAACCCAGTACGACGATCTTCGCAGAACTCTGCAGATTGTCCAGTGTAGTGTTCACGTGATAACTATGACCACGGTGAATGAATACGGTTGGGTGAATATCATTTTCATCCAGGTATTCGCTCAGCTTTTCGATCGCTGTTTTATCTTCCGGTTCTTCCAGCGGCAGGTTCGCATAGATAGTGATCGGCTTGCCTTTGGTAGACTGGATGGTCGTCCAGTACTTGTTCTTGCTGATCTTCCATTCGCTGGACGGGAAGTTACCCATAAAGCTTACATATGAATCATGACCGTCTTTATCTCCATAGAAGAATACCTGCTGGTATACACGGCCGCTATCGTTCAGTAATGCGTTATAGGTCACGAAGTTGATCGGCGGCAATTGCAGTTTGGCCGCCATCTGGCTGGCTTTGGTAGAATCACTGCCACTATTGTTCTCTGTATCAAAAAGACTACCCAACAGTTCGTAGATCACGGTACCTCTTCTGTCTTTCTTACGGGATACGAACGTATAGTTTTTCTGTACTTCCTCACGCAGGAAAGCCAGCAGTTTCGGATCGCGGATACTACCGAATGAGTTGGCCACATCCACCGCATCTTCCAGGTCTTCTGTTTTTTCGAGACTGCTTACATACTTCTTCATGAGGTAGTTCGCATTCTCGGGCGCCATTGACTTCAGGAAGTTGTCAAGCGTGTTAAAACCAGCTGCCATAGCGATGAACTTTTTGAACCTGTCAAATTCCACCAGCATCAGCAGACTGTCTCCGCGCGGGGGTTTCATACGGGCCATCATCTGGTCGTATAAACCGGCGTTGTTATGGTTGGTATAACTGGAAGTATACAGTTCTTCCTGACCGTTCACGATCAGGTAGTACAGTTCTTCCGGCGTAAAGTCTTTTACGATCCTGAAACGCACATTGGCAGGCTCTTCATGCAGGTCGTTCATTTCGCGGATGTAACGCAGTGAACGTGCCTGCATATTTTCCAGCATGGCTTTCAGACCAATGATGTTTTCTCCGCTGTTTTTTCTGTGCTGCAGAACAATGGCGCTTTTCACCAGTTGTCTGAAGTATTTATCTTCATTTTCTGCTATTGCAGAAAGCTTTTCAACAGTTGTTGTCCCTGCCATCAGTTCGTCGATAAACGGAAGGATCAGGGTAGAATTACCGGAATTCCCTATCTGCACGATCAGCTGTACGATCGGATCAGGGTTCTTTTTTATGGCGGTAGCCACCGGTGTGTAAGAAGTAGCGTAGGTCAGCACCTGGTTCGGGTATTTTCTGGCCACGGCTGCGATGACAGAGTCGGTAGCCGGATATTCCAGGTAGTTGCCTATCTGGGACATCACCGTTTCGAGGTGATTGAAAGCAAATTTTGCAAATAATACCCCACGGGCTTCCTTGTAACCAGGATTATCCTTGAAGGGCTCAATCATACGTTCGCCTGCGTCAAAAGACAAAGGATAAACGTAGGGTAATATACTCTGACCCTTTATATCAGCCTTCATCATCTCACGGTAAGCGGTCACCATTACGGGTGCTTCTTCCGGAGCGATCCGGGTGTAGGCGCGTTTGGTGTTATAATCGTGGATCATTACATAAAGCCCTGACAGGTACTTGATCTTCAGGCGATGGTCAAGTGCAGAATCCAGTTCGATCTGGGTCTGCATGTCGTCGATCTGTTTAACGAGCGCATCTGTCACCTGCAGATTGATCGTCTGATCATCCGAAACACGTACCAGGTCATCCGCCTTTCCGTCAAATTTCAGTGCGGCAGCCTGTTCTTTATCGATATTATCATGGAAACCAATTCGTCCGATAGGTATATCAACTTTCTGAGTCGTCTGAGCATGCACCAGGGTTACCTGCAGGGCAACCAGCAATAAGATAACAGTTATAAATTTTTTCATTAATGTAAATAGGCTTTACTCTTACTTTATAAAGCTAGTATAGCAAATTTACGACCAAAATACTACAGCACCGCATTTCCGGCCTTTTAGGCGTATTTTTGAGCATCAAAACAGTGAGTGTCACATGCAAACGTTTATCAGTGATCTATCCGGGAAATCATACCCTGCTTCCGAGAAGGTACATTGCCGCGCCGTCAGCAAGAATGTCCTGGAACTTTTACAGAAAGATCACCCTCAGATCACCAGTAAATCCCACCTTGCTGTTTCCGAAATCAATGAGTACCGGCAAAAGTACCTGGAACACCTGTTCTCAAAGGAAATCGGGGCATTGACGGAGATGGAGAAAATGGTGCTGGATAAGCTGAAAGAGCATCAGACACTGACCGATAAGCTGGATGACGGAGAAAATCCGGCCACTTTCTCGTTCGGACAGCGGGTAGCCGATAAAATCGCCACTTTCGGCGGTAGCTGGACCTTTATCATTTCCTTTCTGGTATTCATTCTGCTCTGGATGGCGGCCAACATTTACTGGCTGGCCAACAAGGGCTTTGACCCCTACCCTTTTATCCTGCTGAACCTCATCCTGTCCTGTCTTGCCGCATTACAGGCCCCGGTGATCATGATGAGCCAGAACCGGCAGGAAGAGAAAGACCGCCAAAGGGCGAAAAATGACTATATGATCAACCTGAAATCCGAACTGGAAGTAAGGATACTGCATGAAAAGATCGATCACCTGATCCTTCATCAGCAGCAGGACATGATGGAAATACAGCAAACGCAGCTGGAAATGCTGAATGAAGTGAACCAGGCACTGAAAAAAATTGCAGGAAATGGTAATAACCATAAACATACGAATGAAAAACCTGTTTAATAATACTATTATACCATGTGCAGAGGCAGTTTGAAATGCTGTACTTTTGCATGACTTATATCCCTGTACTGTTCTACGTTGCGATCGAATTAACAATTAGATAATGTTAATTTTTCATTAATAGCAAAGCCGGCGTTATAATTTTGTGGCGTCTTTAAAAGTCAAAGTATATGATAGACCAAGCGGTTGCAGGTAAAATATTGGTGGTGGATGATGAAATCGACATTCTGGAAATTATCAGCTATAATCTGAAGTCAGCAGGATATGATACCATTACAGCAAAGGATGGCAGTGAGGCTGTACAGAAAGCGAAGGTTTTCCGCCCCGACCTTATCATGCTTGATATCATGATGCCAAACAAAAATGGTATCGATACCTGTCGGGAGATCAGAAAACTACCCGAATTTAAAGATACGATGGTGCTGTTCCTGACAGCCCTGAATGATGAGAAATCAGAAATTGACGGTCTGAATATGGGTGCTGATGACTACATCGCAAAACCTATCAAACCAAAATTGCTGGTAAGCCGCATCAACGCGCTTTTCCGCCGTCTGCACAAACCTGAAGATACACAGGTACAGCTGGGCGATCTGATCATCGACCGCGAAAAATTCACCGTAACATACAAGGGCCAGGAGATCATTCTGGCAAAGAAAGAATTTGAACTGCTGCAGTTACTGGCCTCAAAACCCGGCCGTGTATTCCTCCGCAATGAGATCCTCAATCAGGTATGGGGTACAGAAGTGATCGTAGGCGACCGTACTATCGATGTGCATATCCGTAAAATACGCCAGAAAATAGGTATTGACCTTATCACCACTGTTAAGGGAGTTGGCTACAAATTCGAAATGTAAGCCACAGCTCTGATCTCTACCATTTAACCACCATTATTCGTAATAGCGATACGCTAACGGGTATTGCGTATCCAGCCTTGTGTGTTATGTCAAGTGAAAAATTTGGTTTAATTTCCCGCTATTATAGCAATTACTCACTTTGGAGTATGTTTAAAGCCAAAAATCTTTCTCCACAGAAACTGGCAGGTTTTACTGCCCTTATACTATCAGCGATCATTACGCTGGGGACCGTGCTAATCAGCGCTCCGTGGAAAATCATCCTGATAGCATTCTTATTGACGTTTCTCGTCTCTTATTACCTGTATCTGTATACTTTACAGAACTTTATTTACAGGAAAATAAAACTCATTTACAAGTTCATCTACCAGACCAAAGCGTCCAAAAGGGAAGAGTTCTTCAACAAGAATATCCTGCCCCTGAAAACGATCGAAGAGGTAAGTGAAGATGTAGAGAAATGGGCCAGCCAGAAAAAAGAAGAACTCGACAACCTTCGCCGCAACGAGGAATTCCGTAAAGAGTTCCTGCTCAACCTCAGTCACGAGCTGAAGACGCCGATCTTTGCCGTACAGGGGTATATCCATACACTGCTGGATGGGGCGCTGGAAGACCCGAACGTAAATAAGCTGTTCCTCAAGAACGCTACTAAAAATATCGACAGACTTTGCCGTCTGATTGACGACCTGGACGAAATATCCAAACTGGAAAGTGGTGAGATGACCATCAACGCGGAGAACTTCGTTATTCAGGACCTGATCAAGGACGTATTCGATACCCTATCCCTTAAGGCTAATACCAAAGGCATCAAATTCAACGTGAAGAAAGGCTGTGAAGCACCGATACACGTACTTGCCGATAAGGAAAAGGTAAGACAGGTACTGATCAACCTCGTAGACAACTCCATCAAATACGGCCGTACCGATGGCCATACAGTCGCCAGTATCTATGTAATGGATGACAAACGTGTACTGATGGAAATATCAGATGATGGTATCGGGATTGCGGAAGAACACCTCCCACGTGTATTTGAACGCTTCTACCGTACCGACAGGGCCCGCAGCCGTGATATCGGGGGTACAGGTCTTGGCCTGGCCATCGTGAAACATATCATTGAAGCACACGGCCAGACCATCAACATCCGCAGTAAACCTGAAATCGGTTCTACTTTCGGCTTTACACTGGAATCAGGAGAATAAGCTTTAGAAACGGTATTGCAGCCTGCAGGTAAACACATTATCCGGCAGGTCTTCTGTATATCCCTGTAATGAAGTCCCTTCATTCTTCACAATGTCGTAATACAACATCACCTTCATGTTAGGGTTGAAATAGTGTACATATCCCATTCCCAGGGTATTGTAACGGATATCCGCAGCTGACATACCACTGCCGGTTGCACCTATCTCTTTTCCTTTTACCTGCTTATTAGGGTCATACCAATCGTATTTTATCACGATCAGATCACTCGGATTACCAAGGTTTTGCATATAATACAGGTAGGCGCCATCGAACTTACGGATATACAATGGCGAATTAACGCCTCCACTGGCCGGAATGGTCCCTGGCGTCTCTGAAGTAGCCGCGGTAGCGGTCTGTGTACCACGCAGGTACTCCAGACGGAACTCTGTCGCCCCCTTACCCTTCCCGTTCGGGATACGCAGCTGCATATCTGCTCCATAGTAATGTCTCGGAGCGATCCTGCCCATGTTTGTGGCTGTTGAGTCTACATAGTAAACAGGTTTCCCGGTTTGCGTCCCGGTCCTGTAAATATTCCTGGTAAACTGCTCCATCCCCCCGTACAACATGGAAACGGCGGCGGATAAGCGCCAGTTACAACTATTCAGTTTTATCGGCTTGATCGCCCAACGGGTAACGATATCCTTATGGCTGTCAAAGTCGCTGGTCGCCGTCAGGCCCTGTCCGTTGAACAGACCAACGTCTATCTTCATGAACTTCAGGGGATGGTTAGGACGGCGGGGCTCAAAACTCACCATTGCCCCTATATCACGCTCCGTACGCATCAGTATCTGCGACATACGGCCACGCTCAGGGGTCTCACGATCTCCAGAGGAGAGGTTCACCTCATAACTGATCGGACGGGCAAACATACCCGCCGTCAGGGAAAATACGTCCCATTTATTCTCGAAAATACGGCCAAAGAAGTCACGGATAAAGACCCCTCTTTCTGTACCGTCAAACTGGAAAGCGAATTGCACCATCGGCATATGATCGTCATTATAACGGGCATAGTCCAGGCGAAAACGTCCCCGACGTAAAGAAAACCTGTTATCTACCTCATCGGGAAAATTCCCGCCGGCGTAGCTATCGATCCCCTTGTGTGTGGCATACTGGAACTGTGGCTGGATATAGCCACTAAAACGCACAGCGTCATACTTCTGATAAAGAGAGAACATGCCTTTACCCACGCTGGTGGTGGTATCGATCATGTCCATCAGGAACTGGCCCCGGGCAATCCCGGAACATAACAAAGGCAAGCAAATGATTGCCATATGTTTTAGTCGCATTCAGGAAAATTTGCGCAAAGCAACGGAAAAAGAATCTGATAACAAAAACTTAACAAACCAAACGGCTCTTCAGTTGTATGATTCCCGCAAATAAAAAGGGCTATCTCGCCCGTAGCGGATAGCCCTCCTATCTCTTTACGCCCAAAGGCGTCGTTTTTAAAACTGCAGATAAATAGGCATCATGGTCTCGGAAGACTTCACCTGGATCAGTATCCAGAAGAAGATCACCATGATCGCCACATTTGCTACCACAGGCACCTTTGCCAGTGTCTGTTCTGTAAAGATCTCAGTACGTTTTGGCAGGAAATGCAGGATAAAGCCAAGCAGCATTACCCAGAATACCGCTGTATAGCCATTATAGAGCTCCAGCCACACTTCAGGCTGGAAATCAAATGCGACCTGGTGTAACAGGTTCCAGGCATCCTGGAAAGTACTTGCCTTGAAGAATACCCAGCAGAAGCAGACAAAGTGGAAAGTAACGATAACACCACCTACTTTCAGCACATTTCCCAGCCAACCGGTAGCGCCGCCACCACGTTTTTTCAACCAGTCCAGGCGTACCTTGTCTACCGCCAGCGCTCCACCGTGCATGGCTCCCCAGAAGATAAAATTCCAGTTCGCGCCGTGCCAGAAGCCGCCGATCAGCATGGTCAGTCCCAGGTTGATGTACTGACGGAACTTCCCTTTACGGTTACCTCCCAGCGGGATGTACAGATAGTCTCTCAGCCAGGAAGACAGGGAGATATGCCAGCGACGCCAGAACTCTGTAATATTGGAACTCTGGTAAGGCGAATCAAAGTTTGGCGGTATCTTAAAGCCGGTCCAGCGGGCGATACCAATAGCGATATCAGAATACCCTGAGAAGTCACAATAAATGATCAGGGCATAACCATAAACGCCTAACAGACATTCCAGACCGGTATGTTTGGACGGATCATCGAAAATATATTGTACAAAGTTCTGGTAGATAAAGTCGGAGATCACCATTTTCTTGAACAGACCGGCCATGATCAGGTACATCCCCTTTCCGATATCTTCTGAATTCAGTTCATATGGCTTATCGATCTGCGGAATAAAGTCATGCGCCCTTACGATCGGTCCCATCATCAGTTTAGGGAAGAACGACAGGAAGAACAGGTAGTCCATGAAACTGTCAACCGGTTTGAATTCCTTTCGGTATACGTCCACCGTATAACTGAGGTTCTCAAATGTATAGAAGGATATACCGATCGGCAGCATCAGTTTCAGGAACGGGATATCCCCGCCGGATACCTGGTTGACAATGCCTATAAAGAAGTCGGTGTATTTGAAATAGAACAGTAGTCCGAGGTTCAGTACGATACTGAGTATCAGCAACCCTTTTCGCTTACGGTCGTCTTCTGACTGGTAAATCCACCGGGACAGGTTAAAGTCAACGATCGCCGAAAGGATCACAAGACCGACGAACATGCCGCAGGCTTTGTAAAAGAAGAAAAGTGAAAAGATGGTAAATACAGCAACTCTTCCCTCTTTACTCCTGGATACCGCAAGGTAGCAGAGTAAAAAAGCGGCAAAGTAATTCAGGAAAAAAGCGCTGTTTAATAATAACGGATCATCTTTATGGTACAGTAGGATATCCAGCAGCTTATTTACATCGATCATTCAGCGATATTTTTATGAGTCTTTTCTACTTTTAAATATTTGTCGTAGCTGTTCCGCAATGCTTCGTACAGCAATTTACCCTGCAACTGATAGCCACGGGCGTTGAAGTGAATATGGTCCCCCGACCAACCTCCTGCAAAGGCTTTTGCCATCGTTTTATTGACAGCGTTAAAGTTCCAGCAGGCCAGTCCGTTTTCCCGGCAATAGCTCATCATTTGCTGTGTAACAACGGCTATATAAGGGTTCGGATAATATGCGATACGGTAGTACGTCTTATATTTTTTACCCACCTTTTTCCGGAAAGCCTTTTTGCTGACGCGCTTACACTCAGGTGGCGTCGTCATCACGATACAGGCATTGGGCTGATACTTCCG
This sequence comes from Chitinophaga sp., assembly GCA_039592855.1. Taxonomy (GTDB): domain Bacteria; phylum Bacteroidota; class Bacteroidia; order Chitinophagales; family Chitinophagaceae; genus Chitinophaga. Next base: position 786,817 of record JBCNQK010000001.1, on the reverse strand, counting down.
GATCATATTCACGGCATCGTCCATCTGTGTACGGAATGCCTGTGCGTTCAGTGTGCCATAGGCTTCATTCGTACCCAGGGAAATGACGACCAGCTGTGGCTGCATCACCTCCATTTCGGAAATGAGGGTATTATTGTTATCGTTGTAATGTTGAAACATGGCCCCGTTGATGCCTACGGCGCTATATAACACACCATTATGCCCATTCTGGAGCAAGGCTCCGTAAAAGCGGAATGGTTGTGTATTCTGACGGTCCCACCTCACCTGGAAAGATTGTACGGCGTCGGGAAAGGTCACGGAAGCCTTTCTCAGGGTCGTACCGGCGCCTTCAAACGGTGTGGCTGATATATCTACCCCTGCACCAGGGATCGTCACCGGCGCATCGTTGACACCCGCATCATAGAAAAGTTCTGCCTGACGGATATTGTTATCCATTTTTTCATCATCTTCCCGGCCATTGTAGGCCAGTGCTGGCGCTTCATTTCTGGAAGTGAGCACAATAGCGCCCGGTCCCAGTATATCAGTAGATTTATTCCTGTCAATGATCCGGTCTACGTCCCACTTGCCGGTACTGTTCCAGCGGTAGTCCGAAGGGCCATTTGTATTGGCCAGATTATAGGGGAATACCCATCCCCGGCCTGCGCTTCCAAAATCCTGTTGCAGGAAAAAAGCAGTTGTAAACGGAAAGAAGCCTGCCTGTATATGGGAATCTCCCAGATGCAGAACAGATACAACGTTGCTATCAGCATGATGCAGTGCCTTGAAGAAACGGTACAGCGCCGTATCCTGGGCAATCGTATTGCTCTGCCCTGCAACGACGCCGCTGATGGTAGTCAACACTCCTGTAAATAAACTGATAATTCCTTTCTTACTGGCGTTCCAGCTGCTTATATTCATCCATCATCGCTTTATACAGCAGCGCCCCTACTCTGGCCGCTCCCTGTCGGTTAAAATGCGTGTAGTCCTTATTAGCCAGCACCGTGTCGCCTTCTACCCAACGGATCATGGAGTTGTGTCCACCCATTGCAGCATACAGGTTCCAATAGGCAGCGCCGTGTCCTTTCGCCAGCTCATGCTGTACTTTGAGCAACGCGGTCACGCCTGGTGCGGTTACATAATTTCCACTTTTCTTGTATGATTTATCGGCTGTACTTATTACGAGGAAAGAAGCGTTTGGCAGGTCATTGCGCAGTGAATCCAGCACCTTTTTCATGGGGTTGCCATACCATGAATAATCGGTCAGCTCTGGTTTCCACAATACGTTAGCCCCATAGTGCAGTACGATCAGATCATAAGGATGTTCTGACTGCATCTGCTGTAACAGTTTACCGGACAGTTTGCCCAACTCGATACCACTGATACCGCGGAAGGAGTAGTTGTCCACATAAACACCGGTGTCTCCTTCAAAGCAAACGCCATATAACGGTGCAGCGCTTCCGCCGGCCCATTTGATGGTCACCTGTTTTGAATTGGCAGAATCCACATGCAGGGACAGTCTGTTCACTGCCTGATGACCGGATAATGCATATGCCTTATTATTTACGGAAATATTACCGGAAGAGGAAGGCCCGTACAGCACGCTCACCTGTTCAAATTTGCTCAGGCCACGTTTCTTCACAGACTGGTATTTGATCCAGCTGGATTCTCCCGGCATAAAAGTGTGTCCGGAAATACCCAGCGGCAGCGCAGCCGGTGGCAATTGTTTATAGCTATAATCTTTCCAGTCTTTTGAAAAAGTATGCGTGATCGTCGTTCTGAAACCGGCTACTACTGAAGTAACGGGTACAAAGCCAACACCTTGTCCGCCAAAGAGTCTTTGCAGACTATCCCGCAGGTCTTCCGTGATCAGGTCTCCCTCGATCATGGAATCACCAAAGTAAGCGATACGTACTTTCTTTCTCTTTTTTGCTTTCAGGTCATCCAGCGCCATGAGGAAGTGCTCAAGGCCTGCCGTAACACTACTATCACTTCCAATGGGTGGATGATAGTTCAGAATGCCTGTATAGGTAGCGAAGTTATGCAGGTGATCAGGATCAGGGATAGCAGCTGCAGCTGCCAGTGCGGTCGAATCGGCTATTGTTGTTACAGCCGTATCCGTTGTACCTGTAACGGGTACTGTAGCATAAGCGGTGGTATCAATATCTTCTGAAGGAGGTACAGGGGCGTCCTTTCTGATGTCGGCCAACAGGTCCACGGGACGGGTTGTAAAATCCTGGATAGTGAAGCTGTTATTGAAAAGTGACAGAGCCACTAAACACACTAAAGTCCCCGCGGTGATGTAGAAAGGATAGGCAGATTTATTATTGCCGGACATAGCTGCTGAATCTGATTTGTTCGTATAAAAACTACAAACTATAAATTAACTCCCCGTGTATGCCATTTGCTCATCCAGTTTGTACAATTTATAGCGACTGATCATGCTTGTAACTCTTTTCACCCATTCATGACCTGCGGACGAATATCCTGCATGGTTCATGTGTTTGAGCCAGAGTTTGTATTCAGTGTTTCCTTTCAGTGAAGGGAACCACTTCTTCTTTTTCACCATATTCGCAAAGTAATCAAACGACGCCTCTGCGCTTGTGAACTCTTTGTATCTGGAGCGGTAGGCCACTCCTTTCTGTTTGTGAAGGGTATTACGTCCGACGATCCCAAAATGGTTGTGCAAGTATTTTGCATTCTTACTAGTCCCCATTCCCGACTCAAGCATAGCCACGCCCATTATCACACTTGCCGGTATACCCGTTTCATTCATAATACGGACAGCTGTAGGCTTGTACTTCGTCACATAGTTAGTTACCGAACGTTGTGAAAAAGCAGCATTGCCTATCAGCAAAAGTATACCCAGCACTGCACAAAACCATCCCCTGCTGAACATTTTCTTAGATGTCATGGCAGAATTGTTTTTTGTTTTGGCAATATAGTTGAAATATTTGTACAATATGACTATAACTTGTTAAAATTTAATAATCTGTTCTAAATTAAATTCCTGTCGTTTAGGAGTTACTCTTTAGTTAGCACCAATCCCCCTTAACACCGTTTTATCAGCATCAAGGGGGATTCAGTTCTTTGTGCCACCCACTTAGTCAAATTCCATGCCAGGCTATTTCACCAGGCTGATCTTAAGCTCATTCAGCTGAGCCTGATCAATCGCGCTAGGCGCGTCCAGCATCACGTCACGGCCGGAATTATTCTTAGGGAATGCTATAAAGTCGCGTATTGTTTCACTTCCACCCAGCAGCGAGCACAGGCGGTCAAAGCCGAAGGCGATACCTCCATGTGGTGGTGCACCATATTCGAACGCTCCCAGCAGGAAGCCGAATTTATGGTTTGCTTCCTCAGGGCTCATACCAAGCGCCGCAAACATTTTTTCCTGCAGGTCACGCTGGAATATACGGATGGAGCCACCTCCCACTTCCGTACCGTTCAGCACGATATCATACGCATTTGCCTTGATGTCTGCATATTTGGACAGGTCATTCATCCATTCGATATGCTCCGGTTTAGGAGACGTAAACGGATGGTGACGGGCTACCCAGCGGTTTTCCTCCTCAGCATACTCAAACAGCGGGAAATCGATCACCCACAGTGGTTTAAATACGTTCTTGTCTCTCAGTCCCAGACGTTCGCCCATTTCCAGACGCAATTCGCTCATCGCCTTACGGGTGCGTTCTTCTTTGCCCGCCAGCACCAGGATCAGATCACCTGGTTCTGCCTGACATTTCGCCGCCCAACCCTTCAGTTTCTCTTCATCAAAGAACTTATCTACAGAACTTTTTATTGTTCCATCTGCATTATATCTCGCATAAATCAGACCACTCATGCCGATCTGAGGACGTTTTACCCACTCGGTCAGCTCATCCAGCTGCTTACGGGTGTACTCAGCACAACCTTTTGCACAGATCGCTACTACCAGTTCAGCATCGTCAAATACCTTGAAGTTAGCGCCCTTGGCAGTATCGTTCATGTTCACCAGCTTCATGTCAAAACGGATATCCGGTTTGTCATTACCATAGAACTCCATCGCATCATCCCATGTCATACGTGGGAAAGCACCATCAAAGCTGATACCCTTGATTTCCATGAAGATGTGTTTCATCATGTTCTCAAAGGTGTTCAGGATATCTTCCTGGTCAACAAAGCTCATTTCACAGTCGATCTGTGTGAACTCCGGCTGACGGTCAGCACGTAAATCCTCGTCACGGAAACACTTTACGATCTGGTAGTATCTGTCATAACCACTTACCATCAGCAGCTGCTTAAAGGTCTGCGGAGACTGTGGCAAGGCATAGAACTCATTAGGGTTCATACGGCTTGGCACCACGAAGTCACGTGCGCCTTCTGGTGTAGACTTGATCAGGAAAGGTGTTTCAATATCCATGAAACCTCTGCTGTCCAGATAGTTACGCGCAGATCTGTTCACACGGTAACGCAGTTCAAGGTTCTGCTTTACGATGTTACGACGCAGGTCAAGATAACGGTATTTCATACGCAGCTCATCTCCACCGTCGGTATCATCCTGTACAGTGAAAGGAGGCGTTTTAGCCGCATTTAATATTGTAAACTCGCTAATTGTGATCTCAATATCACCCGTAGGAATGTTTGGGTTTTTATTAGAACGCTCAGTTACAGTACCTTTTGCCTGTATAACGAACTCACGGCCCAGCGGCTGTGCGTCCAGCTGATCATTGAAAGACTCTCCGAACAGCAGCTGCGTAATGCCATAACGGTCGCGCAGATCGACAAATGTGATACTTCCGAATTTCCTGATTGTCTGAATCCAGCCAGACAACGATACCTGTGTGCCCTGATGCTCGAGTCGTAGTTCGCCGCAAGTGTGCGTTCTGTACATATAATTATATTATAAAGTTCAACTTTTTGTTTTCCGGGGGGTCGAGGCCCAAACGGTGGGCAAAGATACAGTTTGCCGCCAGCATTTCTACCCCTTATACCTGTTAAAAAAGCGTTTAATGTCTGTATCTCCCCGCAGCGGCTCTTTTTGCAGGATATGTGCTACAAATTCCGCTGCCATAGCAGGCGCCAGGGAGGAACCTTTAGTGCCAAGCCCGTTAAATATACCTAAAACCGGCGATTGGGGGTGTAGCCCCATCATCGGACGGCGGTCCGTACCTGAAGGACGTACCGCTGCCACATGGTCCACTACCTCATAAGGCACTTTCAGTAATTGTTGTAGTCCCTTTTCCAGGTATTCCCGCTTATCCGCCGTAGGCGCTTCATCCGGGAAGTCCCAGGCAAAGGTCGATCCTACCCAGTACGTCCCTTCTTCCTGGGGTACCAGGGAGACACTTCTTTTGACAATATCAGGTGTGGAAAAACCAGGGACTTTTATATTCAGCACCTCGCCTTTGTTCAGCAGGAACGGGATGTAGTTAAACCAGGGATTATTGACAATAGCCGCCCCTTCGCAGAAGATCAGGTAACGGGCACTGATATCGCCATAGGTGACGCCGTGCTCACTTACTTCCAGCCGGGAAAGCTCCATTTTTTCTTCCAACAGACTATCATGAGCTTTCAGATAATCACGCCAGGCGGGTAACAGCTTACTGAGGATGACCGTTCCCCCCTTCACAATGGCTGCGCCAAAAGGCTGGTCGAGCCATTGTTCATAATGGGCGATCCGCTCTGCAGACGGGTCTTCCATATAAGACAATCCCGCCGTCCGCTCCGTAAATGCCTGTTTCAGCTGCTCGGATGGCAGTACATTGTAGATATCTCTTTCTTTGAAAATGGTAATACCCAGCAGGGCTTCCAGTTCGCGGTAGACCTTTACCGCTACCGGATATATTGCATCATACTCCCAGGCAACAGTAAACCTGCGGCCGGATACGGGGTTCACTACGCCTGCTGCCACGCGTGATGCGCTATTGGGTTTATACTCATCCATGACCAGCACGGACTGTCCCGCCTGCATCAGCGTATAACTCAGTACAGTACCGGCAATGCCTTGTCCTATGATCAGAAAATCTACCTTCATTTGGGCTGCAAAATACAACCCTTTCCGGCTATTCCGCCCGCAGACTCTTTACTGGGTTCATCAGTGCCGCCTTTACCGACTGGAAACTGATCGTCAGTAAAGAAATTGCCACTGCCGCCAGTCCTGCCAGCAGGAATACCCACCATTGTATCGCAACACGGTAAGCATATTGCTGTAACCAGACCGACATTGCCCACCAGGCAAAAGGGAACGCTACTACACAGGAAATCAGCACGAGTTTCAGGAACTCTCCGGATAATAAAGTGGTGATACCTGTAACACTTGCACCCAGTACTTTTCTGATACCGATCTCTCTCGTTCTGCGCTCTGCCGTATAAGCTGCCAGCCCAAACAAGCCAAGACAGGAGATGATCAGCGCCAGTATCGCAAACACACGGGACAAGCGGTTTACCAGCATTTCCGACTGGAACATGTTGTTGAACTGATCATCCACGAAAGTATATTCAAAAGGATAAGCCGGACTTGCGGCTGTAATCACCTTCCCAATTGCAGCAATGGCCTTCTCCGGCGCTACGGAGGCTTTCAGACGCAGGTACATCACATTGGCTGCCTGCGGCATATTATAGAACAAGACCGGATCGGACGTACCATACATGTTGCCATACACGTAATCTTTCACTACGCCAGTCACCGTCAGGAACAAAGAAGGGCCTTCGTCCATCGGCATCTCTATCGTTTTGCCTACTGCACTGCCAGTGCCCATCTTTTTCGCCAAAGAAGCTGTAATGATAACAGCTGTTTTATCTGAGCTTCCTTCATTGAAATCTTTTCCCTCTATCAGCTGCATCCCCATGGTATTGAAAAAGCCGGGACTAGCCAGTCTTGTTGATACTATCAGATCACTGTTCTCAGGTTTTCCCTGCCAGCTCAGTGAACTGGTATTATTCCCATCATAGAGGGTGGGATGATCTGAAAGACCAATATTTTCCACTACACCTGTTCCCAGTAATTGCTGTCTGATACCGTTATAGTTGTTCAGCATATCTCCCTTCAGATCGATACTGATCAGCCGTTCCTTCTGAAAGCCGATATCACGGCTTTTTACATGGTGTATCTGCTGATAGATCACTACTGTACAAACGGTCAGAATGATGGACACAGAGAACTGTAATACGACAAGCCCTCTTCTGATAAAGCCGGCCCCTCCCAGTTTCAGATTGGCGCCTTTCAATACACTCACCGGATTAAAAGAAGAAAGATAAAATGCCGGATAACTACCCGCGATCAATCCGCAAAGCAGGGTAACAACAAGCAGGGCTGTAATATGAACAGGATTACCCAGTCCTACCACCAGGGTCTTCCCTACCAGCGGTCCGGCAACAGGCAACATAAGCGCCAGTAATAACACTGCCAGCACACAACCTGCCGCCGCCATCAGGATGGCTTCCCCGATAAACTGCATCACCAGCCCTTTCTTATCCGCGCCCATCACTTTACGCACGCCTACTTCTCTTGCACGTTTTTCACTACGGGCCGTTGCCAGGTTCATAAAATTGATACAGGCGATCAACAGAATGATCCAGGCCAGTATGGAGAACATTCTGACATAGGTAATACGGCCTCCCGCCTGTTTCCCATTATCGAATTGGCTATGCAGCCGCCAGTCATTCATACTGAACAAAAACAAACGGTTATTTGCCTCTTTCGATCTTTGCTGTACAAAAGAATACAGTTGTTTATTGATAGCAGCTACATCTGCCCGCGGACTCAGTTCTACAAATGTCAAAGGAGAGCTATTGGCCCATACGGACAACGAGGCCTTGTTCTGCTGAAAGAAGAGGTCAAATGACGCTACCCATTCAAAACGGAAGGAACTATTCTCCGGCTGATCTTTCATCACACCACTTACCAGAAACTCCTGTCTGTTATCTACTTTCACACTTCTGCCTACAATGTTCTTATCATCACCAAAGATTTTCCTGGCCGCCTGTTGTGAAATAACAATGGAATAAGGTTCTTTAAAAGCTGTAGCCGGATTTCCTTCCGTAAAAGGAATGGTAAACATAGAAAAGAACGCCGCATCCACATATCTGCCGCTGGCATATACAGGCTTATCGCCGGTATTAAAAAGGAAGGAAGGTGAAAAGTCGGTCATACGGCAGCTGTTCACGATACCCGGAATTTCCTCCCGGATAGCCGGACCCGCCAATCCCGGCGTAGAACCGAATGTCCGGATATCACCGGCATAATCGGAGTTCGTCATCACCTCATACAGGCTATCCTTTTTGAGGTGCACATTGTCATAATTCAGCTCATCTTCTACCCAGAGGAAGATAACGCCGGCACATGCAATACCTATCGCTAATCCGAATATATTCAGGAAGCTGAAGGTCTTGTTTTTCCAGAGGCTGCGCAATGTGGCTTTCAGGTAACTTTTGAACATAGTGCTCGTTTTTATATGACATCTGCCAGGAAAGACCCCAAAAGAATGCCACTCAAAATACAACTGAATATCAACATCTTAAAAACCATCTATTGTCCGGTTTTGGTACAAATATGTCCGGTTTCAAAAAAAAAGCGGATGGTTGCCCATCCGCTCTTCCTATCTGAACAAAGGTATGTTCTACTCGGTCACTTTCACTCTGATGCCTTCGCTGTGTGCGCTGAATTCAGGCGCATACATACACTGTGCAGTGCTGATACCATTGCTGAAGTTACCCTGATGTGTTACGAACAGGGTGTATTCAAACACATAGGTACCTTTTGGCAAACTGCTGAAGAAGAAATTAGTACTTGCATCTTTCGTGCTTTCATAATAGCTCACACCATTCTGCCATTTACTGTCACTGATCACATTCTCAGGTTCAAAGCAGGCAGCGCGCATATCTTTCAGGTGTACGTATTCCATGTCACGGTCAACACGCATTACCACACGCACTTTTACTTTGTTACCCACTTTCAGGCTGTTACCATCTTCAATCGCTGTCAGCACCGGACCATTCGCAGTATTCTTTTCGATGAATAACTGTTTCTCCAGTTTCAACGGCGTTTCAGCACCAGTGATCTTATCCAGCTGCTCAAAATACTGCCAGTAAGCGGCGCCCCATGAAGGCTGTCCTTTGCTGCCTTTCACAGTCACTGCGATGTTGCCCATAGCAGGTTTCACTTCAGTTGTATTCAGCTGTTTTTTGAAGTATCCGGTGCCGGCTTCTGTCTTTTCAGTCGTACTGCTGACAGTAGTATTACCCGCTTTGATCGTTACTTCCGGTGTTGCTTCCAGCCAGTTGCTACCACCCAGCAACATGGCATAACAAGCGTCTGCTGTTGCTTTCGTGGTATTCCAGCTATTGGTCTGTTTGTTTTTCAGCAACCAGGTTTTCATATCACCGACAGCAACCGAATCGTTACCGACTTCTTTGAAGGCAGCGATCAGCATGGACTGTGTCTCAACCGGCGCTTCATACCACCAGTAACCACCACGCAGTTCTTTCCAGGTCATACCAGTTTCCGGATTATTGATCGCGCGTTCTTTAAGAGAGCGGACAATATCCATTGCTGTTTTACTATCTCCGCTTCTGTTGAATACAAATGCGAGCATTCCCTGCTGATAGATACCGAGTTTCGTCCAGTATTTCTTCGCCTGTGTGATATAATACTGATAAGACTCTCTGAATTCAGCAGGAAGCTGTTGCTGATCTTTCAGCAAACTACGGGTATACAGATAATGTGTTTCAAGATAGCCGATCTGCTGTGCGTTCATATCCACTTTCAACTGTTTCAGTCTGTGGTAAGTTTCATCGGTCTTTTTATCTGCATAGCTGATCCCTTTGGAAAGGATATCATCTGCATCTTCCAGTTCTTTCTCTCCCAGTGCACCTACTTCACGCAGACGGCCTAAACCGGCAAGGATGTACTGTGTAATATAACGATCTTCCCACATGCCATTGAACCATGGGAATGCACCACTGCTCAGCTGACGTTCCTTTAACTGTTCGATCGCTCTGTGTTGCTCGCTGCTCATACGTTGCAGATCAAACAGGAATGCGATACGTTTCTTCTGTTCTGCTTCGTTTTTCGCTTCCAGTACCCATGGAGTTTCCTGCAGCAATACTGATTTCAGTTCTTCATTTTTCTGCAGGTTACTCTGCAACGCGGAGGTATCTGTTGTACGCCATTTTTCAAACATACTTTTTACACCTGGTATTGCATTCGCGATATGCGTAGCAAGCGTATTTGCATAGTACCTGTTGAAGATCTGCTCAGAACATTCGTAAGGATATTCCATCAGATAAGGCAGTGCCTGTACGGCATACCATGCAGGATTTGAAGTAAACTCCAAAGTGAAGGCATGCTGTTGTAAGGTCTCGGATTCTCCGCTTTTCAGCAGCTTAGGCATGGTGAAGTTGCGGGTACCATCGCCACGCATAGAGAGTGGTAATGTTTCTGTTACCAGCATGGTATTCGTCAGTACCGGTAAAGCATTTTCTTCACCATCGCTGTATTTACCTGCCAGTGCTACAACACGGTATACCAGTGAACTGTTAAAGTTGAATGGTATCTGTACCGGGAAGTTAACGGCCGTGCTTTGTCCTTTCTCAACAGTGAAATGTTGTGTAGGGAATATGTTCTGGAACCAGCCATCTACCGGTTGCATAGTCGTTGCATCCAGCAGTTCCAGTCTTGCTTCACCGTGTAAGGTGCTATCCGCCAGGTTGCTGATCTTCGCAGAGAATTCGATCTTATCGCCTTCACGCATGAAACGTGGTGCATTCGGTTGTACCATCAATGGTTTCTGTGTAACGATGCTCGTTTCAGCAGTACCGAAGGCCGCATCTTTTGTATGCGCCAGTGATAAGAATTTCCAGCGTGTCAATGCTTCCGGAACAGTGAATTCGAAAGTGATATTGCCGTCTTTATCTGTACGCAGATCAGGTAAGAAGAAAGCTGTCTCGTTGAAATTTTTACGAGGTTGTATTTTTTCAGTCGTTGCTTTTGTAGCAGCATTACCTGCTTCAGCCGGTGACGCTATATTGTTCTGATTTAGTCCTATCTTATCAGGATTAAAAAAGCCCAGGTTTGCAATCTCTCTTTCCGAGCTAACTTTGTCAGCCATGCTACCTGCTACAGCCATTGCAGGTGCAGGCATCGGCGCCATTGCAGCTTCCGCTCTTGCGGCAGCCCCAGGTGCTCCTCCCCGCTTCATCATCACCATTCTTCTCCTTTCCTGCTCATACCCTACTATGCTTATTTCCTGCTGTGTCGCATTTTTATCCTGCAACAATACATACGCGCCTGACAAATACCAGTCAAACCAATCAATAGCATCATAAGAAAATGGTGTAGCGAATGGTCTTGGTTTCTCTCTGATATCATCACGCAACATGGAATACGTTGCCTTGAAGTTATCACCTGTCCAGTATCTGTAAGCATCCAGATAAGGATTCAATGATGGCGCTGTCCAGTTCTGCATACGGAATTCATCCAGTGATGCATCATACATAGACGCCAGCATTTCTGCTGCTACCTTTTCACCTTTATATCCCTTTATGGTTACCTGCCATTTCTCTTTCTCACCGGGCTGCAGTTTATCGCGATGTGAAGCGATCGTAACATCCAGGTCTTTGTTTGTCCATGGAACGCTCACTGTTTCTGCAACTGTATACAGTCTGTTATCTTTTACAAACGCATACTGGAACACCACATTACCCCTGTCGCTTTCCTGTGCAGTATAGTCTTTATTTTCAATGCTGCCATTGATATCAAAACTACTGAACAGTTCTTTCTTGTCAGGATGTTGTGATAACTGTAATACATGTACATCTTTTGCTGATGAACCAATACGCAGCTGTCTCTTTTCTCCTGGTTCGATACTTTTAATATCGCTGTATTTCCACACATACACAGGATAAGATGGTTTCTTCGCCTCCAGGTCTATCACTTCAAATACCTGCTTCTGTGTTACTTCTTCACCGTATTTATCTTTCGTACTTACCTTCAGTTCGTACCAGCCGGCAGCTAATTTCTGCTTACCTAATGCTACTCTTGACTGTGCACTGGTAGTAGCCGATTGTGTCAGCACTGCATTTTCTCTTGTCCAGCTCTCCTGTTCGTTCTCATCTCTGTAGATATCATGCGGGAACAGTTTTTCGTACTCCACCTGCGGGATGATGAACTGATCAGGTTTATCCCAGAATCTGCTTCTCAGCAGACGTGCAGCAGGTTTCACCGGACTGACAGTTACCGCTACATTTGCTGATTCGAAATTGCCATTCAGGTTCTGTGTAACGATGCTTACAGAATCCAGGTCTTTTGCCTGTACCCTGTCTGCCAGATTGATCTTTACTTCCAATGCCTGATAACCTGCATTCACAGTCTGCTCTCCGCTATGTGTTTCTCCGTTGAGATCAGTTACAGTTGCAGATACTTCATAGGTGAAGATCGGTTTCAGGGAAGCTGGTATTTTCAGATCAGGCAATGCTGCAAATGACACATTGAACGTACCATCTGTGCCTGTCTTTGCTTCTCCATGTGCGATCTCACGGGAATCGCTCTGATAAGGCATTCTCCACATCATCCATGGATAAGGGAAACGCGCTCTTCTCACTACACGATACTCCACCTTTGCACCATCGATATTATTACCGGCGTAGGCCAGTGCTTTTGCTGTTACCTTTACGGAATCATTCACGCGATAAGTACCACGTACCGGTTCAAATTCCACATAGAATTTAGGACGTTTGTATTCCTCTACGTTAAAGGTAGTATAGCCTTCTCCACCTGATTCCTGGATATGGAACTCACCGTTCAGACGGCCCATTGGCAGTGTGAATTTGCCAGCGTAAGTACCGAATTCACCGGTTGTTACCTTGATACTGTCTACCAGTTCTCCGTTCACATCATACAACTGTACAGTGGTATGTAAGTCGCTTACTACGCGACTGCCTTTCTCTTTTTTCGCTAATACTATCCCTTTGAAATACAGCGTTTGTCCCGGACGATAAATAGCCCTGTCGGTAAACAGGAAGCTGCTATGTTTGTCCTTCATTTCATCTGACTCCTGCTGGTATTTATAACTGTACACGTATTTGTGTTCGTCGATAAACAGGTCATCATTTCCATTGGTCCATTCCAGTCTTACATTCTCACGGTTGTTCTCCCACTTCACATCCATTGAGCCGTCTTTACCTGCGGTGTAAGTCTGGGACAGGGTCATTTTTTCTTTATTCCCCGTATTTTTCAGTGCCCATATTTTCAGTGTCGTACCAGGCAATGGCTGACCTGTCTGACGATGCAGCGCATAGTACTTGTTGATGATGTCACTTTCGTTATACTCACGCAGTATGTAACTGATGTTGGAAACATGCACGAACTGTACTGCCAGCAGATTTTCCTTCAGGGAGAATTCTTTCTTCACACTTGCCACGATCATATACATACCTAATGGCAATGCATCTATTTTGATCTCAGCGGAATGTGAACGGTAATCATCTGCTCCTGTCAGCCCCTGTTCCCAGGATTTAACAGGCTGCTTTTCCAGCATCAGGCGCCAGTAACGGTTTGTCGTATCACGATAGTCGTTCTGCGCCGCACGTAATGCCGCACGAAAATCTTCATCGATACGTACTGCTCTCAGATAGATCTTATCTGTGTTACGGTAAGTCACCAGTGTACGGAAAGGCTGGTCCGGCAGGTTCACCAGTTCCGTTTGCAGTTGCAGTTGTTTACGGTTGATGTTTGCCAGCAGATCGCCACAGCTGGCGCTACCAACTGATCCCGGCGCCAGTTTCACGCCTTTTTCACACAATTCTTTTGCTTTCCTGGACGCTTCAGATGCGGTCATTCCATCTATATTGACAGCATCCTTCTGATTACTTTGCGTATAGTAATAACTTGCCAGTTGCGCGAGCACCTGCGTTACTTCCTTTTCACCGGCATAGGCCTGTTCCTGCGATTTCAGCAAAGCCAGATAGGCCGCATCTTTTTCAGGCATTACAGACACCTGGTTCACATATGCTGTTCTTTCCAGGTCCAGGTTCAGCAGGGATGTTTTTTCCTTCGCATGCAGGCGCATCAGGTCCTGTAATAACAGGAGCGCTTTATATTGGAGGGAGACCGTATCCGTTGTAATAAATGCATGTTGCATAAAAACGGCTGCCGGGGCAAATGCGGCGGGATCGGTCACTTCGAACTGATTCTCCGGACTGGTCACCAGGCTCTCTCCTGATTTGTAGTAATCCAGCGCACGGTGTGCGAGCAGGTCGTACAGGGTAGGTCGCAGTTTACGGGTATCGCCTACGCCTTCTTTTATGATATCATTGTACTTGCTGATATCTGTCTTTTTCAGCACTTCCACATCTTTGAGGGACGCTGCATATGCTGCTGCGATCTCACGATGCAGACGGGCTTCGCTCCAGGTAGATACATCCATGGAGGTATCGCCCTGTACGTCGGTGCGGTTGTACAATTCATACCTGTTATTCTGCAGGTATCTCAGCAGGGATTCCGCCTGTATACTTTTCAGTATAGCGCGGGAGGCAGGGGAAAACGACTGGGTTTTCCAGCGGGCCACCTGTCCATTTTCGGGGATACCGTCTTCTACTTCAGCAACATACCTGATCCTGTAGATGTACGTTTTAAGTAACTGGGATTCATGCTGTTGTTTTGAGGCATTTTCAGCAATGGCGTCCAATTCCTGTAGGGCCGATTTGAATAGATTCTTGTCATTTAACTCTTTTACCTTCTTCCAGTGCGAGTCATAATTGAACTGTGCCATAGCGGTTGTACAGCTTAGGATTAATAAAATAAAAGCAATTCCGATTAAACGCATGTGGGATAGCATTTGATATTCAGTTTGTCTCCGGAACAGGATGCAATTTTTACTCCTATTCCACAGGGTTCCGTTGTAAAAGTCAATAAAAATATGTTGGGGCGAAAAAAAAATCCTCCCACGGATTAAACCGAGGGAGGATTAATATTACATAATCTATTGATTATTATGCTTTAACAGCTTTCAGTACTTCTGCCATTGTTTTACCAATGTTAGCAGGGCTTTCTACTACGTGAACACCGCATTCTGCCATGATCTTCATCTTAGCAGCTGCTGTATCGTCAGCACCACCGATGATCGCACCAGCGTGGCCCATACGACGGCCCGGAGGCGCGGTCTGACCAGCAATGAAACCAACTACTGGTTTAGTACCGTTTTCCTTGATCCATTTTGCAGCGTCAGCTTCCATGCTACCACCGATCTCACCGATCATGATGATACCAACAGTTTCCGGATCGTTCATCAGCAGTTCAACCGCATCTTTGGTTGGTGTACCGATGATTGGGTCTCCACCGATACCGATAGCGGTAGATACACCCAGACCAGCTTTAACTACCTGATCAGCAGCTTCATATGTTAAAGTACCGGATTTAGATACGATACCGATGTTACCTTTCTTGAAAATAAAACCAGGCATGATACCTACTTTAGCCTCTTCTGCGGTGATTACACCCGGGCAGTTAGGTCCGATCAGGCGGCTGTTACGGCCAACCAGGAAGTTTTTAGCTCTGATCATGTCCTGTACAGGAATACCTTCAGTGATACAAACGATCAATGCGATACCAGCTTCTGCAGCTTCCATGATAGCGTCTGCAGCGAAGCCTGGTGGAACGAAAATGATAGAAACATCAGCGCCTGTTGCTTTTACTGCATCGTCTACGGTGTTGAATACCGGACGATCCAGGTGTTTACTGCCGCCTTTGCCTGGCGTAACGCCACCTACTACCTGCGTACCGTATTCGATCATCTGTGTGGCATGGAAAGTGCCCTCTGTACCGGTAAAGCCCTGTACAATCACTTTGCTATTCTTATTAACTAAAACACTCATCGCGCTTGGTTTATTGTTTTATAATAGATATCGGCAAAATTAAAGTCCTAATGCCAAATTCCAAATCAATCTTTTTTTAACTTATTCCGCCAATCCTGACTCTGGAACATTTCCGTCTGCCTCATTTCTTTTGCATCGCGGAGGAAGTCGGATGCAAAGATAAAGTCATTCAGCTTCTCATCTTTACTGAAAATGATGTCTTTATTACTCCCTTCCCACTGTTTGCGCCCCTTATACATATATACAATATGGTCACCGCTTTCCATAACGGTGTTCATATCGTGGGTATTGATCACCGTCGTAATGTTGTACTCCAGTGTTAATTCTTTGATCAATTTGTCTATCAGCAGGGATGTTTGCGGGTCCAGGCCTGAATTGGGCTCATCACAGAATAAGTACTTGGGATTCAACACGATAGCCCTTGCAATACCCACCCTTTTCTTCATACCACCACTGATCTCCGCAGGGTACTTTTTAGCCGCATCTTTCAACTGCACCCTTTCCAGACACTCCATGACACGGGTCCTTTTCTCCTTCACGCTGCCTTTTCCGAACATTTCCAGGGGAAACATTACATTTTCTTCTACTGTCATACTGTCAAACAGGGCCGATCCCTGGAACAGCATACCGATCTGCTGGCGGACCTCCTTCTTCTCATGCTCGCTCATATTGGTAAAATCCCTGCCATCGTAGAGTATTTTACCTTCATCCACCGGCATCAGTCCTACCATACACTTCATCATTACCGTCTTTCCGCTACCACTGCTACCTATGATCAGGTTCACTTTCCCGGTCTCCATAGTGGCAGTAACATCCGGCAAAATGACCTTATCACCAAAGCCCTTCTTAATATTAACCAATTCAATCATAAACAATTACGAATTAGGAACCGAACTACAAAACGCTGAATAATGCCTTTCTTTCCGTCTGTAATGGGCGATTTTCTTTATAACAGGAGTGCTGCCAACAGGTAATCCATGAATAATATAAGGACACAGGTCACCACTACCGCACTGGTACTGGCTTTACCGATCTCTAAAGCGCCCCCCTGCACATGGTAACCATAATATGAGGGTACACTAGCTATAATAAACGCAAATACAAACGCCTTGAAGAGGGCGAAAAATATATTATATGCCCTGAAGTCCTGTCTGAGTCCCTGCCAGTATTGTTCCGCAGAAAGGATACCTCCCAGCTCTCCCGCCTTCTGACCTCCCCAGATACCCAGGAAACCAGCAATGGCAATGAGACAAGGTATCATAATGATAGCGGCCAGGATCTTAGGCATGATCAGGTATCCCTTGGTATTGATACCCATGATCTCCTGCGCGTCAATCTGTTCAGACACACGCATATTCCCCAGCTCAGAGGCGATCTTGGAACCTACCACACCCGCCAGTACGATACAGGTCAGTGTGGGTGCAAATTCAAGTATGATGGTATCTCTTACGATCTGTGCGATCGTTGATCTGGGAATAACAGGGCTTACCAGCTGATAAGCGATCTGCAGGGTGGTTACCCCTCCCATGAACATCGAAATAATCAGTACGATCCCTAATGATCCGATACCGATATCCACACATTGGCGCATAAACTCCTTCCAGAACATACGCATATTTTCCGGACGGGAAAACATGCCCTTGAGCATAAGCAGGTAGCTTCCGAAATGATGAAAGAATCTAAATTCCATAACTGGCCAAAGATAGGGAAAAATAGTTGGGACTACATAGCCCCCGGCGGGTTCCGGCTATTTAAGACTTTTCACCAGCAGGCGCTTCAGACTACGTTCGATGATCTCACCCATTGTCTTACAATGCGAAAAGATAGGATCGTCGTAGTACTGTGCCAGTTCATGTCCCAGCTGACTTATTTTTTCGGGAAAGGATACCCGGTCTGTCATGATCACATCTCTCAGGTCCTTTATGCGATGCCGTTGGGTCTTGATCCTTCGGGCAATAACAGAACGTTCTTCCTGCTGGTACTGCTTCACCACCTCCGCATTCAGGTGCTTCATGGCCAGTTCCACAAATACCCTGTTCTCCTTGAAAAACTGAGGCATATACAGGGTACGCTTACCTTCATAGAACTGCTGGTCAAAATCGATCGCCCTGATACGGAACTGTACATCGTCAAAGTCCTGGGTGATGTCAAATACGAAATTGTAGGAACGCATATCTCCCAGTAAGCGTACAAAACAACGCTCATTGAACTTGACGAATTCCTTGGCAATACGTTTAGGGTTAAACTCCGGCCGGTTCATATATTGCACAATAAACTGATCACCTGGTACGCCGGCAATATGCTCTTCGATCAGCGTATTTCCATCAACAACAAAATTGATCACATAAGGAGATAAGATGTGTTCCAGCTCCAGACCGTAAATACGGGAAGCATCTGCCACTTTTATATAGAAGTAGTCATACACGTCATTGTACGTGTTTCGTATCCTGATACGGAATGGATGGGAATTGCCAAAGGTGCAGAAATCGATACGCTCCACTTCCAGGTGTTCCTCCGCAGTGAAATCACCCCCTGCTTTCATAATAGAGTAAATCCTCTTAAGGCCCGCGTGTAACTGCTGATGCATACTCTGCGGATAAAAAACAGACTCCCACAGGGTGTCTTTTCCATCCTTATCATACACCGGAATGCTGTTATCAAAATAACGCATCTCTTCATAAGAGACAGGTAGTTTTACCTCCCGCTCATATAGTTTAAGATATCCTCTGAATGAAGGGTTCAGCGGAAAAAAAGCCTTCTTTTTTGATATATGCTGCAAAACAGTAAAAATTAAGAATTAAAAATTAATAGTTAAGAATTGGTGAACCATCCTCACTCTCCTGATTTCCTAACTTTTATCAAGTTAATAAATCGTACCGTAATTAGTTCCAGTTCAGGATATTGATCCAAATTCTTAGTTATTAATTTTTAATTCTTAATTCCTATCTAAGCAACTATTATTTTTTACCGTCGCAACACTTATGCTGCGCATCCACAACCGCAATATTCACCATGTTCACAATAGAACGAACGGTGCTGCCCAGCTGGAGGATATGCACAGGTTTCTTCATACCTAACAGTACCGGACCGATAGCATCGAAGCCCGCTACTTCCTGGAGAAGGTTATATGCGATATTACCTGCCGCGAGATTCGGGAATATCAGCGTATTAACGTCCTGTCCCAGCAATTCGCTGAAAGGATAACTATCCTTCAGGATTTCCTGGTTAAAGGCCATCGCCGCCTGGATCTCACCATCTACGATCAGGGTTGGGTCTTTCTGTTTTACGATGTCACGCGCTTTTGCTACCAGCTGCGCTTCCGCCGTACCGCTGGAACCAAAGCTGGAATAAGACAGCATCGCGATACGTGGCGTGATGTTGAACTGTCTTACTTCATTTGCCACCAGCAGCGTGATCTCTGCCAGTTCTTCCGCTGTAGGGTTGAAGTTCACCGTAGTGTCTCCAAGGAACAGCGGACCGCGTTTTGTATTGATGATATACATACCGGCCACACGTTTTGCATTCGGCTCCATGCCGATTACATGTAATGCCGGACGAATAGTATCAGGATAATTACGTGTCAGACCAGAGATCAGCGCATCCGCCTCTCCTGTTTCAACCAGCATACAGCCAAAGTAGTTACGCTCACGCATTACTTTTTTCGCTTCGTACTGGTTAAATCCTTTACGCTGACGTTTTTTGAAGAACAGTTCACCAAAATGATGACGTTTCTCGCTCATTTCATCGCTCTTCGGATCGATGATCACCGTGTCATCCAGTTCGATACCATTTTCTGCCGCCAGGTTACGGATACGCAGTTCATTACCCAACAGGATAGGGTACGCAATACCCTCTTCCCTTACTACCTGTGACGCTTTCAGTACTTTCAGGTTGTCCGCTTCCGCGAATACGACCTTACGTGGGTCCTGACGGGCTTTGGTACCGATCACGCGGAATAACTGGTTGTCCAGACCCAGACGTTTGTTCAGTACTTCCACATAAGCATCCCAGTCTGTAATAGGCTGCTGCGCCACACCGCTGTCCATAGCAGCTTTTGCGACCGCAGGTGCTACGTGGCTCAGCAGGCGAGGGTCCAGTGGTTTAGGAATGATATATCGCGGACCGAAGAACAGGTTTCTTTCATTGTAAGCCAGGTTCACGATATCCGGTACGGATTCTTTCGCCAGTTCCGCCAGCGCATGTACCGCTGCCAGTTTCATCTCTTCGTTGATCTGGGTAGCACGTACGTCCAGCGCACCACGGAAGATATAAGGGAAACCCAGTACGTTGTTCACCTGGTTAGGATGATCTGAACGACCGGTACACATGATGACGTCAGGGCGGGATGCAACAGCCAGATCATAAGCGATCTCCGGGTCAGGGTTGGCCATTGCGAACACGATCGGATTTTCCGCCATGCTCTTGATCATGTTAGGGGTAACCACATTACCAACTGACAGACCAACAAACACGTCGGCGCCTTTCAGCGCTTCCGCCAGTTCGGTAACAGTAGAAGTCGTAGCGAACTGTTTGTGCATATCCGACAAATTAGGACGGCTGGTGTTGATCACGCCATCCTTGTCAAACATGATGATATTTTCTTTATTCGCGCCCAGTGACACATACAGTTTCACACAGGCCATAGCAGCCGCACCGGCGCCATTTATAACGATATTAACCTTGTCAATGTCTTTTTTAACCAGCTCCAGGGCGTTCAGCAGGGCTGCGCTGGAGATGATGGCTGTACCATGCTGATCATCGTGCATGATAGGAATTCTCAGTTCCTTTTTCAGCCGCTCTTCTATCGCAAAGCACTCCGGACTTTTGATGTCCTCCAGATTGATACCACCGAAGGTCGGCTCCATGGCTTTCACAACCTGTACAAACTCGTCCACGTTCTTTGTGTTCAGTTCGATGTCAAATACATCGATATCTGCAAAGATTTTGAACAATACAGCTTTACCTTCCATTACCGGTTTACCGGCTTCAGGGCCGATATCACCCAGGCCGAGTACTGCCGTACCATTACTGATTACCGCTACCAGATTCCCTTTGGCGGTATATTTGTACACATTCTCTACGTCTTTGGCGATCTCCTTACATGGCTCTGCTACTCCGGGAGA
Organism: Chitinophaga sp.; assembly: GCA_039592855.1. Taxonomy (GTDB): domain Bacteria; phylum Bacteroidota; class Bacteroidia; order Chitinophagales; family Chitinophagaceae; genus Chitinophaga. Next base: position 765,866 of record JBCNQK010000001.1, on the reverse strand, counting down.
GTAAGCCAGTGAAAGGTCCCATTGTGTCTTGGTGTTCTTTGTAGGTATTACTTCAATTTTTCCAGGCCGCCCCAATGCATGGTAATCCAGTGCATCCTGCTTGTTCTGTTTTCTTGCCATTTCAATAAAAGATTGTTCTTGGGCGTGCAATATACGAAGTATTGGAGGAACAGTGAGTAGCACGAAAGAGTAGGTTCACAATATTTACTTATTTTTACCCGGTAAATCTCCCTGACAAACATGATACAACGCATTCAAAGTCTTTACCTTTTATTAGCGGCTGCGGCCGGTATCGGTACCTGGTTCCTGAATATCTGGAAAGCTACCCTTAACGACGGATCGATCAGATATTTCAATGCACAGTCGAGCTTTATAGTATTTCTGGTGCTGATGCTGGTAGTAGGATTGGCCCTGTTCTGTATTTTTCTGTTCAAAAAACGCAAATTACAGTTCAGACTGACCATACTAAATATTCTGCTGTCTGTCGCTGCGATTGCCCTGCAATACTTCAAAGTACAGGATAGTGCTAATGAGCTCCAGGCTCAGGGCAAACTGATCACTACTGCCACTTATCTGCCAGGCGCTTTCCTGCCAGTCCTGATATTTATCTTTTTGCTGCTGGCGGCGAGAGGCATTTTCAAGGATGAGAAGCTGATCAAGTCACTGGACAGACTGAGATAAATTCAATTACGAATTTTCAATTACGAATTACGAATTGATTGTCCCAATGTAATTCAATCAATAAAAAAGCTGCAGAGATATTCTCTGCAGCTTTTTATTAATATACGATTGCCACTTAGAGCAAACACGCATTCATTTAATAAACAATCTATTAGAAGAAAAAATTCGTAATTCGTAATTCGTAATTCGTAATTCGTAATTCGTAATTCGTAATTCGTAATTCGTAATTATTTACAGGTATTTCCCTGTATAACTCTCCTTCACATCCTTCAGTCCTTCCGGCAATCCTGCATACAATAACTGTCCGCCGCCGGCGCCTCCCTCAGGTCCCAGGTCAATTACCCAGTCAGCACTGCGGATCACGTCGATATTGTGTTCAATTACCAGTACGCTGTGTCCCTGATCGATCAGGGCGTTAAAGGAAGCCAGCAGTTTCTTGATGTCGTGGAAGTGAAGGCCGGTAGTCGGTTCGTCGAAGATGAACAGGATATGCCCCTGTGCTTTTCCTTTACCAAGGAAAGAAGCCAGTTTCACACGCTGTGCTTCACCACCGCTCAGTGTATCACTGCTCTGACCGAGTTTCACATACCCCAGGCCCACATCGCTCAGCGGACGGATTTTATTACATACGTCTTTTTCATCCTTGAAGAAGTCCAGCGACTCTTCCACGCTCATTTCAAGTACGTCGTAGATGTTCTTGCCTTTGTAGGTCACTTCCAGTACTTCTTCCTTGAAACGACGGCCACCGCAGGTTTCACATTGCAGGTGTACGTCTGCCAGGAACTGCATTTCCACAATTACTTCTCCTTCTCCCTTGCAGGCGTCACAACGGCCGCCGTCCACGTTGAAAGAGAAATGTTTTGGCTGGAATCCGCGCATTTTGCTCAGCTGCTGCTTTGCATACAGGTCACGGATCTCATCATATGCTTTGATATAAGTAACCGGGTTGGAACGGGATGATTTACCGATCGGGTTCTGGTCGACCATTTCGATCTGAGTGATATCATCCACAGCACCTTTCAGTGCGCGGTGCTGCCCTACTCTATCTGCAAATTCACCTTTCAGCTTCATGAGCGCCGGATAGAGAATTTGTTTCACCAGCGTGGTCTTACCCGATCCGCTCACACCGCTCACAACTGTCAGTACCTGTAAAGGAAAATCTACGTCGATATTTTTCAGGTTATGCTGACGGCAACCTTCGAGAGAGATCGCCTTTTTCCATTTACGGAGTTTGATCGGCGGCTCGATGCTTAGCTGTCCGCTGAGATATTTACCTGTCAGACTTTTACTGTCTTTCAGGATTTCCTGGTAATTACCTGCGAAGATCACTTCACCACCCAGGTGACTGGCCAGCGGCCCCATATCGATGATATAGTCGGCTTCTTCCATCATCATCTCGTCGTGTTCCACTACGACAACGGTGTTACCCAGGTCACGGAGTTCTTTCAGTACACCAATGAGACGATGTGTGTCGCGTGCATGCAGACCGATACTTGGTTCGTCGAGTATGTACATGGAATTGGTCAGGTTACTACCCAGCGAGCGGGTCAGCTGTATACGCTGACTTTCACCACCACTCAATGTGTTGGCCACACGGTTCAGGGTGAGATAGCCCAGTCCTACGTCCAGTAATGTCTTCAGACGGTGATCGATTTCCACGAGAATTCTCTTGGCTACCTGCTGATCATATTCTGACAGCTGTAGTTGCTGGAACCATTCGTAGAGGTTGCTTACCGGCATATCTACCAGTTGCGCGATGTTAACGCCTGCTATTTTGATGTATAACGCTTCTTTTCTCAGGCGGCCACCTCCGCATTCCGGACAACCTGTCCGGCCACGGTAGCGGGATTGCAGCACACGGTACTGTACTTTGTACAGGTTCTGCTCCACCATTTTGAAAAACTCGTTCAGACCGTAGAAATGCTCGTTACCTGTCCACAGCAACTGGTATTGCTCATCTGTAAGATCAACGATCGGTTTGTGGATCGGGAAATTGAACTTACGGGAGGCTTTTATCAGCGCTTCTTTGTATTCGCCCATCTTCTCACCTCTCCAGGGAGCAATGGCGTTTTCATATACACTCAGGCGTTTGTCAGGGATGACCAGATCGGCATCGATACCCAGTACCTGACCAAAACCTTCACACACCGGACAAGCGCCGTAAGGGTTGTTGAAGGAGAACAGGTTAGGTACCGGTTCTTCGAACTGCATGCCATCGAGCTCAAAACGGTTGGAGAAATGTTTCATCTCTGCCCCATTGACCTCTACGAGACAGTCGCCCTCGCTTTCATAAAAAGCGGTCTGCACACTGTCACCGATACGGTGCAGGTCATCTTCTTCAAATTCCTTTGCCACCAGACGGTCTACCAGCAGGTAAGCCTCTTTGGGGAGCGTTGGTTTCTTTTCGTCCAGCAGTTCTTCGATACGCAGCAGGGAACCATTGCCTTTCTCCTTTACATACAGACGGGAAAAACCTTTCTGCATCAGGATCTGCAATTCTTCTTTCACGTCGCGTTTTTCGTGACGGCGGAAGGTAACCAGCAATTGTATTTTAGACCCGGCGGGCAATTTTTTGATATAATCCACTACATCGCTCACCTCGTGTTTCTTAACGAGCTGACCAGATACAGGAGAATATGTTTTGCCGATACGGGCGAAAAAGAGGCGGAGGTAGTCGTATATCTCCGTCATAGAGCCCACGGTAGAACGTGGTGTACGGGTGATCACTTTTTGCTCGATAGCGATGGCAGGACAAATCCCCTTGATGTAATCAACATCAGGTTTGTTCATGCGCATAAGGAACTGACGGGCATAAGCGCTGAGGCTCTCCGCATAACGGCGCTGGCCTTCAGCATACAATGTGTCCATGGTCAGTGAAGACTTGCCTGAACCGGAGACCCCGGTTACCACTACCAGCTTGCTTCTTGGAATGCCTACGCTAACATTTTTGAGGTTGTGAACGCGTGCGCCCTTAATGAAAATCTGATCTTGCGTACTAACTGACTGAGCTTCAGTTATTGTTTCCGTTTTCTTCACTTTAGTAGCCATAATGGATGTAAAAATACTGAAAGTAAACCATTCCGGCGGCATTCCATTCTACCTGAACGCGTTATAGGCGAAACCTGCAAGGGCCGGTCAATTCCGTGGGTTGTGGCTATATTAAATGACAGGAAAATTGCACAAATGAGGGATTGTTTTATTGAACTATTACTTTATATTTGCATTAGATGAAACCTGAAGGTCTTCACAGGTTCAAATTTATAAACTCTAAAACTGCCTGTTATAGCATAAACTCTACACATTTTTCCTACGACTGTCACAAGTCCTATTTTTATTATAAACCCGCTATTGTAGAAGTTTATGCAAATAATGTACAAACTAAGTGATGAGCAACTAATTACCCTCTTCAAAAAGGGTCACGCTTCGGCATTGGAAGAATTAGTGCACAGACACAAAGATAAGCTCTATACCTCTATCGTATTACTTGTGAAAGACGCTTTCCTGGCAGAAGACATTTTCCAGGATACCTTTATAAAGATCATAGATACTATCAGAGCTGAACGCTATACGGAAAAAGGAAAGTTCCTCCCCTGGGCGATGCGTATTGCACATAACCTGTGTGTGGACCACTTCCGTAAGATCAAGCGTACTCCTATCATCAAGACCAGCGACGACAAAGATATTTTCAACGTATTGAATTTCAGCGAGAGCAGTGCAGAAGAAAAGATGATCACGGCACAGAGCCACGATCGTGTAAGACGTATGCTCGACCTGCTGCCGGAAGAACAGCGTGAGGTAATCATCCTCCGCCATTACGCAGACCTGAGTTTCAAAGAAATTGCCGATCTCACCCAGGTGAGCATCAATACCGCATTGGGCCGTATGAGATATGGCCTGATAAATCTCCGGAAGATGATGACGGAGAAACAGATTTGTTTGTAATCCTTTTTTGCTTGCCATCAACGGGCGGCCGGGAGACTCCGACCGCCCGTTCTTATTTTCCTATACCAGGTTCTCGTAAATCATCGCAGCACCCTGTCCCACGCCCACACACATGGTGGTCAGCCCATACTTTGCCTGTGGCCTGCGTTTGAATTCATGTAACAGTGTAGCTGCTATCCGCGCGCCCGTACATCCCAGTGGATGCCCGATGGCGATAGAGCCGCCGTTCACATTGATCTTCGAAGTATCGAGTCCCAGGTCACGGATACAAGCCAGCGCCTGCACCGCAAATGCCTCGTTCAACTCTATCAGATCAAGCTGATCTACAGTGAGCCCAGCCCGGTGTAATGCTTTCTGTGAAGCCGGCACCGGACCGATGCCCATAATGGATGGGTCTACCCCCGCCACTGCCATTGCCTTTATCTGCATCAATGGTTTCAGGTTATACTGTTTCAATGCCTGCTCAGATACGACCAATACACAGGCAGCACCATCGTTGATACCGGCAGAATTACCTGCCGTTACACTCCCTTCTTTGGCAAAAGCAGGCTTCAGTCCCGCCAGTTTATCCAGGGATGTTTCCCTTGGTGGCTCATCATCACTGATGATCACCTGGCCCTGTTTATTAGGGGTGATAGCGATCGGGATGATCTCTGCCGCCCACTTGCCGGCATCGTAAGCAGTTTTATACTTCAGCTGGCTCTGATAAGCGAACAGGTCCTGCTCCTCCCTGCTGATGTTCCACTGACGGGCCACATTCTCTGCAGTTTCGCCCATGGAATAAGGATGGTACATGTCCGCCAGCTTCTTATTGGTAAAGCGCCAGCCTATGGTAGAGTCATACATTTCTGTTTTACGGCTGAAGGCGCCGTCGGCCTTTGGCATCACTAACGGAGCGCGGGTCATACTTTCCACCCCTCCGGCGAGATACACATCTCCATCTCCGCACATAATGGCCCTTGCTGCATCCATAATGGCCTGCATACCCGATGCACAGAGGCGGTTGACCGTATTCCCCGGCACCGTCACCGGCAGTCCGGCCAGTAAGGCAGCCATACGGGCCACATCCCGGTTGTCTTCACCGGCCTGGTTGGTAGCCCCGGCTATAACATCTTCAATACCAGCAGGATCTAATGTCGGATTGCGTTCAAGAATGGCTTTGATCAGGTGAGCCAGCATATCGTCTGGCCGGATCGTACTCAGAACCCCACCATAACGGCCTATTGGGGTGCGGACCGCGTCTACTATATAAGCAGCTTGCATTGCTTTGATGGATTGCTTTGGTTAATAAAGGTTGTAAATGTAGTGGAATCGGGGGTAATACCAATACAGCGGCCGTTTTCTCCGTTAAAATGACCTGTTTCTCCGATTACACCCTTACTACGACGCAATTACGCCGTTATCTATCCGTCCATGAACGAAGGGGTAACGGCGTAATTGCGGTATAATAACGATATAGAACGGAGAAATAGCCGGATATTGTTCGGGAATCCTTATCTGTAGGGGATCTACCCGTTTCCTGATGGTGCGTGGATAAAATGTCGTACCTTTGCCGCTTACTACCGACTGCCGTAAGGCAGACATTATCTCAATTAAAGGTCAGGAATGAAATCGGGCAAAACAAATATCCGGCACCTCAGCTTGCCGGAATTACAGAAATACTTTGGGTCTATAGAGGAAAAGCCTTTCCGCGCCAAACAGGTGTATGAGTGGCTGTGGTTGAAACATGCCACCAGCTTCGACGCTATGACCAACATTTCCAAGGACTTACGCAGTAAACTGGAAGAACACTTCACGCTTCCGGCAATCACGACAGATACTACCCAGCACAGCGACGACGGCACGATCAAGAGCCGCTTCCGTCTGCATGATGGGCACATGGTGGAAGGGGTACTGATACCTACTGACACCCGTCAGACTGCCTGCGTATCTTCCCAGGTGGGTTGCAGTCTGAGCTGCAAATTCTGCGCAACCGGTTATATGGACCGTAAGCGTAACCTGGAATTCGATGAAATTTACGATGAAGTTGCCCTCCTGAACCAGCAGGCAATGGAAGCATATGGCAAAAAGCTCAGCAATATCGTATATATGGGGATGGGAGAACCGCTCCTGAACTATAAGAACGTATTGCAATCCATCGAGCGTATTACTTCTCCGGATGGTCTCGGTATGTCCCCAAGACGTATCACCGTATCTACCGCCGGCGTAGCCAAAATGATCCGCCAGCTGGGAGACGATAAGGTAAAGTTCAACCTCGCATTATCCCTGCATGCTGCCAATGACGAAAAACGCAGCCAGATCATGCCGATCAATGATACCAACAACCTCAAGGTACTGATCGAAGCATTGAACTACTTCTATAAAGAAACACAGAACCAGATCTCCTTCGAATATATTCTCTTTAAGGATTTTAACGACTCCTTTAAAGATGCTGAAGAGCTGATCCGCATATACCGCCAGGTACCTGCAGATCTGGTCAACATTATTGAGTACAATCCAATTTCCAACGCCCGCTTCATGAAGCCGGATGAGGACGTTGCCGAGGCATTTATGGAATACCTGTCTAAAAACAGGGTTAATGCCCGTCTTCGTCGTAGTCGTGGTAAAGACATCGATGCGGCCTGTGGTCAGTTGGCCAATAAAGGTTGATCAGTTTCCTGCATACAATTTCAAAAACAAACAGATGAGAAAAAACACACCTGCTAAGAAAGGATTTTCCCCTTTCAAGGAAAATAAAAGCAGTAGTTCAAATAAAGGTGGTCAACGCTTTGGCAACACTGACCGCAAAAAAGGTGATGACGATAAACCGGGTCGCGGCGACAAAAGGAGTGAACGCCCTTCACGTGGTGATAGCCGCGGAGAATCCCCAAGAGGCGAACGTCCTTTCCGTCCGGCACGTAAAGACAATGATAACAGGGAGCGTGGAGATTTTAAAAAGGATGACCGCCCTTTCCGTACTGAACGTAAAGAGAACGACAACAGAGAGCGTGGAGATTTCAAAAAGAATGACCGCCCTTTCCGTCCGGCACGCAAAGACGATGATAATAAGGAACGTGGAGATTTCAGGAGAAATGAACGTCCTTTCCGTCCGGCGCGTAAAGACGATGATAATAAAGATCGTGGAGACTTCAAAAAGAACGACCGTCCTTTCCGTACTGAACGCAGAGAGAACGACAGCGAACATAAAGGCCCACGTGGTTTCCGTAAAGACGGCGCTGAAAAGCCAGCTTCCAAACGTCCGGAAAGAGATGAAAATGGCCGCAGACGCCGCATAGAGCCGGTACGTAAAACGGCAAGCGGTAGAACACCTTTCAAGCCAAAACCACAGCAGGACGACGATAGCGCATTCCATGGCGCTGACGATAAAAGAGCCGGTAAACGCGGTAGCAGAGACGAACGTCCTACACCAAGCGGCTTTAACCGTAAAAAATACTTTGATACCGCTAACGAACGTTTTGCCGGTAAACAGGACCGTAAACTGGCTACCAGAAGGGCACGCCATGAAGACGACTCCTATGGCAAAAAATCATCCAAACAGGAAGAATCCGGCAACGCCCCTGGCGAAATGCCGCTGAATAAATACATCGCACACTCTGGTCTCTGCTCCCGCAGAAAAGCAGTTGATTTTGTGAAGGAAGGAAAAGTGACCGTAAACGGCGAACTCGTTACTGAGCCGGCGTTCAAGGTAACTGCGAAAGACGAAGTAGCGATCAACAACAGAAAGATCAATATCCAGAAAAACCTGGTATACATTCTGTTGAACAAACCAAAAGGATATATCACTACCACTGATGATCCGGAAGGCCGTAAAACAGTAATGGAACTGATACAGGATGCCACCACGGAAGAACAGCGTGTATATCCTGTAGGGCGTCTTGACCGTAATACATCTGGTCTGCTGTTGCTGACCAATGACGGTGAACTGGCACAGAAACTGGCACACCCAAAGCACAATATCAAAAAGATCTATCACGTAGGACTGAATAAACCATTGACCAAAGCACACTTTGAAAACATCCTGCAGGGTGTGACACTGGAAGATGGCGTGGCCAATGTAGATGCACTGGGATATGTGGAAGCCGGTGATAAAACACAGGTCGGTATTGAAATTCACAGTGGTAAAAACCGCATCGTACGCCGCATTTTCGAACACCTGGAGTATGAAGTGGAAAAACTGGACCGTGTTACCTATGCAGGCCTTACCAAGAAGAACATCAATCGTGGTAAATGGCGTTTCCTGACTGAAAAAGAGATCATCCTCCTGAAGCATTTTAAGTAAACTATGCGCATTAACGACATCATCATAAAAGAAACAGCAGACTTTGTTATTCTGAACAAACCTGCGGGCATGCTGACCATTCCGGACAGACATGACAATCAGCTGGATTCCCTTCAGGGATTACTGAGAAAGCATTACGGTGAGATATTCACCGTACACCGTCTGGATAAAGACACCAGTGGCGTGATCCTGTTTGCAAAAAATGAGGTAGCACACAAATATTATTCGCAGCTGTTCGAAGGCCGTAACGTGAAGAAATTCTATAAAGGCCTGGTAAACGGACAATTACATCCGGAAACCGGCAGCGTGGATGAAGCCATCATGGAACATCCGACCATTAAGGGTAGGATGGTGACCAACAGAAAGGGTAAAAACGCCCTGACCGACTACCAGGTACTGGAAGCTTTTGGTCTCTATAGTCTGGTACAATTACAGATCCATACAGGCCGTACCCACCAGATCCGTGTACATATGAAGCATCTGGGCCATCCGATCGCTGTAGACGAATTATATGGCACTGCTGCACCGGTTTATCTGTCCGCTATCAAGAAGAACTATAAACTGGGTAAAAGAGTAGAGGAAGAACGTCCTTTGCTGAGCAGACTGGGACTGCATGCATGGCAGTTGCAATTCAAAGATCAGCAGGGAGAAGAGAATGTCATCGAGGCACCACTGCCAAAAGATATTCAGGCAGTTGTGACGCAGCTGCGCAAAAACAGCGGCAGAAGCACAGAGCTGGTGCTTTAAACAATTACGAATTACAAATTACGAATTAGGAATTGGATCGTACAATTTCCTGACTATAAGCAAAGGGCCTGATCTTTATAATAGATCAGGCCCTTTAGTTTTTAATTATAAAAAGCTAATTATTTAATTATCAGACACTTAAAACAAATTCGTAATTCGTAATTCGTAATTCGTAATTCGTAATTCGTAATTCGTAATTCGTAATTTTTTCTCCATAAAAAGAAAAAACGGGGAGAAATCCCCGTTTCGTAAAAATCAAAAACCAACCATTAAAAAATCTTATGAATAAAAACCTGACACACATACGGTGCAGGTTTTAAACGAACAAGTTTATCAATTTTCTTACTTGTTAACAGCTTTCTGCCTTATTTGTTCGGCTGAGGTGTTGTTCTCAGGTAAGGTTTGATGATCTTGTGACCTTTCGGGAAGCGGCCCGGAATATCTTCGGTTTTCACCGCAGGGGTCACGATAACGTCTTCACCATCAACCCAGTTTGCAGGAGTTGCTACGCTATAGTTAGCGGTCAGCTGCAGAGAGTCGATCACGCGCAGAACCTCGTGGAAGTTTCTGCCGGTTGAAGCCGGATAAGTGATCATCAGTTTTACTTTTTTATCTGGTCCGATGATGAACAGAGACCTTACTGTAAAGGTTTCTGAAGCATTCGGATGAATCATATCATAAAGATCGGAAACTTTCCTGTCTTCGTCAGCGATAATAGGAAACTGAACATCTGTGTTCTGTGTTTCGTTGATATCGTTGATCCAGCCCAGGTGTTTTTCCAGTGGGTCTACGCTCAGCGCCAGTACTTTTACATTACGCTTTGCGAATTCATCTTTCAGCTGTGCTGTTTTGCCTAATTCGGTAGTACAAACCGGTGTATAGTCAGCCGGATGTGAAAACAATACTCCCCAGCTGTCTCCCAGGAACTCATAAAAATCAATATCACCCTGCGAAGTCTTAGCCTGAAAGTTCGGTGCGGTATCTCCTAATCTTAAGCTCATAAGTTCTCTTGTTTTAGAGTATTCAAAAATAGGATTTTCCTACAAATATTATAGACTTTACCATGATTTTTCAAAAAAAAATTCCCTGCCTGAAGAACAGGCAGGGCGGAGTTAAGACAAACAACTGGACGCAAAAGGTATTAGGGATAACGCTTACCTGGAAGCGCAACACAACACCGTTAGGGGTAACCGGGTCGCTTTTTCGGGGTTATCAGGGTTTTTCAGGGTTCTTTCAGGGGTTCACGGGGATAGTATGGGGTACGAGTTTATAAGGTCCTTTCTTTCCAGGCATAATATGCCAGTGTAAACTTAAGATCGTCTGCCAGATCGGATTTTTTACGTGCTGCGTCTTCATCAAATTCCAGTTCAATATACCCGAGGTACAGTTCATAGCTCTTGTGGAGCATCTCCATACAATGGTCTATTTTTCTGACGTAATGGGGTACGCTGGCAGAAGGTAATGGGGTCACCTGCTCTATATAGTAGCATTCTCCTGCTGTATATTCAACCCAGTTGCCGTTTTCACGGTTTCCGGGGCGGGCTAACCTGAAATACATGTTATCAAACAACACTGCTTTTCCCAACTCCATCTCCAGATCGATCATATCAGGGATTTGCTCCATGTTTTCCAGCTTCTGCACGATGATCATCTGCACAGCATCACTTCTGTCCTGCACATAGCGTAACATGGTATTTAACACTTCGTAGGTTGTGATGAAGTCACAACGCTGCCAGGTATCATCTTTTTTGATGTGGCCCCAGAAGGTTAAATAATTGGTATCATCCAGGATGATCTGGCCAACTGATATTGCTTCGGAGGTACTAACAGTAGCGGTATTTGTCTGTTTCATAACCGATTAGTTGTTGATAACGATACAAAGATACCGGTGCAAAACGCAGAGAATTTGCGTAGCGAATTTTAACTATTTTTATCCTCTAAATATTTCCATGCATGCCTAAAAACAAGGATGCTGTTTCGCGTTATCGCTGGATAGACGAGCGTTTACGCAACAAGCGTTTGAGAAAACCCACCCTGGAGGACCTGATCGAGTTCGTATCCGGGAAAATGGACACCACCATTTCCGTACGTACGATCCAGAAAGATATCCAGGACATGCGCCATGACCCCGAACTGAACTATAAGGCGCCTATCCTGTACGATCGCAGTACAGGCACTTATCGTTATACTGACGAAACATACTCTATCAATAGTCTGCCCATAGATGAAGCCGATCTCCAGGGGCTGGAAATCGCCATCGGTATACTGGAACAATTCCGTAGTCTCCCTGTCATTGTGCAGTTTGAGGACGCTATACTCAAAATAGCGAACAGTCTGAAAAAGAACAGGGAAGTACTGGAGCACAAGGGGCTGATCAAATTTGCCCGTACCACACAGTACAAAGGCGCTGCACATATTCCCTTCATCGTAGATGCGATCAAAGGCAGAGAAGTGATACGCATCGCCTATCAGAGCTTTGACAGGAATGAGCCTAAAGAGCATTGGGTTGAGCCTTATCATCTGCGTGAATACCAGTACCGCTTTTACCTGATCGGTAAAAGTCAGAAAGCAAAAGGCGGCACCCTGCTGACATTCGCGCTGGACAGGATCGTAGACATATGGCCGACCAACAAGACATTCGACGAAAAGAACTTTGATGACGCCAGCTATTATCAGCATGCTATTGGCGTAACGGTGCCACAGGGCGAACCGGAAAAAGTGATACTGGCATTTACGCCGTTACAGGGTAAGTACATTAAATCACAACCCATTCATCCTTCACAACAGGTAGAAAAAGACAATGACAAGGAATGCCGCATTTCTATCAATGTCGTCATCAATCATGAACTACAGATGCTGTTGTTGAGTTATGGCGCAAACGTGAAAGTAATGCAGCCTGCGGCACTCGCAGAAAAGCTCGCAGCAGAAGCTAAAAAAATGCTGCAAAATTATTCATCATAAAACCAACCGGGAATGTCCACCTCATTTCAGATATCCGGTAACCTGATAGATATTCTTCAACAGAAAATCTATCCTGCTACCGTTACCGTTGAAAACGGCCGTATCGCCAGTATTACAGAAGACGCGACAACATATGAACAGTACCTGCTGCCTGGTTTTGTTGATGCACACGTGCATGTGGAAAGCTCCATGCTGACGCCATCACAATTCGCCAGACTGGCTGTTGTACATGGCACCGTAGCGACTGTTTCTGATCCGCATGAAATAGCGAACGTACTGGGCGTACAGGGCGTAGAATACATGCTGGAAAACGGAAAGACCGTTCCCTTTAAATTCTGCTTTGGTGCTCCTTCCTGCGTACCCGCAACGATCTTCGAAACAGCAGGCGCAGAAGTAACGGTGGCAGATGTGGAAGCACTGCTGGAAAAACCGGAAGTACTTTATCTCACAGAGATGATGAACTTTCCCGGCGTACTGCACGAACAGCCGGATGTTATGGCGAAGATCGCGGCGGCAAAACGTATCGGCAAACCTGTTGACGGACATGCGCCCGGTCTGCGTGGTGAAGACGCAAAAAAATATATCGCTGCCGGCATCAGTACAGATCACGAATGTTTTACTGCTGCAGAAGCGCTTGATAAACTGCAATACGGCATGCATATCCTGATCAGGGAAGGTAGTGCTGCGCGCAACTTCGACGCGCTCATACCACTGTTACATGATCATCCTGAAAAGATCATGTTCTGCAGCGATGATAAACATCCGGACAATCTTGTGGAAGGACATATAGATGCGCTGGTAAGAAGAGCACTGGCATTAAAGATCGATCTATTTAAAGTACTGCGTGCCGCATGTGTGAACCCGGTATTACATTACAAGATACCTGCCGGCTTGTTGCGTGTAGGTGATCCTGCTGATTTTATCGTTGCAGATCATCCTGATACATTCAACATCAGGGCAACTTATATCAATGGTCAGCTGGTAGCACAAAACGGTGAAACACTGATCCCTTCTGTGATCGCACCAGTGATCAACAACTTTGCATGTACAGCGAAATCAACAGACGATTTTCGTATTACCGCTGACGGTATTACTGCGAAAGTAAAAGTAATAGAAGCACTCGACGGACAACTGATCACCAACAGTTTTACAGAGACGCTCCCTGTAGTGGACAATCAGTTATTCTCATCAACAGAAAAAGACATCCTGAAACTGGCTGTTGTGAACCGTTACCAGGAAGCGCCTGCGGCCCTGGGCTTTATCAGGAACTTTGGTTTTAAACACGGCGCCATTGCTTCATCTGTTGCACATGACAGTCATAATATCATTGTAGTGGGCGTCGATGATGAAAGCATCGCACAGGCGGTGAATGCAGTTATTGCACATAAGGGTGGCGTGAGTGTGGTCGGCAATGGGGAAGTAAGCGCATTGCCTTTGCCTGTTGCAGGATTGATGAGCAACCTGGATGGTTATGAAGTAGCGGCACAATACAGTCAGCTGGACAAAGCGGCCAAAGCGCTTGGCAGTAACCTGGATGCGCCTTTTATGACATTATCCTTCATGGCGCTCCTGGTCATTCCGCATCTGAAACTGAGTGATAAGGGATTGTTTGACGGAGATCATTTCAGCTTCACAGCTGCTGTTTTATAAGATAAAATCGTAATTGCAGGTATATGCTGACATATACCTGCAATTTGTTTGTTATACTGCCCACAAAGCCCCGCCTACACTATCTTTTTCAGCACCTGTTACAGTTGCCAGTGCATTCGGTTCCTGTCTCCAGCGTAATGCGCCCAGCAATGCGATCATCAGGGCATTTCTGAAAGGTTCTTCCTGAACAGTTACAGTAATATGCTGCGTTTGTAAAGCCTGTTGTATCGTCTCTACCAGGTAAGTGTTCTTTGTGCCACCACCTGTCAGCAGGAGCGTCTGCGTTGCACCTTCTTCCTGCCGGGCCAGTTGTTGTACAGCGGCCGCGATCTGTGCAGCGATATGATGGGTATAAGTATTTAGTTTTCCCTGTGTTGACAGCTGATGCTGCTGGACCATCGGCAGAATAGTACCGGTCCCGAATTTTGCTGCCAGCGTCTTTGGATATTTTTCATTGTAGAAAGCCAGTCCGTTCAGTGCATCCAGCAGTTTCTGGTCGGTAACACCGCCAGCGGCCAGTTTACCTTCTTCATCAAATGCGCGGCCCAGCATTCCCGCCAGGGTATCCAGCACGTAATTAGCAGGACAAACGTCCCATGCGATCAGCTGACCATCCTTTTCTGTAGCGATAGTGGCATTCTCACCCAGATTCACCCGGAAATGGTAATCGGGGAACAACAGTTGTTCTGCTATTGGCAGTATTGGCGCCCCTTTTCCACCTAAAGCGATGTCCATTGCTCTCAGATCGCTGATCACCGAAAGACCTGTAACTGCAGCAATAGCAGCGCCATCTCCCAGCTGAGCGGTCATTTTCTGTGCAGGCACATGAAATACGGTATGTCCGTGTGCCGCAATGAAATGTACTTTATGGTCCAGTTCATGTTGCGTAATGAACTGATTGATAGCATGGCCGGTAAAATGCCCATATTCAGCATGGAGCAACAGGTAATCCCGGGCAGACAGTTCTGCCGCAGCACGTAGTTTTTCCTCCCATTCGGAGGTATATGCCAGGCGTTCCGCCGCCTTTATTTCGTAAGTCCATTTTCCACGTACTTCTGTCAATGCCACAAAAACCAGGTCCAACCCTGCCAGCGAAGTGCCTGACGTTACGCCAATTACATTATAAACCATGCGGTAAAATTTGTGCAAAAGTAAATAATGTGCCGCTTTCATAATTTTTTTTCGGGTTTTATGGAATCAGGGGGAGGTACTGCATCTTAAATGCGGACTCAAAACAATGCGCCATGCAAAAACATCTCACGCTTCTGCTCCTGGGCTTTATGGCTTTCGGCATAGCAGGTATACCTACTGAAGGATTTGCACAATCGATCGCCACGCTCTCACCTGCGATTCAGTCTGTCATAATTAAAGGCAGAGTTACCGACAACAATAACAACCAACCTCTTGCCGGCGTAACCATCAAGGTACATGGCAAAGGCGGCAATCGGGGCACAACAACAAATAACGATGGCCGCTTTGAGATGATTATAGACACTACAACAATAGTGGATGTGATGTACATTGGGTATAAAACCAAAACCGTTACACTCCGAAAAAGCCGGGCCAGATCAACATTTATAATTCAGCTGGAACCAGATAATACAAGTTTGCAGGAAGTTGTGGTGACAAAGCCTTCAAGACATGTGAAGCATAAGGACATGAAAGCCGCATCAGGTGAGGTCGTAACATACGCCTATATGAGCGCCAGTCCGGCACTCTACGGATCAAGAGCACCGCAGTCCAATATGTATGTAGCACCGGTACAACACAATACGGAAGACTACAGTCCTGTCAACGAAAACAACTTTAAAACGGTCTCTTCTCAGCCTCTTAGCACCTTCTCAATTGACGTTGACAGAGCCTCTTATTCCAACATCCGCCGCTTTCTGAATGAAGGCAATATGCCACCGGTAGATGCGGTAAGAGTAGAGGAAATGATCAACTATTTCGATTATAAATACAGTAATCCAACAGATAATGCACCGGTAGCAGTTCGGACCGATATGGCCGTGTGTCCCTGGAATACTGCACATCAGCTGGTGCGCATTGCATTAAAAGGAAAAGATGTGTCAAAGGACAACCTCCCTCCTTCCAACCTGGTGTTCCTGCTCGATGTATCCGGTTCTATGAGTGATGCCAATAAACTGCCGCTGGTAAAACAGGCATTCAAATTACTGGTGAACCAGTTAAGACCCGTTGACAGAGTAGCGATCGTGGTTTATGCCGGTGCTGCAGGTCTGGTATTACCTTCTACTTCCGGCGAACATAAAACAGCCATCCTCGATGCACTGGACAAACTTGAAGCCGGAGGCTCCACTGCTGGCGGAGAAGGCGTACAACTGGCCTACAAAACAGCGACCGAATACCTGCTGAAGAATGGCAATAACCGCGTGATCATTGCGACAGACGGTGACTTTAACGTTGGTCCTTCCAGTGATGGCGAACTGCAACGCATCATCGAAAAGGAACGTGAAAAAGGTATATTCCTTTCTGTGTTAGGTTTTGGCATGGGCAATTATAAAGATAACAAGCTGGAACTGCTGGCTGATAAAGGAAATGGTAACTACGCCTATATCGACAACTTCGAAGAAGCGCGCCGCACCTTTGCCACTGAGTTTGGCGGCACCCTGTTCACCATTGCGAAGGATGTAAAGCTCCAGGTAGAGTTCAACCCTAAATATGTACAATCGTACAGGCTGGTAGGTTATGAGAACAGGTTATTGAATAACGAAGACTTTAATGATGACAAAAAGGACGCCGGTGATATGGGTGCAGGCCATACCGTGACAGCCCTGTACGAAATCGTACCGGCAGGCGTACAGACCGGTCAGCCGGCGGTTGACCCATTGAAGTACCAGCAGCAGCAGCCTGTGCCCGGTAATAACACGGAAGTGCTAACTGTAAAACTGCGTTATAAAAACCCTACAGACAGCACCAGCCAGCTGATTTCCCAGGTATTGCGCTGGAAGCAACAGGATATCAGCGCTGCTCCGGAAGATTTCCGTATGGCCACTGCTGTTGCAGATTTCGGACTGCTGCTGCGTAACTCCGAACACAAAGGGAACGCCAGCTATGAGCAGGCACTCAAATTAGCCGGAAACGCCCGTGGGGCGGACGAAGAAGGCTACCGGGCGGAATTCATACAATTGGTAAAAAAAGCACAATTAATCAGTAACAATCATGGCACTAAATAGTTCGTTTTAGCCGGCCTTTCTTCCTTGTTTTTCCCAGGTGGTTCAGGGTGCTCGTACCCTGAACCACATTTTCGTTACATTATTGTTATTAAGCCTTCCGGGCTTTGAAAATTTTGGTATTTTGCACCCATGATAGTGAATCTAAGTAGTACCAATTCGTTAGTAGGAGAATGGCTGAGTGAGATAAGAAGCGCAGAGATCCAGACAGACCGTATGCGTTTCAGACGCAATATGGAAAGAGTGGGCGAAATCGCCGCTTATGAGATCAGCAAGACGTTGGAATACGAGGAGAAAGAAATACAGACGCCGCTTGGTATCGCTAATTGCCGGGTATTAAAACAACAACCTGTTCTCGCTACTATCCTTAGAGCTGGCCTTGCACTACACCAGGGTTTGCTGCACTACTTTGATAAAGCTGATCATGCCTTCATTTCTGCTTACCGTAAGCATAAACACGACGGCACCTTCGACATCAACCTTGAATACGTATCCAGTCCGTCTATTGATGGCCAGGTAGTTATCATTTCAGATCCCATGCTCGCAACCGGCGCTTCCCTGGTGAAGACCATCGAACACCTGCAAAGCCTGGGTAAACCAAAGCATATCCACCTTGTAGTGGCCATCGCCTGTACCGTAGGAATTGAGTATGTACAAAGACACGCCGACAGCAATCTGAGCATCTGGGCTGGTGATATTGACGACGAACTAACGGCCAAAGGTTACATTGTACCCGGACTTGGAGATGCCGGAGACCTCGCATTTGGAAACAAGCTACAGCAGTAAGACCTATTAATCGTGAGAATGGATCAATTTCAAAAAAAATTGAGTAGTCAACCAAATAAAAACGAACTGTTTAAGCATTCATTTATAACACTTTAGGGATTTCTCTAACACAATGTTATATATTTTTAATTTGGAATATGAGTAGCATTGTGTACCTTCACATGGAACCATGAGAAAACCCTATACTTATAAGTATTTTTTTATGAAAAAAGTGTTGCTGTTTTTCACGATTGCCCTTTATCTGATGAACCCGGCCAGGGCGCAGGACCCGCATTTTTCGCAGTTCTTCGCTTCCCCACTCACACTTAATCCGGCAATGACTGGCCTGTTTTCAGGCGATTTTCGTGTCTCAGGGAACTATCGTTCACAGTGGAGGAGTATTTCAACTCCGTTTACCACCGGGACTGCGGCAGTGGACTTCGGCATTCTGAAGAATGTGCTGAATTACACTGACATATGGGGTGTTGGTATAATGGCGATGTATGACAGGACCGGCGGTGGTGCACTGACCTCTACATATTTAAGCTTTAGTACAGCCTATCATAAAGGATTGGACCCGGAAGGTAACCATACCCTCGCAGTAGGTTTACAGGGAACGTTAGTACAAAAGCGCCTGGACCAGACAAAACTGGTATTCGAAAATCAGATCGACAATAACGGGTACAACCCGGCTATCCCTAGTGGTGAAACATTCGTCAATCCGACCATCTCCTACTTCGATCCGAATATCGGTATCCTGTATAATGGTCTCGTAGGCGAATCTTCCAATATCTATGTAGGTGCGTCTTATTACCACATCACACAACCGACTGAAACATTCATGGCGCAGAACAACAACCGCCTGACTTCCAGATACACGGTGCATGGTGGTGGTTCCGTACCGGTGAATGGTGCTAACCGCATCCACTTCAGTGCATTGTACATGAAACAGAGTACTGCATCTGAGTTCTCATTCGGTGGCGCTTACGGTTTCAACCTGAACGGAGACGATGAGAACCCGACTACCTTCTACCTTGGTAGCTGGTACCGTATCAAAGATGCGATCAACCCTTACATCGGTCTTGAGATCAACGGTTTCACCATCGGTGCTTCTTATGACACGAACGTATCTACGCTGAAACCTGCATCTAACTATCGTGGTGGTATGGAGCTTTCCATTATCTACATACATAGACGCAATGAAGGAAGCAA
Source organism: Chitinophaga sp. (assembly GCA_039592855.1). Lineage (GTDB taxonomy): Bacteria > Bacteroidota > Bacteroidia > Chitinophagales > Chitinophagaceae > Chitinophaga. The sequence continues at coordinate 746,438 of JBCNQK010000001.1, read as the reverse complement.
GTACAGAACACTCTGTCCGAGGTTCTGATCTGATAAAAAGATATTTAAAAAGGACCTGCCAGTTGCATAAACTGGCAGGTTTTTTATTGTCCGTCTATATTTTTTACCATTGTTCCACTGATTTTTAGTTATTTACAACCGGATCAATGCTTATAGCGAATAACTAACCACTAAAATCCAGGATTTTGTTTTCATTCAGAGAAGTACTGGCCGCCATTCAGGCATATGGGAAGGCGCATCAGTTTATTATGCAGCACAGGTTATGGAAGTGGATACTTGTGCCTGGTATCCTTTACTGCATATTATTTATGACGGGCAGCTATTTTGTCTGGGGATATTCCGGAGAGTTTGTTGAATACCTTTTTAACCTGCTTCCACTTAAAATATGGATACAGGACCTCGAAAGCAGCTGGGTCAGTTTCTTTTTTATTCTACTGGCTTTCTCCATCAGGATCATGATATTGCTGCTATATTTTTCTTATTATAAATATCTCTTTCTTATACTGGGTTCTCCCTTGTTTGCCTACCTCTCGGAAAAGACGGAGGCCATACTGGAGAGACGCGATTTTCCATTCAGCATGCAGCAGTTCCTCAAAGACATGGGGAGAGGTATTGTTATCTCGCTGCGTAATATGCTGTATCAGACCATCTGCGTGATATTCCTGATCATACTCTCATTTATACCGATTGTTGGCTGGATCACGCCACTGTTCGCCTTCTTTATAGAATGTTATTTCTATGGTTTCTCCATGGTCGATTACAGCTGTGAAAGGCATCAAATGAGCCCGAAACAGAGTATCAATTTCATCAAAGGACACAGAGGTATCGCCCTCGGCAACGGTATGGTGTTTTATATCCTGATGTTCATTCCGATACTGGGATGGGTAATGGCTCCTTCCTATGCGGTCATTGCTGCCACTATTCACTTATCCGACAAAAGATTATTGCATGGCGCAACCTGGTAAGGTATACCTGATACCCACTGTACTAAGTGCAGACACGCTGCATACCATACCGGCGTATGTGACGCCGGTGGTGCAACAGATCAGCGTATTCTTTGTGGAGAATGAACGTACAGCCAGAAGATATCTGAAGGCGCTTGACAAAAGCATCAACATCGATGCGCTCCAGTTATTGCTGATGTCAGAACATCAGCCTCCTGATACCGCCCTGGCAAAACAGATACTGTTGTCAGGTAAAGATATCGGTGTGATCAGTGAAGCCGGTTGTCCGGCTATCGCAGACCCGGGCCATCTTGTGGTACAGGTTGCACATGCGATAGAAGCAGCTGTCATTCCCATGGTAGGGCCTAACTCTATGCTGCTTGCTCTGATGGCCTCCGGCATGAATGGACAGAACTTTCAGTTTGTCGGTTATCTGCCGGTAAAACCACCTGAAAGAATTAAAGCGATCCGTGACCTGGAAATGCAGTCACAGAAAAAACAACAAACGCAGCTCTTTATAGAAACTCCTTACCGTAATAACCAGTTGCTCAAAGACATACTGGATAACTGTAAAGACAGTACGCAGATATGTGTGGCCGCTGATATTACCGGGCCGGAAGAATTTATCCGTACAAAGACCGTAAAGGCGTGGAAACAAGCCTTACCGGAACTGCATAAGAAACCGGCGATATTTTTAATGCTGGCACAGTAATTCAATTAAGAATTAAAAATTAACAATTAAGAATTGTGGTAAATGCCTCCACCTGGATGATTTACCCCTAAACTATAAAGCAAGAGCCTGATCTGTTATTAGATCAGGCTCTTGCTTTATAGTAAGCTGCAACAATCAGCTCAATTCTTAATTTTTAATTCTTAATTCTTAATTCTTAATTTCTAATTTCTAATAGTTCACATCTCTCACCGTAATCACGCTATCTACAATAAAATTGCTGAACCCTCTCCATGGCACTGCTCCCAGGTATTCCTTGTAATGCAGTTCTACGAACTTACCACTGGCATTCATCAGCTTTTGTGCGACACGCTCGTCAGCCACTGAAAACTGGAACTCATTGGATTGCAGGCTGCCGGGCTGTTTAGAGCGGTATCCGCTCTGAATAAGGCGGCCTTCATAGGTTTTGAAGACATACCCTTTCTCCATGAACTGGTTCAATTCTCCGGCCTTCACGCCACGGCCAAATACAAAATAGTATTTGTAAAGGAAGAACAGAGCCAGCATCAGGAGCACACCTCCGACTACCATAAAAAGAAATCTGCGCATATTGTTTATTTGATCAGGTAAGGATTACAATCCATATTTATCGATCAGGTAGATCAGTCCTGCCATGCTGAATGCACCCAGTTCCAGCTCTCTCTTGTTCACTGCTTCAAAGGTGTCGTTTGCAGCATGATGCAGGTCGAAATAACGCTGGGAATCAGGCATCAGTTCTCCCATTGGGGTACCGATCGCTTCATACAGTTCTCCTACGTCCACGCCACCGCCAACAGCTGTAAAATCGTACACATCATATGGCAGGAAGAGCGGCGCCCAGGATGCGATCTTTGCACGCTTTTCATCCGGCATCATCAGGGAGAAACCGCGTGGGGTAAAACCACCAGCATCACTTTCCAGTGCGAATATATGATGCTCTCCCTTTGCTTTTGCTACTTCTGCATATTTCTTACCACCACGGGTGCCATTTTCTTCGTTTGCAAACAGTACAACACGAATGGTATGTTTTGGTTTAATGCCCAGGGCCTTGAATGCGCGCAGCAGTTCAACGGACTGTACACAACCGGTACCGTCATCGTGTGCGCCTTCATTTACGTCCCAGGAATCCAGGTGACCACCTACAGTAATGATCTGATCAGGCTGTTCAGTACCACGAATTTCTCCGATCACGTTATGACCAGTGGTATCAGGCAGCATTTTACAGCTGGTACGGAGGTATAATTTCATATCGGACTCTCCTTTCAGACGATTGCTCAGCAAATCAGCGTCTTCCAGACCGATCGCTACAGCAGGTATCTTAGGGAACGCTTCGTCGTATTTCATGGCGCCGGTATGCGGGAGGTTGTTCGCACCATGGGTCATGGAACGCACTAGGACTGCCACTGCACCATATCTGGCAGCACGGCTGGCGCCCTGGCCACGGTATTTCACCGCATCGCCGTAAGACTCGAAGGTATGGACCAGCTCTGGCTTGAAGTGATAATTATAGAAAACGATCTTGCCCTTGATCTCGTCTTTTTTCGCCTCCAGGTCTTCAAAAGAAGCTACCTCAATTACCGGAGCGGTAATACCAGCGGGCGCACTGCCTACGGAATTACCCAGGGCCAGTACGTTTAAAGGCGGTATAAAGTCGCGGCGGCGGGAAATAATACGCACTTCCTCCTTGGCGCCTCTCACCCAATGAGGCACCTGACAGGCCTGCAGGTATACGGTATCGGCACCGGCGTCCTTTAACACCTTTTCACCCCATTTCTCTGCTTTCACCATCTGTGGCGATCCAGCCAGACGGCCGCCTACCTGCTGGGTAAGCTCTTTCAGATTGGCATATGCCTTACTGTGCGTCAGCACTTCGTTAGCAAGGCTTCTTAAGGCCAGGGAATCATTCTCTTTCTGTTGTGCACATACCGGAACGGTGATGGCCAACAGTGCCGGCAGCAGGTAATTTCTCATAAACACAGTCGATTTTAAAGGACTAAAACTAATTAAATAAGCCTGTTATTCAAATGGGTCCCTCATACATTAATCGGACAAGACAACCTTAACATGCCGCTAATCCCAATTACAGGGAGTAGCTAATTAAAATGTTATAATTTTGTAGCCTGTAATTAACGTAAAAACTGTGTTCTGCGTGAAGCGTTCTGCATTTCGATGCTAAACGTCTGGCACTGACGTTTAGCGTTTTAAAGTTTTAAATAACAACACATGCGAATTGGAATAGTATGTTACCCTACTTATGGGGGTAGTGGCGTACTGGCAACAGAACTGGGGAAGGCACTGGCAGATAAGGGACATATGGTCCATTTTATCACGTACCAGCAACCTGTGAGACTCAATGCCTTTCATGCCAATATATATTATCACGAGGTGCAGGTTCCTACTTACCCGCTATTTGATTTCCCTCCCTACGAGTCTGCACTGAGCAGCACAATGGTTGACGTCATATTGAATCAGCAGCTCGATCTGCTGCATGTACATTATGCCATTCCGCATGCCTCTACAGCTTACCTGGCAAAACAGATCGTGAGCAAGCAGGGCCGTATCGTACCGTTTATCACAACACTCCATGGTACAGATATCACCCTGGTAGGTAAAGATAAGACCTATGCACCGGTAGTCACCTTCTCCATCAATGAGTCGGATGCTATTACGGCCGTATCCAACAATCTCCGTGAAGAGACCTATAAATCATTCCAGATCGAGAAAGATATCGAGGTGATTTACAACTTCGTGGATACCGAGCGCTTCAAACGCCGCTCATCAGAACTGATGCATTTCAGGAACGCGATCGCGCCTAACGGCGAAAAAATACTGCTGCACGTATCCAACTTCCGTAAGGTGAAACGTGTACCTGATGTGGTAAAAATATTCCAGAAGGTAAGAGAAAAGGTCCCTTCCAAGCTGCTGCTGGTAGGTGATGGTCCTGACAGACCTGCTATCGAGGCAATGTGCCGTGAAATGAACCTCTGCGGTGATATCCGTTTTGTAGGTAAACAGGAACAGCTGGAAGACGTAATGTCTATTTCAGACCTCTTTGTACTGCCTTCCGACTATGAAAGCTTTGGTCTGGCAGCACTGGAAGCCATGGCGGCAGAAGTGCCGGTTATTTCTTCAAATGCAGGTGGTTTGCCGGAAGTGAATATCCATGGTAAAACAGGTTTCCTGAGCCCTGTAGGAGATGTTGACAGTATGGCTGAAAACGCCCTCAAACTACTGGAAGACGAGAAGCTGCTGGCGGCGATGCGTAAAGGCGCGCTGGAGCAGGCACAACGCTTCCACATCGACAATATCATCCCGCAGTATGAGGCGCTATATGAAGAAGTGATGAACAGAGCACTGGAATCAGTTGATAAATAAGCTTTTGTGTCTTTTTTACAGGGGGGCCGACCAACAAGTATATGCCTGCCTGGATATTGCTTGTCTATAGTTAGACTATACTCATCTTACGCTAATGTTACCTTAAAAAGGGAGCGCTAAGGTAATGTGAGTACAGTCTGGCTAATAAAAAAGCCCCCGGATCGGCTCCGGGGGCTTTTTCAATATGTTATCCGTAGAGTTATTTCTTTCTGATCCAGAACTCAGGGTTCTGCTTCTGTATACCTCTGTAGATCTGTAACTCTACCTCGCCCAGGTTTTCCAGTTCGTTGGTACCCGCGGTCCCGATCACCTGACCCGTGCTCACCCTGTCACCTGTTCTCACATTCACGCTCTGCAAACGGGCATAGTTGGTAAAGTACTGACCATGTCTGATGATCACCAGTGAACCGCCACCCGGGATCACGGCCACTGTTCTCACCTCACCCTGGAAGATCGCTTTTACAGGCGCTCCTTTGCCGGTGCCGATGATCACACCATCATTCTCTACAGTGATCCTTTCTATTACCGCGTGCTGCTGACGGCCGAAGTGACCGATGATATGACCGGAACTTACCGGCCATGGCAGTTTACCACGATTGCTTTCAAAGCTTTCTGACAATGCCAGCGCTTCTGGTGTCGCTTCCAGTACGTTCTCTGTACGTACAGGTTTTTCAGGCTCCGGAGCAGGTGTGGCAACCGGTGGTTTCGGCGCAGGTTCAACTGGCTTAGGCTCCGGTTTGTCAGGTTTATCGTTGGCAGCTACTGCATTGTTATTATTTGCGTTCTGGGCAGCCTGGGCGGCAGCTTTTGCAGCGGCGGCATTCGCAGCAGCAAGGGCGGCAGCTTTTTTAGCCGCTTCATCTCTTCTGCGTTTCTCGTCGGCAGCAGCTTTACGCTTAGCAGCCGCTTCTTCCTCTGCCTGTCTGCGGGCGATCTCTATCTCACGACGGATAACCGCCTGAATAGCAGCCTGTACCTTCTGCGCATCTTTCTTGTTCTTCGTGATGTCGGCCATCAACTCTTTCTCACGCCCCTTCAGATTGGTCAATACCTTGTCTTTTTCCTTCTTATCCGTTTCAAGGATGGTACGCTGTTCCTGTTCTACTTTCAGGGTCCCGGAACGTTTTTCTTTCTGTTCCTGCAGACTTTCGATCTTCTTACTAAGCAAGACCCTGGTTTCCAGGATATTGTCCGCCTGTCGGCGACGGTAATCACGGTATTGTTTCAGGTACTGATATCGTTTGATCGCATCATTGAAAGTCTCAGCGGAAAAGATGAAGTTCAGCATGTCGTAAGTACTACGGTTCTTATACGCATATACGACCAGCTGTGCATATTGTGACTTCAGCGTATCCAGGTCTTTCTCCAGGGTTTTAATGTCCCTGTAGGCAGAGTTGATATCGCCATTGATGAAGTTGATCTCTTCGTTGATGTTATTGATAAGACGGGTACGTAAAGTGATTTTATCGCGTAAGGCCCTTAACTGGCTCACGCTTTCACGGGTAGACTTCTTGGTATTCTTCAGGGCTTCATTCGCTTCATCGATCTCACGTTGCAGTTCTTTTTTTCTATGCTCGAGTTCCTCCCGCGACAATTGGGGAGCCTGTGCGTTCAGCAAGGCCGGTAGTAAACCTAAGATCAATACAAACGGGAAAAACTTCTTCAGATTCAGCATGATGGTTTTAAAGATAGCTGCAAAATAGCAATTTACAAATTTCAGGTACAATCCAATATATTCTTACTCTCTTGTATAACCGGAGGGAATGGTGAATGGAAAGCTTAACGGCTGTTCGAAATCTATTTTGTTAAATTCCATATTGATCTTTGTGTAGTTCTTCTCTTCCACAAAAACCCGCCTGAGGGTAGCAAATTTAACCTTATCCAATGATTTGTACTCACCATAGGTAAGTTCGATAGAACGCCTGCGTGTACTGTCTTTATCCATCACTTTGCTTTGTTGCAGTACATAGTCATCAGCAAAGACATTGAACAGGCTGGTGAACATAGTGCTATCACAGGTAAAAGATATCACGGAAGGTGTTTTTACAACCTGATATACTGAGTCAGTGAGATAGATAGGATTACCAATGATCAGGTCCTGTAAAGTCTTGAAATCAAAAGGAATATTCAGCAGGTCCTTTGCATTGTTCATATCACGGAGATATGCCACCTTATGAAATTTATCGATCGCTTTCAGACTGTCTGGTGTGATGATCGCCCTGGCTACTTCTCCGATGATCGGTGCTGATACGGAAATCCAGATAATACTGTCTTTCTGCATACGCATGTTAGCGTTAATGCCTGACATCTGTTTGGCTTCCGTTTCGAAATCAACCTTTAGTTTGGCGGAGAAGGTGTTAAAATTGATATAGTTGCCCCGCAGTTTTGCGAGCATTTCTTTATTAAAAGTATTCACAGCAGCAATGGATGCGCTGTCTGCTGCTGATGCCTGATGATGAGTGGTATCCGTTACCGGAAAAGAGGTACCTGCTATCTGGCGGCTATGCCTGCATGAAAAGAGTCCCGTGCTTACAATACCTAATACTATCAGTGCTAATGTTTGCTTCATCATGATCTTTAATTCAATACATTCCCTGTTTCACCGGGAAGTTCGCTATTCCCTTTCGGTTGCAAGTATATACCGTTTTTCTGCAATTTTGCGGGCTAAGCCCACCGAATTAGCGCCCTTTTGTTTGGCCAGCTGCCAATATTCAAGTGCTTTATCTACTTCATGGAGATTGAACAGGATATCTCCATAGTGTTCCAGCATGCCTGGGTTCTCGCGTGCATCTTCCTGCTGTAAAGCCTTTTCCATCCACTCTCTGGCCTGTTCATAACGGGCCATACGGAACAGGACCCAGGCGTAGGTATCCATGAAATTGGCGCTTTCAGGTTCCAGTTCCAGTGAGCGTTTTGACATACTTTCCGCCTTGTTCAGCTGCTCTCCTCTCAGGGAAAGATAATAACTGAAATTGTTCAGTACCAGTGCGTCATTCGGTCTGATCGCCAGTGACTTGTCGTAACAGCTGTCTGACAACTGATGCTGACCGGTCGCATGGTAGGCATCCCCTAACAATGAATAGACATCTGCCCGCGTACCTTTGTCGCCATTGTTTCCGGTCTGTACGGCCATATTCAGCGCATCGATGGATGCAGGATAATTTTGCAGCAAAAAGTTAGCCACCCCTTTAAAATAATGGCCCATGAATTCCTTCGGAAAGCGCTCAGATACTACCGAGCTCACTTTCAGCAGGTTAGCCGGTTCCTCTTTACGGGAGTAGAGCCACATCAACTGGTACCATACGGTAAAACGTGTGGAATCCAGTGTAACGGCCTTGTTATAATCCATCAGCGCACTATCCAGCATACCGGCCTGAGAAAACATATCTGCCTGTAATGCATAGGCTTTTGCCTCATCAGGGTGTGCATTGATCACCAGCTGTGACAGCTGTAAACCTTCTTTCAGTTTGCTGCTATCCAGTTTCTGCATTTGCAGGTAAGGATACACATATGCTACTTTCTCGTCAATGCTGTAATCAGGATTGGTGAATGCACGGGTCAGGTATCTCCAGTACTGGGTGGTATCGCCATCTTTTTTAGCATAGCCGGACAATGCTATCAATGCCCGCGGATTGGTAGAGTCACGCTCCAGCACTTCATTGTAAATAGCCGTTGCTTCTTCTACACGATCATTGGAATTGTATATATCTCCGAGTATCAGGTAATACCTGACATCGTCCGGGTTCTGATTAATGAGCTTTTGTACTTCAGCAGCAGCATCGTCTATCCTGTTCAGTTTAAGGTATAAGCGCTGCTTCTGGAAGGCCAGTTCCTCTACCAGCCCCGTTCTCGCTTCGAGCGTATCAAATACGATAAGTGCCGCTTCTGTTTTGTCTGCTTTAGACAGGAACATACCCTTATTGTAGATATACTCTTCATTTTCGGGATATCTTCTGGAAAGACGGTCATATACAGCAGCAGAACTGTCAAACTGTGCGTTGACGCCGAACGCATCTGCCAGTGTTATCTGGAACCACTTATTGGTGGTGTCCATATTGGCTGCCCTGCGGGCAAAGCCCAGTGCATATTGCGGGTTCCGCACCTCGATAAAGAGGCGGGCCAGTTCGTAATAGGCAGTAGGATTGTTCCTTTTCAGGCGCAGATAGTCAGAAAACTGGGTGATAGCGGTACGGTAGTCGCCCAGCAGTTTGGAGCGTTCCGCAGAGAAGAAAAGACTGTCAGCCCTTTGCTGTAAGAGGGATGAATCCCGGATGACGTGTACGGTCCGGGAAGAAGACTGACGGGAGGCAACGGATTTGCCGGTGCGGCAGGCAGTCCCCAACACACAACAAAAACCTGCCAGTAACAAAGACAACCGGCTTACGCGTCTGCGGAAAGCCGGCAGACTGTTTATTACGGGCAAGGTTTTATCGTTATTGTGGGTTCTGAACATTTATTAAGATTTACCGGTGTGGCCAAAACCGCCGGCACCACGTTCTGTTTCTGTCAGCAGTTCCACTGCTTCGAGCTGGGCCTGTACAAATGGCGCGATAACCATCTGTGCGATCCTTTCACCGTGGGCAATTGTCTGTGGCTCGTTAGACAGGTTGATCATAATGACCTTGATCTCTCCCCTGTAATCCGCATCAATTGTGCCGGGTGTGTTCAAGAGGGTTAAACCCTGTTTGATGGCCAGACCGCTGCGTGGCCTGATCTGGGCTTCATAGCCGGTCGGTAGTTCCATGAACAGACCGGTAGGAATGAGCATCCTCTCCAGAGGTTGCAGAGAAATAGCTGTTTCCAGGTTAGCCCTGAGGTCCATCCCGGCCGCTTCTGCTGTGGCATAGGCCGGCAGCGGATTTGCGGATTTATTGATGATTTTAACTGTAATAGCTGCCATTGATGCAAAGGTATTTTAAATAGTCCATAGTCGGCAGACTACAGACAATTGGTTGATTGATGATAAGTTATCAGGCCTTTTCCAGGAGCACGGTCGCGTATGCCACCACTCCTTCCTCGCGCCCTACAAAGCCCAGTTTCTCAGTAGTAGTGGCTTTAATAGAGACTTCTTCCGTCGAGATGTTCAGGATACCGGCAATGGTTTCCTGCATCTGCACCACATAAGGTTTGATCTTAGGCGCCTGCAGGCATAACGTACTGTCAATATTGACGATCTGGTAACCTTTCTCTGTGATCAGTTCCAGTGTACGTTTCAGCAGTATTTTGCTATCAATGTTCTTGTATGTGTTGTCTGTGTCAGGGAAATGAAGACCGATATCCCCGAGACTGGCAGCTCCCAGCATAGCGTCGCAAATGGCGTGTAACAGCACATCCGCATCACTATGTCCCAGAGCGCCCTTGTGGTGTGGTACCAATACTCCACCCAGCCAGAAATCCCGTCCTTCTGTTAACTGGTGAAAATCTACCCCTAGCCCGATGCGCAATTTAGTCATGACAGATGTATAAACTTTGAAATATAAGCTATTAAAAGCTAAAGTTATCGCAAATTAAAAATCCTCCGGCGATTTCCGGAGGATTCTTATATTTTAAAAAAACATTAACTATTTCAGTTCCAGTGATTACCAGGTGTTGCTGTTATCCTCTTCGTGGTGATCCAGGTCGAATACCAGGGAGAAACGGAGGGTATTGGACAGCGGGTTACGCTGAATACCATTACCGGAAGGTACCAGATAGGAGAAGTTGAGACCGAACATGTTATATTTCACACCCAGACCAGCGGTAGCGTACTTACGGTTACCCTTGTCTTTGTTTTCGTAGAAATAACCGGCACGTACAAAGAACTGATCACGGAAGGCATATTCACCGCCCATAGATACTGTAAACTCTTTCAGTTCTTCGCCAAAACCTCCTGGTGCATCACCAAAAGAGGAGAAGATACCAGAGATAGTGGACTTCTGACGATAAGCGCCCGTACTATCCGGCGTAGGCACCATCAGTTTATTCAGGTCGAGCGCCAGGGTAAGTTTGTTGGTCTCGTCAAGGCCGAAAGCGTAGGAAGTACCCAAGCCGAAGTTAGTAGGCAGGAAGTCTTTATTGGTCGCCGACTCTGTATAGGAGATCTTTGTACCGATATTGGTCAGCGCCAGACCTACGTTCCAGGTATTTACACTGTTGTCGGACTTTTCGTAGTCTTTTGTATAAAAGAAAGAGAGGTCAGTAGCGAAGGCAGTTCCTGGCTTGATCACACGGCCATTGATATCACCGCTGGCAAGATTGGAGTAGATATAACGTCCGGCCAGCGCTACAGAGAAATTATCAGACAACTTACGTGCGTAACCTGCATCAAATGCAAATTCACGTGGACGATAATCATATGTTGGCATACCGGTAATATCGGTGAAGTTGATCGTACCTAAGGAGAAATAACGTAATGAAGCGGAGACAGTCTGCATTTCATCCAGCTGGTAATAACCAGACAGATTAGCCAGAAATACGTCATTCACCAGTTCCTTCAACCAGGGAGTATAAGTAACAGAAATATTAGAGCGGGATTTTGCAAATGCCACCTTGGAAAGGTTCCAGTACATAGAATTCGCATCCGGAGATGTGGCTATGCCTGCATCACCCATCGCGCCCGCTCTTGCATCTGGGGAAATACGCAGGAAAGGTACAGCTGTATTAATAGTGTTTGTTCTACCATCGAGTTGACCAGATCCAATCTGAGCACTCGTCGACAGAGAAAATAGGATGCAACAAATAAAGACAAGGTTGATAGTCACCTTTCTGATCATGCAATTATACATGCAATAGTGTTTAGAACGAGTTGTAAAAATAGTACGAAATTCAATATGTTCAATAACAGGGGCCTGGTAAGGGACGTGCGAATTTAGTTTTTGCATTTTGATGCATAGGTTAAAATACAGATACTTTTCCGCCTAAAATCGATGTTTTACCATTCGCTGTTACCAAAATACTATATATATACATTCCAGGCGGCACCCTTACTTTGGAATCGTTAGTTCCGTCCCAGGATGCCCCTACATAACGGCTGCCACCATCATTTATTGTATGACGCATAGTTTTTATTTGTTGCCCTGTTATCGTATAAATCCGTACGATGACGTCCAGTACCTGGCCCTGTTGATTATGCTCAAACGTGAACTGTGTCTGGTCGTGAAACGGATTCGGATAACAAGTGGCTTTTCCTACCGTCATCCCGGATGACTTTACCACCCGGAACTGCAATGTGGCCTTACCTGAGTTATTGTGTGTATCCCAGGCCCTGATAGCCATTGTATGCGGACCTTCTGTAAGATTGTACAGCGGGAACCGCACGTGACCTTCCTGGTAGCTGTCTGTTGTGGCTTCGAAGAAGTTGTTCAGTATGTAATACTGTCCTTCATCATTGTCAAGCGTCGCGATCAGATCATGCCCGATCCCATAACCGGAGGTATTGATACCCTGGTCATCCTTCAGTTGCAGCAGCAGCACCGGATTCTCACCAGTCAAGCCTCCGTTACGAAAATACTCATTGTCAAGATATGCTTTAATAACAGGTCCCGACTGATCTTGTTCAATATCGTCAGCCGTACCGCCTATCTGCACACCTGAGTAGACGCCACCAGCGGCCATGGTGCTGTTGGCAGCATAGAAGCTCAGGGCGCCGGCGCCTGACTGGTAATCGATATCTGCCGGCACTACGAATGAACAGGAGAACTGACCATTCTGAACGCTCTGCTGACCACGATAAAGGATGTTCTGCTGCTGGTAATAAGCCGCTTTCGTACTCCCTGCATCATTGCCAAGTGTATACTGCAAAGCAGGTTTATCATACACAGTCGTGTACAGGGTACCCTTATAATTGTCCTGCCGTATGCCCTGCTCATCTTCCAGATGCCCTTTCACCGTATACTTTCCCATAGCTTTCAGCGTATCAGGAATATCTCCAACAGCTTTTCCGTTGATCGAGTCCGTCACTACATGATACTGTGGGAACGCCAGTGTCAGTGCAGGGTCGCCCAGTAACTGGAACTTCCGGTTGTTAGGAATGTCTATTAGCGTAGCAGATGTCTTGTTCTTAGCCAGCATAGCCGCTTCTCCCAACGTAGGCATACGACCATCTTCACGGGGCGTCAGCAGCTTTTCCAGATAGTTAGCATTCATTACTTTGTTGGAAGCAGAGAATACTGTCCTTGTAGTGGTCATTAATGCGATACCGCCACCCTGCTCCTTCAGCAACAACTTTTCTCCCAGGGAAACATAGGCCGGGTTATCAAAGGGTGCAAAATCGCACGTTGCAGTGATAAACAACGGCAGTCTGCCACCATTTTTCCAGGCATCCAAAGAACTTTCTTCCAATATGACCTCTTCCGCCAGTCGGGAATAGCTACCATGGCCTGTATAGTTCCATATCAGCGTCCCGTCAAAAAAGTCTTCTGCAATGGCCGTATTGACCGCGGGATAGCGGCTACCGCCTGCATCTGCTATTTTCGGATAGGCATCCAGGTATATCTTTTTGATATTGCCGGCCGGCCATTGCGCACTTACTATCTGACTCATACTCTCTGCATCCTCAAGATGCAGATTATCATCGCCATCATCCGCCACAATCGTGATATGTTGCTGCCAGCGGCCATAGTTAGCCGGCACATTATATCCAATGATCTTATTCACCACTATTTCCGCCTGCGAAGGCTGTTGCACCGGCAATCTGCCTATCGCTACGTCCAGCAGATTTACCCTTCCATTATCGTTGATATCGTCCGTATCATCCAGAAAACCAAAGAAGTCATCTGAAGGATAAGCATATACCGGGTCCGTAGAGATCGTGCTTTGCCAGGTTGGCACCATGTTCGTGTTGCCTGCTACCCTGTTTTTATAGTCGTAGGACGCATCTCCGAATAACAACAGGTATTGCAACCCTCCACGATCATGACACATCTTCACAAAATCCCTGATCGCTGTAGGGTCCGGCGAACCGGAAGCAAATTCATTATAGATCTCATTCACCGTTACCACGCGTACATTCAGTCCATCATGCGTGCCATGCCATGCCGCCAGTTTGGAGGCTGCTGTCCGCAGGGACGTTGTGGTCACTATCAGCATATCTGCGCCACTTATGTCGTGTAAGTCCTGATTAGGTACTACGCCGCCATTGATAAGTGGCAGGTCCTGCTTTCCATCGAATGCCACATATTCATGTAATGTGCTGCAATCTCTTGAAAAAGTAAGCGTCGTACCTGTCAGCTGTGTCGTGACCCTTACAGGCGCCAAAGGCGTTGTTACGTCCAGTACGATCGTAGCGCTATTCGCTTCTCCGATACGATATTGTGCGATCTGCCCGGGTGCTACGGATGCTGCATCCCGGAAAAGCAACTGGTCCAGCGCCCCTTTTCTCAGCGGATACCTGGCCTGCACACTGATGTAGTCCAGCCATCCCTGAGCGCCACCACCACCGGGTGTGAACGTCAGTTCGACCGGTAGCGTATTACCTGCATAGGAAGCGGGATAATAGCCTGATGCTACAGCTGCAAAGGATTCAAATATATTCCCACTGACCGGCGACAAGTTAAGTGTGCCCGCAACAGTATTCCCGATCTTCAGGGAAAATCTGCTGGTGCTGGTGCCTCTGGCAGCTACCCTTAGCCCTACTTTCAGTGACGTGGGCGCCTGTTCCATTGGGAATGAGATGCCGAAAGATGGTTTTACGGTACTGAAATTAGTACCCCACCATTGTTTGCCGCTGCTCAGAAAGTTGATACTATCGTTCTCATGCCATACACGATAATCATAGCTGTTGACGGTAACAGTCGCAGCAGGTACGGTCAGGTCCCGCTCAACTCTTTTCCCGGGGCCTCTTCCGACAGTGACGAAATACCAGGCAGTATCAGCATACAGATTCGTGCTTCGCGTAAAGTTCCCTCCCTGGTATTGCCAGCTATGGGAACCCGGCGCATAGAAAAACAATGCGTCTCCCTGTTCCAGCAGCGCTACTTCCGGCAAATCGTCGTGCCTGCTGACAGCATTGCTTTCAGGCAGCATTTGTCCTCCCGTACCATATAATCTTACTTCACTGAGACTACCGCTGATACCAATTGCGTTCAGCAGCGACTTATCTATTTTGTAAATGCCTTCCCGGGTTACACCGAGCTTATACCAGCTCCCTTGGGAAAGCACAGAATGTGCAGCGTAAGGACCACCTCTCCCGTTAGCTCCTGCTACCGGCAGGTAACAGGCAAGTAATAAACAGAAGAAGACGGTTAGCTTCATAGTGGTTATTTGCGCAAACATAATAATTATAAAATATATTTATAGGGCGAAATCAGCCAATAGGACAGTTGTCAC
The DNA here is from genome assembly GCA_039592855.1 of Chitinophaga sp. Taxonomy (GTDB): domain Bacteria; phylum Bacteroidota; class Bacteroidia; order Chitinophagales; family Chitinophagaceae; genus Chitinophaga. The sequence continues at coordinate 731,105 of JBCNQK010000001.1, read as the reverse complement.
GAAATGTCTGCATGGGACTGCCTTATTGTATTTCAGCTTTTTATAACATGTGAAGATACACAGGCGGGACATTTTATGACATAGTATTTCCGCTGAGTATAATAAGTAGCGGTATTGCAGCGTTCTATTATCGGTCGTTGCTGCCTGTAGCCAGTGAAATAAAAGATGAACAATCGGGACTGATAACCGGAGCAGGAAATTCGTATATTTACGTACCCGGGGGATCGCAAAAAAGGAAGTAATGGAGTGATATGTATGTAGTAACCATATATCTATGAATCATAAAACCAACGCCACCTACTACCAGACAGCCGCCAGAAAGCCATTGGCAGGGATTACAGTTAAGATTAACTTAATACGTAGTTCAGTCCGCCCTGAGAAATACTATCAACTGATTATCAATAACATAAACACTTAAAACTGGTGAACGCTTACAGATTAATTATTTTTACTATAAAATAAATTATCCTACATTTGCGTTTACCAATAACATCAAATAAAAAAGCTGAATCGCATGCATAGATTAACCTCTGTCTCAATGCTCTTAGGCGCCAGTATAATCCTGTCAATGTCCGCATGTTCATTTGGCAAGAAAAAGGAGAAATCCACTGCTACTGGCTGGAATTACAATGATCCTAAGATGGGTGGTTTCAGTGTGGCCAAAAATAAGGACCAGCAGACTGGTCCGGGTCTTGTTTTCGTGCAGGGCGGTACTTTCGCCATGGGAGCGACTGAACAGGACGTAATGGCTGACTGGAATAACATCCCTAGACGTATTACTGTTTCTTCCTTCTACATCGATGAAACGGAAGTGGCGAACGTTCACTACCGCGAGTACCTCTACTGGTTACGCCGTATGTACGATGAGTCTTTCCCTGACGTATACCGCAAAGCTTTACCGGATACCCTGGTATGGCGTAGCGAATTGGCTTACAACGAGCCACTCGTAGAATACTACTTCCGTCACCCTGCCTACAACGATTATCCGGTAGTAGGTGTGAACTGGAAACAAGCCGTTGACTATTGTAAATGGCGTTCAAACCGTGTGAACGAAAAAATGCTGATCGATAAAGGTCTGCTGTCTCAGAATGATATGAAAAACCAGTCTGATGACAACACCTTCGATACCAAAGCATACACTGCGGGTCTTTATGAAGGTATCCCTGGTAAAATGAACAAATCTACCAAGGAGCAGTTCAGAAACGCAGATGGTTCTCCTCGTACCGCTCAGTTCGAAGATGGTGTAATGTTACCAAACTACCGCCTCCCGACAGAAGCTGAGTGGGAATACGCAGCACTCGGTTACATCGGCCAGAACCCTGGCCCTTCTAAAAAAGAAGGTAAACGTGGTGAGGAGTTGATCATGAACAAACAGGTTTATTCCTGGGGTACCAACAACAGCGGTCTGAGAGATATCCGCCGTGGTGCATGGCAGGGTCAGTTCCTGGCGAACTTCAAACGTGGTTCCGGTGATAACATGGGTATGGCTGGTGGTCTGAATGACCGTGCATCTATCCCTGGTCCTGTAATTGCATTCTTCCCGAACACTTTCGGTATCTATAACATGTCAGGTAACGTGAGCGAGTGGGTACTGGACGTTTATCGTCCGCTGAACCCGATCGACGGTGATGACTTCAACTACTTCCGTGGTAACAAATTCCAGACTACCTATATGAACGGCGAAAACGAGCCTGAAAAAGATAGCCTGGGTCACCTGAAAATGCGTGACGTAACTGACGAAGAAAGTGCTAACCGTCTGAACTACCAGAAAGGTGATGTTATCAACTACCTCGATGGTGACTCCCTGTCTAACGTAGAATACGGTTACGGTATCACTTCCCTGATCAACGATAAATCTCACGTTGTAAAAGGTGGTAGCTGGAACGACCGCGCTTACTGGCTGTCTCCAGGTGCACGTCGCTACATGCAGGAAGATATGGCAACTAACACAGTAGGTTTCCGTTGTGCAATGGACCGTGTGGGTAGCCCTGAAGGTAACAAGTTCAAAACTGGTCAGCTGTTCAAAAAACAACGCCAGAAAAGATAGTACTGGACACAGTCCATACAAAAAAGCCCTCCTGGATCCAGGAGGGCTTTTTTATTTATCAGTAGCTGATCAGCTTTCGCTTATTGCCAGATCTCAAGTATCTCTTCTGTATGGTTCTTTGTATCAGGCTTGACGATGATCTTATCTATCACCCCCTTTTCGTTGATCAGGAAAGTTGTACGATGCGTACCGTCAAAAATACGTCCCATGAACTTCTTCTCTCCCCACACGCCATACTGTGTATGTATCGTTCTGTCTTCATCTGCCAGTAATGGGAAAGGCAGGTCGTATTTCTCTGTAAATTTCTGATGTCTTTTCTCACTGTCCGTACTAACGCCTACCACAGCAAATCCTTTTTTCAGCAAGGCCTGGTAATTGTCTCTCAGGTTACATGCCTGAGCAGTACAACCAGGCGTCATGTCCTTCGGATAAAAATAGAGGATCACTTTCTTTCCTTTCAGGTCTGTCAGGGATACCTGTTTTCCTTCCTGGTCAATACCCTTGAATATGGGCGCCTTGTCCCCTTCTTTCAAATGTGTCATGCTATAATTACGTGCTTTCTATCTTGTAAAAGTAATGGTCTGTTCTTTTGTATTACCGGCGAGGTCAGTCACCAGTAAACGCAGACTGTGTTTTCCAGCCTTACAATGCTCATCAAATGTATAAGTGATCGTATTACCTTTACGTGAGAACATCAGCCATTTGCCATCCAGTTCCGCCTTGTAAGCCTTGATACCAGCGTTGTCACTGATCGTGAAAGACAGTCTGGCTGCCTTAGACAGGTTTGCGCCGCTCTTTACACCGCCCAACAAGGCGATCTTAGGCATCACTGTATCCACTTCCAGGTGGAAGTTCCCAAACTCTCTGAACTCTCCGGTATACCAGCCATTATCCAGTTTGGTACCCACGATCGTCTCTCCCAGCCCTTCACGGACCATTACTACCTTGTTTTGCACCGCCGCAGGGATCGCCCTGTCAGGCTTGATACGCAGGGTAAAATAGTCGTGTACAGGGATTAATGCCGTATGCAACCTGAAGATAGAGGAAACCGATTTAGACTTCTCTCCTGCCGGGATCTCTGCATAGTTAAAACAGATGCGGTCGTACAGGGCCTCTTCATCCAGTGAGAACTCCACCTGGTTGTTCTCGAAGATATTCCTGGACTCTGCGAACATTGTATTGGCGCATTTGGTCGGCTCGATCGCATCTCCGCTCTGCTGCAAAGAGAACTTGACGGTCGTGGAATTGCCATAGGCATCCTTCACCAGTAACCTTACCGGATGAGGCGTACCATCAGACAGGTCAATGGTGCCATCTCCCTGCACATCTTTATAGATACCCAGCTTATTGCCCGGTACAGAGAACAACAGCTGCATCCACGGACCACCGCCTTTTTTCAGCTTGTAGTCTACATGCGCGTTAATATACCTGGACTCATCAAAGCCAATATTATCGATCTGGAAGCCGCTGTTCGGCACATCTTTGTCAAACATCACTACTTCATAGATACCATAGCTGTTAGGCGCATTGCTCATGCGGTCGACCGCATTCAGGCCAATACCGGCAACGGCAGCCCTCACCTTTACCACAGGCGTGGTGGTGACATATTCACCATCGACTTTCTTTACCGGCAGTATCAGGGGCGTCTGGTCATATACACTTCTGTCCATGTCATAGATCGCGATCCTGGTTACTTCAGGCGCTTTTGTATCGGGAATATCGAACCCGAACAGTAATGGGTTCAGTGGTTTCTCCGTATGCGTATCCCTGATCTCAAAATGCACGTGCGGACCAGCAGAACCGCCGGTATTACCGCTCCAGGCAATGAATTCTCCTTTTTTAACAGGGAACTTATCTGCAGGGATTTTCAGGTCAGTAGCCCAGCTCTCCGCCGCATATTGCTGTTGCTTCACATACTGCTCCAATGCCGGGAAAAAACGGTTCAGGTGACCATATGTAGTGGTATACCCATTCGGGTGGGTGACGTAGACGATGTTGCCATACCCTGTATGAGAAACGCCGATCCTGCTGACATAGCCATCTGCCGCTGCATATACGGGCAGGTTTTCCTGTTGTTGGGTCTTAATATCAATACCCGCGTGAAAGTGGTTGGGACGAAGCTCTCCGTAATTACCGGCCAGTTGGATAGGCACGTTCAGCGGATTGCGGAAATACCCCTGAGGGTAGTTCTTTTCCGGCAATTGAGCGTGTAACAGCTGAGGCACCAGGATGCATAACCCGAATATTCGTTTTATCATGACGCAAAAATAAGGCGATTTAAATGATTGCCTACATTTGTAATAACCAGAATCTCCTCATTATGAAAGGAAGAGTTAGTCAGGTGCTTATACATATTACCGGTTGCGTGATCTTTCTGGCACTGCCGATCGTGTTCTCTCCGGATGCCAGCAACCTGTCAGACCTCTGGAGATACCCGCCTGCCCTGAAAGATTTTCTGGTATACCTGGTCATCCTGCTGTTCTTCTATTTCAACTATTTCGTACTGATCCCACAGTATTACTTTCGCCGGAAATACCTGGCTTTCTTTCTGATCTCCCTGGTCTGTTTCACAATAATTGTATTATTACCGAATATGCTGGTCGACGTCAGAGGTGGTCCTCCCCGGGAAGGTTACGAGTGGCCGGCCAATAACCCCATGCCGATGCCTTCAGACAGGTATCCGCACGAAATGCAGCATTCTCCGATGGAGCAGGCAGATGAAATGAGCCGTCAGGGGAACTATCAACCTCCACCCGGTATGGGCCCTGGCGCCATGCCCCAACATGATCATCATACAGTATCCCGTTCTATCTTACTCGATATTGGCCACCAGGTATTCCTTTTTCTGGCGGTATTCTTCTTTTCCCTGATACTCCGCATTACTGACAGGTGGCGACAGACAGAAAAAGAAAAACTCAACGCAGAGTTATCTTATCTGAAAGCACAGATCAATCCACATTTTCTGTTCAATATCCTGAATACGATCTATTCCCTGGCCGTCGAAAAATCAGATCAGACAGGCACTGCTGTCGTCAAACTATCACAGATGATGCGCTACGTGATCAGCGATGCCGGACATCAGCTGGTACCACTATCCAGAGAGATCGACTATTTGCGCAATTATATTGAACTACAGAAAATGCGCTTCGGGGATCAGCTGCCCCTATCATTTACGGTAACGGGACAAGCTACCAGTCAGCTGATCGCACCATTGATACTGATCTCTTTTGTTGAAAATGCATTTAAACATGGCGTCAATGCAGCTGAAAATACAGACATTAAAATAGCGGTCAGCATACAGGAAAATCAACTGCATTTTTCTGCATTTAATAACAAAGTGAACATAAAGGAATTGCCTGAAACGGAAGGCGGCATCGGTCTGGAAAATACGCGCAAACGCCTGCAGCTATTGTATCCCGCCAGCCATACACTGGTGATCAGGGACGAAGCCACTTATTTTGAAGTATCTCTCTCATTACAACTATCATGACCATACAAGCGATCGCCATAGATGACGAATTACCGGCGCTGAAACTCATTGAAAACTTCTGTTCAAAAGTAGATGGTATACAACTACAGAAAACGTTCAATGTACCCGCAGAAGCATTAAAATATATCGGAAAATATCCGGTCGATCTGCTGTTCCTCGATATCAATATGCCTTCGGTTACAGGCACGGATTTCTATCGTTCCTTACAGCAGGAAGCAATGGTCATCTTTACGACCGCGCATGCAGAATATGCGGTGGAAGGCTTTAATCTGAATGCGGTCGATTATCTGCTGAAGCCTTTTACATTCGAACGTTTCCAACAGGCCGTACAAAAAGCGCAACAACTCATACAATCCCGGCACACGCAGCCTGCAGCCACGCCTCCCCTCATATTCAGGGTAGACTACGGACTGACAAGAGTACATGTCAATGAAATACTATTCATCGAGGGACTGGACGATTACCTGAAAATACACCTGTACCAACAGCCACCGCTCATCGTCAGAATGACAATGAAAACCCTGCTGGAAAAACTGCCGCCACAATCATTCGTCCGTGTACACAGGTCTTACATCGTTGCGCTCGATCGTGTAGAGCAGGTACGTAATAAAACCATTCATATCGCCGGACACGAAATCCCTGTCAGCAGCAGCTATGAAACGGCTTTCTTTAGTCAGTTCAGGCAGCAGTAAGCCATTTACCGCAACAAATACTCCCTTTACCTCAATCTTATGGCCATGTGCCGTAATAGGGAAATATTTGCGTGGGTAACGCAGTTATATCACTGACTAAACCAACTCACAATGGAAAGAAAAGATTTTCTCAGAAACGGGATGGGCATACTGGGCCTCGCTTCCATCGTACCAATGCTGCATGCGTGCGGAAAAGATAATGATACGACCAGTACAGATACAGATACAGATACGACAACCGGCACAGATACGGAAGGCGGCTCCTGTGCCGTAACAGATACCGAAACTGACGGGCCATATCCGCTGTATAAAAGCAGAGGTTCATCCATTCAGCGCGTAGATATTACAGATGGCAAAACGGGGCTTCCATTAAGCATTACTATCACCGTGCGTAATGTGAAGGACAGTTGTAATGTAGTGAACAATGCACGTGTGGACATCTGGCATTGTGATAAGGATGGGTATTACTCCGGTTACAGTAACACAGGATATCTGGGTACACAGGACAACACCGCACTGGTATTCTGCAGAGGCTTGCAATATAGCGATAGCAACGGACAGGTGAAATTCACGTCTGTTTATCCGGGGTGGTATACTGGTCGTGTTACACACATACATGCACAGATCTATGTGGACAGTTCGCTGAAACTGACCACGCAGATCGCTTTCCCGGATGCGATCAATACAGCAGTTTATAAGACGTCATTATACAGCGCGCATGGACAGAATTCCATGACCAATGCACAGGACAATATTATTATGGATTCATTGGATAATGAACTGGCAACGCTGACTGCCAACACAACCACAGGGGGGTATGATCTTGCGCATACCATCTACATTTCTGCTTAAGTAACGGGTGAGCACTTGTTATCAAAGCAAAAGGACCAGCGATAGGCTGGTCCTTTTTAATATATTGCTGTTGGGTGTATCAGTTAAATACTATTCAGCTTTTGCTTCTACCTTATGTTTCTTAGGGTAGTTGAAAAGTGCACTTGTGATGATAGGTATCAGGAAGATAGACACTGTGATGATAGACGTAGCCCAGTCAGCTTCGTGGCTTTCCAGGAATTTGGAAGCAGCTGTTTCCGGGAAGAAATGTTCGTAGATAGCCAGCATCAGTTTGATACCCAGTACACCGATCACCAGGAATGCGGCTGTCTCCAGGAAAGGATATTTTTCCATCAGACGTACGAAACCCTGTGCTACAAAACGCATTGCCAGGATACCGATAAATACGCCGGTCCAGATCAGTACGATATTATCGCTGAATGCAACTGCTGCGAATACGTTATCGATAGAGAACGCGAGGTCCATAATTTCTACCAGTGCTACTGTAGCCCAGAACTGACCCATCCAGCCGATAGTAGATTTATATAACCAGTTCTGGCTTTTGTCAATTTCTTCTGCTTCCGCTTCTACAATGCCCGCTTTTTCAGCCCTGGATTTCTCCGCTTTCTTTTTAAAATAGTCGAAGGTCAGGTACAGGAGATAAAGACCACCGATCGGCTTCAGCCACCATACTTTAATGAGGAGAGAAGCAAACAGCAGACAGATACCACGGAACACGTAAGCTCCTATAATACCGTATTTCAGGGCTCTGTTACGTTGATCCTTAGGCAGGTCCATTACCATTGTAGCCAGTACAGCCGCATTATCCACCGACAAGAGGCTCTCAATAATAATCAGGTTTCCAACGATCAGTAACGCCGGGATCGGGTTATCCAGGATCTGCTGGAACATTTCAGCGATTTGCATAGTTGTTTGTTATTTTCTTGTTTTCTGTTGATAGACTAATTGTTTACGAGTTGTACCATAACAAGCCGTCCCCCTTCTTCCTGAGACAGCAGCAGCTGTTTATTGTCCGTCAGCTCTACCATAGAATTCACCGGAATATCTTTTCCTTCGGTGACGTCTTTTAATGATGTAAGCGTTTGATTGACAAGTTGCCACTTATTATTATGAAATACAAAATATCCCACCGGTTTTTTCTGCTGATCTGTTAGTCTTTCGTTCGGATAAATGTTTCTATTCACATGCCAGGGATACAAATACTGGTTATGATAAACCATTAACCGGTGATTTTCGGGCGTAAAGCTACCCGGTTTTCTCGACCAATACAAATTAAGCACAGGTAATTGTCCGCGGTAAGGTGTATTACAGTGTGGACAGCAGGGACTGGTAGTATTGTCAAACACGAACCATTTCTGGTCGCAATTCTTATTCTGACAAGGTTGCAGCAGGTCTACGGTTTTGATCAGCGCCTGCTCCCATTCGTCTGCCGTAGGGCGCATGGACGGATTGTGTAGTCCATCGATGAACGCCTTATCGAACAGTTCCTTCAGGTAAGGGCCGCAAATGGAATATGGCACTTTACTAACGTCTGCCCAGGGCAGGTGCGTTGGTTTTACCTGGTCCAGACGCGGCCGGTTGGAGGCATCTGTAGGATGTTCTATAAACAGCGCTTTGGCGCCCATAGACAGTTCTTCGTCCTTCTGCGCATCCGTATCATGGATCTTTCCTCCACGCAGCGGATGACGGTACAGCAGGTACATATAGATCATGACCGCCAGGGCATGCCTGTCAGTCGCAATACTAGGCAGTTTACGGGCCGGATCTTCTTTTGGAAGATGTTTGGTCGCCATTACCTCCGGAGCGATGAAATCCGGCGTACCGATCACGTCAGGAGGAAATTTCCCAGGTACGACCAGTCCGTCGATATCAATGATCGTTGCACTACCTGTACGCGGGTCGATCAGCACGTTCTTATAGGAGAGGTCGGAATGCGCCAGTCCGGCAGCATGCATACGTCTCACCGCGCGTGCGATCTTGATGTTGATAAGGAAAAATTTAAACCAGTCTCCCAGTTCGCTTGGGTCCAGATGCAGTTTGAACTGACGGCTCCTGAACTGTGGAGAGGCAAACCAGCGGCCTTCTTTTTCTTTTCCCGCGATGGAAACCATCTGGGCGGCGCCGGCATTATATCCTGTGGTAAAGAAGAATTTCTGCTGATATACCGGCACGATAATGCCGGTCTTTCCATCACGTTCTACAATATTATTAGGCCAGCAGAACAGGTCTTTCCAATATTCGCCTCCCGGCTGATTGAAAATCCTGTCCCTGAAAACGTTGACAATATTGTTGAGCCGTTCTTTGGAATTGAAGTCCTGTTTATCGCGAAAGAACGCTACGACATATGACTTATCCGGAGAAAAATATACGTCCTTCATTCCTCCCTGCATAGGATCACCGTTATCAACATATTGATAGGTTTTCCCGTCCTGCGCTGTTACTGTGATAATGTTGCTCATGTAATCCCTTATCAGTATAAAATAGCAATGGTACGATCGTCATGATTGCCCGGAGACCAGAAATCCAGCCAGCTAAGCAGGCATTCCTGTACCTCTGCGGGTGAGCCGGCAAAGTTTACTTTCGCACCATCTTCATTTGTGCCGTTCAGATCCTGCCACAGTTCACGCCAGACCTCATTTTTCTGAAGATTGGCGTCTGTCTGGAATTTAGGATCGGTAATACCATCCGTCATCAGCAGCAATGCTGTGAAGTCCGGTACTACTTTGAAGCGGATACGGTTCACATAAGCGCCGTTCGCGAAAATATCAGACATCGTGAGGAAACGTGTCTGTCCGGCAAATTCACCACTATCAGGCGTACCCATGACAAAAGCCTCACCTGTAGCGTCCTGGTAAATGCCGATACCGCCATCTCCCACCCAGAAAGAGCTGATCACATAACCAGCCGTATATTTCTTCACCAGGGCAAAAATAAGGGTCGTAGCATAATCTTTTACTTCCGCTCCGTTGTCCTGGGCTTCCTGTTTGATCTTTCCCTGGGCGATAAAGGCCAGTTTACCGAGTTGCTCGATAAACTGTACGCTCACTTTTTTCTGGTTGTCTTCACTGGGATCGCCCAGATAAGCAGCAATGGCCTCTTCCAGCACAGTGATCCTCTCGCTGGCAAGTAGTTCCTGGAAACTGTTCACGACCGCCTTACAGGCTATATTAGCCCCTTTACGGCTATATTTTGCAGAACCAGCGCCATCAGCTACAGCTATGATCCCCCATCCTTTTTCAGTATTAAAATCGCATCCAAAGCTATCATCTCTGAATTTGCCTTCATGCGCATGACTACGTCCTCTCTTTGAAGCGATCACCAGTTTGCGGTCACCAAAAGGCAGCGTTATTGCTTCCTGATCGGGCTGCCAGTATTTATCTTCCTTATCGGAAGGCAGATACTGCCACAATGATTTTGGGTCCGGGTTAACAACGAGATGTATTTTCTTTTCGGAGAATGCTCTGTCAGCCGGATGATGTTTCAAACGGAACAGCAGTGACAAAATAAATTCGCCCTGTTGCTTTGGTATACCGGAGATAGTATTGGTTGCTTCGTCAAAAGCGATACCCAGTTCTGCTGGTATGCTCCAGTCGAAGTCGCCCATTTCCTGTAATCCCAATGCGGCAGGATCAAATGTAAAGTTGTATGCTTTGTTTACCCTGCCATTGGGCAATGTAATATGCTTCTGCAGGATATCGTCGATCATTGATCTTTCTTTCCAGGATTCCACTATATCGTTTTGAGATTTTATAATCATCTGCACGGCCTGAAGGATATGTTCTTCCTCTACAAACTTTTCGAACAATGCCTGCTGGTTTTCCCTTACAGTATTGCCTTTATGCCTCAGCAATGATTCTATAAAAGACTGATCGTGTTTCGTCATTATCCCTGAGTTCTGTTAATATCCAGGTGTCCGTCACCAAAGCCGTATTTGCCTTGTTTACCACACCAGGAACAGGTACTTACCTCTTCCTGCCCTACGCAATGTACCTTTCCGCAGGAACAGACACTGAAACCATACTGGTTACCGCAGCATGGGCAGGTAGGAAACCCTTCGAGTTCGTCAGTGCTTACCTTACTGTTGAGCACACCACCTTCGGCAGATAGTTCAAAGTACGCATTATCTACCGGAAATGCACCGTTGAGGCGGTATCCCATAGACTGCATATCGAGTCCGCTGATATTTACAGGACGTAATCCTTTCTTGTACTTGATGAGATAAGGTTTGCCTGTGTTCTGACACTTGGCCGCAAAGATGGCGTAGTTGGTATCTACGGACCCTGCCTTCACCGGTGGCAGTTTATCAACATCCACCTTTTCTATCACGCCGTCGCTCAGCTTGGCCAGTTCTATACCTGAACCGTTATTACTGACGCTGACACTACTGGATTTGATGGATGCGGTGACCCATCTGAAGAACTCTTTGTAGGACTGTGGTGTTGCGTTTTTAAACAACAATACGGTCTCTGTAAGTTCCTTCAGGGCACTCAGGTTATTTTCATCTCCGAAGGAGATCGCTATCAGATTAGATTTACTCTGCCAGTTCTGTTTCCATTCACGAACAGCAGCACTGGTATCGTCGGTAGGCGTACCATCTGTGAACAGGAATACGATAGGTTTCCAGTCGCCTTTCTGTGTAGCGGTGGTCTGTATGGTATTCTTACGCATTTCATACATCAGGTGTCCCAGGCCATTACTGAGGGAGGTGCCGGCGCCGATCGGGAATTTTGGCGGATAGAAGCTGATCACTTCCTGCAATGGCACTATTGTTTTTGCCTGACCCGCAAACACGATGATAGATACCCATGCAGTTTCCAGGGCATATGGATCAGATTTCAACTCCTTAATGATCGCTGCCAATCCTTCCTCTACAAACTGAATTTGTTCTCCTACCATAGACTCAGATACGTCTATCAGGAAGTAAATGGGTAACCTTCTCATCAGTAGAAATAATTAAGTACGAGCAAAATGATCAGCAACAATATCTGTGTCATATCCACAGATAATCCTGTACCAACCTGAAAAGGTTTGATACCACTGAACAGACTCAGTACGGGTTTGAAGATACTTTTAAAGAAGTTGAACGTCTGCTTATACTGGCCGGTCAGGCGCTCTTCGTAAGGCAGCAGTTTGGAATATAAAAAGAGTCCTACGATCAGGATGTTAATAATCAGGTGTAATATGAAATATAACATTGGTATAGTTTCTTTACGTAATGCCGCTTACGCTGACATTACTCAGGTGATGGTGTACGGCGCATGCCGTACACGTTTGTTTAAATGATCACGTGTACTTCTGCCGGAGGCGGTGGCAGTTGTATTTCTTCTGTTGTACCTACGCTCTTGTTGCCGGTACCGATAGATGCTGATACCCACTTAAAGAAGGACATCAGTGTTGAGCTATCTGCCGTATCGAGGTGAACAACATTATCTGTCAGTTCTTTCAGGAAGCTGTCCTGTGCTTCTGCGCCGGCGGCACAGGCTACCAGTGCAGCAAGGTTTTTGCTTTTCACTTTAGGAACGACTTCACGGAAAGCCGCCAGGTCGGAGGGCTTACCATCTGTCATTAAAAACAGTAAGGGGCGCCAGTCGCCTTTCTGCGTATCGCTGCCCTTTGCAACTTCCGCATCCAGTTTGGAACACAGCATTTCAAGTGCTGCGCCCATATTGGTTGGTCCTGATTCAGGTGTTGTGATCTCAGGTAACTGTAATGACTCCAGAGCGGTCAGTGGCAGCAGCTGTTTTACCTCACGATCAAACGTAATGATACTGATCCACACTGACTCCAGGGCAAAGGGGTCCTGTCTTAATTTTGACACCAATACCTGCAGGCCGTTTTTCACAGCTTCAATACGTTCGCCCCGCATGGAGCCGGAAGTGTCAAGCAACAGGTATACCGGAAGACGTCTCATACTCTATAATAATATCAGGTCTGTAATTGTTAATTAAAAAATTAAGAATTAAGAATTAAAAATTAAGATGCCGTATTACTGCTACTGAAAGATCAGGAATTATCAGATGAATAATCTATTCTTCAGACCTATAGATTATATCACCCGATAATTCTTAATTATTAATTTTTAATTCTTAATTATTAATTGCATCAGGCGTATTTTGAAAGGAACTGTTCCAGTCCGCCCGCCTGTCCGATACCTACCGCTTCAAAACGCCATTGGTTATCGCGTTTGTAGATACGGCCGAATTCAACAGCAGTCTCGATAGAGAAATCTTCTCCCAGTTCATATTTCACCAGCTCTACATTTTTCGCGGCATCATAGATGCGGATAAATGAGTTGCGGATCTGACCAAAATTCTGTTTACGTGCAGCTGCCTCATGAATGGTAACAACCACACAGATTTCTTTTACTGCAGGGTTGATAACAGACAGGTCTACGTGGATGGTTTCATCATCGCCATCACCAGCGCCGGTACGGTTATCGCCGGAATGTTTCACAGCGCCATCGGGAGATTCCAGGTTATTATAAAACACGAAATAAGGATCAGATAAGATCTTTCTGTTTTCACCTAAGAGGAATACGGAAGCATCCAGGTCGCATTCACCACCTGTATGTGATTCATTGATATCCCATCCTAAGCCAATAGTGAATTTTGGTAACTCAATATTGGCTCTTTCTCCTTTTTGCAGATTGATTGCCATGATGGTATGATTTTTTGAAGATGATCAAATAAAAAGTTTGCGTTGTTCCTGTACTCTTCCATCTGGTGATAATTATTGCCAATGCAGCAATCCGCGAGTTCCTGCAGGAAAGCATGCGTTTGTTTCATCAGCAGTTTTTCATACTCTGCGAATGGCGCATTGAGTATGTATTTCACCACTCGCGTATTGAAGCGGAAGGAAGGTGATCCTATCACGGCTTCAAGACTTTGCAGGGAGTGTACACTATAGTAGTTTAACTTATTTTCTATGTTGGGATGAATATCCTGGTTCTGCAACTGTGCATAGTACAGAAAATAAGCAGTGTTGCTCAGTCCGAATTTCTTCAGCAGATTCCGGATGATCAGTTCATGGCTACCCGTTATACGGATATCATCTGTGAAGATCAGCGTTTTACCAGCCAGGAATTCCTTATCCAGATGGTATCTGTCATTAATGATCAGCGCTTTCCTGCTTTCCATATCCAGCGCGCCGTAATCAATACTATAAGTTTTATAGCGATGTATCTTGGCGGTTTCTGCCGGGTTATATCCTCTCATGCACAAATAACGGTTCAGCATTTTTACAAATGCTGTAGTCATATGATAAGAAGCAGTAGGGATAGTAGTATATGGGCTGGGTAACACGACCAGCTGTTCATTCTCTGACAACCTGTCTCCGTAAGTAGCAATGAAACCGGTAGCCAGTGCAGTACCGAATGCCTCCGCAACTGCTCCGTCCCCGAATTTGAAGCTGCTGTAAGCTGCAGGATCAAACGGGAATTGAGCGTCATCTACAATGTTATGTAAGGCATAAACATCTTTCATTTAACAACTTGTTTAAGGGGTTATGGACAATGTCAGTCAGTGTTGCAGTTATACCCAAACGTTGTGCACCCTGAACATCGGCAAGCTGGTTATCGCCCAGATGCCATACCTCCGTGGATAAAAGGTCTGTATGCAGAGAAGCGGCCTTGTCCAGCATGCGGTTGAACATTTGCGCATCCGGTTTTGAATAGCCGGTTTCATCTGAATACAACTGAAATGCAAAAAGGGCGTCCCATCCCCATTCTGCCATTAGTTTACGTAATGTACGACCCTGAATAAATCCCGTGTTGCTCAGCAGGTTGGTTGTAATGCCCTGTTCCTGCAAAGCGGCTAACAACGTTGTTGTGTCCTCATACAAATGCAATGGAGCATACTGAAAGAAAAGTGCCTCGGACAAACTGTAGAATTCCTCCAGTTTGTCCGGGTGTACACTTTTAATATCTATACCCAACAGGTGCAGACATAACAGATACATTTCAAATGTATGCACGTTACGTCCGGTAATTTCGTTCATGTTGTTGATGAGCACATCTGTTTCTCTGAACACGGCCTCTACCTTTTCCGGCGCAAATGCCTCCAGGGAAAAGAAAGAGCGGAACAGGGCTGCACGCTTCGTTTTGAAGGAAGGATGCGAACGGATCAGCGTCATCCACAGATCGAAAGATACGTGCCTGATTTTTCCCATGTTACACGACGATATTCACTTCCGGTGGAGGTGGTGGCAATTCATTCAGTCCGGCTACTTCTTTATCGCCGCTTTCCACTTTCTGACTGCCGGTGCTTACGGAAGCAGACACCCATTTGAAGAAGGCTTTGATCGTAGCGGCATCTGCCGTATCGAGTGAAACAACGGTATTGGTGATCTGCTTCAACAGGTTCACATCAGCGCCATTGCCTGCGGCACAGGCTACTGTAATACCTATTTTGGTATTCTGAAAGGCATTCAATCCGTTCTGCCACGTATCGGTGGGAATACCATCTGTCATCAGGAAAACCAGCGGTTTCCAGTCACCTTTTACATCAGGCGTAGATTTCGCTACTTCCCTGTTGATACTGTCTGACACCAGTTGCAGCGCGGAACCCAGAGAGGTCCCACCTGAAGCCTTTAATTCAGGCATCTGGAAAGAAGACAGATCTGTAAGCGGCACCAGCTGGCGCGCATCACTGTCAAAAGTGATCAGGCTGAGGAATGCAGTTTCCAGGGCATACGGGTCCTGTCTCAGGGTAGAGATCAATACCTGCACGCCATTTTTCACAGCTTCTATGGGCTCACCGCTCATAGAGCCAGAGGTATCCAACACTAAATAAACCGGTAATCTTCTCATGAATGACTCTTATAGAAAGGGTTAATTAATAAACATAGTTCCGCAGGATTTCCACGAAGCTATCAGCTGGCTGAGGATCTCCCAGTGCTCTGAATTTCCAGGTACCATTGTTACGGTATACTTCTGCAAATACCAGTGAGCACATATTGTTATATGATGCGTCTCCGGAGAGGTTAAATTTAGCGATCTCTTTTCCGCTGTTGTCTACTGCGCGGATGAAAGCGTTTTCGATACCACCGAAGTGCTGGTTACGCTGACGGCCCTGATAGACAGAAACGATGAAGAGGATCTTCTCATATTTCGCATCCAGGCTATCCAGTTTTACGATGATCTGCTCATCATCACCATCACCTGCACCGGTACGGTTATCGCCTGTCAGCCAGATGTTGCCTGACGGGTGACGCTGGCTGTTGAAGAAGATCACATCTCCCTGGTAAAGGCTCAGGTTACGACCGTCGTTTGTCTGTACGGTTTTACCCAGGTCAGCTACTTTACCATTTTTATCAAGCAGGAATGCGATAGCATCCAGGTCAAATTCTTCTTCTTTACCACCTAAAAGTTTGCCAAAAAAGCCACCGCTTTTTTTACGTACGTCCCAACCAAGACCGATGGTTACTGTTGACAGATCAAAGCTTTCACCTTTATCATTTTTGCGGAGGTCAATGGTTTGTCCCTTAACTAAATTAATTGCCATAAAATTTTTATTTCGATAGTGTGTTGATAGAATAGACTATTTGATGATTTGTCCCTTGTAGTATTTGCCCAGGAAGTAAGCCAGGTCTTCTTTATATCCGATACCGGAAGCCTCGAAACGCCATTTGCCATCTCTCTGGTAAAGGCGGCCGAATTCAACGCCGGTCTCTACGGAGAAGTCTTCACCCAGTTCATATTTAGCGATTTCGTCGCCACTCGCATCATCAACGATACGGATATATGAGTTCCTTACCTGACCGAAATTCTGTCTGCGCGTAGCAGCATCATGGATGGTGACAACAAACAGTATTTCTTTGATATCAGCATTTACTTTGGACAGATCTACCCGGATGGTTTCATCATCTCCTTCTGCACTGTTCCCACCGGTAGGGTCATCGCCTGTATGGTGCAGGGCGTCGTCCGGTGATGTGGTATTACCGTAGAATACAAAGTAACCTTCTCCAGGAATTAACCTGTTATTATCAATCATAAACGCGGATGCATCAAGATCAAAATCATTGCCAGTCCCCTCATTTGGATTCCAACCCAGACCTACGCTGATCCTGGAAAGCCCGATGTCGATTTTTTGTCCCTTCGATAAATTAATTGCCATGAAATCTTAAAGTTTGCAGGGTTTAAAATGTATAGTGATTATTGATTAACAACTGTTGCGATCATGCATTCAATACAATGTAGGTGATAAATATAACCAGAATATATCAGAACATGCTGCCCTGCATCAGGTTACAATTTGTGAATATATTTAAAATTATATATTCCGTGCCAATTTAAGTCATAAATATTTAGTTAAATCGGTAGTAT
The DNA here is from genome assembly GCA_039592855.1 of Chitinophaga sp. Taxonomy (GTDB): domain Bacteria; phylum Bacteroidota; class Bacteroidia; order Chitinophagales; family Chitinophagaceae; genus Chitinophaga. Next base: position 713,703 of record JBCNQK010000001.1, on the reverse strand, counting down.
GACTCATTTAACACCCATTTACACAGCTATTTAACATGTAGACGATTATCAGCGGTTTTTATTCTAACCCGATTTTCATACTTTAGGGCCGCCAAAGTGGAAAACCTAATGTCAATCACAGTAACACAGTTAAGCAAGGTATACGAAGAGCAACGGGCAGTCAATGATATTTCCTTCTCGCTGAACAAAGGCGAAGTAGTGGGTTTTCTGGGTCCTAACGGGGCCGGCAAGAGCACTACCATGAAGATGATCACCGGCTACCTGCCCCCCAGTGGCGGTAATGCCAGCGTATGCGGCTATGATGTAGTGACGCATCCTATGGAAGTCAGGCAGCGTATCGGCTACCTGCCGGAAGCCAATTCCCTCTATAAAGACATGTACGTCCGGGAGTTCCTCAGCTTTATCGCTGAAGTGCATAAACTCGGTACTAACAAGGAAAAACGCATTTCCGAAGTGATCGCTATGACCGGCTTACAGCCGGAAAGCAAAAAAAAGATCGGACAGTTGTCCAAAGGTTACCAGCAGCGTGTTGGTTTGGCCCAGGCATTGATCCATGATCCGGAAGTGCTGATCCTGGACGAACCCACTTCCGGCTTCGATCCTAACCAGCTGGTGGATGTGCGCGACCTGATCATAGAACTGGGTAAAACCAAGACCATCATGCTCAGCACACACATCATGCAGGAGGTGGAAGCCATGTGCAGCAGGGTCATTATCATCAACAAAGGCAACATCATTGCGGACGATTCCCTCCGGAACCTGCAACAAGGCGACCAGCAAAATGGTTATATCCAGGTATCTTTCGGCGCACCGCTTCCTACGGAGGCAGAGCTGTTGCAGATACCAGGCGTAACACGGGTAAAACAGCAGGACGGCGGTACCTGGCAGTTATTTGCCGCCAATCTGGAAGATGTGCGCAAAAACCTGCTACAATTTGCTTTGATAAGTAACCGGAACATCCTTTCTTTGCAGAGCAATTCGCAAAGCCTGGAGTCAATCTTCAGGGAATTGACAAAGTAGGGGGTTCCCTGGATGCTCAATATACCCGGGAAACTGATAACTTACACATTATCATATTAAAACAACTAAACGACAATGAGTACCATTTCATCAATCCATGCAAGGCAGATCCTTGATAGCCGTGGCAATCCAACTGTAGAGGTAGATGTAACCACAGAAGACGGTCACTTTGGCCGTGCAGCCGTTCCATCCGGTGCTTCTACTGGTAAACACGAAGCAGTTGAACTGCGTGATAATGACAAAGCCGTGTACATGGGTAAAGGTGTTATCCAGGCAGTAAACAACGTGAACGATATTATCGCAGAAGAACTGGTAGGATGGGAAGTGACAGACCAGGCCGGTATCGATAGATTCCTGATTGAGCTGGATGGTACTGAAAATAAAGGTAAACTGGGTGCAAACGCTACCCTGGCTGTGAGCATGGCCGTTGCAAAAGCAGCTGCTGATGAAGCTAACCTGCCACTGTACCGCTACCTGGGTGGTGTTAACGCTACTACCCTGCCTATCCCGCTGATGAACATCATCAATGGTGGTGTGCACGCTGATAACAAAATCGACTTCCAGGAATTCATGATCGTTCCGGTAGGTGCATCTTCTTTCTCCGAAGGTCTGCGCTGGGGCGTTGAGGTGTTCCATCACCTGAAATCCGTTCTGAAAAAGAAAGGTTACAGCACTAACGTAGGTGACGAAGGTGGTTTCGCTCCTGAGATCCAGAGCAACGAAGAAGCGATCGAAACTGTGATCGCAGCTATCGAAGCAGCTGGTTACAAACCAGGTGAGCAGATCGCTATCGCACTCGACGCAGCAAGCAGCGAAATGTTCAATGACGCTGATAAAACTTACAAATTCTACAAAAGCTCCGGTAAAGTGATCAGCAGCGAAGAAATGGTTGCTTTCTGGGCTGAGTGGTGCAAAAAATACCCGATCGTTTCTATCGAAGACGGTATGGCTGAAGATGACTGGGATGGCTGGAAAAAACTGACCGAAGCTGTGGGTTCTACCGTACAGCTGGTAGGTGATGACCTGTTCGTTACGAACGTTAAACGTCTGAAAACAGGTATCGACCAGAGCATCGCTAACAGCATCCTGATCAAAGTAAACCAGATCGGTACTGTAACTGAAACAATCGATGCAGTGAACATGGCGCACAAAGCAGGTTTTACCTCTATCATGAGCCACCGTTCCGGCGAAACTGAAGATACTACCATCGCTGACCTCGCAGTTGCACTGAACTGTGGCCAGATCAAAACCGGTTCCGCTTCCCGTACTGACCGTATGGCTAAATACAACCAGTTGCTCCGTATCGAAGAAGAATTGGACAACGTTGCATATTATCCGGGAAAATCCGTTAAATTTGGTAAGAAGTAAGAAACAACGCTCGATTGAGTCTCGTACGTCGAATTTCGGGATCTGATCTTTGATGACGATATTTTAATTAGTGGTCCATATTCGCCGGGTTTTGATTTACTTCAAAACCCGGCTTTTTTTTAACATCGTCCTTAGATACATCATTTTATGCCAGGTTTAAAATCCATCAAACTGCCAGCTTACATGCGAAACAAATACTTCGTTTCCGCAGCTGCCTTTTTTGTATGGCTGGCATTCATCGACAGCAAGAATTTCCTCTCTCAGTACGAACTACAGACCGAAGTAAATAAACTGGAAGGCCAGAAAGCCTTCTTCATGGATGAGATCAGCAAGACCAGAAAAGAACAACAGGAGTTACTGTCCAGCCCCGAAAAGCTGGAGAAATTCGCACGTGAAAAATACCTGATGAAAAGAGATAATGAAGACCTGTTCATTATCACCGAGAAAAACTAACTATGCCGGCCCACGTTACCACTTATTCCTTTAATTGTACACCGTTCCGCGCCGCCCGGTTATCTTTGGTTTCGAAATATTTCACTTAGTCCGACAATACTTCATCCATAATCTCCGTTATAATATTAGCAACTAATCAATTGTATTAAAAATATATTGCATGGGGAATTCTACACACTCATTTTTTGCCTTAAATTCTGTAACTAATAGCGCCAATAAATCAAAGACAATGACTAATCAGGACCCGGAATTATCCCGTGAAGAGGAGCTGTGTCTTAAACAGACCAGAAAAGCGCTCGATACCATTCGTTTCTCACCCAGACCAGAAACATTACAGGCTATCGCAGACTATGCGAAAAAGGCAACTACGCCTTCGAAATAACCTAATGAGTATCAAGGTACTGGCTGTGCGCCCGTAAAAATAATTACGGACACAGGCATCGCTACCACTACACATGCTGTGTATTTGCAGCATATGATCTTTGCCCTATCTTTACAGATATGACAAAGAAAGAGCGCTTTGCCTTCGTACTCAAGTATTTCGAAGAACAGGCTCCCAATGCGGAGACAGAACTCATTTACGACAATCCTTATCAACTGCTGGTAGCGGTAATACTGTCGGCACAGTGTACCGACAAACGTGTCAATATGACCACCCCCGCTATCTTTCAGGCTTATCCGGATGTGGAGGCGCTCAGCCACGCCACATTTGATGACCTCTTTCCCCTGATCCGCAGTATCAGCTATCCCAACAATAAGACCAAACACCTCATCGGTATGGCCCAGATGGTCGTGGAAGATTTCAATGGAGAAATCCCTGCCACCGTCGAACAACTGGTCAAACTACCCGGCGTAGGCCGTAAAACGGCGAATGTCATCACCTCCGTCGTACACCAGCAGCCCAATATGGCCGTTGACACACACGTTTTCCGCGTGTCCGCACGTATCGGTCTGACAACCAATGCGACCACTCCCCTGCAAACAGAAAAGCAATTACTCAGATATATCCCCACGGAAAAGGTGCATATCGCCCACCACTGGCTGATATTGCATGGCCGGTATATCTGCGTGGCCCGCTCTCCTAAATGTGAAGAGTGCGGACTCAGGCCCGTATGTAAATATTACCACTCCCTCGTCCGGGGCAACTAACTGATTACTATGGGAAAACCCTTTCTGACAGCAGCCTGGCGTAACCTCCTCATGATCAACTTCGAGGCAGATCCCGCTGTGCTGCAACCACTTGTACCTTATAACACCGAACTGGATACCTGGAACGATACACTGTATGTCAGCCTGGTAGGTTTCCTGTTTCAGAATACCCGCGTAAAAGGGCTCTCCCTCCCATTCCATCGGGACTTTGAAGAGGTCAACCTCCGCTTCTATGTACGCTATAAAGAAGAAGGTATATGGAAAAGAGGCGTCGTATTCGTAAAAGAGATCGTCCCTAAACACATGATCACTTTTGTCGCCAATACGGTCTACAAAGAGAAATACGCCACACACCCGATGCGCCACCAATGGCAGCATACACCCGATAACCTCCTACAGGTCGCCTATGAATGGAAAGTGAAACAGGACTGGAATTTTGTCAAAGCAACCGCCGAAAAGGAAGCCCTCCCTATTACGCCCGGCAGTGAGGCAGAATTTATCACAGATCATTACTGGGGATATACGCAGATGGCGGCAGCGCGTACGGGAGAATACCAGGTCAGCCACCCACAGTGGCGTACACACCGGATCATTGATTATAGCTATCATTGTGACACAGCGGCACTATACGGACCAGCATTCGTGCCTATGTTACAGCAGGCGCCGGTATCCGCGTTGCTCGCGGAAGGCTCCGATATCAGCGTCATGCCGAAAAAATTGCTGTAAATCATAACCATCCGTACTTCTAATTTGGAATTTCGTTTATATTTTACTTATCTTTTGCCGTTAATTTTATTACAGCGCATAAAGTCTAAAAATCGTTATGAAATTAGGTACTCGCTTTCAACTATCGTTCATGATGTTCCTGGAGTTCTTCATTTGGGGAGCCTGGTTCGTTACTATGGGAACTTTCATTTTTAAAAACCTGGCAGCAGGCGAAACCGAGGTGAGTCTTGCCTATCTGACCCAGTCTATCGGCGCCGTAATTGCTCCGTTCATCGTGGGTATTATTGCTGACCGTTATTTCCCTGCACAAATCATCCTGGGGGTTATCCATATTGCGGGTGCTGTCCTGCTATGGTTCTGCGCAGGCGCTACAAACTTTGATACCTTTTTCCCGCTGATCCTGACCTACATGGTACTCTTTATGCCTACACTGGCGCTGGTGAACTCCGTATCCTTCGGACAGATGAAAGATTCCAGTAAGGATTTCCCTGTGATCCGTGGCTTTGGTACCGCCGGCTGGATCGTAGCTGGTATCACGATCGGTTACCTGGCATGGGAAGAAAAAGGTATGCTGCCCGGCACTTTCAAAATGGCGGCTGCTGCATCTGCGCTGTTGGGTGTCTATAGCTTCTTCCTGCCTAACACTCCTCCTGCTAAAAAAGGACAGAAAATCTCTGTCGGCGAAATACTCGGTCTGGATGCTATCCGACTGCTGAAGAACAAATCTTATCTGATGTTCTTCCTGTCTTCTGTAGCGATCTGTATTCCGCTGGCCTTCTACTATAACTTTACCAACCCATTCCTGAACGAGATCGGCATGAAAGCTGCCGCAGGTAAACAGGCACTGGGTCAGGCCTCTGAGTTCATCTTCATCATGATCATGCCGCTGTTCTTCAAACGCCTGGGCGTGAAGAAAATGCTTGGTCTGGCGATGCTGTCATGGGTGCTGCGTTATGTACTGTTTGCATATGGTAACGTTGATTCCAACTACTGGATGCTGATAGGTGGTATCGTACTGCATGGTATCTGTTACGACTTCTTCTTCGTAACCGGTCAGATCTACACCGACCAGCTGGCAGGCGAACGTTTCAAAAACGCTGCACAGGGTATGGTGACACTGGCTACTTATGGCGTAGGTATGATGATCGGGTTCCTGATCTCTGCTCCTATCGTAAGCGCTTTCAAAACAGGAGAAGGTGCACACAACTGGACCAGCATCTGGCTGATCCCTGCCGGTATCGCACTGGTGGTAATGCTGTTGTTCCTGCTGCTGTTCCGCGAAAAATCTGAAGCTAAACAGGCGTAATACGTACTGTACAACATATCACACTCCGCAGTGAACTACCTATGTCAACCTGGTGTTTTACTGCGGAGTTTTTATTTCAGCCCTATCGTTATCACTTAATTCAATCAGATAATTATGCAACGTATTTCCATGTTAGGTTCCGGCTTTATCGGCCGCTTCTATGCAGACTCCTTACAGGGACAGAGAAGCCGGGACAAGATTGTCAGTATTTATTCGCGCAGAGAAGAGAGTGCGAAGAAATTTGCAGAAGACTATAATGTCGCTCACTGGACTACGGATATGGAAGCATCCATTGCACATCCGGATGTGAATGTAGTTTGTATCTCCCTGCCCAATAACCTGCACGAAGCAGCAGTTGCACTCTGCTGTAAACACAAGAAAGGCGTGATCTGCACCAAGCCACTGGGCCGTAATGCAGAAGAAGCGAAACGTATGCTGGAAATGGTGGAAGCTGCCGGTATCTTCAACGGCTACCTCGAAGACCTGGTATACACACCGAAATTCCTCAAAGCACTGGATAGCGTAAAAAGCGGCGCTTTAGGACGTATCCTCTGGGCCAAATCCAGGGAAACACACCCTGGCCCGCACAGCGAATGGTTCTGGGATAAAGAACAGGCAGGCGGCGGCTGTATCCTCGACCTGGGATGCCATTGCGTAGAGATCGCACGCAGCTTTATCGGAAAAGATATCAAACCGGTTGAAGTAATGTGCTGGGCCGATACACAGGTAAAACCCATCGATGCAGAAGACCATGCCATCGGTCTTGTGAAATATGAGAACGGCGCTATCGGTCAGTTTGAAGTAAGCTGGACATTCCGCGGCGGACTTGACCTCCGTGATGAAGTAATGGGTACTGAAGGCACCATCTGGCTGAACAGCTTCCTGCGTACCGGCTTCGATATGTTCACTACCGGTAAAGGCGCTGACTATGTAGCTGAAAAAGCGGAAAGTAATAGCGGCTGGTTGTTCCCGGTAGGTGATGAACTGAATGAACTGGGCTATAACCACATGTTCGCTGATATGTTCAACGCGATCGAGAACGATCAGCCGGCAAGGGAAACTTTCTATGACGGATATGTCGTGAATGCGGTACTGGACGCTGCTTACCGTAGCGCAGCCAGCAAACAGTGGGAACCGGTAAAGCTGGATATCTGGCGCGGCCAGACAGGCTTAACGAAACCACAAACGCTGGTGGAGTATGATGCTGACCATTATCTGGTGAAAGAAGAGATGACCCACTTCGGCGCGAAGAAACTCATCCTGAAAGAAAAGAAAACAGGTCAGATCATCGAGCGTACGATATAAATAAATGAAAAAGGGACTTCTGAGAAGTCCCTTTTTTTATGCAATATCTTTAGTACTGTCTGTTCAGTCGCATCAGCTTACCCTGATGATATACGCCTTACCCAGGGTCTGTGATACCTCTACCTGTACCAGGGTCCCTTTTTCGTATTTATAAACGTTTTTTTTGCCCTCCGGCAGCAGCAGCTCATATAAACCATTACCGAGTGAATTAAGCGTCAGAAAGATGCCTAAAGTCTCGGAAAAGATCTTTGTGATCTGCCGGGGCTCCACGAAGTACATCTCACCCACGGAATGAATGATCTCCGCCGTGTTCAGCACGGACCTCTGTCCGTTCAGCACCACAGAATAATTTTTCGCTTCCCGCTGTGTAATAATGGTTTTGTCATCCCCGTCTTTCCCGGAGCTTTTGATCACCTTGGAGCGGATAAGAATGTTATTGTCGAAATCGCAGGAAATATCCAGATTGAATTTCGCCAGCAGTTTCATGTCCACTTTACTTTGGATAGAGATATTGCGGGATGCGCCGTTTACTTTACAATGTGCGGTCACGTTACCAATAATGTGATTACTGAAACGTATTTCGTAATTGTGCGTTTGGGCGTGTAACAATGCACTGTTCAATGTAAACAGGCAGATAAACAGTGTAGACCAGATGGCGCCTTTCATGATAAAGGTTTTGGCTATGTTGTAGTAATCCTTACTTATATAGCAAACGTGCAGTCGCCTGTTTTGTTATATAGTATTAAATATAATAAAAATCCTGCCCCGAAAGGCAGGATCCTATATAAATTATCATGAAAGAAATGGCCGCATTACTGCTGCAACATCTCTTTGATCTTGATTACCAGTTCTCCTTTAGTAATAGGTACACCCATTATTTTATTGTAACCAACTGCATCGATCAGGAACTGCTCACGAATGATCTTGATCAGCTGACCGTTGTTGATCTCAGGGATCAGTACTTTATCATAGCTATGCAGTATTTCTGCCAGATTTTTTGGGAATGGACGCAGGTACCTGATGTGGGAGTGCGCCACTTCATGACCCTCTGCCAGCAGTTCCAGTACAGCGCTCTTGATAGCACCGTAGGTAGAACCCCATCCGAGCACCAGCACCTTACCTTTTTCAGGTCCGAGCTCGATGGTCTGCGGAGGAATATGATCAGCGATCTTGTCCACTTTCTCCTGACGGATACGCACCATCAACTCGTGGTTTTCCGGATCATAGCTCACGTTACCGGTAATGTTCTGTTTTTCCAGACCACCGATACGGTGCTCCAGACCTGGCGTACCTGGCACTGCCCATGGACGCACGAGGTTTTCATCACGGTGATAAGGCAGGAACTGCTCTTCGTGATCTTCCAGTCCTTTCTTGAACGTTACAGGAATAGCAGGCAGATCTTTGCTCTGCGGGAAACGCCATGGTTCAGCCCCGTTCGCGATATAACCATCGCTCAGTACGATCACCGGCGTCATATGTGCGATTGAAATACGGAATGCTTCAAATACGGCGCTGAAACAATCTGATGGTGTGGACGCAGATACGATCGGCATCGGGCACTCGCCATTACGGCCATAATAAGCCTGTAAAAGGTCAGATTGTTCTGTTTTGGTAGGCAGACCTGTTGAAGGACCACCACGCTGGATATTGATGATCAGCAGTGGGATTTCCAGCATAACTGCCAGACCCATTGCTTCACCTTTCAGTGCCATACCCGGACCGGAAGTAGTCGTAACACCCATATGACCACCATAGGATGCGCCTATTGCGGAGGTGATACCAGCTATTTCATCTTCCGCCTGGAAAGTACGGATACCAAAGTTCTTATAACGGCTCAGTTCATGCAGGATGTCGGATGCCGGTGTAATAGGATAAGTACCCAGGAACAGCGGCAGGTTGGCTTTCTGACTGGCGGCGATCAGACCGTAAGCCAGGGCAGTATTACCGGTAATGCTGCGGTAGGTACCAGGCTCCATACGAGCCTTTTCCACACGGAAACGGGTGCTGAACGCTTCTACCGTTTCTGCGAAGTTGTAACCCGCATGCAATACTTTCAGGTTACTATCGAGGATCTCCGGCTTCTTGCCAAATTTCTCGTTCAGGAAGTTCTCGGTACTTTCCATACTACGGTCGTACAACCAATAAAGGAAACCCAGCACAAACATGTTCTTTGCACGGTCTTTTTCCTTCATACCCATGCTCGATTCCTTCAATGCTTCACGGGTCATTTTGGTAACGTCCATGGTATGCAGCTGATAAGACTGCAATGAACCGTCTTCCAAGGGATTTACACCATCAGGGTAATTAGCCAGACGCAGGTTCTTGGCATCAAAACCATCTGTGTTAGCGATGATGATACCGCCTTTTTTCAGGCTTTTCAGGTTGGCTTTCAACGCAGCTGCGTTCATCGCCACCAGTACGTCACAGGCATCGCCGGGGGTGAAAATACGGTTAGAGGAAAAGTGCAGCTGGAAGCCGCTCACGCCTGCAAGGGTACCCTGCGGGGCGCGTATTTCTGCCGGGAAATCCGGGAATGTGCTCAGGTCATTGCCGATCAACGCGGTGTTATTGGAAAACTGCGTACCAGTCAACTGCATACCGTCTCCACTGTCGCCAGCAAATTTTATCACTACATCTTCTATCTGTTGAACCGAAGTATTTGACATTGAATATCTTATTTAACTATCCTTTGTTTTTCAGGCTGTAAATTTAATAATTCGGCAGGTAGTAACCTCCGGATATATTAAAGCAGGCAGCCAAGGTCAGGGAAGACAAAAGTACACAAAGTCAATAGACTTTTCCGAAGAGAGCTATATAGTTTAATGTTATGCCGCATAACTTTAAGTAATTATGCGACCCGGCGCTCAACGTGCGCGGCTTACAGTCTGCCCTGATTTGCACCGCAAAGCTATGACAGCTTTGCTTTCCTTGTTTATGTATTCGGGAAATTGATTCCGCTGCCAGCTATTTTAACGGCAATATGTACGGCGGCCCCATGTACCCGTCCCCCGAAAATATCGGTTGTACAACAAATACTTGGCTTTTTACATTATAAATCCCTGTAATCAGTGACTGAAATTCTCCCCGAAATTGTAATTTCGTAAGGACTAAACCTTTTTTATCATGGCATTATTTGGATCCAGCAGTAACCCTATACTGAGTGACAAAACACTACAGAAAGCAGGTTCTCAAAGCACGGAAGGCACCATGACTATCAATGGCACCATTGGCAAAATGGCCTTCTTATTAGCATTGGTAGTAGCAGCAGCAGTTTATGCGTGGGGCGTTCCGGGAAGAAACCAGAACCCTCTTCCATTCCTTTATGGCGGTATGATCGCTGGTATTATCATCACGATCATTATTATATTCAAAAACGAATGGGCACAATACCTTGCGCCGGCTTACGCGCTTGCGGAAGGCCTGACATTAGGCGTACTTTCCGTATTGTTCCACAACCTTTATAATGGTATCGTATACCAGGCGGTAGGACTCACTTTCGGTGTTTTCGCCGCAATGTTGATCCTGTACAGAACACGTATCATCCGTGTAACGGAAAGGTTCAAACAGATCGTTTTTACCGCTGTTGCAGGTATCGCGATATTCTATGCAATGGCATGGATACTTAGCATGTTTAACGTACGCATTCCATTCCTGCATGAAGGCAGCCCGATCGGTATCATCTTCTCCCTGGTAGTAGTTGCAGTAGCATCTCTCCGCCTGTGTATCGACTTTGATTTCATCGAAAAAGGCGCACAACAGCGCGCTCCGAAATACGTAGAGTGGCTGGCCTCTTTTGGCATGCTGCTGACCCTGGTTTGGCTGTATCTGGAAATCCTGAATTTGCTTGCCAAACTGAACAGAAGATAAAATCTTTTCAAATAGATAGATAGTACAAGAGCCCGCACCAACGTGCGGGCTTTTTGTTGGCAGTATGCGCCATTTTGTTGTGCACTTTCTCCATATTGACATGACCATTTTTCACCTGCTGACAGCTTTATGTTAAGGCCTAATCCCTTATTGTTAAATCCTTTGTAAAGGAATGTTAAAACCCTCGTGAAATTTCCTTAACTGGCCCGGTGGCATGGTAATTGATCTTTTCTACACGAAGTTCTTTAATTGATTTCATCAGCAGATATGCTTACACCACAAGGCCATACTTTATTGTATAACCTTAAATCAAATCGATATGAATAAAATTCAGGTAAGCATATTCGCCCTCGCAGTTTCAGCAATTGCAGCTTTCTCTTTCCGTAATATGGAAGGAGGTTCCATCACCGGTAAAGTAACGCCGCTCGATGGGGCCAGTGCAGCCTGGGCCATTTATGGCGCAGATACGCTCAAAGCGGATATGATGGACGGCACATTCAACGTGCAGGGCGCGAAGACCGGTAACTACACCGTGATTATCAGTGCAAAACAACCATTTAAAAATGTAACACTGAGTGACGTAAGAGTAGAGGAAGGAAAAGTGACCGATCTGGGCGAAATCAAATTAGAACAATAAACAAGAGCAATAGTTGGTTTTCATAGGGGTTAATCAAAAAGCCGGTTCCATACGTCCGTATGGCCGGCTCTTTTTTTTGGTACATAATGAGCCCGTTTAGGGGTACTTCTCTCATTTGCCGTTATAATGTTCAAAGTCCCCTAAAAAGATGAAAGCACTGAACTATAAAAGCATTTTCTGCGGCAAATGGAGCTCCGCTGGTTGGGAGCTGCTCTTACTCGCATTTTTCAGCATCGCCCTGACAGCCTGTAATAAGGAAGTCATATCCGGCTCAGGTGTTGTCATTACAGAAACCAGACAGGTCCCTGCGTTTTCAGACGTGGTCGCTGAAGGTTCTTTCCGGGTACATTTAAGACAAGGTACCGATGGTCCCGTGGAAGTAACCGCGGATGATAATGTCATGAAGGCGATCGATACCTATGTCAGCGGCAGCACCCTCCATCTGCGCATTAAGAACGGCGTCAAATTACATACCTCCAGAGACATCGACATTTATATCAATTCCACCCAATATTATGGTGTATCCTTTTCCGGCGCAGGCAGCGTGGAAAGCCTGGATACTATCAAAACCAACCGGTTTTCCTATAAAATGGATGGCAGCGGGAATGCCCGTTTCAGGATAGTGACCGACAGACTGGAGACAGAAGTCGATGGCAGTGGCAACATACAGCTGTTTGGCAGCGCCACTAACTTTTACAGTGAGATCAATGGCAGCGGAGATATCAGCGGACTGGACCTGGACTGTCAGGACGCCAACCTTTCTGTTAAAGGGTCAGGTAATCATACACTCAGCGTATCCCATTCCCTTGATGTAAGTATACGCGGTAGCGGAGATGTCAGGTACAAAGGCGCCGCCACCATCAGATCAGATATAAAAGGATCAGGAAGAGTTATCAAATTATAAAATACCGAAAGCGTCACACATGCAAGCTGGTTTAACAGCATTTTCAGGTATTGCCAGCACTTTTGTGAGCAGGAATAAGGACAAAACCTATTTTTGCACTATGCCCGAAAATGCAGAACTACAACAATTATTAATGGAGAATGAAGATGCCTTCATGGAAGCGCTCTTCAGGACCTACTTTTCATTTGTCTGCAAGACCATCTACCGTATTGTACAAAGCAATGCAACAGCGGAAGACCTTGCACAGGATGTGTTCATTAAGATCTGGAACCGGCGCGCAGAGCTCCACCAGGTATATTTTAAAGCATATTTGCACAGAGCAGCTATCAACATGGCACTGGATTATATTGATAAAAATAAACGCAGAGGTGTACATATGCCGATGGAGGAATATATGGAACCTGTACAGGCAGCACCTGCCGGTCAGAGTCTTCAGCAGACCACCCGGCATATACAGCAGGCCATTGATAAACTGCCCGAAAAATGCAGAGAGATCTTTATCCTCAGTCGTTATGAAGAACTATCCTACCGGGAGATCGCCACTACGCTGAATATATCTGTCAAGACCGTCGAAAATCAGATGATGACAGCGCTTAAAAAATTACGGGTATCTCTCCAGGATTATTTACAGGTATTCCTTCTGTTCCTGGCAGGCAGCGCTATTTATCCTTTACTTTTACAATTTTAATGTATGTCATACACCTTTGACCATATAGAATCGTTGATCGTGCGCTCGCTGGAAAGCAGCCTGAGCGAAGCCGAGCAGACAACCCTGCAAGGCTGGCTGGAGGAGGATGACGCCAACCGCCGTTATTATGACGAGTTGCGTAAAACATGGGACCTGACCGGCAATGCCGAAGAGGATACTATCGTGCCGGATATTGATGCCAACTGGGCATCTTTTAACCGGAAGCTACAGCATGGTACGCAACAACAACCTACAGCGATCGTAAGAAACGTAAACAGTTATCGCGGGTTTATCCGTGCTGCAGCCGCTGTCTTATTGCTGGGAGGCGCTGCAACAGCCTATTTCATGCTGAAGGGGCCGGAGCAGATAACCGTGCAGACGGCTGCGAATGAAACGAATATCATCGTATTGCCTGACGGCTCCAAAGCATTCATCAATAACAACAGTACCCTGCGCTACGCAAAGAACTTCAATGACGGAGAAAGAGCGATACACCTGGAAGGAGAAGCTTTCTTTGATGTAGTAAAAGATGATGCGCATCCTTTTGTTGTGCATACGCCACAGACAAGGACGCAGGTGCTCGGTACTACTTTCGATGTGAAGGCATACACCGTACAACCGGTAGAAGTATTCGTGCTGAGCGGAAAAGTAGCGGTGTCCGGACAGGAACAGCAGACCAGACAGGTGGTATTGACAGAAGGCCGGAAAGTAACTGTGGGCAAAGATCAGCAGCTGGCGGAAGATGCTATTGCAAACCATGATTTTATCGCATGGAAAGACAATATCATGGTCTTTAACGACGAGCCGATCAGTCATGTGATCAGAAAAGTAGAGGCTTTATATGATGTGAAGATAATGGCAGATGAGAATGTACAGGAGCTGACGATCAGAACGAGGGTAACACCGGGGCAGCCATTGGAAGAGGTGCTGAATACGATTGCGGCAAGTGCGAATGTGAATCTGACGAAAGAAGGGAGTGTATACAGACTGGGTAAATAAAACAATGCTTAGTGATAAATAAAAAAAGGTGGTCTGTTTGACAGACCACCTTTTTTATTGTCAGGCTCCTCCCAGTTTGCATTTCTGCAAAACTTCCCAGGATTTACCGTTATGACGGAGGAAGTACAGGTTATTCACCTTGAAGGTGGCTTTATATTCCTTGTTTTCGTATTCAGGCCATGCCTTTTCAAACTGCGCATCTTCCAGGTCTTTGAAAGCAACTGTTACATGCGGAGTGAAACCGGTACGGGCCAGCATTGTACTGAAACCAAATTCCTTACGCAGGAAGTTGATCAGCTGTCTGTGCAGGGCGCCCATAGTTTCGCTCTTCTCTACGTTAATGAACAGAACGCGGTTCTGTTTATTCGGGAAGGTGCCGTAACCATCGAGGGATACCTCGAACGGAGCCTGTGTTTTGGCGAATTCCGCCAGTTCATCACAGAAAGCTTTTTCCAGTGCAGGATCAGCTGTGAAAGGTACCTGGAGCGTGATATGCGGCAGTACTTTCAGCGCATACATCGGACCATACTTCTCAGCAAATTCCTGTTTTATTTTGATGATCTCCTTACCTACTTCAGCAGTAGGGAGTAAGGCGATAAAATAGATCTTGTTATCCACTTTTGGTGGGAATGGTTTGCGCATACCGCCGCCACCACCACGGAAGCCGCCGCCGCCACCACCGCCGCGATTGTAGCCTCCGCCACCGCCGCCGCGATCATAACCACCACCGCCGCCGCCGCGATTATAACCACCGCCGCCACCGCCGCCGCGATTGTAACCACCGCCGCCACCGCCGCGATCGTAACCACCACCGCCGCTACCGCCGCGATCATAACCACCACCGCCGCCGCGATTGTAACCACCGCCGCCACCGCCGCGATCGTAACCACCGCCACCGCTGCCGCCACGGTCATAACCACCACCGCCACCGCGGTTGTAGCCACCACCATCACGGTCGCCATAGCCACCATTATCGCGTGGGCGATATCCACCGCCGCCGCCATCACGATCCCCGCCGCGGTTGTAACCACCGCCGCTGTCACGATCTCCACGGTTGTAACCACCGTCGCGATCAGAATTATAAGGCCTATCTTCTCTAGGTCTGCCCTCCCTGTCGTTATTAAAATCGGGTTTGAAGTAACCGCCCGGTCTCTCCTTATTGGGATCTTGGTCTTTTTCTGTACCAGGTGGAGAGTAGGGCCTGCGGGGGCGTTCGTTTCTCTCAAAAGTCATCTTACTTAATTAAGCGTTTGAATCAATATTAGCTATGATTTCATAAAAATGAAATACGTCTCCATATGAGTTATATAAGGGCGCCGGTGAAATACGAATTACTCCGGGTTCCCGCCAGTCGACGATTATACCGGCGTCAGTCATCTTTTGTTGGATTTCTCTCCCTTTTTCATGAAAGAGCAAAGATAATTGAGCACCGCGTTCCTTACAATTTTTTGGCGTAATTATTTCAAATTTTATGTTTTCTATATGTTTTAACAGGAATTCAAGATAATTGGTGAGTTTTATGCTCTTATCTCTTAAAGCTGCCATCCCGGCGGACTCAAATAGTTCCAGTGAGGCTTTTAATGCTACCATGTTAAATACCTGCGCCGTGCTTATTTGCCAGCCTTCTGCACGGTTTTTGGGTTTAAAACCCTTCTCCATTTTAAAACGGGTACTTTCTTCATTGCCCCACCAGCCACCTAGTCTTTGCCGGTTAGTATCGAGGGCGTGTTTCTCGTGTATAAATGCTCCACCTACAGCGCCGGGGCCTCCATTTAAATATTTATATGAGCACCAAACGGCAAAATCTACTTCCCAGTCATGCAAATTCAAAGGTACGTTCCCTACTACGTGTGCCAGGTCGAACCCGACTACAGCCCCAACTCTATGGGCTGCTTCCGTAATGGACTGCATATTAAACAATTGGCCGGTATAATAGTTTATTCCCCCCAATAATATTATTGCTAAGCTACTACTTTCCCGCTCAATAATCTCAAAAATATCTTCCTCCCTGATCAATCGTTCGCCGGGCCGGGGGGCCACTTCTATTATAGCTTCAGCCGGATCATAGCCATGCAGTCGTACCTGTGTCTCCAATGCATACTGATCGCTCGGAAAAGCGCCCGCCTCCATCAGCACCTTAAAGCGCTGTTTGGTAGGCTGGTAAAAACTCATCAGTAAAAGATGAAGATTCACAGTAAGCGTATTCATCACTGTCAACTCTTCCTGGCTGGCCCCAACTATTTTTGTGAGTGGTTTGCTACAATATTGCTGATAATAAAGCCAAGGATTTTCTGCATTCCAGTATCCTTCTACCGCGTGATGTTTCCAGTCATTCAGTTCCTGTTCTATTGCCGGTTTAACGTTCTTCGGCTGTAAACCCAGAGAATTTCCGCAAAAATAGATGGCATCTTTTCCATTTCTCTGCGGGAAATAAAATTGCTCTCTATACGTCTTTAATGGGTCTGATTGGTCTTGCTCTTCAGCAAAGTTCCTTGATAATTCAAACATAAATCAAAATTCCAGGTTTCTCTTGACCTGATTCCGTCATTACCTGTACTCTACTTAAAAAAATGAGTACTGTTGCTGCCCTCCAGGGCAAACGGAATCACTTATAACGTGTCTTAATATCAATCTCCGTCCAGTAAATTACCAAGCCCACCCAGGATACTACCTTCTTCCTTACGCTTGCCTGTACCATAAGACACCAGTCTTGCGGCCATTCTGCTGATCGGTAGGGACTGTATCCATACTTTACCAGGACCTCTTAAAGTGGCAAAAAACAATCCTTCGCCACCAAATACCATATTTCTGATTCCTTTTACAAATTCAACGTCAAAATGCACTCCTGAAGTATATGCTACTACACAACCTGTGTCTATTTTTAATACCTGACCGGGTAAAAGTTCCCTTTCGATGACCATCCCCCCTGCATGCACAAAGGCCATTCCGTCCCCTTCCAGCTTCTCCATGATAAAGCCTTCACCGCCAAAAATACCGGTCCCGAGCTTACGCTGCCATTCGATCCCAATACTAACACCTTTCGCTGCACAAAGGAACGCATCCTTCTGACAGATCACCTTGCCACCCATCCGTTGCAGGTCCATCGGAATGATCTTACCCGGATAAGGCGCAGCGAAACTCACCTTTTTCTTACCCTGCCCCACATTCGTGAAAGCGGTCATAAAAAGGCTTTCTCCCGTCAGCATGCGCTTGCCTGCCGACATTAGTTTGCCTAAAAGTCCCTGATTAGCTTGTGAACCGTCCCCGAACATAGTTTGCATCTGAATATCCTGATCCATCATCATAAAACTGCCGCTCTCAGCAATTGCAGTCTCCTGTGGATCTAGCTCAATCTCGACAATCTGTATTTCTTCGCCATAGATACGGAAATCTATTTCATGGTTGCGTCGCATAGCGTATGATATATTAATCAGGTTAACAAGAATGGCTCTTGTGCGTCAAATGTAAGCAATTGCTGCCTCAGTCAATTGTTAAAATTTGTTAAGGTATAAAAAAAAGAAACCGCCTCGTGGAAACGAAGCGGTACCTGTTAAACCTACAACTGTTACACTGTATAGTGTGAACTAAACTCTTTCATGCATCTTCTTATCTTGATGATGTGTGTGATTTGTGTGTGTTTCGGCTACCTCCACCTCATGCTCATCCCCGCTTGGGAAGAAATTATAAGGCTTAGGCGACATGTAAGCCGGGTCGTGCATCTTCCGTACTTCCTCTTTCTTCATAAAGAGCTTCAATATCAGCACCAGGAAAGGCACATATTTCAGGTTCCTTGCCAGTCCGTAACGGTCCAGTACGTCGATGGAACGTTTATTCATTGCATACATTACCGGCACCAGGATCAATGTCAGGAAGGTCGCAAACACCAGTCCGTATACCATCGTCCAGGCCAGCGGGCCCCAGAAAGCCACGTTATCACCTCCGAAGAAGATATGAGGCTCAAAGGAAGAGAACAGTCCGGCAAAGTCGATGTTAAATCCTACTGCCAACGGTATCAGACCCAGAATGGCCGCGATCGCCGTCAGTAACACCGGGGTCATACGGGTCCTGCCCGCCTCGATCACTGCCTCATATACCGGCATCTTCTGCTGTACCAGGAGGTCGGTGAATTCCACCAGTACGATACCGTTACGTACAACGATACCCGCCAGCGCCATAATACCTACACCGGTCATTACAATAGAGATGTCCATACCAAAGATGGCAAAACCGAGGAATACCCCTATAATAGAGAATAATATTTCCATAAAGATCACCAGCGGACGACCGATCGAGTTAAACTGTGTCACCATGATCATCAGGATCAGACCAAAAGCACCCAGCATCGCCATACCCAGGAAGTTAGACGTCTCCTGCTGATCTTCCTGCTCACCTGTCATTTTCACACTGATACCCGGCGTTTTAGGGAAGTCCTGTATCGCTGTCTGTATCTGCTGCACCACCTCGTTCGTGTTGAAACCTGTCAATACATTTGAGTATAAGGTCACAACACGCTTCTGATCAATACGTTTGATACTTGCGTACGTGTTAGAGTACCTGATCGTGGCTACCGCCGATAACGGCACCTGACGGATCATTCCGTTCATGTTCATATCACGGTACACAATATTCAGGTTCATCAGCGTATTGATGTTGTTACGCTGGTCCTCACGGAAACGCACCATTATCTTATAGTCATCTTCCGGATCACGGAACTTGGAAGCTTCCTGTCCGTAAAGGGCCGTACGTAACGCCATACCAATGGTTGTCGTACTGATACCTTCCCTGTTCGCTCTTTCACGGTCAATGTTCACCAGGATCTCAGGCTTATTGCTCTGGAAGTCTGATTTCAGTTCTTCCACACCGCCGATCTCCAGACTGTCCAGATAACGTTTCATTTTATCAGCTGTAGCGGTCAGCGCCTCAAATTCATCTCCGGAAATCTCGATGTTGATCGGTTTACCTGTCGGAGGACCACCCTGCTCCTGCTCTACCGTAATATCCACACCAGGAATACCCCTCACTGCCTTACGTATCTTATCCAGGTATTGTACAGTGGAATGTCCGTCACGTTTACCAAACTCTACGAATGCCACGGTCACCTTACCCTTGTGCGGCTGCACGCTCATATCCATCTGGGAAGGATCACCGGCGCCTACTGCAACGTTGGAAATGATAGACTCTACGATAGGGTTCTTCCTGCCAACTACTGCGGTAATTTTCCCTTCAATGATATGCGTAACGGAGTCAGTATATTTCTGGTCCGTACCCATCGGCAATTCAATATATGTATAGATGAAGTTCGGGTCTGCCTGTGGGAAGAACACAACTTTCGGACTGGTCACGATGGTCAGCATGATACTGAATACCAGCAATGCAAATGTGCTGATCAGTATCCATACCGGACGCCATCCGACAAGACACCATTTCAGTATCTTCCTGTAGCGTTCCTGCACACGTGGCCATGTATTGGTCTGGAAACGGCGGGCTACACCACCCAGCCAGAATCTTTCCAGCATGATCATCGCTAGTGCGAAAAGCGTGAAATTACCTACTCCTTTGCTACCTGATACATATGCAAGCAATGCTACCACCACGAACACAATGCTCAGTATCTTCATGTTCCTGTTGAACGTTGGCTTCGGATGATTATCTCCCTCATGACGGTCCATAAAGTCAACCGCAAACACCGGATTGATAATATACGCCACGATCAGTGACGCACCCAGTGTAGTGATCAGCGTTACCGGCAGGAAGAACATGAAACTACCAATGATACCAGGCCAGAACAACAATGGGAAGAACGGCGCCAATACCGTCAGCGTACCCGAGAATACCGGCAGGAACACCTCTCCTGCTGCCACTTTCGCAGCCTTCACGATACCCAGGTCCTTTCTTTCATAAAATATACGATGCACGTTCTCGATCACCACGATCGCATCATCCACCACAATACCTAATGCCAGCAGGAATGAGAACAACACCATCATATTCAGGGTGAAGTCATACATCGGCATCAGCAGGAATGCAATGAACATGGAGATCGGTACGGACAATGCCACGAATATCGCGTTCACTGCGCCCATGAAGAACATGAGGATCAACGTTACCAGTAAGAAACCGATGATGATCGTATTGATCAGGTCATGCAGCGTTACACGGGTAGAGTTGGACTGATCGGCAGTAATGGTTACATCCAGTCCTGCAGGCAGATAATCCGCTTTCATTTCATCAATGATGACACGTATCTTATCTGATGCATCGATCAGGTTTTTACCACTCTGTTTGATGACGTTGAGGGTGATCACGTTCTTACCATCCAGACGTGCATAGCTTTCCTGTTCTTCAAAACCATCCACTACTTCTGCTACATCTTTCAGATATACCGTTGCGCCTGACATACCACGCACAACGATGTCGCGTATCTTGTTCGCATCCTTATACTCACCTTTCACGCTCAATGTACGCTTCTGACCATCCATAGAAACCAGACCTCCGGAGATAGTACGGTTTTCCATTGCGATCGCATTAGCTACATCATCAAAGGTGATCTTCGCCGCGTCCATTTTGTATTTGTCAACGTTGATCTGGATTTCCCTTTCCAGTGCGCCGACAATATCCACGCGGGTGATTTCATTCAATGCCTCGATACGGTCCTGCATTTCATCTGCATACTTCTTGAGTGACTGCAGATCAAAATCACCTGACAGGTTCACGTTCATGATAGGTATCTGCGATACGTCTATCTTGATGATCTGTGGCTCCTGTGTCAGGTCGTTTGGCAGGTCTTTTTTCGCGTCATCTACTTTCTCCCGCACTTCCTGTCGTGCGGTTTCCATATTCTCACTCGCGTCAAATTCTATCGTGATGGCAGAATAGTCCTGCATGGAAGTACTCTTGATAGACTTCACACCGGAAATGCCACCCAGTTGTTTTTCTATAGGTTTCGTCACCAGCGTCTCCATGTCCTCCGGAGATGTACCACTGTAAATGGTGCTGATATAAAACTGAGGGAACACTACTTCCGGAAACTGTTCCTTCGGCAGGCTCTGATAGGACATGATACCTGCAAGGGCCAGGATAAAGGTAGCCACGTAAATGCTCACCTTATTATCAATGGACCAGCTTGTAGGTTTAAATTCTTTATTCAGGTTGTCTTGCATAAACCAGTTTTAGAGTATTAAAGCTGGATAAGGTCATTATCATTCAATCCCTGGTAACCGATAGTTACGATCTTGTCACCTGTCTGCAGTCCGCCGGTGATCTCTGCCTTATCATTATAAGTGCGGCCCATTTCGATCTCTCTTCTTTTCGCTATCATCTTACCACTTTGATTCTGCGCAACGATCACATAAGGTTTACCTAATGAGTAC
The DNA here is from genome assembly GCA_039592855.1 of Chitinophaga sp. Lineage (GTDB taxonomy): Bacteria > Bacteroidota > Bacteroidia > Chitinophagales > Chitinophagaceae > Chitinophaga. The sequence goes on along the minus strand of JBCNQK010000001.1, from coordinate 691,911 downwards.
TGTATAATGTTCACCGGTATTACAATTGCTTTCGGTGCAACGTAGTCGATGATCTTCATTCTTGCGATCATATTAGGACGCAGTTCCGGATCATTCTGCAAAGGCACTTCTAATTTTATAGTACGACTTGTAGGATCGATCACCTTTGAAGCAAAACCGATTTTGGTACGGATGTTCTTATCGATATCCGGGAATTCCAGCACTACCGGATCACCTGTTTTCACCTTGCTGGCATAAGCTTCTGCTACATTCGCCAGTACGCGCAGGTTGCTGCCGTTCACCACGCGGAATGCAGGACTACCTGGAGCCGCATTATCGCCCAGTTTAACGATCACCGCATCAACAGTACCATTGATAGGAGAAATGATCCTTGCCTGTGACATCTGGTCCTGCAGGGTAGCCATTTTTCTTTCCAGTGATTCTTTCTGTGTTTTCGCGTTCAGATATTGTACTTCAGAACCGATTTTCTGGTTCCAGAGGTTCTGTTGTTTCTGGAACATGGTATTTGCCAGGTCCAGCTGTGTATGTAGTTCCGCCATATTCGCCCTCAGGATCTGGTCGTCCACCTGTGCGAGTGACTGTCCTTTGCTTACGTTCTGTCCTTCTTTTACATGTATCGCTGTAACGATGCCGGGAATTTTAGCTGACACGCTAACGTTCTCACGTGCATCCACAGCACCCTGTACATCGATGTAATGTTCAAATACAGTATCCTGTACGGCCGCAACGACCACGGCTTTCTTTTTACGTTCAGTAGTATCTCCTTTCTGCGTTTGTTTTTCCAGGTCAGCGATCTGCTGTTTCAGCGTAGCTTCCTGTTTTTTAAGCTCCGCCAGCTTTTCCTCCGGCGAAGGACTGCCACAGGCAGCCATGAGTGCAACGATCAGCAGAGCGGGACGATATATCTTGGACATATAATAAAGAGTTAATAGTTAGTTGTAGTTTTCGCTTACAGTTTTCCGTATGCTTTCAGGTAATCCACTTTTGCTACGGCTGCATTATACAGCGCAGTGAAGTAGTTATTCTGTGCAGTGAGCAGTTCATTTTCAGCAGTACTCATTTCCAGGCTGGAGCCAACACCTTCACGATATTTGATCTGTGTGGTATTGTATACTTCTTCTGCCAGTTTCATATTGCTTTCCTGTGCTTCCAGTGTCAGGATATTGTTCCGTAAGCTGGAAGTAGACTGCGCCTGTTCCATATCGATACCGAGTTTGGTATTCTCCAGCGTCAGTTCTGCCTTTTTCACCTGAAGGAATGCCTGGTCTTCCTTACGTCTGCGCTGCATACCACTGAAGATGGTAAATGACAGGTTTACGCCATAGGATACATAGCCATACCATGTTTCACGTTTAAAGTAGTTGAACTCATCACTTGCGCGGCTCATACCACCGGTACCAAACAATGACAGGGTCGGCAGTTTCTGGAACTGATAGCGTTTGAGATCATACTCATATGCTTTCTTCTGCGTCTGGAGCAACTGATATTCTATACGTTGTGAATAATCAAATTGTTCTGAAGCGATAGCTGATTTAATCTCGGCAGTTGACAAGGTATCTGTCAGCTGGATAGGCTGTTGAATGGCCATCCCCATCTGATATTTGAGCGCAGCGAGACCTACTTCGGTCACGTTGCGGAGTTTTGTTTCTTCTGTACGGAGGTTTGTCAGCTGTACGACCAGCCTGTCTACATCGAGCTTTTCCACCAGACCATTTTTATAGGTCTCTTTGGTTTCGTTCAGCAGTTTCTCCAGGTTCGTGATGTTATTGCCGAGTATCTCCAGACCTCTGCGGGCGGAGAGCACGTTGTAGTAAGCTTTATAAACGCCTACTTTCACATCTACTTCTGATTTTTTTACTGATTTGGAAGCCAGTTGTTCCAGTGTTTCTCTTGCCTGTAAAGCTACGAGTACACTGGGGTCGAACAGTACCTGTTTCAGGGTAATTTCTCCGATCACGTTGTACTTCAGACCGAATGAAAAAGGCACCAGTGTACCTTTTGGAACGGTGTCACTAAAGTTGGACGCATCGATCAATTGTTTCTGTACAATAGGGTTATGCTGATAGGTGCCTGAACCGGCAAGCGTAGGCAGCGCCATACCGCTTACTTCTTTGTTCTTGGCCAGCTGGATCAGTTCATCCAGTTTAGCCGAACGTACGGAAGCCTGGTTGGCAAGTGCGTAATCTACCGCCTGTTGTGCAGACAGTGAGATAGTTTCCTGCAGCGGCGCTTTTGTGGGCTGCTGGGCCATCGCACAGTGAAAGATTAGCAGCAGCAGGAGTCCTGTCAAACCTGCGTGCTTTTTGTCAAGTTGCATAAAGGTCATTGGTTTTACGATAGTTGTAGTTTGTTCTCTTCCACGCGTTTGTAGCCTTCCGGAGAGACAAGTCCGTACAGGAAATGTTCCAGGAGGATGCACTGTACTTTGCTCATGTCATATTTCCCGTAGGGGAATATGTCAGGCTGAAAACATAGCATGGAAGTAGCCAGTCTGTACTGGGTCATTATTTCGATATCAAAATCATTTCTATATAATCCTTCGCGTACGCCTCTTTCTAAATTCTGTCTTACGGTTTTTTGCAGGTTGTTATGCTTATAATCCTGAAATACCTGGTAAGCTTTCGTATGGAACTTTTGCAGATCGAACAGGATGATCGGGTTCATATTACGGAAGCTCATATCCAGTTGTTTCATGACGAGGAACAGTTCGTCTATGGCGTTTGCGGCTTTCTCCTGATTTTCAATACATTCCTTATCCAGTTGTTGCAGATATCGCGCAATGGCATGCATCACCAGCTCGTCTTTATCTGCAAAGTGAGCATACAGGGTCTTTTTGGATACGCCCATGCGTTGAGCGATATCGTCCATTGTGATCGAGCGTGTTCCGAACTGGCAGAACAAACTGAATGCAGTATCCAGAATACGTTCCTGTATCTCCATTTTGTGCGGTATGTATGTTTCTTATTATCTTCTGCAAATCTTTCTAGTGATGGTTCGTTCACTACCTTCCGGCTTCATAGTTTCTTTGGTGGTCTCTAACTGATTTGCGATGCTGGAACAAAACTATGGAAACTTTTTAAACTACAAAAGTTTCCAACGCAAATAATTTTAATATACTTATCCTGTTAACGGTGTTCTGAATTTAATTACCGGAGGCTCAATATACTCCTGTTTTCACCTTATGATGTCTGTTCAGAGAGCTGATCCGGAAGGTTTCAGGCCAGGATCAATCCGTTGAAATGATCAGGTAGATGATACGCCGGTCGCAGGCGTCGGGAAATTTAGTATGATGCCCGTTTAACATTCTCAAGAGATAAAAAAGTATCAGTATGGAAAGCGTGTTCCGGCAGAGATAAAGCATAGATACGTCGTGTATACTCCCTGTATACGTCGTGTATAAAGTATGGAACCACTTTCGCGGATGCATCAAAAAAATGTAACTAACTATCAATCAATACCTAAGATAAATACTAAAAGCCTTCACGGATGCTCCACGAGGCCTTTTAGCGTTATCTCCTGATACTATATTAACAATATTACCTTGGAAGAGTCACCTTTTATCTGTTGAAGTGCTGGAGGCCCTATACACTCCCGTTCCTATCCTATCGGTTTTATTCAGGTAGCTGGTCAGTGCGCTTCAGATTCGGATCAGGTCCACCTCTCTGTTGGTCGCTCATATTTATAAATACACAACGTCCTCGTATCCGTCTGTTATTCATATCATGTTTATTATTGAGCAGCCAGTCAGGAAGGCTTCAAGTGTATCCTTTATCTATAACAACAAAGCTTCCCTATAATCAGACAGGCTATTCATATCATGTTTACTATTGTGAAACGTATGCCGGCATAACATCCCCCGGGGATAAAATAAACGATGTAACTTTGACGCGTCAGATATCATTATCCTGGATATTCCCGGATCATTCACGTATTTGCATTTAAACTATATGTCTCCTAAAAGTCGTCTTAAAGTCCTGGCTGCCCGCATATTGAGGTATTTCTTTCAGGGTTTACTGATACTCGCACCTATGGGTGTGACCGCCTTGACGCTGTACTGGGTATTCGTTACTATTGACAATATCATTCCAAAGGAAATCCTGCCCCTGGAAACACCACTTAAGTATCTGCGCTATAAAGGCGTCGGATTCGTATTGGTTTTATTACTGGTGATCGTGGTCGGTTACCTGAGCTCCTCCTTTATTGTGAGCCGCATCTTTGCATTGTTTGACCACATGCTGGAACGCACGCCTTTTATTAAATATATCTATACTTCTGTAAAAGATGTGTTTGATGCATTTGTCGGTGAGAAGAAGAAATTCGATCATCCGGTACTGGTGCAGGTATATGGTGAGGATGTTTGGGAAATGGGTTTTATCACACAGCCTGATGTGTCCAACTTCGGACTGGAAGGTTATACTGCTGTATATGTGCCGCATGCTTATGCCATTACCGGTAAAGTATTCATGGTGCCCGTGAGCAAGGTGAAAGCGCTGACCAACATTTCTGCCGGCGAAGCCATGAAGTTTGCCGTAAGTGGCGGTGTGACCAACATCGAAGTTCACGAGAAACATGACAAAAAAGAAGTACGCTGATCTTATCTTCCTGTAAACATATCCTGACATTGGTCAGATGCCGTTTAGATATTTGTTATCCTACGTTCATCTTACGTTCATGAACGTAGGATGAACGTAGGATAACAAATATCTAAGCCTTATCAATTGCTTGTTACAACCGCTTCCCTCCCGCTCCACGAACTGATTATTTATCTTAATATTACAATTGTCTGTTAACCAACCAAGCTTATGCACCATATCTTTCTGGCGTTCTGCCTGCACATGATCACTATTCCTGTTTACGGATGGGGCTTCTTCGCTCATCAGCGCATTAACCGGCTGGCGGTATTTTCTCTTCCTCCGGAGATGCTGGTCTTTTATAAACCTAATATTGAATATCTCTCCACACATGCGACAGATGCAGATAAACGAAGATATATCATCCCGGAAGAAGGGCCACGGCACTATATCGACATAGATCATTACGGCCAGGCGCCATTCACGGCGCTACCCAGGTCCTGGGAGGAAGCCCTGTTGAAATATACTGCGGATACATTGCAGACATATGGCATTTTACCCTGGTACCTTACACAGCAGCTTACCCGTTTGACACAGGCATTTAAAGACAAAGATGCTGACAGGATCATGCGGCTGAGCGCCGATATCGGCCACTATGCCGGCGATGCGCATGTGCCGTTACATGCCTGTTCCAATCACAACGGACAGCTCACAGGGCAGCAGGGAATACACGGACTGTGGGAATCCCGCATCCCCGAATTGATGGCCGACAAAACATTTCATTACTTCTCTGCAAAGGCATGCTATATAAAAGATATTAATGCATACACCTGGCAGATCGTGCTGGAAAGCGCTGCAGCAGCGGATACCGTGTTACAGCAGGAAAAATTGGTAAGTGAAAACTTCTCTTCCGGCAGGAAATTTGCGTATGAAAAACGCAACGGGAAACTGATACGAAATTACGCAACAGCTTACGCAAAAGCCTATTATGGCGCATTAGGGGACATGGTAGAACGTAGAATGAGAGCCGCTATCTCAGCTACAGCCAACTACTGGTATACCGCCTGGGTGAACGCAGGCATGCCGGTGCTGAACGATCTCAAAAAAGGTATCAGAACACAAGCCCCCGTTCATCCTACGCCTGAACGCATGATAGGCCGGCAGGAAGCTTAAAACAGGCTTCCAATTAATTTCGATTTTAAAAAAATATAAATTATCTTTGTTAGTACTATCTTTTTAGCCTTATCCTACACGCGTTCAGCTTCAATGTGAAATGCCATACTTTTTTTTCCATTCCTCTGACAAAACCAAACAAAGTGGAACAAGCAAACAATTTATTTAACTTAGAACGACCTATGAAGGTGCACAATTTTAACGCAGGGCCTTCCATATTGCCGAATGAGGTGCTGTACAAGGCCAGTAAAGCTTTGATTGACTTTGAAGGTTCAGGAATGTCTATTTTGGAAATAGGGCATAGAACACCATTGTTTCAGGCTGTACTGGACGAAGCACGGGATCTTGTTAGAGAGTTGATGCAACTCGAAGACGATTTCGAAGTTCTCTATCTTCATGGAGGTGCGACAACGCAATTCATGCAGATACCGCTGAACCTCCTCGAAAACGACGGCACGGCATCTTATATTGATACCGGTGTTTGGAGCAATAAGGCAATAAAAGAAGCGAAACAGTACGGTTTCGTGGACATAGCTGGCAGTTCAAAAGACAGCAGCTACAACCACATTCCTAAACAGTTCAGCGTCTCCCCAAAATCTACCTACCTGCATATCACCACTAACAATACCATTTATGGTACGCAGTGGCAGAAGATGCCGGAGACAGATGTTCCGTTGATCGCTGACATGAGTAGTGATATACTCAGCCGTTCACTGGATTTCAACAAATTCACGCTCATTTACGCGGGCGCCCAGAAGAACATGGGAGCAGCAGGCACTACACTCGTAATTGTCCGCAAAAGCGCATTGGGTAAAGTAACACGTAAGATCCCAACGATCCTCGATTACCGTAATCATATCGAGAACGGTTCCATGTTGAACACCCCTCCCGTATTTGCTATCTACATTTCCATGCTCACGCTCCGCTGGTTAAAGGAACAGGGAGGCGCTGCAGCTATGGAAAGAGAAAATGAGAAAAAAGCAGGTCTGCTGTACAACGAGATCGATCAGAACCCGCTGTTCCGTGGCACCGCTCAGAAAGAAGACAGGAGCCGTATGAACGTATCGTTCATCATGGACAAACCTGAACTGGAAGAAGAATTCCTCAAATTCTGCAAGAAAGAAGATATCGTAGGTATTAAAGGACACCGTCTCGTAGGCGGCTTCAGAGCTTCGCTTTACAACGCACTGCCATTTGAAAGTGTGGAAGTACTGGTAGAGGCTATGAAGTACTTCAGCCTGAAGAAAGCCTAATTCAATTAGGAATTACGAATTAGGAATTAGGAATTGTTGTGATCAGACTGTCGCATAAATAATATTCTGAATATCCAAATCAAATAAATAGAATGGCGCTTCAATGCTGAGGCGCCATTTTTATTTAAGCTAATTTCACTTTAGCAATGATGGCATTAATGACGCATTCAGGCATTGGCTATACTAATTCCTATTTCGTAATTCCTGATTCCTGATTGACTATCACTTAGACGGGAAAAATTAATTATTTACTTTTGCGGCCTAACAATCTATTATCATGGCAATCATCAGACCCTTCAGAGGATTAAGACCTACTCCGGAACTTGCAGAAAAAGTTGCTGCCCGCCCTTACGATGTGCTCAGCGCAGCAGAGGCAAAGGCAGAAGCTGCCGGTAACCAGTACTCGTTTTACCATGTTTCCAAGTCGGAAATTGACCTTCCCGAAGGTACCGATGTGTACAGTCAGTCCGTATATGATAAGGCTGCTGAAAACCTGCAGAAATTTATCAAAGAAGGTACCCTGTTCCAGGACAATGCCCCTTGCTACTATATCTACCGTCTGATCATGAACGGCCGCACCCAGACCGGTCTGGTATGCGCTTCTTCTGTATCCGACTATAACATGGGTATTATCAAAAAGCATGAATTTACACGCCCTGACAAAGAACTGGACCGTATCAACAATATCAAAACGACCCGCGCACAAACAGGTAACGTATTCCTGGCATACAACGACGTTCCGGAAGTAAACTCCCTGATCGATCATTGGATACATGCAAACGCTCCTGCTTATGACTTCACTGCTGCTGATGGTATTCAGCATACCGTTTGGGTAGTGAACGAAGAAGGCGCTGTGAACGAGATCACTTCTCTGTTCTCCAGCAAAGTGCCGCACACCTATATCGCTGACGGTCACCACCGCGCAGCATCCGCATCACTGGTACAGAAAGAATTCGAAGAAAAACAGATGATCGGTACCGATGATCCGGCTAATTTCTTCCTGACTACGATCTTCCCTGCCAGCCAGCTGGTGATTCTGGACTATAACCGTCTGGTGAAAGACCTGAACGGTCTGACCAAAGAAGCCCTGCTTTCCCGTCTGGAATACGATTTCACCGTAGAATCTATCGGTCACCTGCCACAACAGCCATCCATGCTGCATGAATTCAGCATGTACCTGGAAGGTACCTGGTACCGTCTGGTAGCAAAAGAAGGCACATACACAACTGATCCTATCGGTATCCTGGATGTGACCATCCTGTCCAACAACGTACTGGATAAAATACTGGGTATCAAAGATCAGCGTACCGACAAACGCATCGATTTCGTAGGCGGTATCCGCGGATTGCAGGAACTGGTAAAAAGAGTGGACAGCGGTGATGCGAAAGTAGCCTTCGCCCTGTACCCGGTAACCATTCAGCAGCTGTTTGACATCGCTGACAGCGGTAATGTAATGCCTCCGAAAAGCACCTGGTTTGAGCCAAAACTGCGTGATGGCCTCATCTCTCAGATGATTTAATCATTGCATCATATTTTTCAGACGCCTGCCGGTACGGTGGGCGTTTGTTTTTACAGATAGTGCTAATACACAGGAAACAGCGGCGAAATAGGCATTCGGGCTGCCGGACTGAATGTTTGGCACATTTTTTCTTTATTTTTACAGCAAACGTCTGATCGGCATGAATATGAGGGCTTCATTATTAAGAGCAGGGTTATTTACTGCTATATTATTTTCTTCTGTAATAACTGCTTCCGCACAGGATGCTAAGGAATTATATACAACTGCGACAGGTTTTATACGTGATGGCGATTATTCCAACGCTATCCTGGTATTGAACCAGGCGCTGCAACAGGAACCTGATAATATAGACTTTAAAAAACAGCTCGGCTTTGCATACTACCTCCAGGGAGATATGAGTAAAGCTAAAAGTATCATCGAGCCCATACTCAATAAAAAAGAAGCAGACGAACAGACCTTCCAGATCGCTGGTAACATCTACCAGTCACGCCAGGAATGGAAAACAGCACAAAAGCTGTATGAGAAAGCATTACGCAAATTCCCGGAAAGCGGGGAACTGTATAACGATAACGGACAGTTGCTCATGTTCCTCAAAGTGTTTGAAGGCGGCATGGGAAGCTATCTGAAAGGTATCGAGAAAGCGCCTAATTTCTCCAGCAACTACTACAATGCCATAAAAGCATATGTGTATATGAATAACCCCGTGTGGGTGATCATCTACGGGGAAATATTCGTCAACCTGGAAAGTTATACTGCCCGTACCGCAGAAGTGAGGAACCTGTTGCTGGATGCCTACAAATCTTTATACAACGATCCGGCACAACTAAACAAAGCGATCGAAGACGAAAACGAGAACAAAAACAGAAAGAAGGCAGTAGCTGATTTTGCCCAGGCATTCAAAGCATCCATGGGTAAACAGATCGGGGTTGTAATGGCGGGGATCGATCCTGAAACGCTCATTATGCTGCGTACCCGCTTCCTGCTGGACTGGTACAGCTTTTCAGATCAGCGTTTCCCTTATGCGCTATTCGACTATCAGCGCTCCCTCCTGAAACAGGGATTGTTTGAAGCATACAACCAGTGGATGTTTGGTCCTGTTGCCAATCAACCAGCATACAGAGCCTGGACAACCATGCACAAAGCAGAATACGACACTTTTTTACAATATCAGCGTAATCACCCACTGAAGTTAAGAGCGGATGAATATTACAACGACAACAAGTTTACGATGGTGAGGTGAGGTGATTGAGCCAATCAGGTAATCAATTCTCAAATTCCACATATGTTTAACATCAAACACCAAAACACAATTGAGAACGCCGTAAAGGCGAATCATGAACGGGCTTTTTATTCACAGTACCCGGAACACCCTAAAGCCTATGGTGAAAATGCAGCAGAGCAGGGAGAAACCCGCTATAAAGCACTGCTGCAGCAACCCTTTAAGCAGTTACTGCAAACAGGAGAAACTTCCTGGGCAGGAGAAGAAGTGTCTCCTTATACCCAGGAGGCGCTGGGCATTACCTACCCGATCTTCACTCCCGATGAACTGGTACACCGTGCTATCGCAGCAGCGCCTCAATGGAGGAATACCACTGTAGACGTACGTGCCGACATCCTTGTGGAAACACTGGAAGCAGTAAAAGAGCGCTTCTTCGACATCGCCTACGCCACCATGCATACCACCGGACAGAGCTTTATGATGAGCTTCCAGGCTTCCGGTCCGCATGCCAATGACAGAGCGCTTGAAGCGATCGCTATGGGCTATCACGAAGGCAACCGTTACCCGGCCTCCCTGATGTGGGAAAAGCCAATGGGCAAAACATCCCTTCAACTGAAAAAGAACTTCCGGGCCATCCCTAAAGGGGTCGGTCTGGTGATAGGTTGTTCCACCTTCCCGGTATGGAACTCATTACCAGGTATTTATGCCGACCTGGTGACCGGCAATCCGGTTATTGTAAAACCACATCCGAAGGCGATCCTGCCAATTGCCATTGTCGTAGCTGCGATACAGCAGGTATTACAGGAAAAAGGCTTCAGCCCTGCGCTTTGTCAGCTGGCCGCCGATACTTCCACAGCGCTTATTACCAAAACCCTGTGCGAGCACCCGGGTATTCAGCTGATCGATTATACCGGCGGCAGTGCCTTTGGCAATTATGTGGAGTCATTAAAGAATAAGACGGTATTCACTGAAAAAGCAGGCGTCAACTCTGTTATTATCGACAGCGTGGCCGATATCGATGCGGTTATGCAGAACCTGGCTTTCTCAGTGTCATTATATTCAGGACAGATGTGTACCGCTCCGCAGAATTTCTTTATTCCTGCGGAAGGGATCACTACCAGCAATGGTAAATTATCCTTTGATGAAGTAGTACAGAAATTTAAGGACGCGGTTGTAAGCCTCGTAAACAACCCTAAAATGGGTGCAGGTACACTTGGCGCATTGCAGAACGAAAACACGCTGGAAAGGGCGCATAATGCAGGCAAACTGGGTGCAAAAGTTATCCTTGAAGGACAACCGCTGGTCAATGAAGAGTTTACCCATGCCCGTGGTTGTACACCATCCATCCTGGAAGTCAGCAGCGACGACAAACATATCTTCGAACAGGAGTTATTTGGCCCGGTTTTGTTGCTGATAAAAACAAAGGATACCAATGAATCCATACAGCTGGCCCGGCAAATGGCGCAACAACATGGTGCGATCACCTGCGCGGCCTATACCACCAGTCCCGAGATGAAAGAAAAGATCACCGAAGAGATGAATGGGGTATTTACACCGGTATCCTTTAACTTTACCGGATTCATCTGGGTAAACCAGCATGCAGCATTTTCAGATTTTCATGTGACAGGTGGCAACCCTGCCGGAAATGCCAGTTTCACAAACCCGGAATTCATCCTGCGCAGGTTCGTATGGGTAGGGAACCGGGAAGTGGCCGGAAGCTGACGGAATAATTTGTTTATGAAATATATACTTTCTATCATGCTGATCGCCTTGCTGGCTGCCTGTGAACAGGCGCCGAAAGCTGACAAGGCGACCATTACAGAGGCTCACCCGGTAAAAGAGGGCAAAGGAAGCCCATACCTGGTCGACACCGCTAACAGCGAATTACGCTGGATAGGCACCAAGCCTACCGGCAAACATACCGGCCGTTTTACACTGCAGGAAGGGAAGTTATTGGTAAAAGACACCACCATCACCGGTGGGAATATCATTATCCGTATGAACTCCCTGGAAAATATCGACCTCTCCAAATCAGATACTTCTCTGAAACGTAAACTGGAAGATGAGTTAAAAGGACCGCTGTTCTTCGATGTGGTAAAGTTCCCGGTAGCCACTTTCGAGATCACCAATGTTAGCGACTTTACGCCTTCTGTAGGCAATGAGGTATTGATGAAGAACGCGAATTATACTGTACAGGGTAATCTGACGATCAAGAATATCACCAAGAATATCTCCTTCCCTGCTATTATCCGGTTTGAAAATGGCACTGTTACGGCAATGGCTAACTTCAATATCGACAGAACACTGTGGGGTATGACCTACAGAGCCGATAAATCCATGCAGGATAAGCTGATCAACTCAGCCGTGAATCTTGAGTTCAGGATCACTGCTGCCAGATAATACGTTCGCTGTTTAAGCATAAATAAAAAGAGGCTGTCTACCAATATGGCGGACAGCCTCCTTTTATTTTATACCTGTTATTATCAGTTTATTTCTTCTTGTCTGCTTTAAAGCGGCCATTCGGTTGTATAGAAGTCAGCGACACTACCTGTCCCTTCTCATTCAAACTGAATTCTACCGTAAAGCCTTTCACTTCCTTTAAAGCGAACTTGTTTTTATCAACAGGCACCAGTGTAAAGTCCATCTGTCCTGGTACATTCATCATCAGCTGGTTCTCTCCTTTTATATGTACCGTTGCCTCCATTCCTCCGAAAGAATACACACCAGAATATTTCTCTAAATCAGCTTTTGTAAGCGGTGCGACCTTAGGTATTCTGCTAAAACGTACAGCATCTTTTACCCCCAGATCAATTTCAGTTTCATTGATATCACCGTTCATATCTGCGTTGAATTTGATCCTTGAACCAGGTGCCGTGGTGTCAATACCAGTATATTTATCTACCTGATATGTTTGAAAAACATCAAAAGCCACATGCTTCAGGTAATTCTTTTCCTGTGGGATCATGGCAAATAAAGAGTCGTTCTGCAAAACGATCTCATAACTACCGAATGATTTACTGACATACACGCCTGTATAGTCGCTCAGACTACGGATCACACCTGCTCCTTTCACTTTCGCGGTATCTTTACTTTCTGCACCTTTTTTATCCATGGCCAGTTGCGCAGCTCTCTTTTTCACCATAGAATCTGACAGGGCATAGTATTTCAATCCGAGCAGTTTATCTGAGAAGAGGTTTCTGACCAACATAGGCACCGGAGAACCATTCTGATTAGCCAGTACGATAATACCAATACTATCGGAAGGATAGAAACAGGTGCTGGCAGTAAATCCGTCTATATTACCACCATGCTCTACCTGGTAGTGTCCACGATAAGAAGAGATCATCCATCCCAGGCCATAGTCGCTGCCATGTACTTCCGGCTGATCTTTACCTGGTCTTCCGCCACCCATTGCCATTTGTGCGCTTTGCGCTTCAGTGACATAGGCGGCAGGTATTACCTGCTTACCGTTATATTTCCCTCCATTGATCCAGGCAGTCACCCAATGCGCCATATCACTGACACTACTGTTGATACTACCTGCGGGAGCGATGATCTGGATATCTTTATAGTCTGTTTTAGTGATGGTCGTGTCTTTGGTGACCTTATATCCCACTGCTGCATCTTCTATTTTAAAACCGTCAATACCCGTTGAGGAGCGCGTCATGCCCAGACTGTCAAAGAAGCGGAGCTTCATATTTTCTTCCCAGCTTTTACCGGTCAGCTTCTCAGCCACAGAACCCTGTGCCATGAACATAAAGTTGTTATACTGCCATTTGTAACGCAATGGTTCATTGGGCTCCATAAAACGAATACGGTATAAGAGGGAATCCCTTGTAGGTGCACCGAACAAATACCAGGAGTAATCATAACGGGACAGACCTGTACGATGGCTCATCATATCCCGCAGGGTGATATGCGTATTCATTTCATCATTGTAGAAGACGAGTTCCGGAAGGTAATTGCGTACCGGCGTTTCGAAGTCCAGTTTTCCTTCTTCTCTCAATACGCCCAGCAATGCGGAAGTGAATGCCTTGGAACAGGAACCGATCGCAAATACGGTGTTGGGCGTAACAGGTAGTTTTTTCTCATAATCTCGGTAACCAAAGCCTTTGGCATAGATCACCTTATCTTTCTCCACGACAGCGACAGCCACACCAGCGGCATGCCAGTCATGCAACATTTTCTCTACGATCTTATCAACGCCGGCAAGACGTTGCATTTGTTTGTCATTTGATTGTGCACTGACACGCAGAACGGCGATCAGCAGCAAACACAGATACAGGCTAACTTTTCTCATGTTGGGAATTTAGTAAGCCAAGATACAAAACTTACTCAAATCCAACAGTTCTTCATAACGTGGAACAATACGCTCAGGCGGTGACAGCTTTCTCTTCTTTCTCTTCGTAAATCAGGCTGGAAAAGTCGCATAGTTTGGACAGCAGGTTGCATAACTCCACACCATGTTCCGTTAACGCATAAGTGACCTTCGGCGGCATACCCGGAAACTGGTGACGGGTGATCAATCCTGTTTTTTCCAATGTTTTCAGCCTGTCAGACAGAATATGGTCCGTTATATAAGCCAGCTCTTCCCGGATACCGGAAAAACGGTTATTCCCTTCTTCTATGCAAAAAAGGACGTCCGTAGTCCAGCGTCTGCTCATTGTAAACAACAGCTCGTTCAGCGGACATTTGCTTTCCAGGTAAGACTGGTTCTGATAGTTAGATGAATTGGTTTTTCTTTCTGCCATATACAACACGTTTTTATCGATAGACTCAAATTACTGCTATTGCCCTAGATGTCAAAGCAGTTTGGGATGGATGGCTTATCATCATATCAGGTTCCATTCATATCTTTATGCCGCAGGAGCATTACATGTTCCACAAAAAGTAAATATGGTCCGTTTAGTTCTCATCATCATCGCGTTTCTGGTTTCTTTGTTATCAGTTTTCAGAGCGCCTACCTATCACCTGTGGATGCTCGCCATCGGCGTAGCTGAATTCGCCTGGGTCTTCATCACCATTACCTTTGTACTGCTGGTAACAGGACTATATCCCGGCAGGTTTCAGCTGGCAGGTACCCTGATCGGAATCGCCGCCCTGCTGTTGTATATATCGCCGGTAATAAGGGCCTGGTTCATCGCCAGAGATCTACCTGCCGCCATGGACAAAGCCCTGGACGAGCATGACGAAGAAACCGGCAGAACGACCCCATTCAGCTTTATCACGATGCTGACCGACTATCCGCAGCCAAAGGTCGCAGCTAAGACATATGCCTACCGTACGGACAACCTGGCCTCTTCCTTACTGGACTTCTACCCTGCACAGCAATCCGGGCTCCGCCCATGTGTGATCGTCGTACATGGTGGCTCCTGGAGTAGCGGAGACAGCAAACAATTGCCGGAACTGAACAGCTATCTGGCACATGCCGGCTACCATGTGGTTTCTATGAATTACAGACTGGCACCTGCCTTCCTCTGCCCTGCCCCTATCGAGGACGTATATGCAGCCATGGATTATCTGCGGGCACATGCTTCCGAACTCCAGATCGACACCGACAATCTTGTCCTTTTAGGCCGTTCTGCAGGCGCACAGATAGCGCTGCTGGCAGCTTACCGGCAACAGGTACCTGGTCTGAAAGCCGTAATCGACTTTTATGGCCCGGCTGATATGGTATGGGGCTATTCCCTTCCTGCCAATCCGCTGGTGATGGACTCCCGTAAAGTGCTGGAAAACTACCTGGGTGGTACCTATGGAGCAGTGCCGGGTAATTATGCGGCCAGTTCACCGATCGAATTCGCAGATAAACATGCCGTTCCTACCCTCATCATACATGGTGCAAAAGATGCATTGGTAGCGTATGAGCATAGCACCCGTCTGAACAAGAAACTGGCGGACAATGGTATCAAACATTTCTTTCTTTCACTCCCCTGGGCCACACATGGTTTTGACTATAATCTGAAAGGGCCCGGCGGACAACTATCCACCTATGCGATAGAGCGCTTTTTACATAACGTAACACAATAATATGCAGGAACCGGGGACACCCGGTTTTTTTTATATTCATTTATGGATTCCGGTATTTCTCAGCATCCTGTAACTATGAAACAGACAGCCCCTTTTACACTGCATATACCCAAGCCTTGTTCTGAGAAGTGGGACCAGATGACGCCTGATGAAAACGGAAGATTCTGTCAACACTGTCAGAAAACGGTGATTGATTTTACAGGCATGAGTGATCATGAAATAGCCAATCTGATGAACCATTCAAAAGGACAGCTCTGCGGACGACTTCATGTGTCACAACTTGACAGGGAAATCTACACTACTGAAAAGCATACGCCATGGATGAAAATTGCAGCAATGATATCAGCGCTGACATTGACAGCACCAGCTGTAAGCGCAAAAGCAGCGGCGATAGCAACGGTCCAGCTGCATGAAAAGAAAGATATCATTGCTAAGGGAGATACAGCAATTGTTGTTTCAGGTCACGTATTTGATACTGCTGCAACCCCTATGCCAGTACCAGGTGCAGCTATTGTCCTGAAAGGGGGTAAGATAAGGACCATTACAGATGCGGCAGGAGCATTCACGCTTCATTTACCCACAGACATAAAGCAGGAAGACCTGCTGTTAGTTATTTCTTTCATTGGTTACCAAACACAGGTCTTGCCGATATCATCAGCTGAATTGCAACAAAATATCCTCGTTAGATTAGTGCCGCAGCAATTTGATGATTCGGGGGTAATATTGGGTGGAGTTCACTCCTGGAAACCGTCTACTGTGTGGCAAAGATTTAAATATAAGATAGGTTCTTTGTTTCATTAGTAGTAACTTTAAATACACCTATTCCTGATGCGATCAGCTGCATTTTCAGCCATCTCGAAGACAGCACATACTGCGATGATGCTCATTGCTGTATTGACTTTCATGACATCTTATGCCAATGCACAGCAGCGAAAAACAATAGTAAAACTCACCATCCAGTTGGATGAAAAATCACTTTCAAAAGAACTGATAGTAATTACACGAACAAAGCAACTGCAGGACTGATGCTGATCGAACCGTATCATACTGATAAAAGCCTGCGCGCCCGCTTACGCCGTCTGTTCGGTCATCGTTAATTATTCTGCGTCCGGAACGAAGTTGAAATCAACACCCTCTTTGAAAGTAACATATACACGTCTCCATGGCTGATCATCTATCAGTTCCCATTTATGACCTGTACCGTATGTATCCATAGCGATCAGTACGTCTCCGGGTCTCAGTGTAAACTGTTCTCCGTTATACATTTCAAACAACAGTGTGCCGGATAATGTAATGACATACTGGGTAGTCGGCGCAGGATGCCAGTCATAGGTAGAACGGGGAGCCGTTTCATTGAACATAATAGAATCTGCTTCTCTCACATCTCTATGTGTTACGGTACCAATAGTGAAATGCGAATGGCCATCTTCTCCTGTGTATAACTTAATTGCTCTGATCATGACTGTTGTTTCCTTGTTTCATACACAAGATAGGACTGTTTAATACCAAATCCCACCTCATAACAGACATTTACCACATAATGATTAAGTCAATATTTTATCCTATTGATATTTAATTATTTAAAACAACGCCCCTTGTCCCATCAGCATTAATAATTGACCTGGTCAACATACAATTACATGTCTATGCTGCCACATCCAGGGTGTATCTGATCATGATTTTTTAACAGTGTACATCAAACTATTTACTGCAATAGCATGTTAATCATAGTACGCTGCAATTTACATTTGCTACGTAGCGAAAAGAGCAGTACACTTACTTTAACAAACAGACCGACATGCTAAATTTTGAATTCAGGAACCCGACAAAAATCTTGTTTGGCAAAGGACAGATTGCCAACCTTGCAAAAGAAATTCCTGCCGGAGCAAAGTTATTGATGCTTTATGGCGGTGGCAGTATTAAACAGAATGGTATTTATGATCAGGTAAAATCGGCTTTACAGGGATTCGAAGTCCTGGAATTCGGTGGCATTCCAGCCAACCCGGAGTATGAGGTATTACTGAAGGCACTGAAGGTTATCAAAGATGAAAAGATCGACTTTATGCTGGCAGTAGGCGGAGGCTCCGTTATTGACGGCGTGAAGTTCCTCTCTTCTGCCGCATTATACGAAGGCGATAATCCATGGGATATCCTTTCCCAAAGGATCGTTACTAAAAAAGGCCTGCCTTTCGGCACCGTACTGACATTACCTGCCACAGCATCTGAAATGAATTCAGGCGCTGTGATCAGCCGTCATGAAACAAAGGAGAAATTCTCTATGGGTGGTCCCGGATTATTCCCGCAGTTTTCCGTACTCGATCCACAGGTAGTTGCTTCCGTACCTGAACGCCAGATCGCGAATGGCATCACAGATGCTTTCACACATGTCATGGAACAATACATGACCTATCCTATCGGGGCATTGCTACAGGACAGAATTGCCGAAAGCATCATGCAAACCCTGGTAGAAGTGGCGCCGAAAGTCATCAAAGACCCATCAGACTATGAAGCAGCGGCCAACTTCATGTGGAGCTGTACCATGGCGCTGAATGGACTGATCCAGAAAGGCGTTCCTACGGATTGGGCGGTACATGCCATGGGACATGAATTAACAGCGCTATTTGGCATCGATCATGCACGTACACTGGCCATTATTGCTCCTTCTCACTACCGTTATAATTTCAAGGGTAAAAAGGAAAAACTGGCGCAATATGCAACACGCGTATGGAATATCACCAGCGGTACTATCGATGAAAAAGCGGAAGCCGGCATCAAGGCAACTGAAGACTTCTTTCACTCCCTGGAGATCAATACCCGACTGTCTGAATACACAGGCGATT
Organism: Chitinophaga sp.; assembly: GCA_039592855.1. Taxonomy (GTDB): domain Bacteria; phylum Bacteroidota; class Bacteroidia; order Chitinophagales; family Chitinophagaceae; genus Chitinophaga. The sequence continues at coordinate 673,309 of JBCNQK010000001.1, read as the reverse complement.
TCAAGGGTACTGCACAGACGATCTCCCAGAAATTCATAGAGAGAGGCTGGAATGGTATCGGGGAAAGAAAAGACCTGACGCCTTCAGATGTAGAGAAGATCGTAGAAATGAGCTATTAGTCAGCCCACACATACTAATACAAAAAGCGCTTCAGCCTGTTAGCTGAAGCGCTTTCTTTTACTATAATATCATTGACAGCTTACACAGGTACTTCCGAGTCAGCCATCTTATTCTGCAGTTCTTTTACCGTCATATTATACAGGATGCTCTGACGCCCATTCACACGTTGTACCAGGTGTACATGCGCAATGAAGTTCTGTACGATCTGTATTTTATCACTTGGCGTTACCACCAGCAATTGCAGGTGCAGCTGCTTACAAAGTTCCATCAGATAAGTTGCTTTTTCCTCATCCTGGTTGCTGAAGCTTTCATCTACCGCAATGAATCGCAGACTTCTCGCGTTCTTACCCTCTCTGGTAATACCAAACTGGTAAGCGATCGCACTACACAGGATCGTATAGGTCAGCTGCGCTTTCTCACCACCGGACAACTGTCCCATCTGGCGATAGATCTTCTTGGACTCATTCGTCTCACGGAAACGTTCATCTGCCCAGAACTCGAACCAGTTACGGGCATCCAGTACACGTGCGCGATATGCTTCACTTTCATCCAGTGCAGCGATCAGTGGCTGTACTCTCTCACGGAAATGCTGCGCCTTTTCTTCGAATGTACTCTGTTGCCAGTTAGCTGCCTGTGGTAATGCATCCAGCAAACGGCTCTTGAACTCACGTGCCTCGCTACCGGAAGCTACCGGACGTTTTACCAGCTGTATATATGTATCCGGCAGACGGTTGAAGTTGATGCCGGCCAGGGAATCATTCAGCTTCTGGATCGTATTGCTGATATCACGTTCCCATTTCTCCATCTCTTCATTCAATCCACCGATCTTATAAGTAATGGTAACGTTGATATAGCTTTCGAAATCCTTCTTATATCCCGGCAGGTTATCATTTGTCAGTTTATCCAGCCATTCGATATATTCTGTAGCATGTACGGCATCATCGGATAAAGCATGCACATCAGAGATCCAGTCAGGGAAACGCTGGAGTATCTCTGCCTGCGGATTCTTCAGACGGTTGATACTTCTGTTCAGCATCACCTCTTCCTTATGACGGGCGTCTTCTGCCAGTCGCAGGTCCTGCTCTTTATTCTCGCGCAGGGATTTATAGATAGCTGCTACGTTCTCCAGTGTAACATTACCCAGCAGGTGACTGTTCTGCTGCTGGAAGTTCAGCAGTTCATCTTTATCCGCCTCTGTAACGTGCTGTAACAGGTGTTGCATGGCCTGTTGCTCTTCTTCCATCTCTTCAATGTTACGCTGTTCCAGCGCTTCATTTCTGATCAGCATGGCCTGCAGTTCCTGGTTATCGTCTTTCTGCCGTTCTATATCCAGTAACTGTTGTTTCAGGCTGTCCAGTTCCTGATTTTCGTCTGTCAGTGAGCCGATCTGGTCCTGTGCCTTACGGATGGACTTCTGCAGCTTACCGATATTGATCTCATCAAAACCCTTGTGCTCTTTCAGACGTCCTGCTGCGTAGAATTGCTTCTGCAAACGGGCCGACCTGGACTTACAGGTCTGCAATATTTCATTGGAAGAAATGATCGCTTCATTCAGCTTGCTCCTTTTGGAAATGAGGGCGTCTTTTTTACGCTCATTGTTCCAACCCATCACATAACGGGAAGCATCGTTACTATGTGCACGGTCATCCTTTTCATGCCTGTCGCGGTTTTTGATCAAACCTTCCACCGTGATGGCCATGTCATTCCTTTGCAACTCCCGCTCGCTGTTCACACACACGTAGCTAAAGTTCTGAATGATCTGCTGCTGTACCCACGGGCTCAGTTTATGATCAGGATGGAAATCCAGTTTGTGATATACCGTATCGTCTTCCGGATACAGCGTCAGCGCCGATTCCTTGATCTGATAATAGATCAGACGTGTACGCAGGTTATTGTTATTGACAAAGGAAGTTACCTTTTTGTAGTGCTTTTCCGGCACCAGCAAACGCAGGGAGAAAGAGTGTAACAACTTCTCCAGTGCAGGCTGCCATTCAATTTCTTCTGACTTCACCTGTATCAGTTCACCGGCGAAAAGGATCTCGCTTACATCGATCCGCAGACTGCTGCAAATTTCTTTACGCAGATCGACCAGGTGAGAAGGAATGTTATTTCTGGATTGATGCAGTAATTCTATTTCTTTTTCCAGGCTTTCTTTTTCACTCTCCGCACGTTCTTTTACGCGTTTCGCACTGTACTCGTCTTCTTCATTCAGTCGCTGTTCTGTTTCAAGTTTCAGGGCTGCGCGATTAGCCTCCTTCAGTATACGCTGATAGGTAGCATCATCGTTCACCTCTTCTTCTTTCACATGCAGCGTATCGCACCAGGACGAGAATTCCTTCAGGCTCTCTTCTGCTTCTGCTTTCCTCTTTTCCAGGTCCTGAATATCCTTCTCCAGCTGTTGTAAACGCTGTCCGGCCTTATTCTGTTCCATGAGGTTTTTCGTCACGCGTTCCTGTTCCAGGAGATCGGCCATATTGACTTTCGTCTCTTCGATCTTTTTCTGCAAAATAGCTACTTCGTGACGACGATCGATAAGCGCCTGTGTCAGTAACTGATTACGCGTGAAGCTATTCCAGATAGTAGCTGTATTCAGCTCCTGCTTCAGCTGCATGATGGAAGTCAGATAAGAGGAGAAGTTCTCATGATGCTCTTTAATAGGGCCTAATAAGCGAATCTGCTCTTCTGCTTTCTCGATATTGCGCTGTGCATCCAGTAGTGTGGTCAGGTGTTTTTTCAGCTCCTGGAACTGTTCTTCCATGTTACGTGGTTCCAGCATGTTGGTACGGATGAAGTCATCCAGGTTACCCAACACTTTGATACCAACGGTCTGGTTAAACAGTTGCACGGCCTGTATGCTCTGCATACCCAGTGCTTCCACCATACGCTGTGCATACTTGCTGGCAGCGTCAAACCATTCTACCTGTCTGCGACCGCCTTTATTGTACAGCTGATCGATACGACGTTTCCAGGTACCACCCATATCAAACGGACTGAAATCGTCGGCTATATGCATGGCACGGTGTGCAACACCGAATATCTTACGCATATCACCATTGACGAAATACCTTACCTGGAAAAGGGTAACATACTGATCGGCTTCATTGGCAAAGTTGGCCAACAGGATGCTGTATGCATCTTCTTTATTTTCTCTTAAATAAAGGGTTTTGGCTACGCCGGTGGCCTCGTTATTGACCATCCCGTATCCGCCCATTACATAAGAGTCTTCCGTTCTGTCACCTTTCTTTTCACTACCACTGCTCTGGTTGTAGAAACGGTATCTTTTCTCAGGTACCATCAGTGTCAGCAGGGCATCGATGAAGGTGGTCTTGCCACTACCATTGGCGCCTGTCAGCAGACTGGTTTCCCCGTTCGGTTTAATACTATGAATATGCTCATCAAATGTACCCCAGTTCAATACCTCGAGGTATTGCAAGCGGAACCCACTTTTATGATTATCAGTACTGAAAACGTTTAACTGCATTGTTCTTTACAAAAAGTTTTATGGTATGTTATTCAGCTTCCACACTACTGCCTATCGCCAGTTCGCTCAGCTGCTGCTGAAAAGTTTCCAGTGCTTCACTGTCTACTTTTGCCTTGATAATTTTCCTGATCCTGAACTTCTGTTCATCAGGCACTTCATGATTTTCTATACGATGCAGAAATCCGCTTTCTTCTACTTTATCGATCAAACGGTCTATTTCTTTGAGGAATTTGATACGGCTGGCGCCTTCCTTGAAAAACAGCTCTGCGTATTCCTTGATTTCCCGGCGCTTTTTGATGAGCTCACGGGAACCGGATTCACTGATCTCAAATTCAGCCATCATTTCACGCAGCAGCACCAGCATGATGCTCTCTTCGTAGCTGAAGGAACGGCGATGTACCCAGCTGACATATGCTTCGTCATCTTCTGACAATGCATGTTTTACAAAAGCAAATCCATCCTGTTCATCCAGCACCAGGTACAGACCCAGTTGTTGCAGGAAGCCGGTGAGTTCAACTTTATATTGTAACAGTTTTTCCCAGGCGCCCTTCTCCACATATTCTACAGGGCCTTTCAACAGTTTTACCACTACTGGTGCATAAGGTAGTATTTTCGCTGTGCTCATAATAGTGTGTGCTGTTATTTACCAAATAATAGATATGGAACCTCTACAAATCTTGTCTGCTCCGGATTCAGCGGGATCAGTTCTGTAGTGTTTTTTACAATATATGCGCGGCTGGATTTTTCACGCAGGAAGTCATAGTAACTGATGACTTCTGCCAGACCGTATTCCAACGGAGATTGTTCCAGCACTTCTTTCAGTGTAGCTGTCTGTTTATTTTTCAGTACGGTCTCTACTTTCTCCCAAAGCTGTTTTCTGTTGATAAAAGAAGTATTCAGCATGCGGCTGAAACGTTCTACGTCTGCGATCTGTTCGGTTGCATTGGCAGGTTGTTTCACTTCCACGGCTGATTTCTTTTGTTCAAGAGACAGCTTCTTTTCCATCACCATCCTGATCTGCGCACTGTCGTCGATAGTAATCCCACTTTCGACGTTCTGGTCTTCGATCAGATCGAATACGAATTCCTTGATGTTGTTGATCTGTTTTCGTAAACGCCTGTGACGGGCTATTTCTTTTTCAGAAATGATACGGCTGAGCTTTTCCGCCATCTTATCGTTGGCGTCATACACCGTTTTACCCTGCTGTAACAACATCGATTTGATGTTCATCAGGAACTGATCGTCCGCTTTGATACTTCTTTCCTCAACGGTATGTACCAGTTGCTCTGTGAGCGCCCTCCACTCTTCCTGTCCCGCACGGGAGATCAGGAAGTCCCAGAAAGCATAGAAGCTCTTACCCTGGTTACTGTTCCGGAGGGAATCATATGCTTCAAAGGCGAAACCGATGATAGCGCCTTTGGTTTGTTCTGCTTTGGTATGCTGTTCTACAATGGTGCGGTGAATGGCCTTGAAGTTATCTTCCACTTCACGGAAGTCGCTGATCAGTTCATAACATAAGCGGGTGAACAGTTCCAGCCGTTCTTCCACCTGCGCGTTGTTGTACCTGTCGGGTACAATACCCAGTTCCAGTGCTTTGATCTCTTTATCGATTTCCGATCTCTTATTCTTTAGTATTTCCAGTTTCTTGGCCCTGTCATCTTCTGTATTCTCTACGATATCCCTCAGAGAGTTAAAAAGCAGCTTAAAACGGCTTTCTGTCCCTACGTGCTGACGCAGCTGTAAGGTCTGCATCCACTGGAATACCTTTTCCGTATAGGCACTGAGCTGATACTGGGTATTCCCTTCAGCATCCGGCAGGTCCTGCAGGAGCCTTTTCTGGACCCAGTTCAGGATATACTTTCTGGCGCGGGTTTCTTCATCCTCTCCAAAGTTGATCTTTGCTTCTTCCAGGTCTTCTGTACCATCGTCCTGCTGGCCAAGGGTTTCGGCAAGCAGACGGGTGAGCTGGCCTTCCGATATGGAAAACCGGTTCTCCTCCTTAAAAACACCATATAGGAAGGGTAAAATCCATTGCGTATTGCGCAAGCGAAGCATTTGTATGGCTGGCGAGGTGGATATTAACCAATATAGATCGTCTTTATTCATATTAAATCCCCAAAGGGCTGTAATTTGGAGAAAAAAAATGGATTTGTAAACTTAAACCTACACTACATGAAAGTATTAAAGAAGGTACTTCTGTTAATTGTAGCCGTTATCGCCATTTTATTGCTGATCGCGGTCTTCACAAAGAAAAACTACGATATTGAACGGGAAATCGTGATCAACCAACCAAAACAGGTGGTTTTTGACTACATCAAGCTGCTGAAAAACCAGAATGACTACAGCAAATGGGCCATGATGGACCCGGATATGAAAAAGACGTATACCGGCACCGATGGTACTGCAGGCTTCATTTCAGCCTGGGAAAGCGATAAAAAAGATGTGGGCAAAGGCGAACAGGAGATCAAAAAGATCACCGAAGGAGAACGCCTTGATTTTGAACTGCGTTTCTATAAACCCTTCGAATCTACCGAACAGGCGTATATGACAACGGAAGCAGTATCCCCCATCCAAACGAAGGTAAAATGGGGTTTCAATGGTCATATGGCCTACCCTTCCAACCTGATGCTGCTGTTCATGGACTTTGAGAAAATGATCGGGGATGACCTGCAGACAGGGCTGACAAGACTGAAAGGCGTACTGGAAAAATAGTAAAGCCGGATATGGCGGTAAGGCGCTGGTAACTTTGCGTTACCAGCGCCTTACTTTTTTAAGCAGTCCCTGCCGAAAGCATTGAGCTGAGTTTATGTAAATATGAATATTATCAATATTTTTACTCCCTCATGCCCTCCGGGGCTATTATTTTAACAGCAGATTTTCTATGTCAAGCCAAGCAGCAGCGCAACCGCTGGTATCAATAGTGGTGGCTACCTATAATGGAGCAAAGTATATTGAGTCACAGATGGATTCGCTGATTGCGCAGACGTATCCCAATACCGAGATCATTGTCGTAGATGACCGCAGCACCGATAATACCTTAGAAATACTGGAAAGATATGCCCGTCAATACCCACATGTACATGTATATGAGAATGAGGTCAACCTGGGATATATCAAGAATTTCGAGAAAGGCGTCACCCTGTCTAAAGGAAGCTATATTTCCTTTTCCGATCAGGATGACGTGTGGCTGCCGGAAAAGACAACTGAACTGATGGCGGCCATAGGTGATTACCCAATGATCACTTCTGATTCTGAGATCGTGAACGACCAGCTGGAAAAACGCTGGAATCACTCTGATCTCAAAGAGATACAGGACTTTAATAATCCCCTGGTTTTTGCTACCGACAACTGCGTAGCAGGCCATGCGCTGATCATGAAAAAAGAGATCGCGGATGCTGCTATCCCATTCCCGGATATGCCGCATGATCTCTGGCTGGGATTCTTTACCACCCTGCACGGTACGATCAAATACCTGGACAAACCATTTGTAAAGTGGAGACAGCACGGTAACAATGTCACCAGCAAACATACAGGGACTAAAAAGAGGATCGACGCTACAAAATTCAGGCTGATGACTTTCCGCGATTACTGTCCACCGGCATTTGCGAAAGAAAAGAAAGTCTTCGATCAACTGCTAGAAACATATGAAAGCTACTCGCTCATACACAACTTCAACCGTATGCGCCTGTACTTCGCCTATAAGAAATACCTGCTGGCGATGAAGAAACGGAACGCTTTCCGGAAGTTCCTGTTTTGTATCAAGATGTTCTTCAAGATGCGCGAACATCCATGATCGCTGACATACATCCGTCATGAACTGAAGGCGCTGGAATATCCTGATCTGCGGTATAATCAATTCAGTGAAGAAGAAAAGAAGAAGATCACAGAGGAATTCCCGAATGCTAAAATTGAATTCTAAAGACTGTAAAGGGTTTATAAACAAAAAGGCGATACAGCAGGACATTGCTATATCGCCTTTTTAGTAGCCTCGACAGGAATCGAACCTGTATCTGGAGCTTCGGAAACTCTTATACTATCCATTGTACTACGAGGCCAAAGCCATCCTGTTCATAAGGAAAGGAAGGCAAAACTAAGGTATTTAAAGATCAATTACAAAAGCGGTTTACGCTTATTTTCGATCACATATTGAGATTCGTCTTGAAGATTTTCACGGCGATCGCCAGGAGGATCACACCAAAGAATTTACGTACCACCATCAATCCCGCCTTACCCAGCATACGTTCGATCCAGCTCAGGGAGCGAAGCACCACGTAAATGATCACCAGGTTGATCAAGATACCCGCGAGGATATTCGTTTCTTCATAGTTGGCTTTCAATGACATAATGGTTGTCAGTGTACCAGAACCCGCGATCAGGGGGAACGCAATCGGGATCAGACTACCCGTTTTTGTGTCTTTCTCACTTTTGAAGAACTCAACGCCCAGGATCATTTCCAACCCGATCACAAAGATCACGATGGAGCCTGCAACTGCAAAGGAGTGTACATCTACGCTCAGCAAATTGAGGAACGGTTCTCCTACCAGCAGGAAAAGCACCATCAGAAAACCGGATGCGATAGTCGCCTTTCCGGAATCAATATGGCCAAGCTTTTCTTTCAGTGAAATCAGCACCGGGATAGAACCTACAATATCAATTACCGCGAAAAGCGTGAAAGTAATAGCCAGAATCTGGTCAAAACTGAACATAGGAGTAACGTGTTTTAAACAAAAATAACGGTTTAATTGGTTATTACATATTGAAATATACTGCTATAACTGGAATTAGTAAGGGCATTAAAAAAGGCGCCCCGCCAATGGAGGGACGCCTTTTTCGTGATTCGGTCAGATGATCAACCTGGCATACGGGACAGGTACTTATCCATTTCTTTGATCTGACTAACTATTTGACCGGTAGTAGCTTTCTGTGCTTTTGCCCTGCGGAGGTACTCTTTCGCAGTTTTAAAGTCACGGCGGCTCATACAGATAGACGCGAGGGTCAATAATGCAGCAGCGGTATTTTCCTTATCAGGCAGTCCCATACGTACTGCTTTCTTCAGGTTCAGGTCTGCCCCTTTCAGGTCATTCTTCTGATAAGCGATGGTACCCAGCTGGAAGTACTGCATACCTTCATATTCCTTCATCGGGCTGCCGGACGCGATACTCTGACGGATAGTAGCCTCCGCTTTGTCCAGGTCCTGACTTTGCATCGCCATATTACTCTGCATGAAGTAGTATACAGAGCGGATAGGTTTATACAGCAGCTTAGGGAAAGCGATCTTATTCATCATTCTCATCGCCGTGTCAATATCTCCCGCTTCAACAGCTTCCTGCACCAGCCTCATTGGTCCGAACATGAAGTGCGTAACAATGCATATTACGGCTATCAGCAAAGGAATAGTAGCTTCCCACCATCCTACCGTAATACCCAGCGCAACACCACCCACCAGGAAAAGTATCCCTAATGGCAGACGATATAGAATAAATAAATTAAATGCTTTCATTTGCGAATCTTGTTTTTAAATCAGTTAGAGCCCTTACAAAGTTGCACGTTTTACCGCTTATTACATTATAAGAGGCGCAAAGATAAATAAAAAAAGATGTGCCGATATTAAGAGATTCTTTTAACTTTAAATCATCAGATGATATGATGACTTAAGTTATGACAACGATCAGAAAAAACAGTCTTGCCGACGAAGTAGCCCAGCGCTTACAGGAACAGATCTCCCTCGGGACTTATAAACCGGGCGAAAAACTGCCGACAGAACCTGCCCTTATGCAGACTTTTGGCGTAGGCCGTTCTTCCATCAGGGAAGCGGTACGTATCCTGGCCAACAGCGGCGTGCTCCGCGTACAGCAGGGCCTGGGCACCTTTGTGGAAGCCAGCACAGGTATTGAAGAACCACTGCCCCAACGTTTAAAAAGAGCTACTGCCGACGATCTGGACGAAGTACGCCTGCTCCTGGAAATGAAAATTGCCCAGAAAGCAGCCCTGAACAGAACGGCCGATGACCTGGAAAAGATGGAGTCCTGGCTCCGGCAACGAAAGGAAGCTGCCGCCATTGATGATACAGCAGCAGCTATCGAGGCGGATATCAATTTCCATATTTCCATTGCGGAAGCCTCTAATAACAGTATTCTGACCGACCTGTATAAAACGGTCGCACATCACCTGAAAAATCACTTCCTCGCACAATTCAAAAACGCGGAAACCTTCAGAGAAACCCAGCAGCTGCATAAAAATCTGCTGAACAGCATCAGCGCACAGGACCCGCAAAAGGCCTGGCACTGGGCGCAACGCATTGCACAACATAACAACGAAGAGCCAACAAAGTAAACAGTCACTATGGAAAAGACTTTACAGGAAACAGCCAAAGCACAGGCGCAGCAGGCAGCCAGCAATACCGTATTTTCTATACTGCTGGCACTGAGTTTTTCACACATGATCAATGACACGATACAGTCGCTGATCCCTGCCATCTACCCTATTGTAAAAGACTCATTAAACCTTACTTTCAGCCAGATCGGACTGATCACGCTGACCTATCAGCTGACAGCTTCATTGCTGCAACCACTGGTAGGCCTTTATACGGACAAGCGTCCTCAACCCTATTCCCTGGCCATCGGAATGGGCTTTACCCTGCTCGGACTTATCAGTCTGTCGCAGGCTCACCATTTCTATCTCGTACTGTTATCTGTAGCGCTTGTAGGCGTAGGTTCTTCCATCTTCCATCCGGAAGCCTCCAGACTGGCCTATATGGCTTCAGGTGGTAAACACGGTATGGCGCAGTCACTCTTCCAGCTGGGCGGTAATGCAGGTAGTTCACTCGGCCCATTACTGGCAGCGATGATCATCGTGCCTAAAGGTCAGGGTAGCATCAGCTGGTTTGCACTGGCAGCCCTGCTGGCCATTGTTGTCATGCTGAATATCGCGTCCTGGTACAGGAACAATACACATCGCATCCGTAGTAAATCCAAAGGTGCGGACGATGTGCAACATGTACAGTTGTCAAAAGGGAAAGTGACCTTCGCGCTGAGCATATTGCTGGTGCTGATCTTTTCCAAGTATTTCTACATGGCCAGCATGACCAGCTATTATACATTCTATCTCATTGATAAATTCCATATCTCCGTACAGAGTGCACAGGTCTATCTGTTCATCTTCCTCTTTGCGATCGCTGCGGGCACCTTTATCGGCGGCCCTGTAGGCGACCGTATCGGCAGGAAGTATGTGATCTGGATATCTATTCTTGGCGTAGCGCCATTCTCTCTGTTATTACCACATGCTGATCTGTTCTGGACATCTGTCCTCAGTGTTTTCATTGGCGTGATACTGTCATCCGCATTTTCCGCCATACTCGTATATGCGCAGGAACTGGTGCCAGGTAAGGTTGGAATGATCGCGGGACTATTCTTCGGACTGGCGTTCGGTATGGGAGGTATAGGGTCTGCATTACTGGGTAAACTGGCTGACAGCACCAGTATCGCCTATGTGTTTGACGTATGTGCCTATCTGCCGCTGATAGGATTGCTCACAGGTTTTCTCCCCAACGTAGATCGTACAGGCAAAACAAAATAAAAACCAGCTCACCGGTCCCTTGTGGTAAAAGGAATTTTATCACCAGAGACTGGTGAGTGCATTATTAGATAAAACGCTCTGGGTTTCATCAATTAAATAACCATTAAGACACAATCTTTATATAATAGCGTAATAATGTTCAAGCAATAAGTTTAAGTGTGATTCGTGGAATAACGGGATATATTCTTGTATCGCGTAACGTAGTCTGTCCTTCAGGTCTTGTTTCAAAATTAGCAGGTGGTGCTGAAATAACATAGCAGTTACAGGCTGGGCAGTGAATTTTAACAAGCCATTTCCATCTCCCCCAAGTATTCCCCTCCTACAGTACTATTCAAGAAAAAACATTATATTTATTCAAGCCTTTCTAAAAATCTCAAATACATATGGAAACAACGACTCAACGTGATGAACGACTCTGGAAGATCGCTAAATCAAGAGCAGCTTTCAGAAACTCCCTGCTCATTTATCTGATTATGAATGCCTTTTTCTGGGTGCTCTGGTTCGTTACACAAGGACCGGGACACGGCGGCACACCATGGCCTATATGGCCGGCACTGGGCTGGGGACTGGGACTGGCATTCCAGTACTTTAACGCATGGCATCGCGATCCATTTGGTGATGCTGTAAAAGAATATGAAAAACTGCAGGAAGAAAAGCAGCGCAGAGGCGTATAAATTCCACTACTTTTAACAGGCGTAACGCATACCACCAAAGCTATCTATGATCATGGAGCAGCAGCCACGAAGATTATTTGATGTAATCGAACACCAGCTAAAGAATTTCCCCAAAACAGACATGCTGGTAGGAAAAGAAAACAATGTCTGGAGAAAATACAGCACACAGGAAGTAGCCGATTTATCATTGCGTTTCAGCGCCGGACTGCTACAACTGGGAATAGGTAAAGGGGATGCAACTCCTGAAGGTTGTGATAAAATTGCGATCATCTCTCCTAACCGTCCGGAATGGGTGATCACAGACCTTGCCTGTCAGCAGGCAGGCGCCATTCTAGCGCCCCTCTATCCGACATTAAGTGAACACGAAATGGAGTTTATCCTGAACGATTCAGGTGCTTCCATCCTGTTCATCAGTGGAGAAGATATGCTCGAGAAGATCAAGCCTATCCGTCATAAACTGACACATCTTAAAGAGATCTATTCATTCAACAAAATAGCAGGCGCCCGTCACTGGCTCGAGATTCCGGAGATGGCAACACAGGCTGATATGGACCGCATACCGGCTATCCGCGAAGCGACAAAATCAGACCAGCTGGCCACCATCATCTATACATCCGGCACTACCGGTACGCCTAAAGGCGTAATGCTCACACATGATAATATCATGAGTAACGTTACCGCCTGTATCCCTTATCTTCCGGTTAGTCTGGAAGCAAGGGCATTAAGTTTTTTACCGCTCAACCACGTGTTTGAACGCATGGTCACCTATGTATACCTGACCGCAGGTGTGCCTATCTATTATGCTGAAAGCATGGATACCATCGCCGATAATCTGCGTGAAGTAAAGCCAAGCATCTTTACAACCGTACCACGTTTGCTGGAAAAGGTCTATGAAAAGATCATGGCAAAAGGACTTGAACTGAAAGGCGTCAAACGTGCGCTCTTCTTCTGGTCTGTTGAACTGGGCAAAAAATATGAGATCAATAAGTCACTGGGCTGGTGGTATAATTTCCAGCTGTCCATTGCCAATAAACTTGTATTCAAAAAATGGCGGGAAGCACTGGGCGGTAATATCGATGCTATCGTAGTAGGCTCCGCTCCCTGCCAGGTACGCTTATTGAAAATCTTCACCGCTGCACATATTCCTATCCTGGAAGGATACGGTCTGACCGAAACTTCACCGGTGATCAGCGTAAACCGCGTTGACGAAAAAGATCGGATGTTCGGTACTGTTGGTCCGCTGATCAGTAACGTAGAAGTAAGACTCGCAGAAGACGGAGAGATCTGTTGTAAAGGCCCGAACATTACACCCGGCTATTACAAACGCCCTGATCTTACCAAAGAATCCATCATCGATGGCTGGTTCCATACCGGCGATATCGGAGTATTGGTGAACAATAAGTTCCTTAAGATCACCGACCGTAAAAAGGAACTCTTCAAAACTTCCGGTGGTAAATTCGTTGCCCCACAACCGATCGAAAACAAGTTCAAGGAATCTCCTTTTATCGAACAGATCATGGTTGTAGGCGAAAACCGCAAATTTACCGGCGCACTCCTGGTACCTTCTTTCCCTAACCTGGAAAGCTGGGCAGCTAAAAAAGGCATCCGTACCGGCAGTCACGAAGAATTATTACAAAACGCTGATATCCAGCAACTTTACAAACAGGTAGTAGAGAAGTACAACCAGTACTTCAGCCACATCGAACAGATCAAGAAGTTCGAATTACTGCCGCAGGAATGGACGATCGCCAATGGAGAACTGTCTCCTACCCTGAAAGTGAAACGGAAAGTGATCGCCCAACGATATGAGCAACAAATTGAAAAAATTTATAATTAAGCGGTAGTGGTGTGCAATTTTTAGGCGGTTTGCTTGAAATATATAAAAAACGTTTACTTTTGCACTCCACTTTAGGGTTTTGCCCTATGGCCCGGTAGTTCAATGGATAGAATAGAAGTTTCCTAAACTTTAGATACAAGTTCGATTCTTGTCCGGGCTACAAAATGAGGGAGATAAAGCAATTTATCTCCCTTTTTTATGCCTGTACCTTTCAAAGCACCCCTCGTTAGGTTCCTTTTTTAAAAACATTATCTTTACGCCTTTAAAATCCGGTTAGTGCCGGTTAATAAGCTTATTCTTTTTACATGAAAAATGCAAACAACTGGCAACCGAGCAAGTTTACATATCGGAAAGGAAAGTTAATCGGTTCAAGAAATCCTAAAGAAGTTGCGCTTAGTTCCAGAATAATGGCAGACGCTATCGCCAAAAATTATGACGAAAATATAAAGCTGCATGTAAAAGGTAATCTGTTGGATCTTGGTTGTGGCAAGGTGCCCCTCTACGAATCCTACAAACAATATATAAGCGATAATACCTGCACTGACTGGGGAAATTCCGTACATAAAAATTCCTACCTGGACCTGGAGCATGATTTAAATACCACACTCCCATTTGCTGATGGACAGTTTGATACGATCATACTTTCAGATGTTTTAGAGCACATCTATCAACCGCTGCTCCTCTGGCGTGAGATGCACAGAGTGCTGAAACCAGAGGGAAAAATACTCATGAATATCCCTTTTTATTACTGGCTGCATGAGGTACCCTTTGACTATTACAGATATACAGAACATACGCTGAGACGCTTTGCAGAAGAAACCAACAGTAAAGTACACGTTTTAAAGCCCATAGGTGGCGTAGCTGAAATATGGGGTGACCTGATGGGAAAAATGCTTATCAGAGTACCTGTAGTGGGAAAAGGCCTTTGCGCTTTCACACAGTTCATGACCACAACGTTCTCCAATAGCGGCATTGGCAGAAAGTTATATCAAAAGACAAGTTCGACGTTCCCATTCGGATACTTCATGGTGGTGGAGAAAGCATAATACGTTTTCCACGCCTGACCAACATACTGAAAAAAGCAATGCCGGTACCGGCGTTGCTTTTTTCTTTTGGACCTCCTACCCATATCATTTGAACCCTACAACAATCCCCGCCAATCCACTTCGCGCTTTCTTTGTATCACAATTCAAAACGAAAGCAGATCATGAGAACAATATTCATCACAGGGACCTCCAGCGGTCTGGGAAAGGCAGCAGTACAGCTGTTTCACGATAATGGATGGAATGTAATCGCCACCATGCGCAACACCGGAAAAGGTGAAGACTTCAGCGAATTAGAAAGAGTAACCGTACTCCCACTGGACATTACCGACCCGGAGCAGATCAGGGCAACCGTAGCAGCAGCTATTGCCATCGGACCGGTTGACGTAGTACTGAACAATGCTGCCTACGGCGCTATGGGGCCACTGGAAGCTTTTACGGACGAAGATATCGTCAAACAGGTAGATACCAACCTGCTGGGTGCGATCAGGATCACGCATGCCTTCATTCCTCATTTCAGAGCGCAGAAAAGTGGTATGTTCGTCAATATCACCTCTATTGCAGGCCTCGTCACCTTCCCTTTTGCCAGTCTGTATCACGCAGTAAAATGGGGTCTGGAAGCATTCAGCGAAGGAATGACCTATGAACTGGCGCCCTGGGGTATCACTGTGAAAACAGTCGCTCCCGGATTTATCCGTACGGCCTTTGGGGCCAATGCAACGCAGACCACTGCAGCCCCTTATGAAACAGCGCTTGAACAGTATATGAAAGTGGTGGCAGGTATGATGGACCCCAACACAGCAGGTTCCACCGCAGAGCAGATTGCCGCAGTTGTATACGAAGCTGTAACAGACGGCAAAGATCAGGTACATTACACCGCAGGTGCTGATTCTACCAGTATGTACGAAAGACGGCTGGAAGTAGGCATCGAAGCTTCCCGCAGGGAAATGTCAAAAATATTCCTGGGCTGATAATACCATAGGTCAGGTCTGTAACGGCCTGACCTTCTTTTAAGTATATTTATAACATGGCAGGTACAACAGATCCAAACATACCGCAGATTGTCTATGCCTGCGTTACACATAAAACCGTCGACGCAGAATTACTCGTAAGACAGCATGTGATCGAATACATCCTGGCTGGCACTTCGATCGCATATTTTGGCAATAAGTCACAGACTTTTAATGCCGGTGATATCCGCTTTGCGGTAAGGAACAGGTTGAGCAAATTCGTAAAACTGCCACATGAGGGAGAGGAATACCGCTCGATCGCTATCTGTATCGACAAAAATACGCTCATGGAAATATCAGCGCCCTATGAACGGAGTATCGCATCCAGTCAGCATTATGACAACGTGCTGCCCCTACGGCCCAACAATCTTTTCAGAAACTATATTGACTCATTGCTCCCCTACCTCGAACACAGCAACCAGATCACAGGAGAACTGCTGAAAACGAAAGTGAAAGAAGCAGTGCTGATATTCATGAGCGCCAACCCCGAACTAAAACGCGTTCTGTTTGACTTCAGCGAGCCAGGGAAAATAGACCTGCAGGAATTTATGGAAGAACACTATCAGTACAGCGGAGACCTGGAACATATGGCTTATCTCACCGGCCGCAGCATCTCGACGTTTAAGCGTGATTTTGAAAAGATATTTCACACCACTCCCGGCAAATGGCTCATACAGAAAAAACTGGAAGCAGCACATGTGCTGTTGAAAGAGAAGAAAATGAAACCGACAGATGTTTACATGGAAGTCGGCTTTAATGATTACTCACATTTCTTTACTGCCTTTAAAAAGTTGTTCGGGACCGCCCCCTCTATGGTCATCTAAGTGTTTAATCATCACCCAACTTCCCTTTCTGAAGTTTATAGGCTACCTTGCCGGCGAGTACGCCGTAACCAAGGTAATGATGCCATTTAAAATTATCCGCCATTTAGTTCCTATACTACTTTGCTTTGCGCCTTGCGTGAGTGCGAAAACGGGACTCCGAATGGGATAAATTCCGCCTGCATTTTGAGAATGTACATCCTGGCTTTTTTGAGGCATTAAAGGCAAAACACCCCTCAATGACCAATAATGAGTTACGGCTCTGTGCCTATTTTCACATCAATCTTTCCACTAAAGAGATCGCTGCTTTATTGAATATTGCCCCCGCAAGTGTGCGGCAAGCGAAGACCAGGCCCCCATTTCAACCCATATGCTGACTAAAAGGCGCATGGACCATCAACACGACAAGCGTCCTTTTAGCCAGCCGGGATTGACCTGCTGCTTATAGACCTAATAACTGTTTTTATTCTTTCTGAACACCCGTGTTAATTTATGCCACCAGTGCCAACGGGGATTTTTACAACCAACCGCCCTGACACTGACCATTGCCCCCATGACCCCGACACGTGTACCCCATCCCGGCCTTTCTACCACGACTTCCGGCAAAGCCATCACTGATAGTTTAAGACTAACCTGTACATTAGAAAGCTGGTCTGGATTAACCGAAATTTCCTGCGCATCGTATCCCAGGCGGCTGATCTGCAGGGTAATTGAATCTGTTATAAGCACCGATTCCGGTAAGGTAAAACTGAATTGCCCAACCCTGTCAGTAATACCCCCGATGCCAGAACGGCTTTTTATCCGAACGGATACCCCATCCAAAGCATTGCCTTCATCATCCATAATACATCCCTGGATACGTTTGTCCCCTCCTACGCCTAAAGATGGCTGCATCGTAGTAATGGGTGTTTTGTTACTCCCATATACCTGTTCAGGTAATATAGCCGTGAGCATTGCTCCCAGTAACATGGCAGGGACGAAAGACCGGGATGGTCCCTCAGGAGCTTGTAACACCCTGTCCAGTTGTGTAGCATCAAAACGACCACAACTATTACCTTTATTACGCTTCAGGTGAGCTAATATTTCCGCATCCGTCATTGCCGTAAAATCAGTTACCTTCTTCTGACAACTCAGACAAAAACGGCCGTCTCCGGCAGGTAACATATCATTCCAGGGTTGCGTACAACGATCAGGGATAGTGAGTATAAATGCATCTTTCTGCTTCATAGGTATCAGTTTGACACAGGATGCTCAGATTAAAAAATTTCCATAATCAATATAGAAAAAACGGTAATTCTTACCTTTGAAACACAGTTAGCCATTTTCAACACAACAATTCCCGTTTATGACATTCCACAAATCCCTGCTTCTTATTGTTTTACTATTATTCTACTCAGCATGTCAGTATGATCCATACGCACACAGATACACGACCCATAAACCCGACTTCGACGATCTTATCGGTACTTACAGATTCAGTGAACAAACCGTATCACAGGATACCGTTAACAAAGCCGGACAAGAGAGTTTCATCGAATTAAGAAAAAATGGCACCTATTCGATCTGTGACGTACCGGACGTCTTCCCGGAGAAAGCCAACAGTTCTAAAAAACGGATCACAGGCAATATCTCAGCCAAAGGAAAGTGGAATATCGAAAGTGTGGGTAACGTAGATAATGGATCAAATGTGGAGACACACTGGGGCATCGGATTGACAAACTTCAATAAACAATATACCAGTATCGGGTTTATGGGCAATAAACCGCCCTACGATATTATCATCACGCTAGGTGACCCGGATGCAGGAGAAGTCCTCATTTTTACGAGAGAAGACTAAAAGCGGTCTGACTATACTTATGTCAGGCTTATGCTCCCTTTTTTTCGAAGCACTAACGGGACATAAGTATAGTCTAAGTATAGTCTAACTATAGCCTGACCCTATCCGAAAGGGTCGACAATTACAAAATTACTTTTATTGCGTGCTGTGGCAGTTCAGTCTACTTTTCAGACCGTCGGCTATCAGGAATTATACAATGCATTTTTAAATCGTTTTGCCAGCAATCCTGTGGCCTTTTCCGGATCGATTTCGGCCACAATAACACCTACTCTCCCATATGCTTCATACACGACACAGGAGCCGTCAGGTGCCACCAATGACGATGCCGCATGCGAATAACGGGACGCATAATTGGAGCTGGCCGTATAGACCGTATTTTCCATCGCTCTGAGCATCACTGCTTTTTCGTAATAAGGATTTCCCTTCGCGCCCCATTCTTCCAATTCCACACCTTCTGTTTCACTGCCCCCAAAATGTGGCATAAATACAATTTTTGCATCCTGCTGCGCCGCCCATCTGACAGACTCCGGATAACGGAAACCTTCATGACAGATCGCAATGCCAAACTTCACACCATTCACTTCAAAAATACTGCGGGTAGTACCGGCCGTCCACAGCTCGTCTTCCGCAGGATCAAGCTGATTCTTGGTCTGATACCCCAGTACCTCACCCTGGGCAGAAACAACAAACGCAAGATTGACCAGTTGCTCATCTATATACCAATCCATCGGTATAATGATCGCAATGGCATGTTCTGCTGCAATGTCGCATACCTTGGCCAACGCATGCAATAAGGACTTTCTGGAACGATCTTCCGGCGCATATCCCATCCCCGGATAACCAGGCAGATATGATTCCGGAAAACAGATGATTTCAGCGTCTGCATCGACTGCTTCTTTTACCAGTTTTTCGAGCCAGGACAATCCATCCTGCAAGGATTTCGGAAAGGGAGGTGATGCTAGTGCAACTTTCATAAAAGACGATTTATACGCCGGCTAAATTAGGAATATGCCTGTATACTTTGTTGTATATTCACAGATATCAGATATGTAGCGAATATCCCTAAATGTGATGATGATCTATTTATTGTTGATGACAGCACTCACACTGCTATCAGTATTGATCCTTGCACCCAGTGCCTGCAAAAAGCCCAGGCGATCGGTCAGCACATGACTACTGATGATCTTTCCGTCTTTTAGTTCATACTTTACGATACCTTCTCCCGTTACATATTTTCCTGTAGCAGGAATGTCCTGAAAGGTCCCTTTATGTGTGCCCTGAAATTGCTGAAATACGACTACTTTATCACCTTCTGCGACCATATCCTTAATTATCCATTGCGCGTCCGGAAAGGCCGTCATTAATGGCTGTAATTGTTGTCCGAACGTACCCGGATAGGTATCTGAAACGAACAGAGAGGCTTTGGATATATCTCTTTTATTGAAGACGGCCTCATACATTTTAGTAACTACTGCTTTGTTATTCATGGTAAGCTCCTTTTGTTTTAATGTCTGTGCTGTTGATAATAAAGGCATTACCATTACAGCCGACAGGAATACAAATAATTTCATCGTTTATTTTCCACAAAACTAGCTACGGCCCAGGGCCTGGAATTGTAAAAAATCATTGATTTATCTCCGGAGCGATTACCAGCAAAACAATATTCCGCCGATTAGGTCATCAAAAAGCTATATCCAGCATTGACCAGCTGAATAGGTACGGGCATCTCCTGCTATCAGTACGCGTTCCCCGTTATCTGTACAGAATAAAGTGCCCAGACGTTCCGATAACTGCAAGGCCTTCAGCTCCCTTTTCCCAAGTTTTTCGCTCCAGTAAGGAATGAGCGAACAATGCGCAGAGCCTGTCACAGGGTCTTCAAGTATAGACGCCTGCGGGGTAAAAAAGCGGGATACAAAATCACATTGTTCACCTGGCGCCGTAACGATCACACCGCCCGGGTCCAGGTTGATCTGGTCCAGTACCTGACGGTCTATCTGTATATCCCGGATATCCTGTTCGTGGTCATATACCAATACATAGTCTCTCGCTTTCAGTACAGCCTGCGGCTGTTTGCTCAGCGAACGGCTGATCACATCGGGTAAGCCAGCAGGTACCGGCTTTCTGGAAGGAAAATCCAATACATACCGCGCTCCGCTGAAAGTCACCTTTAAAGGCCCGCTGGCGGAAGTAAACGCTATACTGTCTTTATTATAATTGAGAAAAGTCTTAATAACATGTGCTGATGCCAGGGTAGCGTGCCCGCACAGGTCCATTTCTATTTCCGGCGTAAACCAGCGTAATGCAAAACCATCCTCCTGCGGAATGAAAAATGCGGTCTCAGCCACAGCATTCTCCCGCGCGAGCAACAGCAGCTGTTCGTCCGGCAACCATTCTTCCAGGGGGATCACGCAGGCGGGATTACCGCCAAAAACATCTGTAGTGAATGCGTCCACCTGGTATAAGTTCAATGCGATCATGGGAAAGGGTATTAAACGTAGAAAGTCAGCAAATTGCTGACTTTCTGTACTATAAGATAAAATATCGTTTGACTATTCTTCGTCTTCTTCATCAAACTCATCTTCTTCCAGCCACTCAAGATAAGAATAGTACCATTCTTCCAGCTGACCAAGTAGCTCTTCTTTCTTACCTGGATCGTTCTTGAAGAACTCATCCACGTTATCCAGTTCAGCAACGATATCAATATGACCGTTTTCCTCGTCTTCATCAACACGTTTAGCGAAGAAACGGGGCTGCTCTGTGTGGAAGATATACTCATTGTCAGGATCCGTAACAGGATCGTCGGCGATCATAAACTTGGGTAACTTTGCCATATTAATATTGTTTTATTTTAACATTAGAAGTCCCGCAGGGACCAGACAAAAGTATCGATTAATCAATTACAGCCAAAACAGTTTTTAGCTGCTGCATGCAGTGTTACCCTATATTCACGATTATTCTGTTCAATACACTGATCATCAGATTATACTCTCCTTCAGTGATACCGTTCAACATCCGGCCAGACCGCTCCTGTTGTATCACGCCTATCTGCTGATACGCCCCCTGCCCCTCCGCAGTGAAGACACATTTATCTTCTGCAGAAACAGTGACCCAGCCACGATCAAGCATGGATTGTATGATCTCTCCGAATTGCTGTACCGTGACCGTCGACTTTATTTCCTGGAAAAATTCCCAGGTGATGATACTTCCCTGTTCTGCTATGCGCTGCATGATCATCCAGTGATGACGGGAAATAGAAAGATCTGCGAATTCATCATTTAGAAAAGCAGTGATACGTTTATCTGCTTCTTTCAGATACCAGCCAATCGGCTTGTTAGCTTCCATAGTGTAGTTGTTATAATAGTAAGTAGGACCTGTTATTTAATTCTTCTGATAACTGACAGGCGTCTTACCTGTCCATCTTTTAAAAGCTCTTGTAAATGCGCTCAGTTCATTGTACCCCAGCATATAGGAGATCGTTTTGACGGGATAGCCGCCTTCTTCAAGATAATGTATGGCCAATGATTTCCTGACTTCGTCCGCCACATCCTGATAGCTGATCCCTTCTTCTTTTAGTTTACGTTGTAGTGTTCTCGGACTGACATTAAAATTGGCCGCGATCTCACTCAGTGACCGGATGCCAAGATAGGCATTGGTCAGCAGATACTGATGTATCTTCTCTTTCAATGAGTCGCCCGTTGTACTATTATTCGCAGCAACGGTCTGCAGCAATGTACGTTGTATTTCATAGTTCGCGCTAAGCAGTGGTTCTGTCCAGTAATGGTTATCAAACACCAGCGCATACTCTTCTGCGCTCTTCTCTACATCACAGCGAAACACGCGTGCATACTCTGTTTCCTGTTCCACGCTGTAAGGCAGACGCACCGTTACCGGCTTTACTTTACGGAGCAGTAATCCGTCCAGTTCATGTACGACAAAGACCATAAACAGTTCGAGTGTCTGTCTGAATACAAATAGTTCTGTACGCTCCGTTAAGGGCAGAAAACGTATGATAAAATGAGCATCGTTGCGGTCAACCGTGACACGGAACAGGTCAGTCAGCAGATGCGACAATGCGGCCGCCTGTTTTACAGCCTGACCCACAGTTTCGCTGGTCCGGATAATTTCTCCCACCACGCCCAATGCGGATAACTGCAGGGACTCTCCGAAATGTAGTCCGAACAGTATATCATCGGCAAGCGCACTGGCCTCCCGCCACAGATTATTCAGCTGCTGCTGACTGATCGTATAGTCTTCGGTACGTTGTAAAACAGCCAGGTCAATGCCGGCCAACCGGCATAACTGCGTAGCTGGCACATCACGTAAAGCTGCATACGCAATAAGGTTAAGTACAAAGCGCCGGCGCATATTCTCCATAGCATGTCGCGAAATGGTAATTGTTTGTCGTATAAAGATAATAAGCACCCCGCTTATCAGGAATAGTTTTGCAGTAAACAATCACCTAAATAAAACAAACAACATGGAAAATCAGGCAAAACAGATAGTAACGCAATTCCTGACCGCCGTACAGCAGGGAGACAATCAGACACTGGCCGCTTTACTCGATCCTGCCGTAGAATGGGAACAACCTGGTGACAACCGTTTTTCCGGCTTTAAAAAGGATGTTAATGAGGTATTCCAGATGGTAGGCGGCATGTTTGCCCATACCGGCAACACCCTGGCGCTTACAAAGATCAAGGATATCGCTGTCAGTGGCAACAGTGTAGCCTGTCTCATCCAATGGACGGCGGAAGGGGCAGCAGGCGCCAGACTGGATGTAGATAATATTGACGTTTATACCGTTACAGGGGGGAAAATTGTCAAAGCGAAAATCTACTCCACCGATCTGGAACAGGAAGACCGTTTCTGGGGAAAATAAATTAACACGGCAAAGTAACTCCTTGGCACACTATTCGTTCTATAAGGCAAAAACCAGTCACATGAAACTATATTTTGCAGCTGCAGCCTTACTGACCATGTTTAGTTGTCAACAATCCGCCAGGACCACTACCGAAACGGAAGGGAAAGACAGCAGTGCTGCCACTCCTGCTTCCGCTATCGTAGCCGCAGGCCCTCAATGCTTTACCCGTATATCAGGCAAGGATACTTCTTATCTGCAGTTCGAAACAGATAATGAAGTGATCAATGGCAAGCTGGAATACCGCATCTTTGAAAAGGACAAAAACCAGGGCGCTATTACCGGTACGATCAATAATAACATCATTGAAGCAGAATACCGTTTTATGAGCGAGGGTCAGACCAGTGTGAGACCTGTTGTGTTCAAACTGGAAAATAACCAGGTATTTGAGGCTATTCCGTCCTCTCTGGACAAGGAAGGTGTACCTGTATTCGAAAAAGACCTGACGAAGCTGAAATATGAGGAAACTCCTTTCGTAAAAGGAGATTGCAAATAAGCTGTTCCTTCGGGAAAAAACAGCGCCCCACGATTGAATCGTGGGGCGTTCCGTTTTTGGTAATGGTTGGTTAATAGGGTTTCAGGATAGTGCTAGATGCTATCATCGTATAAAAACGTCAACTACTTTCCCCGGAAGACCATTGATCTGGTTAAGGATATTTCCATTTTTCCCGGTGCTTATATCGAGTGTATAATAACTTCCATCTGTACCTGCGATCAGTTTGTTTACCTCATCCATCACTTTGATCATGGTTACGTCTTTGCCACCGAAATTCGCATCCAGTGCTTTGATTTCCTGGTTCAGCGGATTGTAACGATAGATCTTATCATGAGAAGTGAAATAGAACACGCCTAAAGCGGAAGATTGCCATTTGGTTTGATCAGTCACCAGACTATCGCCTTTGAACTTCCGTTTGTAGGTGGTTTTAAAGCGGGAATTTCCTTCCAGGAAGTTCAGGGCGAACTTCACCTCATAGGTCTTACCAACGCTGTCACAAAAGGCATATACATCATTTTCAGTGATCTTCTCCAGGTCAAGCAGGTCCATCTTCAGGTCCTTTGGATTGAACAGTGAATCTTCCTGCGTATAATTGGTGCCGTAATAGGTTGTACGGTCAAAACGTACAAAACGCTTTTTCACCTTGTCAAAGCCCATGTAGTATAAACCTTTATCATTGCTGGTGAAGATAAGGTTTCCGGACAGGTTATAATCGCCGGCGATCGGATTACTGAAATAGCCGTAATAAGTACCGAATGGCGCCGTTTCTACTGTTCCGAAGTACAATTTATCGTTCATTACAGCAGTCGTCGTTCCATCCAGCAATTTCTGAAAATAAGCCGGATGTATGTCTCCCGGTGGATCGTAAAAATTCTCTTTCAGGTATTTCATCCGCTTCAGATCATCAGGTTTGATCTGCACAGCCGGATTAGGACCTCCGGCACATACGATCCAGTAGGACAACGTTACGTTCAGGTAATACTGGTTACGCAATGGCACGATCTGCAGAGGATTTGTCCCCAGGTTTTCACCATTATTGATAGCCGGATAAAGATCAGGTTTTACTGAACCATCTGGCTTCACAAAAGAGAGCTTCGCCTGTCCGCCTTCATCCGAAAGCACCAATGTACCTGTGGTAAACTCTGTTTTACCATTGATGACGAATTCGTAGAAATACTTCAGCCCGGTCGTATTGTCCTTTACAGTGAATATACAGCTGTATCTGTTGGAACCAAGACCGTACAGAATTCTCAATGCAGGACCATCATAATCATCTGAACGGGCTTCAGACGGGATCTGTATTATCCAGTGGCAGGTCATATCCGTTCTGCCACCCGGAAGTACTATTTTAGGTTCGATGATGAGACTATCTCCTGTAAAAACAGTATATGCTGTATCCAGATTGGTGATAACCGGATCCTCAACTTTTACATAATCATAATTCCCTTTATCCTTGAAGCAGGATGCCAGAAAGGGAAGCAAAGCAGCAATAAGTATATAAAAAAGTGATTTCTTCATTGTTGTAAGTTTTGCCTAGATACGTTTACCATTTTCATCCCTGAAATAATATCTGCCATCATCCGGGTTCAGTTCCAGCTTGTACTTATTATCTGGGTTCTTGCTGCTGTAGAAATAGTAAAAACCATCTGCTTCTTTTGTAATAACATACCCTTCTGTAGGAAACTGCTCTACCCATTTAAAAGGGTCTAACAGGAAGGTCTTGAAGCGTCTTGTGTGATACAGGGCTTTTGGAATTGTGTTGAAATCCTGCAGGTTCGTACCTAACTCAGTGGCGCCTGATACCCTGATAAAGAGCTCATGTTTCACGCGGGAGTAGTCACCCAGCTCACCGGCCCAGGTATTCCACCAGTTTGGTTTTTCCAGTCTGTTGGAAAACTTCACGATACCCTTATTCTGCAGTTTAAAGGTGACACCGAAGTCTTTGGATGCTTTCAGCGTAAGACCAATGGTAAGCGTTTTGGACTTCAGTATCGTATCCTTATTGTAAAGGATCAAAGGCACCAGACATAAGCCTGAATCAGCCGGCATAACGTATTCTTTCTCCAGCGCCTTGAAATCCAGGCCTGATTTTGCAGTAGTACTGCTGTCCACCGTTTCCAGAATAAATGTCCGCTCATGCGCAACACGGAAACCTGAAATCCTCACTGGCACATATACGGTATCTTCTCCTTTATCAGGGAAATAGGCGAATGAATACAACAGGCTGTCTGTTTTATCACTCGGATCGTTAGGTGTGAAATCAAAATAAACGTTCTCTGTTGTATCGAACAAAGGAGTTTCATCTTTTTTGCAGGCAAACAAGACCATGCAGCAAAGCACTCCGAATAAATAAATCTTTTTCATCTGGCCGCAGGTTTTTATCGGTTACCGAATTGGATTTCATCATCAGGTAAAGGGAACACGAACATTTTATTCGTAGCCGGATACTGTATACCCGCCAACCCTGTTACTGCCCTGTTAAGACGTTTGTACATGTAAAAGATCTGGCCTTCACCATAGAACTCTTTACGGCTTTCTTTTACAAGCTCCGTCATGAACACATCTTTTGAACGTTCTTCCGTAATGCGGGTACCAATACCCCTGTGAAGCCTTACTTCATTGAAGTAATCCCAGGCCTTTGCAGGATCAGTATCAAACGTACACTCTGCTGCGATGTAATACATTTCGCTCAGACGGATAGCCGGCGCCATCTGGTAGTGAATGTTCGCATCTCCGTCGCGGTAGTATTTTTCAAGCTGTAAACGGGTACCCAGACCACCGCTCTGCTCGCTGAACCATTGCTTATAACGGAAGTCATCTCCACCAACACCACCTGTTTCATACATATTCTGTCCTTCAGAGCTGGTAATGAACAGGGCGCTTTCACCATTTCTGAAACGGCTGTTCAGTGCGCCGGACATATTAGGCACATACCATCCAAACAGTAATTCTCTGTAGAGGATACGGTCTTTCTTTTCATCATTCGGGTTCAGGAAATCATTCTGGCGTGTCCAGGGGAACTTCTTGGAATCGATCACTTCCAGGGCATTCGCCAGCGCATTCGCTTTATCGCCTTTATAGAGATATACTCTCGCCAGTTCACCACAAACAGCATAGTAATTCAGGCGATGACGACGGTTCTGCAGGAACAACGCACCTGATTCCTCTGTGCTGGAATCCTTTGCAGGGTAACCTACTTTATAACCTGCGTTCAGGATCGGATCAGATGCCTTCAGCAGCGCCTTCGCTTCTGTGAGATCAAGAATAGCAGAGTCCAGGACCTCCCGTACACTTGACATCGGCGTAATTTTTTTAGAGAACTCCATAACATATGGAATAGCCTTTGCACTCGGATCGCTTACATAAGAGGGACCGAACATACGCAGCAGATCAAAATGCAGGTACGCTCTCAGCGCCAGTGCTTCACCTTTAATCAGTGAATACTCCTGACCGGCAAACAGCTTCTCCTGTCCTTTAATATGATGCAGGATCAGGTTACTGTTTGCTATTGCAGCATACAGCGCTTTCCAGGCATCATCCCTTCTTCTCATGAAGTTTTCTTCTTCATAGTTATAGATGGAAGTCTGCTTGTACGCCTGTGGGTCCTGACTGGTAATAACATAGTTCTGCGCCAGTACGTCCAGGAAACCACAGGTGATCTCCTTACCATAACTATCTTCCTGCGTACAACGGCTGTACACACCATTCAGCGCTTCTTCAAAACCTGATTGTGTACTGAACAAAGCTCCCTGCGACACCTCTGATTTCGGCGTTACGTCCAGCCATTTGCTGCAGGACATCAAACCGGTCGCCATCACTATTATAAGTGTATAATATTTCTTCATCTTGCTGCTTTTTAGAACTGAGTAGATAATGAGAAGGTGAATGTTCTCGCAAAAGGATAATCGATACCTCTTTCTGCATCTATCGTGGATGTTCTCCACACATCATTCAGGTTCAGTGAACAACGCAGGTTATTCATCCTGTAACGTTTGGCCACTGCCATCGGCACGTTGTACGCCAGATAAACAGATTTTAATTCCACTACGTTATCACGTTGTACAAAACGGGAAGAAGTACGGGTAGAACCCTGATCTGCGATGTCTTTGAACAGTGCATGATCACCTGGCTGTTTCCATCTGGATTGCAGTACGCGGCTATCCACATTATATCTTGGATCGGCATTCTCTACACGGTCAACCAGTGTCTGGTTATACAGATCACCACCGCCTTTTGTATAGAACCTTACCTCAGCCACCCAGTTGCCATAATACAGGCTACCGCCGAAGGTGCCTTCCAGCTTGGTGGTCATATCGCCAACAGGCACCATGTCTTTCACACTGTAGGTATGTGTGTAGGTACCATCTTTCTTCACGAATATCTCTTTACCATTTTCCGGATCGATACCCATTGATCTTACTGCATAGATCGTATTCAGGGATTGTCCTTCCTGGAAACGCAGCAGCGGAACAGAATTCAGATTAGGATCGCTCTCCTGCTTATCATCTACTTTATCATTGTAGCTCTTCAGCGCATTGGAGATCTTGGTGATCTTGTTTTTGTTCGTCACCAGGTTAGCAAACAGGTTGAAAGACCAGTTCTTACCTCTCAGCACATTACTGCGTACGTTGATCTCAAAACCACGGTTGACCATTTCACCGAGGTTGGCTTTGTAGTCTGTAAAACCGGTTGATGGCGGTACGATAATATCCGCAAGCAGGTCTTTAGTGAGTTTATAGTAATAACGTGGAGCAATATAGAAACGGCCATTGAACAGGTCCAGTTCCATACCGGCATCATAGTTTTTAGTACGCTGCCATCTCAGGGAGGAGTTACCATACGTTCTGAAAATCGCGCCTACACCTGTTGAATACCAGTCATTGCTATAATACTGATAAGTGGTATTAGATAAATAAGACGGGAAGGATACATCACCCGTCAGACCTGTTGTAGCCCTCAGCGTCAATTGTGAAATAACCTTACGTGGAATGAATTTTTCATTGTGTACATTCCATCCCAGACCATAGGACCAGAAGGTAGCCATGCGGGAATCAGTACCAAATTTGGATGATCCGTCCAGACGTACGGTACCGTCCATCAGGAACTTATTTTTATAAGAATAGTTCACATAGAGGAATGAACCGATCAGGCGGTCCTGCGTATATTCACCACTTGGAGAACCATCTTTTTCATAAGTACGGGCAAACTCGATCTGAGAGAATCTGTCATTGGAGAAACCCTGTGCAACAAAAGACTTGCTATCATTGCTTCTGTCCTGAATATTTGTACCCAGTGATACGTTCAGGAAGTTAGACCTGATCTGTTTTGCATAGCTCAGCGTCAGACTACCATCTGCCTGCCAGAAATCTTCATCGGCAAACGTATACTTACCACGGTCTTTCAGATCATTTCCACTTACGTTATAATACTCGTTACTGAATGGTGAGGTGAATTTATCTGCTGTTGATCTTCTCTTTGTGAGGGATATCTGGCCTCTTAATCTTAATGCAGGATTAATGGTCCATTCACCTGAAAACGCGTCCATGAACTCTACATACTGGTTCTTCTCGAGACTACCGGTAGTTGCTTCATACATAGGGTTCAATACCGCATCGGTAACCGCGCCACCATTAGCGCCACCACGATAACTCCATTTGTCTACTTCACGTAACAGTCTGCCGCTTGAATCTGTCTTTGGATAGTAAGGGTTCATTCTTACATAGTTGGAAAACTCTCTGTAAGGAGATTCTCTTCCATCTACCTGTGTGATCGACATCTGGTTCCTGAACTGTATCTTGTTCTGCACGTTGTAGGAGAGGGATGCGGCAAGGCCATAACGTTTTCTGTAAGAGCCTTTCATTACACCGTTATTGGACTGATAACGCATATCCAGACCATATTTTACAACAGGCGTACCACCTTCCAGATATAGGGAATGTTTGTGTCCGAGGTCTACCTGTAAAGGTTGTGACAACCAATAGGTATTTACACCGGCGAGCACGTTTTTCTTTTTCTGGTAATATTCTTTCTCCAGGTCGATCGGCGCATCTACGTTATTGGATTCATACAGTTTCGCCAGTCTTTCATACTCCAGTTTCTCTCCTGCATTCAGTACATGGTAATCAGAAAGATCAGGTGCATTCACCGTCATCTCATAACCATAGTTAACTGCCAGCTTACCTTCTTTCGGCGCTTTTGTGCGGATCACCACAACACCGTTCGCTGCCCTTGAACCATAGATCGCTGTTGCCGCTGCATCTTTCAGCAAGGTCATGGAAGCGATCCTGTTCGGATCGAGGTCAAACACTGTTTGTACGTTCACCTCGTAACCATCGAGGATAAAAGTAGGCTGATTGGTAACACCGGTCAGCATACTGTTTCTCGTTAGTTTGGATACATCCGCGCTTGGCAGTGCGGTAGTACCCCTTACATTGATATTAGGAATTCTGTTTGGATTGGAACCCAGTAAATTGTTTTCAACCAACTTAAATGAAGGGTCATATGCCTGCAGACTGCTCAGTACGTTCTGTGGATTTACTTTTTTGATATCATCAGAAGTAAGGACGGTTGCGATACCCGTGAAGCTTTCTTTCTTGATCTCATAGTAACCGGTTACTACCACATCTTTTACGGCCTGTACATCCGTCTTTAAACGTACGTCCAGTCTATGCTGACCTTTCAGAACAAGTTCCTGTGATTTGAAACCGATAAAGCTGAATACGATATGCGCATTTTCAGGCACATTCTTCAGTTCATATTTACCGTCATTGGAAGTATGTACACCGTTGGAAGTACCTTTCACAACAACTGTTACGCCCGGTAAGGGAACGCCTGCATCATCCGTAACGAGACCGGATATATTAATGGCTGCCGGTTTTTGCTGCTCTGCCGTTTCTTTTTTTTCTGCCGGCGCTGCTGGTTTAGGAGCAGGAGCTGCACCTTCCTGTTTATAGATGATAAACATGTTGGCGCCAGATTCCTCTGCTTCCAGGCCAAGTGGTTTCAGGAACTGGTTGAGATACTGAATAAATTTCACAGATGCGCCTTTGGCGACAGGCGGCTCTGTCTGGATACTGCCGATCGACTGACCTACATAGTTAATACGCACCTTATACTTCGCTTCCAAAGAGACAAGGATATCTTTTAAGGTCTGTCTTCCCTTGGACTGATTAAATGCGCTCGCAGCATACAACTCCTGCTGCGGTTGATGGTGTACATTATCTGATGCCGCATACCCCATGGCAGGCAACAGTAACAACAGGGCAATACGATCCCCTATACACCTAAAGTAATTTCCAGGCATAAGCAATAGATTAAGGTTGGTAGGTTGAATTTTTATCGACTAAACTCCACTAGGTTGTTTTTCTCCTGATGCTGTAGTTTTGATTGTCCTTTTTTTCGATAACCACATGTAAGGACCGTGACAGTGTTCTGAAAAATATTTCTACATCTGACATTGGTATGCTACCTGTAAATAACTCCTTCTGTAGTTCCTGCTCTTCTATCTTAATGTTAATCCCTAAGTTCTCGTTTAATACTTCGGCTACTTCCGCAATAGTTGCTTCATTGAAGACGAACATATTGTCGAGCCATGCATTATAATCTGCCGGATTTACTTTCCGGCGTGACAACTGATTAGTTTTGGTTGAAAAAGTCACCATTTCACCGGGCTTCATGCTCAGGTCTTCCTGTCCTTTGCCATTCAGCTTCAGTTTTACGGCGCCGCTATTAAGTACCACACGTGTCATAATACGTCTGGTGCTGACATTAAATGCTGTTCCTATCACCTGTACGTCCACATCAGAGGTATGTACGGCAAATGGTTCATTGTGGCTTTCGTGGAGAACAGTAAAAAAACCTTCCCCATCTATCCATACCTCACGTTTACCATCACTACCCATGCTGAACCTGAGCTTTGAATTGGCATTCAGCGTTACAACGGAGCTATCCGGCAAAGTGATCTTTTTGGTTTCACCATACGGGGTGACATAGCTGACCAGCACTGGTTCTTTCTTATGCATGAAATACCAGGAAGCAGCAGTCACCGCCAATACACCGGCAAATGCCGCTGCATAACGCCAGGCGATGAAAATCCGCCTTTTCTCAGGTACCTGTTGGATGGAATAAGCAACACGGCTCCAGACTTCCGCCTGGTCTTCCGCAGTAGGTATATGCTCATCCGGTCCGATCATCAGCAGTACATCCCGTGCCTGCTCTACGGTCACACGGTGATCAGGATTATCACGCAGCCAGATTTCCCAAAAGGTATTTGTTTCGTGATCCGGATCAGTGATCCATTTCCGAAACATTCCATCATGTAGAAACTCCTTTACTGTGTAATCTTTATAATCCATAATCAGCGTTCCTGATAGGCTTTAAATACATAAAGCAGTGAAATCAAAAAATCTTAGCGTCTTTTTCAACTTTTTTTTAAAAAAACAATAATTTCTTTAGAAACCGTTGGGTCGATACCCCGATATGACCAATAAAGTCAATAATTCGCCACTATGGTTCTTGAGATAATTCAATGCTTTCGATAATAATACATATGTCGAATTAACACTCAGTGACATAATCTCGGCTGTCTCCTGTGTGGACAGTCCTTCATAATAACGGAGGTACAGGATTTCTTTCTGCCGTTTTGGTAACTGATCGATCACCTTCGCCAGCTTAAGGTTGCGCTCGTTATTGGTCTGCTCATCGATCAGCCGTTCCTCGTAGGACGGCATGTGTGATTCCTGTGCGGCAGGCTGCTGCCTGAACAGGTTAAAAAGCCCTTCCGCCTTGCTATGTTTGACAATATTCCGCTTGAGGCTGGCAAACAGGTAGAATTTGATGCTGTCCGTTACCGAGAGCTGTTGACGGCTATGCCATAGGGACGTAAAAAGATCGTGTATACAATCTTTCACCAGGCCGCTGTCAGCCTGTATTTTCATTCCATACTTGTAGAGTGACGCGAACCATGTATCATAAATGAAAGCCAATGCGCCTTCATCGCTATCTATCAGCCTGCTCCAGAGCTCCTGATCTGAAAGGTCCTTATACCAGATCTCCTCCAACTATTACCGTTTACCGTTAAAATTAAATTATACTATACATATGGTGGCAGTCTAAAAATATGGAAGATGTTGCTGGCATCAAAATTGAATAATAATATTCATAGTGACTTTACACAACTTTAAAATCTATTGTTATGATCTCGAGAACATTGCGTATCGGATTTGTTGCTGTATCAGTAACAGTTGCGGCCCTTCTTGCCGGCCATACCAGCATGGCCCAGGGCGTGGACAGCACTGCGAAGAAAATCGGCAACAAGACCGCTTCCGTGGCTGTAAAAGGAGCCATGAAGATCACCGATAAAACATATAAAGGCAAAGAAGGGCCCGGTGGACAAACGGTGTATATAGATAAGAAAGACAGGAAATACTATGTGGACGATAAGGGTAAAAAGGTCTATCTGAAACCTTCTGAGATCCGTGATAAACAGGACAATTAACACAGTTAATAAAAAAGGGACGCCATTATAGCGTCCCTTTTTTATTATAAAACATTTATAATCAATCCATTTCACTCAATTCCATCCAGCGCAGGCCTTTGTCATCCAATAACTGGATGATCTCTCCTACCCGGCGCGAAAGTGGTTCCAGCTGTTCGTAAGCCAGTGTACCTGCTCCCATTTGCTCGTCAATACTCTTTTTTTCAGCTTCCAGGGACGCAATTTCCTTTTCCAGCAGTTCCAGCTCACGTTTTTCCTTGAAAGACATTTTCTTAGCGGGCGCAGCAGGCGGAGGCGTTTCTAATACCGGTTGGGCAGCTACCTTCGGCTCATTACGGCTTTCTTCCTTCCCTTTTTCATTCTGGTCCTTCTCCCAGTCTCTGTACTGGCTATAGTTACCGGGGAAGTCACGCACTTCGCCAGCTCCCTCAAACACAAAAAGGTGGTCCACCAGCTTATCCATGAAATACCTGTCGTGTGTTACAATGATGATACAACCCTGGTAAGACAACAGGAACTCTTCCAGAATGCTGAGCGTTGGCAGATCAAGGTCATTGGTCGGCTCATCGAGTATCAGGAAGTTCGGATTACGGAAGAGGATACTGAGCAGGTGCAGCCTTCTTTTCTCTCCACCACTTAGTTTGGAGATATAAGTATATTGCTTTTCAGGCGTAAACAGGAATAATTGTAAGAATTGGGCGGCACTTACCTTTGTACCATCTGCCAATGGGAAGTTTTCGGCGATGTTTTTCACAAACTCGATCACACGCATATCCTCCTTAATAATAAGCCCCCGCTGATCGTAGTTACCAAAGATCACCGTTTCACCGGTATTGATCTTACCCGAATCCGGCGCTTCAATGCCCTGCAGCATATTCAGAAAGGTAGATTTACCTACCCCGTTTTTACCCACAACGCCTATTCTTTCCCCTTTCTTGAAGGTATAATCAAATCCGTTCAGGATCTTCAGATCTCCGAAGGCTTTATAGACTTTCTTCAGTTCAATGATCTTTCCCCCCAGACGGCTCATTTTCACGTTCAGTTCCAGCTGCTGTCTCTCCAGGCGTACACTGGCCTTTTCCTTTACTTCTTCAAATGCGTCAATTCTGGACTTGGATTTGGTCGTACGGGCCTTTGGCTGCTTACGCATCCATTCCAGCTCTTTCCGGAAGGTATTGCGGGCTTTTTCCACACTGGCGCGATCGCTTTCCTCACGGGCAGCTTTCTTCTCCAGGTAGTTTTCGTAATTCCCTTTATAAATGAACAGCTGTTGCTGGTCCAGTTCCATTATTTCGTTACAAACACTGTCCAGGAAGTAACGGTCGTGCGTTACGAGCAGTAAAGTCACGTTTTCCTGGTCCAGGTAATTTTCCAGCCACTCGATCATGTTGATATCCAGGTGGTTGGTAGGTTCATCCATAATCAGGAGCGTATGACGATGTTCGAAGCCTATATCAATCAGCACTTTAGCCAATGCTACACGTTTCAGCTGTCCACCGGACAGGCTTCCCATACGCTGGTCCAGGTGATGGATATTCAGTTTACCCAGGATTTGCTTCACTTTGGAATCAAAATGCCAGGCATTTAGTTCGTCCATACGCTCGATAGCAGCCGTCAGCTTATCCAGGTCAGGCTCACCCTCCTCCTCGTCCGTCAGCAGCTCATAGTCTCTGATAGCGGCCAGAACAGGATTAGACTGTGAAAAGATATTAGCAGAGATCGTTTTCTGTGGATCAAAGTCAGATTGCTGCTCCAGCATTACCACGCTCACGCCCTTGTGGATCCAGACAGTACCGGCGTCGGGTGATTCCTGTCCGCACAGAATGCGCAGCAAAGTGGATTTACCGGCGCCATTCAAAGCGACCAGGGCTATCTTGTCCCCTTCTTCAATGTGAAAAGAAATATCCTTGAAAAGCGGCCCTGCGCCGTAAGATTTAGTGAGTCCTTCAACCGTAACATAATGCATCCTGCGAAGGTAGCAAACAATTTCATGTTTAGAAATTACCCAAATCGCATCAAAATAACTTTCTTTGCCGAACTTTAACCTTTATAGCGTCCACTATTAAATAATTTTAAAGAGAAAATGAGAAAAGCCAATCTAGCTCTGATATCTCCTAATAAGAATGCATATTCAGAAACTTTTATAGCCTACCACAAAAAAAACATTAACGCCAATATCACTTATTTATATGGGGGCTCACTTCCGGAGATGTCAGAAGATGGCAAATTTTCAGTTCAGTATAATATCCTCAATAAGATCAGACGCCGCCTGCATAAGAAACTGAGCCCTGATAGCCTGAGCTTTCATGAGAAGAAACTTATCCGCTATTTTAAGGAACAACAGATCAATGTCGTACTCGCTGAATTCGGTATGACAGGGGCTGCGATGGTAAAGGTCTGTAAAGCCCTGGACCTTCCACTGATCGTTTTCTTTCATGGTCTGGATGCCTATCTGCATGAAATCCTGGCTACACAGAAGGAAGCTTACGAGCGACTGTTCAGAGACGCTACGCACATCTTCGCTGTATCCCAGCATATGTATAACCAGCTGATCTCCCTTGGCTGCCCTGCTAATAAACTGTCCATCAATACATACGGTCCTGCAGAGTTCTATTTTGACGTCAACAGCAATTACACACAAAAGAACTTCCTGGCGATCGGACGCTTTGTAGATAAGAAGGCGCCACAGAATACCTTACAGGCCTTTGCGGCAGCGTTGCAGAAACATCCTGACGCGAAACTGAGAATGGTAGGTGATGGTCCTTTACGTGCAAAATGCGATCAACTGGTAAAAGACCTCAACATTGCAGGTAATGTAGAATTTAAAGGGATACTCAGTCCGCAGGAAATACTCCCGCTCTATGCTGATACCATCGCCTTTGTACAACACTCGCTCACAGCGCCTAATGGTGACAGGGAAGGTACACCTGTAGCTGTACTGGAAGCAAGCGCCGGCGGATTACCTGTTGTTTCCACCAAACATGCCGGTATCCCGGATGTAGTGATCGACGGAGAAACCGGTTACCTGTTTGAAGAAGGCGACGTTACTGCCATGACGGTAGCCATGATAAAGATACTCGACGACCTTGCACTGGCTAAAAAGCTGGGGCTTGCCGGAAGAAAGAGAATTCAGGAACATTTCACACTCGAAAAGCACATTACGAATATTGAGCGTGTTATTGATACCGTGTTAAATATAAGGAACTGAGATGTTAAAGGAAAAAGCGATCAGTGGATTGAAATGGACAGCACTGTCCTCAGGGATAGGAGTAGTTGTTCAATTTCTACAGGTAGCGATCCTGGCGCGGTATCTTGATTCAGGTGCGTTTGGTATCATGGCCCTGGCTACATCCTTTATTGGGTTCTCCCAGTTATTTCTTGATATGGGGATATCCAATGCGATCATTTATAATCAGGATATTACCAAAAAGCAACTGAGTAGTCTGTTCTGGCTCAATATCGCTGTCGGATGGACATTATTTCTGGTACTTGCGCTTACAGCACCACTGGTAGCTGCATTTTATCATGAGCCCTCTCTGACCAAAGTGATCATCCTGGTCAGTGTTTCATTTCTGATCCAGCCACTGGAACAACAGTTCTATGCGCTGATGAAAAAAGAGCTGCTGTTCAACGATATCGCCAGAAGGGATATTCTTTCCAAACTGATCTCATTTGTAGTAGCGGTCGTACTCGCCTGGAAGGGATTTGGCGTATATGCGCTGATACTCTCCTACCTGAGCGGCGTTATCATTGCTGCTGCACTCGTTGTCATTGCCGGGTTAAAGTTCCATAAACCAACCCTATACTTCAGGTTTAATGAAATAAAACAGTTCCTGTCTTTTGGCTTGTACCAGACAGCTGATAATACGCTTAACTATTTCAATACACAGGTAGATACCTTTATCATTGGTAAGCTGCTCGGCGTGGAGATACTGGGTATCTATAACATCGCCAAAAACCTGGCTATGCGCCCGGCGCAGATCATCAATCCTATCGTTACTCAGGTGACCTTCCCGGTAATGGCGAAGATCAAAAATGATAACGAGCAGTTAAAGTCCATCTACCTGAAAAGTGTGAATTATCTCACTTCTTTCAATGTGCCTGTCTACCTTTTCATCTGTGTAATGGCAGAGCCGATCGTACTGATCTTATTCGGAAGCAAATGGACAGGTGCGATCTACCCGCTGAGAGTATTGTCCATGTATTATATGGTCAGATCGACCATTAATCCGCTGGGTACCTTACTGCTGTCAAAAGGTAAGGTAAAGCAGTCTTTCTACTGGAATGCGGCCATGTTCCTGTTCATCCCTGTATCTATCAGTATCGGCTCCATTTATGGGCTGAACGGGATCGTTTATGCGAACCTGATCGCTATCACAATATCGCTGTTTGCAGCATCTCCTATACTGATCTATCCAAACAGTGGTGGTACATTTAATGAGTTCTTCAGCCAGATCGTGCGTCCTGTAGCTATAGGCCTGATCATGGCGCCATTACTGATCGCGGTAAATATGCTGCCTATCCAGTCCTTCCTGATAAAGATCATCATTGCAGGTGCGGTAATGGCGGCGGTGATACTACCACTGAACAAACTGCTGAACAAGGTCTTCTTTGCAGAAGCGATGAACATGCTCTCTCCCCTGCTTAAAAAATTAAAATCCCGCTAATAAGTAACGACGGTTATTCGTCGTTCCCTATTAGCGGGATAGATATACGTGTGATCAGAAGACGCGCTTCAGATCATTACAAATCGTAGTATAGCTGTCGGAACGAGCTTCTCAGCCCCACCTGAAAGATCATTTCATTGGTCTTCCACTGACTGTTGCTTTCTCTTCTTGCAGTAACAGAAGCTTCCAGACGCAGGTTATATTTCGGGTTCAGCAGATATGCCGCTGTACCCTGTACATACAGGAAATTGGTTTTTAACCCCTGTCCGATATGGTTACCATAACTCATCATACGGGTTGTATAAGACTTATTGATATCCTTACCGTAGTTCACACCAGCTGTATCCAGACCATATTTAGCCACTGTTATCTGTCCACGCAGAAACAACCGCTTATAGCGATAGTCTGCAATATTCACCCATTCCATAAAGTTAGCGCCCATGGGGTGAGCAAGTGACTGCCCGTAATGCCCATAGTTATTGAGCGTCGTTCGCTGAGAATAAGTGTATGGTCTTGCCGCATTGAACTCAGTGAGTACATTCAGATTAGGTACTTTAAAGATGTTGTTTGAGCGGAAACCTACCTGGCCACCAAACTTATTTCCCCACCAGCCTTTACCGGAGGTAACTTCATCAAACTTGAACTCATCCAGAATAAACTGACCATAGAAGGTACTGTTACGGGAAGGTGCATATTTCAGATTGAAACCCAGTAATGCGTTATCCGGTGATCCTACGGAGAACTCCACAGGGCGAAGGAATACGATCGGGTTCAGATAACTTGCGTCAAATCCACGTTTTCCGCTGGAATCCGAATCCTGCCAGATAACCGCTTCAAATAATCCGACAGAGAACTTCTTGCTGACGTTCCAGTCCAGGTAGTTAAATACACCCCATTTCTTACGATATCCGTTGTCATAAGAGGCCTTCGGATAGTTCATATCAATGAACTGGGCCCACATGGTAGTGTACTGCACACGTCCCACATTCGCTATTATCTTCAGGAAAGGATAGTTAAATGCTGCATCTGACAATAACATCGAACGATAACCGTCCCCGATAAAGTTCTTGTCATAACCCAGTTGAAAATCAAAATGCTTTCCAGCCTTATAATTGATCAATGCTGATGCATATGCATAGTCGAATTTCGTTCCGGAGAAAGGCTTCCATTCGCCCTGCCCCGGTACGATCTGATACTGGCGGCCGAATGCGTCCAGATAGGCTGGCATCTTGGCCTGGTTTTCATAAAATTCAGTACGGAAGGTCAGGTTCTTGCCAATGGTACCACCAGCGATCACGCCACGGGTATTGGTCCAGATAGTACCATTATCACTGCTGTGCCCGACAAGCAGGTCAGGCAGTATACTTGCATAAAAAGTATAGTCTTCTCCGGTTACTTCCAGCAGATGTTCCCGGAACAACTTGCGGTATAACCAGCTTTTTTTCCGCAATGTATCTCCCTTGGGAAGATCAAAGGCGGGTTCAATAGAATAATCCCTTTGTGAGGAGTGATACCCACTGCTGTCAGAGCCGGATTGATAAAATCCAAGCGAATATTGACGACCGATACTTTGTGCTTGTAAGTTGGAGCTGATTGCAATACTTAAACATACCAGAACAAACACATGGGAGATACGCTTTCTAAACATAGAGTAGAATTTGCTTGCCAGCTACAAATATAAGGGATTAGCCCGTTAAGCAAGGTACTATATTGGGTAGTCCACCTCATTCTACATATATTAAAGCGGCCCGTCATATAACAAAAAGCCATAAATATACAATAACTGATATTTCTGTATTGTCGCATCTACACTGCCTCTGGCGGGCGCAGAAACAAGAAAATAAAGTACAATAAAAACAAATTGGTTTTCTTTGCATCCAACTTATAGCAATGAAAGTAGTCTTCATTACGCATTACACTGATCTTTACGGGGCCAATAAGTCACTGCTCAACCTCATGTCTGGCCTCGCTTCCTATAATGTGGACATACACCTGATCGCTCCTGCCAATGGGAAAATAACAGAGATAGCACGGTCCAGGAATATTCAATGCACGATTATCCCTTCCTATAATGAAATACATCATTCACCGGAAGTACGTCCAGGTATTGTGAGGAGCCTGATTGAAACTGGTAAAGGTCTTATCAAGTACCTGTCCAACCGGAGAACGGTGTCGAAATATGCGGATGTATTCAAAGACTGCGATATCATACATGTAAATTCTTCTGTCACTTTTATCGGTTCCTACTTTGCAGCAAAAACAGGAAAGCCTTTAGTATGGCATATCAGAGAATTCGGATGGGCAGACTACCGCATCCGTTATAATTTTGGATATGGCTATTTTCAACACTGGCTTAACCGGGCTACTGCTGTCATCAGCATCAGTAACGCTATCTATACAGAACGCGTAGCTACCGCCCGTACACCGATCAAAGAACTGATCTATAACGGTATCATATCCAAAGCAGCGCTGCAACAAAACAAGCAATATCTCCAGCAACATGGACATGTAAAAAACACGTCCGGCACGTTCACATTTGCGATCGTTGGTAACCTGAACAGTGAGAAGAACCAACTGGAAGCCCTCCAGGCATTTTACCTGTTACAGCAAAAACTAAGTAATGTAAAACTGCTGATCGTGGGTACCGGTATGGAAGCATATCTGAAACAACTGACGGATTATACGGCCGCGCACCATATGGAAGACAAGGTCGAATTCACCGGCTTTATTGACAATATTGAATCTGTATATAAGCAGATCAACTGTCTGCTAATGTGCTCTAAAAATGAG
This sequence comes from Chitinophaga sp., assembly GCA_039592855.1. Lineage (GTDB taxonomy): Bacteria > Bacteroidota > Bacteroidia > Chitinophagales > Chitinophagaceae > Chitinophaga. The sequence goes on along the minus strand of JBCNQK010000001.1, from coordinate 632,547 downwards.
GCACTGGGAAGGGTAACGATTGAAGCAATGAGTTATGGCATACCAGTGATAGGTTACAAGGCTGCCGGCACAATGGAGATCATTACAGATGGCCATAACGGCCTGCTCTACACGACAGCACACGAAGAACTATATGAGAAAATGCGCATGCTGATAGCAGATGAACAACTGTACAATTTCTTTGTAAAAAATGCTATTGATACTGTTGAACATTATACTATCGAACAATGCGCATCGTCTGTGTATAACCTTTACAGGAAATGCCTGGGACAATAAGTCGCAGGTAATTATTTCCAGATAGTATTCAGCAACTCTGTGTATACGGTGCTGATCCCCTCTTTCAATCCGATGCTGGCTTTCCAGCCCAGATCTGTGAGTTTATTTACATCCATTAATTTTCTTGGCGTACCATCCGGTTTGGAAGTATCGAATACAAGGCTTCCATTGTACCCTACTATTTCTTTGATCATCTGCGCCAGGTCTTTAATACTGATGTCATGACCAATACCGATGTTAACAAAGCCTTCTTCATTATACTGCTGCATCAGGAAGAAACATGCATCGGCCATATCATCTGCGTGCAGGAACTCCCTCAGCGGGCTACCTGTACCCCAGATCACTACCTCCGGTGCATCTGCCTGTTTTGCTTCATGGAACTTACGCAGCAATGCTGGTAAAACATGTGAATTCTTCAGATCGTAATTGTCATTGGGACCGTAAAGATTTGTAGGCATTACGGAAATGAAATTACAGTTATACTGTGCTCTGTAGGCCTCACACATTTTGATACCGGCAATCTTGGCGATCGCATAAGGCTCATTGGTAGGCTCCAGCAGTCCTGTCAGCAGATATTCTTCCTTCAATGGCTGTGGCGCCAGTTTGGGATATATACATGATGAGCCAAGGAACATGAGCTTTTTTACACCAGCAGTATAAGCCGAATGGATAACATTATTCTGGATCATAATGTTCTCATAGATAAAGTCGGCTCTGTAGGTATTGTTGGCTACGATACCGCCTACTTTTGCAGCTGCGAGAAACACATATTCGGGCTTTTCCTGCGCAAAGAAAGCTGCAGTAGCTGCCTGATCTCTGAGATCCAGTTCTTTCGAACCTCTTGTGATGATATTATCAAAACCTTCTTTTTCCAGTCTTCTCACAATGGCAGAACCTACCATTCCCCGATGCCCTGCGACATATATCCTGCTATGTTTTTCCATGCGCTTATTCATATTGGTTTAAGACGTCATACCCGGCATCCTTCAGCAATTTCTCGCGTTTGAACAGCTTCAGGTCAGCAATTACCATTTCCTTCACCAGCGCAGGTAAATCGTATTTAGGTTTCCACCCGAGCTGCTGTTGTGCCTTTGTCGGGTCTCCGATCAGCAGGTCAACCTCAGTTGGTCTGAAATACCTTGGATCGATCACTACTATTTCCTGACCTGGCTGGAGATGGGTAATACCTGCTGCAACACTTTTTACAAGTCCTTTCTCGTCAATGCCTTTTCCTTCGAACACTACTTCAATACCTGCTTCCGCAAATGCCATGGTAATGAAAGTTCTCACCGGTGTAGTAATACCGGTAGCGATTACATAGTCTTCCGGTTTGTCCTGCTGGAGAATGCGCCACATCGCTTCCACATAGTCTTTCGCATGGCCCCAGTCTCTCTGTGCATCGAGATTACCCATAAAGAGTTTATCCTGCATGCCAAGTGCGATCTTAGCCACCGCCCTTGTGATCTTTCTCGTTACGAACGTTTCTCCACGCAGCGGGCTCTCATGGTTAAATAAGATGCCATTACATGCGAACATATCGTAAGCTTCCCTGTAATTGACAGTGATCCAGTAAGCATACATTTTAGCTACTGCATAAGGTGATCTTGGGTAGAAAGGTGTTCTTTCTGACTGTGGTATCTCCTGTACAAGGCCGTAAAGCTCTGAGGTAGAAGCCTGATATATTTTAGTTGTCTTTGTCAATCCCAGTAAACGTACCGCTTCGAGTATCCTCAACGTACCGATACCATCTGCGTTCGCAGTATATTCCGGCGTCTCAAAACTTACCTGTACATGGCTCATAGCGCCGAGATTATAGATCTCGTCCGGCTGTACCTGCTGAATGATGCGGATCAGATTGGTCGAATCTGTCAGATCACCATAATGGAGTTTGAAATTTACATCTTTCTCATGGGGGTCCTGATAAAGATGATCAATACGATCGGTATTCAATAACGAGCTACGACGTTTGATACCGTGTACTTCGTATCCTTTTTCTAATAACAACTCAGAAAGGTACGCACCGTCCTGACCAGTAATTCCTGTAATTAATGCTTTTTTCATAACACTATTTGGTACTGTCTAATTCTGTTCTTGCTTTCTTTAATGCATGTGCTATCACATGATGCATGTCATAGTACTTATATTCCGCTAATCTGCCTCCAAAGATCACATTTTCCTCAACGGCAGCAAGTTCTTTGTATTTTTTATACAGCTCTTCGTTCCTGTTATCGTTGATCGGATAGTAAGGTTCCTGCTTGTCGGTCCATTCTGCCGGATACTCCTTTGTGATCACTGTGGTCGGCTGCGTTCCGAATTCGAAATGCTTATGCTCGATGATCCTGGTGAAAGGGGTTTCTTTATCTGTGTAATTTACGACAGCATTGCCCTGATAGTTTGCAGTTTCCAGTTCCTGGTGCTCAAAACGTAAACTTCTGTACTCCAGTTTTCCGAAACGGTATTCAAAATACTGGTCGATCATACCGGTATAAACAACTTTATCCGCGAGTGCTGTCAAAGCTTCCCGCTGTTCAAAGAAGTCTACCCCCAGACGCACTTCTGCGTTCTCCAGCATTTTTTCCACCAGCGCATTATATCCGCCGACAGGAATACCCTGATACTTATCATCAAAGTAGTTATTATCAAACGTGAACCTCAGCGGGAGCCTTTTGATAATAAATGCAGGCAGGTCTTTTGCAGAACGTCCCCATTGTTTCTCTGTGTATTCCTTGATCAGTTTATAGTAGATATCCTCACCTACCAGCGACAGCGCCTGTTCTTCCAGGTTCTGTGGATCGGTGATCCCCAGTTTGCTTACCTGCTCATTGATCTTCTCTCTGGCAGCTTCCGGTGTGTTCACCTTCCACAGCTGATAGAAGGTGTTCATGTTAAAAGGCAGGTTGTATAACTCGCCTTTATAGTTCGCTACAGGAGAATTGGTATATCTGTTGAACTCTACGAAGGAATTCACATAGTCCCATATCTCTTTGTTGCTGGTGTGAAAAATGTGCGCACCGTATTTATGTACGTTGATGCCATTCACATTTTCACAGTATATATTTCCACCGATGTGTTCACGTTTGTCAATAACCAGACACTTCTTTCCGGCTTTATGTGCTTCATGCGAAAATACTGAACCAAACAGGCCTGCGCCTACTACCAGATAATCGTAATTTTTCATGCTCTGTATTTTGCATACCCGTTAACAGCCCAGTGCGCCAGGTAGTATAAACTTCTAAAAATTCCCAGTTTTTCGATTTTATAGTAGACGAGAAACTGTGGTTTGATCACTTTCTTCTTCTTACGTGAAGTGGAGTTACTCAACACGCGGTAGCTGGCAATAATATCTTTATTGCCATAGGCTACTTTACACTTCTTCACGATTTCCAGCCAGAATACATAATCATCGCGAAGGCTCTTCAGGTCTTCCCGCAGATACATCTTACCGAAGCGTGTGATATCGTATAAGCCGGTCAGGCAGGATATAGAACAGGTCTTCAGGAGACTGTTATAGTCAACTTTTTCAGGTACAAGGAAAGGACGCATGAACTCCTGTGAGTGTTCATCGATTCTTCTATGAGAAGCATATACCAGCGTTGCATCATGCTTTTTCAGTAATGCGATCTGGCTCTCAAGAAAATTAGTGTCCCACACATCATCCGCATCAAGTAATGCAATATACTGTCCGGCTGCCCGCCTGATCCCGTTGTTCCTCGCAGCGGCTGATCCGCCGTTCTGTTGTGAGAACAGTTTGATACGGGCATCTTTTTGAACATACCGGTTGATGACTTCTGCACTGTTGTCTTTTGACCCATCGTCAACAAGCAGCATTTCCCAATCCGGATATGTCTGAGCCAGAACAGACTCAATTGTCTCATGCACAAATTTCCCCGCGTTGTACACCGGGGTAATTATAGACACTAATCCTTTTTGCATAACTTATAATTCAGATAAAATTTTGCGATTTCACGTATCATGATCACTCTTCCCTTCAACTTGATAAATAAGCTCCTGTTACTTTTACTGAGACCGGCACTCGTAAATGCCGCACTATGTCTTCTGTAACGGATCAATGGTTCCTTCACAAACAGCACTTTTCCCGTCATCTCTCCCACCAGGCCGATCCACAGATCATGTCCGATCTCCCGGGTATCCGGAAACGGCAATGAGCGTTTCAGCAGGCGCTGTCTGAATGCCATACAAGACCCAAAATAGGTGCTTTTGCTAATATTTTTTAGTAGGCCTTTACCGGAACTATACAGGTCAAAAAAAGAATTGTACAGCACTTCCAGCCTTTCATTTACAATATATGAGTCCGAAACGACCAGATCGGCCTCCTGCAATAATTCCAGCGTACGCGCCACCTTCCCTTCTACCCACACATCGTCCTGGTCAGCCAGGAATATGTACTCACCGCTGGCTGCTGATAATGCGTTCTCAAAATTTTTGATCACATTCCGGAAGTTCCCGTGCAATACCCTGATCCTGCTATCTCCAATGGCATTGATAATGTCGATCGTGCCGTCTTTAGACCCGTCGTCCGAAATGATCAGTTCATCATTGGCGCCCAGTTGTTCCAATATCGAATCGATCTGTTCTTTAATGAACAGTTCTCCGTTATATGTCGCCATGCACACAGAAATCATTTCCTTCAGATTGTTTTTAGCAGGTTTGTAAATTTGTCCACCGCTCTCTTCCAGGTGAAATGCTGAATATCACTATATCCTTGCTCTGCCAGTTGCACACGTAATGCCTTATCGAGGACCAGCTGTTGCAACGCGGATGCCATGGCATTTATATCACGGACCTTGAAGCATAAGCCATTGACATTTTCATGTACAAAGTCCTTAAATCCTCCAATATCACTTGTCACAACTGCACAGCCACATTGCATCGCCTCAGAAACGGTCAATCCCCAGCCTTCGGAATGAGAAGGACATAAGAAGATAGCTGCTCTGTTGTACAAGCCTCTCAGGGTCTCCCTGGACGGCGTCTGATAATATTCGATCCAGTCTTCCAGTCCTTCCGGTTTTGCCGGCATACCAAACAGTATCGCTTTCAGGTCCTTCACCTCTTCCTTCAGAAGACGCAATGCAGCGAGCCCTTCAGCACAGCCTTTATTTGGCGATAAATGGTACAGCATCATCACGGTCGAAGCATCTCTTTCTGTCGGAGGAGTTGTTTTATAAAATTCATCAAAATTCAATCCGTTAAAGATCACTTCACTTTTACCACCTACTTCTGTAGCGATACGTTGCTGCAGCCAGGTCGAAATAGCGATCTTATGTAATGGCAGGCGCCAGGTATCAAGCACTCTTTGCACCTGTCCTTTTTCTGCGACGTAGGTAAACTGCGATTCATCTCCCTGTACGAGGTATACCTTCTTACCCTTGCTTTCAGGTAGGGCTGCCACATACTCAGATGTTTCCCAGGAGGTGGCTATCACAAATTCACCATCCGGAATGAGTCCGTTCAATGGTGCAATGAACCACCTGTTACGTACTGATTTATGCAAAGGGAACCAGGGTTTGTACAGTCTGTAAAAGAACAGACAGTAAAAATACCTGCCGATACCTGCCAGCATAGGGTTGGTTTTGTATAACCAGGCTATATGAGCGATCGTTACTTCATATCCCTGTTCAGATAATCTGTTGGCATATTCGTACACCACTCTGAACCCACCCACCGGCCTCGTTCCCCTGCCAGGAACAAGAAATGTTATCCTACTGTTTCCCTTCATTCTCCGATACTTTCAATTTGATCATAAGGTCATAGCGCATCTTTATTATCCGTTCATCTGACTCATTTACAAAAAAGTAATTCCTGTACGGAGTCTGTCCCATTCTGATAGGGGGCTGCTTGAAATGCAGGAATAAACGTAATAATATAAAAACAAGGGGAGTGAGCATTAACAACTGCTTTCTTTCTCTGATAGGCACCAGCGCCGTCAGCAGTGCGAACATAAATGCGATCCCGAAATTAAAGTAGTATGAAAACCTGTCTGCCACTTCCTGTACTTCCTTTAGTGTAGCATTCAATAAAATATAAAAAAGGAACATCTTTACCAGCACCCATTCGGTCGCTGATAATTTCAGGTCCTTTACACCTCTGGCCAGCAGGAAAAGAAATCCCAGGTTTAAAAGAGAGGTAAAGCTGACATTTCTGGAGAACTCAAATCCTTTGATCAGGCTTTGTCCCTTTGCAATAATTGCAGATAGCACCCCTCCTACGAATGGCTCGATCAATTCAAGAAAAGCAGTAATGACCGGCAGTGTGACAAACAGGGATATAAAGTAAATGATCAATACCAGCGTGACCCCTAACCGCGATACTTTCAGCTTCTGGAAAAAGTAGAACGCAAAAAAGACGACCGCTGTATAGTGAAACATCATGGCCAGCACAGTAAGCCCTAAAAAGCGGAATACCTTTAGCCTTTCTGATATGAATGCATACAGTACGATATGAAATGCCAGCGATTGCCGTAGAATATCAAACTCCAGAAATGTTGTGAGAATGAGTACGACAGCGAGAAATGATAACTTATTCTGTATTTTGCTTTTGGCGATGAATATGTATAAGGATATCGCATTAAAGAAAGTGACCACAAAGACGAACATCCCAAAATCAAATCCCAGACCACGGAATAATGCCGCAAACAGTTTATATCCTGGTTCTGTAAAGTCATCGGAAAAGCCAAGATTGTGCCCCTGCAACAATTCCATCAATGGGGTACCTTCTTCATACAGCTGTATATAGACACGCCAGTCACTCCCTATCTTGTAGCGAAAGCCGACAAAGAACAGTATCATGAAAAACCCCACCATAAAAACAGTTTTCTTCAGTGCGGCCAATTGCTCGTCCTGTCTCAAATAATCGAGACAGGCACAAAGGCCGAAGTACATAAAGAAAATGTAATATGGGAGCATGGTTAAATACCTTTATCCTTATCCTTGATGCTTTTTATTTTCCGGAAAGTCTTTGGAAAATAACGCTTTGAAAAATCAATACACTTGCCAAGTACAATGATATACACATAAAACAGGCTCACTTTCGTGGTCAGTTTTATATTGCCTTTATGTCTTAATGCTATTCTGATGTCTTCTTTGAACCCTCTGTATCTGTTGCTATGTGAGAAACCTACCATATCAAAACTTGATATGATCGTCTCAACATGTAAAGTCTTGTGTTTATTGAAGAAAATATCACACAGAAAATTGAAATCTGCGGATACCTTGTAACGGGTATCGAACGGATATTTCCTGTTCAGCTCCGTTTTTGAGAACGTGCTCTGATGTATCATGAGCTGCTTCCAGAAGTTGGTCTCATTGCCAGGGGCATATATCTCGGTACTGTCAGCTTTTCTTTTTTCCGTATTGCCGTATATCATGTCATAGCCGCTCAGGTCTTTGTTTCCAAATACACCAGCTACCGCATGCTCATCATAAAACCAGTCTCCTGCGTTCATGAAATTGATCCACTCTCCCTTTGCCTGTGCAATACCTTTGTTCATGGCATAATAAAGGCCTTTATCAGGCTCGCTTATCCAGTAAGTAAGGTCTTTCTCATATTTTTTTATGATATCTACCGTACCATCTTTGGAGCCACCATCTATAATAATATATTCAAGGTTAGTATAGGATTGGCGGAGCACGCTCTGAATAGTTCTCTCCAGACCCGCAGCCCCATTATATACTACTGTTACTACTGATACCAGTGGTTGTTTTTTGTCCATCAAATATTACTGTATTTCTATAAGACACTTATATCCCTGTCACGTTTTACAATCGTTAACTGGACATTGTATCCTTATAAATCCTTTTAAGAATTAAAAAAACAACTATCAGAAAGCCAGCTAAAAAACCACCTATTATCAATCCTTTTAACTTACCCAACTTTTCCTTTTTCAATGGCAGGATCGGGGTATCTACAATTTGTATTACCGGTGTTTCCTGCGCCATTGACAATTTGCTTAATTCCAGGTTTTTCACTACCTCTCCATACATTGTCTGTAACACGATCTTGTCTCTTGTTACCAGTTCGGTACCAACTGACGCCACACTTCTTACAGGGTTTCTGTTGAGGTCCTGGCTGACTGCGGCAGAGTATGTCTTTTTATTCAGCAGGCTTTCCAGTGAATCTGCCTTGCTCTGCAGCAGGTCTACGCTCATCTTGGAACGCTTGGTCTTTGTGTCTACATAAAAAGTGGTCGCTTCCTTTACGAGATTTTCAACGAATACCTTTGAAAATATTTCGTTCCTGGATATGCATCCCACCGATATAAAACTCAGTTTTTTATCTACCTTTTCTACAACAAGATGATTCATCAGCAGTGAGGAATAGATCTCTCTGAGCACGCTATCCTGTACCAGGGTGAATTTTGTTCTGTCTCCATTAACAGGGTAGCTAAGATCTTTTAAGAACGCAGTTTTATCATCTTCCGCCCATGACTTACGCATACCGGTGACGCCAATATAATAATCAACGAGGCTGATTTCCTTACCGTCTTTTCTGATCGGGCTTAATAAAGCCCTTTCCACCATTAATCTCGATTTAAGAAACTCAAGAATATTGTCACCGGTGAAAACGCCGCTGCTTCCGGACATACTTCCCAGGTCAATTCCAAACTGACTGGCTAATCCGGCATAAGCACCGAGACCGCCCTGTTTATTACCTTCTTCAACTACAAAAGTCAGTTCTCCGAAGTATTTTGGTTTCTGTAGCAACCCGAATGTAAATCCCAGTGCAGCACCTGCTATTCCGACAATGACAATCAGCAACCATTTACTTAATAAAAAACGCCACCAGTACTGAAGTTTTAATATCAGCCCCTTCAGTGACATTTCTTCTTTATTATCTGTTGCAGATTTAGGATATTCCATATATGTTTTCTTTGACAGCCCGGAGGGTCTGTCCGTTGTTATCTGGTTGTGTTGATAATGGTCACGATCACTAAGGCAAGCGATGCTGCTGCACTAGCCAATCCAACGAGTGCAGTAGCCGGTAATCCTTTCCTTTCTGGTTTCGCCGGTACGTAAATTTCAGCGCCTGGTTTCACTTTGGGGTAGCTGTTGAAGAACAGTGTCCTTCTGGTGCTTTTTACCTCTCCATTCGCGTATACGATATAACTTCTGCGTTTCAGGGCCTGAGAAGTAAATCCACCTGCACCGCGTACATAAGTTCTGAAAGAGAAATTATTATCGAATCTTACCTTTTTAGGGAAATAAACCTCTCCAAACAACTGAACGGTCTGGAGCTTTTTAGGGATACGGATGATGTCTCCTTCTTCCAGGAAAATATCATATTTAGAACCCGGATGCGCAATGATCTGGTCCAGCTGTATACCCAGTAACTGCTGGTTACGTTCAACCGCCACCCTGGTCTTTTCAACATCTGTACTATCCTGTGCTTTGCTGTAGTAGATTTCCAGTTTGCTTCTCAGGAACGCACTATCGTTCTGGCTGGAATAGGTTTTCCGCAATAACAGTGCTCCTTCTGCAGAAGCTTCCGGACGTAATCCTCCAGCTCTTTTTATTACATCTGAGATACGTTCTTTCTTTGTATTGATGGTATAAGCGCCGGGATATACAATTTCACCGTCTACCAGTACATTGGCCTGCTGGCTGTAAGATGGGGAACGGCGTACCACTACTTCATCAAATGGTTGCAGTACAAAGGCTGCCGCCACCGGATTGGTAGTAAGGTCTGCATTGATATCAAACTGTTGGGTAACAGCGGTTCTGTAATCGCTGGAGTCATATGCTCCGTTGGAACGGATACGACGGGAGATCTCAATGTGTTTGAGACTGGCTGCGTCTTTGAGACCGCCTGCCATCAGTATCAGATCTTCCAGCTGCATGCTGTCGCCGTAGCTGAAATATCCTGGCTGATTCACTTCTCCTTCTATTTTAACCACATATAGCTCTCTCAGGGAAAGCTTGGAAAATATGATCACGCTATCTTCACGTTGCAGCATCAGTTTGGTCTTACCACTGATCGCGTCCTGTACATTGAAATTGATGATCGCCGGTGTATAGTCTTCCTGTAATCTCCTGATCATACCCCTGGAAACAGAAGCGATCTCCTGGATACCGTCCGCACGACCGATCAGGTCTCCAACCGTCATTCCTTCTTCCAGCGCATATTCACCCGGGTGGAATACAGCGCCTGAAATAGTCACCCGATTGGTGAAACGGTTCAGCACGGAGTCAATATAAAATCTGTCGCCTGATTTCAGCTGGAAACTACCTACTGCATCAGCGGGAATGTTCACAAACTCTCTCGCCTTATTCGTCACTCTCGATGCACGGATCACATTTCTGAAGGAGTTATCTGTAAATCCTCCTGCGAAGTCAATGACATTCTGCAGGGTCTCATTATCTTTTGTTTCAAAAATTGCCGGACGTTTTACCTCACCCTGAAGCTCCACACGCTTGCTATAAGGGTTCACTTTCACAATATCCTGGTCCTGTAAAACGATATTGTTAGCCAGGTCTCCTTGCATCAGGAAGTCATAAAGGTCAAATGTGACGATACTACGGCCACCACGTATTACAGTAATGTTTCTGAAGGAGCCATTTTCATCCGGGCCGCCTGACACGTATAAGGCATTGGCAACTGTGGCCAGTGAAGGCAGCGTATAGGTACCTGGACGGGTGATCTGCCCGATCAGCGTTACCCTGATGCTGCGGATATTGCCGAGAGACACCTGTACAGAGGTATTTCCGGTTTTGATGCCGCCGTAAATAGTACTGAGTTGTTTGGTAATACGGGTCTTTGCTTCCTGCATGGTCAACCCGTTCACATAAACAGGTCCCAGATAAGGAATACGTACATATCCTTCAGGGCTCACTTTCAGAGAGTGTTGCACTTCAGAATATCCATATACATCTATGATCAGTTCGTCTTCTGCTGCAATTCTGTAGTTGGGAGGGGTTGGCATCCGGAGATTAGGCTCAAATGTCAGGTTTTGGTTGCTGAATAATTCAGAGCCAAAAATCCTGCGTCTGCGTTGCTCACTTTCAAATTCCGCCTGACTTTTAACCTGGTTGTTCTTATCATTCCAGTAATGTATCGTATCGCTACCCCTTTCACCCCTGTTAGTGCCTATGCCACCAGCATCCTGGTTAGTTGAGAGCTCTTTATCAAGATTTAAGCGGGTAATCCGCTGTTTCAGTTTTTCTGCTTCTGCACCGGATATCCCTCTTTGTGCCGCAAATTCGTCTATCTGAGAATAACTGATATTGTTGGCCTTCATCTGCGACACGATCTGGCGGACCTGATCATCAGAGAGGTCATCGACCTTTATCTGACTCAGTTGGGCAGGAGAAAGACTGGGTACCTGTGCCTGGACACAATACCCCATTATTAACAATAACAGTTGCAGCAACAATATTTTCTTCAACATGAATTTCTTGGATAACAAATATTCGGATTATTAAATATCAATTAAAGCCTCTCGCACAGCAAATTTCGCGCCCGGAAAAATCAGGTGCAAATCTATTAAAAATAACATACAAATATTAACATCCTGGAAACCAGACAAATAATTATAATATAAGGAACACAATCACTTTGACCTCAATACTTAGTGCACATTAAAACTTATTTTCAAAGTATAATAATTATAAAAACTTTATTATGTATATACACTCAGTATATCATGTACAAGGCCCGTATCTAATATTATTTTTTGCGCAAAACCGGCTTATAAACACAAAAAAAGGGACCTTCTGGTCCCCTTGTATCCCTTTACGCCATTTTAAAAATGGTGGTAATGTCTTTTTCAAAGCCGGCTTCCTCCCCGTAAATCCACTCCCTATAGCTGTCAAACTGCCTGATATGCTCATTATAATCTGATAAACAAGACCTTATCAACGCTGCAATCTCAGGCAGGTTCGCTTCGGTATCCTCAATTTTGTATCGTTCAGGTATAGGTACGTCTTCCTGAAATGCGGCAGACCCTCTTTTCCCGGTGATAACGCAACACTTATAGATGGCGGCTTCCCTTGGGAAACGATCTTTCCCGGGATGCTCTCCAAAGTCAATATACAACATGGACTCATTCAGCAACTCACCTACCTGTGCCGGGGTCATTTGCTGGATAGGTATCCATTTCACCTCCGGTACGGCCGCCATGATCTTTTGAGTGAAGGCAAGTCCCTTTAACGGGTTGTAAAGTACCTGGGCCCTTTTCACTGTCGCCGTACCCTGTTTTGATTGCTGCAGGAAGCCATCGTTCAGATAGTCAGACAGATATCCTGCTTCCATACCCCATTTCTGTACAAAATCCACTGCGTATACCGACTGTGCCACATGATAAGTAAACTTACCCTTGATCTTACCCATCATGATCGCCCATTTGTACAGACCGGGCAATCCCATCTTTTTGATAAAGCGATAATGCTTTGGCGCTTCCTTGGTCTTGAAAAGATTATCCACGCTTAACCACCAGCCGCATTTACGGATATTTTTAAACTGACCGGCCATGAAGAAAAATGTCTCCGGCATCACCAGCACATGCTCCTGTTTATCTTCCAGTTGCGTCACATACCGACAGTTATATTTTACAAAGTTGGGATGTACAGGATTTTCCGCGTGAGGATGATAATAGATCATGGCATTATACCCCAGTTTAACCAGTTTATGGCAAAGCTGGTGCAAAAGCTCTGGTCCTCCCGATGAGAAGGAAGCAGGCGCCATTACATATATCGTGGTGTTTTTATAAATCTGGATCATGACGGAATGTTCTCGTGCTGGTTTAGTCTGTTGTTTTTCGGATGTTATGGACAGCCCTATGGCTGTTAATGGTATAGGCCAGAAAAGATAAGTCAGACGTGCTACAGTTGACAATCTCTAAATGGTATCGGGCAACAAAGCTATTAAAAATAAGATACAAATATTAGGGAGGTGAAAACCAGGCAGATTGATCAGTTTAGTCTTAACTTGATAATTTTTACCCTGTTTTTCAATCCATCTGAGGCATTTTCTACGTTTGTATCCTTATAATCGCTGGCCTTGCCGGCAGCACAACTGTACATCGATCCCAAAATCTACAACATCCCCAAACCATGAGTTTTTCTACATTCCAAGCTCATTTACTGGAAAACACAGATTTCCTGAAGCCAGTTGCCATGGCACTGACCAAGGACCCTGAAGCCGCCAAAGACCTTTACCAGGAGACACTTTACAAAGCACTGAAAAACAAAGACAAATATCTGGAAGGTAGTAACATTCGCGCCTGGCTGTATACCATTATGCGCAACCTTTTTATCAATGAATACAGACGCGCCGCTAAACATTCCACTACTGCCGAGATTACGCCCAACATCACCAATAACACCCTGGCTGAAGTAAATGCAGAAAACATGCTCCGTACAAAAGAAATAAAGGGAACCCTTTACAAGCTCCCTTTATCTTTTAAGAAACCACTGCTGTTGTATTGCGATGGCTTCAAGTATCATGAAATTGCGGAAATGTTACACGAACCAATGGGTACGATCAAAAGCCGTATTCACCTGGCGCGTAAACTGCTTTGTACAACTATGCCACGCCATTAACCCGGCGTACCGTATACCAGTCGCAGGTAACGTCTTTCAATGCTTGATCTGTAGAGGAAAAATGGCAATTGCACCAGTGCGAAGACCAACAGTAATAATGGGTGCGGCCATATATAAAACAGGGCGGCAAACGTCACCAGTAAGCGTGCATATTCCAGGAAAAATACCCAGCGCCGCTGTTCCATAATAGCGCCGCTGTTGATCAGCGTCAGGAATATGACGAGGGTAACGCATACCTGTACAAACGCAGGCACATAATGTTCAAACAATAAGAAGAGGAATAACACCAGCAATATGGTCCCTACCTGCCAGACCACATACTGCTGTAGCCTGCGCGACCCGGCTTCTGCCCTGCTGCGGAACAGGTAACGCTCCTCCAGCTTCGGACGTATCGTAGGGTCAATATTATCAGGTTTACCAAATACAACCTTCCAACGGGCCCTGAACCCCCTGGTTTGCTTCAGTGTATAGGCTATTTCCAGCAGGAAGTGAAAGTGTTGCCAAAGGAAGCTATGGCTGTCCAGGGGCTTTGTAAGCCCATATTCCGGCTCTTCTTCTTCCTCCACAAAGGTGCCAAACAGTTTATCCCATATGATAAACACATCGCCGTAGTTCTTGTCCAGGTACTTATCGTTGGAAGCATGATGTACACGGTGATGCGAAGGCGTTACCAGGATGTACTCCAGGAAACCCAGTTTACCGATCGTGCGGGTATGTATAAAGAAGGGATAGATGCCATGCAACAGCTGTACGCTGATGATCATGGCAGGCGGGAATCCGATAACGGGCAATACCGACCAGAAACACATCCTGAAGAATGCCTGGAATACAGTAATACGCGCCGATACCGTATAATTGAAATCCTCACTCTGATGGTGTACCACGTGTGCTCCCCATAGCACGTTCACTTCATGCGCCCAGCGGTGATACCAATACCAGATAAAGTCAGTTAAAATGAGCAGGGCGACCCACAGCAGAACGCTGGAACGAATGTTAAAGATCCCGAAATGAGTGTACAGATATTCGTAGATAAAATAGAAAATACCTACGGTAAAGGTGTCAAGCAGTCTTTCTGCGATACCTACATTAATGTTGCTGACGGAACTACTGAAGCCGAAGTAATTCTTTCCTGTTTTCTTAGCCACCAGATATTCAATACCCATCAATACCAGGAATAGAGGAACGGCCCATGCCATGTGGTTTAAATGCACGCGAATAAAGTTTCGGATTACGGGTGTTCTCTATTGTTTGGTGGCCAACGGAGCGAAATCGAAACAATATTACAATATTTCCCTGATAATAGTCTATCAATTTTATAGACAATGAAAACCAATTACAAATGCGCACCGGAGCACACATCTGCAATTGGTATCAGGTATTAGAATCTGGCGCGAAAACCGATTGGTATCTCCTTTTTCTCAAAGGAGGGCTCATGCTGGTTCATTACCTCAGCAATCGTCATGGGTTGTGTAATACTGGTATTGAAACCCTGTTTTCCGGAAAGCTGCTGTGCTTTCGGAACGGACAGTTTTCCAAACTCATATTTGGCGATCAGTCTGCCTTTACGTAACAGGGCGCTGTCTATCTGTGAAAGGTCACTGTTGAAGGTACATACGATCTGTACGTTCATACAATCTGCGAGCAGACCGTCGGACAGGTTCAGCAGATTGGATACGGATGAGTTACCTGTTGATTTTCTGTCCATTATGATATTTTCCGCATCCTCAATGACCAGGATGGTATTCGGATTGTCTATCAGAAGGGAGATAAAATCAGGCTGCATCAGGTTAGCCGCCACGGAAGGCGCCAGGAACATGACCCGTTTCTTCAGCCTTCCTATCAGGTAACGCAGATAGGTGGTTTTACCGGTACCAGGCAATCCGTGTAACAACACAATACCTTTATCATCATTGGTATTCAGTCGTTTATAGATCATTTCATCGATCGCCTTGAAATCATCTTCATAATAGAGGGACAGGTCGAGCTGCGTCCGCTTGAATTCCATGGCTTTCAGTTTCAGTCCCCGCTCGCCAAAAGAGATCAGGTTGATCTCAAATTTCTTCCTCTTTTCACGGATACGATGTTTGCGTACCAGGGTGGTGACTTCCGCTATAAAAGCGGCCGCATTGCCATTATGCAGGATTTCGCAGTAATCATCTCCGAACTCCACCATACATTCATTCGGCATGATGATCAGGGCAATATCATGCTTATACTCCTTTTCCTTATCGCCGATCTCCTCCCTGCTATATATCCTGATGATATCCTTTTCGTAGGCCTTTTTAAACGCGGCCAGGGCTTTTTCGCCGTTTATTGTATAAATGAAGCTGACATTAGGAATTGCATTAAAGTAATACAGATAGAAAGGGCTGCTTTCTAGCAAACCATTCCCAAAAATACTAGATCCTCCAATCGTCCGCTGCTGTGAAATATTCTCCATGCTTTTCAAATAAGTCTGCAAATGTACATGTTTCAATGGGTTATCATATACCGGAACGCTCCTGGCGTCCGGCAATGACAACATGGGGGTTAATGCAAATTAAGATGAAACAAAACTATGTTGATGAATAATCGTCATTTGAATAAGCGGGGCAGGAATACCCCGCTTTACGTTAACTAATTGTACCTACTCAATCCAAAATATCATAAAAAAACCCGGTCAGCTGACAGCAGACCGGGTTATAACGACAACGCATATACTACGTCATTGCATACCAGGTCCTGTTAGCATCAAATACATTAATGCTATACTCCATTCCTTTGAATGGCCGTGGTTTTTATGTCTTTTTATCCGTTCGCCTTTCATTCAGTTTTGCTGAAAAAAAAAGCCCCGGGTACTTGTCCCGGGGCTTGTTATATATACGAATTAATCTTCTCTATATAAAACTATTACATGCCCGGAACCCGTTGCCACGAACCCCTACTGAGGCTGCTGGCGCTGTGTTCATTTGAATTTGTTTATTGAGCATGTTTTAAATAGTTTATTCGTTAATGATGGTGCAAATATATGATGTTATTTTGGTCTTTAACAATTTTTTTGCACTTTTTTTCTTATCAACCTGCAAATACTTTCCGCTCACTTGCCCATCCCTGCTGCTTATGCGTTGATAACCATTAACACACAAATTTCCTGCTTCATGATATTCGTATATACGTCGCAGATATAAAATACCGGTGACGTTTTATGTCACCGGTAATGATAGTATTCCGAAAGGGCTTCCAAAACCAACAGACGAAGAGAGGTCGACCTATTTATTATATTAATAGCATACTTTCTGCTTCTTCATCAGCAGCGTTCAGGATACTGCCGTTTTGTACATCTTCCTCTGCTATACCTTCATATTCTTTAGCCAACCGCTGCATCTGGCGGATGTGACGTTCGATATGTTTGGTCAGGAAGTAGATATATTGGTAGATATCCAGTTTACCCAGGTGGTTCACAGACAGGTTGGTCAGTACCAGCATGCCTTCACCGTTCTTCAGTAAACTGAGATTATACATACTCTGTGCAAACTGTTGTTTGAGCAGCGCTCTCACATCTCTCATATCCTGCAATCCGCTTGGTTCCAGGTGTTCTGGTCTTACCCATTCAAAGGAACGGCTGCTTATCACATCTATCTTATCAAACTTCTCCATGTAATCAGCGGGGATAATGATAGACTTGGCCGCATGTCTGCGGTCCAGCGCTCTGCGGGTGCTCTTGTTAATAATAAGCAACAAAAAATAGTTGGTCAGGCTGATATGCTCCAGCACTTCCCGGATATTCCACTGGTCAGTATCCGGTTTAAAGTGTAACAGGTCGAAATCTTTTTCGAACCAGGTATCTAACTCCCTGAAGTTTGTAAGCAATGCCTCTCTTACTGATTGAATTACGTTTCTCATGATCTGTCGATTTGGGGTTATGCACCTGACCAGCTCCACTTTCTGTACGCCTTGTGGCACATAACAGTATTGATATAATAAAAATAAAAAACCCGGCGCCATCAAATGGGCCGGGTAGCATATAGATAAGTTCTATGTTGGCTACATACCACGCCCATTAGGCCTCCTTAAGGAGAAGCCTTCCTTTCGTACAGTAATCGCCGGCTTTACCAGGCGATGTATATACATTTCAGTTATCACACAGTTGTCTTGCTCAATCATCATTTAGATTCTTCAAAAGCAAAAGGTCCCGCAATTCCTGCGGGACCTTTGTTATATCATTTGATAACTTATTTCGTTAACAATTGGTGCAACATACCCGCAACCTATTTCTGGCCTGCTTCTTCTTACAGGACATTATCGAAATAGTATATTTTGGATTGCGTTTCATTTCATTTATTGCTTGCACAAAGATATTTTTTATTTTTTTTATTTCCGCATTTTTCCTAATAAACTTTTTCGATGCCCCTATCAATTTATTGTTAACAGGTATGTATACCTCAAATCAGTATGCCTGTCAATATAATATTATATACTTCGTGCTTGTCACCCTGTTGCTGATAACTATGAAACACCCCTTACCATATGTCGCTGTACCTGCTACTTTTAGCCTCCCTGTCGTGTTATGCTACGCGCTATATCTATTAAATCTACCGCGATATTACCTTTCCGCACCCGCTTCGCCTCTTTCTTTTTCGCATACCCCATCCATGACTATATGGAGTGCCGCCTGCTATCATTCAACTCCCTCTTTCCCGCTGCCATGGCGGCATCAGATAACTAGAACAATTTCAGCTGCACCTGTGGCCTTTCAAACAGGGAGGTATTGAACTCAAAACGCTCCTGGTTAATTCCCAGTCGCTTCGTATGCACTTTAAACTGCTGCTTGATAAGATCAGCAATGTTCCCCTCTCCCCTCATACGCCTGCCGAAATCACTATCGTTCACATTACCGCCATGCATACTCTCTATAAGATGCCACACCTTGTCCGCTCTGTCAGGAAAGTTCTTATACAACCAGTCATTAAAGATGATCTTTACCGCATCGTTCAGCCGAACGACCGTATACCCAGCAAACTTCGCACCATTTGCTGCCGCAGCTTCCAGTAATGCCGGCATTTCATGATCATTCAGTCCCGGTATCATTGGCGCCGTCATCACTCCCACCGGAATACCCAGTTCACTCAACTCTTTCACTATCTTGAAACGCTGTGCAGCCGTAGTCGTACGCGGCTCCATCTTCTGACGGAGGTCTTCCTGCATCGTCGTAATAGAGACGTATACACATACCAGATCATGACGCGCCATCTGCTGCAGGATGTACTTATCCCGCAGTACCAGCGAGTTCTTTGTGATAATGCCAATAGGTTGCTTGTAGTCCAGTGCTATCGACAGGAGCTGCCGGGTCAGAAACATTTTACGCTCCAGTGGCTGATAACAATCTGTATTCCCTGAGAGGGAAATGGGCTTGGGCACCCAGCTTTTATTATCCAGGAATTTCTTCAATAATTCAGGCGCATTCCGCTTCACCACGATCTTCCGCTCGAAATCCAGTCCGGCACTCATCCCCCAGAACTGATGCGCATTGCGTGCATAACAGTAGATACAACCATGCTCACAGCCCTGATAAGGGTTCATGGAATACCACATACCCACATCCGGACTGTCCACTTTATTGACAAGTGTCTTTGCATGCTCTTCCAGGACCTGCGTCGGCACATCTGCCTGCCACCACTCATCAATACCCTCCGCATGTTCCTGCGCGTACTCATTCCGCAGGAATCTGTTCTTCGGATTTAATTGGGCTCCACGTCCTTTATAGTAGGGATTTTCAGGTATCCCCTCCTGAAATGGCAAGGTCATACAGCTAATATTTTTAGTAAAAATACTAAATTAATTAGCTATTACCCAAATCATATTATTTCCATCTTTTGCATAAGGAATGTCGCATTCTTATTACGCGCCACTCCTTCCCGTATCCGGTAATCAAAGAAAAGCTGATCATCCTTGATGGTGCTTTCAAAACAATAGTTCCTGATCCGCTGCGGATAAGTCTCCTCCAGGTGTCCCAGTTCCAGGTCGTGCGTTGCGATCATCCCCAGACAATGATATTGCAGGAAATGCTCTATCAGTCTGCGGGAGCCGGACAGTTTATCTTCGGAGTTGGTCCCTTTCAATATCTCATCCAGCAAAATGAACACGCGCTCCCCTCCTTTCAACACCTCCACGATCTGCTGCAGGCGCAATAATTCCGCCTGGAAATAAGAGGTATGCTTCGCAATGGAATCCTTGATCCGCATAGAGGTCATGATCTGCATCGGACTACAGCTGAAGCTCTCCGCACATACCGGCATACCACACATCCCCATCAGCAGGTTACTACCCACACTACGCAGAAAAGTGCTCTTACCGCTCATGTTAGACCCTGTAATGATCAGGAACTCCTGTGGGTCGCCTATCGTGATACCATTTCTCACACATTCTTCTGCCGGGATCAGCGGATGACCAATACCAGTCGCGATCAGACGGGACTTTTCGTCCGTGATCTCAGGGTAAATATAGCCAGGGTGATTGTAGGCAAAAGTGGCCATACTGTTCCAGACCTCCATCCGGGCGATCACATCCAGCCAGCCCTGCACTTCTTCCTTATTGTTTTCCTTCCATTTCTCCAGGGCAAACACACAATGCAGGTCATACAATACCAGTGCATTCAGGGCAACGCCTACCAGTTGGTTCAAGCGCTGGTCCATGGCACTGCATATTCTTGACAGGTGATGTAAGGCATTATTGGCTGCCGTCGCCTTTTCCTGCTGTTCCTTCAGCAATACGGCACTACCCGCGCTTTCTGCATTGATCAGTCGCAACAGCAGGGCAAACCGGCCAAAGGTTTTTTCTTTATTGGAGAGCAGCTGATGCTGACCGTTTACCTTCTTTACGTTCATGCCCAGTATGATCAGGTTCACACAAAAGAAACAGGTAAAGAGATAGTACTGATCTGTTACAAAATAAAAGACCGCTCCCGCTAACAACAATACCGGCATCAGCCAGCGTGCGATGTTCAGCCACTTTTTATCCTGAAATTCCACGGGCTGGGATAACCATTTTTTTAGTCCGGCCACATCTTCCGGCTGTTCGTTCGTCAGTGCTGCATGTACTGCAAACAGCTGCCTGAATTTAAATCTTGGCGCCAGTTCCCTGATCACCGCCTGTGTTTGTGCGATCTGCTCTACACCCTGTAAAGGCGTTTTCAGCGCATCCGCAAGGGCATTACTGCCCAGCAGCGTCCCTGTACGGTTCACATGGGCATAAAGAGAAGCATGTCCGAATACATCCAGGTCCCCGGTATAAGGGTGCTGTTCATCCGCGAAGCGCATCCCATCATCAAATCCTGACTGACCTGAAGCCGCCAGCTGCCACTCTTTTTCATTCAGTTCCAGGAATGTCTTCAGCAATGTGAGCTTTTCCTGTTGGGACAGATAGCGGACCAGCAACACGACAAATCCCCCCAGTAATACGATCGCCCCGGCCAGCCAGGCATAATCAAAATGCCGGCTGAAAAACGCATATCCACAGTACAATGCGGCTACAAAAAATGCCAGCCTTGTCCAGCCGAGTATACTCAGACGACGTTGTACCTGTGAAATCTCTACTTTATAATCATTGATCTGTTGCTCGTATATAGCCAGGGGCGTCATGGGTTACGGATTAGTTTTGTTATAAACAGGCCCAAAAATACTCATCCTCCGCATAAATGCGAAGGATGAGCAATTTGAAAGACATTATTATTGAGTAATAATTACGCGTACTGTTTTTTCAGCAGCTGCGGATATTCCTGGCTTACTTTCAGGATCAGTTCACCAAACAGGGTATTCGCCCATGCAAACCATTTACGGGTATATTTGGTTGGATCATCCTTGTGATAAGACTCATGGATAAAGCCGGTATCGCCATCTGTGTTACGCAGGGTCTTGATACACTCGGCGATTTCATCCGGATTGCTGCTGGTCAGCGCCTTCATGATGATACTCATTGGCCAGATGTAGTCAGGACCGGTGTGCGGGCTACCTACACCATCACCATATTTACCTTTGTAGAACCAGCAATGGAAAGTGCTCCATACAAAGTGACGGGAGTTCTGGTACAGCGGATCATCAGCTGTGGTATAACCCAGGTAAGGAATTGACAGCAGACTTGGTACGTTGGTATCGTCCAGGAACAGGCGGTTACCGTAACCATCCACTTCCAGCGGATACATATGACCCAGCTGCGGATGTTCTACGATCGCATAAGCCTTGATCGCTCTGTCTACTTCGTCAGCCAGTTCTGTACACTCTTTTGCAAAAGCGGCGTCTTTGAATACCACATCGCTGATCTCGCTCAGCTGACGCAGGGATACTACGGCAAACATGTTGGACGGGATCAGGAAAGGGAATACGGTCGCATCATCAGAAGGACGGAACAGGGAAACGATCAGTCCTACCGGCTGCATTGGTGCACCCCAACCGCCATTTGGCGCAGTATCGGACTGGATCGGCGTCTTACGCTGGAATTTGTAAGGGCCTTTACCCTCTTTACGCTGCTGCTCTTTGAAGGTCTTCACGATCAGCTTAGCGGCTTTTTTATAGGTATCATCCAGTACGCTTGCATCACCACTTACTTTCCAATAGTTATAGGCCAGACGCACGGTGTAACACAGGGAGTCAATTTCCCATTTACGTTCGTGCAGCTCAGGTTTCATTTCGGTCAGATCGGAATCCCACTCACTACCGGTCGGTCCTTCGTTGAAGGCATTCGCATACGGATCGATCAGTACGCATTTGGTCTGCCTGTTCACCACACCCGCGATCAGTTGTTTCAGTTTATCGTCTTCTTTTATCAGAGACAGATAAGGCCATACCTGTGCGGTGGAGTCGCGCAGCCACATAGCGTGGATATCGCCGGTCAGTACAAATGTGTCCGGACGGCCATTTTCTACCTTAAACTGTACGGTAGTATCCAGGGTGTTCGGAAAACAGTTCTCAAACATCCAGGCCAGTTTCTGGTCAGCGATCTCCTTTTTGATATTCGTAATCGCCTTTTCCACTGCCTGACTGGTAAACTTACGTTGTGCCAGCGGAGGACGTTGGGAAGTATAACCCAGCGGACTACTGAATACCGCTTTCGGGAAACCCAGCGCCACAGCGCCTGCCAGCAAACTGCTGTTTCTGATAAAATCTCTTCTTGCCACCATTGCTGATATAGATTTTTCTATTACGATTGCATTTGTTTCTACGACCTGCAACTCATAAACGTGAATAATGGGGTGAAAATAAAAAAATACGGCAATATTCCACAGTTACGATTTTCGTAAATTACGGACTTTACCGGCTCCACGTTTGCCGTAACCACGTTCAAACACCAGAACAATATGACTGACAACCTATCAAACAAGGTCCGTATCGTAACGGCAGCTTCTCTTTTTGACGGACACGATGCAGCCATTAACATTATGCGCCGCATTATGCAGGCAAAAGGAGCGGAAGTGATCCACCTGGGCCACAATCGTTCGGCAGCGGAAATTGTGGACTGTGCCATCCAGGAAGATGCCCAGGGTATTGCCATTACTTCCTATCAGGGTGGACACCTTGAATTTTTCAAGTACATGTATGACCTGCTCCGGGAAAAAGGATGCGGTCACATCAAAATATTTGGCGGTGGCGGAGGTACCATCCTCCCTTCCGAAATAGCGGAACTGCATCAATATGGTATCACCCGCCTCTACTCTCCTGACGATGGTCGTCAGATGGGACTGGAAGGCATGATCGAAGATGTGATCAGACAATGCGATTTTACCACCACCAAAGGACTGAATGGCCATTTACAGGAACTGCCTTCCCGCAATGACAAACTGATCGCCCAGGCGATCACCGTAGCGGAAAATGACCAGTTGCCCGATACGCTTCCCACCCGGAAAACAGGGGCCGGTATCGTTTTAGGTATTACCGGTACCGGCGGGGCTGGTAAAAGCAGTGTGACGGATGAGATCGTACGTCGCTTTCTCCGCAGTTTTGATCAGCAGACCATCGCTGTCATTTCTGTAGACCCTTCCAAGAAAAAGACCGGTGGCGCCCTGCTGGGAGACCGTATCCGGATGAATGCGATCCACCACCCCCGGGCCTACATGCGCTCCCTCGCTACCAGGGAAAGTGATAAAGCTGTCAGCGCACACGTACAGGAAGCGATCGATATCTGTAAAACCGCTGGTTTTGATCTGATCATACTTGAAACCTCCGGTATCGGCCAAAGCGATACCGCCATTACCGATCACTGTGATGTAGCGCTTTATGTGATGACGCCCGAATATGGCGCGGCTTCTCAGCTGGAGAAGATCAACATGCTGGATTATGCAGATGTTATTGCTATCAACAAGTTTGATAAAGCAGGCGCACTGGATGCCCTCCATGATGTACGCAAGCAATTTAAACGCAATCATAGCCTGTGGACGGCTACTGACGACCAGTTACCGGTAATAGGCACCATCGCGTCCCAATTCAACGACCATGGCATCAATCAGTTATTTGAGAAATTGCTGGCAGTTATCGATGAAAAAAAATCTGTTCGTTTTGGTAATGTAACACACGAGACAACGGATGCTACGACGACCAAATCCCAGATCATTCCACCAGGACGGGTACGTTATCTGGCTGAAATAAATGAAAGCATCCGCGATTATGGGAAATGGGTAGACGAACAATGTAATATCGCCACACGTCTGTACCAGTTACAGGGCGCTGCCTCTCTGCTGAGTGAAAGTCAACAGCAGGTAATGGCCGATATTGCCGCGCATCTGCGTACACAGCTGCATCCGGAATGCCAGCAGTTACTCGACAACTGGCCGGCGCTGAAAAAACAATATACCGCTCCTTTCTACGAATTCCAGGTCAGAGATAAAGTGATCAAATTGCCGCTTTACAGCGAAAGCCTTTCACAGTCTGCTATACCGAAAATCAGTTTGCCGAGATATAATGACTGGGGCGATATTCTCCGCTGGCAACTGACGGAAAATCTGCCGGGAGAGTTCCCTTATGCAGCAGGCGTATTTCCGCTGAAAAGAGAAGGCGAAGACCCTACCCGTATGTTTGCCGGTGAAGGCGGACCGGAACGGACCAATAAACGCTTTCACTACGTATCACTCGATCAACCGGCAAAACGTCTCAGTACGGCATTTGACAGTGTGACCCTGTATGGCGAAGATCCTGCGCACCGACCGGATATTTACGGAAAAGTGGGTAATTCAGGCGTTAGTATTGCCACGGTAGATGATGCGAAAAAACTGTATAGCGGTTTTGATCTCTGTGATCCGAAGACGTCCGTGTCGATGACCATTAATGGTCCGGCGCCGATACTACTGGCCTTCTTCATGAATGCGGCTATTGATCAGCAGTGTGAAAAATATATTGCTGCGAATGGCCTGACCGATAAAGTGAACGCCCTGATCAAAGCTAAGTTCAGTGATAATCCGCTACCGCATTACAACGGCGATCTGCCAGCTGGCAATGATGGTCTGGGATTAAGACTGTTAGGGATTTCCGGTGATGAAGTACTGGAAAAAGAGGTGTACGAAAAGATAAAAGCACATGCATTATCTACTGCGCGCGGCACTGTGCAGGCTGATATTCTGAAGGAAGATCAGGCACAGAATACCTGTATCTTCTCTACTGAATTTGCATTGAAACTGATGGGTGATGTGCAGGAATATTTTATCAGTCAGAAAGTACGCAACTTTTATTCTGTCAGCATTTCAGGTTACCACATTGCAGAAGCAGGCGCTAATCCTATTACGCAGCTGGCATTCACACTGGCGAATGGTTTCACCTATGTGGAATATTACCTGAGCCGCGGTATGCATATCGACGACTTTGCGCCTAATCTTTCGTTCTTCTTCAGCAATGGAATGGACCCTGAATACGCAGTGATCGGTCGTGTAGCCCGCCGAATATGGGCGAAAGCGATTAAGTACAAGTATAAAGGCAATGACCGTTCGCAGAAACTGAAATACCATATCCAGACTTCAGGTCGTAGTCTGCATGCACAGGAAATTGACTTCAACGATATCCGTACCACCTTACAGGCATTATACGCCATTTACGATAATTGTAACTCACTACATACGAACGCCTACGATGAGGCCATTACCACGCCTACAGAAGAAAGCGTGCGCAGGGCCATGGCAATTCAGCTGATCATCAACCGGGAATTAGGTACTGCGAAAAATGAGAACCCGACACAGGGATCTTTCTTTATCGAAGAACTGACCGATCTGGTAGAAGAGGCCGTGATGGCAGAATTTCAGCGTATCACGGAGAGAGGCGGTGTACTGGGTGCGATGGAAAGAATGTACCAGCGGAATAAGATACAGGAAGAAAGCCTGCATTACGAATCACTGAAACATACCGGTCAGTACCCGATCGTTGGTGTAAATACATTCCTGAATAAAAAAGGCTCTCCGACGGTTATTCCGGAAGAGGTGATCCGTTCTACGCAGGAAGAAAAAGAATTCCAGATCAATACCCTGACCGCCTTCCAACAGCGACATCATCACCGCAGCACTGCTGCATTACAACAATTACAACAGGTCGCGATCAACAACGGGAATCTGTTTGAAGAACTGATGGAAACAGTAAAACATTGCTCCCTCGGACAAATTACACATGCCCTTTATGAAGTAGGAGGTCAATACAGAAGAAACATGTAAGCGCTACCCGATGAAACGCTTTGTTTTCTTCGAATAAATGGCTATTTCTTCGTACTAAACCCTTACTACGCCGTTATTACGCCGCTATCTCTTCGTTCGGGAACGAACAAATAGCGGCGTAATAACGGCGTAATGAGCTTTTAATGGTAGAAATAAAGCCAGAATCAGCCACCATAAAGGATTCAAAGCAATACTATTTTTAACGGAAAAGTGCCTTGAGCGGACAATTGTTTGTATACCTGACAAGTGATTATGGCTGAGGATGCTATGTATCACTCGTCATTTCTATTTCATTTCGAAATGTTTCTTTTGGGAGTGCCGGTCTGCTTTCGTCGCACAAAAACCCTATAAATAAAATGCCCCTGCATAAAAAATTTATGCAGGGGAAGAAAATCTACACGAGGCAAAATGCACACCGCTAGATTTCATTGACGTGGAATTAGATAATATTTTACGTGGAATCTATAAAACGTGGAACTTATAAAAGCTAATATTCTAACATGGAATTACATAAAAGCATTAACGTAGAATTATATAAAAGCACTAACGTAGAATCATAAAAGCACTAACATGGAAATTTATAAAAGCGTGTTTTTACGTAACATGGAATAATATAAAAGCAATATGTTTGAATCTCTACATTTCTTCGTTCATTTGAATTTCTTTCGTAGCGGGTCTTCAAATTGGCAATTGCTACTTTAGAAACTCAGATTTAAATTTTGGCCTTTCAGATACTTTCGTTTCGTTACACAATCTTAATTAAATTTTTGTTAATAAAAAACATTTTTAACATCTTTTTTTTAAAAATAATAAGTGTAAAAAATACGAAATTATAGGCAAATCGGCCACAGTGGCGGATTTAAATGATTTTAACCATTACTTTCAAAGTATTTGTATTTTACGTTCTGATAGCATTTTTTATATGTATACGAAAGAAATAGAAATCACTTTGCTTCAATTAGCAAAGGACCTGTTAGGGAAATTGCAGCAAAAAGAAACTATCCAGGACCTGGATAGTACGCTGGAGAACCTACGCCGGGTCATTATTTACAATGACTGGCGTTACTATGTGCAAAGTGACCCCGTTTTAAGTGATTACGAATACGATCAGTTGTTTGCCTGGTTGAAAGAACTGGAAACTGCTAATCCGGACAAAGTCAGCGCCGACTCCCCCACTCAGCGCGTTGCACTGGGTATTTCAAAGAATTTCCCCACGGTACAGCACCTGGTGCCTATGCTGAGCCTTGAAAACTCCTACAATGCGGACGATCTCAATGACTGGGACCGTAAGGCCCGTGAGATCAGCGGTCTGACAGAGATCGAGTATTGTATTGAGCCAAAGTTTGACGGCGCCAGTATTTCTCTCATTTATGAGAATGATAAGCTGACCCGTGGCGCTACCCGTGGCGATGGCGTATCCGGAGAAGATATTACCGCCAATATCAAACAGATACGTTCTATTCCGCTGAGTGCACACTTCGCAGCGCATGGCATTCAATCCATAGAGATCAGAGGAGAAGTGTTGATCAATAAGAACACGTTCAAGGCATATAATGACCAGCGTATCGCTGATAACCTGCCTCCGCTGGCCAATCCGCGTAATGCGGCTTCAGGTTCGCTCCGTATGGTGGACCCGCGTGAGGTAGCTAAACGCGGACTGGAAGCATTCCTCTACCACATGAGCTATCACGTGATGGACGATGGGAAGGCTGAACCACAGGAGATCAAAACACACAGCAATACCCTGCAACTGCTGGCCACCCTGGGCTTCCGTTCTCCTGCAAAGGAAATGAAAGTAGTGAAAGGCATACAGGCAGTGATCGATTATGTACTGGAATTCGAGAAGGAAAGAGACAATCTGCCTTATGAAATAGATGGTATGGTGATCAAGGTAAATGATTATGCCCTGCAGGACAAACTGGGCATGACCACCCACCACCCGCGCTGGGCAATGGCTTATAAATTCAAAGCCAGACAGGCGACCAGTAAACTACGCAGGGTTGAATTCCAGGTAGGCCGTACCGGTTCCGTGACGCCTGTTGCGAAGATCGATCCTGTACCTATTGGCGGTGTTACGGTTGGTTCCATTTCTTTATTCAATGAAGATGTCGTAAAAGAAAAGGACCTAAAAATAGGCGATACCGTGCTGGTAGAAAGAGCGGGCGACGTTATTCCATATATCGTGAAATCTCTCGCAGATATGCGCGATGGTACGGAAGAAGAGATCAGATTCCCTACGGAATGTCCGGTGTGTAATGAACCACTGTTCAAACCAGAGGGTGAAAGCGTATGGCGCTGTATCAATCTGATGTGTGAAGCTCAGGTAGTAGAAAGAATGATCCACTTCGTCAGCAAAGACGCGATGGATATCCGTAGTCTGGGTGAAAGCAACGTACGTAAATTCTATGGCCTGGGACTGATGAAAGACATTCCGGGTATTTATAAAATAGACTTCTCCCAACTGGAAAAGCTGGAAGGTTTTGGTAAGAAATCACTGACCAATCTGCAAAGCGCCATCGAACTGTCAAAAACGCAACCTTTACACAGACTGATATTCGGTCTGGGTATCCGGTATGTAGGTGAAACGACGGCCAAGACACTTGCAAATGCCGTTAACCACCTGCTGGACCTCAAGGACTGGACAGAAGAACAGTTACTCGCACTGGAAGATATCGGCCCGAAAGTAGCCGGTAGCATCAACCAGTTCTTCCACCTGGATGACAGTATCCGTATGCTGGAGGAATTAGAGTCCCTGGGACTTAATCTGAAAAGCACAAAGGCAGATCATCAGGGCGGAGGTAGTCTCGACGGACAAACCTTCCTTTTCACCGGTACGCTGAACAAGCTGAAACGCAATGATGCAGAAGCGATGGTAGAGCAACAGGGCGGTAAAATATTAAGCGGTGTAAGCAGCAAACTGAACTTCCTGATCGTTGGTGAAGAGGCCGGTAGTAAACTGGAAAAAGCGAAAAAGATCAACACGATCAGGATACTGACTGAAGATGAATTCCTCACCCTGATCGAATCACAAACACCGGTTACGGAATCATAAAGCAGACGAGCAGCATGGATGATAAATACTATATGCAACAGGCGCTTCGTGAAGCCCGGAAAGCATTTGATGATGGAGAAGTACCTGTTGGCGCTGTAGTGGTACTAAGTGACAAGATCATTGGTAAAGGCAGCAATCAGGTAGAAATGCTGAACGACTGTACAGCACATGCAGAAATGCTGGCACTGACAGCCGCCTTCAATTACCTGGGCAGCAAGTATCTCATGGAAGCTACATTATATGTAACGCTGGAACCCTGCCTGATGTGTGCAGGGGCGCTTTACTGGAGCAAGATCGGACGTATCGTATATGCGGCAAAAGATGAGAAGAACAGCTATCGCAGGGTAGCAGGCGCGACCTCTCCTTTCCATCCCAAAACGAAAGTAGAGCAAGGGCCCTGTGAAGAAGAGAGTCTACAGTTAGTAAAGACCTTCTTCGAACAGCGAAGAAAATAAACGAAACCGGCGTTGCCTCACCAGAGACAACGCCGATTTTCTTTCTGCAATATATTCAGCTTTTAATTCTTCTTTTCCATCAGTTTGTTCATCGCCATCATCTGCTGCATGGTATGGTCCATTCCTTCGGAAGAACCATCCAGGAAGATCACATTTCCCTTACTATTTTCAGCGAAGTGTTTAATGGCTTCTGTCCACATAGAGAACAGTATCACGGAAGTATCCAGGTTAGCCTGCTGCATTTCTTTAGCCGCCATGGTCATACCTTTAGCCACCTCTTCACGGAACAGGGCCACACCCATACCACGTAACTGAGCCGCCTGACGTTCTGCTTCGGCAGCGATCTTGATCGCATTACCATCAGCTTCAGCTGCTTTCGTTTTGGTGATCAGCAATGCCTGACCTTCGTTTTCAGCAGCAGCTTTCAGGTTATTGGAAGCCACTACCTGCGCCATGGATTTCATGATCGCATCATCAAAAGTAATATCGTTCATCTGCAGGTCCTGTAAGTGAAAGCCCCAGGCTTCCAGGGTCTGGTCGATCTGCTCTTTTACGTGCTCAGTGATATCGCGGCGCAGACCCAGTACTTCCGACTGACGTTTGGTAGCCACAAAACCGCGGATAGAACCTTCGATGGTACGCACCAGTGCCTGCATGAAACTACGTTCATCCACAAACTTAAATGCTACGTTTTTGATGGTCTCTTCGTCCTGGTTCCATACGGAGTAGAGTAACATGGCCTTGAAGTAAACATTGGCCTGGTCAACGGTAATAGCCTGGAATTCCAGTTCTACCGAACGGTTCTGGATAGAGATGCGTTTAAATACCTTTTCAACCAGTGGAATTTTAAAGTTCAGGCCAGGGAACAGGATCCGGTTATACTTTCCGAAGATAGTAGTAACGCCTATCGTACCCTGTTGTACGGTTACGAAACTCGAAAGTAGGATCAACAGGATAATGACGCCGATTACAATGTAAGCAATACTCATAATTTGGAGTTTATGAGTATAAATGTATGATAAAAGACGACAATATGGAAATGACTTTACCTGAGAAAGTTAAGATTCGGAAAAGATACAAACAACGGACGAAAGCCGAGTTAAAAACACAACGAATGAATGTTCAATTCGCTTAGGTCATATTCTTTGTTTCCTTGTAAAGTAAATGTATACGTCGTCAAGTTCGATCTGCTTCAATTGGTAAGCAAGCCGGGTCCTGAGGTCGCCCGTCTCGTCCTTGATCTTTTTATATTGGTATTTCAACATTTCATATCTCGCCATTATCTCCTCTGCTGTTGCTGAACGGTCAAGCTGCAAGATACTTAACGCACTTTCATCTGTAATCATAGCAATAGGGGTTTCGGATGTCTTTCTAACGTTTTAAAATCTGTTTTTCTAATGCCACTAAATTAGTCGACTTTATCCTGGCATCAAATACCCAAGCTTGGGTATTTTTACCCGTATTTGCTATGTCCACAGACTGTTTGCACTACATAATTTATTGATAACCAACCTTCCTTGCTAAAGCGATTAATTCGGTTGTATTACGGACCTTCAGCTTGATCCGGATATTTTTACGATGGGTTTCTATGGTATAACGGCTTAGATTTAACTCCGCAGCTATCTCTTTGTTATTCAATCCTTTTACGGTGAGTTTGAGAATATCCTTCTCTCGTGGGGTGAGTTTACTGATGAGATCTTCATGTTTCCGGCGCATGACATCCAGCATGGCTTCAGTCAACTGGTCGTTGGTATCCATGGCCATGGTCATATCTACAAATGCACAGATCACTTCTTTTACGCCACCTGCCTCATCTCTGCTGTAGGGAATAGCGATGCCTGTCAGCCAGCGCCAGTTTTCGGCGCCCCGTTTACGAAATCGTAACACTCCCCCAAATACGTTCTTATTCTCTTTGAACGACTGTTGGGCTATGACAGCCAGTTCAAAATCATCGGGATGCATGACTTTTTTAAAGAAATCCAATCCCAGACTATTCATCTCCGCTAAAGTGTATCCTGTTACATCTTCCATATAGCGGTTACACCAGTTGATCGTTTTGGAACTGTTCTGGTGCGTATAAAGCATAGCGGGGAAATGGTCTAAAAGACTTTCCAGTGACTGGATGCGGGTCTTTAACAGTTCATTTTCCTTTTGTAAGGCGTTGAGGGAATAGCTCTGGCCCATGTCCGAATCTGTCAACATACATTAAGTTTTATACAAACAATAGCTGAAACTTAAGGGCTCAGGAATGACATAGTAAACCTGGTCCTACGCAGCGCAGGATTGTCTAGTATTGTAACTTTCAAGTTTAAACGAACAGGAATGTAACACGAAAATTTGTTACAACGCTTAACGTAAATATAAAATAAAAAAGTATATATCCAACATAATTGGTATGCGAATTGGGCGAAACCACCTAGGGCGCCGGAGACGACCAGAAATTAAAAATTAGGAATTAAGAATTAAGAATTGGTTAGTCTGAAGATTGAAAGAGGCCCCGTTTTAACATAAATGGCTGGCTCACATACACGGCAAAGGCCGCTCTTTAAAGGAATAAAGGCTATTGTTAGTGTATGAGACAATTAGTCAATTTAATTCTTAATTGTTAATTCCTAATTGCCGCCGGCCCCGGCCTTGTTTGATATTTATGATATTAGGCAGTAAATTTGGAAACTCTTTTTGAGATACATATTCATTAACGCAATAAAAACATTAAGTTATGGCATTTACACTTCCGAGCTTACCGTACGCACACGACGCACTGGAACCGCATATTGATAAACTGACAATGGAAATTCACCACGGTAAGCACCATCAGGCATATGTAGACAACCTGAACAAAGCGATTGCCGGTACTGAAAATGAAAATAAATCCCTGGAAGAGCTGGTAGCAAGCGCTGGTAAGATCAGCCCTGCTGTAAGAAACAACGGTGGTGGTCACTGGAACCACAGCTTCTTCTGGAAAGTGATCGGTCCTAATGCAGGTGGTGAACCTACAGGCGCACTGGCAGATGCTATCAAGAGCACTTTCGGTTCTTTTGAAGAATTCAAAGAGAAATTCGCTAACGCTGGTGCTACCCGTTTCGGTTCCGGTTGGGCATGGCTGATCGTAAAAGACGGCAAACTGGAAATCACTTCTACGCCAAATCAGGACAATCCACTGATGGATGTTGCTGAAGTAAAAGGTACGCCAGTTCTGGGTATCGACGTTTGGGAACACGCGTATTACCTGAAGTATCAGAACCGTCGTCCGGAATACCTGAAAGCTTTCTGGAGCGTGGTTAACTGGAGCGAAGTAGCTAAGAACTACGAAGCTGCTAAATAATTAACGGCTTTCCAATAAAGATAAGGCCCGGTCGATGACCGGGCCTTATCTATTTACAGTTGTTTGATCTTTACGTTTCTGAACCATACTTCGCTTCCATGGTCCTGCAGGTCGATATGACCTTTCTTTGTTTCGCCGTAAGCTTTGGCGTCTTTCCATTTACCTTCTTTTCTGGCTTTCTTCCATTCAGGAGAACCGATCTGATAATCAGCGGTCTTCTGACCATTCAGCCAGTGTTCCACATGTCCCTTATTCACAACAATACGGGTATGGTTCCACTCCCCAACCGGCTTAGCTGCAGCTACCAGTGGAGCGCCCATAGCGTAGTTAGCGCCTGTTTTCTGCCAGTCTTCCAGTTTTTCAGGGAAGTTCTCATCATCTATCAGCTGGTACTCAGGACCGCTCAGATAAGCTGATTCCTGGTCTTCTGAGGCCAGATAGATAATGCCACTGTTACCTTTAGGTGCGATCTTCCAGTCGGTACGGAACTCAAAGTTCTCAAATGTACTGTCGGAAGTCAGGTCCGCGCGTTTATCACTCTTATCTTTTTCGCTTCCCAGGCAGTGCAGGGTACCGTTATCGGCAACCCAGCTATTGGACTGTTTGTTTTTATAGATATGCCAGCCATCAAGGTTCTGACCGTTGAACAGCAATTTCCATCCTTCTGATTTTTCTGTATCTGACAGCAGGTTATCCGCTGCATCTGTTACAGGCGCCTGCGCAGCAGACGTATCGGCTGTAACGGTAGTACTGTCATTCGACGTGGAAGTTGAACCACCGCCGCATGCTGCCAGGCTGATGGCCATTACTGATAATGCCGGAACAAATAATTTCATCATGATCTTTGGTTTATTTGTTTATCGATTTCAGGGCTTTCGGGTCCCATTGAATAATACGGTTATTGAAGTAACTATCGTTACACAGTAATGCAGGCGCTGCTGCGCGATAGCCAAACAGGGCGTCTTCGCTTACTTTACCACCTGTACGCATTGCATTGAACAGATTGTAGAAATGATCAAAATGTGCGCCTTTATAGCCTTCTTCTGCTACATATTCCAGCTTATCCGGCGGCAGCATTTCCTTACGGTCATATACATACTGTTTGCCATGGTCTATATCCTTTTTGCCCTGTAATAAAGGATCGTCCGTCGCTGCATATGTCTTGTTACGATACAGCGTCACTTTATCCCATTCTACCGTCATAGAACCTTCGCTGCCTACCATCCGCAGATAGTTGGTGCCACCGGTACCATCTACGAAGTTCACACGCAGGGAAAGGTTAAATGCAGGATGTACTTCTGTTTCGGGATAGTCGAACATACCGAGCATTACATCCGGTACTTCACGGCCATCTTTCCAATAGCGGAGACCACCGGTCGCCATTACCTTTTCTGGTCCGATGGAACCCGTCACAAAATGCAGACTGGAGAACAGGTGCACGAACAGGTCGCCGGATACGCCGGTGCCATAGTCCCTGTAATTACGCCAGCGGAAGAAACGTAAGGGGTCGAAATCTCTTTTGGGAGCGTTTTTCAGATAGGTGGTCCAGTCGACGGTCTTTGTAGAAGCATCAGCCGGAATAGGGTACTGCCAGGCGCCAAAGGGGGACATACGCGCCCAGAAACCTTCTGCATAATTGAGTTTTCCGATAGCGCCGTCTTTCAGCAACTGTCTGGCTTTTTCATTACCAAGAGAACTCATCCCCTGACTTCCTACCTGGTATACCACTTTGTTGTTTTTCTGTTGAGCCTCTACAACGGCAGGGCCTTCAGAAATGTCGTGTACCATGGGTTTTTCACAATAGACGGATTTGCCTTTATTCATCGCAGCAACGGAGATGTCTTTGTGCCAGAAATCGGGCGTTGCAATGATCACGGCATCTACGTCTTTACGCTCCAGTATCTCGCGATAATCACGGGTGGTAAAGATGTCGTTGCCCCATTTCTTTTTGGCATCGGCAAGACGGCCATCGTACAGATCACAGGCGGCAATGAGTTTAGCGCCAGGTACGGTGATAGCGGTATTTGTATCCGCAGTGCCCATACCACCGGCCCCGATCAGCGCGATCTGAATCTGGTCATTGGCACTATACTTTTCGTTTGCACGCGACAGTGATTCGAGGTTACGTTTTCTGTCGGCTGCTGTGATGATGTTGGGCAATAAAGAGGCGCCCACTACTCCTTTCGCCATTTTGGTGATAAATCCCCTGCGAGAGTTATTATTAGAATTTTCAGGCATGCGGTTCTTTATTTTGGTTTTTAATAACGTGTGTAGAGAAGAGAAGCATAATTTAAAATTAAAATGCCGGAAATCATAATTTTTCCGCTGGCCGCCTGAAAAAGAAAAGTCCATAAACAGGTGCGAAAGCCGCCTGTCTATGGACTTTTATCTATTGAAAAGAAAGTCTTACTTCAATAACTGCTGATAACGTTCCGGTGAATGCAGTACGGTAATCGCCTCATTAACCTCATTATCGCTGGACAGTGATTTTTCAATACGTCCGCGCTGCATATAGTAGCGGCTGGCAATCTCTTCTTCCAGCAGACGTTTGATCTCAGTTTTATTCTTCAGCAGGTCTTGTTTCTTATCATGTTTCATTTTCACCTGCAATGCTTCAAACTCTTTTGCTACTGCGTCGTAGTATTTCTCTTTTCTGGCGGTAGCCTGGAATGATTCCAGGGCTTCCTCACTACGGGTTTTGTAGCTGTAGTTCCTGCCATCGAGATATTTGAGGAAATCGGAGAAATCGTCCTCACTGAGTTCGAAGGTATTGGCAGCTGCTATTTTCGGATGACTGTAGTAATACTGTGTAGCGAAGTCAAAGATGTACTGTTTACGCAGCAGGGTGATCGCAACCTGGCTGAGCAGGGTTGGTTCAACTGCGTCATCCGGTTCTATACCGCCACCATCTCTTACTTTACGGCCGGCTACGGTATTGAAGGATTTACGTACAGAATCGGCTACATATTCCACTTCTCCATCGCTGTTCCTGTGGGAATAGTCAATTGCCTGGATACAGCGGCCGCTTGGTGTATAGTATTTTGCGGTCGTTACTTTCAATTTCGCATTATAAGGCAGCGGACGCGTGGTTTGCACTAATCCCTTACCAAAGGAACGTTGACCGATAATTACGCCTCTATCGAGGTCCTGAATAGCGCCTGCCACGATTTCTGAAGCGGAAGCTGAAGAGCGGTTAGTCAATACGACCAGGGGGATATGTGCATCGAACGCAGATGTTTCGGTCTTATATTCCCTGTCCCAGCTCTTTACTTTTCCTTTGGTGCTAACGATCGTTTTATTCTTATCCACGAAGATATTGGCTACAACCACTGCCTCATCGAGTAAACCACCCGGGTTACCTCTGAGGTCCAGTATCAGTCCTTTCATGGATGGATATTGCTTTTTCAGTTCGGCGAAGGCGCCCTGTACCAGTTCGCCGCTGTTTTCGGTGAACTGTGTCATTCTGATATACCCGATATCACGGTTGGTGACGCCCGAGAAGCTGACAGCCTTTACGTTGATCTCTTCACGATTGATCCTTCTGGTGTTTTGTGCGCCGGTAACAGGGTGTTTGGTGACCATATCCAGCGAAGAGCCCGGAGCGCCTTTCAGCATACGGCTGATCTCTTCCTGGTCCAGTCCCTTGATATCTTTCCCATCGAGCGAGAGGATGATATCACCTGGTTTCACGCCTGCTTTATCCATAGGACCGCCTTCGTATACGTCGGTGATGACGGTGCGTTCGCTGTCTGTATTGACGGAGACCCCTACTCCACCGTATTTACCGGTGGCCATAAATTTCAGTTCGTCCAGATTTTCTTCCGGTATAAAGTCAGTATATGGGTCTGTCTCTTCCAGCATGGCGTCAATGCCTTTATGCATGAGTTTTTCGGGAGGCAGTTCATCTACGTAGTAGGTATTGAGTTCGCGGTAAAAGGCGGCGAATATGTCCAGGTTCTTGGCTATTTCGAAGTACTTATCCTTCTCATTATAAGCCATGATACTCATACCGCCGGCCACCAGCAGCACCAATACCAGCATCATTCTTCTATTTCTGCGAAAAAATGCACGCATAGGTTCTTTCAGTTAGTCTGTTACAGAGAAAAGCTTCTGTTGTGAAAATTAGTCAATCTATTAAACATAAACTGTTAAAACATTGGGATCTATCCTAATAACTATGTGCTTTCCGGCCTAAGGTACGGGATCGTGTCCATGGCCCCCCCAGGGGTTGCAGGACAATATGCGTTTAATGGTCAGGTAGCCGCCTTTGAAGAGCCCATATTTTTGCAGGGCTTCCACACCGTATTGGGAGCAGGTGGGGGTATAGCGGCATTTGTTAGCACCCAGCAGTGGGGAGATACCCCATTGGTAGATCCTGATAAGCCATATAAACGGGTAACTTAAGTATTGAAAGACTTTCATTATTGCACCACTTCTTTTTCCAGCTTCTTTAAAATTACCGAAATTTTATGGTGCAGGGTGGCGTAGGGAGCTATTTTCTTATCTGTATAGATAAAGAAAACGAGCAGCTGACGGGACTGCTGCTGCAATGTGTTATAGAATTCCTGCTTTTGCAGGCGCCAGCATTCACGCGTAAGGCGTTTTACCCGGTTACGGTCAACGGCATGGGGGAACCGTTTCGTAGAGGCGCTAAAGCCGACCTGTACGGGATATTTACTGAGAGGTTGATCTACCTGCATATATACTATGCGGTAGGGAAAAACAGAAAACGCTTTTCCTTCGCGAAAAAGCGTTTCAATGAGTTTTCTGCTTTTTAACCTTTCTTCCTTGTTAAAAGAATAAGTTTTTATGGCAAGTTCGATTTATCAACCTATAGCGATACATTCTGTTCTATCGTGAACCAGCCTTAAAGCGCCTGTGCGCTTCTCAGCTACACAGTTAAACAGCGGTCCTTATTTAAGCTTCCGCTCGTCAGAAACTGTTAATTTCTTACGTCCTTTAGCTCTACGGGAAGCTAATACTTTACGGCCGTTAGCAGTTTCCATTCTCTTTCTAAAACCATGAACGCTCTTTCTGCGTCTGTTATGCGGTTGAAAAGTACGTTTCATTTTAATATTTTGTTTTTACCTGTACTATACTAAACACTATCCCGGATTGCGGAATCCTGTTTTTAAAACGGAAGGCAAAGGTAGGGAAAATTATCAAATAGTAAAGTGTTTTCTAAAAAAAACTGCCCCGGAGTAACTCCAGGGCAGCTATAAAAGTTAATAACTGCTTATAGCGAATTATTTGATACCCAGTTTGGTTTTAACAGCCGGAGCCAGGTCATCACCTGCAGGAGATACCAGCAGAACGCCTACAGAGCTGTCGATCACGTAACCGTAACCTTTTTCTTTAGCTACATCTTCGATCGCTTTACGTGCTTTATCGTAGATAGGTTTCAGGATCTCACCACGTTTCGCCTCAATTTTCTGCTGAGCTGATTCCTGGTAATCCTGTATATTTTTCTGAGCAGTCTGGATCTCTTTAGTTTTGATCTCCTTCATGTTGTCAGTCATAGTAGCTGCAGATTTATCGAATTCAGCCAGTTTCTTCTGGTACTCATCGATCAGCCCTTTACCATCTTTATCCAGCTCCTCTGCAAACTGCTGCAGTGTTTTCTGTGCAGTCTGTGCCTCCGGCATAGCCTCGATCAGAGCTTGAGCGTTAATATGTCCAACCTTGGACTGAGCCATTGCATTTACGCTGAACAATCCTGAAACTGCCACGAAAGCAATAATTACATACTTCTTCATGATGTTGTCTGTGTTTAAAAAACTTTTAATACTAATACAAAGGTTATAAAATGGTTTATACGATTACTCGCCTGTAGCCGGTGCGTCTTTCTTAATACCCAGGGAACGCAGAATGTCGTCGCTCTTATCCAGTTTAGGGTCAGAGAAGATAACGGTCACGCCTCCCGATTTATCCAGTATGAAGTCATACATCCTCTGCGCGGCCAGTTTCTGAACGGCGTTGTAAACTTTATCCTGAATAGGCTTTACCAGTTCCTCACGTTTCTTGAAAAGATCTCCTTCATATCCGAAGCGCTTCTTCTGCAGATCTTTCGCTTCTTTCTCCTTTGCTATTATTTCTTCCTCTCTTTTATGTTTCAGCTCTTCAGTCAGCATTACCTGTTCTGCCTGATAAGACTTGTACATCTTATCTACTTCCAGGAATTTAGCGTCTATTTCTTTCTGCCATTGTTCTGCGACAGCATCAAGCTTGCCCTGCGCTTCTTTATAGTCAGGCACGCTTTCCAGGATGTACTTTGTGTCTATCACGCAGTAACGCTGTGCAAAGGCCGTAAATGTGCAACAGAACAGAACGGCGGCTATGAGGGATATTTTTTTCATACTTGTCGTTTTCAAATTACCTGCCAAATTGATACCAGGGTTCGAAATTGCAATATATAATTTAAAATTTATTCTAACATCATTCCACCCTAGCACTTTATGTCCATTATACTGCACTTTCGCCCTCATACGACTGACTGAATATCAACGCCTGCGCGTTTTTTATGCCAGCCGGCGTACCGATTATTCCGGTTCGAAGCCCAGCATGAAGGTGAACTTAGCAGCATCTTTCAGACCATTGCCGGACTGCAGACGGTCGAAACCGATACCGTAGTCAAATCCAAGCAGACCAAACATCGGCAGGTAGAAACGCATACCGAGACCTGCGGAACGGCGTAATCTGAACGGATTGTAGTCCCTTACGTCGCGGTAACCGTTGGCTGCCTCCAGGAACGCCAGACCAAAGATGGTGGAGCTCGGGTTCAGACTGAACGGATAACGTAACTCCATCACGTATTTGTTGAACACGGTGAAACCTTCATAACCTGTTGGTTGTCCGGTTTCTGAGTTCATCCTGGGATCGGAAGTATAGTATACCGGATAACCTCTTTGAGAGATGATATCACGGTCATAGATCGCGAAGTTACTCAGACCGTCACCACCCAGTTCAAAACGACCGAACGGAGACAATGTTGTGCGGTTGTTAT
This sequence comes from Chitinophaga sp., assembly GCA_039592855.1. Taxonomy (GTDB): domain Bacteria; phylum Bacteroidota; class Bacteroidia; order Chitinophagales; family Chitinophagaceae; genus Chitinophaga. The sequence goes on along the minus strand of JBCNQK010000001.1, from coordinate 592,228 downwards.
AGCGGCCGATGTAACCGAATTTAGCAGCAACCTTCATTACGAACACTTTGTTATCGGAACCTTTAGGTCTGCTCAATGGTACGTACCACTCTGCGTTGAAACGATATTTCTGGTATTCGATCAGGTTGAACTGGTCCTGAATGGACTCCAGTTTGTAATCCCTGTTAGGATTAAATAAGGAGTAAGGAGGCGTGAACTGTCCGGACAACAGGAAGTTGGAACCACTGCTCGGGTATATCTGCTGGTTAACAGATGAACGGGCAAGGGTCAGTTTCACGTTGACGTTATTGGAAGTACCGCTGGAGAAACCAGGAATATTGAAGTAGTTATAGTTCTTCAGTTTATACTGCTGATAGTTCAGTGAATAGATCAGCGTGAAGAAGTCATCCGGCCATTTCAGCTGTTTACCCAGGGATACGGAACCACCCAATACCTTGAAGTAAGCATTGTTGGACAGGGTGCTACCATATATATAGGCAGAATAAGCGTTCGGGTTCTGGTAGCTGCTATAGAAGCTGACAGAGAACTGGTTACGCTTTTTACCACCTAACCATGGCTCGGTGAATGAGAAGTTATAGGAGCGATAGGCTTTACCGTTGGATGATACACGCACAGATAATTTCTGGCCGTCACCACTTGGTAATGGGTCCCATGTTTCTTTTCTTAAGATGTTGCGCAGGGAGAAGTTGTTGAAGGTCACACCCAAAGTACCGGTCAGACCGATGTAACCACCCCAGCCGGCAGATAATTCCAGCTGGTCATTCGCTTTCTCTTCTACGGTGTAGTTGATATCCACGGTACCATCCTGGATGTTCGGGATAGGGTCCATACCGATCTTCTCAGGGTTGAAGAAACCAAGGTTCGCGATCTCACGGTTGGAACGGATCAGGTCAGTACGGCTGAATTTCTCACCTGGCAGAGTACGCAACTCACGACGGATCACGTGTTCGTTGGTTTTTTCATTACCCGCGATACGTACTTCTTTGATCGTTGCCTGCGGACCTTCAGAGATACGGATCTCATAGTCGATGGTATCGCCATGGATCGCCACCTCTACAGGGTCAGCACGGAAGAACAGGTAACCGAAGTCCATGTACATACCACCGATGTCGCCACCTTCAGAAGACAATAAGCGTTTCTGGAGCAGTTCCTGGTTGTAGGTATCACCTTTTCTGATACCGAGTACACGGGTCAGCAGGGAGTCATTATAACGGCTGTTACCTTTCCAGGTAATGTTACCGAAGTAATATTTCTTACCCTCGCTGATCTGCATGGCTACGTTCACACCACCATTGTGCGCACGGTAGGTAGTATCTCTCACCAGCACAGCGTCACGGTAACCCTGTGTATTATAATAAGCGATTACTTTCTCTTTATCTTCTGCGTATTTGTTCTCATTGAACTTGGCGGAAGAGAACAATTTGAAGCGGAAATAAGGGTCCAGCTCTTCCATCGTGCGGGACGGATACAGGAAACCAAAGGTTTTCCAGTAGTTTTCCTGCAGTTCGGTCGAATCTTCATATACTGATTCGATATCCGGATATAAAGTGAAGCGGGTACGTTCTTTGGTACCTTTCATTTTCTTCTTCACCCTTGTATCATCGATATTATCATTACCAACGATCTGGATATCATTCACTTTTGCTTTACCACCTTTTACAACGGTAATTACCAGGTCGGAAGCATTTACCTGGGAGGTATCTGTTCTTTCGGTAATGTTAACGGTCGCATTACGGAAGCCTTTATCGCCGTAGTGTTTAGAGATCACGCCGATCGCATTTTGTTTCATGCTCTCGGTTACAACGGACCCTTTACGCAGACCGGCTTTTTTTATCAGTTCTTCTGTTTCAGACTTTTTTACACCTCTGAAAACGAAGTTATTCAGACGGGGACGTTCCTGGAGTTCTATTTCCAGCCAAATCTTACCGTCTTCTATTTTGGTAACATAAATAGCAACGTTGGCAAACAAACGCTGGCCCCAGAGACTCTGGATGGCCTTTGCGAACTGGTCACCGCCGGGATAAACCACTTTATCACCGACATTGAGACCTGACAGGGAAATCAGCAGAGATTTATCAAGGTATTGCGTCCCTACGATGGTAATGTCAGCGATTTCGTAAGGCTGCGCCTGTAGAGGACCTGATAAATTCAATCCCGCCGCTTGCTGGTCAGGTGTTGGGACCGGCGTAACACTAGTGTCCCTGATCTGGGCGGACACACGAATGCCGGCACTGCAACATAATACTATGGCCAGTAGGCTCTTAGGAAATAATTTCTTCATTCTGCTGTATTTGTTCGCTTGTTTTACCAAAGCGCCTTTCTCTGTTCTGAAAATTGAGGATGGCTTCGTAAAGGTGTTCTTTGCGGAAATCCGGCCAACGCGTGTCGGTAAAGTATAACTCCGCATAGGCCAACTGGTATAGTAGAAAGTTACTGATCCTGCATTCTCCGCTCGTTCTGATCATCAGTTCGGGGTCTGGCAGTGTAGCAGTACAAAGATATTTCTGCCACATCTCAGGGGTTACTGCCTCCGGTGCGAGCTTACCATCTTTTACATCCTGGGCGATATTTTTCGCGGCATTCACGATCTCCCAGCGGGCACTGTAACTGAGCGCCATAACCAGGTTAAGCCCGGTATTCTGGCTGGTGATGGACATAGCCTCCTCCATTTCGTTCTTACAGTTACCCGGCAGCATGTTCATGTCCCCAATCACATGCAGCCTGATATTATTTTTCATGAGCGTAGCTACCTCATTGCGGATGGTATTTACGAGTAATTCCATGATACCGTTTACTTCGTAAACGGGGCGGTCCCAGTTCTCTGTCGAAAAAGCATACAAGGTAAGATACCCGATACCTAATTCAGCACAGGCCTCAGTAATATTGCGAACACTTTCGACGCCCTCATGGTGTCCGAAAAGTCTGTCCTGGCCACGCTCTTTAGCCCAACGGCCATTTCCATCCATAATGATGGCAATATGTCGTGGTAACCGTTGCAAGTCTAATTTATCCTTCAAACTCATGAGTATCTCCGGCGGATTATAATATCGATACAGATTTTTAGTAAAGTTTGCAAAGATACAAAAATAGAATTATGCCTTTCCCGGCAAAGGGGGGGCGGGGGTTTTAACGTAGTTTTAACAGCGAAATCCTTTACTGACCGCTGTTTTGCGCGAAAAATCGATAATGAAAATTTAACAAAATAGGCAAATTGGCATTATTGAACTGCCAATAGCCTGACCATGACTGCGAAATCAGAATTTACATCTGTAAGAGGTGAATAAAATGCTGATTGTGAGCTCCGCAGTAACAAACTGGTCCTTGTCCCGGCTGTTACCCCGCTGACGTCCGGCGACCCCGATACGGTCCCCAGTAGCATAGGAACGGTCCTGTAAAAGATAAGCAGTTGTGCTATGTCCCTGAGCGTCAGGTGGAAATACGGCCGGACCGGCATAGGTGGTGCTGACGTCATCCAGGTAGTCGGTATTCGTAAACCGGTACAATACCTCCAGACCAAGGTTCACCTTGCGGGATACGTTGTACTTAAAGCCACCTCCCAGCAAAAATGCCAGGGACGTCAGACTGTAAGGCTTCCTGTCCGGATACATGGCGCTACCCTGTCCCTCGGTACGCAAGGGTTGCAGACGGTATTTTACCCCGTTCAGATAAGCGTAGGGATTGTAGTAGAAGATAGATGCTCCGCCGGTGAAATAAGGCGAAAAGCGGTAGTATTGAGAGCCCGGCTCAAACCGGAAAAAGTTAAAGTCACCCTGTACCCCCAGCTCAAATACATCCGTATTGAAACTGAGATTACGTCTGTGCTGAAAATCATTCTTATTGTAAATATCAGAATAACCCAGTTGCATGAAACGGCCATGCACACGCAGACCGATATAGTCGTTCATGTACTTGCGGTAGTAAATACCTATAGACGGCTTGGCAGCATTGAGCGCACCCTTGGTATTGAGATCACCAAAATAATGAGCTGCGCCTACTGAAAGGCCCAATTCTCCGGTATATGACAGCTCGTTCTGAGCGAAAGCGGGCGTCAGGAACAGGGATATTACTGCTACGAGGCCGGACTTTAAGAAACACTTGAAGAAAAAGTAAGGTTTACCCATAGATCGGTACTGCTTAACGCGACGATAATTCCTTAAACGCGATTATCCCTGCTTTTGGTATTAAATAAATCAAACAAATGTAATGAAAAATACTAATGTGCTTATTTGCAATTCCCTGTACAGATATAATTATTTTAATCTATTTCTCGTGTCTATTCCCCACAACAACTTATTCCGCAATGTATGCAGAAAATTGCTATCATCCAGCCTTAAAAGGCTGATCTTGAAATCTTCCTTTTTGATAGCCAGCTGGACCGTATTATCAATTATTTCCATCCGTGAGTCCAGGGTACATATGAACTGGTCGCTACGCCCCTCTACCTCGAATGATATCACATGATTGTCCGGCACGATGACAGGTCTCACGTTCAGATTATGCGGCGCTACCGGCGTGATCACAAAACTACCTGCATCCGGAAATACGACCGGCCCACCACAACTCAGGGAATACCCCGTCGACCCTGTAGGCGTGGCCACGATCAATCCATCTGACCAATAGGTATTCAGGAACTCACCGTTCAGGTAAGTATGGATCTTGATCATTGCAGAGGTATCCTTCTTGTGAATGGTGAAGTCATTCAGTGCATACGGCACGTCCCCGAACAGTCCGATATTGGAGTCCAGGTGCAACAATGAGCGCCTGTCCACCACATAGGTACGCTGTTTCAGTGCCTGCACCGCCGCATTAATGGCATCCTTGCCAATACTGGCCAGAAAACCGAGCCGGCCGAAATTGATGCCTAACACCGGTACATTTGTATCCCTTACATAACAAACAGTGTCCAGCAGCGTTCCGTCCCCTCCCAGGCTGACCAGTATGTCAGCTTTTCCATGCAGGTCCTCTGCGCAACAGAATGTGTCAGGTGTTTTACTGAAGCGGATATACGGCGCCAGTGATTCGCAGAAAGGTTGGTAAATAACAGTCTCCATTTCCTCCCGCACCAGCTCATCCAGTAACAACTGAATAATGGGCAGGTCTTCTTTTACAAATCCCCGGCTGTAAATAGCAATATGCATAATCTGATCTTAGGTGGACCATGGATAAGGTAAGTGATACCTAACCATGCTTAGGCGTAAAAATAGCCTTTTTTAACCTGCCAACTTACACAAAGATGAAAATGGCGGGTGAAAGTGACTTTAACGCAGGTGAATACACGTCTGTATCTTTCCTGTAATACATTACAGGCCGCATAATTGGGCATGTACACGATTACAATTACATACATTAACAGAAGACATTGGTAATCCTCTTCACCTACGAACAGACATATCGTTTTCCGCGTGATAACACGACATAAAAAAGCGAAACGCATAACGGAATGTCCATTATGCGTTTCGCTTTTACTGAGCATGGTCGTAAATTACATGCTGATATAATTCATCAGCAGATCGTAGTTTTTCTTCAGCAGGTCTTCTTCCTGCTCTTCAGTAATGGTATACTTAATAATGTAGTTAAATCTTTCGAAAGTCGCCACCAGCCCGTGGAGTTCCTGACGGTTGGTCTTCAGTAAGACTTCCAGCCGCCCGGAAGGAAAAGTGATAGTATTCACGCTGAGCAGCGTCACGTCATTGGACTCTGCAATACGTGCTATTTCACTCAGGCTGTAATCACGCGGATCGATGTCCAGCGCCAGGATACCGCCATGTTCCTTCACACCGTTGTATTGTGCGAGGGCGGTCAGTAAACTGTCTTTGGTGAGTACGCCGATATATTCCTTTTCATGGCTGATAACGGGCAGTACTGCGAGTTTCATTTCATGAAAAAGACGTACGGCCTCAAAGAAGTGAGCGTTTTCAGCAACAGCGGGTTTAGGGCCGTTGTATTCCATGTTTTCCAAAGCGATTTCCGGGTCTTCCAGGTCCAGTATATCATCTTCTTCTACCAGTGCCAGATATTTATTCTCCAACACGAGTGGCAGCTGCGTCAGATGATATTCATTCATCAGTCGCAGGGCTCTCGAACCTGGATCCAGGGGATGCAGAATTGGGACGACGGTTGATATGAGATCTCTTGCCAGCATTGTGTTTGAGCTATTATGATACAATAATAAGAAAAGAATCGCGAACGCCGTCCTTACGGGAAAGATTTGTGATAAACGGACATGCTCTCACTTATATACGAAACGCTGGGTCAGAATGGTTTGTTACATGGGAGACAGGGAATCTTTGTATAAAAACAAGAGGCTGTCCGCCATGTGGAGAACAGCCTCTTTAAGAATGTTATTCGCAGAAAGGTTTAGTAGTTCGTTGTTTTACTGGTTTTTCAGCTTCTCGAGGAACGGATGCAAAATCTTGTTGAACTCATCCGGACGCTCCATCATCGGGGCGTGACCGCATTTATCAATGAAGTGCAGTTCTGAGTTAGGAATGAGTTTCTTGAACTCTTCGCCCACCATCGGAGGTGTTACGGTATCGTTCAGCCCCCATACCAGCAGTGTAGGTATTTTGATATCACGCAATTCTTCGCCCAGGTTATGACGGATCGCGGATTTTGCCAGGGTAATGATCTTGATCACCTTCAGACGGTTGGTGGTAATATCGAATACTTCGTCCACCAGTTCTTTGGTAGCCATTGCCGGATCATAGAATGTCAGTTCCGTTTTCTTACGGATATATTCGTAGTCGCCACGTTTAGGGTACGTTTCACCCATACCATTTTCAAACAGTCCGGAGCTACCAGTCAGTGTCAATGATTTTGTATGCGCTTCCGGATGTTTCAGCAGGTATACCAGTCCTACGTGACCACCCAGGGAGTTACCGAGAAGGTGCACATTGGTGTACCCCATGGTCTCTATGAACTTGTGCACGTATTTCGCCAGTCCTGATACGGAAGTGTCCAGAATATTCAGATCAAACAGAGGCAAAATCGGTACTACTACTTTATTGTAGTGCCGGAAGTAATCAATCAGACCGCCAAAGTTGCTCATCGCACCGAATAAACCGTGCAACAACACCAAAGGCTCACCCTCTCCTTCTTCAATGAATTTAAACTTTCCCTGTGTTTTTATTTCGTAAACCATTGCCAAAGCTTGAAAGTCAATTTTGCGCTAAAATAATTCTTTTTATTAATTCAAATAATCTTTGAAGCGAGCTAAGTAGCTTGTATTTCCTTAGCTGCGTTGTCAAAAAAAGACTGAAGATTTTCGAACATATCCCTGAAGATGGGAACAATTTTGCCCCATACATTCATCACAACCGGACCAAGAGGCTCAATGTAGGGGTATACTACAGATTGCATCTTTATCTCCGGGCTTAACCAGTACATTTGATTGGCAATCCACAACAGGATGCTATAAACAGTGATAAAGATAGCACTATATAATATAATTCCACCTAATTTGTTTAACCAACCCATCATTGCAGCCTCAACCATGGCCTGAATAAGTGTAGCGCCAAACCTCACCAGAAATACGACGCCAACAAAAAGCGCGATGAAGCACAGTACAGGTAACCACCGGGTGTGGATGTTCCAGTGTTCCTGGGCATAGAGGGCCGTTACAGTCGTTAATTTCAACGCGGCTGCCAGTCCAAGGGTGACCGCAATAAAGGAGAAGACGGCTACGATCAGCCCACGGCTGTACCCTTTATAAATGGCTAATACCATCAGGATAGCAAAAACTATGTCAATGCCCATGATTTCAATAGGATAAAGAAGGGAAAAAACAGGACCGGCTTGCTTATCCGTTTACGATCTGCCTGTACCGGTCCTGCTGCTGCAATTATTTGGCTAACAACTCTTTCACCATTGTGGAAATAGCTTTACCATCAGCCTTGCCGGCCAGTTGTTTGGAAGCTACACCCATCACCTTACCCATATCGGCAGGTGAACTGGCGCCTGTTGTTGCGATGATCTCAGTAATAACGGCTTTCAGTTCCGCTTCGTCCATCTGCTTAGGCAGATATCTTTCGATCACTACCAGCTCTTCTTCTTCTTTTACTGCCAGGTCTTCACGGTTCTGCTGACGGAAGATCTCCAGTGAGTCTTTCCTTTGCTTCGCCAGTTTCTGCAAGAGTTTGGTCTCGTCAGCCTCTGTCAGTTCTCCCCCACCACCTTCTGCTGTTTTAGCCAGCAATACGGCAGCTTTGATGGCGCGCAGTGCACGCAGTTCAGCTTCGCTTTTTGCCAGCATCGCTGCTTTGATAGCAGCATTGATATTTAATTCTAATGACATATGTGGTTGTTTTAAGGTTATGGCTTATTGTTGTTCCAGCTTCTGCTTCTCTTCAAACTTCTTAAAGAAGTCTTTTGCAAAAGCACGGAGGTCATCCGCCTGATCCTTGTATGGAGTCGCACGCTGGTAGGTATCGGCCATGGTCATCATGGTCTGATAAAAGAAATCTGCCATTTCATCCACCATCATTTGTTTAGTCCATAAATCTATGCGCAGCGCGGTTTTATCACCACCATCCCAGAAAGCGACCATCATTGCTTTGGCCTCCTGGAAACGGTCCGCTTCAGAGCTGTCTGTTGCTCTCCATTCTATCTTCTCAGGTACCCGGTCATTATCCAGTCCCACCTGAATCTGTATGGTAGATGTCTTTCCCATGATGTTTATTCCCAAATTTTAAGAACCGCAAATTTAGGTATTAATTGCCTAATCTGTTATCAGCACGTCCAGCGCCGTAGCCCAGTCCGCTTTTTTTATATTTCCCAGTAAGCGGCTGCGCAATTGTTCATCCTTATAAAGCAGGCACATCTTATCCGCCAGATCTTCCAGACTTTCCGGATCAGCAAACAATACAGCGTCCCCTCCTGCTTCTCTGGCAGCAGCGCCATCCAAGGCAATGACCGGCACCTCACTCTGCATAGCAGCATATACCGGCATAGCCACTCCCTCAAAACGGGGCGGATAAACCAGGGCATAGGCGCCTGCCACCAGTCGGGCCAGCTCTGCCTGGTCTACCTCGGGTAACAGTATCACATCATTCCTGTATTTGTAGGAAGTCAGCGATTCAATGATCTCATTTCCGGCTGCCGTATGTCCTCCTATTAACAATAATTTCATATTGGAATGCAGGCGGCGCTTCAATGCCGAAAATGCTTTCAGCAGCGGCATGAGATTATTCTTCGGATGTATCCTGCCTATAACTGCAAAGTATTCCACACGACCGGCATACGTTTCTTTTACCTCCTCCCGGGCTTCCCATTCCAGCGGATGATAACTGATATCTACCGCAGGTCTCAGCACTTTCACTTTCCCGGCAGCTTCCGGCGCATATTGTAATACGTCCTTTTCCAGCGTAGTAGACAATACGATCACTTTTTTAGCCTGCCTGATATATTTAATCAGGTTTTTCTTCAAAAAGCGCTGTTCTACAGCCGGTATACCTACCGCTCCATGTAAAAAGCCCATGTCGCTGATCAACAGCTGAGCCGGTATCTTACTCCTTAGAGGCAATTGCCCGTCCAATCCCAGGAACAGGTCCAGTTGCTGTTTCTTCATGGCACTGACCAGTTTCCATTCCAGCCACAGATAACGACGCCATGCCTGTGTCCCGGTAAGGGGTATCACAACCGTCGTCACGTTAGCCGGCCATTGTATGGCAGCTGATGGGGTCTGATCAAAGAAGAGGATAAACTGGTGTTCCGGATGGTGGTTACATAGTCCCAACAATAAATCCCTGGCTATATTACCCGTGTCAGCAGGTGTATCCCGCAGCACACAGGAAGCATTCACTCCTATACGCATAAATTTGGCTGCTTATTCTGCAGGTGCAAAACTAGAAAGAAATAAAGACTACGCAGGGATAATTACCAGCTACGGCAGTTAAAATAGTATTAAAAATTGGGATTCATCTCTTTTGCTTTCATAACGCTTATTCGTCGCAGATTCGTCAATAACTCACCGCTTGTTCGTCCAAGACCCAAAATAAAAGCCGGACCCTTATTGGTAGCGGATCCGGCTTTTACCTGATATCTTAAGTATGATACTATATTAACATTATTCGTCTGACTTATTAGTGATCCAGAAAGTCTTGACAACGACATTCTTGTCATTTCCTTCAGATGTAATAGTGATCGTCACTTTCACCGTACGGATCGGCTCCAGTCCTACCAGCGTCACATTGATAACACTGTCTTTGGAAGGTGCAACCGGATTCTGCGGAAATACAATGCCGCCCGGATCAGTAATAGCGTCTACTTTAACACTGACGCCTTTTTCAGGCATTTTGGAAGAAACTTTTACCTGGAAGGTATAACTCTCGCCGGGAGCAGCGGTATACTGACCTTCTGCTACGTTTTCCAGCGATACTTTCAGGCCTTCTTCTTCTGGTTTAGGTTCAGCGGCTCCTTTTTTACCACAGGATGTAAATGTCAGCCCGAGGAAAGCCAGTACAATAAAGAGATATGATTTCAAAGGCATAGTAAAAAATTATGGATGTAGTAAAATTAACTGTTTTTATAATGCGATCCAAGTGTTCACTGGCGTACGTCCATTGCATCCCGCAGTCCGTTCCCTAACAGATTAAACGCCAATACCATGACCATGATCGCCAGTCCGGGAATTAATGCAAGCATAGGATTATGGGTGATGATAAAGTTATAATTCTCCTTGATCATCAGTCCCCAGGATGGTTGTGGCGGCTGTACCCCCACCCCCAGAAAACTCAACCCGGCTTCTATTACAATAGCAGTGGCAAAATTACCTGCTGCTACCACCATCACCGGTCCCAGAATATTAGGTAATATATGCCGCACGATCGTACGGGTATGTCCATAACCCAGGGCTTTTGTCGCTTCTATAAAAGGTAATTCCCTGAGCGCCAGCACCTGCCCCCTGATGATTCTTGCCACATTCACCCACATGGTCAGTCCTACTGCTATGAACACCTGCCAGAATCCCTTACCCAGGGCCAGTGTAATTGCAAATACCAGCAGTAAAGTAGGCACCGACCATATTACGTTCACGCCCCACATCACCACATCGTCTGTTACGCCCCGGAAATAGCCGGCTATTGCTCCCAGAAAGATACCGATGGTCAGTGAAATGATCACAGCGATACAGCCTACGCTCAGACTTACCCTTGTTCCCACCAGCAGACGGCTCAGAATATCCCGGCCGAATTTATCTGTCCCCAGTCGGTAGGTACGCTCCTGTATATGCCGTGTACTGACGGCCTCCTGCCATTCTTTTAAATGGTCTCCGACAGCTATTTCTTTTGCAAATAATACCCTGCTCAGGCTATATTTTTCCCGGGCGGTTTCTTCCTCATCGAGGTACCTGTCCACCACTACTGCATCTTCCTGAAAATGCCAGTCGCGGATAGGAATATAGCTAAGCGTATCCTGCTGCCCGTTCATCAGACGGGAAAAGAAACCGACACGCCCCAACTCCCTGTCCTGTTTTAATGCCAGCAGGCGCAGGTGAAAACCAGGCTTTTGTCCGCCGGCCTCCAGTAACATCCTGTTGGCATAAGGTGTACCGTCCGGGGCAATGACATAAGCCAGTATACTGATGATGACGGCCAATATGATCAACAGCATTCCCGCTACAGCGCCTTTATTGCGCCGCAGGCGTTTCCAGGCCTGACGGCCAAAAGAAGTGTTGCTGTTACTGAGAGACATACTGCTATTTAACTTTTCTTCCTTTCCACTGATAAGAACCAAACTTACCTAACCAACCCGCTACTACAATGTAAGGAATATGAAATAACTGTCCGGGGATAAACCGCGATAACAGCGATGTTTTATCAAAGAAACGTGCTACCGGTATCAGGAAATAGAACTCCACCAGCACTTTATAGATCAGCAGTCCCAGCACCCACACACGTAACGCCGGAACGAACAATGCGGCAATCCCTGCCAGCAGAATGCCTACATTCCAGAAATACACCAGCGCCAGCACCCATATCAGACGTTTATCGTCATACTTATCTGCTTTGGAAGACCAGCGGATACGCTGGTTCATAAACGCTTTGAAAGTATCTACCGGCAGTGTACGCACGATCGCATCTTCCGTTTTCATATACAACACCCCTTCAGGATAGGCACGATAGATCTTAAACATCAGCAGCATATCATCTCCCGAAGCGATATTATCGATCCCTTTGAATCCGCCTACCTCATAAAACACCTTCCGCTCATATGCCAGGTTGGCGCCATTACACATGGTACCCGATTTCAAAGCTGCCAGCGCACCTGTTATACCCTGCATGGTCATAAAATCCAGTGACTGCAACGCTTTGAAGAAGTTATCTTCTTTATGGAAACTCACCGGGGCTGCAATAAATTTAGGCTGATAGGTTTCATAGAACTGTACCATCCGCATGATCCATTCCGGCCCCATTTCACAGTCCGCATCTGTTGTCATAATGATATCTCCGGTGGCTCGTTCCACGGCCATTTCAATGGCCTTTTTCTTATAGGAATTGAGGCGTTGTTCTGCGCTCAGGTGTTGGCTCAGTTGTAATAAACGCACATTGGATGCCGGGAAATTACGCACTGCTGCTGCCGTACCATCCGTAGAAAAATCATCTATCACGATCACCTCAAACAATTCAGCAGGATAGGTCTGTGCTTTTAATGCCTGTAAAAGGGGCGGCAGATTATCCTCTTCATCTCTGGCAGGAATGATCACGGTTACTTTTGTACGGCCGCTTATCGGGTTAACAGGCTTAAATGACTGCAGCCTTTTCCAGCCCTCTCCATAACGAAACATCAGATAACCGTAAATAATACCTAACAGAGACAAGATCGATAGAATAATGTACATAAACTGCTTCATTAGGCTGCGACCGATATGGTCTGCAGCGGATGGTATGTTGTTGTTGATTGATTAAAAACTATATGCCCGGATCACCTCCGCAGCATCTTCACTGATCAGCTGGTGTCCTCTTTCCAGCACCTGCATTTCACAGGGAAATGTGCCGTCCATAAAACGCATGCCTAATACGGGAGGAATAACGCGGTCATATTTTCCGAACAGCAGCAGTGTGCTGATACGGTATTTTTTCAGCTGCTGTTTACACAATTCCCGGTCAGGCATCATCTGCCCCATACATGTCCACACAAAATACACCCTCTCCCGCTTTTCCAGCGTATTCATACTGTTGAAAGTAAATTTATGCAGTCCCCTGCTGATAAAACGTAAGGAACGCCAGGTGTGCAGTAAACCGAAAAATAACTGTGGATGGTAAGTACAGTGTTTAAACAGGCTGTTACCTATACCGGTCTGTGTGGCAAACATATGCCAGCGGTTATCTTTTAGTCCGTCGGGCGCCAGCAGATAAAGCCGGTCGATCCTTTCAGCCAGTAACTGCACAACGCAGAGGGCTACCCGTCCTCCCATACTATAGCCCATCAGGGAAAAGGTCTTAAAGCGGTAATGTTGCAGGATGAGTAATATTACTGCTTTCAGATCATCCATGGAAAATGGCCGTTCTTCCTTCCACTCAGTTGCTCCATGCAGTGGCAGGTCGAGTGAAACGATCGTAAAGTACCTACCCAGGGTGTAATGTAAACGGCTGAAACTCTCTGCATTCTCTCCGAAACCATGCAAACATATCAGCAATTCCTCTCCTGTTCCATCACTAACGGTATGAAAACGGCTTTTCAGATATGGCAGGAAAAAGGACGACATGTTACAAATGTATCAACTTTTGCCGTTTGCACTAAAACAAGTAAATTACAATAGGACCAAAAAAAATTCAGGATGGACGCTACAGTTGATAACAAACACGCCCTGAAAGGCGTGGAATTCCTCGTAAAAGAAACCCCTGCCAACGAAGTCTTTACCCCGGAAGATTTCTCTGAAGAACAACGTATGATCAGAGAAATGGCAGAGCAGTTTGTAACCAAAGAAGTTTCTCCCGTACTGGACCGTATTGATAAACTGGAAGAAGGGCTCATGCCTTCCCTGCTGGATAAAGCGGGTGAACTCGGCCTCCTGGGCGCCGCATTTCCGGAAGAATACGGCGGACTGGGAAAAGACTTCGTCACAGCTACCCTGATCAATGAAGCCCTTGGCGCCGGCCATTCCTTCTCCGTAGCGATGGCGGCACATACTGGCATCGGTTCTCTCCCTATCCTGTACTTCGGTACAGAAGCCCAGAAACAGAAATACATTCCTTTCCTTGGCAGCGGACAGATGAAAGGGGCTTATGCGCTGACCGAACCTAACTCCGGTTCAGATGCGCTCAGTGCCAAGACAACTGCTAAGCTGTCCGCAGATGGAAAATTCTATATACTGAACGGTCAGAAATGCTGGATCACCAATTCCGGTTTTGCTGACGTATTCACCGTATTCGCAAAGATCGACGGGGAACAGTTCACCGCATTCATCGTAGATAAAGACACCCCTGGTTTTACACTGGGTGCGGAAGAACATAAAATGGGCATCAAAGGATCGTCCACCAGGCAGATCTATTTTCAGGACGCCCAGGTACCTGTAGAAAATGTGCTCGGGGAAATCGGTAAAGGTCACCTGATCGCCTTCAATATCCTGAACATTGGCCGTCTGAAACTCTGTGCTGCCGCTGTGGGCGCTGCTAAAAACGTCACCACCATCACCGTACAGTATGCCAATACCCGCGAGCAGTTCAAACAACCGATCGCCAATTTCGGCGCTATCAAACATAAACTGGGTGAAATGGTGATCCGGAACTGGGTATGCGAGTCAGCCCTGTACCGCACCGCACAGCTCATCGACGATAAAGAAAAAGAACTCCTCGCTGCCGGCAAACCATTCGCAGAAGCCCTGCTGGGCGCTGCTGAAGAGTATGCCGTAGAATGCGCCATCCTGAAAGTGGCCGGTTCTGAAGCGCTGGACTTCTCCGTGGATGAAGGCGTACAGATACACGGCGGTAACGGCTTCAGTGATGAATACGTTATTTCCAAAGCATACCGCGACAGCCGTATCAACCGCATATTCGAAGGCACCAATGAGATCAACCGTCTCCTGGCCCTGGATATGACCCTGAAACGTGCTTTAAAGGGCCGTCTCGATCTCATGAACCCTGCCATGAATGTTATGAAGGAACTCATGAGCATTCCTGATTTCGGTAACGAGGACGAAACACCTTTTGCTGCCGAAAAGAAAGTAGTCGCCAACTTCAAAAAAGCGATCTTACTGGTAGCAGGTGGCGCCGTACAGAAACTCATGCAGAACCTCCAGAATGAACAGGAAATACTCATGAACATTGCTGATATGGCGATCGAAACATTTGCAGCTGAAAGCGCCCTGTTACGTCTCCTGAAACGTATAGAACTGGAAGGCGAAACAGTGAACGCATTGCAGGCGGATATCGTTCGCACCTACATCAATGACGCGGCTGATCGTATCAACAAATACGGCAAAGATGCGATCAATTCATTCGGCAGCGGTGATGAACAACGTATGATGCTGCTTGGTATCAAACGCTTTACTAAAACGGCCCCTTTCAACACAAGGGATGCACGCAGACGTATAGCCGATAAATTAATCGCAGAAAATAAATACGCCTGGTAAGCTGACCATCGCAATTTTTCAATACTTTCGAATGCCATCCGTAAGAGCGGGTGGCATTTTTTTTGATACTTTGTCGCGGGACTATGAGGAGATTCGCATTACTACTACTGTTACAAACAGCATACACAGGTCTGCAATTACATGCACAGGCGTACCTGAAAATGGCACAGCCGCTCAGGACAGAAATTAATACCGGTAGCTCAAAGCAATACTGGTCAGGACGCACCTGCGTAGGCTGTAAAGTACTGCTCAACAATGACAGCATTTACGTATACCCCAATGGCGTCTTCGCTATCAAACGCGAAGCAAAACCAGGGAGAAATACCTATGTGCTTTCTTCCACGGACAGCACCGGTAAATTCGTTTCCCGCACCTATAACATCTATTTCACGACGCCTCCGCCAGCAAGGGTAACACCTTCCTTCCGGATAGACAACGTCACGATCTCTCCTAAAACCAACACCACGGTTTCTGCAGGCGATACCTTACGGGTACGTATGAAAGGCTATCCTGACGGACAGGCCAGCTGGTTCAACGGCTCTCCTATTGCGGAACTGCCTGCTGCACAAACAGGTGGTATCCCTGGTTATTATGCCGGTTACCACGTGATAACGGAAGCTGATTCCCTGCTGGATGGAAAGATCAACGTATCGCTGAAGTACAAAGGACAGACAGGCGTCTTACCGGGTAGTTTCCGTTATACCTATCTGCGTAATACCGAACTGTATGCCCGCACCATCGACGATCAGTGCTACCTGACCATTACCCCGGACGGCGACCGTCTCGGCCCTGAGAAAATGGGCTACCTGGACAGAAATGTCCTGCTGCATATCTCTGGCATAGAAGGCAGTCATTATCGCGTAAAACTGAGTAAGTACCAATATGCATATATTCCTGAAGGACTGGTAGATACCATGACCCTGACAGAACCTGTTCCACAGAGCATTGTCAATGAAGCCAGGGTCTGGAGCGATAAACAGTATGATTATATCTCCGTCGGCCTGGCAGACAAACTGCCTTACCTTTCCACCCAGGAGGTCAATCCCGGTAAGGTGATCGTAGACATACACGGCGCTGTCTCAGAACCAGGTTTCCTACCCTCTTCTGAAGGCACCGGAGAGATCAGCCGGATAGACTGGAAGCAGATCAATCCGGAGGTATTCCGGATCGCTATTTCTCTCGCGCACAAACAGCCCTGGGGTTATAAGATCTTTTATGCTGACAGCAACCGCCTGACCATCCGTATCAAACACCAGCCAGCCGACCTGCAGTTAAAGAACCTGACTATCGGACTTGACGCTGGTCATGGTGGCGGGAACGTTGGTACTGCCGGCGCCATGGGTATTGCTGAAAAACAGCTGGCGCTGAACCTCACTTTACTCGTAAAAGCTGCCCTGGAAAAGGAAGGTGCGAAAGTCATCACTACGCGTATGAGTGATGTATTTGTTGACAACCAGGCGAGATTATACAACTATCGTCAACTGGCGCCTGATCTGCTGCTCAGTATTCATATGAACTCTTCTATCAATCCGGTAGATGTAAAAGGAACGGCGAATTATTATAAATACCCTTTCTGTGAACCACTGAACAGGTATTTACATAACCGGCTGCTGGAAACAGGCCTGGCAGACTTTAAGAATAATGCTAACTTCAATTTCATTCTTAACATGCCTACAGAAATGCCCTCGGCATTGATAGAGACCCTGTTCCTGAGTTACCCGGAGGATGAAATGCGCATACTGGATGAGAACTTCCGGTTAGTGCTGACAGAAAAGATCGTACAGGGACTGAAGGATTTTCTGCAGGATGCAGGTAAATAACCCATAAAATTGTACGCCTATGTTTTCATTCAGCAGCTTATTGATCTCCCCTTTTCTGATAGGCATCATTTTCATGCTGACCGCACTGATCAGCAAACAGTTCCCGCCTAAAAAGATCAATCCTGTTTATGGATATCGTACCCGGAAATCAATGAAAAGTGAAGAGAACTGGCAACTGGCCAATCATTATTCCAACGGTATAATGTTGAAAGCGGGCCTGGGCCTGATGCTGATCGGGATAATGCTCGCATTTTCCGCAGTCAATCAGGCCGTCATGAGCGTATTGACAGCCATGTCGGCACCTGCAGGTGGTCTGATCATTTTCATCTTTACGGAAAGACAGTTAAAATAACGATCATTACAAAAAGCAGGAAGGCGTCCACTATGTAGCGGACGCCTTCCTGCTTTTTGTATTTCCCCTGTCTATTTTTCTTTGATCTTCGTTTGTATATCTTCCCAGGAATAGTAGTGGAACACTTTTCCATTACTCATAGCAACGAACATTCCTTTCGGGAATTTACTCCCCAGCGGAACAGCCGTTACTTCTGAACCATCGCTCTCCAACGTAGATACCGGTACTTCTGCAATCAGTTTATGATCATTCGCCACACCATTTTCGCCCTCTCTTCTATAGATCATGAATGAATTATTCTGCTGATTGGATACCAGGAGATATCCTGTCGAATCGGATGTCGGGTAAATGGAAATACCCTCATGATCGGAAACGAATCCTTCTTTGGCAAACAACGCCAGTTCCTTATTATCCCATTTAGCCGGATCAGCGATGTACTTGCGTACGCCAACCGTTTCATCAGAATAATAAACATATCCCAGCTTATTATCCACCGCAATAGATTCTATTTCCTTTTTACCGCTGTATGTTCCGAACTTCCTTACCAGACGGCCCTTTACCACACCGTTTTCATCCACGAGACGGTATTGCCAGAGGTATCCTTCAGCAGGCCCGCTCTTGCGGCCAACGATGGCGAAAATAGCGCCATCTTCCGGACGGGTGTATATCGCAACCCCCATCGGAGCGCGTTCTTTTTCACCCTGGAATACCTGCATACCACCACCATCTACAGGCGTCAATTCAGGCAGACGGAATATGCGGATAGTATTTGTTTCACGTTCTGTCAGCACAGCAATATCTACCAGCTGACCATTTAATTTGAAGCCGTAAGCGATGTCCACATTGTTAGGGCGTTTTAAACCCAATACCTTGTTGACAATTTTTCCCTCAAGATCGAAGGCGTACAATCCACCATCACTGTTCTTATCCGTGCCGATGATGAGGCTTTTCAATGTATCTGCTTTATTGATCCAGATGGCAGGATCGTCCGTATCATGGCCTGTTTCCTGTGTAACCACTACTGGCTTGATACCATCCTGTCTTACAACAGTTTTTGCTGAATTCACCTGGCAGGCGCCAAATATTACGAGACCGCTTAAAGGCGCCAATATATTCTTTAACATGTATCTTATCTATTTAAGAAAACAACAAACTACAAGTCGAACTTCACGCCGAAGTTGTATCTCGGGCGATAGTATTCTGCCTGCATGGTCCTGGAAGAAATACCCTGATAGTAGCGCAGTGGCTGGTTGGTCAGGTTGTTCGCTTCACCGAATACTCTCAAGGTTTTAGTCAGCTTGAAAGAAGCATTCAGGTCCAGGAAGAATTGTTTATCATAAAAACGATCGTCGAAATCATCACCACCCAGTTCATCCAGGTAAGAAGCGGTATAGTTACCGGACAGTCTTGCTGTGAAACGAGGATTTTCATAAGACAGAGAAGCATTGAACATATGAGGCGCAGTACCTGGTAAAGATACATTGTCACGTTTGTCGCCATCCGCATTGTAGATACCGTCTGCTTTAGACCTGGTGTAAGTATAGTTTACGTACACACCGAAACCTTTCAGGAAACCAGGCAGGAAATCCAGCTGACGCTGTAATGCTACTTCAAAACCGTATACTCTTACGTTGTCACCGTTACGTGCCTGTTTGTATACCCATTCCTCACCAGCAGGGATCGGATTGGTAGCAACGTCTTTATAGTCAGCCGCAAATTTCTCCGTAGTATAAGCATTATCTCTGTAAGTGTAGATAAAGTCGCTGATGCTCTTATAGAACAGACCACCGGACAGGATACCTACTGATTTGAAATACTGCTCAGCCATCAGATCAAAGTTCCATGCGTAAGCTGCTTTCAGGGATGGGTTACCTGCGCTCAGTTCCGCATCATCAGCAACACTGCTTACATAAGGAGCGATGTCATAGTAGTTAGGACGAGCGATAGAAGTAGTTGCTGCTGCACGCAGTACCAGGTCACTGTTTACATTGTATTTGAATGTAACACCTGGCAGTACGTTGGTGTAACTGTTGGTTACTTTACGCTGACCTTCCAGGTCTTCTTCTTCCGCTACTACGTTACCTTCATAATTGATGTGCGTGTTCTCTACGCGTACACCTGCGATCACAGACAGTTTACTTGTCAGGTCCTGATCCCAGCGGATATAACCGGCAGAGATCCTTTCTTTTGCGTTGAAGTTTACCGCGAGATATTCAGCAGGATTATCGTTCTTCTCAAATTTAGAAGCATCATCCAGACGCTGTGCACCCAGGAAGGTATTTACTACGAAAGTACCTGGTACATATTTTTCACCAGGCTGATAACCTTTACCGCTGATATTGATGTTGGAAATCTGTGCCAGGTTACCGAATTCGGTAGTTGGCTCATATTCGAAGAAGTTATTCACTCTTTCTTTATCCTTCAGACGCAGACGTGTACCAACACGCAGACGACCTTTCTGACCAGGCACCACGCTCAGTGGGAAACGCAGGTTCAGTTTGAACCCGTATTCGTTCTCTTTGGTGAAGTCGTGGTTCTCTGACAGGGATTTGAAACCGAAATCTTCATCTCTCAGGGATGGCGCAGTTGCCAGCGGGAAACGTGGATTGCTTACATCCAGGCTTACCGGACCATCATCTGCGCGGTACTCGATATAACGTTCGTTCGGTCTGTCTTCGCTTGCTCTTGAATAACTGGCGGACCAGTCCAGGTCTACTTTGCTACCCAGCAGGTGTTCACCACGCACGGAGTAGTTCTGTACGCGCTGGTCTTCCAGACGACGGCTTTTGTTACGACCATTATCGATACCACCTTTGGTTTCACGACGTACGGAACCAACATAACCGGTGATCGCGTCATTCGCGTCGTACTCAGGTTCGATATCCGTTAAACGCAGGCGGTAGCGGTTTTCTCTGTCATCGCGCCAGTTGTACATAGCAGAAGCGTAGATAGTGTTTTTAGCATTGATCTTATAATCCAATGCTGCGGAAGCACTTCTACGGATACGCTGTACATTATATTTACGTACTTCTGATTCAGAAACGAAGACATTACCGAAGTCATCTTTACTCCAGGTAGCCTCCATATCATCGGAACCATAATCATTATTATTATAGGAAGCACTTACTACCGCACCCAGTTTGTTGTTGAAGAAACGGTTAGCAACTACCAGTCCGCCGGTATATAATGCCTTACCACGGATCGGGTTCACGCCACCGGAAGCAGTTGCAGATACACGCAGGCCGTTTGGAGCGGCACGGGTTACCAGATTTACAGAACCGCCGATCGCGTCAGCGTCCATATCAGGCGTCAGGGTCTTGTTCACTTCGATGGTCTGTACCATATCAGAAGGGATCAGGTCCATCTGCACACGACGGTTATCACCTTCAGCAGAAGGGATACGGTCACCGTTCAGGGTTACTGAGTTCAGCTCAGGCGCCAGACCACGGATGATGATGTTACGCGCTTCACCCTGGTCGTTCTGCATAGTGATACCAGGAATACGCTTGATCGCATCACCTACGTTCGCATCCGGGAAACGACCGATCTGGTCAGCCGATACGATGTTAGTAATATTAGGATTATTACGCTGCTGGTTGAGGGCTTTCGCCTGACCACGGAGACGGTCCCCGATCACCAGCACTTCTTTACCGGCAATACCGCCAGCTTCCATTTTCAGTTGCAGGTCTGTTGTTTTTCCGGAGGCAACAGTCACTTCCTGTGTGAATGTCTGATAACCAATATAAGTTACTTCCAGGGTATAAGTACCGGCTGGTACACCCAGGAATTCGAATTTACCCTGTTGGTTGGAAACAGTGTAATGATTCCCTGGTTTTAATTTAAGCGTCGCACCAGGCAGGGATAAATGCTGGTTCTTATCGACGATGTTACCGGTCACCAGGCCGGCAGTCTGTCCGAAGCATAAAATGCTCATCCAGGAGAAAATAATGGTGAATAGAAATTTTTGCATATCGGTAGTGAGTTAATCCGTTTACTCCGCAAAGGTGCATTTGGGAGTTGCTGAAGCCAAATTAAGGGGGTATACAAAAAGGATACACCGTTACAAACCCCGTGAACAAGCAGGCAACAAGCGAAACAAAACACACGTAACGAATTGATATACAAGATACAAAAGCGTAACAAAATGCCAGTTAAGAAAATATTACCGCAACATTAAGGGAATGTTAACAGGTGGTGGAGATATGCGGTGGTTGCTTTTGGAATTAGTTGACAGGGAGATACGCTACGGTTTTAGATGGTGTCGCGGACAGGGGCCCGTTAAGTGCATCGATGTTACTGTTGTTCTAAACTGGGGATTGGGGGTAGATTGAGCTTTAGCTGGATGCAGGGGACGGGCTAAGGTCCGCTTTACCATCTGAAAGCCTGCGCCGGATTACTGGGTTGTTTCGGAACTTTTAGGGGGAGATGAATTGGGCAAACCAACGCGATTGAGAAGCTTTTTGGCAATATTGGCTTTCTTTTCAAAGAAAGGATGCCCTTCGAAGGAAGATAATGTCGGGTCTACGGTGATCAATGGTTTGATACCAATACAATTAACATTCGTTTTTGGGGGATTATTTGCCATATCAAGACCAAACACAAGGTCTAATATACAAGTAAAATCTTTCTTAAAAATTAAAATATAACATTTTACGCATATACAAAATACCCTAATCAATATAAAAACTAGTGTTGCGTATTGATTCGCACGATCCGTATCAGACGATGCTTTTTATATAGTTCTTCTACGTTGATGCTCCGTTTACGACATAGCACTAACGTAGAATGACTATTATCTAAGTATACTAAAGCAGTTCTATCCTACAATTATTGACCAGACATAGATACTATCCGAGAGAGAAGAGGCGTTGAATTATCAAAATTGACCATATCAAATATTAAATTGACACCGTCAAATAAAATGGCTTATAAACTCTGAATAAACGCCGTCAGGCTCTCGCCCTGTTGCAAATTTAACTTCTTTCGCAGCCGGTATCTTACTACCCGCAAACTATCCGTAGAAATACCTAATAAAGTGGCGATGTCCCCGGATTCCATGTTCATTTTCAACAATGCGACCAGACGGAGGTCATTGGAAGTCAGCGTGTCACAGTAGCGTTTCAGGTTATCGAAAAATGCCTGATGCACCTGTTCGAAGATATTCCGGAAATCTACCCAGTACTGGTCGTGGTTGAAGCTATGATTGATCTGTGAGAGTAATTGCTTCAGTTGTTTCTTCTGATCGCGTTTGTCTTCCTTGACCATTTCATCGAGACGGACACGCAGTTCTTCCAGTAACTGATTTTTTTGAATGAGATGCAGGGTATGTGTGGTTAATTCGCGGGAGCGGACTTCCAGTTCTTCTTTCAGTTTACCTTCCTGGAGCTGTTTATTCTGTAAAGCGGCCTCCATCAGTTCTTTCTCAGTTTCGAAGATCTGGCGGTGCTGCATACGCAGGATTTGTTCATTACGGATTTTCAGGCGCTGACGGCTGATGATGAGTAAGCCGAGGGCAACGAGTAATAACACAACAAGCACGATGGCCACGGTCATAATCCGGTTGGTCTTGCGGGCATTCTGTAAGCGTTCAATTTCAATATTCTTCTTCTCGATGTCATATACAGACTGTAACAGGGCTACCTGTTTGCTGTTTTCATCTGAGTAGGTCTCCAGCAGGTACTGGCGACTCAGTTCCAGGTAATAGAAGGCGCTGTCATTGGCTCCTGCGAGGTGATGCGCTTTGGCGAGATCGCGGTAGGCGCCACTAAGCTGACGTTGTTCATGTAGTTCAAGGGCAAGTACAAGGGCGCGGCGGGTCTGGTAAAGGGCTTCCGGATAATGGCCCGTTTTACGGGATACGTCTCCGAGGTTATTCAGTATTTCTATACGGGCCAGTTTATCACCAGCTTCCATATTCAGGTCTAATGCTTTTTTAAAATACCAGGCAGCGGAGTCATAAACGGCCTGGTCTTCATATATACTACCGATATTCTCATAGATTTTGGACATACCTTTTTTGTCGTCAGCCAGCAGATAGGTGGTGAGGGCATGCCGCTGGTAAAGGAAAGCGCTGTCATAATCCTGTTCCTTCTCGTAGAGATGACCGATCATACCATAGGTAAGGGCGACGCCGGCATTATCATGTATAGAACGGAAGATATCGAGGGCCTGCTCATAATGCTCACGGGAGCGTTCAGGCTGTTTATTATAATAATAGAGTACCCCAACTTCATTAAGATTACTGGCCAGCTGGCGTGAGGAGTTTGTTTTACGGTAAATGCTGATGGCCTGGAGATGATAGTCCAGGGCCTGGGGGAAGTGTCCCAGGTGAAAACAGACCTGTCCCATCTGGGAAAGACAGTTGGCTGCCGCCTGCTGGTCTTTCTTTTCGATGGCCCGGTTATAGGCATCCTTCAGTTCCAGGAAGCTGGAATCTGGCTTAATCTGTTCATAATCATCATTATCGAACTGTTGCAGTTTTGAAAGCTTTTCATTTTGTGCAGGCAGTTCGACGGACAAAAGCCCGCCTGAAATCAACAGTAGAAAGAAACGCATCGCAAACATAATCAGCAGATAAAGCGCAAAGAAACAGCTTGAATGTTATCTTATTGTTAAGCGGACGAGGCTTCTGTAGTATTTCGGACAGAATGGATGAGACTTCTCCGGACAGGCACGAATGCTACTGCCAGCATCACTTCTTGTTATGAGCAATAACCTATAGTTATTTCACATCACATAACTATCTCATTTACAATAGACAAATGGATCATAACTTTTCCTTTCCGGAGTCATAGTCTACCGAACAAGTAGATTGATTTATATTTGCGAATCAATTCATAGCTTTAAGGTGTGTAAACAACAACAAAATGGCAGACGAGATACAAGCTTTTAATGATTACCGCGCCAAAATGAACGAGGTAATCCTGGGAAAACAGAATAAGGTCATTAACCGTTTATTTAACCTTGATACGAATACTTACGCTGAGGGCGCGTTGAGCACCAAAGTGAAGGAAATGCTGGGATTGGTTTCATCAATGGTGCTCCGTTGCGATGACTGTATCAAATATCACCTGGGAAAATGCCACGAACAGGGCATTACTACAGAAGAAATGTATGAGATCTTTGCCGTAGCTAACATTGTTGGCGGTACTATAGTGATACCACACACCAGAAGAGCAGCCGAATACTGGGAAGCGTTACAGCAACAGGAACAGGCATAAATAAAAGGGGAAAGCAGCAATATTCCTTTTTGCGTAAACCGCGAAGAGTAACAATTCGTAACTTTGCCCACCGTTTTTTTCTTTTTCTTTAAAACATTCAGATGTCAACAGCTACTATAGCTCCGCAGACGTTAACGGCGAAGGATTTTGCAACGGACCAGGAAGTACGCTGGTGCCCAGGTTGTGGAGACTACTCTATATTAAAACAAGTACAAACTATTATGCCCGGTCTGGGCATTCCTAAGGAGAATATTGTGATCGTATCCGGTATCGGTTGCTCATCACGTTTCCCTTATTATATGAACACTTACGGTATGCACTCCATCCATGGTCGTGCTACTGCTATCGCTTCCGGCCTGAAAGCCGTACGTCCTGAACTGAGCGTTTGGGTTGTAACCGGTGATGGTGACGGTCTCTCTATCGGGGGTAACCATACCATCCACCTGCTGCGCCGTAACTTCGATCTCAACGTGATGCTGTTCAATAACCAGATTTATGGTTTGACGAAAGGTCAGTACTCTCCTACTTCAGAAGAGAACAAAGTGACCAAATCCACTCCTTTCGGTAGTATCGACCATCCGTTCAATCCGCTGGCGCTGGCACTGGGAGCAGATGCTACCTTCATCGCCCGCAGTATGGACCGTGATCCGAAACACCTGCAGGAAATGCTGAAACGCAGCCATGCACATAAAGGCGCTTCCTTCCTGGAAATCTACCAGAACTGTAACATCTTCAACGATGGTGCATTTGAGGTGTTTACTGAGAAAGGCAGCAAACTGGAAGAAACCATCATGGTAGAGCAAGGTCAGCCGCTGATCTTTGGCGCACAGAAAAATAAAGGTATCCGCCTGGACGGTTTAAGACCGGTTGTAGTGGAACTGGGTGGCGAATACAGCGCTGATGACCTCTGGGTGCATGATGAGAAAGATTTCTATAAAGCACAGATCCTTACCCGCATGTTCGACGATCCTCGTATCGAAGGCCACCTGCCACGTCCTTTCGGCGTGTTCTATCAGGCTTTCCGTCCTACTTACGAAGATCAGCTGAACTTCCAGACAGAAGACGCACTGGCTAAAAAAGGCCCTGGCGATCTGGATAAATTACTGGCAGGTAGAGAGACCTGGACAATCAAATAGGTTAATTACCACCACCAATAAAAAAGAAAAAGCCATTCGTATGAATGGCTTTTCTTTTTATATACATGTCTTTGTATTAATGTCCCGTAATAGCTGCCGGATCAAACAGCACCTTATAAAGCAATATCACCCCAAACACGATCAGGCTCACCCCGGCTATTTTGTTCAGCCATACCACATTGCTCAGTGTCAGCTTATGCCTGATCTTATCAGCAACGAATACCTTCAGTACATCGGTGGACAATACCCAGGCCAGACAGGTCAGGTACATCACAACGCGGTGCCCTACAGTGGTGGAACTATTGGCCACGCATACACCCAGCCAGAAGATGATCACCCCTGGATTCAGCGTGTTCATCAGGAAACCTGCCAGCCATATTTTCAGATAATCGTGTGTGCGGAACATTTCAGGGCGTTCGTCTCCCGTACTGATCGTAACCTTTTTAAAGAACAGGCCATAGATACCCATGCATACCAGGAGAATACCTCCAACGATGCCGATATATTGTTTGTATTCTTCAAGACCAGTAATGAAAGACGTAGCCAGATTGCCCGTCAGTACAAAAAAGATATCACTGAACGACACTCCCAAAGCGAAGCTGACCCCTGCCTTAAAACCGTTGTTGATACTATACTTAATAATGGCAAAGATGACAGGACCTACCGATATTGATAGAAAGAGGCCCAACACCATGCCCGCTGCCAGTGCTGCTATCATGCGCTACAAAATTCCGTTGCCGTTACTCTTACGGCTATCCTTAGTAATAAAAAAGGGTAACTTTAATTGCTGAAAGTTACCCATCTTTTTATTAATAAAATCGTTAAAATTCTTAAACTGACTTCACGCTCAGGAACTGTTCCCAGTCTTTCAGCTTGTCGCCTTTCATTACACGCGGGAACTTGTTCATCGCGCCTTCCTTACCTTTCGCTCTCATATAGTCGATGAATACTTCATTCGGCAATACTTCTACGAACAGCTCTTTCAGGGCCGAAGTTCTTTCCACTGCGTAGTCATCGTTCACTTCACTCAGTGTCTGATCGATGATCTCACGTACACGGTTACTGTCTACGTTCACATCATCTGTACCGATGTACCAGCGGTGTGCAAACAATCCGTCATACGGAAAGCCTGCTACCGTGAATTCTCTGATGGTAATACCCATCTTCTTCTGCACCATATCGATCGCCTTGTTCATGTTGTCGATACTCATGTGTTCTCCGCAAAGGCTGAGGAACTGTTTGGTACGACCTACGATAACGATCTCATGTTCTTTCACGGAAGTGAACTTCACCACATCACCGATGAGGTAACGCCATGCACCTGCACAGGTAGACAGCATCACTGCATACTCTACATCTTCCACCACTTCATGGATCATGTATGCCTTTGGATTAGGCTTCACTTCGCCATCAGCAGTAAAGTTTTCCTCGTTGAAAGGAATAAACTCATAGAAAATACCAGTATTCAGCACCAGCTTGATACCACGTACACCTGGTCTTGCCTGGAACCCGAAAGAACCTTCGGAAGCCATGTAAGTTTCGATGAAGTTGATCGGTTTACCCAGTAATTTCTGGAAGCTGTCACGATAAGGTTCAAAAGATACCCCACCATGGATATATACAGCCAGGTTCGGCCATATCTCATGGATGTTCTTTACACCGTGATACTTGATGATCTCTGCTAATACGATCTGTACCCACGCAGGCACGCCACATACCGTTCCTACGTCCCATTGTTTCGCCTTACGAACGATCAGCTTGATACGCTGCTCCCAGTTCGGCTTCCTGGAGATGTTACCTCCCGGCTTATAGAAACGTCTGAACCAGCGCGGAATGTTCTTCGCCTGGATACCGCTCATGTCTCCTTCGTAGTAGTCACCTTTCTCGTAGAGGGCGGTAGTACCACCCAGCATCAGGATACCTTTCGTAAAGGACTTGGGAGGAATATTGAAGTTAGCCATGGAATACAGCTGCTTTACGCCCACTTTCTTGACGTTTTTCAGCATATCCCTGGTAACCGGAATATGTTTACTGGCCGACTCCGATGTACCGGAGCTCAGCGCAAAGTATTTGATCTTTTCAGGCCAGCTCACGTTCGCCTGTCCCTCCAGACACTTATGCCACCATTCAGCATGCATCTTGTTATAGTTATGCACCGGTATGGTAGAACGGTACTGAGCCGTGATATTGGGACTGTTCAGGATTTCCTGGAATTTGTAATGCTGTCCAAACTGCGTGTCCTTCGCCTTCCCCAGCAATCTCCGTAATACCTGTAGTTGGTACTGGCGGGGTGTCCCTAACTTAAATGTGAATTTCTTCCTGATGCGCAGTGACCTGGATATAAGATTACCTAAAATGGCCATTTAATTTTCCTTCTCATTTATTAGCTGCAAAAATACGCCGATTTTAGATTGCGACGGCCGGAATTTGAATCAGTGATATTTTATCACTGGCAATCTTACACAAACATATTAACAAAAACGATATGGTTAGAAAAAAAATTCCCGCGTACCTTTGCCCCATGTTAAAAGCTACCCTACTCAAAGCAACAAAAGCCGGCGGAGATGTTCTACAGCAATACTTTAACGGCTCTTTTGAGGTAACCAGCAAAAGTTCAGTGAATGACCTCGTTACCGAAGCCGATAAGAATGCAGAAACGGCGATTTTCAGTGTGATCAGGGAAAACTTTCCCCAGCACTTTATCCTCAGCGAAGAATCCGGCGAACTGGTCACTGACTCCAATGTCAAGTGGATCATCGACCCGCTGGATGGTACGGTAAACTTTGCACATGGCATTCCCATCTGCTGCGTGTCTATCGGCGTAGAGCAGGACGGTGAAATGATCCTGGGTGCCGTATACAATCCATTCCTGAACGAGTTCTTCTTTGCTGAAAAAGGACAGGGCGCTTATCTGAATGACAAACGCATCCACGTATCATCAAAAGCAGAAATGAATAAAGCCTGCATGGTAACCGGTTTCCCGTATACCTGGGGTGAATATACTCATAGCCCGATCGAAGTGTTTGAGTACTTTGTAAAGCAAGGTCAGCCGGTACGCCGTCTCGGTTCTGCTGCAATTGATCTTTGCTGGGTAGCTACGGGTCGCTTTGACGGTTACTACGAACACAGCCTCAACGCATGGGATGCCGCTGCAGGTTTCCTGATGGTTGAAGAAGCGGGTGGTAAAGTAACTGACTTCAAAGGCAACCGCTACTCTCCATACCAGCGTACGCTGATAGCCACCAATGGACTTATCCACGAGCCGCTGGTAGATATCGTTAACGGTAAATTCTAATTTTCATACACCATGAGTGACGAAAGAACAGAGATTAATTCCTTAGGGGAGTTCGGACTGATAGAGCTCCTTACAAAAAATATCGAAATTCAACAGGCAAGCACCATCCTCGGAGTAGGCGACGATGCAGCTGTCATTGATCATTTCGGCCGTCAGACAGTTATTTCCACTGACATGCTCGTTGAAGGCATTCACTTTGACCTGATGTATACCCCGCTCAAACACCTGGGTTATAAATCTGTCGTAGTAAACCTCTCCGACATCTATGCGATGAACGCAACGCCTACTCAGATCACCGTGAGTATCGCATTCAGCAACCGTTTCTCCGTAGATGCCCTGAGCGAGTTCTATGAAGGCGTTTACGCAGCCTGTGAGAAATACGGCGTAGACCTGATAGGTGGAGATACTTCTTCCTCTCAGAAAGGCTTTATCATCAGCATCACTGCTATCGGTGAAGTGGCTCCTGACAGATTCGTAAAACGTTCCACTGCACAGAAAGGCGATCTCCTTTGCGTATCCGGCGATCTGGGTGCTGCATTCCTGGGTCTGACAATACTCGAAAGAGAGAAGAAGATTTATCTGGAAAGTCCGCAGTTACAGCCTGACCTGGAAAACCAGAGTTATGTGATCGGCCGTCTCCTGAAACCAGAAGCACGCCGCGATATCATCAGCTTCCTGGAAGAACAAGGTATTCACCCTACCTCCATGATGGACGTGAGTGATGGGCTCAGCTCTGAAATCCTGCATATCTGCAAACAAAGCAACCTTGGTGTAAAACTCTATGAGGATAAAATCCCTATTGCCAACGAAACAAAGGAACTGGCGCTGAAATTCAGCCTGGACCCTACTGCGGCAGCATTGAGCGGAGGTGAAGATTACGAACTGCTGTTCACCATCAAACAGGAAGACCACGATAAGATCGTCCTGTCAGAACAGATCAGCGTGATCGGTTATATGGATGATATCAGCGAAGGCGCACATATCCTCACAAAAGGTGGCAACAAATTCAAGCTTGTTTCCCAGGGATGGAATGCCTTCCAGCAATAAATATCAGTTAGTAAACTTTCCGTATAAAATGAAAAGCATTTGCTAATGGCAAACGCTTTTCATTTTATAAAAGCAGTTGATTTCTCATTACATACACTGACCTCCACATCTATCTTCGCTGCATTCAATTCTTAATTCCTAATTGACTTCCACGATCACCGTCTGACTATTATGTGTCGGCGGTAATATCCCCGAAAATACGCAGAACTTCAGGTGATAAGTTCCAGGTGCATCTGGCATGATCACTTCCATACGTATCAGCCGTCTTTCGATCGCTCTGCTGACAGCGAGGTCTGATTTTACGCCTGTCTGTGCTTCCAGGAACGCATAACCTACTACAGCTTCATTTCTCTTGTCCACCGGTACCGGCTGATTATATCCATTCTTCAGATGCAGGATAAAAGGCATCCGCTCGCCCCTTTTCACTTTCACCTTCTTCATAGCAGGTTCCAGTGTGATCAGGGAATAGGAATAATACGGATCAGCATTATAAGCATTCCAGGGCCCTTTTACAGTATTGAAGCTTTCTGAAAACGGCAGTTTATTATCAGGCGTGAAGGTGATCATCGCCGGCTTACTCCACAACTGTTTTTCTGTATCCCAGTAATTATACTGGTTACGGCGGTTATAGCGGTTATTGATCACATATGCCAGTTCGCCGCTATAGAACATATACTTAGATGGCCACTGATAACTGTTGATGAATACAACAGGTCTGCCGGCAGCATGTTTTTTCATCTCTTCCGCCCAGGGCTTATTATGATGGATCTCGGGACGGACCGTTACTTCCGGCATAAAGTCCCACACCATATACACCCTGGTGACCATTACGAGGAAAAGCGTAACAACAGCGAGATAAGGCATGATACGCAACGACCATTTCAGGGAACGTTTCCTGCGTACAGCCTGATGCGCAAGTATCATTGTCGGCGTGAACAGCATCACTGTCCAGTTAGTTTCCACCCTTCCTTTGAAAGTGCTGAGCAGGAAAAACGCGAGTACACCGATCACGCTGAATTTAAGCGCTCTTTCGAAAGCGCTCTGTATCGGACATACAAACGCATAATATAACACCAGCCATCCTGCTACAGGGCCAAATAACATGATCTGTCCGAGTACATACTCTATGGTGTAATTGACACTATAGCTGTCGGCATTGCGTTCTACCAGGTGGTATTGCAATGACGGGAAATTATGTGCATACTGCCAGTAGAGATGCGGTATGAAAAGGATGGTCGTAACGATGCAGGCTACATAGAATTTAAATACACGCAGCAGGTTCAGATTGGAGATCAGCGTAAAGCCGACAATCAGAATCCCATGGTATTTACTGTAGAACATCAACGCCATGCTCAGAGCCAGCAACAACGTATTTTTCCAGCTTTGCTGCTCCAGGAAATTGCGATATACCAGGAAGAAGAGAGATGTAAAAAAGATCAGCGGAATATCAGGAACTGCCAGCATACCACCCAGCTGCATGGCCCCCATGAGACACAGCAACAGGTAAAACAGTTTGTTATCCCTGCGGGGTATCAGTTTATCTGTTATGATCAGCGTAAACAGGTTGAGAATGACCATGCCTAAGCGCACGCCAAATTCATTATGGAACAGGCCATATCCCAGTTTGATCAGCAACGCCACCATTGGCGGATGATCGAAGTAGCCCCAGTCCAGGTGACGGGAGTATACCCAATAGTAGGCCTCGTCATCCATCAGTTCTGTAAATCCGGCCTGAAACAGGGCCAGTAACAGCCATATCAGGAGGAAAAGGTTCTTGTACTGGTTCTTCTTAAAGTATGCTGCGATGGCCATGCGTATTACAGGTTGAAACCGCTAAGATAACCCAATTAACTGTTTGAAGCCCCAGTTCGTATCCAGCACAACCATGGCGGACGTATATCCGGGCGCTATTTTACCCAGTTCATCTGCACGTCCTGCTACGGTAGCCGGGTACAGGGAAGCCATACGTAAAGCCTCTTCCGGTAGTATGCAGGCTGCTTTAATACAGTTCTGCACGCCTTTGTGCATGGTCAGCTTTGAGCCGGCCAGTACACCCTGGGCATTATTATAACGGTCTGTTTCTTCCACATAGATATAATCCCCTTCATTCGTAGCCACGACCGCATCTGTGATCAGGAAGAGCCTTTCTCCCATTATCTTCTTGCTGACACGTAAAGCAGCAAAATCCACATGTATGCCATCGGGTACGATACTCGCGTGTACGGTCGGGTGGTCATAAATAGCTCCCACCAGACCAGGAGCCCGGTGCTGGAAAGGAGACATGGCATTGAAGAGGTGCGTAGTAGTGGTAATACCGTTTTCAAATGACTGGTAAGCGGTGGTATAGTCTGCATTACTGTGACCGGCAGATACCAGTATGCCAGCATCCTGTAATCGCTTTATCAGATCAGCGTCTACGCATTCAGGAGCCAGTGTCATCATTTTAATAATGCCTTCTCCCTGTTTCAGTAACTGATCAATATCGGCGGCGGTGGGACGTTTGATATATTGCGGAAGGTGTGCCCCTTTCTTCTCCGCATTGATGAACGGGCCTTCCAGGTGCAAACCTAGTACTCCCTGGCCACCTTCCTGCCAGTATTGGCGTACAGCTTCTATGGATTTGCTGATCACTTCGGAAGAGTGCGTCGGAATGGTGGGCATGAAATAGGCGGCGCCACCTGACTGACAATACTCGTAAGTAGCCTTTAAAGTGGCCGTATCAGGTGTTAAGGGGAACAGCTTCCCATTACCTCCATAAATCTGAAGATCGATAAATGCAGGGGCCAGAATATCGCCTTTCAGATCGGTCAATTCGGCGTTTTCAGGTACCTGTGCCTGTGGCAGTACATGCTGAATGCGGCCATTTTCTGCGAGTACGGCATAGCCGTCAAGCCATAAGTCTCCTGTGAAGATCCGGGTGTTAATGTAAGCCCTGAGCATTGACTATGTTTTAATTATCTATAGATAACAGTCATAGTCAATACCAGCTGGCATGCTTATGACTGTCGGTTACGCTTCATATAATTCCAGAGGTAAGCCGTCAGGATCGGTAAAAAAGGTAAACCGTCTGCCAGTGTAGGGATCGATACGTACAGGCTCGGGAGTTACGTTGTACGTTTTAAGATGTGCTACCGCCTTGTCCAGGTCATCTACAGCGAAGGCCAGGTGTCTTAATCCTGCTGCTTCTGGTCCGCTGACCCTTTGCGGCGGATCGGGAAACGAAAACAATTCAATCACATAATACTCGTTTAATGCCAGGTCCAGCTTGTATGACCGGCGTTCCAGCCGGTATACTTCGCGGATGATCCTGAGACCGAGTACTTCTGTATAAAAACGCTTGCTCTTTTCATAATCAGAGCAAATGATCGCTATATGGTGTAGACCTTTTAACATTAAAAAACCTGGAATTTATCTGCATCCTTCAGGAAAGGAAATTTACTTCTCACCTCATCCAGGCGGGAGCGTTCAAGCGTAGTGGTAAATACGTCCTCTTCGTGTGACTTTCTGTAGATGATCTCACCCAGTGGGTCGATCAGGCTGGAATCACCACTGTGATAGATGTCATTACCGTCATTACCTACCCTGTTCACACCGATCGCATAACATTGATTTTCAATAGCACGTGCATGGATCAGTGTTTTCCATGGGGTGCTTCTGCGCTCTGGCCAGTTAGCCACATTGATCAGCACATCATATGCAGGTTCACCGGTTTCAGGGGAAATTGCATTCCTGGACCAGACCGGGAAACGCAGGTCATAACATACTGTCAGACACACTTTCCATCCTTTTACAGAGGCGATCAGGCGTTTATCGCCCGCCTGGTAATGCTCATGCTCCCCACCGAAACCAAACAGGTGACGTTTATCGTAGGTGCCGAAAACACCGTTAGGCTGCATCCAGATCAGGCGGTTCCAGTACTGGCCATCTTCTTCAATGATCAGACTTCCGGTCAGGATAATGTTCTTTTCGGCGGCCTTTTGCTTCATCCACTGTACCGCAGAACCGTCCATTTTTTGTGCCAGTCTTTCAGGCGCCATACTAAAGCCCGTGCTGAACATTTCCGGCAGCACCACTACTTCTGTCCTTTCCTTGATCGAATCGATCTTTTCGTCGAACATGCGAAGGTTCTCTTCAATATTTTCCCAGTTCAGGTTAGTCTGTATGAGCGTTACTTTCAGATCTGACATAGTCAATTAAGAATTAACAATTAAGAAGTAAAAATTAGGAACCATCAGCTTAGATTAATTTTCAGAAGAATACACGGCTATTCCTGCACAATTCTTAATTCTTAATTTTTTAATTCCTAATTAAAATTTGCAAATTATGATTTGCAAATTACGATGACTTCGTTTAAAAAGTATGAAAATTATCCGCAAACTAGTCCCCTCCTTTTGCAATTTGTTCAACGGCGTCTTGTATAAACTCTGGTTCGTAACCTTTTTGCAGGAGATATTGCATGGTTTTGTACTTCCTTTTGAGGTACTGCTCTCCTTTCAGGGAGGCATATTTCTTCTCAGCCAGGGTATACAGGGTCTTATCATAATCCTCCGCATCGATCTCTTCCATCCCTTTTTTGATACAATAAGCCGATACCTGCCGCTGTTTCAGCTCCATCTGTATCTTTTTACGGCCCCATTGTTTCAGACGGAATTTTCCGCCTGCAAACGCTTTGGCAAAGCGTTCCTCGTTCAGGAAGTTGTCAGAGATCAGGGCGGCAATTGCCTCATCGACCTCCTCCCCTCTTAATCCCAGCTCAAAACATTTGCTTTTCACCTCGCTGTGGCAACGTTCCTGGTAGGCACAGTAGTGACGCAGTTTCAGTATCGCGGAAGCTATCATTCTGTATAAAGAAAAACTGCAAGAGATGGGTTATCCCCTTCTCTTGCAGTCAGTTATAGTGCAGTTATTTTTTTACGATCATCAGGCGGGCGTAGTTCAGCATGATCTTCTTTTCGCCGCCTGCTTTGGGGAAGTTCACGGTTGCGACCCGGTTGTTCATTGGGCCGTCCATGGTGGTGATGGTACCAAAACCAAACTTCTGGTGTTCCACTTCCATACCGGCTTCCATAGTGGCCGGATCGTCCGGTGTGAAGTTAGGAGAAGGAACGTGGGTACTTGGCATTGCCGTCTGCATAGGTCTTGGCGCCGGACGCGGACCAGCAGGTTGCTGGCTGGACGACGGTGTTTTCTTCTGCATACGGTCAAACATATTGCCACCGCCGCTGTTACCCCACAGACCGCCACCATTGTTGATCGGGCTACGGTTTACGCCACTGCCGCCTGCATAGCTGCGGTCAATATATTTTTCCGGCATCTCTTCCAGGAAACGGCTGGATTCATTATTCACCAGCTGTCCGAAGCGATAACGACTGTTTGCGTATGTCAGGAACAGACGGGATTTAGCACGGGTGATCACCACATAGAACAAACGGCGTTCTTCTTCCAGTTCTTCCCTCGAATTGATGGAAAGACCACTTGGGAAGAGGTTTTCTTCCAGTCCTACGGAGAATACTACCGGAAATTCCAGTCCTTTTGCCGCGTGGATGGTCATCAGTTTCACCACATCACTGTCTTCGTCATTGCCTTTATCGGCGTCCGTCAGCAATGTGATCTGCTGCAGATAGCTACCCAGGGATTTCTCTGCTTCCAGCAGTTCACCGTCTTCCGTAGGAGTTTCGGTGAATTCCTTGATGGAGTTCAGCAACTCCTGGATATTCTCGTAGCGGGCCAGGCCCTCAGTTGTTTTATCGTTGAACAGTTCCTTTACGATGTTGGTAGACTTACCCACCTGTAAAGCAATGTCATAAGCGTTATGTTTACCCAGCATGGCCTGGAAACTGCGGATCATGATCACAAAGGCTTCGATCGCTTCCAGGGTACCACTTTTGAATCCAAATTCACGCGCTCTTTCCAGTACGTTCCAGAAAGTGATATTCTGGTCGTTGGCAATTACGGAGCATTTATCTACCGTTGTTTTACCGATACCACGTACAGGATAGTTGATGATACGCTTCAGACTTTCTTCTTCCTGTGGATTGGTCACGATACGCAGGTAAGCGATAAAATCCTTGATCTCTTTACGCTGATAGAAGGACAAGCCACCAAAGATGCGGTAAGGAATGGCCTTACGACGCAGGTTTTCCTCAAATGCACGGCTTTGGGCGTTCGTGCGGTAGAGGATGGCGAAGTCTCTGTTGGCGTAGTGGTTGCGGAGCTTCTGCTCTGCAATGGTATCCGCTACGAACTTACCTTCCTCATTATCCGTCATGGTACGTACCAGTTTGATCTTTTCACCGTCTGCATTATCTGTCCAGAGGTTCTTTTCGATCTGTCCCTTGTTATTGGAAATGACTTCGTTGGCTACGTTCAGGATGGACTTGGTAGAACGGTAGTTCTGTTCCAGTTTTACCACTTTCGCATCGTCATAGTCTTTTTCAAACTGGAGGATGTTCTGGATGGTCGCACCACGGAAGGAATAGATACTCTGGGCATCGTCGCCTACCACGCAGATGTTTTCGTGGGCAGCACCCAGTAATTTGATGATCTCGTACTGAGCCGGGTTGGTATCCTGGTACTCATCGATCATGATATATTTGAACTTGTGCTGGTATTTGTGCAGTACTTCCGGGAAGCTTTTCAGCAGCTGGTACATTTTGAAGAGCAGGTCATCAAAGTCCATCGCGCCGTTCTTAAAACAGCGTTTAGCGTACATATCGTACAGCTTGCCGGTCATTGGCCTGTTGGCGCGCATATCTTCCTGTTGTACCGCATAATCATGCTGATACTCTTCAGGCCCCATAAGGCTGTTTTTAGCCGCGGAAATGCGATTATATACCAGATTAGGCTTGTAGTGCTTATCATCCAGATTCTGCTCGTTTATGATGGTTTTAAGCACACTTTTCGCGTCGTCAGAATCGTAGATAGTAAAATCGTTGGGGTAACCGAGCCGGTGTGCTTCTGCTCTGAGCAATCTGGCAAATACGGAGTGGAAGGTACCGATGTAGAGGTTACGTGCTTCTGTGCCACCAAGGATCTTTTCCACACGTTCCTTCATTTCACGGGCTGCCTTATTAGTAAATGTCAGCGAAAGGATATTGAACGCGTCTACCCCGTTACGCATGAGGTGCGCGATACGGGTGGTCAACACTTTCGTTTTACCGGAGCCGGCTCCTGCCACGATCATTAGCGGACCATTAATGTGCGCTACTGCGAGACGTTGCTGCTCGTTCAGTTCATCTAAATAATTTGCCTTCATTCTCTTTATAAAAATCCCTGATCAGCATCAGGAAATGATGTTTTGAATATTTAAAAGGGAAGGCATAAAAGTACGAAAGAATGAAGAAAGGGAGAAAAGGAAATCCTTCTCCCCCCTTTTCAAAAGGGGTTATTAATATCTTGCTATACGGGACTTCAGCATTTTACGCGCGAAATGGATCCGGCTTTTCACCGTGCCCAGAGGCTCATTCAGCATGGCAGCTATTTCGTAATATTTATACCCTTCAAAATAAAGCATGAAAGGTTGTTTAAATATCACGGGCAGATTATACACTGCCATATGAACATCTTTTATACGCAGGTTGGTTTCTGCGGCGTTGCCGATGCTGGGTTGCTGTTGGTGTAATAAGAATTCGCCTGCGGAATTGTCGAGCAGGCGGAACTGCCTGTTGCCACGACGATAGTTGTTGATGAAGATGTTACGCATAATGGTATACAACCATGCCCTGATATTGGTACCGGCAAGGTACTTGTCACGGTTGGCCAGTGCGCGGAAAAGCGTTTCCTGGTAAAGGTCTTTCGCTGATTCTGAATCTTTCGTTAAGGTAACTGCATACGGTCTGAGAAAATCCGCATTTCCCAGTAACAACGTATTGAAATCTGAGGATGACATAATGGTGATCGTTTAAGCATCTGAAATAATTGTTGATTCAGCTGAATAAACCTGCTTTAAGGGAAACAGTCGTTTATGTAAATGTTGATTATCATATGTAAGGGTATTAGTTACTTGAAATGGTTATGTTAGTTAGTCAGTTAGTCTTTACGTAGAATGAACATTCGATGATACTGGGGATGCAAATCTTAAAGGCTGCTTTCTCAAACTGAAGTACACATACACATTCTCTTTCAGGATATTACGAAGACACTATACTTCTCACGGTCGTTGCCGGACATAACCCTTTCCCGACTTTCCTAAAAAGCCCTGACGACTCCACCTTATTGTGTGAGGTGTTTCCATGATTGTACTTTTTGGTTAAGCGTACTGGGGTACTGTTCGTAACTTTTCTTATGGTCCTTTAACTGTTTGTTTTCTTAACTTTCTCGACGATTGTTTTCTAACCTGGTTGTTTAGTATCTGACGGTTAAACGCGCAATTAGTGTTCTCTTAGTTTTTCTTTTTTCTTTGGGTACATCAAATACGTCAACACACATCTGAATAGGCTAAATGCAATACGAACTAACATTCAACTGACTGACTCTTAACACAATTTAACGAAAGCAATTGTATTTACCAAAAAAACAAGGTGGTATAACATATAAATAATAAACGCTGATTATCACCGGCTTAAACCGGGAAAATCAGCGTTTATCATTATGAGAGATAAGTGTTGTAAAAACCTATAAACAGGCGATCTTTCTTACCCTGTTTTCATGACGGCCACCTTCAAACGGTGTGTCAATGAATATATCTACCATCTGCCTGGTGGCGACATCGTCTACAAACCGTGCAGGGATACACAATACGTTGGCATTATTGTGAGAGCGCGCCAGACGGGACAACTCTTCCCCCCAGCAGATAGCAGCGCGTATACCCTGATGTTTGTTAGCCGTAATAGCGACGCCATTACCACTACCACAAACCAGTATACCGAACGCGGCCTGCTCCCGTTCAACCAGTGTAGCTACCGGATGCGCAAAATCAGGATAATCAGCCGAGTCTTGTGAATGTGCACCTACATCCTTTACCTTCAGTCCTTTCCCCTCCAGGTAAGAGATGATCTCCTCTTTATATTCAAATCCCGCATGATCAGAGCCAATGGCTACCGGCAGCGTAAGATTAAATAGTGGTTGTGATGCCATAAAACAAAAATTTAAATAGTGAACGTTACAGAAAGCACAACGCGGAACATCCTGTTTATAACAAAGGACATTCCGCGTCGGTTTTAATTTTTTTTCGCGTCAGATCAAGACCATTCTTCTGCTTCTTTCTCTGCCTGCTCCATTCCTCTCAACGCTCTGCCCGAAATGTATATGCTAATTTCGTACAAAAGATACAATGGTGTAAATACGATCAGCTGGTCTATCACGTCCGGAGGAGTGATCACCGCCGCCAGCACCAGTATCACAACGATCGCGTGCCTGCGGTAAGTACGAAGGAACGTCGGTGTGATAAATCCGATCTTGGTCAGGAAGAATACCAGTACAGGCAATTCGAACAGAATACCCATACCCAGTACGATCTGCGACATCAATCCGAAATAGTCATCTATGAAGAACTGGTTAACAGCCCTATCCGTAACGGTATAACCTGCCAGGAAGTTGATCGTGAACGGCGCCATCAGGAAATAACTGAAAGCGATACCCATGAAAAACTGGAAAGATACCCAGAAGATCACCCCACGCGCACCTTTCAGCTCACGCTCTTTCAGTGCAGGTTTGATAAAGCTCCAGAATTCCCAGAAGATATAAGGGAAGGCCACTACCAGGCCAAATATAAATGCCAGTTTGAACTGCAACATCACCTGTCCTACCAGGATGTGGTTCTGAAACACAATAGGCACCGGAGTGATACAAAGTTTATCACCCAGGCCAACCAGGTTACCCAGCTTACATAAAGCAACATAAGAAGGGAAGGTAGGATTGGTGGGTCCGAAGATGACGTCATCCAATATCTCCTTTGTGTAGACAAAGCCGAAGATGCTCACCACTATCAGCGCAATGATCGAACGCACTATATGCCAGCGCAGGTCTTCCAGGTGGTCAAAGAAAGACATTTCCGCCTTTTCCTCGTTATTCGAAAAAATTTTCTTGAACATATCAGTTAGTCGGACTGTGATTGTTTTTTATGCTAAGGAGCACAAATATAGCTGTTGCTTCCAACAAAACAGAGCAACTTGCCCTATTAGTAGAAAGTTTTAAGCGAATTTAAAGGTATATACGCAAGCTGCCGGATAACGGATAACTATCGCTACCTGCCTGCCGTACGTCCGTCCTAATTGTTGTTGATGGAAAAAATGCCGTAAACCGGCAGGTGATGAAGAGAAAGATATATGATGAACTTTGAGGTAGGTACAAAAAAAGAGCCAGCCCGAGAAGAATCAAGAGCCGGCCTTTCATCCATTGTTTGTTAACCCCAAAAAAGTTGAATTCGAGAATGTCTTTGTTTCCAGATTCACTTTGCATCCGATTGATGGCAAGCTTTCAAGATGATCGTGTTTCTGGTTACTTTTAAATTTCTATCACAAAAATAGAAAGAAATATGTTATTATCAATGTTGTAACAATTTTTTTTACATCCTTTTAACAAAAATCAAATCATTGTGTTACATCATCTGTAGCAAATGTATAAAATTCGTGTTAAATCCCTACTACTTTTTTTAAATCGTTTTAGCAGGGGCGATGCTAATTCATCCGCGAAGTATCTCATTCACTCTGCAAATATATTAAAAAAAATATCACAATATCAATTCTTGATTTCTTTTCTTTTATAAAAAAATTAGTAAGCTCTCCTAAATTGTTGAGAAATAAGCAACTAATAACCTATATTTCATAGATAAAAAATCTTAATTTATCTTGAAATATAATCAGAGCACCTTCATTTTCACCATTTCGATCCTCGTTTCAGTAACGTTCAATACATCGAACTCATAATCGTCAATGATGATGCGCTCTTTTAATCGCGGAATTTTCTCGTGGTGATTAATAATGTAGCCGGATAATGTCTCACTCTCATCCTCAGGAAAATCAAAACCATATTTTTCATTCAGATAATCCAGTTCCAGTCGGCCAGAGAAAATATATTCTTTCTCTGCGATCTGTTTTTCCACAAACTCCTCCACGTCATGTTCATCCTTGATCTCTCCGAAAATCTCTTCCAGCACATCCTCTATCGTCACGATACCGGCAGTTCCGCCAAATTCATCCACTACCCAGGCAATGCTTCTGTGTTCTTTGTTGAACTTACTCAGCAGGTCGATCGCACTCATGGTTTCAGGCACGGCCAGTATCGGATGCAGGATTACGGAGATATCACCCGGACTTTTAAACATATCCAGCTGATGGATATAACCCAGGATGTTGTCGATCGTATTTTCGTAAATGATGATCTTGGAGAGTTTCGTCTCAACAAACTTCTTTTGTGCAGCACCAATAGGACTGCCTATTTCCAGTGCCTCTATCTCCTTACGCGGGATCAGACAACCACGGATCTTCACATGCGCCAGTGATAAGGCATTTTCAAACAGTTCTGTATTCAGCTCCTGGTTCTCTGTCATATGCTGCTGGGACTGACGGATAAAATGCTCCACATCCACTCTTGGGAAGGAAGTGTCTGTCTCCACAATACGCACATTGAAGAGGTATTTCAGTATCCATTCAGAAATTGACACCAGCAGACTGCCTATTACGAACAGCGGCTTGGATATCACGGAAATGGGCAATGCAAAAAAGCTGAGCAATGCTTCCGGCCGTGAACGGAAAATAGCACGGGGAATGAAGAAACCGAAAGTCAGCAGTATCAGTGTGCTCAATACAACGTCGATGAACAACAGTACCGGCTGCAGATTCGTATTCTGCTGGGGAGGCAATACAAGGTTCCATATCGGCTGGAAGAATCCGGCAAACAGGATGCCGTATATCACCACAACAATAGTCAATCCTAACAGGCTGGTAGCCAGAAAACGGGAGGGGTTATCATTAAAGCTGGCCAGTATTTTACCGGTAGCGCGCCCTTGTTTCTTCTTCAGCTCAATGCTCAACTTGTTCACATTGGCGAATGCCGTCTCAAGTCCGGCAAAGAAACCTGCCAGCAATACCAGTGTAGCCAGGATCAGGAGTGTATAAGTATCCATAGAGTTCAAAAGTAAGGAATTATAGATTCCACATAATAGGTACGGTCATTCCTTATACAAAGATTGCACCGGAACATTATGTTTACTGTCCAAGGAATGCGGTTACCAGTTTTTTAACTGCTGCATAAGCCGTTTCCAGGTCGTCATTCACGACTATTTCATCAAATTCATGAGAGAATGACAGTTCGTAGCGGGCTTTACCCAGTCTTTCTTCCAGGGAAGCCTGCGTTTCTGTGCCACGTTCACTCAGTCGTACCCGTAGGGTATCCAGTGTAGGCGGGGCAATAAAAATAGTCAGTACGCCGGTGTGATATTTTTCCTTGATGGAAAGAGCGCCTTTCACATCGATATCCACCATAGGCACTTTTTCTTTATCCCATATACGCTGTAATTCTGTTTTCAGGGTACCGTAATATTTACCGGCATATACCATCTCATATTCTGCAAACGCGTTGTCGTCAATTTTCTGGTGAAAATCGTCCAGTGACAGGAAGTAATAATCCCTTCCATGCATTTCATTCTCCCGGGCAGTACGCGTTGTGGCTGAAATAGAAAAAGACAGCTGTGGTAATTCTGACAACAGCTTTTTTACGATGGTGGTTTTACCTGCTCCAGAGGGAGCAGTTATAATAATGATCTTATTGCTCATGTTCTGATCTGATTATCCTGGTTCCGCTATAAATCACAGGCTGCAAGCAATTGGTGCGGGCATTTACCATATCAGAATATGATCGTTCGCGCCAATCTCTTGCAGCCTGTAGTATTCCTTATATTGCTTTAAATTCTCTTGATGTCCGCACCGAGTTTTCTCAATCGCTCATCGATGTACTGATAACCGCGATCGATCTGTTCAATGTTCTGGATAGTGCTTTTCCCTTCCGCGCTCAATGCCGCGATCAGCAGGGAAACACCCGCACGTATATCCGGAGATGACATGGTGATGCCTCTCAGTGCATGCTGTCTGCCCAGACCGATCACCACCGCACGGTGCGGATCACATAATACGATCTGTGCACCCATGTCGATCAGTTTGTCGACAAAGAACAATCTGCTCTCGAACATCTTCTGATGTATCATCACGCTACCTTTTGCCTGTGTGGCGACTACCAGCACAATGCTCAGCAGGTCAGGCGTGAATCCCGGCCATGGATGATCGGAGATTGTCAG
The DNA here is from genome assembly GCA_039592855.1 of Chitinophaga sp. Taxonomy (GTDB): domain Bacteria; phylum Bacteroidota; class Bacteroidia; order Chitinophagales; family Chitinophagaceae; genus Chitinophaga. Next base: position 548,559 of record JBCNQK010000001.1, on the reverse strand, counting down.
GATGGAACCATCCAGGAAAGTCTGGATTTCATAGCTATCCTGTTCCGGAATATAAATATCATTACCTCTGATCTCCAGATTGATACCCAACTGACGGAACTTCTCCGGAATAATACCCAGATGTTCTACACCGGCATTCTTGATAGTGATCTCGGAACGCGTCATTGCCGCCAATCCGATGAATGACCCTATCTCGATCATATCCGGCAGCATGGCATGACTGCAACCTTTCAGGGAAGAAACACCCTGGATGGTCAGCAGGTTAGAACCGATACCGTTGATGTTGGCGCCCATGCTGTTCAGCATCTTGCACAACTGCTGCAGGTAAGGTTCACATGCGGCATTATAGATAGTCGTTGTTCCGTTGGCCATTACTGCCGCCATCACGATGTTGGCAGTACCGGTTACAGATGGTTCGTCCAGCAGCATATAAGCGCCTTTCAGACCACCCTCCCCTGCTTCCAGACGGAAATAATTATCATCATTATCATATACGAACTGCACGCCCAGTTTCTCGAAACCGATGATATGCGTATCCAGCCTGCGACGACCGATCTTGTCACCGCCCGGTTTAGGAATGTACGCTTTACCAAAGCGTGCCAGCAAAGGACCTGCGATCATAACAGAACCTCTGAGACGTCCGGATTTTTTCTTGAATTCTGCACTCTCCAGATAAGGAAGATTGATCTGGTCAGCCTGAAACTCACAGGTATCACGGCTGGTCCTGTTGGTCTTCACACCCATATCGCCCAGCAGTTCTATAAGCAAATTCACATCGACGATATCCGGGATATTACTGATAGTAACTTTATCAGCTGTCAACAGGACAGCGCTGATAATCTGTAAAGCTTCGTTCTTGGCACCCTGGGGCACAATTTCCCCTTTAAGACGGTTGCCGCCTCTTACTTCAAAAGCACTACTCACTTGTTCCTGTTTTTATTGTATTTGTTGTTATTGTGCTTATTGTTATTATTCTTCTGGTTGTTGCTTTTGAACTTCTGCTGGAAATTCTTGCTACGTTTGCTGCCACCACTGCCGCTACTGCTGTTGGAAGTACGTGGTTGGTATTCAGCATTTGTATTGTAGTTAGGCGCATTAGCCATAGAAGCAGCAGTCGGCGCCGGTGAATGACCTGTCTGATATTCCAGACGGCCCTCAGTGATACCGTTCAGCTCAGCCTTGATGGCATCATCATGAACACTTTCCTTATGCCAGTTGCTGTAAGCCAGTTTCATGTAGTTGCCTATACATTGGGTGAATCCTTCTTTCTTTTCAGGATTATCCTCGTTGATCGCTTTGTCGATCACCATTTCCAGGTTTTTACCGAAGTGGCGGTTACGGGGATATTTTTTGGGATAACCCAGACGCTCTGGTCTTGCTCTCAGGGTCTCTCTGGTTGGAATTGGGTATGGAGAATCCACATCCAGTTTAAAGTCGGATATCAGAAACAAATGGTCCCATAGCTTATGTCTGAAGTCCTCCACATTACGCAGGTGAGGATTCAGCGTACCCATCAGCTCTATCAGTGACATCGCATTACTTTGACGGTGCTCTTTATCCTCGATGCTGAGCACATACTCGATCATCTTTTGGATATTGCGTCCGTACTCCTTCATTATCAAATGGTTACGGGTTGTATTGTATTCCATATCGCTACTTAAATAATATCTGTGTAAATTTTGAAAGGTAAGATCTGCTTGCGCATTCACAAAGCAACAAAAGCTGATTGGAGAACATCTTTGTACCTGGTCATCGTATCCAGGACGGAATGACTTTTAATGTGAAAGCTACCGTTCCTTGCAAACTTATGAAAAATAGTTCAATTATATCAATAGATAAATTGTGCCAAAAACAGTTTCCCGGAAACTATTCATGGCACAATTTTATAATACCGCAACAAAGTGATTTTTTAGGAAAACGGCTGGTCAAATGCTAATTTCCCCCAGTTCTCCAGCTCTTCTTCTGTCCATATCTCAGGGAAGAATACGATACGCTTGTGCCGTGGAGGCAGGTACTGCTGCCAGTTGGTGCCTCCGGTAGCTGCAATATCTTCCGGTTTACGGTTCAGATAGCGTACGGCGGATTTATAGTGCATCAATGGCCATCTCACATTGATGTTCAGGTCGTACTCCTTCAGTAATGGCATTACTTCCTCCTGTACTTCCTTTGGCAGCTGTTTATAGCGTAACTGCATATTGTTTTGCTGATAACGCTCTGCGAGGAACAGGAAATCGCGCATGTACTTCTGCTCAAACTGGCGAAGGGTCAGCGTTTTCTTACCTGTTGCCAGTTCGGTGGCGCCACTACGCCAGTAGATATTGTCCAGTATCTCTGACAGCTCCTTCCCTTTCAGCCCTTCCCGCTGCTGCTCATATACCAGATTTACCAGTCCGGTAGAACAGATCTCTATTTTACGGAACTGACCGCTCTGGAAGCCGCTGGCCGGTAACAAAGCCATTCTGAACTGCAGGAACTGCTGCTTATCCATACCATCCACCATGATCTCAAAGGAATTGATCAGGTTCCGGAAATAGTTATTGATACGCTTCAGCTGCGTTTTGAACAGATCAGCCGTCAGTTCGGGCGCCTGACATACCTGCTCGATGGCCTGTAAGGTCAGTTTAAAATAAAGCTCCGTGATCTGGTGGTAGATAATAAAAATGTTCTCGTCCGGAATTGGGGTCCGGGGATGCTGCAGGTTTAATAATACATCCAGCTGAATATAATCCCAATAGGTAAGGTAATCGGCATAGAGGAGCCCGTCAAGATAAGAAGAGAGGTCCTGGCCCATTGCGGCATACTTCTCTTCCAGCCGCTTGATCTTGTCAGCGATTTCAGTTGTAACCATGATATAATAAGTAATTAAAGAACCCTTCCCCGGCCGCCTATGCATATATATTTACATATAAGCCGACGGGGAAGGGCGCCGGGATCGCTCCCTTATTCCACAACATTGATGGTGCGGTAAAAACTTTCTTCCAGCGATATCAGCGTCTCAGTCCGCTCTATCCCCTTTATCTTCTGCAACTCGTCGTGCAATATCCTCCTTAATTGAGTAATATCCTTACAGATGATCTCTGCAAACATACTATAGCTGCCTGTCGTATAGTTCAGGCGCACCATCTCGGGGATCTTACGCAATTCTTTAGCCACAGTGTCATACATGGAACTTTTTTCAAGGTAGATACCGATAAAGGCAATCACGTCATAGCCGATCATTTTTAAATCTACATGCAATTTTGTACCTTTAACGATACCCAGTTCTTGCAATTTCTTCATTCTAACGTGGATCGTGCCACCGGAAACGAAAAGCTTCTTCCCGAGGTCAGCGTAGGAGATTTCTGCATTATGCATCATTTCACTGATGATCTGCAAATCTAGTTTGTCAATATTCAAATTGTGGCTCATTTTTACAATTTGTTTTGGAATGTATTAAACCTATATGCAAATATTTGAAAAATTTCGAAAATTCAAAAATTTTTCTTAAAAAATTTGCAAGAAAACGGTTATGTCTTTAGATTTGCATCATAATAGTTCATCAAACGACGGTTTTCTACAAACAGACAGTATAAAAAACTGAATAGATTTGAAAAAATACCGCAAAATTTTGAATAACTAGTTCTTTAAATTGTGGGGTGATGAAACTGGCAGACATGCCCTCTTGTCTCGGGGGTGGGGATCACAGGATAAACACAGCATAATGGGTTGACCACTAATCTTATTTGTGCTGCGGCTAACTGCCTCGTGGAGGTTCGACTCCTTCCCCTACAGCTATTTAAAAGCCTGCTTCCTTATGTGGAGCAGGCTTTTTTGCTTTATTACAGTGCTCAACTCTCCTTATCAGCCACCCGGCTGCAATCTCCGCCGGGAAAAACACTATTTTTGCAGCGATGGGACAAAAGAAACTACAACGCTTCGCAGAAATTGAGACCTTTCCGAATGTTTTAATATACCCGGAAGGAATGCCCGGCAACTGGCATACATTCTTTAAAAACGATCATCCGCTTACGCTGGAACTCGCCTGTGGTAAAGGCGATTATACATTGGGCCTCGCCCGTCGCTACCCGGAAAAGAACTTCCTGGGCGTAGACCTGAAAGGGAACCGCATCTGGCGTGGCGCCAAGACCGCTATGGAAGAACCACTGCCCAACGCTGGCTTCCTCCGCACACAGATCGATAAACTCGCCAACTATTTCGCTCCCGGAGAAATTGCAGAAATATGGATCACCTTCCCGGACCCCTTCCTGCGCAACTCCAAACAGAAAAAGCGACTGACGCACCCGAAATTCCTTCAGCTGTACCAGCCGCTGCTGGCAAAAGACGGAACAATTAATCTTAAAACAGACTCTCCCGAATTATATATCTTCACAAAAGAAGTGATCGAAGCCGCAGGTTGTATCTTAATAGAAGATATTCCGGATATCTACGCAATGAGCGAAGTGCCTGCCCTGCTGCAAATCCGTACTTATTATGAGGGAATGCACCTGGAAGACGGACGCACCATCAGGTACCTGAAATTCAGACTGCCCGAAGCCCCGCTCGACTGGCGCGAAATAAAACTGCCTTCTCATGCAGAAGCCACTGAAGGAGACGATTGACTTCTACTATAATGAACAGGGATACATGGTATTCACTGAACGTTATCACCTGGAAAGGGGGTACTGCTGCGGGAACGGCTGTAAACACTGTCCCTACGGGTACGATAAAGTACCCGAACCCCGGCGGACCACCCTGCTTGCCAACAGGCTGAACAGAGACAAAGAAAAGTAACGTATCTTTCTACTGCCTACAGTCCCATTACCTACCGGCCCGAGCCGGTCCTCCCCAAAGGATGGAGATGCAGGATCAATTAGATAGGAAGGATTTAACGATGACGATTTAAACTTGAAAGATGTACTTTGGGTATCAGGAAGAAAGCATAGAGCAACCAAATAGTCAGACTGAAAACGATAATACCAATTGTCATATGTCGGTACTTAAGCTAAAGCTGGATCATGATCAATTACTGGAGGATTTCTTTGAATCTACCCATGTTATCGGAATCGTATCTTCCGCACGCGACTATCAACTCTGCTGGCAGATCAACAAGCATATGCACCTCGATTTCCGGATCAATAATTCACTGGAAATTAACCTCTCCAAAAACAACAGAGCGTTCTATTTCAGCGTTTTTGAGTTCGAGGAACCGATAAAGTCTTCTGTACACTATTTCTATAACAATCACTGTCAGGCAGAATATCTGCTGCCGGAACTGAAAAACGTAGACTACATCTGGATGGTCAAAGGTGACTACTATCAGTTAAATGACATCAAAAAATTAATCGACCATTTACGCCACGTAGAGCTTGTACAATTAGTATCTTTATTGGATATTAGAGAGATTAAGAATAAGATGAACCTCATCTTCTAACCGGCCAAACCGGTTTCCTTCACCGAATTACACCCGTGAACAAGGCATTGTTTCATGTTAAAATCCTTTTGTTATGTGGCAGGAAAAAAAGAACCAACTATACAGGTCCTTCGAATTCAAAGACTTCAAAGAAGCATTCGCATTCATGACAAAAGTGGCCCTTATTGCTGAAAAAATGGACCATCACCCCAATTGGACAAATGTTTATAACAAGGTAGAAATATACCTGAATACACATGACGCGGGAGATGTGATCACCGATAAAGACCATAAGCTGGCGAAAGCCATCGATGGGTTGTTGTAAATTTTTATTAACACACAGTGATTCGTATTCTTTTACTTTTCCTGTTGTTTTGTTGCTCCATTGTTGCCAGGGCTGGCATACCCGCACTAGATACACTGGTGGCAGATTTTGATCATCTGCCTGCTGCTGTTGACCTGCGGCCGTATCTCCTGTCCCTGGTAGATAAGGGAGGAGCATTAACACCGCAACAGATTTCATCAGCATCATTTAACCACAACTATCACCTGTTCCATGTAGAGAAAAAACATATTGGAAAAGGAAATAATTGCTGGCTGAAACTCCATGTAAGAAACACAGGCGCCCAGGATTCCACGCTCACACTCTTTGCCGGCTGGCATGATGATATGAGCTGGTATATACAGGACAGCGCTAACCGTAAAATGCGCCTGCTCATGCATACCGGCCTTATGCGGGACCGCGCAGGTGTGCAAAGATGGGAACACTACGGTTTTAACGTCACCGTTCCTCCCGGTAGCACACATACTTATTTCCTGCATATCAATAACAAATACTATAATGAAAACGGGCTGATGCCCTTATTATTCAATGACCTGCAATACGGACAATTCCGTAACGGACAATTTGAATACTACCGCAAAGAAACCATCCTGATACACGTGTTGCTCGGTATGCTGCTCGTATGCCTCGCGATCGCTGTGATCAACTACATACAATTACCCGATAAATCCTACATGTACTTTGCTGCCTACATGCTGGGACTGATCGTGTTTTTCACCCTCCGACTGGAAGGTCAGCCTTACCAGCTATCCGTATTCTACCGATGGCCCATGCTGAAATATTACTGGGATATCCCGGCATTGTTATTCTGTTTCTACCTGATGTATCTCGCTTTTGGTAATACCTTCCTGAACCTCCAGGAGAGATATCCTTTCATGGAGAAACTATTTACATCAGTAGCCGCAATCATCGGAGGTATCATCATTATCTGTTTTTATTGCATCGCACTGGAACAATACCAGGTGCCGGTAATGATCTATAGCTATGTCTATATTTCTACCCTGCTCCCTTTCCTCATCGTGTTCATTGCGCTGGCCAGACGCTCACGTCATCATCCACTGGTACGCTTCTTCCTCTTCGGATCGCTTTGTTTCTATATGGCCAGCTTCGGTTCATTCCTGATGCTGATCAGACCACTGGGCCTTATCAATGCCCTGGGAGAAATTTCTGCTCCTTCCCTGCTGATCGTAGCAGGTGTATTGCTGCAATCTATGTTCTTCCTCGCCGGACTCAGTTACCGCAATAAACTGGTACACCATGAAAGAACACGTACACAGGAACTACTGATCAAACAGCTGAATAAGAATAAAGAACTGCAACGTAAACTGAACGAACAGCTGGAAGAACTGGTAAAAGAACAGACCACAGAGATCCTGCGTAAGAAACAGGAGCTCGAAGAACAACGTAAAATACACCTGGAAACAGAGTACGATAAGAAACTGACAGAAATAGAGCTCAAGGCGATCCGTGCACAGATCAATCCGCATTTCATCTTCAACTGCCTGAATTCCATTCAGCTTTTCGTGATGCAGCGCGACTTTGAATATGCACAGAAATACCTCTCTGATTTCTCTTATCTGATCCGTAAAACACTCGACTTCTCACGTCGCAATTTTATTTCATTATCTGATGAAATTGCCTACCTGAATACTTATCTTGGGTTGGAGAAAATGCGGTTTGAGCATAAGATGGAATACGAAATTTATGTTGATCCTGCTATTGCCACATCAGAGTTAGAGGTACCCGCCATGCTCCTGCAACCATACGTTGAAAATGCAGTAAAGTACGGTATGACCAATACCAGCTACCCCATCGGCCAGTTGCTGATACAGTTTAACCAGATAGCCCCGGATATGCTGGAGTGCCTGATAGAGGACAATGGCATTGGCATTATTCGCTCTAAAACCTTGCGTACACTGCCGAAACATCACCAGTCGTCCGGCATGGAGATCAGCTTCAACCGTGCCGAGCTCCTGAATAAGATGTACAATACAGGTATACACATCGATATCATTGACAAATCGGAAAATAATAATACAGAAAGTGGTACTATTGTAAGGATACTGATCCCCCAACTTTAGGCCATACAAGCTTATTGGAATACTATGATAAAGGCCGTTATAATAGATGATGAACGCAACAGCCGTGATATCATATCACTGATGCTGGAGAAATACTGCCCGGAAGTACAGGTAGCCGCTACAGCGTCTGACTGTGCAGACGGCATTGCCACTATCCAGCAACATCAGCCACAGTTAGTATTCCTTGATCTTGAAATGCCCGATGGTACCGGCTTTGATGTGCTCTTAGGCACACAGGACGCGCCTCCCTTTGAAGCCGTTTTTGTAACTGCTTTTGAAAAGAAATTCCTGCATACCATCCGCTTCAGCGAAGTAGAGATCATCCTCAAACCAATTGACAGGGAAAGTCTGATGAATGCAGTCGGTAAGATCGCTGACCGTATACATGCAAATGCCAGTACCTCCCGTTATAAAGTATTGCTTGAGAACTTTAATAATGGCCGTAACATCAATATGGATATGGTAATCCCGGTGACACAACATGAAGACATGATCATCGGCCTCAATAAGATCACCTATCTGGAAGCATCTGCAGAAAAGACGACCATACATTTGTCTGACCAGCAGCAGATACAGGCTGATCGTTCATTCCGTTATTATACGGACTTATTCAGCACACTGCGTTTTTATCAGATCAACAACCATCAGATGGTGCAGTTATCTCAGATCAATAATATTGAAGGCGATGGTAGCAGGGCATTACTGAAGAACGGGGTCAAACTGGAAGTTGCAGACAGAAGGAGAAAGGACCTTGTCAGTCACTGGAAACAATACAGGTAACAAATAAAAAAAGGTCCCGTCTGAGACGGGACCTTTTAATTTTTTATCCATTCATGGAGATCAGGAACTCTTCGTTGTTCTTGGTGCCCCTCATGTGTTGCAGCATAAAGTGCATGGATTCCTCTGTATTCATATCTGCAAGGTGATTACGCAGAATGTGTATACGTTTCAGGATATCTTTTTCCAGCAGGAGGTCATCACGGCGGGTAGAGGACGCAGATACGTCGATCGCAGGGAAGATACGTCTGTTGGCCAGTTTACGGTCAAGCTGTAATTCCATGTTACCGGTACCTTTGAACTCTTCAAAGATCACCTCATCCATTTTTGAACCTGTATCGATCAATGCAGTTGCAAGGATTGTCAGTGAACCACCATTCTCGATCTTACGCGCAGCACCAAAGAATTGTTTTGGTTTCTGCATGGCGTTTGCTTCCACACCACCACTCAATACTTTACCAGAAGCAGGAGCTACGGTGTTGTGCGCACGTGCCAGACGGGTAATGGAATCCAGGAGGATCACTACGTCATGACCACATTCTACCAGACGTTTTGCTTTCTGCAAAGCGATAGCAGATACTTTTACGTGCTTTTCAGCTGGTTCGTCAAAAGTAGAAGCAATGACTTCTGCTTTAACGCTGCGTTCCATATCGGTTACCTCTTCCGGACGCTCATCGATCAGTACGACCATCAGGTATACTTCAGGATGGTTTGTAGCGATCGCGTTCGCTACTTCTTTCAGCAACATGGTTTTACCAACCTTTGGCTGTGCTACGATCAATCCACGCTGGCCTTTACCGATCGGGGTAAAGAGGTCCATGATACGGGTTGAGTAGTTATTGGAAGTAGTGGTAAGACGTAATTTTTCGAATGGGAATAATGGTGTCAGATAATCGAAAGGTACGCGGTCACGTACTTCTTCAGGAGACTTACCATTAATTGTTTCTACTTTCAGCAGTGCGAAGTATTTCTCGCCTTCTTTCGGAGGACGCACGGAACCCTTAACGGTGTCGCCGGTTTTCAGTCCGAACAATTTTATCTGTGAAGGAGAAACATAAATATCATCTGGTGAACTGAGGTAGTTGTAATCAGAAGAGCGGAGGAAACCATAACCATCAGGCATCATTTCCAATACGCCTTCACTGATAATTATACCGTCGAATTCTATATTAAAAGCAGGTTCTTTCTTGTTTGAAGGAATGCGCTGTTTCTGCGCCAGTACCGGCTCTTCCGGCATTACAAAATCATCCTCGTCTTCTTCTTCCTCTTCCTCTTCTGCTTCCTGAGCATTGGGCAGAGTGGTAATTACATCGTCCTCTTCTTCTTCCTCTTCTTCAATATCTTCAGTGAATTGCGGGATGATCACATCATCATCGTCATCGAAAGTAAGAGAGGGGATGTCTAAGTCTATATCGAAGTTCTTTTTCTTTGGTTTGGTGTCTTGCGCCTTCGGTTCTTCCAATTCTGTTTCTTTTGATTTAAGGCCGTTGGCAGCTGGCTTTCTGCCACGTTTTGGTTTTTCGTCTGCAGCTGTGGTCTCTGCTACAGGTGCTTCTTCAGCTTCTTCTTCCTTTTTTGTCTTACGTTTACGTGTTTTCTTTTCTTCACCATTTGCCGGGTTACCTTCAGAGGCCATTACTGCCTGCTTATCGAGTATTTTGTAGATAAGATCCTGTTTGCTCAGTTTTTTGGCGTTTGGCACATCGAGTTTCTCTGCAATGTCAAGCAGCTCAGGAACGAGCATGTCGTTCAATTGTAAGATGTCGTACATCATCGTGTGTTGTCAAATTTAAAAGTGTTGTGAGGTGGGTACCACTACATACCAACATACACCAATTACAAATAATTGTTTTTTGAGTCCAATAAATTTAATCTGGTTATTAAATCTGATAGGGAATGTTGAGTTTAGGACTGCCGACGAAGATGGAAATATGGAAATTTAGAACTTTATCAGGCAGGTTTGTTACGCAAGATTAAAACAAGTTTCGCTATTATCCAAAAAAAAAGCACTCTTCCAATCTCTTACAACAGCAGCCAGACAAGCGTCCGTGCTAGCTGAGCCACTTGAAAACCCCGTCCCATAGCCCCTCTATGGTTTTGGCCCCAAAATATCCATCAACATTCCTGCCAAACAGCCGGTCGGGGCTTCAGAATTAATTTAACATTTTATTTAGTTCCTGCCCGGAAGCTCCCTTATATCCTATGCAGTATGCTCCATATCTCTTAAATTTGCAATCCTAAAATATATATTCATATGAGCCAAAGAGTGAAAGTCAAGCAGATACTGCTGGACGAAAAAACAGACTACAATGTAGTGGTAAAGGGTTGGATACGGTCTTTCCGTAACAATCAGTTTATAGCACTGAACGATGGCTCAACCAATAATAACATCCAGGTAGTAATAGACCAGGAATCCGCTACGCCGGAACTGCTGAAACGCCTTACCACAGGGGCTGCTATCAGCGTGTCCGGTCAGGTGATCCCTTCTATGGGTAAAGGCCAGCGTGTAGAAATTAAAGCAATTGAACTGGAAATACTGGGCGATTGCGATCCTGAGAAATATCCGCTTCAGCTGAAAAACCGCCCCAGCCTGGAATATCTGCGTGAAATCGCACACCTGCGTTTCCGTACAAACACCTTCGGAGCCATCTTCCGTCTGCGCCATGCCCTGGCATTTGCCGTACACAAATTCTTTAATGAAAAAAGCTTTGTATACCTGCATACGCCCATCATCACTGCTTCTGACGCAGAAGGCGCCGGTGAAATGTTCCATGTAACATCTTTCGATCTTAAAAATCCACCGCTGACAGAAAGTGGTGAGATCAACTATAAAGAAGACTTCTTCGGCCGCGCTACCAACCTGACCGTATCCGGTCAGCTGGAAGGCGAGCTTGGCGCAATGGCATTTGGCGATATCTACACCTTCGGTCCTACCTTCCGTGCAGAAAATTCCAACACAGCCCGCCACCTGGCTGAATTCTGGATGATCGAGCCTGAAATGGCCTTCTATGATCTGGAAGACAACATGAACCTGGCTGAAGCTTTCATCAAGTATGTACTGGGCTACGCGTTGGAAAATAACAGGGAAGACCTGGAATTCCTGGCACAACGCCTGCTGGAGGAAGAAAAACAAAAGCCTCAGCAGGAACGCAGCGAAATGGGCCTCATCGAAAAACTGGAATTCGTGCTGAACAATGAATTTGTACGTATCACTTATACAGAAGCGATCGACATCCTCAAAAACAGCAAGCCTAACAAAACCAAAAAGTTCAATTACCTGATCGAAGAATGGGGTGCTGACCTTCAAAGTGAGCACGAACGCTACCTGGTAGAAAAACACTTCAAGAAACCGGTTATCCTTACCGACTACCCGAAAGCGATCAAAGCGTTCTACATGAAACAGAACGAAGATGGCAAAACAGTAAGAGCAATGGATATCCTGTTCCCTGGTATCGGTGAGATCGTAGGTGGTTCACAACGTGAAGAAAACTATGATAAACTGGTAACCCGCATGGAAGAGATGCACCTGCCGGTAGAAGAAATGAGCTGGTACCTGGATACACGCCGCTTCGGTTCTGCGCCACACGCAGGTTTCGGTCTTGGTTTCGAAAGACTCGTGCTGTTTGCATCCGGTATGGGTAACATCAGAGACGTCATTCCTTTCCCAAGAACGCCGAAGAGCGCGGAATTCTAGTGAATTAAGTATCAAAAAATGATAATTAAGAATTAGTAGGACAGATTCTCTTCCGCTAATGATTAACTGATAATTTTCAAAGCTTTTAAAAAGGGCGCTTCATCAACGAAGCGCCTTTTTTTATTACAACTCCTTGGATACCCTATTCCCATCCAGACTATCTTCCCTGAGATTCCCATTCATAATTCTTAACTGATCGCTTATGGAATCTATTCACTCCTGCATCTATATATCTGAAAGCGCTTTCAGTCATTTAATTCCTTACCATTAAACCCTTATGCAATGGCTGAAATAAATGCCGGCGGGTCCGAACGTGGCCGCAAAAGAGGCACCCGATCAAATAAAAAGAGTACACGTGTTGATATGACACCCATGGTAGACCTGGGCTTTTTGCTCATTACCTTTTTCATGCTCACCACCACTATGATGAAACACAGGACGACCGATCTGCTGATGCCTGCAGAGGATAAAGACCACCCGTCCGTATTGGCCGACAGCAAGTCACTGACCATCTTACTGGGCGCCAATAATAAAGTCAGTTACTATGAAGGTATTGGCAATGATCCTGCACATCCTCCCGTAGTAAAAAACTCCTCCTACGCCAATAACCATGGCATACGCGACGTCATCATCGATAAGCGCGATCGTGTCATGCAAATGCATAGGAAAGACGATCTGATGGTACTGATCAAAGCAGATAAACATGCCAGTTATAAGAACGTGGTGGATATCATGGACGAAATGCTCATCAACCATGTAGCCAGGTATGCAGTAGTAGACATCACGGTGGAAGACGAAGCTTTCTTAAAATGAGTTATCTTAGTAAGGTAAAACTCATTTACTATGGCAATAACTCATTCCATTCCGGTTGTGGACCTCGCCGCCTTTACCTCAGGCGACGCCGCCAGTAAAGCAGCTTTTGTAGAGCAGCTTGGTAAAGCTTATGAAGAAGTAGGCTTTGTGGCGGTAAAAAATCACGGTATTTCCGACGATCTTATTGCGAAACTGTACAAGTATGTACAACTGTTCTTCACCCTGCCGTCCGATATCAAGCGGTCCTATGAGATCCCTGAACTGGCCGGCCAGCGTGGCTATACTTCCTTCGGGAAAGAACACGCCAAGGGCTATGACGCGCCTGACCTGAAAGAATTCTTCCAGTTCGGCCAGACAGTAGAAGATGATGATCCGATCGGTGCAGAATACCCTCCCAATGTGGCCGTAAAAGAGATCCCGGCATTTACGCCGACCTTCTTTGATGCCTACCGTGGTTTTGAAGCATCGGGAAAAGCCCTGCTGCAGGCTATTGCCATTTACCTCGGACTGGATGAGCACTATTTTGATCAGTTTATCCATAACGGAAACTCCATCCTGAGAGCCATTCACTATCCGCCCATTACAGAAGAGCCATCTTCCGCCATCCGTGCAGAACAACATGAGGACATCAACCTCATTACCCTGCTGGTAGGCGCTTCTGCGGATGGATTACAGATCCTGGACAAACAGGACAACTGGGTGCCGGTTACTTCATTACCGGAACAGATCGTTGTCAACGTAGGCGATATGCTCCAGCGTCTTACCAACAATCGGCTGAAATCAACTACGCATCGTGTGGTAAACCCACCACGTGATATGTGGCATACCAGCCGTTATTCAATTCCGTTCTTCCTGCATCCTAAATCAGAGATGCCGTTAAATGCACTGGAAAGCTGCGTAAATGCTGAACATCCGCTCGCTTATGAGCCTATCACTGCCGGTGAATACCTGGATGAACGTCTCAGAGAAATTGGTCTTAAAAAATAGCTATAAACAGAAAACGCTCCATTACGGAGCGTTTTTCTTTTCTCTCTTATATGCTGATTTATACTACGCATTAATTCACCCTGTCCGGACCACTTCCCTCCTTCTTCACCAGGGTCTTCTCTTCTTCCAGCACAGCGGTATTCCCACTGAATAACTGTACAAAGTAATCCTTCATCTCATTGGTCATGCGGTACTCGTTCTGCGGAAAATTCAGGAAGTAGCTATGCTGACTACCTACCTGTTCCCGGAAATTGACATAATTCGCATTTTTCGCCAGATGCCCTTTCAGCTTCTCTCCCAGCTGTGGCTTCAATGTCAGCAAATGAGCGCCTTTTAATTGCCAGTCTGACCTGTTATAGTGGATATAGATCTTATTCGCGAAATGAATGTTCTCTACCCATTCCTGATGCCCTCTCGAAGGTACACAGGCGGCATTGATCACTACATTATCGATAAATGGCTCGTTATTCAGTTGCTGATAATCCTGTCCTTTCATCATCTCCATCAGTATGATATTGCCCATACTATGACAGAATGTGGACACCTTCACCTGTTGCATCCAGTCTTCCTGCTCCCTCCGGGCCTGCTGTATGGTACGGAGCAGCCGGTAATAATGGGGCGCCGATAAACGGGCATTCTCCCGCGCAAACCGGAAGTTCCGCGCCGGCCGGTAAGTGGTATTGATACTGGCATAGTCAAACATGATCACATTCACCTGATATTGCGATCGCATCAGCAATGCCCTTTCCACATTCGTAGTAAATATCTTTCCCATCCCCTCTGCATAAACGACGATATCCCGCTTTTCCGGCAATAAATGCATCGCATCTGCCAGTGTAGGCGTCTGAAATACATTCCATTGTCCACCATGCTTTTGCAAAAAGAAGTATTTTAGTCCTGAAGTATCCACATATTCATCTACGAAGCGCAAACTATCCTTGTACAGGTGCCTGTTACTCACAAAAACCAGACAGGTATCTGTCGCCGACGGTTTAACACAATCTGACTGCAGACAGAAATTTGCCCAATAATCATCACTGTTGTAGAATGACAATTGCGCATGTACGTTCAGCGAGAGTGTGATGCATAGGATTATCAGAAATCTCTTCATAAAACTGCTTCTAATATTAAACTATTCATTACCAATCAATTGACAGGCTACCAGATAGAGGTGGGAAACATTCAATATCCTGCAAAGTGTTGAGAGTCTACAACAAGTATTATGCCTGCACGTTAAGGCTTAACCGAAGAAAATCAATAGTTTGTCGCTTTATTGTTTGATATTGTCAGGAAATTATTGAAATTCGGGCAGCCTAATAAATACTAACGCGTGTTTCTACGTCATATTCCTTTTCTGCGCGCTGTTTTTATGCATAGCATCACAGCATACGGGGGCCCGCAGGGTCACCTGGCTATGATGTTGAAAACATTCGTACACCAGAGACGGGATGTGACCGAACAGGAACTGATGGAATACAATGCTTTCTGTCAGCTGTTACCCGGCGCTTCTTCTTCCCAGACGCTTACACTGATCGGATATAAACGTGGCGGCATTTCGTTGGCCGTCGCCACCCTGCTAATATGGATTGCCCCTGCCTGTATACTTATGGGCTCCCTTAGCTTCCTGTTGCAGTATTTCGACCAGAAAGCGCTGAATACCGATATCTTTAAATACGTACAACCAATGGCCGTTGGTTTCCTTATTTATGGAAGCATGCGGGCATTTCGTATCAGTATACGCAACCTGGCGACGACGATGATCATGATATCGTCCCTGCTGATCGCCTATTTCTTCAAATCTCCCTGGACCTTTCCTTCCCTGATCATTTTAGGGGGGATCGTATCCAATTTCAGTGATAAACGTATCCCGGACATCCAGGATAAGCCTAAAAAGATCCGCTGGACTAACATCTGGTTGTTTGCCCTCCTGTTCATACTGGCGGGATTCTTCTCAGAGCTGGCCCGTACGCATGACTGGATCACACGCCGTCCCTTCAACTTATTTGAGAACTTCTACCGTTTCGGTAGTCTGGTATTCGGCGGAGGAGATATTCTGATCGCGATGATGCTGGAACAGTACGTTTCCCGTGCGAAAACCCAGTTCATGAGTGCTGAAGAACTGCTGACAGGAGCTGGTATCATGCGGGCTTTACCTGGCCCCACCTTCTCCATCACTGCTTATGTCGGAGGTATGGTCATGCGGAACCTCGGACCGGGCTATCAGTTATTAGGCTGTATATTAGCCCCGGTTGCCATCTTCCTGCCCAGCTTATTGCTTGTCTTATTCTTCTTCCCTATATGGCATAACCTGAAGAAATACGTGGTTATTTACAGGGCCCTGGAAGGCATTAATGCCGTAGTGGTAGGGATCATGTGGGCAGCCACGATCATACTGTTCATGGCCATCCCACAGAACGGGTATACGATTGCCGTAACCGCTGTGACGCTTACGGTATTACTGTTATCGCGTATACCATCCCCTTTTATCGTGCTCGCCTGCCTCATATTAGGCTGGCTCTTATAGTCTGCTCCAAAGTATTCTGTCCAGAAATTACCCGGCACATTTTATTATTCCACCTGCGCCTGTGCCATTGATTCAACTTTATCTATCGCCTTGCGCAAATCATTCTTTGTCTTATCGATATCCTTCCACAGATCGCCTACTTCTTTTACCCGGTCACCCATGTTCTCCATCGTAAAATTGCTGATAGCAAGATCGTCATTCAGCTCATCCCAGTTCAGGGGTGCAGACACAGTAGCTCCTGGTTTCGGCCTTACGGAATAAGGTGACGCGACGGTCTGTCCCCGGCTATTCTGCATATAGTCGATATAAACTTTCTTATTACGTTTAGACTTCGTACGGATCACACTGGTGATCTTTGGCAAATCCTGTTGTACCTGCTTAGCTACATACTCAGCAAACAACCGGCAGGTTTCGTAATTGTACTTTCCGCCGGTAGGTACATAAATGTGCAATCCTGAAGCGCCGGAAGTCTTACAGAAGGACTTTACTCCCACTTTATCCAATAATTCCTTTATCGCCAATGCGGTTTCTACCACGTACTTAAAAGCAATATTCTCCGGATCAAGGTCCAGTACGATATAATCCGGATTATCAAGATTCTTCACACGTGATAACCAGGGATTCATTTCTATACAGCCCAGGTTGGCCATATATACCAGTGTAGCGGCATTATTACATACCAGGTAATCCACATCACGGGAGGCAGACGCTGCATGTAAGGTGACTGTCTTCACCCAGTCAGGAGCCGCTTCCGTATCCACGTCTTTCTGATAGAAACCGGCGTCCCTGATCCCGTTCGGGAAACGATGCAGACTGAGTGGACGGTCCTTCAGATAGGGCAGTACGTAATCCGCCATTTCCATATAATAATCGATCAGTTCACCTTTTGTGATCTTCTCATCCGGCCAGTATAATTTCTGCTGATTGGTCAGCGGTACCTTTTTACTATTGAGTGTCACCACCCGTTCTTTCTCACGTACGGCTTTCGCCGGGGCAGCGGTTGCTGCAGCTTTTTTAGTTGCCATCTTCGTCGGTTTTGCAGTTTCCTGATGTACCTCCTTAGCCGGCTTATCTTTCCTCAACCCCAGGAATACCGGCTGCCGTAGCTGTTTGTCACTTGTCCATGAAGAGAATTTCACCTGACATACCAGTTGCGGTTTTACCCAGGTAACCGGTGTATTTGTCCTGATCTTTTTATCAAAAGGAGAAGTCTTTTGTCGCAGTGGTTGCATTTTCTCATACAGCTCGTTGATCAACGCACCGTTCAGTCCACCGCCACAGTTCCCCACATATCGCAGTTCCTTATTATCATCATATACCCCCAGCACGAGGGAGCCGATCTTCTTTCTGCTTCCCTTGGGATCAGTGTATCCACAGATAATAGCTTCCTGCTCATCAATGATCTTTATCTTTAGCCACGCCATGGCCCGTTTCCCTTCGGCATACAAGCTGTCTGCCTCTTTCGCAATGATCCCCTCCCAGCCTTTTTCCTTCGCCTGTTGATACAATGCGTCACTATTGTCCAAGACGTGTTCTGAATAAACAACGCCTTTGCTCTTCAACTGTTTCACCACCGTTTTCAGCAATTCTTTTCGCTGGACCAACGGCATTTCCTTAAGGTCTTCTCCGTCCAGCTCAAGCATATCAAACACGACATACACCAGGTTACCGGAAGGATCATTCTTATAATTCTGTAATGACTGAAAATCGGAGGTCCCGTCTTTTTTCAGAATAACGATCTCTCCATCCAGCACGGCGTCATGCTGTAGCTTTTCCAATGCCGTTACAACAGGTGCGTAATCCTTATTGAAAGAAAGATGATTCCTTGAATACAGTTCCACTTTTCCATTTCTCACATCTGCAATAGCCCGGTAACCATCCCATTTTGTCTCAAATAACCAACCTTCCCGGCTGAAAGGCGCATCCACCAATGTCGCCATCATCGGTGTAAAGAGCTCCCTTTGCTGTTTAGGCTTTTTTACCGTTTTTTCTTTTTGAGGCGCCGCTTTCACTTTTGCGGGGCTCGCTTTTTTTTTACCCTCACCTTTCATCTTCTCCTTTTCCTTTACTCCCCGGTCTTTTACACGCTGGGGGGTAAAATCTTCGCTATTATAAGCCTCTTTTACGGCATAGTTATCTTTATGTTTCAGTAGCAACCACGCATTATCATCTGTATTCTTCATCTTCACCAACGCAAATTCTCCTTTCACCTTTCGTCCTTTCAGGCGTATCTTCAGATCACCTGCTTTGATCTCCTTATTTGCCTCTTTATCAAAACTGCTCCCATCCTCACGTAACAATTCATAATTGCCTTTATCCCATACGTAGACATAACCGGCGCCATAATTCCCTTCCGGGATCACGCCTTCAAAATCTTTATAGTCATACGGGTGATCTTCCACCTGCATCGCCAGTCTTTTGTCCGCAGGGTTCATGGAAGGGCCTTTTGGTACTGCCCAGCTTTTCAGTACACCATCTACCTCCAGACGGAAATCATAATGTAAACGTGATGCATGATGCCGCTGTATGACAAAAATGTGTTGCTTACCGGCACTCTTTTTCTTTGCACCTTTGGGTTCAGCAGTCTGTTTGAAATCCCGCTTCTCATCATATGTTTTTAAGCTACTCATGACGCACGTTTTTTAGTGGTTTTTCCTGTGGACGGATTCAGACTCGCCTTCAGCTGACTGAACAGATCGCTGCTCTTCGTATGCACTACTTTCAGCTTCTTCACAGTACGTCGTTTGCCGCTGGCTTTTGCCTTGATGATCTTCAGCAGTTCCTCATGATAAGTATCTTTGAACTGGCTGATATCAAATTCAGTGGTGTAACTGTCCACCAGCTGTATTGCCATATCCAGTTCCTTCTTACTGATCTTTGTATTGGAGGGGAAAGAGAGCTCTTCCGGAGAGCGTATTTCCTGCGAAAACCTTAGCTGTTGCAACATCAGATAATCTTCTCTTGGCCGGATAATGGCCAGGTGTTCACTCGTTCTGAGTACAAAACGCCCCAGACCGGCCTTTCCCGTTTTCTGTAATGTTTTCAACAACAGGTCATATGCTTTGACGCCGGCTTTGTCCGGCTCTATGAAATAGGGTGTTTCGAAATAGATATCATCTATTTCCACCAGTTCCACAAATGATTCTATGGTGATGATCTTACTCTTTTCAGGACTGGCTTCCTGAAAATCCTCATCCTCAAGGATGACGTATTCATCATTGTACAGGTATCCTTTCACGATCTGTTCCCAGGGCACTTCTTTACCTGTGTCTTCATTCACCCTTTTAAATTTTATATGGGCGTGATCTTTCCTGTCCAGCATGTCCAGGTCCAGTCTGCTGTCCTGTACTGCGCTGTACAATTTGATGGGTATATTGACCAACCCAAAACCGATTGTTCCTGACCATACAGCTCTCATAAAAAGATAATTTAGTAGTGATAATGAATGAAAACCAAACTATATGCCATGGCACGTGTTTTGGATTTTATCCTGTAACAAAAACCTTTGTTTATGGAAAAGCCAGGCGAAATGACCACCCTTAGCCGGGTGATGCAAAAATTACATGAAAAAGGCCTAGATCATGAACTAAAAATGAGTGATCACGGCAGAATGCAGAATATAGAAAAACAAAAGATCTACAATCCTGAGGAATTGAAGATCATCAAAACCTACCGGTTTGAAGGTGAGTCAGATCCTGCCGACATGTCCGTACTGTACCTGATAGAGGACAAGGAAGGCGAAATAGGCTATGTATTGGATGCCTATGGTGTTTACAGCACCCATGAAGAAGCTGGATTCGATGAATTTATCCAGAAAATACCGGTAGAAGACAGGGAAGATCAGCTGATCTTCGCGTAAGATATTTTTTAAATCAGGCATTAAAAAAGGATGAAGAATAAGCGCTATGCTGTAATTCTTCATCCTTTTTTTAATGCTTAGTGCTTGCCCTGTTTCTTCTGTTCCTTCATAAACTTGAGCAATATCTTCTCATCATTATGTAAGCCGTCCTCCGACGCCGCTGTTCTTCCCGCCCTCAACTCTTCCAGGTAAGGTTCCAGCTCACATAATTCATACGATTCCAGTATTTTTGGATGGATGTAATATTTCTTACAAACTGCTCTTGTATTACCGAGCTTACCGGCTACGCTGTCAATGATCTGCACCAGATTTTGTTTACATTCATTCGCTGACGCAAACGGCGTAAGATCGGCCAGCAGGTTCAGTGCGTTCACTGTACCAGACCAGGTCCGGAAATCCTTACAGGTAAAATCATCACCGGTCCATTGTTTCAGGTATTCGTTGATATCTCCGGAGTCAAGGCTTTTATGCTCCTCTCCTTCGTAATACTGAAACAGTTCCTGTCCGGGAATATCTCTCACCTTGTGCAGTAATTTGGCTAATTGGGCGTGTTTAAGCGTTATTTTATGCATCACGCCCTTCTTACCCTTAAACTTAAAAAAGGCCGTATTTCCGTCTATTTTCACGTGTTCTGTATGCAATGTCGTCAGGCCGTAAGACCCATATAATTTCTCATAGGATGCATTCCCCACCCTGATCAGCGTTTCCTGCATAACGCTTAACGCAATAGCCGTAACCTTCTCTTTGTCAAGACTTTTCTTACGCAATGCAGCTGTAATATGTTCGCGTAATTGCGGTAATTTCTCCCCAAAATGTAGTAAGCGATCGTACTTCGTTTCATTACGCACTTTTGCCCAGGTAGCATGATACCGATATTGCCTTCTCCCCATCGCATCGATGCCTGTCGCCTGCAGGTGTCCATTGGCATATGGAGAGATCCATACTTCTTCCCAGGCAGGAGGCAATACCAGTCCGCGAATCCTTTTCAGCACTTCTTCATCCTTAATGATATCTCCATGCTGATCACGGTACCGAAAGCCGCCTTTTATCCTTTCGCGGCTATAGCCTGTAGTACCAGACTTCACATAACGTAATTTGACAGCTTTGGCGGTAGCCATTGCTTCAGCAAGCAGGTCCATAATTGTAACATTTTATGCTAGCCATTCACAATTTCTCCCCCGTTGGGATGCAGCACCTGCCCTGTCATATAACTGGCGTCATCACTGGCCAGGAATACATAACTGGATGCTACTTCCACAGGTTCCCCGGCACGTTTCAAGGGTACGTCCGAACCAAACGATTTTACGTGTTCCGCGTCGAAGGTGGCAGGTATCAATGGCGTCCAGATAGGGCCGGGCGCTACTGCATTTACCCTGATCTTTTTCTCAGCCAGTGTGGATGCCAGGGAGCGTGTAAAACTGACGATCGCCCCTTTGGTGCTGGCGTAATCGATCAGGTGCCCACTTCCCCTGTATGCGGTAACAGATGTTGTATTGATGATCGCAGCCCCTTCTCTCAGGTGCGGTAGCGCCGCCTTTGTGAGATAGAACTGCGAAAATATGTTGGTGGCAAAGGTTTTCTGTAGCTGTTCCGCAGTAATATCTTCCAGATTTTTCTGTGGATATTGTACTGCTGCATTATTGACAACAATGTCCAGTCTGCCGAAAGTATCTACCGCTTTTTCCACGATGGCTGCGCAGTGTTTTTCATCTGTCACATCACCGGGCACCAATACTGCCTTACGGCCATATTCCTGTACATGCTTTTGTGTCAATGCCGCATCTTCATGTTCATCAAAATAAGCAATGACAACATTAGCGCCCTCGCTGGCAAAAGCTACAGCTACAGCTCTCCCTATACCACTGTCACCTCCTGTGATGATGGCTACCCTGTCTATCAGCTTGCCCACCGGCACATCCTTTTTCTCAAACACTGGTTTCGGGTCCATTTCTGATTCTATTCCCGGCTGGCGGGCCTGTTCCTGTTCTGGCCGCAGTGGTTTCTTTTCTTCTGATTTCTGCATGATAAGTAGATTTAAGAAAGGCCTCTTGCATATTGATATGCAGAGGCCTTAGGGTTCTCATTTATAAGTTATGCCTACTCAGCAGCAGCTTCTTCATTAACGGAAGATTCTGCAATCTGTGTCAGCAGACTATCTGTCTCTTTCTCTTCATTCAGCGTCTGTTCCAGTAACTGTGCTACTTCGTCATGTCCCATTCTGTTGGCCAGTGTACGCAGACTACCATAAGCGGCGATCTCATAGTGTTCTATTTTCTGAGAGCAGATAATGATACCCGCATCTCTTACCGCGGTATCTTCTTCTGTATCATCTACCACTTCCTGTCCTTCTGCGATCAATCCTTCCATTGCTTCACATTTCTTTGCTTTTGGCGCCTGACCGATAATTTCAAATACCTGTTCCAGACGCGCCACATGTTCTTTTGTTTGTTCCTGGTGATGGCTGATTGCATCGATCAGTTCTTCTGAAGTCGCTGCTTTCTGCATCTTTCCGAGAGCCTTTACGAGATTCTTCTCTGCCCAGTAAATGTCTTTCAGTTCATCCACAAACAGTTTGTGGAACTTGGAGTTGGGCATATCTTCATTTTTGCCGTTGCTCCTGGAGGAGGATTTAGGAGCAGTACGTGACGCTGACACAGATTTTCGACCAGCAGTACTGCTTGATGAAGTTGTAGCTTTACTGGTTTTGGATTGGGTTTTTGTTGCCATATGTTTTGGAGTTTATTAGTGATTAACAAATTATTCTTCCGGAACGACCTTCGTATCTTCCTCATCGTACGTGTGCCCTGTCTCCATAATATCTTTATCCGGGAAAAGGTCCGGTGATCTTTCCTGTACATCTTCCCTGTCCTGTTCTGCCATCAATTCTATCCTTTCTTCTTCTGCCTTTGGATCGGGAGGCGTACGTTTGATATCATGGTCCGGTATCTCGTTCGGCACCGGAGGGGGTGGACCTGGCGGAGATGGAGGAGGCGTTATTTCCGGGTTGTTTGGTTTTGGCGGTTCTTCCTGCGGAATGGGTTGCTTTTCCGGTACCCCACCCGGATTCGGATTCCCCGCTGCCATATGATAGTAATGCATAAGATTAGTTTTTGGGTGAACGATTCCTTGAACAGTGAACATTTGTATCGCGATGTTTTTCAACGTATTCTATACCATTGAAAAGACAAAGTTCATTCCAGTGGCACATAAGTGATATAACTGATAATTTAAGCGCATCTTTACACACACGTGAAATCCTTTACAGTAAAGCATTTCAGACATCGTCATTTCACCTCGAAGTATATATGAAACAATTCAGCGGCCACGGCCGGGAGGTATGTAGAATATGCATTCACTATGTGGAAATTGATGGATACTATTATGAAATCATAAGTGTGGAATTGGCATACATAGCACAATATTTGTATACATATTATAGCTATTACCGGATATACGTGCGGACATCACCTGTGAAAGAGGAGTCTTGCTGGCTTCTGATTATCATGTAATTAACGTAAATTAGAAAGCTTACCACACAATTAGCGGGAAAAATGCATATACCTGTACAAAAGAAGATCAGACTGGGATTTTTTATCGCATTTACTGTGATCATCGTCGCATCCATATGCTCGTTTCTGGTAACGAAAACATTACTGGATAATGCCCGGTGGATGAATCAGACGATAGAGATTTCCAAAAGCCTGGAAGTGATCACCAAACAGCTGAAGGATGCAGAATCGGCCCTGCGGGGTTACCGGCTTACGCAGGACACCGCCTTCCTGCGGCCCACTATGCAGCAACGCAGTATCAAGATAGAAGAGGAATATATGTTGCTGCGTCGTATTACGGCTGACAGCCGCCGGCAGCAACTGCACCTGGATACACTAAAAAAACTACTTGAAAAGAAGTACCAACAGCTGATTGCCGGAGAAGCCAAACTATCTGTGCGTCAAACAGACACGAGTGCTGTACAGGAAGATGAAAAGTGGATGGACAAAATAGACCTGAAGGTACAGGACATGCTGTATATCGAAAATGCGAAGCTGCATCAGAAATCCCGGCTGCAGGACTTTTTCTCTGCCATCTGGATACCGGTGATCTTTATTTCCTCGCTCATGGCTATCCTGATAGGCATCTATTCGTACGTTACCCTGACAAGAGAATTCCGCTTACAATTGCATATCGAGTCCCGCCTCAAGTCGTATCAGCATGATCTGCAACAGAATATCAAACTACTCAATAAATCCAACGAAGAACTGGAGCAATTTGCCTACGTAGCCTCCCACGACTTACAGGAACCCTTACGTAAAATCTCTACCTTTAGCGACCGTTTACAGACAAAGTACGGAGACCAGTTGCCACAGGAGGCCTCCGATCTGATCGTGCGTATGGTAGGCGCCGTGGGGCGGATGCGCATATTGATCAATGATCTGCTGCTTTTTTCCCGCGCCGGCCGTATCACACCTGAGCATATTGAAAAGGTAGATATGACACAGGTGCTGCAGGAGGTTACCGGTGATCTTGAGGTGAGTCTGCAGGAGAAAAAAGCGATGGTCCATATTGCTCCGCTGCCTGTCATTGAGGGTATGCCGACTGCCTTTCATCAGTTATTCCAGAATATTATCACAAATGCGATCAAATTTGCTGATCCAGGCAGACAGCTGGTCATCAATATCAGGTCTGAACAGGAAAATAATCAATGCCGTATTTATATAGAAGATAATGGTATAGGTTTTGACCCGGCTTATGCCGAGCGCATCTTTTTGTTATTTCAAAGGTTACATGGCATGAGCGAATATTCCGGTACCGGCATCGGACTGGCCATCTGTAAGAAAATAGTGGACAGCCATCATGGACACATCACCGCATTGGGATCACCTGGTAAAGGCGCGACCTTTATTATCGAATTACCACTAACACAAACCCTCTACAATGAATAAAATTAAAACTGCCGGAAAAATTAGCATCCTTATTGCTGATGATGATGCTGATGACAGAGAGCTGATCCAGGCAGCTTTTGATGAAAATAGCACACAGCACCACATCAGTTTTGTGGAAAATGGAGAAGACTTACTGCATTATTTAAACCGGGATGGTCATTATGCGGACGAAACGCTACACCCGTTTCCACAAATTATCCTGCTGGATTTGAATATGCCGAAAAAGGACGGAAGAGAGGCATTACGCGAACTAAAGGCAGATAACATATTTAAGAGCATCCCTGTTATCATTTTGACTACTTCAATGGAAGAAAAAGATATTATTAACAGTTATGAGCTGGGTGTAAACAGCTTTATTATAAAACCGGTCACCTATTCGGGCCTCGTGGAATTTACCCGCGTATTAGGGCAATATTGGTTCGAAATAGCAGAACTGCCAAATGTTTAGAGAATGATAGATCAACCCGTACATATATTGATGATAGATGATGATGAAGATGATTTTTATCTCGTCAGCCAGTTATTACAGGACATTTCTCCGGGACAATACCAGCTGGACTGGGCGCCCACTTATTCCAAAGCAGTAGAAGAGATCGACAGAAAGGTACATGATATCTACCTGGCCGACTACCGTCTTGGCCCTTATACAGGGATCGATATCCTTCACCATTTTCAGCAACTGGAATACAAAGCACCGGTGATCATGCTGACCGGTAAAGGTGACTATACGATCGATAAAGAGGCGATGCAGGCAGGTGCTTCTGACTACCTTGTTAAAGGGGAGATCAGCGCCGATCTGCTGGAAAGGTCTATACGTTATGCGTTGGATGAAGCCCGTCACCTGCGGATCATCGAAGAGAATGAAAAGAAATACTTCGGTGTATTTGAAAAAGCGCATGACCTGATCATCCTGGCTGACTGCGATAAGAACGTCATCGATGCCAATCCAGCTGCTATCAGGACGCTACAATACAGTAAAGAGGAACTACTCGATCTGAACCTCAAGCATTTATTTTTCCAGGACGATCAGGCCAAACATTTCTTCGATCATATCTGTGGAGAAGATTCCAGTCTGCGTACAGAGTATAACTTTGTCACCAAACATGGAAAGAAACTGGATGTGATGATGAGCGCCGTTATGCTGGACGATGCGGAACAGATATTTCTCTGCGTCGTACAGGATATCACTGAAAGGAAAAGAGAGGAACTGGAGAAACAGCAGCAGCAGAAATTTGTTGTTACCGGTCGTATTGCCCGTGTGATCGCGCATGAGGTAAGAAATCCGCTCACCAATATCCTGCTGGCGGTCAGTCAGTTTAAAGGAGAACCTGTCAGTGTGGAAGATAGCCAGGTGTATGTTGATATCATCGAACGTAACTGTACCCGTATTAATCAGCTGATCACGGAATTGTTGCATTCCACCAGGATGATCGAACTGAATGTGCATCAGCATGGCGTGAATGAACTGACCGATAAGGCGCTTGCTTTGGCGCAGGACCGTCTGCAATTGAACGAGATCAATGTGAAAAAAGATTATCTGAAACAGGATGTCCTGATTCCGGCAGATGAAGATAAGGTGATTATTGCACTGCTAAATATTATCATCAATGCGGTGGAAGCGATGACGCCGGGTAAAGGCCTGCTTACGTTACAAACGACCAAACAAAGAGATAAGGCTATTATTACCATTGGTGATAATGGGCCTGGTATTCCGGAGGAAACGAAGAGCCGTTTGTTCGATCCGTTCTTTACCAATAAACCAAAAGGAACCGGTCTGGGATTAACCAGCACGCAAAATATCATTATGAATCACAAGGGGACGGTACACGTAGAAAGTGAAGAGGGAGAAGGAAGTGTATTTACGATCGTGCTGCCTACCAACTGATATTAGTCTGACTATACATATCCTACGTTAATGCTTCGAAATGAACGAAGCATTAACGTAGGATATGTATAGTGTAAGTATAGTTAAACCTACATTTCGTTTATTTTCTCCTCAGTATTTTCAATTGCTTCTTCTACAGAATGCGATTCTTTCATATCCATTCTTTTCTTCGTTTCTTCTGCCAGTCTGCAGTAATAATTATGCAGCGTATCCAGTTCATCTTCCGACAGGTCTTCCACTACGATCAACCTGTTACTCGCCGATTTATTAGCGGCGATCAATTCATTTAATTTCAGCTGTACCGACTTGGAGTCTTTGTTCTGGGATTTCTGAATAACGAATACCATCAGAAAAGTGATGATGGTGGTACCGGTATTGATGACCAGTTGCCAGGTATCAGAGTAATGGAAAACAGGGCCTGTTATTGCCCATACGAGGATTGCGCCCATGGCAATAAAGAATGCCCAGGGAGAACCTGTGGCGTGAGCGACTTTGCTGGAAAATCGCTCAAAGAAGTTTGCGCCTTTTTTGTCTTCTTTTTCATTTTGTTGTAGGTTATTCTGCAAATCCATAATGCACGGTTTTATATCTTTTAAAGGTGCAAATAGCATACCGTGCGGCACATAAAAAAGGCCTGCTAAAAAGCAGGCCACTAATTGAATATTAAACAAACATTATATTGATATCGCTTAGTAATTAATGTTCAGTAACCTTAATTTGTTATATAAGGTTTTACGATCGATGTTAAGCAGTTGCGCTGCTTTCGTCTTGTTATACTTCACTTCTTTGAGTACGTTGATAATCTTATTGTACTCAGCCTGCAATGCAACTGTTTTCAGATCGTTTTCATTTGTGATCGAGATCAGTTCACCGGACATATTAACCTGGTGATCTTCCTCATATGGTTGTTGCGCGAATGACTCCTTCATTTCCAGGGGCAGCGTGGACAAGGTGATGTCCTCATGCTCCGGTGTGAGCAGACATGCACGGCGTATCACGTTTTTCAGTTCACGGATATTACCTGGCCAGTTGTAACGGCTGAAACATTCCCATACATCATTAGCGATCTTACCACAGTTCTTCTGCAGTTCTTTTTCTACCTGACGCATAAATGCATCTACGAACAGCGGAAGGTCTTCTACCCTTTCGCGCAGTGGCGGAATGTAGGTAGTAAACTCGTTGAAGCGGTGGAAGAGGTCCTCACGGAAGCGGCCTTTGGCTACTGATTCGGAGAGTTTCTCGTTGGAGGCCACAATGATACGTACGTCGATCGGGATCTCTTTCAGATTACCTACTCTGCGGATCACTTTTTCCTGGATCACACGCAGCAGGGCCACCTGAATATCGTAGGAAAGGTTGGCTACCTCGTCCAGGAACAGCGTACCACCGTGTGCCTGTTCAAAGGCGCCGATCTTTGTATTGATCGCACCTGTAAATGAACCTTTTTCGTGACCGAACAGCTCACTGGCTGCCAGTTCTTTAGAGAGGCTACCACAGTCCAGCGCTACAAAAGGCTGATTATGCCGTTTACTATGATGATGGATGAGGTGCGCAACAGATTCTTTACCAGTACCTGTTTCACCGAAGATGATCACACTGTAATCAGTTGGTGCGACGAGTTTAATCTGGCGGAACAGTTCTTTTGCGCCGGTGCTCTCACCGTATACGTACTTATGACTTTTATCCAGCATTTCGGAATCCGGAGCGCTATCGTCTGCCGGCTGTGAATGACCATTAGCAGCAGGAGCGGCACTAACATTACGCATA
Source organism: Chitinophaga sp. (assembly GCA_039592855.1). Lineage (GTDB taxonomy): Bacteria > Bacteroidota > Bacteroidia > Chitinophagales > Chitinophagaceae > Chitinophaga. Next base: position 519,500 of record JBCNQK010000001.1, on the reverse strand, counting down.
GGCATGGACAACTCGCGTTCCCGTTCTGAGTCCATATGTGCGAATGCTTTGTGTACCAGATTCAATATTTCATCCGGATAAAGCGGTTTTGACAGGTAATCATACGCGCCATTTTTCACCATATCCACTGCGACTCTTACATCCGTATAGCCGGTGATGATGATAACGATCGTACGAGGGTTGATTTGCAGAATATCCTGCAACAGCTGTGCGCCATCGGTATCTTTTAACCGGTAGTCACATAACACCAGATCGAAAGTTTTTTCTTTCATCATCTTCAATGCGGTCGCACCACTCATGGTAGTATCCACCTTGAAGCCATGTTTACCTAAAAACTTGCTTAATAACGTACAAATATTGATCTCATCGTCAATTATCAGAATATTTCTCATAATATTTATATGTGGTGTTAGACAACAGCGTTTTTAAATTTACAAATTAATCACCTTAGTTATTTCTGGCTTAACATATTACTCATCAGTTCATCCAGATTGGTCACATTGAATGGTTTCGCCATAAAATAACTGGCGCCTGCATTCAATGCTTTCTGCTTTTCCATTCCATTATCGTAAGCACTGATGGTGATGACCGGCAGTGCGGGACATTTCTTTTTGATGGCAGGAAGGGCTTCTAAGCCCGAACCATCCGGGAGATGTATATCGAGGAAAAGTAAATCAGGTTGTTGTTGCTGGAGGTACTGCATGCCCTCTGTGAGTGCGTGTACATACTTTACCTTGTAGCCGTGTTTTACGAGGCTTAATTGCAACAGTTTACAGATATCAGGTTCATCATCTATGATCAGAATAAACGATCCTTTTTTCCCCTCAGTAGTCAATATTTTATCGGACGGGTGGTCCACATCCGTTTTTATATGCTGTGCCATGCTTTCACTTATTCCATTAAAAATTGATTATCAAATGCTTGTAGATGTATTCTTTACATAAAGCCGATGCGTTCGCTCAAAATCCACCCTAATCCTTCCCAAATACCTATGTCTTTTACTTTCAAATATCAATCCATTACCAAACCCATGATTTTCATAGGGATAATAAATCCCTCGTCCTGCAAAGTTGTGGAAATATTTCCACACTACCTGTAGAGTCTCCACTAAATGCGATAACATTCACAACGAAAACCGTCCTTCCGATAGGTGGTATAGTAATTGACCCTTTATCTATACTAATAAGATTTTCATTCATAGCTGTTGTTTAGTTATTGTCCCGGGAGCAATACCCGGGACAATTTTTTTTCATTAACATCTCATTCACAGATTTCTCTTCCCAAGCTTATATTTTTGACTATCCAATAAATGTTTAATCCACACCTGCGTACCCCGCAGGTGTTAAATATTTTAACAGGTTGTTTTCTTGTTTTAAGTGAAGAGCCAGGTTTTTTAGCCTGGCTCCTTTTCTTAATAATTTCTTAACCCGCTTTTTTTTGCACTCCCCCCCTTTCTCGCGAATATTACCGTTGACTTTAACCCAGTCTGTTGACCTGAGTCTACCTCGCCAACATCCCTCAAAGCAAACTTTACCTATATGAACGTGACTATAGAATATGGTATAGTCGGTATTCCCGAGCACCATATTAAAGTGACACATCAGCTTCCCGCACAATACGCAGCCTATCGCTGCGACTTTGCCGACCCTGTTCTAGTGACTTCGCCTGCGGTTGATATTATTTATCATACGGTGGTGGCGAATGGGTGTAGTATGAGTAATAACCTGTTTATCGTGAAAGAACCGGTGCAGCTGCTGCCTAAAATGAAAGAAGCATTGAGTATAGTTTGCTGTATGGTGAAAGGAAGTATAAATTTTTCTCACGTTGATCTAACTACGATACCATTGCTGCAGGGGCAATATAACTGTTTCCATTTAGCAGGTCCACAACAACCCACCCTGTTTGTACCAGGCATCTATGAAGTGCAGTATTATAGCTTTAGTCGTGATATGCTGGCGTATTATGCGTCTCATTCCCGACTGGCAGATAGATGGGTATATAAAATGGATATGGGAATGCCTGCCTACCTCACTCCTACCCCTGGCATTATATGGGAGGGCCTCCACCACCTGAATCATGAATTAAAATTCAGCATTGTGAATACTCCTTTAAGAAGAACCTGGTTATCAGGAAAACTACAGGAATTACTCATTCTTATTCTCGAACAACAGGACACCAATACCGTTTCGTCTTCCCATGACGTGACTTTCAATACAATTAAAGCGTTTATACGTAATAATCTTGATAAAGACCTGAGCATTTCAGAGCTCGCTTCCACTTACTTTGTCAGCGCATCCAAACTGCGGCAAAGCTTTGTAAAGTACTGTGGAATGTCATTTTCCGACTATCAGCTTAAAACACGTATGGAACGGGCCAGATCTTTATGCATAGCCAATGATATCAGCATTGCACATATCGCATATGTTGTAGGTTATAAAAACCCTTCAGCACTTACGAAGGTTTATAAACACCATTATGGAGAAACCCCTAGTGAGACAAGAAAAAATGGAGGAAGTGAGTGAATATTCACCTTACACGTTATGATAATTTAAACAAAAACTGACTGCGAAAATCCCTACATAGGATAAGTAAATATGCCTCCCCGGATAATTTATGATAGTTTTATTAACCTAACTTTAATATTGCGATAGTATTAAGTTCAGCCTATAGACAAGCCTTTGCCCAATCGAAGATCAATTTAACCCTGTTATCAGCACCATCGACTCTGTTATATCCGTAATAAAAACAGCTATGACTATCATGCACTGGCCTCATGTTGAATGAGCCATCAGGCAAGTTAGCCCTGACAATTTAACCGCCAAAATATTAGTTAACCATACTTGATTTATATGGTAACCCAAACACCATATCGCTTCGAAATGAAGGACGATACAGACGATCATTTGCTTAACCATGTGCCCGGAAAGTACCCTATTGAATATGGGGTGTTGCGGGAATCCCTTTCTGGCAACAGAAAGGAGATGATCAGATTTATCAGTTATATTCTACAGGTAGTGGAAGCGAACTTATATGCAGACACCTCTCTTCTTGCAAAGCATATTCTTTTTTTATTGACGGGATTATCAGTAAAAAGATTTACGTCCTGTACGAATGTTGGTCATTTTATCAATGATAAGATCTTATCAGATTGCCTGCAAGACTGTCTGGCAGAAGAAAAGAAAGAACATTCCAGTAATTCGATTCTTCTTCAGGCTTTACATAATTATAAAACTGACCTGCTAAAAAACAATGTAAGACAGCTAGTGACTCCGCCGGTATTCACAAAAGAACAACTGGGTATATATATACAGGATGAGATTAACAAAATGTCCTCACCACCTTTGTCTTTACTGGTCAATGCATGGAAGATAGGCATCTATGTTGCCGATATGGCGCATAAAACAAACATTGCGCTTACCTCAATAGAAGCTAAGTTAGCAACTACACCTGCAGGATTATACACAGGCGCACATAAACTCGCATGCGAGATTGCAGACGCAATCGAAAGAAAGTTTATTCCTGAAGATCCTGCTTATGTGTATTGGATGAAAGAGCTGCTTGACAAAGGAAATGAAGGGTATTCTCTTAAGGAAGGCATTGCAGGTTACGGAATAGCGATATTGAAATGCCGGAACTTCCTTACTCCTACATTCAGAGACCGGCTGAATGACTACACAGCAAAACTTATACACTTAAAAATATTAAACCCTGGATTTGCAACAGGAATAGCGGGCATTACATATTTCTTACTTTCCTACGCTTTACAACTTGGGGACAAAACGGCCCTTGAAGCCGGACATCAACAGCTAATAGCATTAACTGAGAAAGCGAAATACCATGCCGGAACAATGAATTGGTCATCTAGTCAGAACAGTAGCGATTTCTGGGAAGAAGACGGCGCCATGTATACATCGTTATTATATCTAAAGGCGTTTGAAATGACCAACTCAGAAGTATACAAACGATATGCAGCTTCCATACTCTATAACCCTGGTATTTATACTATACAGGACGATCTGTTCCAATATTGTAACCTCGGAAATATTCTCACAGACGCCACGCTGGTGCTCAAAGATCGTACATGGCAAAGCACAACGTCCTGGATAGCCACAACAATCGTACAGTTAAAAAGAAAATCACAAATAGAGAACGATAGCAGCTTACGTTTCTTGCTAAAATATCACAACCAACTTTCATAAACTCAACTAAGCATATGACAATCGACATTTTGTATAAGCTTAAGCATATCGACAACCTTATACGGATTAAAGGTACTGGCACTCCAGACCAGTTAGCCCACAGATTAGGCATATCCAGAAGAAGTCTTTTTGATTACCTGAATCTGATGAAAGAATACGGCGCACCTATAAAGTATTGCTCACAGCGTCAAAGTTATTACTATGAAACGGAGGGGCGTTTTATGGCGCTCTGTAAGTTCAAAGAAGAAGGAGAGGAAATCAGTATCTAATCTTAAATAGACTTATATGCAGCAAGAACATGAGAGCGTCATCTCAAGTCAGAATGAAAAAAAAGGCGAAAATCAAACGCGCAAAGGAAAAGTCACAAAGAAAAGTGGAAAGAGAATCGGCTTTAATTACATCATTTACAAGAGCCTAAAAAAAAGTCAAAAAAACGATGTAATGAAATGTATCTATATCAAAGGATTATTAAATTTCGGAATTTGCGTAGTCAAAGAAGGTACATTGGGAGATAGTCTTGACAAACAAGGAAGAGACATAAAAGATAGGCTGATATGGCAGAAACAATTGCATGAAAAACTGCAAGATAAAGTAAGGGTACCGAAATATCTTGACTCATTTGAAGAAAATGGAAACTACTACCTGGTGATTGAGCATATCAGGGGAGAATCATTAATTCACGCATTGAAAAAAAGCAGCAAATGGTTGCGAGACAGTCTGATACTAAGGAATAAACGAGGTCTTAAATTCCTAAAAATTTTACTACAAATAATTGATTTATTAGAAAAATTACATGACGAACAGATAGTTCATAGAGACGCGTCCTCAAATAACTTTATGATAACCCCTAATGGAAAAATTGCAATCATTGACTTAGAACTTAGCTATTCATTGGAACAAGATTTTCCATCTCCGCCCTTTCAATTAGGTACCCATGGCTTTATGTCGCCTCAACAATTGGCAACGCAAACTCCAACATTGGAAGAAGATATCTTTGCGCTAGGAGCGAACATCTTCCAAATGTGGACCTACATATCACCAAGTAAAATAATTGATACAGATTATGATGCATTAATTTCAAAAATTAACTTCTTCATACCAGATCAGGAAATTGCAAATGTCATAAGTAAATGTTTGTCTCCTAAAGTAAACACACGACCTACATTGTCTGAAATAAAATCTTGTATTACAAGTTATGCGAATATTCAATCCAATACGAAAAGAACATTAACTGAACCACATTTATTTGATAAACAAGAAATGTTGGATACAATTCAGGCAACTATCACCTCTTATAGTTCTCCATTATTCGCCGATCCTGAAAAGGGATGGTTTGCCGATACAGGAAGAGAAAACTCACCGGGAAAAGATAAATTCGAAAAGGCATGGTTTGCCAGTTTTAGTGAAGGCGTGGCAGGAATAATCTATATGATTAGTATTGCGAAAGAAGCCGGATTTAACATCGAAAACACTTATCCATTTATTCAAAAAGGACTTGACCTAATTGAAAAAAAATACATTATAGAAAAAACAAGTTCGTCGCCTAGCTTACATTTTGGGGCATCTGGAATTGCTGTGTCGCTTTTTGTAGCTCAACAATCAGGACTAATAAAATCCGACCTCAATTATTCTTCATGGATCACAGAACTCCTAGATCGAGAAAATGAAAATCTCGATATAACCGAAGGTATTTCAGGTCAGGGAATCGCACTACTAACATGTCTTCCAATAATTGAAAATTCCGTCCTTTCAGATCGAATACATAGATATGCGCAATTGCTACTATCTACACAAGAAAAAAATGGAACTTGGCTTACAAACACCGATAAAAAAGATAAAAAAATCTCAAAAGGTTTGTCAACTGGCATTTCCGGCTATGCATATTTTCTGCTTGAATACGCCAGACACTTTAATAATGCCGAAGCCTTAGGAAAAGCCGAAATCACACTAAACTGGGTAAACAAAAACCTAAAATATAACTCTGGTAATAGGTTTTGGAGTTCACGAAAAGAAATAAATCCTTGGTTTGCTGCAGGAATAGCAGGCATTGCATTACCATTTATCAGCGCATACACTATTACTCAAAACACAAAATACAGGACCTTCGCCACAAAATTGTTAAGCAACTATAGAGAAAAAGCAATTAATAATAGCTTAAGCCAACAAAATGGTATATCTGGCCTGGGAGAAATATATCTTGACGCATTTAAAGCATTTGATGATTCTCTTTGGCTTGAAAAAGCGGACTGGATAGCTCAGAACATTTTACACCTATCAAAAAGCACCTCAAAAAATGGCCGCTACTGGTTAGTCGAACATGAAAAATCACCAACTGCTTGTTTCATGTCAGGAAACAGTGGTATACTCCATTTTTTGATAAGATATTGCTCAGCTGAGAATGGGAAATTCGGTATTCCATTGTTATCCATTTACAAAGGCTTAAATAACAAACAAAAAAATTTAATCCCAAATACATTGTTAACATGAATATATCACGTGTTTTTGATTCGACGTTGACACTATTTAATCAAAAAACGAATGTAATACTTATCGACGCGAATACAGGCATAACCATTACATCAGTTCTATTGAACAAAACACTATTGCCTTCTGAATTTAACAAGCCAACAGTAATAAAAATAGACGATAAAAAATGGCAGGTATTAAAGGTGAAAGAACAAGATAAAGGATCGTATTTCTCAAAGAAAAAGTTAACCTTTCATGTTATGCCTGTCGATACATTTACGTCACAACAAACTTTCATTGTTGCAACTATGGCTCATATAGACACAACTACAGGATATCCTACAAAGCCTTTATTTGATGAATTCACTTTAGACCTTACAGCTACTGATTGGCTACAGCTAGAACTACTCCCAGCCTCATGCATAGATACCATTACTAGTCACATATTAGAAGTCGAATCTATTCTCAATAGCCCAGATGACTACAACCATTTACTTGGATACGACAAATGTTATATTAGAAATTTATCCAACATCAGTCTAGGAATTCCAATTGGAGATTTTTGCAACAGTATAGTTCCTAAAAGAAAAGGAAACGTACAATTAAAAGATCTTAATTTTTTAAAAGATAGCTTTTGCATTGAGTCAGAGAATTATATCTACTACGGAATTATCAACGAAGGTTTCATAACAAAACTAGCAATTTTAGAATATGGCTCATTTGATGAGGAAATGCATACTTTATTAGAAAAACACGATCTATTCTTCGTTGACTGGGCGAACGCATACATACTAAAATAAAAGAAATACATTCTACCCCAATCTGACGATTTCCGGATGCAATGTTTTTCAACTTTTCACTAAACTAAAACAACCTCCCAAAACTAACCTATAATAATTAACTCTTCTCTTTAATAGTGAGGACATTATCAGTTATTTAAGGAATTCTTCTCAAATCACGTCGATCTCGTAAACACTTCACAAGAATATTATAAGTCAGATTCAGAATTTGCGAGCATATACATCAGGCAATTTCAATAGTGCGAAGAATTAATTATTGATCCACCTCTAGATGCAGAAAAAATGCATCATCATTATCTAATTTACACATGATATTCAATGGCCATTGATCTATTATTTGTTCATCCAATTCAAACAATTTTTATGAAAAGCATTTCAGTTAAACAAATGTCTGTTCTGGGTTTAGTTCTTATGGCTGCTTCAGCTGTAACCGCTGCCATTGTTCCAACAAAATCTGACGATGAAAATTTCGTACAACCTGGAAGTTTAACCGCATCTACAGTTGCTAGCGGTACGCCCAAGAATACCTGTGTAGTTACTGCAGGAGCAATCACAGCTCCATGCAATGTTACATTGAATTCAGGCACCACTGGTGGTATTAAAGCCTCCTCAGATCTCAACAATAGTAATTCTACAGCTGGTGCTGGAGATATCGATGGTTGATCATAAAAAACAACTTTCCATTATTAAATAATGGAAAGTTGTTTTCTAATTTCAATTTAAGAAAACGAAAATGCCTTCATGTTTATGTAGTCTGAGGGTTCATTAAACACAGAGAGACATGCACAATCACACACCAAATGTATATATCCGACTCTCAAAACAAAAAGATATATCTATTAAATGTATTTTAGTATTCCTTATCTGGTTAATACTATTGTCATGCAATGGAGATAGTCAAAACCCTCAAGTAATCTATAAATATTCAAAGCCAAATAGAGATTTAATAGGTATAAAAGCACAAAATGACACTTTATCCTTTTTGCTTCAGGATAGCTTTTATAATGATATAAAGTCGTTTAATACATTTACTGAAAATGATCGCGAATATATTTCCTTCTACGATCGAAGATCTGAATCTGTTAATATTTACGAAATAAATTCACGCAAATTAGTTAAGACTATTTTGCTAACCAAAATTTTTGATAGAAACAAATTATATAAAACCTCTACCTATAGTAAAAATTTTGATACCCTTTTGGTCATAACAAAAACCAAATTATATATAGTTGATAAGGCATGGGAAGTAAAAAGAATTTTTTCCTTTCTCAAAAAACCTCAGTTTGCCTGGGGGTACTTTGACAATGTTAATTTACCATTTTTCTCCGGAAACAAGTTATATATTGGTGTCAGAATGCTCGCAAAAGAAAGTTCATTAAAGGATGTAAAAAAATGGAAAACAATATATGAATTTGATTTGAATAGCAAAGAAAAATCGTTGGTTTATTCACTGCCAGAATTTTATCATAAAAAGTACTATGGAAAGCATTTCCTCGAGCAAAGTTATTGTGTAAATGAAGCTAAAAACTTCGTTTTTAGCTTCCCTGCTGACTCAAACATCTACGAGACAGACTTCAAAAAAATAAACAACGCATACTATGCCCGAGGTAAAAGTAATGCTCCTATTTTTGAAGGTGTGACTGAATTCTCGCTCTTAAAAGAAAGAAAAAAAGAAAATTATTATCTGACTGAATCGTATGCTGCCATTTACTTCGACCGAGCAAAAAAGATATATTTAAGGATAGTCAAAAACGCAATAAGCGAGCGAGAGTACCAAAACAATATTAAACAAAGTGTTCAAAGCGTAATACTAATGAATAATGATTTCAAGATCATAGGAGAATCTATAGTTGACAACAATATCGACATGAAAGAATTATTCATTACTCAGGAGGGAAATCTATATGCGAGGATTAATAAAGACGACGAATATGCAATCCATTTTATAAAACTTTCGTACACAAAAGAAAACACTTCCTACCAACTATAATATCCTGATTATGAAACGAGATATTAAATTTTTGAATTTTCGCTCATATATGTTACTGATGTTTATTCTGCTAGAGTCTACATCCTGCAAAGAAAGGTACAAAATCAACAGCTCAGTATTAATAAGCGATTCAACACAACAGGATTCGCTGTTTCAAAGCCTGCTAGTATTGACTGGCGGCCTAATAAACGAAAAACCACAAGACTCACTTGCTTTTCTAATTTTACCTGTACAGGCCAGTTGCCCTGCCTGCCGAAAAAAAACCATTGATAGCATCTTAAAATATAAAGACGATCTTCCTGAGAAACATTTTATAATAATATCTGCCAGTGGGGGAACAAAAATCGTGAGATCATATTTTCTTGAGGAAAATAGTGACCTCCCTCAAATACCAGGAAAATTATTTTTGGATACAACCAATAAAGCATATGCTTTTTCTTTATACGACGAGAAACCAACAATATATTATTCTTTCAATAAAAGAGTTTTCAAAAAAGTGGCTTCCGTACCAACAACCGTAAAACATGATCTAAATGAATTTTTCTCAGGTAACAACACCAACTAACGTTAAGATTGTTATATCATGTAACGACAATAAATAGTAACCGAAAAATCCGTTTGTATGCCCAATAATATAAAGGTTGCACTGCAGGTACCTCACCCACTGAGAAAAGATCTATTCTTCTCCTGCACGATAAAAAGTGCATTGCATAATGAGCCTTCCAGATATCATATGGCAGAAAAAATCATTGTGCTATCTGAAATAGGATGTAGCTTCCAAAATCTTTGTAAGACCTTAGCCCGAAATAACGTAATAGACAAATATCTAAACTGGATTTTCGGAGATGGTCACTTAGTAATTTTAGGGAATTGCTCAGATTGCAGTGGTGATGCTATTGAATGCCTTTGGTTCTTATACTCACTAGAAGACAAAGCCAGAAAAAATGGAGGATATATTCACCTTCTACTTGGCAAAACAGAAATAGAAACACTCAATAAATTTTCTCGATTTTCTCAGCCAAGATACGCGATAAATAATTCTTTACCGACGAAACTATCCACTATTTTATATGATGGAAACAACCAGTTGTTTATGTGGTTACAAACAAAAAATTTCTTTGAAAAAATTGGAAATATTCTTTTCTCATATGGAGTAGTAGCGGAGAATATGCATGACATGAAAACATCTATTTCCAAAATCAATTCCATAGTTAAACATTATTATATACCGAAAACAAACTATGGAATGAAATCCACACGGGACACAACCGCACCAAACCCAGATCTTATTTTATATAAAGAATCTGAGATCCATCAAAGTGATATCAGATTTATGAAACGATTTTTTGAAGCTCAGATAATCGTGCTCGGCTGCATTTCTTCCAAAAGAATACAATATATGTTTGACAATTCCGCAATAGGAGTTAATATGAAACGAGAAGAAAAAAAGAAAGAGGCATTAGCAATCCATAGCGGAAGATATTATCGAGTAGATAAACATGGTATAGAACAGGAAATTGAGTTACAGCAACAATAAAAACTTTCAGCTACCTACGTTCTCTATCTGAATGACCCTCTTTTATTCTTATTTAGCACTATGAATACTTAAAATAAAAAAAACGGAACCACAACGCTCCGTTCTAAATTACTATAAAGATTTTTAGATAGGTCCGAAAATAGATTATCTATCTATTACAGTCTCAAACAAAAAATATTTTTTTCCTTCAGAATCAACTCTAAAGTGTTTGTTTCCTATTATATACAAAGCTTCAGATTTGGCCTCCGCATGTTTCGTGTCAACATTTATCACCTTATTATGATAGTGAAGACTCACTGTATCAGATACTATAGTATGTCCCGTGATAATATGTTTGACGCCGAATTTTTCAAGTGTATTTTGTACCTGAGCCTCTGATGCCATATATATGGTATCTCCATTAGGATAAACTTTGAAAGGTTGATTTTGATAATATAATCTATACCAAAAGGGAGAAGCTTTAGTATCGAAAATGATCTTCAGATCAGGATTATCTTTGAAGTCTATCTGATCGATCAAATCGTAATATGGTCTAGCCATATCATTTATTTGTGGAATGGATAATGACATTTTATTGACTTGATCGCTTATCCCTGCATGAACAAACAAATATTCCCCTATCTTTTCTATAATATTCTTAGATCTTAGCCACTGCCCCATCTCCGTATTTTTTCCATAAAGATTTTTATAAGAAATGCCTAACAACTCAGTAGATTTAATATATTTTTGATTAACATATCTACTATCACCGTTTAAATTCATAATTTCATGGTTACCCAAGATAAAATGTACATAACCTCCTGAAAGCTGCGCCTTTTGCTCCATCGTATACATAAACCATAGACATTCCGTAACTGAAGATCCCCTATCAAACATATCACCGCAAAAAACTAAATGCCCGTTACCAAATGTCCAGTCTAAGTTCTTATTAATAACGCCATTCGAGATTAATAATTTACATAGTTGTTGCAGATTCCCTTCAATATCAGAAAGAACAAAAATTTTATCTGCCGATTTGAATTCCGACGGCTCTGGCAGATATTCCTTCTTTATTGAAAAACATAACTCTTTATTCTCATCTTCTAAAGATATCGGAAATGAAAGTGCGCCTTGCAAGGTATTCACAGCCCTGATGTTCATATTATCAAGAAAAAAAGCTTTTTCTTCATTTTTAAATATGTATGGGCCATCATTGAATTTAGAAGAGAGGTCTTTAATTGTATTAATCAAGGCGCGCCCATTATCAGTCCTCGGATCAGGAACGGGATTCCCCGCAATTTTGCCAAATCTATCAATTAAGTATAATCGGGGATATTCTGATACGCCATATGCTGCAATAATTGGATGTTCGTCAGATTGACCATCGGTATATAAGTTAACAGCAGTACCCGTAGTATAAATTTTACGTTGTAAGCTGCCAAGCCACTTTTCTTTCGATTGATCAATCGAGACACTTAAAAATATAATGTTCGAATCATTTTCAAATACTTTTTCTACTTTTTTCATAGCAGGGACCATTTGAGCACAGCCGACACACCCCGTAAACCAGAAATCCAAAAGGGCTATTTTATCCTTAATCCGCTCACTCGAAAACATGTTTCCTTTCGCGTCCCGGAGTATGAAGGAAGGAGCAGAACTACCTTCTCTTAATAACCTAGCTTTATATTCGTAGTTCCTTACATATTGCTTATATTCTGGATATCCAGGTTCCATATAATATTTTGCCAGTAGTTTCTCAGTATCCTCATTAAATCCTAACTCATATATGGTCTCAGCTGTCATTAACCTTAAAAAAAATTTCTCTCTTGCAAGACCATGATAGAGTTCTTTGCCTTTTTGAAAATATAAAAACTTTCTTAACTCTCTGGATTTCAGGCTATCAAATTCATAGTTATAATTGTATTTTCTTTCTACCTCTGCCCTGACAAATGCATACCAGCCTTCTGCAAACGGACTCAATTGACGAGCCCATATTGCTGATTGTGAATAAAAACAAGAGTCGAAGATTCTGCCCAATTCTTTGTGTGTCAGGTTGTCATCTTTTAAAATCGCTTTTAAACCTCCAAATTTATCCAATCTGTTTTCCTCTATTTCATTTATCACCTCTGTCTTAATATAATTATACGCAAGTGTAGAAACTCTGCCAGCATAAGAATCAATCACTGATTCAGCCTTTACTTTTTGCGCATCTAAGTAATCACCATACTCAAAAAAATCATCGACAGACAATGTTTTATACTGATTCACATTAGAAGGGGGCGTTACTTTTGCCAACACAGAATCCAGTTCATATAACAACTTATATTTCTCAGAACCAACACCCGATATACTAATTACACCATTGTCGATTGACATTTTTATGTTATCTCCGGGCTCCGACAACCAATACAACCTCTTATTTTTCAAAATGTCTCCAAGAAATATTGTAACAGGTTCATCACTTAGAATAGTCCAACTCGCTTTGTCATTTTGCACAATAGGGGTTCTTTCCTTTACCCAGTCAACAATTCCTATACTATGTATGGATTTGTACACTAAATTCACAGAATCCTTATTCTGTCGATCTTCTAATTCTATACTAATTTTAATTGACGGACGAGGTAAACTATTATTATAAATTTCGGGGTTGAAAATAAAAATGTTCGATATGACTAAAAATAGTGATAACATATGACTATTTACTATTAATGATTATGAGTTTACTTCTTCGATTTTCAAACAAAAGTCAGGCAACTAATAACCTGCATTCTGTGAAATTTTGAGAGACAAAACATCCGATTTAGGAATTGGAGAAATGGCTTTTTCGTTTGGATATGGTAAACGGGCCAATACATTATTTGTCTCGTACTGCCTTACTACATCTTGTTTTAACCTTTGAATATCAAACATCCGTAGCCCCTCAAAAGCGAGTTCTTTTCGTCTTTCCAGATAAATCGAGTCAAGCAATGCGAGACCGGTTGCTTTTACAGAAGGCAAGTCAGCCCTATTACGTATCTGATTCAGAAAAAATCTTGCACTATCCTCATTTTTTATCATTGCATAAGATTCAGCCGCAATCAAACATGCTTCAGAGGACCTAAGTAATGTCTGAAAATAACTTTGTGTGCCGACTGGGAATCCTTCAATAAGATTATTAGGAAATTTGGAAATAAAATAATTGCTTCCGCTTCTGGTAATCCAGGACCTTCTAACATCCTGTGGTGTTTTTTCAAACAACTCAGCAATATCTCTAGAGGCCATAAACTCTAATAATGGATCTGCGAAATACAATCCTTCAAATCGTGCCTCATATTCTCCTCCACCTCCTGAAACACCGGTCCAGGAAGGAGCCAGTTGAAATAATGCCTCTTTTTCATTTTGTGTAAACAAACCTTCAGGGTATTCCGCTTTAGACAGGAGAGGCACGTTCGTTAATACGTCAGTTGCATATATTCTTGCCTGGGCAAAATCGCCTTTAAAAAGTAATACTCTAGCTAAAAGTGCTTTCGCAGCATTAATATTCATATGTCTTTTGTCCCCACCTTCTAAAGGCAATACATTTAAAGATGTATACAAATCCCTTGTCATTCCTTCATAAACATCCTTTACAGTTTGTCGAGAAATCTCTTTTGACCAATCATAAGAAGTTACGTAGGGAATACCTGGATGTGTAGCATCTGCAGTGAAGCCATAACTTTGTGAAAAAGTATTAACAAGCACAAAATTGACTAGCGCTCTTATAGTTAAGGCCTGTCCGCGGATGTTATTAGCCCTTCGAATATTTTCATTTTTATATTTTTCAGCGCTCTCCAAAACAAATGCGCAATCTCTCACTATTTTAAACCCTTCTCTCCATAAATGATTCATATTTAGAGCCACATTTCCCTGTACCGATATTCTATCATCGTTGGCAAGTTGTCCCCACTTGTAATGTAAATTCATCTGTTGAGTGCCGACAACTGGAGAAATATTATCAGCGGCTAACTCTGGGTAAATCATATTATATCCTGTAAAAAACTCGGATGTAATATTGATATAAATACCATTTAAATATTCCTCTGTGGTCTCCAAGTTCTTGACATAGTCTTGTCTAAATAGCTGTTGGGAATTTCGAACATCTAAAAAGTCTTTCTTGCAGGCTGCCAGTACCATTATATAAAGCGCAGCAATTATTGCCTGATATATTAGTCTCATGTAAAATCAAATTCAATAAAGTTAAAAATTGGCCATTATTCCTAAAGAGTAAGATCTTTGGCTGGGATAGGCTAATTGTGAGTTGCCCACCACGTTCACATCACCTGGGTCATTGCCATTATATTTTGTCCAAACAGCCAAATTATTCCCTTGTACATAAGCTTTTAAAAGCGAAAGCCTCATCCGTTTTAATAAAAATTCTGGTATATTATATACGAATCTTACATTCTGTAATCTTATATAATCCCCATCATATAAAAATCTGGTAGAAGGTGTAGTTGTTTGTGGAGTGTTATTAAGTACTCTTCTAGGGTTCTCTGCTTCATCCCCGGGTTTCCTCCAACGATCTAAGGCTTTACGGGATTGATTGACATATGGATTACTACCATCATTTAATAGCCCACCAGGAGAGCTTTGATCATAAATTTCGAACCCGTATTGATAATATAACATTAGAGAAAGCTCCAAATTTCTATATGAAAATGTATTGGTAATTGCACCAAATGCATCAGGTTGAGGTTTTCCCACAAATCCAAACTTAGCGTGTGAATAGTCACTCGTTAGTTTTCCTGAAGAATCAACCCAAAGCGAATTTCCATTTTGATTATCCACCCCACCCCACTTTGGCACAAAAAAGGAGTTAAAATTTCTACCTTCTTCGTTCGCTAAGACACCTTGTGAAAGCGTTACTGTCGGAACGTTTGCCTTGACCAACTTGTTCTTGTTGGAGCTCCAATTAATACTAAAATTCCAGCTAAAATCTTTGTTTTGAATAATACCAGTAGACATCATTATTTCGACGCCCTTATTACTCATTTGACCTATATTTGATAATACACTATAATATCCCGAGCTCTGAGGTAGATTAATTTGATAGAGTAAATTTTTCGTCGCACGATTATAGATATCAATACCAAACGAAACCCTATTTTTAAACACTTTACCTTCTAATCCTAAGTCCCAGGTATATGTTTGCTCCCACTGAACATTGGGATTACCAGGCACAGATGTACCTTGTACAGCAGTAGCCCCTAAAAAGCTAAGATTATATAATTCATCATACCGTGTACTGGCGTTAATTGCTGATGCATTACCTGAGGCACCAACACTACCTCTCAGCTTTAAATAGTTGAAAGGAGTTTTTTTCATGAACATCTCATCTGACACAACCCAACCCATACCTGTAGACCAATATGTGCCATATCGTTTATCACTACCGAATCGAGATGATCCATCGCGTCTAATACTTCCAGAAAGAAAATACCTATTTCTAAAGGAATAATTAAGTTGACCAAAATAAGAAAAGAGAGTCTCCTTGAATGAAAATCCATCTTTTCTTAATAAGTTCACACCGGGACTATTAATCTGATCATAATATGGTAGTTTTAGATCTTTTACAGCAATAGACAATCTTTTCTGATTTAGGATCTGGGCTTCCTGTCCAATAATTAAAGAGACAGAGTGTAATACACCTAACGTCTTTTCATATCTAGCCGTATTAGTTGTTATTAAATTTGTATTTCTAGACTCCAACTCCTCGACTCTTCCTACCCCAACTGTGCCCGTTAAATCTATTAGTCTAGGATCATCTTTTTCTTTTGCTGCTACTTGAGAATAATCAACTCCCGCATTCAGAGATAAGTACAGATTTTTTATTGGATTAATCTCGGTATAAATTTTCCCTAATCCCCTATAGCTACTATTTTGGCTGATATTATACTCTCTCACAGCCAAAGGATTTGAAGCTATAAAAGAATTTACACCCCACCTATAGTTTAACATATATTCATCGTCCGTAAGTCTTATTGGATTTAGCGGAGAAATTAGCGTAGCGAAACTAACATCGGTCCCATTCTTAGAGGCTCCAGGATATTTCTGGACATTGTATGACATAGAATTCTTGAACCCTATTTTTATCCACTCGCTAGGCCTACTTTCAAAATTAAATCGGATAGATTTTCTGTTATATTCTGTTTTCTTAACAACGCCGTTCTGTTTTGTGTATTCTAGATTCAAATAGAAATTATTTCTGTCATCCCCTCCAGACATCGACAATTCATTAGCTATTGTAGTTGCGGCATTTGTAAAAATCTCTTTATTCCAATCGGATTGAGAATAAAACTCTCCATTAGACCTGCTCGGAAACTTGGTTTTCAGATCCTCTATAATTAATTTTTCATCTGAATAACGCGAATCTGAGTTTCTATATGCCTCAAATAAAAGCTCCAAATATTCCTTTTGATTCAATACTTTCAAGTTTCCCTTTAATCTGGTCGCGATATCCGTCTGATGCCTGAATGAAAAAACTACTTTTCCGGACTTTCCTTTTTTAGTTGTTACAAGAATTACTCCATTGCTAGCCCTTGATCCATATAGCGCGACGGCAGCAGCATCCTTTAACACTGAAATTGATTCAATGTCTGATGGATTTAGCTGAGCAAGTGGATTACCAATAGGATTAACCAGTCCTTGAGAATATATTTGAACTGGTTCTTGGTTAACTGGCACTCCATCAATTACGATTAAAGGATTTCTGGCGGTAGCACCATTTTCCACACTAGCAGCAGTGGCAATTCCCCTAAGTACAAAATTACTAACGCCTCCACCAGGAAGACCTGTTCCGTTAGTAACCAATAAACCAGGCACGAGACCTTGCAGGCTCTTGTCGAAACTTCTATTAGGCAGACTTTGAATCTGTTCTCCTTTAACTTCCGACAAAGCGGAGGTTAGTGCCTTCCTGGTTGATGTTCCATATGCAGTCACCACCTGCTCATTCAAACTATTATCCCCTGCTTTCAATCTCACTTTCACATCGGACTTCCCCAAAACGGCCACTTCTTCCATCATAAATCCTGTAAAACTAACCTGTAGCACATCTTTTTCACCTGAACGGTTCAACGTAAATGAACCATTTTGCTTTGTCGCCGTCCCTACATTCGTCCCCTTCACTCTCACACTCGCTCCCGGCAGCGGCTCTCCTTTCTCATCCGTCACCACTCCACTAATACTCGTCATCATCACCGTATCCTTCTTACTCGGCATAATCGACTTTATAAATATCTTATCCTTATTCCCCTTCACATATTCATAAGTTAACCCAATCGGCGGCAGCATCTCTCCCAGCGCATCTTCTACCGGAGTAGCCACAAACTTCACCCCTACCGTCTGATTCGTATTAAGATCTCCAAAGAACAGCAACACCCCAGTCTGTTTTTCAATAACATTGAAAACATCCCCCAGTGGGATACGACTACTGGTAAGTGTGACATTCCTGCCAGGTTGCGTACTCTTCTGCGCAACGGAATAAATACAGGGAAGTAACAGGCAAAGCACGCTCATTAAGCTACGGGCTGCGTAGCAGTGAGTAAATTTTTGATGCATAAGGACAAGACTAAATGGTTAGTTAATACACAGTCACCTGACGATATTTGGTAATGAATTTAGCTAGACAAAGGTTCCCCCTTTCTTTCCTTAAAGAATAGCAGTCTTGAAGAATGGGTGAATTAGAAAATATCTTTTTTTTCAGGCGTAGGTTCACCCGTCCGCTAAAACATAGGATAATAGGGACTTTCGGGCTATGTTAACTCATTATTAAGAAATAATTCAAAAGAAAGGACGTAAATTAAAGTGGCGTACATCAGAACAGGCAACAATAAATTAATGGGAAACATTATGATATTAACGTAGAGCGTACTAGCTTGCGACGTGCTTTTTCAATCATAATCATTCATACAGAATCAACCAGCATGCACACCGATGTGAATGACGATTTGCTGCTACAAGAACTAAAGTCCGGGGATACAAAGGCGTATAAAACAATGTACTTGCGTTTCGAAAAGCTCCTGCTGTTCGAAGCCAGCCGGCTTTTGGGTGACGTTGAAGAAGCAAAAGACGTACTACAGGAGTTCTTTATAGACTTCTTCGAAAAAAAGCGATACAATAATATACACACCAATCTCAAGGGATATCTATATATCTCTATAAGGTACAATTGTATGCTTATCTTAAAACGACAGAAGAGTCTGCAAAAATCACAGCAGGAATACTATTCTTCACAGGAAGAGCCAACCGTACACCTGGAAGAAGAAAACGAGCCAACTGTCCGCGACTATATCGACAACAAAGTGAATGAACTATTGAAATTTATGCCAGCACAAAGAAGCAAAGCTTTCCAACTCTATGTCCTTCAGGGCATGAAGAGAAAAGAAGTAGCCAGCATTATGGGCTTAAGCGATAATACTGTCAAGACTCACCTCGCTACCGCAATTAAAACATTGCGTGAAAAATTGTCATAATAATCATATAATTATATCACCCATTTGGGGAGCGCAATACTCTTATACTTGAATTAATAATAACTCATGGAATTAGATAGGGATCATATTCATCAACTGATGAATGAAAAAGTGGTGATGGGGGTTATTAACGAAACAGATGAGCAACTCCTTCAAAATGCATTTAAAGAACATCCGGAACTAAAAGCCGAATTCGAACAGCTTCAGCAGGAATACGCCATTTGGTCCAGTGAACCCGCCATACAACAACTCGATAGCGAAGCTGACTTCGCTCTTGTTCAAGCAGAACTGAAAAGTAGAAAACTCCGCAAAAGAAATGGTCTCGCTTTTAGTATGCTGCTCGTTGCAGCATCCATAGCAGCCTTTGTTGTTTTTATATATCCCCTTTTTACCAGCCATCCTGATAAAATAACACCAACCCAGGACTTAGCCGTTAATAAGACAACACTCCAACTACAATTATCCAATGGAGAGGTGATCGATCTCTCTGACCCTAAAGATAGTATCACCGTCACTGGTGGAACACAGCTGAGGAATAACAACAATTCCCTCACCTACTCCACAAAGGACAATGCCAGTACAACTGAACAGGTAAACAAGCTGTGGGTACCCCCAGGCATGGACTACCATATCACATTATCCGATGGTACCCTCGTCTTCCTGAACAGCGCCACCTCCCTCAGGTTTCCTTTCCATTTCACAGGCAATACGAGAGAAGTATTTGTTGACGGAGAAGCCTATTTACAGGTCGCAAAAGACCAGAACAGACCTTTTATCCTGCATACCCCTAATGGCGCCGTACAGGTGCTTGGGACCTCATTTAACGTAAATACTTACGACGCCGGACGAGTAAAAGTATCCCTGGTAGAAGGCGCCGTTTCTTTTGCTACCGCAGAGAAACAAACCATCCTCAAACCAGGACAAGCAATTACCTACCTGGAAAATAAAGGGACAACGCTGACTGCTTTAAACGAAAATGAATTACTCTGGATTAAGGGAAGGTATAAACTGGATAATACCCCGATGACCGAAATTACCAAGGTGCTCCCCCGCTGGTACGGCGTAAAAGTTGTCATCGACAACCCCGCCATCGCTGAAAAGAAGTTTACCGGCACGATCCTTAAAGCAGAACCTATTCAGGAGTTTCTGGACGCTATAAAGCTGACCACCGGGGCTGATTCCTACTACAAAGACGGTGTACTGCATATCCGTTAAATACCGCTCCCGAAGAAATCCGTACTTTTGCCCCGATGCAAAAATACGCCTCCATACTCAACGCCTTTAAAATCGACGCACTCAATGAGATGCAGCTCGCTTCCATTGACGCCAATCAAAAGGCAGACAATGTCATTCTTCTCTCCAATACTGGCTCAGGTAAGACCCTTGGTTTCCTGATCCCAATTTTGGAACAATTAGACAAAAACACGCCTGGTACCCAGGCCTTAGTCATAGCGCCTTCCCGCGAACTCGCCATGCAGATTGAAAAAGTCTGGAAAACCATGGCCACCGGATTTAAAGTTACCGTCTGCTATGGCGGACACCTCCGTGAAACAGAAGAAAACAACCTGCTGGAAGCACCTGCCCTGATCATCGGTACGCCCGGCAGACTCGGCGACCACATCCGCAGAGAGAATATCAAAACCGCTGGTATTAAGACACTCGTACTCGATGAATTTGATAAATCCCTCGAACTGGGCTTCCAGGACGAGATCGAATTTATCATCGAATCCCTGCCAGGATTGAAAAAGAGAATCCTGACCTCCGCTACGGAAGGTGTTGACATCCCTGGTTTCGTTGGTATCACAGATCCGGTGAAACTGGACTTCCTCACAGAAGAAAAGTCAGAAGCCCTGGCGATAAAATACGTGGAAAGTGAAGATAAGGATAAACTCGACACCCTCTTCAGACTCGTATGCTACCTCGGTAACCGCTCTACCATCGTCTTCTGTAATCACCGGGAAGCCGTAGAACGTACCAACTCCGCCCTGAAAGACGCAGGAATCACCAGCGTATTCTACCATGGCGCGATGGAACAAAGGGATAGAGATGCCGCATTAAGCAAATTCAGGAACGGTACCAGCAATCTCCTGGTGACCACCGACCTCGCCGCCCGCGGACTCGACATCCCTAACATCAGATATATCGTTCACTACCACCTGCCACATACTGCCGATACCTACACCCATCGTAACGGTCGTACCGCCAGAATGGACGCCAGTGGTACCGCGATTCTGATCATCGGACCAGATGAGAAAATGCCGAACTATGTAGAGGAAAATCCGGAACTCATTACCCTAGAAGCGAAGTACGAACTGCCGGAAAAACCGAAATGGACCACCTTCTACATCAGCGCTGGTAAAAAAGATAAGGTCAACAAGATTGACATTGTAGGCTTCCTGACCAACAAAGGACAGCTGAAAAAAGAAGATGTAGGCCTGATCGAGGTAAAAGACTTCTTCTCCTTCGTAGCCGTAAGGAAAAGCAAGGCGGCACACACCCTCAATCTGATAAAGAACGAAAAGATCAAGAATAAGAAAGTAAACATTGATGTAGCGAAATAAACTACTTAGGGGAATTCGCGTTTATATGATATGCGCAGTAGGATTTCCTTATATATTATGGCAGCTATTTATGTGGCCGCCGGTATCAATCACTTCATCAATCCGGAAATTTACATAGGCATCATGCCTCCCTGGCTGCCCTTCCAGACCGAACTCGTATATATCAGCGGCGGTGTGGAAGTGGCAGGGGGCTTACTGCTACTGCCTGCCGCTTCGCGGAATATAGGCGCCTGGATCATCATTGGCCTCCTCCTGGCCGTATTTCCCGCTAATATCCAGATGGCCATCAACTACTATGCAACGAAACACCCCATGCTCTGGCTGGCCTTATTAAGGCTTCCCTTGCAGTTTGTATTGGTCTGGTGGGCCTGGAAGTACACAAAATAAAAATCCGGCCATCCCTTTGCAGAAATGGCCGGACAATGCAAAAAGTAGTTACTGTTATTTAGCAATCCACATACGCGTGTTCAGGTTATCAGCTCCCTGGCGTTTAACGGCATCTCCACGATTACCGCCATTCAGTGATTGCTCTTTCTGAGGATAAATAAATCTTACCGGTACCTGGTTGTTGTTCAGGTTCGATGGACCTGGCACGATCTCAGGCATACCTGTACGTCTCCAGTCAAACCATGCTTCCAGTCCGTTGAAGTAATAAGCCACCCACTTCTGTAAAGCGATCTTCGCCAGTTTCTCCGCCTGCGTACCAGTATAAGCAACTGTCGCCTGGGTCAGATAGTTAGCTGGCATCGTCACGTCAATACCGTATTGAGATGGTACAACGCTCTTCCAGTAGCTGAAGTTGGCAGTAATACCATTGTTGTAATAAGTAGCGGCATCGCCTACAGTGATCATATTACGCTCTCTCGCTTCCGCCAGCGTAAACTGTAATTCGGCATAGGTCATGATTAAGGCTCTTGGTGCTGCCGGATCTGGCGCTGCCTGTCCGATGTCGTTACATACCAGACAGGCAAACGTATAACCTACTCTGGATACGCCCTGTACACCACCATTGTAAGCCAGCGCATTTACATCGCTCAGACCGTTCGGAATACCTTCGATCTTAGGCGCATTGGCAGCCACTGAACGCTGGCTCGGACGACCGAATACCTTCAAACGAGGATCGTTTAATGTCGTCAGACGGTCAGTCAGCGTCTTGCTCACCCTGAATTCGTCAAATGAACCTACACGGGCATTATACAAAGGCCACTGGTTAGGGGCTGCTGAGAGATATTTCAGCTCGGCGTTGTCCGCATTATCCATAAATACCGGATAAGTAGACGGGTTAGACAGGATTTCCGCCATCTCAGCATTGACGTCTTTTCTCTTAGACAGACGCAGCAGATAACGCAGTCTCAGGGAATTCGCCAGTTTACGCCATTTCAGGATAGCATTCGCGCCACCTCCATAAAGAATGTCTCCATCCAGGGTAGTACCGCTCTTTGCCAGATAACTGTTCGCTTTCTTCAGATCAGCCAGAATACCGGCATAGATCAACTCCTGATCATCATACTTCGGCTGGTATTTACCTTCCAGTTTAGCTTTGCCAGCTTCTGAATAAGGTACATCGCCATAAGTATCTGTCGCCAGGGCAAACATCCATGATTTCAACACCAGGGATACTCCCAGGTAAGGATTCGTAGAATCTCCTCCTACAGCAGTGAAGATGTTCTGCAGGTTACGATAGTTATTGTAAACATCGTCCCACACGCCATTCTGCTCACCCCACAGATAACGGTCCTCATTTACGAACTGTATCTTGGCATGATGCTGCGCTACGATGTTACCAATACCCCAGGCAGTATTCACCTGGTTATTCATCATATTCTTGATCACCCCGCTCAGCAGCAGGTCAGGTGTCACATTGGTAGGGTTGTTCTCATTAGTGTTGGTACCACTAAAGTCATGTGTACAGGATGATAAAAGGCCGGCCAGTAAAAATATCTTTAAGAATTTCATGATTGCTTGTTTAAAGGTGATCATAATTTAAAACTCAGGTTCACACCGTAGCTACGGCTGCTTGGCAAGCTCATATACTCAATACCAGGCAGGGCTGTACCGCCGGAATAAGACATCACCTCTGGATCTACGTGTGGTACATTATCCCACAGGAAGAGGTTACGGCCTACCAGTGATACGTTCATACCTTTGATCACCCCCTTTTTAAATGATCCGGGGAAGGAATAACCGATCTGCAGTTCACGCAGTTTTACAAATGAGGCATCATACATTACACCCTCAGCGATGTTACGACCTCCGGTCCAGGCACTGTGCCACTCACGTACTGCTACCTTTGTGGTGTTAGGACTGAACTTACCATCTGCCGCCTGTACCACACCTGATCCGATCACACCATTACCTGGTTTGCTCATATCATAACCATCTGCACGGCCTTCCAGGGTCTCTTTAATGATACCGCCTTCACGACCTACCGTCTGTGTATGTGAATAGAGTTTACCGCCATGACGCACATCAAACAAACAGCTCAGACGTACGCCTTTATATGTAAATGTATTGCCGATACCCATCAGCCAGTCAGGATTGTAGTTTCCCAGTCTGATCCTTTCGGTAGTAGCTACCGGACGACCATTCGCTGCGAATACCATCTGACCGGTATACTGACCGCTTGCATCGTAGTAAGGTGCATTCGCATCGGTGTTCTGTACGCGTGCGAAACCAATACCATACAAGTCACCCATACGCTCTCCTACTCTAGCCTCTACTGATACGCTTCTGTCAGCCATTACATAGTTGGTCAGACCGTCAGTCAGCTCCAGTACCTTGCTGCGGTTAGAAGAGAAGTTCACGTAAGCATCCCAGTTGAAAGACTTCGTCTTGATCGGAGTCACGTTCAGCATTACCTCAAAACCATGGTTACGGATAGAACCGGCATTGATCACACGGCTCTCATACCCACTGGTGTTAGATAATGGAATGTTCAGGATCTGGTTCTTTGTATTACTCTGGTAATAAGTCAGGTCCAGTCCCACTCTGTTCTGCCAGAAACGGATGTCAGCACCAAATTCAAAGGCATTGCTGATCTCTGGTTTCAGATTCAGGTTAGATAAACGGCTGGTCTCGCCATAAATCTGTGAAGCGCCAAATGGATCGCTACGGTTAAAGGTTTGTGTAAAGGCAAATGGATCGGTATCATTACCTACCTGCGCAAAGCTTCCTCTCAGTTTCGCAAAACTGATCACAGATGGCAGCTTCACCATATCGCTGATAATAGCGCTCAGGGCTACTGAAGAATAGAAATAGGAGTTCTGCTCCTGTCCGAAAGCTTTCAGGTCTTCCGGCAGTGTCAGTGCACTACTCCAGTCATTACGGCCGGTGAAATCCAGGAACAGCTTGTTCTTATAAGAAACACCAGCTGATCCGTAGAAGCTGTTGATACGCTTGCCTACATTGTTCTGGTTAGATACCAGTGCAATGCGGGAGTTCGTCAGACGGTATACATTCGGAATGTTCAGCTGACCAGCAATATCCTCATTGAAACGGGATGTCTGACGCATCTGGTTACCACCCAGGGTAGCATTGAAAGAGAAGTTAGAATTGATCTCTTTGTCAGCTGCGAACAGGAAGTCCGTGTTACGCTCTTCGTTCACAATGTTCACTTCACGGTACTCACCGTAAGGGAAACGCTGTGTACTGAAAGCTCTGCGATACTCGCGACGCTCATTGCTCCAGTCAGTAGCAGTACGTACCTGGAGGTTTAACCAGCTGGCGAGATCATATCTTAATACAACATTACCGATCAGACGATCATAATACTGACCGTTCGTATTCTGATATACGGTCAGATATGGGTTATCATGGTAGTTGTAGTTCCAGTTATATTGTTGTCTGTTATCCAGACCACGCTGCCAAAGACGCTTCAGATCGCTTACTCTCACAGAAGCAGGCAACCAGCAGTTGAACAGGTACATGATGCTCTCAGTACCGTAACTGATAGAAGGACGGTTGTCACTCTCGCTCTTGATATAGCTTACGAATGCTTTTGCTGTGAACTTTGGCGTGAAATGGTAACCAGCAGAAAAGCTGGTAGTATTTCTTTTCAGATCAGTATTAGGTACAATACCGGTCTGATTAAGATTGGTATAGCTCAAACGGAAATCACCGTTGTCGTTAGCACCTACCAGGGCAACGTTATTGGTGAAGGTCCTGCCGGTCTGTAAGAAATTCTTCAGGTTGTCATTGTCAGCTTCCCAGGTGGATGGGGTGATCACGCTACCTGCAGGTGCGTTCATGTCACCACCGGTATAAGGAATAGCCTGGCCATTTAAAGTACGGGGAGAATTGAACTGAGGGAACAACTGTCCGCGGAAAGCAGGGCCCCAGCCTTCATCTGTACCATCTGATAAACCAGCACCACCACCGTTTACAAAGGCGAAATCGCCACCGCTGGCATTACCCTGACCATATGTTTTCTGGTATTCAGGCAGTTTCAAGGCGGATTCCAGGGTGATATTGCTGTTCACTTCCACACCCAGGCCCTTTTGTTTACGGCCGGATTTGGTCTTGATCATTACCACACCATTCGCTGCACGGGAACCATACAGGGCCGCAGCAGCAGGGCCTTTCAGGACGTTCATGCTCTCAATATCATCCGGGTTGATGAAACTGGCGCCGTTACCGAAGTCCACTTCCAGGTTATTACTACCGGAACCGCCATTGATCGCATTGCTGATAGGTACACCATCCACTACGTATAATGGCTGGTTCTTGTTAAGATCTACTGATCTTTCACCACGGATAGATACCCTTGCGGAACCACCTACACCGGACGGACTACCAATTACAGTTACACCAGCTACTTTACCGGCCAGCTGATTAACTACGTTAGATTCTCTCGCAACGGTCAGGTCTTCACCTTTCACCTCCTGCAGGGAATAACCTAACTTTTTACGTTCTTTTTTGATACCTAATGCGGTTACCACGACCTCACCCAGTCCGCGGGTGTCAGTAGGAAGCACGATATTAGCCGCCTGAGTGGCGCTTACTTCCTGTGTGGTAAATCCGATACTACTGATAATAAGGATGTCACTGTTCCCGGCCTGAATGCTGAAATTGCCGGCATTATCTGTAATGGTTTTTTTAGATGCACCTTTTACCTGTATGGTCGCACCAGGTAATGGCTGCTTGTCGTCCCCGGAAATTACTTTTCCGCTGATAGCCTGCTGGGCCATCACACTCACGGAAAATAAAAGAAGGAAAACGCCTAACGATAGGAATTGTAGGCATAGACGTGTGTAGCGCATAGCAGAATACAAGTTTTAGTGGTTGATGAATTCTGCTGCGAAGGTTACAAACCTATCTTATCGCTATTTTAACAAGACGTTAACAATCAGTTAAATAAATCCTTTTTCAAGGGAAAGGAAGGCTTCCCGTGGGTTTAGGTTCTGCCATAGTATAGTATATACCGCCTGCGCCACAGGTGTATAAGCACCTACTTCCATGTTCATTTCAAACAGGCATTTACTGGCATAATAGCCCTCTGCGATCATATTCAGCTCCAGCTGGGCGGCCTTCACAGAATATCCCTTACCGATCATATTACCAAAGGTACGGTTACGGCTATGCAAAGAATAACAGGTTACCAGCAAGTCACCCAGATAGGCGCTGGCGTTATAGTTATGTGACCCCGCCTCACTATGATCTTTTCCATACGCCTCCAGGAAAGACTGCATTTCCCGAAAACAGTTGGTAATATATACACTGAGGAAGTTGTCGCCATATTCCAGCCCGTGTGCGATACCTGCGCCTAATGCATAGATATTTTTCAGCACGGCTGCCAGTTGCACACCGATCACATCGCGGTTCACGATCGTTTGCAGATAACTGTTAGTGAACATATCCGCAATAGACTGTGCGGATGATTCCTGTAAACCGGAGAAGGTCAGGTAAGATAGTTTCTCATTGGCCACTTCTTCTGCATGACATGGGCCGGTAATAGCATAATACTGCTCCAGCGGGAGGTCAAAAATTTCAGACAGATAATCGTTGATCAGCAGATTGCTTCCTGGTACCAGACCCTTCACCGCATTCACCACTTTCTTGCCTTTCAGCGCCTCAGGTGACAATTGCAGCATCACATCCTCCAGGAAGGCAGAAGGTACTGCCAGCACCAGCACATCACTTGCAGCCACTACCTCTTCCAGGTTGCTGCTCAGTTTCACCATGTTCGTGTCAAAATACACGGAGGTGAGATAATGCCTGTTATGATGACGCAGCTGCATATAGCGGATCGTGTCTTCATTCCGGATCCACCAGGAAATCTGATTACCATTATCCGTTAAAATCTTGGCCAATGCTGTTGCCCAACTGCCGCT
Source organism: Chitinophaga sp. (assembly GCA_039592855.1). GTDB lineage: Bacteria > Bacteroidota > Bacteroidia > Chitinophagales > Chitinophagaceae > Chitinophaga. The sequence continues at coordinate 491,150 of JBCNQK010000001.1, read as the reverse complement.
ACCGATAATACCTGCTTTCACGTATCTGTCTTTTTCTCGCAAAGTAAGGAATTTTACCTGCTAATATGACCATATCGTTAAGTCTCCATTTCCTGGGGGGCAAAAAGACGGGATTACTGAAGTATTAAGGGGTAAGCATAAGCCATTACCAGGTTGGCTTGTTTGTACGGGATATTGCCCTTATCAGGGCTTTATCAGGACCATTACTCCTATATAAGCTGTAGATAATTCGTAGATAATCCGTAGATAACCCGTATCTATAAGAACAGGTCATATACGGCTTATCTACGGATTATCTATAGCTTATCTATGAATTACCTTACCGATTGAGTAAAATTACTGGCGGGTAATATCTGTTATCCATTTATTACTCTGCCCCTGCTGCATATCAGGTTTATCACTGGCTACGATCTCCAGTTTACCGCCCTTCGCGATCTCGCTATGGGTGATCCAGTTGCGGTCCAGCTTCTTGCCGTTCAGCCACACCTCTTTGATGTATACATTCTTAGCACCGAAATTCTTCACCTGTACAGAGAACGGTTTTCCACCTGGCCACTGCCATTCAACGGACTCGAATAAAGGCACGTTCAGGTAGTATACCGGCGAACCGATACACGCAGGGAATATACCGGTAGATACCAATACAAACCAGGAAGACATCGTACCCGCGTCATCATCCATTGTTCTGACATAAGCTGCCGGCTGGTTCTTGTAGATCGGACCAATCTCTGAACCGATACCACGGCTGTTATCATTGAAATAGTGCTGTACCATGGTATCAACAGCGATCTTATGCACAAGGGCCTGTGACTTCCACGGCTGGTTGGTCACGTTATACATGAACGGCGCCTGCAGGTCTGGCTGGTTCGCATGACAGTAATAGTCATTATCAAAGAACTCATCCAGCTGGGAAAGATAGGCCTGTTCACCACCACACAGTTCCATCAGCCCTTTCAGATCGAACGGCACAAACCAACGGTATTGCCAGATAGTACCCTGATACAATCCCCTTGCCTGCATACGGTCCACATCACGTTTTGTGAGGTCCTGGAAGTCTTTCAGCCAGTACTTTTTATAATCTGCTGCCTGTGTTTTATACTGATCGCCACGGGATTTATCTTTCTGTGCATAATACAGTTCTGCCAGCGCCCACGCGTCATAGGAAGACTCCAGCGCCTTATCAGGGTGCGCATAATCCAGTCCTTTGATCTCCTTCTCTGCAGAGTCAGCGATCGCATTAAAATCAAGCTTATAACCTTTTTTCAGCGCATCTAATAGTACGACTACGGCATGTTCCGTTCTCACAGTGATGGAAGGCTCATGTAGTGTTGCATAGTCTTTTTTTCCATGGGCGTACAGACCTGCAATAGAAGTGGTCATGTCCTGGTATTCCTGCGGGAAAGCAATGGACAATAAAGGCAGCTGCGCACGGTAGTTATCCCAGATAGCCCAGCCATTATACATCTTGCTGTTTGTGTGTTGTAAAGTACCATTAGTGGCAGCATATGCGCCATCTGGTTCTGATACCACATAAGGAGATTGAATAGAGCGATAGAACAGGGAGTAAAACAGTTTTTCCCTTGCAGGATCACCTTTCACCTTAATATGCCCCAGCATATCGTTCCACTCTTTTTCACTCTTACCCTTCACCACGTCAAATGCCTCTTTGGATATAGCTGCTTTAGCATAAGCAGTACCTACAGAGGATAACCCTACTCTTACACCCAGGTTATTATCAGTAACATTGGCCACCAGTTCATGCGCCTGTGTAGCCGTCCATTTTACCGGACGATCGGTTTCTACATAGTAGTAAATTCTATAGATACCGGCACTACAGGTCGTCCTGGATTCCACCCATCCGCTTACCGCATTACCTTCTATAGTATGCTCTTCTGCCACAAAACGGCCGACACGCGCAAATCCCAGGTCCAGCAACAGTCCTTTCTTTCCTTCAGGGAAAGTATACTGGTGCAACCCTGCATTCTTATAAACGGTCAAGGAGGCTTTAATGCCATTGGTAAATCCTACATGATAATAACCGGGAGAGGCCTGCTCTTCATACTTGATCAGGTCCGCCTTTACCGGACCATCACCCAGAAAAGGACGTACCAGCAGGTTACCACCGCAACCCTGACAGCCCACACCCTCCATACGGTTATGGGTAAATCCAAGAAATTCTTTAGCATAATATTCATACCCTGTATGAGTGGAAGGATACGTTTCCGGACCAATGCTCACCATGCTGAAAGGATAGGAAGCTGCGGGAGACATTTGCCCGTTATCCCCGGAAGAACCCAGGAACACATTCACCTGACCTGATTGCTGAGCAACTGCCGTGAGAGAAAGTAGGCTCAGTAGATATATTAGCGACTTTTTCATACAAAAGCCCTAAATATATAGCAGACGGCCCACAAATAACAGTTAACTGTTACTGGCGGACCGTTAATTATTTATTATCAAGAAATAAAAGGATGCCGCATTAAAAGCGGATAACAATTATTTATTCAGCGGCTTTTGTTGTGGTTTCAGCTTTTGCTTTAACTGGTTTTGCACTCTTTACTGCTTTCTTTGTCGCTTTCTTCTTCACGATCCCTGCTTTTTTCTTTTTGTCCAACCCTTTGCTCAGCAGCTTTGCAGCTTTCTTGATTCTGTTTTTGAACTTCGTATCTCCTAACTCAGTTTTCAGGTCTACCAACAGGAGGTCCAGCTTCTTTTCTATGGTGTCGCGAGCTTCTTTTCGGGATGATTTAGCAGGTTTGGCGGGCTTCGCAGTATCTGTACTTGACATATTATATAACTTTATTTGATGTGATAACATAAATTTAATATTAAATTAACACAGGGCAATGTTAAGTTTTTTCCGGGTCTCCTAAACAGTTGAATATCCATGCAATAGGAAGGCATCCAGACTGATCCTGCAACATAAAAATGAGTGTATTAATAGCAGATTCTACGGACGATTTTGACAAGATTTCAAGTACTCAATTCACTCACTGTTGAACAAAAAATGGATAAGTGGCATTCCGCAAGATTGAGCACATATAAAAAAGCGAACGGCCCTGTTAATACAGAGCCGTTCGCCTTATAATTATTATAATATCTATTTACCGGTCCCTTCGAATAATTCTTTCTTAGGCACCACGTTTACTTTCTTTCCTTGTTCAAGATCTTTTGACACTGCAGAATAAGGAGCGCTGATAATAGTTTCTCCCGGTTTCAATCCACTCAGTATCTCGATATTCGCGTCATCCTGCACACCGGTTGTCACGATGGTCTGACGTACGGTTTTATCAGCCTGCAATACAAAAACAACCTCTTTCTGATTCTTACCGCTTTCTTTCGCTGCTGCCAGGTCTTCTTTTTTCGCGCCCACTGCTTTGGAGCTATCCACCACATCGCGGGTAGTTACCGCATTGATAGGTACTGCCAGCACATTGTTCTTTCTGCGGGTCTGGATATCAACACTGGCGCTCATACCCGGACGGAAAGGGAAGTTCTTTGGATGGGCAGGATCGATCAGGTCAGCATAACTTTCTGCCAGGATACGGATATGTACGATGTAGCTGGTCACCTGTTCCGCAGAAGAGGTTGATGCAGCCGTAGCAGTAGCAGCACCTTTGCTGGAGCTCGCGATCTGCGTTACAATGCCTTTGAACTTACGGTCGCTGTAGGCATCCACTTCCACGATAGCAGTATCATTATATTTTACACGGGGAATATCGTTTTCTCCGACATCCACCTGTACTTCCATAATATTCAGATCAGCGATACGCATGATCTCAGTACCGCTCATTTGTCCGGTACCTACCACACGCTCACCTTTCTTCACCGGCAACAGGGATACCACACCATCCATAGACGCTACGATCGTCGTACGCTGCAGATTGGTATTAGCTTCCGTCACACCTGCTTTTGCGCTCTGTACTGCATAACGGTTACTGTTCACCTGCTCTGCGGCTGCATTATAATCAGCCAGCGCAGAACGGTAAGTTGCTTCGGCGGTTTCAAATTCACTGCGGGACACTACTTTCTGTGCCAGCAATTCCTTGTTACGGTCGTAAGCAGATTTACTTTGTTCCAGTTTTGCTTTGAATGCGTTGAGAGAAGCCGCAGTATTGGCCAGTTGCGCCTGTGCCTGGCTCAGGGAAGCTGTAGCCTTGTCCCTTACGGAACCATAGACATCCGCATAAATACGGGCCAGTACCTGTCCTTTTTTAACAGAATCACCTTCCAGTACCGGAAGGTCTACGATTTCGCCTGATACGTCGGAGCTCACCTTAACTTCTGTTTCAGGGTATATCTTGCCGCTGGCAGATACCACCTCAATGATATTTTTATCTTCAACCTTATCGACAGCCACTTTAATGCTGTCATCCTTGCGTGCATTGCTCAAGGCGAAAATAGCGATCAGCACAATGATGATCCCCAGGATCCAGAAAAGTGTCTTTCTCTTCATAAAACGGCGTTATTTCAAAAGGGAGGGAGCCGCTACAGGGAGATCTTTTGATCCCTATAAAACTCCAGTAGTTTCAGTCTAAATATGTATTCATACTGCGCCGATACTTTATCGATCTGCGCTTTAAACAGGTTAGTTTGCGTAGTAATATAGTCAATAGTATTCATTAAACCCAGGTTATACCGTTTGGTCGCAAAATCATACGCTCGCTGGGAAGCATCAACACCCTTGGTAGATGCGGAGAATTTCTGGATCGCTGCTACCGCGTTGGCATGGGCGGTATAAATATCCTGACGCAGTGTTTGCAGATCTTTGTCCATTAACAGCTGCTGATCGAGAATATCGAGTTTGGCCCGCTGTACTGCTGTACGCTGCTGCCAGCCACCCAGGATCGGAATATTCAGGCTCAGACCTGCTGACTGACGGAAGTTATTGTTCACCTGCTGGTTGAAACTGATCGTTTTACCAGTTGCACCATCTTTCGCCACATCGGTAAAACTCGTATTCAACGCCCCATTTGCGGAGAGACTGGGGTATAACAACCCTTTCTGTGCCGCATAGGTACGCTGACGGGCTTTGATCCTTGCCTCATACCCTTTTATCAACGGGTTGGTCATCTGAGAAGAACTATATACCATTTCAGGGTCTACTTCATCCAGTCTTGGCAATTTCAGTTCTGCAATATTTTCCGGTATCTGTGGTACATATGATTGATCGAAGCTCAGGTTCAGATACGCTTTCATCTGCAGGGTAGACATGATCACGTTGTTCTGCGCGGTGATCAGGGTTACACTGTCACTTGCCAGTTTGGTCTCCAGGTCAGCCTGATTACTCTCAGGAACAGAACCCGCAACAACCAGCTTCTTGGTGTTTTCCAACTGGGATGCAGTCAGTTTCACCTGTAACTCGCTGACATGCACCTGCTCAATATTCATAAGCAATTGCAGGAAAGTGCTGGCAATGTTAAAAGCAACGTCATTTTTTGCCTTTTCCAGGAAGCGGTCCTGTGCCTGCACCTCATATTTATTAGCAGCGATCACATTACGCTTGGCAAACCAGTTGAAGATATCAACACTGGCATTCACCCCGCCACCAAGGTTGAAATAAGATTGAGTGACATAAACGTTCGTATATGGGTCAATATTACGACCGGAACCCAGCTGGGCCTGTACACCAGCACCGAGGGTGGGTATCTGCGACATCTGGTTTTGTTTGAGCGTCAGCAACGAATACCGTTTCTGTACGTCCTGCTGCTTAATAGATATATTGTTCTGAAGCGCATATTCTACAGAGCGTTGCAGTGTCCAGGTATCCTGCGCCTTCAGGGCCGCAGAGTTAGCAAACAAAATGCACAGCGCCAGGAGAAATCCCGGGATTTTGGATATTTTCATGACATTCCAAAAATATAATAATTGTGATGATAACATAAATAAATTCTTTATGAAGGGCGTAAAATACTTGCAGATAAACAATTCCCGACGATGGACATCTTATCAGAATCTGCGCTGGTGCGCAGCAGCTTGATAAGATTACCTGACGTCGGGAATGGCCTATATTGATTTATGCGATTTTCCCGTCACGGATCTGTATGATCCTGTGACCATAACCTGCATTAACTTCGGAGTGCGTTACCTGTACTATCGTAATCTTATCTTTCTCATTCAGTTGCTTGAACAGCTCCATGATCTCTTTCGCCTGATCAGAATGCAGGTTACCGGTTGGTTCGTCGGCCAGGATAACTTTAGGCTCGCCTACCAGCGCACGTGCTATACCGACCAACTGTTGCTGTCCGCCGGACAACTGACTGGGGAAAAGGTCTTTTTTGGCTACTATATTGAAACGGTCCAGGATATCGGCCACACGGCTCTTACGTTCAGCAGCAGGAACATTCTTATATAGCAGTGGTGTCTCAATGTTTTCATATACCGTCAGCTCATCTATCAGGTGATAAGCCTGGAAAACAAATCCAATGGCGCCCCGGTGCAGCTGGGTACGTTTCTTCTCGTTCATCTTATGCACCGGTTCTCCGTCAAACAGGTATTCACCCTGATTCGGCTCTTCCAGCAAACCCATTATATGTAACAGGGTGGATTTACCAGAACCGGAAGGGCCCATTATAGATACAAACTCTCCTTCGAAAATTCTGAGATCAATATCTTTTAATATTTCATTCTTACCAAATCCAACGGGATAATACTTGGAGATATGTCTTAATTGTATCATTGGTTATTCTGTTTTTAGTGATTTAACCGGGTTCATTAAAGCTGCCTTTACTGACTGGAAACTTATCGTGCAAAATGCGATCACGATGGCCGCAATTCCTGCCAGCAGGAACACCCACCATTTCACATCAATATGATAGGCAAAATCCTGTAACCATACCCGCATCAGGTACCAGGCTACAGGTGTAGCGATCAGGATGGCCACCAGTACCAGCCGCAGGAAATCCTTTGCTATCAGGGTCACAATACCTGATACGGAAGCGCCCAGCACCTTGCGTACGCCTATTTCCTTGTTACGCTGTGCAATGACGAGTACCGCTATCGCAAAAAGACCAAGGCAGGATATCACGATAGCTACCACCGCGCCACTTATACTGATCTTCGCCAGTCTGGCCTCCGATCTGTACATTCTGTCAATATTTTCATCCAGGAAAGAGCCTTCAAATTCGCCGTCAGGGTCAATGGCATGCCAGGCTTGCTTCACTTTCTCCATCGCCAGGGGCAGGTCTGCCGGCATTACACGCACAAAAATATACATTGGTTTCATTCCGGGAATCAGCTGGATAGTCATCGGACCGGTTTCCTCTTTCAGGGAATGAAAGTTAAAATTCTTTACGACACCCACCACATGAAACTTGCCTGTTACTTCCATTTCTGCCCCTATAGGGTCCTTCTCTCCCAGCTCCTTCGCCATCAGCTCATTGATGATCACGGCGCTGGAATCTGTCGAAAATTCACGGGAGAAATCGCGTCCTGCCGCCAGTTGCAAACCCAATGTCTGAAGATAATCATATTCCACCATCGACCAGTTACATTTCACCCCTTTTCCTTTATAATCAAAGCCATAGGTCGCACTGTTCCGGCCACCATCCAAACCGTCTCCCATATTAGTATTCGACCCTGTAACAGACACAATATGCGGATCACCAGCAAGCGTACTTCTTAATCTGGACAATGCATACCCCTTCTGTAATAAGCTGGAATTGACAGGGATACTGATCACCTCATGCTCATTATAACCCAGCGGTTTGGACCGTAGGTAGGTTAATTGCTGCCAGAGTATGATCGTACAGCTGATCAGCAGGACCGCTATCGAAAACTGTGTGATGATCAGCACATTCCTGAAAACGCTCTTCCTTCCCAGGTTCAGTTTGCCTTTCAATACCTCCAGCATTTTAAACCGGGAGATCATCCAGGCCGGATAGCCACCCGCCAGTATTGTGATCAGCAGAAAACCGGCAACAATACCACCGAGAATACGGATATTCCCAAATATGGAGGACATCTGAAAATGATACCTGAACAGCTCATTAAACTGTGGCAGTACAAAAGAAGCCAGCACAGTACCAACAAACAAAGAGATACCGCACAGAATGAAAGACTCGCTCCAGAATTGTGCGATCAGTTGTGTTCTCCTTGCACCCAGCGCTTTCCGCATACCTATCTCCCCTGCCCGCGTAAATGAACGGCCCATGGAAAGATTGATAAAATTCCCCGCAGCGATCGTCAGTACCATCACTGAAATGATGACGAGTAACCAGGGGTAAAAATTGCCTATCCCTGCAAATTCGCTTCGTCTGTCAAAATGAATATCCCCTACCGGGATCAGCCCATATCTCAGCAGCTGTCCGTCTTTACCTGGCTGCACACCATCGCGCTGCATACCCTGCAACTTCTCCGACATATACTTATTCACCAGCCCCTGCATCTGCCTTAGCACCAACGGAACCGGCGTATTTTCCTTTACCTGCAGAAAGGTGAAATAAGAACTGTAAGACCAAGAGCTTTCATTACCATACCATTCCAGCAAAGACGAAAAGTTGACAAGCATATCAAAATCAATACTGGAATTCTCCGGCACATTAGCGATCACACCTCCTACCGTAAAGCTCTTTTGTAACTGACCAAGCTTTACTTCTATGATCTTATTTAATGGGTCTTCATTACCAAAGATGTTCTTTGCCGTTTCTTCAGATATCAGCACCTGATCTCTATGCTGCAAAGCATTGATATTTCCGTTGCGTACAGGAAAACTGAACATCTGTAAAAACGAAGTATCCGCAAAACCGATCACCCTGGACAAGGTTTTGCCATTGTAGGACACACTTCTTTTACTGGACTGATAACGGGTCGCCTGTTTAATGGAGGGGCATTCCTGTTGTAATGCCGCTAATAGTGGCGCCGGATGATTAGCGCCTACAACCGTTTTACCATTGGGCAAAGACTCTTCCATATACACTTCGTACAAAGAAGACCGGTTGGCATGAAACTGATCAAACGACCATTCATGGTAAGCCGCAATACACAGTAATAAGGCAACACAGATCGCTACCGTCATACCGCCGATATTGATAAAAGCAAACACCTTATTTCGCTGAAGGTTTCGCCATGCTATCCTGATGTAGTTTCTAATCATTTGTTTTTTGATTTAACACAGTTGCCTGATGTTATTCCGAACGTAATGCCTTTACAGGGTTCATCAATGCTGCTCTGACAGATTGTATGCTTACCGTCATCAACGCGATCGCGATCGCCGTAATACCTGCCAACACATACATCCACCATTCCAACGAAATACGGTACGTATACTGCTGCAACCACTTTATCATAATATAAGAGGCCACCGGTGAAGCGATCACGATCGCTATCAATACCGGTTTCAGAAAGTCTTTGGATAACAACATGGTCACCTGTGCCACACCTGCCCCCATTACCTTACGGATACCGATCTCTTTTCTTCTGCGTGCAGCAGCAAAAACAGACAAGCCCAGCAAGCCCATGCAACTGATCAGGATCGCCAGTGTGGCAAAAACATTGATCATCACGCCCAATAATTTCTCATATGCATACTTCCGCTCGTAAGTCGCATCCACAAAAGAATATTCAAAAGGATAATCCGGGTTTAGTTTGTGATATACTTTTTCCAGACGAGCCAGTCCTTCACTGACTGATAATGCAGGATTCAGCTTAATAGTCAGCATCCCTCTCCAGGATGGATTATAAGGGATGACCGCAGGCGTAGATGGCATATAAGATTTCATCCACACAAAGTCTTTTACTACTCCGACGATCGTCCTGGTCTCTCCATTCAACACTACCTGCTGCCCAAGTACCGGTTCTTTCAGATGCATCGTCTTTACCGCAGCTTCATTCAGGATCATCGACAGGGAATCTGCCGCCGACTGAAAATCGCGTCCTTCTTTTAACTGTATACTGAAAGTCGAAATGAAGTTTTCCGTAGCTGTGATAATGCCGAAGTTCGTATTCTCTTCACCAGGTAATTGTCCCGGCCATCTCAATCCCCATACACTACCTCCAATCTGCGCAATAGAGCTCATCATGATACTACCGTTGACAGCAGCGCCTGATGCAATAGCCTCCTGTCTGAAAGCATCATAGTTATCATATACTTTCCCCTCCAGTTCTACATCTACCAATCCTTTCGGATCATATCCCAGGGGACGATTACGGATAAAATCTATCTGCCGGTAAATCACGATCGTCACCAATATCAATACAATGGCCAGTGTAAACTGAAATACGACCAGCGACTGCCTTGACATAAAACCGCCTTTTATTTCTACCAATCCGCCTTTTAACACCTTAATAGGCTTGAAAGAAGACAATACAAAAGCTGGATAACTACCTGCAACAAATCCGGTCAGGACAGCCAATACTATTATCGCGAGCCAGAAATAAGCAGGGGCCAGTGACAATTGAAGCGAACTATCCGTTATGGCATTAAAACGAGGAAGGACGATCCACATCAATACCAACGCCAGTACCAGCGATATAAACACCAGCATCATGGACTCGTACATAAACTGACCGATCAAAGTACGTTTATTGGCACCGATCGCTTTCCTGACGCCTACTTCTTTCGCTCTTCTTTCACTCTGCGCTGTACTGAGATTCATAAAGTTCACACAGGCGATCAGAAGAATACCTAATGCAAGCAATGCAAACAGCCGTACAGAACTGATCTCACCGCCAATTATTTTACCATCTTTTATCTCTGAATATAATTTCCATTTGCTCATCGGATGCATGATGAGATAAGTGCTCTCAGGTATGCCTTTGGATTGCTCATGCAGGAGATTTCTTATTTTACGCCCTGCTACTACAGGATCAGCGACCGGGTTCAACTGCACAAATGTATTAACACCGAAATTACCCCATTCTTCTTCACCTACCCATGGCATGATCTGCAAACACAGCTTCCAGCTTAACAGATAAGCAAAGCGTATAGTAGAATTCTTAGGAGGGTCTTTTACAACACCCTGTACAACCAATGGATGCGTAATATCAAAATTGACGATCTGTCCGATCGGGTCTGCATCACCAAATAATTTACGGGCAGTACTTTCCGTAAGGACAATGACATTTTCATCTTTCAATGTAGCTTGTCCCTTCACCAATGGGAAAGTAAATACATCCAGAAAGCCGGGATCAGTAAAAACACCTTGCTGCTTAACAGACTTATCTCCCACCTTCAATAAATGCGGTGTGAGATAGGTCGTCCTCACTACGGCCTTCACTTCCGGAATATTCTTCTCCACAAATGGGCCCAGTGGCACAGGTGTATTAGGCCCGCCATCTACGCCCAATTTAAGATGATAGATATCTTTACCATGTTCATGGAACCTATCGTAGCTGAATTGAAACAGTACATATAGTAATAGCGTAAAACTTACGGCCATTCCAATGGTCAGACCGACTATATTGATTGCGGAAAATGTGCGGTTACGCCACAAATTCCTCCAGGCTATTTTTATATAACTTTTTACCATAGTACCCTTTTTAATTGCATGAAAGAAAATTTATGGGCGGGTAGAGACCTGCCCATGGTACATTTCACTTGTCATATTTAAACGTAACTACTAAAGAAACTTATTCGGTGCGCAATGATTTTACCGGACTTGTCAGCGCTGTTTTAACAGTCTGCACGTAAACGGTAATCAATGCAAGGAGAACTGCAATACCGCCGGACAACACAAATATCCACCAATGAATATCTACACGGTATGCAAAATCTTTCAGCCACTGGTACATCAGGTACCAGGCCAGTGGCGTGGCTACCAACAAAGCGATCACCACCAGTTTCAGGAAGTCGCTGGACAACAGGAATAAGATGCTGCCCACTGAGGCTCCCAGCACTTTGCGGATACCGATCTCTTTGGTACGCTGGATCACGATATAGGAAATAAGGCCTAACAAACCTAAGGTGGCAAGGAAAATAGCCAACACTGTAAATGTCAGTACCAGGCGGCCAAAACGGTATTCTGCTCTATATTGCTTATCGAAAGCCTCATCTACAAAATAATAATCAAATCGGCCTTCTGGCGCATATCGGTTGTAAACAGCCTCCACACCAGCCAATACTTTCTTTAAATTAGCAGGGCTTACAGTAATAGTCAATGGCGAAAATGCTCCAGGTTCAATCCGCATCGTCAAAGGAGCTACTTCATCTTTTAATGAATGGTAATTAAAGTTTTTAATAACACCGATTACCTTTCCATCTCGTCCCCACTGAGAAAACTTCCTACCGATAATCTCCTCCGGTTTACTATATCCCAGGGAAGCAACGGCCGCTTCATTCACGATCATAGCCTGTGTAGTATCTGTACCCATCTCCCCGGAGAATGCCCGTCCGGCAATTACCTTAATACCATATTGCTTGATGAAATCATAGTCAACAAAATAGAGATTGATATTGCTAGCTTGCATATCGCCGCTCTTAAGCTCCATATTCGTGTATGCGGAATTATGAAATGCACTGGGTATCGAAGAGGAAAATGTACATCCCATTACACCTGGAATAACAGATGTCTGCTGCTTGATATCTACCCATTTATCCTTCATATTATCCACACCATCAAAACTTATTACCAGCTGCTGATCTTTCTTAAATCCAAGATCACGTGACTGCATATAAAGCAATTGATTATAAACAATGATCACACCGGCAATCAATACAATTGTAATCACAAACTGAATAACTACCAGGCTTCTTCTAAGGAATAAACCTTTATTACTGCTGCTAAAAGCTCCTTTTAACACCACAACAGGCTTGTAAGATGATAGTACCAGCGCAGGATAGAGACCTGCCACCAGACCCACTAACACAGCCATTAACAGGAACAGTCCGACGATACCCGTTTTAAATATATTAACAGCAATCTCTTTTCCTGCAAGCAGGTTAAAAGAGGCCAATAACAACTGGCATAATATGGCGGATAAAAAGAACGCAAACAGGCTTAGTAACATTGTTTCGCTCAGAAACTGTAACGTCAGTTGAGACTCATAAGCCCCGACAGCCTTACGCACACCTACTTCTCTTGCTCTTTCGGTAGCTCTCGCTGTAGCCAGGTTAACGAAATTGATCACCGCGATCAACATAATAAACAAAGCGACAAAAGAGAAAATATAAACATTGGTCATGCTTCCATGCGCCAGTGTCCCTTCCCTTTTCGAATGCATATAGACATCTTCAAAATGTTCCAGGTGCAAAGTGTAGTGCATATTATTCTTCTTCATCTGCTCACCTATATGACGTTCCATAAATGCAGGCAGCTTCGCTTCCAGCTTAACAGGATCTACTCCTTTTTCTAGCAATAAATAGGTAATAGCTCCGAAATTCCCCCATGAGTTCTCAAGATCAACACCAAGTGCCTTGTAGGTCGATAGCGAGAATATCATATCAAATGGCATTTGTGAATTTTCCGGCACATCCTTCATTACACCCGTCACTTTCAAAGTATACTTTCTACCACCTGTTTGAATCGTTTTCCCAATTACATTGGTTGATCCGAAATACTTCTTCGCCTTACTTTCCGTGAGCACCACATTGAAAGGCTCCGACAATGCAGTCTTAGGATTTCCACTCATCAATGGGAAGGTAAATACGTCAAAGAAGGTGGAATCTGGAAGAGCTAGTTTATCTTCCTGGTATTTGTTTTCCCCAACGTCCACCAGCATATTTGTAAAGTATACGCGCACGGCAGATTTCACCTCAGGAAAATCTGCTTTCAGATTCGGCCCCATGGGTGCAGAGGTGATATCTGCATTAATCACTTCGGTTGGCGTCTTCACATCTGTAACAACTCTGTATAACTGCTCCTTTTTCTCATGAAATTTATCATAGCTCAGTTCAAACCGCACATAGATAAAGATCAGGAAGCAACAGGTCATACCTATTGTCAGCCCTAATATATTGATGAAGGAATAGAACTTTTGCTTTCTGATATTCCTCCAGGCGATCTTGAGATAATTCTTTAACATAACCCCGTTTTATAAAATGGACTATTCAGTTCTTAATGAGCGCACAGGATTCCTTAATGCGGCTTTTATGGCCTGGAAACTAACAGTGATCAGGGCCACAGCTATTGCAAGTAATCCTGCTAATGCAAATACCCACCAGCTGATACTAATGCGATAAGCATAGTCATCCAGCCATCTGTTCATGATATACCAGGCGGAAGGGACAGCCAATACGATAGAGATCAGTATAATTTTCAGGAAGTCGCTGGTCAGTAGTGCAACGATATTGGTAACAGATGCGCCTAACACTTTTCTCACACCGATTTCCTTCACACGCTGCCCTGTAGCAAAGGTGGCAAGCCCAAACAATCCCAGGCAACTGATGAAGATCGCAATACCGGCAAAGTAATTAAACAGTTTGCCTGTGCGTCTGTCCACCTTGTACATGTTATCCAGGTTCTGATCAATAAACGCATAGTTGAAAGGGGCGCCCGCATTATATCTTTTGTATAACTGTTGTGCCGAGCTGATGGCCTGCTGTGCCTGACCAGGCTTTGTTTTTACATACACGATATTGTTATCCGCCCTGTAATAGAAAACGACAGGTCCTATCTTTTCATGCATGGATGCATAGTGAAAATCTTTTACTACACCGACGATAGTACCGTCATATCGCCAGAGTTTGAAACGTTTTCCAACAGGGTCTTTCATACCCATCATCTTTGCAGCGGTTTCGTTGATGATATAGTGATTGGAATCTGCTTTTGAATTGGTGAAGTTTTGTCCGGCTATAAACTGGAGTTTCATCATCTCCATAAAGTTCTTATCTCCGCTGATGGTATGCGCGATCATCGACTCCTGTTCACTTTTACCATCCCATTCTGTGTCACCGGTACTGTTATCGATAGATGTCATTCTTGTATTGGCATTCGCAGCTACGACAACTCCGGGCGCCGTATTCAACTCCTGTAATGCAGTCTGCATATGCGCAGACATAGCACCACTGTTGAACATAAATACATTCTCTTTGTCATAGCCGATCGCCTTATTTTTTATATAACGCAATTGCTGTCCGACAACGATCGTACTCACAATAAGCACCGTAGCGATCAGGAACTGCACCACCACCAGCACCCTACGGAAACTGATATTCCCACCTGATAAGGTCAGTCCGCCTTTTAATGTCTTTAAAGGGTTAAAGGATGACAGCAATACGGCCGGATAAATGCCGGCTACGATCAGTGTCAGCAATATCGCAGCTCCAATGGCCAGTATCATCTGGAAGTTTTGCAGGCTGAAAGAAAGCTCTTTGCCGGTGAGATGATTATAGAATGGTATCAGCAATAAAATGAGAACGATAGCCAGCACAAGCGATAACAAGAACACCAATACCGACTCGCCTACAAATTGCACAAACAGTTGTCTTCTGGTAGCGCCAATGAGCTTGCGTACGCCTACTTCAGCTGCACGCTGCATAGCCCTGGCGGTCGATAGATTTACATAGTTTACACAGGCGATCAATAGTATTACCACAGCGATGATCAGGAATATTCTGACGATCTTAATCGCTCCTTCAGACAGGTCTGCGTTGTACAGATGCATGTCATACAATGGCTGAAGGTTGTAGCGTACATTAGGGTCCGGTTTCGCATCGGGACGCAGCATTGCCAGTTCTTTACTCACCTTCGCTACTGATGTACCGGGAGCCAATAAAAAATAAGTATCGAAAACGAAATCCCCCCAATCTTCATCCAGTGACTGCCAGTAATCCCCTTTAGTGAACTTCTGTTGCAGGATACCATAAGGCATCAGAAAGTCATATTTGATAGTGGATTGTATCGGGAAGTCTTCCATTACCGCACTTACTACATACTGGTCTTTATCGCCAGTTATCACCTTTCCAACAGCGTCTTCAGTGCCGAAATAACGTTTTGCAGCACTACGTGTTATTACCAGCGATGAATTGTCGGTAAAAGGCTTACTCGCATTTCCTTTCCATATAGGGAATGTAAACAGGGTAAAGAAAGAAGGCTCTACAAATGCCAACTCGACGTCATGGATATCCTTATTGTTATAAGTGAATTTCGAGATCGTCCCCCAATTCGGGGCCATACGCACGGCCTGCTGCACACCTGCGATCTTTTTTACGGCATTCAACGCAAGTGGCGCCGGCATTTGGTTCCAGCTCTGCACATCGGCGCCAGAGGCGAACGTAACCGAAACCTTATACAGGTTAGCGCCTTTTTCATGGAACTTATCATAGCTTAACTCATCCTGCACCCATACAAGCAGCAGGATGCCCAATGCCAATCCGAGCGCAAGACCGCCAATATTGATACTGCTGTACATTTTGTAGCGCCAGAGATTGCGCCAGCCCACCCTCAGATAGTTGTTAAGCATATGAGTCAGTTTAAATGGTAAGTAAAGGGGATATCAGACAGACGTATTATACGTGGAACTGTTCCTTGATATTTTCAGTCACTACACGGCCGTCAAACAAGTTGATAACACGATGTGCAAAACCAGCATCATAAGGGCTGTGCGTTACCATGATCATAGTAGTACCGGCCTCGTTCAGCTCCTGCAACAACTTCATTACTTCTTCACCATTGGTAGAGTCCAGGTTACCGGTAGGCTCATCCGCCAGTATCATCTTCGGGTTAGCTACCACGGCACGGGCAATCGCCACACGCTGTTGCTGACCACCGGATAACTGTTGCGGAAAGTGATTACGACGGTGCATGATATTCATACGCTCCAACACTTTCTCTACTTTCTCCTTTCTTTCACTCGCAGGTACTTTCAGATACAGGAGCGGTAACTCTACGTTTTCAAATACAGTCAGTTCATCGATGAGGTTGAAACTCTGGAACACGAAACCAATAGAACCCTTTCTGAGCTGTGCACGCTGACGTTCGCTCATACGCGCTACTTCATGGTCCCAGAAATGATATTCTCCGCCACTGGGGTTATCCAGCAGACCAAGAATATTCAGCAAAGTGGATTTACCACAACCAGAAGGCCCCATGATAGCAACGAACTCACCATCCTTTACCTCCATATTAATGCCATTCAATGCAGAAGTCTCAATTTCTTCTGTTGTAAAAATCTTTTGAAGATTGACTGTACGTATCATGACTTCGGTTTATTAAAAATTTTAGAATGAGGGTTTTTATTATTCATGTCTCAGCAATCCTGTAGGATTGGCATTTGCCGTGCGGAAACTTTGTAATGCGATCAGTATATAGGTCAAACTAAAGGTAATGCCACCTGCTATGATAAACGGCGCCACGCTCATACTGGTACGGTAGGCATACCCATCCAGCCATTTGCTGGCAAGGAAATAAGCAAGCGGCCAGGCAATGAGATTGGCGATAATAATAACGGCAGTATATTCCTTCAGGAACAGGTAGATGATACTACGCGTATTAGCGCCCAGCACTTTTCTCACACCAACTTCCTTTGCACGACGGGTCAGACTGAAGGCTACCACACCGGCAGCTCCCAGTAAGATAATCACAAAGTTTAATCCTGTAGCTACGTCAGCTGCCTTTTTCAGGCGGGTTTCACTGAAGTACATTGCCTGAAACTTTTCGTCCATAAAGAAGTAATCAAATGGAGAATCGCTATAGCGGGATTTGAAAGTTGATTCAATACCGGCAATACTCTTCCTGATATCAGCCGTCTTCAGTTTGATGCTCAGAAAGCGGTATGCCGGATTAATTTGCTGGGTGAAGAATATCATTGGCGCGATCTTCTGTCCCATATTAAAGAAGTGAAAGTCTTTTACGATCCCTCTTACGGTCAGTCTTGTATCATTACCAGCGATGCGTACTTCCTGACCAACACCCTGCGTCAGGTGTAGTGCTTTTACGGCAGTCTCGTTGAGCACTACGTCCATCGGACTGTCATGATCTGTAAAGAATCTACCGGATGTCAGTTTTAAACCGAAAGTGTTAGCATAGTTTCCGTCTGTTACAAGTCTTTCTACATTGACAGGTGCATCGCTGGCAGCGCCTTCCGGTAAGATCGGCAAACTACCGCCATTCATACCATCTGGAACTTCGTAAGAAATCGTAGCGCTTACCACACCTGTTTTCTGCATCATTTCGTCTCTTAACAGTTCGAGGCGTTTCAGTCCTGTGCTATCCCACCGACGGGGCACAGAAGAAATAACCAGTAGCTGCTCTTTATTATATCCCAGATCTCTGTTAAAGAAATAGTTGATCTGGCGGGAAATATAGAGTGTACATACAAATACCAGTATCGCAATAGAGAACTGCAGAACAAGGGAAGCTTTTCGGAAAACAAGCTCCCCTTTTCCTACGGATACCTTTCCCTTCAGGACTTTCAGGAGGTTGTTGGCAGTCAGTACAAAAGCAGGATATATACCTGCTACCAGTCCGACAGCCAGCACCAGCAACAAATAAAACAATACCATCATTCCGGAGAAAGACCATACATGGGGTAACGTTTTGTTCAGGACCTGCCCGAATACAGGACGGAGCAGTTCATAGAAAGCAATGGACAGAAAGGCCGATATACCGGTTAGTACGATTGATTCTGCAAGGAATTGTGCGACCAGCTGCTGACGTCTGCCGCCAAACACTTTACGCAGACCGATCTCTTTCAGGCGATACGTAGAGGTACCTACACTGATATTCACATAATTGATCACGGCCATCAGCAATACAAAACCTGCAATGATGGCGAGTATATAGATCATCTTCCTTACCAGGCCATTGTTGGTATCGAGGTAGAATGAATCCAGTCCCACCAGCTGAATACTCATATTGTCTTTCAGCTGCTGGTTGCAGTTCATGGCTACCAGTTTGCGGATCGGGCCATCCAGTTGTGCAGGTTTTACACCCGGTTTCAGCTGGATGTAAGACGCCATACACACGTTGTTCCAGTCTTTATCGGCATCTTTACCTACAAAGTAGTCTGCACTCTGCATAGGCATAAAGATGTCATTCTTAAACCCATTGATGGTCGTCACACTATTCTCTCTTGCTTCACTTTTCAATACACCTGTGACAGTGTAGTTTTTCTTACCATCCTGCCTTGTGTCTATTGTCAGCACCTCATCCAATGCATTCGCTTTACCAAAGAACTTCATCGCTGTTTCTTCCGTGATCACTACAGAATTGTTGTCACGGAAAGCACGGTTAGGATCGCCATACAGCATGGTCAGTCCGAAATTGGATACGATAGTCGTATCACCCGGCTGAAGCCCTACCCTGAAATGCCTGTCTTTGTAAGTAGCATTTGCAGAACAGGGGTACGTACGATAATAATCAGCCACCAGCGAAGGGTATTGATCATGCAACCCTTTCGCCAGCATACCAGGAGTGATCAGCGGCATGTACATGTTATCAGCCTTCCAGGCAGATTGCATAAAATACTGCTGCGGAAGATTGTTCAGGTCGCGGTTGACTTGTTTCTCCTCCCATATGTAAACGGCAATGAGCAGAGAGAATGTAATGCCAATGGCAAGTCCTGCAATGTTGATGAACGAAAACAGTTTGCGTTTCGCAAGATGTCTTAATGCAATGGTGATGTAAGTGCTGATCATCTGCATATATAATTTTCAGGTGAGCTGTTCGGGATACCACCTCTGCGGACTTGCAGAGGCTGGCACCAGAACTAAAACAACTGTGACTGCCGTATTAAAATACTAAAACCTCTTTGTCTCCGAAATTTTCATACGAAGAAGTAATTACCTGCTCACCTTCCTGCAAACCTTCCAGTATTTCAAAATACTGTGGGTTTTTCTGTCCCAGGGAAATGTTACGTTTTACAGCCCTGTTTCCTGCTTTATCCACTACGTATACCCAGTTACCACCGGTGTCGGAGAAGAAACCACCTACCGGCAGCAACAACGCGGACGAAGACTTACCTAATTCCAGGCGGATAGGAGAAGATTGTCCGCGGCGGATACCTTCCGGCATTTCCTTTTCGAATTTCATATCGACATTGAAACGGCCGTTTTTCACCTCAGGATATACTTTGATGATAGATAATGCATAGGTCTTGCCATTGAATTCAAAAGTGGATTTCAGACCAGGGAATACCCTGGAGATATAATGCTCATCCACTTCTGCACGCATCTTGAAACCGTCCAGGTCATCGATCTGACCGATATTCTGACCGGCAGTGATACTACCCCCTACCTCAGCATCTACAGAAGATAATTGTCCGTCGATAGGCGCTCTCAACACCAGGTTACTCAGGTTATCCTTCATCATCTGGAGGTTACGCTGGGTGCGCAGGATCGTTGATTCAAGGCGTTCTATCTGTATTTTGGCGTTTTCTTCCTGGAAGCGCTGACTTTCTATTTCTATCTGGCGTTGTTTTACAAGACGCTCATAATCAAGCTTGTTCTTGACAAACTCCTGGCGGGAAACGATCTTCTCGTCTACCAGTTGTTTGGTACGATCAAACAGGTCTTTGGCCTGTTCGATCTGGAAATCCAGGTTTGCCACCGTCTGCTGCATGGTAAAACGGTTCTGCTTCAGGGTCTGGCGGGTGTTCTGGAGCTCGTTGATCAGACGGTAGATCTCCGTCTCATGATTCACAAAGTCCATCATCAGGTTCTGGTTTTCCAGGCGCAGAATACTGTCGCCTCTTTTAACCATGCTACCCCCCTCCAGGTATTTCTGACTGACATAACCGCCTACGATAGCATCGAGGCGAATTGTTTTAAGTGGCAACACAACAGCGGTAACTGCTATATATTGATCAAAGGTGCCTTTGCTGACGGTAGAGATAGTGATCTTATCCTTCTCTACGTTCAGCTTGGAACGATGATCGGCAAATATGAGATTGTACAGAAGTAACATCGCTACTACAGCGCCTCCGCTGATAAGGGCGATTCTCTTTTTAGACCAGTACTTCTTTTCTAATTTTCTGTCCATAGGTGATACTTACTTTCCTGACCGAATAAGGCAACCGTCATGCCAAAGCCCGAAACATACTACAGTAGCGCATTTCAGAGGATAAGCCCCGCCAATGATCGTCCTGAAGCGTACACCAGACGTCCATTTCCGGACAATTCCTGTTATACGGACAGACCGCCACTAAAAACCGAAATCTTTTTATAATATTGCCAGTGGCCGCATCCGCCATGGGTTGACATCCCAACACCCTGTCAGGAACACGTTTTGCGGATTCATTACAGAAACAATAGACAAGACCTTTAGTTATGACCACACCCTTGCCCGGCAAAATTCTTATTGTAGATGACGACATGGACGTGCTGCGCGCCGCCCGTTTATTGTTAAAGCGCCACTTCGAACAGGTTGACTTTGAACGCAACCCCCAGAAGATCCCCTACATGGTCACTAATTTCGATTATGACGTGATCCTGCTGGATATGAACTTTACCCGCGACCTCAGCAGCGGGAAAGAAGGCTTCGAATGGCTGGACCGTATCCTGGATATCAGGCCAGAGGTAGCGGTAGTACTGTTCACCGCCTATGGAGATGTGGAGATGGCCGTAAGGGCGATCAAGGCCGGAGCGGTCGATTTCGTACTGAAACCATGGGAGAACGATAAACTGCTGGCTACCATGCAGGCCGCTTATAATAAGAAGCGCGGTAATAAGGAAAAGGTGGTAACAGCACCAGCTGCCCCACAATCGGACGTCAATATCATCGGTAGCAGCGAAGCCATGCAGCAGGTACTGGATACCGCTGCCCGTGTAGCTGGTACAGATGCTAATGTGCTGATATTGGGAGAAAATGGTACCGGTAAGGACCTCCTCGCCCGTCATATACATGCTTTATCGCTCCGTAATAAACAACCGTTTGTCAGTGTCGATCTGGGGGCCATTAGTGAGACCCTGTTCGAAAGTGAACTGTTCGGCCACGTGAAAGGCGCCTTTACCGACGCCAGGGAAGATCGTACCGGCCGTTTTGAAGAAGCAAACGGCGGCTCTATTTTCCTGGATGAACTGGGAAACATCTCCCTCCCTTTACAGGCAAAGCTGCTGACCGTCTTGCAAAACAGGGCCGTGACCAAAGTAGGTAGCAATAAATCAACGGCCATAGACGTACGCCTGATCACTGCCACCAACAGGAACATACAGCGTATGGCGGCAGAGTACCAGTTCCGTCAGGACTTACTCTATCGTATCAATACCATCGAGATACAGCTGCCTCCTTTACGGGAACGGTTGGAAGATATCGTTCCATTGGCGGAATATTTCCTGGAGAAGTATGCCACTAAATATAAACGTACAGTAGCCACGCTCCATGAATCGCTCATACAGCAGTTACGCCAGTATGAATGGCCGGGTAATATACGCGAGCTACAACATGCCATGGAAAGAGCCGTGATCCTCTCCCAGGGAAAAATGCTCATGCCGAAAGATGTGTTCGTAAAAAACCCAATACAGGAACAGGCCCTGAATACAGGCTATAACCTGGAGGAAATGGAACGCAATATCATTACGCAGGCCATGAAAAAATGCAATGGCAATATCACAGAAGCTGCTAAAGAGCTGGGCCTGAGCAGAGCCGCCCTTTACAGAAGACTGGAAAAATATAACATCTAGTAGTTTACGATGAACAAGTTCAGTGTCAATATATTACTGCGTATTATCCTCCTGACGCTCAGCACTATTACCAGTGTATGGGTATGGACCGTGCTTGGCGTCTTTCCGGGAATAGCCATGGCTATCCTGATCTGTATGCAGATATATGGCATGTACTACTATATCAACCGGGTAAACCGGAAACTGACCCTGTTCCTGGAATCGATACGCTACGAAGACTTTTCCATCCGCTTCAGCGCCGACAATAAACTGGGCAAAAGCTTTCAGGCACTGAACCACCAGTTTAATGAAGTGCTGGAGGCCTTCCGGCAAACCAGGGCGGAAAAAGAAGCCAATCTGAAGTACATAGATACCATCGTACAGCACATCAGCATCGGCGTTCTTTCTTTTGATACAGAAGGCCATATTGAGCTGATTAACCCGGCAGCCTTCCGCCTGCTGGGTATCTATAGACTACGGAACATTTCCGAACTGAAAAACAGCCATCCGGGCCTGCCCGAGTACCTGATGGAAATCCGTTCAGGAAGTAAACTACTATATCGCACCCGGCAGGAACAGCAACTGTCTATTCATGCCGCCAGCGTAAGGTTACAGGGCCGGCTGATCAAACTGATCTCGCTACAGAACATTCATGCGGAACTGCAACAGAAAGAGCTGGAAGCCTGGCAGAACCTGACCAAAATATTACGTCATGAGATCATGAACTCTGTAACGCCGATCGTATCCCTGATAGGCACCATGCAGGATATCGTAGAGCAGGACATTTCTCCGGAAGCCGCCCAGCAGGAAGCCATCAATGATCTCCAGGAAGCACTGGAAACGATCAAAAGCCGTAGTAAGGGGATCATGAACTTCGTAAATGCTTACCGGGACTATACCACTCTCCCTAAACCGCAGTTTACACAGGTAAATATAAAAGAACTCCTGAGTGGCGTCAGCAGTTTGCTCCAACCGGAACTGAAGCAGGCGGGTATCTATTATCGTTACGAAATAGAGGCCGCCGGCACTGAAATCCATGCCGACGTTGCACAGCTGCAAATGGTCATGATCAACCTGATCAAAAATGCCATGGATGCGCTGGAACAAACCCAGGCGCCCGCCATACAGGTAAAGGCGACTATGAGCACCCCGAGCCAGGTGCATATTGAGATCGTCGACAACGGTCCGGGTATTGACGCGGAAGCCATGAACAAAATTTTCATTCCCTTCTATACTACCAAGAAAAAAGGCAGTGGTATTGGTCTGAGCCTCTCCCAGCAGATCATACAATCACATGGCGGACAACTAAAAGTGAGCCGTTCCGGTAACAATGGCACGACCTTTTCGGTATTCCTCCCTGTTAGCTGAAACCATTTAGACAAAGATGTCGTACTTTAAGATATTATAATGCTCATTATGCAAGGGAGAAGTGTATTAAACATACTGTACGCTGTCACATTATTTGTTCACCTCTTGGCCATTGTGTTTCACCTGGATATACTCAGCTACGCCTCAAAGTTCCTGCTGCCATTTATACTGGCCACCCAGTTCTTGCTGGGAACGGAAGGTATTCCGCCGGTATTCCGGATCTCGATGCTGGCCGCCCTGTTCTTTACAGGTTTTGGTGACATGTTTCTGCTGTTTTCAGAGCAGAATACCTGGTTTTTCTCTTTCAGCCTGGCCACTTTTGCGTTTTCATTGCTGGCTTATATAGGGTTCTTCCTGAAGATCAGATATTCCAACTATCCCCTGCCCCGTTGCCAATGGGCGTTTATTTTTGCGGCTTCCGCAGCTGTCATCGGATTTATTTTCTTCATGTTGCCCTATCTGGGCCAGATGACCATTCCTGTTATCATTTTCGCCGTTATCGCCTCCGTGATGTTACAGGCTGTTAAACACGCCTTCAGATTGAAAGATCAGCCATCCGGATGGTATGCCATGGCCGGAGCGGGACTATATATCATTTCCTGTGTGATCATCGCCATTCACTACTTCTACCGTCCCCTGGAAATGGGCACCTTTCTGATCATGCTGACTTATGGACTGGCTCAATGGGGCCTGGTTACCGGCGGACTGCTCTATCTCCGTATGCGCCGGGGCTATGCCATGCAATAAATGGGCGCAAATAAACCGTATTAAACCGTACATTTGAGCCTTGCTTGATGAGAATAGCTTATGGAACAAACAGATTTCTTAGTTATTGGTTCCGGTATAGCAGGATTGACCTATGCCCTCAAGGTGGCGGCCGCATGTCCTGACAAGAAAATTACCATCATCACCAAATCACATGAGGATGAGACCAATACCAAATACGCACAGGGTGGAGTTGCCGTAGTGAACGATCTTGAGAACGACAGCTTTGAAAAGCATATTGAAGACACACTGATCGCCGGTGATGGTCTCTGCAATGAAGAGATCGTGGAAATAGTGGTAAAGGAAGGGCCGGAACGTGTCAACGAGATCATTGAATGGGGCGCCAACTTTGACAAGAACGCAGCAGGAGATTTCTCCCTGGGAAAAGAAGGCGGTCACTCCGAATTCCGCGTGATCCACTACAAAGACGTAACCGGTAAAGAAATAGAACGTGCACTGCTCGATGCAGTACACAAGCAACCCAATATAGAGATGGTCACCCATTGCTTCGTGGTAGACCTGATCACCCAGCATCACCTGGGATACCTCGTTACGAAATCTACTCCCGATATAGAATGCTACGGCGTATACGTCCTGAACCTGCTGACCAATAAGATCGAAAAGATCCTCAGCCGCATTACTGTGCTGGCTACTGGTGGCAACGGACAGGTATACCGCAGTACCACCAATCCGACCATTGCCACCGGCGATGGCGTAGCCATGGTATACCGTGCAAAAGGCAGGATCGAGAACATGGAGTTTATCCAGTTCCACCCTACCGCCCTATATCAACCGGGTGTGAACAACGCATTCCTGGTGACGGAAGCAGTACGTGGCGACGGTGGTATTCTGCGTAATATACACGGAGAGGATTTCATGCATAAGTATGATCCGCGTCTTTCTCTCGCCCCACGCGATATCGTGGCAAGAGCGATAGACAGTGAGATGAAGATCACCGGTACAGAATACGTATATCTCGACTGCCGCCATATGGACCTGGAGAAGTTCATTCATCACTTCCCCAACATCTATGAAAAATGCCTGTCATCCGGCATAGATGTAAAAAAAGATATGATCCCCGTGGCCCCTGCAGCACATTATAGTTGTGGTGGTATCAAGGTGAACGAATACGGACGTACTTCCATCAATAACCTGTATGCCTGCGGAGAATGTTCCAGCACAGGTCTGCATGGAGCAAACAGACTTGCTTCCAATTCACTGCTGGAAGCCATGGTGTTTGCACATCGTTGTTACCTGGATGGTGTACAAAAGATAGACAGCACTGCACACAAGGTGAATGTACCTGACTGGAACGCCGGTGGTACAACAGCCCCGAAAGAAATGATCCTGATCACCCAGAGCCTGAAAGAGCTCAAACAGATCATGAGCGATTATCTCGGTATCGTACGTACAAATGAGCGTATGCAGCGTGCAAGTCGCAGACTGGACATTCTGCACGAAGAAACAGAACAGTTGTACGAAAGAACAGAGGTATCCCCTCAGTTGTGTGAATTAAGAAACCTGATCACCGTTGGCTACCTGATCGTAAAAGGAGCTTCATTCCGTAAGGAAAGCCGCGGTTTACACTTTAATACAGACTATCCTCAGAAGAGCGCCCTTGTACAGAATATTGTGTTATAGAAATTGATGACATGTATTATTTGTTACTGGCATTTATGTACGGCATTTCCATATTGCCGTTATGGTTATTATATCGCATCAGTGATGTTTTATACCTGATCATTTATTATGTTGTTGGTTACCGCAGATCAGTTGTCTTTGAGAATCTGAAGCAGGCATTTCCGGAGAAGACGGAGAAAGAAATTACCCGGCTTGCAAAGAAATACTATCTCAATCTGACAGATATGATGGTGGAAACCATCAAGTTGCTCACGCTCAGCCAGAAACAGCTGCAGCGCCGGTTTGTCTGCGATCTGACCGTCCTTCATAAATTATATGCAGCAGGTAAAAGCTGCCAGATGCACCTGGGGCATAATTTCAACTGGGAATGGGCGAATCAGTTCTGTATGCAGGGCGTCAAATTCCCTTTCCTGGTAGTATATATGCCGCTGACCAGCAAGGTAGGCGATCGTATGTTCCGGTATTTCCGTGAGAAATCCGGCAGTACGCTGTTGCCTGCGAATGATATCAAGAACAGTATGTCGCCCTGGATGGACAAACAATACCTGATCGCCCTGGTGGCAGACCAGAATCCCGGTAACCCGCGCCGCAGTTACTGGTATCCTTTCCTTAACAAAATGACCGCTTTTTATAAAGGGCCGGAAATGACCGCCCGCAGAAGCAATATTCCTGTCGTTTTTGTGGATATCCGCAAGGTAAAACGAGGGTACTATCACGCTACACTGAAATTAGCGTTTGAAGAACCTGCAGCAGTACCTGAAGGTCAGATCACAGAAGATTTTGTAAAGTTCCTGGAAGGAAACATTCGGGAGCAACCCGAAGTATGGGTGTGGAGCCACAGAAGGTGGAAACATGAGTACAGGGAGTAACAAAAAGAGCTGAACTGACCAGTACGCCTGAAGCGCCTGATCAGTTCAGCCGCAAAACTATTTCGTAGCAGTGCTGTCTACTTTGATCGTAGTATCAGGAGCTGCTGGTGGGGGTGGTGGAGGAACTGCTGCCTGCACCATAATGTTGTTAGTCACAGATTTTACACCGCTGACGCCTTTAACTGCATCTTCTGCAGCTGTTTTTGCAGCATCGTCAGCTACTTCACCATTCAGGATAACGACTCCTTCCTTTACTTCGGCCGTAACGCCTGGGGAAGCAGTGAGTTTCTCATTAACGGATTGCTGAACGCTGCTATCACTGGGCGAACAAGCAAATAAGCATACGGCCAGGAACATCATTCCGGCCATCAGGAACTTTTTACATTTCATGGTTAAAAGTTTAACTAAGTAAAACAAATAACATGCTAGACCAATGGATTGTTCTATTACAAATAGCTGTTAATCAACCATTATCTGCAAAACCAGGATAAAGGGTCATTCCACCATCCACAAACAGGGTAGTTCCTGTCACATAATCACTCTCATCACTGGCCAGCCACACAGCAGCTTTTGCTACATCTTCCGGTATCCCGACCCTGCCGTATGGAATGAGTTCCAGCAGCTTTTTTTCATCTTCCGGCGTATCCCAGGCGTCTTCATTGATGCGGGTTTTAATCGCCCCCGGCGCCAGTCCGTTCACCCTTATGCGATGAGGCGCCAGCTCCTGCGCCATTGACTGCATCAACAGTTTTACACCACCTTTACTGGCCGCATAATTCACATGTCCGGCCCATGGGATCACTTCATGTACGCTACTCATACAGATGATCTTTCCGGCAGCTTTGGAGCGGTTTTCCACAACTCCCCTGCGCCTGAATTCCCGTGCTGCTTCCCGCGCACAAAGGAACTGTCCTGTCAGATTCGTATTGATCACCGTATTCCACTGTTCCAGGGTCATGTCAAACAGGTTGGCGTCCTGCTGGATGCCTGCATTGGCCACAACTATGTCCACAGTACCAAAGCGGGAAAAGATTTCCGCATACATCTTCTTTACTTCATCTTCCTTACTGATATCGCATTGCTGAATAAATCCGTCGCTACCGGCCGCTTTGATCTTAGCCAGTGTTTCTTCGGCGCCTTTCAGGCTCTTGTCACTGTGATGGTTCACCACGACCGTAGCCCCGGCTTCGCCGAAAGCCACCGCAATAGCAGCGCCAATACCGCTACTGCTGCCGGTAACGAGCGCGATCTGTCCGTCTAATAGTTTTCCCATTGCAAGGTTTTTCCATAAGGGGTCAAAAAGTATACCTGTAAAAACGGAAAAGGCCCCGCAGGAATACTGCGAGGCCTTTAACATTCAATATTTTAACTTAGTTCAGGACGTTCTTTTCCTGCACTACTTTCAGACCTTCCTGTGTTTTCATGGCATTGTAACCACCCTGCACATTGCGAAGATTGTGTATACCTTCTCTTTTCATGATAGAGCAGGCAATGATACTACGGTAACCACCCTGACAATGAACATACAGATTATGATTATCGTCGAAATCAGCCAGATTCCCAGGATCTGTCATATCGCTGAGGGTAAGGTTCATTGCACCTTCGATATGCCCGTCTGCATACTCCGCAGGCTTACGCACATCTACAATGACCAGGTTTGCATCATGCGGCAGGTCCATTGCCACTTCATCCGGTTCTACAGTGATGATCAGATCGCGTGGTTCACCAGCGGCGATCCAGCCTTCATAACCACCTTCCAGGTAACCGGCTACGTGGTCAAAACCTACACGGGCAAGACGTACGATGGTCTCTTCTTCTTTACCAGGGCTGGTGACAAGAATGATGTCTTCGCCAAAAGGTAGCAGACTACCCGCCCATTCAGCAAAACGGCCTTCCAGACCAATACTGATAGAACCCGGTACAAATCCTTCTGCAAATTCAGCTGCAGGACGTGTATCGAGGATCAGTATCTCCTCTTTCAGTTTTTCCTTTACTTCTGCAACGGACAATGCACGATTGCTCTTTTCCATTACTGCCTGTAACGCATCATATCCTTCTTTGTTGATACGCGCGTTGATCGGGAAGTAAGATGGCGGTGTGCTCAGACCGGAAGTAACCTCCTGGATAAAGGCATCTTTATCTGCAGCCTTCAGCGCATAGTTGGTGCTTTTTTCATCACCCAGTGTGCTGTAGGTATGAGGACCGAGATTCTTTCCGCAGGAAGATCCCGGACCATGTGCAGGATAAACGATAACATTGTCAGGTAATACCTTGATCTTGTTATTCAGTGAGTCGAACAGGTAACCTGCCAGTTCTTCTTTGGTCAGGTTGCCACTGAACAGGTCAGGACGTCCTACATCACCTACAAACAAAGTATCGCCGGTGAACACACTGTGAGGATTGCCTGCTTCGTCAGATAACAGATAGCAGGTAGACTCCAGGGTATGTCCCGGGGTATGTAATACTTCAAGTGTCAGTTTACCGATGGTAAATTTCTCTCTGTCTTTTGCCAGATAGATCGGGAAAGTGGTAACAGCTTCAGGGCCGTATACGATGGGCGCATTTGTAGCAGCGGCTAAATCCAGGTGACCGGAAACAAAGTCGGCATGAAAGTGCGTCTCAAAGATGTATTTAATGGTGGCATTACGCTCTTTAGCTAAATCAAGGTAAGCGTCAATATCCCTTAAAGGATCTATCACAACAGCTTCTCCTTCTGACTCGATAAAGTAGGCGGCTTCTGATAAGCAATTGGTGTAAAGTTGCTTGACGAACATGGTTGTTGATTTCTGATTTTCTGCAAATTTACGGATTTAATCCCGAGCAGGAATATCAGGCATAAAACAGCCCGCCCGTTATAGCATAACCGGAATTATAACCGCGATGTTTTTTATTTGTACGAAGGGTTGTACAAATAATCACAAAAAATCAGAGCCTAACTAAAAGTCCTTTTATTTACTCTTAGTTAGGCCCGAATTATTTCTGTAGTCTGAATGACCAGTACTCCAAAACCAGATTAGCCTACCAGCTCCTCTACAAATTTGGCAACTTCCGCTATACGCTGTTTGTTGATCGTATAGTGAATGAACTTACCATCTCTCTCTGTAATCACAATGCCGGCACGGCGCAGAATAGCCAGATGCTGTGAAGCCACTGACTGCTCGAGACGCAGCTTAACGTAGATTTCAGTTACTGTCATTTTTTTGTGATCTTCCAGCAACTTAATCATTTGCTGGCGCAGCTTATGGTTTATCGCACGCAAAACCATAGCCGCCTTCTTAACGGCAATGTAATCCAATTTAATTTGGTCTTTTTCATTGGTACCTCTAGAAATAATAAGAGTATTAGAAGAGGTCGTTAATAATGTTTTTTCCATCGCATAATAGTTTTAAAAAATGATGAAATGAAAGGGATCAACGGACAGTAAACCCATATTTGTTAGACAACAATAACCGGGTATCGATTTATACAAAAATATAATATTAGTCGTAATAAAAAAAACTTCTATACCTTATTTTTTAATATATGCACACCGATTACTTGCCAAATAAACGTAATTTGACAGTTCTATGACACAAATTGACACAAGCGTAGGGATTACGCTTCTTAATAAGACATAAAAAGCCTGTTATCATGCGAATGGGGGTCATTTTTTACATTACAAACGCCCTATTTTTTCATGGTAGAATGGAAAGGCTTGAGGTAAAACGGGCTGAAATACGCCACATCTTCAAATGCTTTATTTGCAAAAGCCGCTGTAGCCAACGGTACCATATCTGCTGCATTCAATATATAAGGAACAAACAACGCATTATCATTTGATGGTATTAACTGCTGCCATTTATCGCTACCGTTCCCGAAGAAGTATATTTTATGTTTTGCAATCTGTTCACTGAATGCTTCAGGAGTGAGTATTAACGCATGCGGTGCAATTGAGATATTAAGCGACGCATCATAGATAGCCGTATACACTTCCATTCTCCGCGCATCCAGCATCGGACAATACAATGCATTTGTATCATTTGTACGGGATAATACGCCCTGCGCCATCATCTGTAACGTTGATACAGCTATCAATGGTTTTTCCCATGTATAACAAAGTCCTTTTGCAGTAGCTACACCTACTCTTAATCCTGTATAAGAGCCAGGTCCCGCGCTGACCGCAACTGCATCCAGATCAGCGGGTGTAACGCCCTGCTGCTGCATGATCTCTTTTACGAACAATACCATACTCGCCGCATGGTCCTGTTGTTTGTCATTCACCAATGTCTGTAATGGTTGTCCATCTCTGGACAGACAAACAGACCCTACTGAAGTTGCCGTATCTATATGCAGTATTAAAGACAATGTTCTAAGTTTAATGAGTTCACATGACAGCTACATCCATACCAGCTTCACGGGCCAGCAGTGCGCTTATTTTATATCGTTCATTACCGGTAGCTTTGTATACAGCGTCCAGTACGCCGCACACATTACGAATACCTATTTTATCACACCATTCAAAAGGCCCCATCGGATAATTGGTGCCCAGTCTCATAGCGGTATTGATATCTTCTCTCGATGCAGTACCCTCCTGTGCCGCCATGTACGCTTCATTAATGATCATACAGATCACTCTTGGCGTGACGAGTCCGACCCTGTCTTCTACTATCTCATATTCCCATCCTAAAGCAGACATAATATCTTTCACTGATGTCGCCTGTTCATCATCTATCATGGATAACTCCATGACAGGCATTGTCAGAAATCCCGGCAGCAAGTTGCATCCTATGATGGAAAAGCCCTGCTCAAAAGCATAATTATTCATCAGTTCCGACAGCGAAGTTCTCACTATACAAGCGAGTACCGGCACTTGTGGATAGCGGGCATATACACCGGCCCGTTCGGTATTTTCATCAAAATTCAGGTCTATCACCAACTCATAATCCGCCAGCGAACCTGTCTGCTCCAGCGATATTACCTGCTGCACCCGGTGCCCACTCAAACCACCCTTTTCAAGAAAAGCTGCATAATGCGGCCCCTCTCCTATAACGAGGATATTCATGTGCAAAATTTTCGCAAACCTATTAATTAATAACTAATAATAAGACCCTATTTTTATGCCCATGGAAAAACAGATCATCAATACGAATAATGCGCCTGCTCCTATCGGTCCTTACAATCAGGCCGTACAATCAGGCAATCTGCTGTTTGTATCCGGACAAATAGCCATCAATCCGGAAACCGATCAACTGGTGCTGGATGATATCAAAACCGAAACCCACCAGGTAATGAAAAACCTGAAAGGTATACTCACCGCTGCTGGTATGGACTTCAACAATGTGCTGAAGACGACCATTTTCATCATGAACATGAACGACTTCGCACAGATCAATGAAGTATACGGTTCTTATTTTACCAGCGACTACCCTGCGCGTGAAACCGTACAGGTAGCTGCACTGCCAAAAGGCGTGAATGTTGAGATCTCTGTGATCGCGAGCAAATAATTATCCGGAAATAAAAAGAGTCCGCCGGGGCGGACTCTTTTTATTATTTGTTGCCAAACAAAGTAGCGGCCAGTTTCGCGTCATGTCCGTACACATCGTCCCGGAAATTCAGCCTCCCATCACTATCCACAAAAGCTGTGAAATAACCGATGTATACCGGTACCCGCTCTTTCAGGCTAATAAATTTCTCTTTACTGCCATTCATCGCTTCTACGATCTTCTTCTGCGTCCAGGCAGAATCCTTACGCAGTAACCATTCCGCAAGATGTTGCGGCTCTGATACACGGATACAACCATGGCTGAAAGTGCGTTTATTTTCACCGAATAAACCCTTGGACGGCGTATCATGGAGGTAAATATTGTATTCGTTCGGGAACAGGAATTTCACCTTACCCAATGCATTGTGACCACCCGGTTTCTGACGGATGATATAAGGGAAATTTCCCCCGGAATATTTGCTCCAGTTGAGCGACCCTGCATTCACGGGACTGCCGCTGCCTGTCACCACTTCCATATTCTGCCTGGCCAGGTAGCCACTATTTCTTTTCATCGCTGGTAATACCTCATTGACCAGTATGCCGGGAGGCACATTCCAGTATGGCGCAAATACCACATATTTCACTTCATTACTGAAAATAACCGTGTTGGCGCCTGGTTTTCCCACCACTACATTACAGGTCCAGTCCAGCTTATTATTGCTGTATACATATAACTTAAATGCAGGTATGTTCACCAACAGGTATTCCGCCGGCGGTTCTGCTGGCACCCAGCGAATACGTTCCATATTGATCAGGATCTGGCGGATACGCTGACGTGGCGTAATATTCAGTGCGTTCAGCAAAGGCGCCTGAATCGTACCATCGGTCTTTAATCCTGTACGGTCCTGGAAATTGCGTATAGCCGAATCCAGCGTAGCTGTAAATAACCGGGAAGTATCTCCCACTGCCAGGTCGCCCAGCAGATGTAAGCGTTGTTTTACACTTGCAACAAGCGGATCAGATTCTTCTTTCTTATATAGTTTGCGGGAAGCCTTCAAAGAATCCCATGGTTGTTTCTCCAGATCGGACAGTTTCTTCAACTGGTCCCGCAGTAATTTGTATTGTCTGTTAACCGGCTCTTCAAAAGCGCTGGCAGGCTTATTTACCATAGAATCCAGCAGACTTTCCATATTGATCTTCTTACGGGGAATGAACCATTCCAGCGACTTGGCGCTATCCGAGGTCAATCCGCTCCACACCTTGTTACCATAGGCAAAGAACTGTGCGGTGAGCAGCAATTCAGCCCTGGGAATGGCTTTATCTCCCGGACGTAATTTCTCCCCTTCTATGAGCAGGGTGTCATACATTTCGCGCAGCGGTTTGCTGATAATGGTACTGTCGTGTAAACCATAGTCAGCATCCGCTTTCATCATGTTGATGAAGTTACCGGCCTGCTCGGTCAATTGGCCGTCGTTGCCGATCCATGCATAGTGAAATTCCCGTTGCCGGTAGAAATCACGGATATAATCAGCGTAGGCGGTATCCTCTTGCAGAAAGAGATTGACAGCGTTACTGTCCAGCGTAAGATCGATGTATTCCTGTTTGGTATAGTGCGAGGTATCCCTTACCAGGCCTTTTTTTCTGCTGAACCTTCCACCACAGGAAGCCAGCAGGACGATTGAGGAAAGTAACAGACATGTGTAACGTACAGACATAAACGTACCCGAGTTTTAGTAATAAGTCAGAAAGTCCCCTTTGAGGTGTTAAAATGAAAAACAGCCTTTGCTGATAAAATGTTTGATGGTACAAATGTAAAACGCTTAACACAATATTGTGTTAAGCGTTTTAGATAAAGCAGTTAGGATGAAATTATAATTTGATCTCTTCCTCGTTGGCATCAAAGAAGCGATATTCTGTCAGATGGTAGTTGGAATCAGCTTTGACCCTGACCCATTTCTTGTACTGGAAGTACCATTTCCACTGGCGGGACGTAAGGAATCCTTTGGCCAGGTAGGAGTAAAATATAGGGTGTACCCTGAGCGTAAGACCTTTGTGCTGATGGTTGATCAGGTATTGCAGGTTCTTTTCGACTTCGTCAATGATCAGTACGGAAGCGCCGATCTTACCGGTACCGTGACAGGTAGGGCAATCTTCTGCGACTGATATAGTGACTTCGGGTTTCACGCGTTGGCGGGTGATCTGCATCAGGCCGAATTTCGAAATAGGCAGGATCGTGTGTTTTGCTCTGTCCTGCGCCATGAATTTCTCCATGGCTTCGTAAACTACTTTCTTATTTTCCGGCAACTTCATATCAATGAAGTCGATGATGATGATACCACCCAGGTCACGGAGGCGTAACTGGCGGGCTATTTCTGCAGCAGCTTCCAGGTTGGATGCGAGGGCATTCTGTTCCTGGTTATTGCTGGAGCTTTTGTATCCGCTGTTGACGTCGATGACATGTAAGGCCTCTGTCGCTTCTATGATCAGGTAGACGCCGCTGTCCAGGTTAACTGTTTTCCCGAAGGAAGCTTTTACCTGACGGGTGACGCCATAGTGATCAAAAATAGGAGCGCCGTTGTGATAATGCTGGACAATATCCTGTTTTTCAGGGGCGATCTTTTGGATATAGGCCCTGGTATCAGAATACATGTTGCGATCATTGATCACAATACGGTTAAAGCTCTCGTTAAGAAGATCACGTAAGATGCTGGTAGTTTTGGCCTGTTCGCTCAGGATTTTCTGCGGAGGTTGTGCACCGCGCAGGTTGGCCTGAATATTTTTCCAGGTTTCCACGAGAGTTGTCAGGTCCTCATGCAGTTCAGCCGTTTTCTTTCCTTCTGCCGCTGTACGTACAATGACACCAAAGTTGGGTGTTTTGATCGCTTCGACTATTTTCTGTAGCCTTTTTCTTTCTTCGGAAGAGTGTATCTTTTTAGATACTGCGACAATGTCATTAAAGGGTGTTAACACGATAAATCTTCCGGGAAGAGAAATTTCGCAACTAAGACGAGGACCTTTGGAGGAAATCGGTTCTTTTAGAATCTGCACCAGGATGTTAGGCTTACCGCCCAGCACATCTGTGATTTTGCCGGTCTTTACGATCTCCGGCTCATTCTTAAACTTTGTAAAGTCAAACCCCTCGGGGGTTTTATCTGAAATAGCCTGCTGGGTAAATTTGAGTATAGAACGTATATATGGGCTAAGGTCTGTGTAATGTAAGAAAGCATCTTTCTCGAACCCCACATCAACGAAAGCCGCATTAAGGCCCGGGATCAATTTTTTCACTCGCCCGAGGTATAAATCCCCTACAGAAAAGTTGGGATTGCCGCTTTCATGATGCAATTCCACCAGTTTCTTATCTTCCAGCAACGCTATTTCCACACCAGTAGGTGCCGCATTTATAATAAGTTCCTTGTTCAAGCGTCCAAAATTTTAACCATTATAACTTCACCTTTGAGTTATGCACGGCTATTTAACAACAGCGTACTGCATACCAGATTACTGCTGGCGAAGGCCAGCATACGTGATGATGGATTGCTTAAGGGTTTAGCGATCAGCAGGTAATATCCGGAATTCTAAGCGGGATTTGTGGAAAAAACCTGCATGACTCCAGCAATTTAATAATAATCGCTAAAATCATGCAGGATATATAAAAATTTTTATCCGATCACCGCGCCGCAAATAAAACCTGGTTAGTATAAATGGCGGGAAACAGGAGAAAATTATTTCTTATTCTTCTTATGCCGGTTCTTTCTCAGTCTTTTTTTACGTTTGTGAGTGGCTATCTTATGTCTTTTTCTTTTCTTACCGCAAGGCATACGCTAATAAGTTTTTAAATGTTTAGAAAAATGAATATTATTTAATACTCTTAATATAATTATCTATTTCAGCCTTCAGTGAGGGATCATTTAACAGTGTCTTACAGTGTTCCAGTAATTCGACCGCCTTTTTGATGTCACCTTTGCCGCGATACGCTTCCGCCAATACAAATACAGCTTTAGCCTCGTCAGGATGTTTCTGTGTGAACGTCTCCATCCTTTCTATGGCTTTATCAAACTGATTAGACTGTATAGCTAGATTCGCCAATGTTATCTGAGCTTCTGCATTATCAGGATTGGCTGCTACCACATCCCGTAATTTCTGGACACCTACCATTGGTTCCCCTGTATTCATATACAGGAGCGCCTGTTTGATCTTAAGGGAGTCGTTCTTAGGGTTCAGCTCAATAGCCTGACCTAACAGGCTGATAGCCTGTGAACTTTCCCATTTGGCAATAGCAGGGTCCTCTGCGTGCTCCAGATGTTCTAAAAATAAATTGGCTGCAAAGGTGAGGCTTTTTTCGGAATTTTCCAACTTGGCAGATTCGCCAAGGTAATACGCAGCTATGGGCAGTTGGTTAAGGCTGTCCCAGGAGGCATATAACTGTTTGTAAGCGTCTATTTGCTGATTCTTCACGTCGCCCCGCACCACCTTGTTTTCAAGGGCAGTGATGGCAACGAGTCTATCTGCAGGGATTTTTTGCTTGGCAGACGCCAGCAATTCATCAAAGGCAATAGGTTTTCCCTCCTGTCCGTCATGCATATGATCGGCAGTTGGCATCGCTTTTTTATCCGAATGAGGCACGGTGCGGCCGAAGGCGACTAATACTACGAGTAATGTCGCTGCGGCACCGACCAAGAGAATCTGTGATTTTTGCACGCCTAAAATATTAGGCTGCAAAACTACAAACTTTTAAGCTTCTTTACTTCTGCAACGAATTCTTTAGAAGGCTTAAACGCCGGAATGAAATGTTCCGGAATCTCTACGGCAACGTTTTTCTTGATGTTACGGCCAATTTTAGCAGCTCTCTTTTTCGTAATGAAGCTACCAAAGCCCCTGATATAGATATGCTCGCCATTAGCCAACGCTTCCTTGACCTCCTTAAACATGGCTTCTAGTGTTACTAACACATCTACTTTAGGTATGCCGGTTTTCTCAGCAATATTGTTAATTAAGTCAGCTTTTCTCATAATTGAAGCGAAGGATTACTTGTCCCAAAATTATTTAATTTTTTTTAATTGCTGAATTTAAAGCAAATAAATTTTATGTTTTTTTCTTATACCAGAGATTTATACAATATATCTATTTGCAGATCAGTCGATTAGTAGTCAGAAAAATACGAGTAATGAGCTACCTGGAAAGTGAATGATTCCATATGCGAGGCCAGTACAAGTACATATTCATTAGGGTAAATCACAATAATTCACTAAACCACTCATTAACGAATATACAAAAAATAATATTCATTTCGTCTTTTTTTTCTTCACTTAACAGAAAAAAAACTCTCCTGATCAGCTAGTAACAGATAATCACTCTTTCTCTATTATAACGCAATTTTTTCCATATTCGTCTATATCTCAACAACTTCTGTTCCATTTTACTGCGCCGCCCCAACAGTTGAATATTATCGTAAA
Organism: Chitinophaga sp.; assembly: GCA_039592855.1. Lineage (GTDB taxonomy): Bacteria > Bacteroidota > Bacteroidia > Chitinophagales > Chitinophagaceae > Chitinophaga. Next base: position 453,119 of record JBCNQK010000001.1, on the reverse strand, counting down.
TATATTCAGCTGCAACCGATGGATTTTTTGCCCGCCACCCCTCAAGATACATACATCAAATATTTTCTATACAATCATCTCCCCCTTTACCATTATTTCCGTTCTCATTCATCCCATTATATTTGCAGAAATGAAGCAGTTTTTTACGAATACCCTCCTGGAATGGAACGATAACGAGAATACGCGTTCCATGCCCTGGAAAGGTGAGAAAGACCCCTACCGGATATGGCTGTCTGAAATTATACTCCAGCAAACACGTGTGGAACAGGGATGGGCCTACTACGAGAAGTTTATCTTAAACTATCCGACCGTTCAGGAACTGGCCGCAGCGCCGGAAGAAGCAGTGTTCCGCCTCTGGCAGGGACTGGGTTACTATGCGCGCTGTAAAAATATGCTTGCAGCCGCAAAACAGATCGCATCACAGTATCACGGGCATTTCCCCAATACGTACGATGCCATACAATCGCTCAAAGGCGTGGGCCCCTATACATCCGCCGCTATCGCCTCCTTTGCGTTCAACCTCCCGCACGCCGTACTGGATGGCAACGTCTTTCGTGTGCTGTCCCGCTTCTTTGACATAGATACGCCGATCGATACGACAGCCGGTAAAAAACAGTTCGCCGACCTCGCACAGGAACTGCTTCCTCACGGAAAATCAGCTTCGTATAACCAATCCATTATGGATTTCGGCGCCGTTGTATGCAAACCACAACAACCCGCCTGTACAAGCTGTCCGCTCGCCACAAAATGTAAAGGCTTCCAGCATGGACTCACCGCTTTACTGCCCGTAAAGTCCAAAAAACTGGTCATTAAGAAGCGTTACTTCTACTACCTGGTACTCCAGCATAAAGACAATGTCTATATCCGGAAACGTACGGAAAATGATATCTGGCAAAACCTCCATGAGTTCATGCTCATCGAGACCACAGGCCCTGAAGACCTGACCGCCCTACAATCCTCAGCAGCCTTCAAGGCAGTGATGAAAGATATACGTTACAACATGGATGGAGCTTCCGCTACTTTCAAACAACAGCTTACACATCAGACGATCTATAGTCAGTTCCTCCTGCTTTCAGTCAGCAAAAAGCCCGAAATCCCCGGCTACACGGCCGTCCCAAGGGAGCAACTGGATCTTTACGCCTTTCCTAAAACCATCACCGACTTTCTCAGTAATAGGGAACTGACCCTCTTCTGATACGAAAACTTACTGCCTGTGAACAGCGCTCAACTTGCTACGGCAAGGTATTTGAGCTAAAAACTATACGGTAAAATTTTCACTGTCGATTTGAAAAAAACATTAACTTTAGAAAGGTTGTTCATTTTAAAAGAAGCGTATATTTTCAATAGTTTAAAATCAATAGATTAAAACCTGCAACAATGAGAGGTGTTAATAAAGTAATCCTGATTGGCAACTTGGGTAGAGATCCAGACGTACAGTTTTTAGAAGGTAATATCGCGGTAGCCAAGTTTTCCCTGGCTACGACAGAAACATTCAAAGACAGAGCTGGTAAACTGATTTCCCAAACAGAATGGCATACGGTTGTATTATGGCGCGGACTGGCGGAATTAGCCCAAAAGTACCTGCACAAGGGTAGTCTTGTATATATTGAAGGACGCCTCCGTACCCGCAGCTGGGAAGACAAGGAGGGTAATAAGAAGTTTGCCACTGAAGTAGTAGGTGATAACCTTGTTATGCTGGATAAACGTATGGACCTGAACAACACTGAACATGCCATACATCATAGCAACACAGGCAGCAATACCGGTGATAATTTCCCCAATATGGAAATACCCCCCCAACTGAACGATACAGCGGACGACCTTCCTTTTTAACTATCCAATAAAAAATATTAATTCTTTTTGATTGATAATCCCTTTATGGGACATTACTTATATTTGCATATAGGGAAAGCGATTCAATTTAAGACCTGAATTACTTTCCCATTTTTTTGGAACTTACTTTGCTATATGCTCGGGGTTCTAATATTTATCACGTCAAAGTTGAACATTTTGTACACCTATCCGGCAAGCATTTTACCTGGTAAGCTTACCCTGTTACAAGCAGCGGCGCCCATCGCCACTCCGAACGTGGTTATCTATCTGCTTGTGATATTCATACTCCTACTCATGGCTTTTATCGTCTCCGGCGCAGAAGTGGCATTCTTCTCCCTGAACTATAAAGACCTGAACGCCCTGAAAACAAGGCAGAACACCAGCGGAAAGCTGATTACCAAACTATTGGAAAAGCCCCGCTCCCTGCTGGCCTCTCTCCAGATAGCCGGTATCCTGCTCTCCCTCGCCTTTATCATGGTCACCAGCTACCTCATCACCCAGATGGAAGACCTTCAGACCGTTCCGGTCGTGTCTTTTGTAGTACGTATAGCCATTATTGTCTTCGTACTCCTTTTCTGTGGTCAGGTACTGCCAAGAGTATGGGCAGCACAGAACAATATCCGTTTCGCCACCTACTTCGCCTGGTTCGTCAGCCTCGTACACGCGACCCTCGAACCTGTCAGCGACTTTTATGTTAGTCTCAGCGAAAGCATTGAAGCCCGCTTCTTCCACAGAGGCAGCGGCGCTGTCAATTACCAGGAGATCGACGAAGCCATCGAAATGAGTGTGGACCCGACCGCCTCCCAGGAAGAGAAAAATATCCTCAAAGGCATCCTGAAATTCGGCAATATCACCGTTAAACAGATCATGCACACACGCCTGGACGTATCCGGAATCGAATATGACGATAACTTCGATATCGTCGTAAAACGCGTGGCTGACCTGCACTACTCCCGCCTCCCCGTATACAAAGGCAACCTCGATAATATCGTCGGCGTGATCCATACCAAAGACCTCCTGCCCCACCTCGATAAAGGCAAAAGCTTTGATTGGCACACCGTTATGCGTCAACCCTTCTTCGTACACGGCCATAAACTGATCGAAGACCTCCTCGCAGAGTTCCAGAACAGACGTATGCATTTTGCCGTAGTCGTAGACGAATTTGGCGGTACTTCCGGTATCGTTACCCTGGAAGATATCGTAGAAGAAGTGATCGGTGATATCAAAGACGAATTCGACGAAGAAGAATTCAACTACAGCAAAGTAGACAACAATACATACGTTTTTGAAGGCAAAACCATGCTCAATGACGTTTGCCGTATCATGAACATCCCTCCCGATACTTTTGAAGTCGTGAAAGGAGAAAGTGACTCTATCGGTGGACTGATCCTCGAACTGGCAGGTAAATTCCCGGAAGAAAACAGCGTGATATCCCATGAGGAATATGACTTTACCGTACTGGAAGTAAGCAAAATGCGCATCCAGAAAGTACAAGTCACCATCAGGCAAAATGTGGAAGACGAGAAATAGTGCAGTACACCTAACTACAAGAAGCTTACTATGAAATTAACCGGGAATACTATCTGGCTTTTGCTGCTGCTTGCATTTACCTTTGCAGCCTGCGAACAATCTTATACGCCCAAACCACGCGGCTATTTTCAGATCAACTTCCCCAAAAGGGAATATCGCGTATTTGACGTACCCGGTTATCCATACACCTTCGAGTACCCTGCCTATGCCAATATCGTCAAAGACAGCCTCTTTTTCGGTCAGAAAACCGAAAATCCCTACTGGATCAATGTCGAATTCCCTTCCATGAACGGGAAAATCTACATGAGCTACAAGGAAATCGGTAAAAACGATAAAAATAACTTCCAGCAACTCGTCAATGACGCCTTTAAGATGACCTATAAACACACTTATAAGGCAGAATACATTGACGAAAAAACAATACATACTCCCTTTAATGTCTCCGGCGAGTTCTATGACGTAGGTGGTAACGCCGCCTCCGCCAAACAGTTCTACGCAACAGACTCCACCGTGCACTTCCTGCGCGGAGCGCTGTATTTCGATGCCGCTCCCAACGCAGACTCCCTCGCACCGGTACAGCAATTCCTCCAGGAAGATATGTGGCACCTTGTTGAAACGCTCAAGTGGCGATAGTCTTCGACTATTTTGTAACTTTGCGCTTTTAAGGAATCCGGTCCGCCGTCATGCCAACATCAGCGGACTATCGACCATCAATTTATTTATGATCATTATTGACGATAAGTATATCAGCGACGAAGTTATTGAGGAACAGTTCGTCTGCAACCTGGGAGCCTGTAAAGGCGCCTGCTGCGTTGCGGGTGATTGCGGAGCGCCGCTGGATAAGGAGGAAGTGAAGAAACTCAAGAAGATCTACCCGAAGATCAAATCCTACCTTCGGCCCGACGGCATCGCCGAAATAGAAAAAACAGGCACACATACTACTGACGATGAATATGGCTATGTCACGCCTATTGTAAATAAAGGCATCTGCGCCTACGCAGTGATCGACGACCATGGCGTTGTCGGTTGCGGCATCGAAAAAGCCTATAATGATGGCGTAGTCGACTACAAAAAGCCTATCTCCTGCCACCTCTACCCTATCCGGGTAACCAAATATGAGGCCTTCGAAGCGCTCAACTACGACAGATGGGACATCTGCAAACCAGCCTGTAAAAATGGAAAAAGCCTCCGTGTACCGGTATACCGCTTTCTCCGGGAAGCCCTGATCCGTAAATATGGAGAAGAATTCTACCAGGTGCTGGACAAAATCGCGACAAAACAATACAAAGCTGAATAATAGCCGGTTGCTGATGCTATTCCTGCATTCGCTATCTTTACTCCGTACTAACTAACAGTTGTTTTTTCATTCATTTCCTGCATACCGGAAACCGGTATGGGTTTTGTAATTCCGAAATCAGCAATCTCGACAACTTATGCATCAGAACGCCTCCACTTTTCTTGAAAATAGTGAGAAGAAAGCGACAAACCTCATACATCGCCAGACGATCAACTTCAATATCGGTAAGTATAATACTGCCGTGAAAGCTGGTAAACAACAGTTTGCCGATCTGACCACCGCGCGTGAAAGAGCCAAGAATATCAAGTGGAGAGCACTGGAACACCTGGATAAACACCTCGAGGAATTTGAAAGCAACTTCACCCGCAGAGGTGGTAAAGTGATCTGGGCGGAAAATACACAACAGGTACTGGAAGAAATACTCGCTATCTGCGAGGCCAAAAACTGCAAAAGCATTGTAAAGAGTAAGTCCATGGCTACGGAAGAGGTACACCTGAACCACTTCCTGGCACAGCATAATATTGAATGTGTAGAGACGGATCTGGGTGAGTACATCCAGCAGCTGGACAATGAACCTCCTTATCACATCGTGACGCCTGCCATGCATAAAAGCAAGGAAGACGTTGCAAAACTGTTCGCCGAAAAACTGGGTACGCCTCCCGATCTGACGCCCCAGGAAATGACCCTGGTGGCCAGAGAAAAACTGCGGCAGAAATATCTGGACGCAGAAATCGGCATCACCGGCGCTAACTTCATCATAGCTGATATAGGCGGTATCGCTGTTACCGAAAATGAAGGTAATGCGCGTCTCAGCACCGCATTTCCCAAGACGCATATCGTACTGGTAGGTATCGAAAAGATGCTGCCTTCCATCAACGACCTCGCCATGTTCTGGCCTTTGCTGGCAACCTATGGCACCGGTCAGCAGGTAACCGTATACAACTCTATCTTCAGCGGTCCCCGCCAGGAAAATGAGACGGACGGCCCTGAAGACATGTACGTTATCCTGATGGATAACGGCCGTACCAATATCCTGGCCGATACAGAGGCCCGCGAAAGTCTTTACTGCATCCGCTGCGGCTCCTGTCTGAATGCCTGCCCTGTCTATAAGAACATTGGTGGTCATAGCTATGGCACTACCTACAGTGGTCCTATCGGCTCCGTTATTACCCCACACCTCCAGGGCATGGAATCATTCATGCACCTCAGCTATGCCTCATCTCTTTGTGGTAACTGCACGGAGGTATGCCCTGTAAGGATCAATGTACACGAATTACTGCTCCATAATCGTCATAAAGCGGTGGAGGAAAACTATACCTCCGGAGGAGAAAAAATGTCCTGGTTCGGCTGGAAACAGGCAAGTCTGAGCCGCAGAATGATGAACCTCGTAGGCGGCGGCGCCAAAAACTTCTTCATGAAGAAATTCTTCTCTCAAGCCTGGGGTGACGACAGATCGCTACCAGTGTTCGCACCAAAATCCTTTAACCAGCTGTGGAAAGAGAGAAAAAAATAGTATCTTTTTGATATGACACTTATCGCCATCTTGTTGCCCTGGCTCTCCTTTATGTTAAGAGGAAGGATCCTGACGGGTATATTATGCCTGTTACTACAGATCACATTAATTGGCTGGATACCTGCCGCCATATGGGCCGTTATATCTCTTCAAAATGCACGGGAAGACCGTAGAACACGGAAAATAGTGAAAGCTATGAAGCAAAACAGGTAATTAATCATCTGGAGGGTTTGGCCGGGAAATAGATTTCCACAGTAGCACGTGCCGTTGTTCCGTCGGATGCAGGCGTCCATCCGGGACCTTCTTTTATCAGTCGTAATGCTTCTGTATCACAATCTGGTTGTAAACGTCTGACGATCTTCAGGTCTTCCAGAGCGCCATCAGGCAATACCCTGAACGACACTCTTACCTTGCCTTTTACATTATCAGCAGCTGCAGAAGCAGGATAACGGGTATTTTTTGCCAGGTATTCGTTATAGTTGTCGTATCCTTCAGCCGGCATCGGCGGCTGATAAATACTGCCCATTTTCTTGCTGAACTTTTTATCATAGCCGGTTACGACTACCTCACTCAGACTTTTATCGTCTTCTTTCAGGGTAATGTCCAGGTTATTTTCTCTTGGTGAGAGATTCAGTTTTTGCTGTTTGAATCCGATATAGGATGTAACCAGACTAACACTTTTTGTGGTATCCGGTATCTTCAGTGAGAACGATCCATCCGCATCTGTCAACACTCCCTGTGTAGTTCCATCAATCCTTACCGCAACGCCAGGCAAGCCATTTTTTCCATCATTGACCTGTCCCCTGATAAAGCGGCTGGCTACGATCGGTTTTGCCGCGTAAACGCTTCTATACCTGCCCTCAATCTCTTTATCTTTCTCCGGCATCTCCCTGGGACTGGCGATCGCCACATCCATAATCTTAGTATCAATGGTATCGGCTCTTTCTGCCTTATCAGCCATTAAGGAAGGAGCGGCCGCAATAGCTGCCGGCGATGGCGCCATCGCCAGGGCTACCGTATCCGGCTCTCTTCTTAAAATACCTGCGATCCCTTTGGACTCAGCAGCGACATTTCCGGGGAAAATGTGCCTGCCGGTATCCGGCTGAATACTGATACCAGGCAACTTATCAGCTTTATTGCCCCAGGCCATTGGTTCTTCCTGGTTATAATATTGTAAGGTATCTGTAATGGAGCTATCTGCTACATCCGCTGATTTGTAAGCAATAGAATGATCGCCTCCGGCACCGGAACGCCACATCCAGAATAAGCCGCCCATCACCAGTAACAGGACGCCCGCAGCAGCGAGCCAACGCCTGTCCAGTCTGATCATCGGGATGACTTTTCCTTCCTCTTTACCCTTTACACGGACTTCCAGTCGCTTGTTAAGATCAGCAAGGTGCATACGTTGATCAGGCTTGTATTCAGCAAACCCGTCCAGTGCGTCGGCCAGGAACGGATCGTCCAGGGCCTGTTTCTCCAGGGCATGCATCGCTTTATTATCCAGCTCTCCTGCCAGATATTTGCGGATCAGTTCCGGATCAACGCTATGGTTCATATGACTGTGCTTATCAGGCATCTTGTTGTTCCATACAGATTTTCAGGTTGCGCTTACCATTCTGGATATAACTTTTCACCTTTTTCATGTCATATCCTGTGATATCCGCCACCTCTTTATAACTTTTCTCTTTGAGATAGAATAGATCAACACTCCGCTTTTGCTCTTCCGGCAAAGCGTCCAGGCATTTTTCCATGCCCTGCAGGTGTACCTCTATGTTCACTCCGTTGTCATGATGTGCAAAAGAGTCATTTTCCATAACGGGTAGTCCATCCATAGAAATTTCCCTACCCTCTCTGTTTTTCATGGAACGCAGTTTCATCAGACAATGGTTCTTCGTCAGCACGTGCAGCCAGCTCTTAAAGTTCTGGACCTCATGCTGCTGCAACTTAACGATCAGCTCCTCAAAGATCTGCATAACGGCATCCTTACTGGACTCTTCATCAAAATAGCGCAGGCATACACCATATACCAGATTCATGTAGCGTTGGTACAACGCAGCCAGATAGTCGAGCTGACCGGAGCGTTTGTACTCCAGGATCAACACGGCATCATCAGCATCTTTCATGATATTATGGTGTAAAAAGGCCATAGATTAGATGGACAATAGTAAAGAATTTTTAGCAAAAAAGCACCGGCATAGGCCAGTGCTTTTTAATATGCTTTTGCAGATACAGCTCAGACTTAGTGTCTGAAGTGGCGGGTGCCGGTCATAACCATCACCATACCGTTCTGTTTGCAGAATTCTATTGAATCATTGTCTCTTACGGAACCGCCTGGCTGGATCACGGAAGTGATGCCTTCCTCATGGGCGATGCGTACGCAGTCATCAAATGGGAAGAAAGCGTCAGAAGCCATAGCAGCGCCTTTCAGATCGAAATTGAACTGAGCGGCCTTCGCGATAGCATGACGCAGTGAATCGATACGGGAAGTCTGTCCGCAACCTTTACCGATCAGCTGTTTGTCTTTTACCAGCGCGATCGCATTAGATTTCAGGTGCTTACATACCAGATTCGCAAATTCCAGGTCTGCTTTCTCAGCAGCGGTAGACGGTCTTGCGCCCGCTTCATTCCATTCCTGGTAGTTGCCTTTATCATTTTCCTGCAGCAGAACGCCGTTCAGGACATTTTTGTATACATAAGGCGCTTTCACCGGTTGCAGCTGTTGCAGCAGGATACGGTTCTTCTTAGCCTGCAGTACGGTCAGCGCATCAGCGTCAAAACCAGGTGCGATCAGGATTTCGAAGAAGATCTCGCTGATAGATTCAGCTGTCGCTTTGTCGATCACCGCGTTAGTCACCAGTACGCCACCGAAAGCGCTTTCCTTGTCACCCGCAAGTGCTGCATCCCATGCTGCTTTCAGCGTAGGACGGCTCGCAATACCACATACGTTGGTATGTTTGATAACAGCGAAAGTAGTTTCTGTGAATTCCTGGATCAGCTGACAGGCAGCGTCCACATCCACGAGGTTGTTATATGATAACTCCTTACCGTGCAGTTTATTGAATATTTCAGACAGGTTGCCGTAGAATACGCCTTTCTGATGAGGGTTTTCTCCGTAACGCATGATCTGACCCTGAGGTGCCGATACCTGGAAGTAGGCAGCAGGCTCATTGTTCAGGAAATACTGGGAAATAGCAACATCGTAGTTAGCGCATACTTCAAATGCTTTTGCAGCAAATGCTCTGCGGTCTTCAATGCTGGTACCGTTACCATTATTCAGCACCTGCTCCAGATCAGCATACTGATCTTTGGAAGCAACGATCACTACATCTTTGTAGTTCTTACCCGCCGCTCTGATCAGGGATACACCACCGATATCAATTTTCTCGATGATGGTCTGCTCCTCTGTTGTGCTCTTTACCGTCTCCTCGAATGGATACAGGTCAACGATCACCAGGTCCAGCTCAGGAATAGCATACTGTGCCAGCTGCTCAAGGTCCTGCGGGTTTTCCCGGCGAGCCAGGATACCACCAAAAATTTTAGGGTGTAACGTCTTTACACGTCCGCCCAGAATGGAAGGATAAGCTGTCAGCTCTTCCACCGCCACACATTTAACGCCCAGGTCCTCGATGAATTTCTGAGTACCACCAGTTGAATAAATAGTTACTCCCTGTTCACCTAACTTTTTAACAATGTTCTCCAGGTTATCTTTATAGAAAACGGAGATCAATGCAGATTTAATTTGCTTTTGCATGTATGGAAATCATTAGAAATTTACAACATAGGCTCCCTGATCCGGAACCGAAAAGAAGCGCAAAGTTAGCACGTAACAATCACTTTTCCACCGTTGAATGTTCCGCAGTGAGTTAGAAGCATCAAAAATGTAATAGGCTGCGTCAAATATCTTTTCCAATTGTCTGATATCCACATGTGGATTATGTGAAAGTAAAAGATAATCTGTCCGCAACTTTTTCTCCGGATAGAGCTCCGGTAGTATACTATCCACTACCACCAGCCGCTTATTACCGGCCAACAGTACCCGAAAACCGGGAAAAAGACAGGCCTCAGCACACGTGTCAGCCATTCCCTCATCAGTGACGTCATAGAATGCATGGGCCGGCCGCAGATAACGATCATATAAAGTGTCCGTTATCCCCGCTCCCGTTACACGCCATACCCCGCGTCCGCTTATCATATCCACCACAGTATTTCCTGGTATGTTATAAACAACCATTTTCCGCTGATGTTGTTCAATCAGCCGAAGGAGCATTCCTCCCACACTCCAGCTGGTCATCGCCACCAGTGTTATATAGAGTCCCTGTCTCCATTGATGGACTATCCAAAGGAGCAGTCCGCCGATACACATATACAGACATAATACACTGAATAACCGTAACTGCATGTCTGCCAGCAATGCACCTGGTAAATGACCGATCCTGTTGACCAGCGCATTCATGCACTGCATGGTCATCTTTAGTAATGGCCCTGCAATACTGGCGATAACCGGTATACGTCCGATGATCAGCAACACGATCTCTCCATACAGTATTACCGTTGACAAAGGCACTGCGATCATATTTGCCGGCAGAAAATACAAAGGGAACTGATGAAAATAATAAAGCGATACAGGTAATGTAAATAGCTGTGCAGCTAGTGTCAGGGCTGTCATATCCCACAATCGGTTTAACCATTTATTATCAAACTGCAACTGATGATACAACCTGCGATAAGCAACTACAATACTCAGTACTGCCAGATAAGACAGCTGAAAACCCACATCCAGCAATAATCTGGGTTCATAACACAATATCAGGAAAGCAGATGCCGCCAGTGTGTTATATACATTTGTATGCCGGTTTAACATAAACTTCCCCAGTGTCAGAAACGTGAACATCACCGTCGCGCGTAATACGGATGCCGCAGCTCCTGTGAGCAGTGTAAATGCCCACAGCAGCACAATGATCAGCATTCCTTTTATTATATCTGCAAAACGATGTGCAGGCCACCAGCGCAACAACCACAACAAAGCGCCATATATCATTGCCAGGTGCATACCTGAAATCGCGATAATATGAACGATACCCGTATTCGTATAATCCTGTACCATATCACTGTCAAGATCATACCTGTACCCTATCAGCAAAGCAGCCGCCAATGCAGCTTCACGCCCTCCGATATACTGCTGTAATGTTTGTAGACAATACGCACGACCTGCGCTCAGCCATCGTTGCAGATAAGAGTCGTCCCTTTCCTGCAGTAAACGCCAGACGCCCTGTTGCAGATACACCTGCCGGTAAATCTGCTGCCAGGCACAATAACGGCGATAGTCAAAAGCACCGGGATTACCACTGCACGATACCGGCCTCGTAATACCATCGATCAACAACTGATCTCCCTGTCGCAATCGCAGGGCACTGCTGTCCATTTGTAAATACACCAGTAAACGCCCCTTTGCAGGTATACGCGTGTTGCCACTTACAATATATCGTACCTGAACGATCGTTTTAAAGGTCTTTTTTCTTGCCTGTACAGGTTCCTCCAGCCTTACCTGTAGCAGATTTCCGGGTTTGCTATTTCTTTCGAAATAATACCCGTGATAACGCACATCTGATAATAACACCAGCATACATCCACCAGCAGCCACCATCCATTGTAATGCAATGCCTCTCCACCAGTCATACCGGTACTGTACAAACACCGGCAACCGTGACAACACAAACAGCAGTATTCCCCAAAAAGCCAGCGCAGCTAATATTACCGGGAGTTTTAATGACATAAATATTTGTATAAATATGCCTGCAGATAAACATATTATCAGGCGCAGAAATGGCGCACCTTTAAGAAAGCTAACAAACATGACAACATTATATGGTTAACCTATTCAAGTAATGAATGTAAGTCTTTCACACATGAAATTTGTTTTTAAGATAAGAGAAATATCTACCTGCTTGATAAGTTTATGGCATGAAAAATATTTCTGCAATAAGATGCTTTTTACATATGCATAAATATCATTAACTATTAATTAATTGTTTTACAGCATTATAATAATTATATATTTTCACATCTGTTATTGATTAGTTAACATCTTTTTAATATTTAATATTTATAGTAAACTGCATTACCGGTCACGCTATTTATACACATAAATAGTCGTGTCTTTAATGGTTATTTTGAGGGAAAAGAAAGAGCCTGATCTTCATCAGGCTCTGATCATTTTAAGACGTAACAATACTCCTTTAAGGCATTTATGATATCGTTACATCCCGCCATTATCAAGCGTTTCAACAAATCGTCAATTAGTTATCCTAACAATATATTTAGTCCGTTATAACACCATCTGTTATACTGTCCATCACGTAGGATAAACGGCCAATTCCTTGTCAGTACTACATTTAACGCCTTTTCGCTTTCCTGATCTTCAATATACACCGTTATTACTTCGGTATGATACCTTATCTACGCCGTTAGTTTGCCGTTTTTGAACGAAGCACTAACGTCGTAGTTAAGGTATCATATGGCTATAATAAGCCCTTACCTTGCTTATCCAGTCATATTTCCTTCCAGATTCAGTACTTTCCCGTATCCACTTACCTGAGAAAAAGTATAAATTAGTACATACACTTCAACAGTTTAACCAGAGCCACATGTTACACAAACCCGTTACCCTGCTTATGCTGACAGGCCTTGCCTGCGCCACAGCCACAGCGCAATCAACAGAGACCCTGTTATTGCGCTCCCCGTCTATTAGTCAGCATCAGATTGCATTTAACTATGCAGGTGATATCTGGACCACTGATGAAAATGGCCAACATCCACAACGCATCACCGTCAACCCGGATGTCGAACTGGAACCTATGTTATCCCCTGATGGTAAATGGATCGCCTTCAGCGGTAACTATGATGGCAATGTCGATCTCTATGTCGTATCTGTCAACGGTGGTATTCCCCGCCGCATCACCCATCACCCCGATGCGGATATCGTACGGGGATGGCATGGCAATGACAAGATCGTTTTTGCATCTACCCGCAACTCATTCTCCATGCGCTTCCAGCAGTTGTTTGAAGTCAGCATCAATGGAGGTATGCCCGTTAAATTGAAAATGCCGGAGGCACACCAGGGAAATATCTCTCCCGACGGACTATACACCGCTTACATCAAAAACCCTGATCCTACAGAAAGATCAGGTACCTATCGCCCCTTTAAACACTATAGAGGTGGCAACATGCCGAAGATCTGGATATTCAATAATCAGACAAATACCGTCATCGAAATTCCGGATGCAGGCGCCAACAATATTCGGCCTGTATGGATGGGTAACGATGTGTACTTCCTGAGCGACAGAAACGGTACGACGAACATCTTCCGTTATTCTATCTCAGGTAAGACCGTTACACAAATCTCCAATCATAAAGACTACGATGTTAAAACACTGTTCTCCGATGGTAAAACACTCGTGTATGAACAGGCAGGCAGGATCAACAAATGGGACGCTGCATCCAATAAAAGCACGGCATTGACCATCAGTCTGGAGGCAGACCTGCCCTACAAGAGGCCTCATTATATCAACGCTACTGTTGGCGCTCTCAGAAGCGTCAACCTCTCGCCTACCGGTGTTCGCGCTGTTGTACAGTTCCGAGGTGACGTGCTGACCATTCCCGCAGAAAAAGGCAACGTACGCAACATCACCGCTACTCCGGGTGTACACGAACGTACGCCTGTCTGGTCGCCGGATGGCAAATCCATTGCCTACTTCTCTGATGCGGGTGGTGAATATGCTTTACATATCCGTGATCAGAAAGCAGAAAAGCCGGCACAGATCATTCCACTGGGTGAAACAAGCTTTTTCAATAGTCCTTTATGGTCGCCGGACAACAAAAAAATACTCTTTGCAGATAAGAAATTACGACTGTACTATGTCGATATAGAAAGCAAAAAAGTAACACAGATCGATGAAGACAGCTACGATCGTCCGGACCAGACCTTCAGCGCCAACTGGAGCCCGGATTCCCGCTGGATCACCTACAGCAAGCGTTTACCTAACAGTCTGCAGGCAGTATTCCTCTACAATATTGCTGATAAAAAAAGCAGCCAGGTAACAGATGGTCGTAGTGAAGCAGCAGAACCTGTCTTCAGTAAAAATGGCAAATACATCTTCTTCATGGCGAGTACCAACTACGCGCAGAATACTGGCTGGCTGGACATGACGTCATATGAACGCCCCGTTCGTAGTAGTATCTATGCGATCGTACTCTCCGCCAATGCTCCTTCTCTGCTGGCGCCTGAAAGCGATGATGAACAGGAAAAGAATGAAAAGGAGGAAAAAGCAGATGCGAAACCAGATGCAAAAGATTCTTCGAAAACACAGACTACTATTGACCTTGCGAATATTGACCAGCGTATTGTTGCATTGCCTTTACCTCCTGATGAATATTCACAACTGAACGGACTAGTCGCCAACAAACTCTTATATCGCTCTGGCAATACACTGTACAGCTATGACATTGCCAAACGTAAAAGCGATGTGCTGATGAGCGGTATCGATGGCTATACGGTAAGCCAGAACGGAGAAAAAATGTTGTATGTCGCATCAGGTTCCTGTGGCATTGTTGGCACCGGCAGTAAAGCAAATGCAGGTGAGGGCACTTTGCAGATAGGCAACGTACGCACACTTGTCGATCCTGCTGCTGAGTGGCCACAGATGTTCGATGAGCTTTGGCGTATTGAAAGAGATTTCTTTTATGTTGATAATATGCATGGCGCCGACTGGAAAGCGGTAAAAAAGAAGTACCAGCGTTTCCTGCCTTATGTTGGTCATCGGGAAGACCTCAACTATCTGTTCAATGAAATGATGAGCGAACTGGTGATCGGCCACGCTTATGTCGGGCAGGGTGATGCACCCAGACCTGTCATTGAAGCGGTAGGATTGCTGGGTGCAGACTACAGCATAGAAAACGGTCATTATCGCTTTAGGAAGATTTACTCCGGCTTAAACTGGAACCCACAATTCAGAGCGCCGCTGACACAACCAGGTATCAAGGTAAAAGAAGGCGATTATCTTATTGCGGTGAACGGTGTACCGGTTAACAGCGATACAGAAATTTACAGCCTGTTTCAGAATACCGCAGGCAAACAGGTACGTATACTTATCAACCAGCAACCCGATGCCGATGGTGCAAAAGAATACACCGTTATTCCTCTTAATTCAGAGGATGATTTAAGGGAAATGGATTGGGTAGAAGGTAACCGTAAAAAGGTGGATCAGCTGAGCAATGGTAAACTGGCGTATGTCTATATGCCAAACACCGGTGGAGATGGTTATACCTACTTCAACCGTTACTATTTCTCACAGCTGGATAAAAAAGGCGTTATCATCGACGAACGTTTTAATGGAGGCGGTTCTGCGGCTGATTATGTCATAGACCTGCTGGACCGTGATCTGCTGAACTACTGGGGTACACGTGAAGGCTTGCCGATGACCACTCCGGGTAATGCCATTTTTGGCCCGAAAGCCATGATCACTAACGGCTATGCCGGCTCCGGCGGCGACCTGATGCCATTCATGTTCCATGAGAAGAAACTGGGCACACTGGTAGGTACAACTACCATGGGTATCCTGGTAGGTATCTATAACTATCCGACATTGATGGATGGCGGATTTGTTACAGCGCCACGTCTGGGTATCTTCAGTAAGGATGGCAAATGGATCATTGAAAATAAGGGTGTCGCTCCTGATGTGGAAGTCGAAATGACGCCGCAGGAGGTGATTGCCGGAAAAGACCCCCAGCTGGAAAAAACAGTGGAAGTACTGATGAAAGATTTAAAAGAAACACCTGCTGTGAAGAAACCTGCCGGCCCTGTCCGTGCAGAATAATACAGGCGTTTAAAGCATAAAAACGACAAAGGCGACATCGATATGATGTCGCCTTTGTTTTATAGTCAGAATCCGGCTTATTACGGCCTTTTTCCGTTGATCTTTACTTGTTGCTCAGATACATGCTCTTCTCCTTGTACAGGGTCCTGAAATAAGGGTCCCTGAGGTCTTTGATGAAACGGATCGCTTCACCGGTAGATTTCATTTCAGGGCCGAGTTCTTTGTTCACGCCCGGGAATTTGTTGAAGGAGAATACTGGTTCTTTGATCGCAAAACCTTTCAGTTTCTTCTCGATCTTGAAATCAGTCAGTTTGTTAGCACCCAGCATCACTTTGGTAGCGATGTTCAGGTAAGGCACCTGGTATGCTTTCGCGATGAACGGCGTTGTACGGGACGCACGTGGGTTTGCTTCGATCACGAATACCTGTCCGCCTTTGATAGCGAACTGGATGTTGATCAGACCACGGATATCCAGCGCACGAGCGATCTTCTCAGCGTAGTATTCCATGGTGGTTACTTCCATCGGGCTCAGGTTGAACGCTGGTAACACCGCGTTACTGTCACCACTGTGGATACCTGCAGGCTCGATGTGTTCCATCACGCCCATTACATGGAAATTCTCACCGTCGAAGATACCATCGATCTCAGCCTCCTGACAACGGTCCAGGAAGTGGTCGATCAGGATCTTGTTACCTGGCAGGTGTTTCAGCAGGCTCAGTACAGAGCTTTCCAGTTCCTCTTCGTTGATCACGATACGCATACGCTGACCACCGAGTACGTAAGAAGGACGCACCAGTACAGGATAACCTACTTCCTTGGCAACTTCGATCGCGTCGTCAGTGTTATATGCAGTACCGTATTTAGGGAAAGGAATTTTCAGTTCTTCCAGCAATTCAGAGAAGCGGCCACGGTCTTCGGCGATATCCATGTTATCGAAGGATGTACCGATGATCCTGATGCCATTTTCTTCCAGGCGTTTAGCCAGCTTCAATGCTGTCTGTCCACCCAGCTGAACGATCACACCTACTGGTTTTTCCAGTTCGATGATTTCCCACAGGTGTTCCCAGAATACTGGTTCGAAGTACAGCTTGTTAGCCATGTCGAAGTCAGTAGATACTGTCTCAGGGTTACAGTTCACCATGATCGCGTCATAGCCGCATTCCTGGATGGCCTGTAAGCCGTGTGTACAACAGTAATCGAACTCGATACCCTGACCGATACGGTTAGGACCGGAACCCAGTACGATCACTTTTCCTTTGTCAGAAGGTTTGCTTTCGTTTACAGTATCGAATGTGGAGTAGAAGTAAGGAGTTACTGCTTCAAATTCAGCGGCACAGGTATCTACCATTTTGTAGGTACGTGTGATGCCCAGGGATTTACGTTTTTCGTAAACTTCTTTCTCTTCACAGTTACCGAACAGGTGGACCAGCTGCATATCAGAGAAGCCCATTCTTTTGGCGTCGCTCAGCATGTCTTTTGTTACTGATTCCAGATCGTGTTCAGCCAGCTGCTTTTCCATGTTCACGATATCGTTGATCTGGTTCAGGAACCACTTGTCGATATAGGTCATCTGGTGGATGTGTTTCACAGAAACACCTTCCATCAGGGCGTCTTTGATACGGAAGATACGGTCCCAGGTCGGTGTCTTCAGTCTTTCGAGGAGCTGATCGCTCTTCATTGCTGATTTACCGTAGTAACCGAGACCCAGTGCATCATTTTCCAGACTCTGACAAGCTTTCTGAAGCGCTTCAGTGAATGTACGGCCGATAGCCATTACCTCACCTACGGACTTCATCTGAAGACCCAGGGTCTGGTCAGCACCTTTAAATTTATCGAAGTTCCAGCGTGGCATTTTTACGATCACGTAGTCCAGTGCTGGTTCAAAGAATGCGGAAGTGGTCCTGGTGATCTGGTTTTCCAGTTCATCCAGACTATAACCGATCGCCAGTTTCGCAGCGATCTTTGCAATTGGATAACCAGTTGCTTTAGAAGCCAGTGCAGAGGAACGGCTCACACGAGGGTTGATCTCGATCGCGATCAGTTCTTCATTTTCAGGGTTCAGCGAGAACTGTACGTTACAACCACCGGCAAAGTTACCGAGGTCACGCATCATCATGATCGCTTTGTTACGCATGTCCTGGAAAGCGGTATCGCTCAGGGTCATGGCAGGTGCAACTGTGATGGAGTCTCCTGTGTGAACCCCCATTGGATCGAGGTTTTCCACAGTACAGATGATCACCACGTTGTCATTTTTATCGCGCAGCAGCTCCAGCTCAAATTCTTTCCAACCCAGTACGGCTTTTTCAACCAGTACTTCATGGATCGGAGAAGCCTGTAAACCACGTTGCAGTGCTTCGTCCAGATCGTCTTTGCTGTGTACGAAACCACCACCGGTACCACCCAGGGTGAAGGAAGGACGGATAACAAGCGGGAATCCGATTTCCTGTGCGAATTCCTTTCCTTCCAGGAAAGAGTTCGCGGTTTTAGCCGGTGCTACCGGTACGCCCAGTCGGATCATCCACTGGCGGAACTGTTCACGGTCTTCAGCCTTATCGATGGCTTTGATATCCACACCTATCAGGCGGACATTGAACTTTTCCCATATACCCAGCTCATCTACCTCTTTACAAAGGTTCAGTGCTGTCTGGCCACCCATAGTAGGCAATACGGCATCGATCTGTTGCTCCTCCAGTATCTGTTCTATACTTTCTACTGTCAGCGGCAACAGGTACACCTTGTCGGCCATCATAGGGTCAGTCATGATAGTAGCCGGGTTGGAATTGATCAATACTACCCTGATACCTTCCTCACGCAGCGAACGTGCTGCCTGGGAGCCGGAATAGTCAAATTCACAAGCCTGACCAATAATAATAGGACCAGAACCAATAATAAGAACAGATTTGATAGAGGAATCTTTCGGCATTTGCGTATTCTAATTGAAAATTTTAAAACCTAGTCTGATTTTAGTACCATTCTCCGACAAAAAAATCGTGCAAAATTAAGGGTTTCAAAGTTTATTGTGGTAATTAAATTTAACGCTAAAGGAAATGTAAAGTTTTAAATCCTTTACTGATAAGGGGTTAGCCAAACGAATAATATTAATAAACATATTTATTGCGGCGCATGTAGTGTACTCAAATCGCCTCCTGCAACTTTTCGGATAAGAACGAAAGCTGCCAGGAAAATCATTGTTAATCTCCGTCCCGCACTATCACATTTCAGAAAAAACATATACTTTTATAGGAGAACAAACTTTGTCCCGGTCCCAAAATAGACACAACAGATTGCATCACAACACGTTAGGCGATTAATAAACATTTTATCCTGTAGCAAATCCTAAAGCGGCAGAAACGCGTATATAATGTTCTTATTTTTTAATATGAAAAACAAGTTATAAGCGTTTAAGGAGCATATAGCATTCACTGACATTAAGACAAATTCTGAAGAAAGGAGCCGATCGATCACTATCATTACTTAACACGCTATTTAATTGATCCAGACAATCTAACAAACCCTGATACCATGAAAAAGCTATTATTATTCGGCGTGCTGGCCTGTGCAGTTGCTTTTTACGCCTGTAAAAAAGACGACGGCGGTGGCGGTACTGAAACCGAACAACCAGAAAAAATTGACACTATCCATCTTGGGGACCGCACAATGCTGGCCACCAAGGTAAAAGTAGCCTTCGGTCTTTATACCCCAGGGGCCATGCCTGCCGCATCCGGTGTAGCCGGCTCCCCGGTCCTGACCGAAGATAAAAACATCGTAAACGCCATCAGCGGCCGATATATCGTCGTGAAACCTAATTTCACCTACTACGAATCCACCATCAAAGGATTTTATGTGACCATCAACGGCAGCGGCGCACACTTTAAAGTAGATTACTCCGCCAACCGTGGCTTCTACAGAGAGGCCGTAGGTATGCCTACGACGCTGGGACGCCAGGGCGACTATATAGATTCTTCCATCATCATCAAGCTGCCTCCTTACATCATCGGAGATACCTTATCCGTGACCTATGCAGCGTACGACTCCCTGAACCACATCAGTAACCATGTGAAAGGCCTGGTGCGTATCCACAGCCAGAACGGCATTGCTGAATACCAGGATTTCGTAGGTTCGTGGAAAGTCAACAGGAGGACCGATGCGAACGGTAAATGGCAGAACTATTATCTGCCGGATACATCCAGGACCAACTTCACCTGTGTAGATAGTAAGGTGCAATACTGCATCAACAGCAATAGCCAGTGCTTTGAAGGCATTGCCGCTATCTCAGGGGTGACCAAGTACGACATGATGTTCACTGACCAGAATGAATTCAGCGAATTATTCTCTGCCAGCGCTACCCGCGTCCTGCTGGACAACTCCACCTGCGACAAACTGGCTTATGGTACACAGACGCAGACCAAACTGGAAAAAGGCGGCTGGTCTTTTGATGCAGAGAGTAAAATCCTGACGATCGTAGTTGACAATAATGGCCTGGAATTCGCCAACTTCTACTCTTATTCCGTTAAGTTCCTTGAAATGACCCCGCAGGCGATCACGATCGTAAACACTGCGAACACCTCCTATATGGTGGAATTAGTTAAAAAATAACCATCTCTTTATTTCAAAATATTTGAGGGGCTGATCATTACGATCAGCCCCTCTATTTTTCTAAAACACTCCGCATTATTATAAGTTACTCCTTCGCCCTAGTGCCCATTACCGCTATACAGATACCCATCACCGCGATAATGGAGAATGATATACGTAAACTGGTCGCCTGCGCCACAAATCCGATCAATGGCGGTCCTGCCAGAAAGCCCAGGTAACCGATAGTGGATACTGCCGCCAGGGCCATACCTGGTGATAAGGTTTTACTACGTCCGGCTGCACTGTATACCAGTGGCACGACAGACGAAACACCTGCGCCTACCAGCAGGAAACCTAGAATAGCCGTCGGGAAATAAGGCAGTAATACAGCGATCAGCAAGCCTCCGGCTGTCAGTCCGCCACTTATCTGCAACATTCTTTTGAATCCAAAACGGGTGGTGAGCCAGTCCGCTACAAAACGGAAGGCAGCCATCGTACTCATAAAGGCGGTATATCCGAGTCCGGCAGTTTTCTCCGGCGCTTCAATTACTTTTCTGAAATACACCCCGCTCCAGTCAAACATCGTCCCTTCACAGATCATGGAACAGAAAGCGATAATGCCCAGTATCAGCAATACTTTATCAGGCCATGCGAACAAAGGGGTCTTCTCTCCCGTTGCCGGCGCATCATGAGATACCGTATGGCGGATAGCCACGGCTACGATGATAATAGCTAATACCATGATCACGATGAAATGCTGGTAAGGCAAAATGCCCAGTGCCGACATACCCGAACCAATGGAGGCGCCGGTAAAACCACCCAGGCTCCACAGACCATGGAACGACGCCATAATGGAACGTCCGTACATCGCTTCCACCAATACGGCCTGTGTATTCACCGCGATATTGGCCAGGTTGCCACAGAACCCGAACAGTACGAGGCAGGAAAACAACTGCCAGGCGGTCGAAGTAAGACCTAATGTTGGCAGAATAAAGGCATACAACAAGCCGGCTGTCATCAGTACATAACGGCTACCATATCTGCTCACCAGTACGCCGGCAACAGGCATTGATAAAATAGACCCGATCGGCAGGGCGAGCAACATGCCACCAAGTTCGCCTTCAGAAAGGTTGAGTTTGTGCTGAATGGCAGGGATTCTTGACGCCCAGCTGGAAAAGCATAATCCTGTAAGAAAAAACAAGGTACTAACGGCTATGCGCGTGGTCCTTTTTTGTGAATGACTGACTGTCAACTCCTGTAACATGCTACATTAATTACTTAGAAATACTTAAAAGTTCACTGTTCTACTATCAGATAACATTAATTCCAAGCTGTCGGTAAGGTAAGGCCAGGGATAATCCGGCTTCATCGGTTATGATCGTATCCATTGCTGTTATATTACACACCTTGTAAGGTTCTGCTGTACCCATTTTATCTCCGGTCACGAGGGCTATCACCCTGTTGGCCGATTCTACCATAACATTCTTTACAGCTGCTTCGTCCATATCCGGGCCGGTCACACCTACTTCAGGATGCAGGCTGCACACGCCCATAAAGCAGATATCTGCCCGCATTTTCTCAATCATACGGATCGTATCGATCCCTGCGGTCACCTGCGAACTTTTGAAAAGTCTGCCACCGGTCAGGATCACATCCACTCCCGGATGCTCCATCAGTTGCATCGCGATGGGAATACTGGGAGTCACCACTGTAAGCTGTAAAGAGGGCGGGAACAGTTTTGTGAGTGCATATGTGGAGGTACCACCATCCATGATAATGGTCTGGCCATCACGCACGAAGGACAATGCTTTGGCAGCGATCGCCTTCTTATCATCTTCATGGATGCCGATACGCTCATTAAAAGCATACGGATGAGGAGAGTGAGGAATAGCGCCGCCTCTTACCTTGATCAACAGACCATTCTGGGCCAGCGCTTCGAGATCGCGCCGCACGGTATCTTCTGATACCTGCAGATCATTACTCAGTTCTGTATGCAGTACTTTATGGTCCGTCTGCAACTTCCTGAGAATGTAATCAAAGCGCTCTTCTTTCAGCATATTCTTGCAATTTCCAGCAAAACTACGAAACATTTTGCAATATTATGCTACTTATTCTCATCAAAAGGCATAACTTTGCACAAAACAGCAAAATATGGCAAGAATTGCAATAGACATGGATGGCGTTATGGCGGATACCACGCAGCAGATGATTGACTGGTATGCTAAACGTTATGGCGTACAGGTAGATAAGGACGCCTTATATGGCAAACCGGAGACGACAGGTTTCCCGCATGAAAAGGATATCATCAGGTCCTTCCTGTTTGAACCAGGCTTCTTCAGAACGAAACCGGTAATTAAGGACAGTCAGGAAGTTATCAGGGCATTACAGGACAAGCACGAGGTATTTATTGTATCAGCTGCAATGGAATTTCCGGCATCCCTTCCGGAGAAGGTAGACTGGCTGGCGGAGCACTATCCGTTCATTACATGGCAGCACATTGTTTTCTGTGGTTCTAAAACGATCGTACAGGCAGATTATATGATAGATGACCATGTGAAGAACCTGCAACCGTTCAAGGGACAGGGACTGATGTTCACGGCGCCACATAACGTACATGTAACTGATTTCAAAAGGGTGGATACCTGGCAGGATGTGGCAGGGCTTTTATTGTAAGTCGATCTTCGCCCTGTTATTGACACTATTATAGGCGTACCCCTCGGGGTCTGTGGCCAGGCCTTTCCAGACTGGCAGGAAGAGCATTTCGTATGCCCTGTGCTCAAAAGCTTCGGCATCAGCAATGCGTTCGTATGTTTCATTACACCACGACAGTTTTTCGTCCGGCGCCAGCTGACGGATCTCTTCCAGTACGGCATCCATAAAGGGTTGCCACCACAGGTCAAGAGTGAGTGCGCCTTCGCGTACCATGATATGAATGGACGAGGGCAGGAACATATAATCTTCCACTTTCACCAGTGCATGGTGCTGATCATTGTTCAGCTTTGCAGCCACAATATCAGCATACCGCTTACGGGTAAAGACTTCTTCTCCGGCGCCGCAAACGGGCATTACCAGATACCATACGGGCGTATCGAACGCATTCGGCAGATAATTCATTGAAAGAGATTTATGATAATTTGATTATCATAATAGTAATACGCGTAAAACTATAACAATTTTACTATTCGATAAAAACCCTGAAGATCACAATGTGGCTAATATGGGTTAACCGGCTGTGGAATGTTGTTTGGGTGTACTGAGATAGTTAGTTGTGTCTTTCCGTGTATCAGGCTTTTTTTGAACGCGCCTGTTTACGTAATTGTAAAATGTCTTTCTTGGCAAGTTCGAGTCCTTCTTTAAGGGATGAATAACTTTTGAGTAACATGTTGTGCTCTTCCAGTAACTTATAGTACTTCTCTCTGAGTGCCAGCATTTCATCATTTTCAGCCTGACGGGCATCTTCCAGGGCGCCTGGATGCAGGAAACTGGTGGTGGTCATTTCCAGTGCCCTTACGACCCTGTCCAGCTCTTCTGCGCCGAACACTTCTTTTTCAAACAGGTTGTACATCGTTCTGCGGCTCATACCGAGCCGTTTGGCCAGTCTGGTCTTATTCAGTCCGCGTTCTCCTATCAGCTCCATTAACCGGCCTCCGTGATGTAATATTGTACTTTCTGCTCCTTTTTCTCCGTTCGCCGAAGGGGTACTGTTCCATTCATAAAATTCTTCTGGTGTAACACCGATGATCTCACAGAATTTCTCCAGTGTACTCCGCTTCATATCACTCTTACGCAAATGATAATGTGCGATCTGGTTGGTGAAACCAGCCATGTCTGCGAAGTCTACTATTTTAACTTTCTTCTGTTTTAATATTTGTTTAAGGCGCTGGCCCATGTGGATTAACCTGGACATGTATGCTATATTTTACTAACAGTGGTTTGCGCTGGTGTGCAATTCATACAATATAATAATAATTTCCATTTCAATGTCATAATTAGAAATTCATATAGACAATATAGTTATCAGCGTGATAATGCGGGTAACACACATTTTTTGAGTAACGATTCCGTACACATTGTGTTTCAATGAGAAATATTGACAGGGGGATTTTTCTGTTCACAGAAATCGATTGTAATCAACTACATAACAATCAATTATAATGGCGTAAGTACTCAGAAAAATATTTAATTAAAAATTGCTACAATAAAATATTTATAAATAGATTTGCTTACATCACAATCATTATTATTACAGTGGTAAGAAACTCTCAATTAATCATTATCACATTAAACCAAAAACATTCAACATGAAAAAGAAGATGCCTTCTGCACCTGAACCAATCAATTTGTTACAGGATGTGCATTCAAGGATGATCAATCTCCCGATCTACTTCCGCGAGCGCGTATGCGAGGAATGTTCATGGAGTATCCCCACTTTCTACCGCAAAATGCGTACTGCCCTCAGGCCAGGCAGTTCCAACAGCGAAAAGATTACGCCCAATCTCAGCAATGCAGAAAAAGAAAAGATCATCGCAATACTGGATGAGGTATTCGAAGGTTTTTGGGAATACTGCGAGAAATACAGGAGAAAGCCCGCTAAGGACTAATTAAGCACCTGTACTCATTCATGACCTATGCCCATTTAGATGCTAACTCCGGGAGCCCCCTCAGACCAGCTGAAAACACCATTCCTGGCCCAATCAGAACATGCAGAGGTTTGTTATTGACTATTGCCCAATTTTATTAAATTTAAGCTGCAGATTGCTAACACGTTACTTAATTTGACCAACAAAAACTGATTGCAGCTATGGCTTATCCGTATCAGATCAAGAGCTTAGAAGAGTATCAACAGAATTATCAGCAGAGTGTTATGGACCCGGAAGGCTTCTGGGCCAACGTCGCTGATCATTTCTACTGGCGCCGCAAATGGGATAAGGTACTGGAATGGAACTTTAAAGATCCGGACGTGAAATGGTTCACTGGCGGTAAACTCAATATTACCGAAAACTGCCTTGACCGTCACCTGGGCACCCTGGGAAATACACCCGCTATTATCTGGGAACCTAACGATCCGGAAGAACACCACCGCGTTATTACTTATCGTGACCTTTATAATAAAGTTTGCCAGTTCGCCAATGTGCTGAAAAACAATGGCGTAAAGAAAGGCGACCGCGTTTGTATCTATATGGGCATGATC
Organism: Chitinophaga sp.; assembly: GCA_039592855.1. GTDB lineage: Bacteria > Bacteroidota > Bacteroidia > Chitinophagales > Chitinophagaceae > Chitinophaga. Next base: position 427,308 of record JBCNQK010000001.1, on the reverse strand, counting down.
CCCGAACTGGCCATTGCAGTACTTGCCTGTGCCCGTATCGGTGCGATCCACTCAGTAGTATTTGGTGGCTTTAGCGCCCAGTCCATTGCCGACAGGATCCAGGATGCCCAGGCCAGTCTGGTGATCACCTGCGACGGTGCATTCCGTGGTAATAAAGATATTCCGCTCAAGTCTGTTATTGATGACGCCCTCATGGGCTGCCCTTCCGTTAAAAAGGTGATCGTATGTACCCGCACCCGCACACCTGTCAGCATGATCAAAGGTCGTGACCTCTGGTGGGAAGACGAGATCAAACAAGTCGAAACCATGGGGAACCCTCCCTGCCCTGCTGAAGAAATGGATGCGGAAGACATGCTCTTCATCCTCTACACTTCCGGCTCTACCGGTAAACCTAAAGGGGTTGTACATACCTGTGGCGGTTATATGGTATACGCAAACTATACCTTCGTAAATACCTTCCAGTACCAACCCGGAGAAGTTTACTTCTGTACGGCCGATGTGGGATGGATCACCGGTCATAGCTATATCATCTACGGTCCGCTCAGTGCCGGCGCTACTACCCTCATGTTTGAAGGTGTGCCTACTTATCCTGATGCAGGCCGTTTATGGTCTATCGTAGATAAATTCCGTGTAAATATTCTTTACACCGCGCCAACCGCTATCCGCAGTCTGATGGGTTACGGTCTCGGTCCGGTAAACCATAAAGATCTCAGCTCTCTCAAAAAACTGGGTAGCGTTGGTGAACCTATCAATGAGGAAGCATGGCATTGGTTCAAAGATCATATCGGTAAAGGACGTTGTCCGATCGTCGACACCTGGTGGCAAACTGAAACCGGCGGTATTATGATCACACCTATTGCCGGCATCACCAAAGAAAAACCAGGTTATGCCACCCTCCCGCTGCCAGGTATTCAGCCAATACTGGTAGATGAAAAAGGAGAAGAAATAACGGGCAATAACGTCAATGGTAACCTCTGTATCAAGTTCCCATGGCCAGGCATGCTACGTACGACCTATGGCGATCATGAACGTTGCCGCACCACCTACTTCGCCACATATGATAACCTCTACTTTACCGGCGACGGCTGTCTGCGTGATGAAGACGGTTACTACCGCATCACCGGCCGCGTAGATGATGTACTTAATGTGAGCGGCCACCGTATCGGTACCGCCGAAGTGGAAAATGCCATCAACATGCACGCCGGCGTAGTAGAAAGCGCTGTCGTAGGTTACCCGCACGACATCAAAGGGCAGGGTATCTATGCGTACGTGATCACCGAAAGACAGACCCATGATCCGGAACTGACCAAAAAGGACATCCTGCAGACAGTATCCCGTATCATCGGCCCGATCGCCAAACCGGACAAAATCCAGTTTGTCAGTGGTTTACCTAAGACCCGTTCCGGTAAGATCATGCGCCGCATTCTCCGTAAGATCGCTGAAGGAGAACTGGACAACCTGGGCGATACCTCTACCCTGCTGGACCCAGCTGTCGTGGAAGAGATCAAAAGAAGCAGGCTTTAACAGTTATTAACACTCACATTATAAAAAGGGCTGACATATTCAGCCCTTTTTTTGTATCCTTGCACCCAGGAAACCGCGTAGCATAGAACCCGAGCGAAACCATATTTAACCTGCGAACGAAACATTCGGAACCGGACAAAAGACCATTATCCCAACTTTAACAATTTTTCCATGAAAAAAATCCTCATTCCTGTACTGTTATGCAGCCTTTGGGCATGCAAAAAAGATAAGCCAACTCCAGAACCTCCTCCTGCCGGGATTCCAGACCTGGTCGTTACTGTATGGGATGCCACCAAATGGGATGTAGCCCATCCAAAAGGAACACCCACCACCGAAGCAAAAGTGCAATTGTTTGCATCAAAAAAAGATCTCCTTGAAGCCAGACCGGCATATACTGCCACGGCTGACCAATCGGGCAAGGCACTATTTGAAAATGTCACCCCTGGCAAATATTTCATTTTTGCGTCCAAGGGAGATATGACCAATATCTGGCTCGATGCTAACGGCAATACAATGGTATCAGACACCCTGTTCCAGTCCGAAACAGAAATTAAAAATCCGCAAACCCCGCTTCAGTCAGGAGCGATGCCCGGCGACTTCCGTTTCAAAGACCTGAACGGGGACATGATCATCAATGCCACAGATGTTGCAGAAGTAACATCCCTTAGCTACGATATCAAGAAAGACGGCATCGCTACAGTAAATGTCATCGTAGGCTATAAATCCAATTCAAAATCTACCCTCTATACAACAACAGATCAGATAGAAACAGCGTTCAGCACGATCACCTCCAACATTGGCGTAACACATAACCGCCTGGCAATATTGGACGGGGTGCTCAGTGATGATGCAGATTGTAGTGTTATCACTAACTGGTGTGACTATGATGAATTTACATTCAACGCAGCCACTGATGGCACAACCAGCATCTGGTCCGCCTATATCAACAATATACTGGAGCTGAATAAAATGCTCTTAAGTCTGCAACAGATCAGTGGTGACCATTCAGCATTGTCAGCACAGATAAGGGCATACCGTGCCTTTGTCTACCTGGACCTGCATACTTACTTCGGACAACTACCCATTCTTAAAAACGCAAACATCGGCGCCGATCTTAAACGTGCATCCTGGGAAGAAACCAGCGCATTTATCAAAACAGAACTGAATGCCGTACTACCTGCATTACCGGCTATACCAGCTGCTAATGCGATCGGACGCGCTACCAGCCATGTGGCGCATATGTTGCTGGCAAGATTAGCTTTCAAGGAAAGCGACATCGAAGCGCTCCTAGCACACACCAGTGCTGTGATCGATTCAAAAGAATTTGAACTGGTTGATTATAGCACCGTCTTTACGAATTCATCCAATCATGAGATCATCTGGAGCCTGCCTTTATTCAACACGACAGAAAGTCCTTTCATCAATTACTTCGTACGTAATAACGTAGTCTTCAAATTCTTCCCGGTTATCCGCTACACGGAAGCATGGTTGCTGAGAGGCTATGGTAAAGCAATGGCAAACGATCTCTCTGGCACCAGGGACGCTATCAACACCATCCGTGCACGCAGTAAGACCTCCGGTTCCGATCCGAAAAACATGGACGAAGCAATTGCAGCATTAGGGTCACTTTATAAAGATGAATTGTATCGCGAAGGTTTCCGCTATGCTTTCCTGGTGCTGACCAATCAGGCCGAAAAAGTACTGACTGACAAAGGCTACAAAAACTATCACATGTACCTGCCAATTCCGGCATCTGTACTGGAGCTGTATCCAAACATGACCCAGAACGCAGGTTACTAAACATACCTCCTTTCATAGTAAAGCAAAAAGCGGGTGTATCCATAAATGATACACCCGCTTTTTATATTTTTACACCATGAAGTTTCTGAAACGTACCCTGCGCATTTTCCTTGTTTTGTTTCTCCTGCTGAATGTCGTTGCCGCTTTTCATGCCTGGAAATTCACGCACTTTTATACTGCCGGCACGTTCGCCAACAAACATCAGCAACCGGAACAGATGAGCGTCTTTGAAAAAGCAAAGATGGTATTACTGGGTGTACGTCTTTCAAAATCCGCCATCAGACACAAACCTGAAGTACCTTACGAAACAATACATGTACAAACGTCCAACGGTCTTGAACTGGAAGGATGGTGGATGCCGCGTCCGGACGCAAAAGGAACCGTGGTCCTTTTTCATGGTTACAATGGAGGCAAAGATGGTCCGATACCCGAAGCCGCCTATTTCCGCCAGCTGGGCTATAATACGTTGCTGATGGACTTCCGCGCGCATGGCAATAGTCAGGGTGATGTTTGTACCATCGGTTATAAGGAAGCGGAAGATGTAATGCTGGCGTACAACTTTGTACAGCAAAAGGGAGAAAAACACATTGTAATGTGGGGCGTAAGTATGGGCGCTGCCGCTATTCTGAGGGCTGTTCCTGCCTATCACCTGCACCCGGACAAGGTTATCCTTGAATGCTCCTTTGCGAAGCTCACAGATGCCGTTAAAGGAAGAATGCGCGCTGTAAATTTACCAGGCACGCCATTGGCAGAAATGCTCACTTTCTGGGGTGGTATCGAGAACGGGTTCTGGGGATTCAGTTATAACCCTGCGGACTATGCACAAAACATCCATATGCCGGCGCTGGTATGCTGGGGCACGCAGGATAACCGTGTTACCCGTCAGGAGACCAACAGCGTGTACCGTCAGCTGGGCACCCGTAAAAAGAAACTGATCATCTTTGAGAGATCAGGTCATCAGTCATTCTGCCGTAATGAAGGAGAGAAATGGAAAACAGCTGTTAAAAGCTTCCTGCAATAGACCGCATAAAAAAAGCACACTCCACCCGAATGAAGTGTGCCTCACAAGACCAATACCCGCCTTTATGATAGTTCATGGTGCCGGACCGATGGCCAGACATCACTACAATGCTCCCGGCTTAAGGCCATAACGACATTGTTCTTCATCAAAATTCAGCATGTAAGATCTTCGAATTCGTTGCTTATAATAAAGGTAATAAGACACACTGCAATGTGCAATACAGGGATCAGCGTCTTATAACAACAGGTGTTCCTACCTTGATAATATCGTATAGTTCACTGACGTCGCCGTTCTTCATACTTACGCATCCAAGCGTCCAGTTGATGCGACCTTCGACATAATTGTCACGTATACCGGAGTTCCATTCCACACCGTGTATACCAATACCGCCACCAGGGGTAGCGCCCGCTGGCAATACGCCTGCGTTCTGTAACTCATGAAACTTATTCCAGGAGGCTTCGTTCGGATAATCCAGCAGCATAAAACGGTTCCAGAGCTTGTCCATTCTTTTGCTCAATATATGAAATGTACCCTCGGGCGTCAGGCGATCTCCTTCCTGTCTCTTGTCTGATTGATCTTTGTTACCAAATGTTACTTTATAAATCTTTCTTAAAGTAACATCCTCGTATAAGTACATCCGGTAATCACTCTTGTCCACCAACAGAAATATTTTATCGGGATCAATGTTGCCAGGGTGTAATTTCACTTCATACAAATAATCTTCGTCACCTCCTTTAAAAGTAAATCCTGATACGGTCACAGTCAGCACCAGGAGCATCAACAAGCAATAGCGATTCATTTTCACAGGGATTTTGCAATTTAGTTAACGTTGGCTGTCAATGCATTATTGCAGCGCGCAAAAAAATAGATCGCAAAAATAAAGAACCATCCGGAATTTCCGTTCAACTTTCAGCTGAACGGAACCGGATGGTCCTTAGAAAAAACGGTTATACCGCTATATAATTAGTACCCGAAAATCTCCTCCAGTGTAACGACTTTCACGTCGCCATACTTCTTCAGATCTTCCGGATTCACTTTCTTTTCAGAAGCCAGGATACAATAAGTATAAGGCTTTTTGGCAATGTTCTGATCGTGGAACTGTTTTACATTATCGAAGGTAATACCATCGATCTGTCCGTATACGACCTTACGATAATCAGTATCCAGTCCCAGTTTTTTAGCGGCCAGATAACTGAAGATGATACCGTCCTGTGTAATACGCTCAGTTTCTATATCCTGTTTCAGGCTCTGTTTTGCAGTCTGGAAGCCTTTATCGGAACGAGGCATATCATTCAGCAGTTCGTTCATACCACCGATCGCATCATTCATTTTATCAGCCTGGCTGCCTACGTATGCAACCATGGAATAGCGGCTGTCTTTTTTGTCAGGCGCAGCATAGTATGCGTAAGTAGAATAAGCGAGCGCTTTAGACTCACGGATGGTCTGGAATACGATAGAACCCATGTTACCACCAAAGTAACCGTTGAACACGCTTACCAGGGCAGTTGTTTCAGGGCTGTAAGTACCACCGTTCCTGATCCAGTTCACTTCTGACTGTACCATATCGTAATCGGTGAACAGCACCTGATTTTTATCCTGTGAAATTTTGTCAAACTTCACCGGCGCAGGTACCGCTTTTGGTGAAGCAGATATCTGATGCTGTTTACCAATAGCGGCAATAGCAGCGTCCAGTGTCTGCGGACCGTAATAGATCACCATATGCTGGTACGCTGGCAATTCATGCAGAAGGTCTGTCAGTTGCTGCGCAGTAACGCCATCCAGATCAGCCTGGCTCAGCTGGTTATTGAAAGGGTTCTTTTCACCGTACATGCCGTAGCTGGCAAGTCCTTTCAGAATGTTCCCCTTATTCAGCTTAGCATCAGAACGACCCTTTCCTATACGCCCTTTTAATGCGGTGAGTGCCTGCTCATTTGGCTGGCAGTTTTTCAGCAGGTGTTCAAACAGACTTACCGCTTTATCAAAGTTCTCCTGTAAACCAGTAACGCTGAGTGTGGTTACGTCAGCACCGGTAGAAACATTGAAATTACATGCGATGTTGTAGAACTCTTTGCTGATCTGCTCAGAGCTGTACTTATCGGTACCCAGGAACTGAAGGTACTGTGCGGCCAGCGGATACAGTTTATTGTTCCAGCTACCCATATCAAAACGGTAGTACAGACGGAAGAGACCGTTGTCTTTGTTTTGTACGTACAGTACGTCAGAAGCGCCCAGTTTACCTTTCTGGATATCTTTATCGTAATCCAGCCACATTGGTTGGATACCGGAAGCCGGCATTTCGTTCACCTGTTTCAGGAAAGCAGATTGTGCTTCACGGTTCACTTCAACCGGTGTAATAGCAGGTTTGTCTACTTTTTGAATATTTTTGTCTTCGCCTTTACGTTTGTACAGGAGTACATAGTTGTTTGCGAAGTATTTGTTGGCAAATTCAACGATCTGTTGTTTGGTTACCTTGCCCATATCATCCACGAAAGACACGTCTGTTACCCAGTTCTTTCCTCTGTGTTTGATAAAGCCGTCCATCAGTGCGTTCGCACGGTTGCTGTTGCTTTCCAGACCAGTCAGTTCAGCCAGTTTGGCGTTGTTTACGATCGCTTTCACCATTGATTCGTCAAACTCGCCCTTCTTCAGGATATCCAGCTGACCCAGTAACAGGTCTTTTACTTCTTCCAGTGTCTGGCCTTGTTTAGCTTTACCATTCAGCGAAAACACGGAATAGTCTTTCCATCCCATTACCCCCGCGCTTGCATTCAGTACTTTCTGCTGTTTGTTGATGTTCAGGTCCAGCAGACCGGCTTTACCGTTGTTCATTACTTCAGAAATAACAGACAGCAGTACATTGGATTTTACATCCAGCGCACCCGGCATACGGAAAGCGATCATCACGTTTTCAGCATCAGGACCGAATACTTCCTTTACGATCGGAGCAGACATCGGTTTCTCAACCGGCGCCTTGTAGGTAACCACAGGTTTAGCCGGCATATAAGAGAATGCTTTATCTACCTGTTTGATCACCTGATCAGGGTCCAGATCGCCGGCCATTACAACCGCCATATTACCCGGCACATAGTAGGTGTTGTAGAACTGACGGATCGCCTTCAGATTAGGGTTCTTCAGGTGTTCTACCGTACCGATGGTGCTCTGCTGACCATAGTTGTGCGTAGGGAACAGGGTAGATAACATCAGCTCGTAAGATTTACGGCCGTCGTTGTCCAGACCTCTGTTCTTTTCTTCGTACACGGCTTCCAGCTCTGTATGGAACAGACGGAATACCGGGTCTTTGAATCGCTCTGCCTGCACAGCCAGGAATTTGTCCACTACGTTGGAAGGGATATCTTCCTCATAGATGGTCTCTTCTACCCAGGTATGTGCATTCGTACCCTGAGCGCCCATACCTGACATCATTTTGTCATACTCGTTGGCGATGGCATACTTCGCAGCCAGACCGGATACGCTGTCGATCTTGTGATAAACCGCGTTACGGGCAGCAACACCGGTCGTATGATTGTAAGTATCATACAACCCTTCGATCTGGTCCAGATAAGGTTTCTCTTTGGACCAGTCCAGGGAGCCGTACTGCTGGGTACCTTTGAACAGCAGGTGTTCCAGGTAGTGCGCCAGACCTGTGTGATCAGCCGGGTCGTCGTTACTACCAGCACGGGTACCGATCAGCGTCTGAATGCGTGGGTCTTTTTTGTTGACAGAAAGGATAACGGTAAGGCCGTTTTTCAATGTGTAGAAGCGGGCTTTCATCGGGTCATTAATGATATACTTATAAGTATACCCTGCCGATGTTCCCTCCTTCCATTCGTACTTCTTTTGTTGCGCTCCTGCTATTGTGGACATAGAAGAGGTCACAAGCAATAAACAGATTGCTTTTTGAATGAGGTTCATGAATTGGTTTTTGAAAATAAAATAAACATTACCAAATATAATGGTAATGTCCGGATGTGTCCGGGCAGTAATTTGTTAAATGGAATTAAAAAATGAGCAATGGACTATTTCTTCCAATCCATTTCCGGAGCGGGTCCATACTGGACATTAACAAACAGTGCATCCAGGGCAACAGGTGTCTGTACATTGGCTAACAGTAAAGGGCGCTCATCTGATCGCTCAACAGACGAGTAACGCACCTCGTCTTCACTTTCACTAATGCCGGCTTTGTGTCCATAAATTTTAACCCCTACAATTCTCTTCTCACATGAATGAGCCCATACTATAAATCCCGTACAGGCCAGAAAGGCAATAAAAGAACGCATACATCTTAGATTTTGATCCCCCAAAAAACGTTAAAAGCTATTAAAACGTATCCCAATGGAGAAAGGATACTGTTCCAGCCCATAATCATGTAAAGGAGTCAGCGCGAAATTACCATAAAGCTTAAGAGGTCCATAACCAATGTCTCCGGTAAGGCTGAGTTTCCATTTGTTCAGGTTGAAGTCATCTACTTTTTTCTCTTTTCCTCTTTCTCTGCTGATCTGCTTTGTCCTCGCTTTTACAAGATAACCACCCATTACGCCCATGCCCATTTTAAAAGCTCTGGAAGGACGGGCCGGATTACTGTTAAAGTTCAGCATCAGCGGTACGCTCAGGTATTCAGCAAACAGCTTGTTTTTAGAGAAATTCACATTATCTCTTACGATCTCAGTTGGATAACCCGGTACGTAAGTGATATTTCTCGCAAAGCGGTAGTTGTTCATTTCGACACCGAGCGCATAGATCAGGTTCAATTTGTGCTTGTAGATATTCAGCCTTTGCTGGAATAGCCAGATGTTCACATTGATGGACTTTCCGGTAATAAGCTTGAACTCCGAAGGTGTAAGTGGTGCACTTCCCCCACGAGGCGCCAGGGTATTGAGGCCGGCAGCAGAATAAGTATAGGATTTATTATAGCTGTCAGCATAGCCGTTAGGTGCTGCGTAATAGGATAGTGCTACGGCTCCGCCGTAATCGCTGCGGTCGATATAGTTGTTAAAGCCGAGGTCCACGACAAACCATCTGGTTTGCAGGTTCTTCTTCAACCTTTCTTTCGCATAAGCGGTGTCATTGTAAACCCTGAAGATGCGTTTGCCTTTTGCATCCTTTCCCTTCATGATGATCAGCCCTTTTACCTGGAACGTCTCAACAAGACTGTCGGCAGTCTGGGCCTGTACACCAACACTTACAATAAGCAGTAACAATAAATAGCGTAAAGCTTTACCCTTCATATCAAAAAAATTCATTCTTCCTGATTATTTCTTTTTACGGGACAGGAACCGGGCGACATTGGCAACCCCATTCAGCAGCTTACTGTCTCCGTTCATGGTCACCGCTACCACCAGTTCTCCTTTCACATTAGCCGGTGCGGCGCTGGCGGCTTCAGGAGCGGCACTACTGATTTTGGTCGCATTGGCCATTGCTGCAGATTTCTCAGCTACTACCGTTGCATTTTCAGCCAGTATCTTCTCCTGTTGCTCACTCTTTTCCTGCAGTTGCTGTACGACCTCGCCGGAAGTAGATGCCGGTTGTGGTATCTTGGCGAGTGCGACTGCCCTGGTGTCAGGAATATGGTTAGCAGGTTCCTGCTGTTTTGATTCGTTTGTTTCCGGCGTCGGACGGTTTATCGCTTTATCAGCTACCCGGTTGCGGGCGAGAGCATTTGACAAGGCGGTATTCCGGTTTTTGTCAGCGGCTGTCGCCGGGTGTTGCACCTGCTCATTGGTCACGTTATCAGCGACTTGCGACTGACTGGATGCCGGATTATCATTTTGGGCAACAGACGGTGCGGATGCCTGTGGCACTGTTACCAACTGTGGCGCTGTCTGTGAAGACGTACTGGTTTGCGCAGCAGGCTGATTGACAGCCATAGATGCCGGTCCTCCCGTATGTTGTTCAGGAATGAGCCAGAAGGAAAGTCCTGCCACAACAGCTGCAGCGGCGCTCCACCACCATATCGGACGTACCCTGGTCTGTTCCTTTCTGTATAGCGATGCTTTATTCTCAAATGTTACAGCAAGGTCCGGGGTTAAACGGGCTGCCTGTAAAAGGTGGAGTTCCTGCTGTATGTGCGGGTGCTGGCTGATCAATGTCTCCAGCTGTGTCCTTTCGGCCGTATTTAATTCATTATCAACATAATCCAGCAGGAAGCGCTCATAATTGGCAGCCGACAATACATCAGACTTGCGGTACAGCAGGTCTTTTGCATCAAACGCCATGGTCGTATCTGGTTGCAGTTTCGTGGACTCCAGCAGGGCCAGCTCCTTACGGATTTCCGGATGGAGTTCCATGAAGGCTTCCAATGCAGCACGCTCCTCTCCTGTCAGCTCACCATCGATGGCGCTGAGCAGAAATTCTTCGTAGTTCGATATGTTGATATTTACTGCCAAATCAAGACATATAATTATTATGCAATATTACTCGATTCTCCAGACCTGTACTAGATCACATTTTCCATTTTGACCAGGTACTGCTTCAGGTGTAAGCGGGCGCGATGCAGATAAACTTTCACCTGTGAGGGGTTCAGTTTCATGATATCTCCGATCTCCTCATAGCTGTACCCTTCGTAGTCTTTTAATAATATCAGTGAACGCTGTACATCTGTCAAACGGTCCAGCGCCTTTTCCAATACCTTCTTCGCATCATGGATCCGCTGCTCTGAAATCTTCGTTTCCTCTTTGAACTCGTCTACCAGGGAGATGCGCTTCACTTTACGGACATGGTCTATCATATTGTGGTACGCTACAGTAAAAAGGTATGACTTGCCTTTCTCAAAAGGCACATCTTTACAGTGCTTCCACAATATTTCAAACGCATTCTGTACAACATCTCTGGCATCCTCAGTATGGTCTAAATTTTTAACAATAAACCGGAAGAGATTGTCCGCGTACAGATCCACGCATTGATTATACTCCTTTTCCGTCATCCGGGTGTTGCGGGATTTTAGTGCTAATGTCCGACAATTATTAATACGCGCTATCGCTCTTCCTCACTTCTAACACACTATTTACCTGTACGTTACAGTTCTGTCAACCCTGCTACTCCGGATGGAGAGTTCCCGCATAGCCTCAGCCATCCTTTTCAATAGCGCGGAAATTCAACCTTCGGCCGGTTCTCCTTTCAGGATGTATCCTGTCGGGGAAACAAGGGGCAGACATTACTATGACGCAGAGCGGTCCCCAAATGTTACAACCCCGTCAAACTTTTTGGCGCTCCGTGACAAATGTCCATATAGCTGCGGGATTCGTAATACATTTAATCCTATAACTTTGACCAGGTTACAAAAATCTGCTATTTATGAACCAGAAATTCATTACCCGTATCCAAAAGGAGCTGGATGACATACGTACAGCCGGCCTTTTCAAGAATGAGAGAGTTATCACTTCAGAACAAGGCGCCGAAATTCAGGTAGGCGGCAATACCGTTGTTAACTTCTGTGCTAACAACTACCTGGGTCTTTCCAGCCACCCCGATGTGGTGAAGGCTGCCAAAGAAGCCATTGACACTCACGGATATGGTATGAGCAGTGTACGCTTTATCTGCGGTACGCAGGATATTCACCGTGAACTGGAGCAGAAACTGGCTTCCTTCCTCGGTACTGAAGATACCATCCTCTACGCAGCAGCGTTCGACGCAAATGGTGGCGTATTTGAACCACTCTTCAATGAAGAAGATGCTATCATCTCCGATGCCCTGAACCATGCCTCTATTATTGACGGTGTACGCCTCTGTAAAGCACAGCGCTACCGTTATGAGCATAATAATATGGCTGACCTGGAAGCCAAACTCCAGGAATCCGCTCACCTGCGCAGCCGCATCATTGTAACTGACGGCTCCTTCAGCATGGACGGTACGATCGCCCAGCTTGACAAGATCTGTGACCTGGCGGATAAATACGACGCCATCGTAATGATCGACGAAAGCCATTCTTCCGGTTTCCTGGGTAAAACCGGTCGTGGTACCCACGAATACCGCAACGTAATGGGCCGTATCGACATCATCACCGGCACCCTGGGTAAAGCTTTAGGTGGTGCATCCGGCGGTTTCACCAGCGGTAAAAAAGAGATCATCGACATGTTGCGCCAGCGTAGCCGTCCGTACCTGTTCTCCAACTCCGTTGCTCCAAGCATCGTAGGCGCGTCCATCTCCGTACTGGATATGCTGAGCGCGACTACCGCCCTCCGCGATAAACTGGAATACAATACCCGTTACTTCCGCACCAAAATGACGGAAGCCGGTTTCGATATCAAACCCGGCGATCACCCGATCGTTCCTGTAATGCTGTATGACGCAGTGCTGAGCCAGCAATTTGCCGACAAACTGCTGAAAGAAGGTATCTACGTGATCGGCTTCTTCTTCCCTGTTGTTGCGAAAGGCCAGGCACGTATCCGCGTACAGCTGAGCGCCGCACACGAGCAGGCTCACCTGGACAAAGCGATCACCGCCTTCACCAAGGTTGGTAAAGAATTAGGCGTAATTAAATAACTGCTTATATATAAGATCAGCAAAAGGATGCCACATGGCATCCTTTTGTCATTTCGTGCTGTACCACTAAATATCTACTTTTGCAGCACTAAACAAAGAATGCATAATGAAACAGACTGGCTGGATACTCCTGCTGATAGCCTTCTTGGCCAATGCCTGCGCACCGAATAACGTCGAGAACGAAAAGAACTGGGAAAAATACTTCGCCGAATACAAGGTGGAAGGATGTTTTATGCTGTTCAACAACAGCCAGGGCACCTTTAAAGTATATAACCTGGAACGTTCTCAGCAACGCTTCCTGCCAGCCTCTACTTTTAAGATCTTCAACGCCCTCGTAGGCCTGGAAACAGGTGTTATCAAAGATACCTCTTTCGTTATTCCATGGGATGGCATAACCCGCGACATGCCGGAGTGGAACCACGACCTGAGCATGCAACAGGCTTTCCGCGTATCAGCATTCCCTTACTTCCAGGAAGTAGCCCGCCGTATCACCAAACCGGTCATGCAACACTGGCTGGATACCATCAAGTTTGGTAATATGAAGATCAGCAAGATCGACACCTTCTGGCTGGACAACTCCTTACAGGTCTCCCCTGATGAAGAACTTGGCTTCGTCAAGAAACTGTATTTCGACCAGCTCCCTTTCCATAAAGTAACCATGCAGAACGTCAGACAAGTAATGCTCATGGAGAAAAAACCAAACTACGAACTGAGCTATAAAACCGGTATGGGCTTCTCCGGACCTAAAACGATCGGATGGATCACTGGCTGGATCGAAGAGAATGGTCACCCGAGCTTCTTCGTGCTGAACATAGAAACAGAGAACAAATCACTGGATATGCGCACAGTACGTATGAACATCCTCAGAAACATCCTGACAGACGCCGGCTACTTCAAAGGAATGAAATAGATGCTTTTGTCAGGCAATGGTGTCTTGCCCTCCCCGACCGGCAAGAGGTCAAAGAAATAAATAGACCGCTGATCTCCCCTCAACAGGATGTCAGCTACTGATAAACAGGACCATAGTTGAACAGGTCATCTTCCTGCCAGACTATGGTCTTTTTATATACCTTATATATACTTGCCTCAGTCAAGCACCATAAAGACCTGCAGGCCAATGAAAAGCACGTATATTTGCCTGTGTCAATAAAAAAGACTCAAACCCTTTACTATATTGAGTAGTAATACTGTATATCTTCGTATCAAGTCCTCTTTATGTCCATGTTAACCAGCTCACTACCGTATACATCCGTCATCCCGATCTCGCCTCTGCCCCTTCCTTCAGCTTGCTCAAAAAGCCCGGTTTTTGATGCTTAATTCCTGATTGCTGATCCTTGCTTCCGTCATCTGCGTTAAAAAACTCCTAAATCCATTCCTGTAAATGGCATAAAACGTACTAAAAAAATTATATTTGATCCTTGTGGCCGGTTTCTTATTATACCGACGCCAGAAATCTTTATTGAATGATGTTACGTTTTCAACACAGCGAATATTTATGGGCACTGGTATTGCTGCTGGTATTGCAACTCGCATTCCTCAGTATATCCTGGTGGAAAAGACGTTCTATTCGTAAACTCGGTGACCCTGTTCTTGTAGAGAAGTTGTTTACCGGTTATTCCCGTCGTCGGTTCACTTTCCGCTTCCTCCTGATCTTTATCGCCTTCCTGTTTGGCGCTATCGGACTGGCAAACCTCCAGAAAGGCAGCCGTATGGAAAAGATCACCCGTAAGGGCGTGGATGTCGTGATCGCACTCGACGTGAGTAAAAGTATGCTGGCGGGCGACGTAAAGCCTGACCGTCTTACCAGGGCAAAACAGCTGATCTCCAAACTGGCGGATAAACTGGATAATGACCGTGTCGGACTGGTCGTATTTGCAGGCAATGCTTATCTGCAGATGCCCCTGACCATCGATTACTCCGCCGCTAAAATGTACCTCACCACCGTAAGCCCCGATATGATCCCGACCCAGGGTACCGCTATCGGTCAGGCCATACAGGTAGCCAATGACGCCTTCAATAAGAAAGAAAGAAAACATAAGTCCCTCATCATTATCTCTGACGGTGAAGACCATGACGAAGCCGCTATCTCCAAAGCACGTGCTGCCTTCGAAGACGGCGTAGTCATCAATACCATCGGTATCGGGTCCCCAACCGGTTCACCACTGCCAGACCCGGAAACAGGTACTTACAAAAAAGATAAAGAAGGAAATACCGTTATTTCCAAACTGAACGAAGAAGCGCTGAAGTCCATCGCGGCTGCCGGCAAAGGCATCTACGAACACCTGGACAATAACACCGAAGAAGTTGTCAATTCACTGACACAGAAGATCGATAGCATGGAGCAGAAAGAGTTCGGAGAAAACATCTTTACGGACTATAACAGCTACTTCCAGTATTTCCTGGCCATCAGCCTCATACTGCTGGTTGCTGAATTCTTCATTCCTGAAATCAGACGCAGCAAACGGGCTGACGTTGTTGTTACCGCTACAGAAAAACCATGACGAAACGCACACTGACATACCAGGCGCTCATGGCCGGGCTGTTGCTCTGCCTCTGCCAGCATTCCTTTGCCCAGACAGGTAATAAATATATCCGTAAGGGCAACGACCTCTATAAGAACAAACAATACACCGACGCAGAAGCGAACTATAAAAAAGCGCTGGAAGTAAACCAGCAATCTGTGGAAGGCCGCTATAACCTGGGTAACTCCCTGTATGAACAAAAGCGTTATGACGACGCCCGCTCCCAGTATGCCAATAGCTTCAAGATGGCGCCTAACCGCGAAGGAAAAGCCGACGCCAGCTACAACATCGGTAATACCTTCATGGAAGGTAAAAAATGGGAAGAAAGCATCAAGGCTTACAAAGAAGCCCTGAAACTGAACCCTGCTGATGAACAGGCACGCTATAACCTGGCCTATGCACAGACGATGCTGAAGAAACAGAATGGCGGCGGTGGAGATAACAAAGACAAGAAAGACAACAAGGATAAGAATAAAGACAAGAAACAACAGGACCAGCAGAACAAGGACCAACAAAACAAAGATCAGCAGAAGAATAAGCAGGACGAGAATAAAGACAAAGACGACAAGAACAAAAATAAAGAACAGCAGGACCAGAAGCCTGAACCACAGCCAAGTAAAATGAATAAGCAGGAAGCTGAACGTTTACTACAGGCACTGGGACAGGAAGAAAATAAACTACAGGACAAAATGAAGAAGGCTAAAGGCCAGGTCGTTCCTGTTGATAAAGACTGGTGATCTGCTTCGCCATTCTATTCATTACCTTTGCCTCATATTTGGAATTGTTTTATGCAGCTATATAGTAATTCACTGACAGAATATAAGAGGCTGGCCACTTTGGAAGTAAAGGTCGGAGACCTGCTGATTGGAAATAATAATCCGATACGTATTCAGACCATGACCACCACAGATACCATGAATACCCTTGGTACTGTTGAACAGGCCATCCGCTGTATCGAAGCGGGCGCTGAACTGGTACGTATTACCGCCCCCAGCAAAAAGGAAGCGGAAAACCTGTTGCCTATTCGTAATGAGCTGCGCAAAAGAGGTTATACCACTCCCCTGGTGGCCGATATCCACTTTACCCCTAATGCCGCTGAAATAGCGGCCCGCATCGTGGAGAAAGTGCGCATCAATCCTGGCAACTACGTTGATAAAAAGAAGTTCGAAACACTCACATATACTGACGCCGAATACGAAGAGGAAATAGACCGTATCCGCAAACAATTCACCCCGCTGGTGAAAATATGCCAGGAGCACGGCACCGCTATGCGTATCGGCACCAACCATGGTTCCCTCAGCGATCGTATCATGAGCCGCTATGGCGATACACCGATGGGTATGGTGGAAAGTGCGATGGAGTTCCTCCGTATTGCAGAAGACCTGAACTACAGGAACATTGTGCTGAGCATGAAATCCAGCAACCCGCAGGTAATGGTGCAGGCTTACCGTCTGCTCGTACATACCATGCAGGACCAGTTGGGTCACTGTTACCCGCTGCACCTGGGGGTAACGGAAGCCGGCGACGGTGAAGATGGCCGTATCAAGTCTGCCGTAGGTATCGGTACATTACTGGAAGACGGCATCGGCGACACCATCCGCGTATCCCTCACAGAAGACCCGGAATTTGAACTGCCGGTGTGCCGTGACCTGGTGAAACGTTACACCTCCCGCGCTGATCACACGCCTATCCCGGCGATTGAACAGGTGCCTTATTCTCCTTTTGAATACAAACGCCGTGAAAGCATCGCGGTAAATAATATTGGCGGTAAACAGGTACCCGTTGTTGTCGCTGATTTCAGCAATACAAGCGGTATCACGCCTGCACACCTGCTGCCGGTTGGTTATAATTATAATGCGGATACCGATAAATGGAACATCGCAGATGCGGCAGCGGATTATATCTTCTCCCGCGAACTGCTGCCCTTCGCTTTACCGGGTACGCTGAAAGTAATTGTGCCACATGATAGCTGGAAAGATGCAGCAGACAAGGAAAAGTACATGCCGTTATTCACTACGGAAGAATACCTCCTTGCCAAAGACAAGTCGGCGATGATCAACTTCATCGACCACAATACCGGTGTGACACTGCCGGAGGCATTGCTGTTACAGATGGCCAATGATCATACGATCGTCCTCTGCCTGCATTCCTCCAACGAACACGCCATGCCGGAAGTAAGACGCACTTTCGTTACACTCCTGGACCGCCAGGTCCAGCAACCGGTGATACTGAAGTGTTTTGCTGACGCTACCTCTTCTGATGAACACCTGATCCATTATGCGACCGAAACAGGCGCATTACTGCTGGACGGGTTCGGTGATGGCACCTGGCTGGTAAGTGAAGCTACCGGTACACAGGCGCCCGGACAAGCATTATTGAACAACATCGCCTTCGGTATCCTACAGGCTACCAGGACCCGTATATCGAAGACAGAATATATTTCCTGCCCTTCCTGCGGTCGTACACTGTTTGACCTCCAGGAAACCACCGCTAAGATCAGAGCTGTCACCAACCACCTCAAAGGCGTTAAGATCGCTATTATGGGTTGTATCGTGAACGGCCCCGGAGAAATGGCGGACGCTGACTTCGGATATGTTGGCAGCGGCGTAGGCAAGATCACGCTCTACCGTGGCAAAGAAGTAGTAAAACGAGGCCTCAACAGTGAGGTAGCCGTCGATGAGCTCATCTCCCTGATCAAGGAAAACGGTATGTGGATAGAAACTAACTAAAAAGAAAAAGGTCTCGCAGTTGCGAGACCTTTTTGATCAAGGTTAACAGGATGACTCAGAAATCAATAAAGGGGGTTGTATGTTAGTCAGACAATCGAATTGTGCTTTCTTCAACATTCACACTCTTTAACCATCAATAAAGTGATGGGGTTATCAAACTTTTGGGGTTAACTATACTTTGTCAGGTGATACAAAGGTAACACCACAGAGAAGGGTTTGTCAAGCGTATCAATACGCAATCTCTTGCGGGAACTACGTTTCAAGAACCTGCAAATCACTACGTTAATACATGGGAATAAATATTATTGGTCAACGTGTCTACTTATTAAAAAATTCCCTAATTTTTCACTCAAATTCATAACATTGAAGATGAAAAAGATCTTAACAGGTGTATTAGCATTCCTAATGGGTGCTACCATTGCAGTTGCTCAGACTCCGGCAACTACCACACAGGACAAGGCAAAAGCAGAGCACAGAGCAGAAAAACCAGGTCAGAAAGCACACAAACCAGCACTGGACACTACCGGCAGACCAATGAAAAAAGACGGTACGCCAGACAAACGTTTTAAAGACAATCAGGCAAACAAAGACGGTAAACAACAGGGGCCGATGAAGAAAGATGGTACCCCTGACAAACGTTTCAAAGAAAACAAAGACACTAAAGACGCGAAGCCGGAAGGACCACTGAAAAAAGATGGTACGCCTGACAAACGTTACAAAGACAATAAAGAAAAGAAAGCTGAAGAGAAAAAAGCATAATCAACGGCTATACACTTTTCAACAGCGGTTATCTTACCACGGTGGGATAACCGCTTTTTTTATTCGTACATTTAGCCAATGTTGGACTTCAGGTTAAAAGTATTTTACACAGTAGCCAGACGCCTCAGCTTCACAAAAGCTGCCGAAGAATTATTCATCTCACAACCGGCTGTCACCAAACATATACACGAACTGGAACAGCAGCTTGGCATGGCGCTGTTTGAACGTATCGGTAATAAGATCAAGATCACCCGTGCCGGACAGATCATGCTCAAACACGCGGATGATATCTTTACCAGTTACCGTAACCTGGAATATGAGATCAATCAGCTCAAACACGAACAGGGTGGCCTGCTCTCTCTGGGCGCCAGCACCACCATCGCACAGTACTTTATTCCTCCTTTACTGGCACAGTTCAATCAACGCTATTCAGAAGTAACTGCCTCTCTCATTTCCGGTAATACCGAACAGGTAGAACAGGCCCTGCTCGATAAAACTATCCAGCTCGGACTGATAGAAGGCCGTTCTAAAAACCCGGTATTGAAGTATGTGGAGTTTGCAAAAGACGAAATCGCACTGATCGGAAATGTGAAGTACGACTATGGGGAAGGACCGCTGGGCGCCAATGAACTCAGGTCTATTCCACTGCTGATGCGTGAACAGGGTTCGGGTACCCTGGAAGTAATAACGGACGAATTAAAAAGACTAAAACTAAAACTCACCGATCTCCAGATTGCCATGTACATGGGTAGCACGGAAAGTATCAAGTCTTATCTGCACCATGCGCCATGCGCTGCATTCCTCTCACTGCACGCAGTTAAAAGAGAACTGGAAGCAGGTGAATTCAAAATATTACCCCTGAAGAACTTCAGACTGGTCAGGAAATTTCATTTCATTTACCTGCAGGGACAACAGGATAAACTCGCCCAGTTATTCATCCGTTATGCACGTCAGCACGCAGGAGAACAACCTGGTGATATTGATGGCAGCATTGTCGGCTAAACGTTCCTGCAAACAAAAACGCTTAACATCTTATACAGCATGAGCGATATAAGAAGTTAAGCGTTTTTTATTGAAGCGTATACGCCTGCGATACTATGAACGCTGCAGGGTATATACGATATAACCGGTTTTACCTTCAAAGTTAACAGCTGCTCTCCATACCATGGTAGTGCTGGTCAGTGAAGCGACATCTACGCGATAACCTGCAGTTACATTTTTGGCTTTAACGCCGGAGCCTACTTTCTTGAACTGGAAGCTGCTGATACCACCCTGTTTGTACAGTGACCAGACGATAGACTGAGTAGCAGTGTTACAACCTTCTTCAGTAGAAGACAAGGTATAAGAACCATTGTTGTTGGCTGGTAATATCCACTGGCTACCCTTGAAACAGTTTACTGACGCTTCGTCAAAAACTGTCACTTTGGAGCCTCTTGGAATACCGTCAAATGTGATATCTGTTATAACCCAGTTTCCCTTCACAGAGCCTTCACTGGCGCTCTGTTCTGTGTTAGTGGCGCCAGACTGCGTTTTACAGGATATGGCAAATACAGATGCTACCAGGCATAATACTGCAAGTGTAAGGTGTTTCATGTTCAAATAATTTGATGTTTAAATTGTCAGTAACGCAATGCATTACGGGACGCAAGGTGGGAAAAAACAAGAAACGTACCAAATCCCTTATTGACGGGCTGGTTGTACCTGTTGTAGCTGAGCAGGATATAGACGCAGCAGCCGTTCTTCCATATTACGGAACTGCTGATAGAAATAAAAAGTACTGGCCGTCAGCGCCATCACGACCACGACTAAAGCAATAAACGCACAACGCCACCAGATACTGATCGTCATCGTGTTGTTACGGGGCTGTAACACATATGTCAGCGGTTCACCCGCTTCACCCCTTCTGCCTGCTTTTGAATAATAACCTTCTTTATGATGAGGCGTCAGCCGTTCTGCGATCTTGTTCCATACCTTTGCCGGAGGGGTCACGCCACCCTCTACCATGATCTTCTGCAACTTGTACTCAACAGCCGCTACCTCCGTGTTCAGCTCGGGGTAAAGACTGCGCATACGTTCAAATAGCTCCGACTCGTCGGCAGACGCCAATCCAAGCAGGTAACTTTCAATAATGCCACTTTCTATGTAGTCGTGAAGATCCAAAGGCGATAATGGTATCTAATGGTTTCAGAAAAGTTTTTCTCTTATCAACGTGCCTTCTGCTGCATTCCAGTTTTCAAATGTCAAAATAACCTAATTCATTTCCAAATAAAAATCGTGGCAACGACAATGCAGTGAGGTCAAAATATTGATAATAAGCATTTTATTATTTGCAATCAGGAAGAAAACTTGCTACTTAACTCCTGGTGGGCTGTACCTGTTCAGTACGTAATTGTCGCTTTTCCTCTTCCTTTCTTTCCTGCATCTGCTGATACTTGAGGAAATAATAGATCGCAAAGAACAGGCATACTTTGGAGATGATAAAAGTAACAATAAAGAACAGGCGCCACCATTTGTGGACAGTGATATGCTGCCCGTCCCTGGATTGGATATTGATGAAGGTATACCTGGACTGATCATCCCCATGAGGTGGTGGTGGGTCATCACGCCAGTTGATACGTTGGAAAATACGATCTTTCAGATATGGGGAGGGTAACACCGCTTCTGCAAGTGCTGTTCTCTCGATACGTCGTTCTACGGCCATGATCTCCGCATTCAGTGAAGGATAAAGCCGGCGCATATGCTGCAGCTCTTCCATCTCACTGACCGTGGCGATCCCCAGTACGTAACTTTCGATGATCCCGCTTTGTATGTAATGATTAAGATCCAATTATTCTCCTAAAAATTTTCTGAATTCAACCATAATGTCCCGCAAATGGTTCATTACTTCTTCTGGTTGTATACCTAATATACGAGCGACAGCCTCTTTTGGTAGTCCCTTATAATAACATAAATGAAAAATAGTTCGTTTTTGTGCAGGCAGTTTATTTGAAAACCGTTGTAACAGGCTACTGTCAGCCTTTATCATTTCATTGCCCAGTGGATCATTCTCAGCTTCCACTGCCTCCTGTACGGCCATCTGACGCGCTATGCGCATCATCCAGCCAAATAGTGTGGTGTTTCCGGATACCTTGTATTCATGGATGTTCTTGAAAACCCGTACAAAAACCTTCGTTAGTACATCTTCCGCCTTCACGGTATCTCCTACCACCTGCAATATTATACTATATAACGCAGGCCCATAATGATCATACACCCGTTCCTGGGTGCGGGGGTCTCCTGCTATTAAGCGCTCAGTAATGATGTACTCGTCGATATGGACAGCTGATTGCTGCAAATTGTTATAGGTTTATGACAAAACTAAGATAAACTATTAATTACGAATCGTCAATTTCTTGTTATAACATATTCTTGTTATGAGCGGCTGGAAAAGGCAGCTTCCACCGCTTCCTTCCGATAACGAAAGATATCCCTTAACTGCCGCTGCACAAACAACGCATGGGCTATTTTACCTAATATACCTAATGGCATTGAGTAATGCACAATATCCGTCATCTTCACACCTCCCGGCACTTCCTCAAAATGATGCTGGTGATGCCACATCCGGTATGGCCCTTCCCGCTGCTCATCTACGAAGTACTTTCCCTCTACCACATGGGTGATCTCCGTCATCCAGCGCAACGGAATACCCAGCACGGGTCTGATGATGTAAGTGATGATCTGTCCGGCATATACCGGCTTGTCCGTTTGCGGAGAGGTAACGTCAAAACGCATATACGCAGGGGTGATCTTTTCCAGGTTTTCCGCACGGGAAAAGAAGCGCCAGGCTTCATCCATACTGGTGTTTAATACCTGCTCATACTGTAAACGATAGATTTTTACCATAACTTCATAGTATGTTTTGTAGGCCTGTAAAGCCGACTTCAAATATAGTCATGTCCAGAGATCAGTACCAACAGCATTTCAGGGAAATGTATGACCGCCTTAACAGGCAGCAACGGCAGGCCGTCGATCAGACGGAAGGCCCCGTTATGGTCATTGCCGGCCCTGGTACAGGTAAAACCCAGATACTGGCCTCCCGTATTGGTAAGATCCTGCAGGATACCGACTATCAGCCGCAAAACATTCTCTGCCTCACCTACACAGATGCTGGTACTGTGGCAATGCGTAAACGGCTGACGGACTTTATCGGCCCTGATGCCTACCGTGTCAATATTCATACCTTCCACTCCTTTTGCAACGAAGTCATACAGGATAACCTCCCGCTATTCGACAAACATAGCCTGGACCCTGTCTCCGAACTGGAAAAGATACAGCTGCTTAAAAAACTCATTGACGGCTTTACAAAAGACAACCCACTCAAACGCTACAGAGGTGATGTATACTTCGATATGAAAAACCTGGCCCAGCTCTTTTCTACCATGAAGAAAGAAGGTTGGACCGTGGATCATATCAATGAAGCCATCACCACATATATAGAAAGCCTGCCCTCCAGGGAAGACTTCATTGCAAAAAAAGCTGCCGGCGCCTACTTCCGTGGGGATGTACGCACTGACAGGATCGCCCGCGAAAAAGAAAAAATGGTCCGCTTACAGGCAGCTGTAGAACAGTTCCCTGTATATACGGCATTAATGCATGCCGCCGGTCGTTATGACTTTGAGGATATGATCAACTGGGTCATCAGCGCGTTTGAAGAAAACCCTGATCTTCTGGCCGACTACCGGGAAAAATACCAATACATCCTGGTAGACGAATACCAGGATACCAGTGGTACACAGAACCGCCTGGTGCAACTGCTCACGGAAGACCAGGAAAGTCCGAACATCTTTGTCGTTGGCGATGATGACCAGTCCATCTACCGCTTTCAGGGCGCCAGTATTGAGAATATGGCCCTGTTCGCAGAAACCTTTGCAGATAATCTTCATACAATAGTCCTGACGCACAACTACCGCTCAGTACAGCCCATCCTCGATGTGGCGATGTCGCTGATCGCTAATAATGGCAATTCGCGGCTGGTCAACCAGCTCCCGGAACTGGACAAACAACTGATAGCCGCCCTGCCGGCTACACAGTCACCGGTCCCTGTCATCAGGCGTTACAATACGCCCCGTGATGAAATGACCGACATCACGCAGCAGATAGCCCACCTGCTCGAAA
Source organism: Chitinophaga sp. (assembly GCA_039592855.1). Classification (GTDB taxonomy): domain Bacteria; phylum Bacteroidota; class Bacteroidia; order Chitinophagales; family Chitinophagaceae; genus Chitinophaga. Next base: position 403,321 of record JBCNQK010000001.1, on the reverse strand, counting down.
AAGGGATCGCACCCGGCAGGATAGCCGTGATCTACAGAGAAAATAAATACGGAGAAGAACTGGCCCGTTACTGTCGTCAGCAACAACTACCTTTCTACTCCAAACGCAGTATCAATCTTTTTGAAGTGCCTTTTGCCCGGAAAGTGCTATCTCTTTTGCGCTATCTGGCCTGTGAAGTAGATACGCCCTACAGTGGCGATGACCTGCTGTTTTCTATTCTGCACTACGATTTTTACAATATTCCGGCGATAGAAGTAGCGAAGATCAGCATCCGCGCGGCAGAGAAAGGCTACCGGGAAAAATCCTCTATCCGTCAGTATTTACAGGAATGGGCGCATACACGCAACCTGACGCTCTTTACCGCCGCCCCCGAACAGGCGCTTGTCGACTTCTCCGCTATGATGGAAAAGCTGATACGGGACGCTCACAATCTAACGCTGCAACAGCTGTTTGCTGCCGTCATCAATGAATGCGGCGTCCTGGCCTATGCGATGCGATCACCCGAAAAGCCCTGGCTGATGAAGGTCCTTCAGGCGCTCTTCGACTTCGTCAAAGAAGAAACCCATCGCAACCCCGATCTGACACTAGTACCGTTCATGGACATGGTTGACCTGATGCGGCACAATGGTATTACCATTCCGCTGGTACAGGTATCAGGTAATGAAACCGGTATCAATCTGTTGACGGCTCACGGGGCCAAGGGACTGGAATTTGAATATGTGTTCATTGCCGGCGCCAATGCACATCTCTGGGAAGAAAAAGTAAAAAGCAGCAGCGGTTTCTCTTTTCCCGACACCCTCTTTACAACGACATTGACCAGTACCGACGAGCAGGAACTACGCAGGCTGTTTTACGTCGCTATCACCCGTGCCGAAAAACACCTGTATATCAGCTATCCTGAATACCGGACGGACGGCAAACCACTGGAACCCAGCCTTTTCGTTACAGAAATACTGGACAGGCATACCTTGCCGGTTGAGAAAGTGCTCATCCCGGAAGAAGTACAGTTCAGATTTGCAGCACTGGATTATACACCGGAACTGGCGCCCGAAATAGCCAAAACCGACCAGCCACTGATAGACAATCTGCTCGCGAACTTCGTCATGAACGTGACAGCCCTCAACAACTATCTCGACTGCCCCCTGGGCTTCTATTATAAAAACCTGGTCCGTGTACCTACCGGTAGGTCGGAAAACACGGAATTCGGTTCGGCGGTACACTATGCGCTGGAAAAACTCTTCCAGAAAATGCAGGAAAGCGGCCGCTATGAATTCCCTTCAAAGGAAGAATTCATCCGCGACTTTACCTGGAGCATGCTGCGCAACCGCGAAAGCTTTACGCGTGAGTCATTTGAAAGACGCCTGGAATATGGCCGGGACATCCTCGACCACTACTATGATACCTGGCTGCCGCACTGGAATAAGGTGGTCAGTGTAGAAAGGAATATCCGCAGTGTGGTGGTGAGCGGCGTTCCCCTAAAAGGAAAGATCGATAAACTGGAATTTGATGGCAACCTGGTCAATGTAGTAGATTACAAAACCGGCGACTATGAAAAGACCATCAAAGAATACCAGAAATTTGTCCGTCCTGACCAGCAACACCCCCATGGCGGAGATTACTGGCGGCAGGCCGTATTTTACAAAATCCTTCTGGACAATTACCGCCAGAAAAACTGGCAGGTGGTCAGTACGGAATTTGACTTCATTGAACCCAATAAGCAACAGCACTACCACCGCGAAAAGGTAGTCATCACACCGGAAGACGTCCGGCTGGTGACCGCTCAGATCGTTTCTGCCTGGACGAAGATCCAGAATAAGGAGTTTTACACCGGCTGTGGCAAAAAGGATTGCGTCTGGTGCAATTTCGTAAAGGACAATAAGTTACACGTAGCCCTGCACGACCTCAGTGACGAAGACGAGTCAGACAACGGCTACAGGCCCGGTCAGCTCCTCCGGCAACAGCCACTACCCGATCTTTAACAAAAACTTACCATTACCCGGCGGTCTCCGCCTCCCGGCAGATTTGGATATTACTGATTGGAGTTTGATCTTTGGAACCGGTTTTTGGAATAACACATTAAATGATGAATCATATTTTCCGTAGCTGGGCCAACTGGCTGATCATACTAAGCGCCTGTATTTATCTTTTACCGGGTTGCGCTAACATCGTTCCCCCGAGCGGTGGCCCGAAAGATACCCTGGCGCCCAGGCTGATGGGCATCAATCCGCCGGACTCTACCCTTCATTTCAAGGCTAAAAAGGTCTCTTTTACTTTCAACGAATATGTACAGGTAGACAATGTGTTTGAAAAGCTGATCGTATCTCCAACCCTCAAACGTACCCCTACGGTTACTTTCAAACTGAGAACAGTTACAATGGAGATCAAGGATACCCTGGCGCCTAATACCACTTATACATTCAACTTCGCTGACGCGATCCGGGATAACAACGAAAACAACCCTATTCAGGACTTCCAGTATGTAATCTCTACCGGCGACTACCTGGATTCCCTCCAGGTAAGAGGGTTTATCATAGATGCGGAAACAGGCAAACCGGATAGTAACGTGTCCGTAATGATCTACCGTAGCGACGTTGACTCTATCGTATCCAAGGAAAAACCGGTCTATTTTGCCCGTTCCAAAGGCAATGGTGCTTTCTGGTTCAGAAATATGGCCCCGGGCGATTATAAACTGTTTGCGCTTAAAGAAGAAGACAGAGACCTGCAGTACAATCAACCCAAGGAAATGATCGCCTTCAACGATAGTCTGCTGCACTTGCGTCAACAGAACCTGAGTGATATCAGCATGTTGCTGTTCACCGAATTGGACAGTACCCTGAAGAAGCCGGAAGACGTACCTGCTGAGGATCAGCCGGCGCCTGAACCAGAACCGGAAAAGAAGGAAAAGGACAAGGAAAAAGAGAAGAAGAAAAAACGTATCCTGAATATCTCGCCTGACCTGAGCGATAACAAACAGGAACTTGGCAAACCATTACTGATCACCTTCAGCTATCCTGTCACAAAGTTTGACAGCATGGCCATCAGTCTGACACAGGATACGCTGTATACGCCAGTGGAATTCACCACCACACTGGACTCTACCCGTACCAGACTGTATGTCAACTTTGACTGGAAAGAGGGTAAACCATATGAACTGATCATTCCGAAAGAATCTGTTGCCGACTCTACGGGATTACAACCTACCAAATCAGATACGATCACCTTCAATGCGAAGAAAGAATCCGATTACGGTAAGGTGATGGTATCCCTCACCCTGAGTGACAGCTCCAAAGCAGCTATCAGCGATACCATGCATTACGTGGCACAGCTCGTTGTCAACAAAGAAGTAAAATATTCAGGCAAAATAGTGCGTGGCTCCTGGATACAGAAGCGTATTACCCCCGGGGAATATGAAGTGTGGATATTGATGGACCAGAACGACAATGGTAAATGGGATCGCGGGGTCTATTATGGTACACCTAAGAAACAACCGGAACGAGTGGTCAGCTTCCCTAAAAAAGAGAACATAAAGGCCAACTGGGCAGTAAAGGTACCGGTCAGTTTTTAGCGCAATTACGAACCGGCTCGCCCGGACCGGCAAATCGTAATACATCAATCGTAATTGAGTTAATTTTACAGTATGATATTTTCCTCCGCACTGATAGAAAATGCAGTTAATGAGTTTGCGCGGCTACCGGGCATTGGCAAGAAAACCGCCTTACGCCTGGTGTTACACCTGCTCAAACAGGACCCTGCGCAGGTAAAACTGTTTGGTGAAGTAGTGACCCGTATGCGGGAACAGATCAAATTCTGTAAAGTATGCCATAACGTTTCAGATCAGGAGGTATGCAGTATATGCAGCAGCCAGTCCCGTAACAAGGCACTGGTCTGCGTAGTAGAGAACATCCGTGATGTAATGGCCATAGAGAACACGCAACAGTTCAATGGCGTGTACCATGTACTGGGAGGCATCATCTCTCCTATCGATGGTATCGGTCCGGACCAGCTGAATATCTATTCCCTGGTGGATAGGGTACAGCAACAGGGTGTTGACGAGATCATCATGGCCCTCAGCCCTACTATTGAAGGCGATACTACAATCTACTACCTGTCCAAAAAGCTAAAGGAATTCCCGTGTAAGATCACGACGATCGCCCGTGGTATTGCTTTTGGCGGCGAACTTGAATACGCTGATGAAATGACCCTGGCGAGATCGATCTCCAACAGACTGCCGCTGGAAAGTTATGTGCAGAAATAGCACTGACAGGTAATGCTGTTAAGACAATTATCGAAGCAATAAAGCAAAACGCTTAACATAGAATGGCAGCCATTCCGTGTTAAGCGTTTTGCTTAAAAAGATACGAGTGCTGAACAACACTCGTGTGTGTTTAACCTGTAATTCCACGTTATGAAAAAAGGTTGATGGTTGGTTTCTTATTTATGGGCAAACCCAGGACAGATAAACCTCCAGACTATCTCAGGTCTGCCTTATATATCAGCGGGTCTTACCCGTGTTATCTCTTTGTAACGGAATGAAGTTCCTCTACCTCACCGGCAACTTGCTCACGCTCCCTCAATTCCTGCCAGCGTTGCATTTCATACTTATTCAGAAAGCAGATCTTAAATACCTCCGCTTCTTCACGGTCGGCGTCCGCAGGCACCGGGAACAGTCCATACTGCGCCAGATGTTGCTGCAGGCTGTGTACATGCTCAGCAATACTCATATCAATAATGATTTAATGCAGGTTAAAAAACTAAACGGTCAATGGTGGTAATGTGCCGGTTAGCAACAACAGTGCTGGTTATAACAACTGCTGTTCTGATGAAGCATGTTCAGGGTGGTAACGTGCCCTAACGATTGTTGAACCTCTTTTTGCATCGTAATTCTCATTATGGGAGCGTGGCTCCCTATTACCCTACAAATATAGTAGACTTTGTAAATCAAAACAAATTTTTCTATCTTTTGTCTGGAACAGATATTCACAATAACCATAGAACCCCCACCCATGGCCTTAAGTCACTTTCTGATCATTTAGATATTCTCTGCAGCCCGTACGAAAGCAGCCAAAGCCGCGCTTTCACCTTTCGTCAGACGGCTGTCATCCCCGCCAATCCTTATTTTATAAGGCAATTATTAAGTACATTTGTTTATTAGTTTCCGCAGGTAGATTTGTTTATTGTTCGACCTGTGGGCATTATTAAACAGTAACTAATAAACGTATTACAATTATGAAATCATTATCCCAATGTGCGGCTGAGCGCATTCTAATTATTGACGGAGCGATGGGGACCATGATCCAGCGCTATAAACTGGAAGAAGCCGACTACAGAGGCGAACGCTTCAAAGACTACCACCTCGACGTAAAAGGCAATAATGACCTGCTTTGTCTTACACAACCTCAGATCATCGAAGCTATACATAAAGAGTACCTGGAGGCCGGCGCCGATATTATCGAGACCAATACATTCAGCAGTACCACCATTGCAATGGCCGACTACGACATGCAGTCACTGGCTTTTGAAATGAACATTGCCGCTGCCCGCATTGCTAAAAAGGCAGCACAGGAATACACCGCAAAGAACCCTGACAAACCACGGTTTGTAGCAGGCGCTATCGGTCCCCTGAATAAGACGCTCTCCCTCTCCCCTGACGTAAACAATCCGGGTTTCCGCTCTGTGACCTTTGATGAGGTAGTAGAGGCTTATTATGAGCAGATAAAAGGTTTACACGAAGGCGGGGCAGATATTCTGCTGATCGAGACCATCTTCGATACCCTGAACAGCAAAGCGGCCATTTTCGCTATCAAGAAATACTTCAGCGATATCGCACAGCCTGAGTTACCTGTCATGATCTCCGGTACCATTACAGATGCATCCGGAAGGACCCTCAGCGGACAAACACTGGAGGCCTTCTATATCTCTGTAATGCACATAAAACCATTCTCAGTAGGCCTTAACTGTGCGCTGGGTGGTGAGCAGATGCGCCCTTATATCTCAGAACTGTCACAGATCGCAGCCTGCAATGTCAGCTGTTATCCGAACGCTGGTCTGCCAAACGCATTTGGCGAATATGACGAAACACCCGATCATACCGCACATATCATCGAAGACTTCGCAAAAGAAGGATATGTGAACATCGTGGGAGGTTGCTGCGGTACTACGCCAGACCACATCCGTCACATTGCAGAACACGTAAAAACAGTGAATCCGAGACGCCTGCCTGAAATGGTAGAAACATTGGCGTAAACCAGATAATCAGGGGTATTCCTACAATTTTACTACAGTAACTCAAATGAGCGATACAATCACTTCAACAGATACGATAGAAACAGCTGAGCCGGTAAGCCGGATCATTCATCCTTACCTTCGCCTGAGCGGTCTGGAACCGCTGGTGGTAAGACCAGAGACAAACTTCATCAACATAGGTGAACGTACCAACGTAACCGGGTCTAAGAAATTTGCCCGTCTGATCAGAGAAGGTCTATATGAAGAAGCCCTTTCTGTGGCCCGTCAACAGGTAGAGAACGGCGCCCAGGTACTGGACGTGAACATGGATGACGCCCTCCTGGATGGTGAAAAAGCCATGACCACCTTCCTCAACCTGCTCGCAGCGGAGCCCGATATCTCCAAAATACCGGTGATGATCGACTCCAGTAAGTTCTCCATCATCGAAGCTGGCCTCAAATGCCTGCAGGGTAAATGTATCGTGAACTCCATCAGTCTGAAGGAAGGCGAAGCCAAATTCATCGAACAGGCTAAGATCTGTAAGGCTTTTGGTGCTGCTGTAGTAGTAATGGCCTTTGACGAATACGGTCAGGCCGATACGGAAGAAAAGAAAGTCTCCTTCTGTCACCGTTCCTACAAGATCCTGACAGAACAGGTAGGTTTCGACCCGCAGGATATCATCTTTGACCCGAACATCTTCGCGATCGCAACCGGTATCGAAGAGCATAACAACTACGCGGTAGACTTTATCAACGCTACACGTCGTATTAAAGAACTGATGCCCCTGACCAGCGTAAGCGGTGGGGTAAGTAATATCTCCTTCTCTTTCCGTGGTAACGACGTGGTGCGTGAAGCCATGCACTCCGTATTCCTCTTCTATGCCATCAAGGCTGGTATGAATATGGGCATCGTGAATGCCGGTATGCTCCAGATCTATGATGAGATAGAACCTGAACTGCGCGAACTATGCGATGACGCCATCCTGAACCGCAGGGAAGATGCTACAGAACGCCTGATCGCCTTTGCTGAAACCGTGAAAAGTAAAGGTAAAGTGATCGAGAAAGACGAAACCTGGCGCCAGGGTTCTGTAGAAGAAAGATTGAGCCATGCGCTGGTAAACGGTATCACCGACTACATCGACGCAGATACAGAAGAAGCCCGCCAGAAATACCCACGTCCGCTGGATGTGATCGAAGGCCCGCTCATGGACGGTATGAACATCGTAGGCGATCTGTTTGGCAGTGGTAAAATGTTCCTCCCGCAGGTAGTAAAAAGCGCCCGTGTAATGAAGAAATCAGTAGCTGTCCTTACCCCTTTTATCGAAGAGGAAAAGCAGCGAATGGTGGCAGAGAATGGCGGCGTGGTCAAATCCGCAGGAAAGATACTGCTCGCTACCGTAAAAGGTGACGTGCACGATATCGGTAAAAACATCGTAGGCGTGGTGCTCGGCTGTAATGGCTATGATATCATAGACATGGGCGTAATGGTGCCTGCCGAAAAGATATTACAGATGGCCCGCCAGGAACAGGTGGATATCATCGGTCTGAGTGGCCTGATCACCCCTAGTCTGGACGAAATGGTGAACGTGGCCAGGGAAATGAAACGCCAGCATTTTGAAGTACCACTGATCATTGGTGGCGCCACCACTTCCCGCACGCATACAGCTGTGAAGATCGCTCCTGAATACGAGCACGGCGTGATCCATGTACTGGATGCTTCCCGTAGCGTAACAGTGACCAGTAGCCTGCTGAACAAAGCGCTCAAAAAGACCTTCCTGGACGACGTTAAAAAGGATTACCAGAAACTGAACGAAAACTTCCGGAATAAAAAACCGGTAAAACAATACCTGCCGATCGCAGAAGCGCGTCAGCACAAAGCCATCACAGACTGGAGCAACTACAAACCGGTAGTGCCTAAACAACTGGGCGTACAGGTGTTCCGTAGCTACAATCTGGCTGAAATCGCTGAATATATCGACTGGCAGCCATTCTTCATCTCATGGGAACTGCACGGGAAATTCCCGCAGATACTGAGTGATGAGATCGTAGGCGTAGAGGCCACCCGTCTGTATGAAGACGCCAAATCAATGTTGAAACGCATTGTAGAAGAAAAATGGCTGACCGCAAACGCCGTGATCGGCCTCTTCCCGGCCAACAGAAGCGCTGATGATACGATCTCCGTATTGTCGCCTAAACCAGGCCAGGGCACCGTTCACCTGGAATGCCTCCGCCAGCAGCTGAAGAAAGCACCGGGACAACCAAACTTCTCCCTGGCTGACTTCATCGCACCGGCAGAATCAGGCATACAGGACTATATGGGCGCCTTTGCCGTAACTACCGGCGGAGACATCGAGAAATGGCTGGAGAAGTTCAAGGAAGACCTGGACGACTATAGCAGCATTATGCTGAAAGCCCTTGCTGACAGACTGGTAGAAGCCTTTGCAGAGCTCATGCATAAACGCGTGAGAAAAGAGTTCTGGGGCTATGCCAATGACGAAACGCTGAACAATGATCAGCTGATCCGTGAGGAATACACTGGTATCCGTCCTGCACCAGGTTATCCAGCCTGTCCGGAACACACAGAAAAATACAAAATGTTCGATATGCTGGATGCTACCGAAAATACCGGTATTATTCTGACAGAGTCACTTGCAATGTACCCGGCTTCCAGCGTAAGCGGCTGGTATTTTGCAAATCCGGAGGCGAAATATTTCGGCCTTGGTAAGATCGAAAAAGACCAGGTAGAAGACTACGCAGCACGTAAAGGATGGACGATCGAAGAAGCCGAAAAATGGCTCCGCCCCGTACTTGAATACGACATGTAATGTTTCGATAGAGCCGGTAGTTCTCAGGGCTACCGGCTTTTTTTATAACCAACACAGATTGCTCCCCTCCACGGGACAATGACCTAGCACACCATGAGAATTGTTTCCTATAATGTAAACGGACTGCGTTCCGCCATGAATAAGGGTTTTACGGAATGGCTGAAAACAGACCCGGCGGATATTATCTGCCTGCAGGAGATCAAAGCACATAAAGACAATGTGGATTACAAACAGTTTGAAGAGCTTGGCTTTGAGCACTACTGGTATCCCGCAGAGAAGAAAGGTTATAGCGGCGTAGCTGTATTGACAAAGATCACCCCTGATCATGTGCAATACGGTAACGGGTTCATGCAGAGCGATGCAGAAGGACGCGTTATCCGCCTTGATTTCGGTGATATTACCCTGATCAATACCTACATGCCTTCCGGCACCAGTGGCGACGAAAGACAAACCTATAAATATCAGTGGCTGGACGAGTTCTATGGCTATACAGACCAGCTCAAAACGACCAGACCAAACCTGATCATCTGCGGTGACTACAATATATGTCACAAGCCGATAGATATCCACGATCCTGTGGGCAACAAGAAATCCAGCGGTTTCCTGCCGGAAGAAAGAGCCTGGCTGGACAAGCTGTTCAGCAACGGATTTGTAGACACTTTCCGTCATTATCATCCCGAGCCGCATCAATACAGCTGGTGGAGCGTCCGCGCAAATGCAAGGGCGAATAACAAAGGCTGGCGTATCGATTATATCAGCGTTACAGAACCATTGCGGCCGAAGCTGAAAGATGCCCTGATATGGCCGGATGTAAAGCATTCTGACCATTGTCCGATATACCTGCAATTAGAAGCCTAAAGCCCGTTTTCACACATGATTATATACAACGTAACAACCAAGGTAACGCACTTCATTAATGAAAGATGGTTACAATGGATGAAAGAAGAACATATTCCTGCGATCATGGCGACGGGGCTTTTCCACGATTCCCGCATCTGCAGGCTGCTTGAACAGGATGATGAAGATGGTCCGACCTACTCAGCTCAGTACTTTACAGACACACTGGAGAACTACCGTACCTTCCTCGCCGAATATGCGCCAGCCCTCCGTCAGGCAGGCTATGAGCGGTTTGGGAACCAGTTCGTAGCTTTCAATACAGTTATGCAGGTAGTATAGTTGTTAAATTTATCCACAGGAAATCCACTGATTACACGGGGTTCAGACTTTGGTACAATACTTGGAACGTAGATGCGTTTATAGTAAATACAGGAGCAAAGGTGCTATCACAGCGGTTTTCATCAAAATAAGGCATTACACCCGTTGATGCCTCATGATGTGTCAATCTGCTGTAACCGTTATCTGTAGGCGTTTTCAGCCGATGATTTTTTAGTTAAAAAAGATTCAAAAAATTTGGTAATCTGATAAAACGCGCTATATTTGCTCACATCAAACATTTTATTCACTAGTTAAATCTTACTAGCTATGAACAAAGCCGAATTAATCGACAAACTGGCTAAAGATGCCGGTATCACTAAAACCCAAGCTAACGAAGCACTGGATTCTTTCACTAAAGCTGTTGCTGATACCCTGAAAAAAGGTGGTAAAGTAACCTTAGTAGGTTTCGGTACTTTCTCTGTTTCTAAACGTGCTGCTCGTAACGGTAGAAACCCACAGACTGGCCAGATCATCAAGATCAAAGCTAAGAAAGTTGCTAAATTCAAAGCTGGTAAGGCTCTGTCCGACAAGCTTTAATTTGTTAGCTTAACTTATTCAAGCAAGGAACAGCACTGTTTCTTGCTTTTTTTTTGCATTTAACCCACGCGATTTCGTAATTTGCGGGTTAATTATGGGGAGTTACATCCTCAGTTAACAAACATTTCAAACTATAAACATCAAACTGTTTACAATGGGTAGAGGTGATATCAAAACCAAAAAAGGCAAAATTTCTAACGGTTCTTTCGGCAAGGCAAGACCTGCAAAACCAAAGAAAGCTGCTGCTGCTAAGGCTAAAGCAAACGCTTAGTCCAATTAGGAATTAAGAATTAAAAATTAAGAATTGGGCAACCATTCTTAGCTCCGGTCTTAATTCAGACGAATAGACCTTCATCAAGGTCTGGACTTTTAATTCTTAATTCTTAATTCCTAATTTTTTATCACGGCGCCAGTCTGTCGATCAGCCAGTTCTCCCCTTCCTTCGTATACAATATCCTGTCATGTAAACGGCTGCTTCTTCCCTGCCAGAATTCCATCTTCACCGGCTTTACCACATAACCACCCCAGTAAGCAGGACGTTTAGGGTCTTCCAGTACATATCTTTCTGCCACCATTCTTACGTTCTCTTCCAGAAAACTACGGCCTGGGATTACACGGCTCTGCGGAGATGCAATAGCACCAACACGACTGCCCAATGGCCTGCTTTCGTAGTACTCATCACTGATCTCTGCAGATGTTTTACTAACAGTACCGTATATACGTACCTGTCTCTCCAGCTCCCGCCAGAAGAACAATAGCGATACATTCGGGTTGGCCGCCATATCCTGTGCCTTATGGCTATCATAGTTGGTGAAGAAGACAAATCCTTCCTCATCAAAACTCTTCAGCAGTACAATACGCGCAGACGGATAACCATCCGGCGTACTGGTCGCAAGCGTCATCGCGTTCGGCTCTTCCAGCTGACCGGAGGTAGCGTCTTTCCACCAGCGTTCAAATTGTTGTATAGGGTCCTGAGCCACATCCTGCTCGTCAAGCGAAGCAAGGCGATAGTCTTTGCGCAGATCTGCTACTTCTTTATTCAACATGGTCCTGTTTTTATCTGACGCAAAGATACTTATAAAGAAACCATCCACCGGACGCAGACATCATGATCCTCATCAGTATCCCGCAGATGCCCCCATTCTCCGAATCAAATATTTACTAATTTTATCGCATGAGAACCATACTATTATTCGCTATTACCTGTTGTCTGCTTATATCCTGCGGCACGAAGACAAAGCAGCCTGCACAGACTGCAAAGGCGCCGGACCCTACCACCGCTCCTTTTTACTATCTGCACCTCAAGGGAAAGATCGGTGACGAACCTATTACAATGGACCTGATAAAGTCCGGTCCCTGGGTCCTCCGTGGATACTACACATACGACAAGATCGGTGAACCAATTATGATATGGGGTAGTCCCGAAGGAGATAAGGTCATTCTGTACGAGAACACGGACAGAAATGAAGAAAGGCTGTTTTCGGGCAAACTGGATAGCCTGGGGGGCTTTAAAGGCAAGTGGCGGGGCAAGGGTACCTCCTTCCCGTTTGAGCTCAAATCAAGCCTTGAAAATGCCGTTGCGTTCGATGTGTTCTTCGCGACCGATTCTGTGCCGCTTTTCCCAGGTAATCCGAATACGCCTGTCGGCCAGGCATCCAATAGTATAGTATGGCCCGCTACCGGTAATGATGCTGACATTGCCGGCTTTGTGCGTCTCAATATTACAGAAGGACGTCAGATCACTGATCCGCAGAAATACCTGAGAAGAGATATAGACTCCTTCCTCGCTACCTATAAAGTGAATGAAAAGGACCTGGACACCAGCAATGGCATTCCGCCAACGGCCAGCTGGGGCGCGGACGGAGACATGAAAATAGTATGGAACAACTACCCCTTACTGGTACTGGAATCTTTCTCCTATGATTTCACCGGCGGTGCGCATGGCAATTACGGCGCACATTACACCGTGCTCGATCTGGAAAAAAAGAAGGTGCTGAAAGTGGAAGATTTCCTGAAACCGGAATATAAGGAAGCACTGATACCGGAACTCGCAAAATCGTTCCGTAAGATCTATAAACTGGAAGATGGGGAAAGGATCGAGACAATGCTGCTCGTAAAAGAGATCGTGCCGAATGATAACTTCCTGGTGACCGACAAAGGGATCGGCTTTAGCTATACCCCCTATGAGATCGGGCCTTATGCGCTGGGACAGGTGATGCTGTTCGTGCCGTTCAAAGACATTAAAACCCTCCTGAAATAAGATCAGGAACCGGAAATAAAGATCAGGGAATGGCTGTAATGACATACATTCCCTGGTCTTCACTCCGATTCCTGACAATATGGATCGATAAGCTGTTTAGTTTGTTAATTACCCTTTCACCAGCGTACCTACATTCTTACCCATGATCACCTGCATCAGATTACCGGCCCTGTTCATGTCGAATACGATGATCGGCAGTTTATTCTCCTGACACAGCGTGAATGCGGTCATATCCATTACGTTCAGCGATTTCTGGTACACCTCTGTAAAAGTGATAGATTCGTAACGGGTAGCGGTAGGGTCTTTCTCCGGATCAGCAGTATAGATACCATCTACACGGGTGCCTTTGAGGATCACATCCGCCTGTATTTCGATCGCACGCAGGGAAGCTGCTGTATCTGTCGTGAAATAAGGGTTACCTGTACCGGCGCCAAAGATCACCACACGACCTTTTTCCAGGTGGCGGATAGCACGGCGGCGGATGTAAGGTTCTGCGATCTGCTCCATTTTGATAGCTGACTGAAGACGGGTATATAAACCTACTTTCTCCAGACCGCTCTGCATGGCCATACCGTTGATCACTGTCGCCAGCATACCCATATAATCACCCTGGGCTCTTTCGATACCGGTTTCAGCCTCATTCATACCACGGTATATGTTACCACCTCCAATTACTACGGCTACCTGCACTCCCAGGTCGGTCACAGCCTTAATATCGTACGCATACTGCGTGATCACTCTGTGATCGATACCGTAATTACCTTCTCCCATCAGGGATTCACCGCTCAATTTGAGTAAAATACGCTTATACTTTGGCAACATGACTTATGAAAAATGATATGAAAATGTTAGTTAGTAATTAGTTTACAGGCCCCGAATATATAAAAAAATGCGGAACGGGGTATTTCCGGTGTCCCTGCCGGTCCGGTCGTCAGAGGAGAACTATTTCAGAAAATAGCGGCCGGTTTCCGTTAAGTGCGCCTGCATGCTCATGGTAAAGCGCAAAAAAAAGGAGAGAATATGATTCTCTCCCTTTTCTGTAGGTAATCAGATTACCCTAATGCGATTCTTGTGAATCCTGTTACTTTCAGATCAGCGTTAACAGATTTCAGATAATCTGCAACGGATTTGTTGTTGTCTTTTACGAAAGCCTGAGGTAACAGTGTATTTTCTTTGAAGAATTTGTTCACTTTACCGATAGCGATCTTCTCAGCCATATCGCCTGTTTTACCTTCAGCAGCGATCTGCTCGATAGCGATAGCTTTCTCACGTGCGATCAGCTCAGGAGAAACGCCATCAGCGTCAACTGCGATCGGGTTCATTGCTGCGATCTGCATAGCGATATCTTTACCTACTTCTTCAGAAACAGGTGCAGAGAAACCTACCAGTACACCCATGCGGTAGTTACCGTGGATATAGGAAGTTACAGAAGCTGCAGAGATCTTTTCAAACTTAGCCAGAGTGATTTTCTCACCGATCTTAGCAACCTGATCGTTTACTTTATCGTTAACGCTTGCACCGTCGAGGGTAGCTGCGCCCAGTTCTTCCAGGGTGTTTGCTCCGCTGGACAGAGCCAGATCAACGATAGACTGTGCGAATTTTACGAAATCTTCGTTTTTAGCAACGAAGTCAGTTTCGCAACCCAGTGCTACTACCACACCGGTAGTACCATCAGCATTAGTTTTTGCGATGATAACACCTTCTTTGGTTTCACGGTCAGAACGCAGCGCTGCTACTTTCTGTCCTTTTTTACGCAGATAATCTACTGCCTGTTCGAAATCACCATCGCTTTCAACCAGTGCTTTTCTGCAATCCATCATGCCTGCACCAGTCTGCTGGCGAAGTTTGTTTACATCAGCTGCTGTAATTGTTGCTGCCATAACTTTATAATGAGTTTATTATAGATTAATGTTTATTCTTTATCAACTATTAACGCTCAATTGCGAACCATGGAGCAAAGATATGTTCCACGATTCGCAATTGCTTTATGTCGTTTAAAACGAAGCTTATCTGTTGCCGCCTGGTTTAGGACCGCCGGAACCAGCTGGACGACGCTGTCCGCCGCCACCGCCGCCTGGGCGATTACCACCACCGCCACCTGGACGGTTACCACCACCGCCACCTGGACGATTGCCGCCACCGCCACCTGGACGGTTGCCACCACCACCGCCTGGACGGTTACCACCACCTGGGCCACGACCACCGCCAGCGTTCTGACCACCCTGGCCACGACCGCCGCCGCCTTGTCTGCGACCTCTTTCACGATCTTCGCCGCCTTCCAGCTCGAATTTCAGTGCTTTGTTGTCATCTTCTTCCTCTTCTACTACGTCGTCAGTTTTCTCATTTGCTCTCTCAGCCAGACCTTCTGCGATCGCAGCAGCGATATAGTTAGTGATGATTGCGATAGACTTAGTTGCGTCATCGTTGGCAGGAACTGCGAAATCTACTTTAGTAGGATCGGAGTTTGTATCTACCATACCGAAAGTGGAGATACCCAGACGACGAGCTTCTGCCAGACCAATGTGCTCATGGCTGATGTCAACCAGGAACAGCGCTGCAGGAACACGGGCCAGCTGAGCGATACCACCCAGTACTTTCTCCATTTTCTCTTTATCGCGGGTTAAAGTCAGACGCTCTTTCTTGGTGATACTGTCGAAAGTACCATCAGTCAGCATCTTTTCGATGCTCTGCATCTTCTTAACGCTCTTACGGATCGTTGCGAAGTTAGTCAGCATACCACCTAACCATCTTTCGGTTACGTAAGGCATGTTCACACGCTTTGCAGCTTCCGCTACGATTTCTTTAGCCTGTTTTTTAGTGGCTACGAACATGATCTTTTTACCGCTCTTTGCGATAGATTTCAGGGCAGCTGCTGCTTCCTGTAAACCTTCAACGGTTTTATTCAGATCTATGATGTGAATACCTTTCTTTTCTGCGAAGATGTATGGCAGCATCTTCGGGTTCCATTTTTTCTTCAGGTGACCGAAGTGTACACCTGCCTCCAGTAACTGCTGCTGTAATGAGGTATTATTTTCCATGTTATTATACTCTGTTATAAAAGGTCAATGTTAATAATCTGCGCAACACATATAGTAGTACGCATTCATCACGATTAGCGTTTAGAGAACTGGAAGCTTCTTCTAGCTTTAGCTTTACCTGGTTTCTTACGTTCAACGCCTCTTGGATCACGTTTCAGGAGACCAGCAGCTTTCAGCGCCGGACGGTATTCGATGTTCACTTCGCAAAGTGCACGCGCAATACCCAGCTTGATAGCTTCTGCCTGACCTTTGATACCGCCACCAGCAGCATTTACCTTTATATCGAATTTATCTGTAGCATCGATAGTCTTCAGGGACAGTTCTACCTGATTCTGCAGGTAAACCAGTGTGAAGTATTCTTTATAGTCTTTGTCGTTTACTACGATGTTACCAGTACCCTTGCTGATGTAAACACGGGCAACGGCTTCTTTACGACGACCAATAGTGTTTTTTTGCTTTTCCATGTATCAGAGAAAAATTAGAAAGTTAATGTTTTCGGTTTCTGCGCAGCATGAGGATGCTCAGCGCCTGCGTATACAAACAGTTTTTTGTACATAGCACGACCCAGGCGATTCTTAGGCAACATACCTTTTACAGCTCTTTCTATGATCAGTTCTGGTCTGCGACGAACCAGGTCTTTCGCTATTTCACCTTTCTGACCACCTGGATAACCAGAGTAAGTCAGGTATTCCTTATCGTTCCATTTGTTACCGGTGAACTGAATTTTCTCAGCGTTGATAACAATGATATAATCTCCACAATCAGTGTGAGGAGTATAATACGGCTTGTTTTTGCCTCTCAGAATTGCTGCAACTTTTGCAGCCATTCTTCCTAAAGTCAGGTTAGTGGCATCTACAATGTGCCACTCACGCGTAACTGTAGCGTCGTTGGCCGATTTAGTTCTGAAGCTTAAAGTATTCATTATAGTATATTATAATAAAGTTTCTCGGTCTTGATATAACTTCCCAAACAAATTGGGAGTGCAAAGCTAAATTTCTTATTTCACATAACAATACATTTTAGGTTCTTTTTTACAAGGCACCCTTGCAACGAATTGATTTTCAATAATAATTTTGACGCAGAGTTATCAACACATGGCCCCGATATTTAGCAGTGACGAATTTGCCCCTTTAAACCAATACTTAACACATATACTGATTTCATAATGAAACAGCCGCCTTGCTCCTCCTCCCCGACACAGCTTAAGTATACCTTTCCCGTAGATACTCCCTATATACTCCCTGTATAGTGCATGTCTAACTAATTTTTTGGCGTTTTAGGGGGCATTCAGGACAAACCCTCCGGAAACCGGCTGATTTACAGTGATAATATTGTCTGTTATGTATCATCCTTCATTCATCCTTCGTCTTTTGAACGAAGGATGAACGTTCCAGATTAAATATCAAATGCATCTCAGGTCATTAAAAAAGGCCGGGAAGCAACTCCCCGACCTTCTATATTGATTAACAGATGATTTATCTTAATCCCTGTTCCTGGCGCCCAGGTAGATCATTAAATAATGCAGCAGGGTCACTACAGAAGAAACCGCCGCCACTACATAAGTCATTGCAGCCCACCATAATGCGTCCTTCGCCTTATCATGTTCCTCCTTCCGCATCAGGTTCGTATTATCCAGCCAGGCCAGCGCCCTCCTGGATGCATCAAATTCAACCGGCAAGGTCACCACGGAAAATACCGTCGTTACCCCAAACAGGATCACCCCTGCCAGCAACAGCGTCGGAAATACATTGATCAGCAGGATACCGCCCAGTAACACCCATTGCACCAGGTTCGAACTGAACTGCACCGCCGGCACCAGCTTGGAACGCAGGTTCAGCCACTGGTAAGCCCGGGCATGCTGTACCGCGTGCCCGCACTCATGGGCAGCAACCGCAGCAGCCGCCACATTCGCGCCTGAGTAGACATCCGGGCTCAGGTTCACCGTTTTATTGGACGGATCGTAGTGGTCGGACAGAAACCCCTCCACCGAAACGACCTGCACGTCATATATTCCATTGTCTTTCAACATCTTCTCGGCAATCTGCTTACCGGTCATACCCGATGTGGTCGGTACGGAGCTATATTCTTTGAATTTACTCCGCAGCCGCCAGCTCACTAACAGGCTGATCCCTACAAAGATCATTGATATGAGAAAAAAGCCAGGTGTCATAATTAATTAAATGAAGTTTAAATCAGTACAAAATTACTGGTATATACTCATCAAATTACCGTCCAATCACCCCCCGGAAACCGGATTTAGGATTTCCTTAAGAATTGCCCCGCCTCCTACCGCCTGTCACCTGACAAAGACGAAATTTAACACTGCCAATATGTCGCTTAAAAATATTTTCCAGGGTAAAAAGCGACGATATGACAGATATAATTAATGTTTTTATGACCGGTTTTTCATATATAAATTATGACGGCATCATTCCTATTTATCAACCTTTTACGCCCTTTTAATGAAAGTATAATTGAATGCCCCCACCGGCTGAAACGTGCTATGGTGGCAGATCTGTCACATTATGAAAAGTCCTCAAAAGTTATTCACATAAATTAAATAAACTTTTTTATTCTGTAGCCATTTAGTAATTTAGACGTGAATTTAATGGGTTAGTAAGTAGAAAGAGTCAGCAGAAATTTCTGTTGGCTCTTTTCTTTTTTACCCGATTCCAAACCCCTCTTTTCTGATTCAAATTTTAACGTTTTATACATCGTTTTCCCATTTTCCATTTCAATAACACACCTCTTTTTTATCATCACTTATTTTTTAACCGATACATTGTATACATCAACATCATCATGTCGTCTTTTCAACTTTCGTTTTTTATTCTTTTGATCAAGCAGAATATTTCCGCTTTAAATTTGCTGCATGAAAATTAAAACTGCTTTCTTCTGTCAGAATTGTGGATATGAAGCTGCTAAGTGGACGGGTAAGTGTCCAAGTTGTGGTCAATGGAATACTTTCGTTGAAGAGAAAGTACAAAAAGATATCCCTCTACGTAATGCAGGATGGCAACCTGAAAAAGAACATGGCGGTAAATCAGACAATATCGTTAACCTCTCCGAGATCAGCGGTACAGAAGAAGAAAGACTGCTCACGCCAGACGCAGAACTGAACCGTGTATTAGGCGGCGGTATCGTACCGGGATCACTGGTGCTCGTTGGTGGTGAACCTGGTATCGGAAAAAGTACCCTGTTCCTGCAGAATGCATTACAACTCAAAGACATCACTACATTATATATAAGCGGAGAAGAAAGTGCACAGCAGATAAAAATGAGAGCAGACAGATTACAGGTAAAAAATGACCTCTTCTATCTGCTGACAGAAACATCTACACAAACCATCTTCCAGGAGATAAAAAAACTGCGTCCGCAACTCGTTATCGTTGACTCTATTCAGACGCTGCAATCTCCTTTTATAGAATCAGCGCCAGGTAGCGTATCCCAGATCAGGGAAACGACCGCCGAACTGCAACGCTTCGCAAAAGAAAGTCACACGCCCGTATTCCTCATCGGTCATATCACCAAAGATGGTTCCATCGCCGGTCCGAAAATACTGGAACATATGGTTGACACCGTTCTCCAGTTTGAAGGTGATCAACACTATGCTTACCGCATACTTCGTACCATTAAAAACCGTTTCGGCTCTACGGCGGAACTAGGTATTTATGAAATGACCGGCGGCGGTTTAAGACAGGTGACCAATCCTTCAGAAATCCTTATCTCCCAACGGGAAGATCAGCTGAGCGGTGTCGCTATCGCTGCCACGATCGAAGGTATGCGGCCTATGCTCGTAGAAGTACAGGCACTCGTTACACAGTCCGTCTATGGTACGCCGCAACGTACCGCTACCGGTTTCGACCTCCGTCGTTTACAACTGCTGCTCGCCGTACTCGAAAAACGTGGTGGTTTCCATTTCGGTGTCAAAGACGTATTCCTCAATATCGCCGGCGGTATACGCGTAGAAGACCCTTCTATCGATCTCGCCGTATTATGCTCCTTATTATCTTCTTATGAAGACATCCCGATCAGCAGTAAGATCTGCTTCGCCGGTGAAGTCGGATTAAGTGGTGAGATACGTGCCGTAAACCGTATAGAACAACGGGTGGCAGAAGCAGAAAAACTCGGCTTCGAAAAAATCTTCATCAGCCGCTACAATAAGAAAGGAACAGATCTCAGCAAGTTTAACATCGAAGTGGTGCCGGTAGGCAGAGTAGATGAAGTATACCGCGGACTATTTTAATGTTCCGCCTCCAGGCTTTTCATTACATTCAGGGAACTAACTACCCATATTCTTATAATGAAAAGCCTGTTATCTTCCCTCCTACACCTTTTATATCCGCATACCTGTGATGGATGCGGTATGGAACTGACAGACACAGAACAGATACTCTGTATCCGCTGTCATAAACGGCTGCCTTTTACAGGTTATCAGTTATTGCATGACAACCCGGTAGAAAAAATATTCTGGGGACGGGTCAACATCCGTCATGCCATGGCAGCCTGTTACTACAGAAAGAATGCCTTCCTGCAGCAACTCATTTATCAGTTCAAATACAAACAGCGGGAAGATATCGCTACCTACTTCGGACGCCTCATGGGACATACGCTCCGGCAAAGCTCCTGGCTATACGAAATAGACACCATACTGCCCATTCCCATGCATCCTTCCAAAATACGGCGTCGTGGTTATAACCAGGCAATGGTGCTGGCCAATGGCGTAGCTGTTGCTACAGAGAAAACACTGTCAGACGGTATACTCGTCCGTCATCTGCAAACCACTTCACAAACCAATAAAGGACGCCTCTCCCGCTGGCAGAACGTATCAGATAGTTTTTTGCTGCACCCGAACACTGATCTGAAAAACAAACACATCCTGCTGGTAGACGATGTTATCACCACCGGCGCCACCCTGGAGGCCTGCAGCCGTTTACTGGTGAACGCCGGCGCTGCCGTAAGCATCTGTGCACTGGCATATGCCCGCCATTGAAAGAGCCGGACAGCCGTCTATCATTAACACCTTATATACAATATTTTACTTAATTTTATTTGCTCACACATTTATAATCACTCTACAATAAATTTAATTATATGACGATGCTGAAGACACTTTTAATTTCAATGCTCTTGTTTATGAAAGGAGGCGCTATATATGACTACAAGGTTGAATCTGTGGACGGTGGTAAGATCAATTTCGCTGATTATAAAGGCAAAAAGATCCTGATCGTAAACACTGCTTCTATGTGCGGTAACACTCCTCAGTACGCTGAACTGGAAAAACTCTACAAGAAATACGAAAAGAATCTCGTGATCATCGGTTTCCCGGCTAATAACTTCGGTCAGCAGGAACCAGGCTCAAATGCGGAGATCAAAGAATTCTGCACAAAAAAATACGCTGTTAGCTTCCCGATGGCCGCTAAGATCTCTGTAAAAGGCGCTGACATTCACCCGCTCTACAAATGGCTGGCAGAAGAAAGTAAAACAAAACATTTCGAACCTGCTGAAGTACAATGGAACTTCCAGAAATACCTGCTCGACGAAAAAGGTAACCTGGTAGCCGTATTCTCTCCTAAAACACAACCACTTTCTCCTGAAGTAACGGCCGCGATAGAAAAGAAATACTAATTTGCGCCTATGCTTTTTTCGAATGTCATAGGTCAGGAAGATATACAACAACAATTGATCAGGTCCACGGAAAAAAACCGGCTCGGTCACGCTAATATTATATTGGCGCCTGAGGGAGCAGGTGGTCTTCCGTTAGGACTGGCATTTGCGCAATACCTGGTCTGCGAGAATAAACAGCCTGATGGCGCCTGCGCGCGATGTCAGGCCTGTATAAAAGCAGGTAAGTACATCCATCCTGATATACACTTCTCCTATCCGGTCATTCCCCGTAAACCGGGCGATAAACCGATCAGTTCTGACTACGCGGCCGAATGGCGCGAGTTCATAGACACGCATCCCTATGGGAATGCGTATGACTGGTTACAGTTTATCGGAGCGGAAAACAAACAGGGGAATATCACGGCCATGGAGTGCCAGGACATCATCCGTAAGCTGAGCCTGAAAAGCTTCGAGAGCACTTACAAGATATTACTGATGTGGATGCCTGAGTACCTCGGTAATGAAGGTAACAGACTGCTGAAACTGATAGAGGAACCACCAGACAATACCATTTTTCTGCTGGTGGCCGAAAACCAGGAACAGATCCTGGCGACCATCCTCTCCCGTACACATCTTATTAAAGTGAACCCGCTGCCGAAAGAAGTGATCGTTGACGCACTGATCAACCGTGCAAACATCCCGGCAGCCAAAGCAAGACAGGCAGCGACCATTGCATCCGGTAACTACAGGGAAGCCCTGTATATGCTGCAGCACTCGGATGATGACTATCACGAACTGTTACGTAACTGGCTCAACTATATATTTACAGGCAACCGGGTGGCCCTGCAAGGCTGGGTGGAAGGAATCGCCAGCGCCAAAATGGGACGCGAAAATCAGAAACAGTTCCTCCGCTATTTTATCAACCTGCTGGAACATACACTGAGACTCAAGTATATAGACAGAAGCCAGCTGGCTTTCTCAGAAGAAGAGACCGACTTTGCATTCAAACTGCAAAAGCTGGCCGACCTTCACCAGATGGAGCAGATCATGCAGGAACTGGACAATGCCTGCTATTACATAGAACGTAACGCAAACGCAAAACTGTTGTTCCACGCGCTTTCCGTAAAGCTGCAGTATATCTTTAAAAAGCGGCCGATTCCGGCTGTGTGACTTTGTTAAGGGCATTTTCCGTTATCTTTGTTTATTCCGGCCCTTATGGAATAAGGGCTTTTACATATATTTAGGCATCCGGTCCAATGCCCGGATGTGTTTCATTTAATAATTTAAATCGATTAATATGGCTTGTGCCGGATGTGGTACAGGTGCAGAGGGGAAGCCGTCAGGATGTAAGAGTAATGGAGGATGCAGTACCGGAGGCTGTAACAGGCTGAATGTATTTGACTGGCTGGCCAATATTCCCCTAAGTGATAGCTTAGCACCATTTGATATAATAGAAGTTAGTTTCAACAACGGTAGCAGGAAGGATTTTTTCCGTAACACCACCAAACAGATCCTCGATAAAGGAGAAATGGTTACCGTAGAAGGCGTAAGTGGTTTCGACATCGGACAGATCAGCCTTACAGGCGAACTGGTTAAATTACAGATGAAGAAAAGACGCGTGGAAGATACCCCCGAAGTAAAAAAGGTACTCCGCCGTTCCACTAACGAAGACCTTGCAAGGATGCAGGACAACAAAGCCCGTGAAAAGGACGCCCTCATCAAAGCAAGAGCCATCGCCCGCAGTATAGGTCTGGAAATGAAACTCGCAGAAGTGGAGATCCAGGCTGACGGTCGTAAAGCCACCTTCTTCTATACAGCTGATGACAGAGTGGATTTCCGCGAACTGATCAAATTATACGCCGGTGAGTTCCGGGTGAAGGTGGAAATGCGCCAGATCGGCGCCCGCCAGGAAGCCGGAAAAGTAGGCGGTATCGGTAGCTGCGGAAGAGAACTTTGCTGCTCGACATGGTTGACTGACTTCAAGAGCGTTAATACCACCGCTGCCCGTTACCAGAACCTGTCCATTAACCAGGCAAAACTTTCCGGTCAGTGTGGCCGTCTGAAATGTTGCCTGAACTACGAACTGGACACTTACCTGGATGCACTGAGGGAATTCCCTGAAGATGCAGATACCATCGAAACCGCCAATGGCGTAGCTACCCTTCAGAAGAGAGATATCTTCAAAAACCTGATGTGGTACTCCTATGGCGACAGTAACAAACAATATCCGCTCACGATCATTCGTGTAAAGGAAATACGCCAGCTCAACAAACAGAACATCAGACCTGATGACCTGAAAGCTGTTGAAGTAGTGGTTGCGAAACCAAAAACGGAAGACCTTGGGTTTGCAGACGTAGTAGGCCAGATCAGCCTCCGCTCACTGGAAAAAACTTCCCAGAAACGCAAACACAAAGACAAGGAAAAACAAAAACACAAACAGCAGAAGGACCAACAGCCGCAACAGCCAGCTGGTAAAAAAGCGGAACCTAAACAGGAAAACCGCCCGCAACAGCAGCAAAAGCAGCCGGAAAATCGTCCGCAGCAGCAGAAACCACAGGAAGGAGGTCGTCCGCAGCAACAACAGCAGAAGCCTAAACAGGAACAGCGCCCGCAACAGCAACATCCTCCAAAGCAAAAGCAGGAACAACGCCAACCTAATAACGGGCCTAAGCCACAACAGCCACAGGATAAAAACAATCCTAACGCGCAGAAACCACAAGGCGGCGGTGGACAGAACAAACCACCCAAACCTCGGGAGAAACAGAAATAAACAGCAGTTAAATACCCATTAAGAGGGTGCATTCATCACAGAATGCGCCCTTTTTATTTGCAGGCAACAATGACAACCGCTATTAATAATAAAAGGCCGCCCGGAAGAACAGCCTTTGTTTAACAATTGGTTTTTGCTTATGAAAAAAAGATGAAATCAGGTTTCGTTCTCAAACATGAGCTTATAGTAATAGAGATTCGTTGCTTCGTCAAAACCACGCTCGATCATCTCTCTGTTACCATGTATATAAATATGAAAATTCCGGTCCAGCTTCACTACACTCTTAAACACCTTCTGCTGTTTCTTTACGGCAGGTGATGATATGTCAAACTCGTCGGGGAACTCCTGCTGGAATTCCTGCTGAAACGTCTGTTTATACTCCTTAAAGGATTGAATAGCTTCGGGGTTGCCCAGTACCTCTTGTGCAAAATCGTCCAGATCAAACTGCTCTTTCTCTTTGAAATAGGTTGCTGACTTGTTAAGAAGGTCTACCTGATCTATCCTGCTGATCTCATATTGATCAGGGAGTTTGTCATTGATAAACTTCTTACACATGTTCACGGCAAGTTCTGTCTGGTGATAGCTGTCCTCACGGCGTTGTACCTGAAGGAAAGCATCTTTCCAGTAAACTGCTTCATTCTGTTTGCTAATGCTATCTACTACGCTGACTTTGTACCCGTTTTCCTCTTCGGTGTTAAAGATCAGGCATCCCTTATCAAGCTTGTTGATATTGATCCCGTCTTCATAATCCACCTGATAATTATCGTTGGCAAGGAATACTTTCAGATAGGTGTCTCTGCTCTCTGATTTAAAAATACCTATTGCTTCGACATCCTCTCCATCCACAAGACATTTACTAAAGTAGGCTATATATAGTTCTCCCCCCTTGATCTTCGGATGAGTGGAATGCTTATACAGATGTTTGGCAATATTGACTGACTGCTCGTGAAAATTGTCCCTGTTTTCAAAGATACGGCGGCAATATTGAAAAATCTCATTTAATTGCAGATCCGCCTCATGATAAAAACGAAAGTACTCTGCACTGTTTGTGAACGGCTGTATAAAGTACGTTAACAACAGCTGACTGATCGCTTCATCCTTCAGTTCCAACGGCTCCTGAGAGCATATCAGCGCTTCTTCCTGAGAGGCATTGCCCACCTTATGAATGGACAGACGCTCTAAATCTTTAAATTCTGAAACATGTATCATGGTCAGGCGAAAATAGTGAAAACTATTTCACAAACTTACCACCCGGCGTAATGTGCAGGTCCTTGCCCGCCAATCTGATAATGGCGTCACAGGTCAGTCTGCCGCGCCTGTCATTATAATCATCCTCAATATCTTCCATCTTCTTCGCCTTCACATCTGCAGCCTTCTGCTTCTTCAGATGATCATATATGGTGTATCGGTCAATGATCTTGTTGTCTTTATTCACCGTCAGCAACTCCAGATAGTTCTCCTGCCCTTTATTATAGGAATGCAGTCCCACCAGTATATTGTCCTTCGCCCTGATGTTGAACAACGATATATAATTATGCGTGCTGTACCTGCCCTTGAAATATTTGATCAGCGCCTTCTCATTATACAACTTCGAACTGTGTACGATCGAAGTCGCCTGTCTGCCAATGATCTTACCGCCCGGCAAAATCTCATACTGCATATTATACACCGTCTTGAAACGGAAACTGCTGTCCACTACCCTGCTGTCCTCTTCCTGCAGATTGATGCTGGCATCCTTATCTACCGTACATTTCCGGTAGATCGTTTCACTATGCTCTCCCAGCGTACCACCATACACAACGATCTTATCGATCTCCTTCCCTTTCTTATAGGTGATCAGTTTCACCGCCGGATAATTCAGTCCCTCGTCCAGATAGATCGTATCCCTTGCATACAACAACGCCGTCGCCCTGTTCCCGATCTCCAGCTTCGCCATCGCATACAGCGGGTCCTGGCTTTCCTCACGGAAATCATAATAAGGCGTCAGACGGGAAACTGCCTTCAACACGCCAGTATTCACCGTATCCACAACAGCCGGTAGCTTACGCTCAGGAAAACGCGCCGCATACTTTTCAAACGATTCCTTATCACGTGACACTTCTTTAATCGTTCCTTTAGCGCCTATACGATAAAACCGCAGACTGGTATTTACTTTCTGACTGCCCTGTACATAGGCGGACTGGCGCGCTCTCACCTCTATCACTGAATCCAGTCCGATGTAAAACCACTCGCTGGTAAATCTTGTCGTCGTTGTATCCTTTACTGCTGTAGATTCCTCAGATGCTTCCTCCTCTGAAGAAGGACGTACATCTGCAGCTATCTGCAACCTTGATTGCTCCACCCCATTATCATTGAAGATCACCAACCAGGTACGGCGCTCATAATCGTTGATCTCACAATCAAAAATAACCGGCGTGAGACCGTTTGTCGTAGCAAAACGTCCAGCCTTTACCAGCTGATAGGTCGTATCGATGCCCAGGTAATGCGCATAGTCCTTTATCTGCTTCAGTTCATAAGCATTCGGGTACGGCAACTTCAGTTGCGTAAGACCGTTGACAAAATCGTAATATTTCGTCATGCTATCCGGAACGACCGGCGCTATATTGATACTCTTATGTTCTATGATAACAGCGGGTTTCGGGCGGTTATTGCAGGATGAGTTAAAGACCAGCCAGATAAAGCAGACAATAGGTATAGCTCTGAACATATAATGACGTTTACACAGGACTAATAACACTACAAATATATAAGTACTTCTCTAATATATTAATAGTTTGATAACCAAATTTTTGAATAGTAAATAATGTACTCTTTTTTATCATAAAAACCAATTACACAAACAAGAAGAATATCTGCCGTTCATCGTAATAAGCCTTGATTACCACATATCTTTTCTTAACTTAATGGTTCACGTTAATTTCTCATCATGAAACAGCATATCTGTTTATTTCTGGCGATGACTGCGGGTTGTGCAGCGATGGCACAGGATAAGTCCACGGCATTGTACCAGGCGCAGGACCTGACAAAAGAAAACATGTTCTCTGTCAACATTGAAGGCCCCAACTTTGACAAAGCAGGT
Organism: Chitinophaga sp.; assembly: GCA_039592855.1. Classification (GTDB taxonomy): domain Bacteria; phylum Bacteroidota; class Bacteroidia; order Chitinophagales; family Chitinophagaceae; genus Chitinophaga. The sequence continues at coordinate 375,769 of JBCNQK010000001.1, read as the reverse complement.
AACCTGTATGTCGTGAACTACCTGAAAGATGGCACCATCGGTAAGATCAATACGAAAGACGGTAGCGGCGAATTGTTTGTAACACTCCCCGACAGCAGTATTGCCAACAGTATCCAGTTCAACAGCAAAGGCAATATGTACCTGCCCGACTTCAAAGGGCATAACGTGCTCGAAGTGAATCCAAAGACCCGCAAAGTAAGCGTGTATATGCACTCCGATAAAATGTCCCAGCCTAATGACCTCTGTATCAATAAAAAAGACCAGTTATACGCATCCGATCCTGACTGGAAAAATTCAGCTGGTCAGATATGGCGTATCGATAAAGGCGGCAAAGCCGTACTGCTGGAAACCAATATGGGCACTACCAACGGTATTGAACTGAGCCCCGACGAAAAGACGCTGTATGTCAATGAAAGCGTACAGCGCAAAGTATGGAAGTATGATGTGGACAAGGATGGTAATATCAGCAACAAGACCTTATTTGCCTCCTTCCCCGATTTCGGCTTCGACGGTATGAAATGCGACAAAGCCGGTAATCTTTATATCGCCCGTTGGGGAAAAGGTACGATCGTGGTACTTTCTCCGGAAGGAAAAGAGATCAGAGAGATCCCGCTGAAAGCCAAACAATGCAGCAACCTGACCTTCGGTGGGAAAGACGGCAAAACGGTATATGTGACCCTGCAGGATAGAAAGTGTATGGAGCAGTTCAAGGTGGAAATACCAGGCAAACGCTATTAATTCAATTAAGAATTAAGAATTAAGAATTGAAATGCAGCGGAGATCAACGAGAAGAGAATATAAGTTACCAATAAAAAAGGAAGGGTGCTTCATGATTGAAGCACCCTTCCTTTTTATCTTTAGAATTAGTCTCTCGGAAAATTAATATGAACGCATTTGTTCCCAATTCTTAATTCTTAATTTCTAATTCTTAATTGACTACATGTTCAATCCACCACAAGCACTGATCACCTGTCCGGTCACGTAATTACTCATCCCTGACGCCAGGAACACACAAACGTTCGCGATATCCTCAGGGCTACCGAAACGGCCCAGCGGAATTTTCTCCATATAAGTTTTAGCGCCATCACCATCTTTCAGGTAATGCGTCATATCTGTTTCTACGAAACCAGGCGCAACCGCGTTCACACGGATGTTACGGCTACCCAGTTCAGCAGCGATAGATTTTGTAAAACCGATGATACCCGCTTTGGAAGCAGCATAGCTACTCTGGCCGGCGTTACCTTTCATGCCGATGATAGAGCTCATGTTGATGATAGAACCGCTCTTTGCTTTCATCATCGGACGGATCACGTGTTTAGTCATGTTATACACGCTCTTCAGGTTGATGTCCATTACGTCGTCCCACTGATCAGGGCTCATACGCAGTAACAGATTATCTTTGGAGATACCTGCATTGTTCACACAGATATCGATGCTACCGAATTCTTTCAGTACGTCATTTACCAGTGTCTCAGTTTCTTCGTACACACCGGCGTTGGATTTATAGGCTTTAGCCTTTACGCCCATTGCCTGTAACTTTTGTTCCAGTGCTTTGGCTTTCTCGTCAGAGCTGAGATATGTGAATGCAACGTGTGCACCTTCCTCTGCAAATTTGATTGCGATAGCTTCACCTATACCTCTGCTGGCGCCTGTTACAATAGCTACTTTGTTCTCCAGTAATTTCATATAGACGTAATAGTTGTTAGTTAAATGATTTATTCAGGTTAGATTTTGCCGGAAATACCGGTGAATTTAAGAATTTCTTCCACGTGCTGGCGTTCATTATTGAGACGCGGCACCTTGTGTTGTCCTCCCAGTTTGCCTTTGCTCTTCAGCCATTCGGTAAAAGTACCTTTTGGCAGTACGTGTACTACCGGACGGCGCAACGCCATGTCCTTATGTCTTTTAGCTTCGTAGTCAGAGTTGATGGCTTTCAGGGTGTTATCCAGTACATCGATGAACTGGTTGATATCAGCGGGTGCTTTATCAAAGTCCAGCAGCCATTCATGTCCGCCGGCATCATTTCCACTGAAATAGATCGGAGCGGCAGTATAATCGTTCATCACAGCACCTGTTACTTCACAGGCTTTCGCGATAGCAGTATCAGAGTTCTCAACGATCAGTTCTTCGCCGAACGCATTGATAAAAGACTTGGTACGGCCACTCACCTTCACACGGTATGGCGCGAGGGAAGTGAACTGCACAGTATCTCCCACCAGGTAACGCCACAGACCACCATTGGTGCTGATGATCAGCGCGTAGTTCTTACCCATTTCCACGTCCTGCAGCTGTAATGTCTGCGGACATTCCTTCCCATATTCCTCCATTGGCATAAACTCGTAGAAGATGCCATGGTTCAGGAATAACAACAGCCCTTCCTGGCCTACGATATCCTGTGCCGCGAAGAAACCTTCAGAGGCATTGTAGGTTTCCTGGTAGAACATATCCGGCTTGCGGATCAGTTGTTTGAACTGCTCACGGTATGGGGTGAAGCTCACACCACCGTGCATGTACAGTTCCAGGTTAGGCCATACATCTGCAAGGTTATCTTTCCCGGTAATCTCGAATATACGTTTGATGAGTACCAGTGTCCAGGTAGGCACACCGGCTATAGAGGTGACGTTTTCGTGAATGACAGCGTTCGCCATACGCTCGATCTTCTCTTCCCATTCGTCCATCAGGGCGATGGAAAGGTCCGGCGTACGGATCATATTGCCATAGAATGGCATGTTCTGGAGCATCACAGCACTCAGGTCGCCGAAATATGAATCGCTTTCGGCATCCAGTTTATTTACCTGGTGACTACCCCCGATGACAAGCGACTTGCCGGTCAGCAGACGGGACTCCGGGAAATTATTATAGTATAGTGATAACACGTCACGGCCGGCACGATAGTGACAATCGTCCAGGCTTTCTACGGAAACAGGTATGAATTTACTTTTGTCGGCAGTGGTACCGCTGGATTTAGCGAACCATTTGATAGGCGTGTTCCACAGAATATTCTGCTGTCCTTCCATCAATCGCTGGATGTAAGGCTTAAGGGTATCATAATTATGAATAGGTACCCGCTGTTTGAACTCTTCTATCTTATATATCTGTGAAAAGCCGTACTGCTTGCCAAACTCAGTATACTGAGCTGCGCTGATAAGGTTCTGGAATACCTGTTGCTGCACCTGCACTGGGTATTGCATAAAGTATTCTATACGCCCCATGCGCAAACGCGCCAACTGTGATATTGCAGGACTTAATATTCTCATAATAGGATCAGGAACGTAGTAGTTTATTGTTGCTTAGCTGCTTCGTCCAGGTAATTTTTACGACGTAAAATGAAATTCTGGCCAAGATACACTTTTCTAACCTGTTCGTCTTCGGCCAACTCTTCCGCGGTACCGGCTTTCAGGATCTTTCCTTCGAAAAGAAGGTATGCCCGGTCTGTAATGGAAAGTGTCTCCTGTACGTTATGGTCTGTTATGAGGATCCCGATGTTCTTGTATTTAAGACGGGCAACAATTGACTGAATATCTTCCACGGCAATAGGGTCGATACCTGCAAAGGGCTCGTCCAGCAGGATGAACTTAGGGTCCACCGCCAGTGCACGGGCAATCTCGGTACGTCTGCGCTCACCACCGCTCAATACATCGCCCGGGCTCTTACGCACGTGGGTCAGACGGAACTCTTCCAGCAGACTTTCCAGTTTTTCCTTCTGTTCTGCTTTTTTCAGTCCGGTCATTTCCAGTACGGCGGATATGTTATCCTCCACGCTCAGCTTACGGAATACGGAAGCCTCCTGCGGCAGATAGCCGATACCCATCTTCGCCCTTTTATACATTGGCAGCTTAGTGATGTTCACGTCATCCAGGTACACCTGTCCCTCATCGGGCTTGATAAGCCCCACTACCATGTAGAATGTGGTTGTTTTACCGGCGCCGTTAGGTCCGAGTAAACCCACGATCTCTCCTTGTGTCACTTCTACAGATACGTGGTTGGCTACGGTCCTTGCACCGTAACGCTTTACCAGCTGATCTGTATGTATTTTTAATGCCATATGTTCAAACTTAGCAAAAATACACTTTTAGTTTAGCTTTCAACGGTTAACTGTTGGCACTCACACACTTTATCCCCCACCGCTTACTTTTTATCTATGAACAGCGTACAATCTAAAAAAATATTCGCCCTTTTCGTCAAAAATTAGATGATAATACTGACATATGTCTTATTTTTGAGCGGCATTAACTTAAGTCCACTTCTATTTTGCTATGAAAGTAACAGAACACATTTCACAGGCTAAAGATACCCTGATCTCATTCGAGATACTGCCGCCCCTTAAAGGTAAAAGTATTGATTCTATATATGATCACCTCGATCCATTAATGGAATTTAAACCAGCTTTTGTTAACGTTACCTACCATAGAAGTGAACATATGTTCAAAAAAAGGGCCGATGGCTCCTTTGAAAAAGTAGAGATCCGTAAAAGACCTGGTACAGTAGCCATCTGTGCAGCACTGATGGGGCACTACAATGTAGATGCTGTGCCACACCTGATCTGTGGTGGCTTTAGCAGGGAGGAGACGGAAAATGCGCTGATCGATCTCAACTACCTGGGTGTGGACAATGTACTCGTTTTGCGTGGAGATGCCCCAAAAAATGAGACTTTCTTTGAACCAGAACCAAACGGCCATCGTTATGCGGACCAGCTGCTCCAGCAGGTAGTACATATGAATAATGGCATCTACCTGGAAGAAGACCTGCAAAGTGGCGTGAAAACGAAGTTCTGTATCGGTGTAGCCGGCTACCCTGAGAAACACTTCGAAGCGCCGAACATGCAAACGGATATGAGCTATCTGAAAAAGAAAGTAGAAAATGGCGCTGACTATATCGTTACCCAGATGTTCTTCGATAACCAGAAATTCATCGATTTCGTGGGTAAATGCCGGGAGGCAGGTATCACCGTTCCGATCATTCCGGGACTGAAACCGATCACCACCCGTAAACAACTGACTATTCTGCCCCGTACTTTCCACGTGGATATTCCTACCGAACTTTCCACAGAGATCCTCAAATGCAAAACAGACAAGGAAGTCGAAGAAGTGGGTACAGAATGGCTGATCAAACAATCCAGAGAACTGAAAGCGTTTGGCGTACCGGTACTGCACTACTATACCCTGGGTAAACCACATGTGATCCATAAAGCAGTGGCGCAGGTCGTATAATATTACGCTACAAGATAAAATTAAAGCGGTCCGCCTGAGGCGGACCGCTTTTTTATTAAATGGTAACCGTTTTTTCTGAAAAAAAATGCCAACACGTGGAAACGTCGTGGCATGTCCGAATAACTGTCACACTTTTTGTTTTTTTGAGATAATACTTTGTGGATTATCACTTCTAAGACGGCTGTCGATGACCATCCCCCTATCTCCTTAAAAAAAAAATCGGGGAGTCCGCCATATGGCGAACTCCCCGTGACAATAACGCACTTGTGTATTTCTCTTAATAATCTTCTCTACTGAACAGAATACCTAAACTCACAGAAAAATAACTGTTGGTGATCCTGGCGGAGGAGGTCCGGTCAAGATTAGTATATCCCCTGCTGAGATTAGCGCCTACTACCATCAGATTGTTAAATTCAAATCCAAGGGCCACGTTCGCGCCGGCGTCAAACCTGCTCAGCTCAACACCAGGTGCAATGCCCCTGTCTTTATAATTGAATTTGACATCATGAGATTCAGTGCTCAGTACGGTCCCGTTGTACATCAGGTCAAGATCATACGACCCACCCAGACCATATGCTACATAAGGGCCTGCGCCGAAAACGATCTTACCGAACGATACGGGGACTTTTAGCACCACGTTCATAGGCACTTCCAGATAATGCAGTTTCAGCTGATTGGCTGATTCTGTCAGTAAACCGGACTTGTCAGGTAGCGGACGGAGGTAAGCGCCCTTGGTAATGTATCTTACCAATGGCTGAAAATGAAGATTGTTGTACACAGGTACATTGATGATCAGGTCTGCATGCAGATTTTTTAACTGGCTGTTGGTGCCAATACTGTTACTCTTATAGCCCTGCGAATTTTTGATCTGCGTGGCGGATAAGGTATAGCCTCCTCTTAGACCCAGACTAACCTGAGCATGCACGGGAAATAGGAATGCAAGAAACACTAAAAAGATAAGTGTAAAAATTTTACTCATGCGTTACATGTTGTGTTGTAATGTGCGGTATTGTCCTTCTTTAAAAACTTTGGGTATTTCAGGGGAAACGACACGGGATATGCTCCCGTAAATAAAATACGGGCATAAAATTAATCTAATTGTCCACTTTGTCTCTTTAAATTTTTGTGTACAGTATAAAAAACCTCGGCAACGTACCTAAAATGGAAAAAGTCCCCTCCGCCGGGTGGCGAAGAGGACTTTTCCGATAAATATTTGCCTGCCTTAGAACTTATAACCTACAGACACACCAAAAGAGGTGTTTTTCCAGCTGCGGTCATTGTCAGTATTGTCATATGCATTTACCAGACCCAGGTCAGCGTTCAGACCCAGATACAGACCCTGTTTCAGTTCATATCCTGCAACAACGCCCAGACCAGCATCAAAACGTTTCAGTTTTGCCAGACCAGCTTCGTCGTCAAACGCTTTCAGTTCGCCGGTAACATTACCTACTGTTCCTTTGTGTTTACCTCCTAAGCCATACGCTACATAAGGACCAGCACCAATATTCAGTTTACCGGAACCAACTTCTGGTTTGAACAGGAAGTTGATAGGCACCTGCAGGTAAGACAGGGTAGTTTTGAAATCGCTGTTGTTTTTGTCTTTACTTCCCTTACCGGCATACAGTAAACCTGTACCGATATAGAACTCGTCAGCCAGCTGCAGATCGGCGGTTAAACCAGCTCTTACGCCTACCAGGAGGTCACCGGTTTCTTTGTCGCCGGTTGCGCTTTTAACGGTTGCACTTGAGAAGTTTGGTCCTGCCACGATACCGAATTTTGTCTGGCCAAAAGTAATGCCTGCAATCATCAGTGCAGCAGCAGATAATAATACCTTTTTCATATGGTGTTCAGTTTTGGGTATGACATCCTACAGGCGTTGCGGATGTCATACCATTTTCATAGCTATTATGTTATAGTGTGGCGTTGCCTGTTTACGCCGGTTTTAAACTTGTCCGTCTCTTAGAACAGATAACCTACAGAAACTGCAAATACACGGTTCTTGTTTTTGTCATTTCTGCTGTCATCTCCACCAGAGTTGATCTTACCGAAACCAAGACCATACTGTGCAGAAAGCAGGAACTTGTTGAACTCTGCACCTACCTGCACGTTACCACCCCAGTCGAATCTTTTATACTTGTTCAGACCACGATCAGGATCGCCATCGTTGAATGGGGTATCATCGTCCCATTTGATGTCGGATTCAGATGAAGTAGTTACGCCCGCAAGGGTACTGCTCACTTTGTTTTTACCGGCTACGCCGAATGCAAAGTAAGGGCCGACACCGGCAAACAGTCTCGTGTTTGCACCTACCGGAATTTTACCGATAAAGTTTACAGGAACTTCAATGTATTGGGGCCTGGTTGTGTATTTAACATAGGGAACTGTAGCATCATTGTCTTTATCGCCAGAGGTCAGTTTCGCACCTTTGGTGGTGTAGAACGCACCCGGCTGGAAGGACAAGACATTTTTTATCAGTGGAAAATCCACGATAGCACCAATGTGATAACCAGATAATGAGCGGTCTTTATCTACAGATCCGTCATTGTCAACTGAAATTGAGGAAAGGTTCCAACCACCTTTTACACCTACCCGCACCTGAGACATAGCTCCGAAAGAAATTGCAAGGGCCGCAAACGAAAGGATAATCTTCTTTGTCATAACCGTTAAAGTTTTGATTCTGTCTACAGAATTCCAAAGACTATGCCAAAGCCATATGCAGCAAACTTATCTGGTTGCAAGTAAGTGAGTTACAACATTAAATAAAAACTATATCTGGTTATTTACGAACAGTTCCCCCTTTTGATTCGAGTTTTTCAAGAAAGTCGTTCAACTGTTCTACACCTAGTCGCTTCGCCAGGATTTTCTTCTTTTCATCCAGCAGATATACTACCGGTGTACTATATACGTCGTATAGACGACGGTAGTTACTTTGGGCATCAGGGTCCCAGGCGTGTATCCATCCTGTGAGGTGGTGTTCTTTGATGAAGCCCTGCCACTCGTCTTTGGTGCCTTCTGTCTTAAACCCGATCATCGCTACGCCCTTATTCTTCCAGTTGGCATTATAGGCCGAGTCAAGACGGGGTAATTCGATCTTACAGTGACCACAGGTAGGGTCCCAGAAAACGAGTACGGTATATTTGGCTTTTGTGGTATAAAGGGATAAGGGCTGCTGCGCAGTATCTTTTACTTCCAGCGGGGGCGCCTGCTGTCCGATCAGGTTCGGCGCCATGGAATAAGCCCTGGAAATAATCTTGTTCAGCTGATCGTCTTTCAGCCAGTAGGCGTCGCCGGAAACGTAGTATTTCTCCACCATGTGTACGAACACCGCGTCCATACCCATATACTTGGAGGTTTCATACGTATAGGTCAGCCACCATACGACAAACTTGAACATCTCTTTATCCTTCCTGGTCTTCTCAACTACCTTGTCTGCCTCCACAATAATGGAATCAGGGTCCACAGCTACCAGTTGTGTGAAATATCTGTTCAGTTTGCGCTCGATGATATCTGTTCTTACCAGGCGGCCATCATTCAGGTTAACGCTGTCCCAGTAATGTGCCTTGTAATAACGGTAACCAAAGGTAGAGTCCTCTCCTGCCGGCGTAGCCGGTACTTCCGGTTCCTTCATCGCCCTGAAAATGCTGGTCAGCAGGCTTTGGGGATACTTCCCGATCACACCGTTACGGAAATCCTGCAGTCTTTTGCCCAGTCCCTGTTGTAAAGGTCTTGCTGCGGCGCTATCGGCAGCCGTATGCTTTGCCAGCAGGGCATTGATCTGTTTGTCCTGGGTGGAGACTTCCTTTTGCAGGAATTTGTTATATGACTGGAAAATCTCGTTTTCTCTGGAAGTCTTGAAAACGGTCTTATTGATCAGGTCTGAAGTGTCGACAGCGATGGAGAACTGCTGGTCTTTGTTGTCCAGCAGCATTTCGAAATAACGCTGCCTGCCAGGCAGTAATACGATGTAAATACCGCCGGGTAATGCTTCTTTATTCTTCATAATTGCGATACCCTGCTCGTTGATCTGGGCGGAATCGGCCATGTAAAAGCTTTTCCCCATATAATGGGCCAGCGCAAGCTGTCCTCCCTTATACTGTTTCAACTGAAAAGTGAGCTGGTAGCCCTGGGCCTGCAGTTGCCAATGGCATAAAATACAGGCCAGTAATATCATAAGTTTACGCATAGGATATCGGTTCCTGTAAAAGTAGCAAGGAAAAGGGAATTTCAAAAATCAGTGATCGGCTAAAATCCTACCTTTGCACCCGTGAGGAAAAAAAATGTTATTCTTGAAAAAGTCCCTGTAAGCGCATACGCCGCAGAGGGAAAAGCACTGGCCCGTATAGATGGGAAAGTGGTATTTATTGAAGGGGGTGTCGTACCCGGAGATGTGGTAGACGTTCGCCTCGGTAAAAACAAAAAAGATTGGGCAGAAGGCAAAGCCGTCCATTTCCATTCTTACGCGTCCAACCGCGTCACTCCTTTCTGTGAGCATTTTGGTAACTGTGGAGGCTGTAAATGGCAGATGCTGCCATATGACCAGCAGCTGGAATATAAACAACAGCAGGTGGCTGACAACCTGCAACGTATCGGTAAACTGGAACTGCCTCCTATGCAGCCTATCATGGGGTCCAGGCATATCACCCACTACCGCAATAAACTTGAATTCACTTTCAGTAATAAGGCTTATCTCCCGGCAGATGAGCTGGAACTGGACGAAGACGGTAATATTCCCCGGAAAAATGCCCTCGGCTTCCACGTTCCAAAACTGTTTGACAAGGTACTGGACATTAACACCTGTTACCTGCAGGCAGAGCCGGTAAATGCCATCCGCAACACCATCCGCGCCTACGCCCTGGAGCACAACCTGTCTTTTTACGACATCCGTGCAAAAGAAGGCTGGCTGCGTAACCTGGTGATCAGGATCTGTACCACCGGAGAAGTAATGGTCAATCTTGTGATCCATCACGAGCACAAAAAAGACAGGGAAGCCCTGCTGGACCACCTCCTGGCTACCGTACCCGGCATTACCTCGGTTTTGTACACCATCAATCCGAAACTGAACGATACTATCTTCGACCTGGAGCCAAAAACCTATTTCGGCAAAGGCTATGTGGAAGAGAAACTGGAGGATTTCACCTTCAAGATCGGTCCGAAGTCCTTTTTCCAGACCAATACCTACCAGGGCGAGGCCCTGTACCAGGTAACCCGGGATTTTGCAGGATTAACAGGAACAGAAATTGTTTATGACCTATATTGTGGTACTGGCAGTATTGGTATTTTTGTATCCCGGCAGGCAGGCAAAGTTGTAGGCATTGAACTGATCAAAGAAGCGATTGACGATGCGATCGAAAACGCAGCCCGCAATAATGTCAACAATGCGCAATTCTATGCCGGAGACGTAGTGGACATCTGTAACGATGCTTTCTTTGCACAGCACGGACAACCTGACGTAGTTATCACCGACCCTCCAAGGGCCGGTATGCACGAAAAACTGGTGAACAAGCTGCTCGAAATCGCTGCTCCCCGCATAGTTTACGTAAGCTGTAACCCTGCTACCCAGGCAAGAGACCTGGCGCTGCTGGACGTGATGTATAGCGTGAAAAAGATACAACCGGTGGACATGTTCCCACACACGCACCATATCGAGAATGTGGTATTATTAGAGAAAAGAATTAATCATTAAAGAATAGGTAGAAATGAGCGAGTTCAGGCCCGGCAGATTTGAAATACTTCCTACAGTGATCAAAAACCTTTTGATCATTAATGCATTGGTATTCCTTGCACAGAACACCATGGGAGAATTTTTAGGAAATCCGAGATATATTGAAGATACTTTCGCACTGCATTACTGGGGTTCCCGTCTTTTTAAGCCACATCAGCTGGTGACGCACCTCTTTATGCATGGCTCCTTCGGTCACCTGTTCACGAACATGTTTACCCTGTGGATGTTTGGCGCCACCCTGGAAAATATCTGGGGCCCTAAACGTTTCCTGATATTCTACATGGTATGTGGTCTCGGGGCAGCACTCTGTCACATGGGCGTATTGACTTATGAGAACGTACGGCTCGCCCACGATGCCCGCGAATTCATCAATAATCCGACCCTGACCAACTTCAGGATACTGGACGACCGCTTCGATCTGGATGCAGGTAACTTTGCAGCAGAAGGTATCAGAACGGCATTCTATGCCGCTCCTGATAATCCGGGAGTGATCGCCGACGCCAGGGCTTTCGTAAGCCAGTTCGCACAGATTTACCCTAATGGGGCTACACTGGGTGCATCAGGCGCTGTATTCGGACTGTTGTTCGCATTCGGTTACCTGTTTCCGAATAATCTCATTTACCTTTACTTCCTGTTCCCGCTGAAAGCGAAATACTTCATCGGTATTATTATCCTGATGGAACTGTTTTCAGGCATACAAAACTCGGCTGGTGATAACGTTGCACACTTTGCCCACCTTGGAGGTGTGATTTTCAGTTACATCCTCCTGAAGATCTGGAACAAAAAGAACCGTGGTCATTTTTACTAACATTAAAGATATTGTGACATGATGTACGTTGAGGAAAGATCCGACACTCCATTATCCCTTGGAGAAGAAAAGAATATGGTCACACAGCTGTTGCTCGTCAACATCACCGTATTCATCCTGCTGTTTTTCACAGAGATCGTCTACGGTATTGAAGGTAATCCGCCGGCAAGATTCAAAGCAGAGGTACTGTCTCATGTACTGCTGCCGTCCTCTATCGATGGACTGCTGAAAAGTCCCTGGACACTGTTCACGTCAATGTTCACACACAACAGTTTCTGGTTGATCACCAGTAACATGATCTGGCTGGCCTGCTTCGGCACCATGCTGCAGAATCATGCAGGACGTCAGCGCATCCTTCCGCTGTACCTGTTGAGTGGTGTGGTTGGCGCCGTTTGCTACCTGCTCGGTATGCAGTTCATCCCGGCTTTTCATGCACTGCAACCTGCCGCAACCATGACAGGCGCATCTGCTTCTATCATGGCGCTGGCGATCGGTGCGACCGTAGTTGCTCCCAACTACAGATTGCTGCCTAATCTGCCCATTCCGTTCTGGATCATCACACTGATCTTTATGATCGTGAATGTCGGTAGTCATGTAATGAATGCCCAGGATATCACCAATTTACCGGCCCTGATCGGTGGTGGCCTGACAGGCTTCCTCTATATGCAGCAATGGAGGAAAGGAAACGACCTCGGACTAGGGTTCAATAAAGTTATCTTCAGGATCACACACCTGTTCCATCCGAAATCTCACCTGCACGTGGTGAAATAAAAGATGCAATGGTCATTATATTAAGCCCTCCACATGGAGGGCTTTTCTTTTGATTTATCTTTTTTATCCCTATTTTTAGTAAAACCCCTATGTCGTGCTGTTTGTAGCTAAATTTTTACCCCGGTCCCTTTTGCTATGCAATGTGCTGATCGCCGTCAGTCTTCTTCTTTCCGCCTGGTTGCCTTACCTGGACCCACAACAGTTCTGGCTAAGCGGTTTTGCAGGTCTTACGTTCCTCATCTGCTGGGCTATCAATTTCGCGTTTATCATACTCTGGTTATGCTGGAAAAGAAGGTATATCTGGATATCACTGGTGGGTATCGTCCTGTCCCTGCATGCCCTGTTCTCCAGTATCGGTACGAACCTGATCTCCTCAAAAGATACCTGGCTCAGGTCAGACAGACAGTTTACCCTCATGACCTTCAACACCAGTAATATGGGGCTGAATGACTACCGGGAAGACTCCGTGCTGCAGGGGGCTATTTACGATATGCTACGGGAAGCCTCTCCGGATATTCTATGTCTGCAGGAATTCTATACCAATCAAAATCCCGACTTCACCAATCATATTGACTCGATCTCGCGGACGCTGAAGTATCCTTATCACTTTTTTACCTGCGACATGAGTCATTGGGACTACTGGCACTATGGTATTGTACTGTTCTCCCGTTTTCCCATTATCAGAAGCAGCAAAATACCCTGTGGATATAGCTCCGCCGGTAGTGGCAGCAGCTTTCTTCAGTCGGATATATTGCTGCAGGGAGACACAATACGTGTACTGACCGCACAGTTGCAATCCTACATGTTCAGAGACAACGATTATGAGCTGCTGGAGAAAGGAAAAGGGACTTTTTCAGGCGTCCGTAACCTGGCGTCTAAAATGAAGCATACCATCCATAAAAGGGCCGCACAGTCAAGAAAGATGGCAGGACTGATCGCAGCCAGTCCCTATAAGGTGGTCGTATGCGGAGATTTTAATGATACCCCGGTATCGTACACCTACAACACGATCAGTGCGAATATGCAGGACGCTTTTCTTGAAGATGGCTTCGGCGTAGGCCGTACTTTGTCCTTTCTGGCGCCTACATTACGGATAGATTATATTCTTGCACAAAAACCTATACACGTTAAAAGTTATAAGACCTTTCACAGGAAAGGATTTCAACATTTTCCTATCATGGCGGGCTTATCATTATAATGCATGAATTCATCATTTCTCCTATCTTTAACCTAAAAGCGATAGGCGTTGAGATTTCTGAGGTTATTCACAAAAGGATTCTTTTTATCGGTGAACACCATTGTAGTGCTTCTGTTCATAGTGGCCTGCCTGGCGCCGTATGTTTCCCCGGAGCGATGGTGGCCTATCAGTTTCATTACGTTACTATTCCCGTTGCTCCTGCTGGCATTGATATTATTCTTCATCTGCTGGCTGCTGTTCGATTTTAAGTACTGCCTGCTGCCTATGTTGCCGGTCGTAATAGGCTGGAAATCCATATCTGCTTTTATCGCGTTCAACTACCCTACTTCCGGAAAACAGTTTGCCAGTCCATCCGGCAGTCTGACCATCATGAGTTACAACGTCGCTCAGTTCGGGCTTTACCGTGAGAAAGACAGCAAATACAACCGGGAAGCGATGTTTGCGCTGATAAAAAAGCAGGAGCTGGATGTTGTTTGTCTGCAGGACTTCTATACTTCAGAAAAGAAAAACGATTTCAATAACCGGGAAGACATCTCCCGGGAGATGAAACTACCCTACCGTTTCTTTTCAAGTGATTTCAACCGGGACGGGATGCAGCACTGGGGTTCTATCATTTACTCCCGCTACCCGATCATCAGGTCTGACAAACTGAAAATGTCTTACGGTCCACGTAGTGAAAGTCTGATATATGCTGACATTCTGAAGAACGGCGACACGATCCGTATCATCAACATGCATCTGGCGTCTTACCGTTTTAATGAAAGAGATTACCGGTCTATCGAAAAGATAAAAAAGCAGGAAGATACCGGTCTGGTGGCTACACGCAATATTGTCCAGAAAATGCGTGATGCGTATGTGGACCGCAGTAAACAGGCTGATATTGTGTCTGCATTTATCAGGACCTGTCCATATCCCGTGATCGTATGCGGCGACTTTAATGATACCCCGGCATCATATACTTATTTTACCATCCGGGGTGACCTGCAGGATGCTTTTCTCAGAAAGGGCAGCGGTATCGGCCGGACTTACGCCGGACTGGCCCCTACCCTACGAATCGACTATATATTTACCGATAAATCATTCAAAGTCAATTCATTCCGGAAAATCAACTCTACCCTGTCCGATCACTATCCGGTGATAGCTAATGTAAGTGCCAGACGGTAATGTCACTCACAAAACAATAACTATCTTTGCAATCCTAACAAAACTAAGTGTAGCTTACACTCGCTGAAAATATCTGATATGTCTGAGCTTAAAATATACAATTCGCTACATCGGCAAAAGGAAGTATTCACATCTCTCTATCCCGGACATGTTGGTATGTATGTATGCGGCCCTACCGTTTCAGGAGAGTCGCACCTGGGCCATGCCCGCCCTTATATCACGTTTGACGTTGTATACAGATACTTACAGTTTCTGGGATACAAGGTGCGTTATGTAAGGAACATCACAGACGCAGGTCACTTCGAAGAAGAGGGCCGTGAAGCTGAAGATAAAATTGCCAAACGCGCTCAGCTGGAAAAGCTGGAGCCAATGGAACTGGTACAGAAATATACAAACCTCTTTCACTGGGCTTTCCTGCGGTTCAACTGTCTGGAGCCAAGCATCGAACCAACTGCTACCGGCCATATCGTCGAGCAGATCGAAATGATCAAAACGATCATGGAGAAAGGCTATGCTTATGAAAGCAATGGTTCTGTATACTTTGACGTAAAGAAATACGCTGAATCACATGATTACGGCATTCTGAGCGGCCGTGTACTGGAAGATATGCTGGAAAGCTCCAACCGTGAGCTGGATGGCCAGGAAGAAAAGATCAATAACGTAGACTTTGCCCTCTGGAAAAATGCGCCGCCTGAGCACATCATGCGCTGGCCAAGTCCATGGGGAGAAGGTTTCCCGGGATGGCACATCGAGTGTTCTGCGATGAGCAGCAAATACCTGGGTAAACAGTTCGATATCCACGGTGGTGGTATGGACCTGCAGTTCCCACACCACGAGTGTGAAATTGCACAGAGTGAGATTGCCCATGGTGAACTGATGGCCCGTTACTGGATGCACAATAACATGATCACCATTAACGGCCGTAAAATGGGTAAGGCCTATAACAATACCATCAAACTGACAGAACTTTTCACGGGTAATCATCACCTGCTGGAAAAAGCCTACAGCCCGATGACGATCCGTTTCTTTATCCTTCAGACGCATTACCGTAGTACGCTTGACTTCTCCAACGAGGCATTACAGGCCGCAGAGAAAGGGTTACAGCGTTTATGGTCTGCATTCGAAGTATTACAGAAACTGAGTTATACTGCCAATGGTCAGCCGATCAATGAAGAACTGGATAAACAGGTACGTCAATGGTGTCTGGAGTGTGAAGAGTTCATCAGCGATGACTTCAATACGGCCAAAGTGCTGGCCAACCTGTTCGAACTTTCTCCTGTGATCAACTCTATCAAGGGTGGACAGGTGAAAATGCACGAAATCAGTGAAGATACCTTCCAGCTCCTGCAAAAGACCTGGCAGAACTTCCTGATCGATATTCTTGGTCTGCAGCCGGAAACACTTGCCAATGACAACAGTAAACTGGATGGTGTTATTCAGCTGCTGATGGAAATGCGCAAGGAAGCAAAAGCCCGTAAGGACTATGCAGCATCTGACAAGATCCGCAACCAGTTATTAGCAGTAGGAATACAATTGAAAGACGAGAAGGATGGTAGTATGACCTACAGCATACAATAAGCCGTCATGATCAAACAGCCATTTGTTAATATGTACAAAATACTAAGTTTTGCAGCAGGTGTGGCCTTGTGCATGAGCGCCTGTCAGCAGCCGACAAAAACCAATCAGCCGGAAGAATCCGGCAAGCCAGCGGCGACCGTTCAGAACGTGAATGTACCCGTATTTCAGACAGACAGTGCTTATGCTTATACAGCAAAACAGGTAAGCTTCGGTCCGCGTATTCCCAACACACCGGCGCAACAGAAATGTGCTGACTGGCTGATCGCGCAACTGAAGCCACTTGCAGATACGGTATACATACAGCGTACGACTGTAAGAGGCCCGAAGAACGTATCATTACCTTGTATCAATATCATCGCCAGTTTCAATCCGGCGGCTACGCAGCGTGTACTGCTCCTGTCCCACTGGGATACGCGTCCGCATGCTGACCAGGACGCATTCGACAGGAACAAGCAACTGGATGGTGCTGATGATGGCGCCAGCGGTGTTGGCGTCCTGATCGAAGTAGCCCGTCAGCTGCATGCTGATAAACCTAAAGCAGGCGTTGACATTCTGTTGACCGATGTGGAAGATTATGGTATCAGTGAAGAAGAGAACAGCTATTGCCTGGGTACACAATACTGGGCTAAAAACCCGCATGTAAGAGGCTATAAAGCGAATTACGGTATCCTCCTGGATATGGTGGGTGGTCGTGCTTCTCAGTTCTTTATGGAAGGCGGTTCACAGCAGTATGCGTATGGTCCGATGAAGATGTTCTGGGACGTGGCTAACCGTCTGGGTTATTCTGATTACTTCCGTTATGAGAATATCGGCACCAGCATCACGGACGATCACGTATATGTAAATACGATGGCGAACATTCCCACTTTTGATATCATTGCGCTGCAACAGAACGGTAACTTTGTTCCACACTGGCACACTGCAAATGATAACATGACAGTGATCGACAAACGCACATTACAGGTCGTTGGTCAGACGATCCTCGAAGTTTTATACAAGCAACCTTTCGCGTACTAAATAGTTCCGAAAGAAACTAAGGAGAATGCTCCTGATGAAGCAAAATTTAATACATTGCTTTATCAGGAGCATTTTTCTTTAAACGAATTTTTATGCGACAATCCCCCGAAGTACATCTGGTACATCTCAGTAAGGATAAGAAGCTGGCGGGTATTATGACAGAGCCGCTGCCGGCGCTGAATGTCCAGAAGAATATTGCCTTGAAGCTGATCGGTTCTATTATGAGTCAGCAGTTAAGCGTAAAAGTTGCGACCGTTATTTATACCCGTTTTCTGGCTTTATATGATGGTAAAGAACCTAACGCACAGCAGATACTGGACACACCGCCCGAAACACTGCGCAGCATCGGATTGTCCAATGCAAAAGTGAGTTATGTACACAATGTGGCGCGCTTTACTGTGGAAGAGAAATTAACGGATAAAAAACTGTTGCAGATGGACGATGAAGAAGTGATCAAATATCTCACGCAGATCAAAGGGGTAGGTCGCTGGACAGTAGAGATGCTATTGATGTTTTATCTGTGCCGAGAAGATGTTTTTGCGATAGATGATCTGGGCTTACAACAGGCGATGATCAAGCTATATAAACTGGATAATACAGATAAGAAAGCATTCCGGGAAAAGCTGCTGAAGATATCAAAAAAATGGTCGCCTTACAGGACTTATGCGAGCAGATATTTATGGGCCTGGAAGGATATGAAACCAACGAATTAATCACCAACTATGAATCGCGAACTATATATTGAGCGATACACACCCAATCAACATCTTACGTTCATCTCTTAGTCTGACTATAATTATCTTACGCTGATCTTTCGTTGTCATCGAAGCATCAACGTAAGATAACTATAGTCTAACTAATAACAGAGCGGTAAAGAACAGGTGCTGAAGTAATCAAATTTCGCATTTTTCCATGCAGTAGATATGCTGTGGTATATTTAATAGACAAGCAAAAAGCACTACTTGAGCAGCATGAAATATCCTGCTATATATCCGGCAGAAAGGCAACCCTTAATTCAATGGAGACACACACAACTGCTATAAAAAAATAATCCCCGCCCAGGAGAAGGCAGGGATTTACGTTAATACTAACTAACCCAATGCTTATATCTAAAACTAAAACAACTCTTTAAAAAGCGGCAGTACATATACATGACTGCTGCCTGCTGATTGTTCTGGTTTGACGTATCTATCACTTCATTTCCGGCACCGCGTCGTCAAACGGTCACCTTCAGACTTGTAACTTATGCAGAAGCCTGTTGCTCTGCTAATTTTGCTTTGATCTTTCCTTCGATCTCAGCTGCTACTTCAGGATTATCCAACAGCAGTGTTTTCACGGCATCACGGCCCTGGCCCAGCTTGTTGGTATCATAACTGAACCAGCTGCCGCTTTTCTGGATAATGCCGTATTCAACACCCATATCGATAATTTCACCCATCTTCGAAATACCTTGTCCGAAGATGATATCGAATTCAGCCTGGCGGAAGGGAGGTGCAACTTTGTTCTTAACTACTTTTACTTTAACGCGGTTACCAACAGCTTCATCACCATCTTTGATCTGTGTCATACGACGAATATCCAAACGCACGGAAGCGTAGAATTTGAGCGCGTTACCACCGGTAGTAGTCTCCGGATTACCAAACATCACTCCTATCTTTTCACGCAGCTGGTTAATGAATATGCAGCAGCAGTTTGTTTTTGAAATTGTCGCGGTCAGTTTACGCAGCGCCTGAGACATCAGACGTGCCTGTAAACCCATTTTGCTTTCACCCATCTCACCTTCCAGCTCACCTTTTGGCACCAGGGCTGCAACGGAGTCAATTACCACCACATCTACCGCTCCGGAGAGGATCAGACGATCGGCAATTTCCAGCGCCTGCTCACCATGGTCAGGTTGGGAGATCAACAGCGCATCTACGTCCACACCCAGTCTCTGAGCGTAAGAACTGTCAAATGCGTGCTCAGCATCTATGATTGCGCAGATACCACCTTTTTTCTGTGCTTCTGCAATTGTATGAATAGCAACGGTAGTTTTACCGGAAGATTCTGGTCCATATATCTCAATGATCCTTCCCTTAGGGAAGCCACCGATACCCAGCGCGATATCCAGACCCAGTGAACCAGTTGAAATTACTTCCATTGGATCACTGCCCTTTTCACCCATCATCATCACAGATCCCTTTCCGAAATCCTTCTCGATCTTGTCCATCGTAAGGCGGAGCGCCTTGAGTTTGTCAGTATTGGCTGTAGACATATTAGTAAGTGTTTTTTACAAATTTAATGGTGTGTGCTAAGTTATGACCTAATTTCTTATTATCCTAAATTTTTTAGCATTTTGGCCGCATAATGCTAAATGTTATAGTAAAAAGATCTAACCTCGCACGTTTGTTATTGTTATGCTTGTTTTAGAAAAATTTAAGGGGCTAACGCACAACAGACGCATATATCAATGTCAATGTTCAAATAACACTACAAAGATGATACGTCCTTACGCACTGAATATGCGTAGCCTGAAAAGTTTTAAAAAAAAAGGAATTATCCTACGATAGCATAGGCGATCAGCTGCGCCAGGATACCCATCCCCAAACCGGTATAGATCTCCGCGGGCGTGTGTGCTCCAAGCACCAGGCGGGCAGTAGCTACGATACCCGCGAGCAGGCATGATACCATCAGCACCAGACTGATATTCATGTTCATACCGATCATCAGCATCAGCAGAAAACCGATCACACCTCCCCATCCGATGGTATGCATACTGATCTTCACGTAGGTATTGGCGACCATGCCCATTACAATGGCAATAAAGACGCCCAGGAAGAACGCATTGAAGAATGGTGGCGCTGCTCCCTCACGTTTGAAGGCAAAGTACGTCCAGAAGTAGAAAATAGTACAGGCTATATATGGAATGATACGGTCCTTCTGTGCCCGTAACTGGAAAGACTCGATAAAACCCAATGCTTTACACAGCATTACCACAAAAATGGGCAGGAAAAGCGTGGTGAACCCCACCCTGAAATACAGCTTATCAAAGGCAAAGCGAACGCTGCCTTCTTTGAGCTGAACAAAATATTCCGGTAACGCATTGACAACGAATGCCGTTACCAGCGTTGGCAGGAAAAGCGGATGTGATGCATACGAGATGACCTCCGCCGCTGCGCGTAATGCTGGTGAAAATACCGGCTTATTCTGCCGGGAATTATCAGTTGTGGGTATAATTACTTGTTCCATTCACAGATTTCCGTCTCATTCCGGGCGGTACGGACGCCTCATTCTTTAAAGCTCCTTCCTTAACCTCGCTACCGGAATATTTAACTGTTCGCGGTATTTTGCCACAGTACGGCGGGCAATATTATACCCTTTGTCCTGCAACATCTTGGTCAGGTTTTCGTCGCTTAATGGTTTACGCTTATTTTCTCCCTCGATCAGGTCAGACAGTATCTTTTTTACCTCACGGGTAGATACCTCTTCCCCACTATCGGTGGATAAAGATTCGCTGAAAAAGAATTTCAGCTTAAAGGTACCGAACTCCGTCTGAACATACTTACTGTTAGCCACACGGCTCACAGTAGAGATATCCAGCTGGGTGATATCGGCAATATCTTTCAGGATCATCGGACGCATCGTCGTTTCATCTCCCGTCAGGAAGAATTCCCGCTGATACCCCATGATGGATTCCATAGTAGACAAAAGGGTATGTTGCCGTTGCTTAATGGCGTCAATGAACCATTTTGCGGCATCGATCTTCTGTTTGATGAATAACACCGCTTCTTTCTGACGTTTGTCCTTCTTATCCCCACGGTCATATTCTTTCAGCATATCCCTGTAACCTTCAGAAATACGCAGGTCAGGCGCATTCTTGGAGTTCAGCGTCAGCTCCAGTTTACCGTTGTTGTTCAGGATGAAGAAATCAGGCACCACATAACTCTCCGCCTTATTCAGGGTAGCAAAATTACCACCTGGTTTAGGGGTCAGTCTGATGATCTGTCCGATCGCCTCTTTCAGGCTATCGTCACTCATATTCAATCCCTTCTGGATTTTCTCGTAGTGCTTCTTGGTGAACTCGTCGAAGTAATTCTCCAGGATCAGATATGCGCCCACTACTCCCGGATCGTCCTGCGGCTTGCGTCTCAGTTGCAACAACAGGCACTCCTTCAGGTCGGTCGCACAGATACCCGGTGGATCAAATTCCTGGATCATACGGATCAGTTCCCTGATCTCATCCTCATCGGTGGCAACGTTCTGGGAAAAAGAAAGGTCGTCCACGATGGCGCTCACTTCACGACGCAGATAACCGTCATCATCGATGCTGCCAATGATCTGCTCCGCGATAGCGTTCTGCCGTTCATCCAGTTCGAGCATACCTAACTGCTCGAGCAGGTGTTCATGAAAAGAGGTTTCCACCCTTACCGGGATGGTCTTATTTTCATCCTGGTCAGGATAGTTGTCATCCCTGAGTTTATAGTCAGCGATGTCATCATCTCCTTCACTTACATATTCGGAAATGTCAATATTATCGTATTCATTCTCACTCCCATCAGGTTCAAACTCGTCATCATCGCCTTCCTCGGCATTGTTATACTCTTCCTGCGGGTCTTTATATTCATCTTCATGCGCGTCTTCCCCGTATTCCAGGGCAGGGTTTTCCTCCAGCTCTTCCTTGATACGCTCTTCAAGAACGGCTGTAGGTACCTGGAGCAGTTTCATCAGCTGAATCTGCTGCGGCGACAATTTCTGTAATAGCTTCTGCTGTTGTGTCTGCTTTAACATAGTCTGATCCTATCCAAGGGCAAAATAAATAAACAATAGTTTTTACCTAATCCTGGGTTTCCTCCGGGGAAACCACTTTCACAACTGTATATTCCGCTACAGGGGCATTGAAATCCAGCTCCGGCTGGTCAGGCAATAATCTGAATGTCTTCCGGTGGTAAGGCGTTTCGCCGTGTGCACGGATGGCATCCCGGTGGAACAAAGTAGGGTAACCCTTATTCTCCAGCCAACCGAAATGCGGATATTCCTGATGCAGCTTGTGCATGTATTCGTCCCTGTAAGTTTTAGCCAGAATGGAGGCTGCTGCTATAGAGGCATATATGCCATCCCCTTTGACAATGCAGGCATGGGGAATCTTTCCATAGGGAACGAACCTGTTTCCATCTACCAATATATAACCCGGTTGCTGCCTTAGCTGGTCTAATGCCAGGTGCATGGCCCTGAAAGATGCTTTCAGGATATTGATCCTGTCTATCTCCAGGTTATCTACACTGGCCACCGCATAAGCTATCGCCTCTTTTTCCACTACTTCCCGCAACTTATCCCGGTCGGAGGCTTTTAACTGCTTGGAATCATTCAGTAGTTTATTCCTGAATTTAGGCGGTAAAATCACAGCCGCTGCGAATACCGGCCCCGCAAGGCACCCCCGTCCGGCTTCATCGCAGCCGGCCTCAAAAGCAATATCTTTTTGGTGATATGAACGTAACAAGGCTTTTTAGTATGATTATTGTGGTAAAGGTAGGGAATTTCATTTCTTATCCCTATCGGAATAATTCTTTGAAGTCCGCTTTGAACTCCTGCCACTCATCATCCGTCCTTTTCAACAGTGTATCAACATCTTTTCGGGTACTGTCCCATTTGTCAGCACTCGTATTTTTCAGGTCTCCCAGTTTAATATCGATCTGATCTCTCAGGTCAGCCAGTTTTGCCTTTGCTTTTTTACTTTTGGTGGAGCCATCTTTTTTCAGCTCCTCCATTTTCTGATCAATTTCCCGTTTACGTTCTTCCAGGTCTTTCCGCAGTTCATCGCGTTGGGCTTCCATATATTCCTTAGTATCGGCAGCGGTTTCCTTTACATCCTGTCCAATTTTTTCCACACCTTCCTTCATTTCCTCCTTTTTTTCTTCCTGTCTGGAAGTCTCCTGGCAAGCCATGAAAGCCGCTACAGTCAATAGGAGCAATACCTTTTTCATAAGTAGGTTTTTAAAGTGAACTTATTGTGTTACGTACGTGATAAATACGTCTTTTTGCAAATGCCATTCCAGAATTATTGTGCCCGCTACAACCGTTTACCACAGACAATATGGCGCTTATTGAAAAAATACCTAGGTTTGAGCCTGCTTTTTTAAAACGATAATCAATTATGAAGAAGAATCTGCTGATCCTTCTGTTCCTGCTGGCGGCTCAATTCGCAAAAGCAGATGAAGGAATGTGGCTGCCCTATTTATTGGGACAGCAAGTGTACAATGACATGGTGAAGAAAGGCCTTAAATTGACGAAAGAACAATTGTACAGTATCAACAAAGCCTCCCTGAAAGACGCCATTATTATTTTCGGCGGCGGATGCACCGGCGAAATAGTGAGCAACCAGGGGCTGATTTTCACCAACCACCACTGTGGTTACGACGCTATCGCTACCGCCAGCTCTGTTGAGCACAATTACCTGAAAAATGGTTTCTATGCGCTGGACAAAAGCCAGGAAATCCCCGCAAAAGGGCTGTCCGTTCAATTTCTCGTAAAAGTGGACGATGTTACCAAACAGGTAATGGACGGTCTGAAAGACCTCTCCGGTCCGGAAAGAATGCAGCAGCAGCAAAAGATCATAGGGGAGATCGTCACCCAGGCGATCAATGGCACCAACTACGAAGCCAAAGTACTCCCGATCTTCAAAGGAAACCAGTACCTGCTGTTCGTATATGAGCGTTACAAGGACATCCGTCTGGTAGGCGCACCGCCGGAAAGCATCGGTAAATTCGGTGGCGACACTGATAACTGGGAATGGCCTCGTCATACCGGCGACTTCTCCGTATTCCGTGTGTATGCTGATAAAGATGGCAAACCTGCTGATTATTCCGCAGCAAACCTGCCTTTAAAACCAAAACATTTCCTGCCGGTCTCTATCAAAGGAATTAAAGAGAATGATTACGCAATGATCTTCGGTTATCCGGGCGGTACCAACCGTTACGAAAGCTCTGAAGGCGTAAAACTGAAAATAGATGTAGAAAATCCTGCTATCGTAGCATTGCGCACGGTACGTCTCTCCTACATGTTCGAGCAGATGAAAAAAGACCCGGCTATCAAGCTGAAACTGGCGTCTTCTTATGCCGGTATCGCTAATTACTGGAAATTCTTTGACGGTGAAGCTAAACAACTGGTGAAATACCATGTGGTAGAAGAGAAACAAAAAGAGGAAGCGGCGTTTGATAAATGGGCAACCGGCAAAACCGAATACGCTAATATTTCCGCTGACTACACCACGAACTATAAAACATGGGCGCCTTATGCAAAACACCGCATCTACATCAATGAAGGCATCATGGGTTCTCCGCTGGCAGCTTTTGCCGCCAGTCTGCAGGCCGTAGAAAAAGCGATGGTACAATCTGGTGGTTCTGCTGAGGCGATCAAACAGAGCATTCAGGCGGCGGATAAAGCACGTACTGCTTTCCTGGAACAGGAAGACAAAACCAGCGATCAGAAAATACTCGCGGCAACCTGTCACCTGTTCTACACAGATATTCCTGTTGCACAGCATCCTATCGGGTTCTACGATGCGATCAAGGCAAAATTCGGTAGTCTGGACGATAACAATACCTACCGCCTCTGGTCTTCCGCTATCATGTCAGGCTCTATGATCATGAATGATGCACGCTGGAAAGCTTTCATGGCCAATCCGGATGCAGTAACCCTGCAAACTGACCCTGCATTTGCTTACTCCAGTGCTTTCGTTAAAAACTTCAGCACCAAATACCTGCCGTTATACAACCAGTTCGTGACCAAAAACAATGACCTGGGACGTACTTACATGAAGGGTAAACTGGAAATGGAACCTAACAAAAAATGGTATCCTGATGCGAACTTCTCCATGCGTCTGACCTATGGTCAGGTAAAACCATATGCGCCACGTGATGCAGTTGCATATGATTACGTATGTACGATGAAAGGTGTGATGGAAAAATACAAACCAGGCGATTATGAATTCGATCTGCCGGAAAATTATGTTTCCCTCTACAACAAGAAAGACTTTGGTCAATACAAAGACCTCAGAAAAAATGATATCGTCACCTGCTTCATTACCACCAATGATATCACCGGCGGTAACTCAGGTTCTCCTGTACTGAACGCGAACGGTGAACTGATCGGTCTTGCATTTGACGGTAACTATGAGGCGCTGAGCCACAAAATACAGTTTGATGCGGTGTACAACCGTACGATCTGTGTGGATGTACGCTACGTACTGTGGTGTATCGATAAACTGGGCGGCGCCAGCAACATTATCAATGAGCTGAAGCTGATCAAGTAAAAATAAATACGCGTAAGAATTTGCAAACGAGGGTGTCCGCCAGCTGGCAGACACCCTCGTTTTATATAGCTGTTTTTCTCTTTCTTTTTGTTGACACGACCTACTTGCTACAGGCAAGTATTAATACTCAATTCTGATTTACAAGTATTAATACGTATTGCTGATAACTGAAAACTCCTTACCTTTGCGTCCGATTTAATTGAATACCAACAGTCGCCGTTAGCTCCATACACTACACCGCACTGTTTTAACCCTGAACCCCAAAAGAATAAATTTTATGTTTATTAAGAAAATGAGTCTGGCTATTATAGCCATGGTAATGTGTTGTCTATACAGTTGTCAGGTTACCCCTACTGCCGAAAAAGCGGCGTTTCACATGCAGGACACACTTCCTGCCGGTACAACGGAAATTTTACTGACCATACACGGTAAAGGATTCAGTCATGTAACAACTGACAATAAAGTGATCGTTGATGATGTAGAAGCAAAGATCATCAGCGCTTCAGACAATGAATTAATCGTACAAATCCCTGCCAGAAAAACGGCTAAAATAGCCATTACCGTAAAGGTAGGCAACGAGGTATCTGATACGGTCCTGGTGGACAATCAGATCATCATGATCGCTGGCAGATAACAAAAAATGCAGCGTGCACATAGACAGTACTGTCTGTGTGTACGCTGCATTCATATACGATGCAGAGCAGTGCTTATTTAGCGGTTGCTACTTTTTTAAATCCTGTGAAAGACATCGCTACTCTCCCGCTATCACGGAACTGTAACAGCTGGTCTTCAAACTTTACAGTATATGTGCGATCACTCAGCATACGCAGAAAAGCGCTTTCTCTTTCATTCCCCTGCGGATCGATACAAGCCATGCGTGTACTGATCACTTTTCCGAAGCTGATCTCATTACCTTCCAGCTGATATTCGCCGCTTACTTTATTACAACCGCCATTACCATTAAAACGGTGGGTAGCCGGATCAAATTCCATCCAGATAGGTGATTTCTCCTGTTTAGCGCCATTCATCGTCGTCAGTGCCCACCTTTTACTCTGGATACTGGCGATATCCTGTTTCACAGCCTTCTGGTTACATGTGTTGGCAAGAAGGACCATTGCCAGTGCTGTCAATCTGATAAACATAGTGTACGTTTTAAGTGGTCTATATCCGCAAGAGAACAAAAATCACTCCATAAGGTTCACAAACGTTTGATCTGCTTCAGCACTTCCTCATAATAGGTACGCTTATCCGGCGCTGCTATATCAATGACTTTTACATCATTGGCAGCCAGCATGTCCAGTTTAAACTTGGCGCCCTGTACAAATTCCGTGGGAATATAATAATACAGCGCATTGCGGACAGGGACCGTATTTTTCTGAAACTTCTGCCGGGCCCTGTAAGTCAGCAGCCACCAGAGGTCTGTTTCCACAAAATCGAGGGATAGTCCGAAAATGTGAATATCCCTGGTGAAAAACAGGTCCAGCCAGGAATCGTCCTTTACAGGCAGATGTTGCTGGATACGTTGTATCAGCGACTGACGGGGCGCCTGCGGACTTGTATACGTCGTACCGGACACAACATAGTTACGCATCTGTTGTAGTTGTCCGCCATAATGCTCAAAACCCAGGTTAATGCTCAGCGGGTTCAGACAATCCCCGTGAATATGCCAGTAACTGGTACTGCCGACCGTATATTTTCTGAAAATACTGAAGACCCTTTCCTGGATAAGACTGTCATTGCCATCCGGAATTTCTCCCTCGAGCGCAAATTCATAATTGGTGGTCAGAATATGTGCAGGGGCAATAGCCCTGATGGCGGCATGGATCTCGTTCTGCTCAATTCTGAGTGTTTTCTCTGCAATAAATGCTTTCAGTTCTGCTTCCCGGATGTGTTGCTGACGGATAGCGGTAAGGAATATTTCCTCATACAATAATGGAAATGGCTTTCTTTCATCGAGCTGCACACAACCATCCGGCAGACAAAAGCTGACGATGTCCGTCAGCAGGTCTTTCCAGCTCTGGCCTTTTGATATGTTGTTGATATCATTGCCGATGAGTAAGATGGGGTTTTTCATGACGATGCCTTTTAAGGTGGTTGATCACATTCACTGAATGACCCGGAATGTGAGATTAATTCTTTCTGCTAAAACTCTGGTCGTTTTCGGTACCTGATGTTGCCAGTGATGTTGTAAAGCTCCTTTCATGATCAGCAGGGAGCCATGCTGTAATTCCAGTTCAAATTTGTTCCCTTCTTTCACATGACGCAACATAAAACGCCGGGTAGCGCCAAGGTTCACGGAGGCAATCACCGGATTAAGTCCTAATTCAGGTTCATCATCGGCATGCCAGCCCATAGAATCTTTCCCATTGCGGTAGCGGTTGAGCAATACGCTGTTAAAATCCACACCGGAAAGGGGGGCTATCGCTTCTTTTATCTGTAAAAGTTCATTGGTCCATGGTGAGGGGTGATAGGTCTTTCCGGAAAAGGAATAACTGCTGCCGGCAGCTCCATACCAGGCCATCAGGCGGGGAAACAGCACAGGTTTACCATACATGACCATGCTTTCCTGTTGCCAGTCAATGGAGGACAATAAAGTATGCAGATAATGATTGGCTTCCGGCAGGGGGAAAAACTGCGGACAGTAAACCAGTTCTCCGTCTTTCAGGGCGATGTGCTGACAGGCGGGCTCACTAAATAATGGTATTTGCGGTTCCATTGCGATACAAATATACGACCCGGCTACGCAATGGATATAGTCAGCTGGGGCAAAAAGAAAGCCGCTCCGTGTAATACGAAGCGGCTTATATCTTTGAAACAGATGGAGCTTATGCGATACCGTCTGCTTTCATTACTTTCTGGAATCTCTTCCTGTCTTCCTCATCCAGGTATGTTTTACGCATACGGATGTGGTTAGGCGTAACCTCGATACACTCATCGTGCTGGATGTACTCCATACACTCTTCCAGTGTCATCAGGGTCTTAGGAGCGATGCTGGTTGCAGCGTCACTACCACTTGCACGCATGTTGGTCAGTTTTTTACCCTCGTTCGGGTTAACTACCAGGTCACCAGGTTTGTTGTTTTCACCGATGATCATGCCTTTGTACACCTCTTCTCCCGGATCTACGAAGAAGAAACCTCTATCCTGCAGTTTATCCAGGGAATAACCTGTAGTGGTACCAGCTTCTTTAGCGATCAGTACACCATTACTACGACCTGGGATTGGTCCTTTCCATGGTTTGTAATCCATAAAACGGTGTGCCATTACAGCTTCACCAGCTGTGTTGGTCAGCATCTGGGTACGCATACCGATCAGACCACGGGAAGGAATTTCGAATTCCAGGTGCTGCATGTCACCCTTTGTTTCCATGATCAGCATCTCACCTTTACGACGAGTTACCAGATCAATTACTTTACTGGCGAATTCCTGAGGAACGTCTACTACCAGTGTTTCATATGGTTCAGATTTCTTACCGTCAACAGTTTTCAGGATTACCTGTGGCTGACCTACGGTCAACTCGAATCCTTCACGACGCATCGTCTCGATCAATACACCTAAGTGCAGGATACCACGACCATATACCAGGAAGCTATCCGCACTGTCTGTATCAACTACGCGCAGCGCCAGGTTCTTTTCAGTTTCTTTTACCAGACGGTCACGCAGGTGACGGGAGGTAACGAACTTACCGTCTTTACCAAAGAACGGAGAGTTGTTGATACTGAACAGCATGTTCATGGTTGGTTCATCCACGCTGATAACCGGTAATGCTTCTGGATTTTCGAAATCAGCGATGGTATCACCGATGTTGAAGTCTTCCAGACCTACTACCGCACAGATATCTCCAGCTAATACTTCAGTCACTTTCTTCTTACCCAGCGCCTCGAAAACATACAGTTCACGTACACGGGACTTTTTGATAGAACCGTCGGTCTGTACCAGGGAGATCTGCTGGTTTTCTTTGATAGTACCACGAGCTACACGTCCTACAGCGATACGGCCAAGGAAAGTAGAGTAATCCAGGGAAGTGATCTGCAGCTGCAGGTTACCTTCCGGGATCTGTGGTTCTGGAACGTGTGCCAGGATACCATCCAGTAACGGAGTGATATCTTCACACTGCGTCAATGAATCGTTGAACCAGCCATTCTTACCGGAACCGTAATAGGTTGGGAAGTTCAGCTGTTCTTCCGTTGCGTCCAGGTTAAAGAACAGTTCGAATACTGCGTCATGCACCTCGTCAGGACGGCAGTTCGCCTTGTCTACTTTATTAATTACCACGATCGGCTTCAGTTTCAGCTGCAGTGCTTTCTGCAGTACGAAACGGGTCTGAGGCATTGGTCCCTCGAAGGCATCCACCAGGAGGATCACACCATCTGCCATTTTCAATACCCTTTCAACTTCACCACCGAAGTCGGCGTGGCCCGGAGTATCAATTACGTTGATTTTCACCCCTTTGTACTCAACAGAAACGTTCTTACTGAGGATGGTGATACCACGTTCCTTTTCCAGGTCGTTGTTGTCCATGATCAACTCACCTGTTTCCTGGTTAGCCCTGAAAACGTTGGTGTGATGAAGGATTTTATCAACCAGGGTAGTTTTACCGTGGTCTACGTGCGCAATGATTGCTATGTTACGGATATTCATAAATCTTGTTCAATTTGTTCTGGCTGCTTGACACAGGTCGGGCCAAAAGAAGGCGCAAAGTTATAACAAAATGTGGAAAAAGTGGGGATAGGCTTTTAAATAATTGTGATCATTTCTCCAAAGAATTCGTTAAAAATATAAACTCATGGCTGATAATCATCTAACTAACAATCTGTTACGCCTCAAGTTTCTATTACCCACTCTCCTGTCTGTACTACAAAAATACAACGAAAGGCTGACAGATGTAACTTTTTGATATTTATGGCTTACATGCTTCCCGTACATCACAATTCCTGGCGATCCGGTCTTGCAGGCACTACTTTTGTGCAATAACCCATATTTACCCATCAATTTGTGAATAATGACACGAAGATTAATTTTTGTTACCTGTTTAATGGCTTTCTCTCTCATGCTCAACCGCACAAATGCACAGACAATTATACCATATGACGCCGATCTGGCCGGTTATTCATATCCATATCCCGTTCACTACATTACGCTGAACATACAGGGCAAGGACCTGCGGATGGCGTATATGGACGTTCAGCCTTTAAAACCCAATGGCAAGGTGATCATGCTGCTGCACGGAAAGAACTTCTGTGCTGCTTACTGGGACAGTACTGCGGCAGATCTCAGCAATAAAGGCTACCGGGTGATCATGCCCGATCAGATAGGTTTTGGTAAATCCAGCAAACCACCTCACCTGCAATATAGTTTTCAGTTGCTCGCACAGAACACAAAAGCACTGCTGGATACGCTGAAAATCACTAAAACTGCTGTACTCGGACATTCTATGGGCGGTATGCTGGCAACAAGATTCACACTGATGTACCCTGATGTGGCAGAAAAACTGATCCTGGAAAATCCGATCGGTCTGGAAGACTGGAAAGTAAAAGTGCCTTATCAGTCTGTGGACAAATGGTATGAAGGTGAACTGAAACAGAACTTCGAGAAGATCAAACAATATCAGCTGGATAACTACTACGCCGGACAATGGAAACCTGCTTATGAAAAATGGGCGGTATTACAGGCCGGATGGACTGCCGGTGCGGATTATCCACGTGTTGCATGGAATGCTGCACTGACCTACGACATGATATTTACGCAACCGGTTTTCTATGAATTTGAAAACATCAAAGTGCCTACCCTGCTGATCATCGGTCAGCGTGACCGCACAGCACTGGGTAAAGCCAATGTATCGGAAGAAGTGAAGAAGACGATGGGAAATTATCCTGTGTTGGGACAGGAAATCAGCAAACGTATTCCGAATGCGAAACTTGCGCCTATCGAAGGCGTCGGGCATCTTCCGCACATAGAAGCCTACCCGCAATTTATTCAGCCACTGCTGGAATTCCTGCGATAAAAATTACTGTTGATGGTCCGTGAGCATTGGCTTGCGGACCATATGCATCACACTATCAAATGAGGCCTGATTGGTCGGATTATCCAAAGCCCCTGCAATATCTATCTTCTCTCGTGAAGTCAGGTGCCAGCTCAGCGCCGCTGCTTTATCTTCTTTCTGTGGCACATACTGGAAGATGATACGGTGAAATTTTCCGGGAAAATATCCTTCCAGATAATTCAGTTCATTATCCTGTACAAAGTCCTGCATCGCGCTCCAGTGCTGCTGCATGGTGAACAACGGATCAAACATCATATCGTTCAGTTTCATCGACTGTTTGATTGACTTGATATCATTCTTACGGGTATCTCTCACCTGGATAAACACGACACCGTCCGTATTCTCATTGATCCACTGCCGGAAAGTATACAGGAAACGCATAGAAGGCTCCTGTCCGAAATTATCCCTGATACCCGCATCCATTACATCTACGATCGGCACACTGGGCAGGAATACGTTCGGCAATACATAAGGGAAGGTAGCGCACATTCTTATCGCGCTGGTTACACGCAGATCGAGGGCATCCTGTGCCGCGAAATACTGTGTGAAATCAACACCGTCAATATCGCGTACCGTCCTGCCGTGTGATGCATATTCAGGCGCACACAGATAACTTACCGGCTGCGGCGAGATGATCAGCCGGCGGCCATCTGCATTGATCGTCGCGCTCCATACCAGCATTGGTATCTGCGCCTTTCTTTCCGGCTCCTGGTAATCCCGGATCGTACCGGCAAGTGAATTGCTGGTATTACTGTTCAGCTGCATTTCAAAGGCATAACCTCTGTCCTTTGCATAACGTTTATCATCTATTTTGAATGAACGGAAAGGCGTGATAAAATCATTTACTGCCATAGACGTAAACACACAGTTCAGCAGGTCACGGGAAATACGCTCCGTATAGCTGCTATCCTGCATATCTATGCGACGGCCCAACTGCTTTTCCAGGTATAACGCACGATAATAGGAAGCGCCCATCATACCACCGGATGCCCCTGTCATCAGTACCGTGTTGTTCATCAACTGACCGTTCATTAAAGTGTCCAGTCTTTGCAGTACGTTCATGCTCCAGGTTGCGGCACGCAGCCCTCCCCCGCTAAAGTTGATAACAATGAGTTTGGGTTTACGGCCATTGTGTTTTTCCTTCCACTTTTCCAGTATCTGAAGGGTCTGTTTTTTATCATTGTCAGCACGTTCCTGTGTGAAGAACTGTTGTAGTGCGGTTACGCTATATTCAGGTCTTTGTTTACGGAGTTTGTAGTTCAATCCGTAGGCCTTGTTACGGTTGTCCAGCAGGTCATGCTCCACCATCCAGTTCAGGGCAAATAGCATCACCAGCACCATAGGGATCGCCCAGCTTTGTAACAGATAAGCATAAGCGCCTGCGACTCCGATCAGGAATGCAAAAAAGATCATCACACTGGCGCCTGCGGGAATCCTGAAAATGGGATAATCCATCAGAAATGCCAGTATCACCAGAAAGATCAGTGCGCACCCGACAGTGATCATCGCTGCGAAGTGATGCTGCTTCAGAATACTGTCCAGGTAATGCTTATTGTAGTGGTCTACATTCCTGGCCCTGCGGATTCGCCAGAAAGAGCTGAAATAGTTATGTACAGGCAAGGCATTTTCATCCTTTTCCTGGGTAGGTTTTAATACTAAACGTAAAAAGTTACGGGGATTGCCGAACTTCTTTTCCAGCCGGCGGCCGATGTTTTTATCTGCATTAAAAAAGTAGAAAAAACAGAAGAAAATGATCAGCAGATAACCGCAGATAAAGCCTTCTGTCAGCAGTAATATTTCAGGCACCGAACTCAGTTGCTGATAACGCTGGTACTCCCAGCTACGCAACAACAGGTTGAGCAGAAATGCGATCGGAAAAATGGAGTTATTGAGGCAGTATTTGAAAAAAGGCTGTGCAGTAGTAGCCAGAAACTTAAACCTGCCGGTATGCAGGATGAAAGTGGTAATGTTCCAGCTCATAACGAACAAGCCGGTAGCCACTCCCAGAATGGAAGTGCTGTAGAAATTCACCTTACCCAGATATTCAGGCGCCAGATACAAGGCATCACCACCAAAAACTTTGGCAAATTCACCGTTGATCGTACTAAAAAGTATAGCCCAGAACAGCAGCAACACCTGATACTTGCGGAAGTGAAGCAAGAACAGTTGTATAGGAAAAGAATAAAAAAACCTGACCAACAATGATTTCACTTTCATCCGATAAGCTTATTACGACTAAACTTACGAAAAAGTTTAACATGTTATTGGCCAGATTTAGCCTTATTCTCTAACTGCTTTATTTCTGCTGAGGAACAATGTCCATATAAGTGAGAGTAACAGCAGCATCCCTACGCCCTGGTGCAGTATTGCCTGTGTAATCGGGATTTTAATGCGGCTACCCAGCAGGGTCAGCACTCCCAGTACAACCTGTAAGAATACCAGCAACAGCGGCAGATAACGTAAGCCGCGCAAGAGACTATTTTCACGTGCTTCAGCCGCTTTCCACCACCATACGATCACGAGGATAGTGATCAGATAGGCCAGTCCGCGATGTATAAACTGAATAGTGATCGGATTATGTGTAATATCTGTCAGGAAATTGCCGGTGAACATCCCCGTTGGCCACCACATGCCATTGATATCCGGCCAGGTATTCGCGTTGAGTGCAGCATGAAGCCCTGCCATGAAAGCCCCATAGATCAGTTGCAGGGCGAGCAGGCCCAGCAAGATCAGATTGAACCTGCGCAGGCGTGGTACTGCCAGTAACTGCCGATTGGCGGTGCTGAGTTTCAAGGCGAACCAGAATACATAGCACAACAGGACCAGGGCAGAGATAAAATGAACTGCCAGACGGATATGGCTTACATACAGGTCTTCCTGGTTAAGGCCACTCTGTACCATGATCCAGCCAATAGCCCCCTGTAATCCTCCCAGTATGAAGAGGATGATCATGGGTTGGATCATGGACCGGTCTATTTTCTTCTTCGCAACGAAGTATATGAACGGAATAATGAAGACTACCCCCATCAGGCGGGCCCAGTCACGGTGGAACCATTCCCAGAAGTAAATAGACTTGAAATCGGACAAGGTGAAGTGGTTGTTCACGTACTGAAACTGGGCGATCTCCTTGTATTTGTCAAAGGCGGCCTGCCAGGCGGCCTCGCTCATAGGGGGTAAAGCCCCGAGAAGCGGTTGCCACTCAGTAATGGACAGTCCTGACCCTGTAAGACGGGTAATCCCGCCCAGTAAGACCTGCACGATCAGCATTCCCACCCCTATATAAAGCCAGATAGCTACCGGCCGCTGCTTTTGTAATCTCGATTTTTCCATAAACGCCTGCAAAGTTAGGTATCAAATGACAATTAAGAATGACATTCGTCATCATCCTGTTCCCGATTCATAATCCTATGTTAACTTACGCGTAACCTTCCGTTAACTTAACCGTTCGATCTTTGCGGCGATTTAAGGAACCATGTATTAGCTAATACGTACAGACAAATCACCTAACAATAACAAACAAGTATTGTCATGAAACGTACACCGTTCATATTAGCCGCTATCCTCATTAACTTATCTTTTGCGAAAGCCCAGGCAAATGCCTATGCATATAACGAAAGCAATATTAGCATTGTTAATAACGACGAGACCCCGACCCCTGTAACAAGCTTCAGACTCAAAGTTGCTCAGGTGAAACCAGAGGAACTGATTTTCAAAATTACCGTTGAAAATCCGGGTACTGAAAGAGTAACACTGTGTATCAAGGATGCCAACAATTACACCCTGCACCAGGAGTCTCTGCCAATAACGATGTTATACGTCGCAAAGTTCAATATGCAGGAACTGCAGGATGGCACTTATACCTTTGAGATCAGAAGAGGTCGTAACAAACTGGCGGAAAAAACCGTAGACATCAGAACAGAAACAAGCATCAGCAGAACAGTATCCGTACAATAGATATTGGTTATTATAAAAAAATAGTGCCGGATGAATGGCCACTAAGGGCATACTTCATCTGGCACTATTGCCTATTTATTCCGTCTCCCTATACCTATTTCTTTTCTCCCATCGCCTCGTACAGCACTTCCATGATATTCTCACGCACATGCTGTGTGATGAGCCTTTTATTATCACCTCCGGCAGGACAAACCCTGTTGCTCAGGAAGATGAACACGAGCTGCGACTGAGGATCAACCCAGATACAGGTACCGGTAAAGCCGGTATGACCATAAGTAAGCGGAGATGCGCTCTTTGCAGGGTAAGCCTCTCCCTTTTTACCATTGGTCTTTTCCGGTTTATCAAAACCTAATCCGCGACGGCTGATATTACTGCCGTAGGCGGTAAATAATTGCAGTGTCTCTGGTTTGATGTACTCTTTGCCACCATATTTACCTCCATTCAGCAACATCTGCATCAGGACCCCAAGGTCTTCCGCATTGGAGAATAAACCCGCATGTCCCGCGACGCCACCAAACATAGCAGCACCCGGATCATGCACATCTCCCCTTATCCACTGACGACGGAAAATCGGTTCATTTTCAGTAGGCGCCAGCTGCGATAACTGGAAATGCTCTCTCGGACGGAAACCGGTCGTTGTCAGTCCAAGTGGTTCATAGAACGTTTCTTTTACATAGCGGTTGAGCTTTTTGCCGGTGATCTGTTCTATGATCTTTCCGAGAAAGATGAAATCGTTGTCACTGTATACATAGCCCTGTTGCGGTTTCAGCGGACTTGTCAGGATACGCTTATACATAGAGTCCACATAGTCGGATTTCATGTACAAATGCTCTGCTACACGCACGGAATACACTGAATCCGCGTACGCGTGGAACAGGGCGGTATCAGGGAATCCTTTAGCATCCACGACGTCTTTGTAGAAGGGAATGAATGATACCAGCCCGGCCTGATGCAACAAAATATCACGGATGCGCAATCCGGCTTTATCGGTGCCAATTACCCATGGCAGATAATCCCCCAGTTTTGCATCAAGGCTCAGTTTTCCTTCATCGTAGAGACGCATCACGGAAATGGTGGTCGCACAGATCTTTGTAACAGACGCCAGGTCATACAAGGCGCTGGAAGTAACCGGCTCACGTTTGCTGTAATCAAAGAAACCAAAGGTTTTATCGTATACCACTTTACCATCTTTCATCGCCAGTACCTGGCAACCCGGCGCAGCACCTTTGGCGATCATATCATTGGCGAGTACATCTATTTTCTGTAAGGTCTGACTGCTCATCCCAACCGTTTCCGGTTTCACACGCTGCAGTTCTTCTTTTTCTATCACAACCGGTGCAGGTGGCGGCGCAGCTATGATACCTGTTCCATAAGGGTAGTTGGCACATACTGTCACCGGCAGTTTACCTTTTGCCGGCAGCTGACCAAAGAGAATAGATGCCGCGGTGCGTTGTGTAGCATCATCGTCTTCATATGCAGCAATGATGGTAGGACCATCACAGAAGTACTGGATCGCATATGGATTACCAAATACAACTGTCGCGGAAGGCATTTCCCGCTGTAACTGCTGGATGAGTAAACGTTCCGCAGAACTGATAGCGAAATTATTTGCCGGCCGGCGACCGTAGTTATGTAAACTGATGATCACAGCCTGATAGTCTTTTTTCAGACGCTCTACTACCTGCGGTACCTGTGTTTCCGCCTGACGGGCGGTGAAGATGAAGGAATTAACATCAGGTCGCAGCGTCTTTACGGTTTGCAGGAATGCATTGTTAACATCAGCGCCCACAGCAATTACGGCCAGTTTACCCGGCGTATGCTGGTTGAAGGGAAGCAGGTTGTTATCATTTTTCACGAGTGTGATCGCCTGTTCTGCAATACGTTTGGTCAGTGAATCAGTACCCGCATTCAGATCGGCAGTCAGGTTACTGACATCGATCACCTGTGGTTTATTCAGACCGAGTTTATATTTGGCCAGCAGCACTTTTTTCACCCTGGCGTTTACTTCGTCCCAGGTGATATCTCCTCTTCTGATGGCGCGTTTAATGGCATCCACACTGCCGGATGCAGTAGAAGGCAGCATCATCATGTCATTACCTGCCAGCAGCGAACGGGCAGCTTCTTCTCCACCGGTATAAAATTTCGCGATCCCTTTCATTTCAAGCGCATCTGTGATCACGATGCCTTTATAGCCCAGCTCTCCTTTCAGATAGTCGGTAATAGCTTTATGGGAAATGGAGGTCGGCGTATTAGGCGTGCTGTCGAGCGCCGGGATATACAGGTGCGCCATCATGATGCTCTGTACACCAGCTTCGATCGCCTTGCGGAAAGGATACAGTTCCAGCGAGTCGAGCTGCGCCCTTGTTTTACGTATAACCGGCATGTCCAGGTGGGAATCTACATCAGTATCCCCATGACCGGGAAAGTGTTTGGCAACGGCCATCACGTTCTGGTCCTGCATCCCTTTGATAACCTGTACCCCCATGCGGGCTACCTGGAACTTGTCCTGACCGAATGAGCGGTCATTGATTACAGGGTTGTTGGGATTGTTATTCACATCCATATCCGGGGCATAATCCACGTGGATACCCAGGCGGCGGCACTGCATGGCCAGCTGCTTACCATACTCGTAGGCCAGTGTGCTATCCTGCATCGCACCCAGCATCAGGTTGCGTGGCAGGGAAGTCACACTGTCCAGTCGCATACCCAAACCCCATTCGCCATCGATCGCGATCATGAGCGGGGTTTTGGAAATAGACTGGTAGTAATTGGTAAGATTGGCCTGGCGTACGGGGCCACCCTGGAAAAAGATCAATCCGCCGACCTTATTGTTCTGAATGTCTTTTGCTACTTTTTTAATGTGATCAGCGCCCAGATTGGAATGAGCCCGGATCATGATCAGCTGGGCAATACGTTCATCATCGTCCAGTGATTCAAAAACACTGTCTACCCAATGGCTGGCAGGATCTTCCTGCCTGACTTTTACCTTTCTGCTGACAGGCTTGTCATCTTTTACTTCCTTTGGCGCATTTTGTTTCACTAAGCGTGGGCCTGGACCCTTTCCCGGAATGGCCATCAGCACACTCCCACCCAGGCATAAAAAAGAGAGACCTAAAATCGTTAATTGCTTCATCATCATCAACTAAACTTACGAATTATTACTCCATAGCGCATGACATCTATCACTATGAGTGGAACATTTTATGTTTGAACAAGTAATATTTTTTTGCTAGATAATTTTACCTACGGTAATTATCCGGCAGTAGAAATGTTTATATTTACGTTAACCTGTGATATGGCATGAAAGCTTGTAAACCACTTCCGTTGACCACTTTGCATCAACAGTGAACTTCTTAAAAATAATCCATTATTTACAGCAAATCATTAAAACATATCTAGGAAATTTCTTAAATATTTCACATTATTCAAGCAATAGCAATTTTAGTTACCAATACATTCAATTGTTTGCTATATTTGCAGTCTTGCTAAAGTATTCTTAAAACATGGTCAATATCATTTTATTTGGCCCTCCCGGTAGCGGTAAGGGCACTCAGAGTGCTAACCTGATTTCAAAATTCGGGCTTATTCACCTGTCTACCGGCGATCTGCTGCGTAGCGAGATCGAAGCGAAGACACCACTTGGCCTGGAAGCAAAAAAAGTGATGGACCAGGGTATTCTGGTGCCTGACGAGGTTGTGATCGGCATGATCAGTTCCAAACTGGATGCCAATCCGGAAGCAAGAGGTTTTATTTTCGACGGATTTCCCCGTACTACTGCCCAGGCAGAAGCGCTGGATAAACTGCTGTCCCTGAAAAAGACGGCTATTTCCAATGTACTTGCACTGGAAGTTCCTGAAGATGAATTAATTGCGCGTCTGTTGAACAGAGGTATCACCTCCGGTCGCAGCGACGATGCCAACGAAGATGTGATCAGAGCTCGTATCGTGGAATACCATAATAAGACTGCACCTGTTGCAGACCATTATGCCAAATACGGTAAGTTCAAGAAAATCAAGGGTGAAGGCTCGGTTGACGAGATCTTTGACCGCCTGAGCAAAGAAATAGAAAGCCTGGTAGAAGAAAAAGTTTAATCTCCCGGTACACATATTTTCAAACGCAAAGATTGTAAGTAAGCATTTTAGCACGCAAAAGCGTAGTTAAAGTGGCTGAACTTAACGATCTTTGCGTTTTCGTATTTAACGCCGTTCTGTTTCAGCACGCGTTATATTAAGCATAAATAGAATATTTTGGAAAGAGGCAACTTTGTTGATTACATAAGGATCTTCGCTAAATCTGGTAAAGGTGGCGCAGGTAGTGCACACTTCATGCGTACCAAATATAACCCCGAAGCGGGGCCAGATGGTGGAGACGGCGGCCGTGGCGGCCACATCATTCTGAGAGGCAACTCCCAGTTATGGACCCTGCTGCACCTGCGCTGGTACAAAAATGTGGTGGCGGAAGATGGTGGCAATGGCAGAGATAATAACAGTACAGGCCGTAATGGTGAGGATGTTATTATTGAAGTGCCACTGGGTACCCAGGCATTTGATGAAGAAACCGGCGACCTGGAAGCTGAAATTCTCCAGGATGGAGAGGAAGTAATATGGATTTCCGGTGGACAAGGCGGTCGTGGTAACAACTTTTTCAGGTCAGCGACCAACCAGGCGCCTGATTACGCGCAACCAGGCATGCCGAGCACCGAGGGCTGGAAAGTACTCGAATTGAAAATATTGGCGGATGTTGGTCTGGTAGGCTTCCCGAATGCGGGTAAGTCCACCCTGCTCTCTACTATCACGGCAGCAAGACCTAAAATTGCCGATTACGCGTTCACCACCCTCACGCCTAACCTGGGGATGGTGCCTTATCGTAATGACCGCTCCTTCGCTATTGCCGATTTACCAGGTATTATCGAAGGCGCACATGAAGGCAAGGGACTAGGGCACCGCTTCCTTCGTCACATCGAAAGGAACTCCGTGCTGCTCTTCCTGATCCCTGCGGATAGCGCCGATCACAGAAAAGATTATGATATCCTGGTGAATGAACTGGAACAGTACAACCCTGAACTGCTGGATAAACAATTCCTGCTGGCCATCAGTAAAAGCGATATGCTGGACGACGAACTGAAAGAGGCGATCGCTGCAGAACTGCCGGAAGATTTGCCGGTGGTATTCATATCATCTGTTACCCAACAGGGGCTTTCCGAACTGAAAGATATGTTATGGCAAGCCCTGAACAGCGATGTACAGCCAAGCCGTAGCCGCCTGATCGAAGAAGAGGAAGAACAGGAAGATGAAGATGAGGATTTCGAAGAGGAAGAGGAACATTAATCGCATATCTGACCAGACCGGTCATACCATAAAAGGAAGCGGCGTCCATCAATGATGGACGCCGCTTCCTTTTATGGTAGATGCTGTAATTAGTTCTTCAGGTTCAGGTATTTCTTCACCTCTTCATAATTATTCCAGTCGATCTTCGCTTTACGCGCTTCTTCCCCACCAGGGATCAGCACATAACGGTATTGCTGGTATTTTGTACCTGCATTATCCTGTACGGTACTGATATCCCCATTAGAATACAATTCGATCGTATTCAGGTAGAAGATCGGATTGATGCTCAGATTAGTGTAAATACTGAAATAAGGTAATGGTATAACGGTCGGATCAGCAGCGCTGAAGCCATTGAGATATACTTTGATCTCTCCGTTAGTCAGCATATTGAGGTCAAGTTTTGCTACATCTATCTGCGCAATATAACCTACAGTATCGATACCGCCACCTGAAGTATGGATCGTATCTGCCTCATATGCAACGTCCAGCCAATCTGAATAGATCACATTAGCGGAACCCTCAGGGCCTTGAGGACCAGCAGGACCGGCAGGACCAGCGGGAC
This sequence comes from Chitinophaga sp., assembly GCA_039592855.1. Taxonomy (GTDB): domain Bacteria; phylum Bacteroidota; class Bacteroidia; order Chitinophagales; family Chitinophagaceae; genus Chitinophaga. Next base: position 334,129 of record JBCNQK010000001.1, on the reverse strand, counting down.
CAGGAGTACCTTGTTCCCCCTGTGGACCAGTATCCCCGTCTTTACCACAGGAGACGGTAAGCACAGCAAATGCCAGCGCAAGGCAAGCGATAATGTTGAAGGACATTCGTTTCATGAATTTAAGTTTTGGTTGTTATAGAAATTTTGGGTGTTGACTAAAGCTCAATTATTTAAGTTGATCAGGGCAGCTACACTAAACTAAACTATAACGGGTTTGGAGATGAATAGTTGTGATTTCCTTGGCTAAATATACAAAACAAACCGGGAGTTTTGAATATCTTGCTATACAGAAATTATTGTCATGAATGAAGGCGCCATGAAGAATCCTGAACAGGTTATAGCCGCCCTGAATGCCCACTTACAGGAGAAACTGGAAAGGACCGGCTGTACGAAAGGCCGGCTCAAGGCAGAATTCACCTCAACGCTTCTCCTCTCCCTTAGCTGTATACGAACCCGCGATAATAAGTCCATGCTGATATGGGATTTCGATTATCCGTTACAGAAAGCTATCCGGGATTATCTGGAGATCTGTGGGCCCCAGACAGCTATCCTGCAGGTGGATATCGACCTGACCAGGGAAAGCTTTCTTTATACGCACCTGTCCAAAGCACAGCATGAGCAACAAAAGCAGGTAGCCGCCAGGCAAGCAGAGAAAGAGATGCAGCAACGTAAGGAAGAACTGAAGCAACACCTGGCAGCAGATACGCATCCCATAGGAAACGCCCTTGCTGAAAAAGTAGCGGCAGCGCTCCAACATGGCAGTATCGGATATACCCACCGGGATTATTGCGGTATGGGACTGGAATACCGCGAGGGACAGTACCATTATGGTGAACTATGGGACGGTGGTATGCACCATTCCCGGCAATCCTTTGACAACCAGGCTTCTTTTGTACAATGGCTGAGTCAGCAATCCAATGCCTCTTTATCCAACATTCACCTGAAGGATGCTTTCTATTGGGGAAATCAGGTGATTACCCGTGAACGCCTGGAACAATTTCTTCAGCATGGAGCAGCATAAAGTCTGCTTTTATTACTTACTTTACAAAAAAACACCCTGTGAAATACGTTATTACAGCATTCCTTGGCGCATGCTTACTTAGCGCGTGCGGCTCCCACCCCACGGCTACTGACACCGCTTCTACAGATAGCGTAACAGCCCCCACTGAAGTCCCGGTTGTAGAACTAAAAACACCTATGGAGGCGCGCATTATGGGCACCTATAAAGGCGACTTTGGCGGTAGCCCTATTTACATCACCATCAACTATTGCAGCGGACTCAAAATAGCTGGTTACAATACGCATAAAGGACTCAGAAGAAACCTGAGCGGTACTATTACTGACAACGGTAGCACCTATGCAATTACCCTCTCAGAACCCGGCGATCATGAATTTGACGGTGTGTTTGCAATAAAAATGGATACTTCCATGGCAACAGCTTCCGGTTCATGGAAGCCCACCAATACCAAAAGCCTGACGACAAAGACTTTCGTACTCGAAAAACTGGTAAAAGGCAACTTTAGTAACCTTCCCATCTTTTATTCGGGAAATCATTGTGACATTGAATTTCGTAATGATGGTGACTGTGTATTGAACTACTACGAAAAAGTTACTGATTCTACATTCTCCGGACAAATGATCACCCTGAAAGGGACCTGGGAGAGCAGAGGGGAATATCAACTGTTTGTCAACTGGGCGGCAACCAGTGGTTATCCTAACCGCTCCACCACATTTGTGCCAATAGGCGATACCACTATCGGAGAAGGAGATATGGCAGAGATCAAGGGAGACAACTTTGTCATGTACAGTAGCTATTGATCCGATGCCAGTAAGCAGACGTATGCTCTTTTATCTGTTCGCAGCTGTAATCCTTTACACCTGCTGGCTGATGCTGCTATTAAGCCTGCCCTACACGTCATTTGACCGGTATGTAGATTTTCTGATCACCAAACAACTGGTGTATCATATCCGGCACTGGCGCATCAGTTTTTATGTACATGTTTTTACGAGCGTAATTGTACTGCTTACCGGACTCCTTCAATTCAGCGTTTATATACTAAAAAAATTTCCCGGACTGCATCGCATGTCCGGGAAAATATATGCATTGGTAATACTCGCCTTTAGTGGTCCTTCCGGACTGATTATGGGGTTTTATGCCAATGGTGGTTTGCCGGCGAGGACCAGCTTTGTCATATTGGCTTCCTTATGGCTTTTCTTTACTTTTTCAGGCTGGCGTTATGCGCTGCAACGTAACTGGAAATTGCATACCGACATGATGGTCCGCAGTTATGCGCTTACCCTGTCAGCTATTTCACTCCGATTCTACGCTTTCCTCATCGGTTATTTTAACCTGCCGGTCCATCCGGTCCAGGCATATATCCTCATCTCCTGGTTAAGCTGGACACTGAACCTCCTGATTGCAGAAGTGATCATCCGCAGGGGAATGGGCTATCTTAAAACCGCATTCCCAGCAATGCGTCCTTCCTGACAAAGTGACCATCTCCTGAAATAGCATAGAATTCTTTATTCAGGAATTTGTTTTCCACCAGCTCATTATCCTCATATCCTTCTTCTTCCGGATTCTTCTTGTATACCTGTGAGAACAATCCTACTTCAATATTGCCGTTTTCTGTGATTTTCGCTACGCGGAATGGTTCAGCCAGTTTTTTATGTCCGCCGATCAGCAGTTTATCGATCAGTTTTCCATGGCCATCATAGCTAACGATATAGTATTCCGGCGGAGGCGTACCTCCCATGATCACATTACGTACCGCATAGATCAGGGTCTTGATGCTATCGCTGTTTTTTGCCAGACCAACATGATAAAACTCAAAGCCTACTTCACGGGAGAACTTCTCGTTATCTCTCATTTCTGCAACGAAACGCTCGTACTCATAGGAGATGTAATCTTCACCAAGCTTATCACCATAACGCTCATCGAGCACTAACGGATAAGATACTGGTTTGAACTCATGCCAGAACAGGTTCCATTGCAGCTTTGAAGGATCAGTCGCGCCGCTGATGGCGGTGGTTACTGTTGTATTAAAACCATCAGTACTACGGAGATATTCCAGGTCCTTATCAGCAAAGATATTTTTGACATTGCTATAGCCGAATTCAATGGCAGATACCAGGTAGTATTCAGCAGACTTGCGGTCTTGCGCCCTGGAATACACACAAGCCAGGTTATACAGTACTTTGGAAGTCGGCTTATAGTCCAGCGCTTCCGCAAGCTGATAAGCGCTTGCTGCCTCCGAAAGGTTTTCCTGGTCAGCAAGGGCATTCCCTAGTTCAAAATAGGCTCTTGCCTGTGGCTGTTCAAAGATGGCCTGTTTAAACAATTCTATCGCTTTCGCAGGGTCCTTCTTATTACGGTACATATCCACCCCATCGAGGAAGTATTTATCGGAGACTTTGTTCTTTCCTTTACTGTTCTGTGCAGCCTTTAAAACAATGTCTTTTTCAAAGATCTGCGCCTCACTGAGACCAGCAGATTTTCCGGGTTGTTCTTCCGTGTTTGTCTTTGTCTTATTTGTTGGGGAGGTGCAGGCAAAAAGAGAGATGCCCGCAGCCAGCAGCAAAACATATCGCATAGGAATATACTTTATAGGATAAAGATAACAACTAGTATTAATATATCAGGGTCAAACGCAAAAAACCACCGGCTGTGTCACCGGTGGTCCAATTTCCTTACTACAGAGCCAACCATGGGATTCGAACCCACGACCTACAATTTACGAAACTGTTGCTCTGCCAGCTGAGCTAGATTGGCGTACAGTTATCGCAATATAGGTCTGCTGACCTGAAAACGCACAGCGGTCTGGCTTAGAATAAGCCGCCCAGAGGGCCCAGCATACCGCCGGCAACACCTTTCATCTCTGACTCCCATGCATTCTCTGCGTTTTTCAGCGCGCGGTTCAATGCAGTGATCAGCAGATCTTCCAGTTCTTCTTTATTATCTTTTTCCAGCAGATGTTCTGCCACATCGATACTTTTTACTTCGCGGTTACCAGTTACAACTACCTTCACAGCGCCGTCACCAGCTTCTCCATCCACCGTGATATGAGAGAGGCGCTCTTTACTTTCTTTCATTTTAGACTGCGCTTCCTGCAGTTTTCCAAATAAGTCTCCGAACATGGTCAGTTGATTTTAGGCCGCGAAGATATTCCTCTTTTCTTTATCTTAACAGTTTAAATGTACACGATGTTGGAAACTAAAGTATGTATTGTAGGCGCAGGTCCTGCGGGAACAGCAGCCGCCCTTCAACTGGCACAACTCGGTATTCACTGTGTGGTGGTGGACAAAGCTGTTTTCCCCCGCGATAAGGTATGTGGAGATGGTCTCAGTGGAAAGGTGATCACTGCATTGAATAAAATAGATCCTGCGATTGCAACACGGCTCAAAGAAGCCAATTTCAAAGTGAACAGCTGGGGCGTGACCTTTGTGTCTCCCGGAAGACATAGCCTGGACGTGGGTTATCGTCCGGATTACAACAGTGGTAACCAGCAACACAAAGAAACGCCGATAGGTTATGTGTGCAAGCGTATGGACTTTGACAACTTCCTCGTGGATGAGGTCAAACGCCGGCCTGAGATCACCCTACTCGAAGGAGTAACTGTTGATAAATATGAGCTCAGAGAAGACGGTTATTATGTAACCGGCAGCAATGATTTTAAAGTAAAGGCAGACCTGCTGATCATCGCCAACGGTGCTCATTCCTCCTTTACCAAAGAAGTCGCGAATATTACAATGGAACCTGAACACTATGTGGCAGGTATCCGCGCTTACTATAAAAATGTCAGTGGCAACAACCCTGACAATTTCATCGAACTACATTTCCTGAAGTCCCTGTTACCAGGCTACTTCTGGATTTTCCCGCTGCCAAATGGCGAAGCGAACGTAGGGGTAGGCGTACTCAGTGAAGCAGTGCGGAAAAAGAAGATGAACCTGAAAAAGTCCATGCTCGATATCGTGGCAAACGACCCCGTGTTCAAAGAGCGTTTTAAAGATGCGGAACTGGTCAGCAATATCGAAGGTTATGGTCTTCCACTGGGTAGTAAACAACGTGTCATTTCCGGCGAACGTTATATGCTGGTGGGTGATGCCGCTTACCTGATCGATCCTTTTACAGGAGAAGGCATTGGTAACGGACTGTATTCAGGCAGAATTGCTGCTTTACAGGCAGCAGAAGCCCTGAAGGCAAACAATACTTCTGCTGCACAGCTGGCAAAATATGACGCGGAAATCTACCGTATACTCGGACCTGAACTGAAACTGAGCCATCGTCTTCAGAAACTGATAAAATATCCATGGCTGTTCAATACCCTGATGAAGATCAGCAGCCGTAATAAACAGCTGCAGGAACTACTGTCCTGCATGTTCTATGAAGTAGACCTGCGTAAGAAACTGGCTCAACCCTCCTTCTATGTAAAATTGTTATTCAATCGCTAAACAGTGAAGAAAAAACTCATTCTCCTTTCGCTTATAACCGGCTTTCTCATGCCCGCATCATTTGCACAACAGGCATATTATACACGCAAAAGCAATGGCTTACTGGACCTGACCGCCCAGGGCGCTGCCCATCTGGCCGAATTACCGCTCCGCTGTATGCAGCAGGAGTTTCCTTATAAAACCGGCGTCGTATTTTCCGACAGTTCCCTGGTGATCAACCCAAGGAACTATCATCCGGCATTTTACGGCTGTTATGACTGGCATAGCAGCGTTCACGGTCACTGGATGCTGGTGCGTCTGCTCAAGTCTTTCCCTGGTATGGCCAAAGAAAAAGAGATCATTACCAAGTTGTCACAGAATCTGACAGCTGCCAATATCAGGCAGGAACAGGAACTGTTTAAGAATAAGGAAAATAAAGGCTTTGAACGTATTTACGGCTGGAGCTGGTTATTACAGCTTCAACGGGAGCTACTGACCTGGAATACGCCACTGGGGAAAGAACTGGCTGCCAATGTACAACCACTGGCTTCCCAGTTTGCCAGATCATATATTGACTTCCTGGGTAAACTGATGTATCCAATCCGCGTAGGAGAGCACACCAACCTGGCTTTCGGTCTTTCACTCGCATGGGATTACGCTATTACCGCAAAAGATACTGATCTGCAGAACGCGATCCGTCAGGCAGCTATCCGCTTTTATGCCGCTGATAAGAATTGTCCTGTTGCCTGGGAACCCGGCGGCTATGACTTTCTTTCGCCCTGTCTTGAAGAGGCAGACCTGATGTGGCGTATACTGCCGGCAACTGAATACCAGCAATGGATCAAAGCATTCCTGCCTGATCTGTTCGCCAAAGGCATTACCGCTTTCAAGGTAGCGCAGGTAAAAGATATCACGGATGGCAAACTCGTACATCTGTATGGATTGAACCTGAGCAGAGCCTGGTGTCTGTACGGCATTGCCCGTCATACAACAGAAAACAGAGAAGCAATTCTTGGTCTGGCGAACCTGCACCTTGAAGCCGCCATCCCGCACGTAGCCAGCGGCGATTATGCCGGAGAACACTGGCTGGCTTCCTTCGCAGTATATGCGCTGACCACAGAGAACAATTAATGCCTATCTTATCCCTATGTACCGGATACTTCCGATCCTTATCTTATTCATGTGTTGTGTCACTGCCAGGTCCAGCGCACAGCAAAAAAACTTTTCCATTACACCGGAACCCTCCTGGCGGGTTCCCTATAAACCGGACCTGAAGCAGGAACCCGATGCCCGCGATGTTAGTAACGGTTACTATATGCTGCTGTTTGAAGAACAACAGCACGTTGAACGATCTGCTATATACCGTCATGAGATCAAACAGATAGTGTCTGAAGCAGGTATTCAGAATGCAGCAGAGATCAAGGTAGATTATGACCCTGTTTACGAGAAGCTTAGCTTTCATAAAATTCTTATCCGGAGAAAAGGGAAACTGATCAATCAGCTACAGGCATCCAAATTCAAAATACTGCAACAGGAGGACGACCTCTCCCGATTCATATACAGCGGCCTTTATACCGCCTACTATATCCTGGAAGATGTACGCAAAGGCGACCAGATAGAACTGGCTTATACGATCGAGGGGAACAACCCGATATTCGAACATAAGTTCACCAGTCTGTTCTATCTCGCCTCCCCCAGTCCTATTGTCAACTTTCACAGAAGTATCATCACCGATCCTTCCAGAGAGCTCTTCTTCAAAACATTTAATGGCGCACCTATGCCTGACCGGCAGATGGTCAACAATATGCAGGTCTATAAATGGGAAATGACAAACATACAGGCGCCGGAAACCGAAGAAGATGCACCCAGCTGGTACGATAACTATCCGACAGTACAGGCAACTGAATACAGGGATTGGATGGAAGTCATCAAATGGGGCGATCGCGTGAATAAAATCCCGCCTCCCGGAGCTGCGTTGAAAGCAAAGATCGCAGAGCTAAAAAGAGAGTCGCACAAAAACAAGGAAACGTACATGCTGAAAGCGATCCGCTTTGTGCAGGATGATATCCGTTATATGGGCATTGAAATGGGAGAATATTCTCATCGCCCCAATACACCGGATAAAATACTCATGCAGCGTTTTGGTGACTGTAAAGATAAATCGCTGTTACTGGCCACCATCCTCAGAGCAAATGGCATTTACGCCAGCATGGCTTATGTAGACTCTTACAATAAGGGACGAGTAGTCGATTTCCTGCCAGCGCCGGATATATTTGATCATGCTATCGTATACGCCAGACTGAATGACAAAGATTACTGGATCGATGCGACCACCAGCTTTCAGCGGGGGAATCTTGCTGCGCTGACCATCTCTGATTTTCAACAGGGCCTGATCATTGATACGGCAGGGAAAAACGGATTTACACCGGTAAAGAATATTGCCAATGGTAAAACCGTTGTGTATGAGCATTTTCAGCTGCCATCTGATCAGTCCAATGCAGGCAGACTTTCCGTCACCTCCATCTTCACCATGCAATATGCAGATGATCAGCGTGACTTATTAGCGAATAGCAGCCGGAAGGATAATGAGAATACATTCCTGAACTACTACAAGAATATTTATGGTAGTGTCAGTATTGATTCTTCTCTCCGTGTGATTGATAATGAAGATGATGACCGCATAGAAATAAGGGAAAACTATCTGTTACATACACCCTGGAAAACAGACAGTGCCAGAATAAACCGCATTGACTTCAACGTCAAGGCAAATCTGTTACGCGATGTTTTACCCGCCTATGCGGAAGAAGAAGATAAAAAAACCGCTCCGCTGGAAATGAGATATCCTTTCTCACAGGACTATACCATTACCATAGAAATGCCATCCGCCTGGAGCATCAACGAAGAAGAACTGCACATCAGAAATCCCTATTACGCGCTTCACTTCGTGCCTTCAGTAAAAGACAATATCGTCACACTACACTATACTTTTGAAACATATCAGGACCATATTCCTGTCAACTTTCTGGATACTTATATCAAAGACAGAAAGAAGATAGATGATTTTCTGGGATTCGTTTTTTATTGGGACATGGAAGGAAAAGCACAGAGCGAAGCACCTTCTCAGGGTATCAACTGGTTTATCATCGGACTGACCATTTTCTTTGCAGGCGTGTTCACACATCACGCGCTTCGCTTCAACAAAATATCATTCCAGCCCGCGCAGGCTGCCTACTACCCTTCTGCTATCAACGGCTTCCTGGTAGTGGTTGCTGTCGGCATTTTCATCATGCCGGTGCATACTTTTTATACGCTGATCAATATGGATATTTTCAGCAATAATATCTGGTTACAACTGGACAAACTCACCAATGCCACACATAGTACTTCATTACTTCAGCTACTATTGGTTACCGAACTGGCAGGCGTGATCTGTATACTTGTATTCAATCTTTTGCTGGTATCGCTTTTTCTGAAAAAACGAGATACATTTCCGAAAGCACTGGTGGTGTTCATCGTTTTCTATCTGGTGTTCAATCTGAGCGACATACTGGCGTTCAATTATGTCTATGAAAGAAAAGACTGGGCAGATGCATCTATACGGATCATTATGCAGGCGTGTATTGCAGCCGCTATATTGATCCCGTATATGCTGAAATCAAGACAGGTGAAAGAGACGTTTATTATGCCCTATGAGCGCAATTAAAAACTATCTTATAACAGCGATATATAAATAAAAACAGGCACCTCATAGAAGTGCCTGTTTTTATTTTCTGAAGATTCGCCGAACTAATATTTAATCAAATCAGATCGTCTCAGAATCATAGATCAATACCTTTTCCCACAGGTGTTTGCAGTTCTCCACAAATGCCAGGTGCACAGGATGCTGCTGATAGATATCATGACCTGCTTCATCATTGAATACGGTCAGTTCGCAATAGCTATAGCTCTTATCTATCACAGGACGATCAGTTGCAGCAGGCTTACCTACGTTGAACATCACCAGTGATTCAATCGCTTTCAGAGACTGTACGCCTTCTTCGAATTTCCTGATATCTTCTTCTGAAAGACCTGGCTTCAGCCAGAAATTTACAACGTGTACAAACATCTTCTTTATAGTTTAAGTATGTGAAACAATTTATCAGCTGATCGCATTGATGTATTTCCGCACATTAATCCTGTTCACGAAATAAACCAATACAATTACTATCAGGGCTGCGATACCGGTACCTGCTGTGATCCATGGTGAGATGACCATATCATATACGGCCAGCTGTCCGGAGGCCCACCATTGCAAAGCAGCGACCAGCAACAAAGAGACAATACCGATAGCAATATACAACGGTATGAACTGACGCATCAGGTATCGTTGTAACTGGCGGGGAGCTGTTCCTAAGGTGACCAATAGCTGTATCTCTTTTTTACAGCTTGCGATCACCAGTTGAATGAACATACTGAACACCAGCAGTGCAAATAACAACAGGATCACACCGAAAAAGCCAATAACAGATACAATGGTCTGTACGATCATTTTTGTCTTGCTGTATTTGATCTTATCCTGGTTGGTATTATACCCTTTATCATCCAGGTATTTTACAAGCGCCGGATTGGATGGGTCTTTTGTTTTGATGATCACACGGGAAGGAGATGCCGCTACTCCATTACCAAATTTACCATTCGCCCATTCCATAAAGCTGCCGGGTACCAGGAAACTGGATATACGGTCAGAAAAACCAACGATACGTCCGGTAAATTCCTGCGTCAGCAAACCCTGGGAGATAGTTATTTTCATGGGGATGGCCTTCACTGTTTCCTGTGATATCTGTGGAAGGTCCTGGCTCAATGCAAAGCCAAAGTTATAGAGGTTGAGAAAGTCATTTGGCAGGATAATAGGGATGGTATTATCAGCAGGCGTCCACTTCCATTCTTCATTTTTCACATCAATAAAAGAATCGGGCACTGATTCAAAAAACATATCAGTATAGAAATGCAGATCGCCTGGTGCAGCTGCTGTTACTTTGTATTGATTGGAGGTGATAAATCCGAATGCTTCTACAAAAGGTTGTTGTCTGATATCTGCAATTTCAGCAGCGGTGAACATGCTTTGTCCACGTTGTCCCATCATCGCGTTCGTGATCTTTTTATTGATCACAAGAAAGTCTGCGCTTTCATTCGCGTTCTGCTGGCTGTATAACAACTGGTCAAAGTCGGAATGGACCTGTATCGCGATCAGCAGCAATATCATGGCAATGCCTAGTCCACCGGCGGCCATTATAAGCCGTGACCTGCCAATACCGGTCTGAATGATTTTTTTGAGTAACTGGTAAAAGGATGGCATCATAAGTTATAATGTATATCATATGCAAATCTGGTATCGTTGTCCAGATCTGTTAAAATAAATCCTGCTTTACGCGCTTTACATTCTTCCGCTATCAGCTGAGCAGCACGTTGCGCATTTTCCTCATCCAGGTGACTGAACGGTTCATCCATGATCAGCCATTGAAAGGGCTGTACCAGTGCCCGGATGATGGCCACACGCTGGCGTTCGCCATAAGATAGTGTGCTGCCGCTCTGATTGAGTATATGCGTGACATTCAGTTTAGCCGCCATCTCTGTTACCTTTTCAGCGGTACAGTATGGCTGACCGTTCATCACTCTTTTCAGTTCAATATTCTCTCTGGCGGTTAACTGTTCGAATACACGCAGGTCCTGGAATATAACGCTTACCTGGTCCTGTCGCATGGCCGCGATCGCTGCTTTGGAATAGGATGCCCAGGGCTGACCGTTCACCAGTACCTGACCGGTATAATCCGTTCTGATATGATACAGGTAATGCACCAGTGTTGTTTTACCGGTACCGGAAGGCGCTTTTATTTTGATGAAACTACCCGGGGTAAATGTTATCTGCCTGTTCCAGATATCTGAGGATCGCTGCAGGATCTTGTCCCGCAGCGGAACGGGCACCAGGTTTTCTAACTGTATCTGCATGTAGCTGGTGTTCTTGAAATGATGACCCAATATAGAGCTTTTTCCAAATGAAAATGTCCATGGTGGTTGTACCGCCATGGACATTTCCGTTATCTGCTGTAATAAGTCTATTTTTTGCCTGCTTCAACAGCTTCTGCAGCCTGTGCTGCGCTGTCTACTGCCGCTACAACGCTATCAAGCGGAGCAGCTTCTGCTTTCTTGGACTCTTCCAGGAACTTAGCAGTTTCTGTACCCAGGTTTACCAGTTGTACAAGGCTGTTTTCGTTCTCATTTTTGAAGTTCAGTACGATTTCAGAATGCTGTGTTTTACCGTCGAAAGAGTTGCTGATAGCAGTCATGTCTTTCAGCAGGTTCTTGAATTTACCTGCCAGCGGTCTGCCTTCTGCAGGAATTTCGCTATCCGGAATGTTATTCACGATCTTTTCGAAGTTTACATAAGCACCCATTGGGTTGCCTTTGATCTTGCTTACGAAACTATTGTCCAGACCACCTGCTTTACCTTTACCGCCCAGGTATTCCTGCAATAATGCTGAATCAGAAGCACTTGTCACCAGTTTATCGGTGATAGAGATGGCAGGCATACCAGGGAAGTTCTGCGTCAGCGCATAACCATCACCCTGTTTGGTAAAGAAGCCTTTCAGCATCGGAGAGCCCATTACCTTATCAAAAGCGGCCTTATCGCCTACTTTCATCGCAAATACCCATTTAGATTCCGGAGTAGTGGTAGAATCGCCGTCATACAGACTTGCTTTTTTCTTCATTTCGAAGTCAGAAGCTACGAATACCAGTTGTCCTTTGAACGCATTCAGGATATCATCCAGTGTCAGACCGGAGCTTTGCAGCCCCATATTAGCGATACCATCCAGACCGGTGCTTTTTACGATATCACCGATCATGCGGAAGTCAAAGCCGTATACGAGGAAACCGGTGATATTCTGAGAAGGATATTTCTCCAGCATATCCAGGTCAGCTTCCATATTGCCATATTTCTTGTAGATAGCGGCCAGGTCCTTTCCTACGTAGGAAGTACCTTCAACAACGATCTTACCTTTATCGAAGTTTACAGCACCTGTATAATAACAACCGGCCAGCAGTGTTTTCAGGTTAGCCGGCATCATAGCGGCCTGTGCGCTGTAGATCGGCTCCGGATTTACATACAGGCTAACGTCTGCATTATTTTTCAGCAGATCGTTGAATGCTTCGATAGAACCAGCGGTTTCCTCTTTTTTCAGGTGGAACAGGTGGTCTACTTCAGTCACCCATTGCTGAGCGCCCTCTGTAGTAACAAGCGCTGCCGGTTGAGCAGTATTGGTGTCTGTAGCTTCTTCGCTGTCTGAATCTGCACCTGGTACCGGAGGCATTGCTCCCGGAGGTAATGCTTTCTGCATAGCGTCACCTTCTGTTCCTTTCAGGTAGATAACGGTGCTTTTATTCCATGCGATTACCGCTTCCTGTTTTTCTTCCAGGATGTATTTATAGTCAGACTTTGTTTGCAGAGAGAAGTTGCTGACATTTTTTTTCAGGTAATCTTCAAATTTGTCTGCATCTTTCAGTCCGCCGGTCAGCGCCACATAAGACGCTTCCTTGCCATATACAACAGATACGAAGGAATTAGCCTGCAGGTCCAGCCCGGAATTTTCAATATCCTTCCAGAACTTCTGCGCCTCGCTGAGCGAATCCTTTTCCTGTACAGCGGCGAAAAGTTTATCCATGGTAATGCCGTTGGTAATCAGCTTCTTGCTGATTTCCTTGCTGTTTACGCTTACTACAACGCTGGCTGTCTTAGGAATGTATTTGCTCTGTTCCGGTACCTTGGAACAGGAGGATAGCAGTATCGCGACGGCCGATGCGGCTAACAAAGCTTTGGAAAACATTTTTGTCATAATCGGGGGATAAAATTAAAAATGATTGAATTGGACGCTAAAATACTCTCTTTTTCGTTTACTACCTTATAGGGCCCTGATATAAATTAACGATTTTATTCATATATTAGCATTTGGGCATCCAATCAGGGGTAGTCAGGAAATATTGTGATAAAACATTCATTTCTACGCTATTATTATAAAAATAAAAGCTGCAATAGTTTTATACCTTTGCACTATAATGAGGTCTCTAAATGATTCTAAATCCTATTATTGAAGCGCTGTTATGTTCTTAATTCTGTTACAATACATCCGTCCGGTAGCTGCCGTAGAGCATTATATGGAGCAACATAGAGCATTCCTGGAGAAGTTCTATAAAAGCGGGCAATTTATACTGGCTGGACGCCGTAAGCCGAAGTCCGGAGGATTGATCATTTGTAAAGCGTCAAGCCGTAAAGAAGTAGAGCAAATTATCACTGAAGATCCACTGGATAAATACCAGCTGGCATTGTATGAGATTATCGAGTTTGAGCCAACATCCTACGTCAACGAGTTACAGTCTTATCTTTCCTAACAAAATGCCTGATTACGTATAATAACCATATCTGTAATCAGGCATCCGCAGACTTACTATTTTCCATTAAAATTATTTTCGGCCTCTTTCGCTCTTTCAAAATCCAGTATAACGGAATTGATACAATAGCGCAGCCCAGTCGGAGGTGGACCGTCGTCGAATACATGTCCGAGATGTGCCTTGCAACGTCCGCACATCACTTCTGTGCGATGCATACCGTGCGTGTTGTCAGGCGCATAGATCAGGCTTCCCTTGGTCACCGGTTCAAAAAAGCTGGGCCAGCCACAACTGCTTTCAAATTTTGCATCTGATACAAACAGCGGGTTACCACAGGCTGCACAGTAATAAGTGCCGTCATCCTTGCTGTTCCAGTATTTTCCTGTAAATGCCCATTCGGTTCCCTTTTCCCGGGCAATATTATATACCTCCGGAGATAAGCGCTCTTTCCATTCTTCGTTGGTGAGGTTCACTTTGCTGGTATCCGTTCTTGAGTATACATCACTCTTTTTCTGGTCTTCCATAGACTTATTTTTTGGCTCCTGAGAATAGGTGCGGTTGCTAACTAATATGGAAAGGCTCAAAATTATCAGATTCCAACAGTTCATGGCTTAAAATATTATTGATTAACGTCTTGTTAACAACAGAATAATGTGAATAAATTATATTTCCACATCCCGGATAAAGTAACTAACATAATTCCCACAGCTCCAGATGCCCGTCTGTACGCACATTCGTTTATCAATCCCATATTAAGTCCACCTCATATGCACATTCTCTGGTACACTTCTTTACCCCAGTTCCCCCATCAAAGGCTAAACTTTGCTAACTTTACGGCAAAAGGCACATAATAAGTGGCGGATATTATAAATCTATTACCAGACAATATAGCGAATCAGATTGCAGCAGGGGAAGTGATCCAACGGCCCGCTTCAGCAGTAAAAGAGCTGCTGGAAAACGCCGTAGATGCAGGTGCGACAGAAATTCAACTCATTATCCGGGATGCCGGAAAAGAGCTGGTGCAGGTGATTGATAACGGGAAAGGCATGAGTGAGACGGATGCACGTATGTGCTTTGAGCGACATGCTACTTCCAAAATACAGACGATAAACGACCTTTTCTCCATACGTACGATGGGCTTCCGTGGTGAAGCGCTGGCATCTATTGCCGCCGTTTCCCAGGTCGAACTCAAAACCCGTCTCCGCGGTTCGGAAATAGGCACCTATATAGAAATCGACAACAGTGCTGTAAGGAAACAGGAAATGTGCCAGACGGCCGAAGGTACCAGTATCGCCATGAAGAACCTCTTCTTCAACGTGCCGGCCCGTCGTAACTTCCTGAAAAGCAATGCCGCAGAAATGAGGCATATCGTGGATGAGTTCATTCGCGTTGCCATGGCATTCCCTCAGATCCAGTTCACGCTTACCAATAATACACAGCAGCTTTTCTACCTGGAAAAGGGCTCCCTCAAACAGCGTATCATCGCTATCCTTGGACAGCATTATAATGCCAGGATCGTTTCTGTAAAGGAGACGACCGACTATATGAACGTACACGGATTTGTAGGGAAACCAGAAACGGCGAAGAAAACCAGAGGAGATCAGTTCTTCTTTGTCAATAACCGTTTCATTAAGAGCCCGTACCTGCACCATGCCATCATGAATGCATTTGCGGAGATGATCCCGGCAGACAGCTTCCCGCTGTACGTATTATTCATCGACCTGGACCCTGGACATGTGGATATCAACGTCCACCCTACCAAACAGGAAATCAAGTTTGATGACGAAAAACTGATGTATGCCTTTGTACAGTCCGCTGTAAAACACGCACTGGCACAGTTCAATATCACACCGACCCTGGACTTTGGTCTGGATCCCGGTATCCAGCAACTGGACGCTGTCAGCAAACCATTTACTGAACAGCAACAGGCAAACTCTGTTAATACCTCCCTCTATAAAAGCTTTACACAGGCAAATCAGGCCCATACGATCGATAAATCCAGTAACCTGAAGCACTGGAAAGACCTGTATGGTTCCGGCGAGTCTAATGTAACCTATACAGAAACGGAGACCGAAACCATGGACACTCCGCAGGATGAGTCTTACACGACCCATTCTACGACTATCGAGAGCCGTTCTTCCGCCACATCGATGATCGATGAAGGCTGGCAGGACACCAGCATCGATCAGAAAGTCCCTGTTCAGGTACACCAGCAATACATCCTGTCTCAGATCAAATCCGGCTTTATTCTGATAGATCAGCAGGCAGCACATGAACGTATCCTGTATGAGCGTTACCAACGCGCCGTTCAGGAAACAGCCATACCTACCCAGCAAAGCCTGTTCCCGCAAACCTTACAGTTATTACCTGCGGACGCCGCATTGATCATGGAAATGATCCCTGATCTGCAAACCCTTGGGTATGACCTGGAGCCTTTCGGCAACAATACGTTCGTAGTGAGAGGCACGCCGGCTGATATCCAGAGCGGCAACGAACAGGCCAGCATTGAAGGACTGCTCGAACAGTTCAAACACTTCAGTCATGAGCTCAAACTGCCCCGCAGAGAACAACTGATCCGCTCTATGGCGCATAATAACTCCATCCAGGCAGGAAAATCATTGTCTACCCGCGAGATGCAGAACATCATCGATGAATTGTTTGCCTGCACCATGCCGAACTCCGCACCTGGAGGTAAGTACACCTATATATCCTTCAAACTGACGGACCTCGCCAAGATGTTTGGATAAGCAACTGACAATAAGCTAATTATAATAGAAAAAGCCTGATCGTCCCCGATCAGGCTTTTTCATGTTCAACCCTGTCTCAGAACAAGGGAAAGATATCTTTTAAAGCGCCATACAGCTTCCCATGTATCGCATATGCCTTTTGGTATACGGCGGCGTGTTCTGTGCGTGGTGCGAACACCTTTTCCGGCACCGTTCCAAAGTTGGTGGCTATTTTCAGCGTCTGAAAACCCAGTAATACCGCCCCCATGGCAGAGGCGTCACTCTCCTGCCGTAAATACATCGGACGCTGGAACACATCCGCCATCAGCTGCACCCATTCCGCCGAATGCGTAAATCCCCCGCTTACAGAAATCTTCTCCACCTTCCCGGCTGTCTCTTCCAATGCTGCCGTTATACTCAGCAGGCCCATCGCCATCCCTTCCAGTAGCGCACGCATAAAATGCCAGGTGGTGTGTTGCGGCTGTACACCGATAAAAGCACCTTTTGCATGACCATCCCACACCGGCGCCCGTTCTCCATGCAGATAAGGAAGACATAACAGGCCCTCCGCTCCTGGTGGTGTGTTCATTGCCTGCTGCAGACCGGCATCGACATGCAGTGGCTTTTCCGTAGCCGATTGCAGGAAAGAATCCAGGTACCATTGCAGTACTACGCCACCGTTATTGATCGCTCCTCCCGTAACAAAATGTCCCGGGGTCAGTACATAAGTAAACAGTCTTCCCTCCGGATCGGTCAATGGCTGTTCAATCGCCATACGTACGGCGCCACTTGTACCGATCGTCAGTGTGGCATGTCCTTTATCAAGTGCATTACTGCCCAGCTGTGCCAGACATCCATCACTGGCGCCGGCAATAAAGCGGGTATTGGCAGGAATACCCAGCTCCTGTGCTACTGGTTCCAGTAAGCCCCCAATGATACTGTCACTGCTTACCAGTTCGGGCAACTGAGCAGCGGTTATCCCGGCGGCATCCAGGGAAGCGGCGTTCCATTGCAGTTCGTGTATATTAAACAGGCCGGTCGCTGAAGCCGTAGAATGATCTGTTATATAGCGGCCAAAGAAATAATAGAATATATACTCCTTGATCCCGATAAAGCAGGCAGCTGCACCAAATATCTCCGGCGCCTGTTCTTTCCACCAGATGATCTTACAAAGCGGGGACATGGCATGTACCGGCGTACCGCTCTGCTGATGTAAACTGGCCGCCAGAGGTGTCTGGCGTAATCTGTCGGCCACAGGCTGACTACGATTGTCAGCCCATATGATCAACGGGGTCAGAGCCTTTCCGGCTCCATCCATGGCCATTACGCTATGCATCGCCGTGCTGAAGGATACCGCTGCCGGTGGATCTTTCATGATAGTCGCCACACTTCTGATACCGTTCTTCACAGCCTGTAATATCACATCAGGGTCCTGTTCACTATGGCCAGGTTCCGGTTGCGTAATAGTATATTCCTGCTGCGAATGAGCCATCACCTTTCCATCCTGTCTTACAGCGATCACTTTGGCGCTGCTTGTACCCAAATCCACACCTATTATATATTCCATTACTATGTTTTTATAAATTTCCTTTTATACTTTTTTTACTATAATCCTTAGAAAATAATTTATAGATTTAAAATCACTTTAGGTCAAATAAATTATCCACGATTATGGCATTTCAGATAAAACAGAAGGGACCTGTGTATGATATCTGCATTGTTGGTTCAGGTGCAGGTGGCGGTATGGCTGCTAAAATACTCTCTGAAGCCGGACTTAAAATAGCCCTTTTGGAAGCAGGGCCGAAATATGATCCGGCTGACCCGCAACAAATCACCCAGTTAAAATGGCCCTACGCTTCTCCCCGCAGAGGCGCTACCACGACCCGCCCATTTGGCGATTTCGATGCTGCTTACGGTGGATGGGAGATCGAAGGAGAACCTTATACCGCTAAGGATGGGACCAAATTCGACTGGTTCCGCTCCCGCATGGTAGGTGGTCGTACCAATCACTGGGGACGTATCTCCCTGCGCTTCGGCCCAAGGGACTTTAAACATAAAAGTTATGACGGTCTGGGTGATGACTGGCCTCTCAGCTATGAGGATGTCGCTCCTTACTATGACCGTGTAGATAAAATGATCGGCGTATTTGGCACCAGAGAAGGGATGGTCAATGAGCCGGACGGATTCTTTTTGCCTCCTCCCAAACCGCGACTGCATGAACTGATGCTGAAGAAGGCGGGAGATAAACTGAAGATTCCCGTGATCACAGCCCGTATGTCCATGCTGACAAGGCCTGTGAATAAAGAGCGTAGCGCCTGTTTCTTCTGCGGGCAATGTAACCGTGGTTGCCAGGTATACGGCGACTTCTCATCTTCTTCCGTACTCGTAAAACCAGCCATGAAAAGCGGGCATGTCGATCTTTACGACAACGCCATGGCCAGGGAAGTGCTTACTGATAAAGAAGGAAAAGCAACAGGTGTTGCTTATGTCGATAAAACAGACCTCCAGGAATACGTAGTGAATGCCCGGGTGATCGTGCTCGCTGCCAGCGCCTGTGAATCTGCCCGTCTCCTGCTGAACTCAAAATCAGCCAGATTCCCTAACGGATTGGCCAATTCCAGCAATGTAGTGGGTAAATACCTGCATGACTCTACCGGCTCCTCCCGCGCAGCTTTTATGCCGCATCTCATGGACCGTAAACGCTACAATGAAGACGGTGTTGGTGGTATGCACGTGTATATCCCCTGGTGGGAAGACAACAAAAAACTGGACTTTGCCCGCGGCTATCATATTGAGTTCGGAGGCGGTATGCGTATGCCATCCTATGGTGGTTTTAGCGGCATAGATCGCCTGAATGGCAAATACCCGGGCAGTGATGGCAAACCTAAACCTGCGGGTGGATATGGCGCCTCTCTGAAGGACGATTATCGTCGCTTCTATGGTGCGACCGTTGGTATGGCCGGCCGGGGTGAATGTATCGCCCGTGAGGACAACTATTGTGAAATTGATCCGAAAGTGGTGGATAAATGGGGTATTCCGGTATTGCGTTTCAATTATACCTGGAGTGATCATGAGGTCAAACAGGCCAAACATATGCAGGATACCTTCGATCAGCTGATCCATGAAATGGGTGGCGTACCGCTGGGTACTAAACCGGGTCCTGAAACAAACTACGGACTTGAAACACCCGGCAGGATTATTCATGAAGTAGGCACCACCCGTATGGGCGACGATCCGAAACGCTCTGTAGTCAATAAGCATAACCAGGCGCACGATGTGAAAAACCTGTTTGTCGTAGATGGCGGCCCGTTTGTATCTCAGGCAGATAAAAACCCGACCTGGACCATTCTGGCATTATCGCTCCGTGCTTCTGAATACATGATGAGTGAACTGAAAAAGCAAAACCTTTAATACACCTTAATTCATCCTATTATGGACAGAAGGGAATCGCTCAAAGCGCTGACAATAGGCTCCTTATCCGTTGGCGCCATCCTGACCGGCTGCGACGATAAAAAGTCTCCGGCCAAAGACAAGGAAACAGCAGGTAAACCTGGCGGCTATGGCCGTACAGAACCAGAAGCTGCCAGAGATGCAGCGCTGATGGCTGAGACATTTTTTACAGCTACAGAGCTGAAAACGATCACCGTACTCACAGATATTATTATACCTGCTGACGATCACTCTATCAGTGCATCAGCAGCAAAAGTGCCGGAATTTATAGAGTTCATGGCCAAAGACCAGCCACAGTTCAAACTGCCCCTGCGGGGCGGATTACGCTGGCTGGATGTACAGTGCATGAAACGCTACAACAATGCGTTTACTGACTGTACCCAACAACAACAGCTGGAACTGGTGGACCAGATCGCCTATCCGGAACAGGCCAAACCAGAAATGAGTCAGGGTGTTGCCTTCTTCTCATTGATGCGTGACCTCACTGCCAATGGCTTCTTTACCAGCGAAGCCGGTATCAGGGACCTTGGCTATAAAGGCAATGTTCCTACCGAATGGGATGGTGTTCCGGCCGATGTCCTGCAGCAATATGGTCTTGCCTACGATGAAAAACTGCTTCCGTTGTATGTAAAAATGGAAGACAGGGGTACGATCATGACCTGGGACTGATCCGCACATCATTAATAACAGGTAATTTCTCTCATTTTCTTTTATATTGATCGGTAAATTTTGTTACATATGGTCGAAAAAAATAACAAGGGAAGTCATGAATCCCGTAGATCATTCCTAAAACAAGGTGCCCTTGCTGCAGCTGGTTTTATGATCGTTCCACGTCACGTCTTAGGAGGTAAAGGTTTTATCGCTCCCAGCGATCGTTTACGTGTTGCCGGTATTGGTGTAGGCGGTAAAGGAGAAAGCGATCTGTCTGAGATCGCAAAAGGTCCTGCAGATATCACTTACCTGTGCGACGTAGACACCCGCAGAGCAGCAGCGTCCGTTGCACGTTTCCCGAAAGCGAAATTCTACAAAGACTTCAGGGAAATGCTCGACAAAGAGCATAAACATATTGATGCCGTTACGGTTTCCACACCTGACCACCAGCACGCTGTAGCGGCAATGGCGGCCATGCAGCTGGGGAAACACGTATATGTGCAGAAACCACTGACCCACGATATTTTCGAAGCACGTGCACTGACTGCCGCTGCCCAGAAAAATAAAGTGGTTACACAGATGGGTAACCAGGGTGCTTCCGGCGATGGCGTACGTCAGATGATGGAATGGTACAATGCCGGTCTGATCGGCGATGTACACACCGTTTATTGCTGGACGGACCGTCCGGTATGGCCACAGGGTATTCCCTGGTCCAGCATGAAGGCAGAAGTGCCTAAAGAACTGGATTGGGACCTCTGGCTGGGTACTGCTCCCTACAAAGATTATATCGATAAACTGGTGCCGTTCAACTGGCGTGGCTGGTGGGATTACGGTACGGGTGCATTAGGTGATATGGGTTGCCACATCATCGAACCTCCATTCCGTATTCTCGGACTCGGTTATCCAAAATCAGTAGAATGTAGCGTAGGTAGCGTTTATGTAGACGAATTCAAACGCGGCTACTTCCCTGAAAGCTGTCCTCCTTCTTCTCACGTGATCCTGAAATTCGACGGCAAAAACGGTAAAGAGATCACCCTCCACTGGATGGACGGTGGTATCCAGCCAGAACGCCCTGAAGAACTGGGACCAAACGAAGTAATGGGTGACGGTGGAAACGGCGCTATCCTGATCGGCGATAAGGGTAAAATGATGTGTGGTACCTACGGTAGAGACCCACAGTTGCTGCCAACCAGCAAGACCAAGCAGACGAACACGCCGCAGACCATTGCACGTGTACCGGAAGGACACTATGTACAGTGGGTAAATGCAGCGATCGCTGGTTTCAACAGTCCGAAAGATAAACTGATCAGCTCTCCGTTCTCTATTGCCGGTCCGCTGACCGAAACACTGCTGATGGCCAACCTCGCTATCAGAAGCTTCGACATCAAAAAAGAAAAAGAAGGTAAAACCAGCTTCCCTGGCCGTTATATCAAACTGCTCTGGGATAGTAAGGAAATGAAAATTACCAACTTTGATGATGCCAATCAGTTCGTCAAAAGGACATATCGTCAGGGCTGGAGCCTCGGCGTATAATGCTGACACGAATAACAATATTCAAAGGGGAAGGACAGCAATGTTCTTCCCTTTTTCTTTGCTGGTCAGACTGTTAAGCGCTATATTTACTACAACGTTCATTAATCCCATCGCAAATTCCATATGCATTTGTTAAGATTGTCCCCAGTGCTGGTGTATTGCCTGTTGTTATTAACAATAAGCTCCTGTAGGAAAGAACTTTCTCTTGAAGGAACGCCTCCGGAGACAGAACCTCCTCCTGCTCAAATCGTCACTACCAGTATTCAGGGACGTGTACTGAACGAACAACGTCAGCCTGTCCAGGGCGCAACTGTCAGCGGTGGCGGCGTAACGGCCACGACTGATGCAAATGGCTATTTCCTGCTGGAAAATATTGATGGCCCTGATGATGCGACTGTCGTAAGTGTGGATAAAACAGGCTATTTCAAAGGCTACCGCACACTGATGGTGCGGGAAGGGATCATACAATATATACAAATCGAATTACTACTTGAAAATCAGAATACTATAAGCGGCACATCCGGTGGAGTGATACCCTTTCCTGAAGGGACACTGACCTTTCCGCCCGGTAGCGTTCTAACCGCTGGAGACCAGCCCTATGGCGGCCCTGTAACTGTCCGTTCCATCTATATCAATCCGGAGAACAGTACCATTGCCGATCAGATGCCTGGTGACCTGCGAGGTATAAATGACCAGAACAGGCAGGTATTCCTGCGGGCATTCAGTATGATCGCTACTACCATGGAAGATGGCGCAGGTAATACCCTGCATCCGGATTCCACCAACCCAACAATTTTCCGCATTATGATACCCAATACCCTGGCCAGCAGTGCGCCCACCGAAATACCGCTCTGGTATTTTAATGGCGATACCGGTTTCTGGGTACAGGAAGGAACAGCCACCCGCGAGGGCAATGACTATGTCGGTCATATCACAAAACCTGGGTACTGGCTCTGTGCCACCACACTCCCACAAATCGTCCTCACAGCCAGCATTAAAGACCAGAATGGCAATCCTGTTCCCAATCTCAGGGTAACGGTGATGACAAAGATCGATTTCATTCCATCCTTCGCTTTCTCTGCCGAAGACGGCATATTCCAGGGCAAAGTGCCCGCTAATAATGTGTTGATCCTGACCGTCACTGATAACTGTGACAACGTACTGCGTCAGCAGGAAATAGGTCCTTTCAGCACAGCTGCCACAGTTAGTAACATCAGCGTCACGCTCCCTGCAAGTAGTTCCCTGATTATCAAGGGAACTGCTAAAGACTGTGATAATGCCAACGTCGCGGCGGGCAAAGTGATCATCAACATCGACGGGACAAATTATGCCGCCACCATTACACAAGGCGTCTTCAATACAACCATCGTCAGATGTGATACTGATCCGGTCAACATCACCCTTACTGCAACCGACAAGACTACAGGAAAAACATCCACGATGACGACCAACGCCAGCAATGGCACGATCACGCCCAACATAGTAGTCTGTGACTAATTAATTATGATATTCAATAATTTATACGAGCCTGTCTAAAAGTTTTTTATTACTTTTAGGATCACTATTCCGTGCCTTCCTATGCCTATGCTAATTAAGTAAGATCCTATGCCGCCTAAATTGCTATCCTTATTGGGAGTCTTCAGTATTGTTGCTATATGCGCATGTCGTAAAGAGAAAAGCCTTGAAGCACTAATAACTGCCACTCCCTGTAGTTATGCCCCGTATACCATCGGGTCATCGTTCACCTATCAGTATGTCAACAGTCTCGGAGATGCCTCTCAGTACACCCTTAGGGTCAGGAAAGATACCAGTATCGAAGGACGTCCGTATTCCATTCTCAATGACGGGTATAATGACCAGTTTATCCGCTGTGATAATGGGCGCTATTTCCTTTATGAACAAGCGTTGTCCCTGCCTGATTATGAACGGACTCCAGGCGACAGACTCTTTCTGCATGACGACTATCCCGTAGGCTCGACCTGGAGCGATACCGTACTGGCCACCGTTGCCGGAGTAAAACAATTGGGTCTGCTGCAATACCATCTGCTTGAAAGGGATGTTTCCAGACGGGTCATGGGTATCACTTACAATGGCGTTCTTGTCATCAGACAGGATGCCGCGATCATTGTAGGAGAAACGACATACTCTGCCGGCACCATCGCAACCTATTACTATGCGCCGGGCGTCGGTTATATAGAAACCGCATCCGCAACTGATACTGTGCGGCTGGTGGATTATAAGGTCCGTTAGTACTTTTCCCAGATCTGGGTGAGGAAACTTTCTACCGTTCGTCTTACCGCGGTAGCGCTGTTGTTGTGGTTATTCACCAACACACTGAATACGAGTGTTTTATTCTTTTTGGTCACCAGGTATCCGCTCAATGCAACGCATCCGGATAAAGTGCCCGTCTTCGCATGCACGAACTGCTGCTTATAATAGTTCTTCAGTGTACCTTTTCCTCCTGTCGGGAACAGGGCATACAATCTCTGTGAAGGATAGGTCTTATACATATCAGACAGCACACTTACAAAATCTCTTGACGTAAAAAGGTTATACCGGGAAAGTCCGGAACCATCGACCCACCTGGGTGTATCCGGCAGATTAGCCAGGTAACTCTTTTGCATAAATGCGATCGTACGCGCAGTACTGATCGTATCCCACAACAAGGCGGAACACATCATGAGCGTCTGCTCTGCAAAGAAGTTATCACTACGATGCATCATCGGTTGAAACAGGGTATCCACCGGAATGCCTCTCAGCAAAGAAAAGGAAGCCGGAGCTGGCTGATTGCCGGCAGTCGCAATGGTGATCTGTTTATGCAGGGTGTCCTGCAGACGATATGCCAGGTCTTCACTCCCTCCTGTAATAAACGGTATCTCTCCATCCTGTACACTTTTATCATTGCCATTATATGTTACCGAGAACCGGTTACTACGCTCGTCTCTTTCCGTCAATAGTTCCTCCAGTTGATCATTCCTGTGAACAGAGAAATGCAGCGTATCGCTGAACATGCGCGGCCATATAACCGTACTATCACCGTGATGACGCACGCGGACAACGTTTCCATATACTGGCCATTCATTCAATTCAGGCTGATAGTAATCTGCATAATCACTCCATGCCCAGCCACTACCAAAACGTTTGTTTTCTATTGCCGCCGGTACCAGTACGATCGGCTGAGCAGCCTGTTGTAACAACTGCCAGGCGGGTTGTACTTTATAATCCGGGTGCAGGAAGGCTGGATCAGCCATTCCCTTTACATACAAAGCAGAATCGCTACGGAAATAGCGCAGGGCAGGTAATGAATCACCCAGCAGGCGTAAGCCGGTATACAGGGTGAAAATCTTTGTATTGGATGCAGGTGTGAAGTAATGATCTTCCTGATAATTATACCAGTATTTACCGGTGGCAGGTTCGTAAATGCTGATACCGGTATGCGCCTGTTTCAGCGGCGCACTTGTCAGCAGCTCTTCTTCCGCCCATTTTTTTATCGGACCGTACTGCGCGGAAACCGGTTTAATAAACGAAAGCAACAGACACCCTGATAAAACAATCCTGAATGATCTCATAAACATCCTTATAAAGTGAAGGCTCCATAATGGAGCCTTCAACATCTTATTATATTACAAATTATCTCTAATATACAGCGTGTCAGCTGAAATATCTAGTGATACCTGGATGCGCATAAGCGTAATTACCATCGGCATCCGGCACTATCGGTGGCGCTGCATCAAAAGCATAGGTAGCTGGTTGCAGATTAAGGCCTGAATTCAATGCTTTGTCAAAGGCGATGGTCTGTCCGGAATAAGTGGCCAGTCGGCCGATAATAGCCGTCAGCGTTGTCTTAGCCGCTCTTTCCGCATCATGGAATTTATATTCCCCTTTTGCGATAGCAGCAAACAACTCATCGTGTTCTGCCTGATATGGCTGGTTTTCCTGCTTTTTATCGAACTGGTACAGCACTTTGCCTTTATGATCCTTGATCACGGCCTTATCCATCAGCATACGGCCTTTTGTACCAACGATCTCTTCATCTACCCGGCTATCTGCGTCTTTCCAGTGACGGCACTGACTGTTCATCACCACGCCATTACCATAACGGTATTCAACGTAATGGTGATCATATATTTCTCCGAATTCCTTACCGGTACGTACAGAGCGTCCGCCCATACCTACGGCTGTTACCGGATAATCGTTCATGAACCAGTTACCGACGTCAATATTGTGAATATGCTGTTCTACGATATGGTCACCGCATAACCAGTTGAAATAATACCAGTTACGCATCTGGTACTCCATCTCGGTATATTCAGGTTTACGGGGTCTTACCCACAGTGCTCCCTGGTTCCACCATACCTGCATTGATAAAATATCACCAATGA
The DNA here is from genome assembly GCA_039592855.1 of Chitinophaga sp. Lineage (GTDB taxonomy): Bacteria > Bacteroidota > Bacteroidia > Chitinophagales > Chitinophagaceae > Chitinophaga. Next base: position 307,539 of record JBCNQK010000001.1, on the reverse strand, counting down.
TACCATCCTGGAAACGCTTGTACATTTCGCGGTAAGAGGTCTGGTAACGGCGTTGTAAACCCACCACGACATTCAGTTTCTTGCTCTTCGCTATTTCTGCAGCTTCCAGCACTCTTTTGATACCTGCAGGATCGGTCGCTACCGGTTTCTCCATGAAGATGTGTTTACCCTGTTTTACCGCCTCTTCAAAATGGATCGGACGGAAACCCGGAGGAGTGGCAAGGATCACCACATCTGCCAGTGCGATCGCCTTCTTATAGGCGTCAAAACCGATAAATTTGTTTTCTTCTTTTACGTTCAGTTTTCCAGGTGTGTCGCCTACCTCACCTTTAATGTCATTGTAGCTGTTGTTCAGGCGCTCGGCAAAAGCATCGGCCATCGCCACCAGCTGAACGTTCTGTTTTGTACTCAGCGCCTGTACAGCGGCGCCGGTACCACGCCCGCCACATCCGACCAGCGCTATTTTAATGACATTGTCTGCTCCTGAAAAGAAATTGGCCTGAGACAACATGGGCATGGTCAGTAAACCGCCAGCCAGTAATGAAGACTCTTTTACAAAGTCCCTGCGGGACTTTCCGTGGAATTGATTCAGTTCTTCCTGTTGCATGATAGAAGGTTTTTTTATGTGTTAATCGGGGGAATTTTTGCTGTTGACCTGTGTGTTCAGCTTATCGCTGTCTGTTACTTATCTTGATCCTTTGTACTGATCTACGACCTCTTCAAAAAAACGTGCGGCTTCTTCTTTTGTCGGTTGCTGTGCCGGACGTACTACGCGAAATCCTATAAATGGCGCATCTGCGTTCCACCAGAAGCTTTTTGGTATCTGTGGGTCTCTGCGGTTCCAGGCCGGATCAGATTTCAGTCTGCTGGCGCTGCGTAATGCCACTGGCTCATCGCGATAGTTACCGCCTTTGATCGTCCGGGGCGTTTTGGATGTTGGCCTGATCCAGGGATTGTTCTCTTCTGCATGTTGCAGATACTGCTCATCGTATTGGTCCAGGGTCCATTCCGCCACATTCCCCAGCATATCATACAAGCCCCAGGCATTCGGCTTTAATTCTCCTACCTTATGGTACTTGTTATCGCTGTTGCCGGCATACCAGGCATATTCCTTCAGTTTCGCCGCATCATTGCCAAAAGGATAAGCGGTCGTAGCACCTGCTCTGCAGGCATACTCCCATTCTGCTTCTGTTGGCAGGCGATAGAATACGCCGGTTTTCGCATAGAGCCATTTACAGTACATCAATGCGCCGTACTGGCTCATACTGTTGGCTGGAAAACCACCTACTTTACCCATCCCAAGGGTCAGGTCAATGTAGGGAGGACTTGGTCTGGTCATACCGTCCGGAATGGGTGTTTTGTCTTTTTCCGGGTCGGAATAGACGTCATACTGCTCAAAGGTAACCTCAAATGCGCTCATCCAGAATGCATTGACCTTCACCTTTTTTTGCGGTCCTTCGTCAGCGCTTCTGCCCTTTTCGCCGGCGGGACTTCCGAGTGTCACTTCTCCTGCGGGAATAGGCACCATTTTAAAAGAGAATGTAGTTCCTGGCAGTTTTTCTTCGTAAGCAGCAAATGGCTGGGAGGCGGTCTCCTGTCCGAATACCGGACCGGCGAGTATCGATCCCAGCGACAACGCCAATAATCTGTTTTTCATAACTCGTTTGAAAGATAATACCTGTGAATTTATTAAATCAAAAATTGGGATGCAACGTTTTTTCCATGAATGAGGGTAAGAAATACACTTTTCCCTCTTGGGGCCCTTGCACCGGAATCAAAAAGCGATTACATTTAGCATTCATGCAATCAACCCTTTAACGTTATGGAAAGAAGAAAATTCCTTCAGCAAAGCACATTGGCAGGTCTCTCTACACTGGCAGCAGGCAGTGCCGCGGCAGCAGCCCATCAGTCCTTCAGTGGTAAGGACAAAGAACAGGCAGGCAAAACCTTCAATCTCAACTATGCCCCTCATGACGGTATGTTCAAAAACAGTGGCGGCGACAGCTTCCTCGATCAGATACAGTTCATGTATGATCAGGGCTTCCGCTCCATCGAAGACAACGGCATGATGAAAAGAGATACAGCGGAACAGGAGAAGATCGGTAAACTGCTCAGCAAACTCGGTATGCAGATGGGCGTATTTGTGATAGATGCCGGCGATAACTGGAAGGTGTCTCTGACCAGTGGCAAACAGGAGTTTAAAGATGCTTTTGTAAAAGAATGTAAACGGGCGCTGGAAACCGCGAAACGTGTCAATGCAAAATGGGCGACCGTCGTTCCCGGCTACTTTGAGCGCAACCTGCCTATCGGCGTACAGACTGCCCATGTGATCGAGGCCTTCCGTGCCGGCGCCGGTGTACTGGAAAAAGAAGGACTGGTAATGGTCATGGAGCCATTGAGTGACAACCCTGACCTGTTCCTGCGTACCGCAGAACAAAGTTATGGCATCTGTAAAGCGGTCAACAGCCCAAGCTGTAAGATACTCTACGATATCTATCATATGCAGCGCAATACCGGCAACCTGATCCCTGTAATGGACATGTGCTGGGACGAAATTGCCTACATCCAGATCGGCGACAATCCTGGTCGTAAAGAGCCAACTACCGGTGAGATCAATTACAAGAACATTTTCAAACATCTCCATAAGAAAGGTTTCAAAGGTATCCTGGGCATGGAACATGGTAATGCCAATCCTGGCAAAGAAGGCGAACAGGCCCTCATAAAGGCATACCGCGAAAGTGACGATTTTCTGTAATCGGGTATAACACCAATTTTATTACCTTCCCGGAAAATTCAACTCCCTATGAACTTTCTGATCCGGTTATTAGTAACGGCGCTGGCAGCAATGGTAACTGCCTATATATTGCCCGGTGTTAATATCAAAGACTTTACCAGTGCGCTTATCCTTGCATTAGTATTAGCTATCTTGAACCTGTTGGTAAAACCGATCCTGGTATTACTGACCCTACCTGCCACGATACTGACGCTTGGGCTCTTCCTGCTGGTGATCAACGCAGTGATCATTCTGCTGGCTGCAAGACTGGTAAAAGGCTTTTCCGTAGATGGCTTCTTCTGGGCGTTGATATTTAGTGTGGTACTGACCGTAGTCAGTGGCATTATGCACAGTATAGCAGGAGGCAATAACGATTGAGTTTTACACCATGTACTTTGAACGTGCACACATCAGTGATGAGGAGCTGCTGAGTTTTTACAAACAATTATTGTATCCCCGCCTGGTAGAAGAGAAAATGCTTTTACTCCTACGGCAGGGCAAGGTGACAAAATGGTTTTCCGGTATAGGCCAGGAAGCTATTGCCGTCGGCGCCACTTTAGCGTTGGATATGGATGAATGGATACTCCCCCTGCACCGCAACCTGGGCGTATTCACCACCCGGCAGATGTCCCTCCAGCAGTTGTTTCATCAATGGCAGGGTAGTCCGCTGGGATTCAGCAAGGGACGCGAACGCTCATTCCATTTCGGCAGCCGCCAGCATCACATATGTGGCATGATCTCGCACCTGGGTCCACAACTATCTATTGCAGATGGTATTGCCCTCGCACATAAACTTAAACAGGAAAATAAAGTGGCCCTCGCTTTCACCGGTGAAGGCGGCACCAGTGAAGGCGAGTTCCATGAAGCCCTCAACGTAGCGGCCGTATGGGACCTGCCTGTCATCTTTCTCATAGAAAATAATGGCTATGGCCTGAGCACACCGGTAGAAGAACAATACCGTTGTGAACAACTCGTACAACGCGCGGCAGGCTATGGTATGCGTGGTATGCGTATCAATGGTAATAACCTCCTGGAGGTCTACCACGCGATCAAAGAAGCCAAAAGACACGCCTTACAGGAACAGCAGCCTGTCCTGATAGAGGCCATGACATTCCGTATGCGCGGCCATGAAGAGGCCAGCGGTACAAAATATGTTCCTCCTGCCCTGCTGGAAGAGTGGGCCAAACAGGACCCCATCCTTCACTTTGAAGGCTTCCTCCAGTACCTCCGCCTCCTGGATGATCATAAGATCAAAAATATCAGGGAAGAACTCAGGCAGGAAATAGACAGAGATATTCATGAAGCCCTGTCGGTTACTTCTCCTGCCTTCCGTATTACAGATGAACTGAACGATATCTATGCACTGGCTCCCGCAGCGATAGATCCTCCCGAGGATACACCGTCACCCCAAAAGCGGTTTATAGATGCGATCTCAGAAGCATTGCACCAGGCAATGGACCGCTATCCTAATCTGGTCCTCATGGGACAGGATATCGCAGAATACGGCGGTGCTTTTAAAATTACAGAAGGCTTCTCGGCTATATTTGGCCGGGAAAGGGTGAGGAATACCCCACTTTGCGAAAGTGCTATTATCGGCGCGGGACTGGGATTGTCCATCATGGGCTTTAAGAGCATGATTGAAATGCAGTTTGCCGACTTCGTCAGTTGCGGCTTCAACCAGATCGTCAATAACCTGGCTAAGATACATTACCGCTGGGGACAAACAGCCGATGTGGTCATCCGTCTCCCGGCAGGAGCTGGTGTTGGTGCTGGTCCATTTCACTCACAGAGCAATGAGGCATGGTTTACGCATGTCCCCGGCCTGAAAGTCGTCTACCCTTCTACACCGGCAGACGCGAAAGGACTGTTATTAGCTGCTTTTGCCGATCCGAACCCGGTGCTGTTCTTTGAGCATAAGGCGCTTTACCGTAGTATCAGTGGTCCGGTATCGCTGGACTGGTACACGATAGAGATCGGAAAGGCTAAAGTCGTACGAAGCGGAGAAGATATCAGCATCATTACCTATGGCAGTGGCGTACACTGGGCACTGGAATATGCCCAGCAATATCCGGATATATCTCTGCACATCCTCGACCTCCGCACTTTACTCCCACTGGACTATGAAGCGATCAGGGCTGCTGTGGAAGCAAGCGGAAAAGTGCTGGTCCTCCATGAAGACACCCTGACTGGTGGTGTCGGAGCAGAAGTCAGCGCCTGGATAGCGGAACACTGTTTTTCTTTGCTGGACGCTCCGGTAATGCGTTGCGCAGGACTGGATACGCCTGTGCCTTTTGCAGCTGAGCTGGAGAAAAATTTCCTCGCCAAAACGCGTATGCATCAATGCATACAGCAACTCATGAGTTATTAGGCAGGTACGTATGTTGGGATTTTCAAGGATAATGCGCTAACTTGCAGCCCGGACCAATAAACATTTTTTTTATGTTGCTTGAAGTAATCAATAACGTAGAGACTACAGATTTTTACAGAGCTGGAGATAAGATCGCTCACTCTTTGACCTATGTTGTTATCATCGTGTTTGCTGCAATGTTCCTGTACGCAGCGATCAAGTACGCTAAACGCTAGTATTCAACAACTTAAGATATTTAAAAGCTGTTTTACTCCACTGTAAAATGGCTTTTTTTATGTCTTATTTTACCCTTACATAGACCAGTTTCCCCATCTTGCGGCCGCTCTCCCTGATGTCTATTTCAAAGTCATCAAAGCTTTTGATCAGCTGTAGTAGTTTGCTGTACCCATAGTTTCGGGCATCAAAATCCGGCTGTTTCTTTAGTAACAAATTCCCCAGTTCTCCCAGGTATGCCCAGCCATCTTCATCTGCAATATCATTGATACTCGATCCCAGCATATTCACCAGCTCCTTATCCGCCTTGCTGATCGCCTTACCTTTTTCCTTTACTGTTTTCGGTTTTACAGACGCATCCTTCACCTCGCTCACCAGGATTTCAAGGTAAATGAACTTGTCACAGGCTGCCCTGAACGCACTGGGTGTCTTCTTCTCTCCCAGCCCGAATACCCGCATACCAGCTTCCCGTAAACGCGTAGCCAGACGGGTAAAATCACTATCACTCGTGATCAGACAAAAACCATCTACCCTGCCGGTATACAGGATATCCATCGCATCGATGATCATTGCGGAGTCGGTGGCATTTTTGCCGGAGGTATAACTGTATTGTTGTATCGGCGTGATCGCATTGTCCAGCAACACTATTTTCCAGCCGGCCAGTGTTGGTTTTGTCCAGTCCCCATAAATGCGCTTAAAGGTGGGAATACCATACTTCGCCACCTCTTCCATCATCTCTTTCACCTTAGTGTGGGGAATATTATCAGCATCGATAAGGACTGCCAAACGGAGATCTTTGTTTTCCATACATGCCTTTATTGGGGGTGATAAACAAATTTAACACCAGCCTGCTGATAAAATAACATTAGTTGTAATTTTTCTGGTAAGCTCCTGTGTATAAATCCATTATCTGTAACTTTGTGTTATGGACCAGTCGCCCGGGAGAGTTTACACCTTCCACTTCATTATGCTATGCCTCAGCAATGCACTGTTTTCCGCCAGCTTTAACATGTTGCTTCCGGAATTACCCGCTTATCTGACCCGGATGGGCGGTGAGGACTACAAAGGATATATTCTGGCCCTTTTTACCCTGATGGCAGGCTTGTCCCGTCCCTTCAGCGGAAAACTGACAGATACGGTTGGCCGCGTACCGGTAATGATCTTTGGCTCACTGGTATGTGTGGTATGTAGCCTGCTTTATCCCCTCGTCAGTTCTGTAGGCGCATTTTTACTATTGCGCTTTTTCCATGGATTCTCCACCGGTTTTAAACCAACAGGCACTGCCGCTTATGTTTCTGATATCGTACCCGCTACCCGCAGGGCGGAAGCCATGGGTATGGTAGGGTTATTCAGTACGATAGGACTGGCATTGGGACCGGCTATCGGAGGCTATATTTCCACACAGTGGAACATCCAGGTGATGTTCCAGATATCAGCTGTTTTTGCGCTGCTTTCAGTAGTGATACTGGCGGGTGGTATGCGGGAAACGCTGGCAGACAAACAGGGTTTCAGGTTGTCCACACTGCGCATCTCAAAAAGTGAGATTTTTGAACCTTTGGTGCTGGCGCCGGTGATCGTCACATTCCTGACCTATCTGAGTTATGGCGCCCTGTTCACCATTATTCCCGACTTCAGCAGCCACCTGGGCATTCAGAATAAAGGATTATTCTTCACTTTCTTCACAGCAGCCTCTATTGGCATCCGTTTGCTCGCAGGAAAGGTATCTGATAAATACGGACGTGTTCCCATCCTGAAAATTTCCTCTTTTACGATGGCGATCGCGGTCTTTGTACTGGCAGTGGCACATACACCAGCCATGATGCTGACAGCGGCCATTATCTACGGCGTATCTGTAGGATTGAACTCTCCGGCTATCACTGCCTGGACGATCGATCTGGGCCATCCACAGTTTAAAGGACGTGCCCTGGCCAGCATGTATATTGCGATGGAAGCGGGTATTGGTCTGGGCGCATATCTGTCCGCATTTATCTATCATAACGATACACGCTTTTTTGCGCTCACCTTCTACTGTACGGCGGTAGTGACGTTACTGGCTTCTGTATATCTGCTGTTCATTTATCACAACCGCAGGCTGCAGGTAATGATGCGTTTCGTGCATATGCGGGCGCCGATAAGGAGATTTCTTCGCTAGATATAGTGATAATAACTTATCATAAAAGGGGCTGACTAACAAGTATATGCGCGCCTGGATATGGTTTATATATAGTCAGACTATACTCACATTACGTTAGCGCTACCTTTTTTTACGTAGCACTAACGTAATGTGAGTATAGTCTGACTATATCAAAAAGAAAGGGCTTTTTAGGCAGCCTCTCTATTAAAAGACATTACTGATCAATATTACAACTGCTCATACAGTGCGCGTAAACGCTCACGGGTCATCTGCTCTTTCCAGTCTTTACCCAGTGCATTTTCCCACAACGGCGCCATACCGAGCGATACATCGATCATGATGTTAAACTGCTCATCGGTCAGTCCTTTGGTGATACCCTGCGGAATGTCGATGTTATGTTTCTTCACCATTTCCTTGAATTCTTTTACGCCTTCCGGATAGAATTCTTCCAGCTTGTCAAATACGATACAGTTACCGATACCGTGTTTGGTACCCAGCAGGTATGCCAGGCCATAGCTTACCGCATGTGCCACACCTACCTGGGAATAAGCGATACTCATACCACCGGCATAAGAAGCCATCATCAGTTTCTCATCTGCATCATCATCCCACTGCTCTTTCTGCAGGAAGATTTCCTGACAGAGGCGGAGCGCTTCTTCACCATAGGATCGGCTGAATGCATTCAGGTAAGTACCCGTCAGCGATTCAACACAGTGGATATAGCAATCCATCGCAGTATAGAACTGCTGATTTACCGGTACGCCCTTGATTAATTCCGGATCGAGTACGATCTGGTCAAACGGCGTAAAGTCAGAGTTCATACCCAGTTTACGGGTAGGTCCGGTCAATACGCAGGTACGGCTTACTTCAGCACCGGTACCGGAGATGGTAGGGATACCTACTTTGTATACGCCTGCTACTTTCACCAGGTCCCATCCCTGATAGTCAGCAGAAGAACCCGGATTTTTCATCATCAGGGCTACGGCTTTAGCCATATCCATTACGGACCCGCCGCCGATACCAATGATACCGCTTACCTCACCGAATTCCGCTTTCAGGTCGTCTCTTACCTTGTCCACGTATTTGGTCTTTGGTTCGTCGGTAACGTCGATGTATACGATTTTATCTTTGCCTCTCAGGGGAACACGTTTTGCGAACGCTTCATTTCCCTGAAAGAAGTAGTCTACGAAAAAAATCATTGGCGCATCGCCCTGACGGCGGGGAGCCAGTATTTCGTCAAGCTGGTCAAACGCACCACGGCCAAACACCACATAATCAACCATTTTAAAATTCCTGAATTTCATCTCGGTGGTTTAATGTTTTAGTATTACAGTAATTTTTCTGCCTTCACCAGGTCTTCCGGCGTATCGATCTCCACGCCCATGTATTCAGTCACCACCATTTTCATGGAAATGCCGTTCTCCAGGTAACGCAGACATTCTATCTTTTCAGCAGCTTCCAGCGGACTTACCGGCATTTTGGTAAAATCCATCAGCGTTTGCCGGCGGAAAGCGTAGATGCCGATATGTTCATAGTAAGTGGTTGCCACGTTCTTATCACGGGGATACGGGATCACCGAGCGGGAGAAGAAAAGGGCGTTGGATTTCTTATCAACGGCTACTTTTACATAGTTTGGATCTTCAATAGATTTCCAATCCTTCAGCACCTGCATCAGCGAAGCTACCTGTACGTTCTTTCCCTCCTCTCCTTCAAAAACCTGCAGTAATTTCTCCAGCGGTCCTTTCTGGGTAAAAGGCTCATCACCCTGTACATTCACCACGATATCCACATCAGCACGATCTTCAATGGCTTCTGCAATACGATCGGTACCGCACTCGTGTTCCTTTTTGCTCATGATCGCTTTACCGCCATTACTTACGATCTCATTGTAAATAATGTCGCTGTCGCAAACCACCATTACCTCATCAAACACACCGGTGTTAACAGTGCTTTCGTAGGTACGCAGGATCACCGATTTGCCTCCCAGTTTTGCCATCAGCTTACCTGGAAAACGGGTAGCGCCATAGCGGGCAGGAATTAAGGCTACTTTCTTCATGCTGATATCTTATAAAGCGCTCTTTACTGCGTTCACCAATTTCTCTGCACGTTGCTGAATTTCTTCTTCGCTCCAACCAAGGTTGATAGGCGTACAGATACAACGGCTCATGATCGCGTCGGACACCGGGAACTGTTTTACTTTATACAGTTCCATCGCCTGTTCCAGTCCTGGCGCAAAACGGGACAGTACAGCGCTCTGTTTGAAGTGTTCCCAGTTACGGATGTAGTGCCAGTTATTGTCAAACCAGTAGAAGGCAGGCAGACCGGCAGCTTTCATAGCCGCGGCCGCCGCTCTTGCCTGTGATTCTTCCGGCAGGAAGAAGGCCAGGAAAGTAGCGCTGTCACCTTCTGCATCAGGCAGACGACGGAAGGTTACACCTGGTACGGTCGCCAGTGCATCCTTGAGTATTTTCTTTGTTTTACGCTGGATACTGAGGAAAGTATCCAGTTTACGTACCTGCGCCAGACCAACTGCAGCATGCAGTTCGGAAATACGGTAGTTGTATCCTACATATGGATGCAGGTCAGCGCCACGATCTACGCCCAGGTGGTCGTGACCATGGTCAGCGTACGCGTCGCATTTCAGGTAAACGTCTTTATCGTTCGTAACAACAGCGCCACCTTCTGCACAGGTGATGGTTTTTACGAAGTCAAATGAGAAAGCGCCTGCGTGACCGATGGTACCCAGTGCTTTTCCTTTATAAGTACCGCCAAATGACTGGCAGGCATCTTCCAATAATATCAGGTTGTGTTTGTCGCAGATCGTTTTCAGTGCGTCCAGGTCAGCCATTGAGCCGCACATATGCACGGGCATTACTGCCTTTGTACGAGGTGTGATAGCCGCTTCCACAGCTTTCGGATCGAGCGTCAGCGTATCGTCCACATCTACCAGTACTGGTGTTGCACCTACAGAGAAAATACATTCAAAGCTGGCGACAAATGTGAAGGTAGGCATGATCACCTCATCTCCGGCCCCAATACCCAGAGCCGCCATTACAGTGGTCAGCGCAGCAGTACCGCTGGATACCAGGTGTGTATGGCTTACGTTCAGTTTTTCAGAAATGGCCTGTTCAAGTTCCTTAGCTTTCCAGATGCCTTTACGGGGACCATCAAAGCCGTAACGCATAAAAATGCCTGTATCTAATACATCATTTATTTCCTTGCGTTCTTCCGGGCCAAAAAATTCATATCCGGGCATAAGTTGTTGATTTTTGCAAATGTAGTACAATCATGTTGCCCGTCCTCGCAAAAACTGTTTATCTTTTACTAAAAATTACCATGCGTTTATTGCTGTTCCTTATCCTGTTGACGGTCCCGTTTGCCGGCCTCCATGCCCAGCAGCCGCAGTCTGCGATCAAGGCCTTATTACAGAAACAGACAGACTCCTGGAACCAGGGCGATCTGGAGACCTTCATGAGTACCTATTGGCAGTCCGACTCCCTGATATTTATTGGCAAGCGCGGCCCTACCTATGGCTGGCAGGCCACACTGGATAATTATAAACGCTCTTATCCGGACACAGCGGCCATGGGAAAATTGAACTTTAATTTACTGGAAATGAAGGCATTATCTAATGACACCTGGTTTGTGGTAGGTAAGTGGCACCTGACAAGGACAATTGGGGATTTAGAGGGACACTTTTCTCTGCTGATAAAGAAGATCAGGGGTAACTGGAAGATCATTGCCGACCATAGTAGCTAAAAAAAGAAAACCATCCCATGAATGGGACGGCCTGCTATACACCACAACATTAAAGAAGAAGTTTACTAATTCGTTTTTCCTCAGTTGGATATTAAGGTTAATCTAATAAATCTATGGTAACGATTTAGTCTTTATTATCTTGATCGCGCACCACTGCATTTTCCTTTTCGGGTTCTTCGGAGAGATCTCCGTGCAGCGGATTGCGGGAATTATCTGCTTTGCTTGTTTTTAACACTTCAACGGGATGCTGTTCCGGTTGGTTATACTCCTCTGAAGACTTCTTGTCATCTTTTTCTTTTTCACTTAGCATATGTTCCGTTTTAGAATGTTTGCTTGTCGGTTACACTTTATACTTTGCAAAGTCTGTTCCAGCTCTTAAATCCTTGATAATTGGGCATTCGCTGATGCTTCTGAGTAATGCATTCCACAAAACGCGCCCCAAACCGTTGGTTTTGATGTGCAGCATACTCCACATTGATATAGAAGCCGTGTTTGGTGCAATAGATTGCAAAACGTACTACCGGTAAGATTTAGCAGAATTTTAGCAGCCTAAACAGTGGGGCTTGAGACTACTTACTTAAGTACAAATTCGCTACTGCAAAGGAAATGCGGCAGAAGGGGGTATCTTATTTTAACATTTCTGTTACTAACGGATGGCATAAACTTTGAACATTATATACTCCACCCGTGTTGATAACCATGATAGTTATACCTCAGCAATTCATGACAGTTACCCTGATACATTGACACGGAACAGGAAATCGAAAATTGGCAACTTGGATATTACTACTACATATAAATTCAATAACATTATAAAAACGCTACTATGAACATCCGGGGATACCAGTGGTCGGTACTGAAAAAGCTGCTGAAACAGCGTTTTACAGAACTTTCAGACGAAGATCTCGTGTTTGAAAGAGGTAAAGAACGGGAGCTGTATGTCAGACTGGAACGTAAAACGGGAAAGTCTGAGGAAGATGTTGCCCGCATTATAAAAGGTATGCAACAAGCATACTTGCAGCAGACAACATTGCTGTAAGGATAGTAGGTGATCAATTGTGACTTTACTGAGAACGGAAGTTCGATGTGTAAATCTTCATGATTGATCACTTCTTTTTTTTTAATAATTGTCCTGGACATGGCCATTCTTCCGCCACATCTTTACAACAAGGAACAAGTACCCTGCAAGGGAAATGACCAGCCAACTGTAGAAAAAAATCATCCTTCCGGGTGTAGATTCCTCGGGAATGGCAAAGCCTAAATATAATCCCAGGAAAACATTTACCATCATCCAGAAAAATCCAATGAACACCGTCCGCATTATTCTCACGAAATATTGCACGATCCTCATATCAAATGGTTCTTTCCTGTCCTGTTGTGGCTCCTGTGATTCCATATCTGATCTTTTTTGATGAATTAAGGAAGACATAATTTCCGCAATGCCAGGCTATCTCCTCTGAATACGTTAAAGTCAACGGTTGTACGGATACCATTCACCCTGCCGATATCGCTATGCTGCCAGAATAACCACTGTCTCTTTGTCGAAGGTCGTTCTTTCTGATAATAATGCGCCAGCCATAATGGATACTTATCAAACTCTTCCCCCAGATAGGTCTCGTAAAAGTGTATGTTCGTATAAATGATCGGCTTTACACCGTAAGCCTTTTCCATTTCCTCCAGCCAGATCCTGGCAGTAGACCGGATCACAGCTGCCGGCTGGTTATTATGTACCTCTATGTCCAGCACAGGCGGCAAGTCGCCTGACTCCAGCTGTACCACATTCTGAAAATTGATCACCTGCTTCAGGGGATCTCTTGTGGAATAAAAGAAATGATACGCTCCCCGTACAATACCGGCCTTTTTCGCCTTCTGCCAGTTCGTTTTAAACGAGGCGTCCTGACGGGTAATCCCCTCAGTGGCCTTGATAAACGCAAACGATATATGAATTCTGTCCACCTGCATTTGCTCTACAGCGGACCAATTGATATTCTTCTGGAACTTTGATACGTCAATTCCATGAATGGAATAATTCACTGGCATATCAATACCAAATTCTTCGTATCGTACAAAATTGATGGCATCTTCTTTGTCCAGCCACCACAGCCAGGCACCAGCAGCCAGACATAGGAGGAATAAAAAGACGAAAACCAGACGCCTGGACTTCTTAATTCGGAGTTTTGACACTTTTAAACTGATTCAGCTTTCGCATTAAATAGGAAGGTTTTCCAAATTTCACAGCAAGTATAATTATTATTATACATAACCCGCGTAGTTATCTTATTTTTACAATAATAAGTGATGTTGTTATGCCAGAATTTAATCTTAACGATAGCCTCAATCTGCTTTCCAAGTTCACGCCCCGCCGCGTCTGGAACGCCGGTAAGGTACTGAGTAGTTATTTTGTAAGCAAGTGGACCGGTAAGCCTATACAATGGGGTTATCCTATATCCGTATCTTTTGAACCGACAACATCCTGTAACCTGAGATGCCCGGAGTGTCCCAGTGGTCTCCGCGCTTTTACCCGCCCTACGGGTATGCTGCAGCAGGACTTTTTCAGGAAGACCATCGACGAGATCTACAAAGAATTATTATACCTGATCTTCTATTTTCAGGGTGAGCCGTATCTGAATCCGGGCTTCCTGGAAATGGTGAAATATGCACACGATAAGGGGATATATACCGCTACCTCTACCAACGCGCATTACATGACAGATGAAAATGCCCGTAAAACTGTGGAAAGTGGACTGGACAGATTGATCATTTCTATTGACGGTACTACACAGGATGTATATACACAATATCGTGTAGGTGGTAATCTTGAGAAGGTGATACAGGGTGCAAAGAATATCGTGAAATGGAAAAAAGAGCTGAAGTCTAAAACGCCTTTCGTGTTCTTCCAGTTCCTGGTCGTGAAACCAAACGAACACCAGATCGAAGATATCAAGCTGCTGGCGAAAGAGATCGGTGTAGATGAAGTACGTTTTAAGACCGCACAGGTATATGATTATGAAGAAGGCAACCGCCTGATCCCAACTATTGATAAATACAGCCGCTATCATCGTAAAGAAGATGGTACCTATGCTATCAAAAATAAGATGGGGAACCATTGCTGGCGCTTATGGCACGCTCCGGTAATTACCTGGGATGGTCTTGTGGTGCCTTGCTGTTTTGATAAAGATGCACAGCATAAACTGGGTGATCTTAAGAAAGAGTCCCTGAAGGAGTTGTGGCACAACGACAAGTATATTCAATTCAGAACACAGATTCAGAAAGGACGCGCCAATATTGATATTTGCGCTAACTGTAGTGAAGGAACAAAGGTTTGGGGGTAACAAACCTTAAACCTTTTAATCTTCTTCTTCCCGCTCCGCCGCAGCCTTTGCCTTTTTCTTCTTGCTACGGCTTTTACGGAATTTGTCAAACAGGTTGATGCCCAAACGGACGCCTGCAAACTCCAGTGCTGTCATTAATGCACTGGTAGTGAATGATTTAAAACTACCGCTCTGCCAGGCAACTTTTGCGACACGTCCCACGATACCCATTACGCCCGAATGTTTCGCGCTTCCTGGGATAACGGAGTTCAATGCCATTTTTCCATAGTTACCTTTCAGATGATCCACCCTGTTTCCCAATTCATTTTCAAGTGCTTTGGAACGTCTTTTCAGGCGGATAATTTCCTTTTGTAACAGGTCTTGGCTTGTTACTTTCACCTTGGGCATGTGTAAAAGTTTATCATGAATGCTTTCAACGTTGTTATAGTTGTTCGTATAATTCTTCCTCTTCGTCTTCAGACTTCTTCACCGCGTTGACTTCTTTTTCCTTGCCTTCGTCGTCCTTTTCATCCACGTCCATTTCACTCAGCAGTTCACGCACGAGCATATTGGATAAAGGGATCTGAACAAGCGGTTTTCTGAACGCGAGTATGATGCCTAACAGTATCACAAACAGGCCTGCAGAGCAGGAAAATCCTAATGTAAAACTGTTGGTCATTTCACCGATCCAGAATCCCAGCACCATGCCCAGGAATACAATAACGAAGAAGAACAGCAGGAAAGCCAGTATCAGTGAGAAAAAAAGCCCTAAGGCCTTAGATAGCTTTCCTGCTGCCTGAAGTTTAATCAGGTCCAATCGGGTTTCAAGGTATTCCTTTGCAACCTTGCCGGTCTGATTGAAGTAATTGCTGAAATTATCTTCCATGCAAAATTTTTTTGTACAAGCTAGGGGTTATGCTAACTCATTTTCCAGTGCATCCTCATATTGTTCCTTCTGCTTCTTAAACTTGTCTTTCAGTTTGTCTGCCTGGTATTTCAGCTTATCTACCAATTCATCTTTCTTGTCAGAATTCAGGAAATAGCCAACTGCTACACCTACTGCTGCTCCTACGATGAATGATACAACTGCTTTTGAACTGTTGCTTGCCATAAAATAAAGGTTTAAAGTGAACAATGATTTTACAATCGTACTGTACTGGAAACAAACATTATTCCAATAATTCCAATCGCCATTAGATAACTGTTAAATAATATTTATTCATTACTGGTACATGTTCAATAATCTGCACTGTTTAAACACTTTACAGCCATTAATAGTTTAGTTTTATATTATCATAAATATTGCCGCGAACGGTACCCTTTTTGCACTATAACCATATCTTCTTACAGATAACCTTTAACCTCATGAGTGTAATTGACAACGAGCGTGTAAAACAGGTCAGCTTCCTGCTTATAATTCTGCTACTGACTTACGTACTGTTCAAAGAATTGTATACATTTTTCCCCGGATTTCTCGGCGCTGTTACCATGTATATACTAAGCAGGAAATTCATGTTCCGGCTGGTAGAAAAACGGAACTGGAAAAAGAGTCTTGCTGCTGCTATGCTCATGTTTCTCTCCTTTATCATCATCCTGCTACCCTTTGGTATGCTGATCAATATGCTTACAGATAAGATCGGATACGCCGTTTCGCATTCGCAGGAAATGATCGCAGGTATAGAAAAACTGAACCTTCGTATCAAAGGCTCCACTAACATCGATGTGTTGTCACAGGTGAAACTGGAACGGCTTCAGGGTTACCTAACATCCGTACTGCCAACCCTGCTTGGCGCCACTTTTAACACTCTAACTGCCATCGCTATACTCTATTTTATTTTGTACTTCATGCTCGTGAATGCCAGGGAAATGGAAGCATGGTTGTATGAGTACATTCCGTTGAAAGATGAGAACGTGCTCCGCCTGGGGACAGAATTCCATAAACTGGTGATTGCCAATGCGGTCGGCATCCCCGCTATCGCACTTATCCAGGGTATCGTATCCCTGATCGGGTACTTTGTGTTCCAGGTGCCACAACCGCTGTTCTGGTTTGCCGTCACCTGTTTCACCGCCATGCTGCCTGTAGTAGGCGCGGCTGCCGTATATGTACCTATGGGACTTTATCTGCTGGGTACCGGGATGACCTGGCAGGGCATTGGCGTGCTGGTATATGGCTTTGCTGTTGTCGGGACCTCTGATAATATATTCCGTTTTATGCTAGCCAAGAGAATCGGAGATGTACATCCGCTGATTACTGTATTCGGCGTACTGATAGGTGTGAATCTCTTTGGTTTTATAGGACTGATCTTTGGGCCTTTACTGATCTCAATGTTTATCCTGCTATTGGAGATCTACTCAAACGAATTCTTTACAAAGAAACGCGAAGTGCGTATCAAACAGTGAGTTATTTATAATAATTATTCTCTGCAATATAGGCGGCTACATTGTCCGGCACCATATAACGGATAGGCTTTCCCTCCTGTATCCATTTACGGATATCAGTAGAGGAAATGTCCAGCATCGGCGCTTTCAATATCTCCACCTGTGCACCATGTGTTTCGGTCACTTCATGACCGGGACGCAGATACACACAGATAGGGTAATGTTTGATGATGTGCTGATAGTTTTTCCAGCGGGTAATGTTCTTGAAGCTATCGCTTCCCATGATAATGACGAACTCCTGCGTGGGAAATTTCTCTGACAGATAAGTCAGTGTGTCTATGGTAAAAGAAGGCCTGGGCAGCGAAAATTCGATATTGCTTGCTCTTAATTTGGGTTCGTCCTTAATGGCCAGTTCCACCAGATGAAAACGGGTATGCTCATTCAATAATGATCCAGCTGGTTTTAGTGGGTTTTGTGGAGAAACCACTAACCATACTTTATCAAGGTCTGAATTGTATGCTATATAATTCGCTATTATCAGGTGTCCGGTATGTACAGGATTAAATGATCCAAAATACAAGCCTATCTTCATGCCCCGGTTTTTTGAGCGTGAAAGTAGTGAATAATAAGGACATATATATGTGTATCCTTATGAGAGCGGTTTGAACTGTTCAAACATCATCCCACACTCCTTGCAGAAATGCAGCGCTCTGCAAAGCGCCGATCCAAATGGAGAACGCAGATAGGTGTTTTCGCTGCCACAATGCGGACAGCTTACTTTGATCAGCATATCAAGGTTAACCTCGCCTTCATGTTTACCCGGAGGCGCAATACCATAGTTACGTAACTTCTCTTTGGCTGTATCTGTCAACCGGTTGCTGTTCCAGTTAACTTCCTTGTCAACCGTAACGAACGCAGGCATCTGCAATTCTCTTTCTACTGCATTTGTGATGTTCTCTTTGATAACATCGATAGCGGGACACGCAGAAAAAGTAGGGATCATTTTAACGTGTACGCCTTCCAGATCAACCTTTACATCAGTGATCATACCCAGCTCGAGTACGCTCAGTACAGGGATCTCAGGGTCCATAACGTGGTCAAGGGCATTGTAAACAGCCTGTAGCGTGGTAATTGTTTGCATATCCGTTTTTTTCTACCAGGTAGCTTCCGGGTCTAACCGGAATACTTCTCCCATTTCGTTTAATAATTGTTGCAGATGTTCTGTATGCTGTCCTTTCCGTCCGCCATAAACCGGTGCGGTCATGGCCGGTAGGGTAAGTCCGGCTTTTTCTATAACGGGTAATATATTGTTCAGCCATTGTTGATATAAAGCCGCCTCACCAGGATACACCTTCTCAGTAATCAGCAACGTTTCCGCTTCTCCTGGTTCAAAAATGCCGCCGGCTAACTGAAAACAATTATCCAGCGCCTGCTGCATCCGTGCTTTACTCTCCGCTCCTGCAGTACATAGTTGCAGTATCCATGCATCTGCATGCAGTGTATGATACTTCAACTCGCCTTTTATTTTGGCCGCCAGTTGCTGTAAAGGGGTAAAGCTGCTTTGTGAAAAAGACTGATAGCGCACGGTCTCTGCATGATCAAACAGAAAGTGCCGCATCAGGCTGAAATCGTAGGAACCGATCGGCATTTCTGCGAGGTGACAACATTTGAAAGCTGCTGCTTCTCTCATAAATGCAAACTGATCGGGATCGCTGCCATTAAAATGCTCCTGTAGTATACGGTACAGCGCCCAGGCATGTCCGATCTTGTCCTGTGCCATAGAGGAAAATGCGATATCTTCTTCCATAACCGGTCCTAACCCGGTCCATTCTGAATTGCGATGGCCAATTATCAGTTCATCATCCGCTATTTTGATGAGTAGTTCGGGTAATGCTTGTTCTAATTGCATTGGGATATGGGGAGCTATTTTGACTGTGCTTTAAATTTGTTGATCTTTTCCATGACTTTAAATCCGCTGGCATCCCGGTAAGTTTTATCCGGATTGTTGGCAAACATGTCTTCATCTTCCAGGTCGAATGCAAGAATATCTGCACTGCGTACGACCCATAGGTTCACACATTTTTTCCTGCGGCCAAACTGTTCTTTGGCAAAAATCAATGCAAGATTGGCGTCAGGCGCATGTACGCAACCGACATGCTCATGATGTGCACCTCTTTTTTCCTGGTGAAATACTTCGAATACATTCCAGTTTTCTCCCTCTTCTATACTGAAGGAGCCGTCACTATTATTTAACCGTAGCCGGTTAACACGTGGATCCAGTGATTCATTCATAAAACGTGGTACTTGTCTGTTAATCCCGGGGAACAATCTGATTTACTATACTTATGCGACCGGCAATGCCGTACGTTCTCTTTCTTCCTCCCGCATGAGCGCTTTTCTGATCCAGCGGCCATGTTCCTCTGCCCACTTGCGTACGTTCAGTCTTTCTTTATTACAGGGGCCATTGCCTTTGATCACTTCAAAAAACAGGTCCCAGTCCGGGTCTGAATATTCCCATTTACCGGTATCCGCATTCTTTTTCAGTAATGGGTCCGGCAATGTCAGTCCCAACTCCCATATCTTGGGTACATAGGCCTCCAGGAACTGGTTACGCATATCGTCATTGCTGGCCATTTTCACCTTCCACTGCATGAGCTTTTCACTATGGGCAGATACTTTATCCGGTGGACCGAAGAAATGCATGATCGGTTGCCACCAGCGGTTCAGCGCATCCTGCAGCATCGCTTTCTGTGCCGGCGTACCGGTTGCCAGTTCAATAAAGGCGTCATGTCCCTGTTTCAGATGGAAACTCTCCTCATAACAGATCCTTTCCAGCGCTCGGCAGTAAGGTCCGTAAGAGCCTTTTGCATTGGCCACCTGATTGACAATGGCTGCCGCATCTATCAGAAACCCGATCACTGTCACATCTGCCCAGGTTTCGGCCGGATAGTTAAACACATTGGAGTACTTGGATTTTCCGCTCAGCAGGTCATTGATCATGGCCTCGCGCGATTTCCCCAGGGTCTCCGCCGCATTATACAGTAATTGTCCGTGTCCGATCTCATCCTGCACTTTTGCTATCAGCGCCAGTTTTCGCTTAAATCCGGGAGCCCGGGTAATCCAGGTGCCTTCCGGCAAAGCGCCTATTATCTCTGAATGAGCATGCTGCTCAATTAATCTGATCAGCTGTTTGCGATATTCTGCCGGCATCCAGTCGCCCGGCTCGATCTTTTCCCCACCGGCAATACGCGCTTCAAACGCGGCCAGTTTAACAGGATCGTCCTGCAGTTGTTCTTCCTGCTGCCGGGACCTGCCGGAATCATCATAAATATATCCGCCACCGTACATAGTGCGATTGTTTTGGTAGATTGTAAGTTACGAAAAAATGTACCTTTAATTCTGAACGGGTGCTATGTTTTTATTCCTGCAACTCATATGGTGTACTTTGCTGTTTCCTGCCGCTCAGCCAAAGGAAACAAACCCGGTTACGGTCATTAAGATCGTCTTCACACCTGACCGCAGACCGGAAGACCCTAATTCAGACAGCCTGTTTTACCAGCCACACCGTAAACTGCAATGGGCTGATTTCAAAGCTACTCCTCCCCTGCGCGGTCCCAGTGCAGCTGTTTCATATACCAGCTTCGCCTATGAAGGCAGTAGCCTCCATAAGAAAGATACCCTACAGATCAACCTGACCCTCCAGGTCTTCTTTATCAAGGGTTCATCCTGGGTAAAATCATTCGCCCGCGACAATTACTCATTAGCGCATGAGCAATTGCATTTCGATATTACCTGGCTGGTCGCCCTCCGCTTCCAGCAGCGTATAAAATCTATGGAACTGACGGCCGAAGATTTCGACAGCATCATTCAGTATCAATACATTGAGTCTTTCCGGGAAATGAATAAGTTACAGGAGGCCTATGACCGGGAAACCAATCACGGTCAAGACCCTGCCGCACAAAAGAGATGGAAAGGCCTGGTAGGAGAAGCCCTCGCCACCCTCACACTGGATGGCGCCCTGACCCGTTATTGTAATCCTTTATCTGCCGATTCCAGTACGCTCAGTACTTTCAATACCGCCTGGTAATAAAAGGCTGGCTGGATACCGGAGAATTCATCAGATACCTGGTGATAATCGGGGTGATCTTCCACGCCGAAATAAAGGAATGGGACCTTTAGTTTATAAAATTCATAGTGGTCGCTCTGATTCAGCCAGTTGCCGGCGCCTTCTTCTTTCCTGTCATGTCCTGACAATAATTTAATGGCATTTCCGGCGGCTACTCCTGCATCTACATAGGGCTTTAGTTCAGGGAATTGTGCCAGTCCGCAGACATACAGTTCCTGTTTATCATTCCGGCCGATCATATCCATATTGACATTCAACACGATCTGCGAAGCAGGAACAGGTGGTTGCTTCACAAAAGCCTTTGCGCCCTGTAAGCCTTCTTCTTCTCCATCCAGCGCTGCGAAGATCATGGTATGACGGGGTGGATGCTTTTTATAATACGCCATCAATGCCAGCAAACCGCCAACGCCGGAGGCGTTATCATCTGCACCATTGAAAATACTGTCCTTTCCCTCCGCACCACGTTTGATCCCAAGATGATCATAGTGTGCCGTCACCACAATCGCAGCAGCTGATGTGCCCTTGATGTACCCAAACAGGTTGGTGCCCATGATCTGCCGCTCTTCCTGCGGGAAGTAAAAAGGATATTCGAATGTATTATGAAAAGATTGCAGCCCGATCTCGCGAAAACGGGAAATGAGGTAAAACTGTGCCTGCCGGCTACCTCTGGTACCAGCCATTCTGCCTTCGTATTTATCAGAAGAAAGCGTCCTGATATCATTGACAAGCTGCGTAGAATCTATCGGGGTCTGTGCCTGTACGGCAACGGTTATGAAGAGCAGCAAACTCTGGATGAATATTTTCATACCTAATCTGTTATACTGCAATATAAGTTATTTCAGTGCGTACTGCTTAACAGTATATTAATTCAGCAGCTGGAAGGCGATAAACGCAGATATATATGCCAGTGCTGTCATGTACACGAATTGTATAGCCGGCATTTTCCATGATTTGGTCTCTCTTTTTACGATCGCAAGTGTACTCATACACTGCATCGCAAAAGCGTAGAATAACATCAGGGAAACACCACTTGCCAGCGTATATACCGGACTACCATCCTTCCAGGTCGCATTGGTCATTTTCTCTCTCAGGGTAGCGTCGTTATCTTCCGGAGATTCCCCTACACTGTACAGGGTCGCCATTGTACCGACAAATACTTCTCGTGCAGCAAAAGAAGTGATCAGCGCAATACCGATCTTCCAGTCATAACCCAGCGGACGGATAACCGGTTCGATCGAATGTCCCAGTACGCCTGCATAGGAATTACCCAGCTTTTCAGATTGCATTTCCATATCCAGCGCCTCGCTTTGTTCCGGGTGAGCGGCTTTCAGCTGTTCATAATGCGCGGTCACCTTTTCCATCCTGTCTTTAGGACCGAAAGAGGCCAGGAACCAGAGTACGATAGAGATCACCATGATCACCTTACCGGCATCTGTAATGAATATCTTTGCTTTCTGCACCATGGTGGTACCTACGTTTGCCCAACGGGGCGCACGGTATACCGGCAGTTCCATGATGAAATAGCTCTTTTCTTTTATCTTGATGAATAGCTTCAGTATGGCAGCGATGAACAGGGCCATCACAAAACCCAGCAGGTATAATCCCATCATTACCAGTCCCTGCAGACCCAGAAAACCAAATACAGGTCTGTCGGGGATCACCAGGGCGATCATCACCGTATAGATCGGCAGACGCGCAGAACAGCTCATTAATGGTGTAATGAGGATTGTGATGAGGCGTTCTTTCCTGTTCTCGATGTTCCTGGTTGCCATGATCGCCGGTACCGCACAGGCCACCCCGCTGATCAGGGGCATTACAGATTTACCGTTCAATCCTACCTGCCGCATCAGTCTGTCCGTCAGGAAACTGATCCTGGCCATATAACCGGTGTCTTCCAGGACGGTAATAAACGCAAAGAGGATCATGATCTGCGGTACGAATACAGCGATTCCCCCCAGACCGGCAATCACCCCGTTCACCAGGATGTCTGTCAGTTGATTGGCAGGTAATACCCCTGTGAGCCAGCCGCTTAACCAGCCGAACCCGGACTCGATCCAGTCCATCGGGAAGGATGCCAGCCAGAAAATGCTCTGGAACATAAAGAACATGATACCCAGCAGGATCATGTATCCCCAGAAGCGGTGGAGCAATATATTATCGAGTTTCTCGGTTTGTAACTGTTTCTGCAAAGGATCGGCTTCCACCACGGTATTCTTCATGATGTGTTTGATCCTGGCATAACGCTGCATGATCTCTTCTGCCTGCACCTTGGTTTTATTGAACTGGTGCGATTGCAGGATATTGGTGATGGCGAGTTTTTGTCCGCCGTTCAGAAATGTCAGTTCGTGGTGATTCACAGCAATATGCATAGCTGCATAATCACTTTTTACCTGTACATATTTCTTGATCTCCTGGATCACTTCCGGTGCTAATGCCTGACTATCAATGAAATCTCTCGGTGCTACGGATTGTTTTTCTTTGGCTACGAGGTCTATCATCTTTTTCAGTTCCGTCACCCCTTTGTTTTTACGGGGATTGATGCTCACGATAGGTACCCCCAGTTCTCTTTCGAGACCGGCTTCGTCTATTTCGACGCCTTTTTTGCGGGCAATGTCCATCATGGTAAGACCAATGATCACCGGAATTTTCAGGTCCATGATCTGGGAGCAGAAGAGCAGGTTACGTTTCAGGTTGGAGGCATCGGCTATGATGAGGACCATATCCGGTTGTTCATCAGCAGTAGGATTGACGAGCACATCGTAGGTAACGAACTCGTCAGCGCTTTTAGGGTACAGGCTGTAGGTTCCTGGCAGATCGATAATATTGGCCTGGAGGGAGGACGAAATAGTAGCGGCGCCTGTTTTTTTATCAACAGTTACCCCCGGAAAGTTGCTGACTTTCTGGTTCAGACCTGTCAGCGCATTAAAGAGCGAACTTTTCCCACTATTCGGATTCCCTACCAACGCGATATTGATCGTAGCTTTTTTTGTTGCCTGCATTCCTTAGCCTTATCCTGATAAACGGTTTAAAAACGCAAAGTTATGATTAAATACAGGAGGCGGGGAATCGGATCGGGAAAAAGATGCGTTAAAAAAAAACCACGGTAAAAACCGTGGTCAGTGTTTCTGTAACTATTGAACTTATTGTGATGACAAAGTTTAATCTTTAACACACGTTTCTCATCACTTAACGAGTTTATATAAACTGTATCCGATAGTGCTTACTACATCTATAGCTGCTTCACTGGTTTTTGCAGTGGGTGTGCTATTAGAGCCACTATTTTCTACAGGCGTCTTATTTTCCTGTTTTCCACCTTTATAGCGGTAGTTTTTTTCCAGGGAGTCTGCTTTGTTCTCTCTGTTATTGTTGTTTTCACCGTCGTTGTCATTATCCTCACGATCGGAGTCATTGTTATCATGGTCCATATCCACAGAAGACCCGTCTTCGTTCATTTTGATCTCAACGTGGCCTCTATCACGGTTACGGCCAAAATCGTCCCAATCGTCATTGAAGTCCCATCCATGAGAGTATTCCAGGTTTCTGTCCATTTGTACCTTTTTATTGGCTGGTACTTTCACAACAACCCTGATATGCTGTCCCCTGAATTTGGAATCCGCCGGGATTGAGATACCTGATGGTACATAGAGAATTGAATCTTTCTGTTCCAGCTGATACTGAATTTGCTTGGCAAGCGTTCTGGCCTGGGCAACGGTACGTCCGCGGGAGTAGCGCTCTATATACACCTCGAAACTGTCGCTATCACTTTTCTCCAGTCTGATCCTGGCGGAATTGATGATAACGGTGTCTTCTGTCACACGTAGTGCATCCCCGAAAAAGTCGATATCGTCGATGTTGGTATAATCTTCCGCCTGTTTAATGACTAACTTTCCATTGGAAGGTTGCACGAGGGCGTAATTTTCTTTTAAAATTCTTCCCGGACCGGTCCTGAAGTCTCTGATCACAGAGGCAACCAGGGCAACCGCACAGATCAGACCGGCAAACCATAACAGGCTCAGGGTATATCCTACATAACGGTTAGCTTCCTTGATACCGGTCGCTTTCCGGACGAAGAACATGATCAGCGCCACGATAGGGATACCTACCAGGAACAGGATGGAGCACCAGAGTAACAGATTTTGTATAGCACCTGACAGGATCAGGTTTTTCAAAGGGTAAAGGGCCGCGGAAGATGCGGTGATGCCGATACCTACGCTGATCAGCGAGATAAGGATCACAACCGCAAGAAAATAGAAGAATCCCTTGGTCAGTAACAGGAGCACTTTTCCCAACACTTCGAAGATGTTACGAAAAGCTCTTTCGATGTCGCTACCAACTTGCCTTCCGCGGCCCTGAGAAAAATTTTTGACATCATTCCCAAAGTTCTTGAAATGGCTTTTGGCAGCGTTGATCTCGTCCTGCACGGTAGCACGTATATTATTAACATCTACTTTTTCTCCTCTCATCTGCAGTTTTTCAGCGACAGTATTTGCCTCCGGGGTTACGATCCACAGGATGAAGTATACCAGGATACCGGAACCGAAACCACCGATCGCCAGCAGGGCGAAGATGATACGGAATACTACCGGGTCTACGTTCAGGTAAGCGCCGAGGCCACCGCACACACCACCCAGTACTTTAGCGTCCGGATCACGGTACAGCCTTTTACGGGGGCGGATGGATTCATATGCAGCGTCGTTGGCTGACTGCTGTTGCTTGCCAGTACTTTCTTCGACCTGATCAAACTGCTCCGGCGTACCCATGGAAGCTTTTACAGCCTGCACGTCTTCGTCGGTGATACAGTGCGTTGTTTTTAATTTATTAAGGAAAAGCTCGGCAATGCGGCTCTCAATATCACTCACAATCTCATCCCCACCCTCTTCGCGGGCGAAATACCGCGACAAGCTTTCCAGGTACTGCCGCAATATCTCATATGCACTATCCTCGATAGCGATAAGGCGGCCGGCCAGGTTTATGTTAATGATCTTTTTCATTTCGATGCTCTATTTTAGGTTTTGGTTATTGGATGGTAGTGTTAATGTTATTGACTTGTGAGCTGTGTTACTGCATTGGCAAGCTCGTTCCAGGTTGCTTCCAGTTCCTTGTAAAAGAGTTCTCCTTTGTCGGTCATGGAAAAATATTTCCTTGGAGGGCCCGAATTACTTTCAACCCATCGGTAAGTCAGTAATTCTGCGTTTTTAAGTCGGGTAAGCAGTGGGTAAAGGGTGCCCTCCAGGATGTCCAGCTTTGCTTCTTTCATTTTTTCGATAATGTCTGAAGGATAAGCTTCTCCTTGCTTGATGATAGACAGGATGCAGAACTCAAGCACCCCCTTTCTCATCTGTGACTGTGTGTTATCTATATTCATGGCAAGTGAGCTTTATGAATAAAACGATACTTAAACATGGTAAATGGTGGTTTCTGATGATTACGATACAAAGATAGGTGTTTTATACTACTATGCAATACACAATACCATGGAAAACAAAATAACTTGTTTAGAATATTACTGGAATTCTAAATCAATCAATTGATATACATATAATTAGGAAACTTAAAGCCACCGAAAATTTTTTTCTGTTTGTGACGAACGGTCTTAAATAAGGGATGAAAGTGGGGTAAATGGGTATAAGGGTTTCCCGGGAAAGCCACTCATAAATAAAAGGGATTTAACATTTTTTTATCGTCTATCTTTACAAAGTAGGTTAGCACTAACTTATTTTTGTACTGTACAGATGAAAAGACTTATTGGCATATTCCTCCTGGCACTGATGTGCACGCAGCTCCTCCCGATCAAGGAGGTGGGGAAGATATTGTTCAATAATCAGATTGTCGAAGAGCATCCGGTGGAAGATGGTTGCAATTGCGACCTCGTTAAAATCGCCAAGGATCTCAAATTCCTCAACAACAGTTCTATTATCCAGTTTGAGCCTTCATTACTGGTAAAGAGTCTGCACTATAACTTCTTTGCGGAAATCCCACAGGGTCCTACCCGCGAAATACACTGTCCTCCCCCCAACTGTTAATAGATTTAAACTATTGAATCAGTACAGCCATGCTGCCCTGTAGGGGCTTTTTCGGCTTTATACTGATCTGATCTTATTTCCTCCATATCAGGCGCATACGCGCACACTTACTATTATCCATTTTTTTCACTTAACCGGAGTAGCTATGCCAGTTAATAAGGGCATGCCTATCCCCTGTTATAACGTTATTCGCGTTTCTTTTAAATCCTTCGGACTATGAGCAGGCAATCCATATTTTCAAATGTTAAAGGTGACCTTTCTGCCGGCCTTGTTGTATTTCTGATCGCGGTGCCGCTGTGTCTGGGTATTGCCCTGGCATCCGGTGCACCGTTGTTTTCTGGTATGATCGCCGGTATTGTAGGTGGGTTGGTGATCGGTTCTTTAAGCGGTTCTCAGCTGAGTGTGAGTGGTCCCGCTGCCGGTCTTACCGCTGTAGTATTGACAGCTATTACAAAATTGGGCGCATTCGAAGTTTTCCTGTTAGCCGTTGTGGTCGGTGGTGTTATACAGCTGGCGCTTGGCCTTTTAAAGGCGGGCATCGTTGCCAACTACTTCCCATCCAACGTTATCAAGGGTATGCTGACCGCTATAGGTATTATCATTATACTGAAGCAGTTGCCACATGCCTTTGGGTACGATGCTGATTCGGAAGGCGACTTCGCTTTTATACAGGTAGATGGAGACAACAGTATCACTGCTTTACTCTCCACCCTGAATCATATTCACCTGGGTGCTACCCTGATTACCATCGTATCTGTACTGATCATCCTTTATTGGAGCAAGATCCCTAAAGTGAACGTGGTACCGGCTCCCCTGGTGGCTGTACTGACAGGCGTCGGACTGAATATGCTGTTCATTGCCACCGGCAGTGTACTGGCTGTTGCACCGTCTCACCTGGTAAATCTTCCCGTTGCAAGCGATTTCAATTCGTTCATCGGTCAGTTTACACTTCCTGACTTCAGCGCTATTACTAATAAGGAAGTTTGGGTCGTTGGCGCCACTATCGCAATAGTTGCGTCTATTGAAACCCTGCTGAACCTGGAAGCGACAGACAAGCTGGACCCTATGAAACGTCATTCTCCCCCTAACCGTGAATTACAGGCACAGGGTATCGGTAATATCATCAGTGGTATGCTGGGCGGTCTGCCGGTTACATCCGTAATCGTGCGTTCCTCTGCAAATATCAACTCCGGCGCCCGTACCAAACTGTCTGCTATTTCACACGGGGCTTTGCTGTTAGTTTGTGCAGCGTTAATTCCTACCCTGCTGAATAAAATACCTCTGGCCACCCTCGCAGCTGTACTGCTGGTAACCGGATATAAGCTGTGTAAGATTTCCATATTTAAGGAAATGTTCAAAAACGGTAAGTATCAATGGATTCCGTTCGTAGTAACAGTCGTTGCGATCGTATTTACTGATCTGCTGATCGGTATCTCCCTGGGTATGGCTGTCAGCGTTATTGCCATTCTCCGTGGCAACATCCGTAGTTCTTACTTTTTCCGCAAGGAGAAATATAAAGCCGGTGAAAGCATCATTCTGGAACTTGCACAGGAAGTTTCCTTCCTGAATAAAGCCAGCATTTTGCTGACGCTCGACCATATGCCGGAAAATTCTACCGTGGTTATTGACGGAAGTAAAACCACATACATAGATTTTGACGTATTAGAGACTATACGAGAGTTCAAAGAGGTAAAAGCTGTGCAAAAAAACATCACAGTTATTATCACTGGTTTCAAGGAACAGTATAAACTGGCCAACACTGAAAATATTTCCCCCGAGCAGCAGGAGAAAATAGCCAGTGGCCATGTGCATACCATCACCGGTAACCACGAACAATTGTTGAAAGAGTTGCAGCTAAACTAATCATGGCAGCTCTTTGTATTAAATTTAAAACCAGTAAAAAAAAGACAAACATGAAAACATTAAATAAGGCATCTCAGTCCAACATCACTCCGGCACAGGCTTATGAATTATTGAAACATGGTAACGAGCGTTTTGTAGATAACCTGCGACTGCACCGTAACCTGCTCGAGCAGGTGAACGATACGCGTGACGGTCAGTGGCCAATGGCTGCTATCGTGAGCTGTATGGACTCCCGTACTTCCGCAGAACTGATCTTTGACCAGGGTCTGGGCGATATCTTCAGTATCCGTCTGGCTGGTGCAGTGATCTCTGATAACGTACTGGGTAGTCTGGAATATGCCTGTAAAGTAGCAGGTTCCAAATTCATCGTTGTACTGGGTCACTCCAAATGTGGTGCGATCAAAGGTGCATGCGATATGGTACAGATGGGTAACCTGACCGGTTTGCTGAACAAGATCACGCCGGCAGTTTTCGCAGAGAAAACCATCACTGAAAACAGAACTTCTTCTAACCCTGCATTCGTGGATGCAGTGACACATCTTCATACTGAGCGT
This sequence comes from Chitinophaga sp., assembly GCA_039592855.1. Lineage (GTDB taxonomy): Bacteria > Bacteroidota > Bacteroidia > Chitinophagales > Chitinophagaceae > Chitinophaga. The sequence goes on along the minus strand of JBCNQK010000001.1, from coordinate 278,036 downwards.
TCCGTACAGGCGATCCTTGAGCAGAGCCATATTCTGCGTGAAATGATCCTGAATGGCGAGGTGGGTATTATCGGCGCTATGTATGATGTAGAAACAGGTGTGGTGACATTCCAGGAAGATACCCTGGTAATCGGTAGTGAGAAGTTCAACTCTACTCCTGAGGCTGTAACAGTCTAAGGATGTACAACTCTGACAAGCCATGCTTGTAGTCATATACAAAGGAAAAGCCGCTCTTCTCCAGGAGCGGCTTATCTGTTTTTATTACTTTCTGCCGGGCTGATGCCGTTTTAATAATGCTTATCCTACGTTAATCCTACGTTCATGAACGTAGGATTAACGTAGGATAAGCATTATTAAACAAAGTATAAACCGAATATCAGAGATGACAAATCAGATCTTTCTGAGTCTTTCTGCTGCCTGTTCCAGTGTTTCCGTTTTCTTCGCGAAACAAAACCTTACCACATGATCATCTTTCCCATTTTCGTAGAATGCTGACACAGGAATGCAGGCTACCCCAAACTCTTTAGTAATACGGGTAGCAAATTCCTTATCCCCTTCATCAGAGATACGGTCATAACGCATCAGCTGAAAATAACTGCCTTTTGAGGACAGCGGGGTGAAGCGGGTATCTTTTGTCAGTTCCAGGAAATAATCTCTTTTCTGCTGATAAAATACCGGCAGCGTCAGGTAATGTTCCGGCGTCTGTAAATAGCGGGACAGGCCATACTGCATCGGGGTATTCACCGAGAAACAGAGATACTGGTGCACTTTACGGTATTCTGCCATCAGATGAGCAGGTGCTACGCAATAGCCCATCTTCCAGCCGGTATTGTGGAATACCTTACCAAAGGAAAAGGTGACGAAGCTGTTTTTCAGTAACTCCGGATAACGGAGTATACTGAGATGCTGTGCACCATCGAAAACCAGGTGCTCATATACTTCATCAGATAATACGAGTAGGTCATGTTCCTTTACGATCTCCTGTAATTGCGTAATATCAGCGGCCGTCATGATACTGGCGGTGGGATTATGCGGCGTATTGATCATGATCATTTTGGTACGCGGCGTGATCTTACTGCGTACCAGCGACCAGTCTATTGTATAATCAGGATAAGAAAGCGGAATCAGTACGGGTACGCCTCCATTGACCAGTACATTGGGGATATAGCTGTCATATGCCGGTTCGAAGATGATGACTTCATCGCCAGGGCTGATACAGGTAGCGATCGCTGTAAAGATCGCATATGTACCACCGGGAGTGACGGTAATTTCCGTATCCGGATTTACCTGCTGACCATACAAATTATGTATTTTTTCAGCGATCACTTCACGCAAAGGCATGATACCGGGCATGGGCGCATATTGGTTATGCCCTTCCTGCATCGCTTCGCTGACCATTCTTTTCAGCTGTTCATCACAATCAAAATCCGGAAATCCCTGGGAGAGGTTAATGGCTTTATGTTGTGCCGCCAGGGCTGACATCACTGAGAAGATAGTGGTGCCTACGTTGGGTAGTTTTGACATAAAATACAAATGATCAATTACGAATAGATGTCTGAAATTAAAACATGTAATCCGTAATTGATCATCTGATCAGTGCTTTTATTCTTAAAGGAACTTATCGCCTTTGTTTCTTTTTACTTCAGCGACATATTCCTTGATCTGTTGTTCGTTTTCTTTTTTGCAGATCAGCAGTACGTCGGATGTGTCCACAACGATGAACTCATCCAGCCCCTGTATCACCAGCAGTTTTTCCTGTGGCGCTTTGATCATACAGTTTTTAGCATCTACGAGCATGATGTTTTTACCCTGTACGGCATTACCTGAATCGTCCCTGTCCAGGTTCTCATAGGCAGATGCCCAGGTACCCAGATCGCTCCACCCGAAATTGGAAGGGATGACGTACACGTTATCTGCTTTTTCCATGATCGCATAATCGATGGAGATATTCGTACACTGTGGATAGATGCTCTCTATTGCTTTCTTTTCGTCCGGGGTGTTCAGCAGGGCATCGTTCTGTACGAAGAGCTCATCTATTTCCGGAAGATATTTATTGAAAGCGACCAGGATCGTTTTTACGTTCCACACAAAGATACCGGCGTTCCAGAGGAAGTCCCCGCTTTGCAGGAAGGTCCTGGCCAGTTCGAGGTTAGGCTTCTCGGTGAATGTTTTAACCGGGTACACGTTATCAGACACCTGTTGTGTTTCAAACTGGATATATCCATATCCGGTGTCAGGACGCGTTGGTTTTATACCAAGGGTCACGAGCGCACTGTGTTTCTGTACGAACATGAGGGCGTTCAGACAGGTACTGGCAAACGCGATCGAGTCCATGATCAGGTGATCGGCAGGCGCACAGATAATGTTAGCCTTCGGGTCCTGTTTATTGATCTTATGAGAGATATAGGCAATGCAGGGAGCGGTGTTCTTACGGGAAGGCTCACTGACGATATTGTCAGTCAGCAGGTCCGGCAATTGTTCTTTTACTTTGCTTACATAATGATGATGTGTAACGACAAAAATGTTTTCCTCTGGAATAAACTGGGCGAACCTTTCATAGGTCCACTGCAGTAATGTTTTCCCGGTATTCAGGATATCCAGGAATTGTTTGGGGTAATCAGTGCGGCTATAGGGCCAGAAACGGCTACCTATTCCCCCGGCCATAATGGCCACATAAAAATGCCTGTTCACAGATGTCATCTTATATAATTCCTTCCCTGATTAAATCATGTAAATGAATGATACCTATATAGCGTTTATCTTTCAAAACCAATAGTTGTGTTATGTCATGTTGGCGCATCATCTCCAATGCATTGATCGCAAGTTCGTCTTCCTGGATCGTCTTCGGATGCGTTGACATGATAACTTCCGCTGTAACACTTTCGCCCGGGATGCCTTTCTCCAGCATACGGCGAAGGTCTCCGTCAGTGATGATCCCACTTAGTGCGCCTTCTGCGTCCAGTACGGCGGTAACGCCCAGCATACCGGAAGAAATGGCTACGATCACCTCTTTTAAAGCGCTGCCTTTTGCAACCTGTGGCGCCTGGTGCAGGCGGCTGAGGTCTCCGACCTTGAGATACAGCTTTTTACCCAGCGTACCTCCCGGATGGACTTTTGCAAAATCAGCAGCAGTAAACCCATGCCATTCTATCAAACATACGGCCAAAGCATCTCCCATTGCCAATTGGGCAGTTGTACTGGTCGTAGGCGCCAGATTATTGGGACAGGCTTCCTGGTCTACTGAAGTATTCAGGATAAGATTGGCCTCGCGAGCCAGAAAAGACTCAGTATTCCCGACCATGGCAATCAATCTGTTGCCAAAGTTCTTAACAAGAGGAACCAGTACTTTTATTTCAGGAGAATTACCGCTCTTAGAAATACACAATATGATATCGTCCTGCTGGATCATACCCAGATCTCCGTGGATAGCATCTGCTGCATGCATGAAAATAGCGGGGGTTCCCGTGGAATTCAGCGTGGCAACAATTTTCTGACCGATAATGGCGCTTTTCCCTATCCCGGATACTACGAGTCGTCCGGCACACTCCGCGATCCACTCTACCGCCTTTTCAAAATCACCATTGATGTATTGCTTCAGGTCAGAGATCGCTGTTGCCTCGAGGGACAGCGTCCTTTTCGCCACTTCAGCAATATTAATAACCGTTCTATTTTTCATGGGCAGCCACAAAGTTAACTAGGATTCAGCAGATTAAGCCCATGATATTCTGTAAATTTATAATAATGCGTGCTTACACTGATCTTCGGGGGAAAACCGGCATCCAGTCATGGCTTCCTTCCGGGGACAGCTGGAAAGGCAAGCTGAGCGGGGATTCTGCTGAGCCGTAACTCTCTATAACACATAAATTAATTGCCGGTCAGCGCATTTTTAATTAACTTCGTGTCCCCTAAAAAACACATAAACAATATCCATAATTTGTTACTTTCTTTAGAGTTTATTTGTTTTAAATTTTGAATGCAATGGCTGTTGTAAAGGTAAGTTTGATAGATGCATTACGGGAACACTTTGGGTTTGATTCCTTTAAAGGGAACCAGGAAATCATCATCAAGAGCATTCTTGCCGGTAAAGATACTTTTGTAATAATGCCGACCGGCGGAGGCAAATCTTTATGTTATCAATTACCGGCTCTGATGAGCCCGGGTTGCGCGCTGATAGTTTCACCACTTATTGCTTTAATGAAAAACCAGGTGGACCTGGTACGTTCATATAGCAGTAAAGACAATGTGGCGCATTTCTTAAATTCTACCCTGTCTAAGGCACAGATAAAAAAAGTAAGAACAGACTTGCTGTCCGGCAAGACCAAAATGCTCTATGTAGCACCGGAAACGCTGACCAAGCAGGAAAATCTGGATTTCTTCCGTGAATTGGAGATCTCTTTCATAGCGGTTGACGAAGCGCACTGTATCTCTGAGTGGGGACATGATTTCCGTCCGGAATATCGCCGTCTGAAGGAAATGATAGAACAGATCAATAACGATCTGCCTATTATTGCCCTGACCGCCACAGCGACGCCGAAAGTACAGAGCGATATCGTAAAGAACCTGGTGCTGCGTGATCCGCAGGTGTTCCTTTCTTCCTTTAACAGGTCGAACCTCTATTATGAGATACGTCCAAAGCGTAAGAAAGACCAGACCATCCGTGAAATTGTCAAGTTCATTCATCAGCATAAAGGAAAGAGCGGCATCATATATACGCTTAATCGTAAAACCACTGAAGAACTGGCAGATATGCTGGTTGCCAATAATATCAAGGCAGTCGCATACCATGCCGGACTGGACGCTGGTACCCGTGCACAACGTCAGGACATGTTCCTGCACGAAGATGTGGACGTGATCGTTGCGACCATTGCCTTCGGTATGGGTATCGATAAACCGGACGTACGCTTTGTTATACACTACAACATTCCAAAGAGCCTGGAAAACTATTACCAGGAAACAGGTCGCGCGGGTCGTGACGGACTCGAAGGAATCTGTGTCTGCTTCTACTCTTATAAAGACGTACAGAAGCTGGAGCACCTCATGCGTGATAAACCATTGAGTGAGCGGGAAATGGGCGCACAGCTGATCAATGAAACAGTGGCATACGCAGAAAGCTCTGCCTGCCGCCGGAAAGTGATCCTGCACTACTTCGGAGAGAAATACGAAGAATCACAGTGTAACAATGCCTGCGATAACTGTCGCAATCCGAAAGAGAAAATTGAAGTTAAAAACCGCGTGGTCATCGTACTCAAAGCGATCAAATCATTGGAAGAACGCTTTGGTACTGAATACGTTGTAAATATCATTACCGGAAAGGTCAATCCTCAGATCACTACCTACCAACACAACCAGCTGGAAGTGTTTGGAGAAGGTAAAGAGCATGACGCACATTTCTGGAACTCCCTCATCCGTCAGATGATGCTGGAAGACCTCATCGAAAAAGATATCGAAGAGTACGGCCTGCTGAAAATCACGGATAAAGGACACGCGTTCCTGCAGGAACCTTATTCTATCATGGTGTCCCTCAATCACCAGTTTGAAGAAGAAGGCGGCGATGAAGACGAAATAGCTGCGGAGTCACAGGCATCTGCTGATACTGCACTGTTCGAGATGCTGAAAGACCTGCGTAAGAAAGTTGCAAAAGAAAAGAACCTTCCTCCTTTCGTGATCTTCCTGGAAACATCCCTGGAAGACATGGCTACACAATATCCTACCACAGTTCAGGAACTGGAAAAGATCCAGGGCGTAAGTAAAGGAAAGGCTATCCGCTACGGAAAACAATTCGTGGACGTGATCGCTAAATATGTGGAAGAAAATGACATCGTGAAACCTGACGACTTCGTCATGAAGAGCGTTGTCAACAAAAGCGGTCTGAAAGTATTCATCATCCAGAACATCGATAAAAAGATGCCACTGGAAACCATCGCCCGTAACAAGGAACTCACTATTCCGCAATTGCTGGATGAAATGGAAACCATCGTCGCAAGCGGCACCAAACTTAATCTGGATTATTGTCTGGATGAAGAACTGGACGACTACGCACAGGATGAGATCATGGAATACTTTAAAGGCTGTGAAACTTCCAGTCTGGCCCTGGCAAGAGAAGAACTGATCGAAAGCGATTATACCATTGAACAGCTGAAACTGATGCGTATCAAGTTCCTGGTGGTATATGGTAACTAATGGACAATATTTAACACGTAATGACTGGCATACCGCACATTAAGAACACTATTGCTCCTGTAAGAGAGCGTATCATACAACATCCTTTATATCCGGAAATGCAGCGCATGGATGATATCCGTGCATTTATGCAGTATCATGTATTCGCTGTATGGGATTTTATGTCCCTCCTGAAATCGCTGCAAAGAAATCTTACCTGCACGGATATTCCATGGATACCAAAAGGCAGCGCAGCAACCCGTTTCCTGATCAATGAGATCGTAACCGGCGAAGAAAGCGATGTAGCCCCTGATGGCACCCGCCTCAGTCATTTTGAATTATATCTTCAGGCCATGGAGCAGGTAGGTGCTGATACTTCCGGTATCAAAGAATGTCTGCAACAGCTGGAAAGAGGTAAATCTCTTACTGCTGTGATCAATGGTCTGCCGCCAGCCGTACGTGGTTTTGTAAAACACACCTTCGATCTGATCGCGAATGAGCCCGTACATGTACAGGCAGCTGTTTTCACTTTTGGTCGTGAAGATCTGATTCCCGATATGTTCCTGGCATTAGTGAATGATCTGGACAAACAATTCCCTGGACAAATCAGTCTGTTCAAATATTATCTCGAAAGGCATATTGAAGTCGATGGTGATCATCATAGTCACCTCGGCATGGAGATGGTACAGGAGCTTTGTGGCAACGATCCGCAGAAATGGGAGGAGGCAGCGCATGCTTCAAGAGCTGCTTTGGAACAGCGAAATGCCCTATGGAACGGGATCTTAGAGGAAATTAAAAGTTTTGTTGAATAAAATTTGGAAGTTAATTTTTAATTTGCTTATCTTTGCAATCCCTTCACGAGAGAAGGACAACAAAAAAGAGATGGTGCGGTAGCTCAGTTGGTAGAGCAAAGGACTGAAAATCCTTGTGTCGGCGGTTCGATCCCGCCTCACACCACGAAGAAAAAGGTTCGACATTTATAATGTCGAACCTTTTTTGTTTTAACACAATTTGTTTTCCTCGAACATTAATTCTGAGTTTCTCACATTTTTATTATTAGGTCATAAGTTAATTCTACTTCTTAACGATGCGCTGGCCTAAAAATACCAAGCAGAAAAAGCACTACAGAAATTGATTATAAGGCTACGGTTGAGTTTAACCAGCGCATTCTAAAAGGCTCTCTATAAGATGCTAATTTCATCGATGAACACATGAACATCATGGCTTTAACTTCAAGAGCAATATCACTGTTTACTTAAATGGTTGTTCTAATTTCAGACCAGAGAGCCATTCTCCCGTAAATTATGATTTTCATGATCTGAAAATAATCGGCGAACGTCTGGACACTAAAAATAATTGGCAGGCCCGTAAAGAGATTTGTCTCCAGAACGTCTATACAAATATGGATAAACTTATTGCAGATTCAAGAGACCCTAAAAATGTATCTATCGCTGTATTCAAACCTGCAAATATTGTTAACCTTCATTGGAAAGAAACCGAAAGAGAATGGAAAAATGAATGGAAAGAGCTGCGCAAGCAGGGCGATTTGTTCCTTCCTGACAAGGATCCTGAAATACTAATTCCTAAACTTCCTTATAAATTCAGCTACGCTTTTACTGATGAAACTGGAAAAGAACGAAAATTAATGATCGAGGATTGGGAAATTGGTGCATTGTATTGGAATTGTCGAAGATCAACCAATGGGAATGAAGAAGAGGCGCTTCAAAAAGTAAAGGCAAAATATGAGGATGAGTTTAAGGAGAAAGACCTTCATCTTTTTATGGGTACAACTAAGCAATGGCATATGCGTCGTGCTACAAACCCATTCGTGATTATTGGTGTCTTTTACCCAAAGAAAGAAGTTCCCCCAAAGGCCTCTCCCAAGAATGATATACAAACATCGTTATTTTAAGCTTTCAAATAAGTTATCAGGTCTCCTATATCTGGTAAAACAAATGCTGAGTTTTCTAAGGATATGAGACATATATATACTCTTTTGTTTTTCCCCCTTTATCCTTAGCTTTATTCCTACTAAACCTGACGCCCATGAACAATCCTGTCGCATTTTCCAGAGGCTGTTACGTCGGCTCAAAAGTGAAGGAACATACCATAGGTCATATCACGACCAGCGAAACTGTTTTCCCTGAAAACTTTACCTCCGACTGGCATTATCACATAAATCCTCACTTCTCACATATTCTCTCCGGCGGTAGTCAGGAAATAAGAGGAAGAAAAGCTGATCATCAGATCGCTGGCGCAGGTCTATACTACTACCCGGGTATCGTTCATCAGAATGTACATTACCGTCCCGGTACGCGGATATTCAATTTAGAGATCGCAGATAGTTTCTTTTCAACCTACAACATTACTATTCCACCGGAATCTTTGATGTATGACAGCAATACGTTATTGAACACCGGCGGCCTGCTCCGTATTCTGAAAGAACATTATTATAATGATGATTGCAGTATTCTCTCCATAGAACAGCTGAGCATCAGTTTAATGGACGCTAATCCGGTCATAGAGAAGCATTATCCCGAATGGACCAGGCAGATACTCAATGTCATGAATGACGTCTGGAATGAGCCGCTATCATTAAAAGAACTGGCAGCACAGGTAGGCATTCACCCGGTTACTTTATCAAAATATTTTACGAAATATTTTTCCTGTACGCTGGGAGAATATTTCAGGAAGATTAAAGTAGACCGCGCATTGGCGCTGGTACGCTCACAAAAATATTCGCTGACAGAAATTGCTTACATGAGCGGCTTCACCGATCAGGCACATTTTACAAAAACGTTCCGCCAGGTAACAGGTATGTTGCCTAAAGAGTACAGAAAGATCTGACCCTCTCTCCTGCGCTAACACGATACAATTTTACGGCAAGACAAGCGGCTACTTTTGCATCAACCGACAGACAGTGTACATAAACTGTCTTTGTATGCATCATGAAACAACTTTTTCTTAAAACCGCCAGCTTCCTCTTTTTATATTACTGCCTTTATACTCCTGCAGCGCATAGTCAGCAACGGAATACGCAATTACACCGCTTATTCGAAAACTACTACCAGGAATCATTACAACTTGATCCGATCAGTGCGACATTCACCGGTGCTCATCAGTATGATAATCAACTGGCAAATGATGGTGCTGTTGCTTATTTAAGGGCAAAAGAACAGTTTGATAAAAAGTATCTGCAATTATTAACCGCCTTCTCAAGACAATCACTGAACTCTGCTGATCGCATTTCTTTCGACGTACTGAAAGAGATATTGAATATGGACCTGGCGCGATTGAAACATCACACAGAATATCTTCCGATGAATCAGTTCTCTTCTATCCCACTGTTAATGGGACAACTGGGTTCAGGAGAATCCGCACAACCATTTGTAACGATCAAAGATTATGAGAACTGGCAACAACGCATCACGGCTTTTTCAAACTGGACAGATACCGCTATCAGCAACATGAGGAAAGGGGTAGCTATCGGCATGGTATTGCCAAAAGCATTGGTCATAAAGATGATCCCACAGATGGTTTCGCTGGCTGAAAAAGACTCTTCAAAAAGTGTCTTTTTTCAACCATTAAATAACATACCAGTTACCATTACCGGCGCAGATCGTACGCGATTAAAACAGTCTTTTTTACAGAGTATAAACACACAATTATTACCTGCTTATCAACGTCTTGCAGACTATCTGCAACAGGAATATCTTCCACACGCAACAGACAGTGCAGGATTGTCTGGTATTCCCGGAGGAAGGGCATTGTACGATTATTATGTCCGCTATTTCACAACGACAGACCTGACGCCGGAACAGCTGTATGAAACAGGCATAAAAGAAGTTACCAGGATCAATGTTGCCATGGAAGAACTGAAAAAGCAGATCGGTTTCAACGGTAGCTTACAGGAGTTCTTTGTCTTTGTCAGAACAGCTCCTCAGTTTATGCCGTTTAAAACAGCAGATGACGTTTTACAGGCTTACCGGGATATTTATGATAAGGTAAAACCACACCTCCATACTATGCTAAGCGTTGTTCCAAAAGCAACGTTCGAGATCAGACGCGTGGAAGCTTTCCGGGAAGCATCACAGAACGGGCCATCTTATTCGATCGGCGCAATGGATGGTAGTCGTCCGGGTATATTCTATGTCCCTGTTCCTGATCCAAAGAAAATCAATGTAACATTCTTAGGTATGGAAGCTACTTTCTTACATGAAGCCATTCCCGGCCATCATTACCAGATATCCTTACAGCAGGAAAACAAAACACTCCCTACATTCAGGAGGTCTATCAGTTTCAGCGCATTTACTGAAGGTTGGGCATTGTACTGTGAATCATTTGGTAAGCAACTGGGATGTTACACAACGATTGATCAACAGATCGGTGCATTGAACAATGAAATTCACCGCGCCATCAGACTGGTAACAGATGTTGGTATCCACACCGGCAAAATGACAAGAGAAGAAGCGATCAATTATATGTTAACACATGAATCCATCAGCGAAGAAGATGCGGTCACTTCTGTAGAACGTTATATGGCATGGCCGGGACAAGCGCTTACCTATAAAACAGGAGAACTGGAAATCATACGATTACGCGAAGAATGCAGAAAAAAGCTGGGTAGCAGATTTAATCTGGTCAGGTTCAACGATGCGCTGCTTCAACAGGGAGATATGCCCCTTAATGTACTGGAGCATTACCTGCAGGAATGGGCCGCACAACAATGATCATTTTTGTCTGATTTATAGAAAAAGCAGTTACATTAGTGACTGCTTTTTTAATTGTATTAAACCCCTTTTAGCCTATGAGCGATCTTTATTCCGGAAAATGGGCAGGACAATACACCCTTGGAGATGGGTACCCCAAAGAAATGATAGGGAATACTACCAGCTTTGACATTATCATGGACGTTACTGACGGAGCACTGAAAGGTACCTGCCGGGATGATAAAAGTAAAGTGCCCATGAGAGATCCTGCCGTTATTGAAGGTTTCGTAAGAGGTGGCTTCATTAACTTTGTAAAAACGTATGCTCATGCCAACGCACAGGACATATACAATAACTTTTTTGAAATGCCGGAGCTCCCTTCACATGAAGTGATCTACACCGGTTACTACAAAGATGAAATTTTCGAAGGCGAATGGGAATTTGTGTCACATACAGAGGTATTTCCCGACGGAAGTATCAGACAATATCTGTTTCATGGCACCTGGTCCATGAAAAAATTATAGTACTGTGATATTTTTTACCGTCTTCCTATACAATATATTACACCTTTATTCTATTTTCATACTACCGTAAATCCGTCTTATATGGGACTATTTGACAAACTCCGCAACGAATTTATCGACATCATCGATTGGGTCGATACCTCTAATGAAATCATAGTATGGAAGTTTCCCCGCTATCAGAATGAAATAAAGATGAATGCAAAGCTGACTGTGCGTGAATCACAGCTGGCAGTATTTCTGAACGAAGGTGTCGTTGCCGACATTTTCAAACCTGGCATGTACACGCTGACTACGCAAAACATGCCTATCATGACCACGCTGAAAGGCTGGGTATATGGATTTAACAGTCCATTCAAGGCAGATGTGTACTTCGTAAGCACCCGTCAGTTCATCAATCAGAAATGGGGGACCCGTAATCCTGTAATGCTGCGTGATGCAGAATTTGGTCCGGTACGTCTTCGTGCGTTCGGCAGCTTCGCATTCCGTGTACAGGATGCAGGACTGTTCATAAAAGAGATCGCCGCTACGAATCCTGAATTCACAGTAGAGGGCGTGAATGAACAGCTGCGTAATCTTGCCATTACCCGTGGTATGGATGCCATTGCACAGGCAAAAATTCCTGTACTGGACCTGGCTGCCAATTACGATGAGGTATCCGCACTGATTACCAATAAAATACAACCGGAATTCAATGCTATGGGTCTGGAACTGACCAAGTTCCTGATCGAAAATATCTCCCTTCCTCCGGAAGTGGAAGCCGCTATGGACAAACGTACCAGCATGGGTATCGTTGGTAATCTGGGCGCTTATGCACAGTTCCAGGCGGCCAATGCCATGGAGCAGGCCGCACAGAACCCTAATGGTGGTCTGGCCGGCGCTGGTATGGGAGCAGGTTTAGGTATGGCAATGGGTAGTCAGATGGGCAATGTGTTCCAGCCGAATACCGTACAGGGTAGCAATGAAGCGCCACCGCCATTACCTGCAGCTGTGCAATATTATGCCGCGATCAATGGTCAGCAGGCAGGCCCGTACACCATAGACCAGCTGACACAACTGGTAGCTGCCGGCACTATCAACCAGCAGAGCCATATGTGGAAAAAAGGCATGGCCAACTGGGCTGTGGCCAACACCATGCCTGAACTGGCTGGTTTATTTAACAATACACCACCTCCTTTACCTATTCCGTAATCGTTCATGGACCCATATTCCCAGGCGGAGCAATCCGCCGCTCTGAATTCGTCTTTACAATGTAACAGCTGTGGCGCTACCCTGCATTTCGCACCAGGTACCCATCAGCTGAAATGTACTTATTGCGGCGCTACCAACGAGATCGTACAGGAAAATACAGGCCCTGTCGTATCGGTAGATTATGATTCATTTATCCACAGTACAAACAGTCTGAGCGCACAACGCACAGCAAAAGTGGTGTCCTGCAAAAACTGCGGCGCCTCCACTACCCTGTTGGCGGAAGTAAACTCAGAGAACTGTACCTTCTGTGCCAGTCCGCTGGTCATCAGCGATGCGGAAAGCAAACAGATCGTCCGGCCACATTATATCCTGCCTTTTGCCATCACACAGCATCAGGCGGCTACCAACTTCCAGACCTGGATGAAAAAGCTCTGGTTTGCGCCTTCTGACCTGCCTCAGCTGGTCTCGGGACATGCCAGTCAGCTAAGAGGAATATACCTGCCACACTGGACCTATGATGCGGACGCAAAGACCGAATATGACGGCCGTCGTGGTGATTATTACTATGAAACGGAATACTACACTGAGACCGTCAACGGCAGAGAAGAAAGACGTTCCAGACAGGTACGCCATACCAGATGGCATAGTGTCAGCGGTACTGTGTATAATGAGTTCAATGATATTTTTGTGATCGCCAGCGCCTCACTGCCGCATAAAGTAGCAAAGCGCCTGGAACCATGGCACATGCAGGCGCTCGTTCATTACAATGAACAGTATGTCAGCGGTTTCCGTTCTGAGCTTTACCAGGTATCTCCTGAAGATGGACTGGAGCAGGCGAAACTGATCATGCGTGGCATCATCGAGCAGACCATCCGTCGTGATATCGGTGGAGATGAACAGCGCATTGAAGAGTATTATGATACCTATCGTAATATCGCTTTAAAGTACCTGCTGCTGCCTGTGTGGATCAGTGCCTATAAGTACAATAACAAGCTCTATCACTTTACAGTGAACGCCTCTACCGGCGAAGTGGTAGGCGAAAGACCATACAGCGGCACCAAGATCGCGCTGCTGGTAATGTCGATCATTGCTGTTGTGATACTCATTATCTATCTGAGCAAACAATAAGTCGTTTATATCAAAACGAAAGGCGTCAACAGCTTATCCCTGTTGACGCCTTTTTTATTTCATGTATGCTTACATTATGCTCCGACAGCTACTGGTCTGCCATCATCTGTGATCCACTCGCTCCAGGAACCTGCGTATAGCTTTGGCATCGCATAACCGGCATAGTTGGCCAGTAATACATTGAATGCCGCAGTGACCCCTGATCCACAGTAGAATATCACATCATCTTTCGCAAAATCAGCCGCAAAATAGCCCCTTACCACATCCTGTCCTGCTACCAGTCCTTCCGGTGTAATATTGGCGTTAAACGGTCTGGAAATCGCTTCAGGAATATGTCCTGCAACAGGATCGATCGTCTCATTCTGACCGGCATATCTGTCGGCCGTTCTTGAATCGATCACACAACTGCCATGTTCTTCTGTCGCTTTCAGCACAGCTGCTGCATCTGCCAGTAAGCTATCGTCATAGCGGGCTGTAAATGATGATTTAGCAACAGGCGTTACCACACCTCCTTCCAAAGGATATGCGTTTTCAGCCCATACCTTCTTACCGCCATCCAGCACAGCTGCCTGTTCGTGACCGGCCCATTTCAGCAGCCACCACAATCTTGCAGCTGCCATAAAGCCAGCACCTGCATCATATGCAATGACCTGTGTATTAGCCGTTATGCCCCATGACGCGATCGTAGCTTCCAGTACTTTCTTTTCCGGTAAAGGATGTCTGCCTGTTTTACCAGCGATGATCGGTCCGGAAAGATCTTTGTCCAGATCAGCATACAGCGCACCGGGTATATGTGCTTTTTCATATTCTTTACGCCCCCACTCTTTATCATTCAAGGCAAAGCTGCAATCAATGAAAACAACATCAGGTTTGTTCAGGAGCGCATGCGCCTCTGCTGGTTTTATAAAGTTAGTATAGCTCATACTGTGTCCCTTTATGTGTTAACAGATACGTCCGTGTCACCGGTATCAGTACACGAACGGTATTAATCTCCAGGTTTCCTTTTTATAGTCTATATATTCCTGTCCGAAATTGTTGATCAGCAACTCTTCTTCCACTTTCATCCTGTACAGAAAAGTGAGCAGTACCGGCACAAAGCCTATCAACAGTCCTACCCAGCTATTCAGCGCAAATCCATTCCCCAGAAAGGATAACAGTGAACCCAGATAAGACGGATGGCGCATATATCTGTACATGCCCTTTCTCACGATCCTGTGATCACTACGGATCGCGACGTCTACCGTAAAAAACCGTCCCAATGTATAAATGGCGATAAAACGGTAGATCATTCCTGCCACGATCATTGCCAGGCCTGCCTGTACGATCACAGGAGAACTACTGATCGGAAGGACATGAAACTGCCGCGACAGGATATGCGCCAGCGGTAATGCGATCATGATCGTGATCCAGATAAAACGCAGCGATTGTTTGTCTGCCCGTGTCTTATCTGACTGAGACGACCTTACAAGCCGGTTCAGCAGCACTTCTGACAATATCCAGATAGCGGCGATGATCTGGTGGAGGGTTTCATACATAGGAAGGAATATTAAGGATTAAAGTGTCTTTACTTCACCGTTTTCATAGGCGATGATCACGGTTGGTTTCAGGTTGATGAACAGACCTGTTTCCACAACACCTGTCATCGCTTTCAGCTGATGATGCAGCTGTTCCGGGTTTTCTATAGCGCCGAACATACAGTCGAGGATATAGTTCCCGTTGTCTGTAATATATGGTTTATCTTCTCTGGTCCTTAAGGTAGGCGCCCCTTTCAGGGACTGTATACTTTTGAACACCAGTTCCCAGCCAAACGGAATAATTTCTACCGGCAGCGGGAATTTACCCAGTGTCTTTACATATTTTCTTTCATCGGCCACTATCACTTTCCTTCTGCTGGCGTGTGCCACGATCTTTTCACGCAGCAGGGCGCCACCGCCACCTTTGATGATCTGCAAGTCTTCACTGATCTCATCTGCGCCATCAATATCGATGTCCAGCTGCTGGATCTCGCTGAAAGAAGTAATGGGTATACCCAGGGCTATTGCCTGTTGTTCTGAGGCAACGGAGGTAGCTACCGCACGGATATTCAATCCTTCCTTTACCATCTGACCAATCTTTTCTATCGCCCAGTAAGCAGTTGACCCGGTCCCCAATCCTACTAACATACCGGGCTGTACCAACGATGCAGCCTTCTCTCCGGCTGCTTTCTTTGCTTTTGTGATCGTGTCCATGATTATCCTTTAATTGTTTAGCAATATAAGACTATTGCCCCGATTGTATTATTTTTGGAAGCCACGCTCCTATCAATAATGAATACATATCAAAAAAGCGACACCGCACACCGCATTAAAGCGATCTTTACAGGCTCCATCGGTAATCTCGTTGAATGGTACGACTGGTACGCCTATGCCGCATTCGCACTGTACTTTGCGCCTGTCTTTTTCCCCAAAAGCAACCCTACCGCTCAGTTACTCGATACCGCCGCCATTTTTGCCGTTGGCTTTCTGATGCGCCCTATCGGCGGATGGCTCTTTGGCAGTATTGCCGACCGGAAAGGCCGGAAAGTTTCCATGACGCTTTCCGTGCTATTGATGTCACTCGGTAGTATGATGATCGCCCTGGCGCCAACATACGCTACTGCCGGTATATTCGCGCCGGTGATCCTGCTGACGGCCAGGTTATTACAAGGTCTCAGTGTCGGCGGAGAATACGGTACATCGGCTACCTATTTAAGCGAAATATCTACTCCTGACAGAAGAGGTTTTTATTCCAGCTTTCAATATGTGACACTTATCGGCGGACAACTTATTGCCCTCGGCATCCAGCTGTTGCTGCAAAAAGTGTTTCTGAGCCCGGAGCAACTGCATGAATGGGGCTGGCGTATCCCTTTTGTAATAGGCGCCATCCTCTCCCTCTTTGCCCTCGTCATCCGTCAGCATATGCAGGAGACTGTCAGCGCTGAAAAAGCAAATAAAAAACGGGGCTCTGTGATGATCCTCCTGAAAGAACATCCCAGGGCAGTACTGACAGTAGTCGGACTCACCATGGGCGGTACACTGGCCTTTTACACCTACACCACCTACATGCAGAAATTCCTGGTGAATACAGTACACCTTACCAAAGAAAGGTCTACACTGCTTACCTTCTTTCTCATGCTGATATATGCCGGTCTGCAACCGCTCTTCGGTATGCTGAGTGACAAAATCGGGCGTAAACCTTTATTACTTGGATTCGGTATACTGGGCACCCTGTTAACAGTGCCTATCCTGACCGCTATCAGTCATGCGGCATCAGAATGGGCTGCCTTTTTCCTGATCCTTTCCGCACTGATCATTGTCAGCGGTTATACCTCCATCAATGCAGTGGTAAAAGCTGAGATGTTCCCTGCTGAGATCAGGGCATTGGGCGTAGGCCTTCCCTATGCACTGACAGTCGCTCTATTTGGTGGTACGGCTGAGTACATTGCCTTATACTTCAAGAATGTTGGACATGAATCCCTGTACTACTGGTATATTACCGGTTGTATCTTTATTTCGCTGATCGTTTATGCTGTTGTGAGAGACACGAAACATACCTCATTCATGGACAAAGAACAACGATAAAATAATTGTTATGTTCCCTTACGCCAATATGCCCTATGGCATTCCTCCTGCTATCTGTTATCCCTTGTCAGAATCCTGTATGATAATACTGTTCTTTCTGAGCCTGTTATATGCCTGGAAAAGAGGAACAGGACATGTCGCCTATATGCTGGGCGGCTTTGGTTTTGGATTGTTGCTGGAATATGTGAACGTTGTATCCAATGCCGGTTATAAATATGGGCAGTTCTGGCTGATGCTGGGGCATGCACCTGATAATATCCCTGTTTGTATCGGTATGGGCTGGGGTATTATCATCTATACCTCCAGAATTATCTCCGACAGCCGGGGCCTTCCCTTAATAGCGGCAGCCGCATTTGATGCCTTGCTGGCGCTTAGCATAGACCTGAGTATGGATGTCGTCGCTTACCGGCTGCACATGTGGCACTGGGATTGGGCCAACAGACCGGAATTCCCTGATCCGCTGACCGCTCAATGGTTTGGCGTACCTTACGGCAATTTCTTTGGATGGCTCTGTGTGGTATTTTTCTACTCCACATTTGCGCGTACACTGGAAAAGGTACGTTTTC
Source organism: Chitinophaga sp. (assembly GCA_039592855.1). Lineage (GTDB taxonomy): Bacteria > Bacteroidota > Bacteroidia > Chitinophagales > Chitinophagaceae > Chitinophaga. Next base: position 260,163 of record JBCNQK010000001.1, on the reverse strand, counting down.
GCAATAGTATAGTCTGGAAAATCTGGCAGGCGATTACCCCGCTATTGTCTATCCTTATTTCACAGGTGGCGCTCTGGATCACGTTATTTCCGATGGCTACCTGGCTGAACGACCACTTTCACATCAGAAGTAAGGAAAAGCTGATTTTCCTCCTGGTATTATTCCCTGTTCTGACCATATGGGGATTCTGGAAACGCAGCACCTTATATCCTCCGGCATTACCCTATGTGACCTGGTTGGTACCTGCCTGGTTCCATCTTTACTTTTTTGCCTGGTTATTTATCGGTGGGTTTGCGGCAGAGAATGCCCGGATGACCTTTTTCTGCATCATTAACCTGTTGATTGGCATAGTCATACACTGGTGGATACATTTACGTCCCGTTCGTAAAGCAGCAATAGGATCGTAATAGTTTAATCCCGAACTTAGCGATCCAGTCGCTACTTAAAATTTAAAGAAACAATGCAACAGGAAAGTAAGAGTCAGAAAATCAGTAAAACGGCCGCTAAAACAGCTGTCAGAATATTTGTTATCGTGCTGTTCATGGGCATCCTTCCGCTGGTAGCAGGAAATGACCAGGGATGGAATGACCGTATCGCCAATGCACACCTTATCATCACGAATAAATGGACACTGGTATTCCCGGTAGTTCTTTTGATCGGTTTTCTCTGGCTGGCGATCCTGTGTAAGAAGAACAAATACCAGCAGGTTGACGTCAACTGGTTACTTGTATTGAATTCAGTTATCCTGATCACTTATCTCGTGATGTTATATTCCAGAATATACAAGGTATTGCTGGCGTAACATTGTTTGTAATACAATACTTTTTAAATCTTATATCCATTGCTCCTAACAGAAGAACAGGTGCTATCCTTAGCACCGGATGAAGGTTCCAGGAAAGCCGGAAAGGCCCTGGCTGGTGCAGCAAAATGGGTGAGTAAAGGGGCGAATGAACAAGCCTTGTGGGGAGAATGCCAGGGGAGTGGCAGCAAACCGTATCAAACCCAGATAGCCCTCGCCGGGACCGCTTTCAAATGTAGTTGTCCGAGCCGCAAATTTCCGTGCAAACATGGTATTGGCCTTATGTTGCTGTATGCCCGAGAGTCCGCTACCTTCACTGACAATACTCCTCCCGCCTGGGTCAGTGAATGGCTGGAAAAAAGAGCCGGCAAAGAAATCAAGAAACAGGAAAAAGAAGAAAAACCGGTGGACGAAGCTGCCCGTGATAAACGGCAACTTGCCCGTCAGCAGAAAGTAGAAGATGGTATCAATGAGCTACTGCTCTGGATGAAAGATATTATCCGCAACGGCCTGCTGCAATTACCGGAAAAAGGCGCTTCCTACTGGGAAACGATGGCCCGCCGTATGGTGGATGCACAGGCATCCGGATTGGCAGCCATGGTACGTGGCCTCTCGGAGATCAATTTCTATAGCGAAGGCTGGCAACATACCTTCATGGAACAATTGCTCCGGATCTACCTCGTTATCCAGGGTTTCAGACAGGGAGGAACACTTCCTCCCCTGTTACAACAGGAACTGCGCACCCTCGTCGGGTTCACCCAAAGTCAGGAAGCCCTCCGGCAAGAGAAAGGCACAAAAGATACCTGGCTGATCCTCAACAAACAAGTCACTGAAGAAGATAATCTTACCACCGAAAAGTACTGGCTTTATGGCCTGCATTCCTATCAGCCGGCACTGGTACTCCAGTTCTATGCAAGGGGTATGTCCAGACCACAACTCCTGTTATCAGCAGGTATGTCTATCGAAGCGGAACTGGTGTTCTTTCCTTCCGAAATCCCGTTAAGGGCGCTGATCAAAGAACCCGTTACCAACAACAATCTTCAGGATACCTACGGCCTTCCCGGCTGGGAGGAACTGACGGCCGCCGAAACGTCACTGGCAGAGAAGATGCCCGTTCGCAGCGAACGCCCTTATATTGTACAACAGTTAACGCCTGTTCAGCACAATATGAAATGGTGGCTCAAAGACAGCAATGACCGGATCATGCCCGTAAAAGACGGCTTCCGCAATATCTGGAAACTGCTCTCCCTCAGTGGCGGTCAACCATTGGACATGGCGCTGCTGGGTAAAGAACAGGAATACGAACCCCTGGGCGTCTGGCACAACGGCGTCTATAAATTGTTATAAGGGACATGTGGAATAATATCATTAACACCGCGCTCCTGGGTACCGGCAAAAAACAGTTGTCTGCTGCGGAACTCCCGACAGACCTCGCCACTATCGCCACTACTATCATGGAGGACAGATCGCTCGATGCGGAAACACAGTTTCTGCACATAGCAGCGGTCGTACTGAATTATCGTCAGAGTGGCGTCAGTGCTGAACATAACAGCGGCGTTCCTTTACAGGCAGCTCCGCCTGAAGAGAAACCCTATTGCAACAAAGCCGCCATCTACGCATTACAGGACGCACTTGATATGGACCTCCTGCCACTGGTCAATTACTGGCTGGAAGCATGTTATGATAAAGGCCAGATCGTAGTGCCGGAATATATCCCGGTATTACTGGAAACAGCTGTTTCTCAGAAACGTATCCGTCATCTGACAATCGCGGTATGTGGGAAACGTGGTCAGTGGTTGAGCAATATGAATGCGGACTGGCAATTCCCTTTTGCCCTCAGCAATGAAGATCGCTGGCAAACAGGAAGTGCGGAAGACCGCAGACAGGTACTGCAGGAAATGCGTCAAACCTATCCGGGTACAGGACGGGAATGGCTCATGCAGACCTGGACACAGGAAAATACTTCTGCCAGAACAGAATTCCTGAAGATCATGCGTACCAACATCGGGGAGGATGACCTTCGCTGGCTGGAATCCCTGCAGGAGAAAAACCAGAAAGTAAAGGATGAAATATGGGCATTGCTGAAACAAATCCCTGCTTCATTTATCGTACAGGCCTACTGGCAGATATTGCAACAAGCCGTTTCACGTGGCGCTAAACAATCCCTGCAAATCTCATTGCAATTACCCCTGGATAAGGTCATCCTTGATTCAGGCATCGCAACACTGAGCAATGAAAAACATCTCAGTGAAGAGGCTTATATCCTTTTTCAGCTCGTAGGAAGTGTACCTCCTTCCTGGTGGGAATCACACTTCCGTGCGGACAAGGAAGAGATCATTGATCTGTTTCAGAACGATGATCTGGGTAAACGGTTCATTCCTGCACTCATACTTGCTGCAGGTCGTTTTAAAGATGCTGCCTGGCTTCGTTTATTATTAGCCACCAGCACTACTTTTTATCCTGACGTCATTCCTTTATTACCCGCTGCCGAACAGGAGGAATATGCATTACGCCTGTTCCCTACCTATCCGCAGGATGTGATCAATTATCTCAGTAACCGTACGGAAGAATGGGGACTTACGCTTACCGGTGAAGTACTGAAATGGATGGCCCGTAACCCTTATCAGTATACCCGCAATTTCTTTGATAAGCACGTGTTACAACTTCCCCCGGCGATCATAGATGAACTGGATAAACTGATGCCGGAGGAACCCGCTTATCAGGGTACCTGGCGGAATACCAGCGATCATATACGCAAACTGATCTCCTGCAAAGTGGAGATAACGAACGCATTCAAATAAAATACTCAACACAAAACGATCACCTTTTCAAGCATATAAAGATGTCCAACGTATTACGTCAACATGCAGAACAACTGTTCCTTGAAGAACTGGAAGAGCTGAAAAAACAGGACAATGAAAAACGTCCTTATAACTGGGTATTGTCACCACAGTCTGTCGTGACTTACCTGATGGGCGGCACCCTGAAAAACGGATTTGAAATACAGCCAAAATATATCGGTAACCGCAGACTGATAGAGATTGCGGTGGCTACACTGACTACAGACAGAGCACTGTTATTATACGGTCTGCCAGGTACTGCAAAAAGCTGGGTGAGCGAACACCTGGCGGCTGCTATCAGCGGAGATTCTACCATGATCGTACAGGGTACTGCCGGTACAGGGGAAGAAGCTATCCGCTATGGATGGAACTATGCCCGACTACTGGCAGAAGGGCCTTCTGAGAAAGCGTTGGTGGAAACACCTGTTATGCGTGGTATGCAGACTGGTAAGATTGTCAGAATTGAAGAACTGACCCGTATCAGTGCGGATGTACAGGATACGCTGATCACTATCCTATCTGAAAAAACATTGCCGGTACCCGAACTGAATACCGCTATAATGGCACAGAAAGGGTTCAATATCATTGCGACAGCCAATAACAGGGACAAGGGTGTAAACGATCTTTCCAGCGCCCTGAAACGCCGTTTTAATACGGTTATTCTGCCGGTGCCTGACTCCATGGAAGAAGAGATCGATATCGTACGCCGTCGTGTGGAAAGCTATGAGAAAGTGATGGACCTGCCGGCTGAGAAACCAGCACTGGAAGAAATCCGTCGTATCGTGACCATCTTCCGTGAACTGAGAAGTGGTGTAACGCTGGATGGTAAAACAAAGATCAAAGCGCCTTCCGGTACACTGAGCACAGCTGAAGCCATTTCTGTGGTGAATAACGGTCTGGCTATGGCTGCTTACTTTGGCGACGGTCAGCTGAAAGCGGCTGATCTGGCGGCTGGTATCATCGGTGCTGTACTGAAAGACCCTGTGCAGGATAAACTGGTATGGCAGGAATACCTGGAGACCGTCGTAAAAACCAGAGAAGACTGGAAAGATATTTACCGCGCCTGCCGCGATCTATAAACAATTCATATGTCAATACACATACTGGGCATTCGACATCACGGACCCGGCTCTGCCAGACATGTGAAGGAATATCTTGAAAAAGTTAAACCGGACATCGTACTGGTGGAAGGGCCGCCGGAAGCAGACAGCATTCTGGAATGGGTGAACAATGATCTGCTGAAACCACCTGTGGCTATTCTGGCTTATCAGCCTGATGCACCGCAGAAAGCAGTATTCTATCCGTTTGCGGAGTTCTCTCCTGAATGGCAGGCTATTCTCTATGCCCGCAGGAACAATATTCCCGTACGGTTCATGGACCTTCCCATGGCGCATCAGTTTGAACTGAAAGCGGCCAAAGAACCGAAAGCAGATGCTGCAGAAGCCCCTTCGCTTAATAACAGTCTGGCGCCATATATTCCTGATACACATATCGTGAGAAGAAACCCTGTAGCTTATCTCGCTGGTGCTGCCGGTTTTGCAGATGAAGAGAAATGGTGGGAACATATGTTTGAATACAGACAGGACCCTGAAGCCGTATTTACTGCTGTCACCGAAGGCATGCAGGCTCTCCGGCAAGACCTTCATCTCCCTTACGATCGTGAAGAGCAGCTACGTGAAGCGCATATGCGTAAAACGATCCGGCAGGCAGAAAGAGAAATGTATACAGAGATCGCTGTTGTATGCGGCGCATGGCATACTCCTGCCCTGCTGAATATGGGTAAGGCAAAAGATGATAATGAGCTGCTGAAGGGCCTTCCGAAAGTTAAAGTCGCTACCACCTGGATACCCTGGACATACAACCGTCTCAGTTACAACAGTGGCTATGGCGCCGGTATCAATTCTCCCGGATGGTATGAACATAACTGGCGCTATCCCGATGATGATGGTACCCGCTGGATGTCAAGAGTAGCGCGTCTTTTCCGTGAACAGCAGAAAGACATTTCCGTGGCGCACGTCATGGAAGGGGTACGTTTGGCGAATGCACTTACCGCATTGAGAGGGTTACCAAAAGCTGGTCTGGAAGAACTGAATGAAGCAACGCTCAGCGTACTTTGTAACGGTGAGGATATTCTCCTGCAACTGATCAATGAAGAACTGATCGTCAGTGATAAGATCGGGGAAGTGCCCACAGATATTCCGCGTCCGCCATTACAGACCGATATCGAAAAACTGCAGAAGAAATTAAGGCTGCCACAAACGGCTGACTATAAAGACTATGTACTTGATCTCCGTAAGGATACAGATCTTGAACGTAGTATCCTGCTGCATCGCATGGAGATGCTGGACATTCGCTGGGGCCATCGTTATGGTCCTTCGGGCAAAGGTACCTTTAAAGAGCAGTGGCGTTTGCAATGGGACCCTGGGTTCTCTATTGATATCATTGAAAAGGGAAGCTGGGGTAATACGGTAGAAGAAGCGGCCTCTAAATATGTACAACATCAGGCGAGAACGGCGACCTCTCTGAAAGATGTCTGTACCTTGCTGGAAACGGCTATCCCTGCGGAACTACCTAACGCTGTAGAAGCACTCGTACAACAGGTGAATAACCTGGCCGCTGCTACCGGTGATGTAATGCAACTCATGACCGTTATTCCTGGTCTGGTACAGATCAGCCGTTATGGTAACGTGCGGAAAACAGATGCTACGTTGGTTGACGGTATTGTTGCCGGTATGATCACACGTATCTGCGTTAGTTTGCCTGCTGCCTGTATCGGTATCGCGGATGATGCAGCAGCTGAATTACTGGAGCTGATCTACAATATGAATGATGCCCTGCTCATATTGCAGGAACCCGAACTGACCACGCAATGGCAACAGACCATCTCCCACATCGCACGCAATGACAGCTCTGCTCCTGTTATTGGTGGTTATGCCACAAGATTACTGGCAGATCACAGACAGCTTTCCGGTAATGATCTGGTAAGGGTATTCAGTTATGCCATGTCTGCTGCTACGCCACCAGCTACTGCTGCAGCCTGGCTGGAAGGTTTTCTGAAAGGCAGCGGTACATTATTGCTGGTAGACAATGACCTGTGGACAGTGGTATATAACTGGATGCATCAACTGGAAGAAGATGCTTTCAAACAGTTGCTTCCATTGTTACGCAGGACCTTCTCCAGCTTTACCAAAGCAGAAAGAAGAAAGCTGGGAGAAAAAGCAAAAGGTGGTGTCAGTGGCACTACCAGTGTGTCTCAGCAGACGATGGAAAACATCGATGCAACAAGAGCACTGAAAGGTATTCCTGTCGTGCTGCAAATGTTGGGCGTTAAATAATACTGATATGGATGATTTAAATAAATGGCGGCTGGTGCTGGGTGGTAATGAATCAGATGGTACCGGCTATTCACTCAGCGGCACAGAGCTACAGATGGATAAAACACTGGAGGCTTTATATGACAGCGAAAAGAAAGGAGGCCTTGGAGCATCCTCTCCTAATGTCAGCCGCTGGCTTGGCGATATCCGTACCTTCTTCCCGGCATCTGTTGTACAGATCATGCAACGTGATGCACTACAACGTCTGAATATCACACAGATGTTGTTTGAAAAGGAAATGCTGGAAAATGTAGAACCAGATGTACATCTCGTAGCTACATTACTTACACTGAAACATGCTATCCCTGATAAGACACGTGACACTGCCAGACAGGTTGTAAAACGTGTAGTAGATGAACTGCTGAAAAAACTGACACAACCTACTTTACAGGCGATCACGGGTAGTCTGCACAGGAGCATTCGTAACAGAAGGCCCCGTCATAATGAGATCAACTGGCATGCAACGATCCTTAAGAATCTGCAGCACTATCAGCCTGAATATAAAACGATCATTCCTGAAACGAGGATCGGTTATGGCCGTAGAACGACCTCACTGAAAGATGTGGTGCTTTGTCTTGACCAAAGTGGATCGATGGGTTCTTCAGTTGTCTATTCAGGTATCTTCGGTTCTGTAATGGCATCCATACCTGCTATAAAAACACGTATGGTGGTATTTGATACTGCTGTTGCTGATCTGACTGAAGAACTGAAAGACCCCGTTGATCTTTTATTCGGTGTACAACTCGGTGGAGGTACAGATATACAGGCAGCACTCTCCTATTGTCAACAGATCATTACCCGTCCGGCAGATACTGTACTCGTACTGATCACCGATCTGTTTGAAGGAGGCGCTGATGATAAGATGCGTAAACGTGCAGCTGAATTAACAGCAGCGGGCGTACAGGTCATCGTATTACTTGCTTTGAACGATGACGGTGCTCCAGCTTATGATCACGGTAATGCACAATTTCTGTCCAATCTGGGTATTCCGGTGTTTGCCTGTACGCCCGATAAATTTCCTGATCTGATGGCTGCTGCGTTGAGTAAACAGGATATCAACAACTGGGCAGCCAGAGAAGATTTTATACTAAAGAAGTAACTACTTTACTTTTAACCATTCATCGTCCTGGTAGATGATACCATCTGCCAGGGCTTTTTCTACCGCCTCCTGCAAATCTGTACGCAGGTCTTCTGTTACACGTGCAAAGCCCAATGTTTTTGCAATAACAGGTATCGCTGCGGTCATAGTGATCGCTACCGCATCCTGCACAGTTTTCTCTACAACAGCTCCTAATTCCTCCGGCGCTATATAGGTCATCTTACGCGATGCAGTAGGCAGATTCGCTCTGCTGCGTACCAATGGTTTCTCCATCTCCGCATCCCAGAGGAATTCTTCTTTTACAACGACCGTATCATTTCCAACTGCGTCTGCAATCGCCTGTTTCAGTACCTCACGAATTCTGTTCCCTACACGTGATACATCTGCAGCGTCCAGTATTCTGCGCGTTGCTTCTTCCACATGCACCGGGCTCTCTACACGCACGATCATCTCCAGCCAGGACCTCAGTTTATCTGCCGGATGCTGATGCAGATCTTTTAACGCGATTTCTTCCGGCAGTACTGCCATTTCATATAATGGTACGTCTGCTCCTTCTTCCTCATCTTCTCTTACCATTGTATAATCTTCTGAAGGCACGATTGCTTCCTGGTCCGCACCTTCATTCGCACGCACAGTTTCAATTGCCGCAAGCAATCTTTTCAACTCACGCACAGGATGACGGAACCAATCGGTACTCCATACGGTATAGATATTCCATCCCATATTTTCCAGTACCTGCTGACGCAATCTGTCCCTGTCTTTCGCAGAACGGGCGGAGTGATAAGCAGCGCCATCACACATAATACCCATGATATATTTACCCGGATGTTCAGGATCAGCAATTGCCAGATCAATATAGAACCCTTTGCTACCGATCTGTTTCTTCACATTATAACCAGCAGCTGTCAGTTGTTCGGCAACCAGTGTTTCAAAAGGAATATTCGCAGGTAATCCATCTGCATAGGAACGATGCATAGAACCATGCTGTGCGAAATACAGAAAGTTCTTCAGCGCACGTACCCCTTCACTTTCTGTTTTATTCAGATCGATATCATCTGAAGTCAGGTTCGTAAATACTTCACAACGTTGTTTTGCACGCGTGATCAATACGTTCAGGCGTTTCTCCCCTCCTTCGTTATTCAGTGGTCCGAATGCAAGGCTCACTGTTCCCTCCGGTGTACGGCCATATCCTATACTGATAAATATTACATCACGTTCATCACCCTGTACATTCTCCAGGTTCTTTACAAAGAATGGTTCATGCGGATGTGCTTTGAAGAATGATTCCAGCTCAGGCATTTTCTTTCTGGCTGTTTCAAGCGACTGTTGTATCGCCTGCATCTGTGCAGTACTGAAAGCAACTACACCTAAACTCATTTCAGGATGTTGTTTTGCATGTTCGATCACAGCTGTAGTGATCGCATCTGCTTCCTGCTGATTCGTTCTTGTTTTACCACGATCGTAGGTTGCTTCTTTCAGATGATGATAGACTAATCCCATCTGATGTGCGGCGCCCGGACTCGGGAAGATCACCAGTTTATTTTCATAGAACTCATGATTAGACATAGTGATCAATGATTCATGGCGGCTACGATAATGCCAGCGTAACATCCTTTGCGGAGCACCCTGTGCATCACACATCCCCAGTATACTTGGCATATCTGCTGTCACGTTTTCCTCATCATCGACTTCCTTCATCAGTGAATCAAAGAAACTACTTGGCGGCAACTGTTTACTGTCACCTACAACTACCAACTGCTTTCCTCTCAGCAATGCACCTAATGCATCCACCGGTCTTACCTGACTGGCTTCGTCAAAGATGACGAGATCAAACTGTAATGAACCTGGAGGAAGGAAATTAGCAATAGAAAGAGGGCTCATCATGAACACAGGTTTGATCGCCTGTATGGCCAGTCCTGCTGCCTGTACCAGTTTACGGATAGGCATATGTCTTGCCTTTTTATTGAACTCGGTACGTAGTACGTTTACCTGTCCGCCAGCTTCCAGAGGAGGAATACCATCATAATGTTTTAGTGCTGCACGTGCCCTGTTATACTGAAGATTCAGTGTATCCAGTTTTACGAATTGTTTAACAGCTGCTTCATGACTTGATCTTTCAAACTTCCTGATAGCAGCATGTGTCATCAATGCTTTTTCCCACAGGTATTCATACCATGTTTTTTGCAATGCACCTTTTAATGCCGTTGTTGCTTCCGGCCAGTAAGCGACTGCCTCTGTCAACACCTGTAAGTTTTCTGTTTTCGCAGTATCCGCCAGGTTATTCCAGGAGATCGCATGATGTATATCCGGTAATCCATCTATCCATGATTGCATCAATACGATCTGCTCTTCATAAGGACGTTGCAGCAATGGTGTTACATCTCTGAAACGACGTTGTTCATTCAATGCAAAAGCAGCGATCACTGCATCGATAGCAGCGCCTTGTTGTTGCAATGTTCTCAACAGCGTATCATAATAACGTTTGGCTACTTCAACCGGCTCATTCTTTTCGAGATAATCAAGTATAACGGCAGTGCAGGTGCCATAGCTGATCTGCTTATGAACTTCCGTTACGTAATTAGTAATGGTCTCAAGTGCTTCCCAATTGGATTGTCCTTTCTGCCAGCGTTGCTGGAATAATTCTTTTGCAAGTGATTCCTGTTCCTGGAGTTGTTTCTCTAATCGTCTTGCTTCCAGTATAGCATCTATACAAGCCAGCTTTCCAGGCAGATCATCAGGTGCGCCTGTCTTACATAAAGCCGCCAGCTGACGATTTGTTTTATTATAATCTCCTTTCAGGAATTTATACCACTTATCCCCATAAGCCAGCAGGTTCTGTCTTATTTCCAATACCTGTTGATCCCATGCTTCCGGAATCAGTATAGCGTCATATGCCTGATGCAACTGACGTAAACGTTTTCCTGTCTGCAGCAACTCTTTGATATCTTCTTTCTGTTGTAACCAGGCAGGATGTCTTAACTGTACACCTGTTATATCGGGACGTACAGATGCCAGTTGTACAAAGAACGAAAGGTCCATACTATTCTTTCTGTTCAGTGGCATTGGTAATCCTACCTGACCAGCGATGATCGCACTTTCATGTTGCAGTGTTGTAGTTGTGTCATGTGCTTTCTGTAAAACAGGAATAAGTCTGTCCTGTTCAGCAGGAACGAGTACTGTCAATCCGATGCCCCAGAACAACAAAGAAGAAGGCATTCCTGTCTCCTTCAAACGATGTTCAATTCTCACAGCCATTGCTTCTGCACGTTGCATGCTCAAAGCATTCCAGCTATCTATATCAGGTATCGCGATACGTGGTAAAGTAATATCTACGAATTGTTCTTTCAGTTGTAACAGATAACCCATCAGTTGTTGTGGTGTGATACCACTTTCCCCAACCGGTGTATTTACCGCAATACTGTAATCGTTCAGTTCTTTACGATAGTCATTCAGTAATGTGACTTCCTGTTGTAATTGCAGAATGGCAGGCTTACGTAACTCCAGTGTTTTTCTTAACTCCTGGTGTAATTCTTTTTTGTTTGCTTTATGGCTATGCAATTCTAGACAGGCATCTCCTAACTGTATACTATCAAGTCTGCGTTTTACGACTTCGAGTGCGGCCATCTTCTCAGCAACAAACAATACCTTCTTACCTTCACCGATCGCATTTGCGATAAGGTTGGTGATAGTCTGTGATTTACCTGTACCCGGAGGCCCCTGTATCACGAGATTACGTCCTTCCTGTACCGCTAACATGGCGAGTAATTGAGAACCATCTGCATCTACTACCTGGTGTAATTCGTGTGCAGATGTTTCTGTGTCGATGAACGCATCTTCTGGTACTTCAGGTGCGCCTTCAGAAAAACCATCGCCGAATAAACTCTGTAAGATCGGATGATTTGCAGGTTGTTCATCAGCGGGCCATCCATCACTATCCAGGTCATGATACAACATCAGTTTGCCGAAGGAAAAGAACCCTAATTCAACCGCATCTGTGATCACTTCCCATCCGTCCATTCCATTGATAGCAGCATCGATCTGTTGTATATATTCTGTGACAGCTATTTCTTCTGACTCAGGCATGTCTGGCAATACGATACCATATTCTGCTTTGATCTTCGTCTGCAGACTAAGATTCATTTCCACATCACTACCGGTATAGCGCAAACGAAAGCGTTCTCTTGCACTGGAGCGTTCCAGTGAAACAGGTATTAGTATCAGTGGTGCATATCTCGCTTCCTTTCCATTATCCTTTTCATACCACTTTAACATACCCAATGTCAGGAACAGGATATTGACACCTTGTTCTTCAAGACTGGTGCGTGCAGCATAATAAGTATTCAGTAATCTGTTCTGTAAAGCAGCGGCAGTTTCCGTAGTCTGTAAACGGGTATCGTGTACGACTTCTTCCGGTTCCGGTAAAGTGACAGGTTCCGGTAATATTGCCGGTTCTGAGACTTCAGCTGTTGCCTCTTTCTTTTCTTTTACATCAGTTTTGGGGAGGAAGGTCATTGCCTTGCTCTGCTTCACCAGTACTTCGTATATATTGGTGATGCTTTCCTGTTCGATATGTACTCCACGACTTACGGGTAAACGGTAATTCAATAAGGGGTTACGTAGTCCCAGATCCAGTAATTCCCGGCGGGAAGCCTCCAGCTTAATAAGGATTGATTCCTTCATGTACAGTTCGTTGTAAGAACAAAAAAAACGATAATTTATATTAAGAACGATTATTGACGATAATTTATTCTAATAATATTACTATTACCTTTATTCACATAACTATTAATCATTTCCGTGTATCAGGTATTATACTTTCTCTGGGGTACAGACTGGCATATCGCATTGAAAATTATAGGGTATGTGCTGATCTCACTTTCCTTTTTGGGTGTGGTTGGGACTATTCTGCTTGAAAACCGGAATCCGGTCAAAGCGATGGCTTATATCATGTTATTGGTATTTGTCCCCATACTGGGATTAGTAGTATACTATTATCTGGGAAGAGACCTCCGCAAAAAACGCCGGTTTACGCTGAAGGGAAGTAAGGATGAAACCCTGATGTTACGATACTGGGAATCTCAGCGAAAAGAGATTGACCAGATGCAACTGCAGCTCCGGAAACAGGTAGCGAGCAAACAGGAGATATCTGCTATGCTGCTCAACACAAGACACTCGGTATTATCTTGTGATAACCGTGTACAGTTATTATTAAACGGAGAAGAAAAGTATCCCGCAGTAATGGATGCACTCAGAGCGGCCAAACATCACATACATATCGAGTACTACATCTTTGCTTCAGATGATGTAGGTAATGAGATAGCGGAGATATTACTGGAGAAGCTGAGAGCGGGTGTAGAGGTACGATTCATTTATGATGATCTGGGCAGTGATAGGATCGGTGATATACCAGACTTATTGGAAGAAAACGGCGCGGAAGTTTTTGCCTTTTCTCCTGTACTGATCAATTTCTATCTGAACGCGAATTATCGTAATCACAGAAAGATCATTATCATCGATGGAGAAATAGGATTTACCGGAGGTATCAATATTGATGACCGTTATCTGAACAATGCAAAGCATCCTGTATTCTGGAGAGATACGCATCTGAAACTGGAAGGTGATGTGGTGAATCTTTTACAGCTGCAATTCATGATGAGTTATCGTTATTGCAGTAAACAAACATTCCCGTTTGGTCCACCCTATTTTCATCGTTCTGATCTGAATGAAAATTGCTTTGTAGACATTGTAGCCAGCGGACCAGATTCAGAGTTTCCGATGGCGATGCAAACGATACTGATGGCGATCAATAATGCACGCCGTTCTATCCGTATCAGCAATCCTTATTTTATTCCCAACGAACAGATATTAACTGCATTACAAATGGCTGCATTATCAGGTAAAACTGTGCAGCTTATTTTACCATTCCGTGGTGATTCATTTTTTGTACAACATGCAGCACAATCCTACATCAAGTCTTTGCTTGATGCAGGTGTGAAAGTTTATTTTTACCAGAAAGGTTTTATACATGCGAAGTCAATTGCAATAGATGATAATCTTGCAATTGTTGGTTCTGTAAACCTTGACTACCGGAGTTTTTATCTGAATAGTGAAATTGCTGTTGTCGTTTATGACAAGACCTTTGTGCATAAGCTGAATGCAGCATTTGAACAGGACCTGCAAGACTCTGAACACATCGATCGTCGCTCCTGGAGAAATCGTTCTTTGTGGCAGAAGTTTATAGATGGCGTATGCAGATTACTGACTCCGTTACTATAGTATGTGATCAGGCATTATCATTATCTTCTTCGAGATCTTCGTGCCTGTCTCCACCGAGACTATAGTAATTATTTTCTTCGTCTTCCTCTCCTATCATTTCATTACTATCATCGAGGTCAGCACCTGGTACATCCAGTCCTTCATCCATCTCACCGGAATCAACAGAAGATTCTCTTGCGAGTTCATTATTTATACGTGCAGATCTGGTTACTTTTTCCACATCAAGATCTTCCTGTTCCCCTCTGTAAGTAATATCTTCACTTGCAGGGTAAGCAGGATAACCTGGGAATTTTTCGTCTTCTGTTTGTTCAGCTTTCTTATCTGTTGGTTTAGTGACTTTCTTTTTCATGATCTTATCGTTTTAGTTGTTTATGAAAAAGTTATGCCAATCAGATATCGGTATTCAGCAGCAAATGTTAATTCGTCCCGATCATTTTTAAGCAAACCGGTTTGGGTACTTTTATCTCCTGACCGGTTGGTTTTAGTAATCCTGTCAGCTTGTTTCTTTTAAATACAACTACGTTGTCAGTGTTCTGATTAGCGACCAATAAATAGTTTCCATCAGGGTCTATCATGAAATTGCGCGGTGCTTTTCCACCGGAAGGTTGTTCACCTTTTTTCACCAGCTGACCGTTCTTGCGGTCTATGCTGTAGATGACAATATTATTCAATTTATCCCTGTTGGAAGCATATAAAAATTTACCATCCGGAGAGATGTGAATATCAGCGCCGGAGATAGGACCTTTATAGGCTACAGGCAGTGTTGACAAAGTTTGAAAAGGAATGAGCCTTCCTCTTACATAATTAAAGGCGGTTACTTTTCCGTCCAGTTCATGTATCACGTATGCCCATTTGCCATTCGGATGGAAAGTAATGTGCCGCGGACCAGCACCTGGGTTCAATGCAGCGTAACCAGTATCAGCAGGCACTAATGGCAATACATCCCCTTGTTTATAATTATAGATGACTATCTGATCAATCCCCAGATCGGAGACGTATAATGTCTTTTTATCAGGACCGAAGACCGTGCAGTGTACGTGTGGTTTCTCCTGTCTTTCTTTATTAGGCCCTGTACCGGTATGTTCAATTGTTTGTACAGGCGCGTCTATTTTTCCATCGTTACGTACAGGCAATACAGATAGACTACCACCACTGTAATTTCCTACGATTACATATTTACCATCTGCGTCTGTTGTGATATAACAAGGTGAAGCGCCACCTGAAACCTGTTTATTGAGGAAGGTAAGATTACCGCTGACGGTATCCCATTCAAAAGCGCTTACGCCTCCTTCATTATTTTCATTTACGGAGTATACATGTTGTTGATCGGGAGCGATCACGAGATAGGAAGGATTATCCACACCTTTTGTTGTACTCACATAACGGAGTGTACCGGTCGTTGTGTTGAACGCATATACATTGATCCCTTCATCTGCACTCTTTGTATAAGTGCCGATCAGTAGATATTTTTCTTTCGTCGTATCTGTTTGTGCTGACAACATTGTAGTAGTTAGTAAAGCTGTACAGGTGAGTAAGGTATTGAGCATATACTGTGCCTTTTTATGTAAAAACAAATTACTAAATATGCAATAAAGTATAAAACGCATTTTAAGGCCCTTTTTAGCGAACCACACCCCGTATGGAACATTATCATTACTCCCCTCCCGATCGTCCAAATTTAAGGGGCTAAAAAAGACCTGTTTTTAGGGCAAATAATCTACCAAATGATTGAAAATCAATTTTTTACTAAAAATTAAGGAAAAAGCCCAGTCCATAGACAAGGTCCGGGTGTATATACTTCTAATTTAACCTTAACTTTTATTTTGAATCAATTATTTCAAATACGATATATGATAACGGCATATGTGTCTTGTTACACGTGTAACAAAAAGCACAATGTTCCGCTTGAAAAAATGTTCAGGTAAATTTTCCAGGAAATCGGGTGGTGAATAAATTCATAGATACACTAATCAGGTAAATCAGTGAAATGAACTATAAATAAATTTCTGCCTGCTTCGTTAGAAATTTGGTGTGGATGAAAATAGGTCCGGTCGAGTCATAGGTTTAATCTCATGCATCTTCTGTCTGGGTCCACAGGAGTCTGGTCTTAGACGAATATAGACAAAAAAAATACATGCCCATAACAAGCATGTATTTTTATTTTTTACTTCAGTATGATCGTTATCAGCGTCCCATGTACACCATCAGTATCTGTACATCACTTGGATTTACGCCGCTAATTCTGCTGGCTTGTCCGAGGGTGCGCGGACGGATTTTATTAAATTTCTGTCTGGCTTCTGCGCTCAGTGATACCAGTTTTGTATAATCGAATCCATCAGGAATGAGCAGGTCTTCCATCTGGCTCATTCTTTTCACCAGGTCATTTTCCTTCTCGATATATACTTCATATTTGATCTGGATCTCTGCCTGTTCCAATGTTTCGTCTCCGAATTCAGCCAGTGCTTTTCCGATCTTCGCTACATGGTTTTTCATGGAGAAGATATCCATAGTAGGTCTCAGCAGGATCTGGTAAGCGCGCATACGCTGAGGCAGTGGTGAAGTATTTTTCTCAGCCAGCAGGTGATTGATTTCTTCCGGATCGACAGGCAGTTCTTTCAGAATTGCTTTGATCTTCTCCACTCCTTCTTTCTTCACGATCACTTTATCGAGTCTGTTTTGTCTGGCGAGACCCATTTCAAAACTCTGTTCTGTCAGACGCAGATCGGCATTATCCTGTCTCAGTAAAGTTCTGAATTCCGCTCTTGAGGTGAACATTCTATACGGTTCGTCGGTGCCTTTATTGATCAGGTCATCGATGAGTACACCGATATATGCTTCACTTCTTTTCAGTACAAATGGCGCCTGACCGCTTGCTTTCAGGTGTGCATTGATACCTGCCATCAGACCCTGACATGCTGCTTCTTCATATCCGGTGGTACCGTTGATTTGTCCGGCGAAGAACAAATTCTGGATATGTTTTGTCTCCAGGGAGAACTGTAATTGTGTTGGTGGGAAGTAATCGTACTCAATCGCATAACCCGGACGGAACATTTTCACGTTCTCAAATCCAGGTACTAATTGCAGTGCTTTATACTGTACATCTTCCGGCAGGGAGGTTGAAAATCCATTTACATAGATTTCCACGGTGTTCCAACCTTCGGGTTCTACGAACAGTTGGTGTCTGTCTCTTTCTGCGAAACGGTTAATTTTATCTTCAATACTTGGACAGTATCTTGGTCCGACGCCCTGGATTCTCCCCTGAAACATTGGCGATCTGTCGAAACCTGTCTTCAGCATTTCGTGTACCTTATCACTTGTGTAGGTGATATGGCAACTTCTTTGTTGTTCAGGTTTTATCTTTTCAACATCCAGATAAGAGAAACCGGTGATCACATCATCACCTGGTTGTTCTTCCATCTTAGAATAATCCAGACTTCTCGCGTCGATTCTTGGTGGCGTACCTGTCTTCAATCTATCGCTTTCGAAGCCGAGGGATACCAATTGTTCGGTGATCCCGGTCGCTGCTTTTTCTGCTACGCGGCCTCCGCCGAACTGTTTATCTCCGATATGCATCACACCATTCAGGAATGTCCCGTTGGTGAGCACCACAGATTTTGCTTTAATTTCGTGTCCTAAGCCGGTCACTACACCATAGCAACGACCATCTTTTACCAGCAGTCCTTTTACCATGTCCTGGTAGAAGTCGACGTTTGGTGTTTGTTCCAATGCTTCTCTCCACTTTGCCGCGAACAACATTCTGTCATTCTGTGTGCGTGGGCTCCACATGGCTGGTCCTTTGGAACGGTTCAGCATACGGAACTGAATCATTGACTGGTCGGTCACGATCCCGGAGTATCCTCCGAGTGCGTCAATCTCCCTTACAATTTGTCCTTTGGCGATTCCTCCCATTGCTGGGTTGCAACTCATCTGAGCGATCGTTTGCATGTTCATGGTGACCAAAAGAACTTTTGATCCCATGTTTGCAGCGGAAGCTGCAGCCTCGCAACCGGCATGTCCGGCGCCTACCACAATTACATCGTATGATGGAAACATAATTTTATTTAAATAGAATTGCAAAGGTACATAGAAGCAGGGACATGTAATGTTCCACGTGGAACATCTGGGATTTCGTTTGAAATGATGGTTGGTGAGGTGAAGTTAGTGCATATTTTCTTTTGAGAAATGGTGAAGAATAGCGTTAATGAAAGGGAGAATTCAGATCAATTTTGTAGTCGTTGCATATATGATTAATCATTTTATTCGGGATGGTAAATGGTGGAAGATGATTGGTCAACTTTCTGTTAATTGAGAAATTTCATTTGTTATGAAATGGTTGGTTATGCTGCTCTCCTCTATTGCTGAGTCGATTTTAAATGTGTTGCTCTCTTCGTCTGATAATGGTATAATAAAACAAGGATGGTCTTCTTTCATTGATATCGACCTGGTCGAATTTATACTTTCTGAGTTGTGCGGAAGCTTCATTGATTTCTATATTTAGGTGTCCTCCTATGCCTTTCTTCTTAATTAATCTTATTCGCTCTGGGAGTTTTCATGATACTTGATAGTAGATACCAGTAGTTTCTGAACCGCAGATGATCACTTTTTGATATAGTTAACATACTGCTAGGGTTTGAGAAGGGCTATCGGGCTGATGCCCTTCTTCGAGATTTGTCTATTAGGATTGTCAATGTGGTTGGCTTTGGTGGTGATATTGAACTCTTATCAAACGTGTGAGAATCTCGAAGGGCTAAGGCCCGACAGCTACTTCTCAAACCCGCCGCATCAACTATCCTTTGTGATAATTCAAGAGGGTACTTGAGGTATTTTCTTATTGCTGATTGTTGGTATTTGTGTTAGTGTTTTCATTTGTAAACTAGCATTGTGGTTTCCGGTTTGAAGTTTTTGCTATCAATGTGTTGTAGGGTTTAGGTATACTGCTATGGGTTTGAGAAGGGCTATCGGGCTGATGCCCTTCTTCGAGATTTGCTATTGGGCATTGTCAATCGTGGTTGGCTTTGGTGGTGATATTGAACTTTTATCAAGCGTGTGAGAATCTCGAAGGGCTAAGGCCCGACAGCTCCTTCTCAAACCCGCCGCATTAACTGTCCTTCGTGATAATTCAAGAGGGTAATTGAAATGTTTTCTCGTTGCTGATTGTTGGTATTTGTGTTTGTGTTTGCATTTTGCAAACTAGCATTGTGGTTTCCGGTTTGAAGTTTTTGCTATCAATGTATTGTAGGGTTTAGGTATACTGCTATGGGTTTGAGAAGGGCTATCGGGCTGATGCCCTTCTTCGAGATTTGCTATTGGGCATTGACAATCGTGGTTGGCTTTGGTGGTGATATTGAACTTTTATCAAGCGTGTGAGAATCTCGAAGGGCTAAGGCCCGACAGCTCCTTCTCAAACCCGCCGCATCAACTGGCCTTCGTGATAATTCATGAGGCTCTTTAGATATTTTCTTACCGATGACCGTTTATTAAAAAGTCTTTATATTTCATGTGCAAGTATGCTGTTAGCCTCTATCCTATCGAACAATATTGTGACGGACCTAAAGTGAAATAACTACTTTCTGGTTATTCTCCCTAACTCACTTTCCATATCAAGTTTCGGCCTTACACTCTCACCATCATTACCAATAATCTTGTCAGGGTATAGTCTCAGATATTGCAAACAGGAACAACCTATGTATAAGTTTTGGAGGGCAGATTGAATAGCTGGAGAAATATATTACGATAAGGATCTCAAAGTTTCCTCTATAAGTTCATTCAATACTTACTCCCTGGATGTTGAATAGAAGTTGGTCAAAATTTTTATGCCAATACATTTTAAAATAAAGTTTATTCAAGACATTCTTGACCTGAGTGGAATCGCTTATTCACAGAAAAAGGACAGTCCTCACCCATGTTCTACAGCCTAACCTCGAAACAACTGATAAGTGATAAGACTACACTAACGATTCTCCTATGTGTGTAGGTATGCTTAACAATGATGAAGATAGTTACATCCTTTCCCACGAAGACCACTAAAGAATGGACAGTAGAAAATCAAATAACCGACCTTACCCTTATCAGTTATAAATTCAGTTAGCTGACCTTACGAGCAGCAGGTTTAAGGAGGAGACTCGGGCCTTAGCCCTTTGAGATTCCTATACGATTGATAAATGTTTAATAGCATTCCAATAGCCAACCACGATTGACAACGCCCAATAGTCATCCTCGAAAAAGGGCATCAGCCCGGGTCCCACCTTAAACCGAATGCAAGGCGCCCAGGACTTGAACTGATCAAACTTCAAAAGCTAGTTTACATAATCAATCCCCCAAAGAAACAATAGGGACACCAATAAAAGATGAGACAGACAACCTTACCCTTATCAATTATAAATTGAGTAGTCCGACTTATGAGCAGCAGGTTTAAGGTGGAGACTCGGGCCTTAGCCCTTTGAGATTCCTATACGATTGATAAATGTTTAATAGCATTCCAATAGCCAACCACGATTGACAACGCCTAATAGACATCCTCGAAAAGGGCATTAGCCCGGGTCCCACCTTAAACCGAATGCAAGGCACCCAAGACTCTAACCAACCTAGTCACCATAATTTGGAAAGCAATGATGTCTAAAACTTACCTTCTTTCAATCATACTGGCAGATAAAAAGGCGTGATATGCCATAGTCAGTAAGTAACACAAATAGGAAGAACGGGCTAACTAATATCCGGGAAAACAAGAACGGAGTCGGACAAAACTAAGGAAGTATAACTAATAAAACCACCAGGCCGAGTGCCCAAAACTTAGAAAAACCTCACCACCTAGAAGCACAAAACCGGATCTAAACGACCCGGTTTCGCAAAATGTTCCACGTGGAACATTTGAATATTTCTCAGCCAAAATATCTCTCAAGACACTGGTTTTCCATTTGTCTCATCTTGGCAGATTGATCTTTTGTCTTGTCTTTGTAACCACAAAGATGAAGCGCACCATGAAAAATTACCCGATGCAATTCCTGCTCTTCCGTCACTTTAAACTTCTCAGCATTCTCCCGAACACGATCGATGCTAATATAAATTTCTCCTTCAGTAACATCAGGGTCCTCTCCCATTTCGAAAGTTACAATATCAGTAAGCGTATCATGCTGCAAAAACTGCTGGTTAATTTCCAAAAGGTATTCATCACTACAAAAAACATATTGCATGCTCTTCATCCCCTGACCTTCCTGCGCAAATAAGTCTTTTATGAATGCTTTCAGTTTCGTCTTATTCTTAAGATTTAATTTCACCTCATGCGCAGTAAAATTGATTGCCATACCTCGAACTTATTTTTGTAATTGATTTAGAATGTAAAAATATGGTGAAATTTCGGATTACACCTCCCCTGTCTTTGTTCGATTGAGTGTCAGCCAGTACCTTTGTTGCATCACTTAGTAAGAGATACAATTTTGTCACCTGCTAAGATCGAAACACTTCAGGCATTAAAGATTAAATTACAACGGATGAAAAAAGGAGTGATTAAATTGTCTTCCCTCGCTATTGGAAAAAGTGCCGTTATCACATCTTTTGAAAAAGATGATTTGCACCTTAAGTTAATGGAAATGGGTTGTGTACCCGGTGAAACAGTGAAAATAGAAAAGATCGCCCCTCTCGGAGATCCGATTTCAATCATGGTAGCCGGCTATAATCTTTCCCTTCGTAAAACAGAAGCAGACTATATATGGGTCGAGGAATTGGTCTAATAGAAAATCCGAATGATACACTTTCACTCAAATGAGCTAATAAACTAAATGTATCATTCGGATTTTTCTTGTTCATTTTTGATATCTGCAAAATATTCTCGTTATCCCCTCCTACTTCAATAATAGTTAAACTATACTCATCCTTCATTCAATCCTTCGTTCATAAACGAAAGATGAACGCCGAATAAGGCCACTCAGACTACCAAGCAGCCCTCAATAGTACAGTATTCATCAGCTATAACCAGGTGCACTACCAATCTCAATCGTTATATCTGCCCTAATTAGGCTCCCTTTTATAGTTACTACAGCAATACTCACACACAGTTACAATCAAGCTACAATCGCTTAAAAAGAGGTTTTCCACAACAAATGCCGTATAAGCTTATAATGGATATAAAATCCTCGAAGAAATAAGATAAAATGAGAAAAAGAGGAAAAAATTTCAAGCAAGTGTGGATTTCTGCCAGGCAAAAATTAAAAAATAAGTCGCCAGAAAGATTTTAGTAGTTAAAAACAAAAAAATTGTGGAAAACGAGCCCAATAAAGCCGTTCTAATTTTCAAAAAAGAGAAAATGAAGGAAAATGAGCGTTTTTCCACATTGCTGGACACAGAAATAGCAAATTCAATGGGACTATAAGATTTTTCAATTCCATTTTTATAAGATGAACACGAATTTTTGTGGATAACGGCTCATTCGGCGTAATCTGGGAAAAGAAATTATTTGAGAAAGAAAAAAATAAAAAAATTTAAGGCGTTTTTCCACATCTCGGCAAGGAAATAATCGATTTTATAATTTTTAGGAGAGCTATCACCTCCTTTATCCACATTATTCTGGTTGTTCTCAGTGGATAAGGCGAAATATTAAACATGCACAGAAAAAATTTTGAAGAAATTATTCAAAAAATAAAAATTTAACCCTGTTTTCCACATGTTCGTTTATAAAATGAACGATTTTCTCTCGAAAACAAAAAAATATGTGGATATCCTCACCATTTTTTCCATTTTCACTCCTCTCCCCACACTTATCCACCTAAAATCCGCGCAACGATTATTAAAAAAAAATTTTTCAGAGAAATCCACATTTTTTGAAAAAACGAAGGCGTTATGTCTTCAATCTATTGGCAAAACCTGTGGATACCTACGGTTTGATAATTTATAACACAATCTCAGGGCCTTCATTGAGCAATTCAGCATTAAAAAAATGATTTTTCATCATTATCAACCAGGTTTTCCACAATTAGCAATGGCAAAAAAACTTAAGCGCTCATATTTTCCATGAAAAACAGATACACGTGGATACCTACAGCAAAAAAAATTCATCAAAACTACAGCCCACTCACAAAGCCGATGAGAATCAGTCCATTTATACCTTGCCCAGGTACAAAATTTCCATCGCAGGCATAAGCCACTTAAAATCAAACAGCCTATATTTTTGCCCAAATTGAAATATCCGTGGTTACCTACGGCATTTTGTAACCAGCACATTCTCAGCGCCTTCATCAAACGGCTGAGAATTCATCCCGATCTATACTCCCCTGATCAAACAAAATCCGATCGAACTATAAGGCACTCATTTTTGAAAGCCTTGTAATTCTCGCCAAAAAGATATTCACGTAGATACCCACAGTATTTACAGCCCGTTTGATTTATAACGCATTCGTGAAAGCGCTGAGAATTAAATGATCTTTATAATCCCCCGACTCGAAAATCTCATCTCATTTATAAGGGCTTCATTTCTGAAAACCTCATATTTCCCATAAAAAATAAAAACCTGTGGATACCCACAGGTTCAAAAACACATTCAAGCTATAACGCCTTCATGAAACCGCTGAGAATTAAACGATCCTTATAAGTCCCCGGTTTCAAATTTTCACATTAACCATAAGCCGCTCAAAAATAAACGGCTCATATTTTCAATCTGCTGAAAAATTCCGTGGTACCCCACACGTTTTTTGCTTCATCGCAACCAGGAGCCATTCAAAATAAAGGCCTCAGAATTAAATCAATCTTATACACATCTGTTTTTACAATTTCGTCGCAAGCACAGCGCCTTCAAAAATGAAGGCGCTCTCATTTCAATAAAATAGTAATTCCTGTAGGTACCCACAGGATATCCACATCCACGAAAAGCTCAAAGCCTTCAAAATAAAGGCCTTAGAATTTATTGTTTTATAGCAATTCACATAATGTGGATTTCATCGCAAGCATAAGGCCTTCAGAAATGAAACGCTCATAATTTCAGTGAACTTGGAATTTCCGTAGTCCCCTACAGCATTTCTCACTTCATTCAAGCCATAACGCATTCGCAAAATGCGCTGAGAACCTCCCAAACTGACCTATTACCCTGATGAACACATGTATTGCAGGTATAAGCCCTTCCCAAATGAAGGCTCTGAGAATTGTCTAGGATGCAAAATACCGTAGGGGGGTACAGCATTTTTGCGAATATTTGATCTATAAGCGGTAGGAAAAACGAATGCTATAGTACAAAATAGCTCGTATAAGGGGCTGAAACGACCTGAAGCAAGCTGCCCATAAGCCCTTCATGGGCATAAAAAAGGCCTGATTAGCATGCTAACCAGGCCATAATATGATAAATTAGACCAAAATTAAGTTATAAACCGTTGTTTTTCAGAGATTTAACTACAATCCGTAGTGTGCAGAGATCTCTAACATTCTTTCAATCGGCTTTTTCGCTGCGATACGCAATTGTTCGTTCATTGTGATCTCAGGTTCTTCGAATTCCATACACAGGTACAACTTTTCCAAAGTATTCAACTTCATATGTGGACAATCATTGCACGCACATGCATTATTCGGCGGAGCCGGAATGAAAGTCTTCGAAGGATTTTCTTTTTGCATCTGGTGAAGAATTCCGGTTTCAGTTACCACGATGTATTCCTTCGCATCGTCTTTTTTCGAAAAGTTCAGTAAGCCGGTGGTCGATCCGATGTAGTCCGCAATTGCAAGAACAGCTGCTTCACATTCCGGATGCGCTATCACCTTGGCTTTCGGGTGACGGACCTTCAATTTTGTTATCTTTTCCAGGGAGAATATCTCGTGGACCATGCATGCACCGTTCCACAGCAACATGTCCCTACCCGTTTTTTTGGACAAATAAGCCCCTAAATTCCTGTCGGGGGCAAAAATGATCGGCTGATCCTTTGGAACGCTCTCGATGATCTTTTCGGCATTAGATGACGTACAGATGATATCACTGAGCGCTTTGATACCTGCCGAACAGTTGATGTAGGAAATAACCAGGTGGTCGGGGTGCTTTTCCTTGAATTTTCTGAAAAGTTCCGGAGGAGCACTGTCGGCCAGTGAACAACCCGCTTTGAGGTCCGGCAGTAAAACCTTTTTCTGCGGACTCAGAATTTTTGCGGTCTCGGCCATAAAGTGCACACCGGCAAAAACGATAATGTCGGCATCCGTTTTTGCGGCCTGCTGACTAAGTCCCAAACTATCCCCGATGTAGTCGGCCACATCCTGGATATCTGGTTCCTGGTAATAGTGCGCCAGGACGATCGCGTTTTTTTCTTTCTTCAATCTTTCGATTTCCGCAAAAAGATCGAGGCGTACATCGACAGGCAAGTCGAGGTACCCTTTTTTTTGAAGTTCGCTTTTAGCAATTTCCAGCTCCCTCATCATAATTATATATCTAGTTATTTTTTTAAAAAAAGAAAAACCCACTACTATTAGGGCTGTGAATATGTGAAAACAAATTTTGACCGTCGTGTACAAATGTAGTTGTTATTCTTTTTGCCACGGCTATCCACAGTAAATTAACAGTCGAGATTGGCCATAGTCCTGAAAAACCCTAATTTAATCCACACCCGTGGATATCGTTTTCCGTGAATAATTTCTCAGTGGTACCTGTATTAAGAAAATGTTAATAGTGGGGTAAAACAATCCCCCAAAATCCACTTTTGCGAACCGGACCATTTTCTTCCGAAATAACAAAATTAGTTTTCAGGTACCCGAAGTGGGGTTTTTAAGAAGATATTGGACAACTTTTGCCGCTTTTTTAACAGCCAATGTGGATAAACTACAACTAAAAAGTTATCACAGGTTGAATTTGCTTTTTTAGCTTTACATGAATCTTTTTACACAATTTTATGTGAATGAAGATTTTGCCTGCCTGTGAATTGTGAATAACCAAACACATGTTTTCTGAGCAGCCGTTTTCCTGAAATAATGGTCTGTAGCCGTATTAAAAAATCCCTGGGTCCAACAAACAACCTGGTACAAAAATCATGACAAATGTGGATAACCTGTGAATGACCTTTGAACCAAAATTCACCATAATATAGCGCAAACCCTTTACTGTATTGGGTTTCGGTCAATAAAAACCTTTTTGTAGTTACAGTTATTTTATTATATTTTTGCTTTCCTTAAAAAATTTAGACTATATAATATATGTCAGTTATTCAGAAGATCAGGGATAAATATGCTGTGGTGATCGTAGTAGTGATCTGCCTGGCTATTGTTAGTTTCCTGTTGCAAGACGCCTTTTTCGGCAAAAACTCCCTTATTCGCCGCTCCACAACTGTTGGTAAAGTAAATGGTAAGGAACTCGAATTCACCGAGTATCAGCAAATGATTAAAAATGCTGAGGACAGAATGCGCATGTCTAACGGCGCTCTGAACGAACAGATCACTCAGCAGGCCCGTGAATCAGCATGGACTAAATTCCTTAGCGATAACATCCTGAGCGCTCAGTACGAAAAACTGGGTCTGGCTGTTACCGAAGAAGAGATCAAAGACCAGTTCACCGGCAAAAATCCTAGTCCTATTATTACTCAGCAGTTCACTGATGAGAAAACCGGACAGTTTGACCGCGCACGTATGCAACAGGTGCTCGCCAGCATCAGCCAGGATAAAACCGGCCAGATGCGCGCAGGCCTCCTCCAGCTGGAAGAATACATCGCCCAGTCAAGAGTATCTGAGAAATATCTTTCCCTGATCAAACAGGCCGTATATTATCCTAAATGGTTAGCTGAAAAGCAAATCCAGGATAACGGACAGACAGCATCTATATCTTATGTATCTGTTCCATACGCCTCTATCGCTGACTCCACTATTAAAGTGTCAGACAACGAAATGAATAGCTTCATCAGCAGTCATAAAGAACTGTTCAAAGTAGAAGAGTCCCGTAAAGTTGATTACCTCGCTTTCAACGTGATCCCTTCAGCTGCTGATACCGCTGCCACCCTGAAAGTACTGGTGGACGCAAAACAGGAACTGGACACTATCAGCAATAACGATATCGCTGCCTTCATCAACCGTAACTCTGATCTGCCTTATTATGATAGTTATATATCTAAAAGCGCACTGATGGTTCCGCAGAAGGATACCCTGGTAACTTTACCAGTTGGCGCCGTATTCGGTCCTTATTATGATAATAACCTGATCGTTTATGCTAAAATGATCGATCGTAAAACTTTACCGGATAGCGTTAAAGTACGTCACATATTAATTGCTACGCAGAATCAGCAAGGCGGTGGTTTACCTGATTCCCTGGCTAAAGTTCGTATCGACAGTATCGAAAGTGCTGTAAAAGGTGGTGCTGACTTCAAAGCCCTGGTTGAACAGTATACTGATGACGTAAGAAGCAAACCTACCGGTGGAGAATATGATGTAACTCCTTCTACCGACTTCCTGAAAGAATTCAAAGATTTCGCACTGGAAAAAGGTAAAGGTTCTATCGGCGTAGTGAAAACTGCTGCTGGTTACCACCTGATCGAAGTACTGGAACAGAAAAATATCGGTTCTGCAGTGAAACTGGCTTACCTCGCTAAACCAGTATCTCCCAGCCGTGAAACAGATAGCAGAGCTTACGCTGAAGCAAACGAATTCGCTTCTAAAAACCGCGACGCTAAAACTTTCGAAAAAACTATCCAGGAGAAAGGTCTTAACAAACGTATCGCTGACAACCTCCGTCCTATGGATTTCGTAATCCCAGGTATCGGTCAGGCACGTGAACTCGTTCGTTGGGCTTATGATTCTGATAAAGGTGCTGTAAGTAACGTATTCACTTTTGACAATACTTACGTAGTAGCTGTACTGACTGCCGTTCGTGCTGAAGGTACCGCTCCACTGGATGATGTAAGACCTTCAGTTGAAGCTGAAGTTAGAAAACAGAAGAAAGCTGCACAGATCATCGAAAAGATCAAATCTCCGGCTTCTCTGGCTGACGTATCAAAAGCAACCAACCAGCCAGAACAGAAAGCTGACGGTATTGGCTTCGGTACGCCATTTGTTCCCAGCATGGGCTTCGAACCTCGCGTTGTAGGTGCTGCTTTCAATAAAGCATGGGGTACCGCTAAAGTTACCGCTCCGATCGAAGGTAACGCTGGTGTGTATGTACTGAAAGTTGATAGCTACCAGCCAGGTCAAGGTGGTCAGGACCCTGCAAGTGTTAGCCGTGCTTACGAACAAAGCATGCTGTCTTCGCTCGATGGTCAGTTATTCACAGTGCTGAAAAAACTGAGCAAAATCGAAGATAACCGTAGCAAATTCTTTTAAGGAATCTTCAAATAACTGATTATAACGAAAGCCCCGGGTCAAAAGCCCGGGGTTTTTTGTTGATAAGACCTATACATCGAAAATGATCAATATAGTTCCGGATCGTAGCTCCATTTTTTAGTAAATTTGTAAAAAGTGATGTACTATGGAAGAGATTGTTAATAAGGTAGCACAGAGTGGGATCATTACACTGGACCTGGAAGATTACTATCCAAAGGAAGAATTAGTGCCGTTTGATCTGAAACCATACCTCTTTATGGAGATGATCCTGAAAGAGAAAGACTTCCGCACCAAATTACAGGAACTTGACTGGGAACAGTACCGCAATAAAAATGTCGCTATTTTCTGCTCCGCAGATGCCGTTATACCTTTCTGGGCTTATATGCTCGTTATGACTTACCTGGAGTCCGTCGCTAACTTTGCCGCTTTTGGTGATACAAAGCAGGTGCATCAGACGCAATTCATGAAAAGTCTGGGGGCTATCGATGTAAACGAATATGTGGATAAACGTGTCGTTATCAAGGGTTGTGGGGATAAAGGCGCCGGCGAAGCCGCCTATGTGGAAATCACCCGTTTACTGAAACCGGTGGTAAAAAGCCTGATGTACGGCGAACCCTGCTCCACCGTACCTATCTATAAAAAGAAGTAAATCCTAGAACCAGCGTTTCTTCTTGAATAACAGGATCATTGCGATCAGCATTACCAGCATGAAACCCATGGTGTAGTAATACCCATTTCTGGTATGCAGCTCCGGCATATTGTCGAAGTTCATCCCATAAATCCCGGCAATAAAGGTCAGCGGGGCCATAATGGTGGTTACCACCGCCAGTACCTTCATGATCTCATTCATCTTGAGATTAAGCTGGGTGTGATAGAGATCCTGCACGTTGAGTATCATATCGCGGTAGTTCTCCGAAAGATCATTGGCCTGGATGATATGGTCGTATACGTCCTTGAAATATTTGGTGGTCCGCTCCTCCAGCAGATCGCTGTCACTTTTCAGAAATCCGTTTACCAGCTCTCTTACCGGTGCAATCGCCCGTTTGAACAGCAGCAGTTCCTTGCGCAGAAAGTTTATTCTGGCCTGTGCACGGGTATTGGCCTGATGCTGTACGGCATCTTCCATCAGCTCGATCCTTTCCCCCAGCTTCTCTATAATGAGATAATAACTATCTACAATGGTATCTATCAGTGAATAACAGAGATAATCTGCTCCTACTGAACGCATACGTGAATTATTGATACGCAGTTTCTCTCTTACATGATTGAACACATCTTTTTCCACTTCCTCCTGGAAGGAAATAACGAAGTTCTTCCCCAGTACGATACTGACCTGCTCCTGGTCAACGGTGCAGTTCTCCGCATTGAAGTACATCATAGGGAGCAGACAGAAGAGGTGATCTCCGATCTCGTCCATCTTAGCCCGCTGGCCTACGCTCATAATATCGTCTTCCAGCAGGATGTGAATACCCAGTTCGATACAAATCCTGTGTACTGTCTCTTTATTAATGCCATCCACATTGATCCACACCGTGTTCTTGCTGTCAATATGCTTGAAAATCTCATCGACCTCACTGCCGGCCAAGACAACTTCTTCAAAATGTGTATTACTATAGTTGAAGATGGTGATCTTCTCACAAACAGACGGTTTCCTGGTCAGCGGACCAGTCACCGGATTATAGTTCATCAACCGTTGTTTCCTGACCTTGAAGGGGTTCAGTGTTTCCAATACATCCTGAATGGGCTGGATGGGTATTATTCTATTTGACCTTGGCATTTATGGATTGATTTATGCTGCGCTATTTTAAAGTTAACTTAAAATAGGCGTAACGCTTATTTAACAAGTTGTCTTTATCTTGGCTAACAATAAGACTACCTACAACTGTCACATAATAATGATTATCAGGGATAACTGCTCCGCTTGTTAGCCAACCCACCGGTAATGCCATGCTATTATGCTGACATCAGTTTATATAGATAAAAATAGAACGCTTTTAAATAACTGGTGAAATAAAAGGTGTATGCGTGTATTAATTTTTGTGATTGCCACTTTATTGATTGCCATTTGTGCATTTAGTATCTACGAATGCCGGCAGAAACCTGGAGCTCCTTCCCAGAACGTGCTGTCCTGGTATGTACCTGGTGTAAACAAACTGAAAACAAAAGTGGATAACTTATGTAATACGCTGGCTACCCATCAGTCACCGGCAGCTGTGCAACAGGCTTTTTGTGAGTCCAGACTGGCTTACAAAGAGATAGAGGTGCTCGCAGAATATTTTAATCCCTTTACGGTACAACTGATCAATGGTAAAGGTGATGATACTACTGTGAATAAAGAAGGCAAAGCCTTTCAGCAGATAGAACGTCTTTTATATCCTTCACTACAGATAGCAGATACACAGATGGCTTATGTGGAAGCGCGTAAACTGGCAGCTGCCGTGAATACGCTTGCACAGGAAAACGAACGCCCCGCTCCTACGGACGCACAGCTATTTGATGCGATGCGCCTGGAACTGGTAAGGATCATCTCACTGGGGATCAGTGGTTTTGATTCTCCTGAAGCATGTGAGAGCATGAAAGAAGCAGCGGCTTCTCTGGAAGGTGTAAGACAGTTGTGGGATCTGTATGCGGACCGTGTGAATATCTACAACCCCGGACTTGTAAAATATACTGAAGAACTGATGACGGCTGCTTCGCAGCAATTGTCCCGGGGAGATCGCCTTCACTTCAACAGACAGTTATTCATTACAGACTACATGAATCATCTGTCCATCAATTTCAAACTGTCAAGAGAAGCGTTGTCCATTCCTTATGATGATGATACTTATGTGCTGGACCCTGCAGCGTCCAATATTTTCGCAAGAGATGCTGTACATCCGTTGTATGTAGCCGTGGATGCCATACAGGATTCTACTGGTAGTAATGATCCATTGTATGAAATAAACGGACAGCAATTCAGGGCGAGTTATATGTACAACTTATTGCAACAGAACGGTGCATTGAATACGGTTGCCGCAGGGAACTGATATATAATGAGAACTGCCGGCGAAGAACTCACCGGCAGCAGATTGGCTATTTAAGACTAGGATATGGAAGACGATGTAATAATGTTGTGGCCAGCGATAGCAGACCGCGCAAAAAACAAACTCCGCAAAAGTTCACGAAGCTAAATATGCTTTACAAATAAGGGAATTAATAGAGATTGGATATATAACAATAACTCAGCTTTCTCTCACATTACTTTACATTCACAAAAACCATTGCAGTAAACCTCTGATCTAAATATGCATTCTCAGATGCGGGTATAAGCAAGTGTCGCGTCTTTTAATGAGAATAAGGTAAAACTGATTGCGATGCAAGTAACATTAGCCGTATAATAATTCCAAAAAAAATAGAACAATCCGCTGATAAATGTGAGTTAAATGAGTAATCTGAACATTACTCTGAGTAAATAATGCACAGCGGGTAAATTGATGCTCATACACATATACGCACAAACCTCTCTGCTGGCGGCACTTTTCCATTAGGAACCGTTTTTGTTGTTATGAATAGTAGTCCGAACAAGTATTGTTACCTAAAAAACCCATAAAACGAAAAGATTATGGAAAACAAACTCAGTAATAAAAAGGTCGCCATTCTTGTGGCTGATGGCTTTGAAGAAGTTGAATTTACACAGCCACTGGAAGCATTGCAGGAAGCAGGTGCTCAGATAGATGTGATATCGCTGCATGATGGACAGGTAAAGGCCTGGGCTGAAAAAGACTGGGGGAATAGTTATCCTGTTGACAAAACGGTCAATCAGGTAGATGCAAAAGATTATGATGCACTGGTACTGCCAGGTGGTGTAATGAATCCTGATCACCTGAGAGAAAATCAGGACGCAGTTAATTTTGTTTCCGGCTTTTTTGATGATAGTAAACCGATCGCTGCCATCTGTCACGGTCCATGGACTTTGATAGAAACAGGTGAATTGAAAGGTAGAACGGTTACTTCTTACCCTTCCCTGAAAACAGATCTGACAAATGCGGGTGCTAACTGGGTAGACCAGGAAGTGGTGGTGGATAATGGTCTGGTGACCAGCCGTAATCCCAACGACTTGCCGGCCTTCTGCAGGAAGATGGTAGAAGAGATAGGTGAAGGTGTACACGCCTGATATATCTGAGGTTTCCAATAAAAAGAGAAGGCGATACTTATTACAGTATCGCCTTTCTGTTTATGTAAATTCTTTGTTTACTTCTTCTTCTTGTATTTCACTTCTACAGGAGCAACACCCGTTGTGAGCATACCAATACGCTTTGCTGCTTTTTTGGAGAGATCAATTACTCTGCCTTCTGCAAATGGTCCACGGTCATTGATACGTACTTTTACAGAGCGTCCGTTTGACACATTGATAACGGTCACTTTGGTACCGAAAGGTAATGTACGATGTGCTGCTGTCAATCCTCCCTGTCTGAATACTTCTCCACTGGCAGTTTTACGGCCTTCAAACTTGTCGGCATAATAAGAGGCCTTTCCTGTTTCTGTGATCTTCCTGCTGCAGGACGCTAATAAAAATAATGCGCTGAGCAGGAGCATTGTGTTGCGTGTATATTTCATTGTCATCATAGGTCATTTTAAAAAAAGGGCGGGGTACGCCCGCCCAAGGTAAAAAAATCAGAAAGGATATCCAATCGCAATATTCAGAATGAGATTTTCTTTTCGCCAGTCAGGATCGCCAAACTTAATATCTTTTATTACCCATCTTTCATCAGAAGGCAACCATGGTTTACGCAGGGGGAATGCGAGGTCCAGTCGTACGACTATAATGGAGGCGTCTACACGAAGACCAGCGCCTGCATCAACCGCTATCTGATTCCCAAAAGTGCTTGCCTTGAACTTACTACCCGGTTTACTTGGCACATCCTGTTTGAGCCAGATGTTACCTGCATCTATGAATACGGCCGCATTGAAGATGCCTGTCAGTTTTGCACGTAACTCAGAGTTGTATTCAAGCCTGATATCTCCCGCTTCATTTGCCAGGTACTGACTAGTAGTATCTCTGTAAGACCCAGGGCCCAGTGTTCTGGCACGGAAGCCGCGCAAACTGCTACTACCACCTATAAAGTATTGTTTTACAAAAGGTAGCGTAGTAGAGTTGCCATATGGTATACCAAAACCAGCATACAGACGGTTCACCCAGGTCAGTTTCCGGTTCAGTTTCCAGTAATGACGCAGATCGGCTGTCAGCCTTACATATTGCGCAAAGGGAGCGCCGATGATCTTTCTGGCGCTGTCTTTCTTTGGTATGATCAATCCTGCCAGGTTGCCGGAATAATCCAGGTCGCCATTCAGGTAAAAGCTATGCACACGGTTGTCTGCCTGATTGTTGAAAGTGATACTATAATTTCCTCCCAGGATGAACTGTTTTTCAATTGCTGCCCGCTGACTGGGGTCATTCTTTAATATACTATCATATCCGGTTGTCGTGCTGGTTGGCAGCACGTAAGTAATGGCTACCGGCGACCATTTATGTTCCAGGTACTGCGTTTGTCGCCAGATATACTGGAACTGGAATGTATACGCGTTCAGGTTATACAGCTGGCTACGGCTGAACAGCTCATAACTCAGGCTGATACGTGTGCGGGGTACATAAGGTGTCTTTACATTAAAATTGAACAATGGCTGCCAGAAACGTGGGATGGTTACCGCAGCTTCTGCCTTGATATTGTAGGAGTTACCACCTCTCAGTGTTGTATTATTGGCTGTGGTACGTCCGCCTACCTGCCATTCCATACCACCGGCCAGGGTGATTTCCAATAAGTTGGCCGCATGTAACCAGTTGCGGTTGCGCGCTGTGATCCTGATCTCAGAACCGGCGAAGTTGTTGGACTTAGACGTACCTCTCAACTCGGCGGATAAGCTTCTACGCGGATAAGGCGTCAGGAAGAAACTGGCATTCAGCTTAGAGCTATCTCCTCTTACAGTACGGAACTGTCCTTTTACGAATTTGAAGGTACCCAGGTCGGTCAGCCGGCGCAGGGTGGTATTGTGATCTGTCAATCTGTACAAACTATCAGGTTTCAGGAACACGGAACGGTCAAACACACTGGGTCTGAACTTCTTAGTAGAATCGACGATCCTGATATGATTGTATTGTACTGGTGTACCCCTGCGGCTCAGGGAGTCATTATCCAGCGAGTAGTTAGGGTACAGGGTGATATTCTTCATCCTGTACTGCTTACGCGCAGCCACCGGTGTTTCGTCCTTGACCTTCAGATAGAGATCGACCATACCATTGTTGGTACTGTCCACTTCTACCAGCAGATGATCTGGTGTGAAGTAGTAGTAGCCCTGCTCCTTTAATATATTATGTACACGGTTCCGCTCAGCCACGACACTATCCAGGCGGTAGGGCCGGTTCAGTTTCAGGGAACTTCCCTCCTTTGCCGCCAATACTGCTTTACCCAGATCGCTGCTGTCGGTTTCGTAAGTAACGCTCTTGATGCGGTAGCGATGATTTGGTGTAACGGTGTAGGTAATGGATGCTTTTTTCTTTCCGCTATACTTGATCTCAGAAGCGACCGCAGACTGAAAGAAACCATTATCGACCAGGTACTGTTCCAATACATTGGCGGTATAGTCTGGTTTTGCACTACTTAGCAATACGGGTGGTTCGCCCCACTTTTTCCGTAGCAGATAGTTCAGCCCTTTCCCTTTTGGTTCCTTTCCAAGGTTATAGAACCAGAGTCTGAAAGGCATACCAGCAAATTTCCGGTTTGTCTTTGGTCTGGTCTGACCGCTCATTTCTGCGGAGAGTGTCCCATAGTCCCTGGGCTTTTTGCCATCCCATTTTATCGTGGCGCCAGTATACAGGCGATCGTTTTCGGGGACGGACTTGGTCGTGCTACAGGCGCTGATGCACAAGACAACCAGCGTTGCAATAACAGTGGATGATATATGGCTGTATCCTTTGATCATTTTATTTTTTGGTCACGGTTTTCTTATTGCGGAGTCTTTCGGTCTTCTGTTGAGATTTCGCTCTGTGGAATATTTCCCGGAACTCATCGTAATCCATGATCAATGCAAAGGCAACGCCTGTTTCTACTACCTGGCCTTCTATCACTGTGCTGTTGTCATTACGCTGATATACTCTTACGCGGTAACGGCCGTCTTTTGTGAGTTTATATTCGATGGAAATATCCCCTACGAGTGAAGATGGATTGGCCTGGTTTTCACCCTGCAGCATCACATTCGAACCCACAGACACAGACAGGCGTTCATTGAACAGTTTTTTGGAGGCGCCTACTTTCAGATTGGTCGTTTCCTGTTCGGAACCGGTAGAATAGTCCTGTCTTGATTCCACGTCAAAGTTCAGGTCCACGCCTTTGATCAGGTTACCGGCCAGGTTATTCAACTGCTGTGAAAGGATTTTACTCACACTCTGGCGGGCCATATTGCTTACGCCAAAGTCACCGCTACCACCTCCATCACTTGCCAAAGGATCTTCAGGAATGAAACTATTGAGTACCAGCAGGCCCATTACCTGTTTGTTCAGCTCAGATGGTATCTGGTTGATCTGTTTGAGACGGTTGTATACACTTCCACTAAATGCGTTCTGTTCAGATTCCGGCATATCCAGTTCGAAGGAGATTTCCGGTTTCATCATCTGTCCTTTGATACGGAGGTATACATAGAAAGGTAATTTCTGTCTGTACCTGTTTCTGTCTGTTTCAGACATATTGGGGTTAGACAATTGGTCCTGCACCAGATCGGCTGCCGTTGCATTGACGGTATAACGGGCGGTGATATTCAGATCGGCATCCATCGCATCGCCACTGAAAGTAATGGTACTTCCTTTTTCAATGCTGAAAGAACGTTTGATCAGCTGGTTGAGGGACATTTCATATTTACCCTCTGATATCTCATAACGGCCGGTCAGACTCATTTTCTGGCTGGCATCCAGCGTCGCATTGATGCTTGCGGTACCCTGCGCCTGTACATAATCACCGTTGACAGGATCGATGATGATCTTGATAATTGATTCCGGTGTGATCTCTGCGTTTCCGGAGAGGTTGATGCCTTTCAGGCGTGGATTCTGGAAGCGAAGGCTGTCCGCCATTCTGATCATTGCAGAATCTACCGGATTGGATTTGTCAACAAATACCATCACACCTTCCCTGTTGGCCACGCCTGGTTCTTCAGATGGCAGGGTGATCGTCACTTTTGATTTGTCCCTGAGTTTGACATTGGCGTCTACCCTTGGCAAATCCATATTTCCCCTGACAGAGATACGGGTATCAATGAATGCCGGACCATAATACAACTGATCAGGGTTTTGTTGTTCACCCAACACCATGAAGTTATCAGAGTTCACCGTGAGATTGAAATTGTATTTAGTGAAGTCCCTGGTATTCACACGACCATTGACAACCATTTCATTACCAAGACTGTCGGCTACCACAAACTGATTGAATTGGAGGCCCCTGTCATCCAGCAGGATATTTTCATCCGGCAGGTTAAGCTGAGAACCAACATAGGTGATCGTACCACCAGCATTATTGAAATGGATGTTACCCAATACTTTAGGTTTATCCGTTGTGCCGGTGACAGTGAATTTGCCATCTGCGCTACCGTGCATACGGCTCACATTTCCGAAGGTAAAGGCCTCGATAGAGGCCATGTTCAGATTGTTGATATTGACAGTGGCGTTGATGGTTGAGTCGTAGGTACCATCTACATTCACATCATTCTGGTTACCAGTCAGATTAGCGGCCAGTTTATATTGTCCTGGCTGAGGTGTTTCCACATTTGCGTCCAGTGTACCTACAGAGGTGCCTCTGAACACCAGCGA
Organism: Chitinophaga sp.; assembly: GCA_039592855.1. Taxonomy (GTDB): domain Bacteria; phylum Bacteroidota; class Bacteroidia; order Chitinophagales; family Chitinophagaceae; genus Chitinophaga. Next base: position 222,689 of record JBCNQK010000001.1, on the reverse strand, counting down.
GTCTATTTTTAACTGGCTCTTTACCAATGGAGACTTATCGAGGTTGCTGACATTTGCTTCTGCATTCAGGATACCATTCGCGAGCAGTGTATCGGCAGAGAGCAATGCGGTGATCGTGGATAACCTGAAATCTTTGATCGTTGCTTTCAGCGGCGGTAATGTACCCTGACTGCTATCTCTCAGTGTCTGTACCTGTATAGACTGATTCTGATAAGAGAGGGTCATTTGTGCTGTATCCGGACCACCATTTACGAGCCGGATATGGTTGCCCTCATCTACTTTCCATTGCTGTTTGTTGAGCAGCAGGTCTGTTTTCAAAGAGAGGTCCATTGCGTTGGCGGGCAGGAAAGTCACATAACCACCCAGCTTGTATTTAGGGGTCCTTTTGATATCATCCAGTAAGAGGTCCCAGTCTACTTTACCTGCTACTGCGCTGGCTTTCAATTGTGTATGATTCAGCGGAGCGATCGGATGATAGAGACTGGCCATATCCACTTCTGCTTTTAGTGAGGTATCAACAATCTGCGCTGTGATATTCACACTGTCTACCCGGATCGAGTCGTAGGTCAGTTTCAGCAGAGAAGCATTCATGGCGATCAGGCTACTGTCTGTATTCAGACGACCGGTGATCAGGAGCGGTTGTTCCATTCGCAGACCAGGCAGCATATTTTTCAGACTGCGTGGCCATGAGATAGCGGCATTCCACTGTAATAACTGACCCGGAGGCAGTTGCACCAGTTTGGCGCTATCATATGGTTGTAAAGGTTTGTTGATCAGTTGTCCGAAGGCGCCACCTACCTGGGTATAATCTACCTGTCCGTTGGCGTGTATGAATCCGAATGGGCCTTCGAGTGCGATGTTTTGCTGATCGGTATACTTAGCGGTCAGTGCGACGGTGTCAATCGGGAATACCTGTCCGTTGGTAGCGATCTGCCAACCATGGAGGAAGGCATTACCTTCCAGCCTTTTAGGATCGAGGCTGCTGAAGTCAGCGCTCAGGTTTCCTTTCAGCATTAATGGGTCTGTATACCAGTTGGTGGCATAGAGATCGGCTTTATCCATCTGCAGATTGGCCTGTAAAGAACTGACACTGGTATCATTGAGCGTCGCATCGACGTCGAAGTTCATGGTGATGCTGGTATCTGTGGTCTGGCCTTCCGCATGCAGCTGTTGTTTGTTGATATCGCCACTGACATTGATACCATGGTAGGTATAACCGTTATAGGTGGCTTCATCAAGATTAACAGCTGCTTTAGCGATCATACCCGGGAAAGTATATCCTTGTCCGCTTGCCTGCATTCTTCCGCTGATCCACCCCATTGTTGTATCATACATCAGGACACCCGGATTAACCCTGAAGGACGATAAGTTCACATCGTAACGGGCACGGATGCTGTCGGTGATATTAACAAGGTGTGCGGCGAGACGTGCATTTGCGGAACTACTGGTCAGCTGTAACTGTGTTTTGAGGTCCTGCATACCACCCAGCACATTCCCAGTGATGATCATGTGTTCTGGTAGTCTGGGGGTATCCGGCATGGTGCCTGGAGGCAACCAGGACCTTAAAGGTTTGTTGCCGGACTCGATGTACACGGATGGCAGATTCGCAGAAAAATGGTCCGGATCGGTAGCATGGGCTATTTCTCCGTTGGCGCGTATGCGGTTACCTTTATTATCAACGATCCTAAGCGTTTCAATAATGAGTTTACCGATGCTGCCTTTTATATCGGCGGTGATGTCTATCTCTTTGTCCCACAATGGTTTCATTGATGGGTTCTTACGGGAATCAGGTACGAATGGCAACCACTCTCCCAGTGTGATATGAGAAGAATCGATATCAGCCCTGAGCTGCATCAGGTCCATATTTTCTGACATGGTTTCCCAGGACGGTACTGTTACGGCTATGTGTTTGCGTAGCAGGCTTTTGTTGGTCTGGAAGAACATATTCCGGAGGGCCAGTGACTGGGGCGTGAAAAGCACATCGAAGCGGCCTTCTTTCACGGCAAAGCCTGATCTCTCTTTGACTTCCAGTTTCTTAAGTACGGCCTTGATCGTGTCTGGTTTGTATACGATGCTGGAAACGGCCGTATTAAAGTTATAGAGGAACAGATGGTTATAATCCGGATCGGTACCGGCCCCTCTTGGCGCGGGCGCTGTATTGTTATCGAATTTGACGTCTACGTGTTCCAGTTCTGCTTTGGTAGCCAGCACTTTCCATGTATTAGGAGCGCTACTGTCTGCCGGAGCAGAAGTATCTTTTGCTGCGGATAATGTGAATACCCCTGCAACGTTGCCCATTTTCAATCCACCCAGCTGTACAAGGGTAGAGTCCATATCAATATTGGAGTTCAGCAGTTGCAGATTGCCGATGCGCCATACGGTGGATATACCGCTGGCCTGATCGGCATACAGGAATGAGCTGTTCTTTATTTGTAATTTTTTAAGCAGCAGGTGGAAAGGCGTACTGGCAGTATCTGCCGGTGTTGGCGGCGGCGCTGCGGATGTTAATGTTTTCGGGAGATAATCCTGTGTGTACAAGCCTTTAAGTCCGTCCACTTCTATTCCCCGGAAGGCGTACAGGCCTTCGTCCAGCAGCAGGTCATCGGGGTCTACGTGTAATGACTGTAAATAAATGACCGCATTCATACCTGCGGCTGCATCCGCGAAGCGCAGACGTACCTTGGAGAGGTTTACATCTTTGATGTGGAACTGCAAAGTGGTGCCTGTCTCTGCGGAAACAGTATCGGGAATGGAGTCCTTTGTAACGAACGCATCCACAATAAACTGATAGTTATAGGCGCTGTCTCCCTGGTTCCGGTATACATTAACCAATACGGAATCCCATTCCAGTCCGTTTACCTGTAACTCATTGTTGATAAATGCCAACAGATTGTACCTGACCTTCAGGGAGCCGGAATAGAGCAATGCTTTGGAGGTGGTATCAGCCACATAAACATCTCTGAGTTCGAGGTATTGCCATCCACGCATCCGTAAATAGCCGATGCGCACGTCTGTATGGAGTTTCTTTTTCAGGTATTGTTCTCCCTGCCGGCGGATAAAGTCCTGCACGGGTTCCAGTTGTAAAAGTAATACCGCCATAACAGGGAGTATCAGCAGGACGACGAGCGCCCACAATAACCACCGCCACCAGGGACGACCATGATGTTTTTCTTCGTTTGTAGATTGATCTGTCACTATGAAAAAGGTTACTTACAGTAAATTCCTGAAATAAAACGCTTTAGGGCCATTCTGGTTTACAAGGTTAAACAAACAAATACTATACCTGCTGAGCCGGAAAAGTATAAAAAAAGCGTCCTGTTACTCACAAGACGCTATAAATTTAAAAAGCTGTATATCAATTCCATTGATTGAATATCACCAACTAGGCGTATTCCGCTGGTTGAATTTCTGTACGTAATATACCAGTCTGCTCTTATTCTGCTTGTCATCATTGAACTCGCGGAGCAGGGCCGTATCCTGCGGAAGGATGTAACGGCGCAGATTAAACAGCGTCAGATCATATACGTCGCCGGTGACAAGATTAAGTACTCTTTTATCTGCAGCTGGTGGCGGGGTATTTTCGAAGACCATTCCTCCGGTGGCTCTGTTAACAGGTACAGAAGTGATGGCGCTGATGCGGTAGATGCAATAGTAGCCGATCTCTTCCAGTTTATTCAGGCCATTATCTTTAATATAGATAGCTGTTCCGTCGGAATAGCCCCAGAACTTTTTGACTTTCTGTTCTTTACCTGTAGAATCAACGATCCTGAGTTCATTGGGAGCGGATAGCAGATAAACCTGTGCTGCCGGCGTTTTATTTTTCACGACCAGGTTTCCGGTGATGGAAGGCGTATTTGCCCTGAATTCCTGGAATGTTTTATAAATGCCTTTTTTATACTGGTGCGTATCGTAAACTGTATTGCCTACCTGAGCGGAAGTGTTATGTACGATCGCTGTGCATAACATGAATAAAAATACCAACTGCCTCATAGACAACAAATGTACTGTTTTTAGGAAAGGCATTGTTAGTTAGCCAGCACGTTTTGTCTTTTCATATCGATCAGGATAGCTTTCCTGATCTTTTTGAAAACGGCTGTTTTCCCGAACTTTGATTCGACTGTCAGGCGGCTGAACCAGAGGGTTGTTGTATGTTCCAGCAGAGAAAGATCGAAGTCGTTCCGGTAGTAACCAGCGCCTGACCGGGTAATGGGACCACCAAGTAATACTGCACCAGCTACTGATTCCCCACTAATGCTGAAATTGCTTGTCACTTCTGTGGCCAGCGGGCTCAGTTGAAAGAGGGCATCATGCTCCCAGGTTTTTGCTTTCTGTAAAGCTGCCTTGACATTGGTTTTAGTATTGTCGCCCAGGTACTCATATTTACATTCGATCCCCATTGCTTTAAAGGCATCAGCAAGCTCCTGTCCCATGCCATCAAGGAATGCGCGGGCCTGGAAGTTACCTTCGCCAACGATCAGTATTTTATGAAAATGTCTGGCGCTGTCAGCAGCTAAAGGCTGTTCTACAGGATTCAGCATAACTTCCGGCGTCTGTGCATTGGCTTGCAGGACAGAAAAAGCTGCTAACAGCAATATTATAAATACTCTCATAGATTGTTATACTTTTCCGCTCAACACGTTTTGTTTCTTCAGGTCGTGTATAATCCCTTTTGTAACACGACGGTAGATGCCATCTTCAGTAGCATCATAGGTGGCAGATAGTTTAGCGGACCATACCAGTTCTACGGCGTCGGTCAATGTGATATTAAAAACATTGACGAGTACAATACGCGGTCCCATTCTTGTGTTTGGCGGTGCGCCATTGGGATATATTTTTGTAACCACTTTTTCTTCAGATTCGGTGGGTTTCAGGCGCATGACAGCGTCCGCATTCCATGCCTTTGCTTTTTCCAGTGCGCTGTTGACGTCTGTTTTCTCCGGATCGCCGAGGTATTCGTATTTACATTCAATTTTCTGGTTTTTGAAAGATTTCGTGAGTTCCTGTGCGAGGTTCTGGGCATACATGCGCACCTGCATGTTTCCTTCTGCCACGATCAGGATTTTGTGGTAATGTTTGGCGGTATCCAGTTTGTCTTTAACAGGTTCAAGTTTATAACCAGCTTTGATCCTGAACTGCGAAAATGCCGGGAGTACGAACAGTATGGTAATAATGGACAGTAAAAATGCTTTCATGGGTAAATGGTAAAGGGATACAAAATTTGACATCAAATATAAATACAAATTTGAGAGCTGAGCGGTGAGACCGGCTGAAGGGAAAACAAAAGGCCGGGTAAAAACCCGGCCCGGCTGAAGGTTACAACAAAATCTAAACCTGCTTATGAGATTCTTTAGATTATAACTTGATCTGAAGGAATGGCTATTTACACAGCCATCGCCTGCAGAGAATGATCTTTACTTTCAAGTTGTGATGCCCCCATCAGAAACTCGTCCACTTTTCTGGCGCATTCACGACCTTCACTGATCGCCCATACTACGAGGGACTGACCACGGCGCATATCGCCTGCGGCAAATACCTTAGAGATGGAGGTCTGGAAGGCTTTCTCACCTGCTTTCACATTACCACGCTCGTCTCTGTCCACACCCAGTTCATCCAGCAAGCCGGTATGTTGCGGGTGTAGGAAGCCCATCGCGAGGAATGCCAGTTCGCAAGGGATTTCCTGTTCAGAACCTGGCACTTCTTTGAAGCTGCCTGGTCTGCCATCAGGACCCAATGCCCATTCAAGCTTCACTATTTTCAGTCCTTTCAGATTTCCGTTTTCGTCGCCTACGAATTCTTTTGTGCCGATCGCCCATTCACGGGTAGCACCTTCTTCGTGTGAGGAAGAGGTTTTCAGTACCATAGGGTAGGTTGGCCAAGGCATATACGAAGTACGCTCACCGGGCGGTTTTGGCAACAGTTCCAGCTGTGTAACACCGATTGCACCATGACGGTTGGAAGTACCTACACAGTCAGAGCCGGTATCACCACCACCGATCACGATCACGTTCTTACCACCTGCGAGGATGTCCTCTCCTTCTACTTCACGGTTGCCTACGCGTTTGTTCTGCTGTTTCAGGAAGTCCATTGCATAATGAACGCCTTTCAGCTGACGGCCAGGGATACCCAGGTCGCGCGGAATGGTAGAACCACCTGCCAGCACGATCGCATTGTATTCACGCAGAAGATCGTTTACACCGATATTCACACCAACGTTCGCGTTACACTGGAATACGATACCTTCTTCTTCCATCAGTTTTACACGACGGTCGATCACCCATTTCTCCAGTTTGAAGTCAGGGATACCGTAACGCAGCAGACCACCTGGCGCATCGTCCCTTTCGAAGACGGTCACACTGTGACCAGCATAGTTCAGCTGTGCAGCAGCAGCCAGGCCCGCAGGACCTGAACCGATAACCGCTACTTTCTTGCCGGTGCGCACTCTTGGTGTTTTAGCCTGTACCAGGCCTTTGTCAAATGCGATCTCGATGATATGACGCTCGATCTCTTCGATCGCCACAGGAGGCTGATTGATGCCCAGTACGCAGGCGCTTTCACACGGAGCAGGACAGATACGACCTGTGAATTCCGGGAAGTTGTTGGTACTGGTTAATATCTCGTATGCTTCTTTCCAGTCTTTATGATACACCGCATCGTTGAATTCAGGGATCACGTTACCCAAAGGGCAACCGCTGTGACAGAATGGAACGCCGCAGTTCATGCAGCGCGCAGACTGTTCATTCAGCTTTGATTCTGAAAACTTCTCTACGAATTCATTATAGTGTTGGACTCTTTCCTTTGCAGGAGATTTGCCCGGCAGCTCCCGGGTAAATTCCAGGAATCCTGTTGGTTTGCCCATTTGTCTCTTTCGTTAGGTGGTGTTAGAATGTTACTACTTCTCTACTTTCTGTGCAGCAGCCTGACTTGCTTTCAGAACGGCCTTGTATTCTTTCGGGAATACTTTCACGAAGTGACGCAGCTGATTTTCCCAGTCTTTCAGGATGAATTTGGCTACGGTACTGTTTGTGTAGGCATGATGCTTGGTGATCAGGTCCTGTAGTTCGGCTGCATCGTCCTGGTCCAGTGGATCGAGGTCGATCATTTCCTTGTTACAACGTCCTGCAAAAGAACCATTTACATCATATACATAAGCAATACCACCACTCATACCTGCACCGAAGTTGCGGCCTGTTTCGCCGAGGATAACAGCTTTACCACCGGTCATATATTCACAACCGTGATCGCCTACGCCCTCAGTCACGATAGTAGCGCCGGAGTTACGAACGCAGAAACGTTCACCAGCTTTACCTCGGATATACGCCTCACCGGAGGTTGCGCCATAGAAGGCTACGTTTCCTGCGATGATATTCTCTTCTGCTTTGAAGCCTGCTTCCGGAGAAGGGTACAGTATCAGTTTTGCACCTGACAGACCTTTACCGAAGTAGTCGTTTGCTTCACCTTCCAGTTCCAGTGTCACACCTTTGGTGTTGAAAGCACCGAAGCTTTGTCCGGCAGAACCAACGAATTTGTAGTGGATAGTATCTTCCGGTAAGCCTGGTCCGCCGTAACGTTTGGATATCTCGTTACTGAGGATGGTACCGATAGCCCTGTCCGTATTTCTCACAGAGAACTGCTGGAACACACGCGCTTTCTTTTCCAGTGCCGGCTGTGCTGCTTTGAGCAATCTCCAGTCGATCACTTCGCTGATGCCGTGGTCCTGTTCTTCCTGTTTGTACAGCCCTGTTTCATCAGCAGCAGGTTCTCTATATAATATAGGAGACAGATCGAGGGATTTGTATTTCCAGTGAGAGATGTTATCACGTAACTGGAGGCTGTCTACCTGACCTACCATCTCATTTACGGTGCGGTAACCGAGGTCCGCCATGATCTCACGGAGTTCTTCCACCAGGAATTTGAAGAAGTTCACTACGTGGTCAGCGTTACCATTGAAGCGCTTGCGCAGTTCAGGGTCCTGGGTAGCAACACCAACAGGACAGGTATTCAGGTGACACTTACGCATCATGATACAGCCTTCAACAACCAGTGCTCCGGTAGCAACACCCCATTCTTCCGCACCCAGGAGGGTAGCGATAGCGATGTCGCGGCCTGTTTTCAACTGACCATCTGTCTGTACGATCACGCGGCTACGTAATTTGTTCTTAACCAGCGTCTGGTGTGTTTCAGCCAGACCCAGTTCCCAAGGCAGACCGGCATGTTTGATTGAGCTGATCGGAGAAGCACCTGTACCACCGTCATAACCGGCGATCAGTACTACGTCCGCTTTTGCTTTGGCAACACCGGCGGCAATGGTACCTACACCCGCTTTGGATACCAGTTTCACGCTGATACGAGCAGCGCGGTTGGCATTCTTCAGGTCGAAGATCAGCTGAGCGAGGTCCTCGATGGAATAGATATCGTGGTGCGGAGGAGGAGATATCAGACCAACACCAGGCGTAGCGTGGCGCACTTTTGCTATCCAGTCATCTACTTTATGACCAGGCAGCTGGCCACCTTCACCAGGTTTAGCACCCTGTGCCATCTTGATCTGGAGCTCGTCCGCGTTTGTTAAATAGTTACTTGTTACACCGAAACGTGCACTTGCTACCTGCTTGATGGCAGAGCGCATGCTGTCGCCGTTAGGCAGTTGCTCGTAACGCAGTTCATCTTCCCCACCCTCACCGGTATTGCTTTTCGCGCCGATACGGTTCATTGCGATCGCCAGTGTGGAGTGTGCTTCGTGAGAGATGGAACCAAAGCTCATTGCACCGGTAGCGAAACGCTTCAGGATGCTTTCAGCTGATTCAACTTCATCAAGAGAAACAGAAGGACGTGTACGTTTGAATGAGAAGAGGCTACGCAGGGTAGCTGCTTTTTCACTCTGGTCGTTTACGGCTTTAGAGTATTTTTTGAAGGTGCCGTAGTCATTCATACGCGTTGAATACTGCAGCAGGTGGATCGTGGTCGGGTTGAAGAGGTGGAACTCACCTTTTCTCTTCCACTGGTAGAGACCACCGGTAGTCAGGCGCTGTACAGGCGTTTCCTTACGGCCGTAACCCATCCAGTGTTTCGCCAGTGTTTCGCGGGCGATCTCATCGAGGCCCATACCCTGTATACGGGATACGGCGCCGGTGAAGTATTTGTCTACTACCTGACGGTTGATACCTAATATTTCAAATATCTGTGCACCCTGGTAAGATTGCAGGGTGGAGATACCCATTTTAGAGAATACTTTCAGCAAACCATCACAAACAGCCTTGATGTAGTTCTTTTTCAGTTTATCTACGTCCAGGGATGTTTCCAGTTTGTCATACAGTTTCATGTCGCGGATAGTGCTCAGCGCGAGGTATGGGTTGATGGCGGTTACGCCAAAGCCCAGCAGACAAGCGAAATGATGCACTTCCCAAACGTCTCCTGCTTCCACGATCAGACCAACCTGGCCGCGATAACCTTTACGGATCAGGTGGTGATGTACTGCGGATGCTGCCAGGATGGAAGGGATCGCCGCGTGTTCGGAGTCGAGCGCCCTGTCAGACAGGATGATCACTTCGAAACCATCTTCTACGGCATCCACCGCATAGCGGCAAAGACGTTGCAGACCTTTTTCCAGGGAACCTGGTTTACCGTCGGCTCTGAAATAAGTATGGAGTGTTTTTGCCTGGAACAGACCTGTATCTATACTACGGATCTTTTCCAGTTCGAAGTTGGTCAGGATCGGGTGACGAAGCGCCAGACCGTGACAGTGCAGCGGATCTTCGTCGAGCAGGTTGCCGTTGTTACCTACATAGGTAGCGAGCGACATTACCAGCTTTTCACGGATCGGATCGATCGGTGGGTTGGTCACCTGTGCGAACAGCTGTTTGAAATAGCTGGTCAGGTGCTGTGGCTGATCGCTCAGTACAGCCAGGGGAGCATCCGTACCCATGGAGCCTACCGGTTCTTTACCATCCAGCGCCATTGGAGCGATGATGGTATGCAGATCTTCGGTGGAGTAACCGAAAGCGCGCTGGTATTTGAAGATCTGATCATGTTCCAGGTGGGTGAAAGTAACCCTTGGTTCAGGCAGTTCTTCCAGGCGGATCTTATATTTATTCAGCCACTCGCCGTAAGGTTGCTGAGAGCAGATGTTCCTTTTCAGCTCTTCATCACCGATGATACGACCCTGTTCCATGTCCACGATGAACATTTTACCAGGTTGCAGGCGGCCTTTTTCTTTTACGTTCTTAGGATCGATTGGCAGTACACCTGCTTCAGAAGCCATGATCACGCGATCGTCTTTAGTGATGACGAAGCGGGCAGGACGCAGACCGTTACGGTCCAGGGTACCACCAATGATCTTACCATCTGTGAAGGAGATACAAGCCGGGCCATCCCATGGTTCCATGAGGGAGGCGTGGTATTCGTAGAATGCTTTCTTCACCGGGTCCATGTCGTCGTTGCCATCCCATGCTTCAGGTATCAGCATCATCATTACATGTGGCAGGGAGCGGCCGGAGAGCATCAGCAGTTCAACAACGTTGTCCAGGCTGGCGGAGTCGGACTGACCTTCTTCCACCAGTGGAAGCAGCATATCCATTTCTTCCTGAGAGAAGAATTTGGACACGAAGTCTTTTTCACCGGCGCGTAACCAGTTCAGGTTACCTTTCAGGGTGTTGATCTCACCATTGTGCGCGATATAGCGGTAAGGGTGAGCCAGGCGCCAGCTTGGGAATGTATTGGTCGCAAAACGGGAGTGGATCAGCGCGAACGCGGATACCATTTTCTCATCACTCAGGTCGGCATAATAATGACGTACCTGGTATGTTGTCAGCTGACCTTTATATACGATCGTTTTTGTAGACAGGGAGGGAATGTAGAAGAGCGCCTTCTCTTTTGGTACGGTATTGCGAACGGTTTTGGAAACGTAGTTGCGCAGTACGAAGAGTTTGCGTTCAAAAATATCGTTGTCCGTAATATGGTAAGGACAGGCGATAAATACCTGTTCGATTTCCGGTTCTACAGAAAGAGCACCTTCGCCGATGCCATCGGGACGTACAGGTACTTTACGGTAACCCAGTATTTCTAATCCAAGTTTCTCGGCCGCACGGTCCAGTATCTCACGACACTCTTCGCGCCAGCGGGGTTCCTTTGGAAAGAAAATCATACCTACACCATATTTTCCAAATTCAGGGAGGCTGATGCCGATTTTCAGGCATTCGTCGTACAGGAACTCATGTGGTAACTGGATCAGGATACCAGCTCCATCGCCAGTATTTTGTTCGTAACCACACGCACCGCGGTGTTCCATGTTTTCCAACATGGTTAACGCATCCCGGACGATCTGATGCGATTTACGGCCCTTGATGTGGGCAGTAAAGCCTGTTCCGCATGCATCATGTTCAAATTCCGGGTGATACAGTCCTTGCAATTGCTTCACTTCTTGCATTCGTTTAGATTTTTTGACCTTGGCACACCTTCCCCGCTTACTCCAGGCGGTTGAGGTACCGTAATTGTTTCGGGAACGGTATAAAGATACTAAAGGAAGCCGGTATTTTTTACGAAAGTTTCTGTATAACCACAAAAATTTAGAAAAGATTAAAAAAGTACAGGTATTCGTTAGAATTAAATAAGGGACGACCGGATATGTGCCCTTTTTAAGGGTCTGCAGGCAGTTGTTGGATTATGAAGATGTTTAATGTGTTGGGGATAAATAAGCGGACATGTGTAAAAATAGTTATTTAATGGTTGTAAACTTATCTTGTCTGACCAGGGAATAATGGACTTACTTTCAAGGTAATAGGCTAAGAAGGAATCATATAATCGAGAATCATTATGCCATGCGCGTGTATGCAAAGCCGGAGGTTGATATGAGGTCGGTCAGAAGATATGCTGTTGACTGATCTATCACTATTGTATAGTCAGATAGTACTTACTCTCCGTTAGGGCTGCGACGGAAACGGGCAGCTGACGTAGTGTAAATAGTATTTAATTATTATCAGATTGATAATGAATGGATTGTGGTTGATTTGTCCTGAATACCCCCTATTGGGGCAAAAAACAGGGTTGACACGACGCATACACGACGTATATACGACGCATCTACGGGAGAGCTATGGAGTATCGATGCCGGGGGCAAAAAAAGGTCAAAAAATGAAGCAGCAGGAACGACAATAAAAAAGGGGAAAGCTACTGCCCTCCCCTTTTTAAAAAATTTAAACGATCGTGACGTTAATACCCATTTCTTCAAGGGCTTTAACCACGTGTCCTGATATACCGCTGTCTGTAATGATCTCATCTACATCTTCCAGATCGCAGATTTTCCCGAAACCGCGACGGCCAAACTTAGAAGAATCAGCAAGGACGATTGTTTTCTGTGCTGCTGTCACCATACGTGCATTCAGTTGTGCCTCCATCAGGTTGGTGGTGGTCAGACCGAACTCTATGTCGATACCTTCCAGTCCGAGGAACAGTTTCGAACAGGAGAAGTCAGCGAGTATGCGTTCTGCATAAGTGCCTGTTACTGAAGAAGAACTATTCCTTACGATACCGCCCAGCTGTAACACCTCAATTTCCGGATGTCTCAGTAGTTCCTGTGCCACGTTCAGTGCCGGCGTGATCACTGTCAGGTGTCCTTTCGGATGTACGTTCCTTGCCAGCGCAAGGGCAGTCGTACCTGATGATATAATAATAGCGTCGTTTGGTGCGATCATCGCCGCCGCCGCTATGGCAATATTATTTTTCTCATCCCGGCGAAGCTTTTCCTTCTCGTTCACCGGTTTATCGTTGATGTACGGATTATTTACTGTCGCACCTCCATGAGAACGGAACAACAGGGATTTGTCTTCAAGCAGTTTGAGGTCTTTACGGATGGTAACACCGGAAACATCCAGTTCCTTGCAGAGGTCCACCACATTCACATATCCCTTCTCTGATAAACGATCAAGAATGTATTTGTGTCTTTCTGCAATATTGATCATTGACATATGCGTAAAAGAATTAGCAGTTGTAGAAAAAAGCAAAATTGTTTAAAACAGATTTGGAATAAATACGCTTATGCCTTCTTCCAATTCGTTACAAAATTACTTTCATGTTGTTGAATTAAACACATCGTATCAGAAAAAATATTTAGCAAAAAGTCAGGAATATCATGTATAAATGATCGTTTATGCATTAACTTCCTGAAAAGGAAGGAACAAAACATCTATTTTCGGTTAACGGGAATGCCAGCGCCCGGTATGTTTTTTTCTCGTGTGGATGAAATAAACTGAAACCAATTAAAAGAAAATTAAAGTATTTTCCTCACTATGAACAGGTTAACCTTTAAACAACAGATCGGCAATACGGCGTCAGTCGTTTGGGATATTATTGTGATCGGCGGTGGCGCAACCGGACTCGGTGTTGCCATGGATGCCGCACAAAGAGGCTTTCGCACCCTGTTACTGGAACAATCAGATTTTGCAAAAGGAACATCCAGCCGTAGCACCAAGCTGGTACATGGTGGTGTTCGTTACTTAGCCCAGGGAGATGTCGGCCTTGTAAAAGAAGCGCTGCATGAAAGAGGGCTCCTGCTGGCGAACGCACCTCATCTCGCACATGACCAGGAATTTATCATTCCATATTATAAATGGTGGCAGGGTCCTTTCTACGGGATCGGCCTGAAATTGTACGACCTCCTTTCAGGACGGCTTAGCCTGGGACCCTCTAAGGTCATAGGCCGGGAGGCCGTCATCAAAGCGTTACCGGCTATACGCAGAGAGAAGCTGAAGGGTGGTATCGTTTATCACGACGGACAGTTTGATGATGCCCGTCTGGCTATCAACATTGCACAAACAGCTGCTGAAAAAGGCGCTGTGTTGCTCAATTATTTTAAAGTCAATGGTTTACAGAAAGATAACGACGGCAGGATCAATGGTGTGAGTGCGACTGACCTGGAAACCGGCGAACATTATCAACTACAGGCAAAAGCGGTGGTCAACGCCACCGGCGTATTTGCCGATGAAGTATTACAGATGGACGAACCGGGCGCCAGACCTACCATTCGTCCGAGTCAGGGCGTACACCTGGTACTGGATGCATCCTTTCTCAACAGTACCAGCGCACTCATGATCCCTAAAACTGCCGATGGACGCGTGCTCTTTGCATTGCCCTGGCATGGGAAAGTATTGGTCGGCACGACCGATACGCCGCTGAATGAACATAGTCTGGAGCCACAGGCCCTGGAGACGGAGATCAGTTTTATTCTCCAGACGGCGGCGGGTTATCTGCTAAAAGCCCCTACCCGTGCAGATGTACTGAGCGTATATGCGGGACTGCGACCGCTGGCTGCTCCACAGAAAGAAACAGATAGTACCAAGGAGATATCCCGTAGTCATAAGATCATCGTCGCCCCATCCGGATTGATCACCATCACCGGTGGTAAATGGACCACCTTCCGTAAAATGGCGGAAGACACTGTGGACATGACGATCAGTACTGTCGGTCTGGCGGCTGTTCCCTGCGGAACAGAAACGTTACACATACATGGATATACGACCGGACATTCAAAACCGGCACCAATGGACGTATATGGCAGCGACGCCACACAACTGGAGTCGCTGAGTAATGCAAGACCGGAGCTGAAAGACACGCTGAGCCCCAGACTGCCTTATATAAAGGCGCAGGTGATATGGGCGGTGCAGCAGGAAATGGCGCGTACTGTAGATGATGTGTTGTCCCGGCGTTTACGTGCTTTATTGCTTGATGCGCATGCCGCCATTGAGATGGCCCCTGGCGTAGCCGCGATCATGGCGGCTGAACTAGGAAAAGACAAGGCATGGGAACAGGAGCAGGTGACTGCCTTTAGAGCGATTGCCGCTCATTATCTCTTACCGCCATCTCCATCCGTTAATAACTAATAGCAGTCAAATTTCACGTTCAACTATATGAAGGAAAAGGAAATAACCCGGTATATCCTGGCACTGGACCAGGGTACTACCAGCTCAAGAGCCATCATATTTGATAAAGCGGGTTCCATCGTCGCCATCGCCCAGAAAGAATTCCGGCAGATCTTCCCCTCTCCGGGATGGGTGGAACATGATGCCAATGAAATCTGGTCCAGTCAGCTGGGCGTGGCCGCAGAAGCGGTCGCCAAAGCAGGACTCAGAGGCACGGATATCGCTGCCATCGGTATTACTAACCAGCGGGAAACGACGGTGGTATGGGACCGGCATACCGGAAAACCTATCCATAACGCGATCGTCTGGCAGGACCGCCGTACAGCCGCTTATTGTGATGAACTCAAAGCAGCAGGGCATGAACAACTGATCAGAGAAAAGACAGGGCTGGTCATCGATGCTTATTTCTCCGCCACCAAAGTGAGATGGATACTGGAAAATGTGGAAGGCGCACGTGAAAGGGCCGCTAAAGGGCTGCTGGCCTTCGGTACAATAGATGCCTGGCTGGTATGGAACCTGACAGAAGGAAAGACACATGCGACGGACATTACCAATGCGTCCCGTACCATGTTATTTAATATACATACCCAGCAATGGGATGAGGAGCTACTGGCGCTGTTTGATATTCCTGCGGCCATGCTGCCGGAGGTTAAGCAATCCAGTGAACTGATCGGACAGACCACTTCGGCGATCTTCTCTACGACCATTCCGATCGCTGGTATTGCAGGTGATCAGCATGCGGCCCTGTTCGGACAAATGTGTACAGCGCCCGGTATGGTGAAGAACACCTATGGCACCGGATGTTTTATGCTGATGAATATTGGTGAGCAACCGATCATTTCGCAGAATAACCTGGTGACGACCATTGCCTGGAAAATAAACGGCAAAGTGGAATATGCGCTGGAAGGCAGCATTTTCATTGCCGGCGCGGTAGTGCAATGGCTGCGCGACGGGTTGGGCATTATCCGGTCTTCTTCAGAAGTGGAAGCATTGGCAAGTAAAGTATCACATAACGACGGCGTATACCTGGTGCCTGCATTTGCCGGTTTGGGTGCGCCACACTGGGACCAACATGCCAGGGGTACGCTGGTGGGTATGACCAGAGGGACGAATGCTTCGCATATCGCCAGGGCGGCACTGGAAAGTATTGCCTATCAGACCATGGAGGTATTGCGGGCGATGGAAGCAGATGCTGGTATCAGCATCAAAGAGTTACGAGTGGATGGCGGTGCTACCAATAATAATCTGCTGATGCAGTTCCAGGCGGATATACTGGATACACAGGTCGTTCGTCCGAAGGTGACTGAGACGACTGCCATGGGTGCGGCATATCTGGCCGGACTGGCGACAGGTTTCTGGAAAGACCAGGAAGAGATCGCCCGTCAATGGCAGGTAGACCATTCTTTTGCGCCAAAAGGCAATGCGGAAGATGTGCGTAAATGGGTGCGCGGATGGAGTAGTGCGGTTAAAGCAGTGAAGGCCTGGTCGAAGTTTTCCACCCACGAGGAAGAAGCGCCTGCTACAAAATAGATGTTTCACGTAAACGGTGTATGGTCATCATCTGAGGCTATGCATCACCAATGACTAACTGATAAATAACTCTTTCAATGAATCCCTTATTAGCAGAGTTCCTGGGGACGATGTTGATGATATTGCTGGGTAATGGCGTAGTGGCCAACGTGATCCTCAACAAAACAAAAGGCCATGGCGGTGGCTGGATCGTGATCACTACCGGCTGGGCACTGGCCGTGTTCATCGGAGTAGTAATTGCGGGCCCCAGCAGCGGCGCGCACCTGAACCCGGCGGTATCACTGGCACTGGCTTTGGCCGGTAAACTGAGCTGGGCACAGTTCCCGTTATTTGTGATCGCCCAGTTGCTGGGTGCAATGTCGGGTGCATTCCTGGTGTGGCTGATGTACAAAGATCACCTGGACGATACGGCAGACCCGGGTCTGATCCAGGCGTGTTACTGTACGGCCCCGGCTATCCGTAATACCGGCCGGAACCTGATCAGTGAGATCATCGGCACTTTTGTATTGCTGTTCACCATCTTCTATATCGTCGACAAGGGAGAATTCGGGGCTGACAAGACGCCGATCGGTATGGGATCACTGGGGGCAGTGCCTGTTTCCCTGCTTGTACTGGCGATAGGCTTGTCCCTCGGAGGTACTACAGGTTATGCGATCAATCCTGTCAGGGATTTTGGTCCCCGCCTGATGCACGCCATATTACCCGTGAAAGGAAAAGGGGGTAACGGATGGGATTATGCCTGGATACCTATAATCGGTCCTTTAGCCGGAGCGGCCCTTGCAGCAGGACTCTTCCTCTGCATGAAGGCTGGGGCGAATTAATGATCAGTTAACATTGAAGGCTTAGTAAAAAGAGACACCGGATATTACTTTAACAGCTGGAAAACGTTAAACGATGAAACCTTTACAACAAGCAATGCTGGCCGCAGGTGTACTGTTAGCCGCAACAGGTCTGAATGCCTGTAAATCCACAAAACCCATGACCGCACAGCAGCAGTTACCCACATTTTACAAGGTAGGACACAGAGGGACCCGGGGACTGATGCCGGAGAATACGGTCCCTTCGATGATCAAGGCAATAGAGACGGGCGCGAACACGATCGAATTTGATGTGCACATTACGAAAGATGGTCAGGTAGTTGTGTATCATGATGCCTCATTCAATCCCGCCTATACGACGATGCCGGATGGTTCAGAGATACCGGCCGCCTCCCGTTCGGAGTATACTTTTTATAAAATGGACTATAGCCGCATCCGGGAGTTTGTGATCGGAGAAAAGGCGTATCCTGAATTTCCGCAACAGCAGCGTATCAAATCATATGCTCCTCTCCTGTCGGAAATGATCGATTCGGTGGAAGCATATACGCAATCGCATAAATTGCCTGGCGTAGTTTACTTACTGGAAATCAAGTCGTCTGCTAAAACAGATGGTAGTGAACAACCCGTGCCGGAGGAATATATCGACAAACTGATGGCGGTAAAAAACCTGCTGCCACTGGGCAAACGCCTGATCGTACAGTCATTTGATCCCCGCCCTTTGCAGGTACTGCACCGCAGGTATCCTGATATGACACTGGGTTTCCTTACTTATGATAAAGCCGTGAAACCTGCAGAGCAACTGGCGTTGCTCGGATTTACACCGCAGTTCTATAATCCGTTCTATCAGTTTACAACACCGGAGCTGTTGTCTCTCTGCCACAGCAAAAAGATCCAGGTAGTGCCCTGGACAGTGCAGGAAGCTACGGAGATGAAAAAGCTGAAAGAAATGGGAGCGGATGGTATTATCTCCGATTATCCGGTACGTTTTGCTGAAGCTGGATTTTAAGTATTGACAGGGACCCTTATAAATTTATATCCCCGTTGGTACTATTTATACAATTTTAATTCTCTCAGGATAGATAATTTAACAACCTTAAGTCACCAAAGGCGTTAATAGTCAGGTCTTATTACTGTTGAAATTATCTATCATGAGAAGAATTTGCAAATCATTGTCTGCGTTGGCCCTTACCGGCGCCATGCTGCAGGCAGGAGCGCTCCGGGCTCAGAAACCGGTAGATCGTCCTAAACTTGTAGTTGGGATCGTTGTTGACCAGATGCGCTGGGATTACCTCTACCGCTATTATGACCGCTACGAAACAGGCGGATTCAAGCGAATGCTGGGAGAAGGATTTACCTGCGAAAATACCTTTATTACCCATTTACCTTCCTTTACGGCTGTTGGTCACAGCACTATTTATACAGGTTCCGTACCCGCTATTCATGGTATTACCGGTAACGACTGGACAGACCAGGTGACCGGCCGTCATTGGTATTGTACAGAAGATACGACCGTGCAACCCATCGGGACCACTACCGATGCAGGTAAGATGTCTCCCCGTAACCTGCTCGCTTCTACTATTACAGATGAACTGAAACTGGCTACCAACTTCCGCTCAAAAGTGGTGGGCGTATCGCTGAAGGACAGGGCTTCCATCCTGCCGGCAGGGCATATCGCCAATGGCGCTTTCTGGCTGGATGACAGCAATGCCAGTTTCGTGACCAGTTCTTTTTATATGAAAGACCTGCCGGAATGGGTAAAGGCATTCAATGCCCGTCAGGTACCGGCAGAATTGATGTCTAAACCATGGAATACCCTCTATCCTATCAACAGTTATGTACAGAGTACTGCTGATGATGTGCGTTGGGAAGGTACTTTCACGGGAGAGACGACTGCAACGTTCCCACACAATATGCAGGATATCTATCCGAAGGATAAGGGAAGTCTGCGATCTACTCCTTCCGGTAACACCCTGACGCTGGAGTTTGCGAAAGCAGCGATAGATGGTTATAAACTGGGTTCCGGCGCTGTGACAGACTTCCTGACGATTAACTGTGCATCAACGGATTATGTAGGTCATAAGTACGGGCCAAACTCCATAGAGGTAGAAGATACTTACCTGCGTCTTGATAAAGATCTTTCTGCATTTTTCCGTTACCTGGACCTGAAAGTGGGTAAAGGCAATTACCTGGTGTTCCTGTCAGCCGACCATGGCGCGGCGCATTCTGTTGGTTTCATGCAGGAGAATCAGCTGCCGGCCGGACTGCCGGAAGGTAAAATGATGGATGGGCTCAATAACATGCTGAAGGAGCGTTTTGGCGCCGAACGTCTGGCGCTGACAGCAGAGAACTATCATATCGGTTTTGACCTGAAGACCATCGAGGCAAAGAAGCTGGATTATGATGCGATCAGGAAGGCAAGCGTACAGTACCTGCAGAAATTGCCAGGAGTTGAGTTTGCCGCAGATATGGAGAATCTGGGTAACAGTCCGCTGCCTGAGCCGATCAAGAGCATGGCTGTCAACGGGTACAATCCAAAGCGTTGTGGATCAGTGATCATCATTCCTGAACCAGGCTGGTATTCCGGATCATCCAAAGGAACGACCCATGGTAACTGGAACCCGTATGACACCCATCTTCCACTGGTATTTATGGGCTGGCATGTGAAGCATGGATATACCAATGATGTGGTGAGCATGGCGGATATTGCGCCGACGATCGCGGCGATGCTGCATATACAGATGCCGAATGGCGCTGTAGGTAAGCCGGTACAGGCGGTGTATAAATAAATTAGGAATTAACAATTAAGAATTAGAATGCAGCGGAGAGGGTGTTTGTTTGGTTGATGTTTGTTGGCTGTATATAAAGAAAAGAGAGCCGTTTCAGACGAAACGGCTCTCTTTTTTGTTTTTTATCAGAGAGTAAAATATTGCCGTATTGGTAAAATGCGCTTATTGTTTAGTGTGCCGGGTTCAACTGGCCAATTCTTAATTGTTAATTCCTAATTCTTAATTGTCTTTTATTCCGGGTCAAATATGAATTGTGTTTTCCGGCCGGACTGGCGCATATAGAGCGGGTCACTGGCCCAGCTTTCCATCTGTAACCGGTTCATCGCTGTGATAACATAGGTGTACAGGTTGCCTTTTACATAAGAGGCGTCTATGAACTGAGGATCAGGCATTTGCTGGACGATGGCCAGTATTTTGGCTGGATCGTTCAGGTTGATAGACTCACTGGCGTTGAAGCGGTAGATCACATATTGTTGTGTACGACCAGAGGTATCATCATCTGCCCAGTGCAGGTGCAGGCCATCGGCACGTTCAAAGGCATCTGTAAAATATGGCGGGAAAGGCGTTGGTAGTTTTATCCAGGGCATTGCGGGACGCAGGGCCGGATAGCGGTAAAAATGGTTACGGAGACTGTCTTCTATGCCTAAAGGATTGCCATTGAAGGACTTGGCGCTGTAGAAGGCGCTACCCTGGATGGTATTGAGCGTACGCACTTCCATGATCTGCACAGGAAGTTCGTTAGGGATGTTCCAGGCAGCATTGCTGCGCAGGCGGTATACCCCGTGTCCGATATATACGTTGCGGCCATATCCGTGCTGCGCCCACCAGTTGAGGAGCAGTTCGTAGTTGGCGACACGGTGACCACGCTCCCAGTAAAGTTGCGGGGCAACGTAGTCTATCCAGCCATTTTGCAACCATTTGCGCACGTCCGCATAGAGGTCGTCGTAATTGGAAAGACCGGTAGTATAGGAACCATCCTGGTCTTTGTTCTTATTACGCCAGATGCCGAAGGGGCTGATGCCGAATTTTACCCAGGGTTTTTCTTCCTTGATCATTTTGCCCACCATCTGGATGATGGTGTCTACGTTCCAGCGGCGCCAGTCATCTTTCATCATGTTGCGGCCATACTGGCGGTAGGAATTATTGTCGCCAAATTCTCTGCCGGGCACCGGATAAGGATAGAAATAGTCATCAAAGTGCACGGCGTCAATATCATAGCGGCGTACAACGTCGCGGATGATCTGGGTGACATATTCACGTACCTCGGGGATACCCGGGTCGAAGTATTTTTTACCGTCAAAGTTCACGAACCACTGCGGACGCATACGTGAGATGTGATTGGCGGAAGCATTGCGGATGACTGCGCGGTAAGGATTGAACCAGGCATGGAACTCCATACCTCTTTTATGTGTTTCCTCCAGCATAAAGCGGAGGGGATCGTAATATGGATTGGGCGCCTGTCCCTGTACCCCGCTGAGGTATTCGGACCAGGGTTCGAATGGAGAATCGTAGAATGCGTCGGCGGCAGGGCGGACCTGCACAATAACGGCATTCATCCCGTTGCGTTGATGCTTATCGAGGAGATTAATAAATTCCTGTTTCTGTGTTTCGACCGGTAAACCCTTCCGTGAGGGCCAGTCGATGTTTTCCACCGTGGCAATCCAGACTGCACGAAATTCCCTTTTAGGTGGTAATTGTGCTTTTGCCCGGCTGAAGATACCTGTTAGCAACAGCGCAACACCCAATAAATACTTCAACATTCGACTAGTATGTAGGTTAAGACCTGAAAACTGCGAAAATAACAAAACCAATCATTTAACCAATCCCAGGGACGGAATGCGGTTAATGAAGTTCCTTATGCAGCACAAACGGTGCCGGAAAGCGGTCCGGATCGGAAAAAAGCACCTATGCATCAAAATTTATCTATATCCGCATTGTAAAATTCGATACCTATTACGGCTCATTCTGGTGAGTTTCTGAGTGAAAGTTGCTACCTTTGTCCCATCATAAAAGTTTAGTGTACTATGATCAAAACAGGCAATCCCATAATCAGTATATATACAGAAATGACGCCCAACCCGGAAACAATGAAGTTTGTAGCGAACAAACTGTTGTATCCTGGTAAGCACATCGATTTTCCTGATGAAGCGAGTGCGAAGCCATCACCACTGGCTGTTGAGCTGTTCAGTTTTCCTTTTATCAGAGGCGTTTTCATCATGGCTAATTTCATTACCCTGACGAAGACCCCTGACACCGACTGGAACGATATTATACCTACTATAAAAGCCTTCCTGAAGGAATATCTGGAAGATAACCGTCCCGTTATTAACGAAGAAGAAATAGTGGTTACAAAAGCTGCCGCAACCAATGAAGTAAGTGCAGATGACACCGATGTGGTAAAACGTATCAAGGAATTACTTGAGAACTACGTGAAACCAGCGGTTGAAATGGACGGCGGTGCTATTCAGTTTAAAGATTACGACGACGGTACTGTGACGTTGATGCTGCAGGGTTCCTGTTCAGGCTGCCCATCTTCTATGATCACGCTGAAAGCCGGTATTGAAGGCATGATGAAGCGTATGATCCCGGAAGTGAAAGAAGTAGTGGCAGAAGCAGAATAAGCCATAGTTGAGAGAATGATAGTGTTAAAAAAGAGCGCAGTCTTTGGACTGTGCTTTTTTATTTATACCTGTATCTTTAGCCATAAATAGGATACACTTATACTTATGAGGAAATTTTCATTTGTGTGGATGACCCTGCTCGTAACAGGGACCGCACTGGCGCAGTCCAGGTCTGCACAACCCGGCGCCGAGGTTACCTATGCTTTTAAGTACAATGGTAAGGATATGCCCGATGGGGGTATTCAGCTGATCATCAAGGGAGATAAAGCCCGGTTTCAGCCGCTGAACGCAGTGAACAAAAAGGAATTGCAATTGCTGGACAACAAGGTGAAGGCTACTTACCAGCAGATCAGCGACAAAGACGGTCATCTGCTGACATTTAAGAAGGCATTTGCCGACTATGAACAGGCTGAATTAGTACCAGGTACCGACACCATACTGGGATATCCCTGTAAAAAGGCGAAACTGGTTGTACGTTCCAACAGCATAGATGTCTGGTATACCAATGCATTACCGTTTAAAGGGACCCCGGTACAGGGTTATGCGCCTGGTCTTGGTCTGGTGCTCAGGTCTATACGTAATGGTAATTCAGAATACATCGCTACAAAGGTAGACCTGCGTACTGTTAAGGACGAAGAATTGCAATGGCCTGTTGCCATGGGACAGATGGTGGATGACGCCACTTACCTGCGCCAGGTCATAGAAAACAGGTTCACCACGATCAGCATCTTTAACCAGGAGCAGATCAGCTGGGGGAATGAGCACCATGACCCTGCCGGAGAACAGGAGAATGTGACTTACCACTATGCAGGTGGAACTGTGATCCTGAAAAAGGTACAACTGCCTGCGCTGAACGCAGGTACCGTGTTTGCAGAAGTGGCGCAATACTCCAACGGAGATGCATATGATCGTACCGGGTCTGTATTTATGGTCCCGAAGGATAAAAAGCAGTCTTTCCTGGATGGACTGAAAAATGGTGTAACCGCGTTGCCGGTATATCATGAGAAATACCGTGGGGTGACCGCTACCGACGACTACCTCCCTACCCTCGAACTGATGCGCTTCTTTACACCGTTCGGCGTGCATCACTACAATCAGAAAGTAAAGATCAAGGGATACCAGTGGGCTGATTCTGCCGTGTACCGTCAGGATATTACGGAGCTCCAGCCACGGCTGAATGGCGAGGTATGGATAGGTGTATTTGTGGGTAACTATGACAAAGGTGGCCATAAGGTGAGTCTGCGACTGAAGTACTATCCGGGCGATAGCGATCAGGATACGACCCGTAAGGAACACTTTATCATGCCGATATTCAATACGACCAACCTGATGGAAATGGCCAGCCAGGAGTATGGTACGATGTTCGGCAAAGATTCCCTGGAGGTAACTGTAAATGTACCAGCCGGACTGAAGAACCTGCGTTTACGCTATACGTCTACCGGTCATGGCGGCTGGGGCGGCGGAGATGAGTTCAACCAGAAGCTGAACGAGATCTTTGTAGATGGCAAACGCGTATACCATTTTATTCCCTGGAGAACGGACTGTGGTAACTTCCGTTTACTGAACCCGTCATCAGGTAATTTCGGCAACGGACTTTCTTCTTCTGATCTGAGCCGATCTAACTGGTGCCCGGGTAGTGTAACTGAACCGGTTACCATACCTTTGCCCGATCTGACACCGGGCGTACACACTTTCAAAGTGAAGATACCCCTGGGAGAAAGAGAAGGGACCAGTTTCAGTGCCTGGAACGTATCAGGCTGTTTACTGGGAGAGAAATAACGCCATATAACTTAGCAGGATGAATTTTGACGCACTATATCAGGGGGTGCTGGAAGGCGTACACCAAATGAGCTGGCTGGAAATCATAGCGGCGCTGTTTGGCGCTATCAGTGTGATCTGCAGTAAGCAGAACAGCATCTGGCTGTACCCTACAGGACTGGTAAGCACGGGTATCTATGCTTACCTGTTATCCAGAGAGCAGTTTAAACTGTATGCAGAGGCAACGCTGAATGTCTACTATTTTATCATGAGCGTATACGGGTGGTATCATTGGGCCAGAAAAAGCGCAAGCGAAACAGAAACGCCGGTTGGCTGGGCTACGCGCAGTGAGTGGGTGGTAACAGGCGGCATAACGTTAATCGGCTGGGCGCTGTTTGGGTATCTGCTCAGGAATTACTCCAATTCAGATGTTCCGGTAATAGACGCTTTTGTATCCGCTACGGCTTGCGCCGGTATGTGGCTGCTGGCGAAAAGGAAGATCGAGAACTGGGTGGTGCTGAATGTATCCAATCTGGTAGCGGTACCGCTGTTATTTCATAAGCACCTGCTGCCGACGGCTGTGCTGACCATTTTCCTGTTCATTGTGGCGGTAATGGGATATTTCAGCTGGAGAAAGATATGGCGTGAACAAAATACAGCCGGACTGGCCAAGTAATATTATTATATGTTGAAAGTAGTTGTCATAGGGCCGGAGTCTACCGGAAAGAGTACATTGAGCGAGCAGCTGGCGGCGCATTATAAAACGATGTGGGTACCGGAGTATGCACGATTGTATCTGGCAGCATTACCCCGGCCTTATGAACAATCCGACCTCCTGAGCATTGCAAAAGGGCAACTCGCGCAGGAAGATCAACTGGCAGCTGAGGCCAATCGGCTGCTGATCTGTGATACGGACCTTCATGTCATCAAGGTATGGAGTGAACATAAGTATGGCAACTGTGATCCGGAGATATTACAGGACATCAGGGATAGAAAATATGATCTGTACCTGTTGACGTATATCGATATTCCCTGGGAGGAAGACCCTCAGCGGGAGCATCCTGACCCGGCTATGCGGGAATATTTTTACAATGTTTATCGCGAGTTGGTGATGGCATCGGGTGTACCATGGGTAGAGATCAGGGGAAGTTTTGAAGAAAGAATAGCTTCGGCGATCGCAGCGGTTGACACGCTGTTATAACTGACGAAGCAGAAAGGAATAAAAAAAGCGTCCGCCATTGGCGGACGCTTTTTTTATATATCGTTGTGTATGCGTGTTTTATTTGCTGCTGACCAGTTCGGAGATATCCGGGTCAGGCGCGATAAAACGCATTTGCTGTAATATTTTACGCTGGCGGAAGGAAGTGACCCGTGCCGGAGGGATGACGGTGTATTTCACCGGGTTAGGGAGGCAGGCAGCGATCATAGCGGCCTGTTCACGATTCAGACTGGCGGCGCCTTTATGATAATATTGCTGGGCGGCTGCTTCTACCCCAAAAATCCCATCTCCCATTTGTGCGACGTTCAGGTACATTTCCAGAATGCGCTCTTTCCCCCATATTTTTTCGATCATAAAGGTGAAGTATACTTCCAGTCCTTTACGTATCCAGCTTCGCCCCTGCCAGAGAAAAACGTTTTTAGCCACCTGCTGACTGATCGTGCTGGCGCCTCTTATTTTCTTGCTTTTCTGGTTGTGCTTCATGGCCTTTTCGATGGACTTGAAGTCGAAACCATTATGATCGGGGAACAACTGGTCCTCACTGGCTAATACCGCCAGTTTGGCATGTTGGGATATCTCATCGTAATTGACCCAGGTTTTATGAAAGTGTTTATCGGTACCTATCAGACCAAACCAGCTGGATATCATGGTCAGGGTGATGGGAGGATTAATCCACTTCAGTATAATGATGTAGACAAATTGTGCTATAAACAGAATAAGTGCGATCTTCTTGACCCTTCTCCATGTTCTCGGAACAATCCCTTTTGTATTCATCCGGATTGGTTTTTCAAATTGGTCGGAAAGATAGTAAGATTATTTAATGTGCAACAGGTGTTGGCCTGGAAATTGGGGCTGCTTCCGGCAGTAGTTTCGTAAATTTGTATTATGCTCTTAACAGTACATCCGGACAATCCGAATCCCCGTCATCTGAAGACGATCGTAGAGTGTCTGAAAGACGGAGGGGTGATCATCTATCCCACCGATACCGTATATGGTATGGGGTGTGATATCTGTCAGCCGAAGGCGGTGGAAAGAATCTGCCGTATCAAACATATCAACCCCGCCAAAGCCCAGTTCTCTTTTATATGTTATGACCTCAGCCATTTATCAGACTATGCTAAAAGTGTGGACACCCCCACTTTCAGGATGCTGAAGAAAGCGTTGCCGGGACCATATACATTTATCCTGTCGGCCAGCCGGGCAGTACCCCGTTTGCTGAAACAGAAAAAAGATACTGTTGGTATACGTGTACCCGATAATAATATCAGCCGGGCGATCGTAAAGGAGCTTGGTAATCCGATACTCAGTACGTCCCTTCCGATCGAAACATACGTGGAGGAATATACTGATCCGGAGATCATACATGAGAAGTTTGGCAGTATCGTTGACATTGTGGTAGATGGTGGAACAGGCGGTATGACCTTTTCTACCGTGGTCGATTGTACAGGTGACGAACCGGAACTGATCAGAGAAGGAGCCGGTAGCTGGGAAGCGTTAGTATAGTATCAATAAAATGAAATAAAGATGAGAAGAATTACGACCATAGCGGGATTATTGTTGATTGCTTGCCTTACACAAGTATCTGCACAGACCAAACTGATAGTTGGCCCCCTTTATCCATTGACGAAGTCAAGTAAATGGATGCTGCAAGGCAAAACGGAGGTGGCGGCGCCCCTTTATTTTTCCTCTTTTCAGGTGCCTCAGCATAGTCAGAATCTGAGGGTGCAATCTCCCCTTAAACCCAATGATTATTATGATCAACATTTTGGTTTTTTCTGCAAAAAAGAATGGAACTGGGAAAAGCAAACGCAGCTTCCTGTGAAGCTCAGATTAGGCTCTTATCAGGAGGCGCAACGTATCGAAGGAAAATAAAATGTAAAAGTATTGAAATGCTGTTTTCCTTTGCAGATAAATGTTTGATGTAAAATAAATGACGATGGCAATTAAATTACTTGCTTTTGTCAATAAATATTATGCTTATAAAAGCGTCTTATTTTGTTCAGTATAATACTAGCCTCTTCAACAATAAAATCCTCTCTTTATAGCGTCTTTTTTGCAACAAAAAATGCATAAAAAGCATCCCTGATTGCTATATAATTGACCAAATCAAGTAATGTTGTTTTTAAACCATCACTAGTATCGTTTGCGTAAAATATACCCGCTGTTTATGCTGTTATGTGTGGTCGGCTATGTTGGCCCGGCGTCTTTGCTGTGGACTGTATGAAAGAATACGGCGCTGAGGTGGCAATTAAAATTAAAATAAAGGAGGCGGTCTTTTTACAGACCGCCTCCTTTATTTTGTGCAACGCTGCTGTTAAGCGCGTACTTTATACTGAAGCATTACAGCTTATTTGATACCCAGTTTCTTTGCGATATCGGCAGGGATTGCCTTTTTGTTCACCATGATGCTGGTGGTTTTGTAAGCAAAGTAAGGCTCAGAAGCGTAGAAGTAACCGTTACCAGGATTGGCGGTACCCCATGAGTTCTTCACGCGGAAGAATACTTTACCGTTCTGGTCTTTCGCCATACCTACGATGTGCATACCGTGATCATCCTGTGTTTCGTAGTTATCGAAAGCCTGCTGACGCACTTCAGGAGTGATGGTCAGTTCTTTTACCGGCTCCGTGAAAGCTTTCTGCAGCTGATCAGGCGTCAGGGCAGCAACATCCGGAACGATCGCCAGACCCTGTGCGAAGTTGAAACCTTTTTCGCTTACATCAGCAGCCCAGGCAATGGTATAACCATTTTGGATCGCGTTTTCTGCGATGGTGGTCAGGTCGTTTAACGTAACGTTGTACATTTTATCCCAGTTCCAGTTGTCCGGTACTTCCAGCACGAACTGCTCGTAGTATGGGTGATGTGTGAAGGAGGTGATCATTACATAATCATCTGCGTCCAGACCCAGGTCTTTTGCGAAAGTCTTAGAGGTATAAGATTTACCGTTGTATTCGAATTTCTCAGGAGCATCGCCGATGTAGGCATTCAGTACGCCGTCAACTGCTTTGTTCCAGTTTGGGTTGATCGTTGTTTCGGTAGCACCGATCTTTTTCACCACACCTTCCAGCAGCGCTGTCATTTCGGCATGGTTGTATGTTTTTACGCGGTTGCCATCATATACGCTCTGAGGTATCAGACCATACTGACGGAGACAGAGCAGGTCATCCGGGAAACCACCACCTTCACCGAAGTTGGCCTTACCATGCATACGCACATAATTTGCAGCCTTCAGCGGATACATTCTTCTAACAACGAACATTTCACTCAGGTTGACATCTTTACCCTTGCCATTACGGAGGGCTTCCGCCTGGAAGAAAGACAGACCGGAGAATGACCAGCAGGTACCTGTGTTACCCTGGTTTTCAACATCACCTGCGTCCAGGTTCTTCACAACAGTGAATTTGTAATTACTTCCTTCTTTATTGGTTGTTTGTGCAATCGCCGCTGTAGAACAGAAAACGGCAAGGCATAGCGCCCATTTCTTCATTCTTAATGGTGTTTTAGCTTTTGTTGTAAAATAAAGAGGTCGAATCTAAGCTAAAACGGTCATTTTTAAAGGCTAAAGATTGATGAATGGGCGATGCAATAGATTGCAGGTGGCTGGAAACTCAATCCTGCGGCCATTGGTATTGGTCACGGGTGATTTCCCATTTCCAGAGTTGTTCGGGGTCTTCTCCTGCAAAATGCATCCCTGATTTCTGGAGCACCTTGACGGCAGCGTTGTATTCTTCTTCTGTGTGGGCGACGACCTTATTCACGTAGGAATGACTGAAGGCGAAGCGTACCAGTGCCTGGGTCAGTTCTGTACCATAGCCCTGTTCCCGATAGGGCTCAGAGATCTCATAACCGATTTCAACAGTGCCGTCTTTGTCGGGGCGTCCTTTAAAGCCGCCGGCGCCGATCAGGCATTTGTCTTCTTTGTGGATGACCAGGTAGAAAAACCAACCCAGCATAGAGGGGTCATTACGCAGTTTATCGTAAGCAACGAGGATTATTTCCGGATACTCAGTCCAGGGTTCGGGGATACGGATGTGGAGTAACTCACTCAATACCTCCTCGCCCTGCAACAGCGCTTCGAAATACTGCAGGGTACATGATAACAATTGGAGACGGGAGGTCAGGATCATGGCCGAAAGCTAGTAAACGATTTTGGAAAACGCAAGAGGCAAAGGAGGTTAAAAAATATTAATTATCAGGGATAAATACAGTAGCTGCAATGATGCTGCGAGGGAGTTTTACTATGGATTCCGGGGCTGTACCGCGGGAGGGGCAATTACGAATGAAGGAGGGTATTTCTGCCCCTGCCGGCATCATTCGTAATTGCTTTTCCGCAGTTATATAATTGTAGTAATAACACTCATTATTAGTGGGCCTGTAACCAGTTGGCGCCAATGCCTATTTCAACATCTACCGGTACCGCCAGCGGCAGGGCGTTGCGCATACCTTCCAGGATCAGTGGCTTGATCTGCTCTATTTCATCCTTATGCACATCAAAGACCAACTCATCATGTACCTGCAGGATCATGCGGGAACGGAGGTTTTCCTTTTTGAGCGTTTTGTGGATGGAGATCATGGCCAGTTTGATCATATCGGCAGCAGTACCCTGTATCGGCATGTTGATGGCGTTACGCTCTGCGTAACCTCTTACCACCGCGTTGGAAGAGTTGATGTCTTTCAACCAGCGTTTACGACCCAGTAAGGTTTCCACATAGCCGTTCTGCTGTGCGGACTTTATCTGGTCATCCATGTACTTTTTGATGGATGGGTATGTTGCAAAGTAGTTGTCGATCAGTGTTTTGGCTTCTCCCCTGGCGATGCCCAGGTTTTCGGACAGACCGAAGGCGCTCACCCCGTATATGATACCGAAGTTCACGCTCTTGGCGTTCCGGCGCATATCCGCAGTTACATCCGCCAGTTCAACACCGTATACCTTTGCTGCAGTAGCGGCATGGATATCCAAACCCTGACGGAAGGCGTCGATCATGTGTAGGTCTCCGCTGATCGCGGCGATGATACGTAATTCGATCTGGGAATAATCCGCGGACATCAATACGTAGTCCTCATTTTTCGCGACAAATGCTTTACGCACTTCACGGCCTCTGTCGGTACGGATCGGAATGTTCTGCAGGTTCGGGTTGTTGGAGCTCAGACGACCGGTTACCGCCACTGCCTGGTTGTAGGAAGTGTGTACACGGTTGGTACGTTTGTTCAGCATCAGCGGCAGTGCATCCACATAGGTGGATTTCAGCTTGCTCAGTTCGCGGAACACCAGGATGTCTTCCACGATCTGGTGTTTGTTGGCCAGTTTCGCCAGTACATCTTCGCCGGTAGCGTATTGTCCTGTCTTGGTCTTTTTCGCTTTAGGGTCCAGCAGCAGCTTTTCAAACAGGACCTCTCCCAGTTGCTTTGGAGATGCGAGGTTGAAACGGACACCCGCCTGGGTATATACACTTTCTTCTGCGCGTTTGATTTCTGTTTCCAGTTCACGGGAGTAGTCAGCCAATGCCTGGATATCCAGGGCAATACCTTCATACTCCATATCTGTCAGCACTCTTACCAGTGGGTTTTCCACATCGTAGAACACTTTGTCGACCGCTTTGAGTGGCAGTAAAGGCGCGAATTTCTCTTTCAGCTGCAGGGTGATATCGGCATCTTCTACTGCATATTCTTTGATCTTTTCGATCTCCACATCACGCATATTGCCCTGGCCTTTCCCTTTTTTACCGATCAGGGTTTCAATGGAAACAGGCTCGTATTGCAGGTACTGTGCACTGAGCAGGTCCATACCACGGCGGCCTTCCGGCTCGATGAGGTAGTGGGCCAGCATGGTATCGAAGATCGGACCGTTGAATTCCACCCCATACCATTTCATCACGATCATATCGTATTTGATGTTCTGACCGACGAGGGTAATATGGGTAGTATTGAACAAAGGCAGGAAACTATCTACGATGGCTTGTGCCTGTGCCTTGTCAGCCGGAACAGGGATATACCATCCCTCTCCTGCTTTGATGGAGAAGCTCATCCCTACCAGGTCAACCGCATTGGCATCGGTACCGGTTGTTTCGGTATCGAAAGAGATCTCCTGTTGTTGCAGGAGGAGTGCCAGCAGGTCGGCTCTTTTTTCAGGCGTATCTGCCAGGACATAATTATGTGGCGTGTTGTTGATGTTCTTGTCAGCCGTCATAATGCTGAGCGGCACATCCTGTGCTTCTTCAGAAGGCGGTGGTGCGGCGCCCTGTATCTCATTCCCGAAAAGGTCCAGCTGTACTTTTGGAGGCGTGGCTGGTTCTGCTGCAGGAGCGGAGAAACCATCACCGAGGATACGTTTACCCAGGGTTTTGAACTCCAGTTCTGTGAAGACCTCGATCAGTTGTTCCCTGTTTGGGTCTTTGATACAGAAATCTTCTTCATGGAAGGCAACCGGTACATCTGTGATGATGGTGGCCAATTGTTTGGAAAGAATAGCGCTTTCAGCACCTGCCTTGATCTTCTCTGCCATTTTTCCGCCGATCTTATCTGCATTTGCGATCACTTCTTCTACGGAGTGATATTGAGACAAGAGTTTCATGGCGGTCTTCTCTCCCACACCCGGAATACCCGGGATGTTATCTACGGCGTCACCCATCAGGCCGAGTATATCTATTACCTGATGAACACCGGTGATCTGCCATTTTTCACATACTTCCTTCGGGCCGAGAATTTCTTCCTTGTTGCCCATGTAAGGAGGTTTGTAGATAAAAACATTATCTCTTACCAGCTGACCATAGTCTTTATCCGGTGTTACCATGTATACACTATAACCGGCATCAGCGGCCTGCCATGCCAGGGTACCGATCACGTCATCTGCTTCATAACCGTCCAGCTCAACAACAGGTATATTGAAACCTTTGATGATGCGTTTGATATCATCCAGTGAATCGAGGATATCTTCCGGCGCATCCATACGGTTGGCCTTATAATCAACAAAGGTGGTATGTCTTTCGGTGGGGGCATGCGTATCGAAAGCCACGGCCATGTGGGTCGGCTTTTCCTTATTGATAAGGTCCAGCAAGGTGGAGGTAAAACCGAACTGTGCGTTGGTATTTCTCCCGGTGCTGGTGAGGCGTGGATTTCTGATCAATGCATAGTACGCACGATAGATGAGCGCCATTGCATCCAGTAAAAACAATTTCTTTTGCATCTGCCAAAAATAAACAATTAGGCATTAGGAATAACCAATCAGGAATTAGGGCAAGAGGGGCTGAATGCGCGAATGCAGGTGGAAAGATCATCAGTTAAACGGTGAAAGTTAAGAACAGTAATGCAGTGACGAATGCCTGTTACACGATGAGGAATTTTGAACAAGAAAGGTTGATGGAGATATGTGAGAAGGGCAGCGTATGCGCGTATATAGTGAAGCGTGTTGGTGTCGGGGAACGGTGTGCAGATTGGACATTGCCTGTAAAAAAGGATATTTGCGTAGCAAAGCGTAACTACATGAAGAAAATATATCATTTATCTACCTGCACCACCTGTAAGCGGATACTGGAGGAAGTGAAGGCGAAAGAGAACGGATTTGTGCTGCAGGATATCAAGACAGAAAAGATCACTCCTGCACAGCTGGAAGAAATGCATGCGCTGGCGGGTACTTATGAGGCGCTGTTCAGTCGCCGGTCACAGAAATACCGTCCGATGGGATTGCATGAAAAAGAACTTACTGAGAATGACTACCGCGATCTGATCCTTCAGGAGTATTCTTTCCTGAAGCGTCCGGTAGCGATTGTTGGCAAACAGATATTCGTGGGTAGTGATAAGAAAGCGGTAGAAGGTCTGACCGCTGCTGCAACGAAATGATCCACTGAAGCGTATAAAAGAGAGAGGCGTCCATCTAAGCGGGCGCCTCTCTCTTATTTTGTGTACATCCGGAATATGCTAGTTGTTAGTCTCGAGCTGATTCACCCATTTCCTCACGACATCTTTATACTGCTCCATATCCTGTTCGTGTTCAAATGATTTGAATTCGAACTTGTCAGCTGCTTCGAGGGCGTTTTTAAGATCGAACGTATGCTGCGGGATATTGTAGAAATAGCCTTTTTTCATGAGGAACTTACCCAGGTATTCCTGTTCTGACTGACCGGGCGTCGGGATCAGGATGGCCTTTTTGTTCAGCTTTACCAGGTCCATCAGCGTGGTATAGCCGGAACGGCTCAATACCATTTTGGATGCCAGCATTGCCTCATTCAATTCTTTGGCATTCATGTGATTAACCTGCTGTACACCTGGAGCGATCTGTTTCTTTTCCGGTGTACCTGGTTTACCGCTGACGATCAGGGCGCTTATCTGTAAAGAGCCGATCTGGTCAAGTATCATTTTCTCCAGGTTGGAACGTTGAGGTTCCGGGCCGGATATGAGTACCAGAAGGTCGTATTGTTGTTTCACATCTGTACGATCTTCAAAACGGCTGAGACAACCCAGGTAGGTGGTATTAGCCGGTAGTTTTGAAGGATGCGCCAGGATACCGGAAAGGTTATGTGCGTCCGCATAGTCAGGAATCCAGCAGGCGCTGTACCGGTTAATATAACGGTAGTTAAGTGCCTGTAACCACTTTTCGATGAAACCACCGAAAGGCGTCTTGATCAGTAACTGATGCGAGATAAAAACAGTAGGTATTTTGTTATGGTACAGACCAAAGCGGTTGTCCGAGATCACGGCGTCTATCTGATGTTCTACCACCACTTTTTCCAGCCATTGCTGTTCGAACTTAATAGCGTTCAGGATCTTAGGGATCTGCTGGATGATTTTCCATCCGAAAAACCAGCCTTTCTGTGCGTATTCGATGCGATAACCAGGTAAGGAAAGCATGGTCAGTTCCGGGAACTCCTGCTGTAAGAGAGCGGCGTGTTTTCCCTCCGCTGCAATAACAACCTTGCAGCCAGCGTTTAATAGTTCATGGATAAGCGGGATGTCGCGGGTGGCATGTCCCAATCCCCAGTCGAGCGGGACTATGAGAATCGTTTTGCGCGTAGAAATTGTGGACAAATATTTGAAATTTTTACGAAATTAGCTTAATTTAGAAAAGCGCACTGTTAAGAAACGGTAAACTCTCGTACAGACAGGCTTTATAATAAAGTGAACTAACTTAAGAGTATATGAGAACAAAAAAATGGATGACTATCTTTTTAGTGTGCGGTAGTCTTATCATTATGAGTCAGGGCTGTAAGATATTGAAGAAGAACGACTGCGGATGCCCTACCATGAATAAAAAACGAATGCACTAAGTAATAAGTACTTTGTCTTTGCCGTTGAGTTCCCGATCTTGAAGGAAAACTTGTGACATCCAGTTGTTAATATACGCCAAGCCGCTTACACCTATATGGAAACGCCTTTAACAATTTTAAGGGAACAGTCAAATTATTCAAATGAAACAGGTTGAGAGGGACTTATTGATCTTACTGCATGAGGATCGGTACAGCGAACAACAGATTCAATATGCAGTGAAGCAGATCAGCGATATGCTTACAATGGTCGAGACCATGGAATACCTATGTAACGTTATGGAAGTTGCTGATTGCAACAAAAACCGCATCACCAGCAAACGATCTGTACTACAGAAAGCATTTTCAAGGAAGGAGCATAAAGCATTCGAATTCATCGTCCACAAGAACTAATCTCACAGCTTCGCGGATTATTTCATGACCATACATTGATCATGTGACCCCTGATGTGCCCTATCGATAACAATCCGCTGTTCATCTTTTCCCGACGTCATAAATTTCATAATTGATTCGTAGGTTTGCCGCCAAACAAAAGTTGTTGTGATGTCAGACTTTACGCACCTGCATGATTATCTGTTACCAATTTCTAAAGGCAGCCTGAACAATGACCAGGCTTATGATGACTTTCAGATCGGCGGTGTTACCGATGCTTATGAAGAAGGTCATATCCCCAATCTCGATGCAGCAGACCTGGTCCTTCTTGGCGTAAGTGAGGACCGTGGATACGGTCCGGGTAAAAGAGGTCCGGAATCCCCCGATATCGTCAGGAGCGAATTTTACAGTTTATATTACTGGCACAGAGACGTCAAAATAGCTGACCTGGGCAATCTCCGTAAAGGGGTTAGTCTGCATGATACCTATGCCGCACTAAAAACGGTGCTGGCGGAACTGATCAACTCCAATAAAACGGTCATCCTCTTAGGCGGATCGCATGATCTGACCTACGCACAATACAAGGCCTACGCTTCTCAGAAATATGTGATCGAAGTAACCGTCGCGGATGCGATCATCGATCTGAAAGAAGAATCACAGGTACCGGCAGATAAGTTCCTCATGGAAATGCTGACGGAACAGCCTAACTACATCCGTCATTACAATCACCTTGCTTTCCAGAGTTATTTTATACACCCGCATATGATCGAGACGCTGGATAAACTGCGTTTCGACTGTTACCGTCTGGGCAGGGTGCGGGAGAATCTGGAAGAGATAGAACCTGTATTGCGTAATACAGACCTTTTCAGTATTGATATCAATATCATCAAGCATAATGATGCACCAGCGAACACCCTCTCCCCTAACGGACTGGGTGGTGACGAAGCCTGTACACTGGCGCGTTATGCCGGTATGAGCGGAAGGCTCAGCACCTTTGGTATTTATGGCTACCGTCCGGAAAGTGACCGGGAGTCCCTGACGGCCAAACAGATCGCGCAGATGCTCTGGTATTTTGTGGATGGTATTGCCATCAGGAAAAAAGAAGCGTTGCTGGAAGAAAGGGACGGCTTCTACGAATTCAATATCGTTTGTGCAGATATCGACACTGTATTCCTCAAAAGTAAAAAGACGGGTCGCTGGTGGATGGAACTGCCTGCAAAAGGTAAATCAAAAGAGAAAAGCTTCCTGCCCTGCTCCTATGGCGACTATCTGATGGCGAGTAATAATGAGATACCGGAAAGGTGGTTGAGACATCAGGAAAGATTGTAAGTTTACAGATATGTCACAAAACAGGAAGACGCGTGCCCGCATTAGTTATATTCAGAATGTTCAGGATATCGTATTGATCGGTATCGGAGTTTTACTGGCAGCCGTTGGGCTGAAAGGGTTTCTGTTACCCAATGGGTTCCTCGATGGCGGCGTAACGGGTATCTCCCTGCTGATAAGCCGGCTCACCGGCTGGTCTATATCGGTATTGCTGATCGTGATCAATATTCCGTTTATTCTGCTGGCATATAGGCAATTGTCTGTCGCTTTCACCATCCGGGCGCTTTGCGCTATCCTTGGATTGGCGGCAGCCCTGGTGTTTATCAACGTGCCGACCATTACCAGTGACAAGCTGCTGATCGCTATTTTTGGCGGCTTCTTTCTCGGCGCAGGTATCGGTATGTCCGTAAGAGGTGGCGCCGTGCTGGATGGTACAGAGGTACTGGCCCTTTACATCAACCGGAAAACGGTGTTGTCAATGGGTGAAGTGATCATGTATTTCAACATCGTCATCTTCAGTATTGCGGCTGTGCTGATCAATGTGGAAACGGCCCTGTACGCAATGCTGACCTATTTATCTGCCTCCAAAACGGTTGATTTCATCATCCAGGGTTTTGAAGAGTACATTGCACTGACCATCATTTCCAATGAAAGTGAGCTCATAAGAAAAACCCTCACCCTGTCCCTGCGTAAGGGCGTGACCGTTTTTAAAGGGCAAAGTGGATTTGGCAAGCGCGGATCAGTTGACAGAGATATTGACATCATTTATACTGTTGTTACCCGTCTGGAAGTACACAAGATCATCGACGAGATCGAGAAGATCGATGAAAAGGCTTTCATTGTGCAACACAATATCAACGATACCAAAGGCGGCATGATCAAACGCCGTGCTACCCACCATTAGACTCAGGAATTTTTGCCCAGGAGCTCTACTACACGCGTTCTCAGGAAAGCTGCTTTGTTATCGGTAACGATCATATCATCGTCCAGACCAGATAATGTGAGCGGTCTTTTCTTTTCCACGCGCAGATCGATGTCTTTAAAGTAGGTTTCTTTTTTCTCCTCCCATTGCTGCTGGGATATCTGCAGGGTTTGTCTGCGATTGTTATCCAGGTTATCATACAGTTCGGTGTATACGCTGTGCAGCAGACTATCCATCTGTGTGTAATACTGAAGGGCGCAGTTAAAATTGCTTTTTCCTTCTGACAGACATTGCTGATAGCGCTTCTCGAGAGAGTCAACGGCAGATTTGCTGGTTTGTGCGAAAACATTCAGACAGATGCACAACGGTAAACAAAGGATAAGGCGTTTCATAGGATATGAACAATTAGGGGTGCAAATATAATAAAATATAAATATGTGAGATTGGCTGTTTTCAGGGATAAATTGAAGTCAATTTGCAAAAAAAAGAGGCTTCCACACATTGTGGAAGCCTCTTTTTTTATAAAAACAGCGATAAAGCTGTAGAAATTGATGTGGGATCAGATTACCACCAGTTCGTAGAAGTCTTCAGGAGACAGGTATTCCTGTGCTAATTCGTGTATTTCTTCAGCGGTGATCGTCTTGATGGTATTGATGTTATTGTAGAAGTAGTTTTCATCCAGTCCGTTCAGGATCAGATTTTTCCAACGCTGGATCACTTCGAATGCGCCATCCAGGTCGCCGAGAATGGAACCGATCATGAAGTTACGCACCAGGTGCAGTTCTTCTTCCGGTACGATCTCCTGCTGGAGGGTACGCAGTTCTTTGTAGATCTCTTCGATGGTCGCTTCACACACATCGCGTCCGGCTTCTGTCTGGATATTGATGGCGCTGGACTGGCGGAAGTTATAGAGCTGAGAGTGGATACCGTAGGTATATCCTTTTTCCTCGCGGATGTTGCTCATCAGACGGGAGCCAAAGTAGCCGCCCAGAATGGTGTTCAGCACCAGCATTTTAGGGAAGTCAGGATGGTAGCGGTTCGGGAATGGACGTGCCACACGAACGGCGCCCTGTACGCCATTTTCATCATTGAAGATGCGGAACTTCTTCTCTTCTGCCGCCATGATGGATATCTCGGGACGAACGATAGATGCTTCGCCGTTCCATTTCGTTTTACCGAAATACTCGTTCAGCATGGCTATCATATTCGCCGGCAGGTGGCCAGCTACGAATATCTTACAGTTATTGTACGTGTAATGCTGTTTGTAGAATGCCTGCATGGTAGCGGTCTGCAAAGCGTCATAGGCTTCCATGCTGCTCACTCTGCCGTATGGGTGAAACTCACCGAAGAGGTAGCGGTCAATGTGCCTGTTGGCTACGAAGTCGCATTTTTGCAGGTTTACCGCCAGTCTTTGTTTCATGTTCTGACGGAAGATCGCGAGTTCTTCTTCAGGAAAAACCGGATCGAGGATCACTTCCTGTAATACGGGCAGCAGGTCAGCAAAGTGTTTGGTGAGGCAGTGCAGCGTATAGGTAGCGTATTCATGATGACTGTTCCGGTTCAGATATGCACCGAAGTAGTCGATATTTTCATTGATCTGGAGGGCTGAGAATTTTCCACTACCATTCTTCATGAGGAAGTTGGTGGCGGATGCGACCAGATTTTCTGATTCATACCAGCTGCCACCCGGGAATACCAGTTCCAGCTGTAAAGTATCCTGTTCGTCCGATTTGATGATATAGACAGGGATGCCATTGTCCAGCGTAACCTTTTCGTAAGGTCTCAGCTTGATATCGAAGGCCGTGGCATCTTTTATTTCAGGGGCAATTTTCCGGTTTATCATTAATCTAAAAGCATATTTATTTACAAAGGATCGTACATGTCAGTTGTGTATGAACATGTTATCCTGCGTAATAGTAAATCGTATTGGAATTTTTCTCGTCGAAAAGATGTTGTGCTTCCTCGTGCATTTCGGTGGCCGTTACGGCTTCGTAATGACTGAATTCATTATTCATGAGGGAAGCATCACCGATCAGTTCATAGAATGCCAGGTTGTTTGCCCTGTTGAGCAGACCCATATCTTCAAAAGCCAGCATACTTTCCACCCTGTTTTTTACTTTCTGTAATTCTCTTTCAGGGATGACGGTTTGCTGTACTTTATCGATCTCTTCCTGCACGGCTTTTTCTGCATCTTTCATTTTCACACCTTTCACCAGTTTGCCTTCGATGGTCAGCAGACCGCCGTCGAGTGTACCGAAATGATAACAGTCAATATTGCTGAACAGTTTTTTCTCTTTCACCAGTACCTGGTTGAGACGGGAAGATGCACCGCCA
This sequence comes from Chitinophaga sp., assembly GCA_039592855.1. Lineage (GTDB taxonomy): Bacteria > Bacteroidota > Bacteroidia > Chitinophagales > Chitinophagaceae > Chitinophaga. Next base: position 182,843 of record JBCNQK010000001.1, on the reverse strand, counting down.
CCGAGGATGTCAGAGATCAGGTCTGTAGCGTAGTAGCCTTTACCTGTACGACCGGGCATATGGTAGCATTTGTACAATGCGTCCAGCGGAACATTGGCTTTCACTTCGAGTTTATGCGAGGCCGTCTGTGGTGGTTCCGGAGCGATATTACGCTGTATGCGTTCTCCACCCGGAATATCACCGAACCATTTTTCTGCCAGCGCTTTTACCTGTGCGGTCGTCACGTGCCCACCAACAACGAGGATCGCGTTGGCCGGGCGGTAATATTTGAAGAAGAAATCTTTTACGTCCAGCAGTGTTGCATTTTCGATATGAGAGAGTTCCTTTCCAATGGTCATCCATTTGTAGGGATGGGTGGAATAAGCGAGGTCTCTCATTTTGTGCCATACGTCTCCGTAAGGCTTATTGATGTAGTGTTCCTTGAACTCTTCAGATACTACTTTACGCTGTACGTCCAGGCTTTTTTCGCTGAACGCGAGAGAGAGCATACGGTCGCTTTCCAGCCAGAAGGCGGTTTCGATATTCTCTGCCGGCAGTTGTATATAGTAGTTGGTCAGATCGCTGGTAGTGTAGGCGTTGTTTTCGCCACCGGCCATCTGTAAAGGTTCATCGTATTCAGGAATGTTGATGGAGCCGCCGAACATCAGGTGTTCGAACAGGTGAGCAAAGCCAGTCTTTGTTGGATCTTCATCACGTGCGCCCACATCGTACATCACGTTTACCACTGCCATTGGAGTGGTATGGTCTTCATGCACGATCACGCGCAATCCGTTGGCTAAAGTGAATTTATTGAAATGAATCATATTTCCCTGTTTATGAGAGTTGCAAGTTAACTAAAAGAATGGGAGAATGGACTGCTACTATTTTTCCAGAAATAACTCGCGTCCGGTATAATTGATCGTAATGGATTTGAATTGGCGCCATACCATATAACCAATAGAACCGGCCATTTCGCGTATAGAGCCGGCATCATTGACGTCTTTGCTGTAGCTGGCCCCAACCTGCATCAGCTTTGTGCTTCCCAGTTCAAGGGCAGGTAAACTGGTATTGGTGTAAGTTAAATCTTTATAAAGATCGCCTACTTTATCAGTGCTCAGGATGGGCAGGCGGGTATTCAGGTGATGTTTTTCCACGTAGGGAAAGTTGAACAGGATGCCGTATTCTCCACCTGAAACGAGATGATAATAGCTGTTCAGCGTCTGTCCGTCAGGCAGGGTGATCGTGCCTTCCAGTGCCGGCGTTTCAAAGTTCCGGGTGAGCGCCATCCGTTGTCCGGGTGTATTGGGTGGTGTTTTTTGTGCACGGTAAAGCTGCAGTACTTCTTTCTCGTAGTCGATCTTCACGATGAAAGCCTTGAGCAGGTCCACGCCGATGATGCCATCGATGGTGACGGGGATGTCATTGAATTCGGTGAGGGGTTCGATATATACTTTGACGAAAGGAAGTCTGGTCTTTTCAAAAAACAGGACGCTTAGCTCTGCGGTCGGCACTCTGACAACAACGGCATCTGTGCCACTGAGACCACCATTGTTTTTTGTTTTCAGTTGCAGCCGGTCGGCTGTCTGTTGCCGCAAGGTCGTTACTTCTGCCCCGGTATCAAAGATGAAGTGCAGACTGTCCACGACACCAGTAGGCGTTACGCCGGAAAGGGCGCAGCTTATCACCATGTAACGGTCGAACAGCCGGAAGGGGACCGTCGCAGTTGGTTTCTGAATGGCCGGTACCTGTGCGAAGAGGAATACCGGCAGGCATACGAGTATGGCAAAAAGGTACTTTCTCACGATGAACATTATCTCCTTTTAACGGGATGGCCCCACACAGATTTCTAACGGAGGAATGTGCAATGTATTATATCAGGCGCTTATAATATGCTTTTGATCTGCATTTTTTTTATCATCAGCTCTTTGTTGCGCATGATCAGGAGTGAAGGACGGGTACCTACATTTTTCAGCAGATCGCGGTATATCTGCAAATTATTTGAGAAGGTATTGTTGATCGCCATGATGATGTCCCCTTTCAGCAAACCGGCTTTTTCGGCCGGAGAACCTTTGATAATATCAGTGATCTCTACCCTGCCATCTATGAGGTAGATGATCAGGCCTGTATAGGAGTAGTCAAAAGGATCTTTGTAATGGGAGTTTGGTATCAGGTAGATCTCCTTTTTGCCGTAGTTGAGTATCAGGTTAAACCTGCGCAGCAGGTCATTGCCGACCATACCGCCGAGGAAGGGATAAGCGGTGACATTGGTGACGTCATCGAAGAGGTAGACGGGTACGTTCCTGAAGTTATAGTTACCGATCTTGAATTCCTGTAAGGTGGTGATATCCATGTTCATTTTACCGCCCAGGCCCTGCGCTTCTGTCTGGATCACTTTACGCTGTCTTTTCCGGGAAGAAAGGATCGCACTGTCCTGTACGAACTGATGGGACAGCAGCAGGCACATGCCGGCGCCAGTGTCAAAGTAGTAGCGGTTGAAGTGCTGTGCTTTCCCGTTTTTCAGAAAACCGTTCACGATGGGGATCAGCGTAAGGGATGGCTTCAGCAGGTGACCACCTCTCGGATAGTTGAATTTGCCTTTGTGGTAGATGGAAATGGTTTCAGTGTCGTAATCTACCTGTACGATAAATTTACTTAACAGGCTGTATCCCATGATACCATCGATCTGGAGGCCGTACACCTGGCTGATAAGTTCATAGTCATTGACATGGAAATCCAGACTATCTACCTGTAAACCAGGTAATAACAGTGTTCTGTCCATGGCAAAGGCCACGGTTTTCGAGCCTCCTACCCCTCTGACGATGCGGTCAGTAGGCGTTAACTGGATACCCAGTTGCACACAGGTATTGGTATCCAGCGATATACCGGCGCTGCCTGTATCCAGGATAAACTGGAGCGTATCGGGAATGCCGGCCAGACAGGCCCTGATGACGACTACGCCACCATAATACTGTTTGAACGGGAAACGGGTGATCAGCTCACCTTCTTTTGGAGTGCTTGCAGGTGCAGGTGTCGTTTGCGCCGAGGCAACGTGGAACAGACACATAATGGCAATTGATATGAGCCAACAGTGCTTCAACAGCGTAGAATTTTGCATACAGAGACCGTGACAGAATAACGGTGCTATAAATTTAACATTATTCCTACCTTTGTTCATCATGGAACTGAAAGATCTATACAGGAAAGCATTAAACTTCGAGTGGCTCACACCGGAAGAAGGGATTTACCTCTTTGAAAAGGCACCGCTTGCGGAACTGATGGATGTGGCGAATGAACTGCGTAAGCAGCAGGTACCTCATGGAAAGGTGACCTGGCAGATTGACCGAAACGTAAATACAACGAACGTGTGTACGGCCAACTGTAAGTTCTGCAACTTCTACAGAGTTCCCGGTCATGCTGAGGCTTATATTACCAGCATTGACGAATACAAGAAAAAGATAGAAGAGACGCTGAAATTCGGCGGGGACCAGCTGCTGCTGCAGGGAGGTCACCATCCGGAACTGGGGCTGAAATTCTATGTAGATACTTTCAAACAGCTGAAGCAGTTATATCCTGCTATGAAGCTGCACGCGCTCGGACCCCCTGAAGTAGCGCATATCACCAAACTGGAAAAGAGTACGCACATCGAGGTGCTGGCTGCCTTGCAGGAAGCTGGTATGGCCAGTTTACCGGGAGCAGGCGCCGAAATCCTCAACGACCGCGTACGCCGTCTTATTTCCAAAGGAAAATGCGGTGCACAGGAATGGCTGGACGTGATGAGAGCCGCGCATAAACTGAACATTCCGTCATCTGCCACCATGATGTTTGGTCACGTGGAGACACTGATGGAGCGTTTCCAGCACTTTGCCGACATCCGTCAGGTACAGAGTGAAAAGCCGGAAGGCAATTATGGCTTCACCGCTTTCATTCCGTGGACTTTCCAGGACGTGGATACACTGTTATCACGTATCCGTGGCGTACATAACATGACAAGTTCTGAAGAGTATATCCGTATGATCGCGATGAGCCGTATCATGCTGCCTAATATCAAAAACATCCAGGCTTCCTGGCTGACAGTAGGTAAGCAGGTGGCGCAGATCTGTCTGCATGCCGGCGCGAACGATTTCGGTTCCATCATGATCGAGGAGAATGTGGTAAGCGCTGCCGGCGCCCCGCACAGATTCACCTACCGTTCTATGCAGGAAGCGATCAAGGAAGCTGGTTTCGAACCACAGCTGCGTACACAGTTGTATGAGTTCAGAGAGATTCCGGCGGGTATACAGGAGCAGGTGATCAATTACTGATCAGGAATTGAAATGCTGCGGAGAGTAGTGTGGGTGATGTATTGAATTACTATCTTTTGTATTAATAAGAAGGCTTCATCCTTCATTGATCTTTCATTCAAAAACGAAGGATTAATGAAGGATGAGGCCTTTCTGGTGATAGGTGAATGGTTCTGTAGTATGGCAATAATGGTCATTGCACACATTCATTAAATGAATTCCTAATTCGTAATTCTTAATTCCTAATTGACACGAAGTATCTGGTTATCAAAGAAATGTTAATTTTCTTATCCAGTTGTAACTCTTTCTGTCTACCTGCGTCTAACAGGTAGTTAAAAGGAGGAATTATGAAAAAGTTAGGATTATTTTTAATGGCTATAGGGCTGTTGTCCATGACAGCCTGTACCAGCACCAAACTAACTTCGTCCTGGAAGACACCGGATGCCCGGATACAGCAGGAGAATAAGATCATGGTGATAGCGCTGGTACCTGCGAAAGAACGCAGTCTGCGTATACTGATGGAGAATAACCTGGTTTCGGAACTGAAGAAGGAAGGCTATAATGCGGTTTCTGCTTATGCTACCTACGGGCCAGAGGACAGTCTTGGTAAAGGAGATGAAAAGACGGCCCTGAAAAAATTCCGCAGCAGTGATGTAGATCAGGTGATGACGATCGCGATGGTGGATAAAGCACGTGAGAAGACCTATGTACCGGGTTATGGTGTTTATGGCCCTTACGGTAATCCATACTATGGTGGTTTCTGGCCTTATTACAGGGGTTGGTACGGTCGCATGTACGATCCGGGATACTATCAGGTAAATACGAAATACGAGTGGGATACCAATCTGTATGACCTGAAAGAGAAGAAGTTACTGTACAATGCGCAGTCAGCGTCAGTAGACCCTCCTACTGCTTACCGGCAGGCTTACCTGTTTGCAAAGCAGATCGTAAAGGATATGCAGAAGCAGCAGCTGATAGCAATGAAGTAGTAATTTATTAATTTTGAGGTTTGGCCGTACGCCAAACCTCATTTTATTTTATGCTGGAATTATCTGTCAATGAATCTCTTATACTAAGGCAACTGCAACCGGAACACGCGCCTGCCCTCTATCAGCAAATGGATACTTCCCGCAAAAGTCTTCGTCGTTTTCTTCCCTGGGTGGATTACAACACCCATTCAGATCATACGCTTCGTTTTATTGAGATGATGCTGCGCAAAACAGAAGATCAGGAAGCCATTGCTTTGGGTATATGGCACCAGGAGCAATTAGGCGGTGTGGTCGATCTGCACAACTGGGACCATCAGCTGGAAAAAGCAGAGATCGGGTACTGGCTGGGCGAAAAATTTCGTGGCAAAGGTATTGCCATGAACGCCTGCAAAGCCCTCATCTCTTTTGCTTTTGAATCGCTGAGGCTTAATAAGTTAGAGATACGTTTTGCTTTACAGAATGAGCGGAGTGCCCAGATCCCCATCAGGCTTGGTTTTGCCAAAGAGGGAATTCTTCGCCACAGTGCCAAACTGCATGGACAATATGTAGACACGGTGGTGATGGGGATACTGAAGCAGGACTGGAAATACTAGATATCACATATCTCCACACCCTGTTTCAGAGAAGCCAGTTTATCAGCGCGTTTAGGCACAAATTCCTGGGCAACAAAGCCTTTGAAGCCTGTATCATGTATCGCCTTCATAATAGCCGGATAATACAGTTCCTGCGTCTCGTCAATTTCATTTCTACCAGGAACGCCACCAGTATGGTAATGCGCAAAATACTGGTGATTATCCTGGATCGTGCGGATCACATCCCCTTCCATGATCTGCATATGGTAAATATCGTACAACAGCTTAAAGCGATCTGAACCAATTGATTTACATAGTTCCACGCCCCAGTTGGTATGGTCGCACTGATAATCAGGATGGTTCACCTTACTGTTCAGCAATTCCATCACAATGGTCACTTTTTTCTTCTCCGCATAGCTCATAATGCGTTTCAGTCCTTTTGCACAATTTTCAATACCAGCCTGATCGTCCAGTCCTTCCCGGTTGCCGGAAAAACAGATCAGGTTTGTAAAACCGGCTTTTGAAGTTTCATCTATCAGGGATTCGTAGTATGTAACGAGCTGATCATGATGTGCTTCTCTGTTCCAGCCCCGGCCGATATTCCAGTCTTTATTGATAGAGGCCACCATAGCGCAGGTCAGGTCATATTTCTTAGCGGTAGCGAAATCCTTGGGGTCCAGCAGATCAATAGAGGCGAGGCCGATCCTGTTGGCCGCCTTACAAAGGTCTTCCAGTGGAATGTCATTATAGCACCATGCACAAACGGAATGGTTGATCTGGCCTTTCAGTTTTTCCTCTACCTTGTTTTCGTGCGCCATCACACGGGTAGACAGAGATGCAAGAGAAGTGGAAGCAAACGCCATAGCAGCAGCCTTTTTAATCATATCGCGGCGGGAATTTTCGTTAAGCATGTTGGAAACAGTTTACGTGAAACTACGCAATTTAAAATTCCGTACATCTGTAACGTTAAATACTTCGTAACTTTATATAGCGCCAATACGTTATACTATTTAGAGGACAATTATGTTTGATTATAGGATTACGAATACACAGAGAGAACAAATCAGCATTTTTTAATAGATTGTATTACAAAGATTTACTCCCAAAAAACGCCACAACGCCGCATCGTAATTCCCATACCGGTCAACCGTAATTTAAATTGGTAAGCTATTTGATTATACTTTGTTAACATTTAAAGCGGAGGTCTATGGAAAGAAGATTTACCCCTGCATTATGGACTTGTATCGTAATGGACCTGATCGGATGTGCAAGTTATACTGTGCCGGTTTTAGGAGAAGTGAGTGACGTGATCTGGGCCCCAATATCTGCTATTATTTTTTACAGAATGTTTGGCAGTAACCTGGGTGCTTTTGGAAGTGTGTTCAACTTTATCGAAGAACTATTCCCTGGTCTGGATTTCATTCCAACATTTACACTGAGCTGGGTAGTAAGAAAAGTCACACAAAGCATCAGGGAACGCAAGACGGCTCAAAAAGTACGCAGGTACAAAGTAGCCGGTGTATAGTGCCATAAGCGCCAACAAAAAATACTAAGGTTGTAAGGTTTCAAAGCTGGAGGTACGGTAGAGGAAGTACGCCCCCACCTTTGTTATCCTTTCAACCTTTCAAAAAACGCATCAGCATCGGAGTCATTTTACATCAAATTTGAATAAAAAAAGGTCTCACATATTTGTGAGACCTTTTACGTTTAATGTATTGTCTTATTAACCCCTTGGCATCATCGTCGGAGCGCCCATCCTCATTCCTGGAGCGCCCATTCTGCGGCGTTCATTTCCGTTCCCGTTCCCGCTACCTGCAAATTTGTTAATGAAGAAGGTGAAGCTGAGCATGAAGTATCGTTGCAATACCATGTTGTTCACATCTTCAATGTAGTTTTCACCGGTGTTACGCGCGATACTTACGTTCTGGTGTAACAGGTCATAACCGGATAATTTGATCAGGCCTCTCTTATTCTTAAACACACTTTTTGAAACGAATGCGTTCAGCATGGTGACGTCTACGTTGTAACCTTCGGCCCGGCCGGCATTCAGTGTATAAGTGATATCACTTCCAATGATGAACCCAAGTGGCAGGTTCACATTGTAGTCGAATGCAAACGAATAGTTGAAATAGTTTGTATTGTTGTTTGGCTGTACTGCATAGCGTGCGCCACTGTAGTTAATGTTGGCACTGGTAGAGAAGTCAAACAGCTCTTTATAGGTATAGTTGAAATTGATACCCTGTGTAACACCAAAGTTCTGTGTGTATGTTCTTGCCAGTCTGTCAAAATCATTTCTGCCACTTACAAAGCTCACGTCTCTGCTGTAGTTGAAATTGGTATTCAGACTTACGGTCGTATTCAGCTTTTTGATCGGCAGACTGTTCACCGCATAAGCGCTCAGATTGTAGGCGCCATTGGCGTTCATTGGTTTCGTGTATTGTTTACCGGAAGTATCTACACGGTTAGCGTTTACAATTTTATTGCTCGTCAGACTCGCATTGATACCAGTGAAGAAACCACGGAACGTACTGTTATTAAAGGTATTGTAACCCAGGTTAACACTGTGCTGGAAGGATGGCTTCAGATCAGGGTTACCCTGTTGTACATACAGTGAGCTGGTCAGATCAGGCAGTGGTTGCAACTGTGTTACGGTTGGCTGTGTGGTGCTACCATTATAACGCAGACGCAATCTTTTACCTTTCTGGAAATTATAGTTGAACTGTGCAGATGGATAGAAGTTTACGGTGTGCTGATCGATACGTGTTTTACGGCTTACGTTATCATTCAGCAAACTTGCAAACTGTACGTTCAGACCGAAGGTATAATCATACTTCAGTTTTTGTGTACGGATATCGATACCTGCCTGTTGTGTGGTGAATGTATTCTCAAAGATGTTACTTAAGCTATCGTTCAGACGATCGTATTTACCGTTATCACCATTGACGTCGTAAGTCAGGTTGGTGGAAGAACTATAATTGTTGTTCCAGGCGTAAGACAGTTCCAGGAAACGATCTTTCATCAGCGGCTCGGTATAGGTGAGTCGTACACCCATATTGCGGCCCATGTTATCGGCATTGGTCATTCTGTCGTAGCCGGTGATGTAAGCGTCCGTAGTATCAGAACCCAGGTGTGTATCCTGCGTTTTGAAGAAGTTTTGTCTGTCTGTCGTATTATAACCAAAGGTCAGGTTCGCGCTCAGGGTACGGCCTACCTTGTTGAACTTTTTACGGAACAATGCATTCGTAGAAAAGTTAGGCGATGTTGCATGACTACGGTTGTTGGACACACCATCAATAGTCTGGATTTTGTTTTCATCCAGTGACTGATAAGTGTTGCTTGAAGTCGTACCACCATCTGAATAAGAGAAAGTAGGGGTTACAACCAATGAATGCATGGAGTCGATCTGGTACTCCACCCGCATGTTGAGACGGTGATTTTTATTGTCAGTAACAGAACCGGACTGCTGATTGTAATAATAAGTAGTATCAGGCAGGAAGGTCTGGCGGTCACTCGTTCTCTTTGTTTCCGTTCTTGTATCGTTAATGAAATAGCTACCGTTTATTTTGAGCTTGGAATTGATGTCCTGGTTATAGTTAAAACCAGCGTTCCAGTTACGGGTGATACCGGTTGTACTATTACCGCCCAGGTTACTAATGGTGGATTGTGCCGCGCCGCGTCCGCCTCCGCCTGCACGGCCACCACCACCGCCTCCTCCCCCACCGCCGGAACCACCGCCGCTGAAGTTGAAGACGTCATTGAAAGTATAGCCAAGATTATTTACGTTGTTACCACTTCCAAGGAAAGACATTTGTTTGTCGTCGCGGAAGCTGTTCAGGCTTCCATTGACAGCAAAACGGTCATTGTCGCCATAACCTGCAGATGCGCGGCCAAAGAAACCTTTCTTCTTGTCTTTCTTAATAGTGATGTTGATCGTTTTTTCTGTGTTACCATCATCAATACCAGTGAATTGTGCCTGGTCTGATTTACGGTCGATCAACTGAATTTTATCAATGATATCTGTAGGCAGATTTTTGGTCGCCAGTTTCGGGTCATCGCCGAAAAATGGTTTACCATCTACCAATACCCTTTTCACTGTTTCACCCTGTGCTGTTATAGTACCATCTTTATCTACGGTAACTCCCGGTAGTTTTTTCAGCAGGTCTTCGACCACGGCATTTTCTCTTGTTTTGAAAGAACCGGCGTTGAATTCCAGTGTGTCTTTCTTAACCACGATCGGCGGCACTTCCTGAATGATCTCTACCTCGTTCAGCAGCAGGCCCTTGCCTTTTAGCTCTATGGTCCCCATATCCAGCACCGGATCGGCGGCTGAAAGCGTGACGCTTTTAAATATTGGTTTATAACCCAGGAACGTGATATATATTCTATAGTTGCCCAGGGCGACGCCTGAGAAAGAGAAGGCGCCTTTTTTATCGGTAAAGGCAGTAGCAGCAAGGGAGGAATCCCGGCCGTTCAGCAGGGCCACTGTTGCATCCGGTAAAGGATGTGTAGCAGACGAGTCGGTCAGGAGACCTTTTATCTGTCCCGTTTGCGCCTGTGTGGTCAGCGCAAACAGGAACAGTGTTATAACAATAAGGGTAAATCTTTTCATGAAAAGGGTATTGGTAAAAGAGGAAACGGTGCAAACTTACAGTTCTTAACTAGTTTCCATTCTGCCGTTCACGGAATTTCTGCATCGCATCGCGGCGCATATCACGCATCTGGTCTTCCGTTACTTTTTCTGCATTCGCAGGTATAGAGATGTCAGTAGTGACAGGTTTAAAATCTACTTTGATCGCGTTAAAGGAGCGACGGCTACCTTCTGCTGAGAGTACTACACCGTTACCATCAGGCAGCAGGCCATTGATCGGGCTGTAGCTGAAAGGAAGGTCCTGGGTGTACCATACTGTATATTCTTCGTTGCGTACGGTAACGGTAGCTTTCTTACAGGTTAAACCAGCGATCTTTTTGGTTTTGTCGCTCAGTTTAGGGTCTTTTGCCGGTGTGTAGGCTTCTTCAGCATAGTAAACCTTTGTGGTATCTTCCGGTTTAGAGAAGATCTGAAGGTATTTCTTTCCTGTCAGGTCTACATAGGCATTTCCGAAGTTCCGCATACCGCCGAAACGGCCGCCGCCACCACGTGGACCATTGCCACCGGGACCGCCATTACCGCCGCCGGGACGCTGACCACCAAAGTTGCCACCGCCAAAGTTAGGGCGTTCTGTATCCAGTTTGCCTTTACCACCGGTGAAGTAGAAATGCTGGTTAAAAGTGATCACCTGTTCTTCGCCATCGCCTTCTGCACCACCACGCTGGGGCATTTTTGCATTCACTTCGTAGTCGATCACGCCAGTATTTTTATCCTGTGCAAACGCCGTCATACCAGTAAAGGCAACCAGTGCGGCGCTGAGTAGAGTCTTTGATAAGTGCTTCATATGCGCTGATTTTTTCTGATACAAAAGTCATTATTCGGTTTTCATTTGTTGGTTAAATAGCTTTATTTACTGTTAATTATTGTTAATGGGATAGAGCGGGTATGGCAGGAACCAATAGTTTTGCAGCATACCCCTTTACCGGGGAGCTCATCTTAACAGTGAAAATTGGCAGTTATGCGTCAGCGGATCCGCAATATTCTGATACTAATGTGTGTATGTATAGTCGGCATTTACCTGTTTCAGGGATACTGGTTATACAACTCCTATCATATACAGCTTGATCAGTTCAACAAGGACATCAATGAATCCCTGCGTACCGCGGTCTTCAACAAACAGTTTGCGGATGCCCGCCGGTACTTCAGGAATTTCGGTAAAGACCGTGACCGCGACTCCTTCCGGCTGTCATCACATGATATGCCTCCTCCTTCCGGAGAACCGGACATGCGTACGATACATCTGCAAAGAGAAAATGTAACAGATACGGTTAAACGCAGGAAAGAGTTCCGCTATAACAGTGACCCTTCCAAACGTGAGTATGTCGATACACTGGCGCGGCAGATATCAGATCTGATACTGTTGAATAACCTGACAAGCGACAGTGTGAAGCTGGTGAAACTGGATTCTGTATTTACCGCAGAACTGCATGCCCGCCAGATCCTGACAGGTTATGAACTGGATACTTTTCATATTGACTTTAATGGTTTTTCAAGAGACAGTTTCAGGGACAGTCTGCGTAAAAGACCGCCGCTGCAAACGTCGAAGATTGCGTTCAATCCTGCCAGCAATCTGTTTGTACAGGCAAAGTTCGAATCGCCCTTACAGTATATCCTGGCCAGGATGATGTGGACGCTGGTGGGGTCACTGGCACTGCTGGTACTGACGACAATCTGTTTTGTGTATATGTTGCGTACTATACTGAAACAGAAGCGTTTGTCAGAGGTAAAGAATGATTTTATCAATAACATGACGCATGAGCTGAAAACGCCGATTGCGACCGTATACGCTGCTGTAGAAGCCATGCAGAACTTCAATGCGCTGAATGACCAGCGTAAAACCCAGACATATCTGGATATCTCCAAGCAGGAATTGCAACGTTTGTCAGATCTGGTGGAGAAAGTATTGCATATTGCAGCGGAAGAAAGAGAGGAAATAGAGCTGTTCAGGGAGCCGACCGACCTCAGTGAAATGATGGACAGTATCATTACCAATCACCAGCTGAAGTCCGGCCATCCGGTACAGTTCCGGTTTGACAACCTGGTAGGAGAACGCCCGGTGAAGGTTGACAGAACACACCTGACCAATGCGGTGAGCAACCTGGTGGACAATGCGATCAAATACTCCGGTGATCAGCCTTCCGTATATATCAAAACCTCATTGGAGGGAAGCAGGTTGATAATCAAGGTGAAAGATAATGGTATCGGTATCCCGAAGATCTATCAGCAGAACATTTTTGATACCTTTTTCCGCGTGCCTACCGGCAATCTGCATAATGTAAAAGGGTTCGGGCTGGGACTGAGTTATGTGAAGAAGATCGTGGAGCTGCATGGCGGGACTATCTCCGTAAATAGTGAACCGGAAAAAGGAAGTGAATTTATCATACAAATACTGGTTTAATACGTACAACTATGTCGAAAGTATTACTGATAGAGGATGAATGGCAATTGGGACAGATCGTGAAAGACAGCCTGGAAATGAGGGGCTTTGAGATGTTATATGCCGCGGACGGCAAAGAAGGCCTCCGTTTGTATCAGGAACATCAGCCGGATGTGGTTGTACTGGATATCATGATGCCTAATATGGATGGCTTTACGGTGACAACGGAGATCAGGAAACTGGATAAGACGACGCCGATCATTTTTCTGACGGCCAAATCCCAGACTACAGACGTGGTAAAAGGGTTTGAGCTGGGAGGAAATGACTATCTGAAAAAGCCATTCAGCATGGATGAGCTGATCGTCCGTATCAAAGCCCTGCTGGAGCGGTTTAAGAACGCTGCCGGCGCGGCGCCTGCTGCCAGCAATGACAGCATCACTATTGGCCAGTATCACTTCAACTATACCAAGCAGACGCTGACCCGCAATAACCAGACAGCGTTCCTCTCCCATCGGGAAGCAGAGATACTGCGACGGTTGTCAGAAAACCTGAACCAGGTAATGGAAAGGAAGACGGTTTTAATGGACCTGTGGGGGGATGACAGCTTCTTTAATGCCCGAAGCATGGATGTGTTCATTACCAAACTGAGAAGGTACCTGAAAGACGACCCGAGGGTCCAGATCGTGAATATAAGGGGGGTTGGTTATAAACTGATCTTTTAAATTATCTTTGCGACCTATGGAGCAGATAGAACAGCAAATAGCTGCCTACAAACAGGAGATTCTGGCTTTTGAACCAGCCACAGCTGCGGACCTTGAACAATACCGCATCAAATTCCTTGGGACCAAAGGAATTGTTAAGGCCATGTTTGGCGAAATGAAACAGGTACCTAACGAGCGTAAAAAAGAGTTCGGACAGGTCCTGAACGGCTTTAAACAGCTGGCAGAGGAAAGGTATACTCAATTCGAGCACCTGAAGGAAAACGGCGCTGCCGCCAGCACTGATATTGACCTGACACTGCCGGAAGAGCCACACAGACTGGGTTCCCGTCACCCGATCAGCGTAGTAAGAAATAAGATCATCAGCATATTTGAACGTTTGGGTTTTGCGATCGCAGAAGGTCCTGAGATAGAGGACGACTGGCATAACTTCACGGCGTTAAATCTTCCGGAAAACCATCCTGCCCGCGATATGCAGGATACGTTTTACATCAGCAAACATCCGGACTGGTTACTGCGTACCCATACCTCTTCCGTACAGGTAAGAGCGATGGAGTCAGGCAAGCTGCCTATCCGTATCATCTGTCCGGGCCGTGTATACCGCAATGAGACGATCTCTGCGAGAGCGCATTGCTTCTTCCACCAGGTAGAAGGATTGTATATCGATGAGAATGTGTCATTTGCAGACCTGAAACAGACGCTTTATCACTTCGTGAAAGAGCTGTTCGGAGACACTACCCGTATCCGTTTCCGTCCCTCCTATTTCCCATTCACAGAACCAAGCGCGGAAATGGATATTTCCTGCCAGATCTGCGGTGGTTCCGGTTGTAATGTTTGTAAACATACCGGTTGGGTGGAAATCCTGGGATGTGGTATGGTACATCCGAAAGTGCTGGAAAATTGTGGTATCGATCCTGAGAAATATACCGGCTTTGCTTTCGGTATGGGTATCGAGCGTATCACCATGTTGAATTATCAGATCAAAGACCTGCGCCTGTTCTCAGAGAACGATACAAGGTTCCTGGAGCAGTTTGAAGGAGCGCTTTGACCGTAGACTATATTCTTTTTACAAGGAGAAAACGCGCGATAGATATACCGCCGTTTTCTCCTTTGTTTTTTACCCCGGAAAAATTCCACTAATGTTAACGATCGATCAGATAAAAACTATCGTTGTATGCGGCGCCGGTACAATGGGCGCAGGTATCGCCCAGGTAGCTGCTACGAGCGGATATAATGCCGTCCTTTATGACCTGGAAACTGCTGCGCTGGAGAATGGTAAGTGGAATATCACTAAGGGCCTGGATAACCTGATCAGCAAGGGCCGTATGACCCCGGGAGAGAAAGAAGCTATCCTGCAACGCCTTACGGTCACCCCAGATATCAGACAATGCCAGGCAGATGTCGTTATAGAGGCAATTGTAGAACGGCCGGACATTAAAAAAGACCTGTTTAAAAGGCTGGCGGCCGTCAACGGACGGGATACTATTTTTGCCAGTAATACCTCTTCCCTTTCTATTTCACTTATTGCAAAAGACATGGCGCATCCGGAGCAGGTGGCGGGGATGCATTTTTTTAATCCCGCGCCTTTGATGAAGCTGGTGGAAATCGTAAGCGGTAATGAAACAGCGCCGGAAGTAGCGGAACTGTTATATACCCTGGCCGGTAAAATGGGAAAAACTCCTGTAATGGTGAAAGATACGCCGGGTTTTATTGTGAACAGGGTGGCGCGGCATTATTACCTGGAAGCAATGCAGATAGCAGCAGATGGAGTTGCGGACTATAAAAAAATTGACCGTCTGATGGAGAGCGCAGGCTTTCGTATGGGGCCTTTTGCCCTGATGGACCTGATCGGTAATGACGTGAATCTGGCGGTTACCCGTTCGATTTATGAGGCTTTTGACCGGGCGCCCCGCTTTACACCCGGTCAGTTACAGATAGAGAAAGTGGAAGAGGGTGCACTTGGAAAGAAAACCGGGAAGGGATTTTATAATTATCTTTGATGCAAACGGGACTTACTTCATGATTTTAGTAACGGGAGGAACAGGTTTTTTAGGCAGTCATTTATTACGGAAACTGGTGAATGTCGGGCAGCCGGTACGTGCATTGTACCGCAAGGAAATTCCTCAACAGGTAAAAGATATTCAGCATAAAATAGAATGGTTTCAGGGAGATGTACTGGATGTTATCTCACTGGAAGAGGCAATGGTAGGGATAGACAAAGTCTATCACTGTGCAGCTGTCGTGTCTTTTAGTCCCGGAGAGCATGCCAGGATGATGAAGGTGAATGTGGAAGGCACTGCGAATGTTGTCAACATGGCTATTGACGCCGGTGTCAGAAAACTGGTACACGTCAGTTCCGTTGCTGCATTGGGAAGAGCCAAAGCAGGTAAACTGGATGAATCGTGTGAGTGGCAGGAAAGTAAGAACAATTCCAAGTATGCTGTCAGCAAGTACTTCTCAGAGATGGAAGTATGGAGAGGCCGTGCGGAAGGACTTGAGGTGGCTATTGTCAACCCGAGTATCATCCTGGGGTCAGGGTACTGGAGCGATGGTTCCGGAGCGCTGATCAAAAACGCCTGGAAAGAGTTCCCTTACTATACCCAGGGCATTAACGGGTTTACCGATGTGCGGGACGTAGCAGAAGTGATGTACCGTTTGATGGAAAGTGATATCGACGGCGAGCGTTTTGTGGTCTCTACCGATAACTGGAAATACTATGATCTGTTCCGGCAGATGGCGGAGCAACTGGGCAAGAAAGCGCCGCATATACCAGTAAAGCCATGGATGGCTGAAATCGTGTGGAGAATGGAAGCATTGAAGAGCAAGATCACCGGTAAAAAGAGCATTCTCACAAAAGAAACTGCCCGTACCGCACAAATGCAGGTTTTTTATAATAGTGATAAGATGCAGCAGGCATTGCCTGATTTCACCTATACTCCCCTTGAAAAGACGATTGCAGACATGTGCAAAGCCTTTCTTCAGGACCAAAAGCAATCATAAACACGATTATCTGACGAGCAGCGCGCCAATGGCCGCTGCCAGGATAGGTTGAAGCGCATTTCCCTCCATATCCGCGCTCATCCATACACGGGGATGTTCCCCGGTCACTACGGCTGCTACCACCTGTTTACGAAGGTGGAATTCATAACAGATGTTTTCATAAGAATTATGGGCGCCAAAACGGTTGTTTGCCGTAACACGCAGTTCTGTGTCGGGCGAACGCAGGACGCCAGCCGGCTTATTGTCGTTCAGCTCCAGGTAATTCATGTCCTTCAGGATAAGCTGCCATTGCTTTAACGGCTCGTTTTTAGCCGCATTAATGCCGATGTAGGAGAAGAGTGCGGTCGCGGGCATTTTGTCCAGAAATGAGGGCAGAGAGAGTCCGGAAAAGGCAATATGGGCCGCTTGTGCCACTTGTATAAGTATATCCTGCTCCTGCCCTTTTACCCGGATATTAAACGCGTGCTGGGGCGATTTGATGAAAGAGAGGTCGATATCCCTGTCAATGCCGTTTTTACGGGAGGAGGTGCTATAAGGGCCAAAGGTAAGGGTACGGGCAGTGAACCAGCCATCGTCGATCTTTACCGGCCATTCCTGTGAGGCATCATACAATCCTTTCTGGGAGAAGGCTGCTGTAGCGGAGGCAATAACGAGTACTACTGTAAGGAGATAACGGAACATATATCGTGATTAAACAAACAAAAAGGCTTCATGCATTGTGTCTGCATGAAGCCTTTTTTATAGAAAATATCAATTGCCATTCAGCTTCTGCCAGATCTCAGGGATACGTTTGATCCAGGAGAGCTCTTTCATTTTAGTACGGGCATCTTCTACCGGCGAGCCAAAGTAAGTCTTACCTCCTTCGAGAGAAGCAGGAACACCACTTTGTGCAAGCACGATGGCGCCTTTACCGATGGTAAGGTCTTTGGATACGCCGACCTGACCCCAGAGTATTACGTTGTCTTCGATGTGTGCTTTACCACCTACACCTACCTGACCTGCGAAGAGACAGTTACGGCCGATCACCGTACCATGTCCTATATGGATCATGTTATCGAATTTTGTGCCACGACCGATGATGGTATCACCGCTCACCCCTTTGTCTATCGTACAGCTTGCGCCGATCTCCACGTCATCTTCGATGATCACTCTTCCACAGCTTTCCAGTTTGTCGTACATCACTTCCCTGTTCGCTCTTTTCTTAAAGTAGAAAGCATCCGCTCCGATCACGCTGCCGGCATGTATGATCACATTGTTACCGATGATGGAGTTGTCGTAAATAGTTACGTTCGGATGAATGATGCAGTTGGTGCCGATGGTCACGTTATTACCAATGAATACATTCGGCTGTATGATAGTGCCCTCGCCTATTACAGCGGTATCGCTGATGGGACTGGTGGCAGGTTGGAATGGTCGGAAGCGTTTAACCAGTTTTACATAAGCGCTGAATGGATCGTCTGTTATCAGTAACACTTTACCCGGAGGGCAAGTAACTTTTTTATTGATGATGATAATCGTCGCCGCAGAACGCAGACAGGCATCATAGTACTTTTCGAAATCCACGAAAGAGATGTCACCTGGTTCAACCTTATGTATCTCGTTGATGCCGGTGGCCATCAGTTTCTCGTCGCCTTCCAGCGTAGCGCCTATGAATGCTGCTATTTCCGTTACCGCGATCGGTTCGTTAAACTTCATGTTTTCTGTTGTTTAGTAAGGCAAAGGTAGTAGAGAATCCGATATTATTATTCACGTGTTACGTTTCATGAAGATGAGAGATGAAGTTTTAACGCTTCTTTGTAACTGTTGTTATCCACACTTTTTTTAGTGGTGTGAATAAAAAAGTTTGCAATTTTTTTCTTTTGTGATGAAATTCTTTTTAATATTGTGTAGGGAATTTTTGTTCCCTGTACTTACTAACCCATTCACATAACAAGAAAGTCTGATTGTAAACACGGTCAGACTTTTTTAATGCCCGCCAGAATCCGCGCCCCACAAGCATTTCCGCCGATCATACTTTCTGAATTTTCATCATTGCAATTAGTAGCACTAAGCTGTTTTTATCGTACCTGATATCTGCTGTTTAGAAATTCCATTTTTTGGAAAAAGTATCCCGCATTTGGATAACGGGATACCGTTGCTTATAAAGTGATAAGAATGAAGTAAATAAGTGAAAGTTTGCATCATATCGCATTGCTGAACAGTTGGGATTGCGGCAGCTTTCTCCACAAGCGGGCGTCAAAAGCCATACAGATATTACGGATGAAAGGTCTACCTTTTTCAGTGACGGTAACGCTGCCGGAACGTATATCTACCAGGCCATCTTTTTCAAGCTCAGTAAGCCTTTGCAGGCTTTCTTCCATTACATCGTCAATGTCGTTGTCAGGCGTCCATTGGGTACCTAAACCACACATGAGCGCGTGGATGTGACGACGGAGGAGCAGATCTTCCCTATCGAGAATATGTCCTCTTACAACAGGGAACTGACCACTGTTGACCAGTTGTTGCCAGGTAGCGATCTTCTTTTCATTCTGTGCATATGCATACCAGCTATCCCCTATGGAAGATGCACCCAGCCCTATCATCAATGAGGTATGGTGATCGGTGTAACCCATGAAATTCCTGTGCAGTGAACCCTGGTTGCAGGCATGGTATAAACTGTCGTGCGGTAGGGCAAAGTGGTCCATACCGATCTCTGTATAACCGCTTTCAGCAAACATTGTTTTACCCAGTTCATAGAGCGCTCTTTTCTCTTCGTCCTTAGGGAGATCTTCCTCGGCATATCGCCTTTGTCCGACACCTTTTACCCAGGGCACATGCGCATAGCTGTAGAAGGAAATTCTATCAGGCCGTAACTGCATGACTTTGCTAATGGTATCTTTTACGCTTGTGATAGTCTGTAGTGGCAATCCATATACCAGGTCGTAGTTGATAGAGGTATACCCGATCTCTCTGGCGATCGCCGTTACGGCTTCCACCGTCTCATAAGGTTGTATACGGTTGATAATATCCTGTACCCGCGGATCGAAATCCTGGATGCCGAGGCTCATACGACGGAAGCCAAGATCATAGAGCGTCAGCATGTGCTCCCTGGTGGTGTTATTCGGATGTCCTTCGAAACTGAGGGTGGCATCAGGCAGGAGGTCGGCCTGCATATAAAGGCCTGATAGTAGCCGGTGAAGATTATCAGGACTGAAGAAAGTCGGCGTACCTCCACCGAGATGTATTTCCCTGATACGTGGCCGTTGTTTGAACAGTTCCAGGTACAATGACCACTCCTGCAGCAATGAGTCGATATAAGGCGCTTCTACCCCGTGATTGACCGTAATATGCTTATTACAGCCACAGTATGTACACAACTGTTCACAATAAGGCAGGTGGATGTAAATACTGACCCCTTCGGTGTCATTAGTGGCGCAGAAGGATTGCAGCAAAGCCTGCTTCCAGCTATCCGTATCGAAAGACGATTCATCCCAGTAGGGCACAGTGGGATAACTGGTATAGCGGGGAGCAGCGGTATTATATTTTCTGATGAGTTGCATATCAGGAAGGTTTATAACAGTGTTGCATTACCCTTTCGTTGGGAGCAGGTAATGCCGGACTGACGTAAGGAATGTTGAGGTTAAGCCCGCGCATGATCAGGAGCAGCGCCATAATGGTCATTGCATAGGGTATACAGCGACGTAAACGGTTACGCAGGTTGATACTGATAAGATCGTTGCACCAGGTGATAGCGATCATTGCTGGTAGCGTACCCAGACCAAAGGCCATCATGAACAATGCGCCCTGTATGTAGCTACCGGTGGCAATAGCGCCGGTAACGGCAAACCAGACAAGTCCGCAGGGTAATAGCCCGTTCAGGAAACCGATGCCATACAGCGTACGTAATTGTCTGCGTCGCAGGAGATCGCCCAGCATTCTTTTGATGTGGCGATCATAAAAGCTGGTGTTCATCCGGATATGTACCTTATTCAGGACGTAGCGGCATAAGATGAACAGCAGCATACCACACCCCAGGGTCACTGACAAC
Organism: Chitinophaga sp.; assembly: GCA_039592855.1. GTDB lineage: Bacteria > Bacteroidota > Bacteroidia > Chitinophagales > Chitinophagaceae > Chitinophaga. The sequence continues at coordinate 162,252 of JBCNQK010000001.1, read as the reverse complement.
CATTGCTGCAATCCTCCCAGGAAGAATTGTCGTCCGAACCATCCGGCGATGGTGCCTGGAATAGCATATGCAGTGATCCTGCCGGCATTGTACAAAAGAATGCCTGTTTGTTTACGTACACCATCCAGGTGTTGTACCGGTAAGGTGAGCGCTATGGGGCCACACATACCGATGCAGTGGAAACTGCCGATGAACCCCATCGATAAGGCGTATAACAAGGTCAGGAACATGCGATGTTAGTTGATAGTGACTAAGTTCTCCTGGAAGTAGTTTTTACCACCGGCTTCCCATTGTAACTGCACCCGGTAGTTCCCTTTCCGGAAACTCCGTTTGCTGACCAGCATCAGTCCGTTTTCGTCCGTTTTGAGTGGAACGGAAACATCCTGACGGGAATCGGATGCACGGTAGAACAAAACAGTGCCTTTCAGGGTTATTCCATGCATTTCGGCCGGGAAGAGCACCCCTATGGATTGTACTGACTGGTTGATGCTGACAGGTGTGGAAAGAGCCTGTGCCTCCCTCCTGCCATCGATCACCTGCTGGTACTTCAGTTCCTCAGCATAGTAGTCGGGAGTGACCATATCGATGCGTGTGTTCATACTTTTGGTAACCAGGGTAAGGATACCTGCTGCAAAGAGTATGAATACGATGATGATTTTATGACCCCAGTTCATGACTGTAAATTTTACGGTGGTGAATTATCTGGCCGGTCCCAGAAATGTTGTGTTGAGCGTGCCGGTCTTTTTATCTCCTGCATAGAGTGAAATGCGAAGAGGCGTTTTACGTTTGCTGATCGCTGTACGGGGTAGTATCACAAAGAAAATACCCTCGCCCTGATCTTCTTCTTTTACGACTATCTGGGGATGCCCCAGCAGTTCTATTTTACCACTTACATCTTCCAGTCTGAGCGTCAGCGGAATGTCGGCGGTTGTCTTGTTGACAAGCTTGATACGGTACAGATTGGAGATACTGTCAGTGCCTCTTTCCTGGTATAACATACCTGCTGTACGGATAATTGTACCGCTGACAGGTTTGCGGCTGGCCAACATCCAGGTGATGGCGGTCAATAAAATGACCAGTATGGAAGTATAGATCTTCAGCCGTGGCGTAAAGCGTAAAGGCTGTTTATTGGCGATACCGTTTTCGGATGCGTAACGGATGAGGTCCAGCGGACGGCCTACCTTTTCCATCATGAAGTTACAGGCGTCTATGCAGGCGGTACAACTTACACACTCTAGCTGTGTACCGTTGCGGATGTCGATACCGGTCGGACAAACCTTCACGCATTGATTACAGTCGATACAATCACCCAGATTGTTGTCCGCATTCTTTTTAAAATGTCCGCGGGGTTCACCTCTGGTGTAGTCATAAGCGACTATGACAGAATCCCTGTCCAGTAATACACCTTGTAAGCGTCCATATGGACATACGATGGTACATACCTGCTCTCTGAAGAAGGCATACACGCTATAGAATACGCCAGCAAAAACGGTCATGGTTGTCAATCCGCCGGCATGTTCAGCTACTGGTCCGGTAATGATCGCTGTCAGACTCTTAAGGCCGATGATATAAGCCAGGAAGGTATTGGCAATCAGGAAAGACAGAAGGTAAAAGAGGATATGCTTACTGGTTTTCTTTACTATCTTATCGGTATTCCAGGGCGCCTGTCGCAGCATTTTCTGTGCGGCGGCGTCTCCTTCGATCCAGTATTCTATTCTGCGGAACAGCATCTCCATAAAGATGGTTTGTGGACATGCCCATCCGCAGAACAGGCGGCCAAAGGCCATGGTAAATAATACGATAAACAGAATGAAGGCCACCATGGCCAGACCGAAAATGAAAAAATCCTGTGGCCAGAATATGGCGCCAAACAGGATGAACCGGCCTTCTACAACATTGAATAAAAACAGGGGCCGGCCGTTCAACTGAATGAACGGTCCGGCAAAAAACGCAAGAAAATAAAGGAAGCTCAGCACACTCCTTGCGTTATAAAATTTTCCTTTCGGTTGCTGGCTGAATATCCAGCTTCTTTTTCCCTGTCTATCAACAGTCGCAATACTATCTCTGAACGTTTCTTCCATCACAAATGCTTTTTCTTATTCTTTTTCCAATGCGCCCTGTGCTTCTTTCGGATCAGGAGGATTGGAACCATGAATGCTTTTGATATAGCTGGCCAGTTGCGCGAGTTGTTTTGGTGAGAAGTCGTCTTTCCATGACTTCATTCCTTTTTCGGGAACACCATACTTGATGGTGGAGAAGACCGCTTTCAGTTTCCCTCCATGCAACCAGTAATCATCCGTCAGGTTAGGCCCTACGATCCCCTGCCCCTGTGCACCATGACAAGGCGCGCAATTGGAAGAGAAAAGTTTCTGTCCCGTAGCGATATCATCTGCGCCGGTCAGCAGGGTGACGTTGTTTTCGTCAATATTGTTGGCGGCGTTTTTCAGGTATTCTTCTTTTGCCTCGGCAGCAGCCGCTTCTGCGATGGCCAGTTCTTCCAGTTGAGAAGGGGCGGAATGTGAGATCTGGAAGCGCCAGACGTAGACAACCGCAAACACGATACTGCAGTAGAAGCCCCATCTCCACCATGGTGGCGTAGGGTTGTTCAGTTCGCGGATACCGTCATAGTCATGGCCCATATCCTCATCCTGTTCAGAGGCCTCATCCAGTGTTCTGGTGTCATTCAGACGTTCAAACCAGTGTTTTACCGGTTTCCCGGGAACCGCTGCTTTTTGTTTCTTTTTCCTTTCCATACCCACCAGTACGCGTAGTGTGTAAAGCAGGGAGAAGATGATCATGATCTGTAATGCGATCACGGAGATCAGGAGGTAAAAAGAGGTGTCAGAAAGGCCGCTGATGATGTTGGGAGCAGCCGTAACTGCGGCTTCCGCTGTTTCTTTTGCATCCTGTGCGAACAGGCTGTTGGCAGAAAGTATGCCAGCGAAGAGCAGTATAGCGGAAACAAGCGTTTTGCTCTTTTCGCTTTTCACACGTTCTCTGTAGATATCCATAGCACTGATTACAGCGCTGCCCAGTACGACAATTGCGATGAGTAGTCCGATGATCACAGTCAGTAACACAATCGCAACCGGATGTCCCAGCTCTGAAGGTGGCTCAGGTTTGTACTGTGCGGCTGCTGGCAGGGCGCTCAGCAGGCACAGGGAGAAAAGGCTTGTTATAGTGATTGATTTCTTGTTCATAATGTTGCAATTGGAGAATAGTAAAATGCGCATGTTGTCATCGGTGATCATCCAGAGGTATGTTGCTGATATGATCTATCATGCCTTTATCTGCTTTGAATGCCCAGAAAGCCGCCAGTACAAAGAATACTGTAAAGATGACCAGGGAGGAAAGCGGATAAATGCTTACGCCGGTGATGGATTCCAGGTAGTTGATAAACTTCATGTCTTGCTTGATTTACAATTGTTCAGATTATTTTTTCTCCGCGATCGTATTCGATTTGATGTCTGTACCCAGGCGTTGCAGATAAGCGATCAGTGCGACGATCTCTTTATCTGAGGATACTTCCAGTTTATCTTTCTTCAGCGTTGCTGCGATGGCTTCACCCTGTTGCTGCATGTCGGCATTTGCTTTCGCTTCATAACCCGCAGGATAAGGCACACCCAGTTTGCGCATGGCGTTGATCATCGCCGGTGTTTTGGCTTTGTCGATCTTCTCGTCAAATAACCATGGATATTGCGGCATGATAGAACCAGGAGACATAGAGGTCGGATCGAGCATGTGGTTGTAGTGCCATGAATGTGGGTACTTTCCTCCTATTCTCGCCAGGTCCGGACCAGTCCTTTTTGAACCCCACTGGAACGGGTGATCATAAATGAATTCACCGGCTTTGGAGTATTCACCGTAACGGGCTACCTCATCACGGAAAGGACGGATCATCTGGGAATGGCAGGTGTAACAACCTTCTCTGATGTATACATCCCGACCATGCAGTTCAAGTGGTGTGTATGGTTTTACGCTGGTGATAGTAGGGATATTGCTTCTTACCAGGAAGGTCGGTATCATTTCCAGCATACCACCTATGCCGACTACGATCAGACTGAAAACAGCGAGCTGTATAGGTCTGCGTTCGATCCAGTTGTGCCAGTGAGATTTACCGTGTGTGTGTATTTCTTTTGGCAATGGCGCTGCTTCTGCAGGTTCGTTGGCAACGAATGATCCGCTGCGGACAGTCTTAGCCAGGTTGAAGATCATCAGTACGACACCGGAGATATAAAGTACGCCGCCTAATCCGCGAAGCGCATACATCGGAACAACAGTTGCGACTGTTTCCAGGAACTGGAATTTCAGCTGTCCTTCCGGCGTAAACTGTTTCCACATCATGCTCTGTGTGAAGGCCGCCCAGTATAATGGAATCACATAGAAGATAATGCCCAGTGTACCCAGCCAGAAGTGCGTGTTAGCCCATTTGCGGGAGTACAGCTGTGTAGAGAACAGGCGTGGTAGCATCCAGTACAGGATGCCGAATGTGAGGAAACCATTCCAGCCCAGTGCACCGACGTGTACGTGTGCGATGGTCCAGTCAGTATAGTGGCTGATAGCGTTCACATTTTTCAGTGAAAGCATCGGACCTTCAAAAGTGGCCATACCATAACAGGTCAGCGCTACAACGAAGAACTTGAGGATGGCATCTTCTCTTACACGGTCCCACGCACCACGCAGTGTCAGCAGGCCGTTCAGCATACCACCCCAGGAAGGAGCGATCAGCATGATAGAGAATACAGTACCCAGTGATTGTGCCCATTCAGGCAATGCGGTGTACAGCAGGTGGTGAGGGCCTGCCCAGATATAAATGAATATCAGCGCCCAGAAGTGGATAATAGACCAGCGATAAGAATATACCGGTCTGTTAGCCGCTTTAGGCACGAAGTAATACATGAGCCCAAGGTAAGGAGTGGTCAGGAAGAAGGCTACGGCATTGTGTCCGTACCACCATTGTACCAGTGCATCTTGTACGCCTGCATACCAGGAGTAACTTTTCAGGAAGGAAACCGGCATTTCAAAAGAGTTCACAATGTGCAGCATTGCGATCGCTACCCATGTACCGATGTAGAACCAGATGGCGACATACAGGTGCATTTCACGACGACGGAGGATCGTACCTAGCATGTTAGCACCGAACACCACCCATATCAGCGTGATCGCGATATCGAAGGGCCATTCCAGTTCTGCGTATTCTTTACCGGTAGTACAACCCATCAACAGTGTGATAGCGCCACCAGCGATGATGGCCTGCCATCCCCAGAAATGGATTTTGCTCAGCAGGTCGCTGAACATGCGCGCTTTGCAAAGACGCTGCAGGGAGTAATACACACCCATGAATATACCGTTACCTACAAAGGCGAAGATGACAGCGTTGGTGTGAACAGGCCTCAGACGGCCAAATGTTGTAGGTGCATAACCAAGATTCAGATCGGGTAGCACGAGCGCCAGTGCAGCCCATAATCCGGCGAGCATACCGACCAGCCCCCAGCCGATACAGGCGTATGCAAACCATTTCACGGTACGGTTATCGTACGAAAATTTTTCGAGAGACATGTTTGTTCAATTACGAATGATAAGAGATGCGTTGCTAGTATAAAGAGGAGCGTTATTTATGGCTGGCAGATGCGTGATTTACAATTGGTGTTTGTGCATGCATTCCCTGATTTGCAGGTCGTTTCGGCCGGTTTTGTTTCGAACAGTACACGATGTGCAGGAGAGAAATTATCTTCAAATTGTCCATTCCTTACTGACCATATAAAAGCCGCCAGGAAGAATAGGGCTACCAGCAGGCTGGCTCCGAGAAGGATGATGATCACGCTCATAGTAATTGGTTTTAATTTCTATGAACAAAGCTAGTTTGTTGCAGATGGGGGTACGATGATGCTGCTCAACCAGTATACTGATTCATATCATGATCTGTTCATCCACTCACTCAGGCCGTAGGTCAGTAATACAATGCTGATAGAACTGGCAGGCATCAGTATAGCGGCTGTCAGCGGAGAAAGAATACCCTGTACTGCAAAGAAAAGACCGATGAAATTGTAGAGTAAGGAAATAATGAAAGTAATGATGATGATACGTCTGTTATTTCTGCACGTACTGATCAGCCGGGGTAACTGTATCAGTGCTGCTGCCTCCAGTATACCGTCACTGGCGGGCGTAAAGTTGTTACTGTTTTCTGTCAGGGATATACCCACATCGCTTTGTTTCAAAGCACCAGCATCATTCAGTCCATCTCCTATCATCAATACACGATGTCCCTGTTGCTGTAATGAAACTACGTAGTTCAGTTTATCGGCTGGTTTTTGTGCGAAATGCAGACTGGCAGAAGGTCCCATGATCTTTTGCAGATAGGCGCTTTCCGCGTCATTATCACCGGAAAGCAGGGATAAATTATACTGCTGCTGTAATTGCTGCAACAGGGATTGTATGCCATTTCTGTACTGATGGCGAATGATAAAACGACCGGCCTGATGACCGTCAATTTTTACATATACCGTGCTGCCATCGGTGCTTATGCTGTTCTCAGCGCCGATAAAAGCGGCGCTGCCCAGCTGAATGAAATTATATTCGATCCAGCCGCTGATCCCGTTCGCTTCGATACTACGGAAATTGCGGACAGGCAGGCGTTCATCTTTTCCGCAGAAACTGGCGATCATTTTACTGAGCGGATGACCGGATTGTGCTGCCAATGTACCGATCGCGATCAGTTTTTCCTGTGTAAGTGTTTCTCCTTCATAGGAAATAGTAGCTTCCGCTTTACCAGTAAGTGTCCCTGTTTTGTCGAATACGATATGATCTATTGTAGCCAGCCGTTCGATCGTTTCTGCATTGCGCAGATAGAGATGACGACGGCTGAGGATGCGTAGAATATGTCCGTTGGTGAAAGAAGCGGCCAGCAATAATGCACAGGGACAAGCGATGATCAGTACTGCTGTTACGGCCGGCCATATACGGGATGGATCATGCATCCACCAGTAAACAGCCGCAATGAGCGCAATGCTGAGTACTACCCAGGTAAAATAACGGCTGAGCATATGGATAAACGATACCTGTTTCTCCTGGGGAGCGCGTAATTCTTCCCTGTTCCAGAGACTGGTCAGGTAACTTTGCGCCACTTCTTTAATGGTCAGGATCTCGATATTTCCTTCCAGTTGTTTGCCGCCTGCATATACGATCTCTCCGGTGGCTTTGTGTACCGGTACCGCCTCTCCTGTTACGAAGCTGTAATCAATGATCGCATTGCCTTTTACAAGAATGCCGTCGGCGGGTATCAGTTCCTGATTGTGAATAAGCAGCGTATCATTATTACGGATATCGGGTAATGCGGTAGGTATTTCCTGTCCGTTTTTCAGTACAGAGACGGCGATAGGGAAATAGGCGGTATAGTCGCGATCAAAAGAAAGTCCCTGATAGGTTTTGTCCTGTAATATTCTGCCGACGAGCATAAAGAACACGATCCCGGTCATGGAGTCGAAATAACCGGCGCCCGTTCCGCTGAACACATCCGTCAGACTACGGATAAAAGTGACGATGATGGCCAGGACGATCGGTACATCAATATTCAGGAACCCCGTTTTCAGACCACCCCAGGCAGAGCAGAAAAACACCTGTGCACTATAGAAGAAAACAGGCAGGGACAGACTGAGATTGAGCCAGCGGAAAATATGGTTCATCTTTTCGTCCGAGTAGCCATAGTTGGAGAAATATTCCGGAAAACTAAGCAGCATGATATTGCCAAAGCAGAAACCGACTACACCAAGCCGGTATACCAGGTCGCGTTGTATGCGTGGTTTTTTCTGACGCAGGTCCTGCAGACTGATATAAGGTTCATATCCGATACTGGTCAGGGTTTCTGCGATATGCCGGAGGGAGGTTTCTTCCTGACGGAAAACGACGAGAGCTTCTTTACGCGTGAAGTTGACGGTTACCCGTTGTACGCCGGCATCAAGGCGATGGAGGTTTTCCAGCAGCCATAGGCAGGAACTGCAATGGATATGTGGGATGTAAAAAGTGATATGGGTCTGGTTGTCGTCCTGGAATTGTATGAGTTGCTGTTGTATTTTTTTATCATCGAGGAAGGCAAATTTGTCCTTACGAACGGTCATGCGCTGAGACTGACCAGGATTTTCGTTGAGTGAATAGTAGTCGCAAAGCCCATTTTCGTTCAGGATCTCGTATACCAGTTTGCATCCTTCACAGCAGAAGTGATTGTTTTCCAGTACAATTTTGTTGTCCGGACAATCTTCTCCACAGTGAGCACATTGTAATTTTGTAGCAGGAATGACAGCGGTACTTGCCATGATAAATGGTTTGCTGCAAAACTACCGGGATGTAAAAAGGGGGGCAATGATGGGTATCAAAGGGAGGACTGATCTATGTCAGTAAGCAGGGAATATGGCTGTGATATCTTTGTGAAGGAAACGAATTAGTCCTGCAGGTTGGCGGTCCGGGTCAGTTCTTCCGGGTTCAGCAGGCGGATCTTTTTGCCCTGGAGCTCGATCAGACCATCTTTTTTAAATTCAGACAGCAGGCGGATGGCCGATTCGGTGGCCGTTCCGACCAGGTTGGCGATCTCTTCGCGTGAAAGGCGAACGTTGAGGGTACTGCCATCCTGTTCTACCCCATAGGTCTCTCTGATGAAAAGGAGTGTTTCGGCGAGGCGTTCACGTACCGGTTTTTGTGCCAGGTGGGTGATCTTCATTTCGGCTTTTCTGAGTTCACTGGCAAGGATACGCATCATTTCCAGGGAAAGGCTGGCATCCTTCTGCAATACGCTCATGAAAAGGTCTTTCGGAATGAAGCAGACGGAGGAGTCGTCGAGGGCTATTGCCGAAGCGGTATAGCGTTCAGCGCTGAGCAGCGCTTTATAACCTATAATATCGCCGGGTTTGGCCAGACGAACGATCTGTTCGCGGCCATCGTCTCCACAGTGGGATAATTTTATCTTGCCTGTATTCACGCAATAAATGCCGAACGGGTAAGCGCCTTCCTGGAATACAATTTGTCCTTTTTTGTAAGTAGTACAAACTTTCGCGGACTCTATCTCTTCCAGATTACACTTCTCTGCCTTGAATAAAATCGATCCAAAGCGGTCCTGGCAATTCGCACATGAGGCATTATGGTAAGGCGTACACATAAGTTTCAGTTGGCAAAATTACTAATTTACAGCCAGAATAATCGTACGACCTTACTACTTTGGGTATGCCATTTAAATATTATATAATATATAAGCCTTTTCAGGTACTTACACGTTTCGGGAAGGAAGAGGGAAAGTCCAGTCTGGCGGACTATTTCGACGTGCCGTCGGATGTGTATCCGGTGGGCAGACTGGACTATGACAGCGAGGGATTACTGATCCTGACGAACGATAAATCTTTAAATCACCGTTTACTGGACCCCAAATTTGCGCATGAGCGGGAGTATTGGGTGCAGGTAGATGGCGCCGTTAATGCGGAGGCGATACAGCAGCTGAAGCAGGGCGTTAAGATCGCTATAGATGGGAAGCCCTATCAGACCCGCCGTTGTCAGGCGGCTATATTTGAGGAGGATCCACCGGTGCCTGAGCGGAATCCCCCTATCCGTTTCCGTAAGCTGATCCCTGCTCCCTGGATAAGATTGACCCTGGGTGAGGGAAAAAACCGGCAGGTCAGAAAAATGACCGCTGCGGTGGGTTTCCCGACGTTGAGACTTATCCGTTACCGCATAGCCCGCATTACTGTGGAGGGCTTAGAACCGGGCCAGATGCGGGAAATGGAGCGGAAAGAGATCTTCGATCTGCTGTTTTAGACGGCATTCACGGGGTGGCCCCGACGGGCGTTGAGCCGGGGAGTACAGAAACAGTATATTGTTTGCCTGCACGTATTCTTTGCGTTTTGGGCTAATTTAGGTAGGTTTGTTGCCTACAAATCTCTATTATGCTGAAATCAATGACCGGCTTTGGAAGGGCGGAAATAACCAAGGGGGAAACTACGATTGTTGTGGAAGTGAAATCGCTGAATGGTAAGCAGTTTGAGGTGAACCTTAAAATATCGCCATTATTAAAGCCTTATGAGTTTGACATCCGTAATATAATGCAGCAGTCTTTGTTGCGTGGTACACTGGATGCAACTGTAAATATCAGGCAGAATGGAGCTACGCGTCCGGTGGTAATCAACACTGACCTTGCGAAGTATTACCATCAGTCCATTAAGACGCTGGCTACAGAACTGAACCTTCCGCAGGAGGATATGCTGAATGTGCTGATGAAATTACCGGAAGTGGTATCGCCGGCGACAGAACAGATCTCTGAAGAAGAGTGGCAGGAGGTTGAGAATGTGATCAGACAGGCGGTCGCCGATCTGGACGCACATCGTGCGGATGAAGGAAAGATGCTGTCAGCCGATCTGTTGCTGCGTATAGAGAATATAGGTACCTATTGCGCAAAGGTGCGTGAACTGGACCCGCTGCGTAAAGACAAGGTGCGTCAGCGTCTGGAGTCGCTGTTGGCAGAACATGTGGGTAAAGAAAATGTGGATGAGAACCGTCTGGAGCAGGAACTGATCTTTTATTTAGAGAAGCTGGATATCTCAGAAGAGCTGATAAGACTGGAAAATCACTGCCGGTATTTCAAGGAAATCCTGGCTGACGGTGATCCGGGGAAAGGTAAAAAATTGGGATTTGTATTGCAGGAAGTGGGTAGAGAGATCAATACGACAGGTTCAAAAGCCAACGACGCCAGCATCCAGCAATGGGTGGTGTTGATGAAGGATGAACTGGAGAAGGCGAAAGAGCAGGTATTGAATGTATTGTAAGAAGGACATCGATCCTTACGTAATAAACGTATTTTCAATAAAATATGAATAGACTCTGCCGGATGATGGCGGCCGCGGGATTGTTGTTTGCAGCAGCTTCCTGTCAGCCCCTGAAAATGGACACCTATGAAAAGAACCTGGATATTCCGGGACATGAGTGGGCTTATGCTACTAAACCCGTTTTTGAGGTGACCGTGCAGCCTCAGGATACGGCCTATCTTTATAACATCTATGTGAATGTAAGGCATAAGGACTCCTACCCTTACAGCAATATCTGGCTGTTGATCCAAACGCAGTTCCCTGGCGATAAACCGGTGGCACAGCGCGTGGAACTGCCACTGGCCGATGTGTCGGGCAAATGGTTAGGTAGCGGGCTGGATGACATCTACGAGCACAGGATACCTATTCAGACGAAAGCAATTCTGAACAAACCAGGGACCTACAAGTTTACTTTTGAACAAAACATGCGGCAAAATCCGTTGCCCGATATCATGAATGTAGGCCTGCGGATCGAGAAAGCCGGTTTACGAGAACATGAAAAAGCTATTCCGTAATATGCAGGAAGGGAGAGCGATCTCCTTTATTTATCTTTTTGTGCTGGCATATACCATTCTCGCACTGGTATGGTGGGGGGTGCTGCTGTTTAATCAAAGCGAGCAGATCACCCGGTTTGAGATACAAAACCTCGTTTTACGTACTGACAGTATTGCACATCCTGTCGAATATCACCAGGAACTGGCGCGTATACAAACGACAGAAGAGAGACGTTCTGTCATGTTCTTTGGAGAGGGCCTTATTTTTCTGGCCATCATTTTACTGGGAGGATTCTTCGTTTATCGTGCCATCTGGAAGCAAATGCGCCTTTCACAGCAGCAGCAGAACTTCATGATGGCGGTTACGCACGAACTGAAATCGCCTATAGCCGCCGCCAAACTAAATCTTGAAACACTTCGCAAACATAAACTGGACGAGGATAAACGACTAAAACTACTGGACAATACCATCCGGGAAACCAACCGGCTGGACCAGCTTTGTAATAATATACTACTGGCTTCACAAATGGAGTCACAACGTTACCAGTTGTTCCGGGAGGACATTGACTTCTCTTCCCTGCTGGAAAACGGGGTGAAGGAAATCCAGTCACGCATTTCGACACATACGATACAGGCACATATTTTGCCTGATGTCTGGGTCAACGGAGATAAATTCATGCTGCAGATCTTACTGAGCAATCTCGTAGAAAACGCCGTGAAATATGCCCCCCGGAATACCAGGATCGATGTGAGCCTGGAAGAATGCAATAACAACCTGTTAAAGCTGAAAGTTACGGATGAAGGGCCGGGTATACCCGCAGATGAACGGGAAAGGATATTCCTCAAGTTTTATCGTATAGGCAATGAGAATACTCGTAAAGCGAAGGGGTCCGGACTCGGGCTGTTTCTCAGCAGAAAGATCGTACAGCAGCATGGAGGAACGATTGTCGTGAAAGATAATATACCCGCAGGCGCCAGTTTTGAGATATCCTGGCCGGTATATTCCATTCAAAGAGTGTAAATTAGTGATAGCAATTATTAACTATGAAGGAAGCTACTAAAGCATCCATACTACTGGTAGAGGACGAAGAGAACCTCCAGGAGGCGCTGAAGCTGAACCTGGAACTGGAGGGATATGAAGTAACGGCTGTAGATAATGGTACCGCTGCTTTAAAGGCGGTAAAGAACGAATATTTTGACCTGATCATACTGGATATCATGCTTCCGGAAATGGACGGTATTGCCGTTTGTGAGAATATCCGTATCCAGAATAACGAAGTGCCTATCCTGTTTTTAAGCGCCAAAAACAGCAGTGCTGACCGCGTGCTGGGTCTGAAAAAAGGTGGGGACGACTATATGACCAAGCCTTTCAACCTGGAGGAACTGCTCCTGAGGGTAGAAAAGCTGATTGTGAAAAACAAACGTATACAAGATAAGGACAGTGTTTCTACCGTATACCACTTCGGTAGTAATGAGATCGACTTCGCCGCCCAGGAGTGTATTGGCAAAGATGGCAAACACTATGAGCTGAGCAAGAAAGAGACCATGCTCCTGAAACTGCTGATCGAGAACAAAGGTGAGGTCGTGACCCGTGAAAAGATCCTGCAGGTGGTTTGGGGGTACAACGTCTACCCTACTACCCGTACTATTGATAACTTCATATTGAACTTCCGTAAATATTTCGAAGAAGACAGCCGGAACTCCAGGTATTTCCATTCCGTAAGAGGTGTGGGATATAAATTTACCGAATAGCCATTGTTTACCAGTTACCCTGATTTTTGCCCCGGTTGTTCTGCAAATGCTGCCTTGTAATAATTGCCCCTTTCCCGGCAAGCGGAATTGATGGATATTTAGCACCAGTCTTGACTACATTGCATGATCGTGCCTGCCGGAGCGTACGACTTTGCAAGGGACTTATATTATATCCTTTCGCAAACCTTTAGAATTTGGTTTTTTGCTCTAACATACTCAATGCAGTAGGTTGGCCGTACTGGGTGTTTTTTCTGTTGAGTTTGATCATGATCTGCTGTGTCTTCTATGTCAGGGAGCGGCGCATAAAGCAGGCATCAACAAAAGAGATAAGCAGGCAACAGCAGCTGATACACCTGGAAATGCATGCATTTCAGGCGCAGATGGACCCGCATTTTATCTTTAACAGTCTGAATGCTATACACCACTACATCCTTACTACCAGTACCGATCTTGCTTCCCTCTACCTCACACGGTTTGCCCGTCTGATGCGGCTTATTATTCGTAACTGCAATAAAGAATGGGTGAATTTAGAAGAAGATATAGAGGCCCTGGAACTGTATTTGCAGCTGGAACAACTACGTTTCGGCGCGCAGTTCGACTATGAACTGGACATTGCCCCGGATGTATTCCAGCAGGTGACCTTTGTGCCGCCATTGATCATTCAGCCATATATACAGGAGGCGATCTGGAGACGATTGCTGTTAAGACCCACGAAAAGCGGTGGATGCCTCCGGATCTGTATCAGCCGCGCCAATGAAATGCTGATCGTCAGAATAGAGGATAACGGCGTTAACCAGGATCCACCCGCAGATGAAGCCCATCTCTCCAAGGGTATCAGTATCGCTGTGGCGAGACTGAGGGCCATTAATGAGCGGTATAATATGCATGCCGGCATCACTGAGCAGGAGCTTTATAATGATCTGAAACAACCTGATGGCCACGTTGTTATAATTAATATGCAGCAGGCAGCTGCCAGAGAAGGCGTAATGTAATGTTTAAAAACGGCATCTGCGTAAAAGAAACTTTCACATCTTTACACTAAATATTGTATTTTATATAAACCCTCGCCTATGCTATTCTGATGCTGACGGAGGGTCTTTGGGGACAAGAATAAATACGACATGCGCACCATTATCGTGGATGATGAAAAACTTAGCAGAAGCGTTTTGAAGCTTTTGCTGGAGAAACATTGCCCTGCAGTTAATATAGTGGCAGTTTGCGCTGACGGGATTTCTGCATTAGAGGCAATAGAAAAGTACCAGCCAGACCTGCTTTTCCTGGACATTGAGATGCCGGGTCTGAATGGATTTGAAGTACTGAAGGCGTGTAAAGACGCCAGCTTTTCCATCATTGTTACCACTTCATATGATCATTATGCACTGGACGCGATCCGGCATAATGCGCTGGACTATTTACTAAAACCCATTATCCGGGACGACCTGACGGATGCTGTTGATAAAGCCATGGCCCGTCACCAGCAAAAAGGACAACCAGAAAGCAAATCAGAAACCTCCATACTGGAAGTATTACATCAACACCTCTACCCGGGAGAAAGACTAGCCTTACCGAGCCCGGAAGGACTGCGGATGCTGCTGGTAAAAGACATTTTATACTGTGTGGCTGATGGTGAAACAACCCTGGTGCACCTGGTCAATACAACCCAGCCTTCCCTGGTATGCCGTTCACTAAAAGAAGTGGAAGGACAGCTGAAGAATAAAGGCTTCTTCAGGGTACATCATAGCTATGTGGTCAATCTGAATTATATGGACCGGTATATTAAGGGAGACGGAGGTGATATTATTATGAGCGATGGCAGCTGTATACCGGTATCCCGTCATCGCAAGCAGGAGTTTATGGACAGGATAGAAAAGCTTTAAGCCGCAAACTACAGGCTTCAGGAAAGAAGTATATCATATCCAACCGGATGCCCGTAGTTTGCGGCTTGTCTACAACCTCTTGATCTCTGCACAAGCCAGCCAGCCGGTCTTGCCATCCGGCAGCGATATCTTACAGAATTCCTGGGTCGCATCTGTTACCTGCACTTTTACTCCTTCGTGCAACTCAAACATGTCTTTACTTTCATTATCAGGCGCCGCTTTTACTTTTACGGCTGTACCCATAATAATACCCTGATCGTGTGCATTGGCCGTCAGGTATGCACTGATACCCATGATCAGGTAAAACAGGAAACCTGCCGCCAGGACGGCTGCCCCCCATCTCATCAATATTGGTTTGAATGCAGGAATGAGCAGCAATACAACGATGCCGGTAATGGACAACCAGAACAAAAGAATGGCGCCTGTGGCCCATCCGTCCGGTGTGTGAAAATGTAATACATGTAGCCACCACTGTTGAAAGAACAACAGCGGCAGGTCATTGACATATCCTTCTACCCGCTGATTGGCAACTGCCAGATTGTGGGCGGCCGATTTATTGAAAGGGTCTGCTGAAAGGGCCTTTTCATAATTAAAGACAGCCAGGCCGGTTTTATTGGCCTTGTACCAGGCATTACCGGCATTGAGGTATAATTCCGGCTGACCAAACCCCTGGTCGATCAGTTGCTGGTAAATGTTGGCGGCTTCGGTATATTGTTTCTGTTTAAAAAGGCCGTTGGCTTTTTCAAACGCCTGCTGTGGTGCTGAGGCAGCACCTGCTATGTGATACAGCAGTAAAAAAGCACATATAACAGTAAATATCTTCTTCATCCTTTCCTTAATCGTTAGCAGGGTTTATACTACGCTTTTTGCACGCTGGAGTTCTTCTTCCAGCTGGCTGATGACCTCAACGGCCTGCTGATAAGTGCCCTGCATCCTGTCATTGTTATGCATTGGCGTATACAGGGCCATTTCACAGTCGTCCAGCAGGTCAAACAGTTTGGCAGTATATTGTTCGCTCACCTGTTGCTGTGCAAGTTTGTCCTGGATCAGTTGTTTACTGAGATCGGCAAAAGGCACATGCAGTTTATTACTCAGATATCCCCAGATGGCTCTGGACGTTTCCTCATAAAATGCCTTGTCCTTGCCTTCCTTCAGGTAACGGGCTGCCAGTTCAAGACGCTTCAGGGCGACCTTGTTTGCGTAGCGGTACTTCAGGAATGCGGCATTGTTCTGCTGGTAGTTTCTTTTGCGACGGTAGATCAGGGCAGCGATCAGCGCCAGTACCGGCAGCAGCAGTAATATGTAGAACAATGGGCTGACCAGCAGGAAACTGCCTTGTTTCACCCAGTTGAGTACACCGTTATAGTTGGAAGTAATGGTATTTCTGTTGACGCTGAAGTCTTCTTTTTCACGTTTGGTCTGCTTACCAGCAGTTACGTGAACTGAAAATGCTTCAGAACGGATGGTTTTGTAGCTGTTGGAGGCAATATCGAAATAAGAGAATTCCACCGGAGCGATCGTCTGATCGCCTGCTTCCTGCGGCATCAATACATATTCAAACTGGCGGGAACCGGATAAAGGGTTGCTGTTTTTCTCAATATTGTCGGTTACTTTCGGATCGTATTTCTCGAAACCTGCAGGTACATCGACTTTCGGACCGTTCAGCAGGTTCACGTTCCCCTGACCGGACACGATCACTTTCAGGGTGAGGGCGTCATCTGTGCTCAGGCTTTTCTTGTCGATGGTAGCCGTCATGTTGAACTTACCCACAGCTCCGGCAAAACTGGCCGGACGTGTATCAACAGGAAGCGGTTTCACGGTCACTTTTACAGGCGCCGTTTGTATTTTATACGGAACGTCCTCGTAGGTTACTTCCGGACGGTTAAAAATGTCATCAAAGAACGGATCATCGAACGGGTCTTTAAAGGACGGGTCGTTGAACAGGTCTGCGAACGGGTCCCTTGCGCGTTTGTTATTGTTCTTGACAAGTTTGACCAGTCTTACATGGTTATCCACTTCTACCGGGTCCAGCTCCAGGGTACCAGATTGTAATGGGAACAGCAGTGTCTTACGGATGGTAAATACGCGGAAACGCATACCGTTGACCAGTTCTTCTGTCGCCTGGGGGGGATTGGGCAGTTCGATGTCTTTGGCGGAAAAGCCTTTGAAAGCCGGCACCTTGGTCACACTGGAGTTGGTCGGTAGCCGGGTATATAATTTATAAGTAGCGGTGAGTTGCTCCCCCTCATACAGAGAGGTCTTATCTACATCTACCTTTACGAAAATATTCTTCTTCAGTTTTGCATTGACGTCTTCCCCATTCCGGAGTACGCCTTCCATTTCGTCCTGCTGTTGTTGCTGGCGCTGTGCACGGTTTTGTGGATAACCCTGTTGCGGTGCTGTCTGTTGAGGAGCCTGACCACGACCTGAGTTGGATTTTACCACCTCAATGGTGATCGGGTTAGAGCGCACGACTTTCCCGTCGGAGCGGGCAGTAGCTCCCGGAAGGGTAAAGTTACCTACCCTTTTGGGCTGGACCACATAGATCAGGGCGATGTACTCTGAACGGCGTCCGTTCATAATAGACTGCCCCTGCATCTGGGATGGCCCTTGCAGGATCTCAAAATCATTGAAAGCCGGAGGAGTAAAGCTGGTGACGTTTGGCGCATTTTCCAGCATAAATTGTATCTGAAACGGTTCATCCACCGCGACCTTATTACTGCTGACGCTGGTAGTGAACCTGAATTCCTGCGCCTGCAGGCACGTAATTGCGCCCAGACAAAAGAACAGGGATAATACAAACTTCTTTATACTAACAGTAGTGACATTCATAATGCAAAACAAATTTAACCAAAGCCAGCCCTGTTGGTGCCGAAACCCCAGTTAAAAGTTAGTTAAAAAAATAATCTATATAAGCCCGGAAGTGCTTGCTGGTGAAGGGTTTATGAGATATCACCCAATATCGGCCGCATGATGACCTCTTCCACAACGGCTTGTTCTGACAGTGTATATGCCCCCCACAGGAGCTTTGCAACGTCCTCCGGTTCCATCATTCTGCGGGGTGGCGCTTCGAAGCCTTCCCAGGAAGCAGTTAATGTAGGACCTGGACTGAGTGAGGTAACTTTTACATTGTGTGCTTTTAATTCTTCTCTCAGGTTCTTTGAAAAACCGAGCAGGGCAAACTTTGTGATACTATAAGCGCCTCCATTTGGGTAAGAGGTATAGCTGGCAGTAGAACACATATTAAAAATATGACCTTTCCGATTGGCTTTCATCCCTCCCAGTAACTGACGGGTAAGGTGATAGGCACTGTATACATTCGTAGCCATCAGGCTTTCCAGCAGCCCATCTTCCTGCTCGTGCAGGGAGCCGGGAACAAAGAGACCCGCGTTATTTACGAGGATATCAACCGTAGTAAAGGTGGACTTGATCCGGTCTGCAAATGCCAGTACTTCCTCTTTTTTACCCATATCTACTGGTATGGCGAGGACCTGTATGGCCGGATTGACCAATCGGATATCAGCGGCTGCTTTTTCCAGCGTATCTGCATTTCTGGCGCAGATCGCTACATTAAATCCTTCACTGGCCAGCTTCTCCGCTATCGCCTTGCCTATCCCTTTGCTGGCTCCTGTAATAACTGCGTTCATATTTGTTGATTAAAGAATCCGGAAAATAGTAAAAAATGTGCATCCCCACGTAATGAGTATCTTTGTACGAGCCAAGGAGAGTCAGCAAATGAAATACAAGCATATATTTTTCGACCTCGACCACACATTATGGGATTTTGAAACGAATTCCACACTGGTGCTTGAGAAATTATACCATGCATACAATCTGGAAGGACGTGGAGTACCCTCTTTCAAAGCATTTTACGATGTCTATACGGTATATAATGAGAAACTCTGGGACCGTTTCCGGAAGGGATTCATTACAAGGAATGATCTGCGTAATAAACGTTTTCGCCTAACCCTGCTGGATTTTAAGATCGGTGATGAAAAGTTGTGTGAAACACTGAGTGTACAGTTTCTGGCGGAATTGCCTAACCAGACAGCCCTTTTCCCGCACGCGAAAGAGGTACTGGAATACCTGGCGGCCAAAAATTACCCTATCCACATGATAACCAATGGGTTTGAGGAAACGCAATATGTGAAGATGAAAAGTTCAGGGATAGACCATTTTTTTACCCATGTCATCACTTCAGAATCGGCCGGCAGTCTGAAACCTTACAAGGAGATCTTTGATTATGCCATTACAAAGGCGGGGGCGACTGCAGACAGCAGTATCATGATCGGAGATGCACTGGATATTGATATCATCGGTGCGCATAACGCGGGGATCGACCAGGTATATTTTAATACCCTGAAACCTGTAACCGGCAATCTGCAGCCAACATATGTTATCAACAACCTGCACGAACTGAAGGGTATCCTTTAAGTTGTACAGGTTACCAATAAAAAAAAGTCCCTTCTCCAATATCTACGGAGAAGGGACTTTTTATTTGATAATCAATTATTTATTTTCCTGCTGGCTTTGCTGCCGGAGCTGGCTGTGCCGGTTTGGCCGGTTTAGCAGCAGCGGTACGTAAAGCGGCTGTTTTAGAAGGCTGTTTGCAGCAAGCGCCGCCTTTTTTGTTGGCCGCCTTTGAACAGGCGACGCCCTCTTTAGCTGATTTATTGCAGCAGGAGTGGTCTTTGGATTTATCCTGGGCATATACAGCAGCTGCAAGGAATAATACAGTTGTGGTACCTATAATGAATTTCTTCATGACTGTCTGTTTTATGCTGATAAATATAACCAATTATATGGTAGCGATCACTGTCTGACCACCACGTACGACCTGTTCCAGCTGAACTGATACAGGGGTACCGATCGGTAGATAGATGTCTACTCTGGAACCGAATTTAATGAAGCCCAGTTCTTCGTTCTGGGTCACCTGCATGCCTGGTTTCAGGTAGTTGACGATACGACGGGCCAGTGCGCCAGCGATCTGTCTTACCAGGATGTCAGCTTTACCATTTCCGATCACCACTGAGTGGCGTTCGTTTTCAGTAGAAGATTTCGGGTGCCATGCTACCAGGTATTTACCCGCGTGGTACTGAGACAGTTTTACCGTACCGCTGATCGGGTTCCTGTTCACATGCACGTTAGCAGGGCTCATGAAGATAGATACCTGTAAACGTTTGTCTTTGAAATACTCAGGTTCATAGGTCTCTTCAATCACCACAACTTTACCATCGCAAGGAGCAATGACCAGGGATTCGTCCAGTTTCATGTCCCTTTTTGGAATACGGAAAAAGGAAATGATAAAAAGGAATAAAACCAGGGAGAAGCCAGCTATTATTCTGCACAGCAGTGGCATATGTCCCAGGAAGTAGAAAATTACGCCATTGATCAGTGCAAGAACAGCAAAAGTCAGTAAAATGGTGGCTAATCCTTCTCGATGGATCTTCATTGTTGTTGTGTTATTTTGTGCGAAGTTAAATCATTGCAAAGAAATGTACATATAACCAGGCGAATGGAGCCGCCAGGAGCAAAGAATCAAAGCGGTCCATGAAGCCGCCGTGACCCGGCATAATGCTGCCGGAATCCTTGACACCCGCCATACGTTTCAGTTTGGATTCGATGAGGTCGCCTGCTGTACCGAAGACAGCCGCAATACCTGCCAGCACCAGCCAATGTTGTAATGCGAGGTACTGTTCTCCCCAGAAATGTCCATATACACCCGCCGCGGCGATTGCCAGGATCATCCCTCCTACTGTACCCTCGATGGTTTTCTTGGGAGAGATAGCTGGTGCAAAAGGTGTACGACCGATCAGAGAACCGACGATATAGGCCATGGTATCATTGATCCAGATAAAGGCGATCAGCAGTAAAGGGATCAGCCATCCCGGGCCGGTACCAGTCGCTGTTTCGGTGAACTGGATGGTCTTATAATTCAGGCAAAGGTGTATCAGCAGGCCCAGTGAAAGGGTGATATAGGCCAGTCCCAATGCGGAATACCCCATGTTTTTGAGCTGGAAATCCTTACTGAGCAGGATTTCTCCTATCGGCATGATCAGCAGGAAGATGACGGTCATCCACCAGCCAAGAAAACCCAGGGACAGATTCGCAGAAGAAGAAAAATGTTCTCCCGTAAAAGCCATGATAAGCGCGCAGCTGGCTACCAGCAGGCCTGTCTTATGCCAGGTGGATATATTGGCGTAATCCGGATCGATATGCCGGATCAGCTTAAAATATTCCTGTAAAGCAAAGAAGTTGATCAGAAAGAACAGCAGGAAAAATGTAAAAGGACTATATAATATCCCGCCCAGCATTACCGCTACAAAAACCAGCGCAGTGGCTGTACGGGTAAAGAATGTTTTCATGTAGAAAAGACGATTGGTTTATAAATATGCACCTGAGCGCAAAAAGGCGTATCAGGAGAGGCTTTCCGGATTTTCGGCCAATAAACGGCGGGCTTCCGCTTCCTGAGAGTCGTGCACGAACAATTCAGCCATGCCCGGTAAAGCTGACAGATATGAAGAATCCAGTCTGTTGATAAGAACGACATTAATGCCATTTTCCTCCAGCATTCCCTTGACGATTTCCGCACGGAATGCCTGGTTGGTATAATAAATTTTTACCCAGTCTTTTTCCATAATAATCTGTTTGTTAGGGCTAAAGTACAAATTACTTCCCGATTGATTCAATATTGTCTGTAAAGTCAGTCTGCCGCTGTGGAAAGTTCCTCTCCGCCGGAGGCGTCCGCTGGTATAACTGCCAGGCGACCACAATCGTCAGGGCCAGACTACCGATAGCCAGGTACCACTCTGTGGTGCCGGCGTCCATCGGATCAGTTTTAAGGACTTTTATCTGGTAAAGGTAAACCATCACTACCTGAAGACCGTTATTAAGAAAGTGGCCAGCTATTGAGAGCCATAAATTGCCGCTCAGGTAATAGATGGCGCCAAGGAGAAATCCCAGTAGTAAACGTGGAACGAAGTCCATCCATTGCATATGGATGGCGCTGAAACAGGCAGCAGTGATTACTATCGCCAGCCAGGGAACTTTAGGAAGCATTTCGATGAACAGGCGTTGCATGACCCCACGGAAGAAGAATTCTTCGGCTATTGCGGGCGCGGCAGCAATGATCAGCAGATTGATCAGCAGGCTGGCAATATCCGGCATCGTCAGGAGTACCCGGGTAAGCGCTTCTGTTTCCTGTTCTGTCCTTTTCAGGTCAGCCGAAAATGGCCAGGTATGGTTCCAGTCTGCAGTAAAACTGACAAAAGGTAGTGCCAGGAACATGATCAAAAGTGCTAATATAATCCCCGTCAGACGCGGGCTGCGGTCAATACTCAACCAGTTTGCCGCACGTTTAAAGCTCAGCCAGGCAAAAATTACGGGTGGGAATAAATAAACTACTAAAGTGTATAGAAATTGCGTTAATTTCAGATAGCCGAGAACTTTAGGGGATACAGGGACAGACGACTCCTGCGCATATGTCAACGCTTTTTGCATCGAGGCCAGGGACGTGCCGCTTATAAGAGGAAATATAGCCACCAGAAAAATCATATAGAGCAGGAAGCATATAAGGAAAATGGCAACAAATGCTGCAAATTGTAGAGAAGGCGGATATTGCTTCAAACGGCCTGTCATAGATTAAATTTGCGTAAATTTACATTGTGAAATCGAGTTGACAATTGCTTTCCGGATTTACCGGAGCGATATGGGTCAACCCACAATAGATAAAATGGTAAAGATTGGAAATATAACATTAGGCAATTTTCCGCTATTGCTTGCTCCGATGGAGGATGTTAGTGACCCGCCATTTCGTGCGGTGTGTAAAGAGAAGGGTGCGGACCTGATGTATACTGAGTTTATCTCTTCGGAGGGACTTATACGTGATGCCATAAAAAGCCGGCGCAAGCTGGACATCTTTGATTACGAGCGCCCCGTGGGCATTCAGATATTCGGAGGAGACGAAGAACCTATGGCTATGGCCGCCCAGATCGTGGAGGCTACTAACCCCGACCTGCTGGACATCAACTACGGTTGTCCGGTGAAAAAGGTGGTATGTAAAGGGGCTGGTTCCGGTATCCTGAAAGATATTCCCAAAATGGTGAAACTGACAGCTGCCGTAGTGAAGGCTACGAAACTGCCGGTAACAGTAAAGACCCGCCTTGGCTGGGACGACGACACCAAAAACATTGAAGAAGTTGCCGAACGTCTGCAGGATGTAGGTATTCAGGCCCTGACCATTCATGGCCGTACCCGTACTCAGATGTATAAAGGTCATGCCGACTGGACACTGATCGGAAAAGTGAAGAACAATCCGCGTATCCACATTCCTATATTCGGTAACGGGGACATATGTACCCCGGAGCAGGCAATCGCTGCCCGCGAGAAATATGGGGTTGATGGTGTGATGATCGGACGTGCTGCGATCGGGTATCCATGGATCTTCAATGAAATAAAGCATTTTATGAAAACGGGTGAACATTTACCGCCGCCATCTGTTCTTGAACGGGTGGAAGTATGTAAAAAACACCTGCAGCATTCTGTGCAATGGAAGGGTGACGTAGTGGGAATACTGGAAATGAGAAGGCACTATACCAATTACCTGAAGGGTTTACCTCATATCAAAGAATTCAGACAACAATTAGTAACTTGCAGTACATTGGCAGCTGTAGAAGATGTGTTAGACGCGATAGCATTGCATTACAAAGATCATATTATTGAAAGGACATCCCCCCTTACTGACCAGAGCCTACTGCCAGCAAAGAATGAAGTAGCAGATTGTAACGTTTACGGATAAACCCCAGGTTCAACTATTAAATTTCTTTCACATGGCCACGATTAAAAATCTGAAAAATGAAGTCTGGAAAGACTTGCAGATTAAAAATAAATCTGCCCTGCGTAAAAAGTATGCAGTCTCTAACATGGGAAGAGTGATCAGCTATTATGAGGACATTTTAGACGGGAAGTTGTTGTCCGGGTCCACGGTAGAAGGCTATACGGTATTGAACGTAAAGCCAGCGGACAGTTATCAGTCCCTTTACCTGCACCGGGAAGTAGCAAAGTTATTTAATAAGAAGCCGGGACGTAATTACAAATATGTAATCCATATCGATTACGAAAAGAAGAACAATAAAGCCACTAACCTGCAATGGGCCACCAAAGAAGAAATGGAAGCCCATCAGCAGTTCAGTCCTGCCAAGCTGGCCTACAAGGAAAAACAGCGTAACAGGGTAAAAGGGCTGAAGCTGAACATTACCAAAGTAAAAAGCATCAAACGTCTGTTGGCTAAACCTGGCAGAAAAACAATGAAACAGATCGCTGAACAATTCGATATCAGCGAAATGCAGCTCTACCGCATAAAAAGCGGAGAAAACTGGAGCCATGTAACATTGGATTAATGCCTGGTTTACCAGGAATGATCATATGATGTTGTCTGACATACAGCCATCTGTTTTTGGACAGGTGGCTTTTTCTTTATACGCAACTGGTGATGCTATTCAGCAGTTCTTCATAATGACTGCTGGCTCTCAATACCGGTTCATATCCCATAATGATCACCTGGTGCCTTGCTCTTGACAAAGTCACCAGCAGCTTCCTGTCTACCTCTACCCTATCCTGCTCCCAGTGAAATACGCCCAGGTTCTGTAACAGCCCCAGTTGCACGGGATGGTATACTGCCAGTGAAATAATAATGATATCGTTTTCTGCTCCCTGAAATCGTTCTGCCGTGTCAATATTGATAGCCTGTAGTTGCTCGTCATTACCGATCAGTTCCCGGATAAGGCTGATCTGTGTACGCCAGGGCGTTACCACACCAACGGTTTCCTTACTGAAACGTTGCCCGTACCGGTTACGCAGATAGTGTAACAGCGATACTACCCTGTTGGCTTCCGTCCTGTTCATTTTGGAAGTAGGCTCCAGCGGACTGGGAATAAACAGCGTACGTCCCTTTGAGAGTATCTGTGCCCAGTTTTCGCTACCCGGGTGCTCGGTCATATTGTAGGGGAATGATTGTTGCGCACTGCCTGCCGACAACTGACCGGCATAATAGTGGTTGATCAGTGAGGCGATATCTGTATGCATGCGGAAGTGGGTATTCAGCATACCCCAGGCGTAGTGCCAGTGGTTATCCTTACAGCGCCTTATCAACCGCTCAAATAAGGTACAACGCAGATCGGAGATCCCTTCTGCGTGCAGCAGGGGCTGTGTGGTATGACAGAAAAAATCGTCCTGGGCCACAACAGGTGGCAGCTGGTTCTGGTCGCCTATCAGGATAAATTTCCGGAATGGCATCAGTAAGCCCAATAACTGAGGTTCTGTGAGCTGAGAGGCTTCATCCGCAATCAAAATATCCGTTTTTACGCCTAGCATCTGTAACAGGTGCAGACGGGTAGCCATTGTCGCCACAGTACCAACGAATACACGTTGCTGGAGGATGAACTGTGCAGCACCAGCGATATCTCCCTCCATACAATACTGTCGCAGGCGATTTTCAGTAGCAGAACGGCGACTGCCCATACGCAGGTGTGCGATGCCTTTGGACTCCAGTTTCCGGCAGATTTCCTCCACTGCCCTGTTGGTGAAAGCCACCACGATCGTCTGTGTTTCGGTTGCTGCCAATACGCCCACCAATGCGGTCAGTAAGGCAGAGGTTTTGCCGGTGCCCGGTGGTCCCTGTATCAGGTAATAATCTTCTGCGTCCAGCGCTGCCTGGAGAATTCCCTGTTGGTTATCATTGAACATCTTCGGCACAGGGATGCTCAGCGGCGCTGTCTGTGGCGCTCTGCGTCCCAGTAATAGCTCCATTTTCTCCTGTAACCGGGGTTCCAGTACATGGAATAAGGCAGTTGCCGCTATCCAGTAATTCGATTCATAGATATCGTGCTCGATCGCCCATAACTGTTGCTGTGCAAAGAAGTCATGGCCGATCTGCCGGTTATTGAGCGAGAACGTGAGGGTATCTTTCGCCAGGTCATCTATCCTGCCCTTAAGTACCTGGTGACGAAGGGGATAGAGTCCGTCAGCAGACCGGGGATAAATGATCGCGGTATCTCCCGGACGGAAGTTATGGTTGACCGGTATCTCGACATTAAAGACCACCGTACTGCTGTCGGTATCGAAATGCCTGAACTGTAAACCGGGCATGATATTAAAACGTTCCAGTTTTTCCTGTTCGTGCAGCAGCCATAAAGCGGCAAACCCTTCGGCATCTTCTTCTCTTTCGCTTGCGGAGTACATGCCGCATTTCGCCAGCAGGTATTCCCTCAATAAAAAGGACAGGAACTGCTGATAGTAAGTACGTAGTAAAGGACTTGCCTTTTGGTACACATCATGGAAGGCAGTGAAGTGTACTACATTGAATGCCGGTAAGCCTTCAGCAGCTTCCTCAGTGATCTTATCCAGTATCTCGTATTCGCCTGCGGCGAGTCTCAGCAACTGGGATACGATCTGGTTCCTGAGCGCCAGTAGTTCATTTTCTGCCTGTCTGCTGCTGCTGACATTACGTAGTGGTGTATCCGCCGCGGCGGAGTAAAGGATGGCGGAACTGCCCCGTCTTTCGTCTCCAAAAGCGGATTGCAGAAGAAGGTTATAACCCACAACCTGCATTTCATGATTCTTCCAGGCGCCATATTCCGGACTACGTCCGCTTTTTAATTCGAATATCTCCTTACGAAGCGGATCGTTTTCATCTTCCGCCAGGATATCCAGTCGTCCCTGCAGTCCATAATTTGCGGAGAAGAAGGTCGGTTCTATTCTGACCGGGCGGTCATGCATTTCTGCCGCTGCTTGCAGGAGATTGGGCCAGTGCAGGCTGCGAATATCTGCGAACATGCTGTTGAGTTCTGCCCTGCCGTAGGCAGCCGCCTGTAATACGTGATCGGCCACGGCCTCTACAAAGGATTGTCGTAATTCCATTTTAGGATCACGTAGTACATTGTCCAGCAGAGAGTTGACAACATTTCCCTTGAATGCGGCAATACCCGGCGTCTGCGGTACCAGTTTTCTCACCAGGTAAAGCAGTTTATGTGAGCCATGTCTTCCGAAACATTCTGCCAGGTCACTGATATCGATCAGCAGATCGGGCTCCAGGATAATGCGGGTAACACTTACCGCTTCGTATACCTGTGGTGCTTCGCTTTTGCTGCAATACAGTACATGTATAGTATCATAGGCCCTTAGCTGTGTATGCAGAGAGGTGGCATGCGTATATACACTTTCTGAGATCATCAGCTGAAACTGTCCCAGTTCATCGTTACGGCAGTCCAGCATGTAATAAGGGGCATGCCCTGGTTTTCTCTGAAGAATACCTACCTGTGTGACCAGACATTTCAGTTGCGGTACCAGTTCATCTGAAAGCTGTGGCGCATAAGATAATGTCTTGTCTTTCACATTGCTGCACAAGCCCTCCAGTATTTCAGGAATGGGTTCTTCAAAAAAATGAGAGATAGTATCCGCCATTGTGCGGATGCAGATCAGGGCCAGTTCATCGTCTGTTCTCAGATGATGGTTTATGGCTTTATAAGTAAGTATGCGAAGTATGGTTAATTGTTCCTCCAGGTGAGCGGGAACAGTGTATTTATCGAAGTAGAACTGCATGCGGGCAAAGAGGTTACCGAAGCTGCGGGTCTCTTCCCGTGTGAGATGCCGGAACAACTGATCCAGCAGTTGTCGCAATTGCCGTACGATCTCTACAGGAGATGGTCTGTCGGAAATTTCCAGCAGACGCATATAACAGGCATGACCGGTAAGGTGATGCTGGGATGCATTGATCTTATTCACTGACATATTAATGAACTGGGCATCAAT
The DNA here is from genome assembly GCA_039592855.1 of Chitinophaga sp. Classification (GTDB taxonomy): domain Bacteria; phylum Bacteroidota; class Bacteroidia; order Chitinophagales; family Chitinophagaceae; genus Chitinophaga. The sequence continues at coordinate 134,484 of JBCNQK010000001.1, read as the reverse complement.
CATTCAGCAGACAGTGATGATGCAAGCGGCAAGTTAAGCAAAAACAGCTTAGGCTGCTTTACGTGGCTTTGTATTCCGCTTTTCCGCTCTGAATAACCATGGCGCTACCGGCTTATTTAGTGCCCACAAACCCAGTTTCTGGCGTTTAGCGGTAGCCTGTGCCGCTGCCAGCGGCGCGCTTTCAGCATATTCGGTATAATGCCATGCGTATCCGTCAGAGATCATTCTGCCGTTGACGTACTGACCGTCGGTGCTGTATACATCTCCGATCCAGCGTTGATATTTGTCTTTCCGCAGTAACTCTACTGTGACTGTTTTGTTGAAGCAAAGATTGGATAACGCCTGCTTGCTTTTTTGATAGAAGTCCTGACCTTTTTCAGGCGCATCGATCGCACTGAGACGTATCTTATAAGTTGTTTTGTTTACGAGCAGTTCAAAAGTATCACCATCCACAATGCGAACTACTTTTCCCTTTACTTTTTTCGGAGGATTGGCTGCGAAGGAACGTTGAGTAAAAAGGCATAGGATAAGGCATGACACCACACAAATAAAAACTTTCGGCATTACACGGTGTATTTAGGGATGCGAAGTAACAAATTTTTGTTCTACCTTCCGAAGGATTTAAAGTAATAAGTGAACATGTCCAACAAGAAAATAGCCATCATCGGTGGTGGTAATCTGGGTAGCGCGATAGCTCAGGGATTGTTAAAAAGCGGGTTTTCAATGCCTGCGGACCTGACCATAACAAAACGTAATCTTTCTTCTTTAAGTGAATTACAGTCGTTAGGAGTACAAACAATTTCAGATAATGAAACCGCGATCCGCAATGCTGAAATTATCGTGGTTGCATTGAAGCCATATAATGTCAGAGAAGTACTGGCGCAGGTTCAGCGTGCATTTGACCCTTCCAGACAGATTTTGATCAGTGTAATTACAGGTATTTCCATTGCCGATCTGGAAGAGATCGCAGGCGCCGGTATGCCGGTGGTACGTGCTATGCCGAATACGGCGATCGCCATACAGGAGTCTATGACCTGTATCTGCCACAAAAACGTGTCTGCAGAGCAGGCGGTGTATGTAAAGGATATGTTCGATCAGCTGGGCGTTGCTGTCATGATCGATGAAAAACTGATGGATGCAGCGACCGTATTGGGCGCCTGTGGTATTGCCTATGCACTGCGCTTTATCAGAGCCAGCATACAGGGTGGTATCGAGATCGGCTTTGATGCACGTACGGCTAACCTGATCGCGGCACAAACCGTGAAAGGAGCAGCACAACTGCTGATCAAAGAGAATCGCCATCCGGAAGAGGAAATAGATAAGGTAACCACTCCAAAAGGCTGCACCATTGCCGGCCTTAATGAAATGGAACATCAGGGTTTCAGCTCTTCACTGATCAAGGGGATTACTGTTTCCTACAATAAGATCGCTAAGGATTAGCTTCAGACAACCTCCTGTTTGGGGTAATCAAAGAACAGGAAGGACTTTCGCGCACTGTCAAAGTCTTTCCAGGAGTCTGTATTGGCCTGAACAGCAAAAATACCTGAAGTAGGGATGTTATCGATCCTGATTTCCTGGGTTATATAGTTGGCGAAATCAGTAATGCCTGGGTTATGGGCAAAGATGGCCACGGTGTCGATATCGTCGTCTACTTTGGTAATGACCTTGAGAAAGGTGGAAGCGTAACAGAGGTACAGCTCATCTTCAAACATAATGGCGTCCTTGTCGTAGTGCCATTCCTTGGCCATCATTCTCGCGGTCGTTTTGGTACGTTTTGCCGGACTCGCAATCAGGAGTTCGGGCATAATACCTCTGGTCGCAAGTCTGGTCGCCATTTCAGGGGCATTCTGTTTACCACGTTTGTTCAATGGCCTGTCAAAGTCGTCTACGTCGGGGTCATTCCAGCTCGATTTGGCATGACGGATTAGTAATAATGTTTTCATAACAACGATGTTATTATGCAGCAGAGGATCTGCTGTGCGAGGTTTGAGTTAGTATTAGCATTTACTGTTACCTAATTTACGGATTTTACTGAAAGTAAGTGTGCTACAGGTGCCTCAGCAGGCGCTGTTGGAGTGGATTTAAAGGAAATTTAATAATGGAGATATATGAAAAAGGCCTGTTTTAAACAGGCCTTTTTATTTGTGTGTGATTAGTATCCTCTTTCGTTTTTGCCTTCCATGTAGTTCATAAAGGCTTTGTTCACTACGCGGTTACCACCCGGTGTAGGGAAGTTTCCGGTAAAGTACCAGTCACCCAGGTTGTTAGGACAAGCCTGGTGCAGACCGTCGATGGACTGATAGATCACATCTACTTTAGCGCCAATGCCGGTTGGAGTGATAATCTCAGCAATTTTCGCAGAGATCTCTTCTGTAGTGAATGGTTTATAGATATTTCTTACCACGTTCTGTGCATGCAGTGTATTTGTACGCTGCAGCTCCATACAGAGGCCATAGGCTTCCTGCAGGATGTGCTCCTTGCCATGGTCCTTCAGGAGTTCGATGGCCGCCTTAAAGGCAACGAAATCACCGATTTTACTCATGTCGATACCATAACAGTCCGGGTAGCGGATCTGTGGTGCGGAAGAAACAACGATAATGCGTTTAGGGCCGAGACGGTCCAGCATTCTGATAATGCTTTCACGCAGTGTGGTGCCGCGTACGATAGAGTCATCGATCACCACTAGGGTATCGATACCCGGACGTACTGTACCATAAGTGATATCGTATACGTGCTGTACCATTTCATTACGGCCGGTATCAGCAGTAATGAAGGTGCGCATTTTAACGTCTTTGATGGCGATCTTGTCGATACGTATCCGGCGGTTGATCATTTCCGTCAGTTTCTCTTCATCGAAGTCTTTACCCCATGACGTGATACGTTCTACCTTAATTTTGTTGAGATAGTCTTCCAGACCTTTCAGCATACCATAGAAGGCGATCTCTGCTGTGTTTGGAATAAAAGAGAAGATGGTATTACGCAGGTCATTATCAATGCTTTTCAGCACTGTTTCAGAGAGGTTGTAACCTAAAGCCGTACGTTCTTTATAAATCTTTTCGTCGTTACCACGGGAGAAATAGATACGTTCGAAGCTACATGCCTTGCGCTCTTTCGGTTGCAGGATCTGTTCGATGCTGTACTCGCCGTTCTCTTTTACGATCAGGGCGTTACCGGGCATCAGTTCCATCACTTCATTTTCGCCTACGTTGAAAGCGGTACGGATAGCGGCACGCTCAGAAGCGGCAACGATCACGTCTTCATTTACATAGTAGTAAGAAGGACGGATACCGTGTGCATCACGCATTACGAATGCATCACCACTACCGATCAACCCGCAGACGTGGTACCCTCCGTCAAACATTGAAAATGCTTTCTGAAGAATGCTTTTCACATCCAGTCCGTTACGTCTTTCCTCATCTTCCTGGCTCAGGAAGTGATGAATTACCTCCAGCATCGCGGCCAGGTCACTGTTACGGTGTGTTTCTCCTGGAGTGACGTTAGCGAACTGAAACAGTTCATCTACGTTCACCAGGTTAAAGTTACCTGCAAGTGCGAGGTTGCGTGATGGAATGGTATTATGACGTACGAAAGGGTGGCAGAGTTCTACGTTGTTTTTACCCTGGGTGGCGTAGCGGAGGTGGCCCATTAAGAGTTCTCCCAGGAAACGTATGTGGCCTTTCATGAGGCCCGGGTATTTGGTGATTTCCGGCTGGTACTTCTCGATTTCGTCTACTTCGTCTCTGACCTTGGCAAAGATATCTCCTATTGCTTGCGGGGCACTGCTTCGCAGGCGATGCATGAAAGGTACTCCTGGTTCCGTGTTTAGCTTCACTGTGGCTATACCTGCTCCGTCCTGTCCGCGGTTATGTTGTTTCTCCATCAGGAGGTACAACTTGTTTAGCCCGTAGAAAACCGATCCGTATTGTTGTTGATAATAAGAAAACGGCTTCCTGAGTCTAATAAATGCTAACCCGCATTCATGTTTTATGGCATCACTCATCCCTATTAGAATTGAAGGCGCAAAGTTACGGGTAAAAAGCGGAACGCCCAACGTTCAATGATAAATGCAGGCCCTGTCTGAAAATAAGAATCCCCGGTATGTTGATATACCGGGGATTCCTATTCAATTATATGTGTTATTGTTTTGCTATACCTCCTATCCACTGACTGATGTGCGTACAGTTTCTGAACTCATCATCAACATGGATATAATATGTCGGGATCTTTTCCCTGAGCCATTTGTCGCGGGCATCCTGTTGTTTCAGCTGGAGCGTACGTTGCTGGATACGGGCGTAGTCGTCGTTCATATTCTCACGGTGTGGCTGGGTACGTGTTTTCAGATAAACAAGGCGTACGCCATTGCGGCCGTTTGGCTGATCGTCTACGAATGGCATTGGTTTGGAGATACCGCCTGGTTTCAGGGTGTCGAGCAGCAGTACGATGTCTCTTTCGGAAGGTTCGTCCAGCTGGTCGATAGTGATATAGGTAGTACCGTTCATTCTGTTCTGGAGCATACCACCGTCAAATTTTGATGTTGGCAGGGTACTGTATTTAACTACTGCTTCAGAGAACGTCATTTTTCCGTTGAGGATAACGGTACGTACGCTGTCCAGCAGTTTTGTTGCATCTGCCAGGTCGCTACGGGTAACGTTTGGCTTAAGCAGGATGTGCTGAACGGTGATGTTATCGCCCTGACGTTTGATACACTGAATGAGGTGGTAACCGAATTGGCTCTTAATAGGAGAAGATATTTCATTCTCTTTCAGACGGAAAGATGCGGCCAGGAAGTCAGCATCCCACTGTTTGTCGTTACGGTTCAGGATGTATACCCCTTTATTTTCTTTTGCGCCCGGATCTTCGGAGTAGAGGATCGCGAGACGGCCGAAATCACTGGTTTTTTCCTGCACCTGTTTTTTGAATTCCAGCAGGCGATCGATAGCGTACTGGTCCATTTCTTTGGTTGCTTTCGGCTGGATCACGATCTGACCGATTTCCAGTTCTGATTCGTAGTACTGGAGACTGTCTTTCGGGATGGCGTCGAAATATTTCTTCACCTCGGAAGGCGTCACTTTTACGGAGCTGGTGATTTTATCCTGCATTGCTTTAGCCAGCAAACCTTCTTTAATAGGCTGACGGAAGCGTTCTTTCAGCTGATAAATAGAATAGCCGGTCACTTCCTTCATTTTTTCAGGGCTGCCGTAAACGTCCTGGAAGTAGCGGATACGATTCTCGATCTGTCCGTCCACATCAGATTCACTTACCGGCAAACTGTCTCGTTCTGCCTGCATCACCATTACTTTCTGGGAAATGATCTGTTCCATGATCATGCATGGCGCATTGGGAGGCAGAGAACCGTCTGCGTTGTTACGCGACAGATTCACCATTTCTCCTTCGACGTCAGATCTGAGAATGATCTTATCCCCCACTATAGCCGCAATTTTGTCGGCTACCATTTTCTGTTGGGCAACGGCTACCTGACACAGTAGTAGTGTACCTGCAGAAAGTGCAAAAATTCTATTCATGTTAACAAGTGCAGTGAGTTTCAAAAATAGCCAATAAAAAATAAGCCGCATGGTAGCGGCTTATCTTTTTAACAAAAGTTTATACTGATATTATAAAGTTCTCTTTACTTCTACTTCTTCGAAGCCTTCTACGATATCGCCAACTTGCAGGGCGCTGTAGTTCTTGATACTCAGACCACACTCCATGTTGCTCGCAACTTCCTTCACGTCGTCTTTGTAACGTTTCAGGGATTGCAGTTCGCCGGTATAGATTACGATACCATCGCGTACCAGGTTGACACGGGTGTTTCTGGTGATCTTTCCATCGAGGACGAAGCAACCTGCAACGGTAACCTTGTCGAAGCGGTAAGTTTCGCGGATTTCCACGTTGGCCACCACTTTCTTCTCGATTTTTGGCTCCAGCATCCCTTCCATCGCGCTCTTGAGTTCGTCGATAGCGTCGTAGATGATAGAGTAAGTACGGATCTCGATATTCTCTTTCTCTGCCAGTTTGGAAGCCTGAGAAGAAGGACGTACCTGGAAACCTACGATGATCGCATCGGAAGCTGTTGCCAGCAATACGTCGGATTCTGTGATCTGACCTACTGCCTTGTGCACCACGCTCACAACGATCTCTTCGGTAGAGAGTTTCTGCAGGGAGTCGCTCAATGCTTCTACGGAACCGTCAAAGTCACCCTTGATGATGAGGTTGAGCTGTTTAAAGTTACCCAGTGCAAGACGGCGTCCGATCTCATCCAGCGTGATGTGTTTCTTGGTACGGATACCTTGTTCACGGATGATCTGAGCACGGCGGTTAGCCACTTCTTTAGCTTCGGACTCGTTTTCGTACATACGGAATTTCTCACCAGCCTGAGGTGCGCCGTTCAGACCGAGCACCTGTACAGGTGAAGATGGTCCTACGGATTCAACACGCTGTCCGCGTTCGTTGAACATCGCCTTGATCTTACCGAAGTTAGAACCGGAGGCGATCGTATCACCCTGGCGGAGGGTACCGCTTTGTACGAGCAGGGTAGCCACATAACCGCGGCCTTTATCGAGGGATGCTTCGATTACGCTACCGGAAGCTTCTCTGTTCGGATTGGCCTTCAGTTCGAGTAATTCTGCTTCCAGGAGTATTTTTTCCAGCAGGACGTCTATGTTCAGACCGCTCTTGGCAGAAATTTCCTGGCTCTGGTATTTACCACCCCAGTCTTCTACAAGCAGGTTCATACCGGCCAGCTGTTCTTTGATCTTTTCAGGATTTGCGCCGTCTTTATCCACCTTGTTGATAGCGAATACCATTGGCAGACCTGCGGCTTGTGAGTGGGAGATCGCTTCACGCGTCTGTGGCATGATGGCGTCGTCTGCTGCGATAACGATGATGGCGATATCCGCTACTTTGGCACCACGGGCACGCATCGCGGTAAACGCTTCGTGACCCGGTGTATCCAGGAAGGTCAGTTTCTTACCGGAAGAGGTTACTACCTGGTAAGCACCGATGTGCTGGGTGATACCACCCGCCTCACCGGACACCACATTGGCGTTACGGATATAGTCAAGGAGGGAGGTCTTACCATGGTCTACGTGACCCATGATAGTCACGATAGGAGCTCTTGGCACCAGATCTTCCTCATTATCTGTTACTTCTTCTTCCTCCATTTCATCTGCGTCATCCACGCCGATGAATTCCACTTCGTAGCCGAACTCGCCGGCTACCAGTTCTATCACCTCTGCATCGAGACGCTGGTTGATAGACACCATGATACCGAGTCCCATACATTTTGAGATTACTTCGGCGAAGCTTACATCCATCAGGTTAGCGAGTTCACTAACGGAAACGAACTCAGTGACCTGGAGTTTATTATTATCAGCGCCTTTGTTGGCCAGTTGCTCAGCGAGCTCGTGGCGTTTCTCACGACGTTGTTTTGCTTTGACGTTTTTACCGCGGTTACCACCACCCATTTTGGCCATGGTTTCCTTGATCTTGTTCTGGATTTCGTTTTTGTCGATCTCCTTATCTTCCGGACGTCTGTTAGCGTTGTTGTCACGGTTACCGTAGCCACCCTGGCCGCCTGGACGATTACCGAAGTTACCGCCTGGTCTGTTGCCATGTTGACCGCCACCTGGTCTGTTACCACCACCGTGCTGGCCTGGTCCACCCGGACGATTGCCATGTTGGCCGCCGCCTGGTCTGTTACCACCGCCACTGTGCTGACCTGGTCCACCTGGACGTCCGTCGCGGTTTGGCGCTGCGTGAGGTCTGTTCTGACCACCGCCTGGCCTGTTATTGTTATCGCGATTATCGCGGTTACCGGTATTTCTATTATCTCTGTTGAAATCGCGGTTACCGCCGGTATTGCGGTTTTCTGTGTTACCACCTTTAGAAAGATCGCCTGGTTGAACAGGTTCAGGTTTCTTTTCAACTATGATGCGTTTCCGCTTACGGTTGTTGTCGGCATTGTTGTTATTATTATTATTGCCACCGCGGTTGAAATTGTTGTTACCCTTATTGTCACGTCTTTCTGAGTGAACAGGCAGTTCGATTTTACCGATCACTTTCGGACCGGTCAGTTTTTCTGCCTGGATGTTTTCGATAACGGCAGTGCTTCCGTTATCGTCCTGCTCTGATGCTGGTGCTGATGCAATATCTGCTGCTGCAACTTCGGTCATATGCTGTGCGGCCGGTTTTTGTGTGATTGGCTGTTTCACTTCCGCCGGTTCTTTTGTTTTTTCCTGAGCAGCTGCCGGTTTTTCGGCTGCCGGCGCTTGTTTTTGTTCTACAGCGGGGGCAGCAGGTTTTTCAGCAGCGGGTGCAGTTGTTTTTTCCTGTTGTACTGGTGATTCTACTTTTTGTACTGGCTGAACGGGTTGCACTGGTTTCACTTCGGGTTGTGCAGCAGGTTTTGCTGGCTCTGCCGGAGCTTGCTGTTGTGCAACGGGTTGTTGCGGTTGTACCGGTGGTTGCGGCGCTGGTTCTTTTACCGGCGCTTTCTCACTGGCTGGAGGTTCCGGTTGTCTTACGGCAGCCGGTTTCTCTTCCTGTTCTGGTTTGGTAACCGGAGGAACAGGTGGTTTCTTTGGTCTGTTCAGTGCATCCAGGTCAATGGTAGCCACGACTTTCGGGCCATTGATCCTTGGTGTGTCTGTTTTTATAACTTCCTGAGGCTCCGGTTTCTGCGGCTGTGCAGGCGGCGTTTTCTCGGCAACAGGTTGCTGAGGCGCTGCGACAGGCTCTTTCGGAGCTTCTTCTGTTTTTGCAACAGGTGGTTTGACTTCCGCGACCGGTACCGGCTCGGGTCTAGGCTCTGGCTTTGGCTCCGGTTTTGGTTCGGGCTTCGGCTCGGCTTTAGGTTCCGGCTTCGGTTCAGGTTTTGGTTCGGGTTTGGGTGCTTCAACTGCAACCGCGGGAGTGGGTTCCTCTTTAGGAGCTGCTTCTTTCTTTTTGGCTGCTGCCTCTGCTTCTTCTTTCTCTTTCTTCTTCATTGCATCTAACACGCTTCCTTTAGGCAGGGCTATCTGATCGCTTTTGCGTTTATTAGCCTTGTCCTGCTGGAATTCAGACTGCAAAGCTGCATACATCTGAGACGTCAGGCGCGCGTTAGGCGAGCCAAAGCCGCCCATATCATAGCCCTTATTAGCAAGGAAGTCGATTAACGTTTCCTTACCAATATTGAACTCCTTGGCTGCAGCCAGCAATCGTGGCGTGTTGTTTGTTACTTCAGGCATATTGTAATCTCGGGCCTCCCCATTTTTCCCGTTGGCTAACGGGACTCCTTTTTAACAATTAACAATAACTAAAAAATACTTTCTGGCGAGCAAGCCCACATCCCGGGGAAGTTAGTGGTGCGAACCTACTCTTTATCAAATTCTTCCTGTAGTATTCTTCTTATGTCTTTTACTGTTTCCTCTTCAAGGTCTGAGCGGCGTACCAGTTCCTCTACTGTCAGGTCAAGTACACTGCGAGCGGTGTCACAACCAATACGTTTGAGTTCATCCAGTACCCATTCTTCGATCTCGTCGGAGAATTCTGCCAGGTCAATGTCATATTCGGCCTGTTCCTGTTCTTCGTCACGGAAGACATCAATCTCATAACCCGTCAATTCGCAGGCCAGTTTTATATTGACGCCTTTTTTACCGATCGCCAGAGACACCTGATCCGCCTTGAGGAAAACAGAAGCATATTTATTCTCATTATCTACCTCCATACGGCTGATCCTTGCAGGCGTGAGCGCACGTTGGATAAGCAGCTGAATATTAGCGGTATAGTTAATGATATCGATGTTCTCGTTACGCAGTTCACGGACGATGCCATGAATACGACTACCTTTCATACCCACGCAGGCGCCTACAGGATCGATGCGGTCGTCATAGGACTCCACAGCTACTTTAGCTCTTTCTCCTGGTTCGCGTACGATTTTCTTAATTACGATAAGGCCGTCAAAGATCTCCGGAACTTCAATTTCCAGCAATTTAGCCAGGAAGGTAGGATGGGTGCGGGAAAGTATGATGAGCGGAGCGTTGTTCTTCATCTCCACTTTTTTAACTACTGCCCTTACATTTTCACCTTTCTTGAAATAATCGGTAGGAATTTGTTCAGATTTAGGTAAAATTAACTCATTCCTTTCATCATCAAGCAATAAAACTTCTTTTTTCCATACCTGGTACACTTCACCGGTTACAATTTCACCGACGCGGTCAGCATATTTCTTTACAAGTATATTCTTTTTCAGGTCTCCGATACGGGCGGAAAGAGTCTGCTTTGCAGCCAGGATGGCCCTGCGGCCGAAATCCAGGATCTCTACTTCCTCGTACAGGTCTTCACCTACCTGGTAGTCTGGTTCAACTAAAATGGCTTCCGAATAAGCGATCTGGGCATTATCATCTTCTACCTCTCCATCTGTAACAATGGTACGGCGGCGTAAAATCTCCAGGTCACCTTTCTCAGTATTTACAATCACGTCAAAGTTCTCATCAGAGCCATACTTTTTACGGAGAAGAGTTTTGAACACATCTTCCAACACTTTCATCAACGTCGGGCGGTCAATGTTTTCCGCCTCTTTAAACTCCGTGAATGACTCAATCAGGTTAATACTAGCCATGTTTCGGTTATATTATATATTTTAAAACACGATGCACACCTTTGTGTGCTTGATTTCATTTAAATTTATTTCGGTTGTTTTTTTCTCCTTTTTCTTCCCCACCTGTTCCTCAATTGTCACAACCGCTTCCGTCGCAGACAGCAGCGTACCCTCTTTCTCGGAATTATCCAATAAAGTAACAGTTACCTTGCGACCAATATTCTTTACGTATTGACGGAGAAGTTTCAGCGGTTCGTCCAGTCCGGGTGAAGATACTTCCAGGGAAAAATCATTGTCCGGAAACAGCGTGGCTTCCTCTAACCTGCTGTACAGGTTTCGGTTGAATGCTACCAGCTTATCAACCGGCACGCCATTGTCCCCATCTACAAAGAGTTTTATGTTATTCGTGGGTTTTATCCGCACATCTACTACGAAGTATTCCGGATAGGGTGACAGCATCTCTGCAGCCATGTCCCGGATCGTTGTTATCACTTGTTCGTTTGCCATAAAAAAACGAGAAGGGGACCGCTCAGTCCCCTTCGTTAGTATCATTTTCCTATGCAAATTTAGGATTTTATTTTGATCCAAGAACATTTTCTTTAACTTGTAGGGAATAAATTAATGAAAGAAAACTCCCTGTCCGCATAGATTTCAAAAATATTTAATAACTGTTGCCCTCTCCCAGGCATGCTAATTAAAGCATACATACAACGCCTTAATTTCGAGTTATTCGTCTGGCCAACAGCGCTGATACTCCTTTATTTAATGGACCCCCATAATAATAATGGTCTCAGTTTCTGTGTGCTCAAACATATGGGGATACCCTGGTGCCCCGGCTGCGGCCTCGGTCACTCGATCAGTTTTCTGCTGCACGGAGAATGGAAAGCGGCCTTACAAAGTCACTTCCTCGGTCCCTTCGCACTGGTGATGCTCGTATACCGGACCATCCAGCTGGGCAGATTACAATGGCAATCTTTTGCGGAACTTAAAAACCACTATACATGAACGACTACGCATTCTCCTCCCTTCCCGGCATTGAGCAGGAAGAGCTCTTATGGCTACAGGAACTGACAAGAAATTACTCTTCCGAGAACCGCCAGCGCTTTCTGGCCATCTATCAGGGACGCCGTAAGGAACCTTCCCTGATATTGATCTGCTGTCTTATCGGACTGGTAGGCGCAGCAGGCATTCACCGCTTTATCCTGAACCAGATCGGAATGGGCATACTCTATTTTCTGACCGGTGGCCTTTGTGTGGTGGGTACTATTGTGGACGCGATCAATCACCGTAAATTAGCATGGGAGCACAACAAGAAGGCAGCACTCGAAAGTGCGGCACTCCTTGGCTTATAAACTTTTAGCTGTTTTCGGGGCTGTTAAAGAAAACTTAAACCCCCTCTTTTTTCCGCCCTGAAAACAGATTAACTGCTAAATTTGCCCTTATGATACTGAAATATGCATTTTTAGCCTTTGTGTTCTGGTTACTGTATAAACTGGTGTTCGATTTCATCGTACCTGTGTATCAGTCCACTAAACACGTACGCAGACAGATGGGAGATATTCAGGAACATCTTCGTCGTCAGTACCAGCAACAGGAACAGGCACAAAGACAGGCTGCTCAGGCGCAGCAACAACAGCAACAACGCGCTACCGCCCCTAAAGCTGACAAAGGAGATTACCTCGATTTTGAAGAGATCAAGTAGTCCTGACCGTTATTTGAAAATGTCTGCCATCGTCTTCGGTGGCAGTAAATGGATTGTTTGCAGGCCAACCACCTTCGCGCCTTCAATATTCGGAAGCGTGTCATCTATAAATAAGGTCTCGGCCGGGTCCAGGCCATTCTCATCCAACACCAATTGAAACGATTCCCTGAAAGGCTTCCGTAACCCGATCTGGTGCGAATAATACGCCTTGTCGAAAAATGCCGCCAGCGAAGGTATCCCCCTGCTCTCCTCCAATATTTTATTAAAAGCCTGCATATGTATCTCGTTCGTATTGCTCAGCAAATACAAGCCGTAATGTTGTCTTAACTGCTGCAGGATCTGCAATCTGCGTAAAGGGAAGTCCAGCAACATCGCGTTCCATGCATCCATGATCTGTTGATGCGTAGTGCCAGGCGCCGTATGCTGCTGCATTTCATCCAGGAAAACCTCCGGCGCTACCTTGCCCGTTTCCAGATCGTCAAAGAGCGAGTTCAATGAGAACTGATTGTACAAACTGGTGAATTCCTTTACACCCAGTGCTTCAAACGCCTTGTAGGTCAGCTGGTAATCCAGATTGATAATTACCCCGCCCAGATCGAAAATGATATGTTTAATGCCTTTCATCGTATATACTGGTGAATGAGAAAATGCAAATTTATAGAGCGCTGGTAAGAAGTCCTATTATTAGAGGTATACTGTATAAATAAAAATGTCAATAGCTTGTTGGTTAATTGAATTGAATGAATTACTTTTGCCGTCCCTGAAAAGGGAACCCACGAGAAAGTTTCAAAATATTCGTTCTGAAAAGAACAGGTCCTATAGCTCAGTTGGTTAGAGCACCTGACTCATAATCAGGGGGTCCCAGGATCATGCCCTGGTGGGACCACAGAAAAAAGGCTTACTGGTAATTTACCAGTAAGCCTTTTTCCATTTATATCTCCTACCTTGCCCCCTCTTTAAACCCTATATCGTAAAGTCAATGAACAAGCTCCCCTTTATCGTAGCCTTGCTGACTGCGCATGCCGCATTGGGACAAGTTGGTCGGAAGAACGCTACCTGACCTTTAAACAAAAAGAAAAAGCCGAACAGGATGCTGCACTGGCGAAAGAAGAAGCTGATAAGAAACAGTTGCAGAAAGATGAGAAAGCTTACCGGGAATCAATGATCAAGCAATTTGGAACTACAAACGGGAACATTATTGCTGACGGCAAAGTGAAAATGGGGATGAACCAGAATATGTCTGCCGCTGCCTGGGGTTACCCAAGCGATAAAGTAAAAACACAGGTAGGTGCGCATGTGATAGAAACCTGGTTCTATTACCCTGCTGGCTCCTGGTTGAAGTTTCAGGATGGGAAATTAGTCCAGATCAAGGAATAGCTATTTTGTGAGTCTTCGTTCAAATTACCCCTAAACGACTGATAATAAGTTTACTATCGCTTTATTCTCCGTATTACAACGTACATACACCGTTACTACGCCGTTACCTATTCGCTCATGAACGAAGAGATTACGGCGTAGTAACGGTATAATCGCCTTTTAATGGAACATCTTAGCTGGAAATAGACTCCCAACCTTACTTTTGCCACTATTATGGGTTTAGATATATTACTTCCGCAGGGAACGGAAATCCCGGGTCTTCCTTTCCGGCGAAGGGAAGTGCAATGGGGAGGGATTACCGATTTTGATGGCCCTCCTAAAGCTAGTTATGGAGAAACCTTTACACTAGAGGTTTGTGATGCGCCGATGCGACAATTCCTGCTTCATAAAATGCCGGCGCCATATGCTGCTATGGAGTGGCAATTAATCAATATTTGGGGTAAAGGACTAGAAGACTTTCTAATGACGTGCTATAGAACAGCAGATGATGAAAGGACAGATGACGATGATGAAATAGATGATGCTCATCCGACACTGCCGGAGTTGCTGCGTCTGCTCTGTACCGGCAGTAAATGGGTACTTACATGGGACCCGGATGACGATGGTTTTTCATATGTAAAGAATGGGACCACATCAGATGTGCTGCTGGAACTCTACTATTCTTATACAGTATACCGCGAAGGATTCATGATATGGGGTGAAGGCAGCGATCTGCCATAAAAAAATGCTCCGCCTGAGCGGAGCACCCTTTTCCTGTCCTTTATAAAAAGAAGTCTTATTTGCTGTATGTCGCTTTCAGATATGCTTCTACACTACCGCTCTTACGACCGATCAGTTTTTCCAGGTCGCCGCTCACTTCAGCGAACTCTCCGTCTTTAACAGCGGTACTGAAGCCTGCGAACAAACCAATATATATATCTGGTACACCAACTTTGGTCAGTTCCTCTTTAAATGCTTCTACAGTCGGGGATACATAATTCACCTGTTTGCCGGTTGTAGCTGTAATAATAGCCGCGATATCTGCATAAGAAATGGCTTTTGATCCAGTGATCTCATAGATCTTGTTTTCATGCCCCTCTCCTGTTAGTACAGCTACGCCGGCTTCAGCCATATCATCACGTAACGCAAACGCCGTTTTACCATCTCCCGCTGGTTGGAAAATGATGCCTGTTTCTAATACCCTGTCTCCCACGAACATTGGGATTACCTCTGCATACAGCGCATGCTGCATCAGGGTATATTTTAGTCCGGACGCCTTTAGCAGGTTTTCTGCAAGCAGGTGTGTGGTCGCAATAAATGAGAGTGGAGCATTGGCGGCCTCATTTCTGCGTTGGTAGCTGGTGTAGACTACATGACCTACTTTGGCAGCGATAGCAGCATTGACTACATTTTCATGTTGCGGACCGCGATTAACTACGTCATTACCGGATACGAAATACAGTTTTTCTGTATCCTGGAAAGCAGCTACCAGAGAAGCTTTATCATCATAATTGCCGATGACGATCTCCACGCCCAGTGGTTTGAAAGCTTCCGCTTTGGCCGCATCGCGGACCAGCACCTTCACGTTTGATGCCGGTACTTTTACCAGCAGTTTGTCTAATACAGCACGACCAAGATGTCCTGTTACGCCTGTCACTAGTATTTTTCCCATTTTCTTAGATTTAATAGTATTGGTTACCTAATTACCTTAACTTACTTTTGGTAAGTCAAAGGTAAGCGCGCAACAGATTGCTGACAAGAAGGTACTTGAATATCAGCTGGTTACGTGGAAGTAAGTAATTTTGATTATCAATTTGTTATGACAAAAGAAGATTGGAAAAAATATTCGGACGTTGATGGTGAATGCGCCGTCCGGAACGTACTGGACCGGCTGGGTGACAAATGGTCAATGCTGGTAGTTATTGTACTCGGTGTAGAGGGCACCCTGCGGTTTAACAAACTGCATAGTCAGATCGGGGATATCTCGCAGAAAATGCTGACCGTTACCCTGAAATCACTGGAAGCCGACGGGCTGGTAACCAGAACGGTTTATCCGGAGATACCACCGCGTGTTGAGTATGCACTCACAGCAAGAGGCGCCAGCCTGTTACCACATATGGAGGGTCTTGCAGAATGGGCGGCCACACATATGGAAGGCATCTATGCATCCAGAGAAAAATATGCCGGCGCCTAACAACTGATTTAATATCTTCAGGAGGTCTTAATTTAACCCAAATGAGCTTCTCCGGAATATTCAGTACCCTGATGCTGCTTGGTGCCCTGCAAGGCTTCATTATGAGCGGACTACTGTTCTTTGCCAGGAAACGTCCGGCAAGGGATCGTTTGCTTGCTATACTGATACTGCTCATCGCACTGGCTTGTCTGAACCTGCATATTTTCGAGTCCAGCTGGATCAATGAACTCCCGTTATTAAGATTCCTGCTGAATTTTGTGCCACTCGTGGTGGTCATGCCTTTGGGCCCCTTGCTTTATTTCTATGTAAAATCCAGTCTGGATCCGGCATTCAGGGTTACCACGGCACACAAACCTCATTTCTACTCAACTATCATTGATATCGTCCCCCAACTGATCGCTGTAACTTATGTTGGCGGTGTACTGGCGGGTATATTGAAGAACCATCCGCAACCATGGGGAATCGCGATCGATACCTACAACGTGTATGCGGATATTCCCCGATGGCTTTCTATGACCATCTATGTATATCTCTCCTATAGGTATATCTCCGTAGCGCAGGTAAATAACGAAAAACACTTTCGCTGGATAAGACAGTTTCTGAAAGTCTTCCTGGTCTTTCAGCTGATCTGGTTTATCTACCTGGTGCCTTATGTGATCCCAAAGTATACTGACAAGTTGCTGGACGCGGTAGATTGGTACCCGGTATACATTCCCCTGGTGATACTTATCTATTACCTGGGGATCAAGGGATATATGATGACGGCGGAAGAAGAAACAGCGGCTAAAAAAGCAGTAACTCCGCCTGCTCCCATTGCTGATACGATCATTGGTGAAGCGGTGCCTTTGCTGCTGAAAGCTATGCAACAGGACCAACTGTACCTGAACCCGGAACTGAACCTCTCGGTGGTAGCACAACATACCGGATTGCCTCCTAAAACTATCTCCGCAGTACTAAACCAACATCTCCGGAAGAGCTTTAATGAGTTTGTAAATGAATACCGGGTGGCTGCCTTCAAACAGAAAATTGCGGAATCCCAGCAGGAACAATATACCATCATGAGCCTTGCCCTGGAATCGGGTTTTAACTCCCTCCCCACCTTTCAGCGTGCCTTCCGGAATAATACCGGCATGTCGCCCAGGGAATACATGAACAATCAGAACAAAATGGCTTAAATCCTGTAAATGAGTCCTTTAAAAACTGTTCAAATCCGGATTTGAGTGGACAGAACAAGGGGCAAAGGCTTCTTTTGCTGATAAAAAAGAAGCCATGTATCCACGACTCCTACTCCTTGTATGTTTACTCCTGAATGGCCTGCTGACCTTCAGCCAGGACCGGTTTATCATCATCAGCGGTATCATTACAGACGCAACCACACATAAACCTATTCCATCTGCCAACATCCAGTTAAAGAATAGCGGCACAGGTACCATTAGTAATAACCTGGGTACCTTCACTTTCAAGATACCGGAACGGTCGGTAACAGACAGTGTACTCGTCTCCTGTATCGGTTATCGCTCCGTGACCCGGCTATTCACTACCGACGACCAGCAGGTAGCCATCGGACTCACACCAGCCGTGATCTCCCTGCCGGAAGTAGCCATACATTTGCAGAGCGGACTGGAGATATTGCAAAGGGCAATTGCTGCCATTCCTCAAAATTATGATACCACCGATACCAGGATGACGGCCTTTTACCGGGAGGATATTCACTTTGATAATGATACGCTGAACTATAACGAATCCGTACTGGATGTTTTCAAGACTTTTCGCAGAGATAAAGAACACCACGATCAGATACGCCTCATAAAAGGCAGGAAAATACCTTCCCCGCCCAACAATGATCCGCAATTCTACGGATGGATCAGTAATATCACCAACACCGCATATAGTGCGCTGGCAGAAGATATCATCAAATACAACAGTGTCAAAAACAGTATCCTGGCGCCGCATAATTTCCGCTATTACAATTACACTCTTGCAGAGACGATCACAGAGGGAGAACGTCAGTTGCTGGTCATCCGGATCACGCCGAAGAAAAACGCCGGAAAGGGGATTATAAAGGGTAACATCTATATCGACGAGGCCACGCTGGCAATGATCAGATTTGAAGTAGAAACGACGCCGGAGGGGAATGACTATATCAACAAACATGGGAAAGGCGGTCTGCGGTATACCATCATGTCAAAAGTCGTCGGCGGAAGCCTGGATTTTACCGGCATCAAAATGACGATCAGTTATCAGGCTTTTCAGGGGAAATATTATCTGCACACAGTATTGCGGCACTGGGACGTAGTGATCAATAGCCGGAAAAGAAATCTCAGCAATATTCCTTGGACAGGGGACTTCAATTTCCTGGTCACAGGTATCGACAAGGATAGTGTCCGGCAATTTCAGACGGGTGTGAGCAGTTATCAGAACTCCATGAATAACCTCATTGGCAGCGATTATGATGCTGCCTTCTGGGAGAATTACAATATTCTTCAGCCAGAACTACCTGACACCATGAAAACTACTCATCCGGCGCCGAAAGTTATCAGGAAAGTCCCTAACCGTCAGAATGGTTTTACCAGGGCAGATACCCTCCGCGGACAGCTTTCTCCACTCCGCTCCTGTTATGATGTGACCTTTTACCATCTTGATGTGGATGTAGACCTGGACAGGCATTTTCTGAAAGGAAATAACAAGATCAGGTATGAGGTGCAGCAGTCCTTTGACAGGATGCAGATAGACCTGTATGCGAATATGCAGATAGTACGTATCCTGTATAAAGGTCAGCCGCTGCCTTACACCCGGGAATTTGATGCCGTCTTTGTACAATTCCCCGAAAAACAGACCATAGGCAATACCGGCGAAATCACCGTGTATTATGAAGGAACACCCCAGGTGCCGGATAAAAGTATTCCCATGAATGGTGGGGTATTGTGGGATAAAGATGAAGAAGGCAATCCCTGGGCGCAGGTAGTATGCCAGGGCTCTGGTGCGAGTCTGTGGTGGCCATGTAAGGACCACTTATCAGACGAGCCGGACAGTATGCATATCTGGATAACCGTACCCAATGGCTTTACCGAAATCTCTAACGGACGCCTGCTGCAAAAAGTGCCTGTCGGTAACACAAGGACCCGCTTTGAGTGGGCGGTGACTTATCCGATCAACAATTACAATGCTACTTTCTGTATAGGGAAGTACGCGCATTATACGGACCTGTATGTAGGCGCTGACAGTCTGACTATCGACTATTACGTGATGCCCTACAATCTTGAAGCTTCAAAGCGGCTTTTTGCCAAAGTAAAACAGATGCTTGCCTGTTATGAGAAAAACTTCGGACCTTATGCTTTCCGGAGGGACGGATTTACCTTGTTGGAAAGCCCCTACCCTATGGAACACCAGAGCGGCGTCTGTGTCGGAAAGATCAAGAGAGATCAGTTGCCGGAACTACCGGCACTCGTATGGCATGAAGCGGCCCATGAATGGTGGGGAAATGCGATCAGTTGCAGGGATATCGCAGATATGTGGATGCACGAGGCATTTGCCACTTATGCGGAATCTCTGGTGGTGGAAGACCTGTTTGATAAACAGATGGCCACCGTGTTCCTGAATGACCAGAAAAACGGTGTTGGTAATAGGGAGCCGGTGATCGGGGAATATGACGTGAACCACATTTTCTACGACATTAATGACATGTATACGAAAGGCAGTCTGATGCTGCATACGTTCCGGAGTGTATTGCACAATGACAGCCTCTGGTTCGGTCTGCTAAGAGGCATTCAGCAGCATTTCAGGTATCAGACGCTTTCTTCAGATAGCCTGATCAGCTATATCAACCAGTTCACGAAACACGATTATAGCCCCTTTTTCAACCAGTACCTGAAATACACCCATCTGCCAAGGCTGGCGTATAGTCTGCAGGAACAGGGCAATAATCTGCTCATAAGATATCGCTGGGAGGCCGATGTACCTGATTTTAGTATGCCGGTGAAAGTGACGACCGCAAGAGAAAAACTGGCGTTTATCCACCCTACCCGCTCCTGGAAGACATTGACCCTGAAAAATATGAAAGCAGGCGATTTTGAAGTGGATGAGGAGCATTTTCTCATAGATGTCGCTGAGCTGGATGGAGGCCGGACATCGTTCGTTGAATAAGTGGTATCTTTGCCGATAGTTTTAACTGATTTTAATGCAAAACAACAGCAGGTTTATAGCCATCGAAGGATTGGATGGAGCGGGCAAGTCCACACAGATCAATTTACTTCAACAGTTTTTCAACCAACAGGGTATAGAAACGAGGTTTGTACATTTTCCTATCGTACAGGAAGGTGTTTTTGGTGAAATGATCGCCAAATTCCTCCGGGGAGAATTCGGAGATGTAAAAGATGTTCACCCGCAACTGGTGGCGCTGTTATTTGCAGAAGACAGAAAGGCTTTTTCACACACCATCAACGAATGGCTGGCCAGCGGATACGTGGTATTGGTAGATCGCTATGTATTGTCCAATATCGCTTTCCAGTGTGCGAAGCTGAAAACTGACAAAGAGAAACAAGAGCTGCGTGACTGGATCAACATGTTTGAATATGAATACAACCGTATTCCTCAGCCGGACCTTTCCGTATACCTGGATGTTCCTTTCTCCCATACCGAACAGGCATTAGCCCAGCGTCGTTCCGGAGAAGACAGGAAATACCTGAATGGAAAAGATGATATACATGAGAAGGATTTTTCCTTGCAACTGGCAGTGAAACGTGAGTATGAAATATTAGCAGATACAGACGCTACCGTGACGAAGATCGTTTGTTACGATCAGGATAATAAAATGCGTTCTGTTGAAGAAATTCACGCAGCCATCATTCATAACATTACTAAATAATCAAGGTATGTCAATTACATCCAATGCAGATATTTCTGGTATGGAGGCCGTAAGCGAAGCAGTAGGTATTACATTGAAGAAAATGAGAGAATATGCTGCGCCGGGTATGTCGACGAGAGAACTGGATGAATATGGAGGAAGGCTGCTCACTGAACTGGGTGCAAGGTCTGCTCCGAAGCTGACTTACGGTTTCCCTGGATGGACCTGTATCAGTCTGAATAATGAAGTAGCGCATGGTATCCCATCTGAGCATAAGATACTGAAAGAAGGTGATCTGATCAACGTAGACGTATCTGCAGAGCTGAATGGCTACTGGGGTGATAATGGTGGATCATTTGTACTGGGAGAAGACATTCACAATCATAATCCGTTGGTGAACGCTTCCAAACTCATCTTGCAGAAAGCGATCAATGAGATCAGAGGTGGTGTGAAGATCGCGGATGTGGGTGACCTGATAGAAAGGTCTGCAAAGAAAATGGGCTATAGAGTGATAAAGAATCTCGTGGGTCATGGTATTGGTAGAAGTCTGCACGAAGAGCCTAAAGAAATTCCTAATTACTACGATCGCAGAAATAAGAACCGCTTCCAGAAAAACAGTGTGGTAGCTATTGAAACGTTCATCTCTACAAAGGCCTCTTATGCTTATGATATGGGAGATGGCTGGACATTGGTGACCAATGACGGCAGCTTTGTAGCACAGCACGAACACACGATCATCGTAACAGATGGCAAACCGGTGATATTGACTGCGGCTAATGGCATCTGGTCTTAAACCGGCTGCAGGATATGCATAAAAGAGAAAGAGGCTTACCACCATAGGGTGATAAGCCTCTTTCCTTTTTATAAGCATTTTGCTTAAGAACCGTAACCTGGATTCTGAGGTCTCAGATTCGGGTTGTTACGAATTTCCTGGATCGGCAATGGGAACAACAGGTGCTTATCTGCAAGTGTAGCACCGGAGTTCTTGTTAACGTGTCCTGTGAAGTTGTCGAAACCGTTGGTGTCTTCGTTGTACACTTTTTTCAGACGTACCATGTCAAACCAAACGATACCTTCATAGGCAAATTCATGCCAACGCTCACGCCATACCGCTTCTTCGAAGGTCGCTTTTGTCAGGCCTGATAATGCACCCAGATTGGCTCTGCCGCGTACGCGGTTCAATGCATCATAAGCAGTCGCATTTGGTGATCCGTCTGCCTGGTTCTGTGCTTCTGCATAGATCAGCAGTGTTTCTGCGAAACGGATCTGCGGCATGTTCAGGTTACTTCTACCTGTACCTGGTTTACCAGGGGCACCATGACAAGCTACGTCAAAGAATTTGAAGAGGTAAGGTGCACCCAGTGGGAACGCTGCACCTGTACCATCTACAAAATAAGAAGTAAAGAAGAACTGCTGTTCGTCGGTACGTTTGTCAGTCGGATTATACTTCTTGTAAGAATTGTAGAAAGATACTGTTGGAACAGAGCTACCTACACCACTACCAGCTGCAGAGATGTTTTTAGCGAGGGAGTTGTTTGGCAGCATCAGGGACTGCATCGGGTTACCCTCGATATCAGCCAGGTACTGTATTTCAAACAGGTGTTCCATTCTGTTGTTCTGCGTTACGGAATGCAGATCATCATAGCTGGCGAACAGGTTTACAACTGTTGGATTTGCTACTGAATAATCCAGTACTTCTTTCGCTTTATCTGCTGCGAGTTTGTAGTACTCAGTACCCTTGTTCAGTGGCGCACCGGCCATTGTCAGGTATACTTTCGCCAGCTCGGTTTTGATAGCGGCAAGACCTACTCTTCCGGATGCGTCCATCCATGGCAGACCAGCTGCTTCTGCTGTTTTCAGGTCAGCAACGATCTGGTTGTACACTTCTTCGGTAGAAGTACGTGTAGGATAGAAGTCAGGAGAACTTGCCGTTTGTGGTTTCAGGATCAGTGGTGCATCACCCCACAGTCTTACGATGTAGAAGTAAGCCCATGCACGCATGAAGCTGGCTTCACCCAGTGTTCTTTTCTTTTGTGCTTCATCCATTGGATTGATGCCAGGGATCTTGTCCAGTGCCAGGTTGGCCTGTGCGATCACTCTGTAGGCGCCAGTCCACCATTGTCTCACGTGGAGGTTATCACCATCATATACCAGACCTAACAGGTTGTTCAGGTCAGAGTTCTGCGCTGTTGCAGTGGTGATGGTGCCGGTTGGAGCTTCCAGCATCTGGAAGTTAGCGGAGAAGATACCTGCGCCGGCGCCCACAAAACGGGCACGAGCATAAGCTGCATATACGGCAGCATCAGCGTGTTCCGGTATGGTGTAATAGCTGTCTGGCGACAGGTTGGATGGGTCCTGTTCATCCAGGAAGTTGGAGCAACCGGTCATAAACAGGCTGCTTCCGAGTAATATGCCGAATGCGGTTTTCTTAATGTAGTTCTTCATGAGCATCTCTTTTTTCTGATAAATGTTGGATTAGAACGCAACGTTAGCGCCCAGCTGGAACGTGGTTGGTTTTGGATAATCGAAGAAAGTCTGACCCTGTGCGAATGGCTGGGTATAAGTGCTAACTTCCGGATCGTTACCGCTGAACTTCGTAACCAAGAAGAAGTTCTGAACAGATGCATACAGTCTCAGTTTAGAGAGGTGCAGTCTTTTCAGAGACTCTGGTGAGAAGTTGTAACCTACACCCAGGTTTCTACCACGCAGGAATGAACCATTTTCTACCCAACGGGTATCAACGTTGGTTACATACCCGGCAGCAGGATCACGTGGAGCGGCGATGTCAGTGTTCTGGTGATCTTCTGTCCAGTAGTTCAGTACTGATTTGAAGCTGTTTGCCAGACCTGTACGGTCTTCACCGGAGTGATGGGTCATGTTCAGTACATCGTTACCGTATACGAACTGTAACTCAATTGTCAGGTCCAGGTTTTTGTACTTGAAGGTGTTGAAGAAACCACCCCATCCATCAGGATTACCATTACCGATGATCATACGGTCAGCGTCGTTGATCGCATGGTCGCCGTTGACATCACGGTATTTGATATCACCAGGCAGGATTGGTTTACCACCACGGTAATCTTTAAACAGTGCTGCTTCAGCTGCTTCTTTAGTGCTCCAGGTACCTTCACGTACCAGGCCCCAGAAGGAACCTACAGGCTGTCCTACACGGAGGATGTTTGTCTGGTTGGTGAAGTTAGGACCACCTACGCCGAATACGTCAGCAGGCGTAGCGAGTGCCAGAATTTTATTTTTGTTGAAAGAGATGTTGAAGGTAGATGTCCAGGTGAAATCTTTTGTTTCGACGTTCACGCTGTTGATACCGATCTCAAGACCTTTGTTCTCCATAGAACCGATGTTCTTGCGGATAATGGTATAACCGCTGGTAGTAGGCACCGGTGCTTCGAGCAACATGTCCGTAGTTTTTCTGTAGTAGATGTCAGCTTCCAGGGAGATCCTGTTTTTCAACAGACCCAGTTCCACACCGAAATCATACTGTGCAGTTTTTTCCCATTTCAGGTCTTCGTTTGCCAGTCTGTTTGTACCAACACCCTGTACTTTCTGACCATTCAGCGGGAAAGCGTAGTCGTTGTTTGCAGACAGCAGGGACAAAGAGCTATATGGATCGATCTCAGAGTTACCTGTCAGACCATAGCTGGTGCGCAGTTTCAGGGTTGAGATGGTCGGATTTCCTTTCAGGAAAGGCTCTTCAGACACACGCCATGCCAATGCACCAGACGGGAAGATCGCATATTTGTTGTTAGGACCGAATTTGGAAGAGCCATCCACACGGCCTGTAATTGTCGCTAAGTATTTGTCTTTGTAGCTATAGTTTACACGACCGAAGTAAGAGTTAAATGCAAAACCCAGGTTACGTGAACCAGCACCGGAAGAAGGGATCAGACCTGCGGAACCGATACTGTTGGTCTGGAAGTAGTCGGTAGAGAAGTTCTCACCACGTACGTTGAAACCAAAGATGTTATCTTTCTGCCAGCCAAGACCAGCGAGTGCGCTGATGGAGTGTACCTGATTAAAACGTTTGTTATAGGTCAGGTAGTTCTCAAAAGACCAGTAAGTTTCTCTGTCATTCGCTACGATAGCAATACCTTTCTGTGTAGCGGAGATATCCAGCAGGGAGCGGCCGTTCCACTCGTTCCTGCCACGGGTTACTACGTTAGCACCTACCACACTGCGGAATTCCAGGCCTTTTGCCAGGGCGATCGTTGCGTAAGCATTACCCAGTACGTTCTGTGTCTGAAGAACGTATTTACGGTCAGTCAGGATGTGAACAGGATTGGAACCACCTTCAGCACCAGGATACAGTTTGTTGTTGCTGTATGTACCGTCCGGCATTTTTACAGGCAGGAAAGGCAGTGCTTCTGTGATCATACGCACGGAGTTCAGACCACCGGTACCGATATCTACCAGGTTTTCGTCCTGGTTGGTATAACCCAGTGAACCACCCACTTTCAGCCATGGTTTCATCTGGCTATCGAAAGTGAAACGAGCGGAATATCTTTTCAGATAAGAGTTCAGGAGCAGACCCTGGTCATTTCTATAACCCAGGAAGAGACCGAACTGGCTGTTTTCATCACCACCGGTGAAGCCCAGCTGATGGCTGTGAGATACTTTTTTCTGTACTGATTCTTTGAACCAGTCAGTATCATAAAGTGGATTACCATTGCTGTCGAACAACAGTGGATTTGCACGTTTGATCTTTGGATCTTTGGACACGTAGTTACCTGCAGCCCAACCTACCGGATCATAGATCTCGGAGTTTTTCCAGGCCAGGTCTTCTACCTGCATATATTCTCTTGCATTGAGCATTTCTACTCTGTGAGGGCCAGGGATGTTGTAAGACAGACCTGCGTCATAAGTGACACGGCTGCCGCTCGCATTACCTCTTTTAGTAGTAACGAGGATAACACCATTTGCACCTCTCGCACCATAGATCGCAGTAGAAGATGCATCTTTCAGTACTTCCACAGAAGCGATCTCATTTGGGTTGAGGAAGTCGATCGCATTACTGTTCTGCGTCTGTGCACCTACCGGAATTACCACTCCATCGATTACATAGAGAGGGTTACTGGTAGTGTTGATAGAACTGAAACCACGGATACGTACGTTGGTCTGACCACCCGGACGACCGGAGTTGGTATTAACCTGTACGCCCGGAATTCTGCCTGCCAGCGCCTGGTTCACAGATGCTGCCGGTCTTTCTTCCAGTTGAGCGGTTTTAACAGATGATACGGAACCCGTCAGGTCAGAACGTCGCTGGGTACCATAACCTACTACTACAACGTCCTGGAGTGATTTTACGTCAGAGGACATGCTGACGTTAATGGTGCTGGCGCCATTAACCACCTTCTCCTGCGGCAGGTAGCCGATGAAGGAGAATACGATCGTACTTCCACTAGGAGCATCTATACTATACGTACCATCTGCTTTTGTTTGTGTACCAGTCGCTGTGCCTTTAAGTTGTACAGAAACCCCGGGGAGAGGCGAATTGTCCCGGTTGTCGAGGACTTTTCCGGAGATCTTCCGGCTTTGTGAGAACGCCTGCAATGTCATTAGCAATGCTAATGTTCCTTGCACAGCAATCCTCATGAAACGTGTGAATTTAGACTTCATATTCTGGAGGTTTTAGAGAATAGATTGGCTGGCCATGCAAACTTCCGTCCGCATATGCGTTCCTGAGATCAGATAATAGACAACTACACTACATCATTATTTTACGTGGCTCTGTAATGAATAAATTGAATGCTGATCGATATCCGTGGGATAAGGAATAAGCTACAGTAAATAATTGATGATTCTATAACGTTTTCGGAATTATTTTGCTACTTCAATAGTTAAGTTTTAGATACGATTTCGGTTCCTTAGTATGTTAAGCTCGAGTTAAAAGTATAATATTTTTTAAGTAAAGTAAAACGTTTTTGCAAAAAACTTTTCCTGTCATGGAAACTGCCGTGGTGGTGTCTGCAAGCCGGATTTCACGGCCTTACTACAAATATGAGAAACTGCTCTGTAAAAACAAAAAAAAGGAAAGTAGCATTTTGGCGTACTTTCCTTTAAAATTTATGATTAATGATAAAATAGTATCTCTACTCTACTTCGAATATAAAGAACTGTGTTTCCTCTCTTTTGTCGAAGTTATTATCGGCTACAAATATCATACTTCTGTGTCCATTTGGTAATATCGGCCCCAAGGTCATACCCTCCACATTGTCTACATAGGTATGTAGGTCATCGAAATTCAACAGGAGTTTCTTCTTTACAGCTATAAAGTTTTTCGTTGTCTTTAAAGACGTGACATTGTTAATATTAGTAGCATCCTGTATTTCCACTGTAAATACCCTGATCGTGTTATTCTTTACGCCACTGGAGAAAGAGCGTTCCATTACCAGCAGCTTGTTGGCCGATAAGGCGATGACATCTGAAACACCATTTACACGGAAGTCATTGGCAGGCACCGGCTCGTGTGCAACCGGCTCCAGTTTGTAAGCATACTGAGCAATCGCCTTATGGCTTTTCATATCATATCTGATAAGGCGTACGAATGCGCTGGTGTCTTTAAGGTCTGCTCTCGGACCGTCTTCATAACGCGGTTCTTCCAGACTGACAAAAAGGTTTTGTCCATCCGGCGTAAGGCTCAGTCCTTCAAATACGCCATTGCGTCTTGGACCGCTTTCGGAAGCATGCATCTGGAATTGTCCCGGTAAATAAAAACTGTCCTGCAGTAAACCGTTCATGTCAATTTCATACACGCCGGGGTCATTGATGATATAGCCGGTTGGAGAAAGCAGGCGCTCCCCTTCACTGCTCCATATCAGTCTTCTGGTGCGCGGATTATAACGCATCGCTTCCGGATCAGGTGCAAATTCCGCATTGGAAGGATAAACATTACCGTTCCGCATGCGCAGGGATGTAACGTCTTTAAAGATCACACTGTCGCCTGCTTTACCAGTCAATGGTATCTGCGCCGTGTAAAACCTGGCTGGCTGGTGTTCTGATCTGTCATCAGAAATGATATAATAGACATTACGGGCGGTATCGTAATCTATGCCTGATAGTCCGCCGATCGTTGTACGGTTAAATGGTCTGTTGTATGGCACTACATACTTATGCAACAGCTTTAGGGATGAAATAGCCGGTACAGGGGTTTCAGTAACGACCGTTTTTTTGGCGGCAGTACACCCTCCCATTAAGACGGCCAATAGTAATAATTTTTTCATAGACGCATTTTTTGCATGTCTGCAAAAGTAGCGAATGAAAACAAGGAACCCTTCTGCTTACACAGAAGGGTTCCCCTTGTGACACCTTTTTGTGGTTACTTTCCCACTAGATATTGAACGGTTAAGGACATTATTTTTTGATGAAGTTTCCTGCAATGGCAAGTACGGCGTCTTCTGTCAGAAATTCATCAAAGGCTTCTGTCGCAGCAGCTTTGTTTACTTCTGTCGCAATACCGGTAATGGTTACACCTGCCTGAACATCGTTGTCTTCTCCTGCATATACCGGCTGAATGATCGCTACATTGTTCTCTGCATTGGTGATCCATGGTTTTAATGCCGGTTGCGGAGCTGACGCAAGATTTCTGCGCATATAACGTAAGTGCGCTGCATGGCGTGCTTCTACGGAATGGATTTGTAATGCAACGGTTAGTACTGCCGGATTTTCCATCAGTACGGTGGCTTTACCCTTATATGCACGTACACCCGTATCTTCAAATGCCTGTGCTACTGTCAGCAGTGTTGGATAGTCTGTGAACGTAGGCAGATTAAGCGACCCACCAGAGAAATCAAAAGTAGGTTTGGTAACAGGTGTTCCACCTGCGCCACTGATCGCGCTCTTTAAAAGCGCAACGTGTGCTGCTTCATGATTGGCGATTGTTGTAAATGCCCCCAGGGCTGCAGGTGTAGGGAATAAAGAGGTCTTTGTAATAGCGGTTGCATAAAATTCTGCTTCCAGGTATTCCAGCGTAAGCGCGTAGTTCAGTACGCCCAATACATCCTGCGGTGTGCGTCCGTAGGCCTTTTTCAACATACTACCCAATGCAAGCGGAATAGCTGATAATGCCAGTACACGGCCTATATTCCGGAATTGCTTCATCGCGTCCCTGCGCGTATCAAGACGTCCGGATAGTTCGGCATCCTGTTTTTCCAGTTCAGAGAATATATTTTGGAGATTCATTTTGATCAGTTTTACAATGAGGAATGTAGCCCT
The DNA here is from genome assembly GCA_039592855.1 of Chitinophaga sp. Taxonomy (GTDB): domain Bacteria; phylum Bacteroidota; class Bacteroidia; order Chitinophagales; family Chitinophagaceae; genus Chitinophaga. The sequence continues at coordinate 105,584 of JBCNQK010000001.1, read as the reverse complement.
TACTTAGGTAATGTATTGGCGTCTATCTCTGTCTTGATATACACCTTTGCTGCTGCAAATACATCCTGTGGCGTTTTCGCAAAATCTAATCCGTTCGAGTCTGCATCAGATGCGAAAGAACCATTACTTATAAGGTCTCTGATCAATGCTGCATGTCTTGCTTCAACAGATACTATTTTGCCGGCGAGCACCAGATAGTTGGGGGTAGTAATAAATTTCCCTGCTCCGTTATAGGCTGCGACACCCAGATCTTCGAAGGTTTTTGCAGCAGCAAGTACTTTATCTCTGCTGGTAAAATCAATGGTGGAGAAATCTACTGTCAGATTAGGTATTGCATTTGTGCCAAGCGCCTTACGGAAGAACTCCCTGTGCGCTATTTCATGATTGCGTATGTCGGTGAGAAAGATGCGTTCTACATCTGAAATACCTGTGTATGGAGTAGCTACCACCTGTGTGTAAAAAGCTGCTTCCAGTTGTTCCAGCGCAAAGGCATAATTCAACACTGCAAAGTCACCGCTACCTAAACTTACGCCTGTACCAGGAGTAACATCACCGCCACCATCTTCACTGCTACAGGCTGCTAATGATCCGGCAGTGATAACAGCAGCTCCCAAACCAGCGTATTTGAGAAACGTACGACGATGTACATTGGGCATGGCAATACCTTCCTCCTTACCATTGCTGGTCACGGAGCGGGTTTTCCGTATGAACATAAAATGAGTTTTAGCGTGAATGAAAAATGATACGAGGTTTGGTTAACCTAGAAAGAAGAATAGAAAAAGATAAAACTCGCGAGTGCTGGAATACTGAGATATTTCCGGATCTATCACAGTGCTTCTGATTGGATATACGGGGTATAAATCTATCCGGTTTTAATTATGCTAAAAATTTATTTTATTGAAGTGCTTGACTGTGGCTGATTTTCGTTAAATTACAAAAAGGTAGTCAATCGTGCAGACGAGAGTGTTGATGTCTCTTCAGTACGATTGATTACCTTTCACACAATGGAGCTTGGTTGCCTGGCCTAAACAGCCCGGCCGCGTATAATATTTACAAGAATAGCAATAATAGCCAGTACCAGCAGTGCATGTATAAGACCGCCAGCGGAGTAAACAAACGCACCCAGAACCCATCCGATAATTAGAATAACTGCGATTAAATAAAGTAAGCCGTTCATATCAAAAAGATTTGGTTAAAATTGTAAATAGAAAATTTATGCCAGATAGTGTTAATGGTCCCTGATACCCCGGAATTCCAGTATTTATAAGCGTTTCCAGGGATCGCCCCCTTTTCTTAGGAATGTGTGCCATCAATTCAGTATGTGTTTTCCGTGTGGAACGTATTCCCCAGCAAGGGCAAAATGTCCGTCAGAGCGCAACGCACAAACAGCCGTGAGCCCCGCTGCTGTTGAATGCAGAGAACTGGTCATATTTTTGAACCCCTACTTTCATATATATAATCATCATAGAATTATTTAAAAACCTACTATCATGCAACTCAATGAAAAATTGTTGGAAGCCCTGAATGACCTGGTCAGGATCAATCGTGATCGCGTGGAAGGATATAGAAAGGCAATTGATCAGACCGATGATGCGGACCTGAAAGCCTTGTTTCAAAGAATGGCAGAAGAAAGTAATACATATATAGAGCAGCTGAATAAATTATTGGTTGAAAATGGTGAAGAGACACAGGAGCATTCTACTATCTACGGAAAGATCTATCGAACATGGATGGATGTGAGAGCTACTTTTTCCGGACATGACCGTCCTTCTATCCTCTCCTCCTGTGAATACGGAGAAGCCGCCGCACAGCGGACTTATGAGGAGATATTACGTTCCAGTATCCCGATGCCCTATAGCGTCAGAGAACTGATCGCTAACCAGAAAGGCGCGCTCAGAGGCTCGAGGGATACCGTAAGAACTTACAGGGACCTGGAGAAGGTCCCTCACTGACGAGTGGCCGTTCATTTTGAATAGCGTTGTTCTTTTTGTTCAAGATAGGGCGCAACGTGGTTGTTCATTATGAGCATCTTACATTTGAAATGTAAGATTAAGCGGCTACTTATCTCTATAAGTAACAAATTTCAGTAATGGATTTAGGTAAATTAACAGCCCCGCCGAAAAGCGGGGCTGACCTTATTTTATACCCATTAGTATCCTTCATCCCAATCCTTCCACACCGGTTCATATCCCTGCGCGCGTAGCATGCCACTGATGCTTGCCGGACTACGGTCATCCGAGATCTCAAACTGTTCCAGGGAGGACAGGTCCGTCGCATATCCCCCAGGATTCGTTTTAGAGCCCGCGCTAAGGGCAGTAATGCCCAGTTTGATAACATTGTCCCGGAACCTGGGTGTTTCGCGCGTAGAGAGGCTTAATTCCACTTCCTGGTCCAGGAGGCGGTAGGCACAGATCAGCTGTACCAGTTCCCGGTCGTTCATTTCCACTTTAGGGGGTAATCCGCCTGAACAGGGACGCAACCTCGGGAATGATATGCTGTACTTTGTTTGCCAGTAGGTCTTTTCCAGGTATTGCAGATGCAGGGCCGTAAAGAAACTGTCTGTACGCCAGTCCTCCAGCCCTATCAGCACACCCAGCCCCATTTTGTGAATACCTGCCCTGCCCAGTCTGTCAGGTGTCTCCAGCCGGTAGTAGAAATTGGATTTCTTTCCCTTCGGATGGTGCAGTTTGTAATCCGCCTGATGATAGGTTTCCTGATAGACGAGTACGCCATGTAGCCCATAAGGGATCAGCGCAGCATAATCAGCCTCATCCATCGGCTGTACTTCCATCGAAATGTTCGCAAAATGTGGCCGGATGGTTTCCAGCGCTTCCTGGAAATAATGCAGACCTACGGTCTGGTTCGCTTCTCCTGTCACCAGCAGCACATGCTCATACCCCATCGCCTTGATAACAGCTACCTCCCGGAGTATCTCTTCCCTGCTCAGCGTCTTTCTGGCAATCTTGTTGTCCAGACTGAAACCACAGTACGTACAGATATTCTGGCACTCATTACTGAGGTACAGTGGTATGTACAACTGCATCGTATTGCCAAAGCGCTGTTGCGTAAGCTGTCTGCTGAGTTGCGCCATCTGCTCCAGGTAAGGCGCAGCAGCCGGTGATATCAGCGCTTTAAAGTCCTCCAGCGTACGTTTGTTACTATGCAGCGCAGCTTCTACGTCACGGGCTGTTTTGGCGTAAATGGAGGCTTTTATATCGTCCCAGTCATGCTGGTCGAAAATGTCTTTGAATCCTGACATAGTGAATGGATTTATACTTCATCAAGGAACCCTATCAGCGGACTGGATGCCACCGCTTCCCGGCGTACCGCAGGGAGTCCTGCCTCATAGGCTTGTCTGCCGGCAATCACCGCCTGTCTGAAAGCACGGGCCATCAGCACCGGGTCTTTCGCTACCGCAATGGCAGTATTCACCAGTACGGCGTCTGCGCCGATCTCCATGGCTTTCGCTGCATCCGACGGACTACCAATACCGGCATCTACCACTACAGGTACATTGCTCTGTTCAATAATGATCTCTAAAAAGTCGATCGTTTTCAAACCCTTGTTACTACCGATCGGAGCGCCCAGGGGCATTACGGCCGCCGTACCTGCTTCTTCCAGCCGCTTACACAGCACCGGGTCAGCATGCACATAAGGCAGTACGATAAAGCCTAGTTTTACCAGTTCCTCTGCCGCTTTCAACGTTTCAATCGGATCGGGTAACAGATACCTTGGATCAGGGTGTATCTCCAGCTTCAGCCAGTTGGTTTCCAGTGCCTCCCTGGCCAGTTGAGCTGCATAGACAGCTTCTTTCGCCGTTCTTACACCGGAAGTATTGGGCAGTAATTTTAACTGCGGATGATGTACATGTTGCAGCATATCGTCTGACTGATTATGCACATCTACCCTTTTCAATGCCACAGTAACCAGTTCTGAGCCTGATTCCAGTAAGGCCGCTTCCATGATGCCAAGGGAAGAGAATTTGCCGGTACCTGTGAACAGGCGTGAGGAAAAGGTATGTCCTGCTATAACGAGAGGTGTCATATTGTAAGTGATGATACGGTTTGAGATTTGTTTGCTGCGTGCGTGATCAATCCACTGACCGCAATACCATGTATACCCGTCTCCATGAGCGCTGGTATATCTTCCGCCAGTATGCCGCCGATAGCAATGACCGGAATATGGATGCCCATCTCCTTCAGTGATCGCATGATATCGGCAATGCCTTCCAGTCCGAGTATCGGACTGAGTTTTTCTTTGGTCGTGGTAAAGCGGTAAGGACCGAGTCCAACGTAATCTGCACCGTCTTTTACGTGATTGAGAATGTCTTCCAGTGTATTGGCCGTGCCGCCAACGATAAATGTCTCTCCGGTTAAGGCCCGGGCTTCCGCTACGGTCATATCCAGTTTGCCGACATGTACGCCATGTGCACCCACCTGCTTTGCAATGTCGGGGTGATCATTCACGATCAATGTGGCATTGTAATTCGAACAGATGGCTTTTGCTGCCATGGCTGTGCTAAGGACCGTTTCCGGCGCTTCATTTTTGATACGAAGCTGTATCCATCTGCAACCGGCCTCACAGGCTTCCAGTATGTTGTCCAGGTGAGTGGCGCCGGCCGTTTGCTGCGATATGTAATGCAATGAGCTGATCATGTGTTGTGATAACCTAATAGTGATGAATGACTGGCCAGGAACTTTTCTGTGTAGAGTTTGGCCGTAATACAGGCGGTCGATAACGGAACACCAGCCGCCAGTTGCGCGGTGATAGCTGCACTCAGCACACAACCTGACCCATGTTTCGGATAGACCCTGTTTTTGCCGGCAGGTATATCAAGGATATTATCTGTGTCCTGTTGTGTGGGCAAATACAGACTGTCAATGCCGGGTTTATCTTCCCGATGACCACCTTTCAGAAGCACCGCACAATAAGACGCTAATACCCGGGCAGCGGCAGGTCCGCCCTTTTCTCCGCTTAGCAGCAATGCTTCCTGGAGATTGGGCGTCAGCAGGTATAACTGCTGTAATACCGATTTCCAGGCACTCAGCCGGGTATCATCATGAAAGGTATATCCGGCGCTGGCCTTCAGCACAGGGTCCAGTACGATCCGGATATCCGGATGGATGGCCCTGATGGCGTTGATGACTTCCAGCATGGTATGTACATCTTTCATGATACCGATCTTGCAGTACTGTACGGGAAAGGTCTCCAGTAAGGGCTGCGCCTGCGCGATGATCTGCGTGGCGGACTGCCATTCGGCGGAGATGAACCGCGTATCCGTCTGTACGGTCAAAGCGGTACACACGCCCAGTCCGTAGGTACCGAGTGCTTCAAATGTCTTGATATCCGCCAGTAAACCCGCTCCTGCGGAAGGGTCAAGCCCGGCCAGACTTAGGACAAACGGGCGGTGTTGTTCCATATTTCCCTGATGTGGCGAAACCTGCTGATCGCTGTTGCAGGTTGTTGCCAGATGGCGCCCAGAAGGGCAATCCCGTCAAACTGCATATTGCGGGCTTTTATTGCGGTATGATGATCTATTCCTCCCAGTGCCAGCACCCTACCCTGATAAGCTCCTTTGGACAGTCTGAAATCTTCGTTAAACAGACTGTTATGACCCGGTTTGGAAATACTGTCAAAGATGGGGGCCAGCAGCTGCTGGTCCCAGTGAGCTCCTGCTGTCTGTAAAGCGGCCGTTGTATGCACACTGGTGCTAAGCAGCCAACCTTGCTGCCGGTAGGTAGCGATATCCTCTGTTGTCAATAGCATACCCGCATTTTCGCTGAAGTGTATGCCTTGCAGGCCATACTTTTCACAAAGCGCGGGATGCCCGGCGATCATGAGTTGATGGTAACAGGAGATATCCGCTTCCAGCAACAGCTGCTCATAATCAGCCGCTGACCATCCAGGTTTACGTAGCAGGATGCTGTCAGCGCCTTCATCGAGCAGCTGTCGCCAGTAAAGCGTCTCTTCCGGCAGCCAGGTAGGATGTGTGATGATCTGTATCATTAAAAGTAGATAGCCCCGCCCTGTTCTTTGAATGCGTTTGCCTGTTCTGCCATACCTGTTTCCAGTGCCAGCGTTTCATCGATCTGTTGTGAAGCTGCGTAATCGCGTACTTCCTGTGTGATCTTCATGGAGCAGAAATGTGGTCCGCACATGGAGCAGAAGTGCGCCACTTTTGCGCCTTCGGCAGGCAGTGTTTCGTCATGATAGGAACGTGCTGTTTCCGGATCGAGGGACAGGTTGAACTGGTCTTCCCATCTGAACTCAAAACGGGCTTTACTCAGTGCGTTGTCACGGTGTTGTGCACCCGGATGACCTTTTGCGAGATCGGCAGCATGAGCGGCAATTTTATAAGTGATCACCCCTTGTCTTACATCTTCTTTATCCGGTAATCCGAGGTGTTCTTTTGGCGTTACGTAACACAGCATAGCGGTGCCGAACCAGCCGATCATAGCGGCCCCGATAGCGGATGTGATATGATCGTAACCCGGAGCGATATCTGTGGTTAATGGGCCGAGTGTATAGAACGGTGCTTCCTTACAATGTTCCAGCTGTTTATCCATGTTTTCTTTGATCAGGTGCATGGGTACGTGTCCCGGTCCCTCGATCATGGTCTGAATATCATGTTTCCAGGCGTGGTGCGTCAGTTCGCCGAGTGTTTCCAGTTCTGCGAATTGTGCAGCATCATTTGCATCAGCGATACTACCCGGACGTAAACCATCACCCAGTGAAAATGCCACATCATAAGCTTTCATGATATCGCAGATCTCTTCAAAGTGGGTGTAAAGGAAGTTTTCCTTGTGATGCGCCAGACACCATTTTGCCAGGATCGATCCGCCACGGGATACGATACCAGTGGTACGGCGTGCCGTAAGCGGTACATAACGCAGCAGTACGCCGGCGTGAATGGTGAAATAGTCAACACCCTGTTCTGCCTGTTCAATCAGTGTATCACGGAATATTTCCCAGTTCAGTTCTTCTGCTTTTCCGTTCACTTTTTCCAGTGCCTGATAGATCGGTACGGTACCGATCGGTACTGGCGAATTACGGATGATCCATTCTCTTGTTTCATGGATATGTTTACCCGTACTGAGGTCCATAATGGTATCAGCGCCCCAGCGGCAGGCCCATACGGCTTTTTCTACTTCTTCTTCGATGCTGGATGTCACAGCAGAGTTGCCGATGTTGGCGTTGATCTTTACCAGGAAGTTACGCCCGATGATCATGGGCTCACTTTCCGGGTGATTGATATTATTGGGGATGATGGCGCGGCCGGCAGCTACTTCCTGTCTTACGAATTCAGGTGTGATGAACTTTACGGGTGTATTGGCGCCAAAGGATTGTCCTTTGTGTTGTTGCCAGAGGGCGTTGTTTTCCTGGAAGAGTTTTTCCACGCACTGATTTTCACGCGTGGCGATATATTCCATTTCTCTGGTGATGATCCCTTTTTTAGCGTAGTGCATCTGGGATACGTTATGACCTGCTTTAGCTCTCATTGGTGAATGCTGATAAGAGAAGCGCAGAGAATCGAGACGATTGTCTTCCAGTCTTTGTCTGCCATAATCAGAAGTGATACCAGGCAGTTTATCCACATCCTCCCGATCGAGGATCCATTTTTCACGCAGTCTGGGTAGGCCCTGACGTACGTCGATATTTGCGTTAGGATCGGTGTATGGACCGCTGGTATCATATACCACTACCGGTGCGTTGGGAACTTCTTCTCCTTTTGAACCGTGCAGACGTGTGTTTGTCAGCGTTATTTCTCTCATGGCGACGCCATCGACGTAGATTTTTCTGGATGCCGGGAATGGCGTACGGGAAATGGAATGCATAATCGTTAATGATTTTACAGATCAGGAATTACGTTGGAAAAATGTTGAATGACAGGGAGCTGTTGTACAAAGTGTTCACGTATGGGCATGACAGTGCCCTTATGGCAATGCAGGTCCATTAGCAATTCCTTTGTGTACAACAGATCGTTGGATTATCCGCCCTGTGTGGCACGGATGATCGTGACCTTATCAGCGGACTGTAAGGTCTGATCGGGCCAGGAGGTCTTTGGTATGACCTGGCTGTTGACGGCGATGGCTACGCCTTTTTCTGATGATAGTTGGATAAACTGTAAGAGGGCAGCGACGGTTGTTCCTGGCTGCACCGCATAAAGTTTATTGTTTACAAGCACTTCCATGTTTGCAGGGAATTTAGTTGAACAATAAACTTTAAGGATGGAAAGGATGGAGAATTCAGCTATGTTTACCTGTGATAACGTATATCGAAGCAGGTAACTTTTTCCTACGGCAGTATGAGCTGCATCAGGTCTGAGGGTCTCATCTCAGCTTCCCGGTCATTTTAGTTCCCGGGAAACACCCCTAAAGTGCCTTAAAGGTAGTTAAAATTGTTAAACTAGTATTCCTATCTTTGGAGCTATGAAAAAAAGTCTGCTTTTGTCAGTGATCTGTACAGTTATGGCGGCATCATGTCAACAGCCTGCTCCATCTCCAACAACTGTTGAAGTGGAGGACAGCAGTCTGATAGATGTGCCGGATACTGTAACGCCGGAAACGGTCATTGATTCTGTTTCAATAATAAAGGCAGATACGATTTCGTACAGTGAAGAGCAGTTGCTGGGGAAGTGGCTGCAACCGGTAGCTGGCGTTGATAAAACGACACAGGGATTTCAGTTAAAGAAGAAGGGGACGATCACGTCCATTAATACGTATTCAATGTTGTATGACAGGTGGAGTGTTTCACACGATACGCTGTTTTTCTGGAGTCACATAGAGGGTACCCGGCAGAAGGATTCTGCCGTTGTCATAGATACTACACTTATCAGGGCGCTGACAGATACTTCGTTAGTGCTGTTTCCTATCAAAGCTGCGGAGGGATACCTCGAAGAGTATAAAAAGGCGGATAAAAAAAGGAAGTAAGGCTACCATAGTCCACAGGCAACAAACAGTATCGCGTTATACTGCCTGCTGCCTGTAAACAGATTATAGTAGTCATGAACTTACTAGTTATACATTTGCCACAGTGCGACTGCGCAGGCTACTACTGCCATGAATACACCGGCAGTGGCTACTTGTGTGTCGTCAATATTTTTGTGGGCTTTTAAGATGGAAAGTCCGCCGATAACTATAGCAGCAATACCAAATACGAGTGCTGTACCTGGGTTTCTTGCCACGAAGGCATATACTGCTGCGAATATGCCTGCAAACATGGAAACGAAGCAGGCTATTTTAGTGGGAGTGGACGTGGTGTGCTGTTGCATATGATGATGAATTAAGCGTGATGATGATAATTAGTTTATGATTTTTTCCTGCCTGGTTTGTTCCCAGGGCACTTTCAGGAGAGTCCCGATGTGCTGGTAATGAGCGTCCTGATACTCATCCAGTCCGTAGCGTAGCTGTGTTACATCTTTTACTTTCACGAATGTGCCGAAGAGGCGGTCCCAGAACGAGAAAATGTTCGCATAATTGGAGTCGGTTTCCGGCTGATAATGACTGTGATGGACCTTATGCATGTCAGGCGATACGATGACGTAGCTCAGGATATTATCCAGCCATTTGGGCAGACGGATGTTCGCATGGTTAAACTGGGACATGAAGGCTGAGATGGTCTGGTATAACATGACCATCCAGATCGGTATGCCCATTACAACAATGGCGAGCAGTAAGGCGACGACCCTGAATACGCTTTCCACGGGATGGTGTCTCAGGGCGGTGGTGGTATCTACCGCTGTATCGATATGATGGATCTTATGGAAGTGCCACATCCAGGCAATTTTATGCTGGATCACGTGTACGAGGTAGGCGCCTACCAGGTCCATCATCATGACCGCTATCAGGCAGTGTAGCCAGATGGGCAGCGGAAAGGTGTACAACAGGCCAAAATGTGCCTTTGCGGTCCATTCTGATGCGGTGACGATCAGAAATGCGAAACCGAGGTTAACGACAGCTGTGGTTAACGTAAAGAACAAATTGGTACCTGCATGTTTATACCGGTCCCCTTTGAATGAGAGGCGGGGTATAGCGCCTTCGATCATCCAGAGAAGTACGAGTCCACCTACGAGAAAGGCGGTGCGATACCACGGAGGAATATTATTAAAAAATTCTTCCATACGGGAATCAGTTTTATGTCTGCATGGATGGGTTCCATGCTGTTATTATTCAACGTGAAATAGTGGTCATCAAACTGGGGCAAATCAAGTCGTTACTGTCCTTATTGCTGCTATTAATTTACGACTTTTTCAAATAACAAATCTTTTGAAAGTGGCTATGGTAAAAGAAAAAAGCAATCTCCTTGTGAGAGATTGCTTTATAAATAAACATTAGTTATTAGTTGTTGGAGTAGCGGCTTAGTTATTCAACATAAGCGGCATAACCAGCATCAGCAGGTCTTCGTTTTCTTCTTTTTCAGAAGGTTTCAGGATACCTGCCTTGGTTGGTGTAGACAGTTCGATGGTGATCTCATCACCTTCTGCTGCGTTCAGCATTTCGATGAGGAACTTCGCATTGAAAGCGATCTGCATATCATCACCAGTGTACTGGCAGCTCATACGCTCATTACCTTCGAAGGAGAAGTCAACGTCCTGTGCGGACAGTTGCAGTTCGCTACCGGTTATGCTCAGGGCTACCTGGTTGGTGCTCTTGTTAGCAAAAACGCTTACGCGTTTCAGCGCGTTCTGGAAATCGCTTTTTGCGACTGTCAGGCGGTATGGGTTATCTTTTGGAATAACCACTTTGTAGTCAGGGAATCTTGCGTCGATCAGGCGACAGATCATCTGGGCGCCGTCATGCATTACGAAGAAGTGGTTCTGGCTATAGGCGATCTTAATTTCGCTGTCGTTATCAGGTAATGCGGATTTCAGCAGGTTCAGCGGTTTTTTAGGCACGATGAAGGTTTCTGCTTTCGGGCATTCAACGCCTGTTCTAACGTATTTTACCAGACGGTGAGCGTCGGTTGCTACGAAAGTGAGGCTGGTTGGCGTCAGTTCGAAGAAAACACCTGTCATAGCAGGACGAAGGTCGTCATTGCTTACGGCGAACAGGGTTTTGTTGATAGCTGTAACCAGGGCTGTTGCTGAAACGGTGAATGAAGTCGTGTCATCCGCAGCTGGTTCTTTCGGGAAGTTCTCCGGGTTCTCTCCCATCACCTTGTACTTACCGTTGTCGGAAGTAATTTCAACCGCGTATGAGTTAAGATCTATATGAAACGTGAGCGGCTGGTCAGGCAGGTTTTTGAGTGAATCCATCAGGATCTTCGCCGGGATACAGATACGGCCGCTTTCTTTGGCTTCAACCTCCAGCTTTACCTTCATCACAGTCTCGAGATCCGTAGCTACTACAGTCAGTTCGTTCTTATCGATCAGGAAAAGGAAATCTTCCAATATAGGCAACACCGTATTAGAGTTGATCACCCCGCTGATCTGCTGCAATTGTTTTAACAAAGTAGAGGAAGAAACGATAAACTTCATGTGATATATTGTATTTACTTTTTGCTTTATTCAAAAATAGCCGTGTAATGGCCGGTGAGGCGATTGACCGAAATTCGGATTTTGTTAACCGCACTAAAAATAGGCTTTTTAAGAATGCGGACAAAGATAGAAAGAAATGTCAAGTATCGCGCTAATTGCAGATATTACCGGAAAATACAATGTTAGATAAAGCGAAGATTAGACCTTCTTTTATTGAATGAAATTCAATAAAAACTCGATTTATTAATACGGCATGAAAAAATCTGCTGTTTCTTTTAAATGATGTTCATATCCTTTAGCTTTGCGGGCGCAAAAAAAATATTTTTAAAACTAAAATTCTTTGGGTTATGAAACTGTCTCATTTAGCCGAAACGTTGATCGGGTCTGAAATTATTAAGCTGGCCGGTGAGATAAAGGAGAAGCAGGCCAAGGGCGAGAAGATCTACAATTTTACCATTGGGGATTTTGACCCTAAGGTATTCCCAATTCCGGCTGAATTTGAGGAAGAGATCATAAAGGCTTACAAGGAAGGATTTACCAACTACCCTCCGGCAGACGGTATTCCTGAACTGAGAAAATCAGTAAGTGAGTTCATCTCTGAACATGAGAACCTGAACTACGATCCGGCAAAGGAAATTGTTATCTCCTGCGGTGGTCGTCCGATTATCTATGCAACTTTCAGAACAATTGTAGACAGAGGTGAGAAGGTAGTTTATGCTACTCCATCCTGGAACAATAACCACTATACACATTTCCTCGAGGCAGAGCACGTTGTACTGGAAACCAAGCCGGAAAACGACTTTATGCCGACTGCTGCCGAACTGAAACCACTGCTGAAGGGGGCTACCCTCCTGGCGCTGTGTTCTCCGCAGAACCCAACCGGTACTGCTTTCGGTAAACAACAGCTGGAAGAGATCTGCGACCTGGTAATTGCTGAGAACAAGAGCCGTGGCGCTGATGAAAAGCCACTGTACGTTATGTTCGACCAGATGTACTGGGTACTGACTTTCGGTCAGACACAACACTATACGCCGGTTTCCCTGCGTCCGGAACTGAGAGACTATACCATCTTCATCGACGGTATGAGTAAAGCATTCGCTGCAACCGGCGTAAGAGTTGGTTGGGCATTAGGACCTGCACACGTGATCGGTAAGATGAAATCTATTCTGTCTCACGTAGGTGCATGGAGCCCGATGGCAGAACAGCATGCAGCAGCACGCTACCTGCGTCGTAAAGACGAAGTGAACGCTTACCTGAAACAATTCAAAGGTGAAGTGGAAGAGCGTCTGCAGAAGATCTACGAAGGATTTGACGGTTTGAAGAAAGCAGGTCACCCGGTAGAAGCGATCGCTCCACAGGCAGCGATCTACCTGACCCTGAAGATCGATCTGGCAGGTAAAAAGACAGCTGATGGCACCGTACTGGCAGATCAGGCAGCGGTTACCTCCTACATCCTGAACGAAGCGAAACTGGGTCTGGTACCGTTCTATGCATTCGGTGCTCCTAAGAACTCGCCATGGTATCGCCTCAGCGTAGGTACCTGCGTAAAAGAGGAGATCCCGGCTATGATCGCACAGCTGAAAGCTGCGCTGGAAAAGCTGCAATAGGATTTTAAATGGCAAGCAACATAAAAGAAGAAAGGCCGCCCCGTCTCAAACGGAGCGGCCTTCTTCATGATAGGTGTGGTGTTGAAAGAAGGGAACATTTACTTAGTGTCTGCCCCGGCCACGTCCTCCACGGTCAGCACGGCCATCATGATCATCTCTATGATCTTTCTTCCACTGGCCATGATTCGGGTGGTACTTGTTAGCCCAGTATTTCTCCTCTCTGCTGTCACGGATCGCTATCTGGTCATGTTTACCCCTGTAGCTGTAATACTGCTGACGGTATTTATCATGCGTCATATAAGGTCTGTCTACCCCATTGATCACAACTTTGTGCGCATGGTAAACATCGAAATTGGCATATCTGCGGGGTAATGATCTGGTCCTTACCCAATTATTTCCATCTCTGTAAACATATACCTGGGCCGGTACATCGTAATAACATTCTATGTCGGGCAGATAGTAGTAGTCCACGTGGTCATAACCAACAGGACCCCATACCGGCTGTCTTCCTATATTGATACTAACATTGATCTGGGCCATGGTTGTAGCTGTAAATCCGGTTACGGCGATCAGCAGAAGCATTAACTTTTTCATAGCGTTTGATTTTACCTATGTAAGGCAAAACAAATGCCCGATCCATGCCAGTCAAGGTATTCCGAGATGTAGGTGTAAAATGTGTCGGCTAAAAGCGTGAAAAATGAGACCATCCGGTCAGAAGGGAAAAGACCTGTTTACTCCCCTGCAGAAAGTAACATTTGCAGGGAAAAATAGCTGCAATTGAAGCCTGTTGCATCCATGCAGGCTTCCGGTGCTCCCCGGCAGGCAGCTTTTAAATAACCCTTATCAGGATCGAAATGTTTTGTATTTGCTGGAAAAAGATTTCTTCTTGGTTTATGCAAACGGTTGCAATGATGCCTGGATTTGGGGGAATAGTCGGTTAATCATTATTCTACTATACTTCTGCGACGTTAGTCCTGCGTCTTTTAACGGAGTACTAACGTCGTAGAAGTATAGTCTGAGTATAGTTAAGAAGAGAGGTATGGGGCTTTCTTTGTTTTAGATATTTGAAATCTCCGTCTTGAGCGCCGGTGGATTGGATAATTGGGGGTAGATGTTAAAGGGTTGGATGTTTTTGGAGAGTGTGAGGCTGCTTCTGCTATGGTTTCAGATACCAACCCGGACTGATGCCCGTATTTAAGACGATTGGGCGTTGGTGGTAGGGCTATGAGATTGGTACCTTGGTCGGCGGAAGCTGGATGCATGGGACGGGCTAAGGTCCGGTTTGGCATCTGAAACCTCCGCTGTAAGCGTCGGTAGATTGGGTAATTGGGGATAGATGTTAAAGGGTTGGACGTTTTTGGAAGAGTGTATGGCTGCTTCTGCTATGGTTTCAGATACCTACCCGGACTGACGCCCGTTTTTAAGAAGATTGGGCGTTTGGTGGTATGGCTATGGGATTGGTCCTTTAGTCGGCGGATGCTGGATGCATGGGACGGGCTAAGGTCCGGTTTGGCATCTGAAACCTCCGCTGTAAGCGCCGGTAGATTGGGTAATTGGGGGTAGATGTAAAAGGGTTGGATGTTTTTGGAAGAGTGTGAGGCTGCTTCTGCTATGGTTTCAGATACCTACCCGGACTGACTCCCGTTTTTAAGAAGATTGGGCGTTGGTGGTAGGGCTATGAGATTGGTCCTTTAGTCGGCGGAAGCTGGATGCATGGGACGGGCTAAGGTCCGGTTTGGCATCTGAAACCTCCGCTGTAAGCGCCGGTAGATTGGGTAATTGGGGGTAGATGTTAAAGGGTTGGACGTTTTTGGAAGAGTGTATGGCTGCTTCTGCTATGGTTTCAGATACCTACCCGGACTGACGCCCGTTTTTTAAGAAGATTAGGCGTTGGTGGTGGGGCTATGGGATTGGTCCTTTGGTCGGCGGAGGCTGGATGCATAGGACGGGCTAAGGTCCGGGTAGGTATCTGAAACCTCCGCTGTAAGCGCCGGTGGATTGATTAATTGTGAGGTAGGCTTGATATGGCTGAAGCGGAAGGAGTAAAGAATAAATTGCGGGCGGAGTTCCGGCAGAGATACTTCATAGATAAAGCATGTATTAAGCATGTATAAAGTATGTCAACTACTACCCGATAGCACATTTAGCCCATCGCAGTGTATCCCGGTTGCTATTACCAGCCCCTTACCTAATCACTTGGCTCTTACAGCGGAGGTTTCAGATACTTGATGGACCTTAGCCCGTTCCCTGCACCAAGCTACAGTCGCATAAAGCTCCCCCGCTCGGCCTTGGCACCGCCGCCTAATCAACTTAAAAGCGGGCGTCAGTCCATCAGGTATCTGAAACCACAGCGGAAGTAGCCTATACACTACCCCTCTTTCAATGTATCCCCATTACTATTACCAGCCTCTTACCTCATCACCTGGCTCTTACAGCGGAGGTTTCAGATACCAGATGGACCTTAGCCCGTCCCCTGCACCAAGCTACAGTCGCATAAAGCTCCCCCGCTCGGCCCTGGCACTGCCGCCTAATCAACTTAAAAGCGGGCGTCAGTCCATCAGGTATCTGAAACCACAGCGAAAGCAGCCTATACTCTACCCCTCTTTCAATGTATCCCCATTACTATTACCAGCCTCTTACCTCATCACCTGGCTCTTACAGCTGTGGTTTCAGATACCAGATGGACCTTAGCCCGTCCCCTGCACCAAGCTACAGTCGCATAAAGCTCCCCCGCTCGGCCCTGGCACCACCGCCTAATCAACTTAAAAGCGGGCGTCAGTCCATCAGGTATCTGAAACCACAGCGGAAGCAGCCCTATAAACGTCCCTCACCCATCCATCTTCTTAAAAACAGAGGCCGCCTACCAGGCACCCAAAATCCTTACAAAACACATATTAATACCTCCACCCAGATGCATTTTCATAGTTTCCGGGTTTTCCCAGGTTCTCCCATCCCCTTTTTTAAAAAAAATTAAACACCACATTTTTTTGACCCATCGAAAAAGATAGATTTATTGATTATTATAAAATGATGATTTACATATAATTGCATTTTTGACTTTTTGACTTTTCAACTATCTGACTTTTAAAGTCAAAAAGTTAATCAATTGTTAAATGGTAAACAGGTTTTACTATTCTCCGATTTCTTACTATTTTTGACTCCGAAACTAAAAAAGTCAAAAAGTTAATGCTTGCTGAGAACAAAGACGAAATGCGGGAGAAAATCCTGGAGGCAGCTTTGAAAAGATTCATGCACTACGGTGCAGGAAAGACAACAATGAATGAGATCGCAGATGACCTGCGTTGTTCAAAGGCATCACTGTATTATTACTTTTCTGATAAGAAGGCATTACACAATGCCGTACTGATGAAAATCGGGGAAACGTTTTTCCAGGAACTGGAGGTGGAAGCCGACAGAACGGATATAACGTCTGAAGAGATCTTCTTCAACCTGATCGCGATTAAAATACAGTTCGTGGAACGTTTCAGCCGCCTGGAACTGTTTAAGATACTCAATGATAAGTCGGAAGAGATCCAGCAGATCGTCAGAACTGTGGAAGCGAGAGAGTATGTAATGCTGACCAAAGTAGTTAAGAAAGGAGTTGAGACCGGCGAATTTGATGTCGCCAATCCGGAGGAAATAGGTATCCTGTATAAGGATGCCATGGAAGGCCTCCGCTTTGCAGGGATGAGCTGTATGCCGGAATCAATCGTAGAATTAGATAAAGAAGGATTCGAAAAGATAGTAGCACAGCAGAAATTGCTGACGGAAATATTCGTAAGAGGAATAAAGAAACAATAAACAGGAAACATGCCAGTCAAAGACCGGATTTTGGAAACAGCGCTCAGGATGTTCAGAATGTACGGCATTAAGAGTGTAACAATGTTTGATATATCGAGAGAGAGCGGAGTGTCAAAGAAAACGGTATACGAACATTTCAGAGACAAAGAAGAACTGGTACAGGAAGGTATAAGAATTATGCTGAACGGTCACGGACAGCATCTCGAAGATTTTCGCCAGCAATCTGCTAACGCTATCGAGGAACTACTGAAAGAGGTGAAATACATGGAGGAAATGGGTAATACCATCAACCCTGTCATGTTGTATGAAATGCAGAAATATCATCCTGATCTCTGGGTGGAAGTGGAAACGTTCAAGAAAGATCATCTGATACGTGCCATTACCGCCAATCTGGAAAGAGGGATACAGGAAGGATGTTACCGCGATGATTTTAAGCTGAACGTCATGGCCCGTATGCGATTATTACAACTGGAAACGGTTTTTCAGCCGGCACTGTTTCCCGCTACGGAGTTCAATATGCCTGAAGTTATCAGGGAAATAACAGCGCATTTCTTACTCGGTATCGCCACAGCAAAAGGACGTAAACTAGTAGCAGAATATCTACAGATAAAAGAAGACTAACCACCTTTAAACACTATATCCGCCAACTAAAAAAATCAAAGAAAACATACGGATGAAAAGGATAATGTTAACGCTTATTCTCTTAATGGGAATAGGGGGATATACCTCCTATGCGCAATCGGAACTGTCGTTGCAGGAGTGCCTGAAGTACGCACTCGCCAATAACCAGCAACTGGCACGTACCCGGATGGAAGAAGATATGGGCCGTTTCAAAACCAGCGAAGTCAGAGCCAGAGCACTACCACAGGTAAATGCACAGGGTCAGTATACCAACAATATCAAGAAACAGGTGATCCCCGTTCCCGGTGAATTTGCCGGCGGCGCACCTGGTACCACCCTTCTGCTCGAAGCTGGTGTGACGCATAACGTGACAGCCTCCGGAACCGTTACGCAGGAAGTGTATAATCAATCCGTATTTACCGGTCTCAAAGCAGCAAAAGCAGGTGAAGATTATTATCGCATGCAGACAGCACAAAGCGAAGAAACCTTGATCTATAATGTAACACAGTTGTATTACAGCACATTGGTGTCCCGTGAGAAAACGATCGTACTGGATGCCAATATAGAGAAGATGACGAAACTCGTCGAAACAACCTCTTCTCAGGTAGAAAATGGGCTCGCCCGTAAAATAGACCTGGACCGTATGCGTGTGAACCTGACGAACTATAAAACACAACGTACCCAGGCACAGAACCAGTTCCAGCTGCAATCCAATCAGCTGAAACAAATGATGGGCATGGCGGTGACAAACCCGATCAATCTGCCTTCCACCTCCTTCAAAGAAATCGAAAATAAAGCAACAGCTGCAGATTTCGGAGGTATGAACATGGACAACAGGATCGAATACCGCCTCCTGAAAAAACAGGAAGAATTACAGACATTCCAGAAGAGAGCTTACCTGGCGGAATATTACCCTTCACTGGCACTCTCCGGTAACTACTCTTATAATGGTATCAGTAACAAGTTTGACATGTTGAAATCCAAATCCAACGGATCAACTGCCAGCTGGTATGATATGGCTGCTGTAAGCCTCACCCTGAAAATTCCGATTTTCGATGGTTGGGCACGCCGCTCCAGAGTAGGTCAGGCAAACGTAGCCCTGAAACAGATCAAAAAAGATATGGAGGCTACTACCCTCTCCCTGAATACACAGTACGAAAACGCAAAACTGCAGGTCCAGAACAACCTCAGTACGATCAAAGCGCAGAAAGAGAACGTAGACCTGGCCAACGAAGTGTACAACTCTACCCAGAACAACTATAACCTGGGCCTGGCCAATCTGACAGACCTGCTGGATGCCGAAACATCCCTGATCTCTGCTCAGAATAACTACAACGAAGCTTTATTACAATACAAGCTGGCAGAACTGGATATCGTTAAATCGAACGGTAATCTCAAAAGCCTGCTGAACTAATTAAAACCGCTAAAAACCGCATACCGAACTATATGAAAAAGATTCTTATCTGGAGCGCAGTGACCATCGCAGCTGTTGTATTGATCATGTGGAAACTGGGCGCCAATAAAAAAGCCAACGAAGCCAAAACGGAATTTGTAAAAACGAGCAATGCAGGGGAAGTACCCGTACTGGTGGAAAAAGTGGCAAAATCTGATTTCTCTGAAGGCTTTCTGGCCAATGGTAACTTCACTCCTTTCCGTGAACTGACCTACCTCTCCGAAGTAACCGGTCGTATCAATAAACTACTGGTAGATGAAGGAACGGTTGTAAGACAAGGTCAGGCAATTGCGAATGTAGATGGTGAAATACTAGGTACAGACCTGCAGGCGGCTAAAACTAATCTGGAGCAACTGAGAGTGGATAAGGAAAGATATGAAGCGGCCTTTAAAACAGGTGGTGTGACCAAAAAACAGGTAGACGATGCCACGCTGCAATATGACCTGGCAAAAACAAAATATGCTGCTGCCAGCCGTCGTGTAGGTGATACCTATATCAAAGCGCCTATCAGTGGTGTGATCAACAAAAAATACGTAGAGCAGGGTGCTTACCTCTCTCCTGGTAATAAAATGTTTGACATCGTGGACGTTTCCCGCCTGAAACTGGCAGTATCCGTTCCTGAACTGCAGGTGGTAAACCTGAAAGAAGGTGATAAAGTACGTGTGACTTCCAGCGTATTCCCTGAAGTAAGCTACGAAGGTCATGTGACTTTCATCGCTGCCAAAGGTGATAATACGCTTAACTACCCTGTCGAAATGGAAGTGACCAACAACAGTGGTAAACAACTGAGAGCAGGTATGTACGGTACCGCACATTTCGAAATGAAAGACGCGATCCCGACCATCCTCGTAGCGCGTACCGCTTTCATCGGTGGAGTGAACAGCAACCAGGTATACGTACTGGAGAATAATACGGCTAAAGTTCGTAAGGTAGTAGCCGGACGTATCTATGGCGACAAAGTGGAAATAAGAGAAGGTCTGAATGAAGGCGAAACCGTTATCACCAGCGGACAAATCAACCTGGTAGACGGATCTAAAGTATCCGTACAAAAATAATCAACTATGAAGATCACAGAAGTATCCATAAAGCGACCCACGATAGTGGTGGTAGTCTTTACCATCCTGACGCTGTTGGGTGTGATGAGCTATAAGTCACTCAATTATGAGCTGCTGCCGAAGTTTACTTCGCCGGTAGTGACCATTGCCACCGTATATCCCGGTGCTTCCCCTAAAGAGGTGGAAAGTACCATCACCAAAAAGATCGAGGATGCGGTAGCATCAATGGAGAAGATCAAGAAGATCATCTCCAAATCTTCAGAAAGTTTATCTACCGTAACGGTTGAATTGAATAACGATGCGAACGTAGACATCGCCCTGCAGGATGCACAACGTAAAGTGAACGCAATCCTGTCAGACCTGCCTACTGATGCAAAAGCGCCTTCGCTGAACAAATTCTCCCTGGACGACTTACCGATCATGACACTGTCTGCCACTGCCAATATGGACAGCAAGCAGTTCTATGACCTGATCGATAAAAAACTGCAACCACTCTTGTCCCGTTTACCGGGTGTGGCCCAGATTTCCCTGATCGGTGGTCAGGAGCGCGAGATACAGGTGAATATCGATCCGAAGAAACTGGAAGCATACAAACTGTCCATCTTACAGGTAAGACAGCTGATTACCAACGCGAACCTGGACTTCCCTACCGGTAAGGTGAAAACCCAGGACCAGCAGATACTGGTACGTCTGGCAGGTAAGTATAAAGATGTTGACCAGCTGCGTAACCTGGTGCTGTCTACCACAGCTACTGGTACCCAGATACGTCTGAAAGACGTAGCTGATGTACAGGATGCACAGAAAGATGTGGACCGCCTGGCCCGTGTGGATGGTACAAGCTCCATCGCATTGATGGTACAGAAACAGAATGATGCGAATGCGGTAACGGTGAGTGAGGAAATGAAGAAGGCGATCGCATCCATCGAAAAAGACTATACTGCTGCTAATCTGAAAATATTTATTGCGAACGACTCATCCGACTTTACACTGGAATCAGCTGATTCCGTGATACATGACCTGATCATTGCGATTGTGCTCGTGGCAGCCGTAATGCTGTTGTTCCTGCACAGTATCCGTAGTGCGATCTTCGTAATGATCTCCATCCCGGCTTCACTGGTAGCAACATTCATCGGTATGAAGCTGTTCGGCTTCTCCCTGAACCTGATGTCCTTACTGGGTCTGTCACTGGTGGTAGGTATCCTGGTGGATGATGCGATCGTGGTACTGGAGAATATTTACCGTCACATGGAGATGGGTAAGAACAGGGTACGTGCGGCATTTGATGGGGTGAAAGAGATCGGATTTACCGTAACCTCCATTACCCTGGTAATCGTGGTGGTGTTCCTTCCTATCTCACTGACTAATGAACTGGTATCAAAGATCCTGCGTGAGTTCTGTGTGGTGGTAATGATATCAACGATGCTCAGCTTGCTGTCTTCCTTTATGATCGTACCGCTGCTTTCCTCCCGTTTCGGAAAGCTGGAACATATCACTGGTAAGAATTTCTTCGAAAAATTCATTCTCTGGTTTGAGGCACAGCTGCAGAAATTCACTGACTGGATGACGTCTATCCTGAAATGGGCGCTGACTCACAAGCGTTATACCCTGATCGTTGCGATCGGTCTGCTGGTACTGTCTTTCATGCTGGTAGGTAAAGGTTATATCGGTGGTGAGTTCATTCCTAAAGGTGACCGCGGACAGTTCATCGTCGTACTGGAAATGCCCAAGGATGCATCTGTAGAACAGACCAACCAGGCTACCCGTAAAGCAGAAGCGTATCTATCAAAAAAACCGGAGATTACCCGTCTGATCACAACAGTAGGTCAGACCAGTGAGGATGGTTTTGGCGTGTCCCAGTCTACTGCTTATAAATCAGAGATCACGGTGATGCTGGTAGATGCAGAAGAACGTTTAGATGGTTCTGATATCTATGCAGCAAAAACAAAAGTTGAGCTGAGAAAACTGTTGCCAGGTGTGAAACTGAAAACCATGGACGTGAGTATCCTGGGTACTGCAGAAGCCTCTCCTGTAGAGCTGGTGGTAATGGGTACTGATATGGATAGTGTAATGAGCTATGCAAAATCGGCTATGGGCGTGCTGTCAACTATCGATGGTACCAGTGATGTGAAACTCTCCGTAGAAGAAGGTAACCCGGAGATCAACGTACAGGTGGACAGAGATAAGATGTCTGCACTGGGGCTGACACTGGAAGGTGTGGGTGGAACGATGCAGACTGCGTTTAGCGGTACCGCAGATGATTCCAAAGTAAAATTCCGTCAGGGTGACTACGAATATGATATCAATATCCGTTTTGATGATTTCGATCGTAAGAACCTGGATGACGTGTCCAATATTAAGTTTATCAACAGCCAGGGACAACTGATCCGCTTATCACAATTTGCAACGATCACCGAAGGTTCAGGTCCGAGCAGACTGGAAAGAAGGGATAAGAATACCTCTATCTCCGTGAAATCACTGGTAGTAGGTCGTCCTTCCGGTTCTGTACAGCAGGAATTTGCCCAGAAACTGGAAACATTGCGTAAGCCGGTTGGGATTAGTTACCTGTGGGCAGGTGATGCGGAAAACCAGGGCGATTCCTTTGGTACGCTGGGAGCAGCACTCCTGATCTCTATCGTAATGGTATACCTGATCATGGTGGCGCTGTATGATAACTACATCTATCCATTTGTGGTATTGTTCTCGATCCCTCTGGCGATCATCGGAGCATTGCTGGCTCTGGCACTGACGAATAATACGCTGAATATCTTCACCATCCTGGGTATGATCATGTTGATCGGTCTGGTAGCGAAGAACGCGATCATTCTTGTGGACTTCACCAATCAGATGAAAGAGCAGGGACAGAGTACGATGGAAGCATTGATCCATGCGAACAATGCACGTCTGCGTCCGATCCTGATGACTACGATCGCGATGGTGATCGGTATGTTGCCGATCGCATTGGCTACCGGTGGTGTGGCTGCGACTAAGAACGGTCTGGCCTGGGTAATCATTGGTGGTCTGATCAGTTCCATGTTCCTGACACTGATCGTAGTACCGGTGGTGTATAAGATCGTGGATGGCATTATGGACCGCTTTGGCTGGAACAAGCCATCTGCTAAACGATTGATCCGTCAGCGTCTGGTAGCACCATATGCGGCAGAAATTGAAGAAGCTTCATTGAATTAATTATAAAGATTTTAGTTACTAATAGTGTAACAGTTGTAGGTTTAAACAATAGGCCGGAGTATTCCTACTCCGGCCTTTTTTGTATATGGGGGCAATCAATGAAGATGGTTTAAATAGTTGCGTTCTTCCTGATCTCTTCGAAAGAATATGCTTTTTTGATCTCACCGTTCTCGAACACAGTTACCAACTGGTCAGCCAGTTCAGGCGCTTCATTTTCAGGAAGAGAAGTATAAGTACCGTTTTCTATTACCAGTTTCTGTTTACCTGATTTAGATTTCTTGAAGGATACGCGGGTATTACCGTTGGCGTCCAGTTCCATTGGATTTTTCTGTACGTTGATGGCTTTACCTTTTACCTGGGCAAAAGAGCATTTCAGGGCGTATTCCTGCGTGTCTCTGTTTACACGTTGCAACAGGGCGCCTCCCATACCGAGTACCAGGTTTTCAGCACTGATACCGGCCTTTTTAAGGGCTTCAAAGATCGGAGGGATAGAAGAATAGCTAATGCCATCACCTTGTATCACTCTCACCTGTGGTGGTAATACTTTATAGCCTTTTTCATTGACGGTGTAACCGAAGGTTTCCATCAGGATCTCAAATACTTTCAGCAGGGTCTGGATGGCGTCTCCACTATCAGGACGGATCACCAAAGTACCTTGTCTGCTGAGGATTTGTTCTTTCAGTTCAGTACCCCAGTATTCGCGGCAGGCACGGAGGATATTGTAAGAGTCTGATACACAGGCGATCGTACCGGTAGGGAATGCATTCAGTATGTGACGGAATATTTCCAGTTCGCCTTCTTCACCCAGCATGGTCACAATAGAGTGTTCGGTAGCCGGGATAGAAAGACCGGGAGCTGCCGGCGCCTGGTAGTAACGTTTGGCAAAAGTGGATGCGATCAGGGTATCACTTCCGGAGAAGTTGATCAGGTGAGCGCTACCACCTATACCAGCGCTTTCCACTGAGCTGGCGCCACGGAAACCGAAGTCATTCAGTACGAAGTCGATTCCTGCGAATGCAGCTTCACTGGCGGTCTCGTTATAGTATTGTTTAACTGTTTTTTTGATCTCTCTGGAGAGCGTAGCCACTGTACATGGATACCATACCTGCATCAGGAGGGTTTCCAGGAAGTTGGTCACCCAATAACAGTTAGGATCAGTATTTTCAATGGTCATCAGCACGTTACGAACGCCGGTTACTGTTCCTTCCGGTACCGCTTTGATGCGGACAGGCAGGCGGCCTCCGTGTTTCTCGATGATATATTCGAAGCGGGTGCGGTCAAATACATCATTACGACCGAAGACTTCCAGCAAGGTTGCTTCCGCTTCGTCAAGTTTTTCTTTGGTGATAACAGCACCCTGGAGGTATTCCATCAGGAAATACTGGAGTCCGTAGAAGACGGTTTCATTGAATTTACCGCCTCTGCTTTCGAAATAAGAATAGATATATTCTGTACCGGGGATGTAAAGTTTGTGGTGGGAGTATTTGTAGGCATCAGCTAACAAAATGAGGTTTTCCTTTGTCATGATTCGTCAGTTTAGTCGTTTGTAGAATATTTTTCAGCTAATTTTTTTAACAGTGGGATGTGAGTGCTTACGATTTCACCCTGGGTGATCATGGTAGTGATTGCGTCCACTTTTACCCATCTCATATCGGCCAGGTCATCATCAGCGGCAGGTTCTCCAAACAGCAGGTCGGTGCTGAACAGGGTAGTAATGATCTTATCAACTTCAGAGCGATAGCGCCAGTCGTCCATTTGTAAAGACAGTTCATATTGCATTGGACTGGTCTCCACTGGGCCACATTCTTCCAGTAATTCTCTTTTAGCGGCAATGTCGAAGCTCATATCTTCCGGATCAGTAAAACCACCTGGCAGACGCCATGCGCTTTCGGCTGATTTACGTCCCAGGAGCAGTTCGCTGCGGTTGTTCCGGAACAAAGCGATATCAACGGTCGGATATACTTTTGGATAAAGATTATACGTGCTATAGATGATACCGGCACGGAATTCTTCTGTATCAAACACTTTATCGGAGATCGCTTCCCTTTGAGCGGTGGCATTGAAATCCTGTACCGGAGGTAAGTCCGCTGTGGGGAAACGGCCGGAATAGAATGGAATGAAACTATCGCGGCTGCCGTACAGGATGAATGTTTCGTTATTAAAGTTATTGCCCAGCATTTCGTCCAGTTTACGGGACCATCCTTTATCAGAAGGCTGATCGCTTAATGGCAACACAATTACTTCCGGAAACAACTTCTTGATCATACGTTCGCGGGTATAATAATCCAGCGGGTTTTTGCGGCCACCCTTGATCGGGCTAACGCCAAGTACGATGATCAGCCTGTTATGTTTGGTTTTTACTTCTTTGATCAGTTGCAGATGCCCTTCGTGCAGGGAAGGTGTCTGGAACCTTGCTATTATTACTCCTGTAGGCTTTAGCGTTGTCATAGAATGTTGTTTTGTGTATTTGTTACACAAATGTATATAAGTTTGTTATATGAGCAAAATATTTTCTGTACTTTTTACACAAATACCCTCTTTAAGGAGGATGAAATGACAGTGGATTCATTTTAAAGGGTTGTTTTTGAGAAGCTTGTGAATATAAAAAATTTTTTTGTTTTCTTCTTTTCCGTTGAGCTTCTCACGAAAGTAAATTTGAGCTTTATACGAAAACGGCGTAACGGAATTATCTTCAACTTTGTGGAGTGCTTAAATGCCGGATATGGAAAAGCAGATTTATGCGGAGGATAAATTACCAGGTATTCTGTATTCCCACCTTGATTGCAAGGAGATGGTGGGAGAACAGTTTGTGATAGAACATGGGGTGTGTTATATGTTTTCCGGTGTATTTAAGGTAGCGGATGCGATGGCCAGTACGGCCTTCAGAGCGGGTGAAATGTTGTTTTTCCGCAAGAACTTTCTGGCCAAGTTCGTGAAGCATCCTGAAGATGGGGTTGACTTTAAATCTATTGCGGTGGTCTTTGACCGGGAGTTTTTGCTGGAATTCAGTAAGGAACATGGGTATGTCTTTGAAACGGCCTACCCTACCAACCGCGCGGTACTGAAACTGGAACCTGATATCCTGATAAGGAACTTCTTTGAGACGCTGGCGCATTATTTTGACTCCACCCTGCACGAGCACCTTGCGAAGCTAAAGAAAAAGGAACTGCTGCTCTTATTACTCCAGTTGCAACCGGAGCTAAAGAACGTGCTCTTCGATTTCAGCATACCAGGTAAGATAGACCTGGAAGTCTTTATGCAGCAGAACTATCGTTTTAATGTAGATATGAAAAGGCTGGCTTTCCTGACGGGTAGAAGCCTGGCCACTTTTAAGCGCGATTTTCAGAAAACATTCCATACTACGCCTAATCGCTGGCTGCAGCAGCGAAGGCTGGAAGAAGCGCATTACCTGCTGAAGGAAAAGCAGAAACGTCCGTCGGACGTATACCAGGAAGTTGGCTTCGAAAGCCTCTCCCACTTCTCTTATGCTTTTAAGCAGTTCTTTGGCGTCAATCCATCCAGTATTCATTAAGTAATCCATCATTTAATAATGGCAGACCTACCGGGAAATGATCATTTCCCGAATGGAAAGGGTATGCCTGATTCTTTCAAAAAACTAAGCAGATCACATATGAAAAAGGTCATTTTTATCACCGGTGCATCCACCGGATTAGGAAAGGTAACGGCTCAATTATTTGCAGCAAAAGGTTGGACGGTGATCGCTACCATGCGTGATCCATCACAGGCACAAGATCTCCATCACGAAAATATCCAGCTATTGTCACTGGATGTGACTAACCCGGACCAGATAGCAGAAACAGCGAAGAAGGTAGCAGCAAGTGGCCCGGTGGACGTAGTATTCAATAATGCCGGTTATGGATTAGTAGGCGCCCTGGAGGCACTGACTGACGAACAGATGGTAAGACAGCTGGATACCAATACACTGGGCGTGATAAGGGTAACGAAAGCCTTTGTTCCTTATCTGCGTGCACAGGGAAGAGGGTTGATCATTAATACAACGTCCATCGCCGGATTGACCACTTATCCATTAGGCTCGCTGTACCATGCCAGTAAATGGGCAATAGAAGGTTGGAGCGAAAGTATGTCGTTTGAGCTGGCGCCACATAATATCCGTATTAAAACGGTATCTCCCGGCGGCATTACTACTGATTTTATGGGGCGTTCCCTTGACCTGGCGCAGCATGACGCATACACTCCATTGTTCAATAAACTGATGGCAGGTATGGATGGTGACAATTCGATCGTGCATTTCAGCACGCCTGAACAGATCGCAGAAGTGGTGTATGAAGCAGCTACTGATGACAAAGACCAGTTACGGTACCTCGCCGGCCCGGATGCAAAAGCGGCTTACGCCCGCCGTGTAGAAATCGGTGCAGAGGCTTTCAGACAGGAGATAGCTGAAAGATTTGCTGTATAATCAATACGCGCTATGTAGATATAGGAAGCCGGGATACTCTCCCGGCTTCCTGCATTATATTATATTGCTGTTCAAAACCGAACATATGCTGTCCGGTAAACGCACATTGCAAGCCATCTGTTTGATTGTATTTTGTTGATAATGAACCTGTTTTGTTTTTGACCTGTTTTTTGTACAACTGGTAGTAATTCCCCTGATTATGATGAACAGCAACTTCAAACTTTCTTTCCGCGCCCTTTGGAAGAATAAGTCATTCTCCCTGATCAATATATTGGGATTGGCAGTAGGCATTGCAGCCAGTTTGCTCATCTTCCTGGTCATTCATTATGAAAAGAGCTATGATACTTATCAGAGCCGGTATGATCGTATTGCCAGAATGGTGACGATAGACCATAATCCGACTACCGGAGAAGTAACAGGTTCACATAGCATGGCTCCCCGTCCCCTGGCGGATGCTTTACGCCGGGACTTTCCGGGATTGGAGAAGGTTGCTGCGATGCAGGGCGTTGGTTCTGCACAATTTTATATACCCGTGCAGGGACAGGAGGAAAAGAAATACAAGGTGGATAGAGGCGTCTTTTTCGCTGAACAATCCCTGTATGACATCTTTGATTTTAGCTGGATAGTTGGTAATACAAAAGGATTGGAAGAGCCGAACACCGCGGTCGTCAATGAGTCGATCGCCCGCAGATTTTTCGGTACGCCGGAAAGCGCTATTGGTAAAACTGTTCAGATGTGGTCCTACCGGGTGCCTTTACGTATTACCGGGGTATTTAAAGATTTGCCGGAAAATACGGATGTTCCGGTGAGTATCGGTGCTTCTTACCCGACTTTCAAAAATTTGATAGGAAAGGACTGGGATAGCTGGCGTAGCCTTGGTGGTGGTACACAACTGTTTGTATTACTATCCCCCAGTCAGGAGATCGCTAAGCTACAGGCTCAGAGCGCGGCCTTTGTGAAAAGGAATTACCGCGAAGAGCAGGAGCATGCGCTGACGCGAATAGACCTGCGTTTTCAACCAATGAGGGAAGTGCATGTGGACAAGCGTTTTGATACACTGAAGAAAGATAATATGAGTCCGCAGGAGCTTTGGGGTATGATGCTGATCGGCGCTTTCTTACTGATGGTCGCCTGTGTGAATTTTATCAACCTGGCGACCGCCCAGTCCATTAATCGTGCAAAAGAGATCGGTGTAAGGAAGGTGCTGGGTAGCGATCGCGCGCAGCTGATCAAACAGTTCCTGCAGGAAACAGCGCTGATTACAGCACTGGCAGTTGTATTGGGAAGTCTGATCGCCCTTATAGCTACGCCGTATCTGAGTGATCTTGTGGGCAAGCAGCTGTCGATGAACGTATTTCATTCCCCGGCCATACTCCTGTTCCTGGTGATCATTGGTCTGGTAGTGACTTTACTGGCAGGTTGCTACCCTGCCCTGGTGCTGTCCGGATTTAACCCGCTGATGGCAATTAAAAGCAGGATCAGTAACCGGACGGTGGGTGGTATTTCGCTGCGTCGCGGCCTGGTCGTATTTCAGTTCGTCATTGCCCAGTTGCTGGTGATCGGTACCCTGGTCGTTATTAAACAGATGTCCTTCTTCCGGAATAAATCCCTGGGATTTGAGAAAGAGGCGGTGGTAATGGTGGATTTGCCAAGCGATAGTTTACTGAAGGTGAGGTATCCTTATCTGGTGGCAGAGATGAATAAGCTGAAAGGTGTGGAAGCGACCAGTTTATGCTGGACAGCGCCTGCCTCTAATGCGATACAGCTAAGTGACTTCTACTTTAATAATGACGCGGAAAAACAACCTTATTCTGCCAAACGCCTATATGGCGACTCCGCCTATTATAGTCTGTTCAAAATGAGTCTGGCTGCCGGCCGGTTGCCCTTTCCCAGTGATACGGTCAGGGAACTGATGATCAATGAAACACTGGTCAAAAAACTGGGTTTAGGATCATCTGAAGACGTACTTGGTAAAACGCTCAGATTTACCGGAGGTCAGGCCTACCCTATTGTAGGCGTTGTGAAAGATTTCAATGATAATTCCTTGCGGGATGGGATTTCGCCTGTTGTGATCGCGCCGGACTTTAATGGCTACGGCACCCTGGCGCTGCGCCTCCGTAAGGATGAAGTGAATGCAACACTGAAGGCGGTGGAAAAACGGTTTAAGGAAATCTATCCGACCTATATGTATGACCTGACGTTCGTAGATGATAGCATCAGGAGTTTTTATAGCAATGAGGCGCTGATAGCCAGGATGTTCCAGATATTCGCCATACTGGCGATCTTTATATCAAGTCTGGGGCTTTATGGACTGGTATCGTTCATGGCAGTACAAAAAACGAAGGAGGTGGGTATCCGGAAAGTACTGGGTGCTTCCATTCAAAGTATTCTATACCTGTTTTCGAGGGAGTTTACGATACTGATAGGCATCGCATTTCTGATTGCCACACCGGCAGCATACTATTTTATGCATCGCTGGTTGTCAGGATTCCATTATCATATAGACATGAGCTGGGAAATTTTCCTGCTGGCAATCGTATTGTCGCTGGTGATTGCCTGGCTGACAGTAGGATACAAAGCGGTAAGGGCCGCTACGGCCAATCCGGTAAAGAGTCTGAGGGCGGAATAAGCCGTTCCTCAGATCTCGAATGTAATACCTTCTTTTTTCAGCTGGAAATAACGCTCTTCATTGAAACTGTAGAGCTTTGCAGGTCTGCCGGCAGAAGG
The DNA here is from genome assembly GCA_039592855.1 of Chitinophaga sp. Taxonomy (GTDB): domain Bacteria; phylum Bacteroidota; class Bacteroidia; order Chitinophagales; family Chitinophagaceae; genus Chitinophaga. The sequence continues at coordinate 75,220 of JBCNQK010000001.1, read as the reverse complement.
GTGTTTCTGCTTTTCATTATGACCTTTTAATATGCCGAGGTGATTGATCTTTTTCTGGAAATTCCGGCGGTCAATAGGCCTGTCCAGGACTGTTTCATACAGTTTTTCCAGGTCAGAGATCGGGAATTTATTATCCAGGAGTTCGAAGCCAATAGGCTCATACCTGATCTTGGCGCGTAATCGCTGGATAGCGGCATCGACTACGATGGCGTGGTCAAAGGCCAGATCGGGCAGCTTTTTGATATCGAACCAGTTGGCATCTTCTGCATCAGAGCTGGCGGCGAGTTTGAAGTTGGTTGGATTTACCAGACCAAAGTAGGCAACAGAAACGATCCGGCCGCGGGGGTCTCTTTCCGGCGCGCCAAATGTATAGAGTTGTTCAAGATAATTGATATGCACACCCGCTTCCGTCAATAACTCACGGGTCACAGCTTCTTCAAGTGTTTCCCCGTCAATGACGAAACCTCCGGGCAATGCCCAGCGGTGCATAAAAGGTGGAATGGTGCGTTTGATGAGCAGTACAGAAATACTTTCTTTGGCCGTGTAGCCGAAGACCACCGCATCCACACATAGTCTTATGTTTTGCTTAGGTTCCAAATCCAGTTCTAAAAGTTATCGCCGGTGATAGTAGCCCGGCATAAAAACCTACATATTAATATAGTGTTCCACCTGTGTTGTGTCTCTTTTTAAATTAAGGAACAGGGGATTTTTCATCGGGTCGAAAATGATGATCACATTTGCTGATGCCGGGGTTGTCGGTTCCGGCATATCGATACTTACCTGCTGTCTGTTATTCCTGCGGAATTGCAGTACCTCTTTATCTGCTACGTGACGTACAAAACCATGTCGTTCCAGGTAGGAAATCAGCTGTTGTTTACGCACCAGGATCGAGTCTGTCTCCGGATTGCCGGCAGCAGGTTTTACCTCACGCACAACGTAGCATTTTTCTGTAATGACATCGAGTTTGGTTTCATCATTATTCTCTTCACGCGTACGTGTCTGATTACACGAAAAGCTAAATACTGCCAGACCCAATATGAACAAAACAGGCTTCATACAACGATATTAAGGGATGCAAGATATTATAAAACGGTCAGAATTGGATATCAAATACTTTTTCACTGTCTTCCCTCCTGACTTTCACGGTGGTTTTGTCGCCTTTTTTGAAGCCAGACAATGCCTGCATATAATCTTCCAGGTTAACGATCGTGTGTGGGCCCAGTTCGACGATCACGTCATTTGCAAGTATGCCTGCTTTACTGGCGGGTTTGTTATCGGACACGCCATCTACCTTTACCCCTGGTTTCTGCCAGGTATAGTCCGGCATGATACCCAGTGTAACAGTAAAACGCGCACTGGTGGAAGTTTGTTTATCACGGGTTTTGGTAAATGCCAGTTTATCCATACTGTTCGTTTTCTCTACCAGATCGTATACTACTTTCAGTACGGTAAGCTCGCCATCGTAATTGATCCTGGTAGCTTCATCCGAAGGTTTATGGTAGTCGCTGTGTGTACCTGTAAAGAAGAACAGTACGGGTACATTTTTCAGATAGAAGGAAGTATGATCAGACGGTCCGGTGCCGGAAGAATCATAGGTAGTACGGATGCTGGCAGGAATGGTCTGCTGCAGCAGTGCCGGCCATACCGGGGAGGTACCGATCCCTCCTATTTCCAGTCCTTTGGCCGGGTCCAGCCTTCCGATCATGTCCATATTGATCATGTAGTTGAAAGACGATGGTGGTATCGAACTGTGTTCTGTAAAGTATTTAGAGCCAAAGAGTCCCAGTTCTTCGCCGGAGAAGGCGACAAAGAGGTAATTATACTTCTGGAGTTTGGATGCTTTCAGTTGTCTGGCCAGTTCAAGGAGCGCAGCGGTACCACTGGCATTGTCATCGGCTCCGTGGTGAATGGTCTGATCATTGGGAGCCAGGGAGTTATGATCTTCGCCGTGCCCCAGGTGATCGAAATGTGCGCCAATGACGATAGTGTTGGCGGCCTTGTTGTCTATATGTCCGACAACGTTGGTACCTGTACGTCTGCCGGAGGCAAAATCCACCTGCATATCTATCCTGAGGTCTTCCGCATCATTCAGCACTTTACTGATTTCGCTGTTGACCCACATAACGGGAATTTTCAGCGGTTCAACGGGGATGGATAACCACTTCTGTACATCTTTGGATGTTTCGGTACCATTGTAAAATATCACACCGGTAGCGCCCGCTTTAGCTGCTTCTCTGGCGTTCTGCCTGTAAATTTCCAGCGGATCGGCATGCGGGGACATTTCAAAATCTTTAACGTTGAAGAGCCAGATATTATCTGGTTCATTTACATCGGGAAGCACATCCCCTTTAGCGCTCTTTTGTGCGCTGAAGGGCATTGGTATGAATTGTTCGCCTGGAGTAAGGGTAGATTTGTTGATGGTCAGATGGGATGTGGTGGCAATCAGTTTGCCCTCACTTACCACAAATGTCTGGAGGTAACCACTATCACCAGCGGGCGACAAACCGGCCAGTTTCATCTGGTTTGCGATATATTCAGCAGCGAGTTGTTCGCCGGGAGTGCCTGTACGGCGTCCTTCCAGCTTATCACTGGCGAGGTAGGTAATATGTGTTTGTAGGTTGCCTAATGTCTTACGATCGGCCTTTTTCTGGGCGTTAAGCTGCGTAGTAAAGGGTAATAACAGTGCCAACAGGCATGTGGTGTGCTTCACAGTTGTTGATTTTTTAAAGTCCACGGATAGTGCCGGGAGACCTGGTTCCATTGCAAAGATACGTATCTAAGTAGCTGGTTAGCAATGAACGCTCTGATTTACCGGCAATGCACTGGTTACGGGGAGGCAATTATTGCACCAAAAACACTATTTACCCACCGAATTTGGAAAATCAACCTATTTTTGCGGGGCTTAAACAAAACTTGAACCTAAAAGCATACCCAAAACAGAACCGATCATTAGTTTATTTATGAAGAACACACCATTTACACACAAGCACACAGCGCTGGGCGCTAAGATGGCTCCTTTTGCCGGGTATAACATGCCTATTTCCTACACTGGTATTAATGAAGAACACCTGACAGTCAGGAATAATGCTGGGGTGTTTGATGTAAGCCATATGGGTGAGTTCATCCTGAAGGGAGAGCATGCGCTGGACCTTATCCAGCGGGTAACCACCAATGATGCTTCCAAGCTGACGGTTGGTAAGGCGCAATACAGCTGTTTACCTAATGAGGAAGGGGGTATTGTGGATGATTTGCTGGTATATTGCATTGAAGAGAACAACGTTTATATGTTGGTGGTGAATGCAAGCAATATCGAAAAGGACTGGAACTGGATCAGCAAGTTCAATACAAAGGGTGTGGAAATGCATAACATTTCTGATAAGACCTGTCTGCTGGCTATCCAGGGACCGAATGCTGCGAGTATTTTACAACCACTGACAACTGTGGAGCTGGTGAACCTGAAATATTACACTTTCGCTAAAGGCGAATTTGCAGGTGTGCCTAATGTGGTGATCAGTGCAACTGGTTATACCGGTGCAGGTGGTATTGAGATTTATTTTGAAGATAAGGATGGCGCAGCTGATAAGATCTGGGACGCTATTTTTGAGGTAGGCGCTCCAAAGGGCCTGAAGCCGATCGGTCTGGCCGCTCGTGATACCCTGCGTCTGGAAATGGGCTTCTGTCTGTACGGTAACGATATCGACGATACCACTTCTCCAATGGAAGCTGGTCTGGGCTGGATCACGAAATTCACCAAAGAATTTACTTCCCGTGAGAAATTCGAGCAGCAGAAAGCAGCAGGCGTGACCCGCAAACTGGTTGGTTTTGAAATGGTTGACAAGGGTATTCCGCGTCACGATTACGAAATCAAGGATGCAGCAGGTCAGGTGATCGGTAAAGTAACCTCTGGTACACAATCACCTTCTATGCAGAAAGCGGTTGGTCTGGGATACGTAAAAACCGAGTTTGCGGCCCAGGATTCAGAAATTTTTATTGCTGTAAGGGATAAATTACTGAAAGCCAAAGTTGTGAAGGTGCCATTTTTGAGTTAAGTTGGCTAAATTGCGAAAAACCATATCTTTTCTATGCCGAAAATTCATGTCACAACCGTGATTTATGCTCCACTAGAGCGGGTCTTTGACCTGAGCCGGAGCATTACATTGCATAAGCGCAGTATGGCGCATATGCAGGAAGACGCTATCCATGGCCGTACAAACGGGCTGATAGAGCAGGATGAAACGGTAACCTGGCAGGCTAAGCATCTGGGTAAGTTGCGGCGGCTGACCACTCGTATCACGGAAATGCGTAAAACAGACTATTTCTGTGATGAAATGGTGGCAGGTGATTTTACCTTTATGAAACATGAGCATCATTTCAAGGCAATAGGGAATGGCACAGTAGCAATTGACATCATGGAATTTGGCACTCCGTACGGCTGGATGGGAAGATTATTTGAAAGGTTCTACCTGAACAAGTATATGACCGAACTGCTGAGACTACGGAACAGCGTAATAAAAGATTATGCGGAGACTGAAAAGTGGAGAGTAATATTAGATTAAATTAACAATTAGGAATTAAGAATTAAGAATTGGTTTCAATCGGCGTCAATTCTTAATTCTTAATTCCTAATTCCTAATTGAATGAAATGGGAGAGCAGAAACCAAGACTGGAAGTGTGTTTATCACCGGCTTTATTGCATTTGTATGATGTGAAGAACAGTATTGTGGTGATCATTGACGTATTGAGAGCTACGTCTACTATTTGTACCGTATTATATAATGGCGCCAGCCGTGTAATACCTGTAGCCACCGTACCGGAATGTGTCAGCATCGGCGAACAGCTGGGTGAGAATGCCATTACTGCCGGAGAAAGAGACGGAAAAATAGCGGAAGGTCTGCTGCATGGAAACTCCCCTTTTGAATACCCCAAAGAATTTATACAGGATAAAACGCTGGTACTGACCACTACAAATGGTACCAAGCTGTTGCATATGGCAAAAGACGCCATTGCGATCATCACCGGTTCCTTCCCGAACATATCTGCCGTTTGCGATTACCTGATCGCACAGGGCAAACCGGTCATTCTTGGTTGCGCTGCCTGGAAAGACCGCGTCAACATGGAGGATACCTTATTTGCCGGAGCGGTGGTTAACCGTATCAAGGAACATTTTACGGTGGACTGTGACTCTGCTGTCGCAGCGGAGGCACTTTACATTACTTCAAAAGACAATATCCACGAAGTAATGAAGCAGGCATCCCACTACAAACGTCTCGCAAAATTCGGTCTGGAGAAAGATATCCGGTACTGTCTGACCCCGGATGGAGCCAATGTGCTGCCTATTTACCGGAATGGAGAGCTTGTAGCTGCGGAATAGCCGCAAGATAATTTCTTTTCTTAAAGTGTTTGTTTCTGGAAGTGATGCGATGTAGTGTAGACACTACTCAAGCTGTAGCTTTTTAGAATTTTTCTGCGTACTTTTGTGAATTGCCTTTTCATCAGCTGCTAAATATTTTAGCGTTTAACCCAGGCTGATAAATAAACCGGGCAATTTGAGAAACTATGTCGCTGCCCCAGTTGCTAAAATACGTTTATAATAACGGAACCGATGAGGTGATCCGTAGGGGGAAGCGCATCTTTGCGACTGGTGGTGTGGAGTTGTTAGAAGCTGATCCGGTTTTGAAATCAGCCACGTTCCGGGTAAAGAGCGATACCCATGCGAATTATTATCGCGTTTCAATCAGCAAGTATCACGAGACGAGCAATATGTCCGTCCGTTGTCAATGTCCCTACAACCTGGGAGACATCTGCCGGCACGAAGCCGCAGCAATGTTCCAGTTGCAGGAAATGCTGGATAAAAATCACTTCGAAAGCTACGATACACAATATAACCAGCAACATACGCTGGTAAAGATGAAGTTTATTGATCTGAAATCGCTTAAACTACTGACTTCCAATGAAATATTTGCGGAAGCAGAGAAAATGGCCAAACCGGCCAAAGCGTTCAAGATCGCATCCGCCAGGGATGAAAAAGTCGAAGCCACACTAAAATATGAAGGGCAGGAATATCCGATGATCATACAGCGGAATGAAGAACGCTTCTTCGATACCGCCTGTAACTGTGATGAAACAGAGCATGCCATCTGTAAACACAAGACTGCCCTGTTCCTCCATCTTTTAAATAATCAAGGTCCATACTATTTCGATACCCTGCGTAACTGGGACAAGGAAAAGAATAAACTGCTTGCCTTGTACGGTTACTCGCTGGATGATAACCTGGAGGGGAAATTCACTTTTACTTATATGGAGGGGAAACCCTATCTGCGTGTACTGGACCCCGCTATCAAACGAGTGGATGGTGTGGCGATCAGCAAACAGGCAGCTGCCGCGGCTCCTCCCCCGCCAACAGAAGAAACAAATACCATTACTCAGCGTATTGGGGTGGTTTTCAACGCTAACGAACCACTGTATCCTTTCTTCCGGATCGACCTGGTGAGTGGGGAAGTAAATGACGAACAACGTGAATTCGTATCATTAGTCAACAAACTGGACCTGACCAAGTATGTTGACTTCTACTTATATAAAGAAGCTGACCGTGACCTGATCACGCCTGTGCGTAAGGTACAGGGTATGGAGGTCAGCAAATTCCTCAGTAAGAACTCCCCTTTTGCGGGTATCTGGGAGAATATCACACACGACCATAACGAGTCCGACCTGCCGACAGAAACCAAAGAACTGATGCTGGAATACCTGCATCCGAAACTGGCGAAACTGTTCCCGCAGATGGCAGCGCATGGTTTGTTATTTCTCCTGCCCAACAGACAGCAGTTCAAAACCAAAAATCTGCAGCAGATACACCTGGCCGGAGACAGATTGCAGCCTGTGTTTAAAACACATACGCTGAATGAAGCGATTGAGGTGACCTGTCATCTGGAGATTGAAGGAGAACTGGTGAATGTTTCTGAGAATGAATGGGATAGCTCTATCCTGTTCCTGAAAAACAAGGTGTTATACCTTTTCGAAAATCCACAGGATGCGCTGCATATCGAATTATTCCGCGAAAGCGGGAAAATCCGTATCCCTGCCGACCAGTGGAGCACTTATCTACAGGATTATCTCTTACCGCTGAGCAAACAATATCAGATACAGTTTGATAATTCGCTGCTGGCGGAAGTTGACGATATATTACCGGAATGCAGGGTATTCCTGCGTGAGGTGGGCGAGACTTTTATCATCCAACCGGGATTTGCTTACCATGGCCAGGAAGTAGAATGGAATGACGACGGTAAGATCACGGTACAGGAAGGTAATAAGGTCCTGATCATCCACAGAAACAAGGAAGCTGAGCAGCAATTCGTAGAAAAGCTGAGCGGCCTGCATACCAACTTCTCACAACCTAATAGTAACAACTACTTCTATCTGAAGGCAAAAGAAGCGTTGAAGAACAACTGGTTCTTCCTCTTCTTTGATACGCTGAAGGAAATGAATGTGCGTGTATTTGGCTTCGAGAACCTGAAAAACTTCAAGTTCAGCGCTCATAAGCCAGTTACCAATCTGCAGATCAGTTCCGGCATTGACTGGTTTGATGCGCAGATCGAGGTGACCTATGGCGATCAGAAAGTAAGTATCAGGGAAATCAAGCAGGCGCTGGCAGGTAAACAGAACTATGTGCAACTGGCTGACGGTTCCTTGGGGCTGCTGCCGGAAGAGTGGCTGAAGAAGTACTCCCTCTTATTCAAGATCGGTGAGGAAAAGGACAAAGGTGCACTGAAACTGAGCAAGTATAACTTCAGCGTAATTGATGAACTGTATGAGTTCATTGATGATGAGGCAGTATTGATGGAACTGGAACAGAAGCGTCGTAAGCTGCTTCAGTTTGACGAGATCCGTAATATACAGCTGCCGAATAATCTGCATGCTACCCTTCGTCCTTACCAGGAAAGCGGTTTCCAGTGGCTGAACTACCTCGATGAAGTGAAGTGGGGAGGTATCCTGGCTGATGATATGGGTCTTGGTAAAACCATTCAGGCGCTGACATTCATCCAGCATTATAAGAATAAGCACGATGATAAATGTCTGGCGCTGGTGGTATGTCCTACGACACTGATCTATAACTGGGAGAATGAAATTCGCAAGTTTACGCCGAGTATGACCTATCATATTCATCACGGCCCTACCCGTCTGAAAACAGCGGAAGAACTGATGAAATTTGATATCCTGATCACCACATATGGTACGTTGCGCAGTGATGTACAGACACTGATGAAACTGGACCTGGATTATGTGGTACTGGATGAATCGCAGGCGATCAAGAACCCGCAGAGTAAAGTAACCAAAGCGGCGCAATTGCTGAATACCAGGAACAAACTGGCATTGAGTGGTACGCCGATGCAGAATAATACATTTGATATCTACGCGCAGATGAACTTCCTGAACCCGGGTATGCTGGGTAGCGTGGACTTCTTCCGTAACGAATTTGCTACACCGATAGATAAGTTCCAGGATGAAGAGCGTAAGGACCATCTGCGTAAGCTGATCTATCCGTTCATCCTGCGCCGTACGAAAGAGCAGGTGGCAAAAGAACTGCCTGAGAAGATCGAAACAGTGATCTTCTGTGAAATGGATGCTGAGCAGCGACATATCTATGACGCATATCGTAACTCTTACCGCTCCAAAATCCTGGGTGTTATTGAAGATCAGGGTATGGAACGTTCCCAGCTGACTATCCTGCAGGGTCTGATGAAGTTGCGTCAGATTTGTGACTCTCCGGCTATCCTGAATGAAGCGGAACAATATCCGAACCATTCTGTGAAGCTGCATGAGCTGACCCGTGAGATGAGTGAGAATATCAGTAACCACAAGGTGTTGATCTTCTCTCAGTTCCTGGGTATGCTGGGGCTGATCCGTGAGAAGCTGCAACACATGAAGGTACCGTTTGAGTATTTTGATGGTAGTACTTCCGCTACGGAGCGTGAGCGCGCGATTCAGAATTTCCAGACGAATGACGATTGCAGGGTGTTCCTGATCTCCCTGAAAGCGGGTGGTGTGGGTCTTAACCTGACGGCGGCTGACTATGTGTATATCGTTGATCCATGGTGGAACCCGGCGGTAGAGCAACAGGCGATCGACCGTACCCACCGTATTGGCCAGACGAAGAACATCTTTGCTTATAGGATGATCTGTAAGGACACTGTAGAGGAAAAGATCCTGCAATTACAGGAGCGTAAGAAATCACTGGTAAAAGAGATCATCGCAGATGATTCCGGATTTGTGAAGAAACTGACGAAAGAGGATGTATTGTACCTCTTCAGTTAATACAGCATATTATTAAAAGCAGGAAGGCATCCGTGATCGCGGATGCCTTCCTGCTTTTATGCACAAAACTGAACTATGAGAACGGGGAGCCCGAACGCGACACCCATTCCGTAGATGAGGTCAAGCCAGAAAAAGGAGCCTATAGCGCCCAGATAGATCAGACCAACGATAGGCACTGTAATAATTTTCAGCCACAAGGGTACCTGCTCACCGTGCCACAAGGTTTGCCATAACACATTAGCATCCCCCGTACTTGGAAATGCGTGCATGGCAATTGACAAACCCAGATAAAGTAGCAGGTAGTCCAGAATGGTGCCCTCGTTGAACATAAAAACAGGGATGGCAGCCGGGAATGCGATCAATAGCGCAATAAGGGTATTGATGATGAAAGGGCCGGTACCGATCAGCAGTTGATGCACAGGGTTGCGTACAGGTTCGTGTTTTACGTACCCTACCGGATTGGCCATCTGAAAATATTTTACTTCAAAGATGGCCACACCGAATATGCGGCAGAAAAGCTGATGCGCAAATTCGTGTACGATTACGCCGGGAAAGGTAATAAGTGCCAGAAAGGGGCCTGGTATGAACATTTTCGAGTTATTTATTTGTAGGAAACTTTATCAGTGATATAGCTGTGCAACAGCGCAATGCTGCTTGTGTCGGCATCCGGCCGGTTTTTGAGTTTAGCCAGAATACCATGAGCCTCATCTTGCTGACGGTTATAATGACAGGCAAGAGCAAGCATAAACAACACACTACTATCTTCCGGAGCAAGCGCAGCGGCTTGTCTTATCGTGAGAAGGGCCTGCTGGTGCATATTTAGTCTTAACTGAAAAGAGGTCAATGTCATTAAGGCCTGAATAGATTCTGTATTCTGGGACAACAGGTCCTCTGCCAGCTTTAATCCTTCTTTATATTTTCCGAGATCCCTCAGCGCGCTGAGTCGTTCATAATACGCTGACCGCAGTAAAGGGTCTTTGTGAATAACCTCTGCACAAAGGCTATCAGCCTTCTCATAAAGCTGAAGGTCTTCATACATATAGGCCAACGTAGTTTTGGCGGCAAGGTCATAGGGCGCAGCAACTACATATGAGTCTAGCTTTGCGCGATAGGCAGCCGTATCTTCTTCAATGTCGGTCAGCGTTTGTGCCAGCGTTTTATCTTCTATTCTGGAATGGGATATATGGTCATTAATAAAATCGAGCATGGCCTGTAACTCTTCATCATCAGCTGGAATATCCCTCCCTCCTGCCAGCGCCAGCAGACTATCCGCCTGAGCCTCATTGTCATTAAGGTAAGAGGCCTTGATGAGGTGCATCATGGCGCCCAGATGGTCAGGAAATTTCTTCAGTGTGGCTTTAAAATACTTTTCAGCGCTGAGGTATTTATGTTCTTCCACCAGCTTTTTTCCCTTCATATATCCAACACCGGCGTGGAAATAGCCTGGAAGGCGAAAGATGGCGACAAGGAGTATAACGCCTACACCTATTGTAGCCCAAATGATTTCTTTTTTAACAGGGTATCTGGATAGCTTCTTTCTGCAGGTCTTACATAACCTGAACGCATAGCCAGGCTCATATTCAGGCGCATTACATCGGGAACAGCCTGTCGAATGCTGGTAAGGGAGATCATCATATTCTTCCATAGGGTATAATATATTATCCGAAAAGATATGTATTATCTTCCAATCAAGGAAGGCTGAAAAATTGACAGTCGCCGCTTCCAGATATTTTATAAATATTTTAACCCTTGGTTTTATTCCTATTCCATTAAATTTGCCTAATATTCTTTTTCAAGACTTTATACTTAAACATGAAGAAATTATTCTTTTCGATCGGATTGATGGCGGCTTCTCTCGGTGTTTTTGCACAGGATGCCAAGAATGCAGTTGCTAATAAGGCCATGGGAGCAGCATCACATTCCAAGGATTTCTTAGTGATTCAGTTAGGTTATGTTGGATTGTCAGGAACAGGAGCCAGCAATATTAACACTGGATTCAACCGCCAGCTCAATATTGCTTTCATGTACGATTTCCCGATGCAGAAAACTAATTTCAGTCTTGCAGCAGGTTTGGGAATTGGGTCTGATCACTATATGTTGAAAGACCAGAGCCTGGACCTGAGGAATACATCTTCAGTGCCTGATTTCCAGGGAACGAATGCATATAGCAAGTTCAAACTGGCGACCACTTACCTGGAAATTCCATTGGAACTGCGTTATCGCCAGGTACCTGAGAATGCTAATCACGGTTTCAAAGTAGGTGTGGGTCTGAAGATCGGTAACCTGCTCAATGCGCATACCCGTTCTGTTGAGAATCTCGCAGGCTCGAAGCTGATCGAGAAGGAAGCCAGCAAACGTCAGTTCAATACATGGCGCTTTACAGGTACTGCGAGAGTGGGTTATGGCAACTTCGCGGTGTATGGTACTTATGCCATCACCACGTTATTTAAGGACAATGGTACTTACGATGTAAATCCATATTCTTTCGGATTTATGCTGAGCGGTTTATAAGCTGAGCTGATAATATTGAAAAGGGGCTGTCCACCATATAGCGGACAGCCCCTTTTGATTTTATAAGGTAATATCCTCTCAGATACCTTTAAATACCGGCTTACGTTTTTCAAGAAATGCCTGTACACCTTCTGTATTGTCAGCGGTATTACCTGCTATTTCCTGGCAATAGGCTTCATAATCGAGTACTGCATCCAGGTTTTCCGTCATCCCTTTTGTCAGCATTTTCTTGAGCAGGGCGATTGCTTTCGTAGGTGCGTTAGCATAGAATGCAGCCTCCGCTTTTACCGTCGCTTCCAGTTCTTCAGCAGGGACTACCTTGTTGATAAAGCCCATCTGCTGGGCTTCCAGGGCCGTCATTTTACTAGCTTTGGTAGCCAGTTCAAATGCCTTGTGATAGCCCACCGTGCGTGGCAGGAAATAGGATGAACCGGAATCCAGCACCAGCGCAATATTGATAAAGATCTCGACCATGGATGCTGTTTCGCTGGCGATGATCATGTCACAGGCCAGCGCCAGAGAACAGCCTGCCCCTGCTGCCACACCATTTAACTGGCAGATGACGGGTTTGGGCATATTACGGATGGCCCTGATAATAGGATTATAGCGTTTATGCAGGGATTCGCTGAGATTACGTTTTTCGCCATTCATGGCGGCTTTGAGGTCCTGGCCGCTACAAAACGCTTTACCTGCGCCTGTCAATACCACTACCCTGACGGTAGCATCTTTCTCTACCTGTTTGAGGGCATCCTGTAATTCATAGCTCAGCGGATCATTAAATGCATTGTAAACATCCGGGCGGTTGAGGGTGATTGTCGCAACACCGTCCTGGATGTCGAGCAAGAGAGAGGAGAACATAACGTTGGGGAATTTATATATGAATTGAACGGACAGTATTCAGCACCGCTTGCCGGTGCTGAATACTGTTGATTGATTAAAGCGTTTCTTTCAGCCACTGGAAGAACTCACGTTGCCATACCAGCGCGTTCTGCGCTTTCAGCACCCAGTGATTCTCTTCGGGGAAATAGAGCAGTTTGCTCTTGATACCTTTCAGCTGTGCCAGCTGGAAGGCCTGTAATCCCTGTTCGATGCCTACACGGAAGTCGGTACCTCCCTGGATGACCATGATAGGCGTATTCCATTTGTTGGCGTATTCGCTGGGGTTGAATTCTTTATAGACCTTCGCGTTAGCCGGGTCCCAGTAAGCCCCGATATCCCAGTTGGCGAACCAGAGTTCTTCGGTGGTGCCGTACCAGCTTTTCAGGTCAAACAGACCGTCATGCGCGATGAATGATTTGAAGCGGTTGTTATGAACACCAGCCAGCATGTAAACAGAATAACCACCATAGCTGGCGCCTACAGCACCAAGACGGTTTTTGTCAACATAAGGTTCCTGGCTTACGGCGTCAATAGCGCTCAGATAGTCACGGATAGGTTGTCCGCCCCAGTCTTTACTGATAGCGGCGTTCCATTCTACACCATGACCCGGCATACCACGGCGGTTAGGCGCTACGACGATATATCCCTGGGAGGCCATCAGCTGGAAGTTCCAACGGTAAGAATAGAACTGGGACAGTGCTGACTGCGGACCACCCTGGCAATATAACAGAGTCGGGTATTTCTTTGCAGGATCGAAATCAGGTGGGAAGATCACCCAGGCCAGCATGTCTTTATTATCTGTGGTTTTGATCCAGCGTTTTTCCACTTTACACATACCGGTTTTATCGTAAACTTCTTTGTTTACGGTAGTCAGTGGTTGCAGGGTACCCTTTGGCAGCTGTACAGTAAAGAGTTCGGCTGCATGGTTCATGTCAGTACGGCTTACCACAAGGGTATTGCCTGCTTGTCCGATGATGCCACTGATATCAAATTCACCATCTGTTACCTGGCGGATATGTTTCGCATTGGTAGCAGCCACGTCTTTCTGCAGGGTGATCTCGTGCAGTTGCTCGGTGCCTTTTACCACGGCGAGGAAGAACACTTGTTTGTTGTCTTTGCTCCAGGAGATGGAGGCTACGGTACCATCCCAGTCTTTGGTAAGATTGGTGCGGACGCCGGTGGCGCGGTTCAGTACGATGATATCATTTTTATCAGCTTCGAAACCATCTTTTGCCATACCCAGCCATGCCAGGTATTTGCCGTCCGGACTGAATGCAGGGGCTACATTGTAACCAGCCAGTCCTTCGGACAGGTTTTTGGTCGCACGGGTATCGAGATTGTATTCGTAGACATTGGTATTGGTGCTGGTAGCGTACTCTTTACCGAATTTCTTCTTGGTAACATAGAGAATGCTTTTGCCGTCCGGGCTCCAGATCACGTCTTCGGCTCCGCCGAACGGCATCTGTGGACTATCATACAGTTCGCCTTCCATGATATCGACAGGAGTGCCAACCTGGCCATTTTCGTAGGTGGCGAAGAAGATATGCTGGAAGTTACCATCTTCCCAGGTATCCCAGTGGCGGTAGTTCAGGTTGTCATAGATCTGCACATTGGATTTTGGCAGGTCGGGGTAATGGTCGCCGCCGCTGATCTTTTTCAGTTTCACTTCCTTAGAGAACAGGATATGTTTTCCATCGGGGGAGATACGCATGTTCTGCAGGCCGCCTTCCACATTGGTGATCTGTGTGGCGCCGGAACCGTCGGCATTCATTTCCCAGCGTTGTCCTTTAAAGACATAGGCGATTTTTTGTCCGCTGATCGCGCTCACCTCTCCTTCTGCTCCAGGTTCTTTCGTGATCTGCGTGGCTGTGCCTCCTGCCAGCGGGATGGCGAAGAGGTCTTTATCGCTCTTGTTTTCGGCAATATTGTATCGTGATACGCCGTAAATGACTGTCTTTCCGTCTGCCGTAATCGCTTCGCCGCTTACTCTGCCCAATTGCCAGAGCAGCTCGGGCGTCATTTTCTGCTGGGCCACTGCCATAGTTGATATAAAAAGTGATGTTAACAAAAGTGATTTATGCATGTTCAGATTCTGTTTGGACGCTAAAAGTAGGGAAAATAGTGCTATGGACTAATTCCATACCTTTGCAGTAAATTTTTATATACTTTGATTGAAAAGAAACAAGTTGTACAACAGGAAGAGCGGGCAGTTATTGTGGGGGTGATCCATAAGGAGCAGACAGACCGTCAGGTACAGGAGTATCTGGATGAGTTGGTTTTCCTCGCTGAGACGGCTGGTGCTATAACTGTAAAAAAGTTCACCCAAAAACTGGCCCGTCCCGACAGAGCGACCTTTGTTGGAAAGGGTAAGCTGGAAGAGATCAGGGATTTCATTGCAGGAAGAAATATCAATCTGGTCATTTTTGACGATGAACTGACCGGTTCTCAGATAGCGAACATAGAGAAAGTGCTGAATGTGAAGGTGATAGACCGTAGTGACCTTATTCTGGACATTTTTGCCCGTCGTGCCCGCACGGCCCAGGCGAAAGTGCAGGTAGAGCTGGCTCAGTACCAGTATATCCTGCCACGTCTGAAAGGTATGTGGAGTCACCTGGAAAGACAGGGAGGTGGTATCGGTAGCCGTGGTCCGGGTGAAACGGAGATCGAAACGGACCGTCGTATCATCAAGGAAAAGGTAGCGTTGCTCAGGAAAAGACTGGCAGAGATTGATAAACAGTCTCTTACCCAGCGTAAGGACCGTGGTGAATACATCCGCGTAGCCCTGGTTGGATATACCAACGTGGGAAAGAGCACCATCATGAACCTGATGAGCAAAAGCGAGGTGTTTGCTGAAAACAAGCTGTTTGCGACGCTGGATACGACTACCCGCAAGGTGGTATTTGACCAGACCGCATTTCTGCTGAGCGATACTGTAGGGTTTATCCGTAAACTCCCGCACCATCTGGTAGAAAGCTTCAAATCGACCCTTGATGAGGTGAGAGAAAGCGATATCCTGCTTCATGTAGTGGATGTTTCCCATCCGCAATATGAGGACCAGGTAGAGGTGGTAAACCGCACTTTGCAGGAACTGAAGGCCTTCGATAAGCCTATTATCATGGTCTTCAATAAAATGGACCTGTATGAAGAGCAGACTTTCGACAAGTGGCTGACTGACGATATCAAACAGGACATCCTGAATCAGCTGAAGGAAAACTGGCAGACCAGGACCCAGGGTAACTGTGTGTTTATTTCTGCGACAGAGCGTAAAAATGTTGAAGAACTGCGGGCGACTATCCTTAGTAAGGTAGTGGAACTGTACAGGGTACGTTATCCTTACAAGAGCGAATATTTCTATTAATTCTTAGCATGGCAAAGCAATACAACTGGCATCGTTTATCAGACCTGTACGCAAAGGAAGGTGAGATTGGCGTCCTGGAGGTCCAGGGTAAAAAGATCTGCTATACCAGATATGAGGAGCAGATCTTTGCCTTCGCCTACAAATGTCCACATGCGAGTGGCATCATGGCGGATGGTTTTATGGATGATGCCGGTAATGTTGTTTGTCCCCTGCACCGGTACCGTTTTAATGTCAAAAACGGTTACAATAGCAGTGGAGAAGGGTTTTACCTCAAGACCTATCCCCTTGAACAACGGCCAGACGGTCTTTATATCGGATTAGAGAAATCAAGTCTTTTCGGCTGGTAGGCCTGTTAATTTTCTATTAAAAGCCCCCTCTGTTTTGCGGAAGTGCCAGCAGTGCTGTAATTTTTGCGCATGACAGTCTATTCTATCTCAGAGAAACAAGTCTGCCGGATGATGATCGGTCTGCTGATATTCATGCATATGACCGGCCTTCCCGTTACTATTATGGAACCCGATGGCGCCCTCTACGCGGGTATTGCCAAACACATGGTGCAGCATCATGACTACCTGAACCTGGTAGCTGACGGACATGACTGGCTGGATAAGCCACATTTTCCTTTCTGGATGGCTGCCCTCTCCTATCTGCTTTTCGGATTTACAAGCTTTGCCTATAAACTGCCGGCATTCTTATTTCTGATGCTGGGAGTGGTGTATACTTATAAATTCGCCAAAGACCTGTTGGTATACAGCGAGAAAGTGGCCCTCTGGGCGGTATGTATCTTCCTGTCAGCCGAGCACCTCGTCATATCCAGTACGGATGTACGGGCAGAGCCTTATCTGACGGGACTGATCATTGCCAGTGTCTATCATTTGTACAAACGGCAGCTGGTCCCGGGAGCGCTGTTCGCAGCTTTTGCTGTCATGACGAAAGGGCCTTTTGCATTGGTTCCCATAGGCTTTGCCTTTATCGGTCAATATACCTTTACCCGGCAATGGAAGGAGCTGTTTCACTGGCGCTGGCTGGTAGTGGCATTGCTGAACGGTATCTTTATCACACCGGAATTATATGCCCTGTATCAGCAGTTCGATGCGCATCCGGAGAAAGTAGTTTTCGGACAGACAGGCGTATCCGGTATCCGTTTCTTTTTCTGGGACAGCCAGTTCGGGCGTTTCATGAATAACGGCCCTATCAAGGGGCATGGCGATCCTTCATTCTTCCTGCATACAGTGTTATGGGCGTTCCTGCCCTGGTCGATATTCCTGTATGTTGCCATCGTCAACTTCATCAGAAAAGGGAAGTCAGCGCCTGAATATTATTGCATTAGCGCTGCTTTGTCGACCTTCCTGTTATTCTCATTGTCTAAGTTCCAGTTGCCGCACTATCTGAATATCATCTTCCCCTTCTTTGCGATCCTAACGGCAAAGTATATAGTAGATGATGTGAAGGAAAAGGTATTCCGTATCACACAGCATATCCTCATGGGGATCATGGGGACTGCTATTATCGCAATATGGGCGCTTTACAGGCCTGAAATTCATTTTTGGGCTGTAGGGTTTATCGTTATAGGAACGGCCGTTTTTATATGGTTTCCGTTGAAAGGAAGGCCACGTATATTCTTTCGCACCTGCCTGGCAGCATTCCTTTTAAATATTTTTCTTAATGGACTGTTCTATCCGGATGTGCTCCGGTATCAGAGTGGAAGCACGGCCGCGTTCTATGCCAACAAGGAACTGAAAGGCGGAGCTGTTGGTTTTTACGGGGTGAACTCCTATGCGATGGAATATTACCTCGACGCTCCTCTCCTGCGATACGATACGATCCCTGCGGGGCCGTCGCTTGTTTTTACAACGGCAGAACATAGGGATTCTTTAATCGCCAGAGGCTATGCTGTGAAGGAGGTAAAATCGTTCGCACAGTTCCCGGTGACACGTCTGGACTTACAGTTTGTAAATTTTTATACGCGGGAAACCGCTCTGGATAAGCGTTTTCTAATATTGGTAAATTCTTTTTGAAGAAAAAGTTGAAAAAGATTTGGCGAGAATAAGAAAAAATCTATCTTTGCAATCCCGAAACGGGAAAAACACTCCTCCTTAGCTCAGTTGGTTAGAGCATCTGACTGTTAATCAGAGGGTCGCTGGTTCAAGTCCAGCAGGGGGAGCGGAAAAAGAGAAGGCTTGCAGTGATGCAGGCCTTTTTTGTTTATTGAGCAATAGTTTTGCACAAAACTTTCTCAAGATTTATAGCGTATTTTATATTTAAGTTCAACCCCATTCTCATGAGTTATGAAAAATATTTGCCAGAGGATATAAGAAACCTCTATGAAATTTATAATTATAGAAATGCTGTTCAGATCTTAGCAACCAGTGCACCTGATGAGTTTAACGAATTAATCAAGTCTTTTCTTAAATTTCGGTTAACCATTGGTGACATTCGGAAACCGGGAGGTAATGAGTCGGATATTCCCAAAAAGATTTCGGTTCTTTTGCGAAAATTGAGCTGGTTAGAAACACGGATAGCTGGCGACTTAATTATTACAAAAACCAGCAACGTTGCATCAAAAATGGGAGATGATGATAATGACGACGATGAGGGGGAATCAGATACTCTTGAAAAGATAGAGGAGCAAAAGAAAAAAGGAGCTAAAGTTGAAAAGATTACTTTAAAAAATTTTCTTGACGGACATAAAGTCGATTACGTTAAAAACCGAGTCGCGTTTGATTTAGAATGGAATAGCAAAGACCAGACATTTGATCGTGATCTATATGCCTTCCGGGCATTTTATGAGTGTAACTTGATCGATGCCGCCGTATTAATGACCCGTGATGAGTCACTAAATGAAGTATTTGAAAAGTTAGGACCTGAGCTTGATTCAGACGGGAAACCAATTGAGAAAAAGAATGGTAAGCCGAAACTAATCAAAGAAAAATATGGTGCAAGTACAACCTGGATGGGTAAACTCATTCCCCGTATTGAATCTGGTCGTTCTGGTGGTTGTCCTATTCTTGTATTGGGAATCAAGCCTGCATTAATTGAGGACTGGCAAACATCATGATTTATTTCAAAAGCAACTGAATCCCTAAATTGTTAGCTTCGCTAATAGTCTCTCTTAAAACATACCTATGCCGCTCAAAAAATATTCAATCCTACTATTCCTTTGCATGCTCAGCATTTGTCTGAAGGCGCAGGAAAATAAGATTCTTTGGGACGCCAGGCTAAAGATGTTCGTATATGAATTTGCTGAAAAGCCGCCTTCCTTCCCCGGTGGAGAAGAAGCACTGACAAAATATCTGAGTAAGATCAGATACCCAAAAGAACAAGACGATTTACAGAGTAAACTTAATTTATCATTTGTTATAGATACCACCGGAAACCTATTAGATAAATGTATCCTGAATAAGAATGAATCAACCTATACACCCCTGGATAAAGAAGGGATTGGAATGTTGGATCGAATGCCCAGATGGATACCTGGTGAGCTGAATGGTAAGAAAGTAGCTGTCAGATGCTACTTGCCGATGATTGTATGTTTGCAAATGGATTAATAAATAGCTGATAGTATCATCCATTAAAAATCATTCAAAATTCCCTTCGTTAAATCCATCAGTTCGAAGAAATCGCTCGCCCCAAGATCAACTATATTCACCCCCACAATAGCTGCCGAATACCACGCAGGATAACTATCCGTATGCGGCATTAATGCCCATATCAAAGGACTATACGGGCTTGTACCCTCGTCAGGAAGTTTATCCTGCAATTGCTCCCGATAAGATTCACAATCTTGTAATGAGACTTGATCTGATGTAAGCTGCTTTACAAGTTTCAGCGCACCTTTACCAAGATCATCCAGGTCTTTCTCTACAAGCAAACAAAATTGATAAGCAATGATCCGCTGCTGCCTTTCCGTGAGCGGCCGAACTTTAGTCTCAAAGAGTTCCCAATATTGTTTTGATTCCTGTTGCTCCATCAAATAAGCTTATACTGACAGCTAAGATACGCTTTACTTTTTGAGCTATCCCTCTACCTCACCTTCTCAAACCTCAACCCCTTCACCCCAAAATTCGAAATCACAAACCCCTTTACCCCTCCCCTCTCATCTTCCAAAAACTCCATCTCAAACGCGAACGTCTCCGGACCAGCACCTGAAAACCTACTCTCACCCTCCCGCTTCAACACAATATCATCCAATCGCAGATGTCTCATAATAAGCACATCTCCGCGTGGAACAAACGTATAACTCGTCCCCAGTTCATCACTATAATAATCCCCACCAAAGTTCTTCAGACTACCTGCATATTTCGCAACGGGTTTAATCATCGGTTGTTGGGACGCTGCTGGAGAGGAATCCTCTTCCCGCATCTTGTCTTTTATATAAAACTCCGCCATCTGCCAGCGGGCGTTCAGTCTTTCGTTATGTTCATCATTACTAAGCGCAATAATGGCCAGGTGTTCATTGGGGAAACGTCCCATAAACGCGCGGAAAGCAGCGGCATGTCCTCCATGCGTGATCATATCCACCCCTTTGTAATTACTGAGGTTTTGCCCTTTTGCATGAAAGATCGTGTCATGATCACCGGATATCCGCAATATGACTTTTGAGCCATTGTCCAGGTATGAGGTTTCGTTGAAGGCTTTTATTAACACAGGAGTACCAACTACCGGCTGTTCAAAGTTCAATACCCATTTAGTGAGGTCTTCTACCGTAGTCAGGAGATTGGAAGGACCGGGATTAGAGACATTCAACGGCTGGTGGTAGTAAACACCGTTTATCAGCTCATAGGATTCAGCTTTGTTTTTTACCACTTGCTCATGGTTATCGTAAAACTGTGTGCTGGTCATTCCAAGCGGCCGGAATATCTTTTCTTCCGTGTAGGCGGCAAACGATTGACCAGTTACGCGATGTACGATCTCTGCGAGCAGGGTATAACCGGTATTGCAATAACCGAAGGCGGTGCCGGGTGTGAAATTCAGATTTCTTTGTCTCGCTAATAATTTCAGTGTCTGGTCGGTTGTAGAGATATCTCCTGAGATGCTGCCGGCTAATGACCAGAGCGCGGCCTGGTCTCTTAGACCACTGGTATGACCGAGCAGGTGTTTGATTTTGATAACATGACCATAGTCCGGTAGTTCAGTGATGTACTTGCGGACATCATCCTCAAGCGATATCCTGCCTTCACTGGCCAATAGATAGGTGGCAAAGGCGGTAAATTGCTTCGAAACAGAAGCGATATTAAAGACCGTCTGCGGGGTGATCGGTACGTCATGGTCGAGGTCGGCCATGCCATAGCCCTTCTGAAAAACCACTTTCCCATCTTTCACTATGGCTACGGCGGCACCGGGTGTCTCTGAATTATAGGCGGCAAACAGGGAATCTACCCTCTTTCCTGCTGCTGCATAAGCGTCCCCTGTGATATGAGGTGTTCTGGTGGAAACCTTGTCCACAATAACCCATCCTTCGGCTGTTTTCATCAGATTGAAATAGTCCGTAAACAGGTCTTTTTCCGTACTGATCTCCACTTTTGCGTTACCCATGTTATTGGTAACATCCAGACTAATAATACGGGTTTGCAGATTAGAAGGCCTCAGACGGGGGTTGAAGAAACTCAGGTACTGGTCTTTTGTAAACGCTGAAAATTTACCGTCCCGATAGTTTTTCAGGTGACAGGAAGCATGCATCGCCTTTCCTAGTTTAACTGTATCTCCTGTCGCCCAGCCGTCGAAATACAGTTCGATCGTCTTTTTAATCAGTTGTCTTTCATCAGGAGTGTCCTGGCAAATTGCAGGAAAATAGATGGAAAATAAGCTCAGTAACAGGGCTATCTTTTTCATGGAAAAAAGGTGTTTAGCCAAAGGTGCAGTTTTATGCTTTTCGGGAACTTCCGGGCAGGCGGACATTAGTACGGATTTACAAATCCGGAGTAGTTTCTTTTATAAATGCATTGGGAGTCAATCCTTTAATTTTTTTGAAAGTGGCGAAGAAAGTGGACTTAGAGTTAAATCCTACCTCGTCCCCAATGGCCTCTATGGTGAAATTTGTCTGGCGGGACAGCATTTTACAGGCCGCATTTACCCGGTATTCATTTACAAAAAGAGTGAAGTTTTTCTGCAAATTGTCATTCAGTATCCTGGATAACTGGTGACTGGGGATGTTGATCTCTCTCGCCAGGTCTCCCACTTTTAAATTGGGATTTCGGAAGAGCTCTTTTTCGTTCATGGCCGTTTGTAATCTGGCGATCACCTGTGCGGCTTCGTCCTCATTCAGCTTCTTATCACCATATTTCTGACCTGCAAAAGAAGACAGGTCATTCGCCTTTTTCCGGTACAGGAGTATACATATAGCAAGATAAGTAACCAGTGAAAAGTATAAAGGCCCTGTAATATAGCTGCCTTTGGTGATCCTCATAATAGACCATACATAGGCGATAAATATCAGCGATATCGTCGCACAGATGGCCAGGACCCATATCTCGAAAGGTTTCAGTTGCTCCTTCGTCCTGATCTTTTTAAAGAGCGGCTGGAGCAAAGTTATCGTGAGACCAATGTAAATACCCCATTGCAGATAGATCGCCGGAATAATGTAATGCGTCCAGAGATATGGAAATGCCGCATAAGGGAAAGGCAGCCCCGCTATCAGTATCACGGTCAACCAGCCTGTCAGTTGTAATTTCCAGGATAGCGGCAGTTTCCTGATCTGCTGCATTTCCGTTTTCACGTAGAAGTATAAAAACGGCCCGATGAACAGACAGGCGGTTAATCCTATTTGCAGGATTATTCTTGGTATGTTATAATCAAAAAAATAGGCGACAGACTTCCCCACACGTATGCTCAGTACAATCAGCAGGGCGCCAAGAAGGTAGTTGGACAGGTTTTTCTTTGCAGTGAAGCAAAGGAAGTATATGCCAATAATAAGCGCATTAAATGCGCCAAGGGCGCTAAAGAAAAAGAGTAAATTGTTTCCCAGGGTCATGGTTGTCGTTGTTACCGGCTTCGGAGGGATGTTGTTCAAATTTAACGATTATAGGTAGCTTAACGTAGATTTGTGCTCCTCGTATGCCATAATATGAAGGACGATCCCTATAAAGACCCTGCACATGATAACCCTGTTCGAACTGATACGCAATATCATACCCAATAATAAGCCCACTCCGGAAATATGGATTCCCCGTGCCATCAAAACAATTCACCTGCAGGACAAAGTCAGGTTCCGGGGTAAAAACGAAGCAATGGTCCGCTTTGTAAAACAGTTTTACAAACTCAGCGAACTGCCGGACGGCAGTACTTACAGGCTTGGGAACTATATCCTGAAAGTCTCTAAGTACGTCACGGCGGACAGGGAAAGAGAATACTGGATAGAGTTACCTCCTGCTGCCTGGCGTATGATGGCCAGTAAATTCCTGGAAGTAACCACCGGACTGGAGGATAATCCATTTGACTTTAGTACCTGTGGTTACATTGGCGACATTCCCCTGGATATTGGTATTGAAATAACCGACTTGCCGGCCAGTGAGGCTACTCATCCGTCAATATAGCGCACCAGCCCCCTCCTGCCTGCATATCTACAGCTGGCTGTTGAGCGCTTTTTCAATACTATACGGACTGAAATTTGTTGATAAAGAACTATCAACAGCAGTTTTATTCAGTAACTTGTTGCTATAAATCAGTAGTCTGAGTATACACATCCTTCATTGGTCCTTCATTCAAAAACGAAGCATTAACGAAGGGTAAGTATACTCAGACTATTATCTTAAGCCCTTTCATATGTCGCAGGATACAATTTCCTGAACATCACATAAGTTACGGATAAAACGGTGAATGCAATAATGGCGTCAATTGTTGCTGCAAAATTAAGAACGGCCAGTTTAGAGAAGAATGCAAAAAGGATATCGAAGAACATACCTGCAAATACCCATTCTTTCAGTCGAAGCAGTTTTTCCGGCGTTAACAGTACGACAACACCGGCGATCTTAGCTACGCCAAGAATATAGATGAAGTGTGGAGGATAACCCAATTGTACAGTGATGTCCCATACAACAGGATTGTGTGTTAATTCAAAGAAGCCACTTGCGCCGAACCATAAAGACATAAATGCGGCGCCTATCCAGTAAATTAATTTTGATGTTTTTGCGTTCATAGTATTGTTGGTTTTAGTTGTTGTGTAATTGTTTGTTTGATGACACAAAGATGTTCTAAAACCAATGGGCGGCACAGTAGTATCTGTTGAGGTGGACAAATAGGGTGGGCGACCAGACATTCCGGCGCTTAAATATAAAAACCCACGGCATTACACCGTGGGCCTGACTTAAAATAAACATAACCAAAAAGGCATGCCGGCATTTGCCGGCACGCCCGATCTGCTATACAGCCAAAACTTTTTCCTGTCGTTTCTTAAACTCCGAAAAATTATAGCCGGTCTCTTTCTTGAATAACTTGCTGAAGTAGCAGATATCCGTGAACCCTAAATCCCATGCGACTTCCTTCATACTGGCATCTGAATACGCAGCATTTCGCTTGGCTTCAAGTATTACACGTTGGCGGATATGGTGGCCGGCGGTATACCCCGTGGCCTTCTTTATAGCTTCGTTCAGGTAACTGGGAGTCACGCACATTTGCTCTGCAAATTCAGATACCTTCTTGTGTGATCTGAAATTCTGGTCTACCAGCTGGATGAAACGCTTTGCCTGTCTGACGTTATGATGCTGCTGGCTTACCGGTTGCTGACTGTGCGACTGGCGGGACATATGTATGAAAAGGATGTTGAGATAGCGGCTCAGGATATCCGGACTATAAATCTGCTGATTGCTGAATTCCTGGATAAGCTTGTCCATAATAGATCGCATTTCCTGACGGATTTCCTGGCTATATCTGATATTGGCGGATTGTA
Organism: Chitinophaga sp.; assembly: GCA_039592855.1. GTDB lineage: Bacteria > Bacteroidota > Bacteroidia > Chitinophagales > Chitinophagaceae > Chitinophaga. Next base: position 50,279 of record JBCNQK010000001.1, on the reverse strand, counting down.
TGAGGACCAGGAGCAGATCTGCATGATATACAGAATTATATTCCTGGAGGAAGAGTTCGTTGAAACGGATGATGTAACCTGTTGAGTCATCATCATCGATAGAGAATTGATGCGTCTGATTAGGCATGATACAGAATATCTGATCGCCTTCAGGAGAATAAGTTTGCATGTCCACTTTCAGGAAACTATTACCGGATACGGTCCAGATAATTTCGATGAGGTCGTGTGCATGTGGGGTACTATCGTTGAATTCACGGTTATTGCTGATCTGTTCGAATGTATAGATTTCAAAGAATGGTTTCGTGGTAGTCATAACATCAGTATTTGAGCGTTAAAGGAGGAGGATTTTAGAATGCCATTTCTTTTAATGTGATGGCGTAGCGACATGTCTTGTAAAGGCTGGCGTAATGAAGATGCCCGTTGTATCTTTTACCGTTGATGAAGATCGTGGGAGCGGCATCTACACCATTACGGCTTGCGCCTTCATAATCATTGATGATCTTGTGAAATACTTCCCGGTGTTTTCTGCCTTCTTCGAAGAATGCCATATCAACACCAACAGCTGACGCGAGATAAGGAAATATGCTGCGTGACAGGCGGTTCTGATTCTCGATGATAATGTCATGCATTTCCCAGAACTTACCGTATTTGGCAGCTATTTCTGTCGCAATAGCTGCATCCAGTGACAACGGGTGTTTATCTGGCGCCGGATAGTGACGGAATACAAATTTCAGGTCATTACCCATCATGCTGCGAAGATGCTGGATCGCTGGATATATTGAAGCACAGGCTGCGTTATGAAGATCTGCGTACATCACCAACTCAACAGGAGCGAATGGATCTCCCTGATAGTGATCGCGAGCGGCGTTAAATATAGGACGTAGCATATGGGTCGCTTTAGATTTTAGTGAATTAATTGCTTGCTGTAAGTGTTGATATAAAACTACTTTAAATGAAAGCCGAAGGAAAGCGCCGTTCGCTAAACAGGCAAAAACTGTCGCTGTCGGGGGAAACTTAATGGCACAAAAAAAGAGCAGTTGTGAGCTGCTCTTTTAAATGTCTGGGTTAACATTACACCTGTGAGTAAAAATCTTCTGCCTCCCTTATCGCATTGTCTGTGAATGATTTCAGCAGATCAATGTGAATCTGTAACGGTGGAGTGATGGCTGGTGCTGATTCCAGTTCATCCAGTGTGGGAGATAAGCGCGCTGTCAACCCCATAATAGAAATGGTGGTTTTCAGATTGTGCGCCGTACTTCTTAATGTTGTAATGTCGTTGTTGTGAAATGCCTGTTGTAATTGCGCCAGTTCAATAGGCATTGCATCGATGAACTGTCTGGTCACTTTCTTCTCATATACCTTATTTCCCTGACTGATCTCCTTCATGTAATCCAGATTAATATAATGATAAGCCGGTACAGACGCAGGCGGAATGACCGGCGCCGGTTTGTCCTGTCTGACATTTGAGATGACAGCAAAACGATTGATCAGCTGATACAGTTCCTTTTCATTGATGGGCTTGGAGATGTATTCATTCATTCCGTTGCTCAGGCATTTTTCCCTTTCTCCCGCAAGTGCGTGAGCGGTCATGGCGACGATCGGAACTTCCAGCTTCATTTCCCTACGGATGACGCGGGTAGCGGTATAACCGTCCATCTCCGGCATCTGGATATCCATTAATATCAGATCGTAACGGTTTTTTTTCAGACAGTCTAGCGCTTCCATACCGTTACTCGCCACATCAAAAGCGAGTTCCCATTCGGTGAACAGGTGCTTCATCAGACTACGGTTCATCTCATTATCATCTACTACCAGTATCTTGACTTCACTGTTGGTGGTTATCCTGAACTGGCTGATATCGATGCTGTCCGGTATCGGCATTTGTCTGGATGCGATCGCATAAGGGATAAAGAACCGGAATGTGGTCCCTTTACCTGGCTCACTTTCCACACTGATCTCCCCTCCCTGTAATATGACCAGGTCTTTTACGATAGATAATCCCAGACCCGTACCGCCATACTTCCTGGTGATAGAATCTTCTGCCTGATTGAAACGGTCAAAGATGGAAGCCAGTTTGTCCGGTTCAATTCCGATACCCGTATCTGTGATGGCAAATGCCAGTTGAATGATATTTCCATCGCTTTGTCTGTTGCTGACAGAGATGACGATCCCGCCTTTTTCTGTGAACTTCAGCGCATTTCCGATCAGATTCACCAGTACCTGCGTCAGACGGGTGGCATCCCCGATAAGCGTATCAGGTACATCCGAAGCGATCTCTCCCTGTAATACAAGTCTCTTCTCTTTTACCTTTTCGCTGAAAAGCGTCTGGATAGAATGCAGCAAACCGCGTACACTGAAAGGATTGGATTCTATTCTGACCATACCGGCTTCGATCTTGGAGAGGTCGAGTATGTCGTTGATGATCGTCAGCAGGTTTTCGCCCGCCTTCTGGATAGAGCCTACAAACTCTGTGGAAGACTCATCCAGTTTTCTGGATTTTAGGAGATTGGTAAAGCCCAGAATAGCATTTAGTGGCGTGCGGATCTCATGGCTCATGTTGGTCATGAAATTCTCTTTGATCATAGCGATCTCACGGATCTTTTTCTCTGATCTGTCCAGTTCCAGTATCAGCTGTTGCTGTCTCCGTATCCTGCTCATCACAAACCAAAGCATCCCTCCTGCTGTCATCAGGATGAGACAGATCAGGATAATCCCCCAGTTCCTTGCTCTTCTGCTGCTTTCATTGATGCTATTACTTAGTTCCGTCATCACATGCTGACGGCTGTCGTAGATTTTCCTGGTGACAGCGCTGATCTCATTGGAGATTTCCCTGGCGCGTGGATTGGCGATCAGACTGGTATCGTCCATCCTGCCGGTACGGAAAAACTCATGCATCAACTGGTTCTTGTTGTGCAATTTCAGCCCTGCGAGGTATTGCAGGCGTTCTATATACATGACGGCGCTGTCGTCCGTATTCATGTCTTTCAGTGTATCGACAAACGCTTCCACTTCAGCGATCTTGGCGTCTACCCCTTCAATATGGGAAGTATCGTCAGTAGCAATGGCTGCCCTGATCCTGGATTCCACCCAGATAATATCGCGTTCGAGCTCCCGCAGCTTATTCCCTGCCTGGAGTTCCCGTAACAGCTTCTGATTACCCTTGATCAGCTGATCAATGTTTTTGGAGGAATTATACTGTATAAAGGCCAGTATAAGCGTCCCGATAAGGAACGCGGTAAGGATCAGGTATGTAAAGCGGTTGTTATTCATGTCAATCCGTAAAAGTCATATACCAGGAGCACCCTGTCGGGCAGCTTTCGCCAGACGGGCAAAATCGATCGCCGGAGACCCTATTCAGTAAGCTGGGTCAAAGCACGTTCATACGCTTATTAAGCGCCTTGCGGTAGGCGTCTGCAACAGGCAGACTCTTCTCTCCTATGAGGACAGCGCCGTCCTGCAGGGTGTCTATTTTATCGATGGCCACCATATAGGAGCGGTGTATCCTCAGAAAACGTGACGCTGGCAGGCGTTCTTCCAGCGAACGTAAAGAGGTATGTACGGCGAAGAACTTCTTGGCAGTGAATAACTTAACATAATCTCCCATGGCTTCGGCATAGAGGATTTCTTCCAGTTTCAGCCTTCTGACAATATTGGAATCCCGGATGAAAATAAATTCATCATTCTCCCAGCGAATTTCCTCCTTATTGCTTTCGACAACCTGTTTAGCCTTTTCTATGGCCTGCAGGAACCGACCCGGGGTGATCGGTTTAACGAGGTAGTCGGCTACATTGAGTTCGAATGCCTCTACCGCATACTCCTTCTTGGAGGTCGTAAAGATGATAACAGGCTTCTTATTCCCCATGTTTTTGATCAGTTCGAGTCCGGACATTCCCGGCATTTCTATGTCCAGTAAAAGCAGGTCTACTGTATTTTCCTGGAGATAGTTATAGGCATCAATGGCATTTCCGCACTCACAGGCAACAACAACGCCTTTTATCTGGCTGGTGAGTTCCAGTAATGTAGTTCGCGCGATGGCATTGTCGTCAATAATAAGTGTGATCATATAGGTTGCTAATGCTGATTTGATTTATATGGTGTGTCTTTGATAAGTGAATTTTGTGCCAATAGATAACTATTTGATTGTGAATAACATGAGAATTGTTCCCACATGATGATTTGCGAAATATCGTGAATCCACAAACAGAATAGCTATTTAATGATCGTTGAGCAGTGTAACAACGCCCCGCTATAGTTCATTACAGGTTGATCCGCATTTCTTTAGAGATGTCGGCAATGGGACAAAAGACAGCACAATTTTAATACAAAATAAGCTAAAGTCAGCATTAAACAGGAATATCAGGGGCGGTAGTATATTTCCCCTGTGTCGAGGCATCTGAATACGATGCCGTCAATTTGTTCATTCATGGATTGATGGTAATGGCCATAATACCATTCCCTTATGCCAGCAGACCTGACATAAGAAAATACGATTTCCATCTGCGCCCGTTCAGATAAAAGCGCAGTTTGAAGGTCTCCACCTGATAATTTCTCCTGGTGGATATAGTGTTCTACAAGTGGCGTCAGCATATAAGGCCAGCAAGTGCGGGGCGCGATATGCGTCACGACGATGTCGATCGTTTCCCGGGAGATATTTGTTAGTAACTGTTCATTTAGTTCAAATATCTCATCCGGCCAGTAATCCTTATAAAGCGATCTGCTGGTCCTGTCAATAGAAATTCCTCCTCCGATAAACAACAAGCGTTGCGCTTCGATGGTAAGTGTCGTATAATCCTTTACAAGATGAACGTTTCGCAAACCGAATTTGTGACTATTATCCCAGTACCATTTGTTATCGTGGTTACCACGGATAATGTATAGTCTGATATGACGATCTCTGAGAAACTGGTCCATCCGCTGAAGGGATTTGATATCATCTGTCAATGACTGAAAACCAAGTCCCCAGTCTCCGACCTGAATAATATTTTCATGCGTCAGTGCCTGCTGTTTAATATGATGCAGCAGTGATGGATATCCTCCATGAAGGTCTCCTGTGAATATCATGTGATTGAAATTAACGGTAAAGAAAAGTTCATTGCAGGATGTCTAATCATCCCGCACGATCGCAGGTAAAGTCGCCCCTCCCCTTGTGAGTTTCGCGTTACCATTATCAACAAGATCTGCCTCCTCGAGCATTCTTGTTGTAGCCATCACAGTTGTTTGAAAACCGAGGATGTGTGCTGTGTTGGTAATATCTTTCTGTCTTGTTTCTGCAATGTCCATCAGGACGCTTACATGAACCATATGATCTTATTTTTAATGTACTATTTTATTTGCGCAGGAGGTACTTGCGAAGGCGTGAGGCTTAGCCCGAAAGGTAAAGCCCATCCCCATGATGTACCCCATAGCTTCTTTTAATGCATCATTACTCCTGAAGTTCGGATTGGTGTTGATATCTGCATGTACTTCCATGTCCACATTATAAGCCGTGAAGATGTGGCATAACGAGTAAGCCACTTCTATACTTCTGCCCACTTCTTCCAGCATCCTTTCTTTGATGCTCATTTTTCGTTGTGTGCTGAAGTTGTGGATGTACATGAATCCACCTTTACCTTTCCGGAGAAAAACGATAACGGTCGCGAATTCTGTGATTCGTCCCTTTACCTGGCTATCGGTGCCGATACACACTTTGAGATCATTACCTGCTGCTCTTTCTGCGATCAGCATTTCAGTGATCTCTTCAGCGATAGGCCGTTGTATTTCGTCGCCGTTAAGCCGCCTCCATTTGTTGATGTGTTGCATTTGCTATGTCATATTTGTTGCTAATAATTTTTATGGGTGTCAGGGGGACTCGAACCCTCATATCCCGATTCACATTCGGGTATTCTGCCCTTGAATTACTGACACCATTTGTATGTTTCCGGACTCAGATTCGAACTGAGAACATCACAGTCAAAGTGTGATATGTTAACCGTTACACTATCCGGAATTATGTTGATCTGACCGGATTTGAACCGGTAGCCTGCTGCGTATAAGGCAGTTGCTCTAACCGTTGAGCTACAGATCAATGAATATGTATGCGCATACGAATCCCCTTATGCAAGCTGCATTTGCCGGGTACAAGACACACCTTCTCCATCACGGGATATTGCTTCCTGTGCAGATGACGATATAAAAAAAACCGGTCGTTGCAACGACCGGTTTTTTTTATATCTGAACTGAATACAGCGATTGCTTTTTCAGTCTATAAAAATTCGGTTCGTTGATAATTGGGTCTCTCGGGATCATAGCCCACGTTTAGCCACGCACAAGTCGTTAACCCGCTTTGCTGCGAGCCTGCGCTGAGGCGTTTGAATCGTATGGACATTTTTCGTGTATGCATATAATTGACAATGGGGTGAAAAAAATAAAACCCCGCAATTGCTTGCAGGGCTTAAGTTATATCGAGTTAGTTTTGTTAACTAATAGATAGCATAAACAGCCCTGCGCGCCTCATTGTCCTCTATCGGACTAAATGAGCCTCTGCAATTTTTATGTAGCTGTGTGCGTAACATTGTTTGTTCTTGTATTTTGTTTTAACGATGCAAAGATGAAACTATTTTTTTAATATTAGCATTTTCTATAAGAAAATTTTTAAAAAAAATATACCTTGTTTCTTACAAGAAAATAATCACCCAAATGACGCTCGCGCAACTACAAACAGGAACAACAGATCTGCTGTTGAGATCTATCAGTGGCAGCAGGGCACAACACTTACACTCCCCTACTTCAGATACGGATATCAGAGGAATTTTTGTGCTGCCTGCGAAAGAACTGTATGGATTGAATTATACCACACAAGTGGCGAATGAAACAAATGATGAAGTGTATTATGAAATAGGCCGCTTCATCGATCTGCTTACTAAAAACAATCCCAATATTATTGAGTTGTTAAGTACGCCGGAAGATTGTGTGCTCTTTCGTCATCCACTGATGGAGAAGATCAAACCGGAAGACTTTCTATCCAGACTCTGTAAAGACACTTTCGCCGGTTATGCCGCTTCGCAGATCAAGAAAGCGAAAGGCCTGAATAAAAAGATACACCGTCCGGTGGAGCCTGCCCGTAAATCCATTCTGGACTTCTGTTACATCATTGCCGGTAATGGCAGTATTCCGTTGAAGAAATGGTTAGAGAAAAATGGATATAAACAGCAGGAATGTGGTCTGATACAGGTAGATCACTTCAGGGATGTTTATCTGCTCTTTCATCAGCATCAGATAAATGATGGTCCTTATCTGAAAGGAATTGTATCAGGTGATGCTGCCAATGATGTGCAGCTCAGTTCTATCCCGGTTGCAGTACCACACCTGGCTGTGATGAATTTCAATAAGGATGGTTATTCTATGTATTGTCGCGAATACCTTGAATACTGGGAATGGGTGGAAAAGAGAAATGATGCCCGCTATCAGAATACCATGAGCCATGGTAAAAATTATGATGCTAAAAACATGATGCATACATTCCGTTTGCTCAGCATGGCAGAAGAAATCGCGACGGAACAGCAAGTGAAGGTAAAACGGAATGACCGGGAATTTTTATTGCAGATAAAGGCAGGCGCTTTTGAATATGATGACCTCCTGAAAATGGTGGATGAGAAAATGGAAAAGATGGATGACCTTTACGCCCGCTCCGCGCTGCCTGATACACCTGACCTGAAAAAGGCAGAAGAGATATTGGTGAATATCAGGGCGGCATTTTATAATCATAACATATGAACGCAGCATTCCATCAACAAGAGATAACGGATAAAGGATTTACTGTCATTGGGAGTATTTTCACACCTGAAGAAGTAGCTGCACTGGCAACGTGTATTCAGGAGGCTGATACTTCGAATGATACCTTCCGGAAAACAAAAGACCTTTTTGCTATCCGGCAATTTCTGAAAGAAATACCGGCGGTTGTGCCAGCTGTGTTTAATGACAAGTTAAAGGATGTGATCAGCCGTTTGTTCGGAGAAGGATATCGTCCGGTAAAATCTATTTACTTTGATAAGCCGGGGGAGTCTAACTGGTTTGTGTCCTATCACCAGGACCTGACCATTTCTGTAAAAGAGAAAGCAGAGGTCCCTGGTTTCGGACCATGGACGGTAAAGCAACAGCAATACGCCGTGCAGCCTCCTTTACATATACTCGAACAGAATTTTACGGTCCGCATACATCTTGATAATACTAACGAACAGAATGGTGCATTGAGAGTAGTGCCAGGTTCTCATAGGAAAGGAATTTACCGGCCGGAAACAATTGACTGGACGGTAGAAACAGAAACGATCTGTGATGTGCCGGAAGGTGGTATTATGATCATGCGTCCTTTATTACTACATGCATCCAGCAGAACGACCAATAATCACAAGCGCAGAGTGGTCCATATTGAGTTCAGCGATCAGTCATTGCCTGCCCCTTTGCAATGGTCTGAGTTATTGCAATGACCGTTGTTTATATTTTCCGGTAAAGTAGATAATACTGATGATCGTTCCCGCAATACCTATACCGCCTGCTATCAATACGAGGTGGGTATAGAATTGCAGCCAGTCTGTCTGTATGCGGAAAATCGATTTGGTCAATAATACAGCAACGCTACCGAGGTAGCCGAAAGAATCTGCCAGATAGATCAGAAAACCTACATTCCCGGAAAAGCGGAACGTTGCAATAAACCGGTCAAACAGAATACTGTTAAAGGGAATGTATACCATGAACAATCCCAGTCCGACCATTATCATCCACATAAAAAGCGAAAGATGATGTTGCAGATAGATGATGGTCACTGTAAGGGACAAGACGAATCCCAGTAACATAATGACCTGCGTCAATAGAAATGCACGATAGTTATTTTGCAGGAAAATCATCGATGCGATCATCACAAGAATAACCAGTGAAATGATCGTTTCTGTCTGTGTGAAGGTAGCCGCATTGTAGGCAACGCCTGATACCCGCCACATATCTGCCATAAAACTGTCCCTGACCTCTCTAAGTATGGTAACCAGTATATAAATGACGATCAGTGCCAGTAATCCCGGAAGGAATTCCGCCAGTAGTTTTTTCCTTTCCTTTGCCTGCATTGGTAAACGGTGCATGCGCATGGCTTCATCATCCGCGTCAGGCGCAGGTATTTTCTCTAAAAGAAAAATGAACATTATTAGCGGTAGCAGGAAAATAGCCCCGACGCTAAAAGGCATCCAGTACTCACTGACATGTAATGATTGCATCACCCACTGAGCCGTGGATTTCGCCAGTCCGGAGGCAAAGATAAAACTGACAGCCAGTGCGGCACTGATCAGATCAGTCGTTTTCCGTCCTTCTACAAATGAAAAGACAACTCCCCACAGCATCCCCAGGGGAAATCCATTCAGGAATAAACACCAGGCGTTATATGGTGGAGGCACCAGCGCAAATAGTAACCAGGATAACCAGGAAATCCCTACCAGCATCAATATCAACCTCCCCCGCCCTACACGTTTCATTTCAGAAATAAACCTGATGCCATAGAATTTGCTGCTCATATACCCCGCTACCTGGGTAATGACAAGGATGATCTTATAATCGATGCCCATTACGCTGTAGCCCTGGTAAGGCGCCACATTGAAAGCTTTTCTGAATGCGAAAATGCAGGTATATGCCGCGAAAGCGACAAATGCGGAGAACAAGGCGACACCCAATTGCCGGGAAGATAAGCGGGTAGAGACTGGTTGATGCAAAGAAAACAGGTTGATTCCTGTTAAAAATAACAATTAATTACGCTCCAGGAACACAGCCTTTTCCTGTATAGGGATTTGTTTCCGGAAGGAAGATTTTAGGCCGCCATTGACAATATCACCCTTGATAGTCACCATGTAGCGTTTTGTATGGAGTTTGCTGGTATTGAAGGTAAAGGTAAAATGTTGGTCCTGTCTCAGGGGTTCCAGCATTTTGGATTTGCAGGGCAGGGCGCTGTAGCAGGAGGCCTTAAAATTACTGCCATCTTCTCTGACAGCAACCGGCATCATCGGTGTGGAGTTGCCTGGCGCAATATTGATCTCAAGATTATTCAGGTAAACCGACTCCCGGACACCCTCAAAACTGAGTACGACATCCAGTTCATTATCGTTTTTGACCAGAATTTCCGGAACGGCCGCAAAATAAGGGGCGATAGTGGTATAAGCGTCTGTGCGATCGTATAACACGATCGTATCCAGCTTGTACGCCAGCAGGAAGTAACTACAGATAGCTGTAGTGGTCACAATAAAGATGGTAATGCCGTATTTGAGCATAAGCTAAAAATATCACTGATTACCGGGAATGCAAATCCCTGAAAACAGGGGTTTTATGCAAAAAAAGAAGGGATGATAAAGATCATCCCTTCTTAGCTGGTACGAATATCTGTTTCAGCTGTCCGACTATATCGCCTCCGGTTACCGAGATACTACTGATCTTATCAGCGATCTTTTCGACGTATTCCATCTCTTTCAGCTTGAATAACATCTCATTTTCCTCCATCAGGCGTGCTGTATTCAGCAGGCTGCGCGTACTCGCGGTTTCTTCCCTTCTCATGATACTGTTGGCCTGTGCTTTCTTTTCAGCGATCAATACCTGGTTCATGATCTCTTTTACATCGCCTGGCAGTATGATATCGCGGATACCACAGTCAAGCAGGGTTACCCCCAGCTGGAATGCTTTATCCTTTACCGCATTCATCACCATTGGCGATATATCGTCACGTTTATCCAGCAGTTCGTCGAGCGTATAGCTGGATATCTGTTCTCTCAGGGCTAACTGCAGCAATACGTACAATTGTTTCTCGTAGTCTTTGTTTTCCACCAGTTTGTAGATATCAGCATTGCTGTATCGCACGGTGAAGTTAAGACGGATGTTCGCCTTGTCTTTTGTCAGTATTTCCTGACCGTTGATCTCTAACTGGGCCTGACGTATATCTGTTTTATACAGCGTCATTTGCGCCGGGTTCTTCCAGAAATAGTGCGTACCTGCCACCAGTTCCTTATTGAATTTACCATCCACATACAGGATCGCTTTCTCGTAGTTTTCTACGTTGAAAACTCTCAGGTATGCCTGTAACTCAGATTTGGCCAATACCGCACGGTCAATTGCCTCGGTGATCTCATACTTGGACAGGTCGGCCATTACGACTTTACGTTTCACCAGGCCTTTCCAGTAGGCGTACTGACCAGCAGGTAACGCCGTTTTGATCAGACCATTTTCATACACCAGCGCCAGTTCTTCCTGCTCAACGCTGATGATCTCCAGTCTTTCGGCCAGGTCCTTATGCGCCAGCAGTAAGTTCAGGTCAATGAAAGGCTGGAATGGCTTCGCCAGATCACAGATCGAATAGGTACGTTCTACCGCTCCTTTCCAGTAAGCGTATTTACCGGTATTCAATACGGTTTGCAACAGGTTATTTTCATAAACCAGGCCCACTTCCTGCTGTTTGATGATCAGTACGTCCAGCATGCTGGCCAGTACTTTGTTTTGCAGCAGTACATTCAGGTCAGTGGCAGGTGTGAACGCTTTATACATATCATAGATATCGTATTTACGTTCTACCAGTCCTTTCCAGAAAGCGTATTTACCATTTGTCAGTATGGTGTACAACTGACCGTTCTCGTATACCAGCGCAACTTCCTGCTGGTTTACAGTAATGACGTCCAGTGTATCCGCCAGGTCTTTATTTTGCAGTAATATATTCAGGTCAGTAGCAGGAGTGAATGGTTTGAACATATCACACAGCACAACATCTTCTCCGGATTTCTTCCAGTGAGTTCCTTCATTTAACAGCTTTACATAGCGGTTTTCTTTGAAAACCAGTCCTTTATTGTATGCTGCTATTTTTACACGTGATATCATAGTTGAATAATTTTAAGGTTATAGGGTATATATGGACTCCTGCGGCTTGTTAGTGAATAAATTAATAGGATCAGCACCATTAAAACTGGTACCTGCGGAAGCGGGCTTAAGTTGGTGGCGGTGTAACGTGATGCAGGTGATGATAACCGGTGTGCTACATAGTACAGGGATATCAGGGGTATAGGGATGAACCGGTTACCAGCCGGCTATCAGTTACACGTTCAGCAACGGTATCTGCCTTTTTCAAGGCGGTAGCAATCGGATATAATAGCCTTTTGCTATCGATCCAGGTCGCTGATCCTGTTGTGTGGCGGCGCATTGTTATAAGGCAGTTTCGCCATCTGCCTGGCTTGTTTTTCTGTTTGAAAGAAAATGAACCTCAAGGGTTCGTTGCTAATCCATTGCTCTACCAAACTGAGCTACCCTGTTTCCAGGGACAGGAATCGAACCTGCGACCCATAGATCCCTCACGATCCAGCGCTCTACCAACTGAGCTACCCCTTTTCGGGAACAGGACTCGAACCTGTGACGCATAGACTGTGCAGCAACAATTACGACCTGCTTTGGAAGCATATTACCATCCATCGGAGGCAATACTACGGGGCTCTCAAAAACCCTCATCCGGCCCGCCACAGTATCTGTAATCGTATCATCAACGATGACAATACAAAGGTGAAACACATGTGCGCACTTTTTTTGCGCATTTGATTTTTTTTTCTACTTTTTGAAAAAATAGTCCTGATGCCCGTTAATAAGAATGCCCTTATCCGTTACAGAACAATTGATGCCTGCCTCCGCAACCGCAGGCGTAAATGGACATTGCAGGACCTGATCGATGCTGTTGGGGATGCCCTGTACGAATATGAAGACATTCACAAGGGTATCAGCCGCAGGGCTATACAGATGGACCTGCAGGCCATGCGTAGCGACAAACTGGGATATAGCGCGCCTATTATTGTGGTGGACAAGAAGTACTATACCTATGAAGACCCGGAGTACAGTATCACCAATATACCTTTGAGTGAGGTGGACCTGAGCCGCATGAACGAAGCCGTGGAAGTACTGAAACAGTTTAAGGGCTTTTCCCATTTCAATAGCCTCAATGAGGTTGTACAGAAACTGGAAGACCATGTATATGCTGCCTCGCATAATACACGTTCCGTGATAGAATTTGAAAAGAATGAACGGCTGAAAGGACTGGAACACCTGGAGCTGTTGTATCAGTCAGTCGTGCAGAAGAAGGTTGTCCGGATGTCCTATCAGTCTTTCAAAGCTAAAGAGGGCAACTCGTTTGAGTATCATGTATGGTGGCTGAAGGAGTTTAAAAACCGCTGGTTTGCCGTGGGGGTGAAAGGGAAAAAAGCGCAGCTTTACCACCTGGCGCTGGACAGAATATCAGAATTAGAACTTTTGGACGGCCCTTTGTATATTGAGAATGAACATATAGAACCGGCAGATTATTATAAGCATGTAATAGGTGTAACTGTTGCCGATAATCTGAGTCCACGAAATGTTAAATTACTTATCAGCCATGAACATGCGCCATATATACTTACGAAGCCAATGCATCACTCCCAGGAACTCCTGGAGAGCCGGGAAGATGGCATTATTATTAACCTGAAGGTCCAACAGAATTTTGAGCTCGAAAGGGAAATTCTGGGCTATGGTGATGGCATGGTCGTGCTGAGCCCAAATTCTCTCCGGATCAGAATTCAAAAAAAATTCCAGCAGGGTGTACAGAATTACGATGACCCTGAACTGTTCCACAAATCTGAAAAATGAAATCGAAGCTTATTTGTTTGTTATTGCTGTTTGCGTGTAAAATATCATTTGCCGGATCCTCCCGGGATACTTTATTGGACAGGCTGAATCAGACAATTGAAAATGCACACGTTTATGATGCGGACAGGGTGAAGCAGATCAATGTCTTAAGACAGGCATTGTCAACCAGCAGGCATTTGTCCACAGAAGAACAGTTTAATATATGCCAGCAACTCTACGAACAATTCAAGGTTTTTAAATATGACTCGGCTTTTGCCTATGCCCGCAAATTGCAGGAGCTGGCAAAGCAAATGAATGATTCTCAACGGGTAAACTATGCCGTTGTTAAACTGGGGTTTGTGCTGCTGTCTTCCGGGATGTTCCGGGAGGCAGGCGACTATCTGTTGACGGTTAACGTTCATTCACTGCCTGACACTGCGCGTGCGGAATACTACTCCCTGATGGGGCGCTATTACTATGACATGTCTGACTATAGCAGTGATACCTACTTCGCTCCTTCCTACACCCGGCAGGGGAATATCTACATAGACTCTGCGCTGATGCTATATAAACCTCATTCCTTTAACTATGACTATAGTTATGGATTAATGTATCAGAAAAAGCAGTTATTGGATAGTGCGAAGTATTATTACACCCTTACGGTAGCCCATCAGGACTTAACTATGCACCAACAGGCGATCGCCACTTCCTCGCTTGGTAATATATATATACGTATAGGCAAACAGGACAGTGCCATCATTATGATGACCCGGGCAGCTATGGCGGATATTATGTCCAGCACCAAGGAAACGACCGCCATGTTCATCCTGGCCGAACTGCTGTTTAAGGAACGCGATGTTAAACATGCCTCCCGTTATATAGAGTATGCGGTTGCGGACGCCTCTTTTTATGGCGCCCGTCTCCGGAAAGTACAGGTAAGCGCCATACTGCCTATCATCGAGGTGGAAAAGATCAATACGGTAGAAGCGCAGAAAACCCTGCTGTTTGTTTACTCTACGATCGCTACCCTGTTATTACTGGCGCTTATCTGGCTGGCGGTGATCATCTTCCGGCAGTATAAAAAGTTGCAGGCAGCTCAGCAGGTCATCACTTCCGCTCATGCATTGCAGCAGGAAATCAATTATAAGTTGATGGAGGCGAATAAGATCAAGGAGGAATATATCGGCTATTGTTTTCAGATCAACTCATCTTACCTCGACAAAATCAAAAAATTCAAAAAGCTGGCTGATCAGAAACTAACCGATAATAAATATGCCGAAGTCAGGTATCTGGTCAATAACATCGATCTTAAAGAGGAAAGAGATGAATTGTTCCGGAATTTTGACCTTATCTTCCTGAAAATATTTCCCAACTTTGTAACGGTCTTCAACTCCTTCTTTAAAGAAGAGGACCGGATCAGACTAAAAGACAACGAACTACTAAATACCGATCTCAGGATTTTCGCACTGATCAGGATAGGTATCAGCGACAATGTAAAAATTGCCCAGATCCTTGAATACTCAGTGAACACTATTTACACTTATAAAACGAAGATCAAAAACAAGGCAATTATACCAAAAGAAGAATTTGAAGAGCGACTGATGGACATCAAAGCCCTCTGAAAATCGCTCTGAAATGTCAAGAAAACCCGGTTATTACCGTTATATATAAATTACGGTAATATAAATACAATGCATTGTTAATCAGTAAATTGACGCTTATGAAAACATGTTTTGAGCCAATATTTTCTATATAAGGACCATATAAATTGTTAACCTGTTTCAGGCAGGCTTACTTTGACTTATCGACCGCAGCCGTAATCTATCCGACGCCGTTGAAACCAGTGAGACCACGTTACGATCAATGTCAGTAAAATCCGTTATGAATCAGATATGCCCAGCCCTAATTCAACCAGGCCAGGACTTATAGTGTGACATTATCCACGTTGATGATATGCCATCGGCGCAAAGAAGTATTCCACGTTTGGTGGGCCGCCCAGGCCTACCGGACCCATTCATGAAGGCATCATTATTCCACAAAACCAATAAAAACTGATCTATGACCAATCTTCTATTTCGCAAGGTGCGTCTGTTATGCTCGTTATTACTGCTTGTTGCAGGTATAGCCAGCGCACAGACCAAACCCGTGACCGGTAAGATCACGGATGAAAATGGTAGTGCCGTTCCGGGCGCCACTGTGCAGGTGAAAGGTACCAGCACAGGTACGGCTACAGGGGCGGATGGTACTTTTAAACTAAATGTACCTGCCACCGCTACCACACTGGTCATTTCTTTTGTCGGCTATGTACAACAGGAAGTTGCCCTGGCTGGCAAATCAGAATTTTCCATTGCCCTGGTACCCACCAGTACGACCCTCACGGATGTGGTGGTAGTCGGTTATGGTACTACCCGTAAAAAAGACCTCACGGGTTCAGTGGTATCTATTAAATCTGCCGATTTTAACCGTGGTATCGTTACCGCTCCTGATCAGCTGATCCAGGGTAAAGTAGCCGGTCTCATGGTGATCGCCAACAGTGGTGCGCCAGGTGGTGCCACTACTGTAAGGATTCGCGGTAACTCTTCCGTAAGGACGGGTAACCAGCCATTGTACGTAATAGACGGTATGCCACTGGACGGCCGTACCGCTAAGCCTTCTGTTAGCGCCAACGGTCTTGGTCAGACGCCGGACGCTAACCCGCTGAACTTCATCAACTCCTTTGACATTCAGTCAATGGACGTACTGAAGGATGCATCTGCAACCGCCATCTACGGTGCAAGAGGTGCTAACGGTGTGGTAATTATCACTACTAAGAAAGGCGCAGTAGGTGCTCCCCGTCTGGATGTCAACTATTCTGCCGGTATGAGTAAGATCCTTAAGAAACTGGACGTGCTGAACGCTGATGAATACAGAAGCGCCCTGAAGCAATATAGCCTTACCGGTGGTGACAATGGTTCCAGCGTTGACGCGATGCAAAGCATTCTGCGTACTGGTACCACCCATAACGTCAATGTAGGCGTTAGTGGCGGTAATGAAAATGGCGTTTACAGAGCGTCTTTCGGTTTGCTTGACCAACAGGGTATCATTAAGAAAACCGGTCTGAAGAAATATACGGCCAACCTGAACGGTCAGTATAAACTGATGGAAAATAAAAGGCTGGGTCTGGACTACTCTATCCAGGCAGCACATACTACAGAACAGATAGCGCCGATCACCAGTAACGCTGGTTTTACCGGTAGTTTGATCGGTCAGGCCCTCCAGTGGAACCCAACGCTTGCACTGCGTAAGGCTGATGGCTCATTTAATATCCTGGGTGAAGGTTCTGCCATCAACCCGGAAGCAATGTCAGCTGCCTATGATGACAAAGTAGACATCAATAGTATCGTAGCCAGCATTTCCCCTTCTTACAAGATCACTGACAACCTGGAATATCGTTTTACTTATAGTATCAATCACCAGGTCGGAGAAAGGGAAACCCAGATAGCGTCTTTTATCAACATTGCCCAGGTAATGAATAACGGACAGGCTTATTATGGAACGACCACCCTGACCTCTCAGCTGATGACACATACCCTGAACTATAGCAAACAGATCACGCCGGCATTATTCCTGGGTGCTGTGATCGGGTATGAACGTCAGGACTTTGACTATAAAGGAAGAAATCTGGGCGGACTTGGTTTCACCACAGATGTGCTGAAATATACCGACATCCTCCAGAACCCTTCACAAACGAATACTTTTATCAACTCCTTCCGCAATCCTGAATCAAAACTCCAATCCTATTTTGGTAGGGCGAATCTGAACTTCCTGGACAAATACCTGTTGACAGCTACCCTGAGAGCAGACGGTTCCAGTAAGTTTGGTTCCAATAACAGATATGGTTACTTCCCGTCTTTCGCTGCAAAATGGAATATCAGCAATGAGGCTTTCCTGAAAGACAATAAGACCATCAATCAGTTAGCACTCCGTGTAGGCTGGGGTATTACCGGTAACCAGGAGTTCCCTGCAGGTGCTGCACAGGAACAGTATACGCTTAACTCAAATGGCGGTGCCAGTCTGAGCAATGTGGCTAACCCTAACCTGAAATGGGAAAGCTCTAAACAGCTGAACGCCGGTATCGACTATACCTTCTTCGGCGGCAGATTGTACGGTAGTGTGGATTATTTCCATAAAAACACTTCCGACCTGCTGTTCAACTTCCCGGCTATCCAGCCTGCACCTGCATCCAACTACTGGATCAACCTGCCGGCTAACGTTATCAACAAGGGTATTGAAGTGGTATTACGCGGAGATATCGTTGCGACTAAAGATTTCAACTGGAATCTGGGTGTAAACGCTACCTTCCTGAAGAACAGACTGGAAAATTATGATGGTCCGCCAGTGTTAACAGGTTCTATCAGCGGTCAGGGTGTATCTGATGCATATGCCCAGCGTCTGGCAAACAACGAACCCCTCAACACATTCTAT
Organism: Chitinophaga sp.; assembly: GCA_039592855.1. Classification (GTDB taxonomy): domain Bacteria; phylum Bacteroidota; class Bacteroidia; order Chitinophagales; family Chitinophagaceae; genus Chitinophaga. Next base: position 32,186 of record JBCNQK010000001.1, on the reverse strand, counting down.
CTGAGAAGATTCGAAGGATTTGACGCGAATGGTCAGGGCCAGTACACAGACGGTGGTAACACCCTGTTCTTCAAGGGCGATCCGAACCCTAAAACCATGCTGGGTATCATTACTGCTGTGAATTATAAAAAATGGGCATTGAATGTGAGTGCGCATGGCGCTTACGGATTTGATGTCTATAATAACACTGCCAATACCGTACTGCCGCTGAACAACCTGGGTTCCAGGAACGTGGCCAAAGACGTGATAGGTACAAAAGAAAATCTCTCCAATCCAATCACAGTATCCAGCCGCTATCTGGAGAAAGGCAATTTCATGAAATTGGATAATGCCACCATCAGTTATAGTATCGGGAACATAGGTAAGGTGATCAAGAATGCATCCATTTACATCACCGGACAAAACCTCTTCATCATCACGAAGTACTCAGGATTTGATCCGGAGGTGAATACGGATAAAAGTATCAATGGTGTAACGTCCTTTGGTATTGAGTATTCCCCTTATCCTACCGCCAGGAACTTTCTGGCAGGCATCAATTTCTCGTTATAATTCACTGATTTAAAAACTACTACTATGCGATTGAATAGAATAGTCATCATATTATCACTTGCATTCGGATGTGGATTATCTTCCTGTTCTCTCGATGAGCAGCTGGGATCTACACTGACACGTGAGCAGGCAGATTCACTGATCGAAGTGCCGGCGCTGCTGGTATCTGCCTATAATGGTCTTCAGTTACCATATCAGGACCAGTCCAACTTCTGGGCCCTTCAGGAAATGACCGCAGATGAAGCCGTAGCCCCTACCCGTGGAGGTGACTGGGATGATAACGGTGTATGGCGTGCCCTGAAACTCCACAACTGGACACCAGATCATACTTATATCAGCAATACCTTTTCGAATATTCTGCAGCTGCAGTTCCTTGCTTCCAATGTGCTCAGTTTCAAGCCATCTGCGCAACAGGCGGCTGAAGCACGCTTCCTTCGTGCCTATGCGATGTATACCATTCTGGATGGATGGGGTCAGGTGCCTTTCCGTAATCCGGGAGATACATTGCTGAATGCACCAAAGGTGATGAATTCAGCCGAGGCTACTACTTATATTATCGGTGAACTGACCGAGATCATAAATGTACTCGATGAAAACGTGCCTGCTTACACTGCCAACAAGAATGCCGCAAGAGCACTGCTGATGAAGTGTTATCTGAATAAAGGCGCATTTGCCAACAGACAGTCGCCTACATTCGACGCAGCTGATATGCAGAAGGTGATCGAACTGGCAGATGCGATCACTGCAAGTGGTAAGTATAGTCTGACGAACTACTTCGACAACTTTGCATATAATAATGATGCAGTGTCAAAAGAAAACATCTTCACACAGCGCAACGGACCAGGTTTCAGTACTGTAAGAAGCGGTAACGCTGTATACTGTCACTGGGCGCCTACCCTTCACTACAACCAGGACCCAAGCGGATGGAATGGATATGCGACCATTTCTGATTTCTATGATAAGTTTGAAGCCACAGACGTACGTCGTGGTGGCGCTTATCCGGGTGTTACAGATAAGAGCGGTCTGAAAGTAGGTTTCCTGGTAGGTCAGCAGGTAAATGCAGCTGGTACGCTGTTGAAAGACAGAAAGGGTAATTTACTGATCTTTACCCGTGAGTTGAAATTACAGGAAACTGATCCGAATACGCTGGAAGTAACTGGTATCAGGGTAGTGAAATATCCACCAGATATGACGAATAATGAAACCAAGGGAGGTAATAATGCCAATAACGATTACGTGTTCCTCCGTTATGCAGATGTATTATTGATGAAGGCGGAAGCGCTGTTGAGAACAAATAAGGCAGGTGATGCACTTACTATCGTTAATGATATAAGAGCACATCGTCACGCGAGCAACTGGACCTCTATCGATCTGAACAAACTGATAGATGAAAGAGGACGCGAACTGTACTGGGAAGGATGGCGCAGAGAAGACCTGATCCGCTTTGGTAAATTTCTGGAACCATGGCAGCTGAAGCCATCAGACAATCCTAAAAACCTGTTGTTCCCAATACCCACTAAAGACCTGGCTGTTAATAAGAACCTTAAACAAAACGACGGCTACTAATGATACTTCAGGAGAGACTGTGTAAAGCGGTCTCTCCTGATTTTTTGATATGCCGGTGTGTCTGATTGATCATGCATATGATCATAAAGGACCTTGTATGTTCAGAGATGTAATGTCTTCGTGTTACTAACCCATAATAAAGTCTCCTATGCATTGAAATTTACATCTTACGCTGATGCCGCATGATTGTGATCCTGCGTTTATCAGATCATTATGAAGGGGGGATATGTTGCTGCTGTTGCAGTGATCTGCAGGCAGACATAAAGATAGTGCAGTTTGGAAATGTGGTGGAATTTTGATGCAGCTTATTGCCCGGTTGGGGGTAGAGATTGGTTACCTCCACCGGGAATAGGCATTTTACAGACCATTGTATCGTAACTTTTTTGAAGTGCCCATTGTAGTTATTCTCCTGTCAAATCTTTTATTTTCTGCTTTTCTGCAAAAACTGTTCATTCATTTCTGCGCTACTGAACAGAAAATCCATCTTCATACCTGTATGAACGTTAGTTGTTCGGTGATGAACGGCAACAATGTCTCTATTGACTTGCATTTTAATCACTACAAATTTTTCCCTTGAAACCCTTGTATTTACTTAGACTGAATAAAATGAATGCCGCTATTTTAATGAATGTAATGATGCAAGGTTAATTAAAAACAGCACTTTACTTTTGTTCTGTCATGCAAATGTGAGTGGCAGAATAATAATAGTTTTTCAGTTAACCATATCAGTGAGAAGATGCAACAGCTTATTTACCCGTCAGTAAAAATGAAATATTACACTAGCTATAAATTGTTAGAAGGGATGATGTGTTATGTCATGTGAATAATACCAGGTGCCTTATGATTATAGGAGCCGCGAGGTTGCTTTGTTTTTCATGGTTATTTATTAGGGGTTAAACAAACTAGCGTATACCCGGGCATCATTCCTGATACCTGGCTTTTAAATCTTTGTGTCGGCAATTTAACTTGTTCATATTTAGGATTTCACTTTCAGTTAATGTTTGAAGTTAAGAAACAGAGGGTTTAACATCAACGAACAATTTGATCCATTCCCGGGCGCCATTCCTGGCACCTGGTCCTTATTGCTACGATGAGCGGAAAGCGAGTCTGGTAGTGTGTTGTTGCTGTGTGGGATTGCGCTGATGGACGTTGCTATGCTCTACATCTTTTATTGAACTGATTAAGAAATTAAGTTGATATCTCCTGTCTATATATAAATGCATATTGTAGGATAGGTAAGCGGTGTGCCGGTAACGTGAGATGAGTTAAAGAAGAACGGCCGCCGTACCTCTTTTAGGAAGTCGCAGTTATTTGTTTGAGTATTTCAATTCTGAAGAAACCCAGGAGCTAATTCTGGCACCTGGAACATTTTTAAATGACCGGAGATAAAGATTTTGCACTATCCAATTATGAATCGCTCTAACCGCATAATAGTAGGTTATTAGACTGAGCCCGGACGCCATTCATGGCGTCTGGCACTTTATCGATTGTTGATAGTGATAGTGTGTAGGTATGTCAGAAAAGCGATTGGCAATAAATGAGTATTAATAAATGAATTGTCAATAGATAAATATCAATGTGCTAACTGACAATAATGTGTAGGTATGTCGGAAAATGAGAGTGACAATAAGTGAGTATTAATAAATCAATTATCAATATATAAATATCAATGTGCTAACTGACAATAGTGTGTAGGTATGTCGGAAAATGAGAGTATCAATCAATGAGCATCAATAAATGAATCTCCATCAATAAATGAATAAATATCAATGTGCTGACTGATTATAAATCATAGCGAAACATGGGGTTAAAAAAGAACACCGGGGATCAATCTTGATCCCCGGTTATTTTAAGTATGTTATCTGAAAGAACTTTTATCAAGGTAAAAGAAATAACATATTACACACTTGCTTTTTGCAGCGTGCTCAATACCTCGTCATCTATGCCGCCAAACAGGGACACACCTGCTGCACCATTCTGTATCGCCAGACGGATACCTTTCTCCAGATCGGCCATGTTACCATGGAAGTCCGGCAGGTATAAGCCTGCATACAATGGGAATTTACCATGAAGACCGCTTACGCCTTCTGCAACCGCCTCTCCTATCCAGTTGACATCTTCTTTATAGAAACCGTGATAGATCATGGGATTTACTGAATCCAGCGGCCAGTTTGTCCAATCCTGTCTCACAATACGTTTGGCGATATCCGGTGTCGGGAATACCGCTGCGGAGATAGGCTTTTTATGTTGTTTGGCTACTGCCGCCAGGTTGTTCACCACATTTGTAATACGGTTATACCTAAATCTTCTCCAGGAAGGGATTTGATCAGGGTGTTCCATCTCCAGCGGATCTACACCTTTTTGTTCTTTATATTTTTCCCGGCAGGTTTCGCAATAGCAGAAATCATACTCAGGTAGTTCTTTCGACTGATCGATACCATAATTGCTCCAGAGGTTTACCGGCAATACCACATCACAGTAACGCACATAATCCAGGTGCAGACCATCTACATAGTCTTTCGAGAGAACCGCTTCTGCCTGTTCTTTCAGGTAGTTGATCACCTCTGGTTTGCTCGGACAAAGCCAGCGGTAATAGCCTACATATGGTGGATTTGTAGCACAGGATTCTCCTTTTCTGTTTTTAGCATACCATTCAGGATGGCTGGCCAGTAATTCTTTCTCACCACGATTCATTGTCCATATCCATCGGTGTGCCTGGATACCATTTTCTTTGGCCGCTCTGAAATGTTTCTCACTGTCTGCTTCAAAGAAGATAAGACCGATACCTGCCTTTTTGTAGGCTGCATAACGTTTTTGCAGATCGGCAGTGGTATCTTTTTCATCCGGATTGATCCAGACGCGGTGTTTTACTTTTGCTGCGGACGGTGCTGCTGCTTTAGCTGCTGCGGAAAGGGATGGTAAACCGGGTTGCATGATAGCCATGCTACCAAGACCGATTGATTTCAGGAAATTGCGTTTATTCATTTGATGAGTTTTGGGAAATTTTACCTTCCTGGTTAATAGAGCAACGTTGTTTGGTGTTCTTGTCGAGCAGTGTTGCGGTGAACTGATTCGTAATGCCTTCCAGTGCTAACGTATAGGAAACGCCCTGTTCTTTGATGTTCGTATTATTGATGCCCAGTGCTTGCAGACTTGTAGCATAACGTCCATTTTTTCTGCGGTATTGTTGTTGTTTGGCATATACATCCCATAGATATTCTTTTGCTGCCTCGATAGCAGGTAAGGTGATCGTTACAGGAGCGCTACCTGCTGGTTTGCTGATGAAATTCAGATATCCCCATTTCTCAGGTGCATGCATATTGATGATGCCCTGTGGCGACCATACCCAGTTGTGTTCAGGTAATGGTTTGCCAGTTTTGGGGTCTTTGCGTTTCACGTATTGACCTTTCACTATATCGGTATCCCATTCTACTCTGGAAAAATTGATTCTCCAGCGCGCGCCGTCTTTTGGCGTAAGTCCTTCATTAAAAAATGCGAATGCGCTGAAAGGGATGGCCATTTCCACTGTCCATTTCCTGTCTTTATCAGCAGGGTTGTTCAATGTGCCGTCTATCTGTACTGCTGTTTGTATACCTCTGGTATCCCAGGTCATCAGGGCATCGCCACCAACGCGGTAAGGTTTGTTCATGAAGAGGTCCATGACAGTATTATGCGCATTGATCTCAATTTCGAAATATTTTTCGCCATCTCCATCAGGATCTACGAATACTTCAAAATCATTATCCTGAAAGATGATAGTATCATGTTGGTGTAGGGTTGCCCATATATGTTGGTCCTCCAGTTCTGCCAGTATATACAGATTCTCCTGGTCCCACAGCATTTTCAGACGGGTACGCATAGCAGGCGTAGGTTGCTTATCTCCTTCAATATCTGTGAAGTCATCGCTCCATACGGCTTTGGACCATGCGTCCTCATTGCCTGTTCCGTCTATTTTAAGCGGAGTGGTCGTCTGATAAGAATTATACTGCCTGGGTGGCACATAGGCCGGTTTTTGTTGTGCGTAGGATGGAAGGTACAGGCATACCATTCCTAATCCTGTAATCACATGACGAATAAGTTGAGACATGCCTTAAATATAGCAAAGCCGCCTGCTATTTTTATATTTTTTTCAATGAATGGTCTTATCGGATGATTAAATTGCAAAAAAAGAGCATAATATTAAATTATGCTCTTTAAAAAATCAATATATCCAGCTTTAGTGTGCTGCCATTAATGTAGTTATTGCTGAACGTTGGTAATCAGGGCAACCGCCATGATAAGATGCTACAAGCGCACCCATTGCACAGGCAAATGACAGGGTATCTGCCGGTGAATATTTTTTGATGATGCTATACAGACATCCTGCGAGAAAAGCATCTCCACTGCCGATCGTATCTGCCACTTTTACTTTGTAGCCGGGATGCTGATAGAACTTTCCTTCTGTTAATAATGCCGCGCCATTTTCACCTAATGTGACAATGACGGTTGGAATGGCATACTGCAGACTTAATGCCTTCACCTGTGCTTCCATGGTCTCAGGCCATTGATGCCAGCTGCCGATGATCGATAATTCGGATTCATTCAATTTCAGGATATGGCATTGATGCAGCAGTCCGACAAGCAGTTCCTGTTCATAATGTGGTGGACGCAGATTGATATCCAGTACAAAAGTACGGTTCCCTTCCAGCAGTGATTGTAAAGTTTGGCGACTGTCTGCATTTCTTGCCGCGAGACTACCGAATACCAGGAAGGTATTACCTGTCTGTTGTGCGAGTTCCTTCAAAGCAGGTGTAAACGCAATATAATCCCAGGCCACTGGCTGAACGATCTCATATTTCATTTCCAGCGGGTTATCCGGAGAAGCGCGTGCATATACTTTACCCGTTTCGTGTAACGGGTCTATCTGAACGAAGTCGGTTGTCAGTTGATATCGTTTCATAATCTCCAACAGGGATTTGCCCTGGTCATCATCTCCGATACTCGATATCATTGCTACGGGAACAGACAATTTCTGAAGATGGTAGGCCACATTCATGGGAGCTCCTCCTGGGAGGGCCTTATCCGGCAAAATATCCCAGAGCACTTCTCCAAAACAGGCTACTTTGTATTGTGTCATAACTAATGTGTTTGCGCTCAATAAATTATATTTTGACTATATAATAATACTCTTTCCTATTCAAATTGATGCAGATTATTCTATGGATATGGGCGTAAAGTTTAGTACAGTTGTGGTTGTCAGCTGGGCGCCTCATCCATCCTTTATTACCGAAGCATTATTCCATGAACCTGATATCAGAATTCACCTCAAATTTCCTGCTACCTTCTCTCCTGTTCAAATTGCTGCCGGTTATTCCAATATATGGGTCGTAAATTATTGTTTCAAAAGCCCCTTTTTTCTCGTTTCCCTTGTTCAGATTAGTTAAGATTATCCCATAAAACAACATCCAGCAACCCGATCGTCAGATTCCTCTCAAATGCCCTGTTAGAAAGACTTTTCCCTTTTCCTTTAAGTCCAATGCCTTACCTGTCCGTTCAGCAGCTCCGGATGTTCCCATTAACAGGCCATTATACCGTTATTAGGCCCATATCTGTCCGTTCATGAACGAAGAGATTTCGGCGTAGTATCGAAGTAATAAGGTGGTACATCGAAGAACTAATCATAACAGACTATTCCTCAATATACTATCTCCCAAAAGAGATATAAAGAACCAGAGCGCTGGACAGCGCTCCGGGTTTGAACGTTATCAACCTTGGATGTAATCGGAAGACCGAAAAAACACAGTCTCAGAGCATTATAATAAGTTATAACGCTTTAGATACAAGCAATGGATGTGCTTACAACATTGATGACCAATGCTGCTTTGCAAACAGGAAAAGGTGTACTAAAAGCCGGATTGACTGGTTTGTGAACCGATACAGGTTTTTCACATAATGGATATGGACAAGAAATTGTACAGATATCTGATCATATCCGGATATATCAGCAGATACAAATTGGATAAAGCAGACCTGCCGTCTGATAAATAATGGATGATAGTATTGACGATCATAAAACGTTGGTTCAGGATAATAAAGATGAATGGTTTGGTTAACTACGATCAGAAATGTTCTGATGATCTTTTTTATAGATATAGCATATCAAAATGAACGAGTTGGAAGCAGTTCCGCTCTCAACAGTTCAAAAGTAAAATGAAAAGATCACAATTGCTGAGTCCATTATGTTCATTTTAATTTCAATAGTTCGTTCCGTTCATTTTTTTGGTGGTTGAATTTCCAACTGTTGGAAATCAATGATTTAGCTTCTGCGGCTCATATACTATTCTCACCTTAAAGTTGTATATCACCTTAAAATCACCTTAAAAAGGTATTAATATTGCCGAAAATTTAAACGGTCGTTTGATTAAATTAAATGTTTGTTTAACTTTGTGCCCACAATTCGATTTACACATGGAATACAATCCGAAGCAATTATTAATCCTGGAGTCAGCCGAGAAGCTATTCGCTTCCCACGGTTTTCACGCTACTTCAGTGAGGGATATTGCGCATGAGGCAGGTGTGAACATCGCAATGATATCTTACTACTTCGGTTCAAAAGAGAAATTGATTGAATCAATCTTCCTGAAAAGGATCATTAATTGGAAAGCAATTCTGAACGAAACGCTGAAAGATAATTCCAAGACATATATAGAAAGACTGGATTCACTGATTGAGAATTTTGTACGCAGGATCATTGGTAATCCCTGCTTTAACCTCATGATGATGAGGGCACAGATCCAGGCGGATATGCTCGTGAATGATCTGATTCACGAAAGTAAAAAGGAAGTATACGAAGTGATCGGTGCATTTATTAATGCCGGTCAGGAACAGGGGGTATTCAATAAAGAGGTGGATGTTTTGATGATGGTCACTACACTGACTGGTACAACCAACCATATCATGTCGACCAGGCACCACTTCCAGCGCATGAGCAATCTGGAACATCTGACAGATAGTGAATTACAGGAATATTTAATTATTCATACAAGCAATCATTTGAAAAATTTGTTTAAAGCCATTCTAATCCATGAAGCTTAATAGCACATACAGGCGTTTATGGTCTCTGGCAGTTTGCGTAATACTGGCTATACCTTATACCAGTCAGGCGCAGGACAAGAAGAGCCTGTCTTTGAAAGAAGCCATAACGCTTAGTATACAGAACAGCAAAGAACTTAAACTTAGCAAAACAAGGATCGACGCAGCACTTGCATCTGTAAAAACAGCAAACAATGCACAGTTACCGGATGTTAGTGTTTCAGGCTCATATCTCAGAATCAATGAACCAAATGTAGATCTGAAGATCAAACTTGGAGGTGACAGCACTGGTTCCGGTTCAGGTGGAGGGTCTACTCCGAAAGTAAACTCTCTGGCATACGCACTGGCGACCGTGTCAGTTCCTATCTTCTCAGGATTTATCCTTCAGAGTCAGAAGGAATCCGCCCGCTACCTGGCTGAAGCCGCAAAACTCGATGCGGATAAAGACCGCGAAGCAGTTATTCAGAACACGATCAATGCTTACAGCAATCTGTATAAATCTCAGCAGGCAGTAGAACTGGTACGTGAAAATCTGAAACAACAGCAACAGCGTGTAACGGATTTCACCAATCTCGAAAAGAACGGCCTTGTAGCACGCAACGACTTATTAAAAGTACAGTTACAGCAGTCAAATGTGGAAGTGACCCTGGTAGAAGCTGAAAGCAACCTGAAACTGGCTAACGTAGCGATGAACCTGTTGTTAGGTCTGCCTGAAACAACAGAACTGGTAGCAGATAACAATACTTTCGATCAGTCTGCTCCTGTTGCTTCAAAAGCAGCAGCTGAATGGGAACAGATCGCATTACAAAACCGTAAGGATGCCGCTTCCCTGTCAGCTCGTGAAAAAGCTGCCACTGCAGGTATCAAAGCTGCAAAAGGTGAATATTATCCTTCTGTTGGTCTGACTGGTGGTTACGCTGCCATATCAGTACCGAATGCACTGACCGTAACAAATGCACTCAACGTTGGAATCGGTGTTAAATACTCTCCTTCCGCATTCTGGAAGTCCGGTTCAAAAGTAACAGAAGCAAAAGTAAGACTGCAGGAAGTACAGGTAAACGAAGAACTGCTGGTTGATAACATCCACTTGTCTATCAACAGAGCATACCAGGAATACCTGGTTAACCAGAAAAAGATCGAGGCATATCAGAAAGCCATCGACCAGGCAGGTGAGAATTATAAGATAGTAAAGAACAAACAGGAGAACAATCTCGCAACAACTACCGACCTGCTCGAAGCGGATGTGGCCAATATTCAGGCAAAACTGAACTTCGCCTTCGCAAAAGCTGATGCAGTTGTGGCTTATACCAAACTGCTGGAAACCGCAGGTGTATTGACAGAGGCAGGAGCAGAAGCAGGTAAATAAATCATCTATCTAATTCAGGATTTAAAAAAAAAGTAACAATCATATATATACTATATGGAAACGCAATCAGCTACAGCTACTAATAAAGGCGCCAATAATGTACAGGAGGCTCCCAAAAAGAGGAACTATCGTTTCATCATCGTATTGGCAGTCCTTGTTATCGGTGGTGGTGCATTTGGTATCTCAAAATATATTCACTCCCTTCACCATGAAGAAACCGACAACGCACAGGTAGAAGCAAACGTGAGCCCTGTTATACCTCGTGTAACAGGATATGTAAAAGAAGTTCGTGTAAAAGATAACCAGGTTGTAAAGCAGGGCGATACGCTGGTGATACTGGATGACAGAGATCTGCAGATCAAAGTTCAACAGGCAGAAGCTGCACTTGCTGCTGCTGAAGTAAATGTACAGGTAGCAGTAGCGACTACAAACGCTGCCCGTTCCAATATCTCTTCTTCTCAGGCAAATATCTATGCAGTAGATGCACAGATTGAAGCCGGAAAAGTAAATGTATGGCGTGCAAATCAGGATTACGAGCGTTATGCTAACCTGATTAAAGACCACTCCATCACACAACAACAATATGAGCAGGCACTGGCTGCAAAACAAACTGCTGAACGTCAGCTGAACGTACTGCAGGAGCAGAAAAAAGTAGCTTCCCGTCAGACAAGCGCCGTATCTACACAGAGCGATGCAACTGCTGAACAGATCAATGCTGCTAAAGCGATCATCAAAGAACGTCAGGCTGAACTCGACAACGCTAAGCTGACAGCAAGCTACGCTGTTATCCTGGCGCCGGAGAACGGTGTGGTATCTAAGATCTATGTACAGCCAGGACAGCTGGTACAGGCTGGTCAGTCCCTGTTCAGTGTAGTATTGTCCAACGATGTATGGGTAGTAGCAAACTTTAAGGAAACACAGCTGGATAAAATGAAACTTGGCCAGAAAGTAAGCGTACATGTTGACGCATTCCCTGGTAAGTCTCTGGAAGGTAAGATCACCTCCTTCTCCCCTGCTACAGGTGCCCGTTTTGCACTGCTGCCTCCGGACAACGCTTCTGGTAACTTCGTGAAAGTAGTACAGCGTCTGCCAGTGAAGATCGAATTCGATAATCTGAATCAGGCTGAAGTAAAACAACTCCGCCCAGGTATGAACGTACTGGTGGATGTACATCTTGACTAATAGCAGTTACGAATGACCCCGCTGGAGTGGTGCGGTTGACAATTAAATTGGAACTACTCTCAGACTGGCAAACTATTAATGCATGTTTCGTGTCACCTGGCGGGAACATTCGGTAACTGACCTTCATATAAAAACTAATAAACGTGTTACTACAACAAGAATCATTGGTAGAGTATGGCGCCCGGAGGGTGATCATTACCATAACTGCCATACTCTGTGCCTTGCTGGAGATCGTAGATACGACCATCGTGAACGTGGCATTGAATGAAATGCGCGGTAACATGGGCGCTACACTGAGCGAGATTGGCTGGGTAATCACAGCTTATGCGATCGGTAACGTTATCATCGTACCGATGACAAGCTGGTTATCCCAACAGTTTGGACGTCGTAACTACTTTGCAGTATCAGTTATAATATTTACAATATCCTCTTTCCTCTGCGGTAACGCCACCTCTATGTGGGAACTCGTATTGTTCCGCTTCATACAGGGTCTTGGCGGTGGTGCATTGCTGGTAACTTCCCAGACAATTATCACCGAAAGTTATCCTCCGGAAAAAAGAGGGATGGCACAGGCGATCTACGGTTTAGGTGTGATCATCGGACCAACATTAGGTCCTCCATTAGGTGGTTATATCGTTGACCACTATACCTGGCCGTACATTTTTTACATCAACATTCCTATCGGTGTAGTAGCAACCCTGCTGACACTGCAATTCGTAAGAAGTCCGAAATACGGAGAAAAGAAATCAGCGAACGAAATTGACTGGCTGGGTATCGGATTCCTTGCAATGTCGGTAGGTTCCCTTCAATATGTACTGGAACGTGGACAGGAAGATGACTGGTTTAATGATACAACAATACTGATACTGGGAATACTGGCGGTAATGGGCATCTTCTTCTTTATATGGAGAGAGCTGGTATATAAAAACCCGATCGTGAACGTGAGAGTGCTGTCGAATGGTAACCTTAGGGTGGGGACACTCCTCTCCTTCCTGATGGGTTTCGGATTGTACGGATCAACATTTATCATTCCGCTGTACACACAGAGTTTGCTGGGATGGACCGCTACACAATCTGGTCTGCTGATGATACCAGCCGCACTCACCACGGCATTCATGATGCCGATCATTGGTAAGATGCTGGAAAAAGGGATACCACAGCAGTACCTGGTAGCAGCAGGTATGTTCCTGTTCTTTGTCTTCTGTTTCTGGGGTTATAAGATCATCACTCCCGATACCGGTTCGGAAGCGTTCTTCTGGATGCTGATCGTACGTGGTATAGGTATGGGTATGTTGTTCATTCCGATCACAACACTTTCCCTCTCGACATTGAAAGGCAAGGAAATCGGAGAAGGTGCGGCGTTTACCGGTATGATGAGACAGTTGGGTGGTTCTTTCGGTGTGGCATTGATCACAACATTTGTATCCCGCCGGAATGAATTGCATAGAATGGACCTTGTGAGCAAACTGGATACAAATAACCCGGATGTGATGAAGAGAGTGGCCGGAGCAACCGCTAATTTTGCTTCAAAAGGTATGGATACAAGAAGAGCATTGGGTAGCGCTTATCAGTCACTGGAATACAGTGTGACCAAGCAGGCCACCGTGATGTCTTACATGGACGTATTCCTCTACCTCGGTGTACTGTTCCTGATCTGTGTGCCTTTTGTGATGATGGTGAAAGGAAAGAAAGCCGCAAAACTGGACCCAAGTGCAATGCACTAAAAGATATTAAAGATATGTTACTAACAGTGTAACAGTTGTAGGTTTAGGTAATGAGCCGGAATAATCTTATTCCGGCTTTTTTATTTGCAGTAAATGATGTGTAGAAACCTCCGATGCCAGCTGCTGTTGAGGTGGTATTTTATCGCCTGACAGTAAAGTTGAGTTGTAAAAAAAAGGGCCATTACTAAAATGAAAATGGCCGGTTTCATTTTCTAGGTGTGTGTGTAGCGCTGCGATTAAGAGATTAAAATGCTGATATTAAGATCAGTATAGGTTGGTGATAAAATAAGACAAATAAAATAAAAGACCCGGAGCCTGGAAAAGCCCGCCGGGTATCTCTTTCCCTCAAATTAATCCCATACGGGTGCTTAATGCACCGGCGCATGGCTCGTCTTGATGAAACAGACAAGATTATAACATTTTATTGCCCTATAGTTATTCACAACATATGTGCTTTAATTGCAATGACTATGGGGCGTTTGTGTAGTGGTGTAATCATTTATTAGGATAAAAATAAAGTAAAAAAGTTTACAAATGATGCTGTTATGTAAGAATTATCAGTATGATAGATGCTATTTCATTCGGCATGGCAGAATGTAAAAAATAACCGTGGTTATTCACATTTCCAAGCTTCCCGGAAATGTGGAAAAATATCTACGTGAAAACCCGCGTCGATAGTAACTTTGCAGCGCTGACGCCATGGCATTTTGTTTGCCCCCTAGACAATAGGACATAACCAAAAGAAAAAAAACGGACAATTACGATCAATTAATTCGAGAAGATTTAAACGGATCCCAAAACGTACCCTTTATGAAGAGAATTGCATTCGCATTTGCGATCATCGGAACAATGCTGGCTGTTGTAGGACAGTACGCTATTATTAATGACTGGAACCTGTTCTGGTTATTTCACACACTCGGCTTTATCGGCTATATACTGATTATCAGTGCAGCTGCATATTTTTCCCTGTTAGGCATTCATCAGCTTTCCAGAGAAGAGAAAATACGCATCCGCAATAAAAGTTTTTAATAGGTATATCTTTACGTGCTAACTGAAGAATTATGGAAGGAATGGATGAACCATTTATACTCAAATTTGAATTCAAAGGGAAACCGCATATCCTGGAGATACATCCATGGATACAGCAATACAGGGTCTCCTTCAAAGTAGTCGTGGAAGGCCACGATATTACTTTTGAAAGAGATGAAGAAGGTGAGTACCGCGCCATCAGCGACGTAAACGTCAACGCTGGTAAACCGGTAGACACTGAATTGCTGCAGGAGATCGCGCGTCGTATAGAAGAAGCGCTGAACGTTTAATCCTGGTTGGCTTCATCAATGAGGGATTGCTCATCCCATCCCTGGGTAGCCGGGTTCCACCTGGTGACCCTGTCGTTGGACATCAGCTTTTCCAGTTCTTCAATCCTTTCTTTTACGGTATTGATGTACAGCTTTTTATCATTGCGGATAGCTGATAACCCCTTCAGTGCTTTTTCGTCCTGCTTCCTGAACGTACTCACATTACGTTGTGCCTGATAGGCCCTGACGCCCAGTAGCTGGAGCGCGTCTGCACCCATACGGAGGGACGTGTCCAGTGTTTCACGATAGATATGCAGCACGCCCAGGTCCATCAGCTCATAGGTATCAGGAATATTCTCTGCTTTTACCAGCATCTGGAGATGTGGGAAGTGTTTTCTTACCACTTTCACTACTTCCAGTGTCTGTTCAACCGTATCCATCGCGATAATGATCACCTTTGCATCTGCCGCCCCGGCTGAAGCCAGCAGGTCATGCCTGGACGCGTCGCCGTAATAGACTTTGATACCCAGATTGTGTAGTGCATCTACCCTGTCTGAATCAAGGTCGAGAATAGTTGCCTGTATGCCGTTAACGCGTAAGAAACGGCCTACGATATTGCCGAAACGTCCGAAGCCGGCAATGATCACCGGATGCTTCTCCTGGATCTCATCTGCTTCACGTGTGTTGTCGTCAACCGTTTTATTGAATCGTGGCTGGATAATACGTTCATGCAACAATAACAGTAAAGGCGTCAGTGCCATGCTTAAGGCAACAACAGCGGTCATAATACTGACTGTCTGCGGAGAAAGAATGTTGTTCTGCTGTGTAAAGGACAAGAGGACGAATGCGAACTCTCCCACCTGAGAAAGCGCCATGGCGAATAAGAGATTCTGCTCGATACTGATACGGAAGGTCTTACCCAGTATAAATAGCGTCAGTGCTTTAACCAGCATTAGCGCCGCTACAAGGCCCAGTATTACCCAGGGCATAGAAAGTACCAGTCTGAAGTCAATGGAAGCGCCTACGGCCATAAAAAACAGTCCTAACAACAATCCTTTGAATGGTTCTATATCGCTTTCAAGTTCATGACGGTATTCACTGTTGGCCAGTACGATCCCTCCCAGGAATGCGCCTAAAGCGGGACTAAGTCCGACAATACTCATTAATACTGATATAGATACCACCAGCAATAAGGCAAAAGCCGTAAACAGTTCTCTTACACGCGCCCTGGCCACTACCCTTAATAAGGGTCTTACCAGGTATCTTCCTGCTACCACGATCACCGTTACCGCGCCTAATACCATCAGTGTCTGCGCCCAGGCAGGCAGATTATCCCTGAAGGTCTGCTCATGTGCGGTCGTATTCCCTGTGTCTGCACCTGCCAGTAAAGGGAAGATCGCCAGCATAGGGATCACCGCGATATCCTGGAACAACAGTACGGAAAATGCGCTCTGTCCTGCGGCAGAGGAAAGTTGCGCTTTCTCTTTCAGACTTTGCAACACGATGGCCGTGGATGACAAGGACAGGGTCATACCTAAGGCAAGAGATGCATTCAACGGTTGTCCTAGTAATAAGGCCAGGCCGGTAACGATCGCTGTCGTGATCAATACCTGCAAACCACCCAATCCCAGTATCGGCGCCCGCATGTTCCACAATAAGGCTGGCTCCAGCTCGATACCTATCAGAAAGAGCATCATCACCACACCAAATTCCGCGAAATGCATAATGTCCTGTCCTTCCTGACCAATAAAACCCATCAGTGAAGGCCCGATCACGATGCCCGCCAGCAGATAGCCCAATACAGAACCTAAGCCCAGTTTTCTGGCAATGGGAATGAATATCACCGCCGCTGCCAGATAGATCATTGCTATAAAGAAGTAAGAATGCTCCATGTCATTGAAGTTTTAATTGTCCGTCCCGTAAATTTTCCAGCATCTGTCTGTAACTGATAGCTGCTTCACTGATCTCCTGATGACTTAACTTATGTGTGCCATAGACCACAAAAGGGTCCAGGTATTGCATGTTGCAGAGGGCTGCCGTCTGTCTGAATGGCAAGAGGAAATCATTCACCGGATGTCTGTGCCAGCCTTCCTTGTGATAAGCTACTTCCTGAGAACCGGCAGAGATAACATTCCCTGCGATCTTACCCCTCAATGCATTTCCTGTATGGCCATAGGCCCAGCCATGTTCCAGCACAAGGTCCATCCATTGTTTGATCATCGCCGGAGCGCTGTACCAGTAAAACGGGTGTTGAAACAGTATGATGTCATGTTGTAAGAGCAACGATTGCTCATGTCTTACATCTATATTGAGGTCCGGATATATTTCGTAAAGATCATGCAGCGTAATTCCCTGCATACCCCGTATACCACGCACCAGTTGTGCATGTACCCTTGACTTCTCGAATGCAGGATGTGCAAATAAGATCAGAATTTTGGCCATAGATCAATTTAAAGGTCGTTAGTGTTGCTGACTAACAGATCAGGAGTATTCCTGCAATAATAGTCTGTACTGATTAAGGATTCCCGATTTTGAAACAAAGCCTACCAGTTTATTATCATCCAGTACCGGCAGGTTCCATGTATGTACTTCTTCAAATTTATTAATTACATCGGCAACATTATCCTGTAACTGGACGGTCACCGGTGGCGGCTTCATAAACTGACTGACAGTGGTGATATCGTACAGGGATGCATTGAACATGATCGGACGGATATCATCCAGTGTAATGACGCCATCCAGTCCTCCTGCTGCATTTACCACACCGATCATATTACGGTGTCCTTCCTTGACCAGCTCAATGAGGTCCCGTAGTTTCTGATCAGCGGCAATCGTCTGGACATCTTTTTCTATCAGCGTCTCCAGTTTTAATAGAGAAAGGATATTTCTGTCATGCGCTTTTGTAAAGATCTTTCCTTCTTCCGCCAGGTGCTTCAATTCTGGCGAGATCGCAGAGAACCATTTGGCTACTACAAAAGATATGGTAGACACGATCATCAGCGGAATGAACAGATCATATCCAAAACTGGATTCTGCGATCAGGAAAATAGCTGTCAGCGGTGCATACATCACACCGCTCATCACGCCGGCCATACCTACAAGGACCAGGTTGGCAAAGGGAACATCCTGAAATCCGAAATTAGTACACAGGAGAGCGAAGAAATAGCCGAGGAAGCCACCTGCAAAGAGGGATGGCGCAAAATTACCACCATTTCCTCCACCCTGAATGGTAAAGCTGGTGGCAAATACTTTCAGCAGACAGGTGAAGCCGGTAAACGCCAGCAATATCCAGCTCTTTTCAGGAAGATACCGGAAGAAACTGTTTTGAATGATCTGGTCTGAAAAGCCACCTGTGAGTAGTTTCAGGCTGGAATAACCTTCTCCGAACAAGGGTGGCATCAGTACACAAAGGGCAGATACGATCACACCTCCGAGTATCGCCTTACGAAGCGCAGGCCATTTCAATTTTGCCATGAAATGCTCGACATGTTGCGACACTACAATATAGTAGCGGGCATATAATGCAGATAATAGGCCCAGGCCGATATAGAAAGGTACATTGTGATAGTTAAAGGCTTGTCTTGTTTCGAAATGAAACAGCACTTCTTCCTGAAGGATGATTTTAGACAATAAGCTACCACATATTGCAGCCAGTATTAATGGAATGAAATCTGAAAATACAACGCCGGTGAGCAATATTTCAAATGCAAACATTACCCCTGCTATCGGGGCATTAAAAGAGGCGGCTATGCCGGCAGTGGCGCCGGCTGCGAGTAACAGCGTCCTTTCCTTATATCCGAGATTATAGTTTGTTGCATAGTTACTGCCAATGGCGGCCCCGGTAACGGCGATAGGGCTTTCCAGTCCCGCGGAGCCACCCAGTCCCACTGTAATGGCGCTTTGCAGGATCTGCGAGTACATCTTTACAGACGGGATTTTGCTGGAATTCTGTGCTATTTCATGGAGAATAAGCCCGATCCCTTTCCTGGATTGTCCTTTGAAAACCCAGATGACCAATATAGTGGTCAGTACAATTCCCAGAAAGGGGAACAGTGCATAAAATATGACCTGCGTGCTGAAATGCACCCTGTACGTAATAAAGTAGTGGATATAGTGTACCAATACTTTAAGGATGACACCGGCCATACCGGCAACCAGTCCTACAATAATACCTGAAAGTATCAGGAACTGGCTTCTGGTTAAAACTTTGTGCAGCCAGTGAATAATAATTTCGTAACTCCTTACTTTCCTTAAGCTGTAACGTTCAAAATCCCGTTTAAACCTGAAAAAGGAGAGATAACGTCTGATTGTTTTGATTTGGCTCATGGCAAATTCGTTCTAATATCATAATTCAATCAATGCATAAACCTTGTCGTTCATGTACTTACCACCAGGGTGGCGAGCCGTGTAGTCAAGGTTTATCCAGTATTCGCCTTTCATTTCGTGGTAGTGGATCTCTTTTATCGGCGGATTGGGAAATAACGTAACAATTGCCTGTTTGATAATCTCGAATTCCTCTTTGCTGCCGCAATAAAGCTCCGGGTAAGCATGTCCCTGTATCAGTACGATACGGCAGCGTGCACCGATGGATTGCAGACAGGAGGCCATGAGAATAGAATGGTCGTCACAATCCCCTCCCAGTCCGTTCTGGATGGTTTCCATGGGTGTTGCAAAGTATTCGTCACGGTGAGTGTCCGGTACATATTTAAAATGGCGGTTCAGATAATGGAACAATGCCAGGTAGCGGGAGATTTTTCCATACTTGGGAAAGTATTCATCAAAATCTTCCAGTGAATGTGCCACGGAGAAGTTTCTAACGATAGAATCTTTATAGTTCACCTTATCCCGGATACCGCGTACGGTTTTATCCCGGTAGGTTTCTACCTTTCTTGGGTAAAGGCTAAGGATGTCAAATTGTTTGTTGTTCTTGGCGCCCCAGTTGCCCTGTACCATCCCTTTATAATCATTCAATACATTATTGAACGAATAATTGTCATTGAAATAGTTGATGCAAAAGATGGTGCATACCAGGAAAAAAGCCGGGATGATCAATGGTCGGAATAGCCAGATCAGCAGGCGTGCAAAGAGGACGGTGATCAATACCGCAACGACCATATCCATATGCCAGCCATTGATGACCAGTGGTGGAATAAAGCGGTTCAGGTAAGGAGCTAATGGTATAATAGTAAGCAGGCTCAGTAAATTGAGCAGAAATCGTTGGAATGTAGTGTATTTGCTTTCATCAATAGCCATTATGGTATGCAATAACGCAAAATTATGCCAGAAGACTTCTAAAAATTTGCAAATACGATCGGAAATGGTCTTTTTTTCTCTGAATTTGTGCTTTTAATGTATTGATGGTTAATCAGTTAACTTTGGCAGCAGCTGTCAGTATCCTGTCAAAGTGCTTAAATGAGGTGCTTTTGTTGATCAGCGCCATTTGTTGTTGCGCCTGATTATATTGTTTTTCAAAACGTGCCTGCGGATACATTTTACTGAGCAGTTTGTAGCCGGTTAACAGTAACAATTTAAAATCCATTTTCTGTGAAATTTCAATAGCAGTTTCTGCTGTACGAATAGCCCTGTTCAGTTCATTTTCCTCATAATAAACTTCTGCCATGATCAGTTTCTGTAGCACTTCGATGTGGCGTCCGTTGGTAAAGTCGAAGGAATAATTGCGTATCAGTTTATCTGTATGCTGACATATTTTGCTGGCCATGGGGATATTTTTCAGTCCCAGGTGCGCATATGCCTGCCAGCACAATAGTGACAATCTTAACGGATTCGTGCGCTGGTGTACCAGCGATGGATAACATTCAAATATCCGTTTGGTATAATTGAACATATGGGAGTAATCGGTCAGCATGGCGAAAGCCAGACCGCTCATCCGGAATACCATCTCCTGTGCGACCGTCGGCGCATGACGTGTACTGCCGGTCAGGTAGCGTGGATAGTTATATATTTTGTCTTTAATGCTCTCGTTAAGGATACCGAATTTCATGTATTCATAGATGAAGAGATATAGATCGTAGGGAGATACCCATATTTCATCATCTATTGTATCGCGGGGGATCAGTTTTTTGATACTATTCAATTCCATCTCACAATGTTCTGCATCCAGCTGGAGCATGGACATGGTGAACAGGATACTGCGGATCTTCAGTTTATCTTCTGCTACCTCTGAGAGATCGAGCAGAGCGGTCAATACCCGTTTTTTTCCAAAATGCAGGAAGTTATCATTAATGATACGGCTTAACGGATTTTTGCGGAAGTACCCTTGTGGGAATACGGCGCTGAGCTGCATCTGTTTTTCTCCTTCATGCTGATAATGGACGGCCAGGGATTCCAGTAGGTAAGACTTTTCCATCGTGCTCAGCGGCAGATAGAATATTTTGTGAATACCATCCAGTTGTGCATTATTAATGGCATACCGCACGATCCATTTGAACACCCCTACCCTGTAAGAGGAAGCAGGCAGTTGCCTGGTGATCTTTTGCAGCATATTATCATCGATCACGTCATTGGCGTGTTTGATGTAATGCATCGCGGCAAAATATTCCAGCAGGAACTGGTGGGCAAACCGCACTTTGACCAGGAACATGACTTCCTGGCTCAGGTTCTCTTCTACCAGTATATTATCGGCGAGTAATTCCTTGTAGGCTGGGAACAGGTCGGCGTTTTTGTTGAGCAGCAGATTTTTATCTGTGTACTGTCCCGCTTTACCCAGGTCGAGCAACCACAAAAGCTTTTCTATGATCTTGACCTTGAAGGTATTAGTAGGAGAATTGAATACCTTGATCTGCACAAACTTGGAGATCATCTCAAAAAGGCTGAGATGTTCATTGATAAACGTTTGTCCGGGGCCGGTATTTAACTGGCAGAACAACTGGAGATAATAAGGATACCGCAGTTTCTGCAGGAAACCTTCACTAAAGGTCCGTACGGTAGCCGGGTCAATACGGTGATTATATAATACGGACTTGACTTCCTGTTCGGTGAGATAAGGAACATTGATACTGGTTTCTTCATCCATTTCGGGACCGAGGTACCAGTATCGGCGGAAGGCCGGATATTGTAGTGAATGTTGGAAGATGTCTGACCAGGTACTGCTGCGGATGGACAGGATCACTTTTACCCAGGGGAAGAGATCGTTCGAATACACGAATTCCTCCAGTTTGGTATATAGCAGTTTCAGTTTGTCACCGGCTACAGCGATCTCGTCAAAGCCGTCAATAATTAAGATCAGCCTTCCCCGTAATTTATCAAAATGACTGGCAAAATATTCACGGAAGTTCTCTCCTGTACCGAGGTTCAGTTGATTATCCAGCCAGGTGGCCAGAGAGAACCCTCTCAGGAGGAGGCTACCGGCGGCGTGTGCATGAATGAACCAGCAGATATCCTTTTTATACTTGGCGTCTTTACTGAACCAGAAGTGTTCTGCCATATGTACGAGGGTAACTGACTTACCCCAGCCGGAAGGGGCGATCAGCGCGGTGGCGGCATAGTCGCTTTCCAGGAAACGTTCAATATGCGCAAAGCAGGATGGCCTTGGTACCGTTAAGGCGAAAGGAACACCTGATCTGTTTTTCAGTGTAAGGATCGTATAGTGGGAGATGGTGACGGCCTTATTCTTAAGGTCGAGCCATTTGCTATCATTCAGTTCATTACCATCGGTCTGCACATAGTGTTGTGCCTGGAAATCGTCCCAGTCGCGGTAATTACAATATTGCGCTAAGGTATTTAGCGTATAACGTGAAAAACTATGTTTGGTCGTTGCAAAACCGAATACTCTTTTCAGAGTGGTCTCGCTGACGGCCTTGGTAGTTTCATCCCTAATGAGATCAGAGAGTCTTTTGCAATCGCTGGGCGTAATCGTATCAGCGCCGAACTTTCTGGATACTTCATTTTGCAGAGTTATGATAAAGTCATAGGAGAGATCTATCATACGGGGACAAGAAAATGGATTTTGAGTAAATGGATTTCGGTTCTCGAGAGTAAACATACGTATCCATTTTTAGTTCAGATTTATTTATGTAAAAAATGGATGAAATGAATAAAACAGATTAAAATGAACGGAATATAATATTGCTTGATAGTTAATTAAGTATTTGAAAATTAATTGTTTTTGGCACGGCTCGCTAAAGTGAAATGCGATATGTGCAGGTAAAAATATTTTTTCCGTTTGATTAGTACTGCTTATCTATTTAGGTGTCGGGAATAGAAAGGACTACCCCGCTATAAATAATGAGTAGTCATAACAAGGCAATTTTTTGCATGATCTATCGTTTGATAATGAACCCTTTCCCTAAAATGATAACCCGCTTATTATAGTAATATTTCCATTACTGAGAGCTTTTGAATGAAAATGAACGTTCATGAACTAATGAATGAACGAAATGAACGGTATTTTTTATACTGAATAAAAAGAACCTCCTTTTAGTCGCAGCCCCTACATACTTTCGCTTTGTTGTTTTACATTTTTTTAACAAAAACAACTGTATAAGGACCACCTACGTGTTTCATGCAATATCAAATCAGCCTTGGTAGCTCCCTTATCCTTATCTCCAAGTTCATAGCCTGCCCCTTAAAGAGTATATGACCAGAATCCGTGGTACGAGAAACTGTATTTCAAACTGTGAAAAACATACACGCTTTATAACCCGAACCAATTGATTGCTATGCATTTCAAAGCTACTCCTAAAAGCCCGTTAAGAGCTTTTATTCTTATTTTCTTTTGCCTGGTCTGGCTGGTTGGGTTACCGGTGGGTAAGGCTTCCTATAAGAAGCTCCCCGTAACTAAAGCCGTTGTAAAAGACGGCGTAATCTCCAGGTTGGACAATTACCTATTGTATCACCCCTATGCACCATTATTACCAAACGCCTGGCGTAATGCCGGCGCTGCCGATGGGCCACTATGGAGCTACGCCGGCAGCCAGTCCTTTGTCACCTTCGGCCTTGCCTGTGCGCTCTGCCGTGTTGACGATGGGGCCAATGCTATTGATGCCAATCCTAATACCGCAGCTACACTCGTTCTGCCGGTAGGCGCTGCCGGAGGGGTTGGATTAAAACTAAAATTCAATGGCAGTTATCAGGTGGGTGACCAGGTAGCCTTTGACCTGGAAATACCTGACCAGATCTACTCCCAGCAGTTACTCTCCGCACTTACCGTGACCTCCTTTAATGGAGGCATTTCTAATAATGACGCTACGCCGCTGAATAGCTCCCAGATCCGTCTCGACCTGCTGGGTCTCGGTCTTGGTTCTACGCCTAAATTCAGAGTAACGGCTCCCATTACACATGCTTTTGATGAAGTACAGATCAGTTTATCAACGCTGGTAAGCACCTTTACTACTCTCCGTGTATATGAAGCCGCTGCATTTATTCCCGTAACAGTAAGCCCTGCCAATCCGGCGATCACTTCCGGCGCTACTGTTACCTTCTCTCCTTCTATCAGAATTCCTAACGCTACCTATTCATGGTATACCACTCCTGAAGGTGGTTCCGCTGTGTTTAATGGCGCTGGATTTACAACGCCTCCGCTGAAACGCAGTACTACCTATTATGTGGCCGCCACCAATCCACTGGATGGACTGGTAAGCCCGGTACGTACGCCTGTGACAGTGCGCGTGAGCGGTGGTGTGGGTCCTATCTGGACATATGCCGATCAGCAGGTGAGCCCCGTAACTGGTGGTGTTGCCTGTGCGCTCTGTTATGTAGATAATCCTGCCGCAGCGGTAGATGCAGATACCACTACCGCCTCCATGCTGCAACTGCCGGTAGGTGCGCTGACTTCCGTAGGACAACTCCTGAAATTCCCCGGTGACTATAAAGCCGGTGACGTTATCGTGCTGGATGTAGATATCCCGGGTCAGATCGTTTCGCTCGGTGCATTATCTGCTATTCAGATACAGACATTTAATAATGATGTCGCCAATAATGATGTGATCAATCTGGGCGCTACTAGCGTTGGTGTTAATGTACTGGGTCTCGGACTTGGTACTTCGCCTAAAGTGCGCCTGACAATCCCTGTCACCAAAGATTTTGATGCCGCCCAGGTGAGTCTGACCACCGCATTTACTGCGTTTGGTTCTTTACGTATTTATGAAGCGGTAGCTACCATACCCGTTAAAGTAAGTCCTGCAGCCCCGCTGATCACCGCAGGTAGCAGCGTAACACTTTCTGCAACCACCGATGGCCGTATTGCAAGTCCTGTATACAGATGGTACACCACGCCTACTGGTGGTTCCCCTGTTGCTACCGGCAACAGCTTCCCTACTCCCCTGCTGAACCGCACTACCACCTATTATGCGGAAGCATACAGTGCTGCGGATAATCTGAGCAGCTATGTACGTACGCCTGTAACAGTAAAAGTAGCAGGTGGCCCTGGCACGATCTGGAGCTATGGTCAGGAAGAGGATGGTCCTTTCACCAGTGGTGTAGCCTGTGCGGCTTGCGCGATCAGTACACCGGAAGCAGCAGCTGATGGTGATACCGCCACAGCATCCACCCTCACTGTTCCTTTAGGACTGGCGGCTTATGTAGGTCAGCTGGTTAAATTACCGGGTGTATACCAGGCGGGCGACAGTATCGTCCTGTTTCTGGAAGCACCTACTGAGAACCTGGCAGCTGTTGTGCTGCCCAAAGTAAGAGTTACTACCTTCAATAATAGCATCGCAGGTCCGGCGGTCTCCAACAATGACGCCGTGACGCTGGATGCACCTACTGTAAAACTCCAGTTGCTGGGCGCTGGTCTGAACAATGCCCGCAAATTCCGTGTAACCATCCCGGCCACCAAAACCTTTGATGGGGTACAGGTGGATTTCGGCGGACTGGTTGGCGTATCCGGCTCACTGAAATTATATGAAGTAGCCGCTATGATCCCGGTATCGGTATTGCCTAATCCCGCAAAAACGCCTTATAATACCGGTGTTACCTTAACGCCTTCCATCCGGATCACCAATCCTACTTATAACTGGTATACCACCCCTACAGGTGGTTCCCCTGTATTTACCGGTCCTGGCGCGTTCGCAACACCTGCGCTGATCCGCAACACAACATACTATGTAGAAGCGGAAGACCCTGCAGGTACAGCCAGCCTGGTAAGAACAGCTGTACCGGTAACGATCGGTGGTGGTACTGGTCCGCTTTGGACATATGGTACTGGTCAGACAGGCCCTATCACCGGTGGTGTAGCCTGCGCACTCTGTACGATTACTGATCCGGCATTTGCTGCTGATGGAGATTCCACAACAGCATCCAGACTGTCATTACCACTGGGCGTTGCCTCTACTGTAGGACAGAAAATTAATTTCCCGGGTATCTATCACAGTGGCGACAGTATTATTCTGATACTCGGCAGCAAACCTGGTTTCCTGGCGGATGCTTCCCTGTTGGGTAGTATTCGTATAACAACTTCCCTGAATAATGTCAGCAACAATGATCCGCAGACATTGAACAATCCACTCTTAACGGTGAATCTCCTGCAAACAACGGCAGGTATTAGTAAATTCCGTGTGGCAATACCGGTGTCTAAGACGTTTGACGCGGCACAGGTAGATATCAGCAGTCTGCTGGCGGTTGACAATAGCCTGTATATCTACGAGGCAATTGCCATGACGCCGGTAACGGTAACACCTAGTCCTGCAACAATTACCGCAGGCCAGACGGCTACACTGAATGCATCTCTCCCCAGCATCCCTGGCGTGATCTTCAACTGGTATGAAACCAAAGAAGGAGGCTCTCCTATTCATACAGGCAATAGTCTGACAACGCCTCCCCTGTTCCAGGATAAGACTTATTATGTAGAAGCCGTATCTCCTACTGATGGTCTGATCAGCATTACAAGGACCGCTGTGGAAGTGGACGTAAACGGCGCAACTGGTAACGGTCCACTGAGCTGTAGTGGCGCAACGACCCAGAGCAGTGGTACAGGTGGTTTGGCCTGTCTGCTGTGTGGTACGCAAAATGCAGCACTGGCGGTAGATAATCTTACTTCCACTGCATCTACTATCCGTTTGGGTGTTGGTGCACTGGGCTATGCTTACCAGGATGTAGTATTCCCTTTCAAAGGAAAGGCTGGTGACTCTGTACGTATCGGTCTGGGTACTACAACCGGTTTGCTTGATCTTGGTGTGATCAGTGGTATCGGGGTCGGCCTGGGTAATGGCGCAAGACCTGCAGATGCAGACATGGCAGGTATTCCCAGTTCATTGCTGACGGTTCGCTTACTCGATGGCGTACAGCAGAATGCCTATACTTTTGTAGCTAATAAAGACTTTGACAGAATTGAAATAAGGGTGAATGCAGTAGTGGGCGCACTGACCTCACTTAACCTCTATTATGCCCAGGTCGTAACGCCGATCGTGCAACCAGCTGTGGCGACTGCCTATGTATGTACGGGTAGTCCGGCTACCCTGACCGCTATCGCGCCGACAGGTTATACCTATCGCTGGTATACAGCTTATACAGGCGGTTCTCCGGTTGGTTATGGCGCTACTTTCGTGACGCCTGCTATCACCAAAGACACTACTTACTTTGTAGAAGCGGCCGGTGCAGACAGTTGCGGTAGCGAAAGACGTACGCCTGTTCAGATCAAAACCGGTCTGCCAGGTGTAACTGTTACACCGTCTTCTGCATCTGTGGAGGAAGGTACTACACCGACCTTCAATATCGTTTCTCCGAACCCTACTTATCAATATAACTGGTATAGCACACCAACAGGTGGCACAGCAGTATTTGTAGGTACCCAGTTCACCGTTCCGCCGGTTACAGGTAATGTGACCTACTATGCGGAAGCGGTAGCACAGGGCAATGCGAACTGTCGCAGTTTACGTACACCGGTATCCATTACCCTGAATGGTGATGGCGGACCGGCTAATCCTGGTGATATTGATTGTGGCGGCGCCACCAGCCAGCAGAGTATCACAAGTGGTATTTGTGTGGGTTGTTATGTAGAGAAACAGGATTCTGCGGTAGATAATAGTTCTCAGACAGCTTCCATTATCCACACCATTCTGGGTGTAGGAGCCAATATCCAGCAGTCCCTGATCTTCCCGGCTCCGGGTGTGAAAGGCGACAGCATCCGTATTAAACTTGGTTTTACTACCGGCCTGGCTGACCTGGGTGTATTAGCGGGTATCCAGATATCTTCTTCCAATGGCGGTACATTAAATGCTGATGAGGTGACCCTGAATCCGGCTACGCTGAATCTGCAGCTGTTGAACGGCAATAGGGACCTGATCTACTCCTTTGCTCCGGGAGCAGCATTTGACAGGGTGAATATTAAACTCAACGGGGTGGCTACAGCATTGACTGCGCTGAAGGTTTATTCTGCACAGATTTACGCAGGTACGCCGACTGTTGAGAAAGACACAGTTTACATCTGTCAGGGCACTACCGGTACGCTGCGCGCTACTGGCCCTGGTACAAACTTCCGTTGGTATAATCAGCCTGCAGGCGGCACAGTGCTGGGCACTGGCGCAACCTTCCAGGTAAGCGATATGACCAACGCGATCTATTATGTTGAATCAATTTCTTCCGCAGGATGTGTGAGTCCTGTAAGAAAACCTGTATATGTGATCGTTGGTCTGCCACAGCCACTGGTTTCACCAACGGTGAGGACCATCAATGCTGGTCAGACAGCTACTTTCACAGTTACCAACCCGAATCCGGCTTACCAGTATAACTGGTATGACGCGCCTGCTGGCGGCAATGTGGTACGAAGCAATTCATCCACCTTCACTACTCCGGTGCTTTCTGCGGCTGCGGTATACTATGTAGAGGTGAGAGATCCATCTAACAACTGTACCAGTTCTGCCCGTACGAGAGTACAGGTAGATATCAATCTGCCAACAGAGCCAACCCCATGTAGCTATGCGAAACAACAGGTGAGCCCTGTGATCTCCGGCGTATGTCTGCTGTGTGCTGTAGCTGATCCTGCGCTGGCGGTGGATGAGAATTCCAACTCTGCGTCTACGATCACCGCTACTGTCAGCGCATTAGGTTATGTTGGTCAGCTGTTACAGTTTGACAATACCTACCCTGCCGGTGACAGTGTGACCCTTGACCTGGAAATTCCGGGTCAGCTGGCTGACGTTACATTGCTCGGTGGTATCAGACTTGAAACTTATAATGGCAGCACGCCAAATGCAGATGCTGTTTTCCTGAATAATCCTACTGTACATCTTACCCTGCTGAATACCGGTAACAAGTTCCGTGTAACACTGCCGGTATCCAAAGCCTTCAACGGCGTTATGATCAGCATCAATGGTGTGCTGGCAGCGCTGACAAGTGTGAAAGTGTACTTCGCGGCAGTGGTGACACCTCGTCCGGTGGTAACAGTTGCGAGTGTAGACGTTTGTAGTGGTAGTACAGCAACGCTGAATGCGACTACTGCGAATGGTGCAAACCTTGCCTGGTACACGACCGCTGTTGGCGGTACGGCGGTCCAGACAGGACCTACCTATACAACTGGTGCATTGACCGCATCTGCTACCTATTATGTAGAAGCAGGCCGTTTCGGTTGTGCTAATCCGACCAGGGTGCCAGTGAGAGTAAATGTAGGCGCAACGCCTGCTGCTCCGACAGCTGCCGGCAGATCGGTTTGTACCGGTAGTCCTGCATCCCTGCTGGCAACAGCTCCTGCAGGTGCAACCTTCCGTTGGTACACAGCACCAACCGGTGGTACATTACTGTCATCTACTGCAAACTATACGACCAATGCACTGACAGCTGATACTGCGTTCTATGTGGAAGCTGATAATAATGGTTGTAAGAGCGTTACCAGAACAAGAGTGCCGGTTACAGTGAGCCCTGCTCCGGTTAACCTCACAGTTACGCCATTAAGTACGACTGTGAGCGTTGGTCAGGGTGCTATCTTTACGGCATTTGCTACTGGTACGAATGTGATCTATAAATGGTACAACGCTGCCGGTGATTCTATTTATACCGGCGCTGTATTCAATACAGGTCCGCTGACGGCTACCACTACCTTCTCTGTTGTGGCAGTGAATACAAGTGGTTGTATCAGTGGTCCGAGAGTATCTGTAACCGCTACGGTAGTACCGGGTGGTAATGATATTCCTTGTGATGCTGCTACCAGCGAGCAACATACTTCCAATGGCGTATGTGTAGGCTGCTTTGTTGAAAATCCTGCCCTGGCAGTTGATAACAGCACCGCTACTAAATCTACGCTTCATGTGGTACTGGGACTGCTGAACGGTTATGTGCAGCAATCGCTGGTATTCCCACAGATCAGCGAACTGAATGACAGCACCCTGATTGGTTTGTCTTTCGATGGTTCCCTGGCTGACATTGGTCTGCTTTCTACAGTTGAAATAGGCTCTTATAACGGAGCTACTTCCAATAATGACTTTGTGGCGCTGAATAGTCCGCTGGTGAAAGTCGCCCTGTTGGGTGGCAGTCAGCAGGCACTGGTAGGCTTCAAGCCGAAAGCGCTGTTTGACAGGATCGTGGTGCGCCTGAATTCAGGTGTAGCGACAGCCCTGAGCGCAGTAAGCGTGAACTTTGCAAGCCGTGTGGTGGGTCTGCCTGTGGTACAGGGAGATACGATCTGCGCAGGCAATCGTGCAAACCTGAGAGCAAGTGGTCCGGCGAATGTATCCTTCCGCTGGTATACTACCGCTACAGGAGGTACTTCGATCTTCACCGGTACTGCTTATCAGACACCTGCGCTGACAGCCAACACCACATATTATGTGGAAGCTGTGAAGACCAGTCTGAACTGTCCGAACCTGCAGCGTGTACCGGTAACGGCTATCGTTGATCCTGTTCCGGATGCACCGGTACTGGATACGACAGCATTGACCATCTGCAGTGGTAGCACCGCTACCTTCAATGTGAAACCTGTTGCAGGTATTACCTATCGCTGGTATACTGCCCTGACAGGTGGCACTGCCTTCTTCACAGGTACATCTTATACTACACCGGCGCTGACAGCGACGACTGTATATTATATCGAAGCATCGAACGCTACCGGTTGTGCAAATACGACCCGCACAAGGGTAACTGCGAATGTGATCGATCAACCGGCTGTTCCGGTGATAACACCAACCAGCGCTACTATCTGTGCAAATAACAGCACACAGCTGGTGGCTACATCTGCAACGCCAGGTGTAATATTCCGCTGGTACGCGGCAGCAACAGGCGGTACGCCGGTATTTGAAGGCGCATCCTTCCAGACGCCGGTATTGACTGCTACTACTACATATTATGTAGAGGCGGTGACAGGCGCTTGTTCGAGCGCGTCCAGAACAGCTACTACAGTTACTGTCAATACAGTGCCTGCCGCTCCGACCGTAACAACAGTACCAGCGAATGGTCAGGTGGTATCCGGTCAGACAGCAGCGCTGACAGCCAGCTCCACAACGCCAGGTGTGACCTACGCATGGTACACAGTGGCTACAGGTGGTAGTTCAGTTGCAACAGGCCCTACATTCACTACGCCTGCGCTGACCAGCAACATCACTTATTATGTAGAAGCGGTGGCTGGCGCAGGCAGCTGTCCGAGCCAGCGTACAGCAGTACCGCTGACCGTGACCGTTGCGCCAAACACGGCGTGTGATTTCGCAAATGCACAGACAAACAGTACAACAGCTGTGTGTGTACTCTGCTCTGTACAGGATGCAGCGAATACAACAGATGCTGATATCAATAACTTCTCGATACTTTCTGTACCATTGGCTGCCGGCAGCGGTAGCGTACAGCAAAGCCTCATCTTCCCGGATGCAGCAGCTGCCGGCGATAGCGTACGCATCGTCCTGGAACTGCCTGCTCAGGTAGTGGATGCGGGTCTGCTGAGTTCTCTGGAAGTATCCAGCTTCAATGGTGCTACTCCAAACAATGATGCTGTATTACTGAACAACAGCAGCGTAAGTGTACGTCTGCTGACAGGTTCCAGCAAGTTCACGGTAGCATTTGCACCAGGTGGTACTTACGACCGTGTTCAGGTCCGCCTGAGAGCTGGTATCATTGCCGCACTGGTGAAAGCGAATGTCTACTATGCTACAAGACAGGTATCTGCTCCTGCTGTTGCTGTGCGTAACGTTACTATCTGTAGCGGTAATACAGCAACACTGACAGCGACAGGTAGCGCCGTTTCATCACTGGAATGGTATACACAGCCAGTGGGTGGTACGAAAGTAGGTGACGGCGGAAGCTTCACTACGCCACAGCTGACAGCTACTACCACCTATTATGTACAGAGCGTACGTACCAGCAATAATTGCGCGAACCCGAACAGGGTATCCGTTACTGTAAGTGTGGTGCCTGGTCTGGTAACGCCGACTGTCACCAACGCTACTATCTGCGCTGGTCAGCAGGCAACCCTGACAGCTACTGTAACAGGTCAGAATATCCAGACCCGCTGGTACAGTGCACCAACAGGTGGTACACTCCTCTTTACAGGTACAA